>CAVXOI010000007.1:0-1514042 GCA_963763355.1 uncultured Acidobacteriota bacterium
AGGATCAGTGAGGTGTTTTTTAAGATGAAAATGACAACTATTGCCGCGACGATGCTGCTGGCGATGCTCCTTTCGGGTGTCGTATCGGCTCAGCAAAAACCGACTACCGGCTATGCTCCGGTTAACGGACTAAAAATGTATTACGAGATCCACGGCAGCGGCGAGCCTGTGGTGTTGCTTCACGGGGCGTTCATGGCGATCTCGGGCGACTGGAATGACTGGATCAGCGAACTTTCCAAAACGCGGAAAGTGATCGCCGTTGAAATGCAGGGTCACGGACGTACGGCCGACATCAAACGCGATATTACTTTCGAAAACCTCGCCGACGATGTGGCGGGGCTGCTCGACCATCTGAAGATCCCTAGAGCGGATATTGTAGGTTACAGCCTGGGCGGCGGCACCGCGATGCAGTTTGCGATCCGCCATCCGGAAAAGGTGCGAAAGGTTGTCAGCATTTCAGCCGTGATCCGTCGCGATGGATGGGTCAAGGAAGGGGTCGACGCACTCTCCAACCTCACGGCGGAAGCCTTCAAAGGCTCGCCGATGGAGGCCGAGTACAAGAAATTGAGCCCGACCCCGAACGAATTCCCGGCATTCGTCAAGCACGTCGTAGCGCTCGGCCTCGAAACCGTACGACTTTGGCTCCGATAAGCTCAAGGCGACCAAAGCTCCGTTCTTCTTCATACACGGCGACGCCGACGGCGTGCGGCTCGATCACATCGCGGAAATGTACTGCCTCAAGGGCGGCGATCTTCACGGCGACATGCGGCCGCACCCGGAATCGAGACTGGCGATTTTGCCCGACACGACACACGTTACGCTGATGAACCGCATGACGACGATCGTCCCGATGGTGAACGACTTTCTCAATGCGAAGGCCCAAAAGTAAGCTGTCTGTGATTCGACCGCCAATCTCGGGCGTTGGGCCCCTCGACGGCTGAGCTAAAAAATGCGGAAACTTCCCTACTTCCAAAACCGTTAGTCTGCAAATGAGCCGCGAACGTTTATTAACGATCATTTCCGTGCTATCCATCGTTTTGTTGTCGCTTCATTTCGTAGATGACATTGTCCGTCGAATATCGCCGCCGGGGGCCGATAACTTGGGCGCGGTCCTGATATTGCTCGTCTGGCTTTACGGGACCTTGATGCTCAGCGGGCGGCGAGTTGGGTACGCGATTATGCTCTTGGGCGGGCTTTTTGCGGCAGCTATGCCGGTCGTCCATATGACGGGCAAGAGCTACCCTGAGATCGCCGTGTCGAGCGGCGGGTTCTTTTTCACCTGGTCTCTTGTAATGCTTGGCGTGATAGGGCTATTCTCCGTTATCCTCGCGGCGCGTTGCCTCTGGAATCCCGAATGGGGCGAGCCGAGGTAACGCGATTTCGGATTTTGGATATAATCTCGGATAGCAGAACAAAAGTAGAATATGATCTGCGGCGATATCTCGTAACAAAGGGCTATGGAAACTGTTGAGATCGGCGGTGCATCACCGCTCTTTATCGTTCGAAACGTTCCGGCGGCGCTTGCGTTCTATCGCGACAGGCTCGGGTTTGAGATAACGTTTCGAGGGCCCGAAACCCGACGACATCTTCTTCGGCATTGTCCAGCGCGGCCGGGCGATGCTGATGTTCAAGGAGGTCGGCGTCAAGCCGCTGCCAAATCACACTCGGGACATCAAGCAGGGTATCGCGCGTTGGGATGCCTACATATACGTTCCCGATCCGGACGCTCTCGCCGCAGAATTCGCCTCTCGCAACGTCGAGTTCTTTTTGCCCCTCGAAAACAATGACGACGGATTGCGTGGGTTCGAGATCCAGGACGCGGATGGCTACATTCTGTATTCGGCCGGCCGCTCGCCTAAGGTCATCGGAAGACGAGCTTTATGGAAAAACTTTTGCGGTTTCCGACCGCTGCTAGGCGCGATCTGGCTATCGACATCTGGTTTCAAGAGCATTCCGGAGAACTCGGAGCGATCGCCCGCTGTTGGTTTGAGATCATGCGTGAATGCGGCGATGATGTTCGGGAATTACTGCATGACGGCCATCCGACCGCGTGTGTCGGCGACGCGGCATTCGGCTATGTCAATGCCTTCACGTCTCATGTAAATGTCGGGTTCTTTCGCGGTGCCGAGCTCACCGATCCGGACGGAGCTGCTGGAGGGCACCGGAAAATTTATGCGGCACGTGAAACTTAGGCCCGCGGTTGACGTCAACGAAGTAGCGCTGACAAAGCTGATCAAAGAAGCCTATCTCTATATTAAGCGCCGAAAGGAAACATGAAGATCAAAGCCATCGCCCCGCAGCTGCGTACGACAGACATCGCCTCGTCCGTCCGCTTTTACACCAAAAAGCTCGGCTTTGCCGTCGAGTTCAATTACGAAGATTTCTATGTCGGGATCCGGGCAGGCGAAAGCCTCTTTCATCTGAAGCTCGTCGACGAAAAAGATCCGTCGATCCCTTATGTCGAT
The DNA here is from genome assembly GCA_963763355.1 of uncultured Acidobacteriota bacterium. Taxonomy (GTDB): domain Bacteria; phylum Acidobacteriota; class Blastocatellia; order Pyrinomonadales; family Pyrinomonadaceae; genus OLB17. The sequence continues at coordinate 2,466 of CAVXOI010000007.1, forward strand.
GAGGGCGGACATATACATCTCTACTTCGAGATCGAAGGAGTCGCCGCTTTTGCCGATCAACTAAAAGCCAACGGAGTGCCTCTCGTGAAAGAGGTGCACGAGACACCCTGGAACACGCGCGAGCTCGTAATCCACGACGATCAGGGCCACACTCTTTATTTTGGTGAAAGTCTATAGACTCGCCGGACCTCAGTAGTGGAATTCGACAGATTCATTTATCCGGACTGAGGCTATTTCATTCGCAAGAAAGCCCGACTGACTTTATAATCATCGCGTCATCTAAGGTCTTCATAAACAAATCGATTCCAGGGTGCCGCAGCCTGCCTGTGGCGAGTTGACGGCGATAGAGACGAAACTTCTTTGTTAAGTATTTCGACTTAACCGAACGAACTCGATGACAAAGTGTCCCTCCTGTAAATATTCGGTTCCCATTGACGCTTTCAAGTGTCCGAATTGCGGTTTGTCTTTCGATCAATCGTTCGAAGCAACGGCACGTCTGCCATCAGACGCAACTTCCGGAGCCACGGCACTTCTGCCTTCAAAAGAAAAGCCACCGACTCACTCACCTGAATCTCCAGATGGGGCGAGATTTGCAACCGGTACGATGCTCGCTGAGTGCTACCGGATCGTAAATCTTCTCGGACGCGGAGGAATGGGCGAGGTCTATAAGGCCGAGGATCTCAAACTAAAACAGATCGTCGCGCTAAAGTTTCTTCCTGACGCCGTGGCCCTCGACGCAACCGCTCTCGCTCGCTTCCAAAGCGAGGTCCGCATTACGCGTCAAATATCTCATCCGAATGTCTGCCGCGTGTATGACATTGGGGAAACTGACGGAATGCATTTCCTGTCGATGGAGTATATAGACGGTGAGGACCTATCGTTGCTGCTCCGTCGGATCGGCCGGTTGCCCGGCGACAAAGCCAATGAGATCGCACGCCAGATCTGTGCGGGCCTAGCCGCCGCTCATGACAATGGTGTACTGCACCGCGACTTGAAACCGGCAAACATCATGATCGACGGCCGCGGCAAGGCTCGGATCACCGATTTTGGCGTTGCAGTCGTCGCGAAAGAGTTGCTCGGTGCCGAAGCGGCATCCGGCACGCCGGCGTATATGGCCCCCGAGCAGTTGAAAGGTGACGAAGTCTCACAGAGGAGTGACATATATTCGCTTGGGCTGGTGTTATACGAACTGTACACCGGAAAACGGGTGTACGATTCAGACAACATCATTGAACTGCTCCGCCTGCACGAAAGCTCAACGCCGACGAACCCGTCGAGCCACGTTGAAAATATTGACCCGCTCGTTGAACGAGTGGTCTTGCGGTGTCTCGAAAAAGAGCCGAGCAAACGTCCGGCGACGGCAATTCAGGTTTCCGCGGCGTTGCCCGGCGGCGACCCGCTGGCGGCAGCCCTTGCGGCCGGTGAAACCCCGTCGCCCGAGATGGTCGCGGCATCAGGCGAAAAAACCGGATTGCGGCCGGCACTCGCGGTCGCGTTGCTCGCTTCGATCGTGGTGGGACTCGTGGCTCTTGCTTTGCTCGGCGATCAGGTGAACTGGCAGGCTAAGCTCCTTTACAACAGTCCGCCCGATGCCCTATCTCACAAGGCCCGGGACATCATCGGCCGACTCGGATACACCAACCCGCCTGTCGATACTGCATACGGTTTCACACCTTACCGGGCTTTCCGTATGTGGGTTGATGAGAATACCGAAACGACCGATCGATGGACACAGTATACAAAGTCTAAGCCGGGTCCGATCTATTTTTGGCACCGTCAAAGTACTCGCTACTTTGAATCAACGCAATATCCCAATCTCGGATGGGTCACGGAGTGGGATCCTCCGAACGCTCCCGGGCTGGTAAGCGTCAATTTGGATCCTGCTGGTAACTTAACAGAATTGATTGCCGTACCGCCACAGATCGATACGACCAGCGAAAATCCGCCCCCACCGGACTGGTTCGCACTGTTTGCGGCGGCGGGATTGGACCAGACCAGATTTACTTCCATCGAACCGATATGGAGGCCGGATACCATGGCGGATGCGCGGGCCGCATGGTCGGGAACCTATCCTGACCAGCCGGATATTCCTATGCGGATCGAAGCCGCAAGCTATCGCGGAAAGCCGGTGTTCTTTGCAGTTTGGGGACCTTGGGCAAGAATCTGGCAAGAAGGCGCTGTAGGTCCGAATACCGGTCAGCGGATTCAAGCGATGATCGCTCTGATCTTCCAACTCGCCATATTAGCTGGGGCCCTTTTGATGGTTCGCTACAATTTGCGACATGGACGTGGAGATCGCCGCGGAGCGACGAGAGTAGCTGTTTTTATCTTCGCGTTGAGTTTGCTCGGCTGGGTTTTTGGCGCGCCTGCCACACCCCAACGCAAGCGGAGGTGCTACACTTCTTGTTAATGGGAATCGCCCCGGCTCTCCTGGCGGGCGGTGTTTTCTGGCTGCTCTATATCGCCCTTGAGCCCCACGTTCGGCGACGTCTGCCTCACACGATCATCTCGTGGAGTCGAGTGTTGAGCGGCGATTTGCGCGATCCTCTGATCGGGCTGCGACATCCTTGCCGGAATCTTTTTCGGTCTTGTCGTTACTCTTATAGAATCGGTAGAAAACTTCGCCCGCCTCCGGCTCAACGCCCTCCCAACCGAGGGATTCGGGTGGGTCAGCGATATCCGAGTTCTCATCGCTTCGGGGTTTCTGAATGGTCTCACGACCGCTATCCTGGTCGCCCTCTTTTTCTTCTTTTTAATGTTTCTACTCCGACTCGTCACTCACCGGCAATGGTTGGCCGCGGCTATTTTCTTCCTGGTCGTTTTTACCCAAACGGTTGTCGGAGCAAGCGATCCAAAGATCAGCTGCATATTCGCGTTCTTTGGCGTAGGGCTTTTCGTTTTTATTACCGTGCGCTTCGGCCTCCTGGCGATGGCGGCGGCAATTTACACCGAACATCTCCTACGCGGCGCGCCTATCACTACTGATTTTTCAGCGTGGTATGCGACCAACACGTTCGTCATCCTCGCCGCCATCCTTGCGCTTGCGGCATATGCCTTCCATACATCGCTCGGCGGGCAAAAGTTGTTCGAGCGGAATTTTCTCGAGGAATGATCGAGTGAACCGTTCGATTCTGCTTTGATACCGCGCTCATAGACGATGAACGATAACTCAAGTGCATTATCGTAACCGACCGTCGTCCAGGGAGCGTGAATCGGACGACCTGCGTGCCGAGATCGAAGCCGCGCGAAAAAAAGGAGATAAATATGACATCGGTTATTTCGGATCTCGTTCTTAGACTTAGCGATTCGGTAGCGTTGACCATTTTTGCAAAGCCGACCGTTATCCTTCTGTTCGGCCTGGTCGCCGGCGCCTTGTCTGTCCGTGCCCAGGCGTCATGGCGGCACCTCGATTTTGCTACGACGTTCGCGGCCGTGCTTGCGCTGCCGCTGATTGCCGTGACGGTTGAAGAATATCGGACACCTCGAAGCATGGCCGGAAGAGGCGGGCATGCGGCAATTGTCGAATACCTGCTTTCGGTCGGAGCAAGGCAGTAGCTTCCGGTTTATCGAAAACGAAAAAGGTGGTCCGTCATCGGACCACCTTTCTTGAACCCCGTGGACGGAACGAGTTCAGGTCGAAGCGGTCAAGATTCATCACCTTGTCCCATGCCGCGACGAAATCGTTGACGAATTTCTCTTGCGAGTCGCTCGATCCGTAAACCTCCGCATATGACCGAAGCTCCGCGTGGGAACCGAAAATGAGATCGACGCGCGTGCCGGTCCATTTCTTTTCGCTTGTCACGCGGTCAGAGCCTTCGAATGTCTGTTCGGAATCGTCAGTCGCTTTCCAGGCAGTGCCGATGTCGAGCAAATTGATGAAAAAGTCATTGCTCAACACACCCGGTTTGTCGGTAAAGACACCGTGCTTCGACCCGTCGTAGTTGGCGCCGAGCACGCGCATGCCGCCGACGAGAACCGTCATCTCCGGAGCCGTCAACGTCAACTGCTGCGCCTTGTCGACGAGCAGTTCCTCGGCAGGAGTGTAATGATGTTTCTTCTTATAGTTGCGGAATCCGTCGGCCTGAGGCTCGAGATGCCACATCGCTTCGATATCGGTCTGCTCTTGCAATGCGTCGCCGCGTCCGGCCGTGAACGGAACGGTCACGTCGAATCCCGCATCCTTCGCCGCCTTCTCGACAGCGGCACATCCGCCAAGGACGATCATGTCTGCGGTCGAGACCGTCTTGCCCGAATCCTTCGCGATGCCCTCAAGCGTGGTTATCACCTTCGAGAGCTGGAACGGATTGTTGACCTCCCAATTTCTCTGCGGCTCAAGCCGGACACGGGCGCCGTTTGCTCCACCGCGTTTGTCGCCGCCGCGGAACGTCGATGCCGACGCCCACGCCGCCGACACAAGCTCCGAAACGGTGAGATCGGACTCGAGGACCTTCGCCTTTAGCGCCGCAACATCTTTATTGCTTAGATAGGACGGATCGCCCGCAGGGACCGGGTCCTGCCAGATGAGGTCTTCAGCAGGAACTTCCGGCCCGAGGTAGCGCGACTTCGGTCCCATGTCGCGGTGCGTGAGCTTGAACCATGCGCGAGCGAAAGCGTCGGCAAACTGATCGGGATTCTCAAGAAACCGCTTTGAGATCGGACCAAACTCCGGATCGAAGCGTAGTGAAAGATCCGTCGTCAACATTGTCGGCTTGTGTTTCTTGTTGGGATCGTAGGCGTCGGGAATGATCTCGGGCGCATCCTTTGCGACCCACTGATTCGCTCCGGCGGGACTCTTCGTGAGTTCATATTCGAAGCCGAAAAGATTTTCGAAGAAATTTTTGCTCCATTTCGTCGGCGTCGCAGTCCACGTGACCTCGATGCCGCTTGTGATCGTGTCGGGCCCCATGCCGGTTCCATGGCTGCTATGCCAGCCGAAGCCCTGGGACGCAATGCCCGCACCTTCAGGCTCGATGCCCACGTGTGTCGACGGCGCCGCACCGTGCGTTTTACCAAACGTGTGCCCGCCGGCGATCAGCGCAACGGTTTCTTCGAGGTCCATCGCCATCCGGCCAAAGGTTTCCTTGATGTCATGGGCCGCTGCAAGCGGGTCGGGGTTGCCGTCAGGGCCTTCCGGGTTGACGTAGATCAGGCCCATTTGTGTGGCTCCGAGCGGATTCTCTAGTCTGTCGCGTCTCTTGTTGTAGTTTTCACCGGCATCCTCGTCATCGTCCGATACAAGCGTGCCGACCTGCTTGTCCGCGCCTTCAGACCCGCGAGCGTAACGGACGTCACCGCCGAGCCAGGTCGTCTCGGCTCCCCAGTAAACGTCCTGATCGGCCTCCCACACGTCCTCACGGCCTCCGCCAAAACCGAACGTTTTGAAATCCATCGTCTCGAGCGCAACATTCCCGGCGAGGATCATGAGGTCGGCCCACGAGATCTTACGGCCGTACTTCTGTTTGATCGGCCAGAGCAGACGACGGGCCTTGTCGAGGCTGACATTGTCGGGCCAACTATTGAGCGGAGCGAAACGCTGCTGTCCGCGACCGCCGCCTCCGCGGCCGTCAGCGATGCGATATGTTCCGGCGCTGTGCCATGCCATTCGGATAAAAAGACCGCCGTAGTGACCGAAGTCCGCCGGCCACCAATCCTGCGAGTCCGTCATAAGATCCGCGAGATCTTTCTTCAGCGCCTTGTAGTCGAGCGTCAGAAATTCTTTACCATAGTCGAAATTCTCGCCCATCGGGTCCGACTTCTCAGAGTGCTGCCGAAGGATGTTCAGATTCAATCCTTTCGGCCACCAGTCGCGGTTCGACCGAATGCTCTCAGTCGTAAAGCGTACCGCACCGCTTGTGAACGGGCATTTGCCCGAACCATTTTGTCCGTTGCTATTTTCCATTTTTGATCACCTTCCTTGGAACGTTATTTTCTAAGATCTTTTTTGAATCAGAATTACGATTTCAGCTCTTCTTATGAACGCAGTCGGGACATAGCCCGCGCAGGATCAGTTCGACCGATTCCGCTTTGAATTTCGAAAGCTTAGCGGCCTGTTGGCGCAACGCGTCCGGAATAGACAGCTCGAGATCGACAAGCTTCCCACAATCACTGCAAATAGCGTGGTCGTGCCGGGTGAGCTTACGGTCGTAACGCGCCGCGTCCGTGCCAAAGTGGACCTCGGCTATCAGGCCTTCATTTTTCAGGTATCGCAGGGAGTTGTAGACAGTTGCGAACGAAATGCCCGGAAGATGCCGCCGGGCATTCTCAAAAACATCGTTTGCGGTCAGATGCTCGTCCGCTTCGTGGATAACGCGGAGTACAGCCTGCCGCTGTTTTGTTAATCCGAGAGCTTCGAAGTCTTTCATCGAATTGACCCCAATTGCGAATTAGAATTATTCAAATTGTAAAAAAAGTCAAGCTGCTTGAACTGCCTTAAGCGGTTCGCTGTTTCGCAGTGCGGCGAGGCGTGCGTCGCCGTTAAGGTCGTCCACCAATAGGCAGACGCCAGCTCTATCTGCAGCGGCCAGGTCCCGATGATATATTCCTGCGCCTGAAGACGCGTTACAGGATGATTTACCTATGCCGGCCCGTCCGGGACAGAAGCTCAGATCCATCAATAATAAAGGAGGCTTTATGCATGAGTTCGACCGGATAACAAAAATTCTACTCTCTCTGCTCTTGGTCGGTGTTTGGGCCGTTGTGTTCCAGCTTGTGTTCGGCCGTTCGGAGGTCGAGGCGGGCTCGGAAAATAACGCCGGGCAGACGCCGCAGGTCATCCGTGCACGCGGGCTGATCATCGTCGACGAGAAGGGCCGCGAACGCATCATCATGGGTTCGCCTGTACCGGATCCTCCGCATGTCGGAAAACGCGTCAGCCCCGCACACGGGATGATAATCCTTGACGCCGATGGCTACGAACGATTCGGCCTCGGCCTTATGGACAACGGCAATATGGGCATGGGCTTTGACGCCCCGCACGATCCCGTCAATCCCAGGAAGAACCCCGAACGGCTCCACTTCATGGCCGACGCCAAGGGAGGCGCGACGATCCGTTTCCTGAACCGACAAACCGGTGTTCCGGGCTGGATACGGCTAGGCGATGATGACAAGCTCTATTTCGAATTTATCGACGTCCAGCCGGACAAAAATAAAGTAACCAAACGCCAACTAAGCATCGACGGCGAAAAGATGGTTGAACAGCCGTTCAAGCAGTGATCTGACCGAAACATGCGGCCCGCCGCGGTCCTAGGTGCCGGCCGGGAGCAGTGGTCCTATTTTGTGTACTTTGCGTTAAACTTTGCGTTCTTTGCGGTAAAAAAAAGGCCTAACTGCAAAGGTTGCTGAGTTTCGTCGCAGAGTACGCGAGTGCCGATCGCACAAAAATTCGACCCCTTTCGGCGAACCGGTATATAATCTTGAGCATCGTGAAATTCCGCCTTTTCAGGATGCTTTTTCTTGTTCTTCTGGCTTCGCCCTATTGCTTTTCTCAGGGGCCGCTGCCGGTGCTTAGCTCGAGTTGGGAGCGGTTCGTTGTCAAAGTACAGGATCGCGCCCCGGCGCCGACCAGTCCGGCGAGAGAGATGTCGCACGAGGACAAGTATTTTCAACGCAAAGCTCGCGAGCAACGCACGGACAACCCGATAGACCCGAACCGGGAATCGATGGATGCCCGAAGCGCCGCGATGGACAAGGCCCTCCATGAATCGCGCACCCCAAAAGCAGAGGACCAGACTGCCTACACTTATACCGCTGCGGTAAGGAACGATAGCGGCAAGACGGTTCAGATCATTTTCTGGGAATACCGCTTTACTGAAATAGCTCGCCCGACCAATGTCGTCCACAGGCAGTTCCTGTCGCGGTAGATCTGAAGAACGGAGCGACAAAAAAGTTGGCTGCCTTTAGCCTGCTCGGCCCAAGCGACGTGATCGACGCGAAAAGCCTGGCCGGTTCCCACGGAAAGCTCTTTGAGGAGGCGGTCCAGATCAACCGGATCGAGTTCGCTGACGGAGCGATCCTTCAGCGGATCGGTTGGAAATTTGAGGACGTGAAAAAAGGTGTCGAGCGGGCCACCGGAACGCCCTGGGGAAAGGAGATCTGCCGCCCGTTATAGTAGTTTCTGGCGCGGCACTTCATGGATGGTCATCTGCGTTTCTACGATCGGATAGAGGAGGTAAACAAGTGCCAGTCAATTGGATCAAAGACGCTGATCAAGCTTTAGATCAAGCGAAAACCCAAAACAAACCGCTGCTTATCGATTTCAGTGCCGCCCCTCAATGAGGTGCCTGTCTGCGACTCGAACAAGAGTCGTACGAAGACGCCGGTCTGGCGTCGTTCATCGAAGAGAATTTCATCCCGCTTGGTGTCCACGTCAAAGAGAATCCGAAAAATTTCCGCCGCTTCGACGCATTCTGGACGCCCACCGTCCTTATACTCGACCCCGAAGGCAAAGAACGCTGGCGGCTCGAAGGCTACCTGCCCAAGGACGAGTTCCGGGCCGATCTCGAAATGGGTCTAGGGCGGCTCGCTTTCGCACGGAAAAACTGGGCCGAGGCCGAACGTCACTTCGACGCGGTGCTGAACCAGTTTCCCGACTCGCAGTTCGCACCGCAGGCCGTTTACTACCGCGGCGTCAGCCGTTATTCCGGTTCGCACGACCACAACGAACTCGGCAACACTGCGAAAACCCTGGCCGAAAGATTTCCGGGCGACGAGTGGCAATTGAGATCGATCCCGTGGGGCGACCATTAGGTAAACAGTAAACTTAGCGCAAAACGCGATTATTGGCCGTACAAATATGAACTCGGATTATCGGAATATCTCCTGCGCGCCTATTTGAAAAGCGCTATCTTTCGGTCGAGGCTGATCATTCTACCAGGTGCCGGTCGACTGACGCAAGACCATATCGTCACGGTGGTCGCCGTCGTAATCCCCCGGGAAAGGTATATCGCCGGGCTCGCCCCAATGGTAAATTCCTTGATTCGTCAACCACCGGCCTGACGCGGGCGAAAATACAGCCCCGTCCGTTACAAAGTTGCCGTCAAAATCTCCCGCGTCCGGGAGATCGAGTTGACTACCTACCTGGCATGAATGAGTAGCCGGACCATGTACGTTGTAGATCCTTCCGTTAGATGGGCGGTAAACCGCGGGACTGGAATTAACGAATTGTACCGACGTTTCACAGAAAGGTTCCGGAAACCGGTACATCGCCGGTTTCTCCAAGTGCCGAATTTAGGGAAACACGAGCCGTCGTCCTTCTGAAAAACGATACCAGGTCGAGTTGCAGGGCCGGAAAATATCCAGCCGCGACGAGAGCTGAATCTGCCTGGCACCGAATATCGCCCGGCTCGCCCCAATGTTGAAAACTAAAGGTGAAGGTCGAAGAGTTTATCCAGTACCATGTGCCGTTCGCCTGGCGGAACACCGCGAAATCCGTCTTCGCGACGCCGTCGGCATCTCGCTGCTGCGGGCAGATCGGTCGGCTCGCCGAAGTGGAATGAGGTAAATGCCTGGCCTGTGTGAATAAACCAGGTACGATCCGAGGGCCGGAAGACGGACAGGTCCGTCCTTTCGTCACCATCGAAATCGAATCGGGCATACGGAGCATCCAGTTTTCCGTCGCTTCGAAAGCGGTGAAGCGGTTCGAAAGAGGACCCTCCCATAACTATTTTTCCGTCAGGCTGCACAATAATCATCGCGTACTGGCTGGGACTTTTGATGCGATAGATCGAATTGTCCCGGGATCCGTCAGGGTTGAACCGGGCGAGAACGCGGTAGGAGGTATCATTGTTCAGCGCCTTATCGTTCCGCCAACAAGAACCTTTCCGTCTGGTTGGACCGCAGTCGAGACAACAATTCTCGTCTGGCGGTCTTCGGCGGAAAGCGTGAAGCTTGGATCGTGCGAACCATCCGCGTTTAGACGAATAAGATTTATGTGCGTCGGCCCGCCGCCGGTCACAGCGAAAGCCCCGCCGATAATAAACTTACCGTCAGGCTGTCTCGAGATCGTTTCTGCGTACATATCACCTTGTAAGCCGTTTCCTATCAGAGATGCGGAAAACGAAGGATCGAGAGAGCCGTCAATGTTAAGATGGGCGATCCCGACGCGGGGTACGCCGTTGATACTTGTGAAATGGCCTCCGACCATAACCTTGCCGTCCGGCAACACTACAACTTCTTCCAGCGCGCCATTCGCCTGTGAACCCGTGAAATCTAAGTCCACAGTCCCGTTCGCGTACAGCCTAACAATGTTTTGACGAGACAAACCGTTTACAGTTTCGAATTGTCCAGCTATATACGTGTGGCCGCTTGGTAGACTGACTATGTCATTCAGCAGCACTGGAGAACGGGAGCGGCGAAAAACGGCTCTTGGAATGAATTATCTCTTGAACGATTGGAATTCAAGCGGATCACACGTTCATAGTTGGCGGCCAATATCTTACCGTCTGGCGTCAGTGCAAGCATCTCAGGCCAAAAATCAACCTGATTAGTATATGAGAATGTCGGATCCGTCGAGCCGTCGACATTCAAGCGCCGCATCCTAGGTCCGCAGCAATTCGAAATCGCCACCACCAGCTTCCCGTCGGGCTGTAAAGCAATCGCGGCAACGGGGCGCCGGCAGCTGAGGGGCGTAACCACCTTGTGGCTGAGTATGCACAGCTTCAAGCGACACTAAGATCAACGCTAGCAAAAGGAATAAGCGCAATTTGAGGCTTACGCGACTTCGTTTTTATCAACATATTTTCGGCGATCGTGAGGAAAAGGTTTGGCTAAAAGGCCAAGGTCTGGCAATCGGCAGTATAGCACAAGAGTTTGAGTATGAGATCAGCGAATTTCGCACATTCGAGCGATGCGTTTACTCCGAAGTTCTTCGGCAATGGTGGTTTGGTTCCTGCAAAATCTCTCCGCCGTGCTTTCATTCTATTCATTTGAGAACTGATTTCCGATCGCTTTGCGGGGCACCTTCGAATCACGATCTGCGTTTACACCGGTTGCTGACGTCGATGGTTTCGTTCAGGTTGAGCGTGAGGTAGCCTTCCTGTGAGAGGCCGGTCCGCGGCGAAGGATGCTGCCGGGAATATCGTGGAGATTATCGAAGCCGGCACGCAGTTTGTCCGACTATCGATTCCGCGCTTCATCGACACAAACTATCGTTTTGAAGCGGTCTGTAGTCGAGTTTATTTAGCGTTTCGTGCAGTTTCCGCTGGGTTTGCGAATTTGAACCATTCGACGAACTTCGGTATTCCCTGTTCGATCTTCGTTGTCGGGTTGTAATTGAGCAGTTTTCTTGCCTTGGAGATGTCGGCAAATGTGACGGGCACGTCACCGGGCTGCATCGGCTGGCGGTCGATCGTTGCCTTTTTTCCTAGATTCTCTTCGATCAGCTCGATCAGCCGGTTGAGCTCGGTCGTTTCCGATTCGCCCAGGTTGAAGACCTCGTGCATCGAGCCCTCATAGCCGATCGCCGCGCGAACGCCCTGGATAATGTCGTCTATGTATGTGTAATCGCGTCGCGTGGTACCGTCGCCGAAAACCTGGATCGGCTTTCCTTCCGATATCTGCCGCGAAAACTTGTGTATTGCCAGATCGGGCCTCTGCCGGGCACCGTAGACCGTAAAGAACCGTAATCCGACGGTACGAATTCCGTATAGATGCGAGTACGTATGGCAAAGCAGTTCGCCCGCCGCCTTGGTTGCGGCATACGGCGAGATCGGATGAACTACAGGGTCGTCTTCCGAAAACGGCACCTTGCTGTTGATCCCATAAACACTGGACGACGAGCCGAAAACAAAGTGCGGCACTTCATAGTCACGGGCCAGCTCCAACAGGTTCAGCGTTCCGTTGACGTTCGTTTCAGCATAAAGCTTCGGCTGCGAAAGCGACGGCCGGACGCCTGCGCGGGCCGCAAGATGAACTATCTTGTCGAACGAAGTTTCATCGAATATTGCGCGAAGGTCTTCGGCCGAGCGAATGTCTGCTCTGACAAAGCGGTAGTCGCCTGGGACGCCGATAGCTCGAAGATTCGCCTGTTTTATATCGGGCGAATAAAAATCGTTCAGATCGTCGACGATCGTTATGTCCCATCCGCCTTCACGCAGAAGATGCGAAGCCAAATGCGAGCCGATAAATCCGGCACCGCCGGTGATCAATATGCGTTTGTTCACAATTAAGAGATTTTGGTGGGATTAACCCGTTTGCAAGCCGAAGTTAGAAAATATCACGGATTTTCGGCGGTTTGCAAAGCGGCTTTTTGGCTTGTCAACCGCGATTACCGTTCTCTATACTTGGAAGGGCCGATAGGAAAACAGCAGGAGTATTGATTTGAGACCAAAGATCCATCGCGGAAAATTGAATGCTGACGGTGTCCGCTTTGCGATCGTCGTCAGCCGGTGGAACGATTTTCTCACGTCCAAACTGTTGGACGGGGCGGTCGAGGGGCTTGAAAGCTTGGGTGCGAATGAAGATTCGGTCGAGGTTTTTATGGTGCCGGGCTCATTCGAGTTGCCGGCAACCGCGAAAAAGATCGCGGACAGCGGACGGTTCGACGCTATCATCGCACTCGGTGTCGTCATCCGCGGTGAGACGGCACATTTCGATTATGTTGCGGGTGAGGCAGCAAAGGTCGGGCAGGTCTCGCTTGAGACCGGCGTTCCGGTAATTTTCGGCGTCGTTACGGCAAACACTCTTGAGCAGGCCATAAACCGCTGTGGCACAAAGGCCGGCAATAAGGGCTATGAAGCGGCGTTTTCCGCCGTCGAGGTCGCAAATCTTTATCGTGAAATAGGGTCCGGGGAAAAAGAGCAAGGGCAAGACAAAAAGGCTTTTCCACATGTCGTTTGATAAGTCAGGTAAGAATACAGGCACTCGCCGGAAAGCGCGCGAATCTGCGCTTCAAATGATGTTCTCCGCCGATGTCATCAACCCTGACAGCAAGGACCTCACCGAAAATTACTGGAACGAACTCGGTGACACCGATTCCGACCCCAAGACCCGCGAGTTCGCAAATAATCTCGTAACAGGCGCTCTTTCCAACAAAACGGTCATCGACGACCGCATCCGGACCCGTGCCGAACACTGGCGCATCGAGCGGATGGCAATTGTTGACAGGAATGTACTTAGGCTCGCCGTCTATGAGTTTCTGTTCGAGGACACGCCTCATACAGTGGTTATAAATGAGGCGCTGGAAATTGCCCGCAGGTTTTCAACGTTCGAGGCTACTCAATTTATAAATGGGATCCTGGACGCCATCAAGCTCGATCTTGAAAAAGAGCCCGGCGAGCCGGAGTCGAAAAAAAAGTCTAAGTCTTCCGCTAATTGAATGTCCGCCTTTCTCTGCAGTGCCGCAGTTCTCCTTCTACTGCCCTTCGGCCTTATCGTTAATGCTCAAACGCAGGAACTTCCCAAAAAAATACGCGGATACAAGGTTCACAGCGAAACGCTTACGGTAAAAAATGAACCGATCGGTGACGACAAACCTTACGTCGTCGTGGGACAACCGAGCGTAACGGATATTTCGGTAAGCGGTGTGACCCTTGCCGTAACGGCCGAGCTTCGATCTGCGGGTTACGAAGGGCGCGTTGATATGTTGAGCTTCCGTGATTTCACCGTCAACGGCATTCCCGTCGAGGTCCGCGACCTCAACATACCTTTTAATGTCGAAAAAGCCGGCACTACTATCCTCCCGGGTCCCGCGACGGTATTCCTGCCAACCTCAAAGGTCCTGCGGGCCGCATGGTCCGAAGCAACGAATTCGAAAAACGAATGGGCCATCAACGGCAGGATCCTCGTTTTCGGCAAATTCAAGAAGTTCGGGTTCAGTTTCAAACGCGTCGTTCCTATCGATGTACAGCTCCGCATCCCGAATCCGCTTTCAGGCAATTAGCCGTCCCGTCCCTGTTTTCGCACCCTTATTAATTAACGCTTGTTTGCGATAGAATAGTTAGTTATCTGTGAATATTTATTGAGGTTAAAGCGTGAGCGAAAAGGAAACTAATTTATCTGGATTGATCGCTGAGAATTTTGGGGCGAATGCAAGTTACGTCGAGGCGTTGCTGACAAGATTTCGGGCCGACAGGGCTTCTGTGGACGAATCGTGGCAGGAGTATTTCGACGAGCTTTTGAACGAAAAGAACGGCACCGCGGCACCGGCTGCTTCAGCGACCGCCCAGCCTGCGGAAGTCAAAGCGTCCGCGACTCCGGTGCCGGCGAAAAAGGTCCAGCCTCAACCTGCGGCTGCGCCCGATGCTAACGCAAAGGCCCTCGTCGGCTCTTCGAAAAAGATCGTCGAGAACATGGAGCAGAGCCTTTCGGTTCCGACGGCGACGAGTCGTTCAGCACGATGCCGGTCAAGGTGCTGGAAGAAAATCGGAGCATAATCAACGATCAGTCTACAGGCAGCCGGACGAGGCAAGGCTTCGTTCACGCACATTATCGCCTGGGCGATCGTTCAGGCTGCCAAAGCTTACCCGCAGCATGAACCACGGTTACGGCCGTGGTGAACGGTGCCCCGTCGCGGATCGAGAATGAGCACATCAATCTCGGCATCGCGATCGATATCGAGAAAAAGGACGGCTCGCGCAACCTGCTTGTCCCAAACATCAAGAACTGCGAATCGATGAACTTCGCCGAGTTCTTCGCCGCCTACAACGAACAGGTAAAAAAGGCCCGTGACGGCAAGCTGGAGATCGCCGATTTTCAGGGCACGACGATCTCGCTGACCAATCCCGGAACGATCGGCACGGTCGCTTCGAATCCGCGGCTGATGGCCGGCCAGAGCGCGATCATCGCGACCGGTGCGATCGAATATCCGGCCGAATACCAGGCGATGACGCCGGCGTCGCTCTCGCAGCTCGGCATCAGCAAGATCATCACGCTGACCAGCACCTACGACCACCGCGTGATCCAGGGTGCCGAAAGCGGGCTGTTCCTCGCGACGGATCCACGAATTTCTTATCGGCCAGCACGAATTTTACGACGAGATCTTTGACGACCTCGAGATCAATTATCCGCCGCTCCGTTGGGCGCAGGATTACAACCCGTCGCTGCTCGGCGGCGACCGCTTCGCCGAGCAGGCCGAAAAACAGGCGAACGTACTGCAGCTGATCAACGCGTACCGCATCCGCGGCCACCTGCTGGCGGACATCGACCCGCTCAATATGACCTCGCAGCATGCGGCGGAGCTCGATCTCGAAAACTTCGGCCTGACGATCTGGGACCTCGACCGCGAATTCATCACCGGCGGCCTGCACGGCGAAAAGACCGCGACGCTGCGCCGTATCCTCGATATCCTCCGCAAAGCGTATTGCGGCAAGGTCGGCATCGAATACCGCCACATTCAGAGCAAGGAAGAAAAGGAATGGATCCGCGCGCAGGTGCGCGAGACAGTTCGTCGATACCGAGCCGCTTGACCCGAGATACGCGAAAAGAGCTGCTGCAAAAGCTGATCGAGGCCGAGCAGTTCGAACAGTTCCTGCACAAGAAATATCTCGGCCAGAAACGATTTTCGCTCGAAGGCTGCGAGACCGTCATCCCGATGCTCGACCAGCTTGTCGAGGGTGCGTCGGCACGCGGCGTCGACGAGATCTACATGGGAATGGCCCATCGCGGCCGTTTGAATGTGCTTTCGAACATCGTCGGCGATCCCGGAAACCGGCGACATGGCCGAGCGCATCTTCACGGTATTCGAAGGCACGTCGCACCCGAGCGTTCCCGGCCGACGAAGGCGACGTGAAATACCACCAGGGCGCGATCGGCATACGAAAAACCAAGGCCGGCCGGGACATACGGATCGAGCTTTCCTGTAACCCGAGCCATCTCGAGTTTGTCAATCCGGTCGTCGAAGGAATGGCCCGCGGCAAGCAGGACGATCTTCGCAACGGCGAACAGACAAGACTCGCGAAGAGGTCATACGACATTGTCATGCCCGTGCTGCTGCACGGCGACGCGGCATTTGCCGGCCAGGGCATCGTGATGGAAACGCTGCAGCTTGCGAACCTGCCGGGTTACCGCACCGGCGGCACGATCCACATCGTCATCAACAACCAGATCGGCTTTACGACCGTCGCCGGAACTCGGCCGCAGCTCGATCTATTCAACCGACGCCGCGCAGATCACGCAGACGCCGATCTTCCACATCAACGGCGACGACCCCGGAAGCGGCGTATCCGCGTGATCCAGATCGCGCTGGATTACCGCCACGAGTTCAACAAGGACGTCGTGCTCGACCTGGTCGGCTTCCGCCGCCTTGGCCACAACGAGGGCGACGAGCCGAGCTACACGCAGCCGGTGATGTACGCCCGCGTGAAGGCACATCCCGGGCACGCGGCATCTGTATGCGCAGCATCTGATCCGCGAAGGTGTGATCACCGAAGACGACCTGAATGCGATGACCGACAAGGTCGTCGAAAAATACGAAGGCATCCTGGCACGCGCAAAACAGATCGCGGCGGAGAAACCGAAGACAGGACCGCTCTCGCACCGCCGGTCGTCGACGAGGACGGTTCGACGTGTTTCGAAACAGGTGCAGACCGGGCGACGTTCTGAAAACCGCTGTCCGAAAAGATCTCGCTCGTGCCCGAAGGCTTTCATATCAATCCGAAGATGGTCGGCCAGCTTGCACGGCGTGCAAAGATGGGCACGGGCGAGGTGCCGATGGATTGGGGCTTTGCCGAGGCGATGGCGGTCGGGTCGCTTGTGCTCGAAGGATTTCCGGTCCGCCTCAGCGGTCAGGATTCGGGCCGCGGAACATTCTCGCAGCGGCATGCCTCGATGTACGACACGCTGACCGGCGAACGCTGGTCGCCGCTGACCGAGCTGCGAAATGAGCAAAACCCGAAGGCGCGTTTTTACGTTTTCGACAGCACGCTCTCGCGAAGCAGGCGTGCTCGGGTTTCGAGTACGGCTATTCGGTCAAATGCCCGGACGATCTTGTAATGTGGGAAGCTCAGTTCGGCGATTTTTCCAACGGCGCCCAGGTCATCATCGACCAGTACATCGCTGCGTCCGAAGACAAATGGCAGCAGAACATGCCGGCTCGTGATGCTGCTGCCGCACGGTTATGAAGGCCAGGGCCCGGAGCATTCGTCCGCCCGGCTCGAACGCTTCCTGCAGCTCTGCGCCGAGAACAATCTGCAGGTCTGCTATCCGACCACGCCGGCGCAGTATTTTCATCTTCTCCGCCGTCAGGTGAAGCAGGAAATCGTCCGGCCGTTGATCGTAATGACGCCGAAGAGCCTTTTGCGGCTTCCGGCCGCGGCTTCGACGATGGGCGAACTTGCCGAAGGCGGATTTCAGCCCGTGATCGATGATGCTAAAATCGTCCGACAGATCGGCGGTCAAACGCGTCGTCATTTGCAGCGGCAAGGTATTCTACGATCTCGAAGCCGTCGCGAGAAGAAGCGAGCGACGGCCGCGTCGCTGTCGTCCGGCTCGAGCAGTTCTATCCCTTCCCAGCGGCACGACTGACTGAGATCCTCGCATCATATCCGAACGCCGACCAGATCTTCTGGACGCAGGAAGAGCCGCAAAACATGGGCGGATGGGCATTCGTCGAGCCGCGGCTTCGCGTTCTGGTCGAAGATAAATTCGAACTCCGATACGTTGGCAGGGCGCCATCGGCATCGCCGGCAACGGGCTCGTACACGATCCATGAGTTGGAGCAGAAAAAACTGGTAGATGAGGCGATGATCGCCGATACAGGCGAAATATCGGCTGCCAGCGAGCCGGAGGTTTCGGAGAAGATCGCGCCGGCCGGTGCATGATCGATCCGATGCCTGGAAAGACTTAGCTGTTCACCCTATATAGTATTCGTAAAATTGATCAGCTCTTGCGGCCGAAACGACATCTAAGCGTTTCGGTAAGTTATGTCGTACGTTAATAGATCGCTATCTGTGATCGGTGTGTCGGTGCTTTCGATCGCATGCGGGCTTTCGTCCGCGTGTACCGGTCAAACCATCCGGCCGCAGCGGATCGAGGCGGAAACCATCCCTCCGACCACCCCGGCGAGATTCCAGGATGACGTGATCACGATCGCCGCCGTCGGCGACATAATGCTTGGCTCGCCGTTCCCGAATGACACAAGAATGCCGCCGAACGACGGAGCCGATCTTCTCGATAAAGTTGAGCCGATCCTGTCGAAGGCCGATGTCGCGTTCGGCAACATGGAAGCCCCGATCGTCGATAGCGGTGTTTCGGAAAAGTGTCCCGAGCCGAAACCGGTCCCACCTGGAGAAACGCCGCCGCCGGTTCGGTGCTTTGCATTCAGGATGCCGACCCGGTACGCAAAACACTTGAAGGATGCGGGGTTCGATGTACTAAGTTTAGCGAACAATCATGCCTCGGATTTTGGAGCTGCCGGACGAGCGAGCTCGCGAAAAACGCTGGACGCATTCGGAATAAAACACGCCGGAAGCGACCGCGCTAAGTTTTCAACCACCGTTCTTAAAGCCAAGGGGAAAAAGATCGCCTTCATCGGGTTCGCTCACAACAGCATCTCGCCGAATGTAAACGACCTTACCGCGGCCCGGCGATTGGTCCGGGCGGCGGCGAAACGTGCCGATATCGTCGTGGTCTCTTTTCACGGCGGAGCGGAAGGCATCGCTGCCCAAAACGTCCCGAAACAGACCGAGTTGTTCTTCGGTGAAAAACGCGGAAATCTCCCGCTGTTTGCGAGGACGGTGATCGATGCCGGCGCCGATCTGGTCCTGGGCCACGGCCCGCATGTCCTACGCGGAATGGAAATTTACAAGGACCGGCTGATAGCCTATTCGCTTGGGAATTTTGCAACTTACGGCTGGTTCAGGCTTGAGGCAGACTTGGCCCTGACGATGGTCCTCGAAGTTCACCTCGCTCCGGACGGCCGGTTCGTTTCCGGACAGGTACACTCGGTCCGCCAGGAAGGTTGGGGCGTGCCGGTTCCCGATTCTTCGTCGGCGGCATTGGAAAAGGTCCGGGCCTTATCCAAAGGCAGACTTCCCCGCATCTTCGCCCAAGTTCGCGGACGACGGAAGCATCTCTCCAAATTAAATTCTTATTTAGAAGCTTTTTTTCGTTCTTTCTCCAACTGCGTAACAAGCCTCGACGCATGGTTCCGTGCGATCAGCGGAATTCGTTCGTCGTTTGAAAGTTCACGCAGAAAAGGTTCCATCTGAAGCGGGTCGGAGATCTCATTCCGCCTGATCATCGAATCGAGGCTGTCCAGAAGTCGAGGAGCGTCAAGGGGTTGGTTCACCCGTGAGAGTGAGATATCGAACATCCAGATGAACTGATTACTGATCTTGCGATATTCGTCCATCAGGACCCTGGCATTCTTGTTCTCGGTCCAGCTAATGCTTATATCGCGCGAACGGCCGTTTTGCGAGAACGCGAATTTCGTGACGCCGAGATGCGAATAGTCCTTTTCGTACTGATAGTTTTCGGTCGAAGAAAGAAAATCCAGTGCTGCCAACGCATCATTGATGCGGGCTATCGATTTCGGCGAGACATGTATCGGGTCCGAGATAGTTTCGTCGTTGCCCTTCTTTTTGAAAGAGATCGTTCCCGGGCCGTTCGGGCCGTGTTCGATCTTTATGCTCGATACGACGAATTCGGGTTGAGAAAATTCGTATCGGTATGACGCTTCTAAATTCGATTGCGGCGGGTTCGCTCCGGAGGTACTCTTTTGGCTGCCCACGGGCTCGGTTTGGCCTGGGCGTTCGTTCCGCTTGGAAGGGGTCGGCACGGGTATCGGCACGCTCTGTTCGGACCGGTTGGCATCGGGAGCTTCTGCCGGTTTATTTGCGGCAGCTTTGGGCTTACGCGTTTGCGCCTGTAACACACTTGTCGCGAAGATCGCCGCCACGGCAACGGCAGCCCAGAAAGTAAGATCCAGTTTTCGAGTAGTAAACAAAAGCATCAGCTCCCAGGCCGGAACATAAGGATGAAACAGATTCCTTTGATGTGCAATGTCCGCCGAAGGTTTGCACGGACGACGGGAACGGGCTGGACCTAGTCGAATTTGACGGAAACCACTTTAGAGATACCGGGTTCCTGCATCGTAACGCCGTAAAGCGCCCGGGCGGCCTCCATGGTCCGCTTATTGTGGGTGATGACGATAAACTGTGTCTTCTCGGACATTTCCGCGATCTTATCGACAAATCGGCCGACATTAGCATCGTCAAGCGGGGCATCGACCTCGTCGAGCAAACAGAACGGCGACGGCCGGTATTTAAAGATCGCGAGGACGAGCGAGATCGCCGTCATCGCCTTTTCGCCGCCCGAAAGCAGCAAAATATTCTGAAGGCGTTTGCCCGGCGGCTGGGCCGCTATTTCGATGCCGGCCTCGAGAATGTCGTCCGATTCGAGGAGCGTCATTTCGCCGCGGCCGCCGCCGAACAGTTCACTGAAAAACTGCGTGAAATTTGTGTTGATCGCTTCGAACGCCTCTTTGAACCGTGCCCGGGAGCGTATCTTTATCTCGCCGAGGGCATCTTCGGCCGACGCGATGCTGTCGATGATGTCCTGACGCTGCGAGGTGAGAAACTCCAGTCTCTCTTCCGCTTCGGTCAATTCTTCGACCGCAAGCATGTTGATCGCCCCGAAACCTTCCAGCCGCTGCCGCTGGTCTTCAACGAATGTTCTCGCTCCGGCCAGGTCAAAATCTGCCGCGATCTCGGTTTCATCGACGACGTCCGCGAGGGCGAGGTTGAGTTCGTGATGGCACTTTTCGTTCAGGTTTCGTAAGTGAGTTACCGCCTCGGCCTGCCGGACCTCGATCGAGCTTCGTGCGTTAATAGCGTCGGCAGAACGGCGGTTCAGCTCGGCCAGCTCGTTGCTAACGGCGTCGGCAAAGGCACGCGCTTTGTCCAGCTCGGACATCGCTTCGGCAAGCTGATCTTCCTCACCGGCAATGTCCGAATTCGCCAGCGCCAGACGTTCTGCGATCTCACCGATCGAATTGCGGAGCCGGTGGATCTTTTCGTTTATCTCGCTTGTTTCGAGGTCCTGAAAACTGATCCGCGCCTCAAGGTCGCTGCGTTCGTTCTCGAGCCGCTTGAGCGCGAATTGTACGGACCGTCTGCGTTCGCCCGAGGTAGCGGCCAGCGTACGTTTTTCATTAACGACTGCCGACTCGGCGTCGACGTCAGCGCGGGCTGCCTCAAGTTCTTTGTTAATGACCTCAAGCTCGCCGGAGACCGATGCCCGAAGCGTTTCCGCCTGCTCGCCGCCGGCCGCTGCTTCGCTGCGTCGTTTTGCGAGATCGTCCGTTTCGCGATCGACCTGTTCTATCTCGGAGATCACGACCGTGCGGTGGCGGTTGGCACGTTCGATCTCCTGGACGCTCGCTTTTTCGTTCAGCTCGAGTCCGACCAGGCCGCGTTCGATCTTTATGATCAGCGACTGAAGGTCGACCGTTTTCTCTTCCTGCTCGACCAGGGCCAGCCGGTTCCGCTCAACCTCATCTTCGGCAGAGGCGACACTTTTTGCCAATTTTTCCACCGATCTGCCAAGCCCCTGAAGCTCACGTTTGAAGGCGAGCAGCGAAGCATTTTTCTCTTCCGAGCTTCGCGAGCCGCTTACGAACAACCGGCCCTGCACGGCCAATTGGCCCTCCCGATCGACCACCGCGTCAAGCCGGTCGGGCCCCTGCGATCGTACGTCTTCAACGAAAACCGCAGACATCTCGCGGGGAAATAAGCCTTTGAGTATCGATTCCAAACCGTCAGACGCGCCGATAAGTCCAGCGATGGTCAAAGCTCCGTCACGGCCCGTCGAACGCTCGTCCAAAGGGATATTTCCGATGACCAACGTCGAGATCCTTCCGACGTCATTTTCACCCGCCCAGCGGCCGATCTTTTCCGCTTCCGATCCCGTTGAAACGAGGATCGTTTGAAGATACGTCCCAAATAAAGCTTCGACGGCGCGTTCCGCCGCTTCGTCCACCTGAAGAAAGTCGGCCAAAACGCCCAAAGGTTTTACGCCGATGTTTTCCTGTTCGGCGAAGAGCCGCTGGACTTGGGGAAAGTAAACCGCCCGCGTCTCTTCGAGCTCTCTGAGCGCGTCGTGCCGGTGTTTCTTTGCGGAATATTCGTCGCGGGTCCTTTCGTGTTCATCCTCGGACCGAAGCAGCAATTCGCGAGCGCTTGTCGAGGCGGCCAGCACATCCTTCTTTTCCTCGTTCAGCTCATCAAGTTTTGTCCTTTCTGCCGCGATTTCGGCCGCAAGCCTGGCGGCCTCTTTTTTGTGATCCTCGATCGATTGCTCAGCGCGCTCAAGCTCACCTTCCAACCCGAGCCGGCGTTCGTGAAGCCGCTCGGTATTGAGCGTTAACTGGCGTTCGATCTCGGCGAACCGTTCGATCGCCGCGGTATGGCTGATGAGCGAATCGCGAACAGCTTCGAGCCTTTCTTCGATGGCCCTCGCGACCGCCGCTCTTTCAGAAAGCTGCCTTTCAGCCTCGCCAAGCAGCTCGCGTGAAGCGTCCGCCTCTATAGCTTCTTTTTCTTCATCCTTCCGAAGCCGTTCAACCTCGGAATCGACCAGCTTGATCCGCTCTTCGATAGCCAGGCCGTCGGAACGCAGCGACTCAAGCCGGTTGTTCAATCCGACGACCTGTTCCGATTGATATCGATGCTCGCGATCGGCACGGTCGCACTCCAGCGCGTTCTTGGCATGCTCGCGGCGAACTTCCGCAAGAGCCTCTTCGGCTCGCCGTGCGTTCTCTGTCGCCTCGCGAAATGCGGTCTCACGCGCCTCGACCTGTGAGACGAATTCCTTTTCCGCGGCTTGGGCCTTCTCGAGTTCCAGATCGAGCTCGCCGATCAGCGTCGTGTAGTGTTTCCCTTCGGCCGCGAACAGCTCGCGAAGTCGAACACGGTACTCTTCCTGCAGCGCGATAAACCGGCGCGTTTTTCCCGCCTGGCGCCGCAGCGAGTTCGCCTGCTTGTCGATCTCAGAAACGATGTCGGAGATACGCGAAAGATTCAGCTTTGCGGATTCGAGGCGGGCCTCGGCGGCACGTTGGCGCGTGCGGAATTTCGAAATGCCGGCGGCTTCTTCGATCAGATTGCGGCGGTCCGAAGGTTTAGCGGAAAGCACCTGGCCTATCCTTCCCTGTTCGACGATCGCGTAATGGGCGCCCGAGAGTCCGGTACCGGCGAAAAGATCGTGGATGTCGCGAAGGCGGCAATGCTTACCGTTGAGCAAGTATTCGCTTTCGCCGGAGAGATAAAGCCGGCGAGCGACCGAGACCGCTTCACCCGGAGCAAAATCCAACGCGATCGACCGCGGCCGCCAATGGCGTTTCGTCTTAACCGGGCGTTCGAGTGTCTGCACCGAACCGACCTGTGCGACCTTTACTACCTCGACCTCGGAGTCCTCTTGAATATCGTGGAAGCCGTTTGTGATGATATCCGTTTCCAGAGTAGCGACAGCTTCTGTGCTCTCGGCATTGGCCGTGGTTTCAAACGCCGAAACATCAACCGCCTTTTCGTCGATCTCGCTCAGGGCTTCGTCGATGTCGACCAGCTCCTCATCGTCCGGGTCGGTCGCGTCCTCGTCGCGAACAAGGTGAAGCACAACCTCGGCCATACCGCTCGGCTTGCGGTTACGCGAACCCTGAAAGATCACGTCTTTCATTTCACTGCCGCGCAAGCTCTTGGCCCGCTGTTCGCCGAGCACCCACGATATGCAGTCCGAGACGTTCGATTTTCCGCAGCCGTTCGGCCCGACGACCGCAGTTATGCCGTTACCGGTAAAAGCTATCTCGGTATAGTCTGCAAAGGATTTAAAGCCGGTAATTTCGAGGCGTTGGAGCTTGAACATTCTATAGTGCCGTGTGTGAGCAAGGACACTATATTTTGGGGTAAGAGGATTGTTAAGTCAACCGAAAAAAGGCAAGGTTTTCGCCTGGTGAACGAGTTTCTACATCAGGTCGTCGGCCACATTTCGCAGGCCCTGTTTCTCTGCCCGCTCATTGTCCAACTCGGTCAAAACGTCGAGAAGGAAATTTGTATTACTGGTGATCGTAATAACGACCGGAAACTCGTGATCGGAAGTTGAAAATTCAAACGTCCCGCCGTTTAGTTCGATTATTTCTCGGAATGCTGCTACACCGTTCAGGCCGTTGCATTCAGCGTCGACGATCTTCCCTTCATTGAACGAAACGTTAGCCAGATGAACGTCCGATTTGATCACCAAAAGCCCTGTCATTTTGCCGCTTTCAATGACCTGCACCGCGTCGAAAATGCTTACGAATGCAAGATTTCCAGCGAACGTAACATCGGTCCGGATCTTTTGCGGCGATCTGTCGCGGTTGACGGCAAACTCAGGCCTCCGGGCCCGCCGGATAGCCTCTAGTCCCGGAGCAACGGAAACTCGCGGATCGAGAAGTTTTGCCTCCTGCAGGCGATCGTACGCAACGTCGAAATCCTCGCGGCGCAATATAAAGGCTGACCAGCGCCAGGCACTGCTTTGCCGCCTCAGTCAAATTCTTCTGTTTAATGCAGATATCCCGCATTTTCTCGCGCAGCGAAATAGACCGAGGGCTCCGCTCAAGCGCATCGCGAAGCAAACCATGCGCCTTTTCGGGCGAACTGTATTTAACGAAAAGGTCCGCATCGAGCAGGACCGATTCGATAGATACTTCCGAAACAGGAATGCCGGGCTTTTCAGCGACTTGGTTCATACGGCAGGTGAACAAAAATGTTCAACACTTTAAAACTAGCATATTCAGCTCGGCACGTCACCATTTTTTTAGTCGTTTTCCGATGTCGGAATTCTTTGAAAATCCCAAAATTTCATAGGAAAAACGTGCTCATTGAACGTATCGCGAGCTGAATTGGAGCGAGGCCCGAGCTAAAAAAACGAGAGGCACCGAACTGGTTGGAACCCCTTCGGTGCCTCGGGCACTTTTCGACGCAGCTCCGAGCGCGTCTCAGTCGCGAACGAAAGTTCCGCGTTCACCTAAAAATCAAAGCGTACGCCAAGCCGGATGGTCCGCTGGCGGTATGTTCTTGTTGGCACCAGGAAATTTTGCCGGGCCGTTATTTGGGCTGCGGTCGGCGGCGTGCCGTCGCTGCGCAGAGCGGTAAAGTCGATAAACTCCGCCCCGAAGCTGAAAACCGACGAGTTGAAGATATTCCCGACTTCCATTACGGGCCTGAGTTTCATCCGTTCACGGAACCTCCATTCGCGACTGAGACTTAGATCAAAGAGAAAAAGGCTCGGGCCCGTCCCGGCGTTTCGAGGGAGGTTACCGCTGCGAGCACCTATCGGTTGGAGCGAGAATTGCGAGATCAAGGCGTCGGGGACCGGCGTTCCGGGTTCCCTGTAAACTATGTCGTCAAGATCGCCGCTAAAATTCAGCCGGTCCGTACCGAGATCGTCGAGGTTCCGATCAGAGCCGCCGATACCGAGATTAAAGGGCGCCGCGCTTCCCCATCTTAAAAGAGGCGAAAATTTAATGCGGCCAAGCCAATACGGCGTATCCAGCGTGCTCGTAAACGCCAGGCGGTGGCGGCGGTCCTGAAGAGTCCTTGCCCAATCACGCGAAAAATCGCCGTTTATTTCGGCGTTCGACGTATTGTTCAAACCGTCGTCCTTTGTGCTGGACAACGTATATGCAAGCCGCATTGAAGTACCGAAACCGTAAGGAAGCTTCCTGAATCGCCGCCGTAACTCGAGTATCAATCCGTTGTAAACGGCGTTTCCGATCGACCCGATTCGCGATGTCTCCTCCACGGTCTGATCCGGCCTAAAGCCAGCAATGGCCGCGAGCGCGATACCGAGCGGAGCTCCGGTCGCATTGTTGTTCTGGCCCGGGACCGCCACGGCCGGTGCGGTCGACGAAGAATTGATCGTATTAAGATTTACGAAACAATTCACGGTAGTGACGCCGCACTGTGTCCTCCATTCGGCGTTGTATGGATGCCGCTCCCGTCGGTCGGTATTTGTTCCGAGATAAAATGTGTAACGCCGCGTCGACGAAAGATCGAAGGGATTCGGCGATCAGATAGGCCGTCCAATCCGCATAGCCGGGCGGCAGTAACGGAGCATTCGGATTACGGTCGCGCCAAAGATGGGCCGTTTTGTTATATGTGTAGTTGGCCTCGAAAACAAAGTCCGCTCCGATCTCTCGTTCGAATCCGATATTGAATTGATAACTTTCAGGTATTCGAAGATCGTCGTCAACCGATCGCAGCGGGTTCCCGGCGCTCGAAACATTGGTAGCAAAACCGGTGTCGGCATTGCACGGAAAGGTCGTAACGACGTTGGCACATGCTGTCGTGACCAGGCTTCGAAGCTCCTCCGTAGTTGCGTAGCTCGACGGAAAGCGATTAGCGATCGCGGCGAGAATCGCAAGCCTTCGCGGATCGCTGGCCGCCGTGCCGATCGTGTTCGAATCGAATCGAAACCAAATTTCCGCCAGTATTCTGAATCGAATCGCCGACCGTCCTCAACAAAACACGATTGTAAAATATGCCCGCCCCGACGCGGATCACGCCCTTTCCTTTGTTGAACGGGTCCCAGGCGATGCCGAACCGCGGCCCGAAATTGTTGCTGTCTCCGACAGCGGTTTCACGTTCGTAACGCAGCCCAAGACCGACGGTCAGATTCGCTAACGGCTTGAACTCGTCGTTGAAGAAGACACCGTAATAAGTATTCTCAACATCCTGGCCTGTCCCAAAATTCTGCCTGTAACGCGTTACCTGATTGTTCGAATACTGCAGTACGCTGCCGAAGTTAAATGTTCCGGTCGCATCGCCTAAACCGAGCACTTCGGATACGACATCCTGGGCGTCGAATCCCATTTTGAACGTATGGCTCTTCCAGATATGGGTGACCGAATCCTGAAACTGCCAACGCTTCTCCAGCCTTGAATCCGCGAAGTTCAACGACGTGCTCGTTGTCGAGTTTCCGGCGATCAGCGTTTGAAGCCCGTTCGTCTCGGGGTTTCTAAAGCCCACTAGGACAACCGGATCGAGCGGATCTGCGGTCTGAAAACTCGGTTCGAATTTTGACCACTGCATCCTGAACTGGTTCACCGTTGCCGCCCCAAAAACGTGATTGTCCGTAATATTGAACGCGACGGTGTTGTTGTTCTTTTCCTGAAAAGCATCCTCAAGCCGCGTGGTCGAGGCGCCGTTCGTACGGCGATTATTGCGGTCAGCGAACTGAAAACCAAAAGTGATCTCGTTGTCCTTGAACAGCCGGTGATCGACACGTGCCGTCAGTACGTGGTTAACGTTCGGCGTGGCATAAAGCACCGAATAAGGCGACACATAAGCCCGCGGTCGGCGGGTTCGCCGTGCACAGGCGGCCGCGCTCGCGTTATCGCAAAACTGCCCCGACCCTGTGGGCGGCGGAAGCGTGTAACGCGGATTCGGAACGACCGGCAGATAAGTGTCGATCAGCGTTGTGTCATCAAGATGAGCATACTCATATGTGGATGAAAAGAATGTTCGCTGATGCCCGTCATAAAGCCACGGGATCACGACAGGGCCGCTGAGTGAAAAGCCGGGGATCATCTCTCTCAGCTCGGGCCTTGGGATATTGCGGCTGTTGTTGTACCAGCTGTTCGCATTCAGACCGTCGTCGCGATAGAAAAAGAATGCCCTGCCACGCAGCCTGTTGGTACCCGCTCGTGTCCGAAGGTTGACGCGGCCGCCTGAGGCTCGGCCGTATTCGGCTGAGAATTGGTTCGATATAACCTGTACTTCGGCTATCGCTTCCAACGACGGTTGAAACCTGTCACGCGAAGAGCGGTCGTCGTTATTGTCCAGCCCGTCGATCGTCAGATTGTTTGAATATGCGGTACCGCCCGAAAAAGAAAAGTTACCTTGTTCTAGAGGTGCCCCACTCGGGTTCGCTCCCCTATCGTCGGCCAGATCATTCGTCGAAAGCTGTTCTTCCGATGTGCCGCCCAGGGTGAGTACCAGGTCAAGCGGGTTGCGCGTGTTGTTCGGTATTTCTTCGATCTCGCGTTCGGTGACGGTGCCGCCGACTATCGTGCGAGTCGTATCGACCGCGGGTGCGTTTTCGTCAGATACGGTAACATCGGCACCGGCCGTCACCGCTGCCGGGGCAAGCTGAAAATCGACCTGGACCGTCTGGCCCGACACGGTTTCAAGTGCTGATCTTTCCTTTGGCCCGAAACCTGTTTGGGTCGCGACGACTTTATAGATACCCGGCTTTAGCTCGATCAATTTATATCGTCCTTCGCTGTCGGTAACGGCGGTTCGCTCGGTGCCTGTTTCTGAATGGGTTGCTTTGACGCTTGCTCCCGCGACGGCGAGGCCATTCGGGTCGGTAATGCGTCCCGTTATCGTAACCTCGTCGAGGTCCTGAGCCGAGACAACGAAGAGCACGCCGAAGGTGAGGACGAAAACGGCTGCGAACGCAAGCCTTCCTGCAAGGTTCATTAAACTAACTCCTAATTGGATTTATTGCTCGAGAGAAAGAATGAGTTATTTTGAACCGAAAAGCGGAGATTGTAAAGGGAAGCGCCAGGCGGCACGTAGACAGTTTTGAGGTGAATTCCTACTGGTTTGAGCAGGGCGCGAGGTAACTTATTGGTTGCGGTATTGTCATCGCCGCGGAAGTTGGACACGAATGCACAAATGAGATAGTTCTGATCTTAGTGCCCGATAAAAGGAAGGAAAATTCGTCCATTCGTGGCTAAGTCAACTCGTTTCGCTCTTCCTCCGCATCGATCTCATGCATGGCCGCCGAAAATTGGGCGCGTCGGAATCGCGAAATGGGAATCAAAGCGTCGGTTTGATTGATGCTTTCGACCTGCTGGGAGAAAGCCCCTGCGTGCGATTTCAGATACTCAAAAAATCTTTCAAACTCTTGCTGCATCGTATCCATTTTTTCACGCATGTTTAGGATGATCTCGACACCGGCCAGGTTTACGCCGAGATCGCGCGTGAGCGAAAGAATGACTTCCAGTCGTTCAAGGTCAGAATCTTCATAGAGCCGCGTATTCCCCATCGAACGCGAAGGCTTTAATAACCCCTCCCGTTCGTACAACCTCAGCGTCTGCGGATGGATGTCATAAAGCTCCGCCACGGCGCTGATGGTGTATGTTTTGACCCGTTTCTTCATCGTTAAAGTTCAGAGTTACAGAGTTTCAGCGTTACGGAGTTGCGGAGTTCGCCTTGCTTCCTGGCGCTCTTAGATATGATCTCTTCGAAACTACTGAACTTCGCCATTTCCGTAACTCTTTAACTCTGCAACTCCGTAACTCAGTAACTCCGCAACTACTCCAACCCCATCCCCTTCCTCGGATTCTCCGGATTGAGCTTGCCGAACTGCCTTAACACTTCCTTTGTCTCTTCGGATATCACCTTCGGCAAGGCGATCTTCACCTCGACAAACTGATCACCCCGAAGGCTCGGGTTACGCAAGCTCGGGAAACCGCGTTCGCGCAAGCGGAATTTTTGGCCCGATTCCGTACCCGCCGGGATTCTTAGTTGCGCTTTTCCTTCGACCGTCGGCACCTCGATCTTTGAGCCGAGGGCCGCTTCAGGAACGCTGATCGGTACGGTCGCATATACGTTGTCGCCCTTTCGTTCCAGGAACCGGTGCTTGCCGACATTGGTCAATATGAACAGGTCGCCGGGCTCCGCACCGAGACGGCCGCCGTGGCCTTTTTTCGGTACGCGAACGCGCGAGCCGGTATCGACGCCTGCCGGGATCTTTACCTTTACCTGTTCATTCTTCGGCGTCACGCCTTTGCCGTGACACAGCGAACAGGGCGATCTTCGCCGGCCGGTGCCTTCGCAATCGGGACACGGCTGCGAAAACTGGAGCCGGCCGCCGGTCCGCATCACGTGGCCCGTACCGCTGCACGTCGAACAAGTGACAACCGGCCCGCCGGTATCGCCGGCACCCTGGCATCGCGAACACTGCTCCGACCGGTTTACGGTTATATTGGTCGTTAGCCCGGTAAATGCTTCCTCGAAACTAAGCGCGAGCGGTATCTCAATATCCCGGCCGCGTTTAGCAAGCGGCCTCGGCGGCTCAGGCGGCGTGCGAACGTCGCCGCCTCCGCCGCCGAAAAGGTCTGAGAAAATGTCGCGAAAGCTGGAACCGCCAGAACCTGTTCGCGAACCACTTGTGCCAAAATCAAAACCCGAAAAATCAAATCCCGGCGAAGCTCCGCCCGCCGGATGCTCCCGCACCGAACGGCGAATCCGCATCAAGGTTATCGTTGTAATAACCGAACCGGTCAAAGACCTTTCTCTTCTTCTCGTCCGAAAGCACGTCATATGCTTCCTGAACTTCCTTAAATTTTTCCTCGGCCGCCTTATCGTTCGGATTAACATCCGGATGAAACTTGCGCGCCAAACGGCGGTACGATTTTTTTATCTCGTCCGCTTTCGCGTCTTTTTTGACGCCAAGTATCTGGTAATAATCTTTCTTTGCCACTATTCCTCAAACCCAAATGCAAACTTGATCGCGTCCAAAACTTCGAGCATTCTTGCGTCGGAAAGATGAGCTATGGGTCCGCTAAGTTTATCTTTCGGAACCGTTTCTCAAGTGATCGAGACTGATGGCACAGATCTGGCTCATACCGTCTGACTCGTCCAGCCAAACTGACGAAAGATTGTCGCGGATAGTCGAAGTGATCGGCGCAACTGTCACCTCGTTTAGAAATCCAATTGCGTTCGTTCTCGTGAGAATTAATACGGGGCGGCGTTTGTCCGGTTCCTTGAACGTATGAAAGCAAACGTCTCCGCGAATCATAGATCTTTCCAGGCCTCGATCAACTGCTCTTCTTCAACGAAAAACTCATCGGGCTGTACCGGGTATTTTTCGTAACTCTTCTGATGCTGTTTCTCTTTTTCGGCGGTCGTCATCGCTTTTTGCTTGGCCAGCCTGAGCCTGTACAAACTAGCTCGCAACGCACCGATCAATAACTTGCCGTAATCGACGTTCAGTTCCTTCGCAAGGGCCTGGGCTTCAACCCACTGCTTTTCATCAATATCGATTTGAACCGTCATAATTTAAGAATGAGCGGCTTTGATCTCGCCGCTCATTCTTTATAGCACAGCCGAGCGCTACTTCTTCTCGTCCTCGACGTCCACGTATTCCGCGTCGATCACATCGCTATCTTCCGAACCGGATGTTGACCCCGTTTCCGCCCCCGCCGACGCAGACGATGCCTGCTCCGATGGAGCCGCCTCGCCCGCCGGTGCACTGGCAGTCTGCTGATAGATCACCTCCGCAAGTTTGTGCGACGCGGTCTGCAGCCGTTCGAACGCGTTGTTCATCGCGTCCGGATCGGTGCCGCCCAAGGCTGTTTTGGACTCCGAAATAGCCGTGTCGATCTCGCCCGCTGCTGCCGAATCGAGCTTCTCGCGGTTTTCGGATAAGGTCTTTTCGACGCTATACACCAGCCCGTCCAAACGGTTCCGGGCTTCGATCTCTGCCTTCTTCTTCTCGTCCTCGCCCGCGTGCGATTCGGCGTCCTTCATCATCTTGTCGATCTCTTCCTTCGACAGACCGGACGAGGCAGTGATCGTTATCTTCTGCTCGCGGCCCGTGCCGACATCCTTGGCAGAGACGTTGACGATGCCGTTCGCGTCGATATCGAAAGTGACCTCGACCTGCGGAACCCCACGCGGTGCCGGCGGAATGCCCACAAGATGGAACTTGCCGAGCGTCTTATTATCCGCCGCCATCGGACGCTCGCCCTGCAACACGTGAACCTCGACCGACGTCTGATTGTCAGACGCTGTCGAAAAGATCTCCGATTTGCGGGTCGGAATGGTCGTGTTCCTCGAGATCATCGGCGTTGTAACGCCGCCGAGCGTTTCGATGCCGAGGCTCAACGGGGTAACGTCGAGAAGCAGGATGTCGGTCTTTTCACCGCCAAGCACGCCCGCCTGGACCGCGGCCCCGAGTGCCACGACCTCATCCGGATTCACCGACTTGTTAGGCTCTTTTCCAAAGAAGTTCTTGACCAGCTCCTGGACCTTAGGGATACGCGTCGAACCGCCGACGAGGACGATCTCCTCGATATCCTTCGGCTCCAGCCCCGCGTCCTTGATTGCCAGCTCGACCGGCGGCATCAACTTTTTGAGCACCGGCTCCACCAACTGCTCGAACTTCGATCGCGTCAGCTTCATCACCAGATGCTTCGGGCCCGAGGCATCCGCCGTGATGAACGGCAGGTTGATCTCGGTCTCCATCGCGCTCGAAAGCTCGACCTTCGCCTTTTCACCGGCTTCTTTCAGCCGCTGAAGCGCCATCTTGTCGTTGTGCAGATCGATGCCCTGGTCCTTTTTGAATTCGTCGATGATCCAGCCGACCAGCACTTCGTCGATGTCATCGCCGCCCAGGTGCGTATCGCCGTTGGTCGATTTCACCTCGACCACGCCTTCGCCAACCTCGAGGATCGAGATATCAAACGTACCGCCGCCGAAGTCGAACACGGCGATCGTTTCGTCCTTCTTTTTGTCCAAACCATATGCCAACGCGGCCGCCGTCGGCTCGTTCACGATACGCAGAACTTCCAGTCCCGCAACTTTACCCGCATCCTTAGTGGCCTGACGCTGAGCGTCGTTAAAGTAAGCAGGAACAGTAATAACGGCCTTTTCGACCTTCGCGCCGAGATAATCTTCAGCAGACTGCTTCAATTTCTGAAGCACCATTGCCGCGATCTCCGGCGGGTTGTACTGCTTGCCTTCTACCGAAATACGCACGTCGCCGTTCGAGGCTTTTTCAACCTTGTAAGGCACTTGCTTGATCTCATCCGAGACCTCGTCGTACTTGCGTCCCATGAACCGCTTGATCGAATAAAGCGTATTTTCCGGGTTGGTAACGGCCTGCCGCTTTGCGACCTGCCCGACCAGCCGGTTTCCATCTTTTGTAAATGCCACAACCGAAGGGGTTGTCCGTCCGCCCTCACTGTTCGTGATAACGATCGGCTCACCGCCTTCCATAACGGCAACAACCGAGTTGGTCGTTCCCAGGTCGATACCTATGATTTTGCTCATTATCTTCCTCTCCGTAACTTAAGTTCGCTCGCCTATAAATCCTATAATGACTTGAGCCTTGCGAAAGTATAAAGGTTGAGTGCCCCGTTGTCAAGTTTTTTGTCAAGCACGTGAGAGTGACGCCTTTAGGCGTTAAGCTGTCCGGCGGTATGACAAGTTGAGCCCACGCAACGAGCGAAACGCCTAAAGGCGTCACTCTTACCTCACTTAACGCCTAAAGGCGTCACTCTTACACTTAACGCCTAAAGGCGTCACTCTTGCCTCAACCTCTGGCACACGAAGTGCTTCCGTAGCGCCTTGCAAGGTTTTACGAGCGAAAAATGGGAGGATTTTGAAGATGTCATTAATATACTGTCCTGAATGCGGACACGAGATCTCGAATGCGGCGATAGCCTGCCCCAGTTGCGGCCGGCCGATAATGCGCACCTGAACCAGTACTGGAACCGGTTGTGGTTACGAAACAACGTAGCCAGGCATTTCCGCCGTGGGCCATAGCACCCATCGCCATCCTGGGGGCCCTCCTATTGATCGCGTTATTCTACTTATGGGCGAACAGCGACAACGATCCCCAGTCAAATCTGAATGTGAATGTATCGACGCGGCGTGCAGGGACCCAGCCGGTAAACACCCGTACGGCCGAGGACACCAGGCCGATAGCGAGCGACCCGTACGCAAGCACGGCCCCCTCGGGAAGTTCGACGGTTCCTTCCGGCGGCTCGGCTTACACTCCGCCGCCGGTATCCGTGCCGGGAACGCAGGCCGCTGTGCCGACAAGGGGCCGTGTCGTACTCGAGGCAAAGGTCACGAACCGGAACGGAACGCCGCAGGCAGTGAGGAACGCGAAATTCTATCTGTTAGACAAGGATATCGAGACGCTGCTCCGCGACGCCGACCTTGATCCGATCGAGGGCCAATCGCTAACGGACAGCATCGGCCTGGCCATGCTCCAGCCCGACCGCTACGGCCAGTTTTATAACCAGGCCCTGGCCGTGATCCGACGCCACGCAAAATATTCGGGAACGACGGACGGCAGCGGCAAAGCGCAGCTCTCAAATATTGAACCGGACAATTACTACCTATTCGGCATTACGCGGACAGGCACCGGCTATGCTCTCTGGACCAACCCGGTCTCGATCACAGCCGGCGACAACATGCTGAACCTAAGCCCGCAGCCGGTCACGGAGATCAACGGGTTTTCGGAGGAGTAAGTTATCTGGCAGACCAATAAAAAAGGGACGGCCGTGGCCGTCCCTTTTTTTGCTAATACTAACGCGTGCGGGCAATAAACAATATTAGTTCACTTCCGACGGCTCCCTGAATGGGGACCGTTATTTCATCGCCCGGACACGGTTGCGGAAGAACAGTTCGTGATCCAGGTCTTCAACAGTTTGAGGCTGAACGAACTTTGCCAGGCCTGCTTCAACGGGCTCGATGAATGCCAGCGGTTCGCCGACCGGCCTGAAGAAGTGTGAATGCGCCCACTGAGCAATGTGTTCACCCTGCCTGCGGCCGTCGCTGTCCGCAAAGCGGAAATGAATTCCCTGAAGGATGCGGGCGTCTTCTATTTCGTCACGAACCTCCGAGAATGCGGAGTAGGTGCGAGTATCGTTCACGGTCGGCAACGGATTCGTCGTGTCTATCTGGAAGGCCATCTCGTTCCCGCCGAAGAAAAGCGACATGGCACGCGTGGTCGAGCCGGAGAAGTTATTTGCCCCGGACGTATGATCTGAATAGGGAGGTGTCCCTACAAAAGGCGTCCACGCCGGGTTGCCGGCCGTTTTGGGATTGCCGTCAGCATTACCAAATTGTACTGCCGTGATCGGGCGCCAGAAATTAAAAAGGACCTTGCAATCCCACGCCGCGATGGCCGAGTCAGCCATCGATACACCGACCAAAGCCAACAGCCGGGAGCTTTCACTGATGCTAAGGCCCTGGCTGGTGGCAAGGTCGCGCGCGAGCTTGTTGAACTGTCCGGGAAAACTCCCGTTCCAGAAATTGGCCAGTTCTGTCTGATCGGATGTGCGAAGGCTGCCTGTCGATGAACCGTAGTCTTTCACCTCCTTGTATGCCTTCGTGTACTCGGGACTCGTGAGATCGGGCGGCGGACCTGCTCTGAACTGGTCGCCTGACCTCATCGTGAATGGGGTGACGTCGGGAAGCCATGAGAATGTGAACGGGCCGCTGGCGGCGGGTCGCCACTCGCCTATACCGGTACCGCCGAAGTATGCGGGCCAGCCGGCCGGAAAGCTGCCGTCATTTGCTCGCAGGGTTATAACGCATAGTGCCGCTGCCGCGCCGACAGCGAATCCCGGGTCGGCGGGGTCGATCGCCGCAACGTACGCGTTGTAATCGGCGATGATCGCGCCCGACAGGCCCGGAAAACGGTTCACCAGCACATCGCGCGCGGCCTTCGCGGCCGCAGCAGCCGTTGATCCGCTGGCGCCGGAGATACTTCCGCAGTACGGTTGGTAGTCGCCCTCTATCGCCTGCACGGCGTCATAAACAGCCACCTGCACAACCGCGACGTCCAGTACCCAGGTCGGCCCCGGCCGGCCGCCACCTGCCGAATAGGTAACTGCCCGCAGATTCCAGTCGGTAACTGCATCGGCTGATACCGTTCCCGTGAAAGAGGCGACTATCATTAATAACAAAACTGATAGCGCGGTATTTTTGCTCATTTTGATCATGGTTTTCATTTCGTTAGCTCCTTTCTCTCTGTAAATCGTGTCTTAGCTCGCGGATAGTTCGTGGTACAATACCGCCGTCCCCGTCAGGAGATCGCTTAAAGAATTTCGCGGC
Organism: uncultured Acidobacteriota bacterium; assembly: GCA_963763355.1. GTDB lineage: Bacteria > Acidobacteriota > Blastocatellia > Pyrinomonadales > Pyrinomonadaceae > OLB17. Next base: position 38,240 of record CAVXOI010000007.1, read on the forward strand.
TGCGTTGTGTTTAGCAGTCTAAGTGCGGAATTTGAAACTGTCCTTCAGTTTTGCTGAAAGCTGCCTTCCGTTTTGCTTCCGTCGGCGATCGGTGCCGGTATGTCGTTGAAAAGAAAAGAAATATTTGAGTTTGGTGAATTTCGGCTTGACGTCGACGAGCATACGATCGAACGTAAAGACGGGCACAAAAACGGTTCGTTAACGGAGAAGGCTTTTCAGGTTCTCGTGCTCCTGGTCCGGCGCCGCGGGCATCTCGTTTCGAAAGATGAACTGATCCGGTACGTTTGGCCTGACACCATCGTCGAAGATAACAATCTGGAAAAGTGCATTCACCGGCTTCGCCACTTCCTCGGCGAAACACCGAACGGAAGCAAATACATAGACACGGTTAGAAAACACGGCTACCGGTTTGTGAAGCAGGTTGAAGCGGTCGACGTGAGCTCTTCGTGGCTCCCAGAGACATTTAGAATCGGCAACGGAAAAAACGGATCGGGCCGTCAGATCGTTGAGCAGCCGATCGAACCGGAGGCTGAGTCCGAAAAGACCAACGGAACCGAACGGGCGGGCGTTGAGACAGCCCGCGATCTTTTGCGCGATGAACCATCTTCTTCAGACGTAAACAGCGAAGTTTTCTCGGCCGGAACGGAGGCTGTTGAACTCCCTCGAATATCAAATCGTCGGAAGGGTCTGCTTCGGGGTTCCAAGATTCTGCTGGTGGGATTGGGTAGCGGGTTCATCTTTTTGATTCTTTTAAAGGCGCTGCTGATTTTCGGAGCAATGCGTTCGCAGTATGAAGGCAGCGTTACGAATAGCACGGCAAATTCTGCGCACGGTATGATGGGCGATTTACTCATCATGGTCTTAGTACCCGTTGGCTTGGGATGGTTTGCGGGAATTGGATTGTCGTTATTCGGAATAGGTCGAATAGTTTATGCACTCTTCGAAAGAGAGAATTCTAAAATAAGGTCATTAACGCTCGAGCGGGTATTGGCGGCGGTCATTTGCCTGCTCCTTCTTTCGATCGCCATTCCAAACTTAATGCACTCCTATCGCGAAGCAAATCGGGTACAGCAGATCAAGCGGGATCAAAAGAAGCTTGGAACAAACAATCAAGAGGCTAACCGGTTTTATCTGATGGCGATGAATTTGAGCGAAGAGCGCGGCGTAGAAAAGGTGCAGAAAGCGCTTGAATTCCTGGAGGGTGCCGTCGCACTGGACCCGAACTACGCTCCTGCCTGGGCAGCTAAGGCCCTTATACACAGAGATATTGCTACCCATCCAGGCGCCGACCAGCATGAACAGTATCAAAAGTCGATGGATGCGATATCGAAGGCGCTCGCCATCGATCCGAATATATCTGAGGCGTACAGCGCGCTTTGTCACAATAAGAACCGCTACGAATACGATGCAGCGGGCGCCGAAGCGGCTTGCACGCGCGCCCTGGAACTTGATCCAAATTCATCGGTCGCGCACAAGACCTACTCGAATTTTCTCTATTCACGCGGGCGTTTCGACGAGGCCATCGCCGAGATCAAAACGGCGATGGAGATTCAGCCGGTATCGTACCGGAACCAGCAGATATATGCTGCTGGCCCTCTACTACGCCACACGATACAGCGAGGCGGAAGCGCAATTCAAACGATTGATCGAGCTGAATCCGAACCACACTCACATCCACGCTCGCCTGATCATGGTACTGGAGCAGCAGGGGAACGAATCGGAAGCATTCGAATATTTAGTTAAAATGCTCGTCATCCGGAACGAAGACAAAAAGTTGGAACGCGTCACGGCGGCGTACCGGGCATCCGGCTGGCGCGGCGTTTTGATCGAGCAGATCAAAACAGCCGAAGCTGCCGCGTCCCGGCCATCTTTCGACCTTGCGCGCTGGTACACAAGGGTCGGGAACACGCAAAAGGCTCTGGAGCATCTGGAAAACGCCTACACGGAACGCAGCTGCTCTGATAGCAATGCTCGAGGAAGAACCCCAGCTCGAACCATTACGCAGCGACCCGCGATACGCCGATCTTGTAAGACGTGTTGAAGGGAAATAATTCGCCCGCACCTCAAGGCCCCGGGCCGGTCACGGAGACAGCAGGTATTCCGATGAGTAAGTTATTGCAATCAATAAAAAAGGGCGGCTCCGGCCGTCCTTTTTTGCTCTAATAATAATTCCTGAGAGCGATGCAAAGAGCCCCGGGCTTGTCTTTAGGCTAAGACGTAAGTCGCCCTGCCATGCCACGTTAATAGTTAAACGCGCTTTGAGTAGGAATATCGCCGTCCTGGCCGAAATGCTGGATAAGTATTCCGTCCGTCGAGTTAATTATGTACCACGTGCCGTTGGAAGGCCTGAACACGGCTGCGTCGCTCCTGCCATCGGCGTCGTAATCGGCAGGGATGGGAACATCGCCGCCTTGGCCCCAGTTCAGCACATCGATCCCCGCCGTGCTTCTGAACCGGTACCATTGTCCGGTCGATGGGCGGAATATCGCGACATCGGTCGCCCCGTCGCCGTCGTAATCCCTCGGAACGGGAATATCGCCAGGCTCACCCCAGGTTTGAACAAAAAATCCGTTAGTCGATTTTGCAATATACCAATTGTGGTCTGACGGCCGGTAAACACCGATGTCCCAAATGCCGTCAGCGTCGAAATCGCCTCGGATCGGCTTGTCGCCGGCCTCGCCGAAGTGGCGCGTCGAGATGCCGCCCGTCGCGATAAAACGCGTGTACCACGTATTGTCGGACTCTCGGTAAACGACAAGATCGGCCCGGCCGTCGCCGTCATGGTCAGCCGGTACAGGAAGATCGCCGGGGACACCCCAGTTAAATGTCTGGAACGTCTGGGACCCGATGTTGAACACGTGCCAGGTGCCGCTTGACGGCCGGAAGACCGCAATGTCCGTACCGCCGTCGCCGTCGTAGTCGGCCGGAGCCAGCTTATCGCCCGCCTCGCCCCAGTCCATCACGATATAACCAGCCGAACCACGAAGGACGTACCAACGGTTCTCATTCGGACGGACCACCGAAAAGTCAGCCCGGCGATCTAGATCGTAACTGAACGGAGAATGCGGCACCACGAAATTTTTCTCGTAATTCTGTCCGTTGAATGCAGCCTTGAATTTCCAAATACCGTTTTTGGCGTCCGCAGGCAATGTTCGGGACCACCACCAGTAGGAAGCGGTATAGGTGTTAGGGCTGTTATGCGACCAGTTGACGAACGCCGTTCCGTCCGGGCGGGTTATCGAATACTGCGTCTGCTGCCCGGCCACCTGATCGCGAAAATAACCGGCCGTGACCAGCGTGTCGCCGCCGCGGAATACATTCTTTTCGTTCGTGACTTCCTGTTGCGGACAAGGCATGAAAGTGGGTCCGGCCGACTGCGTCATCAGTTTGTTTATGCGCGTCACCCGATAGTCCGGCTGCTGTGTCCACCAGGAGAAATTATTCAGCGAATTACACGGCCCCTGATACGGGTCCTGAAGCTGGCCGGAGGCGTTATAAAGCTCGAAATGCAGGTGCGGGCCGGTCGAGTTTCCCGAGCTTCCGACCACGCCCAGCCGCTCACCGGCCGCGACCGTTTCGCCGACCACCTTGCTTGTGAGTGAGCCGTTCTTCAAATGCCCGTACCACGCGACAGAATTATCGGCATGCCGGACGTAAACGGCGTTCCACATGTTCGAATTGAACCCGCAGCTGCGGTCAAAGTTACCGTCCGATTTGAAAATGATCGTACCCGGCGCCGCCGCGATCGCTTCGACCTCGTTGTTGTCCATTTTCTTCCAGGAGAATGGCCACGTGAAAATGTCTATGCCTTTATGGTTGTAGCCGCTCGCCTGATCGTACGTTCGCACGCCGCAGTTGTAATCGAGAAGCTGATTCGGGAACGAGAGATTCTGGTCGACGAAATTGGAGATCCCGTCGATATTGAAATCCGAAACTCCCGGAGCCTTCGCCACAGGCCACGACAGCGGCACCGCCATCGGACTGAAATTCGAAAATTTACCTTCCTGCTCGAGCCGCTGAATACTGGCCTGGAGATGCTGTTGTATTTCGGCCCGCTGCTCCTCGGTCAACTCGTCCTTCGGCAAAAGCGAAAACTCGCCGCCGCCCGTTGGTTCAACTTGTTGGGCCAAAACCATCGCGGCGTTGCCGGTCGCCACCAGCAATAAAATGCCGAGCCATATAACAGCCCTGCGGGGAAAACTTTTAGAAAATGAACGTTGTGTACGGGCTGAACGCTTGGTATCCATACTTCGTCTCCAGTATTAAATAATGTTGTGGGAAGAGGCGGCCTTACCCAAAATTTGAACGTAATGAAATGGCCGTTTGTCCATATCAAGACTTTCGCTATTTCGAACTGCAAGAATATTTGAAACATCCGCGAAAAAACTCTAGGTTTCGCGGGCGTCAATAGATAAATGAGCTCTGCGTGGGCACGTCACCGTTTTGGCCGAAATGTTTAACAATGATGCCCGCGGAGGAACTGATTATGTACCAGGTACCGTTCGATGGGCGGAACACCGCAGTGTCCATTTTTCCATCGTTGTTATAGTCGGCGGGGACAGGAATATCGCCTGGCTCGCCCCAATTGAGCACATCGATCCCGGCCGTACTTCTGAACCGGTACCACTCTCCTGTGGACGGGCGGAATATCGCGACGTCCGTTCGTCCGTCCCCGTCGTAGTCCGCCGGAACAGGAATGTCACCCGGCTCACCCCACGTCTGAACGAAGAACCCGACGCCGGATTTGAGGATGTACCAGTTACCGTTGGAAGGTCTGAACACTGCGGCGTCTCCTTTGCCGTCGGCATCGAAGTCACCTATTAGAGGTTTGTCGCCGGCCTCGCCGAAGACGGTCGTCGCAAAAGTGCCGTTCGCGAAGCGCGTATACCACGTATTGTCGGACGGCCGGAAAATGACGAGATCGCCCTTGTTGTCTGCGTCCAGGTCAGAGGGGACCGGCAGGTCACCGTCGACTCCCCAGTTGAAAACCTGGAACGTGTTCGACTGCGACATGTAGATGTACCATTTGCCTTCCGATGGCCTGAACACGGCAATATCTGTTTTCAGATCGCCATCATAATCCGCCGGGGCCAGCGTATCCCCCGCTATCCCATAGGTCATAACCGTATATCCGGCAGAGGTTCTCTGGATATACCAGTTATTATCCGAAGGCCTCCAGACCGAAAGATCAGCGAGCCCGTCGCCGTCGAAATCGAACCTCCTACGGTTCGGGAAGCCGTTTTGGGAGAAAGCTATATTTGTAGACGTAAGTCCGGTGAACTGCACGGTCCAGGTTCGAGGAGCGAATTGAAAATTCTGCCAGACAATATAATCTACGGTTCCCGGGCCGGTACCGCCGTATCCGTTAGGAAAGTAAACATAATTGTATCCGCCACTGAAATTCCACGTGCATCCGGCCTGAGTATCGACCGTAAAGTGTCCCGAATGACGTTCGAACGACAATTGAAAACTGGTCGGCGAGAAGGAATAAGTGCAGTTACGTCCCGCCTGCCGCACTGCAAAAGTATGTCCGGCGACCGTGATCGACCCGTTCCGGTCGGCACCGTTGTTCGCGGCAACCGAGTAAATGACGGGTCCCGGGCCTATCCTGGTTTCATTGGTCGTCCATACCCAGAAGTGACTGTACGAGGCGGTCCACGGACAACCTTCAGGCGTGTTCATCATGAATTGGGCAGTTGCGGGATCCGCAGAATGATCGGCGCTCGTCGGGCTAATAGAATAAGTACAATTGATCGTCGGCTGGTTTACGGTAAAGACATGACCTCGCACGGTTATCGTGCCCGTTCTGGCCGTTCCGCTGATATTCGTCTGAACCGTATAATTTATGACGGCGCTGCCGTGCCCGCTGTTGTTGTTGACCGCGATGAACGAGCTTTGCGAAATGGCTCCCCAATAGCAGCCCGGCTGGGTGGTCAGGGCAAAGCTGAAAGTTCCGCCTAGACCGGGAATCTCAGCTGACGCGGGATCGATCGAGTATGTGCAGCCGGTAAGGCTCAAGGAATAACTACCGAACGTATTCGGAAAAAATGAGTTCGCCAAAATGACATACAGTCCGGTCGCGGGAAGAGTAACCGTGATACGCGAGTTTGTGCCGCCGCCGCCATTGTCGTCTTCCATCAGGAAGGTACCCGTCTCATTGGCAAGGCCCAGGTACGTGTCAAATGCTCCCGAGCTTAGATTTATGGTTATCTGCTGTCCCTCCGTCGCATTGAATACATAAAAGTCCGCATACGAAGAATCATCAAGCCTGCAATCGCTCGATGTGAGTGAACCGTTCACCGTTTCACCGAGTGCTATCTGCGCCGCCGTTTCGCATGGGTCACCGCCGGCAAGTATTCCCTCCAGCTCAGCCGGAGAAAATCCCGCCACGTCCTGTGGTGTGAGCACTACAAAGGGACTGGCCTCCAGCCGTTTCGATCTGACTATTTCAGCAAGTTTTGCCTTAGCCGCGGGTTTCGAGTTTTCGGAAGTCTGCCCGAATACCGCGGATGTAAGGAGGAAAACCGGCGCAATTAGAGCCGTCAGGTGTAAAAGGTAAAACTTAATATGATTCATCAGGGTACTTCTTAGAAAGATGCAAGGATCGGCAAACTGCGGATTATATCAAAAGTATGAACAAAAACGAACAACCGTGTGCGGGAAGACTACCCGTGTTTCCTTATGATCAACGCTAGTTGCTTCAATCGACCCTCCCGAACGATTTTATTCACTGTTCCGCCCGATCTCCCGATAAACCGTCGACCCGGTGCACCCCGGGGTATCCAAAAAACTTCTTTGATTGTTGTGCTATCTATGGTACATTGTTGCATAACAGGCGACGCCTGTTTCCTGCAGACCCCATAGGGCAGCGGTTTGATCTTTGAAATTTTCGTCCCGTTCCGGACCGCTGGATCGGCGCGAGCCTTCGTCTCAGGCTATTCGGCTGTAAAGGTTGTGAATGCGGCATTTATAGGCAAATTCGCGTAAAACGCCGCGGCTCGTGTGAGAATGAGACAAATTTCCAGCTAAGCCTAATGGAATGCTGGACTTATCTTGTCTCACCGTGAGACGATCGTGAGACAAATTGAAACGTTCGGCACCTCGCCGAGATGCGGGAGATATTCTTAGCGAATTCTTAACTCCGGGGTCTATTGTGATGTCGAGGCGGTAAAACGGTCGCGCTTAAGATAGAGTTGAGCCTTAAGTAGCGGGTAGACTCCGTTTTACGTACAATTGGGTGCTTATGACCATTGACGAGCAGTTGGCGATTTTGAAGAAGGGGTCGGTCGATCTCATCCGTGATGAAGACCTGGAGGCGAAGTTGGAACGGTCCGCGAAGACCGGCAAACCGCTGAGGATAAAGCTCGGTGTCGACCCGACATCGCCGGACATTCATCTCGGGCACACGGTCGTCGTGCGAAAGCTGAAGGCGTTTCAGGACCTTGGCCATCAGGTTATCTATCTCATCGGTGACTTTACGGCGATGATCGGCGATCCTTCCGGTAGGAATGTCACGCGGCCGCCGCTGAACGCGTGAGGAGATCGAGCACAACGCAAAAACGTATCGCGAACAGGTATTTAAGCTGCTCGATCCGGAAAAAACGGAGGTCCGGTACAACTCGGAGTGGATGGGAAAATTCGACGCGGCGGATTTTATCCGGCTGGCTGCCCGCACGACGGTCAGACAGATCCTGGAGCGGGACGATTTCGACAAGCGCATCCGCGAGGAAAAGCCGATATCGCTGCACGAGCTGTTGTATCCGCTCGTTCAGGGTTACGATTCGGTCGCATTGGAAGCGGATGTCGAGTTGGGCGGAACGGACCAGAAATTCAATCTGCTTTCGGGCCGGAACCTTCAGCGTGAATATTCACAGGAGCCGCAGGTCGTTATCACGACGCCGCTGCTCGAGGGACTGGACGGCGTGCAGAAGATGTCGAAGTCGTACGGCAACTACATCGGCATCGACGAGCCGCCGAACGAGATGTTCGGCAAGGTGATGTCGATCTCCGACGAGCTGATGTGGCGTTATTACGAATTGCTGACCGACGCGACCGTCGACGATCTGAACGTCCTAAAATTCAAAGCCCAGGCAGGCGACGAAAACCCACGTGATCTGAAAATGACGCTCGCGAAACAGATCATAAAGGATTTCCACGGCTGGGAGGCGGCCGATGACGCGGCCGAGGAATTTGAACGGCGGTTCTCTAAAAAGGAAGTGCCGGACGAGATCGAAGAACGCTCCGTCGAGGGCCAAACGCACCGTCTAGCCGATCTACTTGCCCAGACCGGCCTTGCGGCGTCGAAAGGCGAAGCCAGGCGGCTGATAGACCAGGGCGGCGTTAAAGTGAACGGCGAAAAGGCTTCGGCCGCCAACGCCGAGATCGATCTATCGGGCGACGGTGTGCTTTTGCAGGTAGGAAAGTTGAAATTTCTGCGTGTAAAAGTGCTATAATGTATGCTGCCCACAATCGTTCTTGCTTTTTCGGTTTCTTGTAGTCCCCTCCTCACGTCGGTATAGTAGTTAATTAGGTAAATGCGTAGCCTTGGCACAAGAAGGGCGAGCCTGGCTGAGCGGTTCAATTTGCTCGCCACATCGGAAACCCCGTTAAGAAAGCTGGCCGGCGATATTTCGCGGGTAGCGAAATATGCGATCGACGAGGCAAACAGCCTCTCGCTCGAACGCGTCGAGATCAAGCTAGAACGCCTGCCGAAAAAGCTCGACGGCTTCAAGATCATCCATCTTTCTGACATTCATCACAGCCCATTCACAAGCTTTGAACACATCGCCCGAGCGGTAAAGATAGCCAACCGACTGCGGCCTGATATGTTCGTGCTGACGGGCGATTACGTTTCGCATGAGCTGGGCTATATTCGCCCGGTGGCAAGTCTTTTGGGCGAACTGCAGGCCGAATTCGGGACACACGCGTGCCTTGGCAATCATGACCACTGGACCGACGCGGAACTCGTGACGAAATCTTTCCGCGACGCGGGTATTAATATGCTGGTCAACGAAGGATTCCGGTTCGAGGCTCGCGGAGCATCGTTCTGGCTGGCCGGCGTTGACGATCACATGGTCGGCAAAACGGATCTTGCCGGCCGCTCTGAAAGGATCATATCCCGACGAGATGAAACTCCTTCTCGCCCATAACCCGATCATCTTTAGAAAAGCGGTCCGTGCCGGTATCGACCTCACCCTTAGCGGCCATACACACGGCGGCCAGATTCGCGTCCGCGACCGGCAAAAACGCCTCATCCGCCGCCGCAAGCTCTCGAACGGCTTACATCGACGCAAGGGTTCGCAGATCTACATAACCCGCGGGATCGGAACGGTGGTACTGCCTGTGCGTTATCAATGCCCTCCTGAGATAACTTTGCTAGAATTGCGTTCGGTTTAATGAACAGCATTCTAACGATCCCAAACCTTATTTCATTTTTGCGGCTGGCTTTGATCCCGGTTTTCGCGAGTCTTTTGTTTTATGGCTACGGAGCGACGGCACTTGTCGTTTTCTTGATCGCGGGCATCTCGGACGGGCTTGACGGGTTTATCGCGCGGCGGTTCAAGCAGGAATCGGAACTTGGCACGATCATTGATCCGATCGCGGACAAGCTGTTGATGACGACAGCGTTCATCATTCTCACAATGCCCAACGTAATGCAGCCGGCCCGTCATCTGCCGGTGCCGTTTTGGGTAACGGCAGCCGTCATCGGACGTGATGTACTTATCATAACGGTCGCGGGAGCGATAAACATGATTACAGGTTTTCGCGGTTTCAAACCGTCGTGGCTTGGGAAGGCGAGCACTTTTGTCCAAGTCGTTGCCGTGGGGTTGATCCTTCTGTCGCCGGTTGTCGGATACAGTTTTTACCTGCCTACCGTTTATACGTCAGTCGCGTTTTTCGCCGTCGTCTCCGGTATTCACTACATTTTCCACATCGCCCGGCTTGATGCGGGAAGAAGAAAGCCGAGCAGGTACAACTAACCCTTAAGTCTGCTCACCCGAAGCCCGCCCGGTGAGATTCATCCACATATCAGGTCCAGTGTGGTAATGGAACGCAAACTGGACACCGGCGCCGAGTTGGTACCGTATTTCGCGGCAGCCACAGCAGTAAAAAATCCAACGACAAAGACGACCACGGCGAGCGCGACACCAGCGGTTCCCAAATTCATATGGACCCGCGCCCTCTTCGATCTGATCAACCAAACTTGCGCGACGAAGAACAAAACCCACGCCGTCATGACGATGCCGTGAAAGTGGACCAGAAGCGAAGGTACCGCCGGTGAATCAACAGCAAACTTCAAATAATAGGTCCGGGCAAAGCCGATAAGGACGATCAACGGAAACAGGATCGCGACAAGAGCGAACAGGCGGCGATCGGCGCTCCTCCAGTCAATGCTTTCGTTTACAGCCATACTTTTCTCCTGGGTTGGGCTTCGTACGTTCGAGCCGATAATAAACCGGTTTCCGCCTGGCACGCAATTGAAATGTCACCGATATTCAGCCAAAGATCGACCGCGTCCTCCTACCTTTTTGCCGCTAATTCTTTCTTATGAACTGCCCACCATGCAACCATTTCAAATTATCCGTGCATCAAGAACTTAGACTAGCGGTCGATACCTGAGTTATTAAGCTAAACATTTGCATTTGCCGAATTTACGGCTTGTTGCTCATGCATTTTTCAAGTATGCGCTATAGGAGAATTGTATGCCGAAGAGGAGATTTGACGAGGCGATCAAGGTAAAGAGCCCTTGTTCTGAAAGCTGGGAACAGATGGCCGGAAACGAGCAGGTCAGGTTCTGCTCGCATTGTGCAAAAGACGTTAACGATGTGTCCACGATGACGCGGCGCGATGCGATGCGGTTGGTCAGACGGTCAAACGGAAACTTATGCGTCAGGTATCAAGTGAATCCGACGCTGGGCAGACCGATATTCGTTTCGCGATCAAGACAGTTGCGAGACAGTCAGGTATCGCGGCCGGTGTCATCACGGCGTCGATCGCTTTGGCCAATGATGCTTACGCACAAGGCGACGTCAGACCGTTCGATACGGTGCGAGTCGAACAAGGGGACAAACCCGGTTCAACGGGTTCAACTATTTCCGGTTATGTTTCAGATCAAGAAGGGGCGGTTATCCCGTTCGCGGTCGTGTTCCTTGACCAATCTCGGCACCTATGAATACAAGGCGGTGAACGCTTCGGAACAGGGTTATTACGAGTTCAAGGAACTCCCCCCGGGTAGTTATACGGTAAAGATCGAAGCGGGTGGTTTCGAGGCAAAACAGATTGACAACGTGCAGTCTTGGCGAATCAAGCACGGTTCGCCGTGACGCGCGGATGAAAATTCAACAGCTGGAAGCGACGGTCGAGGTAAAAGGCGACGGAGATATTGAGCATGTGGTTTCGGGCGGTGCGATCGCGGTCGTCTCGTACGAGAATCGAAATGAAGCCCTCGTCGCCGCCGTCCTGGATGAGGACCTCGATCTGGTCAAGGAACTGATCATAAACGGGGCGAAACTTAATGTCCGCGACAAGTCGCTGGAAGGAATGACGCCGCTGCACGCTGCAATTGAGACGGGAAACATGGAGATCATGCAGTTCCTCCTTGCGTACGGCGCCAAACCCAATGTCCGCGACCTAGCGAAGCGGACGCCGCTGATGATGCTGGATGAGGACGCCGAAGAAGAAATGGTGCGGATCCTTTTGAGCTACGGCGCGAATATTAGGCTGGCTGATGCTGAGAAGAATACGGTCCTGCATCATTTCGCAGAGTTCGACGAGCCGGAAATGCTTCGGTTCCTGATCCAGCACGGCGCCGACCCGAATGCTCGCAACAAGGCAAGGAAAACACCCTTGATGATAGCCGCCGAGAACGATAACGCCGAAGCGGTGCAGGTCCTGCTGGAAAGCGGTGCGGATGTTCGGGCGATAACGAAAAAACGTCAGACGGCGTTGGACCTTGCCGGGAGTGAAAAGATCAGAGAGCTTCTGCTAACATACGGGGCGTCGGCATCAGCGCGGTAAACGGCACCCGAAAAATGCTCAAAAAAATATTTCTCCTTCCGCTGAACCTCGTCTTGTTGATGACGGCGCTGTTGCCTTTGACGGCCGCGGCACAAGCGTCGAAAGGCTTTATAACGGGGCAGATCACGCGAGCGGTCGACCGGACAGCGTATCGCCGGTGCGAGGGTCGGTGCTTCATTGAACGGCGTGTTGATCGCAGAAGCTTTGACTGGAATCGACGGCAGTTTCCGTCTCGAATTGGACGGCGGCGTCTATGAAGTCGAGGTCAGGCGGTCGAATTTCGCAACGATCACGCGGAACCGTGTTGAGGTTGTCGGGCGAAGATACCTTGTTCTCAACGTCGAACTCGACGTTTCTTTAACCGCCGAGGTCGAGGTCCGGAATGAAGTTTTTGCACAGAATGCCGAACAAGCGGTCAGCGGTATAACGCTCGGGCGCGAGGATATCAGGAACACGCCGGGTACGGCGGGCGATCCGCTTCGCGCAGTTAATTCGCAGGCCGCGGTTACTGCCGCTTCCGGCGAGTTTGCCGACCTCATCGTCCGGGGCGGAACGGCTGAAGAAAACCTGACCTTTATCGACCGCATCCCGGTCGCGGATTTCACATACTTTACCGATAAGTACGACGGCAGCCGCGGCGGGCGGGCGGCCATTCTTGCACCGGACATTTTTGATAGGGCTGAGTTTTCGGCGGGGGGATTTGGCGTGAGGTACGGCGACAGGATGTCGTCCGCACTCGACATCACGCTTCGCGAGGCGAACCGGCGGCGAATTCAAGGCGTCGTATTTGCCGATTCGGGCACGGCGGGCGGCAGCGTCGATGTTCCGCTCGGGAGTAACGGAAGCTGGCTGTTTTCGGCACGGCGGAGTTTCATCGACGTCGCGTTGGACGTAGCCGGGATCGCCGATCAGGGCATTATCGGATACCCACGAACATTCGATCTGACGAATAAGATAGTTTACGACCTGAACCCTCGCCATAAGCTGTCGTTTACGGCATTGAATTTCTACGAGACGTTCAACCAGTCGGACGAGCAGGCATCGAATATCGACCGGCGGACCGATCGGTTCAGGATGCGGCGCACATCGCAGCGGCATATTTTCGGCGCGACGCTCAGCTCGACTATCGGAAGCAAAACCCTTGCTCAGACGACCGCGTGGACGACCATTTCGCACAACGACGGAATGTTCTTTCTGCCGTTCTCCGATCTCCTGCAGCGTTCGCGCGATCTGCGGGACTCGCAGGCCGGTATCAAGGAAGACGTCATTTGGTCGCCGCGCTCGAATGTGCAGATCACAGCAGGCGGCGGGCTTTATTTCGATCAGGCGAATTACCACACGTTCGAGAACACGGGCAGGTTCTACAGCCCGCTGGAAGAAGAGTTCAATGCGCCGGCGAGATCGAACCGGCTCGAGCTTGAAACGAAAATTTCGGCGTACGGGTATGTCCAGGCGATGTGGCAGCCGACGCGGTGGTTTAGCGTGACGCCCGGTATCCGTCTTGATCATTACGGCGTTGTAGGAGAAACGCTCGCCAGCCCTCGTGTTGCCGCAAAACTTATTATCGCGCCGCGTTTTTCGGCCACGTTCGCAGCCGGAGTTTACCGTCAGCCGCCGTCATTGTTCGTGCTCTCGTTGACGCCGGGCAATCGGGGGTTGAAAACGCAGACCGCGGTGCATTATATCGGCGGTGTCGAATGGATCGCCCGCGAAGATATTCGTGTCCGGTTCGAAGCCTATCACAAGGACTACAATGATCTGACCGTCCAGCCGGTCGGTCCAACGCCGGCATTTGTTTCGAACGGAAATTACTTCAACTCAGGCAGCGGCACAGCGCGGGGATTAGAAGTTTCGGTCTATAAGGCGTTATCGGGATTTTTTTCGGGGCAGGCGTCGTACGGTTATGTCCGGTCACGGCGTAGTTACGTTGTCGACGGCCTGAGGGTGCCGTCCGACTTTGAGCGTCCACATCAACTCACTCTGATCGGGATCACAAGATTCTACGGTTTCGCTGTCGCTGCAAAATACCGTGTCGCGAGCGGCCTGCCTTATACGCGGCGGACACCTTTTAATCCATTCCCACCGTTCGGCGTTTTCGTCCAGCGGATCGCGGCCGATGCGGATATTAACGCTGTTCGCCTGCCAAATTTCGCCAGCCTTGACCTTCGCGCCGAGAAACGGTTCGGGTTCGCACGCTGGTCGTTCGCACCGTACATCGACATTTTCAACATTACCGAGCACAACAGCCTCGTGCAGCCGAACTATGAGTTCTTCTCGCCGAACGCTCAGTTTCTGAGCGAAAACAAGCGGTTGCCGATATTCGGATTGCGTATCGAGTTTTAGCGCATGACTTATGCGTTACTTCGGGCGGCTTCTGCATCATTCCTGCGATCAGTGTAAGTCGTGCTAGAATGCGTAGCTGAACAATTCGGCTGAGTATTTTGCCTCTTTACACCATCTAACAAATTCCAAGCTTATGAAATATTGCCCGACCTGCGAGACGCGCTACGACGAGGAAATTTTGCGGTTCTGCATGAAGGACGGCACGCCGCTGATCGAGGAGGACGAACCGGCATTTCTCGAAATGCCGAGCGAGAGCATAAGCGAGCCGGAAGACGACGGCGAAGTGACTCTGATCCGAAATAAGAATGTTCCGCTGCCGCCGCCGCCGAACGCGATCGACGAGATCTCATTCTCGCCGGACCGCGAGCCTTCGGGAGAGAGGATCGTCGTGCCGACAATAGACGAACAGCCTCGCGGTGCCGCCCAGAAGGCACGTGTTATCCCGCCGTATCAGCCGCCGGGGCAACCGCCAAATACGGCTAAGGTCGTTATATTGACCGTTATTGGAACCATCGCGGCCATGTCGCTCGGGGCGTTCGGTTTTTGGATGCTGCAGGCCGACCGGGCCGATAACCTGAACGTGAACACGAATTTTAACGCCTACCTGGAAAACACCAACACGAACGTCAACACGAATCTCGGGATAGACAGCAATTTCAATTTCAATCTCAATGCGAATTTCAACTCGAATTCGATGATGAACATTAACGCGAACTTCAATACGAACGTTCGCACACCGACACCGACGCCAACACCCCGGCCGAGCCCGTCAATTACGCCGACGCCCACGCCCGACGATGACGTCAACACACCGGCACCAACGCCGACGCGGCAGCCGAGCGCGTCGCCGACACCGCCGTCGATGACGATCCGGCCCGGACGCACGCCGGACGGGCCGCGAATGAATCCGGGCGCTGGGAACAGGTCGAGTTCGAACAGGCTCGACGGGTGAGCGGTGGTCGGGGGTCAGTGGTCGTTGATCAGTTTGTAGAAGACGAGCGTAGAGAGAGGAGAGTCGCTTCAATAAGCAGATTCGGTCAATTCCCGATTGCCGATTGCGAACCGCTGACCTCTAACATCTGACAACTGAAATCGACTGCCTGCCACTGACCACTGACCACCGACTACTGACCACTGCCCAGCGCCGCCTCGACCGCCCGGCGTGGATCGACCACGCCCCAGCCTTGGCGGTCGACCTCGTAATGCGGCAGACGTTCGGCGGTCGAGATGAGAATGCGTTTTACTTCCGATGGCGTGAGGGCGGGGTTTGCTTCGAGCATCTGGGCGATGATCGAGGAAACGATCGGTGCCGAGAATGAGGTGCCGTCGACATATTTATAATGCCTTGTGATGACGTTCTCGCGGCGGATCTTCAGAACAATGATCTGGCGGATACTGTGAACGGGGCGGTCAAGTGCCGCGTCGAGCTCGGCATCGATCCCAGGTTTCGATTCGATGAGCTTGTGAAGGTCTTCGTCAGGCGCATTATCCAACTCCTTTAACAAAGCCGCCTGCTGCGCGGTCGGTGTGTTGGGTAAGATCGGCGCCGGTACCCAGATCGACGGTGCGATGACCTCTGGTTTCTGCAGTCCGTCAAATGTCGGGCCGTATGAAGAACGATACATTCCGCGTTTTGCACGGTTAATGGAGTTATTGTCGTCAAGGCCGCCGACCGCTATACACGAAGGAGCGCTTGCGGGCGGAAAGACAGGATGGTTCGGCAGGTGCCCGGCGTTCCCTACTGCACATACGACCGTGATGCCAAGCGACGAACAACGCTCAACGGCCTGTGAAAGCGCATCGTCGAGATAGCTCTTCTCGTAATCGCCGCCCGCAGAAATATTCACGATCCGAACGCCGTATCTTTCGCGGTTTTCGATCACCCATTCCAGGCCCTGCAGAATATCCTCGTCGGTTATCCGGCCCGTACGCGCCAATTTCACCAGAACTACTTTTGAGTCCTTGGCGATGCCGCGGTAAAACCCGTTCGAAAGCGAACCGTTGCCCGCCGCGACGACCGATGTCATCATTCCGTGCCAGCTTGCGACATCGGGCTGGAACAGCGAGCCGAGTTCACCATCATCTTCCAGCAGATTGCGGTAGGCAAGAATTCGATTTGACGGGGTGGTGAGATCCTGGTGCGGGTAAAAGCCCGAATCAAGAAAGGCGATGGTGACGCCGCGGCCTGTAAACCGGTCGTCAGCATCCAGGCGAAGCGGTGTCGACAGCACGTGCGAGCCGTCCTTTTGCATCGCCGCATCCTGGACGATCTGGTCCTTCGCGCGTTCGAACAATCGGACGCAGCGGGCGCAGACGGCCTGAAATTCAACGGTGTCCGGGGCATTGGCGTTGATCAGTTTTTGAAGGTCATCATCGAGAACGAGCATCGGCACGAACTCCTCCGGAGTTTCGCGATGACAAACCGGGCAAACATGGCCGCCGGCCGCAAGATCTGCTGTCAGTGTCGGCCGCTGTATTTTCTGCGATTCGTGGAGGGTCATTTGATGCAGGTTAAGTTTTTCATAAGGAGCAGGTAAAATCAATCGGGTAGGAGTTACGCGTTTGCGGGAGTAAGAGTTACGCGTTTACGCGTGAACCAACGCGGCGCTTACCCGACGCGGCTTCACGCCTAAAGGCGTAACTCTTACCTTGGTTATGGCAAAAGTAGGCATAGCACTTTCAGGCGGCGGGGCACGCGGGTTTGCGCATATTGGCGTGTTGAAGGCGCTTGCCGAGAATAATATCCCGATCGATCTTGTGTCGGGCGTTTCGGCCGGCTCGTTCGTCGGAGGTGCATACGCTGCCGGGATGAGCGTTGACGAGATAGTCGAGATCGGACGCAGGATAAGCTGGTTCGGCGTTGCGGGATTTTCTTATTCGCCCCGCGGCCTGTTGTCGAACGCGGCAATGGGCACATTTATTGAAAAGAATTTTCCGGTCGCGAGATTCGAGGACCTTAAACTTCCCTTTGCGGCTGTTGCCTGCGATCTGGAAACGGGCGAGGCGGTTATTCTGAAGGACAAGGGCGATCTCGCCTTTGCGATCCGCGCAAGCTGCGCGATACCTGGCGTCTTCGTGCCGCTTGTTGATGGCGACGGCCGCCGCCTTATCGACGGCGGTGCGGCCACGCCGATGCCGACAAAGGCAGTGAGAAAGCTTGGAGCAGAGATCGTAATAGCGGTAGATGTGCTCACGTGCGGCCAGACGTTTTGGGGCACACCGAGCACGCTCGTCGGCACGTTCTTCCAGTCGGCGATGCTGCTGATCCGCACCGCGTCGAGGAACCAACATTACCGCGCCGATATTGTCATCGAACCGCAGATCGCGCACATCCGTCCCGGATGAGATCGCAAAGCGCGACGAAATGATCGAGCTCGGCGAAAAGGCGGCTCTCGAAAAAATAGACGACATCAGGAATCTTCTTGAACTTCAGCAAGGGGCGTCATAGCCGGCGAATTTATCGGGTGGCCGTCCGTGCCGAAGCGTGAGCCGTGACAAGGGCAATCCCAGGTTTTCTCGGATGAATTGAAGCGAACGATGCAGCCCATGTGCGTGCAGACGGCCGAGCGTTTGTGTAGTTTGCCGTTGTCGTCGCGATAAACCGCGATCTTGGACACGCCATCGCGAAGGATAGCTCCCTCGCCATTTTTGATCTCGTCGACGGAAGATACGTCACCGCCGGTAACCCAATCGGTATACGGGACAGTGGAACTGATTATCTCCGGCACGGCTTCGGTGATCGATTGGGTAGCGAGGCGTGAAGGGTCGAACACCTCTTCGAGAGCATTCTCTTTACCGAGGACCAGATCAGAAACAAGCATTCCGCCGATCGTGCCGTGAGTCATCCCCATACCGGAGTCGCCGGTGATCAGATAAACGTTCGGCTCGTCGTCGGAAAATCGGCCGATAAAGGCGAGGCCGTCGTGCGTTTCAAAGCATTGGCCCGACCATCGATAGGCGAGTTTTTCGGCGGACGGGAAATTTTCCCGCGTCCATTTCCAAAGTCTCTTAAATCGTTCTTCGCCATCGTCGGCTTGTCCGGTGCGGTGGTCCTCACCGCCGACGATGAGGATATCGCGGGCTTCCTCTTCCTGGATCCGGACATAATGATAGGGATCAAGCGTGTCCCAGAACAGTGCCTTTTCGACGGAACCCTTCGGCACCCCGGCGCCGATCGCATAGGTGCGGTAGGCGGGAAGCTTTGCGAACATTTTGCTTTGCAGAGGATAGTTCGTGGCGAGAATTATCTGGCGTGCGCGGACCGTACCGCCGTCGTGGAGTTTTACTTCGGGCGAGTCTTCGCCCTTCCATTCTATGGCACGAGTGTTCGAAAAAAGCTTTCCACCGTTCTGTTCGATCGCCTTCGCAAGGCCGGATAGGTATTTGAGAATATGAAATTGGCCTTGGCCGGGAAAGCGAAGGGCCCGACGAGCCTTGAATCCCTGTACGGCGAGGCTGTCGAGCATTTCCACCTGATGAAACCCGAGGAGGTGTGCGGCGTCAAGCTCTTTGTCGAGGTCGTCCTCGCCGCCTTCAGCATCGAAAAGGTATCCGTCAAGCCGGGAAAAGTCGCATTCGATATTCTCGTCCGAAACGATCTGCTCGATCCGGTCAACGGCAGCCGCGTGTGCCTCGACGGCAAGCCGGGCCTTTTCATTGCCATGCCAATCCGCGATGCGATAAATGCGATCGTCGATCGCCCAGGTTAGGTGGGCCGTGGTCCGGGCTGTTTCGCCTCCGCCGATAGGGCCGTCGTCGATCACTATGACAGATCTGCCGGCTTTCGATAACAGGTATGCTGCGGTCAAACCGGCGATACCGCCGCCAATAATACACACATCGGTCTCTACGGCCGAGCTCAATGGCGTTGTTTTCAAACCTTCGCGGCTCGACTGCCAGTAAGAAACATTCGCGCCCTCATCGCTTTCCCACATTGTCAAAACCTCCCAGGTCCCGTCCGCGTTCGTTAAACCTATAATTGTAATCCCCGCGAGTGTATCCGACGATACCTTGGATGCGAATTTGAGACCCGTATAAAAAAGGGCGGGAGATGAGTCCCGCCCCAAAAATTGAAGTTTCCAACGCCTCTAGAACCGGAACTTGGCCCCGAGCTGAATACGCCGCGGGTCGAATGCCGAGGTAAAGCCGAGCGGGCTGCTTGGGCCTACGTCGTGGTTACCGCGAACGTCGACCGTCGTTGGGAAGAAGGCACCCACGGTGTTGTTGATCGAAGAGTAGTTCAGACGGTTGAAAAGGTTGAACGCTTCGGCCATCAGGTCGAGGCTCATGTGTTCGCTAAAGTTGAACCGCCGCATAACTCGAAGATCAAACGTGGCGAACGACGGCCCTTTACCCACATTCCTCGGTATCGCTCCCTGGTCCAAACCATTTAGTCGAAGCAGCGGACGATCACCGTTCGTGCTGCGGTCGCCGTTGACGTCGACGCCGGCCAGCAGGTTGAACGGCCGGCCGCTGTTCGCCCTAAAGATCGGCGTGAAGGTCCAATCGCGAAGAAACGCGTTCTTCCACGGCGTGGTGAAGACACCGTAAATTACAAACTTGTGCCGCTGGTCGAAGGCCGACAGCGAATACTCGGGGTCGTCGAACGTCTGGTCGAACGCACGAAAGTCGCTGTTGTAATCGGTAACCTGGTCATATGCTTTGCTAAGAGTGTAATTTCCCTCGATCGAGAAATTGTTTGCAAACCGCTTTTTGAATTCGACGATAAAGCCGTTGTAGTTCGCCGACGCTGCCGATTCATAAATGATCTCCTGGAACAACGTCGGGTTGACGAAACAGTTGAAGATGCCGGCACCGGCGGCAGTCAGGGAGCGAAGGCCTCCCCACTCGCGTATCCCGCGGGGCCCGATCGGGCGGTTGCGAAGGTTGATGTCGCGGGCACGGGTGATGTATTGAGTCAGCGCCCAAATGTAGCTTGCCGACATACTGAACCCGTCGAAAGAATTCGTGTTCGACGGCAAAGCTCGCCTGCTGGGCACGAGGGTTGCGGTAGGTCGGATCGGCACGGAACAGTACGGTCAGCGGATTTCGCGGCCCGGTCTGAGAAATGGTGATGCCGAACTGTGTGAGGTCGGCCGGCGTGATCGTACGGGTCGTGTTCGGTATGCCGATCACGCCCTGTGCTCGAAGCGTCCGGAAAATATTGATCGGACCGTTGATCGCCAGCGGATTCGCCGCGTTCAAGCGTGGTCAGTACCTGTGGGATCTGCCGAAAGCCGTCGATCTCGTTCAACGACTGCACAACATAATCGATCACGAACGGTATCTGGGCATAAAAGATGCCATAGCCGCCTCGGACGATCGTCTTGCCTTCGCGGAACGGGTCCCACGCAAACCCGACACGCGGTCCTATGTTTCCGTAAGTCGTTCTGAGCGGTTCACGGCGTGTATCGACTTCATAACGCAAACCGTAATTGATCGTCAGGTTTGAAAGGGCCTTCCAGGTGTCCTGGCCATAAATGCCGTAATAAGGTAGCTGGCCGCCGACTATACCGTCGCCGAAACCCTGCTGATACGACTGTGGCAGGCCCAGGTCGAGCGACTGGATCGCATTTATCGAGGTCGTCGCTAGCTGTGGGCTGACGAGGGCTCCGGGCAATGTTCCGAATCCGAAGCGGCCGCTGAAGAATGTCTTCGAATCGAAAAAACCGTCGCGGACCAAAAGGCTTCCGCCGAATTTAAAACGATGGTTGCCGGTGACGACCGTGAAATTATTTACGATCTCATACCGGCGGTCGATATTGTAGCTCGGCAGAAAAATGTCGCGGTTAAAAAAGCCGAAACCCGCAACGTTCAGCTCGGGGCCGTGCGGATCGTTCGATTCGACGAACAGCTCGTTGTAATTAGCCTGGAGCCGCAGCTCGTTGCTCATCTCGGCGTTAAAGATATGCGTCCATCCGCCCGTGAGATTGTGGTCCAGAATATCTGTGTTGTTCGAACGCGAGAATGCAAGCAATGCACGCGTCGATTGGTTCGATTCCTCCCGGTCGTTAAAGCTGTATCTCAGAAAGAAGCTATCCGCGCCGCTCGGCACCCAGTCACCGCGGAACGAAAGGGCATGCGAATCGGTATTGAAGGGAAACACGCCGCTGTTCTGACGGAACAGGTCCTGGACAGGCTGGTCGATCGTCAAAACGCCTTGCAGGATCGCTGCGCAGGCGGCCCGCGGAGCGGCGACGCCCGTGACGCACGGGACCGGCGTCGGGTCGGTGCTCGCCGCGAGCGAAGCAATGATCGCGCTTTGACCCGCGGTCGGCTGGAAAATGTTCAGGTTGGTGAGGAGCGGTACGGCCGATGATTCGCGTCGGCGAAGGCCTTCATATCCGCCGAAGAAAAACAGCTTGTCCTTTACGATGGGACCACCCACCGTAAAGCCGAACTGCTGACGGTTAGCGTCAGGCTTGATCCTTTCGAGCGTGTTGTCGGGTTGCAGAACAATAGCGAACGGGTCGCCGGCATCGAGTGCGTCGTCCCGGAAAAACGCAAAGGCGCTTCCGTGGAACTGATTTGTTCCGGTCTTCGACACAATGTTGATGACACCGCCGCTGGCCCCGCCGAACTCGGCATTGTAGCTGCTGCGGTTGACCTGAAATTCCTGCACCGCATCCTGGCTCAGGTTCGAGCGGACGCCGCCGCCCTGATCGTTTGCCTCGGAGCCATCGACCGTGATGCTGTTGCCGCGGCCGTTGTTTCCGTAAAACGAAATGCCGCTCTGCGGCGTTTGGGTAACACGAAAATCGGAGTTGTCGGCCAACGCATTCGAATCGACGACGCCCGGCGTCAGCAAGGTGAACGTAAGGTAATCGCGGCGGTCGATCGGAAGTTCCTGAATGTACTTTTCATTGATCGTGCTCGACTGCTGCGACCGCTCGGTTTCGATCAACGGCGTGTCGCCGGTTATTTCGACTGTCGCGGAGGCATCGCCAACCCTGAGCGAAAAGTCCTGGTCGGCCGTTTGCCCAACGGTAACTTGGACCGCTTTTTGCAGCTGCGAGCTGAAACCGCTTGCCTCAACGCGGATCTGATATATTCCGGGCGTTAAAGACAGGAAGCGGTAAAGCCCGTCCTCGTCAGTTGTCGTCGTGCGTGAAATGCCGCGCGCTTCATCGGTCAGCGTCACAGTGGCACCGCGGACAACGGCGCCGTTCGGGTCCGCAATACGGCCGCGGATCTCGGCCGTCGAGCCGCCAGCCTGTGCGTGAATCGAAAAGCAAAGTGCAAGGGTCAAGATCGCCAGGGTAAGAACGCGTTTCATGGATTGAAACCTCCGGTTTTATCTAAAGCTCTGAAGATTGCGGGAAAAGCTTGTGGCCCGCTGACACCTCGTGACAGCCGGCCCGGATCGCTGCTTACAGTTATGTAATGTTGCGGATTGTAAAAATGTTGCCTGCCGCAACAAAAAAGATCACGTTCAAATCAGGAAAATCTGGCTGATTCTACGCCGAAAGTCGATCAGATTCAACAATATTCGTAATATAAATTTAATGTTGAGATCCGAAGTATTTTGATCTCCTCCCCGATGACTGATTTCTCGCGATGCATCCGTCGGAATGCCCAACCGAAAACCGCGGTGCAGGCTCAAAAAGATGCGGTACAGGAACTGATTTAGGTTGCAATGAAAGCGGGAAACGTGCATTATATTCCAGTTAATCCTTCTCTCGCGTCGCTCGCGATGCGCTCCGCTAAAGACGGTCTTTTTGGGTAGTGAAGAGAGCAGGCTGGTAATTGGTTGAAGAAGCCGCTCGAAGTTTTGAGCACCTGATTGGGATCGTTTGCCAAATGAAATAATTCCGACCTGAACGCTTCTCTTGACATCCCTGAAAGGGAACTAAAAATACATTATTTTATGTCTATGAAACTTTACGTGGGAAATCTTTCCTTCAAAACGAACACGCAGGATCTTGAACAGCTTTTCGCACAGGTCGGTACGGTAGAATCGACGAATATTATCGAGGACCGTGAAACGGGCCGCTCGCGCGGTTTCGGTTTCGTCGAGATGTCGTCAAAGGAAGAAGGCGAGCGAGCGATCGAGGAATTCAACGGCAAGGAACTCGACGGCCGTGAGTTGAAGGTCAACGAAGCCAAGCCGCAGGAAAGCCGCGGCGCCGGCGGCGGCCGTGGCGGTTATGGCGGCGGACGCGGCGGTTACGGTGGCGGCGGTGGCAGCTACGGCGGTGGCGGCGGCCGTAACAACGATTTCGGCGGAAGCCCGAACCGTTGGTAGGTTAGTTCAAGAGAAATCGAAAAGAGGCCGTCTGAAAAGGGCGGCCTCTTTTCAATTGCCTCCGGCTTTAGCCCGGGGGATAAGCCTGATTCGAAAAAGGCTTTAGCCGAATTAAGATAAAGAAATCCCTTTCGGCTTTAGCCAAAGTGTCCGTTGCAACCTTTAGGCTAAAGCCGCTATGGAAATACCTTCTAAGAATTTCGGCTGAAGCCGTAGCAAGCTCGATCTCTAACCTCCAGCTAAAGCTGGAGGCAATTGAAAATTTTATTTGGAAATTGCCAAAGCAGCAGCGTTCTGCGAGAACACTCAGATCTTTTTGGCGGTTGTGTTTTTTGTTTTCGAGGGCAGCTTCGGTTGAAGATTCAGCCCAGGCGGCGGAAGCGAAGCCGGAAGTATGCGGAACTCGAGTTTTTCGACAAGGTTTCCGTCGATGTAGATGTCCGCCCGATAAGTCCCGGCTACCCATGTACCTTTGGGTTTCCCGGTGAAGAAAACGCGGTCCTGCAGGTCCTTTGTTGTGTAACTGGTAGAAACGACCGGTTTCCCTGGGTCAACACCCTTTACATTCACAGCGACGAGTTCCATTCTTACCGTCACCTGCGAGGCGTTGCTCAAAACAACTACACAATGTATCGGTATATCGGTCGGCGAAAAAAGCGTCGCGGGGTCGCCCGGCTTGGCCGGCACCGTTGTCCTTCGCCAGATAGACCTGCTCGAACAGCCGGTTTTCCGCAGGCTCCGGCGGCTGTGCAAGAACGGCAGCAGTGGACGCAAGAAAAACAAGCGCAATTATGACGACAACCCGCAAAATTTTATTCTCCATTTTCCCGGTGAACCGGTAGTTATTGGAGAAACGAATCGTCCAATAAGTTGCACGGCCCAAGAGTTAATTTATTTCAAGCGCGGACGTGATCTTTTCTCTTAATAGGGAGACGTCAGAAGATTCGACCACGGTAACAAATTCGGAAGGTGCGATACCGCACGCGGGTGAGGCGATGACCGGAATTCCCGCCGCAGCAGCCATCAGAAGCCGTCGTGGTTTATGCTCGACAAACGCGGGAAGCACGACCGCGTCGGCTCGGTCAGGCCAATCATCACCGCCGCGTTCGGTCTCAAAACCATCCCAGAAATTGCCGCCTTCAATGAGAGGGCCAAGCAGCGTTACTTTTACATCCAGTCCGCGAAGCGCCTCGCGAAGTTCGTAACAGCCTTTTCGCCCGACCGTCGCCGCGGGGAAAACTATGTTCTTTTTAGGGTTACTTTTTCGCTCGAGGTTCGCACGGGCGGGCATTGACCACTCAAATACGCTTGGCTCGTTTAGGAAACAGCCGTGCTATGTCGGTATGCGGCGTGATGATGGACCGAGCGTGCTTCAACGCCTCCGTTTCTGCCCGGAGAAGATCTTCATCAGCGCGGAAATCGCCGAGCGTTGTGCTTTCGGGATGAAGGCGAGCGGCGGCGTCGAGACGCTTTTGCAGCTCGGCCATTGGAAGAGCCGTCATCAGAACATCGAATGTCCGTCCGCCAAGATGGCCGTTCTTCCAAAGGTACGGCAAAAGGTTTTGCTGGACGACGACGTGAAGCATCTCGTATCCCAGCCGCTTTGCGTAGCTTTCGGCAAGGCGTTCGTACATTGCCAGCAGATTCAACTGTCGCGCACGTCCCTGCGCGGCAAGTTTTCGCGAACGATAGGAACGCATCGCGGTGACGAGCAGACTTTGGCGGCGAGCGCTCAAACCCGGCGGCCGTCCAGGCATAATTCCCCTTTTTGAATCGCTTTCCGTCCAGCGGCATGAACAGCTCGTCCTTTGAAGTGCGGACTTCCTGGATGTACGAATCGAACTCAGGCGAATATTCATCGACGAGAAATGCCGTCTTGCCGAAATCGCGATGAGTGCCGCTGTCCACTACTCGGTGGCAGTCGCCCATTTCGCACGTCGCGGACGATTGGGGGGTGTCGTTATGGATCGGGATACGCCTGATCGGTACGGGAACATGACCATTTTTCTTGTCCGCTCGAAACCGAACCGTCAGATCTTTTTCGTCGAGTTGTGCTTCGATGCGAAATGGCTTTTCGGATCGAAAGCGAAGATCGACGTAATTCCAGAAAACCGTCGCGTCGCGGTCCTTTTCGGCAAGCGAACCGGCAACGACCTGCGTGTGGGCGTGGCGTTCGACTATTTCAAGGCCTCCGTCCATGGCCGCGTCGTAGAGTGCGTTCGAGATCTGGCAAAGCCCTCCGCCTATATTCGGTATTATGCAGCCCTCGCGAAGCTCGCGGCCTTTTACATATCCGCGAAACCGGCTCGCCCGGCCGACCTGCCGCCAAAAACTGAACGTCTGGCCTGCTGGGATTTCCAAACCATCAAGCTGCTTTACCGCGAGTCGAAGATTGTGGATCTTGCCGGCAACAAGAAAACGTTCTTCGGGTTCGGTCTCCGTCCATAGCGGTGTTCGGGAACTTGAGATCACCTCAGTCATCGCGAGTTTCTTGTCCCTTGAGTGTCGGGCGACGCGATTCGTGAAACGGTCATGCAATGCCCGCCTCAATTGAAACAGAACCGTCTTGCCGCGAAATACCACCGACTCGAGCCGCGTCGGCAGCCTGCGTTCAATCGGTTTGTCAGGAAGTGTTGTCATGGCCGCTGGAATAATGAAGCACAAGAAGGCCGAAAAGACAATACCACGCAAGACGGCTCCGGCCGATCTTTTCCAGCAACTTCGCGAAAAGACCTAAAGGCGGCCGCGATGCAGAATGAAAATTTCCTTTCGACGTTCGCAATTTGGAAGCCTAAACCGCGCTATTTTGCGCCATTATTTAAGTAAAGAAACCGGAGGTTGGATGATGAAAAGCAAGAGAGCCGGCGATCGGGCCGTAGACGAATGGCTGAGGCTCCCGGAGACGATCGAAAAGGCGATCGCGGGTCTAAGCAATGATGAGTTAGACCGCAGGCCCAAGAAGGACGCGATGTCACCGCGCGAAACCGTGCACCACCTGGCCGAGGCAAATATTGTGGCGTGCAGCATGATTATCGCGGCCCTCGGGGCAAGCGGCAGCCTCTATGACTGGTCATGGCTGTATCCCAACACACTATGGGTAGAGAGAATGGGCTACGGCAAGGCTCCCGTAGAGCCGGCTCTGGCCGCGTTAAAAGGACTCTGCCGGCAATTCGCCAATATTATCAACGCCCGGCCCGACGCCTTGCAGTGCGAGGTCAGGGTTTTCGATTCACCCGGGTCGGAACCTTACGCACTCTCCGTGGCGGCCATTCTTCAACAAGAACTCGACCATGCGGCTGAACATTTAGGCGACCTTGAGACGGGGTAATAACAGTATCCTGGCAGATCCGAGCCACCTGTTTATTCGGAAAATACGGTCGGACTTAGGACGTCTAACCATTAGGTGACATTTCGGCGATGGGCTAAGGAAAGAGATCCATGCTGCGAGGCCGTGAGGCCTTTTTTGTTTTCCGGACGTACAGTCGGATACCAAAAGAACTCTCCATATCCGATGAAATATACTTGTAATGGATATCCACGACGACCCCGGACCACGAAGCGCGGCTGATTTCATGCCCGCGAGGCTAAGCTACCGCTCGCTTGTTAAAGCGGCCGACGGGTGCCGGGGCTGCGATCTCTACAAATACGCGACGCAAACTGTTTTTGGCGAAGGGCTGGTTAACTCGCAAGTGATGTTCGTAGGCGAACAGCCGGGAGATGAAGAGGACCTGGCTGGCCACCCGTTCGTCGGGCCGGCCGGGAGGCTCTTTGACAAGGCCCTTGCCGAAGCCGGAATCGACCGCGAACAAACCTACGTAACCAACGCCGTGAAGCATTTCAAATGGAAGCCGAGGGGCAAGCGGCGGCTGCATGAAAAGCCAAAGGCGAGCGAGGTAGGGGCGTGTTTTCCCTGGCTTGCGGCCGAAATAGAGGTCGTAAAACCACGTATCCTTGTGCTCCTCGGCGCGACCGCCGCACAGGCCCTGATGGGAAAGCAGTTTCGCGTGACAAAACAGCGAGGCATTTGGCTGGCATCCGATCTGGCCGATCGCGTGATCGCGACCGTCCATCCTTCATCGATCCTCAGGGCACCCGATCCGGCATTGCGCGAGCGCGCGTATACGGAATTTGTCCGCGATCTCGAAACCATCGCGACCGAGTTGAATAGCCATCTGGCCGCACGAGCTTAGAGTTGTCAGCAGGCATGTCGACGGCCGCGAGCACCCTGTTTCTTGTGCCGCGGCCACAACTCCGATAAAATCATCGGGTTCGAATGCCTGACTACTCTACCAAAAAACGCTTTTCCCTTGTCCTTATCAAGCCGTCTCATTATGACGATGACGGCTATGTCATCCAGTGGGTGCGCTCGGCCATTCCGTCAAATTCCCTTGCGTGTCTTTACGGCCTGGCGCTCGAATGCTCCCGCGATAAGATCCTGGGCGAGGATGTGGAGCTTACGATACACGCGTTCGACGAGACAAATACAAATATCCGGCCGCGGCAGATAGCGGAGCTAATCGAAAACGCCGACGCCGGACTGGTAGTTCTGGTCGGCGTGCAGTCAAATCAGTTTCCGCGTGCTCTTGATATCGCGGCGCCGCTTCGCGACCGGAATATCCAGGTCGCGATCGGCGGGTTTCACGTTTCGGGCACGATGTCGATGCTGAGGGAACGCGAGGCGGGCGTGCAGCAGGCGATCGATATGGGCGTAAGCGTTTTTGCCGGCGAGGCCGAAGGCCGGCTCGGGCAGGTGCTGCTCGATGCTTTCAACGGAACGCTGCAGCCGGTTTATAACTACATGGACGACCTGCCGAACATCGAAGGCGCGGCGACGCCGCTGCTTCCGGCAGAGCGCGTCCACTTGACCGCCGGTGCGACGACCAGTTTCGACGCCGGCCGCGGCTGTCCGTTCGCCTGTTCGTTCTGCACCATCATAAATGTCCAGGGCCGAAAATCGCGGCGCCGTTCGCCGGAAGACATCGAAAAGATCGTGCGTGACAACGTGGCCCAGGGGCTTCACTCGTTTTTCATAACCGACGACAATTTCGCACGGAACAAGGATTGGGAAGCGATACTCGACAAGCTTATCTACCTTCGCGAAGAGGAACGCCTGAAGATCAGCTTTATCATCCAGGTCGATACTCTGTGCCATAAGCTGCCGAACTTTATTGAGAAATCGAAGCGAGCCGGCGTGAAGCGCGTTTTCATTGGCCTTGAGAATATAAACCCGGACAGCCTGCTAGGCGCAAAGAAACGACAGAACAAGATCACCGACTACCGACAGATGCTGCTTGAATGGAAGCGTGTCGGCATCGTCACCTATTGCGGCTATATTCTCGGCTTTCCAGGCGACACGCGCGAGTCGATCATTCACGACATCGAGATCATCAAACGCGAACTGCCGGTCGACCTGCTCGAGTTCTTTTATCTGACGCCGCTGCCGGGATCGGAAGACCACAAAAAGCTTTTCGAAGCCGGTGTTCCGATGGACGCGGACCTGAACAAGTACGATCTGAATCACGCCGTCACCGGCCACGGCAAGATGAGCCAGGCCGAATGGGAAAGGACATATCACGACGCGTGGGCGACCTATTACACGGACGAGCATATAGAGACCGTGCTGAGACGCGCGATAGCGACCGGCACCAGCCCGGGTAAGACGATGTTCTTTATCGTCTGGTTCAAAGGCTGCATCGGTATCGAAGGCATCCATCCGCTTGAGGGTGGTTTCCTGCGTCGAAAGGTGCGAAAGAACCGGCGTTCGGGATTGCCGCTCGAAAACCCGCTGGTCTTTTATCCGAAACATATCGCCGACACCATCTGGAAGCAGCTCCAATGGATAACACTCTACACACGGCTGCGGCTAATTTACCGGCGCGTCAAGTACGACCCGAAACGCTTCGAATACATGGACCTCGCTCTTGAGCCGGTGACCGACCATGAAGAGGAACGCGAACTGTTCGAAAGCGATGCCGCGAAAAACTATTTGGACAAGGTCCACCGAAACGAACGGCTCGCCCGCGGAGAGGTTGTGTAACGCAGTTTGTCGCCTATATCACAAGCAGAGTTTCGTGCCGGCTGTTAGTTCCTCGATGTTAGGTGGACGATCTTAATCGCTACCGCATAGGCGTGAACGAATCCGGCAATTCAGGTCACCCGATCAGAAACGCAACTAAGTCAACCGGTCGGACGAGGGAAACTATGAATGATTTTAGATTGATCGCATTCGTGGCTGCCGTCGGGCTTCTTTTGGGCATCATGATCGCGCTTGAGATCGGCAGGCGGCTGGGGGTCAAGCACGCGAAGACCGAAGGGGCCACCGAAGGTACGGGACCGTTGGAGGCAGCGATTTTTGGTTTGTTGGGACTGCTGATCGCGTTCACGTTTTCGGGCGCGGTGTCGCAGGTTTGATGACCGTCGGCATTTGATCGTTGAGGAAGCCAACAATATCGGCACGGCGTATCTTCGTGTCGACTTGCTCCCATCTGAATCGCAGCCGGCGATACGCGACAAGTTTAAACATTACGTGGATTCGCGTCTTGAAACATATCGCAAGATCCCTGATATGGAAGCCGTGAATGCGGAACTTAGACGTTCTCAACAATTGCAGAACGACATTTGGACGATGTCCGTTGCGGCCAGCCAAAACTCGCAAACCACAATGGCCGGAATGCTGCTTATGCCTGCGCTCAATGCAATGATCGACATCACGACAACTCGGACAATGAGTGCGCAGATGCACCCGCCGATCCCGATCTTTGTCATGCTCGTGGTGATGGCTCTCGCGAGCGCCGTATTAGCAGGATCTGGGATGGCCAGGGCAAAATCGCGAAACTGGCTGCACAAGGTCGCCTTCGCCCTGATCCTGGCGGTAACGGTTTATGTCATTCTCGATATGGAATACCCCCGGCTCGGATTCATACGCGTAGATTCGTTCGATCAGGCGTTGGTCGATGTGAGGAATTCGATGTAACACCGGTTTTGTGCGAGATCCTCAGGCCGTGGGACTTTTGCCACAAACTGATCAAAAATCGAACAGGTCTTTCAGGAAGGATTCCTTCTTTTTCTTCTTGTAGTAATGATCGTCTTTATAATGGCGGTCATCGGAATAGGCAGGCCTTTGCTCGCGGTGTTCGGCTCGCGGCGGTTCGGGCCGGTGATCAGATTCGGATTCCCTGCTTCCCGCGGCTATCAGTTTATCCAACTCGCCGCGGTCCAGCCATACGCCGCGGCATTTCGGACAATAGTCTATCTCAACGCCCTGACGCTCGGTCATGGCCAATGTTGTTTGGTCGATCGGACAGTCCATGCAATTCCCCCCTGATAGGTATAAATTAAGAATATTTTACCACAAGCCATTGGTCGAATAGGCCGAGACCGACCCGCGAAAAGCCCGCGCGGTAGCAAGAGCGTAGTGCTCAACGTTGAGTGATTCGCCCTTGCTCACGCGCGGGCTTCTGCATTCCGGAACCATTGCCAATCGCCTCGACGCCCTCTAGAATCGAACTTTACCAATGTCCACCGAAGTCGAGAAATATCACGAGGAAGAGAAGATCGGGAAGACCTACGACTTTCGGGTGGCGAAGCGTCTTGCTTCGGTATCTGAGGCCGTACTGGAAGCTGGTCGCGGCTGCTCTAACGCTTACCTTATTCACGAACGTATCCTCGTCAGCATGCAGCCTTATTTTACAAAGGTTGCGGTGGACGATTTCATCATGCCGAAACAGACCGACGGCGTCTGGCTTTTCGCTTTGGCGTTTTTCGGTTTGTTCCTTTTCCGGTTCATTTTCTCTTACATCCAGGAGGTTCTGCTCAACATGGTCGGCCAGCGGGTGATGTTCGACCTGCGGACCGAGATCTTTACCAAGCTGCAGCGGCAGGAGGTCGCTTATTACGACAAGTATCCGGTCGGACGGATCATCACGCGGCTGACGTCCGACGTCGATGCGCTGAACGAGCTGTTCACCTCGGGCGTGATCGACGTGCTCGGCGATCTGGTCGTGATCTTTGCGATCATCGGAATGATGTTCTGGCTCGACTGGAAGCTGGCGATCGTGTCGCTGATCACCGTCCCTCTGCTGTTCGCCGCGACGAACTGGTTTCGCAAACACGCCCGCGAAGGGTTCGACCGCGTCCGAACGCGGAACGCCAGGCTGAACGCGTTCCTGCAGGAGTACATCTCGGGCGCGCAGACGGTCCAGTTGATGAACGCCGAAGTCGAAAGCGACAGAAAGGATTTCACGATATCAACGACGATTACCGCAACGCGAATATCGAAACGATCTATTACTACTCGGTCTTTTATCCGCTGGTCGATTTTATCGGTGCGATCGGCATCGCGGTCGTGATCTTCTTTTTCGGGTACGAATATCTGACCGGCCTGTCGGCGGCCGGGCAGGCTTTGACGGTCGGAATACTGGCGTCGTTCATTCAATATTCGCTCCAGCTTTTTCAGCCGATCCGCGATCTTTCGGACAAGTTCAACGTGCTTCAGGCGGCGATCGTCGCGTCGCACCGGATCTTTATCCTGCTCGATCTGGAGATTGATATAAAGAGCCCCGAGAGCCCGAAAAAACGCGGAAAGGCGCGCGGCGAGATCGAATTTCGCAACGTCTGGTTCGCATACAAAGACGAGGATTGGGTGCTGAAGGATGTTTCGTTCGCGGTAAAAGCGGGCGAAAGCGTCGCATTGGTCGGACACACCGGATCAGGCAAAACGACGGTCACGAATCTGCTGATGCGTTTTTACGACGTGCAGAAAGGGCAGCATCCTTCTTGACGGCGTCGATGTCCGAGACTGGGACCTGCACGATCTGCGGTCGAACTTCGCCGTCGTTCTGCAGGACGTTTTCCTGTTCAGCGGCTCGATCGAGAACAATATTCGCCTTGGGAAGAAAGACGATCGACGCCGAACGGATCCGCTGGGCGGCGAACGAGGTACAAGCTGACGGATTTCATTGAACACCTCGACGGCAGATACGAGTTCGAGGTCCACGAACGCGGAGCCGGACTTTCGGTCGGGCAAAAACAGTTGATCTCATTCGCTCGCGCACTGGCGTTCGACCCGACGATCCTGATCCTTGACGAAGCGACAAGCTCGATCGACACCGAAACCGAGCAGCTGATCCAACAGGCCGTCGAACGCGTGATGGAAAGCCGCACCTCGATGGTCGTCGCCCACCGCCTGTCGACTATCCAGAAATGCGACCGAATAATGGTCTTTCACCACGGCGAGCTTCGCGAAAGCGGCACGCACAACGAACTGCTGGCGCACCGCGGGCTGTATTGGCGGCTTTCCAGCTGCAGTATTCCGACCGTGACCCGCGATTGCCCGACGGAAATATCCCGCCTGAGCTGGAGGCGGGTTCGACGATCGGAGTTTGAAGGTGGGCGCATTCGGAATAACTGACAAGTGATAGGTGATAATTATCAGTTCTCAACTATCAGTTATCAGTTATTCCGGAGAATGCACTATCAGTGTTTTCAACCACCGTGGTTTCAATCCTTTAACTAGAACAAAAGACCGCTCTTGGTTTATACTTTCAGTCTAACGATGCCGACTGAAGCGAAAACGAGCGCGGATCTTTCTGCCGAGAACCATGAGATGATCGATCTGATCTATGCTCGGTGTCACGAGAACGCGCCCAATTTTGGGGTCACGCTCGATTGCTTCAAAGATTCCCTTTCACGAACGATCTTCAAGTATTTAGGCTCGGAAGGGCAGCCCGACGCGGGCGATGTCGACAGCCTGTTGACACAAATTCAGGCTGACGACCTGTTCCTGGCCCTGGCCTGCGCTAACGGGAACGAACGGGCGTGGTGGGAATTTGACCAGCAGCACAGGTCGTACCTGGAACGCGTCGCACGCCATCTGGCCAAAACCGAAGTAGACGCTCAGGAAGTGATCGACCAGGTGTACGTCGAGCTGTACGGGACCAAGATCGTGGATGGCGAGCGTGTCTCGAAATTTTCGACCTATTCGGGCCGCGGCAGCCTTCGCGGGTGGCTAAGGACGGTGATCTGGCACTCTCTGGTCGATCTGCACCGCGCCAGCCATGACGAGGTCTCGCTCGACGAGATGACCGAGAACGTCGGCGAGGGAATGGCCCACGCGAGCTTTGCCGAAACGGCGCCTGGCGGCGAGGACGAGATGATCGACCACATCTCGCGCGAACGGTACCGCAAGGCAACGATCTCGGCCCTGGAATCGGCTTTCTCGTCGCTTGAAGACCATGAAAAGCTTTTGCTGCTTTTTTATCACGTCGAGAACCTGAAACTGCGTGAGATCGCCCGGCTTGTTGAGAAGCGAGGCCTCGCCGCTGCGGGGCTGGTTCCAGCGAAAGTCGCAGTCGAGGAATGATAATCCGACGGGCCGGATCCACGAATCGACGATAATGCGCTGGCTTGAAAAGAGTTACGCCCGCGTGCTGCAGCTGTTTAAGACCGAGTTGACGGAAAAGGCCGGGCTTAAACGCGACGAGATCGAGATTTGTTTAGGACTGGCCACCCAGGACCTGGCCGGCAACAATTTGTTCAAACACCTGTCTACCTCCTGATGAGGCCTGTTCCGGAAAACCGGTTAATAAATTTCCGGTTCGGGCAAAAAATAACGCAAATGTGATGTAACCATCACGTCTGCTAATCGGAGGCCAGGACTTAAATGGAAAACAAAGGATACATGACGCCACAAGAATCAGCGATAAAAGACCTGGTAGGAAAGTACTTACAGGTCCGTTCAGAAGCTGATTTCAACCGATCGGCGAACGGCCCGCATCTGGACCAGGATTCGCTGGCCGCTTTTACCGAGGGAAACCTTTCGGAACGCGAGGCGAAACCGCTTGTTAGCCATTTGGTCGATTGCTCGTTCTGCCGTCACGTGACCGCCGAACTGGTCAGGCTCGATATGGCCTTTGCCGAAACGCCGGCAGCGGCACCGATCGCGGAAGGCACTGAGCCCTCAAGGGTTTCCGAGGTCCTGAGCGGCCTGCTCTCCAGAATTTTCGGCACGACCGACGACGCCGTCTTTGCCCACGAGGAAAAGGACGAGGACGAAGAAAAGAAAACGGACAAGGATTCGGAAGATCCTAAATCTGAATAAGTTTAAGGCGAGAGCCTTGGAAAATTGACTATTCGACGGGTTGCGGTACCTGAGAATAGTCAATTTTTTTGCACGCCTGTCCGGGGAACCGCTCAGGTTACAATTTCTTCGCCAATAGCGATATAATTCGTTAAAACGGGATACCCGGTTTTTAGGGAGTTTTGCACTTTGGCGGATACAAACAACGATTGTCCCTGGACGGACAGGTCCATAACGGTCGAAAAGGTGGCCACGGCCAACCTGCCGACCGAGATAGGCGAATTCAGGATCGCGGGATATCGTTCGCTTACTAGCGACGAGGAATTCGTAGCATTATACAAGGGCGAGATGGACGCGAACGTGCCGACGCTTGTCCGAATCCATTCACAATGCCTGACGGGCGACGTCTTCGGCTCGATCAAATGCGATTGCGGCCCTCAGCTCCACAAGGCCATGGAGATGATCGAATCCGAAGGACGCGGGGCGATCGTTTACCAGCAGCAGGAAGGCCGCGGCATAGGAATAATCAACAAGATCCGCGCCTATGCCCTGCAGGATGAGGGGGCCGACACCGTCGAAGCGAACGAGAATCTCGGCTTCGCTGTCGACGCCCGCACATACCAGCAATGCGCCGAGGTCCTCTTCGATCTCGGCCTCTGTCAGGTCCGCGTGATGTCCAATAACCCGAAGAAACTGGAAGCGCTTGAGAAAGCCGGGCTTCGCATTGTCGAAAGGATCCCGATCGAGGTCAAAGCCGAGGAACCCGCGGCCCACTATCTGCGGACCAAAAAGGAAAAACTGGGCCATCTCCTGAACGACCCCGCCTAACTCCCTTTTTATTGAAACTATCTACTCCCTTCGCAGTTCCCGAGGGCCGGGAATACTTCAACCCCGATCATAAAAAAAGGCTGCTTCTTTCGAAGCAGCCTGCAATAGTCAAGGACTAGATCAGTTCCATTAGAACTGCAATCTGGCACCAAACCGAACACTTCGCGGTCCCTGGAAGTTGTTCGGCAGGTTGTATAACGGATTAAGCAAACCGTTTGCGTTAATGTACTGCAGCGCGATCGTATTGGACAGCGCGGGTCTGGTAAGCAGCTTCCTGCTGAAGCCCAGGAGCCCGTAAGTCCAAGGTTAGCACCGGTAAGCCCTGTGGTCGAGATCGTCTCAACGTGGCCCAATACATTCTTCTCGTCAAACAGGTTCAGGATATCGAGCGTACCCATAAGGATGAACCGTCCGTCGCGGCCGAAACGATATTTGTGACGAAAACCAAAGTCCGTCTGCGAATACATTTCGGTACGTCCGAGATCACCACGTTCATTAAAGATCTGACCGCCAACGCCGAAGACCGTGTAACGGGTCGTGATCGGCGTTCCGCTCTGGAAAGTGGTAAAGCCCGAGAGCTCCGTCGAATGTGCGCTGTTCCACGGAACCTCATAGGCGCCGTAGAACTTGAACACGTGCGGCCGATCGGTCGCAAGCTTTCCGTTGTCCGGCCCGCCGGCACCCTGAAATCCGATGAACGGCAGATCGAAGTTACGGTTCACGTTCGGCGACGTGCGGCCGGCTTCGTCCGAACTCGCAAGACCGCCATAGTTTCCGAACAAACGGCTCCAGGTATAGCTGGTGTTGAAGTAGAAGTTATTAACGAACCTACGATCAAGGCCCACCTCAAACGCGTCATAATCGCGAACTGCCTCGATCGACTCGAAACCGGATGCTGTCGCGATCTCGGCAGCCAGGCCGCGGCCGGGGTTACCGATAACGTAAGCTTCTCCACCGGGAACAGGAATGCCGATGTCCTCAACCGCACGGTCAACCGTCTTGTGGGTATAACGACCTCTCAAAAGGAAGTCCGCTCCGACAGCCCGCTCAATACCGATCGTATATTCGCTCTGACGAAACGCCTGGATGTCAGGATCGATCTCACCAAATTCCGGCTGGCCGGGAAGGTTCGACGGAATACGGAAATCGAGCTGGCAGCGAGTTAGCAGGCCCGGTACGTTGATCGGGCATGTACCGCCGATCGGATCCGGAAGGCTGCCGATGATGGTTCCCCTAACGAAGTTGGTCTGCACCTGACCAGGGAAGATCTCGAAGTAGTCATTGCGGAAGAAGTTACCGCCGAACGAACCGCGCGGCAGTTCATATTTGAACCGGTCATAGAACTGGCCGTAGCTGCCGAAGAGCTTCGTCTTGCCGTCGCC
This sequence comes from uncultured Acidobacteriota bacterium, assembly GCA_963763355.1. Lineage (GTDB taxonomy): Bacteria > Acidobacteriota > Blastocatellia > Pyrinomonadales > Pyrinomonadaceae > OLB17. The sequence goes on from CAVXOI010000007.1 coordinate 75,132, forward strand.
GAACATGTCCCATGCAAAACCGAGACGCGGTGCGATCTTGTCACCAAAGCCGAACTTGACTCCGTCGCCGAGCTCGTTAAAGCTGGGTGAATTTTCCCGTTCCAACCGAACGCCGATGTTCAGGGTCAGGCGGCTGATCGGCTGCCACGAATCCTGAATATAGAAAGCGAGGTTATCGCTGCCCGCCGAGCCAAAAGCACCAAAACGCTGCATCCATCCGGCGCCGATGATACCCGGGCTCGTCGGAACGTCACTGTGACCAGTAAGTGCCGCAACCGTTCGGCTTGGGCCGAACTGGAGGACGATCGTATCTTCACGAGTACTCTCGATCGCGTTGTTAATGCCATTGAATTGAACACCGCCCTTGATCTGATGGCGTCCGACGAATTCAGGTATAAGGTACGATGCGTCCGCATCCCACGTCCTGCGGAACGTACGGTCAAAAAGGACCTGGGTGATGGCTCCGAAATTCGCTGTTCCGCACGGCTGGAAACCGGGAGGGGCAACAGTTGGAGGAGGAACGCCTCCAGGCCCACCCGCGTCGCAGGCGTTTGTTGTGTATCGGGTAACAGCGCCGTTTGCAACGTTGGGAATGCCGTAGTTGCCAAGCTTCTCATTAAGGAAGCTGTAGCCGTAGCGGGCCGTCACTACAAGCCGCTCGGTCGGGGTCCAGGTGATCATACCAGTAGTGTTGTTAGAAGACTGGCGACCGCCCTGAAAATCGTTTAGTGCCGGGCCTGAAATGACTCCGCGTCCCGGCCAAGTCAGCGCCGGTACTGTCCCAAACGGGGTTTGTGCCGGCGGATTTCCGTTAACTTCAATAGGATTCCAGAGGAAGCTCCCAGTGAAACGGAAGCTCTCCCACGGCTGAACGTCGACACGAGCGAACGCGTATTCATTCTTCTGTTTGTAGTGATACCTGTTCGTGTTTACGAATTGCCTGGTAGCAGGATTCAGGTCTGCACCATAGAGCGAGACCGTACGGTCGAATTCGATGAGCTGGGGAGCGTAGCTGCCGAAGAACCAGACCTTGTCTTTAATGATCGGACCGCCAAGGCTGAAGAACGGGAAGAAATTAGTTCCCTGGTCTTTAGGGACCGGAACATATTCGTTAACCGAACCGCCGGTGAAATCGGTCCGACGCAGGAAGGCACGCGGTGCTCCCTGAAGCTGTGAAGGAGCAAACTCAGCTCCTACTTCTCCGCGAAACTGGTTGCCGCCGCCCCTGGTCACAACGTTGATCACGCCGCCAGTAGCTCCGCCGAATTCAGCTTCAAAACCCGACGATTTGACCTGTACTTCCTGGATCATTTGAAACGGGATGTTGTTGTTCAGGTTCAAAGTACCGGTTCGGAAGTTGCTGACTTCCTGGCCGTCGATGATAAAGGTATTTTCCGAACCCGAAGCACCGTCGATCTGGAAACCGCCGCTCAAGGGTTCGTTACGCACTGACGGAGCAACCGTCAGCAAGCTGGTAAAATTGACTCCCTTGGGAAGCAATTCAGCCGCTTTCTGCGTAATGTTGGTTTGAATTCTGTTACCGGTCGGGTCGATCGCCAAAGCATCGGCCGTAACGGTTACGTCGATATTTTGGCCGCCGGCGACAAGAGCGACATTGATCACTGTTGCTCTGCCGAGCTCAACCATGACATTCTTAGCCGTTGCCACGCCAAAACCCGATGCGGCAGTGGTTGTGATCGTGTAAGTACCCGGCGGTACCTGCTGTACACGATAAAAGCCGTTGTTGTCCGTCGTGGTGGTCCGCCGAAAACCGACCGAGCTAGTATCGCCTGGTGGCGGAACTGCTGGCGATCGTCACTTCGACGCCCGGGACAACAGCGCCCGCGGGATCGGTGATCGTGCCTTCGATCGTGCCCGTCGTTTCCTGCGCGATAGCCGTAAGGCTAAAGCAGAAAGCGAGAGCAAGCATCGCGACGATCGACTTAAGTATTTTAGACATACTAAATTTACTCCTAATTGATAGATTCCTATATATCTGTTTCAGCCCCTCTGAGGATTCGCGTGGATATCTTTAAGACTTGAAAGGTGCCTTGAGCGGTCCTAGTAACGGGCAAAAATGAAACAACCCGCCCTATATTTGCAAGTATCAAGCCAAAAACGATATGAGGGGGAAATAGTGCGGATTAAAGGCGTTTATGCGTATTCTGCCGGTATTTTTACCAGCTAGAAATACCTAAAAACACATTGAATTATTCAAAATTTCCGAAAATATCCGATTATTTGGACAAAAGAAAAACGTAGAAGTGGCAGGGCTCTAGAAGCCAAGGCGTGGGCCGTCAGGTCGATCGGGTCGTCAATACAACGGTGACGGGCCTATTTTTTCAGCCGGAGCGAGACGACGACTTGTTTTATTTCCTCGGCATTTTGGGCGTCCGGCCGGTACTTGAGAAATAGCTCAAGCTCATTTGCGGCCTGAGCATATTCCTTTCGGTCCTTATATACTCGCGCGAGTTGCCAATGGATTTCCGGAACGGTCCCTCCGCTCAACTTATCGGCTTCTTTAAGAGCAACAAGGGCTCCGGAAAGGTCACTCTTTGTGTGTAAAGCGATGCCGAGCCAAAGGTTCGCGTTCACCGAGCCGCGGTTCATGGTCAAAGCACGCTTGAACCGCTCGATCGCGTTGAGGTTTTGTCCCAAACGGTACTCGGCCACGCCGATCCCGAAGGTACTTGAAAAACTGCGCGGATTTACCATCAACGCCTTTGCCAATACTACATACGCGGCCTCGTAATGACCTCTGGAGACATATTCAACTCCCAGCCGATCGAGAGCCAGGTAATAGTCCGGAAAAACTTCGATCGATCGCTTGATCTTGTCGAGGCCTGACTCGTCGTTCTTATTCGCAAGGTCGGTAACTCCGCCCTCATAAAGAGATTTTGCCTCGGCAGGGATCTCCTGAGCAAAAACAACCCCTGAAACCGAATTGAAGTCACCCTTGACCTTCTTCGGCCTGAGGTAAAAATCGACTTGCTCGGTCGCCGTTCCGCGGCCTTGAACAACAGAAAGCGATACTAGAGAAACCGACCGAGACTGTTCCTCAATGTCCTTTCCTGTGCTCAAAACCTTAACGTAGTAATTGCCATCGGTTAGGCCCCTGAAAGCGTACATTCCGGAACCCTGAGTTCGGGTACGGGCCACGGTCGAATAAGCGTCGGTCTGTAATTCAACATAGATGTCCGTTATCGGCCGTCGTGTTTCATCGAATACGAAACCAGTTATGCTGTTCCGACCCTGCGCCGTTGTTTGGGACACACCGACGACAAAAAAGACGAGAATAAGGAAAAAAATATCTGTTTTCCTCATACCTACCTCCAAGAAAATAACGCTCCCGGTTGTGAAGTCCGATTGTTGGTTGATTATACTCGGATTCAAATGAAATTCACAGAATTAATTCTTGCCCCCGTTTCCGACAGAGAGAATAACTGGAATCTCGGATCATTTATTTCAACGCGGTCAATAATTTAATTCGGCTTCAAACCGGAACGCCCGCGCTTCGAGACCGACCGCGGAGAGGCAAGGTTCTCCCTACCTTCGGTCGTTTTTTGGATTCGCTCGAGCGTGCAATCTTGTTGTGATTCTTACCAAAATAATGCAGCGAACGATCTGCCAACCTGGGAAATGAGCGGGTAGGATCAGAAAACACGCTAGCCTCCAAGGCAATGCAGATCAAAAGATTGTTAGAATCGGATCGTAGTATTTTATCGCACCGGGCGAGTTTATATTTTCGAACGGTCAAGCGAGTGTCGAACGAGCAGAGCCCGGCTCTAAAAGGAGGTGTTCCTCTGGGAGAAAGAATATATCGCGACGCGGTACATAACATAATCCGGCTGAATACGGGTACGCACGAGGGTACGTTGATTGCAGCTCTTGTGGACTCGGCGGAGTTTCAACGGCTGCGGCGAATACGGCAGCTTGGGTTGGCACATTTTGCTTACCAGGCGGCCGAGCATTCGCGTTTCGCGCATAGCCTTGGGGCATTTCATTTGGCGACGCGGACATTGGCGAAACTGCGGATCAGTTATGAAATTGCCGAAGAGGACCAAACTGCTGTCCGCGTTGCGGCATTGCTTCACGACACGGGCCACGGGCCTTTTTCTCATGTCGTCGAACCGATCCTTAAGTTTCATCACGAAGAATTTACACGTGAAATAGTTACGAGCGGCGAGACCGAGGCCGGCAGGCTGCTCCGGGGCTATTCCGCCGACCTTCCCGAGCGCGTTGCTGCGATCATTGCGGGCACTTTCCGGCCGATGGCGCTGGCGCAGCTAGTGTCGTCGCAGCTTGACGTGGATAGGATGGATTATCTGCTCCGCGACAGCCTGATGACGGGCGTGAAGTACGGCGTGTTCGACCTGGAATGGATAATAAAATCCCTTGAGATCAACGAGGCCGACGACCAGCTCTACGTTTCGGCCCGCGGTATTTATGCGGTCGAAGATTATCTGCAAGCCCGATATTACATGTTCCGGCAGGTCTATTTTCACCGCACTCTGCGGTCGGCCGAGTCGGTCCTGCATTCTATTTTGCGGCGGGCACTAGTGCTTTTCAGCGAAGGCAAGGAGGTTTGGCACCAGCCGGGCTCGGCGTTTGAAAAGGTACTTCAAGCGAAAAAACTCGTTTTGGCCGAACACTTGATGCTGGACGACACGGACGTCATCTATCACATCAAGCAGTGGCAAAAGGCCGATGACAAGATACTGGCCGATCTTTCCGAGCGGTTCCTGAATCGGCGGCTGTTCAAGGCGTTCGACCTGGACATGCCGGAAGAAGAAATGGAGGATTTCCTGGCAGCGGCACGTAAAGAAGTGGAAGCGGCCGGTTTCGATCCCGAATATTATTTCATCGAGGACAAGGCCGGCGACGTTCCGCACTATTTTTATACCAAGGATGAGTCGCGGCCGAAGGACATGATCTATGTCGAAGAAGGCTTTTCGCGGCCCGCGATCCGCGAAATATCGGAGGTCAGCGCCGCCGTTCGCGGGCTGCAACGCGGTTACCGGATACATCGTTTGTGTTTTCCGAGCGAGGTCATTGAGCGAATAACCGAGCTTTACCACGGCGGCCACGGTTCACGTTCGTCAAGCACCCTCGGATTGAACGCCGCGGAACAATAAAGTTAAAATTCCCTTTACGATCAAACATGCCGGCTTTCGCCTTGTGCATTAATTTGGTCATTTTGTTTTTATGGGCAGTATTCGGGCATCGTTACGCTTTGCCGCCTTCGTTGCGGCGTCGTTCGGCATTTACGGCCTCTGGTGGGCCGTGTCGTGGGTCGTGCCGAACAAACAGCTCTGGCGGCAGGTGGTCTTTCACTGGTGGTCGCGCTCGTTTGCCATTGATCGCCCGGATGGAGCTCGAGATCATCGGCACACCGCCGAAACCGCCATTCTTCCTTGTTTCAAATCATGTCAGCTACGTCGATATTCCCGTACTGCGGCTGGCTGCCAACGGCGTTTTCGTGGCAAAAAGAGAGGTAATGGACTGGCCATTTGTCGGGCCGATGATCGTCAACATGGGGAATATATTCATCGACCGCACCAACCGCCGCGACATCCCGAGGGCCGGGGCCGAGGTGCTCGAGAAGCTCAATGGCGGCGAAGGCGTGATCCTTTTTCCCGAAGGCACGAGCACGAAAGGTGAAGAGATCTTGCCGTTCAACTCGTCATTCATGGAATTTGCCGCGAAGACCGACCTTCCCGTTTCGTACGCCTCGCTCCGCTACGAAACGCCTCCCGGCGGCCCCAGCCCTAGCGAACGCGTCTGCTGGTGGGACGATACCGGCTTTCTAAAACACCTCTGGCTGCTGTTCTCGCTGCCATGGTTCAGGGCGGTGATCACTTTCGGCGAGGAAGCCGGTGGTCAACACTGACCGCAAGGAACTTGCCGTCAGGCTTCATCAGCGGGTGGAAGAATCGTTTGTTCCGATGTTGTAACAACGTCCGAGCGTATTCATGCTCTGTCCGCTGATTCACGTATTGCGGCGGCACTAGCTGACAACTTTTATCATTACCATCGGGACGTTCAACCCGAACGGTGCGGGGGTGAAGATCGCCTCGGCTACGCCGCCGACGGATGTCGCGAGGAAGATCTCTATCCCGGCCGCGACGCGGACGATATCGCCTTGATCGACGGCAATAAGGTCGTTGTGTGCCAACTGATGAGCGACCCCGTTCGGGCTGCCGAGGCGGATCATTCGGTTGGTGCCGTCGCAGTCCGCTTCGATCTCGCGGTCGATGATCGTACTCGTGGCGCCGAGCGGCATCTCTATCACGTCGCCTGCCGGGGTCTCGATCTCAACAAACATGAACAGCACGACCTCGGCCGAAGATTCGCCCGGCAGGACGCAATCGCCCGGTGCGCCGAGGAAGATGTTCCCCATCGGCGAATATTCCGCGACAACACTCAGCACGCCGTCGTGCGGGACCACGGCTTCGAACCTGTGAAGCGTAAAGATATCGACCGCGGCCACGGGTACGAGGCCGGAAAGGTTGGGAAAGTTGGCCCGGACCCGGATACGCGTGCGAAGGTTGTTCTGTCCGACCGCAGCGGTCCCGACCGGGGCGTTCACAACGGTTACATTGCCGTTATTGAATGTCTGCGGGTTGATCACGGCCGACGGCAGATTGACGGCCGTCCAGCGGCACATCGAAGTTTGCGGATTGCCTTTCTTGTATTCAAAGCGGCCGCGATGTTTGTTGATCGAGTCGAGCGCAAGCCGCTGGCATTCGCGTTCAAGCTTAGTCAAGGCGCTGGGCGGTCGCCGCTTGTTTCTTTGAAGGTTTAGAGATCGATTCCCAGTCCTTCGCATGAAGCACGTCGAGGCGGGAAAGATCAAAGCCCGCCTTTTTGGACAGGTCTTCAAAAAGTTTACGCCGCTTTCGCGCCGCTATTACCTTCCGTCTTGCCCGATCGACCGTCTCTTTGAATTGCTCTTCGCGCAGTTTGGTAATGTAGTTGCGAAACGCTGTGAAAGCTGCTCCTTCCTTTGCGGGAACCGGTTTCTTTTTCGCCATGCGGCCTCCTTTTTTCAAAGGCCGCCGCACGGGGACCCGGCTCGACGGCCGTTGTTATTTGATTCTCTGAGTGATGAAGATTCTGTGTCGAAAGGCGTCGGATGTCAACAAGAGTTCGCGGTAGCTGGTATAAACACTAAGGCCGGAAGCAAGCTTCCGGCCTTATGATCTATCCCGACTACCGTCTACCGACTACTACCTAAATATCATCGTCATCGTCGAGGTCTATTTTCATGGCTTCGTCGATGTCGAACTCCTCTTCTTCCTCGAGTACGATGTCGGCTGTCTCGTCACCTTCTTCGAAACCATTGTCGGTCTCGACCCCGGGAACGCCGGCCATGACCGGGATCTCGAGGCCGCCGCGGATGTCGGCAAGCTCGTCAAACTCGTCCTCCACCTTCTGGTTCTCGGTCGGATCGTAATCGACCTTGACGTTGCGGTAATACTTCATACCGGTCCCGGCCGGGATGAGCCGTCCCATGATGACGTTCTCTTTCAGGCCGCGAAGGTAATCGACGCGTCCGGAAATTGCCGCCTCGGTAAGGACGCGGGTCGTTTCCTGGAAGCTGGCCGCCGAGATGAACGAATCGGTCGAAAGCGACGCCTTGGTGATACCGAGCAGCAGCGGCTCGCCCGATGCGGGCTGTCCGCCCTCGTCGCGCACGCGGCGGTTCTCGTCTTCGTAGCGGAAGCGGTCGACCTGTTCTTCCATCAGGAATTCGGTGTCGCCGACCTCCTTGATCTTCACCCAGCGAAGCATCTGGCGGACGATCACCTCAATGTGCTTGTCATTGATGTTGACGCCCTGCAGACGATAGACCTCCTGGATCTCGTTGACGATATAGTTCTGCAACGCCTCGGTCCCGAGAACACGCAGGATGTCGTGCGGGTTCAGCGGGCCGTCCATCAGCGGTTCGCCGGCACGAACGCGGTCTTCTTCCTGCACGTTGATGTGCGTACCGCGCGGAATGTCGTATTCCCGCTCGGCACCGTCGTCGCCGGTGACGACGATCTTGCGTTTACCCTTTGAGATCGGGCCGAACCTGACGATACCGTCGATCTCAGACATCATCGCCGTTTCGCCCGGCCGGCGAGCCTCGAAAAGCTCGACGACACGCGGCAGACCGCCGACGATGTCCTTGGTCTTGGTCGTTTCACGCGGGATCTTTGCAATAACGTCGCCCGGCTTGATCTCCTGGCCGTCTTCGACAAGCAGGTTCGCACGGATCGGCATCTGATAGGTCTTCAGGGTCTTGTTGCCGCCCTTGATCTCGAGACGCGGCTGGTTCTTTTCATCCGAGTCCTTGACCACCAGGCGTTTCTGTCCCGTGACCTTGTCGATCTCTTCCTCGACCGTCCTGCCTTCCTTGAGGTCCTGGTATTTAACGGTCCCCTCAACCTCGGTCAGGATGGCGAACGTGAACGGGTCCCAGGTGACGAGAATATCGTCCTCTTTGACCTTCTGGCCGTCCTTAACGTGAAGCTGGGCACCGTAAACGATCTGATAACGGGCAACCTCGCGGCCGCGTTCGTCGAGCAACGCGATCTCGGACTGGCGTTTGAGCGAGATCATTTCCTTGCTGCGGTTCTTAATGACCTTAAGATCATCAAGGTACTTGACCGTGCCGTCCATCGCGGCGATGTGCTTGGTTTCCTGCTCGAGCCGTGCCGTACCGCCGACGTGGAACGTACGCATCGTGAGCTGCGTTCCCGGTTCGCCGATAGACTGTGCCGCGACCACGCCAACCGCCTCGCCGATCTCGACCGTCTTACCGGTCGCGAGATTGCGGCCGTAGCATTTGACGCAAATGCCGCGGCGGCTTTCGCATGTCAGGGCCGAGCGGATGCGGACCTTCTGCAGTCCGGAGAGCTGGACCTGTGCCGCGAGGTCTTCGTCGATCTCGGTATTCGCCGTTACGACGGTGTTGCCTTCGACCGGGTCGATGATGTCGTCGAGCGACGTCGTGCCGACGATGCGGTCACGCAGGGATTCGACCTCTTCACCGTTACGGATAATGGCCTCGGCCCAAACGCCCTTTAGCGTTCCGCAATCCTGTTCGGAGACGATAACGTCCTGAGCTACGTCGACAAGGCGGCGCGTCAGGTAGCCGGAGTCGGCCGTTTTCAACGCCGTGTCGGCCAGACCCTTGCGGGCACCGTGCGTAGAGATAAAGTACTGCAGCACGTTCAGGCCTTCGCGGAAGTTGGCGACGATCGGGGTTTCGATGATCTCGCCCGACGGCTTGGCCATCAGGCCGCGCATACCGGCAAGCTGGCGGATCTGTGCGTCGGAACCTCGGGCACCCGAGTCGGCCATCACGAGGATCGGATTGAGCTCTTTCCGCTCGTCCTCACGCTTGTGCATGGCCTTGAACATTTCCTTGGCAACATGATCGGTGACCTCGGACCAAATGGCCGTCACCTTGTTCTCGCGCTCCATGTTGGTCATGGTCGCTTCTTCATATTGCTTCTGGAGTTTGTCGACTTCCTTACGGGCCTTTTCGATAATTCCTGCCTTGCTCGCAGGCGTGACCATATCGTCGATGCCGATCGACATTCCCGACTTGGTCGCATAAAGGAAGCCCATCGCCTTCAGGTCGTCCAGCAGCGCGACCGTGGGCTCGTGTCCGAGCTTGAGGTGGCAGAAGCTGACCAGCGACTGCAGGCCTTTCTTCTTCAGGGTACCGTTCACGAACGGCAGCCCGTCGCGCGTAAGGCGTTCGTTCAGGATCGCCCGGCCGACCGTCGTGTCGAGCACGCGGTCCACATTCTCACGTACCGGGGCACGCAGAACGTCCTGGTTGTGCGTTTCGACCGTCAGATCGAGCAGATCGCCGCGCCAGCGAAGACGGATCTTCGACTGCGTTTCGACCAGCCCGGCGTCGAGTGCCAGAAGCACGTCGTCGATCGAGTTGAACATCTTACCCTCGCCCGGCAGTCCGTCACGTGCGAGCGTCAGGTAGTAGCAGCCGAGAACGATGTCCTGCGAGGGAACAGTGATCGGCTGGCCCGAGGCGGGCGACAAAAGGTTGTTCGACGCAAGCATCAGGACGCTCGCTTCGATCTGCGCCTCGGCCGACAGCGGAATGTGCACGGCCATCTGGTCGCCGTCGAAGTCGGCGTTGAACGCCGTACAAACGAGCGGGTGGATCTTGATCGCCTTACCTTCGACCAGCACCGGCTCGAAAGCCTGGATGCCGAGACGGTGAAGCGTCGGAGCTCGGTTCAGCAGGACCGGATGCTCGCGGATCACTTCTTCTAGAATGTCCCAAACTATAGGCTCCTGCCGCTCGACCATTTCGCGTGCCTGTTTGATCGTGGCCGCGTGAGCGTCCTTTTCAAGCTTGTTGTAAATGAACGGCTTGAACAGCTCGAGAGCCATCTTTTTCGGCAGTCCGCACTGGTGAAGCTTCAGTTCCGGCCCGACCACGATAACCGAACGGCCTGAGTAGTCGACACGTTTTCCGAGAAGGTTCTGACGGAAGCGTCCCTGCTTGCCCTTCAATGTTCCGGACAGCGATTTCAACGGGCGGTTGTTCGCACCGCGAAGTACGCGGCCGCGGCGTCCGTTGTCGAACAAGGCGTCTACGGCTTCCTGAAGCATGCGCTTTTCGTTGCGGACGATGACCTCCGGTGCACGCAGCTCGATCAGCTTCTTAAGGCGGTTATTGCGGTTGATAACGCGGCGATAAAGATCGTTGAGATCACTCGTCGCAAAACGTCCGCCGTCCAAGGGCACCAGCGGGCGAAGCTCGGGCGGAATGACCGGAATAACATCCAGGATCATCCACTGCGGATCGTTGCCCGAACGCAGGAACGAGTTCGAAACCTTTAACCGTTTGGAATATTTAAGCTTTTTCTGCTGCGACGTTTCTTCGCGCATCTTGATGCGAAGCTCATCGACCAGCTCCTTAATATCGATCTTCTGAAGCAGGTCCTTGATGGCCTCGGCGCCCATCTTTGCGACGAACTGGTTCGGGTAATCACGGCTCAGCTCGCGAAAACGCTCGTCAGTAAGAAGGTCCTTTTCCTTCAGGTCCGGTGCGTCGCCCGGATCGACGACGATGTACGTCTCGAAGTAGAGGATCTTTTCAAGATCGCGCAAGGTAATGTCGAGCAAATGGCCGATACGCGACGGCAGGCCCTTGAAGAACCACACGTGCGAACATGGCGAAGCGAGCTCGATGTGTCCGAGCCGTTCGCGGCGCACCTTGCTTTGCGTCACCTCAACACCGCACTTGTCGCAGATCACGCCGCGGTGTTTCATCCGCTTATACTTTCCGCAAAGACACTCCCAGTCCGAAACCGGGCCGAAGATGCGGGCACAGAACAGGCCGTCACGCTCCGGCTTAAAGGTGCGGTAGTTGATCGTTTCGGGCTTCGTCACCTCGCCGTGCGACCACGAACGGATCTTTTCAGGCGAGGCAAGTGAGATGCGGATCGCTTCGTAATTTGTGGTCAGCTGCGTTTTGCTTTCGTTATTAAATCGAAACATATTCTTATTAGTTCCAAGTTTGCAGTTCCAAGTTCCAAGTTTCAGCGATACGAGTTCGGAGTTCTCAGGCTCACTGACAACTTGGAACCCGGAACTTGGAACTCGAAACTAATCAACACCTACCAATGCATCAACACCCGCCACGATCTCTTCCGGGTCGATCTCATCTTCCTGGATGAGCTCGACGTCGAGACAAAGCGACTGCAGCTCGCGGACGAGAACGTTGAACGACTCCGGAATGCCCGGCTCGAAGTTCGAAACGCCCTTGACGATCGTCTCGTAGATCTTCGAACGTCCCGCCACGTCGTCGGACTTGCAGGTCAGCAGCTCCTGAAGGATGTGGGCCGCGCCGTACGCCTCAAGCGCCCAAACCTCCATTTCTCCGAACCGCTGTCCGCCGAACTGTGCCTTACCGCCCAGCGGCTGCTGGGTGATAAGCGAGTACGGCCCGATCGAACGGGCGTGGATCTTGTCGTCCACAAGGTGCGAGAGCTTGAGCATGTAGATGTACCCGACGGTCACCTTTTGCTCGAACTGTTCGCCGGTCAAACCGTCATAAAGACGCGTCTTGCCCGAGGGTCCGACCGAGGGCGGCAGCTTCAGCTCGTCGTACTTGCCGTTCGCCTTCCCGATATACTGCTTGATCTCTTCTTCGCTGGCACCGTCGAAAACCGGCGTTGCGAAATGCAGGCCAAGCACGCGAGCCGCCCAGCCAAGGTGCGTTTCCAGGATCTGGCCGACGTTCATACGCGACGGCACGCCGAGCGGGTTAAGAACGATCTCGACCGCCGTTCCGTCCGGCAGGTACGGCATATCTTCCTCGGGAAGAATGCGGGCGATAACGCCCTTGTTGCCGTGACGCCCGGCCATCTTGTCGCCCACCGAAAGCTTGCGCTTCATCGCGACGAAAACCTTGACCATCTTGATAACGCCCGGAGGAAGTTCGTCACCCTGCTTCAGCTTGGTGATCTTTTCCTCGTAGATGTCGCTCAGGATGTTGATCTGGCGGTCGGTACGCTGCTCATACTCCTTGAACTCGCCCATGATATCGATCGAGCCCGCGGCGACCTCGGCTTTTCTCAAAAGCTTGAGGTCGATATCGCGAAGCATCGCACGGCTTAGGGTGGTTCCCTTTTTGACCAGCACTTCCTTGCCGTCCATCAGGTCCTTGGTCAGCTTGCGGCGTTCGAACAGTTCATAGATGCGTTCGTCCCGCTGCTCCTGAAGGATACGGATCTCGTCCTCGAGGTCGCGGCGAAGGTCTTCTTCCTCCATTCCCTCGATATCGAGTGAGCGTTCGTCCTTTTCCTGTCCCTTACGGGTAAAGATCTGAACGTCGACGACCGTTCCGTCGATCCCCGGCGGGCAGGTAAGCGAAGCGTCTTTCACGTCGCCGGCCTTTTCGCCGAAAATCGCCCGGAGAAGTTTTTCTTCGGCGGTCAACTGCGTTTCGCCCTTCGGCGTCACCTTTCCGACAAGGATCGAACCCGGTTTTACCTGGGCACCGATGCGGATAATGCCCGAATCGTCGAGATCGCGAAGCATGTTCTCGCCGATGTTCGGAATGTCGCGCGTGATCTCTTCAGGCCCAAGTTTCGTGTCGCGTGCCTCGATCTCGAGCTCTTCGATGTGGATCGACGTGTAGTAATCGTCCTTAACGAGCCGCTCGGAAACGAGGATCGCGTCCTCAAAGTTGTAACCACGCCATGGCATGAAGGCCACGAGCACGTTACGGCCGAGGGCGAGTTCGCCGCGGTCCGTGCACGGCCCGTCGGCAATGACCTGGCCCTTTTTGACGCGTTCGCTGACCTGGACGATCGGCCGCTGGTTGATACAAGTGTTCTGGTTGGAACGCTTGAATTTGACCAGCGAGTAAATGTCCGCCGTCACCTCACGCGAGATCGTGCCGTCGACCTGGTGGTCGGCCTTGACGATAATGCGTTCGGAATCGACGTAATCGACGATGCCGTCGCGTTTCGCAATAACGACCGCACCCGAATCGCGGGCCGCGATCTTTTCCATGCCGGTGCCGACATACGGCGACTCGGCACGCAGAAGCGGCACGGACTGACGCTGCATGTTCGAGCCCATGAGGGCACGGTTGGCGTCGTCGTTCTCGAGGAACGGGATAAGCGACGCGGCCACAGAAACAAGTTGTTTCGGCGAAACGTCCATGTACTGGATGTCGGCGCGGTCTGCGGTGATGAATTCACCCTTTTGCCGAGCGGCGTTTCGTTCGTTTACAAGATGTCCTTTCGGATCAAGCTCGATGTTCGCCTGGCCGATAACGTAACGGTCTTCTTCCCAAGCGGTCAGGTAGAACGGGAACGGGGTGAACTCGGCTTGTTTACCACCATCCTTAGCGAGTTTCTTGTTCGCTTTCTCGACCTCTTCGAGCGGCACGTGCTCGTTCGGCTTGAACTTGGTGTCTCCGCCGTTGTGCACCTTTACGTATTCGATAACGCGGCCATCCTCGACCTTTCGGTAAGGCGATTCGATAAACCCGAACTCGTTGATGCGTGCAAAGCAGGACAACGACGAAATAAGGCCAATGTTCGGGCCTTCAGGCGTCTCGATGGGACAGATACGGCCGTAGTGTGTAGGGTGCACGTCACGGACCTCAAAACCCGCACGCTCACGCGAAAGGCCGCCTGGCCCGAGGGCCGAAAGACGCCGTTTGTGCGTGATCTCGCTCAAAGGATTCGTCTGGTCCATGAACTGCGACAACTGCGATGAGCCGAAGAATTCGCGAACCGCTGCAGTTACCGGTTTTGCGTTCACAAGGTCGCGCGGCATCGTGGTGAACATGTCCTGCTGAATGGACATCTTCTCTTTGATCGCCCGTTCCATGCGTTCGAGGCCGATACGGAACTGGTTCTCAAGCAGTTCGCCAACCGCGCGGACGCGGCGGTTGCCCAGATGGTCGATGTCGTCCTGCGAAAAATGTTCGCTGTCCTTCTTCATGCGAAGAAGGTAGTTAACGACCTGAACGAAATCGACTGCCGCGAGAAGCGGGTCGTCGATGCGGTCCTTCTCGGGCCGGCCCATCTTGATGTTGAACTTCAGGCGGCCAACGCGCGAAAGGTCGAAGCGGCGGTCGTCGAAGAACATTCCCTCGAGCAGGTGATAAGCGGTCGGAACGGTCGGCGGATCGCCGGGACGCATTTTCCGATATATCTCAAGCAGCGCGTCGACCGGTTTCGAGATCGCATCCTTTCTCAAAGTGTTGGTGATGACCTCGCCTATGATGTCGTTCTTCGGGAAGAACACATCGAAACTCTCGACGCCTTCCTCGATGATCTGCTGCAGCTTTGCCGGCGGGATCTCAACGTTCGACTCGACGATCACCTCGCCCGTCTCGGTATTGACAACATCGTTCAGGGCGTAGGCGCCCTCGAAATCGCTGGCCGAAACCTCGACGCGTGTCCGGCCAAGCTTTCGAAGCTCGGCAATGGCTGATTTGGTTATCTTCTTGCCGATGCGGGTGATTTCTTCCTTCTTGTCTTTAATGTCCTCTTCGGCCCGCATGCCGGCGAGGTGGGTGTCCCCATCCGGCTTTACGGCAACGAAAAGCTTCCCCTTTTCTACCTGTGCCTGGTCGACCGTGTAGAAGAGCTTCAGTACATCGGCGTTGTTGTATTCGGCATTCTTGACGACCTCTTCGAGAATGTTGTCCGAGACGGTCTTCATGTCGATCTGCGGCGACAGCCACAGGCCAAGGGCACGCAGAAAGATCGTCGCGAGGATCTTGCGCTTGCCGAGCCGCGCATGAAGAATTCCCTTCTGGTCGTATTCGAACTCTACCCACGAACCGCGGTACGGAATGATCTTCGCCAGATATTCGTCGCGATCGCCCTTAAAGAAAACGCCGGGCGAACGATGGAGCTGCGAAACGATGACGCGTTCCGTTCCGTTGATGATGAAAGTGCCGTTATCGGTCATCAGCGGGATCTCGCCGAAGAATACGTCCTCTTCCTTGATGTCGCGGATGGTCGACGTCCCTGTCTCGGCGTCTTTGTCAAACACCGTCAGGCGGATCTTCACCTTGAGCGGAACGCTGTACGACATACCGCGCTCCTGGCACTCTTGCTGATCGTGCTTGTGCTTCAGGCCAACGGGCTCGCCGCAGTTCGGGCAGAGCTTCGGCCGCACGGCGTTGAACGTGCCGCAGCTGTTACAAAGCACTTCGGCCGGGTTGAACGGGTCGACCTTGATCTTTGAGCCGCAGTTCTTACAGTTGGCCCGAAGGTGTTCGAGGCCTTCCAGGTTTCCGCATTTACACTGCCAGTTACCGATCTGGTATTCGACGTATTCGAGCGTCGCTGTCTCGCGAAAATCCGAAACCGGAAAGATCGATTTGAACACCGACTGAAGGCCGATGCTATCGCGTTCTTCCGGGATCAGATCCATCTGAAGGAATCGATCGTAAGATTCGCGCTGGACCTCGATCAGATTCGGTATCTGCGCCGTTGTATAGATCTTTGAAAAATCGACGCGTTCCGGGGACTGGCTGGTCCGGCGTCCAAGTCCATGGGCATTCGTCTGAAGCGGATTATTGATCATATTTGTATAAAAGGGCCGGTAAAAAACTATTGATTTCTCGAACCATTATTGCTAGGATTCCTCTCGTCGGCCGAGACTCCCAAATTTTCAAGAAAAGACGGCAAATGCGGTCAAGGGTAAACTTTGCCCAGACCGCTTTTGAAGCAGCTAACCTGTGGTTAGATAAATTGTTCGAGCGTGCCGAAACCGAGACACCAACTCTCCACTTTCTGCGAGTAACCGCCTAAAAACCCGCGAAACGCCCGGGTCACAGGGCTACCCGAAACATTCCGACAACAGTGAATGAGCACGCGAAAAAAATCGAGCCTTTGCGCCTACTCTAGAGAATAACAGCTGTAAACCGATACTTCAACCTGCCGCAGTTCGATGCGGCAGGCGAAGCAAAGGTTTCCACTCAATTATTTGAGCTCGACTGAAGCGCCGGCTTCCGTAAGCTTGGTCTTGATCTCTTCGGCCTCGTCCTTTGAAACCCCTTCCTTGAGGGCTTTCGGAGCGCCGTCGACCAGGTCCTTGGCTTCCTTAAGCCCAAGGCCTGCAACGACTTCGCGCACCACTTTGATGACCGCGATCTTGTTGCCGCCCGCAGCGGTCAGGATAACGTCGAACGAATCCTTCTCTTCTGCAGCCGGAGCCGCATCACCGCCGCCCGCCGGAGCCATCATCATCGGAGCTGCAGCCGCAGCGGCCGAAACGCCGAACACTTCCTCAAGCTCCTTTACTAGCTCGGAAGCCTCAAGAAGGGTCATGCCCTTTAAAAATTCAACTACATCTTCTTTTGTGGTTGCCATGTCTTTTATCTATCTCCTAATAGGGTTCTTTGAAAGGATGAAGGATAAAGGATGAAGGATAAAGAAAACCCTCATTCCGTAGTCCGACTATCCGGTTTTTCTTTGCGAAGGAGCGGCATGAGGAAGGACTTAGCTCTAACTTTATCCTTTATCCTTTATCCTTTATCCTTCAGCACTCTCGCCGCTAGAACCCATGGGACTTGAGGAACGGGTTGCATCACCTTTCCTTTTCGTCCGAGCCGCGCAAGTGACCTGACATATCACTCTGCTCGTTTTCCTTGAGTACGGCTATCGAGGACCGTCGCCGGCCCGATTTCAAATTTGAGATCTCAGATATCAAATAGGGGTGCCTATGGTTGAATCCGAGACTCAAAGATTCTGTTATTCCGGTTTCTCTTCACTTTCCGTAACAGCTTCCGCGGCCGGAACTTCGGGAATATTCTCTTCGGCAGCCGGTGCCGCTTCAGCCGAAGCTTCAGGAGCAGCCTCGGCCGCTGACGCATCTTCTGCCGGTGCCGCTGCTTCTGCCGTTTCCCCAGCCTTTGCTGCGGGGGCCGCCGAGCCGCCGCGTTCTTCTGGTGATTTCTCGCCGATCTGCTTGATCACAACTGCCAGGTCACGCGGTACGGCATTAATGACCGTAACGATGCGTTGCGCCTGTGCGTTGAGGACGTAAAGCAGCTTCGAAATAAGCTCTTCCTTCGAAGGCAGGTTGGCGATCGTCGTTAACTGCTGCAGATCGACCAATTTCCCGTCGACAACACCCGATTTGAAGGTGTAGATGTCGGCGTTGTCCTTCATGAACTTGGAGATCGCCTTCGAAAGGATGACCGGATCATTCTCGGTCCACGCGATCGCGGTGACGCCCTTGAAGGAGTCGGTCGCCTGTTCGTAGTCGGTGCCCTTTACCGCGATACGCGCAAGCGTATTCTTTACGACCTGATATTGTGCGCCGGCCGCCCGCAGGCTGTTGCGGAATTCCTGGTCTTTATTGACGGTCAGCTTGGTAAAGCTTACGACCATCGCAGATTTGGAATTCGCAAGCGATGCTGTGAGGGCGTCTAGATCTCTTTGTTTTGTTGCTCTTGTTTTCATTTCTTCTGGTACGACCGGCTTTCCCGCCTGTCGCCGCTGCAGGCTGAAAAGCCCGCAGTACGCCTCCTCACTCTATACGTAAGCTAATTCATCGAGCAGTACGCCCGGGCTCATAGTTGCGGCAACGTTGATCTTCTTTAGGTATCGTCCTTTTGCCGTCGTCGGTTTTGCCTTTATGACGGCATTGATCAGAACGCGCGTGTTTTCGACAAGCTTTGTATCGTCGAACGATACCTTGCCCACGGGCGAGTGGATAACTCCTGTTTTATCAACACGATACTCGACCTTACCGGCTTTGGTTTCCTGGATCGCGGTTTTGACATCCATCGTTACCGTTCCCGTTTTCGGATTCGGCATGAGGCCACGGGGGCCGAGGATCTTACCAAGCTGACCGACCTTACCCATCATATCGGGCGTGGCGATAAGCGCGTCGAATTCCAGCCAGCCGCCTTTGATCTTGTCGACGATGTCGTCGCCACCGGCGATGTCGGCTCCTGCTTCTTCGGCTTCTTTGATCTTGTCGCCCTGGGCGATGACGACGACCTTTTTGGCCGCTCCGCCCAAACCGTGAGGAAGGACTATGGTTCCGCGTACGAGTTGATCGGCCTTTCGCGGGTCGACGCCCAGCCACATCGTCAGCTCGACGGTCTCATCGAACTTCGCGAACGCGATCTCTTTCAGTTTGGAGACCGCTTCTTCAAGCGTATGCTTTCGTTGCGGCTCGATCTTTTCCAAAGCCGCAAGATATTTCTTGCCTCGTTTCATTTTACCTCCAGGTGTTAACGGGAATATTGATTCCCTCCCTTAGGGCAAAGTCTGCAGGAAACGATAAAGTCTTAAACTTTATCCTTTATCCTTTATCCTTTATCCTTCAATTGTTAAACCCATCGACTTCGCAGTTCCCTCGATCGTCCGCATCGCTGATTCGATGTTGGTCGTATTGAGGTCCTGCAGTTTCTTTTCGGCGATCTCGCGGATCTTGTCCGCGAGATATGCGACCGACCTTTGTTTTGTTAGGCGTGCCGGAGCCCTTCGGAATTCCCGCTGCCTTTCTCAAAAGGTCGCCGGCCGGCGGAGTTTTCGTTTCAAACGTGAACGAGCGGTCCGCATAGACAGTGATAACGACAGGGACCTTCATATCCGGGTCGTCGTTCTGCGTTTTGGCGTTGAACGCCTTGCAGAACTCCATGATGTTGACGCCGTGCTGGCCGAGGGCCGGGCCGATCGGCGGTGCCGGATTAGCCTTTCCCGCCGGTATCTGTAACTTGATGTAACCTTCTATCTTCTTTGCCATTTTTTCGATTAACGATCCCGCAAATTACGGCGGGAATGTCCTCATTTCTCTATGTAAGAGTTACGCCTTTAGGCGTGAAATACGTTGTTGATAACTCAAGTTTCGGTTCGCCGCGAGGCTTCACGCGTAAACGCGTAACTCTTACTATTCCTCTTCAGCGAAAGTGACTTTTTCCACTTCCAAAAATCCTAATTCATACGGCGTCGAACGCCCAAAAATAGTGATCGAAACCTTGAGCGTGCTCTTGTCCTCGTTGACCTCTTCGACCTTGCCGGTAAAGCTGGCGAACGGGCCCGATTTGATGCGGACGACCTCGCCGACCTCGTACATGAATTTCGGCTTCGGTTTTTCCGTCGCGACCTCGATGTTGTGGACGATCTGGTCCACCTCGGCTTGCGTCAAGGGCGTAGGCTGTTTGCCGCCCAGGAACCCCGTCACTTTCGGGGTCGATTTGATCGCATGAAAAACGTTATCGGGGATCTTACCCTTTTCGTCACATTCGATCTCGACCAGCACATAGCCCGGGTAGAACATTCGAGATGATTCGATCCGCTTATTGCCGCGCATTTCAACGACGGTTTCCTTCGGCAGAAGGACCTCGGTGATCTGGCCGCTCAATTCCATGTCGCGGATGCGGGCGTGCAGGCTTTCGACAACCTTGTTCTCGTGCCCCGAATATGTGTGGATAAAAAACCACTGCTTCATGTTTAATCCCTAGAAACCGGCGATCTTATTGACCACCCAGGTCAGACCTTCGAGAAGATACTTCCACGCGTTATCGATCGCGAAAAGATAAACCGCGAAGAAAATGACGTTTACAATCACGATAAGCGTTGTGTTCCTGACGTCGGTCGAGGACGGGAACGTTGTCCTGTCCAGCTCTTCGCGGGTATGACGTATGAAATCGCCGACGCCTTCTTTCTTTTTCGCTTTATCTAATGTCTCAACAGCTTCCGCCACGGTTCACGCTCCTAAAGTACGACAGGCTTTCGAGCCCGTCGTTATTATTATTCCGCCAGTTTCTTTCCGTCACGACGAACAGGCTGAAAAGTCTGTTCTACTGATCTGGCAGGGGTAGCAGGACTCGAACCCGCACCTAAGGTTTTGGAGACCTCCATGCTAACCATTGACACCATACCCCTGTGAGTCAATGAAAAATGGATAGTGGAAAATGGTTAATTCAGAATTTCCATTGTCCGTTGTCCATTATCCATTCTCAATTATTTATTCTCTCTATGCAGCCGATGGCAGCGGCAGCGGCGGCAGAACTTGTTGAACTCAAGCCGGTTAGGCGTGTTCTTTTTGTTCTTGGTCGTCACGTAGTTCCGCTCTTTGCACTCGGTGCACTGTAAAATTATGTTATCCCTAGCTCCCTTAGCCATTTCTTACCTCTAATCTTTCGATATCAGCTCTGAAGGCGTTATTACGCGTAACTCTTGCTTACTATTCAACTACTTCTGAAACAGTGCCGGCACCGACTGTTCTGCCGCCTTCACGGATAGCGAATCTCAGTCCCTTTTCCATTGCGATGGGGGCGATCAGTTCGATCTCCATCTGGATGTTGTCGCCCGGCATGACCATCTCGACCCCGGCCGGAAGGTGTGCAACGCCGGTCACGTCCGTTGTTCTGAAGTAGAACTGCGGGCGGTAGCCCGTAAAGAACGGGGTGTGCCGGCCGCCTTCTTCTTTTGTCAGCACGTATGCCTCGGCCTTGAACTTTGTGTGCGGCGTGATCGAGCCCGGTTTGGCTATGACCTGGCCGCGTTCGATCTCTTTTCGCTCGACGCCTCTCAGCAATAAACCAACGTTGTCGCCGGCCATTCCTGAATCAAGCAGCTTCTTGAACATCTCGACGCCCGTTACGACCGAGTTCCTGGTGTCCTTGATACCGACGATCTCGACCGGCTCGTTGACGTTGATCATTCCGCGTTCGATGCGGCCTGTCGCGACAGTTCCTCTTCCCTGGATCGTGAAGATGTCTTCGACCGGCATCAGGAACGGCTTGTCCATTTCGCGGGTAGGTGTCGGGATGTAATCATCCACAGCCTGCATCAGCTCATCGACCTTCGGCTCCCAGGCGGCATCGCCTTCCAATGCTTTCAATGCCGAACCCTGAACGACCGGGATGTCATCGCCCGGGAATTCGTATGAGCTCAACAACTCTCGGATCTCCATCTCGACCAGCTCAAGCAGTTCGGCGTCATCGACCATGTCCACCTTGTTCATGAACACGACCATCGAAGGAACGCCCACCTGACGTGCAAGCAGGATGTGCTCGCGGGTCTGCGGCATCGGGCCGTCCGTCGCTGCAACCACAAGGATAGCTCCGTCCATCTGGGCGGCTCCCGTGATCATGTTCTTGACATAGTCGGCATGGCCCGGGCAGTCAACGTGAGCATAGTGGCGGTTCGCCGTCTCATACTCAACGTGTGCCGTCGCGATCGTGATACCACGCGCCTTCTCTTCCGGAGCATTATCGATAGAATCGAACGCACGCACCACGATCTTCGGATTGTGCTTCGCCAGCACCTTCGTGATAGCAGCCGTCAACGTCGTCTTCCCATGGTCCACGTGACCGATCGTCCCAATATTCACATGCGGCTTAGAACGGTCGAATTTTTCCTTGCTCATTTGTTCGTTTTCCTCTTAAATCTCATTAAATCTCAAATTTGAAATCTGAAATTACAAACAAAAACTGGAGCCCAAGGCGGGATTTGAACCCGCGACCTCATCCTTACCAAGGATGCGCTCTACCCCTGAGCTACTTGGGCGAACTGTCAATCAAAACCGCCTTGGCTGAAATGATTTGGAGCGGGAGACGAGACTCGAACTCGCGACATTCAGCTTGGAAGGCTGACGCTCTACCAACTGAGCTACTCCCGCCCGAAAATGGTGCATGGGGTAGGATTTGAACCTACGTAGGGAATTAACCCGACGGGTTTACAGCCCGTTGCCTTTGACCGCTCGACCACCCATGCGTCCAATTGTTTGTTGCCAATACCCGCTTTTTGAGCTAATTAGCAAATTTCCAATATTACCGAACGTTTCACGATCTTGCAAGTGCGGAAGCGGGGATAAACCGCTCTGCTATGCCAGTAAGATCGTGGTACAGCAGTTTCCTTGCCTCGCCGACAGGGAATAAGAACAGAAGCGTTAACAATTTACGATTCAAGATGCCCCTTTTTTGTTTGCTGTCTCGTTTAGGTGAATAAGAGCGAATATACGGCCTTTTTTACCAGCGATCTTGGAAACCCAAAACAAAGGAGATAGAGTTATGGTCCCGAAATTTGTTCCTGTAAGAGATCTGAATAACAACAGCGTTTATCCCGGTGCTTCGATCAAAGGGGTGCAACACAAACACACCGATTGGGGCACTTTATACAAAGATCCGAGCGTTGGAGACAGTCTTGCAAATGTGGTGAGGCACTGGAATGGAGAATGCGTAATAGACATACCATTCTTGATCATCGGGGGCAGTCAATCAATTGCGGCTGTTTTGGAACACGACAGCAATGTTCGTTTGGTGAGTGCCCATCATTTCGCGGGCGGGATCGTTTCATTCGTAAACAAGGAAACTAAGACACTCGGAAAAGATTACACCTGTGTCATGGTCATACCGTCAATCCTTTTTAGTCATGCGAGGGCGACACCGGTCGAAAACCTGGGCAATCTTCGCATGCAGGTAAACAAGAGTAAATTGGATACGAAAACGCCGGCGGAAAGTCTCAATAGCTTCCGATCCAATTGGAACCGCTTCGATTTTATCTATCAGAGGTATGTCGATATTTAACGGTAGGTCGCGGAAGGAAATCGACGGCGTCGCCAAACGTAAATCGCACCTATTCATCCCCGCCGGAACGAGGATGAAACCGTTCGTAGGCTTTACGGAGATGGGCGTCGGTCATGTGAGTGTAGATCTGTGTCGTAGAGATGTCCGCGTGCCCGAGCATCTGTTGGACCGAGCGGATATCTGCCCTGTTTTGAACAAGATGTGTCGCGAATGAGTGCCTCAGGGTATGCGGCGAAACATCTTCTAGGCCGCATTTTTCGGCGTAATCCTTAATAAAAAGAAAGATCGCCTGCCGCGTAACGGGCCTGCCTGCCGGGGTCAGGAACAGGTTCGGATACTCAACATCTTCTTTCTTATGCCGCAGGGCGAGATAGCTTTTAAGCCACTCGACGGCGCTCGATCCAACCGGAACACGGCGTGTTTTATTGCCTTTCCCCGTCGTGGTCAGGATGCCAGCGTCCAGATCGATGTCTTTAACCTGAATTGTAACCGCCTCCGACACCCGCAGGCCTGACGAATACATCAATTCAAGGATCGCCCGGTCGCGCAGGCCCGATCTCGGTCGAAGTATCCGGCACCAAAAGCAATGCCTCGATCTCCGCCTGGTTCAAAAACCGCGGCAAATAGCTGCCCTTCTGCGGCACATCCAGCAATTCCGCAGGATTTTCCTTGATATGCCCATCGATCATCAAAAACTTGTAAAACCCCCGCAAAACGCTGATCAGCCGCCGCTTTGAGTTGACCGACAACTTGCTTCGCCCCAGATCGATCATCCACTCGCGAAGGTCCAACCGCGACATCCGAACAATATCGAGGCCGTTCTTCTCGGCCCAGGCCCGCAGCTTAGCCAGGTCGCGCTCGTAGGCCTGCAGCGAATTACCTGACAGGCCTTTTTCAACTTTTGTGTAGGAAATATACTCGCGGACGAGATCGCGGTTCACACGATCATTCTAGCATCAATACGCTATTTCCGAGCCGTCATCGTTCTTGTCGTTACGGTACGCCGGCTGACAACCCTCAGTCTGGTGAAGCAGTTCGTCGTTTCCGCGTAGCTCCCTGAAAGCAACTTTCCGGCTGTAATTCAATGAACGAAGGTCCGTTAACTGTCCGAGCTCGCGATATCGATAATGAATATTCGAACCTACTACGCAGCGGTCCTCAAGGGGCATATCCTGCAAGCCCTCGATCAACGCCGGGATGGCATCATCACTAAGTTGCGACGAGTTGTAGAACGCATCGAACTCTCTTCCTTGTTTCATAAGAGCTACGTTCGTTCGGACGATAAAATCGTCGGGGTTCAGGACGTGAAGTCCCATCAGAACGAATAACGCCGACCACAATGCTCCCCAAGCGAAATACTGCCTTGCTCCGCGAAGGACCGTCAGGCCGAACCAGACGAATACGATCGCGAACCAGATCATTACGACCATTGGGTAAAAGCGGACGGTCGTCAGGCCGTAGCCGAGGTTGCCTGTTAGCAGGAACAATCGCTGCATGGCGGAAGCCATGATGACGAAGAGCAGAACGATCTGAATACCGGCAAAAACGCGATAGATCTTTTCGTTGAACGGGTTTTCTTTTCGCAGCAGCCAGTGTGAGGCGAGCAGAATCGGCAGGACGAGGACAGTTACTGCGACAAGCTCACCGAAGCCGCGTCGTGCGTATTCGGCCAGTTTGAAATCGGGTGTGTTCTGGACGAGGTCCATCCCGCCGAACAGGTAAGGCACCTGCATGATGACGAAGCTCAGAAAGAGCAGGTTCATCAGCCCGAGCACGACTGAGATTTCGATAACGCCGAGCGTGAACGCCTGAGGAACAAATGAATTGTCAATGTTCTGCCATTGCCAGGTCTTCTTTTCTTGTGTCGGCGATGTCACCTGTTCATCAGTTGCGGACGAAGACGCCCGCGTTCTGTCGGGCGGATCGCTCTTGTTTATATGCTCGAGGACCGTTGCGTTGTCTGGGAGCGTTTCGGGCTTTGCTCCCTCCTCGGCCCGGACCTGTTCAAAAATGCTCAGGTTCGACTTCTCGTCCGCCGCCTTCTCGGAAGCCATGTCATCCACGGGTACGGCCGGAACAGGAAAATCACCACCGAGCAAAAAGCCGCGGTAATAGCCCGCGGTCAGCCAGAAGAAGATCGCCGTTAGCAGGAGGTGCGAAAACAGCTCTTCGGGCGCGATGTTGAAAACACGTTCGATCAGGCCGGCATAGGCAGCATCGGCCGCAGCGAACAAGGCGCCGAAGACGAGGATCAGCGGTAGTGCTATAAGTACCCCGCGAAGAGCAGCTATCAGATGGCGCGACCAGCCGAGTTTCGGGATCGCGGCCCATTTGACGTCGGTCGAGAGCAGGATCGCCGGAGAAAATACCGAGTTAAGCCCTGCCCACAGGACGCCAATCGCGTAATGGAACACGCCGGAGATCTTTGCCGTTACCTTTAGAGTCGGCAGGAACATTACACCCATCAGAACGATGATCGCGAATGTGTCGATAGTTCGCAGCTCGATCGAATCTCGCCATAGGAACATCGCCGACAAAAAGATCATCGCCGCACTCAACGCGATGTTCTGCGCCGTGAGCCGCTCCGGCCGTCGGCGGATGGTGATCATGGCCATCGCCGCGACGAATACGGTGACGAAAAGAAAGGCGTTCAATCCCCACGGCTTCTCGCGAAGAAGCAGGTTACCAAGGATGCCGATCAGAAACGCCGCCTGGAGAACTTCGAGACCTGTTTTGGTACGGTCGGTCATATGAGTAAGTGCAAATCAAAAATTAAGGACAAATGGAACGATCAAACTGTAAAGAGCCGCAAGTATGACCGCACGGTAAACGACCCAGGTTTGCGAATCCAGCCGCGAGCCTTTGATGGCCCGAACGCCGTTTCGCAGATAAACAAAACTGGAGAACAGCGGCGTAAAACCAAGAAAGCCGATGAGGAAAAACATGCCGATCAGGCTAAAAGGCAGTAGGATAACGCCGACGATCAGCGAGATAACGGAGCCGGCCAGGAACAGTCCGCTTACGTAAGGCCGAAGCTTGCCCAGTCTCTGTCCCCAAAGCAGCCAAGCGGTCATCGACATTATTGAAACTGAGCTGAGCAGATAGGCAAATATCTTGTAACGGCCTAACAGCGCATCTTCAGCCCCAAAGGCAGAGCTGAACACGATCGGGTCCGCCGCGACGCAAACGATCGGTAAGACAACGCCGAAGGTCCAGTCAAACCTTCGCTGTCGCACCGTCGGCTCAAGGTGGAACTGGCGATTAAAGAAACCCAATGGGACCCTTGATTCGAGCAGTTCCGCTTCTGTAAGTTCCTGATCTTCTCTTAATTTAAGACTCTGCATTTAACCGCCTCAACACAATGTTATTTCTGCTTATTTGACGCCCGTGGCCTGCGTTTGTTCCGAAATGTGGCGCCATTAGTTTCACTTTCTTATATATCCTGAGTCTATTCCCCGCCCGATGCGGCAACAATGTGGTTATCCACAGTACCTTCCCGTA
Source organism: uncultured Acidobacteriota bacterium (assembly GCA_963763355.1). Taxonomy (GTDB): domain Bacteria; phylum Acidobacteriota; class Blastocatellia; order Pyrinomonadales; family Pyrinomonadaceae; genus OLB17. Next base: position 101,692 of record CAVXOI010000007.1, read on the forward strand.
AGAGTTACGCCTTTAGGCGTGAAGCTGCGTTGGCCTAATGTGACGTTGCTTCACGCGTAAACGCGTAACTCTTACGCTCGCTTCATCGCTTTGATAAGCGCTTCCATATGATCTAGATATCGCTCCAACGCCTTGCGGCCGTCCTTTGTGATCGAATATTCCGTTAGCGGCATACGGCCTGAGAATGATTTGGTGCAAGTTAGGTAGCCGGCTTCCTCTAGTTTTCGGGCGTGGACGCTGATGTTGCCGTCGGTGGTGTCGAGCAGTTTCTTGAGGTCGGTGAAACTGAGCTTGGGGTTTGCGGCAAGCGCGCTGATGATGCCGAGGGCGCATTCGCTCGTGTATGACCTTGTCGAGGTCGTTAGAGACCTTGCCGGCAGCTTTCTCCAAGCTCAAAGCACGCGGCTCTCCGCTGCTTGTGTCGCGTTTTAGCTGTAAATTCTTTCTAGACATATCTTTTTTACCCGAGATCATTTCTCTTTAGTGAAGACCCTTTCCCCGCCGCCGCGTTTTACCGTCATTTGATCTTTCGCAACGTCGAATTCGATGACGATACCGGTCGCGGTTCCGTTATCGATCTTGAATTTGTCCTCGGCGGTAGCCTCAAGCGGAACGGCCGATTGCGCCCCCGGAGGCTGAAAAAACAGCGTCGTGCCTTCTCTGGTTACCTTGGCTTTTGCCGGAGTTGCGACGGTGGAATAAATGCCGACGTACTTGTCCAGAATTTCCGTGCTGACCGCGACCGATTGGAATGTGGGTACCTGAAACGGCTTGTTGTAGTAAATGTCGACGACGCCGGCGACGATATCTTTTACCGGGTAAACTTTCGCGTTCGTGGTGTAGGCGAGTGCCAGCCTTTCCTCAGGCAGGTAAGCCAGCCATGCGCCGTAGTTGTCGGCACCGCCGGTGTGCCCGTAGAACGTTTTGCCGTCCCAGATGAAAGGCTCCATTCCGATCCCTTCCCGGTCCCGCATCGTTCTCATCAACTCGAGACTCTGCTTCGAAACGACACGGCCGTCGAACAACGCTTCGATAAATTTCGCCAGGTCGTACGGCGTCGAAATGATCGCGCCCGAACCAAAAAGATTGCTTGGGTGCGTTTCGGGCACCGGTTTCCAGCCGTCACCGAAGTTCATATAAGTAAGAGCTTCGTTCTTGGTCACGTCGATATTTCCGGTCGCGGTGTACGTATCCCGAAGGCCGATCTTTGACGTGATCCTTTTCTTCAGGTTTTCTTCGTATGACTTTCCCGTTACCTTTTCAAGGATCATTCCTAGCAGGAAATAGCCGGAGTTGCTGTATAAGGCCTTTGTATCCGGTTCGAAATCGGGCTTGCCTTTGGCAACGACGGCCAGCAACTCTTCTCTGGTTACGGGCTCGGTCTTCGACGCCGGCCGCAATTTTGGATCGACGATCGAGTCGTGAATGCCGCTGCGATGACTGAGTATTTGCTGGATCGTGATCTTGTTGGAATTTGCGATCTGTGGGAAAAATTTGTCGAGCGTGTCGGTCAGCTTCAGCTTCTTTTCCTCGACGAGCTGTAGGATCATCGAAGCGGTGAACATTTTTGTGATCGAACCGATACGGAACCGGCTCCCGGCGGTCAGGGCCTTCTTATCCGCTCCGTTGATCTGGCCGTAGCCGATCGAGCGGCTGTACACGAGCTTGCCGTCTTTGGCGATGAGCAGGTTTCCCATCGCCTTGCTCTTTTCAGCGAGACGGTCGAAGAACTGGTCGAGCTTTGCCGTGGCCGGCGTTTGCGCAAATGCAGCGGCGACCAATGTCACGGCAACCAGGAGGGCTAATAATGTTTTGCGTTTCATAGTCACCGTCATTACCCAACCTTTTTTGTCCGGTCGAGCGCAAGGGCTCCAACTTAATTCACGCCGCGACAAACGCGGCGTTGCGGACAGGAATGTCCGCGGTCCGTTTATCCGCCATACCGCCTCGCGATGATCGCGCCGAAGACGATGTGCAGCAGGCCGAAGCTCGAACCCATCATGATGTTTCCATAGCTTGCGGGCAGGACGAACGCGACGGCGCCGGCCGCCATGAACAGCCAGCCCATTACGGGAACTACTTTTACCGAAAATGCCCCGCCCGTTACGACCGCGGAGCCGTAGAGGACCATCCACGCCGGAGCCATTGATTCGAAATGTCCGTACCGGAAAAGGCCCAACGTGATCGCAACGCCCGCTATAAGCGGCGGTGCAAAGCCGAACGCAAATTTTCGGGCCGGTGCTGAAACCAGCGACTGGCCGGCGATCTTGGATTTCTGCCACATCGCCAAAAGGCCTATCGCAAATGCAAGAGCGGCCTCGGCCAGCCAGACGATAAGCCACTCGCGACCGAAAGGCTGCTGTTGGGCGATATATGCCGCGGCTACAGCCGTCACGCCCATTAACAGGCCGCCGTAACCGGGGACGGCCGTAAAATGCGTCGACCGCTCCATTGTCTCGCGAATGAATTTAAGGTTATCGATCGCCCGGTCGCTCAAAGTCACGGGCTCGTCCGTCTCGGCACGTTCTTTACGAAGAGGTTGGGAATTTGCCATTTCGACGAACAGTATGGGCCAAGTGGTTCGGACTGTCAAGTACTTTGTGATATAAAGTCAGCAAGTATTTATACAGTCCGACATTTTTACGACTATTCTCGTCAGCGGGGCGTCTAACAGGCATCCTCAGCATTTTTATGCTTCACAGATGTACAGTTCTCCTTGGCATTTTGGCTCTTGCCGCTATGGTTCAGATCGCGGCGGGTCAGGAGAAGAATGCGCCCGAGATCCTTAAGGTCGATACGCGGCTAGTCAGTGTTCCGGTCACCGTGAGCGACCGCAACGGCCGGTATGTGCCGGGTTTGACCGTGGCGGACTTTACGCTCTATCAGGACGGAGTAAAGCAGAGTATCGACTTTTTCGGGGCCACGGAAGAACCTCTTACGATCGCGCTCCTCATAGACACGAGCCAAAGCACCAGGCCGGTCCTGGCGGATATAAAGGAGTCAGCCCACGCCTTTCTCAAGCTGTTGATGCCGCGCGACCGTGCGATGGTCGTCAGCTTTGACTATGATACTCACGTTCTTAGCGGCCTTACGACGGACAAAGAGCAGCTTCGGCAAGCGATAAGAAGTGCCGATATACCTGACGAGCTGTACGGCACGACACTGCGGGATGCGGCCTTTCAAACGATCAATAGATCGTTCGCGGGTCTTAAGGGGCGGAAAGCAGTGATAATTTTGACCGACGGCAAAGACCATGGAAGCCGAATTTCCGGTGATGAATTACTTTATTCCCTCCAGGAAACCGATACCCTTATCTATACGGTAATGTTCAGAACGGGTGGCGGCCAGGGGCACGGCGGCGGCGGCCGGAACCGCGGTGGTTTTGGTGGAGGTTTTCCTCCTGACCTTGGATATCCGGGTCGTAGGTTCCCGCAGCAGGAGCGACGAAACCGGCGGGTCGGCCGCAACAATGAACGAGCCGAAGAATTTCTACGGCAGCTTTCGGATACTACGGCCGGACGGTTCTATACAAGTGAGGACGGGAAATTAAAGAAGACGTTCGAGTCGATAGTTGAAGAGCTTCGATTTCAATACCGCCTCGGGTTTTATCCGCCGGACGAATCGGACGATAAACCGCTGCACGAGCTTAAGGTCAAGGTCGCCCGGCCAGATGTAGCCGTCCGGGCCCGCTCAAGCTATCGGACCCAAAAATAGTTACCTCTTTTGTCAGCGCCTGCCCGGTTTATTGGCATTCATTATTTCGCCCATATTCTCAACAGGCCGCCCGCCCGGGTTCGCCGTTTCGAAGGTCAGCCGTTTTCGCTGGATAAGAAAAACCCGGCCGTTCCATTTGTAGAAGCTTCGCGTGAAATAGGTCGGGCAGCAAAGCTGTTCTTCGTCGTCGGTGATCCGCGACGTTTCATACTGTCCGAGCAGATAGCGGTCCTGGCCATAAAGCTCGACCACGACCTCGCCGCCTTCTGCCCGTACGTCTTTAAGGCCGCCGTCGGCGCGGTCGCCGGTTCGGAAATTCCAAAGAAGCTCCGGCTTTCCGTCCTTCCACGAGTAAATGTAAACAAGCTGCGGGATGGCGTTGCCGCCGGTTTCCACCTTGAGAACGACGACCGCATCATCCTGGCCGTCGTTGTTCGCGTCGATATATTTCGTCGTGACGTACGACATCCCGATGCGGCGTTCGGCCCTCGCAGCGGCCTTCTCCTCGGGTGACATCTCTTCCTGAATGTCCTTGAATTTCGGCTTTAGCGTTCCGTTCAGCAGAGTGATCTCGTCGCCGTCCTGGTGCTGCCAGCCGCGCGGGAGCGGAAACGTAAAGTTGCGAAAATCGAACCGCCCTAGCGGCGATTGCGTGGTCTTGCCGCGGTCGTCCATCATCTCGGCCTGGAGATCGGGAAAAGGGGAGGCTTGTGTGTCGGGCGACTGAAAATTTCTCGGTAGTTGAGCCGGAGCACCTGGGCTCGGCTCAGCCGCGGCCGACGGTTTTTCCACTTCGGCACGGCCGCCGCATGAGGTGGCGAATAAAAGAACTGCAATAGCGAGAAGAGACGCTATTTCTTTCGTCGTGCTTTTCATTCTGAAAGCGTTACTGATGGGACAGAAAAGGGATTAGCTAATAGCCATTAGCTAATAGCTATTGGCCAATCCCTAACTATTTGCCTGATATCCAGACATCAAAAGAACGGCGTCCTACGCCCGGGTCAGGCTTCTATATTTGATCCGATGCGGCTGATCGGCGTCGTGGCCGAGGCGGCGTTTTCGGTCTTCTTCGTATTCGGTGTAATTACCGTCGAAATATTCGACGCGGCTGTCGCCTTCGAACGCGAGAATGTGGGTCGCGATGCGGTCGAGGAACCAGCGGTCATGGCTGATGACGACGGCGCAGCCGGCAAAATTTTCAAGGGCTTCCTCGAGTGCACGCATTGTGTTCACGTCGAGGTCGTTGGTGGGCTCATCGAAGAATATAACATTCGCGCCGGATTTCAACATCTTGGCCAGATGTACGCGGTTACGTTCGCCGCCCGAGAGCTGGCCGACACGTTTTTGCTGGTCGGAGCCGGAGAAATTGAATTTTGAGACGTATGTCCGCGCGTTCATCTCACGCTTGCCGAGCGTGACAAAATCGAGCCCGTCCGAGATCTCGTCAAAGAGGGTCTTATCGTCATTAAGGCTGTCACGGGACTGGTCGACATAGCCCAGCTTGACGGTCGAGCCGACCTTGAATTCGCCCGAATCAGCCTTGTCCTGTTCGGTAATAAGTCGGAAAAGCGTGGTCTTACCGGCACCGTTCGGGCCGATCACGCCGACTATGCCGCCCGGCGGAAGCGAGAATTCGAGGTTCTCAAAAAGCAGTTTTTCGCCGTAGGCCTTCGACACCCGGTGAGCCTCGATAACGACATCACCCAGCCGTTCGCCCGGCGGGATATAGATCTCAAGATCTTCGGACCGCTTTTCCGATTCGGTCGCGACCATTTTTTCGTAATCATCGATACGCGCCTTCGACTTTGCGTGACGGCCCTTTGGCGACATGCGAATCCATTCAAGCTCGCGTTCGAGCGTTTTCTGGCGCTTGTCCTCGCTGCGCTGTTCCTGGGCCAAACGCTGGCTTTTTTGCTCGAGCCATGACGAATAATTTCCTTTGTACGGAATACCCTCACCGCGGTCGAGTTCGAGTATCCAGCCGGCAATATTGTCGAGAAAGTAACGGTCGTGCGTAACGGCGATGATCGTGCCTTCGTACTTTTGCAGATGTTGTTCAAGCCAGCTTACGGTCTCGGCATCGAGATGATTTGTGGGCTCATCAAGAAGTAGAATATCGGGCTTCTGCAGCAGCAATCGGCACAGCGCCACTCGCCGCTTTTCACCGCCCGAAAGCGTTGACACCAGCGTATCCGGCGGTGGGCAGCGGAGAGCGTCCATCGCCATTTCGAGGCGGCTGTCGAGGTCCCACGCATCTGCGTGATCCAGCTTTTCCTGTACCTCGCCCTGCCGTTCGATGAGCTTTGCCATTTCGTCATCGTCCATCGGCTCGGCGAATTTGGCGTTGATCTCTTCGAATTCCTTTAGCAGATCGACGGTCGATTGCACCGCTTCTTCGACGATTTGCTGGACGGTTTTCGATTCATCCAGCTTCGGTTCCTGTTCGAGATATCCGACCGAATAACCCTTCGAGAAAACGACCTCACCGTTGAACTCTTTGTCGGTGCCGGCAATTATCCGCAACAGGCTGGATTTTCCCGAGCCGTTCAGGCCGAGCACGCCGATCTTTGCTCCGTAGAAAAATGAAAGATAGATGTCCTTGAGGACGGGTTTCTTATCGTAAAACTTGCTGACCTTGACCATCGAAAAGATGATCTTGTTTGGTTCGATATTAGTGCTCATAAAAATAGGTTCGGAATAATGAATATTGAATAACGAATAATGATTAATTCGGATCATTCATTATTCACTATTCGTTATTCACTATGCCGGAAACAAAGAATCAGTTTATTTACCACCGAGGCCCAAACGCAAGCCAACGCGGACGAACGCCGGGGCGGCGACCGTGCGGACGGGTGTTAGGCCGATGTCGTAGCGGGAATTGAAAATGTTTTCGGCGGCGACGAAAATCTCTATTCCCTCTCGAATGCGATAGGCGGCTGAAGCGTCCATTGTGAAGTATGGACGCAGACGGAGCGTATTCAGATCGTCTTCCCATTGGGTGCCGGAGGCCCGTGCCTGGATGCCAAATGAGAACCGTGAGGGCGGGCGGTAGTTTAGTTGAAAGGTCAGCTGCTGACGCGGTATCTGTGGGAGAAAGTTTCCGACGAGGCCGGGGTTCGCGGGAAATTCGGTCACGCGGGAATCCGCGAGAAGGTAGCTTGCGGAAAAGCGCAGATCGCTGCGAATGGCGTATTCCGCATCGAGTTCCAGGCCCTTGGTTCGCGTTTCGCCTACGTTTTGGCGTTGGCGTGTGATCAGCGTCGGCGTTGTGCTTAAGCGTAATGCTGACGACCGGATCGGTAACGGAGGTGACGAATGCGTTGCTGCGTACATTCAGCCGTCGTCGAGGACAGCAAAATTTACACCGCCTTCGAATGTGTTTGCGTATTCGGCTTTCAGATTCTCATTCGCCTGCGTCACTACATTGCCGACGCGGAACCCGCGGTAAAGCTCATTGAGCGTCGGGGCCCGGAATGAGCGTGTGTAGGAACCATAAACCGACACGTTTTCGTTGATCTGGTAGATCGCGGCGACGCGTGGGCTGACGGCTGTTTCAGTCGCGGTCCGGAAAGGTGGTGTCGGTAATGATGTTCGTCGTCAGCGGCCGCGTTGAAGAATGGGCGTCAAAGTTTTTCCAATGGTCCACGCGCACGCCAAAATTGAGATTCAGCTTTTCGGTGCCCGACCAACTGTCCTGAACGAAAAACGCGAAGGCCCGTTCGCTGCCGCCTGACCCTGAAACTGATGTGGGCCGGCCCGCAGTGTAACCAACCTCGTCGCTGAAACCGCGGACCTCGCGGGTTTCGAACGAGGCGGCGATGGTGTGGCTGCGGAACGGTTTTGTCCAGAAAAGGCTCGTCCCGATGGCTTGTGACGGTACGCGCTGAAGGCGTGAGAGCGTTTCGCTGTTGCGGTCGGCTGAGACGGCGGAGAAGGATTGGTCGTAAACCTGCGATTCGATAAATGCTCTAAAACGGAGTTCCCCGAGTTGCTGATAGAACACATCGGCACCGCCCGCAGCCTGACGGAAATAAGTTTTGTTGTAGGTCAGGCTCGTTCCGTTGTCGCGGCGTTCGTCGAAGAGGTTGCCGCGGAAGAAGATCCGCGTCTTGTTGCCTGCATCATTCTGGCCGCCCGCTGACGCAGGTGGTTCCGACTGGAATGTCCGTTCTATCGAGAAGATACCGTTGTTATGGCGGCTCGTTGCTCGCGTATCGACAATACCGCGTTCGTCTTCGGCGACAGGTATGTACCCGCCGGTTTGGAATGTTTCTGCAGCGAGATCAAATCCCCAGCCGCCTGTTTCGTAGCCGCCGTACATGCTGCCGTCATAAGTATTCTGACTGCCCGCGGAAGCTCGGAAACTGAATATCGGTCCGTCAACGGCATTGCTAAGCGGGACCAGATCGACCGCACCGCTGAGCCCGCCCGAGCCATACAACGAACTAGCACCGCCACGCAATATCTCTGCCTGCTCGACCGCGATCATCGGCACCCGCGACCAATAGGTCCAACCGCCAAAGGCGTCATTTAGCGTCAGCCCGTCAAATAACACCGAGGCCCGCGACGCACCGCTGCCCGAAACGCCGCGAAGATTCGCTCCCTGTGCCGTTGGGTTTGTTGTCTTGCTGGAACCGCGGCGAAAGAGCGTGAATCCCGCGACCTGTCTGAGCGTATCATCGGCCGTCTGGGCCGCCGTCGAATCGAGGGTCTGCCTCGTCAAGGCCACGACGCTCGCCGGCGTTTCACTCAAGCGCGTTTCCGTTCGCGTGATCGACACAGTTACGTCCGCACCTACAGTCGCCGGACGAAGGACGATCGTGAAATCCCAAACGCCGTCGTTCCTGATGAGCCGTTCAAACGGCGCAAAACCATTCGCATTCACCGTCAAGCGGCTCCGGGTCGTAATCGTTCCCGCAATGGTGAACCGTCCTTCGGTGTCAGTTTGCATTTTTTCTTTTGGTAGATTTCCGTCCAGTAAGGTTACGAACGCATTCTCGATCGCGGCTCCGTTGCCGTCAACTACAATGCCGGTCAGCGTTTGCGCAACGGCAAAATTGGCGGCGAAGAGGCAAAGTAATACGAGGAAGATCGAACGCACGTTAAAGTTTTAGCACAGAATATGAGAACCGCGATGCAGGACGCGTTAGCAAAGAATGATAGCTTGCCGAAGGTTCTGACCTAGCCTATTTGATCAGTACCTTCCTGGCGGTTGATCTTTCAATTCGGTCACTCTTTACGTCAAACCCGATCCCCGGTTTTTCCGTAGCCGTAATCGTCCCTTGAGGTGAAACTTCTATGGCAGGCTCCACTATATCTTCGTGCCAGTAACGTTTGCTGGCAGAGACATCGCCGGGCATGGTGTAGCCAGCGAGGGTGGAGATGGCAATGTTGTGGGCGCGGCCGATGCCGGATTCGAGCATGCCGCCGCACCAGACGGGGATGCCCGATTCGCGGCAGATGGCCTCGATCTTTTTCGATTGGGCGTGGCCGCCGACGCGGCCGTTCTTTAGGTTGATTATTTTGCCGGAGCCGAGTTCGATGGCTTTGCGGGCGTCGTCGGGCGACTTGATCGGCTCGTCGAGGCAGATAGGTGTTTTGAGCTGGGCCTGCAGCTTTGCGTGGTCGATGATGTCGTCGTTAGACAACGGCTGTTCCAGCATCATCAGGTTGAATTCATCGAGGCTTTTAAGCTTGTCGATATCGTCGAGCGTGTACGCCGAATTAGCGTCGCCCATCAGCGGGATGTCGCCGAAATTTTCCCGAACCTTTTTGATAATGTCGTAATCCCAGTGCGGTGCGATCTTAATCTTTATCCGCTGGTAGCCGGCGTCTATCTCGACCTGGATCTTCTCGAAAAGCTGCTCGACGTTGTCCTGGATGCCGATCGAAACTCCGCAACTGATTGTTTGATTCACTCCGCCTAGATGCCGCCAAAGCGGAACGCCGAGTTTTTTCGCCTCGAGGTCCCAGCAGGCGGTCTCGATCCCGGACTTTGCCATCCGGTGGCCGCGGGCCCGTTTCATCAATCCAAAAACGTCCTCTGCCGATCGGTATTCCTTGCCGACGACCATTGGAGCGAGGATCTTTTCAATCGTGACCCAAGCCGAATCGGTCCATTCGTCCGAATAGCCGGGCTCCTCGCCGCAGGTCACCTCGCCCCACCCTTCGGCACCGTCGGCGTCTTCGACGCGGACGAGGATGATCCGGCGTTCGTATGTGCGGCCAAAGCTTGTCTCGAAAAAATGGACAAGCGGAAGGTTAATTTCGATGAGTTCGATCGATCGGATGATGGGCATATGGGCAAAACAATAAGGTTATTTATTGTCTGCCGCAAATGCAATGCGGACCGGTTATGAAAGTTAGCTGATTTGCGATGGCAAAGATCTTAAAGGCTCAGAGATTTTACGCTATTCGATCACCTCGAACTGGACGAACTGATACGCGGTTTTCCGTTTTTCCTTCGCCAGGTTGTCGGTAACGATGATCTGCATAACGTACTCGCCCGGCGTCATTTTGCCGGCAAGGACCAGGGATGCACCGAATCCAATACCTGTCGGGTCCGGGTCGCTTCGAGGAATGACATTCTGCGGTGAACCTTCGAAGATCTCCTTGCCGTCGAGAAATAATTTTACCTGTGCGGTCAGGTTCGGCGGCTGGCCGGCCGCGGTTTTAGCGTTATAGATCGTGAAACCGTAATTCAGCACGGTGCCTTGCTTGAACCGACGCAGTGATGTGTCGTTCAGCGGGTTCGAGGGTTTCTCGTCCGCGTCACCTTTGACTCTCTTTTGATACCCTTCGAAGGTAATATTCTCGAGAACAACCCCCGAGAGCGTCAGCCGCTTTTTCTTCAGGTTCGGCACCTCTACGAATTGGTTCGCCGATCCGACCTTTTCGCTCGCATGATCGCGGAGGGCGACCCTTAGCTGGTAGGCACCCGGCTTTTTCATCGGGAACGAAAAATCGTATACAAATCCCGTTTCCAGCGCTTTTGCAAACATGTCCTTCTTGATATTCATCGAATAGCTCTGCGCGACCTGGTCAACGGCCACGCCGTTATTTCCGAAACCGATGGCGATCACATCGAAAGCGGCCTTTTTCGATCCGTCCGGCTCGTCGGTGAACGTCAGGTCTTTTGTTGGAATATGAAGAAGCGAGCGAATGAAGGGGCCTTGGGCAGTCGTTCCGAAAAGGGCATTAAGCTTTAGCGAGATCTCATTTACGGCAAAAGGCGACGTGAGGGCCGTAAACAGTTTCCGATCCCCTTTTTCGGCCGACCGGACGATCTTTTCGTCGGCGATGCCGAAGAAACCGCTTCGGTAGCGTACGCGAGTTCCCGGCCGCGTGACACGAACGTCCAAGCGGTTAAAACGGCGAAGCCGGGGGTCAAAGGTCGCGGAATCCGGTTCATAGCCCAGCAGGTAATAGCTCTGGTCGTCCAGGATCCGGCGAATGCCGCCTGAAAGGTCGTTGTTATTTATTATCGAGATACCGCCCGTTTGCTTGGCGAGATACCGCAGCCCGTCCTGTGTATCGAGAAGCTCGTCGCGGCGGTCCCTTTCCGCGTCCATTATATCCTGCGGGCTCATTCCGCTCGTACTGTCGGCCGCCGTGAGGCCGGTCACCTGCAGGCCTCGGGCATCCATTGTGTAGATAACCACCGAAGCCCGGTTGGCCTGGTCGACAAGCCTTCGCAGCGAGTCGAGCACGCGGGTCCCATCGAGCGTACCTGTGGCGTCGCGCGTGAACATCTTGAAACCGTCGGAAAGCAGCATTACCGATTTACGGCCCGGAAGATCGGACATTCCGCGGACCACATAGTTGATGGCGCCGAGCGTCCCGGTGGCGAAAATGCTCTTTCTGAAGTCGTTGAACTCGCGTTCGACACCCGCGGGAGTCCGTTCGCCGGGCTCGCCCTCGTCGTCGCCCGTATCAAATCGGGATTCGAGCGGAGCAAAGGCACCGATGCCTCCGGTGCCGAGCGAGTTCCACTTTACCGCCTCGATAGCGGCGTAAAGCTGTCGGCGATCGGTCGTGAACTGCTGCAGCGCTCCTATGCCGGCCCCGGTTCGAATTATCGCGACGAGATCGCCGTCCGCCATTTGCTCGTCGACAAACTTTCGAAGCGCCCGCCGCACGTGGTAGGTGCTTTCAAACGAGAGCGTAAGATCGTCGACGACAAGCGCTATTGTCCGCCGCACCTGCTCCGGTTTTACGGGCGAAGGCGGAAGCACCGGCGGCTTATCTTTGGTTTCCTTCGGCTTTTCGACGGTTTCGCGGACGTTGGAGATGAAATTGAAACCGCTGACATCCTGTTTTTTTCCGTTCTCGTATATCTCGATCTCGTCACGACGCAGGTCCGTAACGACGCGGCCGCGCTTGTCGGTAACGGTCACGTCGATCTGAATAAGAGCAGTCGTGATCTTTACGACGTCATCTTTTTCCGAAGGTGTCGGTTTCGGGGTTTGCGCAGCGATGGCTGTTAACAGGCCAAGCGCCATCGCGGCAGCGAGGAAGATCTTTTTCATTTGTTTGAAGGCCGGGTCCAATGAGAGGAAAGGAATGGCCGGCCGAACATATTGTACCGGATAATTCGCGTTTATTCTATTACTTCGAACTGTACATACTGGGTCCCGATGCGTTTCTTTGCTTTTGCCGAGTTGTCGAATACGACGATCTGCAGAACATAATCGCCGGGCATAAGGTTTTCGCCCAACGCGACAGCGTCCGTATAAACAGGAGCTTCGACGTTCTGGCCTTCGAGATTGAGCGGCTGTTCCTTACCTTCGAAAACAAGCTGGCGGTCGTGGAAGACGCGTGGCTGCAGCGTGATCTTTGCCTGCTGCAGCGACGGCAGCTTGGCGTTGTAGATCTCGGATCCGAAGCGAAGCACTGTGCCCCGCTTGAACCGCCGAGACGACGTGTCCTGCAGCGGGTCGGGCCGTTCGTCAGCAGGCGCGCTTGCCGAGACCTGAGCAGGTCCCCCGGCAAGGCGCTGCCAGGCGTTCATCGAAAGATTTTCAAGCAGGATGCCCGAAAGAAGGATGCCGCTCTTCTTGATGTTCGGGACCTCGATGAACTGGTTCGCGGAACCGACCTCCTTGGTCACCTTGTCCATCAGCGCGACACGCATCTGGTAGGCACCCGGCTTTTTGACGGGGAAGATAAAGCTGTAAGCGATGCCATCGCGTTTTACCTTATCGAATATCTCGGGCTTTAACTTGACCATGCCCACAACATTGTCCTTATCGACCGGAACGCCGTTATCGCCGTAGCTGATCGCGAGGATATCGAAATTTGCGTGAAGCTCGCCGTTCGGCTGCTTTACGAATTCCAGGTCGGCCGCATTTATGTAAATGAAGGAATGGATATAGTAACCGCGTTTTGCACTGTGCCCGAACAGGGTGTTTAGCCGCAAGTTAATATCATTAACGGCGAACGGCGAGGTCAACGCGCGCATGATCTTGGTCGGCGCGTTCACGTCGACGCGTATCTTCTTTTCTTCGGTGTCCTCGACGAAAAATCCGCTTCGGTGGCGAACTGTCGTGTTCTCTCGCAACACCTTTACTTCCAATTTATTGAACTTTCGCTTTGCGGGTTCAAAGCTTTCGGCATCTGGGTCATAGGCGACTAGATAATAACTCTGGTCCTGCAATGCCCGCTCGACACCCGAGCTCAACTCATTCTGGTTCGTATAGGCAAACCCGCCGGTTTCTTTTGCGAGATACACCAGGCCCTGCTGCGTGTCAAAAAGTTCTCGGCTGCGGTCGCCTTCTACCTGTTGCATCGCAGCTCAGTGCCGTCACATCAAGAAGCGTCGGGTCGGCCAGCTTATCGGCCGCGGTCAGGCCTGTATATTGCAGGCCGCGAGCGTCGATCGTGTAAAAGACCACCGACTTTGTGTTCGCGAGGCTGACTATCTCCTGCATGAAATCGAGCGTTTTTGCAGCAATATATCCACCTTCAGTGGACGCCGCCGGGACCTGTCGGCCGTTATCATCCGTCATCAATCTGGCCGGAGCCATCTGGTTCTTCATTCCCGGAAAGATCTGGAACCCGTCCGAAAATAAGATCACCGATTTTCGGCCGGGCAGCTCGCCCATATTCCCGACGATGTATTTGAGCGCGCCCAGAGTGCCTGTGGTAAACAGGCTTTCCATATAGTTGTTGGCCGAATCGTTAAAATCGCGTTCGGCCTGGATCTCGGCATTGGACACGAATTTGTCGCCCTGCGCCCGGTTGGTCTGGGACATCGAAGGTTCAATCGGATCGAACGACCCGAACCGTCCGCGGCCGGCGGCGTTCCATTTGACCCGCTCGATCGCGGCGTATAACTGCTGCTTGTTCGACGTGAATTGCTGCAGAGCGCCGATGCCGGCGCCGGTGCGGATGATCCCGACAAGGTCTCCGTCCTGCATCTGCTCGTCGACAAACTTCCTGAGGGCACGGCGCGTGTGGGCGGCGCTTTCGAACGAGAGCGTTAGGTCGTCAACCACCAGCGCGACCGTCCGGCGTACCTGATCCGGGCGAAGGACAAGCGGCGGTTCGGGGATCGCCGGCTTGGATTTGTCGATCTTCGAATCCGGAGTGAGCGTTTTTTTGAATCCCTTTACGAACGAGAATCCGGTCACAACCTGCTTTCGGCCGTTCTCGTAGATCTCGATCTCCTCAGGCTTTAGATCCGTGATCACGCGGCCGCGTTTGTCCGTGACGGAAACATCAAGCTGGATAAGGGCGGTCGAGATCTTGACCACAGCCGCTGTCCGGCGTGGGCGAGGCGGCCGGCTTTTCCGTCTGAGAGAGTGCGACGGCCGCGGTAGCCGAAATTAATGAAAACAAAAGAAGCAGCTTTCCGAACATCAGTACGGCACGGTATCTGGTCATAACGCTTGTGAGCAGGATCGCAGGGAATTCTTTGGTATCATATAACCATTGGGCCTGATTGGAAAGGTTTTCGTGGACCGCTTTTCGCTTTGGCCTCTGCATCAAACATACCGGAGCTACTAACTTTCATGCTGCGAACCCGCTTTTCTTCCTACGCTTTACTACTTTTTGTCTCTTCCCTGTTCACGGTGGCCTGCACTGCACAGCAAACCGAGGAACAGGCGCTGGAATCGCTTCGTCAGATGACAAAGGACGGAAAGCTGCCGACCGAGTCGACCGTCGCGTCTATCGAATCGAGATTTGCTGGCAAGCGCACCGGCGCTCTCGCGAAACTGTTGAGAGCAAGGGTAAGGTCCGAGAATGGCGATCATGCCGGGGCGGCGGCCATTCTGAATTCGAACGAATTCCGGGATAGAACAAAGGTTGCCGATTATGCGTTGTGGTATCGAGGCAAGGCGCTCGCTCAGGCGGGAAATCATCAGGAAGCGATGACGGCTTTTAATGAGCTGATCAAAAGCTATCCCGAATCACTTAATGTTACGGACGCAAAGCTGCTGTGGGCTGATTCAGCGATCAAATCCGGACAGGCGGCAAAGGTACCCGAATTCCTGCGTGATCTCAACGATCTGAATATCGGCGCTTCATTGACTGCGACGGCACGTGCGTATGAGGCCGGAGGAAACCAAGCCGAGGCGGTCAGATTTTATCGCCGTGCCTATTTTTTCGCCCCGGGCACGGATGCAGCTAAGGAAGCCGAAACAAGACTGACAACGTTGCAGCAGATCCTTGCGCCTGCAACGCTCGACGAAGCAAGTGCACGGGCCGACCGGCTTTTTGCGACAAAGAATTATGCCGCGGCCGACAAAGCTTTCAGCGAGATGATCGCGGCATTCCCACCGTCCGCTACGCCCGCGGTGCATTACAAGAGGCTCGTAACACTTGCCGCGTTAAAAAGAATGCCGGACGCAAAGATGGCGTTCGATCTTATTCCTGCCAGCGATCCGGTAAAGGAAGAAGCGTATTACCAGCTTGTTACTGGATATGCGCGGTCGCGGCTGTTCGCCGATTCGCGTAAATGGGCGGACGAAATGCGTATAAAATTCCCCGCCGGAAAATTAACGCCCAAGGCGTTCGCCGACGCCGGTTATGCGGCCCGCGACGCCAAGGCCCGGTCGGACGAATCTTATTTTCTTAACACGGCCGTCGTGGCCTTTCCGAATGCGGTCGAGGTGGCAGGCGCACAGTTCGAGCTTGCGTGGATGCAGCATGAAAGCGGCAACTTTTCCCAAAGCTCGCAGATGCTTATCGATCATCTAGCCCGGTATGCCGAAAAAGACACGACCAACCGTGGGAAAGCCGGCTATTGGGCCGCACGCGATTCGGAACGGGCGGGTAAGGCGGCAGATGCCTGCGCCCTTTATGACGGCGTCATGTACAGATACTCAGCGAACTGGTACGGCTATCTGGCCAAGCAGCGGCTTGATGCGATGAAGGGCCGCGGCGACTGCCTTTCGGCGCAGCCGGGCCCGCAAACAGCTAAGGCCATTGCGAGCCTGAAAAGCATCACGGTCGCTCCGGAGACCGCGACCGAGCGTGAACTCGACCGCGCTGAAAAGAGCGAGCAGCTCAGCATCATAGGCTTGTTCGACTGGGCGATAAACGAGCTTGAGGAAGCAAAGAAGACGGCCGCAAACAGCCCGAAGATCAACCTGGCCCTCGCAAAACACTATCGGATGAAGGGCGACAACGTATCGGCCTTCCTTGCCCTTGGGAAGAGTTATCCCGATTATTCGCAGATGTTCCCCGAGGAAATGGGCCGCGAGGAATGGGACATCTTTTACCCGCATGTCGCCTGGGAACAAATGGCCGCCTGGGCAAAACAGCGATCGCTAGATCTTTATCAAGTTGCCGGATTGATCCGTCAGGAGTCCGTGTTTAACCCGCGTGCAAAGTCGCCGGCGAATGCCTACGGCCTGATGCAGCTGATCTTGCCGACGGCACGCAGCGTTGCCAGGAAATACGGTTCGGCCGCGACCATCTCGGTCGAAGCGCTTTTCCAGCCGGCACTGAATATTGAGCTCGGAACCGCTTATATGCGCGACCAGCTCGATAAATACGGCCGTATCGAGTACATGGCCGTCGCATATAACGCCGGCCCCGGACGCGTGCCGCAATGGCGTGCAACACTGCCGATAGAGATCGACGAATTTGTCGAGGCGATACCGTTCCGCGAGACAAAAGCTTATGTGCAGGGAGTGATCCGCAACACGGCGGAGTACCGCAGGCTCTACGACGAAAAAGGCAATTTCAGGTCCAACGTCGGCATAAAGCCGCTTCGTTCGGCGATCGACTCAACGACAAGTGAGCAGTTCGCGTTGGAATATCCGGAGGTTGTTTTGGATGATTTGGGCCGGTAGAGCTCAAGTGCAGATATATGCGTATCTTGAACGTGCCGAAGAATGCGTTGACCAACAAGAAGCCGATCCGTAAACGGTTCGTTATTCACGAGCATCATGCAACACGGCTTCACTTCGACTTGCGGCTTGAGATTGGCGGGACAGGAAAATCCTGGGCGGTGCCTAAAGGGCCGTCGATGGACCCGTTCGACAAACGCCTCGCCGTCGCCGTGCCCGATCACAGCCTTTCCTACTTTAAATTTGAAGGCGAGCTCGCCGAAGGCACTTATGGTGCCGGCGAGGTCCGCATTTGGGACAGCGGCGACTATGAAACTTTCGTCGATCCGCAGCTGCAGTACGACGAGGGGAAGATCGTATTTACATTCCTCGGAAAAAAGGTCCGCGGCGAATTCATACTAACGAAAATGTCCCGCCAGCCGAAAAATTGGCTTCTCATAAAGCGAGATGACAAGTTTGCGGATGTCGAATGGCGGTTGAAGACAATTCTGCCTACCGACTGAGCTTTCTTACGAAATCTATAGCGAACGATCGAAGTACGCTCTCTGGAATTGCGAAGTCCACGTTTTTCCTCTGACTTCCGGCAACCTAGCGAGTGTTTGTTCCGTACAGTACATTTAACAGTTTACTAGCTCACTATAATCAAATCCATATTCTGAATGGACGCCCACGGATCTGCACCGCTGGTACGAAGCATCGGTACAGGTTCGACGGGGCGTTAAGCGTCAGGTCAGCAGAAACCAAGGCCGATCTGGCCGGACGCTTTTTGACGAATGAACATTACCGGAACGCCGGCTTGACCACACAAGAAGGTTTGTTCCCGAAGGACCACAAACCAAGGCGATACCAAATAATTTGGGAAATTGAATACCTGGGGGAGGAACTCTCACAGTTGTAAATAGAGGAGATATGAATTACAAAGCATTAAAGAATTTTGCGTCGATCACAATGATTACGCTCGCAGGAGCGGCGACCTTGTTAGGACTCGCCATCGCGGGCAATATGGCAGCAGGGCATGGAACGCTGGCTGGTCAGCGGACGAGAATGGGGATACCGTGCGGAGGCAATTTTCGTTCAATGCCAGAGAGATGCCGGACGGTACTGTCAAGGGCAGTGCGATACTGATCAATCCGGCATTCACGGGCGAGAACGGCCAGAAATATCAGCTTCAGGTGGATATTTCCTGCATGCAGGTTATCGGAAATATAGCCTTTTTCGGGGGCACGAGACCCGACGTACCAATGATCCGAATCTTGTAGATGCCGTTTACTTTTCCGGTGCCAGGACAACGGCGAACCAGGCAGAAACCAGGACTTGCTGAGCAGCGTTTTCTTTTTTGGATGATGATCCCGACGACGACCGGTGATCCGGCTCCTCTGCCTCGGCAACCAGGTGGGCGATTTCCCGATGGAACCAATCGACTCGGGCAAAAACATTAATGTAAGAAGCAGTAGGCGGGGGATAAGCGCAATAACATAAATGATAGAAAAGGGCCGCCTGCGGAAGACCGCGGCGGCTCTTTTCGTGCGTTTCTTTGGGACTAGCCGTTACAATCCATTTTCCCGTCAGGCCTTCGGATGAGCTTTGTCATAAACCGCGATCATCTTTTCCATCGAGACTTGAGTGTAGATCTGCGTCGTTGAGAGCAGTGCGTGGCCGAGGAGTTCCTGGATGTCGCGGAGATCGGCCCCGGAATCGAGCAGGTGGGTGGCGAATGTATGCCGCAGGCTGTGCGGCGAGATGTCGTGGATGTCTGTGCACTGCCTAATGTATTTGTCGATCATCCGGCCGACGCTGCGTGTCGTGATACGCGTACCCTGATAATTGAGGAAAACTGCCTGGTTGTCGCGGTCGGCGATGGGGGCGTTATTCAGGAAAACAGGGCGTGTCTCTGACAGGTAACGCATAAGTGCCTGTAGTGCGTGTTCGTGGAACGGAACGATACGCTGCTTTTTTCGTTTACCGGTGACGCGAACGAGACGTTCGCGAAAATCTATGTCACGCAGGTTCATGCTGACGAGTTCGCCGACCCGGATGCCGGTTGCATAGAGAAATTCGATGATCGCCCGGTCGCGGCGGCCGAGGTCGGTATTCGTGTCCGGCGTTTCGATAAAGCGGACGGCGTCCTCGACCGACAGATGATTAGGCAGCTTGCGTTCGATCTTCGGCGTAGCGACCAGTTTCGCGGGGTTGACTTCAACGACGCCTTCACGGATGAGGAACTGAAAAAATGTTCTAAGGCTCGCCAGCTTCCTCGCGACCGACGTTTTCTTATGATCGTTGTGCAGCGACGCCATCCACTCGCGTATGGTCAGCCGGTCGATGTCTTTAATATCGACGTCAGGCCGCTTCTCGATCGCACAAAGATGCTCGCGAAACTGCGCCAGATCGCTGGCGTAATTACGCAGCGTATGCGGACTCATATTCCGCTCGTGCGTTAGGTGTTCGAGGAATTGATCGATGAGGTGTTGGAGCATCCCAAGGGTAAGAGTTACGCGTTTACGCGTGAAGCCGCGTGAATAAGTTCAACCAGATTTTACCACGAGCGTTAGCGCCGCGAGTTTACACGCCTAAAGGCGTAACTCTTACTTTTTAGTCGCGATCCCATTCGTTACCGTAATCCAGCACTGGGTATTCCTTCCATATCTGCGAGGCAGTCTCACGACCCATTTTCATCAGATATTCACTTGCACTCGAATAAGGCCAGTCCTGCCATTTCTCAACGTACCCATGTTTCACAGGGTTGTTGTGAACATAATTCAGTGTGGCGAAAAAATGCCTCTCCGAGCGATATTGATCTTTCGACAGCCCGAAACCAAACCTTCCTTCCGCGCGTGTCATCTTCTCCATTCCAACGAAATGAAGAGGAACCGTGGAGCTTGCCAAGGGCCGCCATAACTTCTTTGATGGCCCCGGTTCGCAACTGTAAATGATAGTGATAAGGAAGTACGCACCACGCGTAAAGTTTCGAACCAAACTCATTGCAGATTTTGATCAGATTTGACTCGCACTCAGTCATTCTATCGCTTGATTTACCGATGATATGCTTATGCTCGAAACAGGCGGCGGTAATAAGAAATTGACGCTCGCCTTCGTACTCGAAATGGGGCGGAGAGTGCCACGAAAGCGACGGATCTTACGTTCCTTCAGAACGTGATCTCGATCTGCCTTCGACATTTTTCTCCAGTCGTACATGTAAGAGTTACGCCTTTAGGCGTGAAGCCTCCCAAGCCAGGCTCGACCTTAGGATACTACTAGGTCGCTGATACAAGCATGCTTCACGCGCAAACGCGTAATCTTACTTTTTCGGGACATAGTAACCCTTACGCGTCCGTACATCCACGTTCGGCTTGCCCTTGACCGTGAGAGCGATCTCGCGAAACTCGCCGCGTTTGTCGGTTTCGGGCGCCGGGTAATAGCTCAGGATGTATTGCTGCGAAAGTTCGGCGGATATTTGGCGAAAGGCTTCTTCGAGCTCTCGTTCGTCGATGGGTGAGTAAACGCGTCCGCCGGTCTGGTTGGCGACCTCCAGCATGCGGTGCTCGGCTGCGAGTTGGCGAAGGTTGGCGTTGCCGCCGCGGCTGCCGGTGCGTTTGTAGTTCTCGAAATCAGTCGTCTTGACCACGTAGACCTGGCAATTTGCGATCTGAAGCGATCTTAACGCCTGTTCGAGGGTCGAGTCGCTGGACGTGTCATCGCCATCCGAAACTATAACGATAACGCGGCGGCCCCGAACTTCGCGGAGATATTCGGCGGCCCTAATGATGCCGTCGAGCAAGGCGGTGGCTCCGATCGGGGGCGGGAACGATTCGATGGCACGGGTAAGCAGGGTCACATCGCTGGTCAGAGGCTGTTCAAGCCGGGTGTAGGTAGCAACGCTAAACAGTGCCGCAAGGTCTTTCTCGGGCCGGATCATCCGATCGAAGAATTTAACGGCCGCACGCGTTTCGAACTCGCGGGCGATATTCACGCTCGATGAATTATCAAAAAGCATTGCCAACCGGATGGGCGATTCGGACCTTGCCAGATCGCCGATCTCGGCCGGCTTGCCGTTTATCTTAAGCTCAAAATCGGCCAGACGAAGAGTTGTGATAACACGCCCGTTCGTATCAAGCACCGTCGCAGGTATCGGGACGAGCGTGGATTCTATTTTGATCACCCCGTCATCGCTTAACGGCGTTGGCTTGGCAACAGGCTGCTTGACCGGATCATCAAGGTCGTCGGGCAATTGCGTCGGGATATATTTTATGTTCGATCTCGGGGTCGATTTCGGTGTTGGCGAAGGCGTCTCCGGCACCTTGACGCGGCCCGATTGTGCCGACACAGTGAGGGCGGATGCAAAAATGATGGAAAGAATGAATTTCATCGAAGATCGGGCGCCGTGCTTGCCGTCTGTTTGATTACAAAACAAGTCAATTATATGCCTACACGAAGATAAGTTTAACCGACGCGAACAGCAATACTGCCGCCAGTACCCGGCGGAGTGTGAGCGATTCGAACTTTTTCGCGCCCAACAGTGAGCCGATCGTCCCGCCCGCGATCGCGGCCAGTATCCAGAACCATGCCGCCGAAGGCAGCACACTGACCTGTGCGTAATTCCCCGCCAACCCCGCGGCGGAATTAACGAAAATGAACAACGCCGAGTTCCCCGCCGCCGTTTTCGTCTCAGACCAATGCATCAGCAGCAGGACCGGCGTCAAAAATATACCTCCGCCCACACCGACCAAACCGGACAACAGCCCGATCACGCCTCCGATGAGCAGGCACATCCACAACTTCGGCTCGCGGACCTCGCCGTCATCCGAAGCGAATTTCCATGCCAGCCGGAAAGCGGCGAAAAGCAGCACCAAACCCAGGACGATCCTATAAACGTTCGTCGGCAGTTTGATCATCCCGCCGATAAATGCGAACGGAATAGACGCAATCGCAAACGGCCAAAACAACCGCCACGAAAAATGCCCCGCCCTATAAAATTGCACCGTCGCTATCGACGCCACAAATAAATTCAGCGTCAACGCCGTCGGCCGCGTAACCTCAGGCGCAACCGCAAAAAACGCCATCACTGCTAAATAGCCCGAAGCTCCGCCGTGGCCGACGGAGGAGTAGAGGACGGCGACGATGAAGATCGCGAGGATGATTAGCAAATCGTAATGCATTGAACAATTGCCGTTGGCTTTAGCCAACGGACAAGGGAAAAAACGATACCCCGGGCTTTAGCCCGGACCGCTCGTGATCCGTTGAAGCGTTTCCAGTTCCTTATCGAAAGGCACCGCTTGATGATGTTTTTCCTGGTCTGAAATATATGCTCGCACCCTTTCAACCTGAGACTCAGACACAGAGATCGCGAAGTAGTCATCCTGCCAATAGAATTTTCCTTTGAAGAATCCCTGCTTGTTGAGCCAATGGGCTGATTCGCCCTTTATGAGCATCGTCGCCTTCGCGATCGATTGCTCGCGACCAAGCGAAATCAGTATATGGATGTGATCCGACCAGCCGCCAATGCTATCAAGAAATATCTCTTTATTGCGGCAGTTTTCGCGGATATGCTCGAACAACTTTGATCGTACATCAGAAGAAAAGTAAGGTTCGCGATTGCGAGTGGTAAAGACAACGTGCACCCAGATTCGGACAAAAGACATAAGGCAGTTTGGGCTAAAGCCCGAAGAAATTTGGGCCACCATACCGTTGCCTAAAGGCAACGGCAATTATCAAGAAGTCGTAATCCAGTTTACGGTTACCCAGCAGGCGGTTCTAAGATTTCAATGGCTGTCGGCTTCAGCCAACGGCCAAAGATGCAGAAACTACCCGCCGGCTTCAGCCCGCAGGAAAAGGCTGTTCAGCAGAAACCGATCCCAATCCTCCAACGCCCGCTCCACCTGCACCAAATGCCGCTCGCGTTTGTTGCGGTGTTTTTTTCGCAGCTCAACAGGCAGCGGCTCAAGCAGTCCGAAAGTAATATTCACCGGCTGAAAATTTTTCGTTTCGACGTTAGAGACATAGCGGCACAAGGCGCCGATCGCAGAGGTCGTTGGGGCCGTCGATAACGGTTGGCCGCGCAATACTCGAACGGCATTCAATCCCGCCAGCCAGCCGGTTGCGACCGATTCGACATAGCCCTCGACGCCGGTGATCTGGCCGGCGAAGAACAATCGCGGGTTCGAGCGGGTCGCGAGCGTTTCGTTCAGGATCTTTGGCGAATTGATGAACGTGTTGCGGTGGATCTGGCCGAATTGCAGGAACTCGGCGTTCTCGAGACCCGGGATGAGCCGTAAAACTCTCGCCTGTTCGCCGTAGCGCAGATGGTTCTGAAATCCGACCATGCCGTAAGCGTCGGCCATCAGATTTTCCTGTCGCAGCTGAACACAGGCATACGGCTCTTCGCCGGTTTTGGGATGCGGAGGCCTTTCGGCTTCATCGGGCCAAATCGCAGCGTCTCGGGCCCGCGGCGGGCGATTTCTTCTATCGGCAGGCACGATTCGAACCAGTGCGTGTCCTCAAAACGTTTGAGCGGCACCGATTTCGCTGCCAGCACCTCGGCGATAAACGTCTCGTACTGCTCGCGGTCCATCGGGCAATTGATATAGTCGTCGCCGCCTTTGTCGTATCGCGCCGCTTTAAATGCGATCGACATATCGATCGAATCAGCCGCCACGATCGGGGCGATCGCATCGTAAAAATAAAGCTGGTCGTCGCCCGTAAACCGCATGATCTCGGCCGTCAGGGCGTCACTCGTCAGCGGGCCCGTAGCGATTATCGTTGGAGTGTGGACACTCTTGTCCGCATCGCCGCTCGCGGCGACCGAAGGGTTGTCGTCGGAAGTGTCCTCACTCCACTGAAGCGACTTCACTTCTTCCCGGACGATCTCAATATTCGGATGCCCCTCGATACGCTCGGTTATCAATTCGGCAAACTTGATCCGGTCGACCGACAAAGCCGCACCCGCCGGAACACGCGTCGCCGCCGCGGCTTCCATCACCAGCGACCGCCCGCGCCTCAGCTCTTCCTTCAACAGATAAGGCGCCGAGCCGGGCTCGTCCGTTTTGAGCGAATTGGAACACACGATCTCCGCCAGCTTATCCGTCCGATGCGCCGGCGTCTGCATAACCGGCCGCATCTCGTAAAGCCGACTTTCGCGCCAGCCTCCGCCGCCTGCCAGGCGGCTTCGACCCCGGCGAGGCCGCCGCCGATAACATTTATTACATCAACCATCTACGGAAATCTTAGCACGCCGCTTAGATTCAAAGGATTCGAGCCTGGAGCCTCCGTTTTTCGATCATCTGCCCGCCCCTATTTTTCTACCGGTCGAACTGCGAACCCATACTTTCATCACTTTTTCTGTCGAGGTTCCGCGGTTTGTACTAAAGTAAACGCTCGGACGCCGGGCGTGAAATGTAACCTTTTCGGACTCGGATGCGTCTAAACAAGGAAAGTGTCACATCTAAATCGTCGGCGGTGTAATATTGATGTGACGAGATAATTTCGTATAGTTGGACAACGGCATCACGGCATTTACTTTTGGACGCCGGCCGTTGTCCGGAGTTTTTTTGGCGGTGTTCCTATTCGACAACACTGCAGGTGCCGGTGTCACGCCGCTTCCCCTTTGCGGCCGGTTGTTTTCGCGACGGCCCCAAATTTCCCGCTATCGTATAATGTGCCCCGGAGGTTGATCTGATGAGGAATGCCCTTCTCTCGCTTGCAGTAGTTTGCTTTGTAGGCCTGCCCATTTTTTCGCAGCCCGCGTCGCGTACACGTAAACCGGCAGCAAAAAAGCCGACGGTCCAGAACGATAGCCAGAAGCCGAAGCAGGCGCCGAGTGTTAGCGATATGTACGTTCCGCCGCCGCCTCCGCCGCCGGGGACCAAAAAGCCTGAGGACGAGATCATCAAGATCGACACCGACCTTGTGACAACTCCCGTAAGCGTGATGGACCGTAATGGCCGCTTTATTGCCGGACTGAAGAAAAAGGATTTCAAGATCTTTGAGAATGGTGTTCCACAGGAGATAACCTATTTCCAATCGGAGGAAACGCCGTTCACGGTCATTTTGATGATCGACACGAGCCCTTCAACGAAATATCACATCGATGAGATCCATTACGCGGCGCTCACTTTTGTGAACCAACTCCGGCCGGCGGACCAGGTGATGGTCATTGCCTTCGACCAGCGGACAAAGATATTGTGCGAGCCGACGAGCGACAAGAAGATCCTTTACGGCGCGATCTACAAAGCAAATTTCGGCAGCGGCACCAGCCTCTATGACGCGGTCGACGCGGTTGTCGATCTGGAATTGGTCAATACACCGGGCCGCAAGGCGATCGTGCTTTTCACCGACGGCGTGGATACAACATCGCGGCGTGCAAGCTATCAATCGACAATTGCGTCGGTCGAAGAGATCGACGCACTTTTTTACACCATCCGCTACAACACGCAGGAACAAATGCGCGGCGGAGCTCCCGTCGCGGCGTTGCCGGGCGTTGCGTTTCCGCCGGGAATTTCAGTGCGTATGCGCGGTTCGAGCGATAACGAATATATTCGCGGAAAGACCTATCTTGAAACGCTTGCGACGAGCAGCGGCGGCCGGATGTTTGAGGCCGATACGCTGACAAACCTCGAGACTTCGTTCTCGGGCGTTGCCGAGGAATTGCGGCGGCGATACTCGGTCGGTTATTACGCAAACACGGAACGTATTCCCGGCGAACGAAAATCCATAAAGATCCAGGTCGCCCGCCCCGGTTCGGTCGTCCGCGGCAAGAACAACTACGTCGTCAAGCAAAAACGCGACAGCGACAGGGCTCCGACGGTTTCGGGTTCGAATAATTAATTGCGGCTTCGCCGCTCGATCTCGGAACGGTTGCGGTCTTCCGCAACACTGGCACGTTGTGTGTGCCAGAACCTATGCTTTTCCGGCAGTCCTTTAATCAGCACCGCGGCTATGCCGCCGCTCGCTTTCGAACGGCGGCATAGCCGCAAAACTTTATCTTCAACCGTCGGCGAAGCAAGCTTCGCCGCAAATAGACGGGCATAGCCCGGTGTTTAATTTCCTCAGATGCCCTTATCGGTTATTTTATTAAGCATGGTTCACCGTGCTTTCCTTTGTCTTGCGGCCCTCCTTCTTATTTCTCCGTTTGCTCTCGGAAAGGGCCCGGGTTTTGTAACCGTCAAAGACCATCAGCTCATACTTAACGAGAAGCCCTACTATTTCGTCGGAACTAATTATTGGTACGGCAGCTTGCTTGGGCTGGAAACTGATAAGCAACGCGGCATCGAGCGGCTGAGAAACGAGCTCGACTTTCTAAAAAAGCAAGGCGTCACGAACCTGCGATTGATGGCAGGGTCAGAAGGCCGCGGTTTGCTGAACGGCGTGCCGCACGTCGGGCCGGCACTGCAGCCGGAACAGGGAAACTTCGACGCGGCGACGTTGGATGGCCTCGACCGCGTGCTTGCCGAAATGGCAAGTGGCAGATGAAGGCCGTAATTTTCCTGAGCAACAATTGGGAATGGAGCGGCGGGTTTCAGCAGTATCTGATCTGGAACAAGGTCATTCCCGACAAATGGCTGAAAGAAAAACCAACATGGGACCAGCTTCGCGATAATGTTTCGAAATTCTATTCGTGCTCGCCATGCAAAGAGGCATATGCAAAACAGGTCGAGTTTGTCCTCGCACGAAAGAACAAGATTACCGGCAAACAATATGCGGACGACCCCACGATAATGGCATGGGAGCTAGCCAACGAACCGCGCCCAATGCGCCCGGCGGCAAGCGATGCGTACAAGACCTGGATCGCCGAAACCGCCACGCTTATAAAACGCCTCGACCCAAACCATCGAACACAACCGGCCACGAAGGCCGAATCGGGACCGAGAGCCACGCGTTATTCGAGCAGGTCCACGAAGATCCGAACATCGATTATTTGACCATCCACATCTGGCCAAAAAACTGGTTTTGTTTCGAGAACGGCAAAATGGTAGAAGGGTACACGAAGGCACCCGATCAGACAGTGAAATATATCGCGGAACATGCAGGCGTGGCGGCAAAGCTGAAAAGCCGCTTGTCATAGAAGAAATCGGCCTGCCGCGTGACGGCCAATCGTTCAACCCGGAACCGCCGACAACATTTCGCGACCGGATTTACGAACGGTGCTTTCGTTCGTAAGAACCTACCCGAACATTGCCGGAGCAAATTTCTGCCCACCGGGACCGCTCGGCCGATCAGCAAGCAACTATTCTGGAAACAAGGCGACGAATATACCGGCGATCCGCCAATGGAAGAACAGGGACTCTATTCAGTGTTCGACGGCGACGCTTCGACCTGGAACAACATTAGTGAGGCCGTTCGCATTCTTAAACGGGAAAACCCGAGTGGTACCAGAAAATAGATCGACCTACCACGCAATACCGTAATCATCGCCGTGATTGCTCGACCCGCCCCAGAGCGTCCGTGTTTGCTGGTCGATGAAGATCGCCGTTATCGGGCCCGAAGTGCGCTCGCGAATACTCAATGTAGCCCATCCTAATCAGCTCGTCGCGGACGTTGCGGTGTTGAGTTTGCGAGGAGAATTCCCCGGCCGTATCTCATGCCCGCCGAATGACGAACGCATCTGAAAGCTGTTAATGTTCGGCGCCTCGGTCGCACGCTGGACGTTCATCCCGAACTCGACAGAATTCAGGAAAAACTGCAGAAGGTTTTGGTCCTGGCTGTCGCCGCCCTGGACCGCAAATGCCAGGTAGGGATGGCCGTCCTTGAAAGCCAGCGTCGGTGTCAGCGTGACGCGCGGACGTTTGCCGGGTTCGATGACGTTGAACGGTCCTTCGGCCGCATCAGTGACAAAGCTCTGAGCACGTTGGCTCAAGCCGACGCCCGTCTTGCCCGCAATGACCGCCGGTATCCAACCGCCGCTGGGCGTAACGCAAACAACCCAGCCTTCCTCATCGGCCGCCTGAACCGACGTCGTTCCTCCATAGAACGAGCGTCTGGAATGGGTCGTCGATTTTTCACGAGAAACTTCCGGCCTGGGGTGCGGTGGTCTGGTTCCGGGGGGACGATCTTCCATTTTCCAGCAATTCGGCAAACGGATTTGTTTCGCCCTGAAGCGGATACGGATCGCCCGGTTTGATCGCCGGATCGTTGCGGTTCGGGTTGATCAGCTTCGCACGCTGTTTTGCATATTGCTTTGAGAGGAGTGCCGCGAGCGGTTCGGTCGGTGCGAATACGGATCTCCGTAATAAAAATCGCGGTCGGCAAAGGCGAGGCTCATCGCCTGATAGACCGTGTGGATGTACTTCGGGCTGTTGTAGCCCATCGATTTGAGATCGTAGTTTTCCAGGATGTTCAGCGCCTGCAGCATAGCCGGGCCCTGCGTCCAAAGATTCAGCTTGTAAACGTCGATGCCCTTATAGCTGGTTTTGACCGGCTCCTCGATCTTTACGTCCCATTTCGCGAGGTCGTCCGGCCGTTATCAGTCCTCCTTCCTCTTGCGTGCCGCGGACAAGTTCCCTCGCGATATCCCCCTTGTAAAACCGTTCGTACGCGGCCATGATCGCATCCTTTCGCGACTTGCCGGCTTTGAGCGCGTGCTGTTCGGCATCGACAAGTTTGCGGAGCGTAGCGGCAAGGTCCGGCTGCTTGAAGATCTCGCCGGCCTGCGGGCCTTCACGCTGCTCGCCCGGATGCGGAACAATACTGCGCGACGAGTATTTCCATTGCTTGATCCACGTTCTTCTGCCGCTCGATCGCGTTCGCGGCCTCCGTCTTCGATCGGGTATCCGTCCGCCATCTCGATCGAAGGCTCAAGAACGTCTTTCAGGCTGAGCTTGCCGTATTCGGCGAGCATCACCAGAATGCCGCCCGGTGTGCCCGGAGTGACGGCCGACAAGCGGGCCGTACTCAGGCGGATACTGCATATTCTTCGATTTGTAGAACGCCGCGGTCGCACCGGTCGGGGCCACGCCGAGGGCGTTGATGCCGATGACCTTTCTTGTTTTCGGATTGTAGATCAGGGCTTGCGTCTCGCCGCCCCAGCGAGAGCATATCCCACATCGTCGAGGTCGCGGCGATCATCGCGCAGGCGGCATCGACGGCATTACCGCCTTTCAAAAAAATGCGGGCGCCCGCGGTGGCGGCCAGCGGCTTGCCCGTTACCGCGACCCAATGCCGGCCGTAAAGTCCGGGCTTAGCGGTCCCCCGCTGGCCAGCGAGCCGGGCAGGACGATCGAAACACGCAAAAACTGCCAGGAAAATGACGAAACGAAAGGACGCCCAAAAGACAGTGGAACTCATAGCCGCTGATTATCACACGCATCCGTAAAGGCGAAAGCGTCCGACGCACCAGTGGCCGTCGGACGCACACGGTTGTCACCGTCAACTTACCTTATCGCTGTCATAACTGACAGTTACACGAACCCCAACCATCTGTTAGCATTCTTGTACCTCAAAAAACGGTAGTTGTCGGAACAAAGCGTTTCCTATTTTGGTTACAGTTCTTGTTGGCGGTTTTGCCTTTTCGTGGCTGCTCAAGAGCGGACCTGCTCCCAAAACAAGCCCCAGAGTGGAAGCCAAAGCCGCGGCGGCGACGTTCGAGCCGACGGTACTGAAAAACGAGCCGAATCCATCAACAAGCAGGCCGGCGGAATGGGGTGGAACAGGGGCGGCGAATTTTCGATCGGTGCAAATCATGACCGCCCGATATCGACAATGTGGGGGTCGAGCAGACCGCCGATTCACGGCCGATCCACCGCGTTTATGTCGATGGCTTTTTCATGGACAAGACCGCGGTGACGAACGCCCAGTTTGCCGAGTTCGTAAAGGCGACCGGATATGTGACCGTTGCCGAGCAGGAAACACGCATGCCGAAGACTTTCCCCGGCACCCCGTCCGCAAAAACCTTGTCGCCGGTTCGGTAGTGTACTCCCGCCCGATCATCACGTTCAGCTCAATGATCTCCCAGTGGTGGAGCTATGTTCCCGGTGCGAATTGGCGTCACCCGCTGGGCCGAAAAGCGACATAAAGTCCAAGGAAAATTATCCTGTACTGCACATTGCCTCCAAGGACGCCAAAGCGTATGCCCGGTGAGCAGGGAAACGCATTCCGACCGAGGCCGAATGGGAATTTGCCGCACGCGGAGGAAAGGCCGGTGAGCCCTTCATCTGGCGGCAGACCTTCTTTGTGGGCGGCAAGCACATGGCAAACACGGGCCATTCGCCCTTGCCCGATTCGGACACCGGCAGCGACGGAGTTCCCGGCATTCCGCCGGTCGGCACATATCCTGCAAATGCTCACGGGCTGTTCGACATGGCCGGGAACGTCTGGCAATCGACCAGCGACTGGTACCCGCAAGCTATTACGCACAGCTCGCCAAAATCCAGCATGCCCACAACCCCGCGAGCCAAAACTCACTCGACCCGTCCGAACCAGGCATTAAAAAGAAGGTCCACCGCGGAGGCTCGTTTCTCTCACCGATCAATATTGCTCACGTTACATCGTCGGCACCCGCGGGCGAGGGCGATCCCCCGGATACCGGGACGAACCATCTCGGATTTCGCCTCGTCGAAGATGTGCCGCGATAGAAGTAATCTCCCGGTCTGACAACACAAGCCTTTCACATAGATATAAATACTAACGCCGTTGTTGTTACCCGTTCATTTTAGAACCGGGTAGCTGTTTTGGTTACCAATGAAATCATCAATTGAAAACACCTACCACGGGGACCTTCGGTTCAATTTTTATAAACCGTTTTTTCGTTCCAAGTGTTTTCCGGATCACAACCTAAACAACGTAATGTTCAATTCTTCGGTAAAAACAAGACGTTTTCTTGGCAATGAGATAAAAACGAAAGACTTTGATTGTAATAGAAGCGTTTGACCCGTACCTATTGAGATTTCGAGCCGGTCCTAGAAACTTTTTCCCCGCCCAGTTTTAAAAACGAGAAACCGTTAACTTCAGATTGAATTCGGCAAATCAAAATTGACTTGATTGCTTTGCCGGCTTCTCCCACGAGCAGCCACCTAGGATCCTCCCGCGTATCTCAACTGTATAGAAAGCTGATGTGGTGGGGACTCGCTGTCGGCATCGTCTGCAACGGTGTTTGGGTTTTGACTGACGTAATCATTGAGCAGAAAGGGCTGGCGTCGCAGTCCGGAAGGATGCTTCCCGTCCGTTTCATGATCCACATCGGCACCATTGCTCTCGCCGCGTTTTATCTTTCGGCAATAGTGCTGCTTTACCAGCGGCCCGCATGGCAAAAAGTGAGCGGGCTCGCAACCGCCGGCCGATGCATACAAGACTACCTGAGCAGACCGTATTTAACTCTGACCTTTCATTGATATGGCCTCGGATTGCTTGGCAAGGTCGGCACCTCACCCGTATCGTCCGGTTTTGCCGTATTCGCTTTGAATATCGCCTACAGCGGCTGGTGGCTAAAAACCTTCCGCTTCGGCCCTGCAGAATGGCTCTGGCCTCGCTGAACTGACGGCAAGCGTCAACCGATGAGACAGAATGCTCAGCAGGGCGAGTGGTGACCGGGCCGGGTCGCTCAATCATAAGGTTTACAGCGGGAAGAAAGGCTTTGGGGTCGAGCGAAGAAAAGGCCTTCGGTCATGCCTACTTTATTACGATTCTCCCATGTCGCAATATTAGAAATTCAGCTTCTGTCGATACTGCGAGATTTTTCCCGAAAATGACGGTGTTTTAGGATTGCCCTTCCAACCAAGGGACATGCCTTTGACCTCCGCTCTTCTATGGACACGTCATTTATTCCGACGGCCTGCTGTTCGAACTATGTATCAAAGGTATCGACCTCGCTTGTGCCGTATCCGGCTTCCATCAACGCTTCCGCCGGCGGAAGCCCGATCTGCTTTCTCAGAATAATATTCTCGAGCCGCTCGCGTTCGGACATTGGCGACGGGTCTTCCCAATTTGTGCGAAGGCGGACGGCGGATGTGCCTTCTACCTTAAGCGCAAATTCCATCAACTCGGCCCACGTTTGCCCGAATGCGGCCTGGCGGTCGCGGACTTTCGCGAGAAATCGGGTTTCCGATTTTTTCAAAGTCTCGCCGCTGGGCTGCCCGCGCATGTGCGGCATCAGGTAATGGAGCGGCGTACCGGTGACGCTGGCGATGTCGATGCGAAAGCTGTCCTTTACCTTGAGGAATTGATCGAGCCGTGCCGCCTCGAAATCGCCGAACTTTGAGTTCGGGTCCTGTGCGATCCAGAGGTGGTCGATCCCGGCCTTGAACGGCGCGATAGCCTTGCCGTCGTTGTCATATTCGAGCTCGATGCCGGCCGCCCACCGCTGGCGGTAAGCCGAAAATTCCATCGCCACCAGCATGTCGAGAACCGATTTGTTCAGCCCGTCCTGGATCGGGATCGCATCCTCCAGTTCCGAGCGGCCAAGGCTGCCGACGTCGGCGTTGTTCGCAAAATGAAACACCGGCACCCGGCCGAATGGGTTCTGCACGATGTGGCGCTCGAGAGGCGGCTCGAACTGCAGGTCGTGCTGGACAGGATCGATCGCGCGGCTGACGGCCGGGATAAATTCTGTAGCGTCAGGCAGAAACGTTTCGCCCGGCTTGGCCGAGATGTATTTTTCGATCCTGTCCGGAAAATAAAGATTCAGCCGCGTGTGCTTGTCGGCCGTACGCCAGGATTTCGCGGCGCTGACAATGTGGCCGGGAGCTTCCTCGTCATATTCGACCGAAACGCTCGCCCCGCTGTTCGGAAAGATCGTCGCTCGGCCATCGCCGTCCGGCCAGACGATCGCGTAGGCGTCGCCGTTCTTTAACGCTTCCTTGTGTACTTCGCCCGAGCGGAGTGCCATCCGGTTCGCGTCCCAGATCCGCGCGGCATGCATTGCCGTGTTTGACGCGCCCGATTCAAAGCCAAACCCGGTTATCTTCAACTTGTCCTTGACGGCGTCGCACACCGCCGGGCAAAGGTTCATCGCAAACTCGCGAAACTGCGAACCAAAGCGTTCGCGAATTTCTCGGTCGCAAAGCTCAGTTCGTGCACGCCGTTGTAATAGCGTTCGTATTTCGAATACCGCCGGCCGGCGGAGCGGAGATTTTCAATGGCTTGTTCAATGTTGATATTCATATATTTTTTCCGTAATTGTGCGTAAGCCCGCGCGTTAGCAAGGGCGATATCCTAATGTTGAGTATTTCGCCCTTCCTAACGGTCGGGCTTCCGCATCCGGAGGTGCGACATGCTCTATTTCAGGATCGAAGAGACCGCGACGCCGATCAGAATGTCACCGACGCGTTTCCACACCGAACTTCTGCGGCGTTTCAACTCGGCGACGATTTCGTCCTGTTTCTTGATCGCAGCGTCCTTTGCGGTAATGGTCTCGTTCTTTGCCGCTATCGCCGTGTGGAGTGCGGTGTTTTCTTTCTCGCGGGTCTCTTTCAATTCGATCAGTATCGCTTCTGTCGCGGCGGCGGTTTGCAGCCGTTCACGTAGTAAAGCGTTCTCGTTTTCGAGCGCCGTAACCAGCTTGCGCGTCGCAGAGAGTTCCTCGACGGCCGCTGCGCACGAATTCACCAGGTTGGCGTCTTCACTCGCACGGGTGACCGACGTCGGCGAGCCTTTGGCAGAGCTCGGCGGTTGTGCTTTCGATTGAGCGCAAAGCACGAGCGCGATCGACATCGCGACGAGCATTATTAGTGTTGTTCTTAAGCGTTTTGAGTTCTTCATCCTGTTTTGTCGCCGTCAACCGCAGGGCCGATAGCGATCCCTCCAAATATTCGATCTTCCTTAAATAACCGGCAGCTTGCTGTTCCAGCTCGCGGGACCGCGTTTCACTTTGTTCCGCCGCCGATCTTGCAGCTTCAAGTTCACGCTCGAATTTTGCGATTCTCGCGATCCGACCAGAGAGTCGAAATTCCGATGATGAGAACTAGAACCGCAAAGGCCCCGGCAGCGATATAGATCTTTGTTCTAAGCGTCACGATTCCTTTTCCTCCGCTCCTTTCTCCTCGCGATCTCGCAGATAAAGCTGCAAAAACACATCGATCGTTTTTCCGATCGCGAAAAAGATGATCGGCAGGACGATCGCCGAAAGGACCGTGATCCCCGATTCGGTTGCAAAGACCGCCAGCATCGGCGGGCCCGAGCTTATCCAGGCGATAAATATGTTCTTTGTGTCATTCATTTCTTTTCATCGCGGAGATAACTTGCCGCTCCGCCTCTCGGCATCAGTAATTGCGATTCGCGAATTCGCCCGAGCGCGATCTGCCGGTAAAGGTAAATTGCCATCAGCACCCCGGCGATGACCGCGACCGCCAGCCAGACGTCGCGAGGCAGCCCGATAAGAAATGAGGCGACCGCCCACGTCACCTGCCAAACCGTTCCGGCCACGGTCGTCCAAAGCGATTTGGCCGAATCGGCCCGCGTTACGATCGTTTGCAACGCCGACTCGAGACGGTCGTACTTTGCATAAGCATCGGCGAGTTCCTGGCCGAGCTTATCAATGGAAGAGTGTTTCGACGGCCGGGCATCATTTTCGGCGGGAGGAAACGCTGCTTCGCGTTCCCGGTTTGCGGTTTCAGGAAGGCCGATGGTGGTTGCTGAAGAAAGAGGCGGGTGCCCGGCCGTCGAAAGCGTGTTGCCGGTCGATGCCGGCGGAAAATCGCGGTGCGTGAGCAGGCGGCCGTGAACGCGAAACGGCAATTCAAGGTGCCAGTTACCGGCGACGATCTGTTCGAGAAAGAAACGTGTTCGATATGAAGTAGCTTTGAGCCGCGGCACCGAGCGGAGCCATCGGTGACGCGCTTTTACATACGCTGTGATCCAGACGGTTTCAAATGCGGCGCCGTTGAACGGCCGTGGCGGGATACGCACGTGGTCGCGGATCATCTCCCACGAGCCGTGCGTCATCGAGTCGTAAACAACCGCGAGAGAAAGCGGCAGCACAAATCCCGAACCTACACAGGCCTCGACCGCCGGCCGCAGATAACGTTCGAAAGCGACATGATGCTGGGCCGCCTGCATTTCGCGTGTCTCGGCGGCGGTTTTCAGCGCATGCCTTTAGCCAGTTGTTTCTGGCCGCCGCCGTTATCGCGGCAGAAGATGAGTTTCGGAGAAGCGGAAGGTTTTCGGCAAGCATCTGACGCCCGACCTGGCCACCCCGCGAAAGGTACTCGGCTACGACCGCCGCGAGCGAGCCCGAACGGTGGGTGAACTGGTTAATGCCGTAAGAGATTCCAGCTCCGTCATTCAGGATGGCCAGTGCCGAATATTCCCCGAACGGCCGTCCGGTCTCAAACACATTTACGACCGCCAGTGCTTTCGCAAGATCGAGGTCCGTGAATTCTGTTTGATCGTTCTTCATTGTTTTACGCTCGTTTCAGCAATGAAATAATATCTTGCAAATGATACAATTGTTTGCTAGTATAAAACGGTCGGACGATAAGGGGCGACAGTTATTCGGTCTCATTTTTCCTTCGCCGCTTACATATCGTCCGGCCATGTGCAGATTAGAACAGGAGATCGTTTTGCGAAATCGCAGATTTGAAGCTGCGAACGATGCGAATGATCCGAACGATAGGAATGATACGAAAGGTCTCAAAGAGGTGAGAGGCGACCAGCGATGGAAAAAGAGCAAGTAAAACAACCGTTCGAGTTTCGGCCGCGTGTGAAAATGCGGCTTTCCGAGATAGAAAGGCTTATCAAGAAGCACCGAATAATCGTCCCGCCGCCCTCGCGGCAGACGCTCATCAAACTATGCGAAGACGGCACCCTCGAAACCGCCGGCGATCGGCCGACACAGATGGGCTGGCTGGTTTTCGAGGATTCGTTTTTGGCTTGGTTGAGAAAGCTGGATTGTGTGGAGGAGGAACGTTAGCGGGCAGAGCAGGTGTGATACGACCCAAACCGGCTCCTCTTCATCGTGAAGGGCTCGGACCGGAATTTACATACGAGGGCAAATTCCGCAAAATTAAACTCAATATCGCGGACCTGACCATACGATTCTGTGGCAAAAAGGTACGTTGGAGGAAAGGAATTAATTAAGATATGAAGAGTAAATACCGTAGTTCCTTGTTGCTGCTTTTCTTGTTATGCCTGCAAGTTACAGCTGGCGGACAAATGAAGGAAAGATCAGACGATAGATTGTCAGACGAGATATTCGTTCTTCGAGGAAAAGTTGAGATTCTCAATCATCCGACCTTAGGAAGGACGGAGGGCCGAAATGTAAGAATTCTTCTTCAAAGAAACGGCTGCAGAAGATGCTTAATCCTGACTACAAGCGACTCCGATGGAAATTATCAAATCGGGTTAGGAAGGGGAAAGTATCGCTTAATAATCGCGAAAGCGTGGATGGTCGTCCGATGTCGTACGACTTGCTTGCTCCGTCCCAGGAAAGGACGATAAACGGCGAGGCAGTAAGGGGAACGCTTGAATTTGATATCAAATTAGTCCTTCCAAAAGTGTAGTTACCCAGAGTCACGAAGGAGGAGCATCTTAGGGCGAAGAAGATAAACACGTCGAGGTCGAGAACTCGCCAACTTCAAATCATCCATTTCATTCCTATCATCCATATCATTCCCATCGTTCGGATCAGGATTCCGACCTGGAACTCATACGGCTAATCTCGATGCCGTATGGACGATACGAACAACATACAGACGCCATCAACGGAGCCGCTAGAGTCGGTTCCACCGGACATCAACCCACCTGACCCCGAGACCGAACGGCTTCGGGCCGAGAACATTGAACTGAAAAATGCGATCCGCACGCGTGACGCGCGGCATCGCCTGAACGAACTTCTTCACGCCGCCGAGGCACATTCGCCGGAGCTGCTGATCGAGTCGATAGCGAGCGACCTGCAGTTTTCCGACGCCGGCGAACTCGAGAACGCCGCCGCCCTGATCGACCGGCTCAAGCGCCGGTTTCCCGAACAATTCGGCCGCCGCCCAAATGCCGCTTCGATCGACGGCGGTGCCGGCACCGGTGCGCCCCGCCAACTCATCTCCGCCGAAACACTCTCCCGCATGACACCCGCCCAGATCCAAAAACTCGACTGGGCCGAGGTCCGCCAAATTTTGAGCGAAAGGTAAGAGTTACGCGTTCACGCGTGAAGCTTGCCGGAAACTACTAACCTCAACCATTTCTCACGCCTGAAGGCGTAACTCTTACTCTTTCTCACGCCTGAAGGCGTAACTCTTACAAAAACTATGTCACTAACATTCATACCCACAGTTTGGGCAGCGCGGCTGCTCACGGCATTGGAAAAGTCGCTTGTTTACGGCCAGGCAAATGTTGCCAACCGAGAATACGAAGGCGACATTCGACAGGCGGGAAACACCGTCAAGATAGCGTCGATCGGCGATGTCACGATCGGCGACTATACCAAGAACACCGACATCAGCGACCCTGAAACGTTGAGCGATACCGATCTTTCGCTGACGATCGATCAATCGAAGTATTTCAAT
The DNA here is from genome assembly GCA_963763355.1 of uncultured Acidobacteriota bacterium. Lineage (GTDB taxonomy): Bacteria > Acidobacteriota > Blastocatellia > Pyrinomonadales > Pyrinomonadaceae > OLB17. The sequence continues at coordinate 139,127 of CAVXOI010000007.1, forward strand.
TTCTACGTGGACAGCGTGGACCGCGCCCAGCAGAACGTGAACGTGCTGGACGAAGCAATGCGCCGCTCGGCGTGGAAGCTTCGCGAGGTCGCGGACACGTTTCTGGCCGGCGTTATGGACACGGCCGTACCGACAGGAAACAAGATCGGCTCAACTACCACGCCGAAGGTCCCGACAAAGGACGATGCCTACGAATACCTGGTCGATCTCGGCGTGCTGCTCGATGAATCGGATGTGCCGATCGACGGAAGGTTCGTCATTGTGCCCGCGTGGTTTCACGGGCTGCTGCTAAAGGACGAGCGGTTCATCCAGGCCGGCACGATGCGGTCCGATGTAACGCTCGCCAACGGCCAGGTCGGCGAAGCCGCCGGTTTCCGCATCCTGAAATCGAACAACGTTCCTAACACCACCGGCACAAAGTACAAGATCCTCGCCGGCCACCGCGTTTCGACCGCCTACGTCGAACAGGTCCTTGACGTGCAAACCTTCAAACCCGAAAAACGTTTCGGCGATGCGGTAAAAGGCCTCCACGTTTACGGCGCCAAAGTAGTGCGGCCGACGGCATTGGCGTGTCTTATCGCGAATAAGGCGTAAGTAAGTGGTCGGTGGCCGGTGGACAGTGGTCAGAAATTTGACTTGCCACCGGTCACGACCACCGCTGACCCGATTAGCCTAACTCTGACCACCGACCACTGACCACTGACCGCTGCTATGGAAACTCCACTCGAAAAACTGAAAAAACTTACTGCATGGGAAACCGATCCCGTATTGACCGGGGATGAGGTCGAAGAGCTTCTGGATGCGGCAGCTCTCGAAGACAACGCCGGCCTCGCCCCCCTTCACGAAGAATGGACGCCGACCTACGACCTGAATGCGGCGGCTGCCGCCGGATGGCTGATGAAGGCAGGCCGGGCGTCGAGCACAACGGAAACCGAACCGGAATCGTTCTACATCACCTCGAAAGTATTCGACAATTGCTGCCGAATGGCGTCGATCTATCGGGCAAAAGGGCGCACGTCCGTAAGTGTGGCATCTCCCCCGATCGAATCGGACACAGTGTAACCGCATTAGACCAACGTTCAAAAAAAGCTGAAGGCCACCCGTCAAACTCTGACGAGTGGCCTTCAGCTTTTTTGAGATCATGCAATCAATAATTGAATGCGCTTTGTGTTGGGATATCACCGTCCTGCCCGAAATGCTGGACGAGGATGCCCGCGGTTGAGTTGACGATATACCATTCTCCCGTCGAGGGGCGAAAGACCGCGACATCCGTCTTGCCGTCGCCGTCATAGTCGGCCGCGACAGGTATGTCGCCCGCTACGCCCCACGTCCGGCTTGCGAAGCCGGCGGTCGTCTGGCTCAGCCACCACTGGCCGGTCGACGGCCTGAACACGGCCTGGTCGGTCGCTCCGTCACCGTCGAAATCTCCCGTGATCGGGACATCGCCCGCCTCGCCCCACGTCTGGATAAAGAACCCGATCGACGATTTGATGATGTACCAGTTGTTGTTCGACGGCCGATACACAGCGATGTCGCCTATCCCGTCGCCGTCGAAATCGCCGACCACAGGCTTGTCACCCGCCACGCCGAAATGTGTCTGGGCAAACGTCCCGTTCGCAAACCTCGTGTACCAGATATTGTCCGATTCGCGATAGACAACAAGATCGGTCCTGCCGTCTGCATCCCTATCACGTCGGTACCGGCAGGTCGCCGACTTCTCCCCAAACGAAAGTCTGGAAAGTCTGCGACTGAGACATATAGATGTACCATGTCCCGTTCGACGGCCGGAACATCGCAACATCCGTCTTCCCATCGCCGTCATAATCCGCGGGCACCATTCTGTCACCCGGAACACCGTATTCCATGGCCGTGTATCCGGCCGTGCCCCGAAGCAAATACCAAATATTATCCGACGGGCGCCTGACCGACAGGTCCGACCTGCCGTCTCCGTCGTAGTCGAACAGCGCGACGTTATCGATTGAAGGATCACGCTCAAACGCGCCGATGTCTACAGTTCCGAATCGTCCAAACCCACGCTGATCGGTTGGCAATGGAGGATCACCGTCGCCGCAGCCGTTTGCGGTCAGAACGCAGTTGTTGCCGGCGTTGATAGCCGGGCTGCCGGTGAGCAAGGCGTGTGTCAGCGTCGGCCCGCCGTTGTTCTGAAGAGGTCCGAGCATCGGGTTAACGCCCACGATATTGCCGTTAACGCCGTTCTGTATCCCGCCCGACGAAGCCGCATCGCCGATAAGATTGTGGCTGGCCGTTTCAATGATCCCGAAAATATCGGGGGAAGCCCCTCCGGCGGTGTTGTTCGCGACTATTGTATTAATGAGCGTTTCGGTGCCGCCAACAATACTATGAATTCCTCCACGGTTGCCGGAAATGGTGCTGTTGGTAATCGTCACCGTGCTGTCAGCCTGGTAATAATTGCTGTTGGCAATTCCGCCGCCGGCGCCATACGAGTCGTCGTTGCCAGAGATTGTGCTGTTACTGACGGTCAACGTGCCGCTGTTGTAAATCCCGCCGCCAAAGTCAGCGGTATTGCCGGAGATCGTGCTGTTGATGACGGTCAGCGTGCCGATGTTAAAAATTCCCCCGCCAACGGAGGAGCACCCCGCATCAGAGCAGTCGTAAACGGAGTTCCCGGAAATCGTGCTGTTAGAGACGGTTAGCGTGCCCCCGTTGGAAATGCCGCCGCCGCTGGAATTGTAGACAAACGCGTCTCTGATCGTCATCACCGTCAAGCGTTACCGAAACGCCGCTGTTGATGCGGAACACCCCCGCCCCGTTAGAGGTGCCGCTGATCGACAATAGGCTCGCTCCCGGCCCCTGGATCGTTAGGTTTTTGTCGATGACCAGTTGGCCCGACGTCAGAGTAATGGTCTGCGGCGAGGAGAAGACGCTCGGGTCAAAATTGATCGTGCCACCCGGCGCGGCGTCAGCGATCGCCTGGCGGAGGCTGCCCGCGCCGCTATCGTTCGTATTCGTGACCGTGATCGTCAGTGAATTGTCGTTCAAAGCGGATCGCATCTCTGAGCGCCCGCCCGTCGCCAGGTACCAGGGATTGCATATTCCGGTAGCAAATCCACTTGCGAAGGGCAGCTGGCCCCTCGCCTCGGTGCGTCTGGCGAAATAGTCGTAGAAGGCCATCGCGCGGTCATCCAACAACTGTTCCGAGATCACGATGGTGGCTACGCGAAAATTCTTTTGGGACTGAGTGTGGTCCGGTGTCCGCGGCCCATAGGACGCTAGAACGGAGTCAATTGAAACGGGGGTGACCTCAGACGCCAGCAAGGTCTGGCCAACCGTAATAGTTTGTGTTTGGTTCGTTAGGATAAAAAAGCCATTCACCTCATCCGGCGGGATCAACCCAACCAGATAAAGCTCCATTGAGTTGAACGTACTTCGGATGATGTGATCGCTGGGGCCGACGACGTAGCCGCCCGAACCACTGGGCGTAAAAGTAAAAGGGAAATCCCCGCCCTGATTTGAAGGCTGTTGCGAGAAACCCATAACGTTACCGGCAATGTTACCGCGCGGCCAATGTGGCCTGCCCGATCCGTAAGGAGTGTTAGTGAGAAAATTGATCCACTGATGGCCGGTCTCGTGAGAGAATGCCTTTTCCCCGCCGTCAAAAAACCCTGAAAGGGGGTATTGATTGATACCCTTCAACATCCCTGCACTGCCAAAAGCAGCAGAGTTATCGAAGATCGAAAGGCCGATCCCTTGAACAGTATTCTTTACGTTGCTATGAAAGCGGTTGCCTCGGCGTCCCGGAATGAGAACGAAGTTAAGGAAATCAAAATCGTCGCCATGAGTTTGGTAGAACCGCTGCGCCCACGGCCGTGGATCGAAGGTCATCAACTCCGAGCGGGTCGCGTTGTAATTGGCAATGTAGTCTGTTTCCTGGCCGCCGCCATTTATCGACCGTACCTCCCGTAACCCGATCGCGGATGTCCAAACTTCGCCAAATACGTTCAACCTGCCGAAACCCTCCACCCTGACAAAACCAATGAATGGCCGAAAGATCCGCGAAGGCGTATTTTTGCTAAGTATCTCGGAAGGTGTGAACATAATTGTCCACGTGTCGTCACCCGCAACCTGGTCGCCGTTCGTTCCATCATTGAACATCGGACGATCAGCGCCATTGTACTCGAAGACAACGGAAGGGGGATTGCCGATAACAGTGGCCTCAAAGCGCACAGGATCAGTTTGTGTCTCAGACACCACCGGAGGTGTAAACAGAGACCTCGTGACATCGATCTGTCCGGAGATCTGCCCGGGAGTTAGAAGAAATGCGGCGAAGATTAAATGCTCGATTTTCATTGCTTTAACTCTCTTCCATCCATCCAGTGCTTGAGCTGGTGTTTATTACTTGTTATTTACTAACGCAATATTTCGCGAAAAATAAGTCCGAATTATTTCTTAAGTCCTGAAGTTCTTCTGATACCTCATCGAGGCTCTGGGTATTAATGCTGCGGCGACCCGGTTTAGGAAAAAGTAACTAAGGAATTTCGTCATTGTTTTCCCTTCACAAACACCTGAAAAACGTTGTTTGAACCGCGGGCTCATGGTAGACTGTGCCTGCTTCACCACCCACACAAAAATTCTGGCTCTATAGATCTCGAAGTTTGGCCTATGACTTTCGGGATTGTCCTTCGGTATAGCTGAAAGATTCCTTACGATTTACTTCCGTCGGCTGTCGGATCGACTATGTCACTGGGAAATAAAGAGATATTCGAATTCGGCGAGTTTCGTCTGGACGTCGGCGAACATACGATCGAACGTATCGACGGAACGCGAAACGGGACCCTAACAGGAAAGGCCTTTCAAGCTCTCGTGCTCCTGGTTCGCCGCCGCGGCCATCTCGTTTCCAAAAATGAGCTGATCCAGTTCGTCTGGCCGGACACCATCGTCGAAGACAACAACCTGGAAAAGTGCGTCCATCTAATTCGTCACTTGCTCGGCGAGAAACCGGGCGAGTACAAGTACATCGAAACCGTTCGAAAGCACGGTTATCGTTTCGTCGCCGCTGTAAATAAGGTAGAAGCGCCGGATGACGGCGCGGTGAGTCTTTTCGACAGTGCTGTACTGAACGAACCGCAAACACTTAACACCCATTCTCAACCGATAATCTCTACCGTAACGACCGAATCAGGGGCGTTCGTAGTTTCGGCGAAATGGAGTGCCGAAGACAGGGGAAAGATCGTCCAGGAGAACGGAAGCAGCCATCAGAAATCCAGCTCGACGGATCTGCAGCCGGCTCTCGAACCAAAACGGATATTATGGACGATAAAACGATCGATCATTGCCGCGGTCCTTTTCTTCGCTGCTGTGGCTGCGCTGATCTATTTCCTGATATTCCGCTCCGCGGAATAATTGACCTCGCTCGGGTTGGCGCCCTGTAAGTACTCCGCCGAAGAAGTTAGTCTTTAACGAATTAAGATCGGCTGTAACTTTTAACAGTTACGGCCTTTTTTGTTCCCACTCATAATTGAACGCCTAAGAAAATTGCGGTCTGGACATCGTCGAATGATCACGTTAAAAAACACCGGGTTGGTGATGTTGATCTTTGGACTACTCTTCCTCGGCCAGACCATTCGAGCCCAGGAAAAAGCTGAAGCCGAGGAGCTTTCCAAATTCGAAGTATTTGGCGGTTACTCGCTGCTGCGTGCGGACGGCGCCAATTTCCATGGGTGGAAGACGGGTGTCGGCTATAACTTTAACCGCTGGCTAGCGGTCGCAGCCGATGCCGACGGCCATTATTTTTCGGAGACGACCCCGGGCGGGACGGAGAAACGACGCGAATACAGTGCGGCGGTCGGACCACACTTTTCCTACCGGAACAAGAGTAAATTTGTCCCATTCGTTTATGCGATGCCGGGTGTCGTGTGGGAAACGCATTCTCATTCCGGAGAAAGTGAGACGCATACAGGGTTTGCGTTTGAGACCGGCGGCGGCGTGGACCTGGAGTTGTCGAAGACTGTTGCAATCAGGCTCGTCGATATTACTGCATCGATAACCCATGTTCACGGGCATACCTCGACCAAGCCGAAGTTCTCCACCGGGATAGTGTTTCATTTCGGCCGAAAGTAAGCCGCGATAATTTTTGCCGGCGCTGTAACTTTTGACAGGTACATCCGGTTTTATTTTTCGGCAAAATTACGGTGATAACCCTCATGCAGATAGGAAGGCTTCCGTCCCGGAGGTGTTAGTAAGTTCGTAAATACTTGATAATCAAGGAGTTGAAAAATGAAAAGATTAGTTTCGATTTTTGCGGGAATGTTTCTTTTGACCTTCGCGGTCTTGATCCAAACGGCATCAGCACAGGAGGACGCCGCGCGTTTGCTTAAACAGCTCGAAGACGACTCTGACCGCTTCAGCAACACTGTAGCAAAGGCCCTCGACAGCAGCAGATATGACGGCACCGACGCCGAGGATGAAATGATCCGTTTTGTGAGGGCGTTCGAAGATTCGATCGACAGGCTCAAAGAGGCCTATGAAAAGGGCGACGACACGTTAGAACAGGCAAAAATAGTTCAGACACGGGCTAAGGCGATCGACAAGTTCCTGAAAAAGAACGCCGACGTCGGCGGCAACACGATGACCGACTGGGGTACCGTAAAAGCGGTCCTCCTGCGGATAAAAGCCACAAAGATGATCAAGACGTCCTGAAAGGCGAGGACCTCGGGTAAAATAGAGAAGCCTTTCAAGGTCTCCTAGGCCCTTGATTCTCGGCGGTTTCAGGCCGTTGGCGCTCGAGGAGCGTAGATCTTTCGAGCATGTTCCTTCGGGCCTTCGGCCGCAACAAAAATCCACGCCCCGTTAACCAGTTCGCCCTTCCGGTTAACGCGGGCGTGGATTTTCGTGCGTAAGAACGCTGCCGGCCATCTGAAATGATCGGCGATCTGCCTCACGCGAAAAAACCATCGAAACACCTGAAACCGCCTCGGGGCCATTTAGCATCTCGTTAACATGCGACCGGTAATCTGAAAGGCATATGTCATTAGAAATATCATGAAAAGTAAATATGAAGTTCTACAAACTGTATACCCCGCCGGCGGGCCGCAGGCCGCGGGCGAAGATAAATGTCTATTACCATGGCCTGCCGCTATATGTGGAGGCTGTTTTCGAGCAGGACCGCTACTGTTTCCGGCTGCCGCTGAATCTGCGGGACAAGATGATCACCGGAAACCTGTACGCCGATCTTTGCTATACGGATGCGGAACCAGGGTCGAAATGGAATCCCACGCCGGTATCGATGGTCCTATCAGACAGGTACGACTAACCGAACCGGAACGCCGCGCGTGACCGCTCGTATTTTTCAAGCAGATCCCGTTCCCCAAAATAACGCTTCGATCTCTTGCCGACGAAAACCTTCCGAAATTTAGGCCGCCTCGAAATCCATTCGAAAAAAGGTAATAGCATTCCCGCACCGTTTACCGCCGCACAAGTATCGCCCCATTTGTACGTTCTGGAACATTATATCGCCGGATCTTCGGTAACTATTGTGAGTCGCGCTAATTCGCCCGGAGGTATTGGAACCGGAAGCGTGATACAGGAAGTATGTACAGAATTCGGATAGATCGAAAACCTATCTTAAGAGGAACAGTATGAAAAATATTTCGATATTACTTGTATTAGCTTTAGCCGTTGCAGGCATAGCGGCGTGCGGCGGGCCGGCGGCGAATAGCAATAACGCGGTGGTCGTTAACAGCAATGCCAACCGGTCGAACGCGAACTCGAACGGCAGCACGGTCGGCAACGCGGCGAACGCGGTTGGGAATACGGTCAGCAACGCGGTTTCGTCAATGACGACGGACAGCCCTGATGATTTTATGAAATCGGCCGCACAGGGCGGCGCGGCCGAGGTTGAACTAGGCAAACTTGCTGCCCAGAAAGCTGCGGATCCCGAGGTCAAGAAATTTGCACAGATGATGGTGAGCGAGCATAGCAAGGCAAACGCCGAGTTAAAGACGCTGGCCGGGAAAAAGAATATTACACTGCCGACCGATCTCGGTTCGCATCAATCGACTCTCGACGAACTGAAAGGCCTCTCCGGTGCCGACTTTGACAAGGCCTATGTGTCAGCGATGCTTGATGATCATGAAACCGATGTTAAAGCCTTTCAGTCGCAAGCGGACAAGTCAGCCGACGCCGATGTAAAGGCTTTTGCCGCAAAGACGGTGCCGGTATTAAGGAAGCATCTTGAATCCATCCAAAAAATAGATTCAAGGATCAATCAATAAGCAAGGCTACATCGTAGTAACCGGGCCGATCGTAGAAGGACGGTGGAGGGGGGAGCAAAACTCCCCTTCTCACATTTGCCGGAAGCCGAGTTTTTTGGCGAGCTCAACGATCAGTTTTGCCTGGGACGGGTTTATTTTTTGCATTGCTGCTTCGACCGCGAACCAGTCGGCACGGTCCACTTCGGGGTACTCGCGAGAGCCGATCGTAAATGTATTGCTTTTAAGTTCTGCGGGGTCGACATCGGCCTCCGCCGCCCATGCATGGACCCATTTTCCGCCTTTCTGTTTGATGGGTACGAGCTTGATAAACGGGCCGTCGACCTTGAAACCTGTCTCTTCCGCCAACTCGCGTCTGGGCAGCTTCAAGCGGCGGTTCGGCCGTGAATTCTCCTTTTGGTATCGACCAGGCACCGAGGTCCTTTTTCGCCCAAAACGGCCCGCCTGGATGGACCAGGAACACTTCGAGGAAACCTTTTATCGTACGATATAGAAGCAGGCCCGCGCTCTGTGCCATAGCTTAATGTAGCATGGTGGAAATACTATCTATTGAGCGCAGCCACGAGCGAGTGGGTCACGAACTTATCGGAAGAAAAAGAACTTCCGGCAAACGCCCGAACCGAAGGAAAGGATCTCAGTGACCACAAAGGTTGCCTCCGAGGTTGCCGCTCTCTACTCCTTAAAGCGAAAGTACAACCAGATACCGATAACATTGTTCACGGTAAGCGCCGTGTTGGTGAATGCGAACACCCAATTTTCGGTGATCACGCTATAAATAGTGAATCCGACCGACGCAGCGAGCTGGCCTGCAAAAAGCCATTTGGAGATACCTTCGCTCGTGCCTTCCTTCCACTGCTTGTGCACCTGTTTTACTAACGTGGCAAGAAGTATTAAGGAGGAGATCCAGCCGATAATTTCGATCACGTATTATTTCCTTAGAAACACGCCGAACCGACGCGTAAAATTCTCGAAAATTGATCCCTAACGATAAAAAGACGGCCTAGAAGGTCGCCTTTGCTTTCTGTAACTCCTGTGGTTACGGCGTTATTCTGGAGCCACCCGTCGGATTTGAACCGACGACCTTTCGATTACGAATCGAATGCTCTACCAACTGAGCTAGGGTGGCTGATCTATCGAGGCTGCGTTGGAGGCGACCGAGGGCCGGTCAATCCGCCAAAAGCCGAATTTCACAATATAGTAATTGGCACGGTAAGTGTCAAGCAAAACGGCCGGATCTACAGTTAGAGTTTGCTCACGAACGCTTGCGGACAACCTGCATCCCGAGCCTGGATGAATAGCCGAGCCGTTGCCGCAAGATCCAAAACCGCTTATTATGGATATTCGAATAAAACAACGTTCGTTTTACCGCAGATGGATACTCGATTCGCTGAAAGGTTAAGTCAGGCCTTCGACAATGCGACGATGGCCGAGATCGCACGGAGGATAGATGTGCCTCATGCAACTATCCGCAATTACTTTAACGGGCGGATGCCGGCGCCGGAGGTGTTGATCAAAATAGCCGAACATTCGGGCGTGTCGCTGAACTGGCTGCTGACGGGCGTCGGCCCGATGTACTTTTCGGCCGAACGCCGGCTGGACCTCGATGAGGTTCTCGAGAACCGTATTATCGAGGTAGTTGAACGGATCCTGCTTGCACGAGGGCTAAGCATTGTCGAAGAGCTCGGCGCCATCGACGAGCCGCCGAAGTTCAACGTGGACGCGGCGATAGCACGGCTTGGCGATCCGCACGCGGTAATGAGCGAATGGTTCGAGCACGAAGGACGCGAATATCCCCGCGATTTCGGCCTTGTTTTTTTCAGCGGCTGGGAAAGCTTTACGCCCGACGAACGCCTGGACGCTATCCACGATGCAAAGAAAGTCCTCGATCGGACCCTTCGAAAAAAATGATTGTGGCTTCCAATTCTGTTGCGTCCATGATATGCTGTTGCGTATCCGGCACAGCGAATGTGCTGTCGTAACAATGCTCTCACTTCTGAAAAAATTCGAAAAGCTTAACTGCAAGTGGAACGAAAGGGAGCTGAAGGAGAGCGATTTCTACCGTCTTTGCAAACGGTATAAGATCACGGTCATTGAAATGCCGCTCCGCGTCAGCGGGTTTTATTACTCGGTTTTGGGGCGCCATTACATCGCTATTAATTGCCGTCTTAAACAGCCGAAAAAACTGTTCGTGATGTTTCACGAGTTTGCCCACTTTCTGATGCATGCCCCGGAGCAGGGCGTGACCGCAAGCTTTCACGGTATCGGCGGAAAAACACGAAAGGAAACGGAGGCCGACACCTTCGCAACCTGCACGCTGCTGCCGCGGCCGCTGATCGAGTCGAGAACGGCCCAGGAACTCATAGAGGAAGACGGGCTTCCTGCCAGTCTCGTGGCCGAGCGGCTAAAGATCTATAGCCTGCACGGATTCTGACGTTTCGCTTCCGCCCCATCACCTTCAAGAAATCCTTTTCTCTTAGAAATTTCAGCCTAAATTAATTCTTCTAGCCATTGATCGCCAAAAAATGATAAAACGAAGGTGCTTCTCTCATTTCGGGGTTTGTCGATTAACTTCCGAGAAAAAAAGCACTCATACACCCCCGGAGGCCCGTTCGTGAGATCACTTAGACCTTTGTTAGTAATTTTGTGTGTTGCCGGCGTCGTCGTTATGTCGGCCTGGTGGTATAGCTCGGCCGTAAAACGCGACGGAAAGATATTCGACGAGTCCGAGCCGGACGTTCCGCCCACCAGTGTAAAGATCGACAAAGCCGAGTATAAAAGGCTTCGCAACGAACAGATCGCAATGTGGCGCGGCCTGGACACGGCGAGACAGGGCTCGCGGTCGCGAGCGGTCCGCGATATGGAACGCCGTGAACGCGAGCGTGACGCGCGGCGGGCCGCCAGCAGCGAACGCCCGAGCGGCGTGGCTAGGTGGCACTTTGTCGGGCCGGCTCCGATACCTGTAAACGCGGCGACCTCTTACAGCGGCCGTGTGGTTGCTCTGGCAGTTCATCCGACGGATCCGTTGATCGTTTATGCCGGAGCCGCGCAGGGCGGCGTTTATCGCTCACTCAACGGGGGTGCAAGCTGGACACAGCTTATGGATGAGGCGCTGACCCAGTCGATCGGGTCGATCGCGATCTCGCCGTCCGATCCAACCACGATCTATGTCGGAACGGGCGAGACCTCATTCTCTGCGGACAGTTTTTTCGGGGTCGGTATCTATCGGATCACAAACGCCGATACGAACCCGGTTTTAGAAGGCCCGTTCAATAAAACATCGGGCGGAGCAGACATCTTCACCGGCCGAGGGATCAGCGAGATCATTCTCGACCCTACCAACCCGAACCGGATGATCGTCACTTCGGCACAGGGTGTCGCAGGTATCGGCGGCTCGGCGGCGGGAGGCACGCTGCCGAATGCGGGTGTTTACCGAACTACGAATGCGCTTGCGGCGAATCCTGTTTTTGAGAAGCTGAACCTTCAAGGTACCGCGGCTCCAGGCCGGTCGATCGCTGACGGCATTGCGGACCCGGCCGATCCTAACCGGCTGCTGGTTTCGGTAGTGGGTGTGTCGCCCAATGGCGACGGCGGGATATATTTGACGACGAATGCCTACGATCCGGTTCCTACGTTTACCAGAACGCTTACGACCGGTGACGGTACTTCGACGGGACGCGCAGAATTTGCTGTCCACCGCACCGGCGATGTGTTGACGATCTATGTGGCAACCGGCACGTCGAACGGAACGCTTTATAAATCGGTCGATGGTGGAGCCAGTTTTATTCCGTTAAGTGGCGGCGCGGGATTCTGCAATCCGCAGTGCTTCTATGATATTGCCGTAGCGGTAGATCCTACCGATCCTGACAAGATTTATCTTGGCGGTTCGCCGTCGCTGCCATTCGGCCGTTCGATCAACGGCGGTGCCAGCTTTGTTAATAACGCGACAAACCTTCACGTCGATACGCACGCCTTCGCGATAGCGCCGTCCAATCCGAACATTGTTTATTTCGGCAGTGACGGCGGTGTTTGGCGGACTGACGATGTGAACGCTACGCCGCTCGTTTGGACCACGCTGAATAACAGTTCGTTCAGTGCAACGCAGTTCCAGAGCATTGCGCTTCATCCTGTCGATCGAAACTATACGCTCGGCGGCACGCAGGACAACGGAACGCAGTTCCTTGCCCCGAACGGAACGACGTGGGTCCGTTCGAACGGCGGCGACGGCGGCTTTGCCGTCATCGACCAAAACTCGCCCTCCCCGACGAACGTCAGGGCCTATCACACGTTCTTTAATCAGACGAACACGCAGATCGGCTTTATGCGCGCCACGACGACGGATGCAATAGGCGACCCGAACTGGTCCAGTTTTCGCGGCTGCACTGGTACAAATTCGAACAACGGCATCGTCTGCGGCGACGCGGTAATGTTCTACGCGCCGCTGACCTACGGGCCGGGCGATCCGTCGACGCTTTATTTCGGTACGGTACGGCTTTACCGCTCGGCGGACACAGGTACGACGATGCAGGATGTGAGCGGCCCCCTTCCTGCTCGCATCACCGCCATCGCCGTTTCGGCGCAGAACGACGACGTTCGCCTGGTCGGGACAACCGCCGGAAGGATCTATGCGTCGACCACGCCCGGTGCGACAACCATGAGTGACATAACGGGCCCGATACCGGCTCGCTATGTCGGACGCATTGCGATCGATCCGATGAATGCGAACGTTGCATATGTCGCGTTGAACGGCTTTGGCCTGCCGGCCGGTCAGCACGTTTGGAAGACGAACAATTTGTTGTCCGGCACTCCGACATGGGCCGCGTCCGGCATGGGAATTCCCGACGTGCCGGTAAACGCTTTCGCGATCGATCCAGCCAATACCCAGAACATTTTTGCCGGGACCGATATCGGAGTTTTTCGTTCGACCGACGGCGGGGCAAGTTGGGAACCATTCAGCGACGGCCTGCCGCGTGTGGCTGTTTTTGGGATGGAGTTTCACAAGACCCATCGGCTGTTGAGGATCTCGACCCACGGCCGGGGGGTGTTCGAATACGACTTCGGCGCCAGGCCGACTCTGTTTGATTACGACGCCGATAGAAAGGCCGATCTTTCTGTCCGCCGGCCGACCGACAATATTTGGTATTTGCTGCGCGGGACAGCCGGCTACACGGCCCAGGCATACGGGATTCCCGGCGACCGCATAACTCCCGCCGATTACGATGGCGACGCCAAGACCGACGTAGCCGTATTCAGGCCGTCGACAGGTACTTGGTTCATGTTCATGTCCGGGTCGCAGACATTCGAGACGTTCGGTTGGGGCGAGGCCGGCGACCTGCCGGTTCCATCCGACCGCGACGCTGACGGAAAGACCGACCTCGTCCTGTTCCGGCCGTCGACCAACACATGGTACACACGGTTTGCCAACAGCACGTTCCATCAGGCCGTTTTCGGCGAAGCAGGCGATAAGCCCGTTGTCGGAGATTTTGACGCTGACGGCATTGGGGACCTGGCTGTCTTCCGGCCTTCCAATAACAATTGGTACATCATCAAATCAAGCATTGGTTACTTTATCCAGACGTGGGGCCAAACCGGCGACGTTCCGGTTGCGGCGGATTTTGACGGCGACGGAGCTACCGACCATGCCGTATTCAGGCCGTCGACGGGCCAATGGTATCTAAGCCAAACCACTGCGGGTTTCAGCGTGCAGACCTGGGGCGAAGCGACCGACCTTCCCGTCCCGGCGGATTATGACGGCGATGGAAAAGCCGATATTGCCGTCTTCAGGCCGTCGAATGCTAACTGGTACATAATCAACTCGTCCGCCGGCATACTGATCCAGCAGTTCGGCCAGACAGGCGACCTGCCGACGCAAACTGCGTTTCTTTACTAGAGTAAGAGCTGGGTAAGAGTTACGCCTTTAGGCGTGATGAGTAAGAGTTACGCGTTTACGCGTGAAGCCGCGTGGCCAAGGTGCAACGTGATATCACGCGTTAACGCGTAACTCTTACAACTTACGGTACATGATATAGGCGTTTGTCATTCCGTTCGTCCGGTGACGGAAGGCGTCCGGTATCTCGCCGATAACTTCAAAACCAACGGACTTCCATAACTTGACCGCCACCTCGTTGCTCTTTACGACGAAATTGAACTGCATGGATTCGAACCCGAGCCGGCGCGCCTCGTCCAGCGAATACTCAGCCATCCGGCGGCCGACGCCCTTTCCTTTCGCTGCGGACGCGACGATATACGCCGCATTACCCACATGAGAGCCTAGTCCCGGCTGGTTCGGCTTTAACCAAAAGGCCCCTACGATCTCGCCCCCGAACACGGCTACGTAATTGTTCTTTTCAGTTGAGAACCAATATTCAAGCATTTCCTTTTCGCGCGTACCCGGGTTCGAAAACATAAGTGTCGCCACCGGCGATAACGTCCTCGATTATTTTCCAAACGGCCGGGCGGTCGGCATCCTCGGCTTTTCTGATCTCGATCATGGGTGTCTGCATGTTCGGCGAAAACAAATTAGTTTAAATTAAAGCGGGTTGGTGGTAATTTTGCCGTAACCAAAACCAATTGACAAAGAGGCGAATATGGATGCGATCTCCCTGACAAGAGTGTTAACCGTAATGCTCGTTCTAGGCTTTGCCTGCCTAACCTCGAACGCAAGCGAGATAATAAAATTTTCGCTGTTTGACGGCGAAACCGTGGACGGGAAGCTCAGCCTTCCGGAAGACACCAGAAATGTCCGCGAGCTTGTGATCTACGTTCACGGCACGGGCCCTGCGACCTATGACAATCATAGGAAATTCGGCAAGCTGGAACTCAATTACTTTGATTATTTTGCGCAGGAATTCAACCGCCGCGGCATCGCGTTCTTCACTTACAACAAACGCGGCGTAACCCTGAGTTCGGAGCCGCCGCTGTACGATCAGGTCGACCGTGAGAAGTTTCGCAAGGTCGTACCGTCAACCGAGATCAGGGACATCGCTGCCTTCATCAGCACGCTGAAAAAGGACAAGCGGCTGAAGAACGCGAAAGTCGTCCTCCTCGGCTGGAGCGAAGGCTCGGTGATAGCGGCAATGGCCGCCGAGAACAAGCAGAACAAGGTCGCTGCCTTATTTCTGAACGGCTATGTGAACGACAATATGTTCGACGTGATCAAGTGGCAGAACGAAGGCGGCTCGGCGATGGTCGGATTTCGCGGTCCGCTCGATAAGGACAAGAACAGCTCGATCAGCAGGACGGAATTCGAATCGGAAGACGCGGCGGCTGCCGCATTTCGAAAAAGGCTGCAGGGTGCCAAGTTTGAAGGTTTCGATGTTAATAAGGACGAGGTCCTGACCGCTGCTGATTTTGCCGTGCTTCAAAAGGCAAAGTATAAGGCCACGCTGGACGCTATCGACCGCGGCGACGAAGACTGGATCTGGAAAAACTATTTTCGCGTGTCGATCCCCTGGCTGAAAGAACATTTCGCGCTCGAAGCCAATAAAGATCGCCTGCTGCGGTTGGACATCCCTATCTATATATTTCACGGCGAAGTAGACCCGAATTGCCCGGTCGAAGGCGTTTATGATCTGCAAGGCCGTTTTGAGAAAGCGAAGAAAAAGAACCTGCACGTATATGTGTTCGAGGGACATGAACACAACCTGAATTTCGTCGACTGGGTATTAAAAAAAGAGATGCCGGCCGGCATCGCAAAGATCTTCGAGGTAGCGGAAGCACTAAATAAATGAGCCAAGGCTTGTATTGGTTTCACACTCGCAAGGCTCGACTTAGTTACTATCAAAACGAGTCTGGTTTTACTGTCAGTTACGGTGCAGGCACGCGGCTAAGAGTAAATTTCCATAACATCCTATTCTGTTTTTCGTCAAACACATACCGACCGTCGAGAACGCGCCAAAGGCCAAGAAACTCCCACCGCCCGGGCGACAGTTTGTTGAATAAAGGGACTGCAGTTTCGGTACCGGCGGCGTCAAGAAGCGCCCGGTTCGGTGCGTCTAGTTTCTGATCGCCATGTCGGCCGTAACCGGTGTATAGAATAGTCTCAGCATCATGACCGTGAACGTCCGGGTAGCACGGATTGATGCGGCCGAAATCGGTCAATAATGAGATCAGCTTGCCGCGTCGCTGGTACACGCCGTTGCGGATGCGATGGACCGTCGACACATCGGCCCACGAATATATTTCGCCGATCTGAAAAGTATCTAATATTTTTATAGCATCCATAAAGTTGTAAAAAACCAATTGACAGTCGACGGGACGAAACCTAGAATGCTTGTTGACCCTCGCTAGATCTATTTACAAATAACGTTTCAGTAATACCCTGTGGGCGGCCCTGCGTCCGTCTCCCGCTCTTCGAAAAAACGAGTCTTTTACGGTGGTTGTGTTCAATTTCCCATTATTCGGCATGATTTTATTATCGGCACAGAACACAAACCAAGGAGAAGAACGAACGTGAAGAAATTTCTAGGGTTATTGGCAGTCATCGCCGGGGGCCTGATCGTTTTCGGGATCGTTTCGACAACAACCGGCGGACAGGATGCGATCTTCGGCAAAGACAGGGCAGCCGACCAGGAAACGGCAAAAGAGATAAGCCTCAACATTTTACGCGGCCAGTCGCAGCAGCGGGCGATCGGCAGCGTCGACGATTTCACGGTTAAACGTGTCGAGATCGACGAGCTGAAAATGGCGGACACGCACGTCCAGCAAACGGTCGGCGGCGTACCGGTTTGGGAAGGTGAGGCGATCGTTCACCTCAAGCCGGACGGGGAGCTTTCAGATTGACCGACGATCTCAAGGAAGGAATCGCGATCAACACGACACCGAACTTCAAACCGCGTGAGGCTCTTGAGATCGCGTCGAGGACAAAGGGCGGAACGCGTGTGATCACCGAAGAACCGATCATCGATCTATGGGTATTCCGAGCCGAGGACCGCGACCACCTTGCCTATCGCGTCGAGATGCCGCGGCTTGACGGCACCGAAAAGACATCGGTCCCGGTCGTGTTCATCGATGCACACACCGGCCTGAACAGTGTTCGAGTACGATAACCTGCAGACCGGCACGGGAAATTCGCTTTACAGCGGAACCGTCACCATCAATACAAGCTCTTCAGGTTCGACCTTCTACATGGAAGACCTCACCCGCCGGATGGGCACGTTCAATATGAACAACACCGGCAGCACGACGACCGGGACCGGCGGTACGCAATCACGCTACACTGGCACCGACGATACGTGGAGCGCAACCGCCGAGCGTGCAGGCGTCGACGCCCATTACGGTGCGACGAAGACGTTCGATTACTACCAGCAGGTCCACGGCCGCAACGGCATAGACGGCAACTACGGCCCGGGCTCGACGACCGCCGGTGCGAACAGCGGCGTCAGCCTTGTTTCTTCACGGGTGCATTTCGGCAGCAATTACAACAACGCGTTCTGGTATCAGAACCGGATGAGCTACGGCGACGGCAATGGCTCGACGTTCTCGCCGCTAACGACCATCGACATCTGCGGCCACGAAATGACTCACGGCGTTATCGAGCGGACGGCCAACATGACCTACGCCCGCGAATCCGGGGCGCTTAACGAATCGTTCGCGGACATCTTCGGAGCGATGGTCGAGGCATTTGCGGATGGCTGGTACCTCCGCCAGACACATGGCTGATCGGCGAAGATGCGTACACGCCGGGAACACCGGGCGACGCGCTTCGCCGAATGGACAACCCGAATGCTGTCAGGCGACCCCGATCATTACAGCCTGCGGCTCTATCCCGGTACATGTACGCCATCGAATGCAAATGACCAGTGCGGCGTGCACACGAACTCGAGCATCAGCAACCACGCATATTATCTTGCGGCAAACGGGGGTACCAATCGGGTCAGCGGCATTACTGTCACGGGAATGGGAACGACCGACGCGGCAAGGATATTCTACCGGGCATTAACGGTTTACATGACGTCGAGCACTAATTTTGCGGGGGCCAGGACCGCAACGCTGAATGCCGCGACCGACCTATTCGGTTCAGCCAGCACACAATACAACCAGACGGCCACGGCGTGGTGTGCGATAGGTGTGGGTATCGTGTCCGGGCGGCACGCCGACGCCGACTCCGACCGCAACTCCAACGCCGGGCGGCAACCTGATCGTTAATGGTGGTTTTGAAAGCAGCGGATCACCGTGGGTCGGCTCCGGAAGTGGTTATTTCTATATCGCGAACGGAAACTATCCGCGTGGCGGGACGGGCTATATCTATTTCGGTGTGAACAACAACGTGTCGGGCCAAGCCTATCAAACTGTCTCGATCCCTTCGAATGCGGCCGGAACGCTCAGCTTCTGGCTGAACGTCACGTCGAGCGAAACGACAACATCGACACAATACGATAGGTTGTTCGTAGAAGTACGAAACACCGGCGGGACTTTGCTAACAACGCTCGCCACGTACAGCAACCTGAACAAGGCTGCTGCGGGAGCCTATACACAGCGAACGCTCCCTGTTCCGGCAACGTACAAGGGCCAGACCGTGCGGATACAATTCCGCTCAACTACGGACGTAACGCTGTCAACAACGTTCAGGGTCGATGACGTGTCGATGCAATAGAGGCTAATTTAAGACCGTCGAGTAAAGGGAGCGGCGCGTGTGGCTGCTCCCTTATTCTTTGGCGGACGGATAGTGTTCAACCCCCACGCCAAAATGCGAATCGAGTAAACGAGTCCTCCTGTTCTCGAAACAATTGAAAAGCGAAATGCCGCAAACCCTCACCTCGCCCTTACGGTTGTGGACACGGTGAACGGAACCGACTTTTGCGAGGTATTCGATATCCTGAAGATCCGTATGAAAAAGAGTGGCGGCGTGAGAGTACTCGTAAAGCTCGACCAACTTGTCGCATAGAGGACAGACAGCGAAGTTCGAGGTTCGCGTTCGTCCCGGTTTGGAATTCGATCTATTTCCGGTTGGCATCTCTCTCATTTTTCGCACCTCCTTTTTTCATGGCCGCGGCCCGTTTCAATCCTGATTGTTCTGATCGAACGTGTTGTCGACCCACGCCGAAGCACTGCCGGCCTTTTGCTTGTAAATACTGCGAAATTCGTCCATTCCGTCATGGTCGTCGTTGGATAGAAGAATTCCGATCGTCGCCCCTTGTTTTGTGAAGCGAAGATAGTCGTCACCGTCGTCCAGCGAGTCGTACATGTCCCAGAGAGTGGCAGAGACCCAGAGCTGATTTTCGCTGTTGTCGTCGCAGGCATCTTCCGGGTCCTCGATAGGCAGGGTCGAGTCTCCGGACGGATTGTCAGCCTGTTGAACCGTACCCAATGAACGACAAAATCGGCAAAGCCTTCAGTAAGTGCCTGGCCTTTGTCGGTACACTCAAAGGGCGGATGCGGGGCGGTGGTTCCCGGAAGGTCATTGTCCCAGTATTCAAAATGCATCTGATGGGTAAGTTCATGGATCATCACCGCCCGGCCCGCCGCGTGTTCCGGTATCAACCATATAAAGCCCTGCTCTGAGGAACAGCTCCAAGGTTCGTCGTGATTGCATTCCTCTTCGTCGTTCGGGTAATAGACGACGATGCTTTCCTCTCGTTCGGGTGCGATGCCGCCGCCTTTGTTCGCAAGAGCGGACAGCATTTTCATCCCGTCGCGGTGAAGCTCGCCCAGGTGGATCAGGTCGCTGTTTGCCGAATACACCGCCTGGGTATACTCATTTATCGTGCCGCCTATGCCAACGTTGTAGATGCTGCCGGAAGTGAAGGAGTACCACGCATTTTCCGAGATATCGGCGAACGAAAAGAAATAATTTCTGGGCTGATATTTTATCCGGATCGGAAAATTGATCCAGGGAAGCTCGATCTCCCAATTTCCGTCGCCTTTAGCATTGGTCTTGCCGATCTTGACCCACGAACCGGCGATGATCGCGTAAACATAGACACGCCAGCCCCAGGCCGGATGTAGCATGCCATCCTGTCCGGTGTACACCAGCTTCCCTCTGGCAGTGAACGTCGCCCCGTTTGGTGAGGCGGGCGACATGATCTTATCGGCCGCCCGGATGCCGGCGGGAAAGGCGTTCTGAAAAGCTGAACCTGACGCCAATGACGACCACTTTGTACCACGGCGGCGGTCATCGTCGGCCCCGCTCCAATCGGTTTCAAAAACTGTCTCGCGGCGTAACGCCTCAAGCTCCTCGATCGTCGGTAGTTCAGGGTCGAAATCGGGACTATTGGGCCAGCCGGCAGGCGGCGGGCCGGTCCGAAATGTCGCGAGCCTCTCACCGTCACTGTCCGTTTCTATCGCTATCGGCTGTACGAAAAGCTCACGGAAATTTGAAACGGCATAACGGCCGCGCGTCACTCGAAAATACAGATCTTTTTTCGCGTCGCCGATCGGCCGGCCACGGGCGTTGGTCAGATCCAACGGAACGAGGACCTGGTATTTGCCGTCCGCCGAGATCGATATCCGTACCTCAACGACTCCTTCGCCGCGTGGTGAAATACTGAGGGAATCAGGCGACGCGTTTACCTGATAACCGAATCTACTGTCGACCGCCGGAATATTAACCGTTACGGCAATTGGGTTAGGGTTAAATATCCGCAGCCGGCAATAGATCTCGCGTGCACTGCCCGTTGCATTTAAGCCTTCAACGGTGGTTTTCAGAATTTGCGACTGATTGGCTGCGATCGGTAATGCGGCCGCTGTCAATAGAATGGCCGATCGCAAAAGTGTTCGTAATATACTGCGTTTCATAATTCTTCTTCTCCAGGCAACTGTCTCGAGTGGTCCGCCTCGCTGGGTTCGATCAGCTGCAACGCCTCACTGCGGGTTTGCGGTGCGCGGCGGTTTCGCTTGGGGATAGCTCCGCCGCGCACCGTTCGCACAGAGCGACCTTCGCTGTCTTCCGCGAGCGTATCGTCGTGCGTTGAAAAGTTTCCATCGTTATTACCGTCTTGCCTTTTTGGCGCTCCATCTTGTTCCTCCTGCGGTAAGAGGGGTGGGAGATTTTGCCTTGCTTACGGGTTTTGCAGCTTGCCTCGTTCGCTTTCCGGCTTGTCGGATTCGACCTTGATCCGGTGTTCTTCGGCGAACTTGTCCTTGCGGATGCCCGTGACCTGCCATGAGACCTCGACGTTCGGCTTGTCGGTCTTGATCTTGAAACGGTTGCCGTTGATCTTTTCCATTACCATCGCCTGCGCGAACTGGCCGATAACCGTGAGCTGGTAACGAAAATCGCGGTTGAGGGCGTCGAAATACGACGGCATCTCGACCATAGCCTCGCCCTGAGCGTTGGTCACGACGTTGCCGTTGTAGATGTTCATCATGTCCGGCGATTCGACGAACGAATGCGAAAGGTATTTATTCTTTGGATCGAGCGGATGGTCGATCTTGAACGATCCCGCCGCCTTTGTAAGCGTGCCGAAAACATGGAGGTCCTGAAAGACCTGCGCATCACCCTGAACGCGAAACGGCCCGACGAAATCACCCGCCCACGCTCCGTTCGGGGCAACTCCGCGGACGCCCGCACCGTTCGGGTTTGTTGTCGGGTTCAACCCGTTCACTCCGGAGATGAAACCGATCCCATTGATCGCGATGCCGTTCACGCTGCTTCCTTCAATAGCGCGTCCGTCGGCGGTGTTCCCCGCCCGAAAGGTTGCCTTCGGGTTGGCAAGATCGCTCGAGATCAGGAACTTGAAGTTCGGGTTTATCGGAGCTCCAACGCCGAAGAAACCGTCGTCTTCCGTAATGGTCGAATCGCCGACCTCGTTGGTACCAACCCACCTGGCGATATTTCCTTTTGTACCGCTGCCTATGACCTTATCGGCCCTTGCCGGGGCCGATTCGGCGTTCCACGTAAAACCAATACCCGCTGCTGTCAGCAGTGCCACTACAACCACACCATAGATCGATCGATTTCTCATAACTTATCTCCTTTTCTTTAACGAAATTCCCTTTGGGATACGCACAGCTGCCAATTTGTTCGCGTCATTTGCTTCTTTTGCCGCTTGCGGAAGGTCCAGCAGGTAGCCGGAGATAGTAATATCGACGATTCCAGACTCCTCCGTACCGCTTCGGTTGACACTAACTCTCACCTCGCCTCCGGCGTTCGTATCCGCGTATATCCGCACCTTGTTTTGAAGGATAAAGAGATCGTGCGACACCCCGCTTCCGCTGTACGCTGGTATGACACTATGACTTACATGGTCGCCATTAAGGGTTGTGCGAAGATCAAAAGATAGGAATCTAGTGCCGTTGGGTGTAGTCGCTCTTATTGATAGATACTCGATCACCAAGCGCTTATTATTAGGTACATCAAATGAACCCGAGGTGTTGCCTGAATCCAAATGGAGTTCCTTCTGGAACGCCGAGAGCGCCGGGTCTTTTATGGCGGAAGTCTGGATCGTGCCGTCGGGAAACTTGAAGCCACCCGACTGTGACTCGATCATCCCTGCGACCGTGAACTTCGATGTCGGCACGCTGGTCCCTACGCCCACGTTCCCGTACTTGTCCTCGACGATCACTGAATCGCCGACCGAATTCGGGGAATTGAACTTGGCGATACTTCCCGTCGTGCCGGGGCCGACCTGAGCTTCTGCCGCGGCACATGCAAGCAATACAATTGCCGTGCAGGCAATAGATCGAATTTTGAATACGTTTGTTAAAGTCATTGATATCTCCGTTTCTAAAGAATCTGTACTGTTGTTATCCGGCTAGGCCGGCCTTTATTTCCCGCCTATTGCACGCGTGATGCTGGCGGATCCGGCTGGGGATCGAAGCCTTTGAGGACCGCCGGAAGAAGCAAAACCGTGCTTCCGCCCTGGCGGATCGCGAGTGTTGACAAAACCCTTGCTCGCCAGCGGTCAGTGGGGCAATTTTCTACGCAGAGCGCAGTTACGGACGGACTGATCCAGTCGCCGCCGCGCGATGCCGGAAAGTCGAATGTCGCCGCCTCGCCGCCCTCGAGTTCGACCTCGCGGGATACGCGGCGAGCAAACCGCAAACGGACAGATCCATCTCCCGCCGCCTCATAAACGTCAAAGACGATACGCACGCGGATGCAGGGTTGCATCTCAGGATCCGGATTAATGCAGGGGATTATTGCTGCAGTGTCGGATAAACATGCATTTTGCACCGAAACGCGGGCTGTTTGCCCGTTGCTTATCGAGTGCATGCCGTATAGAGAGAACTGGGTGTGCGTCGTTTCGGCCTGGCCGAACGCGGTGGAAGATGACAAAGCTATCGCACCGAGCAGGAAAGTTAAGAAATTCCTTTTGATGTTCATTGTTACTCCTTTATTCAATGTATCGACTGCCGAAAATTTATCGTTCGCAGTTCGCCTCTGATATAATCGCTTCGTTCCTACAACTGTTTTTGGCCATTCGAACGGCAAATTATCGGGACACGGCGAGTCTGCTCCTCGAGGTCTGCGAAAGTCCTAAAGTTTTCGGGAATTGTTTCCGAATTAATTCCGAATGAGGTATTGAGGGTGCAAAACGGGCGAAATCTACAGCTTTGACGACTTCCAACTCGATGTCGAAAATCGACAGCTTTTGCGGGACGAGAGGCCCGTTTCATTGTCCGCAAAGGCTTTCGACCTGCTTCATGTACTCCTCGAAAATCATGGCCGCCTTGTCGAAAAGGACGAGCTGTTCAATACCGTCTGGCGAGATCAGATCGTCGAAGAATCGAACCTGACCGTCCATGTCTCGCAGATCCGCAAAGCCGCTCGGGGAAAAAAAGAACCATCCGAAATACATAGAAACAGTTCCCGGTTATGGGTATCGATTTGTCGGCGAGGTAAAAGATGCGGACGAGGAACTTGTAATCGAAACCCATACGATCTCTCGATTGACGATCGAGGAAGACGACGATGGCGCCGAATCGAGCCTACGACTGCCAGCGGCTGTGCCATCGAATTACAAATGGCTTGCCGTTGCAGTGGTCGCGGTGCTCGGGACCGTTATCGGGATCTGGCTTTGGAGTAAAGGCACGTTGACACTCGGGCGCCGGAGCGGGCCAACCGGGTACAGTCCGCTCGATCGCGGTGCTCCCCTTTCAGTTCGTAAACGGCGAGACCCGTAACGACGGCCTCGAGCTCGGACTGACCGAATCTTTAATAAACCGTCTGAGCGGTTTGAAAAACATCTCTATAAGGCCGATCGCGGCGGTGAAGAAGTATTCCGATGAAGACCGCGATCTGTCCGCCGATCGCCGACGAGCTGAAGGTCGATTCTTTACTCGAAGGAAATATCCAGCAGGAAGGTAACCGGATAAGACTGACCGTTCGGCTTTTAAACGCGAAAGACGGCACCACTATCTGGAACGAACGGATCGACGAGGATTTTGCGGATATCTTCGCGGTACAAGACAAGATCGCTAACCGGGTCGCAAACTCGCTGCAGGTCGCTTTGAACGAGAAGGAAAAGATACAGCTCGCTAAAGCCCACACCCGGAATATCGATGCATATAGAAAATACCTCGTCGGACGGCATAACTGGAACAAGCGGACCCCGGAAGGATTAGTGGAAAGCGCTCAGGCACTTTAACCAGGCGATCGATCTTGACCCGACGTTCGCTCTCGCCTTTGCCGGCCTTGCTGATTCATACCTGTTGATCGGGCTGTATGGTATCGAGCCAGACAGCAGAGGCATTTCCCAAAGCCCGGTCGGCTGCTGAAAAGGCCCTTGCCATCGATCAGGACCTCGCCGAGGCATACGTTTCGCTGGCGATGGTCGAAAATCTGTTTCAGTACGACTGGAACAGAGCCGAGGAACATTTCCGGCGGGCCATCGAACTGAGGCCGAATTATTCGACCGGGCATCACTGGCTCGGGCTGTTTCTGGCCATGCAGAGCAGGACCGACGAGGCATTGAAGCATATTTCCCAGGCCAAAGACCTCGATCCTCTGTCGCCCAGCATCAACACGGATCTCGCGTTTGTGTTCTATCTCGCGAACCAAACCGAAAGATCGATCGAACAGCTTAACAAAACGCTAAAACAGGATCCCGGGTTCGCAAACGCACACAACCTGTTGGGCATGAACTATGTTGTAGAGAAACGATTCGATGCCGCGCTAGAGGAATTCGAAAAAGCGAAGCGAGCGTCAGACGGAAATATCGGGTCTTCGGAGCTAGTATGGGCGACCGGCTTCAGCGGTGATAAAGATAAGGCGCGAGCCATGTTAGCCGAACTGCATGCAGACAAAAAGCCCTCCCCGTTCGATCTGGCGATAATATTTACGTCACTCGGTGAAAAGGAAAAGGCCATCGAGCATCTCTATCAGGCATATGAAAAACGAGATCCCCAGATCGTTCCGATAAAGGTTTTTCCGCCATTCGAGTCTTTAGCCGGGGAAGCAAAGTTTCAAGAGCTGTTAGTGAAGATGGACCTTTGATCATTTCCGTGTCGGGCGCTAACGCCGGATCATTCTCGACCCGTTTCAAAGGGCCACGCCCGCTCCGGCAATGAAAAAAGGAACAGCGGTGAAGCTGTTCCTCAATGACCGGTCTCAAAACTCAATTATTGAACGTAATACGACGTTGCCGGAACATCGGCGGGCTGGCCGTACTGGATCACTCGATAGGCCTTTGCCCGGCTTTCGATCCGGTACCAGGTACCGTTCGATGGACGGAACACCGCTATGTCGGTCGTGCCGTCACCGTCAAAATCCGCAGGGGCCGGAATGTCGCCCGGTACGCCGAACGTTGTGTATCTGAACGTGTTTGCGCCAAGAAAATACCAGGTACCGGTTGACGGCCGCCAAACCGCCAGGTCAGCACGGCCATCCGCGTCAAAGTCACCCTGGACCGGCGTGTCGCCGCTAACACCGAACTGATTTACGGCAAACGTGCCGGTACTGTGAAGCCGGTACCAGGTTCCGTTCGAAGGCCGGAAAACGCCGATGTCCGCTTGGCCGTCGCCGTCGAAATCTTCAGCCATTGGAACATCGCCGCTAACGCCGAAATTGACGACCGAGAAACCACCGCCGCCGGTGAAAAGCCTGTACCACTCGCCGGTCGAGGGACGAAAGACAGCTACCTCCGCCTTGTTGTCGCCGTCAAAATCGGCCGGTGCGGGAATGTCGCCCGGGATCCCAAAATTAACAACATCATAGGTATTCGCCGAGCTGCGGATCCTGTACCAAACTCCGTTTCTGTAGACCGCCGGATCTGATATGCCGTCACCGTCATAATCCGCCGCTACCGGCCGGTCGCCGTTCTGGCCGAAGTTTTGCTCATTAAATCCGCCGCCGGCAAAGTTCATATACCACCTTCCGTTCGAAGGCCGAAAAACCACGAAATCTGCATGTCCGTCGCCATCAAAGTCAAAGCGAGGCCTGCGTGGCGTCGGGTACGGGTTCGGTGTTGGGAATGGCGTAGGTGTCGCCGTCGGTGTTGGAAACGGCGTCGGTGTTGGGAACGGTGTCGGGAACGGTGTCGGAGTGGGTGTCGGGAATGGTGTCGGGAACGGGGTAGGCGTCGGCGTCGGGAACGGTGTCGGCGTCGGGAATGGTGTCGGCGTCGGTGTTGGGAACGGGGTCGGGGTCGGGGTCGGCAGCGGGGTTCCGCCGCTTCCACCGAGCAGGCAGCTTCCGTTCTGAGAAATGAACGTGCCTATTTGGTTCCGGGAATACGGGCAAAACGTCAGAACCGCCGACCCGCTCAAGTACGCGTTCATTATCGTGTTACCGCAGCCTTGTGCAGTTTCAGCATGATCGGCACCGAGATTATGCCCAAGCTCGTGCGCCGGTATAAGGAATTTGCCCGGGGCCCAGTTTACATAACCGCTTACGCCGTAAGCATACTGCGGCGTGTAACACACCGCGCCGACGTACGCGATCCCCGCCGAAAGGACATACGATTTGCCCGAGAACAAGTGGGCCGTATCACGCGGAAAGGAAGAACGCGGAAAATTCTGATTCCAATGGGCAAGGAAATTGTTGAGAACGTCCGCCGAATTTGACCCGCCAAACGGATCGCTCAGCGACCACGTATGCTGGTAAGTTATTGTGATCTCAAGATCGAGTTGGCTTGCATAAGTTCCTTCGACCATGTTCAGGATGCTGATAATATTATTATTGGCCTGTGTCGCGCCGCCGAACAACGTCACGTACTGAAAGTCCGCATCCGTCGCCACCTCAAGGTTACGCGAAGCCAGGATCGCTGCCTGCGGTTGATTGCCCGCAAGGGCCGATTCCTCGACCCGGATACGCTGCGGCATGTCCGAAGCGCAATAGAACGAGCTTCCGCCGCGTACATCCTCTTCCTGGTAAACTACGGTCTGGTCGGCAGCCGCAAACTCCGAAAAGCGGTCCGCGGGCTCGACAAAATACCGGGTGGCGCCCAGATCAAAGAATCCCTCGAGTTTAGCTCCGTCTATTGTAAGCCGGACCTCCGAGTTCTCTTCTCCGACGATCCTTCCCTGATAAGTATTTACGTTCGGCCGTTGCATCGGAACGGTACCGACATAGGTACTATTTTCAGCCTTGTAATCGGGCGAGAGCAGATCGTTACGCCAGACGGTCAATTCCAGATTGCGTCCGGCGGCTCGGATCTGAAGGGTTTCAACGGAAACCTCCGATCGGGTGATCAGGGGCTTGGCGAGTTCAAATTTTTCGAATGATCGGGATAGGTCTTCGCGAACTTTCGAATCCTGCGCCAACACGGTGTTTGCCGTAAGTGAGAGTAGGCACACTACCAGCAAACCTAAACAACAGGTTAGTCTAGATTTCATTTGTAATTCCTTCGTGTAAAGTTAAGGTGATACTAACAAGGCCAGAATCGCAGGCGTAATTCTGCCCTTTAGTTTAAAAAAGCCTAATTTCCTTGAGTTTCAATAAAACCCGGTGAAGTTATCTGCCCGGGGGAAGACAGATTTTGGAACGCTGTGGGGCGTGTCGTAGATGATAACACATTGGGCCGCAGTTGTATGGAAAAAATTGCCGTATCAAATTCGGTCACTTATCGTGCGGGCGACTCAGCCTAAATTTACGGCCTCGGCTGCGGTTGCCATCGTGAACGGCAAAGGAGAGGTCTTACTGCTCGATCACCGCATCCGGCCGAAATCAGGATGGGGGCTGCCCGGCGGATTTCTCGAACACGGCGAACAGCCGACTGAAGGCATCCGCCGGGAAATATATGAAGAAACAGGACTTGAGCTAAGTGATCTGAACCTATTGCTCGCTCGGTCCGCGGGAAAACATATCGAAATACTTTTCAGAGCCACGTGCGACGGGACGCCACAGATCAACAGCGACGAGATAAAAGGTTTTAATTGGTTTGCCGCGGAACACCTGCCTGAGCAAATGAACCAGGGCCAGAAGGCTTTTATACTTAAGGTGCTAAGCGGTGAGTTTGAAAAAGCGTCGGGCGCTGATTAAGATAATTGATTCATTAACTCGGTCGCGAATCAAAGGAGAAATTAATGGTTGATCTAATTCCCAGCAGCGAGTCGGTCATGCACATCCTGCAGGAAACCGGAGCCTATCGAAAGGGACATTTTGTCTATCCGAACGGAAAACACGCATCGCATTATTTTCAGATGCCGCTGGCATTCAGGTTTTACGACAACGCACGCATACTTTCGGTAGGCTTGAGCCGGATGTTTCGGATGGAAAAATCCATCGCCGGCCGGCTTCCCAAAGTGTCGATCATCAGCCCCAGCCCGGGCGGCATCATGGTGGCGTTCGGCGTACGCGAAGCATTGAGCGCCGAGCAGATCTACTGGGCCGAAATGGAAGAAGGCAAACGGCAGTTTCGCCAATACATGGCGGACAGCGAGGTCCATCCGGCGATCATCGTTGACGACATCCTGCGCTCGGGCAAAGCGATGCAGGAGACATTCGACCTGTGCAGGGAGATCGGCACCGAAGTGGTTGGCTGCGGCGTAATTGCCAAATTCGAAGACGCTCCGAATGAATTTGAAGGCATCCCGGTAAAAAGCCTGCTGAGCTTTGACGTCAATTTCTACGAGAACGAAGAAGAATGGGGATCATCAAGGAACGCGTCGAATGCCGAGGAAGAAAAGGTAAGATTCTAAAGAATTTTCTATCACAGAGACGCAGAGAAACATTCTTGATTCTCTGCGTCTCTGCGTTTCTGCGTTGAAGATCTCTTCAATCAATTTCACTTAGTTGGTCCTGCAGCTCGCGGCGTTCGACGAACATTCTTAGGAAAGTCTCGCGACGCGTCAGGAACAGCCAGATCGCCCTCGCCCAGCCGCGGAGTTCGATCATCCTTTCCTGCGAATACAAGGCCGCGTAACCACAGACGATCGACGCGGGCAGCGACAACAAAGCGGCCTGCCATCCCGAAAGGTAATAAGCGATCCCTGCCACGGCCAACCATGTAATCGGAAAAAAGACCATACCCGCAAGAACCTTCACCGTCGAAGCTATGTCTTCGGCATCGCGGCCCGAAAGCCGTTTCGCGATCCATCCGCATAAACGATAAGCGGGGTAATGGACGACCGTACCGATCAGTGAAAAAGGAGCCAGCAGTACGATCGGCCATGTTTGTAGAAATGCCTGCCGAACAACCGAGCGTCGTCGAAATTGGGCCAGCGAAAGATGCTCGGGTTCGAGGCCGAAATCATTTAGCTTATCGTCGTACTCGACGATCTTACGGACCAATTCGGGGTCTCTCGCACCGCCGCTTTCCTTCGCGGAATTTGCAACAAAGCTTTGCAGGAATTCGAGCTTGTTGCCAAGGCTGGCATTAAAGTCGGTCGCTGAAAGGATCTCTTCTGCCAGGCGGGCGGTGTGCACGTCGGATTCCGATTCTGCGTTGAGCGTTACCTCGCGAAGAGCCTCTTCGATACGCGTGGTCAGCGTACGGACTGCCTCTCGTTCAGGGTGGCCGTTATCATCAATAGAAACCGGCTCGACCCTGAACGGTTTGCCGAAATGAAGAAGGGCTTCACTGCGGAAGGTAGTTTTGCTCGTATAGTACAATCCGACCGGCACTATCTGAAGATCAAGCGGCTCGCCACCGTCGACCGAAACCGCACCTAGAGCGATGCGTGCCGCTCCGGTTTTGGCCGGCAGCAGTTTCGGTGAATTGTGTGAAATACCTTCCGGAAACAACGCGATCGAGCCGCCTTTCTGCAGCAGATCGCGGCAAAGTTCGAATGTCTGCTGGTTTCTCGAAACATCCTCGCCGGCATCCATCCTCCGGTAAAGCGGAAGCGCACCTACTGTCCGCAGTAGGAACGAGATGACCGGCATCCTAAACAACGTCGATTTTGCGAGGAACGATATCTTTCGCGGAAGTGCAACAAAAACAAGGGCCGGGTCGACCAGGCCGTTCGGATGGTTCATCACGAAGATGACGCCGGTTCCCCGGGGTACCACGTCGGCGTTGACGGTCTCGATGCGTCGAAAGAATAGGTGGAGCGCCGTTCCGAACAGTGCGAGAATGAGTCGAAACACAAGCGTGCCGCGGCGTTTCAAGATCAGGTCAGAAAGGATTAATCGTTTGATCTGAAGGCTCATCCGAAGCTGCGGGCGGCTCGATCTCCTTCATCTCTTTCGCGGTTGCCTTGCGAAAGACGAGCTTCCGAGCACCTTCATCTTCTCGCTCTTTTTCCAATTCCGCAACATAGTTGCCCGGCGTGAACGCCACTTCGCCCTTTGGGCGGCCGAATTCGCCATACAGCATGAATCGGATCCGCATCTCGCTGCCCAGATATTCGAGCAACAACGACTCCTTACCGTTGCCGCATCCGATGCGGAACTGTACCCTTGCTTCGTCATTATCGGCTTCATCAAATGAAGCCCCGCCCCGGCTTTGGTCGGAGATAACGCTGATCTTAACGTCGTTTTTCTTAAGCGGCTGGCCGCCGTCGTCGGTTATGGTGAACTCTGCTTTAGAGCAGCAGCACTGCGAAAGGGCGGCGTGCGGAGAGAGGCCGACGAACAGCATTGCGAGCAGCAAACTTAAGAACTTCATAAACATTTCCTCACCAGACAAATGTTTATGAGGCATGATATTGGCGTTTAGTTGTATAATCGGCGGTCAAATTTCGTGACGATTCGCGAGAGCTTTGTCCATCGTGACTTCGTCAACATACTCAAGGTCGCTACCGACAGGCATTCCCATGGCGATGCGGGTGACGAGGACGCCGAGCGGTTTCAGGAGGCGTGCGATGTAGTTTGCGGTCGCTTCGCCCTCGGTGGTCGGGTTGGTCGCGACGATGATCTCTTTGACCTCGACGCCGTCGTTATTTTCCGGTTTCAGCCGTGGAAAAAGATTAGGCAGCATCAACTCATCCGGCCCGATACCACGGATCGGCGAGAGCGAACCGTGCAGGATGTGATAAAGGCCGCGGAACGAACGTGTCTTCTCGACAGCCACTAGGTTATAAGGTTCTTCGACTATGCAGATGATCGACCGGTCGCGTTTCGGGTTCGTACAGTAATGGCACGGATCGATGTCCGTAACATTATTGCAAACAGAGCAAAAGACGATCTTTTCCTTCACCTCAAGCAGTGATGCGACAAAGTTATCAACCTCGGCCTTGGGCCGGCGAAGGATATAGAACGCCAGCCGCTGCGCCGACTTGCCTCCGATGCCTGGCAGGCGTTTGAATTCGTCGATAAGGCGGGCTACTGGTTCTGAATAATCAAGCATTTTCAATGTTCTAATTCGCGAGTTCGCGATTGCTTTAGTTTGCATACCTCAGATCGCGGCAGCGAACGGCAATCGCTAAAGCTCGAACTCTGAAATCGCAAGATTACATCAAGTCCCGGTGGAAGCATTCCACCGAGTTGGCCTTTAAGCGTTTCTTCGACTTTGCGATGTGCTTCGTTCAATGCCGCAACGGTCAGGTCCTGGATCATCTCGGTGTCGCCGTCCTTGACCAGGTCGGGCGAGATGGTGAGCGAGACGACCTCAAAATCGCCGCGCATTTTTACGTTCACGGCACTGCCGCCGGCCGATGCCTCGACGACCGTTTCCTTCATCTTTTTGCCCATCTCTTCCTGCATCTGCTGGGCCTGTTTCATCATCGACTGCATGTCGAATCCGCCTGGAAATTTCATTGCGTAAAACCCTCTCTGCTTAGAATTTGAGTAAATTCCATCGTATATTCACGCCATACCAATTGCAAACTGAAGCCTATCTGTTAACGCGGTCCTGATTATTCAATTTTCACTATTCATTATTCATTATTCCGAAGATAACTTTTTTACCAGTTCGGAATAATGAATAGCGAATAACGAATAATGAATAGTCCAGGACTAAGTCGCCGCGAGTGGTGTGGCTAACCACAGTACGCCAATGTGTCCGGCTCCGTTATACCGCGTGTTTACATGTCGTATTATCCATCCGTCCTTGAGGAGGATATGGACATTATGAACGGTGAAAAAACAAACGGATATTTTAACGCGGGTACGGCCCTGGCGGTTGGACTCATCATTTCTTCTCTTATTTTGGGCTGGTCGTACCGCGGATCGAAAAAGGGCGACGAGGCGATCACAGTGACGGGCTCGGCCAAACGACGGATCACATCGGACCTGGTGGTGTGGAGTGCCGGCGTCTCGGTCCAGGCTCCGCAGCTTTCGGACAGTTATAAACAGCTTTCCGACAATATTCCGCGGATCAAGCAGTACCTGCTCTCCAAAGGCATTGGCGAGAATCAGATGACGGTTTCATCGATTACGACAACGACGCTGAAACGGCGCGACGCCGACGGGAACGAGTCGTCCGAGATCACGGGCTATTCGCTGTCCCAGCAGATCGAGGTGAAATCGAACGATGTCGCAAAGATCTCGCAGGTGGCGAGAGAAGCTACCGAACTCATCAACCAGGGAATATTGATCGAATCGAGCGCGCCGAAGTACTACTACACAAAGATCGGCGACCTAAAGGTCGAGATGCTCGGCGAGGCGGCCAAGGACGCGAAGGAGCGCGCGGAGAAGATCGCTTCGAGCACAGGAAATTCGATCGGCTCGGTCCGCTCGGCCAAGATGGGCGTCCTGCAGATCACAGCGGCTGACTCGACCGATGTTTCGGATTACGGTGTTTACGATACGTCCACGATCGACAAGGATATGACTGCGGTCGTGAACGTCAGCTTCGCGGTGGACTAATGCGTGGGAGCGGAAAGCGTGCATGCCGGCCGCTCCGGTTCTGTTCCAGGTTTCCGCGAGTCTGTCTCAAGACATGTAAGTGACACGGGCGGCGGTTAATCTCGCCGCTTGATCACTCCCGAGTCCACAGTCTTCCGAGCCTTCGAGATCACCTGAAAGTGCATCTCGTCGCCCGTGAACTCTACGAGCATGAACGAAAGATCAGTGTCGAACCCCGCCGCGGTTATCCCCGTCCGCTCCTTGATGTCCCCTTTGCGAATCTTTCCCGCTGCACCCGCGACGAAATAGGTAATGCCGTCCTGAGGTTTCACGCGCTCGTAAAAGTGATCGTGGCCGGTAAAGACCACATCTACACCGTGCGTGACGAACAGCGGGTGAAGGACCTTCTGTACATCCTCGTCGGAGCCGTGCCGGCCGCCCGATGAGTACGGCGGATGATGGAAGAAGGCAACCCGCCATTTGTTCGGATCTTTTGATAGTTTTCCGGTCAGCCAGTCGAGCTGCTTTTTATCGAGGTAGTTGCTGTTCAACGCGTAAAAGGAAACGTTGCCGCGTTCTATCCGATAATACTCTTCGCCCTTCATGTTGAAGTGTTCGTACATCCGCTGGTTGGACGTGTCGTGATTGCCCAGGGAAGCGTAGAATTTCACGCCTCTGTCGAGCAGCGACTTATATGGCAGCTCAAACTTGTTTTTCATGTCGGCCGGACCATCCGCACCGTAGATGTTATCGCCGGTCAGCAGGACTGTATCGAAAGGAAAGGCCTGGTGGTAGTCGGCAATTACAGTGCCCAGGTCGTACTGTATCTCGGTTCCTCTCCCCGCGTCGCCGAAGACGGCCAGTCGAACCGAATCCTTCTTTAATGGCAGCGTGATGGAGGGAATAGGTGCGATCTTTGCGGCCGTTCCGGCGGCATTAAGCGCCTGCCCGGCCACATCGACCGGTAACAGGATCGCTCCGGCCCCGATGACCATTATCAAGACTGATGAATAAATGCGTTTCATAAGCTTTCGTGCTCCTTCCTTTGTCTTTTACGGCAAAGCATTCGGCATGTAATCAATTATCAGATGGTTCTCCCGGTCAACCAGGAGGAGGTTCGTACCGACGAAGCGGTAGCGCACCTGCTTAGGCATTTGAGGCAACGCCAACAGTAATGTTGGCGGCATTTCCAGCAGCTCGGCCCTTTCCGGATAGACCCCGTTCACTCTGACGACGACCGTAGCGTTCTCCGCCTCAGCCAGCTCTTTTCTCAATTCCATCCGATCGCGCCCTTTGTATAGACTCGCGACCGTCGAACGGATCATATGTTCGGCGGCAGGTGTGAAGACGACTCCTCGTATGGCGCCCTTACGCTCAGCAAGTACAGCTTGCAGCAGGGCGTTCTTGTGGGCGGTAATCTCCTCCGCCGATGCCTTCTTGGAAAGCTTGGGCATCCGGTCTTCGATTGCCTCCCGCCGCAAGGTATACTCACGAACGCGTCGCTCGAAATCCGCTGCCACCCGTTTTGCCTCCGCATCCGGCCCCTGAGCGGCGGCAACCGACATTAAGACCCAAAGAAAGAGGGTGAATATGTAACAATTCACTACACATTTCTCTATACTTTTCATATAACCAACCCCCGCCGGAGCTTTCCGCAAGCGCTGTGCCGGGTTTTCCGCTTACACGTCCGGGAACAGTGGGACTATGAACTTTCTCGACCTTCGTAGGGGTGGAGGAAAGGGACGGGGAAGGGCAAGACAAAAGGCCCGAAACTGCTGTAACGATTTCGGTTAAGGAGGCGCGTCCGGCTGGAGGTTATTGTCGCGAGCACGAGCTAACGCATCGCACTCCGGTTTTCTGTCGCGTCAATATTTCATCTTCGACGGCCGGAGGCGTAAGAACACCTGCCACCCGCCGTGGGTCGTCCCGCCGTAGTACGGCGTCAAGGCCGCCGGGTTCGAATTTGCCGTCAGCATTCCGCCAAGGCCGACATCGATTCCCTTGCCCTTCACGATATCCCGGACGTAGCCGAGCGAATATGCTCCGACCCAAAAGACATCATCGTGGATCGGATCGCTGTGCGGGATGACAAGCTCGTGACCGTCTTTTTGGACCCGTTCGACGCGGCCGAAAGACCGAGTTCTTGCCAAAGCTGTAATCGCTTTCAAACAGGAAGGAGTTGGTGTACCCGCCTTCTTTGTAGTTCTGACCCCAAACAAATGTGCTCGCCCAATTTCGGGTCTCGCTGAACTGTTTGTTGTATATAGCCGAGGCCGTCGTCCGGCGGATCGACTCGAGGTCGGGCTCGGCACGCTCCGGGTTTTTCAGGTAGCCATGCGAGATCTGGAACGCCCAGTCCTTCGTCGGGTTGAACGACAAACGGCCGCTGAAGGAATTCAGCCGCAGTTTGTCGAACGCCCACCGGTTCTCGTCGGGCTCGGTGCCGTTAAACGCACTTGCCTCGATCTTAAATTTGCCGAAGTTATATCCGCCCGTGATCACGCCCCACGTAATATGCGATGCGTCCTGCCAATGATGCCCGATCGGTGCATCGGGGTTATTCATTCCGGACGCGCGATGCAGGTACATCGGCGGCCCGAGAGCCGGTTCGCCGACGATCGCTCCGTACACGAAAAACGACTGCTTCTCTGCCGTTTTGTATGAGTAAGATGCTGCCAACTCCGAGATAAAATCGTGCGGGTGCTGACGGTCGTGTATCGGTTCGCCGCGAAAAAGCTCGCCGGATTGATAAAGCAGTGGATAACCGTAACCGCACTCGATCGCCGGATCGAGGCTCGCCATTACTCGCAGCCCAAGCTGCGACCGCTTCGTCAACGGCCGGGAATACATGGCCATGAACATGTTCGGCGCATCAAACCTGCTGCGACCTCCTTTCCCGGCCGCCGAAACATCGCGGCTCGATCCGATCTGCGTATACCGCAGGAACTGTGTTCCCATCAGCATCAGCATCCCGCCGTCGCCATACATCTTTGACCAAGCGTACATCGGCGACGAATCGGGCAGCCACGAAGTTCCAGACCCTTCGCGGTTCATCGGGTCGGCGATATCGATAGTGGACGACATTTGCATCGAATGTCCGCCGTGCTCGTCCGATGCAGCGCCCTTTGTCGTTTTGCTGGGCTGGCTGTGGCCGTCATGCGGTGCAGGTGAAGCTTTCGGCTGCGCCATATTGTGATCGCCGTGGGGCGTTGGCGAAGGTTTTGGCGGAGGCATATTGTGATCGCCATGCGGTGTCGGCGAAGGCTTTGCCGCCGGCTGCGCTGGGTGATCGTGGTCCTTCTCTTCCTCGGGCGAATGGACATGCTCGATCTTCTCGGGCGGCTTTGCGTTCGGATCCGGCTTGACGCCGACGGCGATGTGGCCCCACATTCCGCCCTTGGCATGGCCGCGAACCGAGCATAAATATTTGTACTGGCCGTTGTTGTTTGCTTTAACGACGATCTCTTCCGCTTGCAGCGTTCCGTCTTCGGATCGGGCCGTCAACTTTGTACTCCCCGCGGTTTCCGCTATATCGACCGCAACGTCGAACGCTTGCGTGAAATGGCCGAAACGTACATCGTGCCGCATATCGGTATCGACGTTTATAAACAGAATCTTCAGCGTTGCGCCCGCCGGAACGACAAGCGTCGGGTTACGGACGCCCTGTATCCGATACGACAACATATCGTCCTCGGGACCGGTAATGATGACAAGCCTTATTTCCTTTTCGCTAAACGTAAGGTTGGAGCCTTCACGCTTGGCGGTCGTTTGGTTCTTTTCAAGCGACGCGAGATCAGTCGCTTTAACGGTCTTTTTCTGGCTGCTGACCAACGTGAACGCCGTGTGCGCGTATGTATGAATGCTCCCTGCAAGAGCAATAAAAAATAGCAATATTAAGTTCTTCACGAATTTTTCTCCGAATCTTGTAAATCCAAATCGGTTTGCGCGTTGGATAACGCGGTGTTCCGACGCAAAACACGCTCCGGCCGAGATAGTCGAACCGGGGAACAAACTAGTTTTTCAGGATTTATAGGCGCGGAGGGGCTCGCGCGGGCGCACGGGTGCTGTGATGGGAACTGTAGGGTGGGATCAGGGAGTAGTGATCGGCCGTTCCGCTCAAACGCGCAACAACGACAAGTTCGCCCTCGAAGACAAGCTGTTCAAGCGGCTCGTCGTTCGAGTTGTCAGTTGGTACCCTCGATTTTAAGGAAAGCGCCGGACTCGGCTCATTTACAAAGCAGCTGCATTCGGTTTCCACGTTGTCGCCGGAAGCATTCTGATCAACGTTTTCCGGTTGCTCCCCAGTTTCGTGACTTGCTCCGTGGCAGGAAGCCTTAACGGGTACCGCCGCGGCTTCGTGGTGCGAGCAGCCGCAGGCCGCGAGTGTCGAGCCAAAAAGCGACAACAGTGCCGCAAGGACAAATATCGCTCGTTTTGCTCGCACAATCTTCATCTCAGGAAGTATATAAGCCAATAAAATCAATGTAAAGAAACGCGCCCTCCACCGTATGTTCCCGCGAGGACGATCAATAAAGCACCCCACTAAACAAACCTTGTATTAGTGTCCTGCGTTGCCGTGAGCCGCTATAGCCCCATTGCTGTTGCCATTGCTTCATCTGAGCGATCTCCTTTTCCTGGGCGACAATTATTTCGCGAGAAAGCTTTTTTATCTCTTCATGTTTCGCATTTTGTGCCGAAAGCCTGGCCATATCGACCGCCGCTTGATGATGCTCGATCATGTGACTAATAAAAAGGGAATCGAAATCATCACCTGTTTTCTCTCGAAGTGATGAAGTCATTTCACCCATCGGGACTTCGCTTTTTGTGGGTTTATACAGGTTCGCGGCGGCAATGGAGACAATAAGTCCGCCTAAGAAAAATCCGACCAGGGCATAAAGTAATGGTTTGGTTTCCATACAAAACTCCTATCAAAGCATCCTGCCGATGGCGTCGGCCAGCTCGTCCGCTTTGTCGCGTCCGCCGTCGTGGGCCTTAACCGACTTGTTTAGACAATGTCGGGCGTGATCACGAACCAGTTCCACGGCGACTTTATCAAGCGCCGCTCCTATCGCGCTTATCTGTGTCAGGATATCGATGCAATATCTTTCATCACTGACCATTTTCGAAACCCCGCGGACCTGGCCTTCTATACGATTCAGTCGTTTAAGTAATTGCTGCTTGTTATCGCTATATCCGTGGGTCGTCATATTACTCCTTAATGATGGTGGCCATGAAGATGCTGCATCGTCAGCGCATGGCCCTTGTTTCGTTTCAAAAGATACTTATTCACCGGTAACGCGGCAAGAAATGCGGCCGCCAGCGAGATCGGCATACTGATCCAAAAAAGCGGATTGATCAAGCCGGCATCCATCGCTCCGGGAATGAGGAACATAACAAGATTATCGACTATCTCCATTGTTAGGATCGACAATGTGTCTGCGGCGAAAACAATGGATAGGGACGAAAAGAAACCAAGGCCTACTTTAAGCAGGGGCAGCGTCGAAAGCGCGTAGCCGAAAACAAATGCCAATGCTACGGCGAGTCCGATCGTCGCACCCGTGCCGAGCCCCAAAGATGTACCGATTATGAGGCCCGCAACCTCGCCGATCGCACATCCGGTTAAACAGTGTAATGTGGCGCTCACCGCCATTCGAGACAAGTCTGTATCGGTCCCGTGATGCCCAGCGTGATGTTCGTAACTGTCCATATTCGTAATACCTCTATACCCCCATAGGGTATATTGATCGGTTCATGTTTGTCAATAGGCCCAGAACCAAAAAATCTCGAAATGCTGTAACAGGCCGGGCCCGTCATAACCAGGAGGCCACCGGTTTGTAGCAATAACAGCCACAATCAAATACGATTAGACTAAATGCCGGCAACCGACCTGCTCACGTTTCGCACCCTTTACGATAGCCCGATGATCGGCGTGCGCGATTACATCTGCCGCGACACAAGCTGTAAAAGATCGGCTGAAGAGCACACGGACACAAATTCGATCACGCTGCTTCGGCACGGCGCCTTCTCAAAACACTTTGGCAAACTGCAGGCGACCGCGGACGTGAACCAGGCAATGTTCTTTTCAAAGGACACCGTTTATCAAGTCAGCCATCCGGTAGATCACGGCGACCGCGGGACATCCTTTACCGTCGCGCCAAGTATCCTGACCGACATTATTCGCGAACTTGACTCGACCATCGACGAACATCCCGATGCTCCGTTTCCGTTCCTGACCGGCCCTTGCGAACCCGAGGTATTCCGGCGGCATCGCGATTTTGTGCGGCGACTGGAAAGAGCGGAGGATTATCCGCTTGAGCCGCTTTGGGCGGACGTGACCGGTCTGCAGCTCATGGCCGATGTTCTGGAAGCCGCTTACATTCGCCACGGCATCAAACGAAAACGCCGAAAAACGACCACGGCCGACCATGCCGAGCGGGCTGAAGCAGCCAAGGCTTATCTTTCATCCCACATGTCCGAAGCCGTAACCCTGGAACACGTGGCGGCCGCGGTCAACGCTTCGCCGTTTAATTTCTCGCGTATCTTCCTCGAGCAAACAGGCTGGCCTGTTCATCGTTATCTGACGCTGCTGCGGCTGCGGGCATCTCTTGAATTGATAGCCGCCGCGCGTGCAGATCTGACATCGATAGCCCTCGATCTCGGCTTTTCCAGCCATAGCCATTTCACCGATGTATTCCGCCGCGAGTTCGGCGAAACGCCTTCTGATTTTCGAAAGAAAGCGAGCGGCAAGGCCATCAGCGAAATGAGCAAGGATCTGATAGCTTGAACGTCCGGGCTCCCAATAAACTGACTCCATGAAGGGCGTCTTACCTGGCGCTTTTCATAAATCTCATCATTTTGGAGGTCAAAAAAATGGCTGCATCTAAGTGTCCGGTCTGCGATTGGGAGATCACGGACGGCGGAGTAAAAGTAACGGTCGCAGGGAAAGAAATAACGGTTTGCTGCGACGAATGTGCAACACAGGCGATCGCCGATCACGAAAAGGCGGCGAATGCTTAGCCGCTGCGGTTTTTCAGTGGATAGTGGTAAGTGACTAGCGAATAATAAAGAACTATTCACTGTCAACTATCAAACTATCCACTGAAATAAAAAGAGAAACTTGCAGGCCAAATTCAAGATATATCGAGAGGAGAAATGATCTCGCAAAAAGAAAAAGCTGAAATTTTCAGCGAGCTTCACATTAAAGGCGATCCGCTGATATTGTTCAACATCTGGGACGCGGGAAGTGCAAAGGCCGTTTCTGACGCTGGTGCCAAGGCTATTGCGACGGGCAGCTGGTCGGTCGCGGCCGCAGATGGTTATGCCGACGGCGAGGAGCTGCCGCTCGAGGCGGCACTGGCTAACCTGCGGCGAATTACGGCAACGGTCGATCTGCCCGTCACGCTGGATTTCGAGGGCGGATACGCAGCCGAAATAAATAGACTAAAGGAAAACATCGCCAAAGTGATCGAAGCCGGTGCCCTCGGCATCAATTTCGAAGACCAGATCGTGGGCGCCGAGGGGCTTTATTCGATCGAAGAGCAGTCGAAACGGATCGCGGCCGTTCGCGAAGCGGCCGACAACGGCTCGGTCCCGCTGTTCATCAATGCACGAACGGACGTGTTCCTAAAAACTCTGCCTGCCGCCGCGACCGGCGAACAGTTTGACGAGGTGGTCGCGCGTTGCGATGCCTATGCGAACGCAGGAGCGAGCGGCTTGTTCGCGCCGGGTCTGCGCGATGCAGAGTTGATCAGGAAGCTGTGCGACGCCACATCCCTTCCTGTGAATATACTGGTCATGTCTGACACTCCGTCAAACAAGGATATGGCCGGACTTGGTGTATCGAGGATCAGCTATGGCTCCGGTCCGTACCGGAAGATGATCGAATGGCTAAGGAAGCGGGCAGGGCCGCCTTCGAGAGTTTGTCTTAAGGAGACCTAAATGACAGCTGATGAGAAAGCAATGATCGAGCGTGTTTACGATGCGTTCGCCGAACGTGATTATGAAGCCATTCTGTCGCATTTCGTTGACGACTTCGAATGGCACGCGGCGGACAATTCCCCGCTCGCGGACATGAGCCCCTATCACGGCGTCGATGCGGTAAGGACGGGCGTTTTTGCCCGGATCGAGGCCGGTTTTGAAAAACTGATCGTGGTCCCGGACGAGATCTTTGCCGGTGAAAACGGCCGCGTGGTCGTGCTCGGCTATTATCACGGCAAGCTTCGCGGAAAGGAGAGCGAGTTTCGGGCTCAAGTCGCCCATATTTGGACGATGCGCGACGGCCGGGCCATCAAGTTTCAGCAATACCTCGACACTCTTCACATCTCGCGTGTCGCTTCCGAATGAACGACGTGACATAAATATTACTTGCTTTTTGTTACTAGGAAAGTTACAAAGAATTTCATGCAGATAGAGTGGCGATCGACAAGCGAGGAACCGTATTTGTTCAAACAGATCGGCGAGTGGCCGGGGCTTCGTGTTCACCGGGCGCGTGTTCTGCCCGGCCGAATGCTTGAGCACACCAACACGTTTCACGAGGTGAACGTCGCTCTCAAAGGGAAACTCGTTACCGAAAAGATTTCTGCAAACGGACGCCGCGTCGTTACCCGCGGCGACAGCGGCAATGTCTGCATCACGCCTGCCGGCCAGGCGATCAGTGCACGCTGGGACGTCCCGCTCGAGAATATGGGTTTCTCTTTCGATCCCGATTTTGTTGCACGGACCGCCGTCGAAAACCATTTTTCGCCGAACTTTGAATTCCAGGAAGTTTATCGAAAGGACGATGCGTTGATACAGAATATCGGTCTGACGTTGCTTGACGATTCCGCCGCAAACACGCCTTCGGGCAAACTGTTCACCGATTCGCTTATTCAAACCCTGACCCTGCATCTCCTTACGAATTATTCGACGACGCTTGTGCGGTTACCGGCAAACGGCGGGTTGTCGGGCTACCGGTTCCGTCGTGTCAAGGAATTTATCGACGCCAATCTTGATCAGGACCTCAGCCTGGCTGAACTCGCAGGCGTGGCAGATCTTAGCCAGTTTCATTTTGCCAGGGCTTTCAGAAAAACGGCCGGTATGACGCCGCAGCATTACGTGATGCAGCAGCGCATCGAGCGGGCAAAACAGCTTCTCGCCGAACCGGAGCTGCCGATCGTCGAGATCAGCCTTCGCACCGGCTTTAAGAACCAAAGCCATTTCACAACGCTCTTCCGCAAATTTACGAACCTTACGCCCCGATCATGGCGGGAGCTGAAGCTCGCGTAGAGGCTTCGCTTATGAGCAATCTCAGATAACAAACCGCAAAACCTCGAAATACAGGAATCGCCGGCATTTCATAAACTCTGATCGGACCACAAAAGTCTGAGGAGATTTAATGATATGCGTAATTTTTTAATTGCCTTTTTCCTGATAATTTCTGCATTACCGGTTTTCGGACAATCACTCCATGCTAAGCGTGCTTTCGAGGAAGCGACAATCGCGGCCAACGCCGGCGAATTCGAAAAGGCGTTGAAAGGCTATCGCTCGGCATTGATACTGGACGAGGAGGGACCTGAAGATTTCACCGAGAAGATCCGCTACAACCTTGGCGTTTGCCTCTATC
This sequence comes from uncultured Acidobacteriota bacterium, assembly GCA_963763355.1. Taxonomy (GTDB): domain Bacteria; phylum Acidobacteriota; class Blastocatellia; order Pyrinomonadales; family Pyrinomonadaceae; genus OLB17. The sequence goes on from CAVXOI010000007.1 coordinate 182,025, forward strand.
GAACCGGCCAACTGAAAGTTGCTGTGATCGAGTTCAACAAGGCAATCAGGTATTCGGGCCGCAATCTCGAGAGAAGTTTTTATGCACTGGGAATGGCCGAATCGGCACTTGAGAATTGGCCGGCGGCCCGCGAGGCATTTCTAAAAGCGTTAGCTATCCGCCCGGACAACGGCGAGACATGGTTCGACCTCGCATTCGTTTATCTTGCGTTGCGCGATCATGCGAGTGCGGCCGCTGCATTCCGTAAGTCGATCGACCACCGCAGCGTCGACGCGGCGTTGGGCCACAACAATCTAGGCGTAATCATGGCGATGAACTTCGAGTTCGACAAAGCTGAGATCGAGTTTCACAATGCGTTGCGGCTGTCGAATGGAAAACTCGCGGCGGCGCGACGTAACATCGAATTTTGCCGGTCGATCAGTAATGGCAAACTGATCGCAACGACGGAATGGAGCTTCGAAAGACGAGGCCGGGCGATTTAGAAACCTATGAGTAAACAAGAAGACGTGATGGCCATTTTGAAGCTTTACGAGCTTCGGCGTGACGAACAGATGCGGCTGGCAAGGCGATGGTTTTTCACCGAATTTGCACCGAAGACGGCAATGGACATCGTCGGACTTTTTCGCGGCGGCGAACGTGCGAGCGCGAATTTCCGAATGGTCACTTCATATTGGGATACGGCCGCCTCGTTCGTTCTGAATGACGGTATCGACCGCAAGATGTTCCTCGACGCCAACACGGAACACGTTTTCGTTTTCGCAAAGATCGAACCGTTTCTCGCCGAAGTTCGCGAGATGTTTCGCGAACCCGACTTTCTTATTCATCTCGAAGAGCTTGTTCGATCGCTGCCCGATTTCGAAGCAAAAATGGAAAGCCGAAAGCGGCTGATCGCCATCTGGAATTCTCCGTCGAGTCACGATCCGGCCGCTGAAGCGTAGATCCTGCGATGGTTACTTCGGAAGTATAAAAGGAGCTTATTGACGATCATATAAGCTCCCTTTTGCCTTATCTTTATCGCATATTCGCAAATAAATATTTCTTTCGAAATCCTTCAAAATAATTAAGACTTTTCCGTTTCCTCAAGTGTCTAACGCCGACATAAGAAGAAGAAAAAGCTTCTTCATCATACGGCGAGCGGCCCGTCGAAAATAATGGCCGGTGTTTGATACAGGAGAAATCATGAAACGAACGATCATCATTTTTGCAATCATTGTTATTTCTATTTCCGCCGTTACGACGGCCATGGCGCAAAACAGCGGTCGAGGCAGGCACCGACAGAGTGTTCATGTCAATGGACAGTCAGGTAACGACCAGATATCGAGCCACCAAAATCGCTCAAGCCGCGGTGTCGACCGCGACACGAACCACGACGGACGTCGATCGGTCAATTGGGGCGACGGGAAGCCGGGAGCCCGTCGGGCAAACTCCGTAACTTTCGAAGGTAATGACGAGCCGTTGTGGGCCAAAGCCCGGCGACCCTCCGGAAACGTGTCGAACGTCGGTCCGCAGATAAACGGGAACGTGCGGCCAAAAGGATTTGCAGACACAACCTTCGACGACGAGGCACGAATATCTCAGCTGGTACAAGGTAATCAGGTCGGCACAGGCCTTCGCCCGAGGCGTACCGGTTTATCTGGCGACTTCAACGGCGACGGCCAGGTCGATGGAGCCGATTACCTAATGAGAGGTCCCGGTCCGAGAACTAGTGCTGCCTCTGGACGGAGATCAGGTATCACAGGCGGCGACTTTAACGCCGACGGGCCCGCCACGGTAGGCCGCAGTTCGATGAACGGTGCGGCCCGCCCGCAGCCGCTTTCGGCCGGAACCTACGGACGAGGCAACAGGCGATAAGCGGCCTTCGGCAAAATGCCCGGTTTTAATTAACGATATAGCGTGCTATAAATGAAACTTGTGGCACGCTATGTTTTAAAGCGAGATCAAGGCGCCCTTCCCGAACGGCTTACACGATATAAAAGCGAGCTTAACGAAGAGCAGTTCCGTGTCGTAACGGCGCCGCCAAAGGCGACGTTGGTCGTCGCGGGTGCCGGAACCGGCAAGACGCGCGCCATTACGTATCGCGTCGCTTACCTGATCGAACAAGGCGTTTCGCCGCAGCGGATACTTCTCGCTACCTTTACCAACCGTGCCGCACGCGAGATGCTGCGGCGGGTCGAATCGCTGACCGGCAACCAGAACGTCCATCGCATCTGGGGCGGAACTTTCCACCGCATCGCCAATATGATGCTGCGTCGGCACGCAACCAGCATCGGCTACGATTCGAACTTTTCCATCCTCGACAGCGAAGACGCCCGCGACCTGATCGCCCTCTGCATCGAAGACGCCGCTATCGATACCAAGGCGAAACGCTTTCCCAAACCCGAGGTCGTCCAGGACATCATCAGCTTTGCAAACAACACCGACCTCCCGATCGAGAACGTCATCGCAGGCAAGTATCCGTATTTCGAAATGCTCACGCAGCAGATAATGCGTGTCGATTCCATTTACCAGGTCCGAAAAAAAGAGCGGAACGTGATGGATTATGACGATCTTCTGCTCAACGTAAAAAAGCTGCTGATCGAAAAGCAAACTATCGCGGACCTCTACGCCGAACAGTTCCAACACATTCTCGTCGACGAGTATCAGGACACGAACCGGTTGCAGGCAGAGATAATCGACCTGCTGGCCGTAAAGCACCGGAACGTGATGGTAGTCGGTGACGACGCCCAGTCGATCTTCGCTTGGCGCGGGGCGGAGTTCACAAATATTTACGAATTTCCCGAAACGATATCCCGAAGCTCAGCTTTTCAAGTTGGAGACTGAACTATCGCTCGACGCCCGAAATTCTTGGCGTGGCGAACGTTTCCATCTCGCACAACCGGCGGCAGTTCCCAAAGGTGCTGCAGGCCGTGAAGCGTTCAAAGGATTGGAAACCCGCGTTGGTTCCCTGCTCCGATGTCGAGCAGCAGTCCGCTTTCATCGCCTCGCGCATCCTCGAACTCCGCGACGAAGGAACAGGCCTCGAAGACATCGCTGTGATGTACCGCTCGCATTATCATTCGATCGAACTGCAGCTTGAACTGTCGCGCCGCAACATTCCCTATCGCATTCAATCCGGCGTGCGATTTTTCGAGCAGGCACATATCAAGGATGTCATTTCCTATCTGCGGATCATCGTGAATCCGCGCGACGAGCTGGCATGGAAACGTATTCTCAAGCTTATCCCGGGCGTCGGGAATAAGACAGCAACACGGATATTCGAACAGATCAGCGACAGCGCAGGCGGAAACCCGACCGGTAGGGAGGGTGTAGATTCCGGAACACCCAAACTAGAGGACGCCACGAATACACCCTTGCTACCGCGCGGGTTTCCGCCTCTGACGCAAACAGGACGCCTCCGCTCCAGCCAGCCATGGCTGGATTTCATCAAGCTGATCGAACTGCTGGTTAGCACCGAAATCCGAGGCAATCCGTCAAAGCAGATCACGCTGGTCCTCGAAAACGGTTACGAGCAATACCTGCAGGAAAATTATGAGAACGCGGACGCTCGCATGGAGGACCTCCGCGGCCTGGCGCAGTTTGCGAACCGCTACACTTCGACCGAAGATTTCCTCGCCGAGCTTGCCCTGCTCTCCACTGAACGTTTCAAGGAACCTCAGGCCATCGTCGGCGAAGAGGTGGTCGAGGGCGGCGAGGACGATGAACTTCTGACGCTGACCAGCGTCCACCAGGCAAAAGGCCTTGAATGGAAAGCCGTCTTCATCATCTGGGCGGCGGAAGGAAAATTCCCGTCACCCCGCAGCTTGAAGGAAATCGATAGTGAAGAAGAAGAGCGCCGGCTTTGGTACGTCGCTCTTACTCGTGCAAAGGACGAGCTTTATATCACCTACCCGCTGCTCCTGACCGATTACAACCGCCAAACAGTATTACAGAAACCTTCCCGCTTCGTTACCGAATGCCCGCCCGCGTTGTTCGAAATCTGGACGCTGGAAGAAGAAGCGCAACCTTTTGACCGGTCGGTGAGTTTAATAGAAGAGAAAAAGCAGGAATTCCTAAACTAGCTCCCCGTCGTAAACGATGAATAACAGGATCGCCCTTTATCTGTTCGTACTGCTCAACCTCAGCCTCGCCGTCGCCGCACAAAAAATTGAAATTTCATTAAAGAACAACACGCCCGCCGAGGCAAAAACAAAAGTGCAGCTTGAGCGGCTGATCGCGGCCCACGACCTCTCGAAATGGACATTCATCCGAAAGGTCGAGATCGACGAAAAGGCGATCCCGCACAGCCACCCGGTATTGACCCTGAACACGCGGCACATCAAGGACGACGAGCTTCTGCTTTCAACCTACGTTCACGAACAGATCCACTGGCACCTGGTTAATTTGTCGAAGGAAACAGACGAGGCGATAAAAGAGCTTCGCGTATTATTTCCCAAGGTTCCTGCCGGACCTCCCGAAGGTGCCCGCGACGAAAACTCGACATATCTGCATCTCCTGGTCTGCTATCTCGAATACCGTGCCGACCGCGAGTTGATGGGCGAGCTTAAGGCCAAACAGGTGATCCAATTCTGGTCCACCGACCATTACAACTGGATATACCGGACCATTCTTGAGCGTACCCGCGATATCGGCAACATAGCGTTCAAGTACAAACTTGTCCCGCAGCAAACATCGCCTCCACCGAAATAAATAAAACTCTCGGCGGCTTCAAGGCAACCATCCCTCAAGATGGCCAATTATTTTTTTCAGTCGCGGGTGCAACCATTCGAAAAACTGGCGGCATCTAGGCACACAGATCACTAACGTTCGCTTAATTTTCAGGAACAAATTTCCCCGAAGTCTGTCTATATAATTATCGCAAACACTTTGAAGCAAAGTGTTTAGCCGGAGGTGTAACTGTGTCTAAAAAAAGCTTTATCGATTCGGTCAAGGTGGGTGTTCCCTGCACTGAAGATTGGGAAAAGATGCGCGGCAACGACCGCGTAAGATTCTGCACCCATTGCACGAAAGAGGTTAATAACCTTTCAGCCATCTCACGCAAAGAAGCGGCGCGCCTTGTGCGTGCATCTGGCGGGAACATCTGCATTCGTTATATCGCAAACCCGGTAACTCAGCAGCCGATGTTCGGCGAGCAGTTGATCCAGATAACGCGCCGCACGCCTGCATTCGCTGCCGGCATTATGAGCGCGTCGCTCGCCCTGTCGACGATGTCTTATGCGCAGACTATTCCTTCTTCGCCCGAACCGGTTTCACCTGTCGCCGAGTCGAATCGGAGTGTCATTGAAAACGAGGAAGAGAAAACCGGGGAACCCGAAACCACAGGAGATCCGACGCTCGGCTCGATCGAGGGCATTATCCTCGATATCCTCGGCAATCCTGTCCCAAATGTACAGCTCATGCTCGACAACGCAGATGGCAGCGGCCGAGAGGACGATCAAAGTACCGATGCTAAGGGCCGGTACAGGTTTGAAGAAGTCGAAGCCGGCTCATATACGATCCGAATCATGTCGTCATCGGGGCTTTGGAAGAAAGCCGTGCGCGGAATTCAGTTGGCCAAGGGCGAGCAATCGTTCCGCAACATCTACGTAAAAGTGATCGTACCTGAGGAGAGTGAAAGCGGCACCGGGAGCGGATCGGGGTGGGGATATGGCGGAGCGATGGCTTCCGTTGAATACGACCTGCCGCTGAACCGCGCGGTCGCCGACAACGATATAGCAGCCGTGCGCAGGTTGCTGGCCGAAGGGCAAAAGGTCAACGGCAAAGACAAGAACTATAACAATATCTCGCCCCTACACGTCGCTGTCGAGAACGGCAACGTCGAGATCGTCAAACTCCTGCTCGACAACGGTGCGAATGTCAACGCCCGGAATGAAAGCAAACTTACACCGCTGATGTTTATTGACAGTGACGCCACGCCCGATCTGATCAAAGCCTTGCTCAACGCGGGAGCGAAAGTTAACGCCCGTGACGAATCCGAAGAAGATGTACTTCTCAGCACGATCGACACTATCAGCGTCGACGTCCTGAATGCCCTGATAAAAGGTGGTGCAGACCTCCGTCATGCCGATAAGTCGGGCGTTACTGCATTGATGAAGGCCGCCGAAAACGAAGACCTCGAAAAAGTGACGGCCCTTGTACTTGCGGGTGCGAATGTAGACGAGCGTGACGAAAACGGCGAATCCGCCTGGGACAAAACGTCGAGCCTCGAGATCGAGCAGTTCCTCGAAAAGCAGGGTGCATCCGCGGATAACAGCACGATCGAGGTAATTCCTTTCGCGGACGAAGTGGACGAGGACGAGGAAACGGACGAGGGTACGGTCGAAGCGGAAGTGACCCCGCCAAAGAGCACCATCGAAGAAAAAGGAAAACCGAGCGACGACAAGCCCGTCGTCGTCGCGGTCTTAGGGTAATTTTATGGGTCATTGATACTAACTCCCTCTTTCTGTCGCGTTCACATGAGGAGGGAGTTTCTATGGCAGCAAATATTAACGCCTTGAACCCGCGTATCGCGGACCGCAAGTTGTTTCTTGCGGCGGCGGTCGCATTTCCGCTCGATCGTCCTTATAGGTTATTTCAGGTCATATTACGGAAGTTTTCTTTTCGACGCACCGTCGGTAGCAAATTCGCTGGTCCATGCACACGGCTTGGTGATGTCTCTTTGGGTCGTATATTTTTCGGTGCAGATAGCCCTGATCCGTACAAAGAATATAAAGGTCCACATGACAATGGGGCTCGTCGGGATCGCTCTTGCGGTTCTGGTCGTGGTCGTCGGGATGGCCACCGCCTACGACGCGCAGTTGGTCCGCGGTGCCGCACCGCCGGGAGTTAATCCGCACGGGTTTTTTATTCTTCCTTTGTCCGACATGCTGCTGTTCTCGATCTTTTTTACCGGAGCGGTCTACTACCGCAAACGTCCGGCCGAGCATAAAAGCCTAATGCTGATGACGGCGATCGCCTTCGTACCGGCCGCACTATTCCGGCTGCCCGTCGTCGCACCTGAATACATGATGCTCTGGGCGTTCGGCACGCCTGCCGTTATAGCGGCAGCCATCCTCGGATGGTACACGTGGCGGCACCGCAAGCTAAATAAGATATTTGCGGCCGCAGTCGCATTAGTGTTCGTTGCGATCCCCCTGCGAATTGGCGTGATGGAATCGAGCCCGTGGCTCGCGTTCGTCGGTTGGATCGCACCGTAAAGAACTTTGACGTGCACATGCCAAAGTCCCTCGGTCTGTATTGAAGTGGATCGAGGGATCATTTCCTGCCTCCGGAGCTCACAATGTTGTTCAATTCGGTCAGACTGAATGCCACTTTTTGGCACTCGCAGCATACACCCCAGCCGAAAACCGACATTTCCCGACGATTTGGTGTTGCAAAATGCGTAACACTTTGGCTAACAAATCGTTAATCGTAAGTAGCACAACGGGATCGGTCTCGTGGTACGCATATTGCCGCAGAAAAGCCACCAGGATCGGCATTCGATCCATAATAGATCCACTAATGCGGGAGGAAGATATGCGAGTACTCGTTAATGCGAAGATTGGACTGCTGGCGCTCATCGCCTGTGCAATGCTTTTTGGAACTTATGAAGTGAGCGCCCAGGGAAACAGCCGGTGGGCACACGAAAAGAACCGGGTTCGTAAGGAACAAAAGGCGATCGAGAAAGCCAGCAAAAAGGAGCAAAAGGCGATCGAAAAGGCCCGCAAACATGGATATAGGCTCCATCGCGGTTCCGACTACTACGAAACCGATCAACGCGGCGTCGAACTGATCCGGCGTGCCGTTAACAGCGGCTATCAGCAGGGCTATCGATCCGGCGCCGACGACAGGCGATATGCTCGTCGCAGCGACTATCGCGATGAGGCGAACTATCGCAGCGGAACTTTCGGTTACCAGAGCTATGTGGATCGCGACCAGTACCAATATTACTTTCGCGAAGGATTCGAACGCGGTTACCGCGACGCCTACACCGCGCAACCCCAATTCGGGACCAATTCGGGCGGCAAGTGGAGCATCCTGACAACGGTCCTCAATAACATCCTGAACCTCCGGTCTTTCTAAAGACCATCGATCACCGATCACCGGGCGTGAGCTGAAATGCTCACGCTTTTTTTCTTTAACGAGCTGCCCTCGGATCAGTGGCCTTGGCGACGCCAATAATGCCGGCGAGCCGGTCACCCGGATTTCCAGATTCATAGTCTTAGATCATTGTTACCTGTCTTTTTTCACAGGCCAGACTGATTCTCCGATGAAGTATGCTTGACCGGTGTTGCGCATTTTTCTCGATTTCGCTGCGCTTTGCGCAGTTGTGCTCGTGGCAGCCGTTAACGGATCTTCGCAAGATCGTCCGTCGGTATTTCAATCGTGGAACGAGGTCCAGCTGATCGTACCGTTTGAGCGTTCTACAGATTCCGAAGGAAACTCGGTGGACAAGATGACCGCGATCTTTTTCGGGATCGCACGCTTTGGCCGCGACGATATTACGGACGCACGTGCGGGGCTCGAGCTCCATTTCAGGGCAAATAAGTATCTGACTTTCGTTACAGGCGCGCTGTACCGCCGTGACGAAGTTGTCGAGAATACCCGGCAATACGAAACGCGTCTTGACGTCGGGGCGACTTTTTCTACGAATTGGAAGCAAGTTTCATTTCGCGACCGTAACTTCTACGAATACCGTGTTCGAAGCGGGCGGAACGACATCAGCGTATATCGCAATCGTCTCCAGGTAAGCGTACCCGTAAAGCACAACGGTAAAGTGCTGTTCTCGCCATTTCTCTCCGAAGAGGTCTTTTACGACCTGAGCACAAATCGCTACAACAGCAACGAGCTTTTCCTCGGCGTTACCCGCAGGCTTAGTTCGCGAAGCGAGCTCGACGTCGCATACATCCGCAACCACACAAGCCCCGCAAACGTAAACGGCCTCAGCCTCAATCTCAAGATCAATCTCCGGTAAAAGTTCACAACTTGTGCTGCCCCTTGGTGTTGTATCATTATCCCTTATGCCCGAGGCAAAGATCATCGTGACCGGCGGGGCCGGCTTTATTGGGAGTGCGATCGTTTGGCGGTTGAATGAGATGGGGTACGACGACATCCTGATCGTCGACCGTATGGACCGCACCGACAAGTGGAAAAACCTGGCTCCGCTCCGGTTTGCGGATTACATAGAGGCGGTGGACTTTATCGATGTTATCGACGAGTTCGGGAATACTGATGTGATCTTCCACTTGGGAGCGTGCTCGTCAACCACCGAGACGGATTCGGACTTCATGATCCGGAACAATTACCAGTACACAAAGGACCTGGCCGAGTTCGCCGTTGCCAACGATATCCGCTTTATCTATGCCTCGTCCGCTGCAACCTATGGCGACGGCTCGGCAGGAATGGCGGACGGGACGGAAGGGTTGGACGCCTTGCGGCCGCTGAACGTGTATGGATACTCGAAGCACCTGTTCGACCAATACGCTGCGCGGAACGGTATGTTCGACCGGATCGTCGGGCTGAAATACTTCAACGTCTTTGGCCCGAACGAGAATCACAAGGGCGATATGCGTTCGCTGGTCAACAAAGCGTTCGGCCAGATCAACGAGACCGGCAAACTAGAGCTCTTCAAAAGCGGGAATTCCGACTACGCCGACGGCGAATTCGGCCGCGACTTCGTTTATGTAAAGGACGCTGTCGAGATGACGTTGTTCTTTATGGAAAACCAGATCAGCGGGTTGTTCAACATCGGCTCGGGGCAGATGAATACGTGGAACGCTTTGGCCGATGCGATCTTCGCTGCCCTTGATCGGCCTCGAAATGTAGAGTTCATCGAAATGCCGGAAAACCTGCGTGACCGCTATCAATACCACACACAGGCCGATCTGATGCGTCTTCACACAGCGGGCTACGCAGCCGAGACAACGCCGCTGGATGAGGCCGTGGCCGACTATGTGCGAAACTATCTGATACCCGGGAAACATCTGGGCGACTGAGCACTTTGCCTCTGCGTCTTTGCGTCTTTGTGTCTTTGCGGGAAACCACTTCTCCCGCAAGGACGCAGTGGAAGAAACGATAAGCTGAATGAAGATATTTCACGGCACCGAGAACGCAAATATCCAAAAGCCCACGGTTCTGACCTTGGGCGTTTTCGACGGGCTGCACCTCGGTCACCAGCAAATAATGCAGACGGTCGTCGAGCGGGCAAGGGCTGCGAATGCGGTGCCGACGGCCATCACGTTCGATCCGCACCCGCGTGCCGTGCTTCATCCCGAATCGGCCCCGCCGCTGCTGCAGACGCTGGACCAGCGGCTGGCAAATCTTGAGGTGCTGGGCATCGAGCAGGCGATCGTATCCCGTTCAACACGCGAATTTGCCGTCGCAGCCGGCCGAAGATTTCTCGCCGATATCGTTCACGACCGCCTGCACGCGAAAGAGGTTTATCTGGGCAAAGGGTTCGCGTTCGGCAAGGGCCGCGGCGGCAATATCGAACTGCTGCGGAAGATGAGCAGCGAACTCGGCTTTGTCGCCGACGAGGTGCCGAGGTTCGCCTTCGCGGGCAGCGGATCAGTTCCTCGCAGATCCGCGAGCTGCTTGGCCGAAGGCCGCGTAAATCTCGCCCGCCGGATGCTCGGGCGTCCGTACGGCGTCGAGGGCGTGATCATCCGCGGCAATCGCCGTGGTCACACCGATCGGCTTTCCGACCGCAAATCTGAAACCGCACAACCGCGTCATCCCGAAGTTCGGCGTTTACGCGACAGCGACGCTGGTCGACGGCACATGGCGGCGGAGCATAACGAACATCGGCGTGCGGCCGACGTTCGAGCAGGACGCCGAGCCGTCGATCGAAACTTACATTTTCGATTTTGACGGAGAGCTCTACGGCGACGTGCTGCGCGTGCGCTTTCTGCACCGCATCCGCGACGAGCGTAAGTTCAACGGAATTGAGGAGTTAAAGGCCCAGATCGAAAAAGACACTCGACGGGCATTGAACTATTTTCGGCACGAGGGCGTACGGAATATGCTCGAGATCTTGTGATGCAAGGTCATGTCGGACTAAGCACCGAATAGCTCTGGACCGGTTCGTAATAAGATAGTTTTAATGAAAGAAGTACTGAACAAGCAGGCGATTGAAGTCTGAAGGTACGGCGTTAATTCCGGTCAGCGAACGGCAACGGATCGCATCCGATGGTCCGACGCGGCAATCTGCCGATCGCGCAAAATCGTCACCAACGAACAACTGATCGAGGAAGAGCGGCAGCTTTCCGAGATCGAAAGTAAGGTCGGCGAGGCGTTACGTCGGCATTCGCGGTTACCTGCGGCTCTTTCAGCGTCTCCGCGCGTGATCGCGATGCTTTCGCTTTATCTCTACCTCGACCAGTACGACATGCACAGAAGGCGCAGCAGCTAAAACATGCCAGGGGCCGCATGGAAAAGGCCGAACGGCTTACGCGTGCTGCCGTCTATGGCGAAAAGCTCTACTCGGTCCGCACTGTGGTTCCTTCACATCGTTCATGCTCGGTCTCCGCCGCTTCTTCATCGGCAGCGAATCGAACAAGGAAGCGAACCAGGAAAAGCAGGCCGTCTGGCTGAAAGAAAAGCTGATCGAGCTCGGGCCGACATTCATCAAGATCGGCCAGTCGATGGGCACGCGGGCCGATCTGCTGCCGCTGCCGTTCGTCATCGCTCTCGGCGAGCTGCAGGACAGCGTGCCGCCGTTTCCGAACGAGATTGCGTTTGCCCGGATCGAAAAAGAGCTCGGCCGAAAGATCAACGAGGTCTATGCCGAATTTGAGCTCGAGCCCGTCGCCGCGGCCTCGCTCGGGCAGGTCTATCGAGCCCGGCTGCACACCGGCGAAGAGGTCGCGGTAAAAGTGCAGCGGCCCAATCTCGAAGCCGACGATCAAGGGCGATCTTGAGCATCCTGAAAAAGGTCGCAAAATTTGCCGAGCGGTTTCCCCAGCTGAACGAGAACGCCGACTGGTCCGGAATGCTTCGCGAGTTTGACGAGACGATCCACGAAGAGATGGATTACGTCGCCGAGGGCCGTAACGCCGAACGGTTCCGCGAAAATTTCAAGAACTGGGCGAACATCCACGTCCCGAAGATCTACTGGAACGCGACAACCTCAAAGGTGCTGACGATGGAGTTCATCCACGGCACAAAGGTCACCGACCTCGAAGAGCAGGAGCGCCAGGGCATCTCGCCGGCAAAGGTAAACCGGCTGCTGATCAAGACCTATCTCAAACAGCTTCTCGAAGATGGCTTTTTCCACGCCGATCCGCATCCGGGCAATTTGCTGGTGATGCCGGACGGCCGTCTCGCGTTTTTCGATTTCGGAATGGTCGGCCGAATCACGCCCGAGCTGCAGTCGAAGATGATCGACGCGTTCTTCCACGTCGTCGGCAAGGACCCGGCCGGGATCGCGCAGGATCTGATCGACCTCGATTTTCTCAAACCCGGGACCGATCCGATCGATCGTTCCGTCCGGTGGTCGAAAAGATGTTCGAGTTTCATCTGAACCTGAAACTCAAGGACGTCAATTTCAAAGAGCTGACCTACGACCTCGCGGACGTGATGTACGATTACCCGTTCCGCCTGCCGTCGAATTTCACGTACATCATGCGTGCCCTGATGACGCTCGAGGGCATCGGCATCATCACCGACCCCGAGTTCAATTTCTTCGAAACCGCCAAACCCTACGCCAAGGAATTCATGCTCCGCCGCGAGGGCAACGACTTCCGCAAAATGTTCGTCGACAAACTAATGGGCCGCGACGAAGACGGCAAGATCGACTGGGACCGCACGTGGAAACTCGCGAAGATGGCGTTTAAGACGGTGCTGAACACCGGCAAATAGTTGCGAATAGTCACGCGATGCGTTACTATTCAATATGATCGCTTCGTTCCGGTGCCGCGACACTGAAGCACTTGCTAAAGGTGACCGCGTCAAGCGATTTGCGAGTATTGCGGTTGTCGCACGACGAAAACTTAGGCAGCTTCAGATCGCGGCTCGACTTGACGATCTGAAGGTTCCGCCTGGCAACCGGCTGGAATTGCTTAAGGGCGACCGTGCCGGTCAGTATAGTATCCGGATCAACGACCAATGGAGAATCTGCTTCCGTTGGATCGACGTGCGAGCCGAGCATGTGGAGATCGTCGATTACCATTAATTGTAGGAGTCGTCATGAAGAAGTTAGATCCAGTCACGCCCGGTGAGCTCCTCCTTGAGGAATTTCTTAAGCCGATGGGTATGAGTCGGTACAGACTCGCAAAGGAAATCGGCGTACCAGCCCAGCGGATCGGTGAAATTGTTTCCGGCAAACGCTCGATCACTGCGGACACCGACCTTCGTCTTTGCCGATTTTTCGGCCTCTCAAATGGTTACTGGCTCCGTGCCCAAGCGGCCTACGATACCGAGGTCGCCGAACGTGTCCTCGGCCCCACACTCGCCCAAATCCGGCCATGGCGACCGCAAGCAGTTTAGGAGACTCTCAATTGTCGTTGCACGCTGACTTCGAGCAGGCGCGGCTACTTGTACTCAAATACGGCTGGAACACTACTTGTTTCCAAATAGTAAATCCCGGGATCGAATACTGGTTCGGTAGCGACGGCGAGTCGGTTATCGGTTATGTGACATCGGGTACGTCGCGGGTTGTGGCGGGGGCTCCGGTTTGCAGCGAGGCGAGTTTGCCGGCCGTCGTTGACGCATTTGAGAACGACGCCCGAGCGAATGGATTGGGTGTTTGTTATTTTGGTGCCGAGGCACGGCTGGAAAGCGTTCTTCGGGATTCGAAGGAGCACGCACGCGTTCTGCTCGGGGCGCAGCCGGTTTGGCATCCGGCGAATTGGCCGAAGATCATGGCGGGCCGGGCGTCGCTCCGGGCCCAATTTAACAGGGCGCGGAATAAGGGGGTCACGATAACCGAATGGAGCGTCGAACGAGCAACAAACAGTCCTCAATTGCACGAATGTTTGGAAGCCTGGTTCACCCTGAAGGGCCTGCCACCACTGCATTTTGTGATCGAGCCGGAAACTCTGGGCCGGCTTGAGAACCGGCGTATTTTCGTAGCCGAGCACAATTCGCAGGTGGCCGCGTTTCTTGTTCTTTCGCCGATACCGACGCGTAAGGGCTGGTTGACTGAGCAGTTCCCCCATCATCCAAAAGCTCCGAACGGAACGGTCGAGTTGATGATGAACCATGCTATAAAACAGCTTGGCGACGAGGGTTTCGAATACGTCACGCTCGGCCTTTCACCGCTTTCAAAACGGGCACGGATAGCGCCCTTCGACAATCCGGTTTGGCTAAGAATCCTGCTCGCGTGGATGCGGAAACACGGCCAGAGGTTCTATAATTTCGACGGCCTTGACGCTTTCAAGGCAAAGCTGACGCCTGAGTTTTGGGAGCCCATCTTCGCCATATCGAACGAGCCTGTCTTTTCAGGAAGGACGCTGTACTCGATAGCGCAAGCGTTCACCGACAATCATCCGTTCAGCGTCATCGCAGGCGGTTTGGGAAAGGCGGTCGGAGCCGAACTAGCGACACTGAAACGGAAGATCGGCCGCATTTTCGGGCCTTATGGCCGTACGCAATGATGTCACGTTACGTCATATTTCTCTTCTTAATAACGACCGCGGCTCTCGACGGTCTTGCCCAACATATGTCCGGACCCGCAAGGCCTTCATTGAATATCAAACACATAACAAATGAATTTGCCGTTTCCGATCTCTCCAACGCCGCGTGGAAAAAGGCCGAGCGGATTGCGGTAGACCGCTACTGGTCAGGAGAAGATGCCCCGAAAGGACGCAGGTTCACTGCTCGCCTGCTTTGGTCAAAGGCCGCTTTTTACGTTCTCTTCGAAGCGAACCAGGCCGAGCCGCTTGTCATCAGCGACAAGCCGGAACTCGACAGAAAGACGATGGGCCTCTGGGACCGGGACGTTTGCGAGATATTCGTTGCGCCGAATAGAAAAGAGCCAAAGAAATATTTCGAATTTGAGGTCGCTCCGACCGGTGAATGGCTCGACGTGGCACTCAACCTGACGAGCGGAACTCGGAAGGCAGATTGGAAATATTCGTCGGGGATGGAATCATTCGCTCGTGCCGAGACAAATAAGATCCTGATGGCGATGAAGATCCCGTGGTCGGCATTCGGAAAAACGCCGAAGGTGGGTGATGTTTGGCTCGGAAACCTGCTCCGCTGCGTCGGCAAAGACCCGGGCCGCGGCTATCTTGCCTGGCAGCCGACATTGACGAAAGAACCGGCGTTTCATGTTCCGGAAAAATTCGGCGAGTTCAGGTTTGTTGGCTGAAGCTTGATCCGCAAATCGCGATCCGTCGAAAGAACCTCATAACAAAATGGCTAATAGCTATTGGCTAACGGCTATTAGCTGAATTTCTTTCGTTCTTTTTCTGACCTAGGCATAGAGTTTTTCATAAACAATGAAACCGCCGAGCCCGAGACTGAATAAGCCGGCGGCCAATCGAATACTGCCGTTTAGAAAGTTGAACCGTCCCGCGGTGAAGTGGAACGGCAACCCGATCAAAAAACTCATCGCCATCATCCCGCCGATCGATCCGACGCCAAAGATCAAAATGTAAAGCAAGGCGATCGCCGGTGAAGGTATAACAGGCAGTATCAACAGCATCAACGCAGCACTGCCGGCAAGGCCGTGCACCATGCCTATCAGAATGGATCGCGGGCTGAACCGATGGTGCGACGCTTCGGGTACCGAATCGTGGGTGTGAATATGGACATGTTCTCGGCCGTCGTGTTCGTGTTTATGAATATGGACCTTTTCGGCTGAAAACAGTTTTCGCAGAGCGTTCAGCCCAAGAAGCACAAGCATTACACCGACCACTGCCTCAAGACGGGCTTCGGCCGTTTCGGAGATCTGTACCTTCAGAAAAATAACCGTCGCCCCAGCCGCGAAAAGGGCAATTGTATGACCCAATCCCCAAAACCCGCCGACGATCGATGCTGTCAGCAGACTCTTCTTTTCACTAACGATCGTCGAGACCGCCGCAAGGTGATCGGCCTCGATCGCATGCTGCAGGCCGAGCGCAAATCCGACTAGCAGGATCGAGATGGTTGATAGATCACTTGTTAATTCCATGGTTCCCGTAGGAGTTACGCGTTTACGCGTGCTCCCCGGTAAGAGTTACGCCTTTAGGCGTGAGGCCGCGTTGCGCAAGAGCTACGTTGCTTCACGCGTAAACGCGTTACTCTTACACTGTCATCCCGCCATCGACCGCTATTGTCTGACCCGTTATATAGCTCGATGCGTCGGACGCGAGAAAGACGGCGATGCCTTTTAATTCGCCTTCGTTCCCGACGCGCGGGATGACATTATTCTCTTGTATTGCCCGCTCGTATATATCAATAACAGAATCGGCCAGCCGCGAGTGAAAGAACCCGGGAGCGATAGCGTTGACGCGGATCCCCCGCCTTCCCCAGCTCGCGGCCAGTTCACGCGTCAGGCCGATCAGACCGGCTTTGCTTGCGGCGTAACCAGCGTAAAAAGGTCCGTTCGCCGAAGACGTTATGCCCGAGATCGATGCGATATTAATGATCGAACCACTCTTATTCTTCAGCATTTCTCTCGCTGCCAGCTGAGCAAATACAAAACACCCGGTGAGGTTAACGTCCAGCACTTTCTGCCATTTTTCGAGAGGCATATCTTCGGGCATTGCCCCCCAGGAAATTCCGGCATTGTTTACAAGGACGTCGACGGCGCCGAACCTGGAAACTGTCTCATCGACAACGGCCTGTACCTCATCAGGCTTGGAAACGTCGCACAGCTTCCCCCCTACATTAAATCCACGCTTGGCAAATTCGTTTACCGTCTCGTCCAGCCATTCCTGCCTCCGGGCGCACAGCATCAGGTTCGCGCCCGCTTCAGCCAGGCCCTGGGCCATCTCCTTTCCGATGCCTCTCGACCCGCCGGTCACGATAGCCGTTTTGCCGGTCAGGTCGAAAAGTTCCTTCACGTTTTTTGACATAGCCTTCAGTGTCTAGTTAATAGCAAATCTGTCAGCGAAACAACCGCACTGGCCGCAGGCGGACGATTTACTAATGAAGTGCGGTTCGATTTAATAGAAGTATGGCGAAAACACAAAAGGAACGCGCTTTTTTGCGTGACCTTTATATCAATGCCGAATGGACGAAGCGATTCACCGACCTCGTGGACAAACACGTCGGGCTGGAAGGCGTCGAGAACCTGCTTTATCTGAACGCAGGGACAGGAGATCACTGTTTTCAGCTTCGCGAAAAACTGGATAAAAAGACCGCGATCTTTGCGCAGTGCGAGGACGAAGACATATTGCATATCGCCCGCGACAAGGCGGCTGTCGTCAAGGCGGACGTCGATTTTTCAACGATCCGGTTTGAGGACGACGCTTTCGATGTCGTTCTTGCGGACGCCAGCTTTGTTAAGCCGGATGATATTCAAGAGATCGTCGACGAAACGGTCCGTGTTACCAAACCGGCCGGAAAGGTCGCGATCTTTCTGCCGTCATCAGGCAGTTTCGGCGAGATCTTTTCACTCCTTTGGGAGGTCCTGTTCAACGAGGACCTCGGCGATCACGGGCATGTAGCAGAAGAGATCCTCGCCAGTATGCCGACGGTGGGGCGTGTAGAGGAAATTGCCGCGAACGCAGGGCTGGTCAATGTTGAAACTCATAACGCAAAGGAGGTCTTTGAATATGAGAACGGAAGTGAATTCATCGCCTCGCCGCTGGTGTCCGATTTTCTGCTTCCCGATTGGCTCAAAACCTTAACGACCAGGAGAACGAACGCGTTACGGCGAAATTGTCCGAACTTATCGATTCAGAGGACGGCGATTTGTCGTTCAGGTTTTCGGTGAAGGCGACTTTAGTGACAGGGGAGAAAAAGTGAAAAAGTTAAAATGTGAAAAGGTGGAAATGTGAAAAAGAGACAATGATCGTATGAAAAGTCGGACGTCACCCGAACTAACTTTTCCACCTTTTCACTTTTTCACTTTTCAACTTTCTAGCTTTGTTTCGCTTCGGCCCGGCGGCGCATTTCGTCCGTTAGGGCGTCATCGCTCACTTGGTTGATCTGCGGGGCCGGTGCGTTAGCTAGCTTGGCTCGCTCGGCCGCTTCTTCCTCTTCGGCTTCACGCATGCCTTCCTTAAAGGCTTTACGCGATTGTCCGAGCGATTTCGCCAGCTGCGGCAGCCGCGTGGCACCAAAAAGAAGGAAAAGCACCGCGACGATCAGGATAATTTCTGTGGTTCCAAAGTTCATAAATTCCTACGATCCTCGATCAAAACAGCATCATACCCCTTTTTCCAGGATCAATCCACGTTTTCAAGCCTGTCCGGCCCGCGAACGCGTTTTGAAACGGTCCATCGCATCGACAAGCGCCGACGTTATTCCCTTTTCCGACACCGAGTGGCCTGAGTCCGGAACAACAATAAATTCGGCCTCCGGAAACTCGCGGTGCAGGTCCCACGCCGACGTCATCGGGCAGACAACATCGTAACGGCCCTGCACGATAACTGTCGGGAAATGGCGGATCTTATCCACATTTTCCAGCAGATAATTCTCGGTCGGGAAGAACGAGTTGTTCATGAAATAATGACACTCGATGCGGGCAAGCGACAGGGCTTCGTGCTCGCCTTCCCAATGTTCCATCAGTTCCTGGTCCGGGTATAGCTTTGATGTCGCGCCTTCCCAGGTGCTCCAAGCACGTGCGGCCGAAAGGCGGACATTTTCGTCATCACTCGTCAGCCGCTTATGATAAGCGGTCATAAAATCGCCGCGTTCGGCTTCGGGGATCTCGTCACGATAGCGTTCCCAAAAATCCGGAAAGATCTCGGACGCTCCGTATTGATAGAACCATGCAAGCTCTTTCTTCCGTGTAAGAAAAATTCCCCGCAGGACCAACCCCAAACACCGGTCCGGATGCGTATCGCCGTAAGCCAGACTCAGCGTGCTGCCCCACGAGCCGCCGAAAACGTACCATTTATCGATGCCGAATTTTTCACGAAGCGCCTCGATGTCGTTGATCAGGTCCCACGTCGTGTTTTCCCGAAGCTCCGCATGCGGCGTCGAACGCCCCGACCCGCGTTGATCGAAAAGGATGACATGATAAGCCTCCGGGTCGAAAAACTGCCGGTACATCGGGATCAACCCGCCGCCCGGCCCGCCGTGCAGAAATACGACCGGAATGCCTTCAGGATTACCGACGCGTTCGTAATAGATCTCGTGAATATCCGACACCTTCAACATGCCCGAATCAAAGGGCTCGATCTCGGGGTAAAGTGTTTTCATATGAAGATGATACGAAAGTAGTGTCGTATCCAGCATAACAACAATTACGTGGTAGCGGGTTATAAAATTTCACAAGCTGAAACACGAGCAGGTCCAAGTTCTTTGTGATGCGACGCCGTTCCCGTTTCGTGTTCTTTGATCAGCTTCTGCACGTAATCTGCGTTGAACAGCCCTTGTTTGTTTAGCCTCTCTGGCGAGAGCATGTCGTGCATCAGCGGATTCAGGCGGCCTTTTAGCCATTCGGCGATCGGGATGCCGAAGCCTTTTTTGGGGCGATGCAGGATCTCGTGCGGGAGAAGATCTTTCATCGCTTCTTTCAGGATGACCTTGCCGCTTTTGCCTTTAAGTTTGTATTCGACCGGGATGGACGCGGCGAACTGGCCGACTCGCGGGTCGAGGAACGGGGCACGCGTTTCCAGGCTGACGGCCATGGCGGCGCGGTCGACTTTCGTCAGGATGTCTTCGGCCAGATAGAAGTTGATATCGGCGTACTGTATCCTTTCGATAATGTTCTTTGCGTCGGACGCGTCGACGAGTTCGCGGACGCCGCGGTAGATGTCGGCTTCGGTTTGGGCGAGAACATCTTTTGTGAAAAGCTTCTCGTGCTGCTCGACGGCGAAGGATCCGAACCAGCGTGGTGCCGTGTCGACGTCGTCATGTTTCGCGGCGCGGACGAATCGTTTCGCCTTGTAATCGAACGACATATTGTTCGTCGAAACCGGCAGAGCGTTGACGACCGGTTCGATCAGGCCGGAGCGGACGAAACGCCGGGATCGCGTTGTACTTCGCCGCGAGCGTGTGGGCGTAGTACATCGGATAGCCGGCGAAAAGCTCGTCGCCGCCGTCGCCGCCGAGGGCGACCGTGACGTGTTTGCGGACGAACTGCGCAAGCAGAAATGTCGGGATCAGCGAACCGTCGGACATCGGCTCGTCGAGCCATTTGCCGATCTCGGAGATCAGATCGCCGGCGGTTGTCGCGGAGAGTTTGTCTTCGTAATGCTCGGTGTCGAGATGCTTCGCGACTTTCCGCGCATATTTTGATTCGTCAAACGAATCTTCTTCGAAACCGATCGAGAAGGTCTTGACGCGTTCGGTCGCGTGCTGCGTTGCGAACGCCGCGACGGTCGACGAATCGATGCCGCCCGAAAGCAGAATGCCGAGCGGCACGTCTGAGACAAGCCGCATCCGGACGGCGTCGGACAGCAGATCTCGCAGTTCCTCTGCTTTTCCGCTTAGCGTCTCTTCTTTGCGGCTTTGCGTCTTTGCGGGAGATCCGCCGTTTGTGTGTGCAGGTTCTGAGAGAGAACCACCCCGTCCGCCCAAAGCGGCGTCCACCCCTCCTTCGTAAGGAGGGGAGCCTGCATCGCCGCTCCACGAGATGTCCCAATATCGCCGCGTTTTTACCTCGCCGTTTTCGACCGTCAGAACATGTGCGGCCGGGAGTTTATGGATGCCTTTGTAGATCGACATCGGGGCCGGGACGTAATCGAACGAAACGTAATGGCGGAGGGCGTTGAGATCGAGTTCGGGTTTGACCGACGGGTGGGCGAGGATCGCTTTCGGTTCGGAGGCCCAGATCAGCTTGCCGTCAAACACGCCGTAATAGAGCGGCTTTTCGCCAAAGCGGTCGCGGGCGATGATGAGCTTTTTCTTTCGCGAGTCCCACAGCGAAAAGGCGTACATGCCGTTTACGTGATCGAGAAACGCATCGCCGTATTTCTGGTAAAGGTGCGGCAGGATCTCGGTATCGGTTTTCGTGACGAACTTGAATCCGTCCTTTTCCAGATCGGCCCGGACCTCGCGATAGTTGTACAGCTCGCCGTTCATCATCACGATGACCGACCTGTCTTCGCTGAACACCGGCTGGTCGCCCGTCTTCAGATCGATGATCGACAGCCGCCGCATCCCCAACGCGACCGTCTCGTCCATCCACAACCCCTCCGAATCCGGCCCGCGATGCACGATCGTCTCGCACATCGAGTGCAGCACCGCCTCGGCGTTGTGGTTCGGTTTAGTTGTGTCCAGGTTGATCCAACCTGCAATTCCGCACATCGTAAGTCTATTTAAGGCCCTCGCAGCTGTTCCGATCCAGCAACTTCAATCTCGGCCGAGATGCAGCTCTCTGACGATTTCATCCCCGCTCGAAGACCGCTTGTGGATTTCATCTCTTCAACAGCGTCGCAAAATTAAACTTCGTTCCATCCTCATTTATCGAGTGAAGCCTTCTTTAGGTCCTCAAAGCTCAAATCAGATTTGGCCCGATCACCTCAATCGCACATACGAAAGCCGGTGATTACGTCTGAATCATCCAAGGCAATCAATCGTAGGACTTCGCCAGTGTACATAACAGTTGCCGACGCTCGCAACTGCCTCGAACAACCCGAACTCGATGCTTGATCATGCCATGTATCGCGGTCCATTGATTCGTCTATTCAAACCCGATCTTCTCCCTGACAGCATAGATCGCCTTGTCCTGCGATTCGTGATAGGTCCGGACTAGCAATTCCGCCAGCAGGCCCATCAGGAAGAACTGGACCGATATTGCCAGCATAACAATGTGATGACCGGCAGCGGCGTGAGGATGAACGATGTGCCGTAGAATTTCAGGACGATGGCCCAGACGCCGGCGATCATCGCCAGCAAAGAATGCCAGCATGCCGAACGTGCCGAAGACGTAGATCGGCTTCGTATGGTATTCCGCCATGAACTTGATCGTCATCAGGTCGAAGATGACCTTTATCGTTCGCGAGATGCCGTATTTCGATTTGCCCATCGTGCGGGCGTGATGGTCGACCGGGATCTCGGTCACGCGGGCACCGGCCCACGACGCGTAGATCGGGATAAAGCGGTGCATCTCGCCGTAGAGCTTTACGTCCTGGATCACCTCGCGGCGGTAGGCCTTCAGCGAGCAGCCGTAATCGTGCAGAGGCACGCCGCCTATCCATGAGATAACGCGGTTGGCGATCTGTGACGGGATCTTTCGCGAGATCAGCTTGTCCTGCCGGTTCTTTCGCCAGCCGGAGACGACGTCATAGCCTTCGTCCAGCTTTTCCAGCAGGCGTTTGATATCCGCCGGATCGTTCTGCAGGTCGGCGTCCATCGGGATAAGAATGTTGCCTTTCGCCGCGTCGATCCCGGCGGACATTGCGGCGGTTTGCCCGTAGTTGCGTCTTAGAGATATAACGCGCACGCGGTCGTCCGAAGCCGCGATCTCTTTCAATATAGCGAGGCTCTTATCCGTTGAGCCGTCATCCACGAAGATCACTTCCGCTGACTTGCCGAGAGAATCAAGAGCAGCCTTGATCTTTTCGTGCATCGGGCGAAGATTCTCCTCTTCATCCAGTACGGGCAGGAAAAGGGATAGCTCCGGAACGTTCCGCAAAGATTTTTCGTCAATAGAATCCATCTCGATCAACTGCAAACCTAATAATTTAGACGTTTCAGCGGGGAAAATACAGCCGGGCTTCACCAAGGGGAGCGTTCCGGGGTGTTCCGTCCGTGTTCCATTCGCGAGTGGAACGTGTAAGATATTGAAAGAACAATAGTTACAGGGTAATTTTGTCAATGTTCCGCAAAATTTCACAAAACTCTTGTCGTTGCAGCGATATGACTAATTACCGCGGATGCAACAAATGTAGAATAGTATGAAACGGCTGTTACGGTCAATAAAAAAATTACGTTGCCGCCCTCCTCTGACGGCGGGTTCGTTTCGCACGCGGTCGATTCAGACGTAATATACCGTCAGGATCAGGTGAAATATGGACAGAAGAAATTTCTTAAGGTTGCCGCTCTTGAGTGCTCCGATGTTTTTTGCTCGCGACCTTTTCGGGCAGCAGCGTGAGAAGCCTTCGGATCTTAAAGTAAAGACGCCGGTCATCGTTTCCACGTGGGACAGCGGGATCTCGGCCAATAATGCGGCATGGCCGTTATTGCAGAAAGGCGGCAGGGCGTTGGATGCGGTTGAGGCGGCGGGCCGGGCCAGCGAGGATGAGCCAAGCTGCTGTGTGGGTTTACAGGCGTGGCCGGACCGTGACGGCAGGGTAACACTCGATTCCTGCATCATGAACGGCAACGGCGACATTGGGGCCGTATCGTTCCTCGAGCGGATCAAACATCCCGTCTCGGTTGCCCGCAAGGTGATGGAAACAACGCCGCACGTCTTGCTTTCGGGCGAAGGGGCGCAGGCTTTTGCCGTTGCGAACGGCTTTCCGCTCGAGGACGGCAGGCTCTCGCCCGACGCGGAAAAGGAATGGAAGAAATGGCTGGAGAAATCGAAGTATCAGCCCGTAATTAATATCGAGAACCGCAAAGACGAGCTAGAACCCCCTCTCGCAGTGTTCTCCCTGCCGCCGTACCGGTTCGACGACGGCTCGTTCAATCACGACACGATGGGCACGGTCGCGATGGATGCAGGCGGAAAACTGGCCGGAATGGTGACGACCAGCGGCATGGCGTTCAAGATCCGCGGCCGCGTGGGCGATTCGCCGATAATCGGCGCAGGATTGTTTGTCGACAACGAGGTCGGGCGCCGCAACAAGCTCGGGCGTCGGCGAAGAGGTGATCCGCATCTGCGGAACGCATACCGTCATAGAACAGATGCGGATGGGCCGCTCGCCCGAAGAAGCATGCCGCGAGGCGGTCGGCCGCGTTGTAAAACGCGATCCTGCGAAGGCGAAAGAAATGCAGGTCGGGTTTCTGGCGCTTTCGACAAAAGGGCGAGATCGGGGCATTTTCGCTGGTCAAGGGGTTTACATTTTCCGTGACCAATGCGGACTGGCCCGAAGGGAAGGTGTTCGGGATCAAAGAGTTGGTTTTAACGGATCTGGTCACCGGAATTAACATGAAAATGCAGATGTTTTGAGTCCTGATAATTCACCGAGGTTTGTCAGAACCCGTGCCGCTCCCTTTTCTTCCACGACCTGTGCGGCTACCTGTTTCACAACGTCAATCAATTCAAGCAGCAACGCATTATCGTCGATCGTAAGCAGTGAACCGACGTGAATTTTGGGGATAACGACGATATGTGTCTCCCAAAACGGCCGGGTGTGGTGATAGGCGAGGACGTTCGTCGGTTTCCAGCACCTTTTCGACTTCAGTCTTACCGCTTAGAACCTCTTCGCAGTAGAAATCTTCAATTTCATCATCGGCAAGGATTGTACCAGGTAAGTCGAAAAATAAAAAGCCGCGTTCGATCGAACGCGGCTTCCTGGTGTTAACTCCATCAGCGAACTTAGCACCGCGGTAAAGGTGGCCATTACGGTAGTAATACGACAAGTGGGTCTATTACCGTGCCTGGTGGAATTGGTTTCGTGCGTCCGTATGCATTTCCGAGGCCAAGGTACCATCCGTGATGTCATCCGCCGTTCGTTACGTACGTACTCACGCTGAGCGTCTCGCACATCATCGCGATATTCACGAAGTGCCTCACGTACGGTCGCGGTATTCCCGGCGAGCATCCCGTCGGTTTTCCCGCCCTTACGTCTTCGCGGATGATCTCGTCTGGATTCCCGGACGTCCTGCACCGGTACCGCTGCGCGTTCTGCCGTATCGTGCAGCGAACACAACGATGCAAGGCCGAAAGCAAATGTCACGAATTCCAAATTTCAAAATGTTTCTCATAATAACTTCTCCCTTCTTGATCTTATTGATCGGGCACCGGTGAGGAGTCCGCTGGGTTACACGCTGTAGTCATCGCGAGCCTTGTGCCAATAGGTAAAGTTATGCCACGGTGGCGTTCCCGGCTGCTAAACCTTGTTTTTATAACAGTTTGGTCGGAAGCTTAAACGCGGGCCGTTTCGGATCGATACAGAGAGGTTCGGAGCGGGGCGAGGATAATTGGGGCCGGCACGCCCGAAATCGTTCCGGCGTTTAGGAAGGGTTCAGTTCTTTCTCGCGACGATGACGATCGAGACGCCGAACGGAAAATTGAAGTTCTTCAGCCAGAACCGCTCGGCGCTGAAAAGTCTTGCCGAAAACTCCATTCAATGCAGAGATATTGACATTATTTTCGGATTCCGGCTTGATTCCCGTTACCTTCATAAGACGTCCGGCCGCCAAGGATCGGGGCAAAGAAGGTGAAGTTCGCATAAGTGGCGCGTTCGACTTTGAAGCCGGCTTTTTCGAGCCGTTCGACGATCTGTTTTTGTGTATAGCGGATCCGGTGGTTCGAGATATCGTCCTGCACGCCCCACAGCCACATGAAGGCAGGAACGAAAATGAGCGAATAGCCGCCGGTTTTCGTGACGCGATGCATTTCTTTGAGACCGGCGATGTCGTCGTCAAGATGCTCGATGACGTCGAGGGCGGTCGTAATATCGAACGTTTCGTCCGGATAGGGAAGCGTTTCGGCAAGGCCCTTTTGAACCGTCAGGCCCTTTTGCCGGCAGAATTCGAGAGCTTCGTCGGAAACATCGACGCCCTCGGCACTGCCGAATTGCGAAAGCATCTCAAGATTGGCACCGGTGCCGCAGCCGACATCCAGAATGCGGAGTTCGGAATTCGGAGTGCTGGAGTTTTTCGACAATGAACTTGAGAAAAGATTCAAGGATCGCCCGGCGGCCAACAAACCACCAATGCGAATCCTCCACGCGGTCCATGATCGCGTAGGTGTGCTGCTGCATTTCCTGCGGAAGGCGGTGCTCATAAAAGAAGTTTGCCACGAATTACGCGAATTACACTAATACGGATCAGGGCCGAAACATTCGTGTTATACGTGTAATTCGTGGCGATTATTTCAGCCGCAAACCTAGAAGCTCGCTCGCCCGCGGGCCTTGGTTGCCGTCGGGGGAGAGGCCGTAGCTTTCGTTGAGGCGGCGGTGGATGCCGGCGTCGTCTGACGTAGCAGGGGCCAAGATCGCTGTCGCGGCCGAGGATCATCAGGCCGAGGCCTTCGTCGATGTATTCGGCGTTTGTTGACGCAGAGCATGTAGTCGCCGGATATCTTATGGGCTTCGAGTTCGAGCTCGTAGAGCGTCGGGTCGAATATGCTCAACGGGTTCACATCGGCGTTCGAGAAGCTTTCGATCGTCCGGGCAAAATCGTACGCGTGCCGGCCTTCGTGAACGAACGTCCCCTCACATCCACGCTGGCCGCCGGTGTCGATAGTTTCCTCGGCGATAGCGATGTAGACCTCGCCGAGGGCCTCGCGAAGACTCAGGTGCTCTTCCTCGATCCGCTCATTCGTTCGTTTCGGATCGATCAGTCCCGTAACGCCTGAGGCGTTGACCTCGCTGACCGGTGCAACTCGGACGAGCATATCGGATTCGAGGATATGCATCCGCGATCTCGCTTTGCAGCTCGTTGCCGTGTGCGAGTATCGCGTCGAAAGCTTCCTCGACGGACTTTCGGTATCTTTTGTCGATGCCGTTATCGAATTTCATGAGTATTTTCACCACAGAGGCACGGAGACAAAGACGGAATCAATGACTTCTCTGTGTCTCCGTGTCTCCGCGGTTCGTCAAACGCCCGAACCCGCACCAGCTATTACGGTTGTGCCAGGTGATCTCGACATCTTCGGCATTCGATCGTCGTTCCACCAATCTTCGAATTCTTCTTTCGAAATATAGAACGCGGTCGGGGCGACGAGGTGGTCGAAGACGATGTTGTGCTGTTCGCGCCAGCCGAAGGTGCCGAGATGGTTGAGATAGTCGTTGTAAAAAAGCTTGCTCGCGACCGGTTTCGCGGCGATGTTTGCCGGCCGGTAGACGAGCTTTGTCGTGAGAAAGAGGCTGAGCGTCGGGAGTTTCGAAAGCTGGTAGAGCACCGGCTGGCTGATCTTTGACGTAAAGCCTTCGCGGATCGGGTTGACGTATTTCGTGATCCACTCGTTGTTCTCGGCACCGTAGACCCACGCGGAGATGTGGCCGCCTTTTTTCACTTTCGAGGCGAGCGAGAGAAACGCCTTTTTCGGATCGGGCGTGTGATGCAGAACGCCGACGCTGAAGGCGTAATCGAAAGCTTTTTTCAGCGGCAGCTTGAAAATATCGCACTGGACGATGTGGGCGTTCGGCAGGTTTCGCGTCAATGCAAAGGCCGATTCGACGCCGTCGCCGAGGTCGATGCCGACCACTTCCTTCGCTCCCCATTCGGCGGCGAGCTTCGTATGCCGGCCTTTGCCGCAGCCGCCTTCGAGCACGATCTTGTCCTTGAAAAAATCCGGCTTTACGGGCTGAAGCCAGCCGAGGAATTGTTCGCTATATCGCTTGGTCCTCCTGCGTGAAATGGGTCCACTGCCAGCCGAAGTTCTCGGCCGTCTCCGCCTTGTCCGCCTCGATCTTGTCCGAGGTCGGCAAACCGCGGCACGCCGCGGACGACCTTGTACTCGCGGTCAGCATTTTTACACGTCAGAACGCCCTCGATGATTTCCTTGTCTTCGTATTTGCTGGCATAAGCCAGCAAAATGTCGCCGCCGCAGGTCGGGCAGGCGAGCAGGTCTAGCAATTTTTCTTTCATTAAAACAGGTGGTACTGATAAACAATCCGGCCGCCTCTCCTCGAGTTTCCGCGGCGTCGCTCCCCTTAGGAGCGAAATGTTTATAGCACGGATTATCTCAATAAGTGCCAAAGCTCCGTAGGAGCGACACACTATTCTATCCAATCGAAACGATAATTGTCTTCGAGATCGGCGGCGTTTCGTGTCGCTCCTACGGAGCTATAAAATCAGATTGGCTGATCTCTCTACAAACATGACGCTCCTACGGAGCTATGACTCCGATTCTGGCTTTGAATTCGGCGAATTCTTTATCCGGAAACGGCTGCCGCCAGTTGAATTCGAATTCGTCGGTGTCGCGGTCGGCGTAGAGCTGATCGAAGGTTTCTTCGAACGCTTTCACCAGATCAACGACCGTGCCGTTGTGTGTGAAAACACGCTCGCGTTCCGTTTCTTCGCGGTCCTCGGTCGGGTATTGAAAGATCTCGAGAAGCACATCTTTCGCCATCGCGGAAGAACTGGAGATCGAACTCTTCGGGGTCGCGGTTCCATTTCAACTGATAGCTTGCCTGCGGCTCCGACGTGTCAGCCAGATCCGTCAGGATCCTCAGCAGCTCCGACAACGCCATTTCGTGCGGAGCGTGCGCGGTAGTGGTGTGAAATTCGTCGACGCCGTCGTCGAACCCGATCGACATCCATCCGCACTGCGGCGAGTTGAAACTGACTTCAAGTTTGCTGCTCATACAAGAGGATTGTTAATTGTAAATTGTTAATTGTAAATTGTTAACCGGCGGTTTCTCCCCGCTGCCAATTAACAATCGCCAATTTACAATTTACAATCGAGAAGAATGAAACAGTATCACGATCTGCTCAGGCACATTCTGGAAAACGGGACGCGGCATGAGGACCGTACAGGTGTCGGGACGGTTTCAGCCTTTGGTTATCAAACGCGGTTCGATCTGCGGGAAGGATTTCCGATAGTCACGACGAAACGTGTTCCGTTCCGGTGGGTGGCGGAGGAGCTTTTCTGGTTCCTGAGCGGTTCGACCAGTGAGGCCGATCTGCGTGCTCGCGGTGTGGATATCTGGCAGGAGTGGGCGACCGAGGAGCAGACGGCACGGTTTGAGCGCAACGAAGGCGATCTCGGGCCGGTTTATGGTTATTTGTGGCGTTCGTTCGGCGGAGATTACCCGCAGATGAACGGCGTAGACCAGATCGCCCGGCTGATCAGCGAGATAGAAACTAACCCGAACTCTCGCCGGCTGATCGTGACCGGCTGGAACCCGGAAACCTGCGACGAGGTCGCCCTGCCGCCGTGCCATACTTTATTTCAGTTCAAGGTCGAGAACGGCCGGACGCTGCACTGCCAGCTATACCAACGCTCGGCCGACGCGTTTCTTGGTGTGCCGTTTAACATCAGCAGTTATGCATTGCTGACCCACCTTGTCGCTCACGTCTGCGATCTGGAAGTGGGCGATTTCATCCACACCTTCGGCGATCTGCACATCTATTCGAACCACGTTGACCAGGTCAATGAGCTATTGTCGCGCGAACCATTTGAGCTTCCGAAACTGGAATTGGTCAATGCGAGCGAGTTAAAGGGGCTTGAGGGATCTGCTGAATTTCAAATATGAGAATTTGAAATTGGAAAATTACCAATCGTGGGGAAAGATCGCTGCGCCGGTAGCCGTATAAATGTATTTACATGCATATATTTTATATGTATATTGAAGTTGAATGATCACTTGGGACGAGAAGAAACGCCGCCAGGTGATCAGGGATCATGGGATCGACCTCGGCCGGGTCGCGGAGGTTTTTGAGGACCCGTTCGCAATTCACCGGGCTGATCGAAAGTACGACGACGTTGAAGAAAGATGGCTGACCATCGCGAGAACAGCCGAATATGGATTGCTCGTCGTCATTTATACGTTTCGCGGTGAGGATATACGAGTGATCACCGCGCGTCGAGCGGAAAAATGGATGACGAGATTGTATGAAGAACAAAGAAGTCGAAGTTGATGACTACGATGACAGCGTTTTCGCCACAGAAAAGGCTTTCGATAAGCGTTTTCGATCGGTAAGTAAAGACGAACTCTCCACCCTTAAACGTCGAATCGCCAAGGCAAGCGGGAAGAAAAGCCGCGTAACGATCTACTTCGATTCTGATATCGTTCGCCGCTTTAAAGCGTTGGGCGAAGCCGAGGGCGTCGGATACCAGACGTTGATGAATCAGGCGTTGCGAAGATTTGTCGATGACACGACAGACGACAGGGCGAAACGGGAGCTAAAGGACGAACTTCTAAAGGACAAGAAGTTTTTGAAGCGGCTGAAAGCGGCTTTATCAACCTGATGGTAAGCTTTCACTAACGAAACCGCCGCAACTTTTAAAGTTTGCGGCGGTTTTTTTAATCTCTTTATGTAGCTATTTCTTCACGATCGAATACTGGATCCGCCGATTGAGGAACTTGCCCTGTTCGGTGTTGTTATCGAATTTCGGTTTGTCGGCCCCGTAACCTCGGGTCTGCAGGCCGGCGCCGTTGACCCCGTACTTAACAAGCTGATCCTTGACGGCATTTGCGCGGTTTTGTGACAGCGGATTATTTACCGCCGGCGTGCTTGTGCTGTCGGTATGGCCGCCGACCTCAAGCACTACGTCCGGGTGGAGCTGCTGCAGTTTTTTGATGAAACCGGCACCTTTTTGCAGGGCAGCAAGACGGTCCGAAGGTATCTCGTAACTTCCGCTGCCGAAGTTGATGATCAGGATATTGAGAGCATTGATCAGGTCTTCGGCCGTGAACGGATCGGGCAGATTATCGAGCGCCATGTTATAGCAGCGTTCGGCCTTGTCGAACTCGCCAGGGTTGAACGTGCCGCAGTCTTCGCCGGCCTTTACCTGTACGGGCGTGCAGCGGGCCGTCAGCGGTTCGGGCGTTACGCCGGCCTCGCCCGTTACCTCCAGCGGCTTACATTCGAAATTGGGATGAACGATCTTGATGACCCTTTTGCCTGGCGTCAGGTTGGTCAGCTTTCGGGAACCGTCATCGCTGGTCAAACCCCACTGTTGATCGTCAACAAGAATGCGGCTGCCCGGCGGCGCCAGGCGGACCGTTACCTCGAAATACGTTTCGCGGAGAATGAAGAAATATACGAACAGCAGCACTACGACCGCGAAAAGGAACATGCCAAACAACCCGGCCCCAGCCCAAACCCATGCAGGAATGCCGCCTTTCGACTGCTGCTCTCTTTTATCCTGTTCCGCCTTTTCGGTCGGCGTCGGAGGCAGATCCTGGTATTTGGCACGGTCCGCCTCGGGCAGGCGGAAATAAGGCGTGGTCTTGTCGTAACCGCCGGCCGGAGCGCCAAAATCTTCGGGGGCCGAGCCGATGTCAGCGGCGTTTACGCGAACGTTAGCGTTCGTAACGCCCCAATCCGGCTGGCCCGGTACCTGCTGTTGCGAGCCGGGATAGATCGTCTTTCCAAAATCCTGGCCGCTCGTATCGATCGGCTTTATATTGGTGACTGTCTTACCCCAATCGTCCGCGGCCGGCTGTTTGGGAAGGTTGTAATTGGTCTTGTCCCAGTCGTATTTCACGTCCTGATCCGCACCGACGTTTATGTTCGGGGTTGTCTTTGAAAAATCGTCGGGCGGTGGCGGGACCTTGTCGTTTTCGCTCATCGTCGGCCTTCTCATCAAGGGGCGACGCAAATTGCTCCTTGGATTTGCGATTTTATCACATAAAACTACGGGTCGATAGTAATTACCGGGCTAGCAGGCCGACCGCAAGTCACTTGATATTCGGCGGTTGCGCGTTTTTAGTGCGGATATTGATACCTTCGTCGGCGGTCACGAAGACCCGGCGATGGTCGTAGGATGAAGTATTTACCGGCATATAGGATAACAGATAACGGTTACGCCGCAGTTCGTCACAGATCGCTTTTGCCGCCGTTTGAGCGTCGTCAAGAGGAAAGATGGCCCCGCCGGTCCCTTCGGTAAGGAGGTTGATAACCGCCGTAGCCTTCGGCTGGTCGCGGCGGTACGCTCCACGTGTCCGATCGGGCAACTGTAATGCGTAGACAGTCACGTTCTGAAATTGCAGGTCGGCCAGCACCTTATCGAACGAGGCCGTGCTGCCGCGGTCCAGGCCGTCGCCGATAACGACAACAGCCGTTTTCCGCGTGCCGGGCATCAGCGGCATAATTATCTCTTTCAATGTAATATCAAGCGCGTCGAAGAGATACGGATTGCCTTTTTTCCTAAAGGTTGTCAGGGACTTTTCCAATTTCTTGGCATCGTCGGTCCATTCCTGAATGATCTCCGCCTTTTCGTCATAGGCGACAACGAACAACTGGTCACCGTCGAAGATCTCGTAGGCGAATTCCATTGTCGCCTTCTTGAGCTTTTCGACATCGGCCGGCAGCGTCTGCGAATTATCGACGAGAAGTACTATTTTCGCCGGCGAAGGATCATAGGAAAACCCTTTTATTTTCTGCTCGATGCCGTTCTCATATAGATAAAAATTCTCTATCTTCAGCGGATCGGCCTTTTTGTCGCTTCGCCACGCCGTGACGCTGAGAATGGTGCCCTCGAGGTCGGTCGTTTTTACGCTGTGGCGAGACTGTCCAAAGGCGCAAACGGCCGCCAGGATCAAAAACGATAATGCAGTCATGATCTTTGCGGTCGTTCGGTTCATCTTAATCCTTTGCGGGCTTATCGGCCTTTGCCGGGGACGGTGCGTCGCTCTTAGGCTTTGATGCATCGTCCTTCCCGGCGGTTGATTCCGCGGCGGAACTTTTTTCTGGGCCCTCAGCTGACGGCTTTTCCGATGTCTTGCCGTTCTTACCGGCATAATCGGTCACGTACCAACCGGAGCCCTTAAATTGAAAGCCCGAAAGCGAGGTCTTTTTCACAAGCTCACCGCCGCAGGCCTCGCAAACCTTTAGCGGCTCGTCAGAAATTGACTGGCGTTTTTCGATGTGTTCGCCACACTTTTCGCACTGATATTCGTAGATCGGCATAACTAAACTAATTACAATATAGTCTAAAACTTGGCCTGCTGTCCGTATATTCCGGACTCGACGAGGCAAAAGCTTGTCTATTCGGGTGTCGCCATGCATACACATGGCTCGGAGGCAACGTTGAGCCCTTACTCACGTGCGGGCTACTGACACGTGCGGGCTACCACCTCCACTCACCAGTTCGCCGGGGTAGAGACCGCGGCTTCGATCTGATGTTCGACCAGAAAGCGCTCGGCGTCGATGGCAGCCATGCAGCCGGTTCCCGCGGCCGTTACGGCCTGGCGGTAGTACGAATCCTGCGCGTCGCCGCAGGCAAACACTCCCGGAATGTTAGTGCTCATCGTTTTGCCTTCCGTGACAAGATAGCCGACTGTGTCCATGTCGAGCTTACCTTTGAAAAGATCGGTGTTCGGCTTGTGCCCGATCGCGATAAACACGCCGCGTGTCGGCAGGACCTCTTCCTTGCCTGTAGCCGAATTGAAAAGCTTTACAGAATCGACGCCTGTTTCTTTCTTCCCGAAGATCTCTTTTAGTTCGGTATTCCAAAGCACTTTTATTTTTTCATGGTTGAGGACGCGTTCCTGCATTATCTTCGACGCGCGAAATTCGTCGCGGCGGTGGACCACCGTTACTTCGGATGCGAATTTTGTCAGGAACAACGCTTCTTCCATCGCGGTATCGCCGCCGCCGACGACCACGATCGGTACGTCGCGGAAGAAAAACCCGTCGCACGTTGCGCATGCAGAGACACCGTTGCCGCCAAACCCGTCCGGCACCGGCTGTTCGCCCGGGACACCAAGCCATTTTGCGGATGCTCCCGTCGCGATGATAAGCGTTTCGGCCTTTACGATAGTTGTACGCGTTTCGCTGTCCTCACTTTCCTTGCCGTAAAGCGTAAAGGGCCGGGATGAAAGATCGACCTCGTCGATCCAGGTATTCAGAAATTCCGTTCCGAACCGCTGGGCCTGTTCACGAAATTCATCCATCAGGATCGGGCCCATAATGCCCATCTTGAAGCCCGGATAATTCTCGACATCGGTCGTAATGGTCAACTGGCCACCCGGCTGCGGACCGTCGATCACAAGCGGCCCGAGTTGGGCCCGCGATGCATAAATGGCGGCCGTTAAACCGGCAGGCCCGGAGCCCAAAATAACCACTTTTTGTTCGATCGTTTTCTCGGTCATAGATGCTTTAGCGACCTAAACAGCCGCAAAATTTGAAAAAAGTCCTTTTTCCTAGTATAACTATCGGGCGCCGAGTTAGTCGAGGCTACCGGCCGCCCGGCCCCCGCCCCCGTCGATCGGATCGGCCGGATATGTTATCTCCTTCCCTACCGAATACGATAGTTGTTTGTAAAGTGTTCGTGCTAAGCTGTTTGGGATACCGAAGGAATAAAGTTGCGAGCACCAATGTCGAGTTCGATGCAGCCCCAGTATGAGGAAAAACGCTTCGCCCTCCGGATGGCATTGCGGCTTCCTATCGTCGTTTCCGGAAGATCGGACGACGGCGCTGCCTGGAGCGAGCCGACGGAAACTGACGATATTTCAACGCTCGGGGCACTCTTTCAATTGAATCAAAAGATAGCGTCCGGCGATACGCTTTACATACGTTCACATCGGCCGGACGGCGTGCCGGTCGAGGTAAAGGCCCAGGTCGTTCGCTTGTCGCGCCGGAAGCCACGGAACGTTCCGTGTAGGCGTTTCCATTGTCGAACAAAAGGAAAGCTGGCTGCGCTTGTTCGTGGCATGGATAGCGGACGACAATATTGCCGAAGGCATCGAAGAATAGACCGGACTCTAACCGATATTAAGAATTCTTGGCGACAGGCCGAAAGCGCCTGTCGTAATTGTCTTATGTCCAGTTACGAAACGATCACCGTTGAAACTGAAGGGCGCGTTGCCGTTATTACTATCAACAGGCCCGACAAGCTGAACGCACTGAACAGCAAGGTCCACGTCGAAGGAGTTGCCGCCCTGGACGGACTGCGAAAGGACGACAGTGTGCGTGTGGTCGTATTGACGGGTGCGGGCGAAAAATCCTTTGTGGCGGGCGCCGATATTAGTGAATTTGAAGGAAAGACACCCGTTACCCAGCGTGCGACCTTTCAGGAAAGGACGTTGTTCAATACGATCGATTCGTTCCCAAAGCCGGTGATAGCAATGGTCAACGGCTTTTGCCTCGGCGGCGGCAACGAGCTCGCTCTCGCATGCGACCTTCGCGTATGCAGCGATAACGCGCGTTTCTCGCAGCCGGAGATCAATCTCGGAATAATTCCGGGCGGCGGCGGGACGCAGCGGCTGACGAGGCTGGTCGGCGAGGGCCGGTCGATGGAGATGGTCCTGACCGGCGACATGATCGATGCTGAAACAGCTCATCGTTTCGGACTTGTGAATCATGTGTACCCGGCGCAGCGAACTTCGAGCGAAGACGATGGAGCTCGCTGCCAAGATCGCCGAAAAAGCTCCTATCGCCCTGCAGCTCGCCAAGGAAGCCGTCAAATTTGCGTCGCGCTCGAACCTGGACGAAGGCCTGCGGCGCGAGGTGGACCTGTTTGCGATCTGCTTTTCGACCGAAGATAAAAAGGAAGGTGTCGCTGCATTCCTGGAAAAACGAAAGCCGGAATTCAAAGGAAGTTGAAACACTCTGCCTCCGATCAGGCAACGAGGAGCACCTGATTATTGAGTTGCTCTTGCTTGACCACCACGCCTTATTTCGATAAATTCATAGTTCGCATTTTGCATTTTCTATTTTGCATTTTGCACTGATACCGGGGACGTAGCTCAGCTGGGAGAGCGCTGCAATGGCATTGCAGAGGTCAGGGGTTCGATCCCCCTCGTCTCCACCAATTTTCCAATATCAATATCTTGATCGACGTACAGCCGCCCTGAAAGGCCGGCTTTTTTGCGTCTGAGATGCCGGTCAGAAGAATTTAACTTCCAATTTTCCCCGCGACGTTATACACTTTTTGCACATTCTTTTGTTCACTTTATTCGAGGCGTTCTGCCCTGAAACTAGAAAAATCGAACGGCCAGAGGAATTTAAGGGACCCCCGCGGCCTGTTTCAGCAGCTAAACGTCATTACAAGAATCAGACTCCGAATGGCCCATTCGCTTACTTCTATTGGGCCATGACACTGATCAAATGGACTCTCCGCAATTATTAATATTTCATATCGGTCACTAGGCAAAACTTGTCGGCGCGCGACGTCGATAAGCAAATGACTAAATACGCCGGTGTGATCGGCACTGGCAATGGGCCTTCGAGCGGCCCAAATCTTTGAATTTAGGAGCCTTTTTTAGAGGAACTATTTTCGCTGCAGGATGAATCGATCTTCTATCGCATCTGTGTGGCAACGGTTGCTTTTCGTCGGGCCTTTTAAGGGCCTGAGCGGTCACTTAATTTGAGTTTTTTGATGGTAATTCGGAAAAAGCTGCTCAATGGCGCTTTATCGGGAGGTAGTCAGAAAAATGGAAGGTTTTAAGGCCGATTCAGGATTCGCAAGGCGAACCACGGAGATGGATGTGTCGAATCTCGCTCCTGAATTTCGGATAAACGAAGTGATCAGAACCACATACGAAAACCTGGGAGTTGAGCAGCTCGAACTCGTACGAAGCGTGCCTGCGCGGATCAGCGTCGGCGGTTTGCCGCGGGTCTTGATGAGCAAGCTTCGGCCGCTGCTTAAATACGCCCAGCTCGCCAAGGACGACTACCTTTTTCAGCAGGACGATCGGGTCGATTTCGTTTACTTTCCCGAGACTGCCGTAATTTCCGAGTTTCAGATGCTGGCGGACGGACGCACCATCGAGGTCGCGGTTACCGGCCCCGAAAGTGCCGTCGGCATTGCCTCGGTCTGGAGCACGTCAACGGCCGTAAACTGTGCCCAGGTCTGTGTCGGTGGCAACGCTTACAGGATCGAGGCCGAAGTGCTGGAACGCGAATTGACCTACAGCCGGCCGCTTCAGCGGTGGCTTCACGACCAGATCAACTCGTACATAAAACAGATCTCGCAAAAGGTCATCTGCAACACGCATCACGCGGTCGAGGAGCGTTTTTGCACATGGCTGCTGATGCTGCAGGACCGCAGCAGGAAGAGTAAGTTCAATTTGACCCAGGAATATATCGCCGGCGTGCTTGGCGTTTATCGCCCCAGCGTTACGTGCATGGCGAAGGCGCTTCGCGAAAAAAATGCGATC
This sequence comes from uncultured Acidobacteriota bacterium, assembly GCA_963763355.1. GTDB lineage: Bacteria > Acidobacteriota > Blastocatellia > Pyrinomonadales > Pyrinomonadaceae > OLB17. The sequence goes on from CAVXOI010000007.1 coordinate 218,933, forward strand.
GACTATGTACGCGGCCAGATCTTTATAACCGACAGGCAGAAACTGAAGAAGATGTCCTGTGCGTGCTATAGCGAATTGCCCGGACAATTCGATTTTTGATCCCTATCAACTCCCCGCGGGCTCCGCGTAATCTCTGCGACCTTTGCGTAACGATACATTAACGCAAAGGTCGCTTAGTTTTTACGCCGAGTCGGCTGAGGGTCGGAGTACTTTTTCATAGGTCCTCTCGGCTGATAATGTGGTCGCGATCGACTTTGCAGCTGGATAAACACAGTTCATTATCTTTTGTGCTTCTCACCGGTTAGGGGTAATCCCTAACAAACTTTCTACTCTCCCCGATTTCGTAAAAACGGCGCTTTTGTAATTCTGTATTCGAAGTTCTGTAAACCGAATCCGCGGGTCGAAGGCAACGCGGACTACTTGCTAAAAGGTGAACGAACTTGCAGGAGCCAGGGGGAAAGGATGCGGTTCCTGAAGAAAGGGCTTCGAGATCCTCGGGGCCCTTTTGCGACGACCACGATATTCAAACCTTATATATGGCAACCAAGAAAAACATAAATGTTCTCTATTTAGAGGACGATCAGGATTCGATCGAATTGGTAAAATTCACACTCGGTCTTGACGGGATCGGCGTAAGGCCGGTTTCGACCTTTGAGGATGCCCTGGAGATGGCCCGCAGCGGGCGGTTCGATCTGTACCTTCTTGATGGCCTGCTCCAGTCAGGCTACAGCTTTGAGCTATGCCGGCAGCTGCGTGATCTGGACCCTGATATTCCGATAGTCTTTTACTCGGCTCTCGGCTTTCCGAGTGATGTCAAAGAGGGCGTTTCTGCAGGGGCCGACGTCTATCTTATCAAGCCTTTTGCCGGAGATCTTTCCGCCACTGTCCGTGAAACTATCGCGGAAAAAAAGGGGTTGGCGGCCGCCACTGCTGCCGCTAAAGGTCTTTCGCATATCAGCACCGTCCCTAACTTTCCATTAAAGTCTCGCCTTCACGATCTCGAATCATACATCTTCATCAGTTTTAACGGGAAATGTTCCAATCGGGACAATCCGCGGTATTTGTGAGCGTGAGTCTTTATTTTGAGCTGCAATGAAGGTAATAACCGTAAGGAGCGACCATATATGGCTGAGACAAAAATGAAGGAACAAACCGGTGCGAGGCCGGAAAATCCGCTGCCCGCAGCAGGAACAAGAGCGGCCCGGGATCGAGAGCAAAATGGAGCCGCCTCCGCAGTTCCTTGCGCCTGATTACAAGGGTGCTGAAAAACTTAAAGGAAAGGCCGCATTGATCACCGGCGGCGATTCCGGTATCGGCCGGGCTACGGCCGTCCTGTACGCCCGCGAAGGCGCCGATATTGCGATCGTGTTTCTGCCGGAGGAAGCGTCCGATGCCGAGACGACGAAAAAGTTCGTCGAGCGAGAAGGGCGGAAATGTCTTTTGCTCGAGGGCGATGTAAAGGATTCGAGCTTTTGCGAGGCGGCGGTCAAACAGACTGTGGATGAATTCGGCAAGCTTGATATTTTGGTCAATAACGCAGCCTATCAACAGCATCAGGCCGGCCTCGCCGATATCACGGACGAGCAACTGGACGAAACCTTCCGAACGAACATTTTCGGCTATTTTTATATGGCACGCGCGGGCGCTGAAATATTTGCCGGAAGGCGGGAGCATTATAAACTGCGGCTCGATCACCGGCCTGGAGGGTTCGAGCGAGCTGCTCGACTATTCGGCCACCAAGGGCGCGATCAACGCGTTTACCAAATCGCTTGCTCAGAGCCTGGTAGACAAAAAGATCCGCGTAAATTGCGTCGCTCCCGGGCCGGTCTGGACGCCGCTGAATGTCGCCGACAAGGAAGCCGAAGAAGTGGCGAAACACGGAGCCGATACGCCGATGAAGAGGCCTGCCCAACCGGAAGAGATCGCTCCGGCATTTGTGTTCTTTGCATCGAATGTCGACTCAAGCTATATAACCGGTGAGGTGCTTACGCTGCTAGGCGGTGAAACGACGGCCGCCTGATCAGAAAAGGTACCAGTAAAGGCAAAAAAAGAGCCCGGCTTCGTAAAACCGGGCTCTTTCTTCTATCGACGATCACATTAACGGTACACATGCTCGCCGCGGTAATTGGTTTTCCATTCATTCTCAAAATAATCGGCGTCTTCGGCTGAACGGGGTGTTACGCCTAGGACGGTTCCGCCTTCGGTTAGTCCCGATTCATAGAGTTTTGCCCGGTCTTCCGGTATCCCCCATCCGATAAGTGCTCCGGCCAGTCCGCCGACAGCACCGCCGGCTCCGGCTCCTGCTAAAGCGGCGGCGATCGGTCCCGCGACAACAAGGCCGAGACCCGGTATGACAAGGCTGGTACCGATAGCTGCCAACCCCCCGACGATCGCTCCAAGCGTGCCGCCCGCGACAGATCCGACACCGGCTCCTTCAAGAGCCTTGTTCCCGAGTTCCGAGTCCGGATCGTCACCCCAATATTTGTCTCTGGTCTCATCTGTCATAATGACGTTGATATCATCTTCGGAATATCCTCTGTCCCTTAATGACTGATAAGCGCCCTCTGTACTTTCACGGTCTCTGAACATTCCCGTCAACGGGGCTCCTTCGTACCTGGCACTCGTACCCTGATTGTTCATCTTATAAATCTCCTTGATCTTTTACTTATTAGATTCTGTAGCAGGTTCAAGGTTACAGAAATAGTATCCCGAGCGTTGTACAACCGGGTACATTTCGGCGCTCACCCGCGGCGTCCGGCCTTTTCTCGTCGTTGGCGAACATCCTGAAAACCGACGTCGCCGCCTTTCTTTATTTCGGCGTGGACCACGCGTTTCAGTAATTCAAGCGCCGTTTTGTGATGTTCATCGTTGAGGGCTGCCGTGCAATCCGACACGACCGTGATCCTGTATCCGCGCATATATGCGTCGTGGGCCGTAAAAAGGACACATATATCGGTCGTAATTCCAGTCAAAACGAGATCTTTGACGTCGAGGGTCAAAAGAAGCACCTCGAGCGGTGTGGCGTAAAACGCGGACCGTTGAGGCTTGAGGATGTGGTAATCACCCGCCATCGGCCCGATCTGCTCGACCAATTGGCGGCTTTCATCTGAGGCGTGCCTTACCGAATCAACATAGGTACCAAAATCTTCGGTCCACTTGCCAAAATTGTCGTTCACAAAGATCACCGGAACTCCGGACTTTCGTGCCCGGTCCGCCAGCTCGGCCAGAGCGTCCTTGATACGTCATAGCGTGCGCACGGATACGGTCGCCGTCCTCGAAATCAAAAGCCGAGATCATATCGAGGACAATGACAGCCGTATTAGCGGCAACCTGCGCTTCGCCGGTCCGATCACTTAGGTCGTTAGACAACGAATGCAATTCTACCTGCGATCATCAAATGCCGATGTATCGTCGGAGACAGTTATTAAGGAGCCGATATATTACAAACGCATAGATAGCCCAGATCGTCTGTTCGTTTTTCGTGGTTCCCTAGGGCGCTCGGAGGGTCGCAACGGTTTCGGATATATCGATTACGAGCGACAATGGTATAATCATGTCCACAACCTCAACGCAAGAATTCCTTATGGAAGATAAACTTCGGATATTGCTGGCTGAAGACCATCACACAGTGCGCGAAGGCATAAAACTTCTCGTCAATTCGCAGGGTGACATGGAAGTTGTCGGCGAGGCGGAGAACGGCGAGATCGCTGTGAATGAGACAGCGCGCCTGGCTCCGGATATGGTGATCATGGACGTTTCGATGCCTGTGCTTAACGGGCTGAAGGCCACCCGCCGCATCCGAAGCCAAAACCCGAAGGTGATGATCCTCGCGCTGACGCGGCATTCGGATGACGGCTATCTTCAGCAGTTGATAAGTGCCGGAGCGAACGGATACGTCCTCAAGCAAAGCGCACCCAAGGAATTGATAAACGCAATACGGGCCGTTGGGGCCGGCAACGCCTATTTGGATCCTGCCTTGACCCGTCAGGTCATGGGCGGCTACGCCGTTAAGACGACGTCGGTCCGAGGCGAGGGCAAAAAAGAACTTTCAAATCGCGAGACCGAAATACTGAAACTCATCTCATTCGGCTACAGCAACAAAGAGATAGCGACCCGGCTTGCACTCAGCGTGAAAACCGTCGAAGCCCATAAGGCGAACGCCATGAGAAAGCTCGGGATAACAGGCCGTATCGATATCGTCAAGTACGCGATCCTTCAAAACTGGCTGGAAGATAACTGAGCAATCCTGCGCATTTCCCGCCGACCTTCCTTAAACTCTAAGGGACAATCCCTATAAAATCTCACTGCTTTCCTAATTCTTTCGTCTATCGGAAACGCTAAAATTAATTTATTCGAACAAGGCTAAGGGGCGGGCCGCGTTCCGCTGTAAATGAAGCTCAAGCCTTGCCGAATAGAACAAGGGGGACAAAGGATGAGGAACCCGTAACGGGTTCCTCGTTTTTACCGAAAGTCGACATCTCGCATAAAGCTCGCAGGAAGGTGAAAATGGAAATCAACTGTCCCGTAATTTCATCCGACACACCTTTTGACGTTTCTTATCACGGGTATGGAAAGGAGCGAACGCAGCAGCAGTGGCTGCTCGAACTGGAAACCGACGGGACTATCCGCCACGCGAGGTCTCATCCAACGGAAAACGAAGACGGAAAGCGTTCTGTCGTCGGATCTAATCTTTTCGATCTGGCTCCGGTGCTGGGCGACATGACGGACCTTAAGCGAAATTTTATCGGGTTTGTAAAAAGTAAAAAGAACCGGGAAACATCATGCCTGCGGACGCAGCACGGTTCAGAACTCAGCGAGGCGATCATCGTCATGACAAGATCTTACGACACCTCGTGGCCCGTGCGGCGGGAAGTAGTGATGATGGAGATCAGAACGTGATCGGTTAGATCGAACAGGGGGGCAAAATGTTAAGAACAGGAAGGTCAGAGATCGCATTTGAGCGTACGGACTTCATTCCGCAAAACGGCGAAGTCGGGCCGTCATTCAGACCGGCCGGCCTCGGCCATTCTTTTGAGGCCACCGACCCAGGATTAGCGATAACACCTAACATTGTGCTTTCGTCACTTCCCGACCGCGTTTTCGCGCGGCTGTCGCCGTGGATGAAAAGAGTATCGCTCGGTAAAGAGGCATTTCTTTTTCAGCCTGACGACGACGCCGAGTTCATTTACTTTCCCGAGACAGCGGCGGTTTCCGAATTCCGGATACTTGAGGATGGACGAATGGTAGAGGTTGCGATCATCGGTCGTGACGGAGCTGTCGGCCTCTCAAAGCTGTTTTGCTCGTCGCCTGTGCCGAATTGTGTCCAGGTTTCGCAGGCGGGGAGCGCCATAAGGGTAAATACTGTCGAAGCCCGGAGGGCGATCCGCCAGGATACGGAAATGGCGTTTCATTTTTATCCGTTCATCGACGCCTATATCCGCCAGATATCGCAAAAGACCGTTTGCAATCTTTATCATTCCGTACGGGCCAGGTTCTGTACATGGATCCTAATGGTGCAGGACCGCTGTGAGAACGCCGTACTGCAGCTCACGCACGAACAGATCGCACGGACGCTCGGGGTCTATCGCCCGCGGATCACATGTATTGCGCGCGATCTGAAGAACAAAAATATTATCGACTACAGCCGGGGCGGCATCTCGATCTGCGACCGCCCGGCGATCGAGGCACAGGCGTGCGACTGCTATCAGGAGATCCGGGACTATTCCGACCTGGATGCTTTTCAAAGTAGTGCCGCGACGCTGCACTGACAAATGCGGCTGTCGCGGTCCGGCAAATCGTCGAAAAGTCCTCGTTTCACCGCACCGCTGATCGGCAACTCAGTTTTACATTTTGCCCACACGCAAGAAAGGATGACGAAGTTTTAAGCTTCGTCATCCTTGCCATGACTGATCAAAATGATGCTTCTATCAACCCGGGACATGCCCGGCGATCAACCCCCTTGATCCCCCTTGATAAACCCCTTGTTCAAAACCATCAAAAGTCAAACCGTTCAAATCAGATCGTTTGATAGGATAATTCTAAAGGACACACACGTCCGGGAAAATCGGGAAGTTAAGCAGCTTTAATAGGGACAATCCCTAATAGCGACAATAATTAACGAACGGTATTTGTGCGGCCTGTCGTAATGCATTAATTGTCATGCAGCCAATTCTGCAGGATCGCGTACTTAACGATATCGATGCGGCCGGTGATCCCAAGCTTTCTCATAGCATTGGCCTTGTGCGCTTCGACCGTTTTTACGCTCAGGGCCATACGCGATGCTATTTCCTTGTTGCTGTAGCCAAAGGCAATAAGCTTCAGCACCTCATTCTCACGACTGGATAGTTCCTTTTTGCCCTCGCCGCGCAGCGAGGTGGCCCGTACCGCGTAACCGCCCATAACTTTTTGGGTCAATGCAGGGTCCAGATAGGCCTGGCCGGTGCCGATCGCGCGGATGGCATTTATCAGTTCGTTCGGAGCGCTTTGCTTGAGCACATATCCGTTGGCACCGGCACCGATCAATTGTTGGAGATAACCGTCGTCGGTATGCCGGGTCAATGCGAGGATGAGAAGATCCGGAGAACGTTCACGAAGGCGTTTTGTTGCCTTCAAACCGTTAAGTACAGGCATTGAAATGTCCATGATGATCATGTCCGGCTTGAGCCGGGCCGTTTCGGCGATCGCTATCTCGCCGTTGTCGGCTTCGCCCACCACTTCCATATCCGGCTGGGCGTTAACGAGCATTTTTATGCCTTCCCTTACGGTCAAATGGTCCTCGGCAAGTAAAATTCTAAGCTTTTCGTTCATCCTTCCTCCGCCCGGCTGTTCATAGGCAGCCGGACAAATATCGTCGTGCCCTTGTCTTCTTCGGATTCGATCTCGATACTCGCTCCTATTAGCGACGCCCGCTCATTCATTCCGACCAAGCCCATACCGCGGCCAGGCCGTCCTGTCCTGGATTCTTTTTCGTCAAAACCGACGCCGTTGTCTTCGATGATCAGGGCAAGGGACTCGGCGGTTTGTTCGAGCAGCAGGTCCACCTGCGTCGCCCGCGCGTGCTTTGCGACATTGTTCAGCGCTTCCTGAGCGATGCGGTAGAGCTGTATCTCGGTATCGCGGCCCAGCGACCGCGCTATCTGGCTGCTCGAGTGAAACTCCAGTTTAATGTCATAATGCCGTGCCCAATCGGACGCGTGGGCGCGTAGCGCCGCCTCAAGTCCGAGGTCGTCAAGAGTGTTCGGCCGAAGTTCGGACGCAAGAAAACTGATCTCCGAATCAAGAAGATGCGGCGACCTCCTGAAGACGCTCGACACGTGCCGCTATCTCTCCGTTTTCATTACCGCACACCGAACGCAACGCCGCAAGTTTCAGCCGCAGCGCGGTAAGGCGCTGGCCAAGCTGATCGTGAATATCACGAGCGATCCGCTGGCGTTCCGTTTCCTGTGCGGAAACGATCCGCTGAAGCAAACCGACCTTTACAGCTTCGCTGCGTTCGCGTTCGGCGATCTCTTTCCTCAACGTTTCGTTAAGGTCCGCCAGTTCACGGGTCCGGTCGCGGACCCTGAGTTCAAGCTCGCCGTGTGCCCTGGCACGCTCCGCTGCAGCCCACGTTCGTTCTGCCGTTTCCTCAAGGAGTGCAAGTTCATCCTGCGACCAGTCATGAGCTTCCTTGAAATGAATGAACAATATCGCGACAAGTTGGCCCTCTTTCACCAACGCCAGGGCGGCCATTGCCCCCATTTGACGAGCCGCATGCGCCTGCTTTTGGTCCGGTGTGAGCGAAGGATCGTTTTGTACGTCGGATCGAACCACGGCCTTTCCGGAACGGAGTTCCGACACTATGTCCGTCCCATAATCGTCGTAGCTGTAGGTTCCTTCAATACCTGGAACGCCGTTCGTATAGTTGCAGGTAACAACCGCACGCCCGTCACCCCTGTCCTCCGCGTAGCCGACACGATCGGCAGAAACGTATTCGCCTAGTACGCAGGCTGCCTTGAACTGTATCTCGAGCGGGTCCGACAACGGCCGTAACGCATCAGCCAGCTTAAGGCGATAGGCATCCATTGATGCTGTTCTGCGAACCTCGGCCTCCAGGTGCTTTTGATGGGTCAGGTCATAGAAGTAACAAACGGCCCCGTATGTCCCATCAGCCAGTGTTATTCGATGGACCTGCCAGTCGTATGTTTCGGTACGGGTCTGTCCGGCGCGGTATTCGGTTATCGTAGGTGAAAGATACGGCTCGCCCGTTTGCAAAGTATGTCGAAATTTTTCGATCGTCTCGGTCGCGAACGGTTCCGCCCAGACCAATCGAAGTACTTCGGCAAAGTCACGGCCGATGAGGGGCTCGATGCCTCTGAAGACCGCCTCCGCTCCTTTGTTGACTGAAATTAGCCGAAAATCGGAATCGATCGAATAGACGCCGAACGGAGCAGCTTCAACCAGCGTCGAAAACATCTCCTGACTTCGACGGAGAAGATCTTCGTTCCTCAGTCGCTCAACGGAGGTCCATGCCCGTTCGGCAATATTTTCAACAAGCGCGACCTCGCGCATCGTCCAGTCGCGCGGCTTATCATCACTGCACCAAAGCGACGCGACCCATTTGCCGCCGCGGAGCATAGGTACGGTTACGTATGCCAGTTCCTTATTAGGTCCATAGGTCTTTTCATAGAGCTCGGCCGTCCGCGGGTCCGTTTTCGAATCGCGGTTAACGACCGTTTGGCCCGATTCCATATTTGCCGACGCTTGTGGGCTATAGTCGGACACTTTATGCTGCCCCGCCACCGAATCACCGGTCCGGGAATAATCCGAATGGACGATCTCGATGTCGTTCTCAACGTCGATCTCGTTAAAAAGGCAGCGGTGTACGCCAAGATATTTGCCGAGCGCACCCGATATATAGGCCATTAACTGGTCGGGTTCGCGGCTGACCCGGATCGCCTCCGAGATCGAAAAAAGGAATTCCTGGTCTTCCTGGGCGCGTTTTTGCTCGGTGATGTCGATCGCGATGCCGCCGACCAGTGGGGCCGATCCGTCAAGCGGGATGGCAAATTTGTTTACGATCGAATATCGCGGAATGCCGTTCTCGTCCTCGAGAACCTCTACGGTCTGCAGGCTCCCATTACGGAGCGCTTCGCGGTCGTTCTTTACGAAAGTTTCGGCAAGCTCTTTATCAAATACCTCGAAGTCCCGCTTTCCGTAAAGGCTTTCGCGCGGTGTGCGAAACGCCTTCTCTGCGGCATCGTTGGCAAAGATATAGCGGCCGTCGCTGTCCTTGATCCAGGCGAGACCGGGAAGGTTCTGCATGAATCGTGCAAATCGCGCTTCACTCTCACGCAGCCGGGTTTCAACCGCCTTTCGGCCGGTCACGTCGCGGAACACGACGATCGATCCGGCCGCGCTGCCATTCTCGACGAGCGGCGATACGCTGCAAACGATGCCGAGCTTGGTTCCGTCCTTTCGTACGAAAATATCATCTTGGTCGACCGATCCGCCGACTTGTGCCAGGGCCTTAACCAGGCTGCATGCGCCCCCAGGGCCTGTACCGTTGCCCGAGCATTCGCGGTGGACCTTTTCGTGTAGGCTGGAACCGATCAGCTCGGAATACGACCAGCCCAGTATCTGTTCGCCGGCCGGATTGATCGTAACCAGGCGTCCGTGTGGGTCCAGCGTGCATAGTCCCTCCGCAATGTTGCCGAGCACGGCTTCGTCGAATATCATCGAACGCGAAAGTGCCGCGTGGGCAAGAGCGCGTTCGTATCGGGAAAAGATGCTCTCTGATGCATCCAGAAGAAGGCGTACCTCTTCCGGCTGCCAACGTCGGGGATCTGGCCGGAACAAGGCGAGAACAAAGGCAGGCCGGCCGCTGACGAGATAAGGAACAACTATGTACGATCGGACCGCGGAGTCGCCGTCCGAGCTTTCATTCGGAGTCTCTCTTAACTTTGTGTCCTCGACGCAGACCGGACTGCCAAATGAAAGAAGCCCGAAGTGCGTGGCGTCGAGGAAGGGATCTAATACGATCTGCGAGCCAGGGTCACCGGCTTCGGCATCGTTCCATTGATGGAGGGGCTCGAACCTGCACGGCTCTTCCGATACCTTCGCGAAAAGAATTGCGGATGCGCGGAAGAACGGCCCCAGATGACCCGCGACGCGCCGAAACACGTCCTCGGGCGTGCGGTCGGACGAGGTGAGCTTTTTTGCAAAGGCGGCACCTGCGTCGAATAAACTTGTATTTTCCGGGTCGATCGAGGTCATGCAACAAACCGGACAGCGGGCACAGCGTCTCAGCTCGACAGCGACTTATTGATATCAGCCATCAGCCGCAGCCTTTCTTCGTTCTTTTTTCGTTCGGTGACGTCCGAGAACAGCATAGCGACCTTTCGTTCCGGTGCTTCGCTCACACGAACAACGAAGGTGTCGAGCCAGCGGCCCAGAGCCTCAGATTCTTCTTCGAAGCGTGTCGATTCCCCTGTCAACGCGACATTTCCGAGAACATCTATCCATTTCTCCTCTAACTCCGGCGTCAGATCACGTACGGTCTGGCCGACCGCCGCCCCGCGTCCGTAATGCCGTTGGAAGGCGGGGTTGGCGTCGAGAAACACAGCGTCGGTCGGTTTTCCCGACTCGTCGAACTGGACCTGGAGAACGCAATAGCCCTCATCCATCGACTTGAACAATGTGCGGTATCGCGCTTCCGATTCCCGTAATCGATCCTCGGCCTTTTTGCGTTCGGTGATATCGACAAATATAACAACTACCCCGTTGATCTGGTCCTCAGATGTCCGATAGGGCAAGATCCGCCTGAGAAAAACAGTTCCGTCCTTCGTGCGCACCTCGTGTTCGACAGTTCGGAGTTTATCGAGAACGGTCTCGGCGTCGGCCACCAGGCCGTCATACTCGAGCTGGCCCGTGATATCGGAAAGCGGGCGGCCAATGTCGGTCGGAAGCAAATTGAAGATGCTCCGCGTTGCGGGCGAGAACAATTTGACCCGAAACGCCCGGTCGAGAAAAATAGTCGCGATGTCCGTGGAATTGAGAAGGTTTTGAAAGTTATTGTTCGATTGGGAAAGTTCGTCGATCTTGATCTTCAATTCCTGGTTCACGGTCACCAGTTCTTCATTGATCGACTGCAGCTCTTCCTTGCTTGTTTCGAGTTCTTCGGCCGACGACCGCAGCTCTTCGTTCATCGCCTGCAGCTCTTCATTGGACGCCCGAAGCTCTTCGGTCTGGATCTCGGCGTGCTCGAGCGACGCCCGAAGCTGCGCCTTGCTTCGAACAAGCTCGTCCTCAAGCTGGCGGGCCAGCGGTTCGGGCGGCGAATAAACTACTTGTTCCCGATCCTCACTTTCATCCGCCGGTTGAAAGATAACAAGTATGAAACCGCGGGCCGTGTCCGTTTTCCCTAAAACGGGCCGTACCAAGAGATCGACCATTTCATCCTTGCCGTCGATAGCAACTTTGATCGATCGTGCCTCGACGTTCGAAGCCTGATGGACCGCCTGGTAAAGGACCGAGCGGAGTTCGAGACGGAGGTCCGGATTGACCAGGTCGAGCAGATTATTGGTCGGCTCGCCGCCCGCAACCCTCATATATCGCCCTGCATTCTCGCTCAAATGCATGATCGTGTAATCTTCATTCACCACCACCGACGGCGGCGCGTATTGCTCAAGCAGCTGCCGGTGCAGATCGCCGTATGTGATCCTTTCGAGAGCGTTCTCGTCCGTGTTCCTCGGCCGATCGGGCTTCGGAGTTTCGCCACGGAAAGAAGGGATCATGTCCGGGATCGGATACGGCCGGGCTGCGACCTGCCGGCTTTGAAAGACGTGGCTTTCCTTGTTTACCACGGCAAAGAGATCGCCGGAACCGTCGACCGATTCCGAAGTTCCGATGACCAAAAAGCCGCCGGGGTCAAGGCCGAAATGGATCGATTCCAGCACACGCTCCTGGGCAATGCCATTCAAATAGATCAGCATGTTCCGGCACGACACAAGATCAAGATGAGAGAATGGCGGGTCCTTCAGCGCATTGTGCACGGCGAAGAGGATCATCTCGCGAAGCTCCCGCCGGACCCGGTATCCGTCGGCTTCCTTTGTAAAGAATCTCCGCAGCCGCTCCGGCGAGACATCGGCCGCGTCGTTGAGGGTATAAACCCCTTCACGCGCGATCGCGATCGCATTCTCGTCAATATCGGTCGCGAAGATCTGCACCGGCGGCGCGTCAATATTCCCGAGCGTCCTTTCGGCGAAAAGCATCGCAAGCGAATAGGCCTCTTCGCCGGTAGCGCAGCCCACCGTCCATATCCGCACCGGTTCCCCGGCTTTCTTCGCGGCAAGGACCTGCGGGACCACCTCCTTCTCAATAAACTCCCAGGGCTTCGGGTCGCGAAAGAAATTGGTCACCGAGATAAGCAGATCTTTCAGCAGGGCACGGGGTTCTTCCGGGTTCTCTTTTACGTAATGGGCATATGCCGGGAGATCCAGCAAAGAGCTTACGCTGATACGCCGTTCGATGCGCCGGAGCACGGTCGCCCGCTTGTAATTTGAAAAATCGTGGCCGGTTCGCAGCCGAAGCTGCGTAAAAATTTCACGAAGTGCCTGCTGCTGATCCTCTTCGCGGTCTGTCGGTTCGACCGGTATCTGAACAATTCCGAGACTCCTCCCATATTCAGCGATCCTGGCCGGGATCATTGCAACAGGCAATATCGCGTCCACCAGATCGGTGGCGATCGAATTGCGCGGCATCTCGTTGAACTCCGCTTCGCTCGGATTTTGTACGAACGCGGCTCCGCCCCGTTCCTTTACCCGTTTAAGGCCCATAGACCCGTTGGCCCCGGTGCCAGACAGTACGACAGCGACCGCGCGAGAATGCTTCGATTCGGCAAGCGTGCGAAAAAATATATCAACCGGCGCTCGGCGTTCCTGAACTGTCTTTATCGGTAAGAGTGCGATGTGCTCGTGGTCCATCGTCATGCTCTTATTCGGCGGCACGACGTATACGTGGTTGGGCGCGACACGCACCCGTTCGGAGACTTGTGTAACCGGGATCTTGGATGCGAATTGCAGAACCTCGGCAAGACTGCTTTCATGCTCCGGCGACAGATGGAGAATGACGACGTACGCCATGCCTGAATCCGGCTTCACGTTCTCGAAAAACTGCTTGAGCGCCCCGATACCGCCGGCCGAAGCCCCGATGCCGACCACCAGGAAACCGTCCTCCCCGATCGGGGCAGGTTGTCTTTCGGCTTTACCATCGGAAGCAGTCTTCGACCCGTCCTTTTTATCCGACGCCTTGTTCTTGTCTTTTTTCGTCATTGTGATCCAGGTCGTCTTCCGTAGCGTTCAAACTTTTCGACTGTTCCTTCACTACCTCAAAACTCAATTGCTCATGGGCGGACAAAGCCTCTCGGATGAGGTTGCCTCGGCGGGCCGATTCGTTGGCCTTCTGAAAAAACAGTGCCGCCAACTTTACGTCGTTCGCCTCGGCAAAATGGTCGCCCATGTGATTCAACATTATAATACTCTCATCTATACCTCTGAGAGCCGACCAAAGGCTATTCTCGATGTTCTCGGTCAGGTTCGCAAGCAAACTGTCAGGAGAAAAGGCATGCCCCGTATGGCATCTGAAGCGGCGTAAATTACCGTCGAATATAGTCGAAAGAACACCGTGACATTCAGGGCAGGTATAGGGCGACAGCTCACCGAGCTCTAATACTCCCTTGTCCAGGGCGTTCGCCTCGGAAGCGATATCCAATTCGGTTTCGGTCTTTTTCTGTTCGTACTCACTAAATTCCATTTCGATCCCCTTCGGCCGGCTCTTTAGCTCGCTCGTCAATCGTTCCAAAAGTTCCGGCATTTCGGCGACCGGTACGATATGGTCGACCTGAACGTCCCGGATAGCGCTCTCAGGCATCGAACGCACCTCTGCGTCGTACGGATGCTGCACGATCGCCTTTCCTCCGCGGTGCTTGATCGTCCAAAGCCCCGAGGTACCGTCATCGAGCACGCCTGAAAGTACGATACCTATTGCATCGGGGCCATAGTGATACGCGGCGGACCTGAACAGAGGATCGACCGCGGGACGGAAACGATTCTCCTTCGGCCCCCGCGAAACCCGCACGTGGCTATTCTCGACCAGCAGATGCTTGTCCGGCGGCGCAATATAAATGCGTCCCTCCTCTATCGGCTCATGGTCGCGGGCATGCGCGGCACTGCCGTTTCGATAACGGTTCAGCACCTCCGGTAAAACGCCGGGGCTGTCGGCCGATACGTGCCATACGATGAAGATCGGGGTCGCAAAATCGGGCGACAATCCACCTATCAGCGTTTTCAGCGCCTCGAATCCGCCGGCGGATGCACCAATGACGATGATCGGGGACTGTGAACTCATTTTTTGCCTCATTAGCTAAAAGGGTGCTGAGCCTTTGAAACGGCAACGGGATCCGTGGGAGGAGTCCGAATAAAATCCGAATCGAGCGGCTTTCTTCCGGGTAGCGAAAGATCGGCAAGGGATAACTTGATTCTATACCCGTGTACAAAGAATAACTAAAAAAAATCAAGAGAAACGGACCTATTTACTTTGTCGCAGCAGCTGACGCAAGTTATTACTATGGAGAGTGATAGAAGTGAGAACCCTGGCAGGAAACAAAAACAGCCACGCGGAGTCCATAAAGGCCACAACTTCCCCTTTCTGGGGGGCCATGGTCTCTCCCATGTCCCCCCATTTCCTTCCTTGCCGCCTTTCGCCCCGCCTTGCGTTCCTAGGGAAATCCTTTTGTATGTCTAGCAATTATCGGCCGGAGGCCAAAAGTGTTAAATCGGGAGGTTGGGAAAGCTCTCTAAGGGAATTCCCTTATGCATATCCTGGCTACTCGGCGGGCTGATCTGCCCCAATAAACAAGGGAACCTCGGGCACGATCGGCCCCGTTGTTCCCTCCAATTGCAAGCAGCTCCCGCGAAGTATTGATACCGGTCTGACCGGAACGGTAGTTTCCGATCAATCGTTACCGTTTCGATTCGACGGAGTGTTGCCGCGGGTATTCATGTTCGAATTTCCCCGCGAATTCATATTCGAATTGCCCGTGGTGCCCGTATTCGAATTCATGTTCGATACGTTAACGGTGGCCATAGGCGACGGGCTTGGTGATAATACTGCGATATTGGTGTTGCGCGCATTGGCATTATTTGCGTTTGCGTTCATGTTGGTCGTCGTTCCGCCGCATCCAAGCAGGCTTCCAAGCACCAATAATCCTATTCCTGTCCCAGCGATCTTTCTCATAAAATTGTGTCCTCTCAAAGATTTTGTTCCAACCAATAGACGGGCCTTTTGGATCAGGTTCGTGCAGGAGATCAACCCCACTACTGAAAAAATCGGCCCGTCTAGCTTAATTTACGCGTCCCGTTCGTATTCGACGGGATCTGGTTATTGATAGCCTCAGGCTCGCAACGGTTCGGCCCCTTTTTTGGGGGACATTTATTGCAAATCCTGTGGCACTTCAAGAGAATCCCGCTTTGTCGACATTTAATTTGTATCCCAGGGTACAAATGAAAAGAATATTTGAAAGTTTTCGGCCGCAAGGCGCAAAAATGGATGGCCAAGGAGCCAAGGCCATCCAAAAGTCCGTGCAAACGAGTAAAAACCCGATCAACTCAAAAGAGCAAGCGGTCGTGGAACAGCTTGCCCGCGAGTAAGTAATTTCGCCCTTCAGCCTGCAAAGTTCGTCCAAAAACTTAGACTCCGATACGCTCGAGTTCGAAGATCAGCATGGGCGTATATCCGGAAGAATAGCCATTGGCACAACAGCACGAAATCGGGACGTTCGGAAAGTGACATAGGGAAAACTCCCTAGTCTATTAACCTTAGGGACACGGGTACGCGATTTGCGTTAACGTCGGACGAAGGGCCATAAAGCATTGAAACGGTACAGTGAAAGATCAAATGGACATCGAGCGGCGGAAAGCCAAAAAGGACGTGTTGGATATGCCGATCCGAAAGCCGTCCGATCCGCTCCCAACGATTTTCGAAACCATTCGACATAGCGGATTTACCACCATGAGAAGGCCCGGTGTCCGAAACACAAAGGGAGCCGCGGGCGAAAAACGATCGCCGACGCGGCTCCCGAAAGAGAATTGATCGTACCTTTCTTTAGTACGTCGACCGGAAGATCAATAAATTACACACATAAGCGAACCAAAGGAACCCGAAACACGCAAGCACGAGTACGGTAGCCTGCAGTTTTCCCCATATCCTGAACCGACTGCTCATCCAGGCGTGGACCGCGTTGAACAACACCACAAGAGTGCCCAATGCTCCGATTATCCCTATCGCCTGAAACAGATAAAACCATATCTTACGACTCTCACTGAACATTTCGATATGTGTTAGCCCGTAAGTCAACAAGCCGGTAAGGCCTATCACGCATAACAGGTCAAGCAAAAAGACGACCCAGATGCTGCGTCGCAGGAGCCCTTCCAACGCTGTCAGATCCAGTTTCCTGTCAAAATGCCGCCTGACGAACCAGGCCACCGGCGTCAGTAAAAGGGTCAACACCATGATCCCGAGCGAAAGTCCAAGAACAGGCAGAAGGATCGTAGAATTTTCGGAAAATCCGACCCGCTTAAATACCATGAACGGGTATGGCAGTATCAACTGCATCACGCCGTCCGCGTCGGGCTTGAAAATAAGGGTGTCCTGCCCGTTTACGTCCTGAAACCTCATCGGGGCCACTTCCTGAAATTTCTTGGGCTGCCCGCTTGGCTCGGTCAATGATGCGACCGAGATCGTTCCGTCCTCATTCGGTACGACGGTCGCCTCGCCGAGTATTGCGGCGGCCCTGAAAAAAGGAGGTATCGCTGCGGCGGCTGATCATATAGCTGCCGGCTACGCTTTGCGAGTCGGCCTTAGCGGTCTCAAGCGCCACCGGCTCCGCCTTTGAACGGAAAATATCGGTTAAGAAAAGCTTCCCAAATAATTGTACGGGGCGATGATTCTCCCTTGCCTGCGCTGTTGTAGGAAATAAAGAAGCCGACCCCCGAATCCAGGATCAAGTGCAGGTCGCTGTGAAATGCGATCGTATCGCCGCCGTGGCCGATTATTCGGTGTCCGTTCCGGCTCTCTTCATAGAACCCGTGAGCCATCGCATTTGCGGCGTCATCCAGAGCAAATAACCGACTGTGCATTTGACGCGTGGTCTCAGGCTTCAAAATTCCCTGACCGCCCTGCAAATGTGCGAGCATGAATTTGGACATGTCACTAGCGGAGCTGCTCAAGCTTCCGGCGGGAAAGGCGGTGACCATTTCGAACGGAACCGCAGGGTCCGAGCCAAGCCGATATCCGCTGGACATTTTCGGAGCAAACTCGGGCGGAAGCGGCTGGGCGAATGTCGAACTGCTCATCCCGAGAGGCTTGAAAATATTCTCGTTCACATAATCGTTGAAAGGCTTTCCGGAAACGCGCTCGACGATGTATCCCGCAAGGGCGGTCGCGTAATTTGAGTACGAAGGTGTTGTACCCGGCGGGTAGATCCGGGCGGGGATGTGAGTCTTTAGGTAATCACCGAGGTTCGGGCTCTCGGTGTTTACCACGAAAAGGTCTTTTATTTGTTCGTCAAAACCGGGCGTATGGGTAAGGATGTTCTTCAGCGTTATCGGCTTGCCGAAGGCGTCGGGTATCTTGAAATCGAGATATTCATTAACATCCTTGTCGAGATCGAGCTTGCCTTGCTCAACCAGCTGCATTACCGCCGTCCAGGTGAACAGTTTTGACACCGATCCGGGCCTGAATAATGTCTCGTCCGCGGAGACAGGCGTTTTCTTTTCACGGTCCGCATAGCCGTAACCTTTCGAGAACAAAACCTTGCCGTCCTTTACGACGGTGACGGCCGCACCGGCGATATTCTCGCGTTCAAGCTGGAGCGGGACGATGCCTTCCAGAAAAGCCTCAACGTCCGCGGCGGTCATCTGAACACCGGACGTCTGCGGAATATTTACCGGCGGTTGAGCGAGCGGTTCCGCCGGCGCAGGTTTTGCCGCCTCGGGCACCTGCGTCCACACGATGGCCGCAACCACTGCACATATCAATAAAACCAGGGCTGATCTTTTCACTATGAATCTCCTTATCCGATTAAGATAGACTTTCTGTTAGGAGCTTGTTTTTGCTGAGAACATAGACGCCGCGGGGCCTGTCGGGACCGCCTGGGCGGCGAAAATCCTCGACAACAAATCCGGCTTCAATTGCCCGCGTAAAGGCATTTCGCGTTGCCGAGCCGCCACTGGCGGGCGAGTTCGCGGTCCTGATGTTCCAGCGAATTGATATCTGACGGTATCTCGATGACGGCGGTTTCCGCGGAAAGTGACTCCGGCGTTTCGTCGACGACCGGCGCGCATTCGCTCGCCCAATTCGACGAGGACATGAACACCATCCGGAATTGCGGAGGCAAGATGTCCCTTAAGCTTTTCGATCACTCTTTCGGTCTTCAGCAGCCACGTCACCCACAGCCTGTCCGTGCCGTTTTGATGAAGAAAACTGGCCGCTTCCTCGCCGTAATAGTTGATGTAATACTTGTTCGAGACAACGCCCAGCTTGCCGAAATTGAAATGTGCGTTCAGGCTCTGCAGCGGGTCGAATGTCCACGTCATCCGTTCGATCCCCTGGGCAAGCACATACTCACGTTGCGCGGCCTTCAGCCTGAAGCCGAGGTCGTGCTTGCGATATTCCTTTCTAACCGCAAGCATGTGCGAATGATGAACAGTTCTGCCGTGCTCGAGCCCGACGAAACCATAAGCAAAACCGGCCATTGATTCGCCGTCGAACGCCCCGAGCAGTACGCCGCCCGATGATCTTGCCGCCATCAACTGAGAAAGCGGAACTACCTCGATGTCCGGAATCCCCCAGACGATCCGTTGAAGTTCTTCGACCTGGCGAATCTCCGCGACGGAATCAACCTCGCGGATATCGATGGACGAAACACTTGCGACACTCATAACCCTCGGCCCGGCCCGTAAAGCACTTTGCCGGGACGGGCGCCCGTATGCTTTCCGTTCTCGATAACGACCTGGCCGTTCACCAGAACGTGATCGATCCCGACCGGGCGTAAGAAGCGGCTTTTCGTAGGTTGCGCGGTCCTGGATCTTGTCGTAATCAAAAATGACGACATCGGCCCAGTTGCCTTCTTTTATCATTCCGCGTGAAGCGAGCCGCATACGCGTCGCCGGCCACGAGGTCATTTTGCGTATGGCTTCTTCGAGCGAGAGCACCTTCTGCTCGCGAACGTAACGTGCGATCAGGCGTGCGTGATTTCCGTAAGCTCGCGGATGTGCAAGGCCGATCGCATCGACCTGTGCCGGTCTTTTCCGATGCTCCGGCGTCGCTGCCGATACTTGTCCACGGAAACTTGAGCGCGGTGATAATGTCCTGTTCGCTCATCATATGGTAGATCGCGTAAACGCGGCCCTTGCCCTGCATCACGAGGTCGAACGCCGCGTCCGCAGGGTCCTTGTTCCAGTTCCTTTGCGATCTGCGGTCAGGTTCTTGCCTTCGAAATCGGGCGTTCTCTTTGTTTTGAGCGTTGACCAGGACGACGTTGTCCCAGCCGCCCGCCGCTTCGACGATGTTCCACCAGCCGGGCGAGCCGGTCTTGATCTCATTCTTAAGCCGTGTCACGAATGGCCGGGTCCTTCAGCCGTTCCAAAAGCTTTGGCCGCTCCGCCCTCGAAAGCCCATGATGGGATCACGGCTTCCAGTCCCGTCCCGCCCGCCGTGTAAAGATAAATATCCGCCGCAACATCGACGCCGCGGGCGCGTGCCTGCTTCGATCTTCTCGCCCGCCTGTCGCATCAGCGTGCCCCAGCCGGGCTGATGGGCGGCCTTGAGATGAAATATCTCGACCGGCAATCCGCCGCTTTCGCCGATAGCGATCGCTTCTTCGACGGACTGAACAAGCTCTTTTCCCTCGCCGCGAATGTGGCTGGCATAAATGCCGCCGTACTGGCCGGCGACCTTCGCCATCTCGATCAGCTCGTCGGTCGTCGCGTAGCTCGACGGCGGGTAGATCAATGCGGTGGTCATTCCGATCGCACCGGCTTTCATCGCCGTTTCCATGATGGCCTTCATCCGTTCGAGCTCTTCCGGCGTCGGGGCTGCGCGAATCCATATCCAAGCACCGCGACTCGGGCCTGCGTCTCGCTGAAATAGGTTCCGAAATTGATGCTGATGCCGCTTTTTTCGAGCTCGGCAAAATATTCACCGATCTTTTCCGCCGGAACGGGCGTTCCGCCTTCGCCGCCGATCGCGGTCGTCACACCCATCAGCAGCTTGTTTTCGGCCAAGGCCGTTCTTTCGTAGGACCGATGCCGGACTGGTCCATCACATCGATCCAACCGGGCGAAACGTACCGGCCGCGGGCGTCGATCTCGCGTTTGCCCTTGCCCTCGACACTGGCCGACCTTTACGAACCGGCCGTCCTTGATCGCGACATCGGCGAGTATCCAGGGATTGCCGGCACCGTCGAGGACGCGGCCATTGCGAATGACAATGTCGTATGCGACTCGACTGGCCAAGGACCGCGCCCGACTCGGTAAGAATGAGGAAGACAAGCAGCGATCCGGCCAGCCTGCTGATGAAAGTGCGGCGAAATAAGCTCATAACATTCATGAGAAACCTCGGGATCGGGGGCTGATCTGAGCAAAAACTTTTGACGCGAAATTGGACCTAACGATTCGAGGTCTTATCGCTGAAGGCCCGGGCCATACAAAATTTGGCCGGGCCGAACACCTGTATGCTTTCCGTTTTCTACCACGATCTGGCCGTTTACTATGACTTGATCGATTCCTGTCGGCGGCCTGAACGGATATTCATAGGTCGCATTGTCCTGGATCTTGTCGTAGTCAAAGATGACGACATCCGCCCAATTTCCTTCTTTGATCAGTTCCGCGCGAAGCCAGGCGCAAACGTGTCGCCGGCCACGACGTCATCTTTCGGATCGCGTCGGGCAGCGTGATCACTTTTTTCTTGCGGACATATTCGGCGATGACGCGGGGGAAATTTCCATAGCCGCGCGGATGGCCGTTTCCGACCGTGTTCGGATCGACCGGTTGAGGCGAGGCGGCAGCATCGCTTCCAAGGCTTATCCACGGAAATTTGAGCGCGGTTTCCACGTCCGCATCCGACATCATGAAATAGAGAGCTCCTACGCGGCCGCTGCTTTCGACGATCAGGTCAAAGGCCGCATCGGCCGGCTCTTTGTTCCATTCTTTCGCGATCTGCTCGATATTCTTATTTTCAAATCGCTTGTGTTCCGGGTTTCCGGATGATGCGAGCACGATCTGTTTCCAACCGCCGGCAGCTTCGACAATATTCCACCATCCGGGCGAGCCGGTCTTTATCTCGTCCTTGAGCCGTTCGCGGCTGGCCGGGTCTTTCAGCCGCTCCATCAGCTTTGTCGCGTCCGCCATCCGCCGCCCACGACGGGAACCACGGCGGTCAGCGACGTTCCGCCCGCAGTGTAAAGATACATATCCGCCGCAACATCAAGGCCGCGGGCCCGTGCCTTTTCGATCGTTTCGCCGGCCTGCTTCATCAGCGTTCCCCAGCCGGGCTGATAGGCCGCTTTCAGGTGATAGATCTCGACCGGCAGTCCGCCTTTTTCGCCGATAGTTATGGCTTCATTGATCGACTCGATCAGTTCCTTTCCTTCTCCGCGAATATGGCTGACATAAAAGCCGCCGTAACGGCCCGGCGACCTTTGCCAATTCGATCAGTTGTTCGGTTTTCGAATAGCTGGCGGGCGGATAGATGAGGGCTGTCGAGATGCCCAGGACGCCGCCTTTCATGGCGGTTTCCACCAGGCCCTTCATCTTCTGCCAGCTCTTCGGGCGTCGGGTCGCGGGCGTCCTGTCCAATAACCGCCACGCGGGCCTGAGTCGCGCCGTAGTAGGTCCCGAAATTCAGGCTGATCCCGCTTTTTTCAAGGCCGGCAAAATATTCGCCGATCTTTTCCGCCGGCACCGGCGTTCCGGTCTCGCCTCGCGATCGCCGTCGTCACGCCCATGGAGCAGCTTGCTTTCCGCGAGGCCGTTCCTGGTCAGAACGCTGCCGGACTGCGTCCTGCATGTCGATCCAGCCGGGCGAGACATATTTGCCTCGGGCATCGATCTCGCGCTTGCCTTTGCCGTCCACCTTGCCGATACGGGCAAAGCGGCCGTCCTTGATCGCTACATCCGCGAGTATCCACGGGTTGCCCGCACCATCGAGCACGCGGCCGTTGCGAATAACAATGTCATATGCGGGATCAGCCGCTGCTTGTGCCGCAAGGCGGACCGGCAAGAGTGCCGCGACGGTTAGAAGAACCAGTGTGACCGAAAAAGTTCGCTGAAAGTAATTCATGGTTTGAAAAATGCGGCTAAACCTGCAAAACACAGAACGGCGACGGGTTGAGCCTTATCCCGCTCGCCGTCCGTTTCGAAAATGATCCATCAGCCTGGCTGTTCTGAGCGATACCTTATTTGATCTTCGGCGCGGACATGCCGCCTCCGCCGCCTTGTTTGAACAAAAGCTTTGTCGCCTTACCGGACGCATCGGTTTCAAAACTCACCTGCGCGTCGACGACCTTTAGGAAAAAGTCCTTCTCGGTTTCGGCGAACAGCTCAAGGTTTCCCTGGCCGGTCATTCGGATAAAAAGCTTGCCGGCGTCGTTCGTTACCGTCGCGGTCACGTTCGGCAGCAGTTGATATTCGCCGACATACCGGTCAAGCGTTGCGGACGGCAGCGTTATCGCCTTTCGGTCCTTCGGAAGCGTGGCGGGTTCGCCGAAAGCTATCGCCGAAAGATTGTTGGCGACCGAGCCGGCGCCAGCACCCTGAACATTGCTTAGAACCACCACCGTAACTTTGTCATCGGGAAAGCGGGCGATCTGCGTCGCAAAACCGTATATTCCGCCGCCGTGCCCGATCGATTTGCGCGTGCCGCGTTTTCCCACGCTCCAGCCAAAGGCATAATTGCCCTTGACCGGCGTGTACATCTCGTCAAGCGACTTCTGCTTTAACAGTTTCTCCGTCAACAGCGCCTGGTCCCAGATCAACAGGTCGCCGGTTGTCGAATACGAGCGCTCCGGCGGCATACGGCTGAAGCATGTCCATATACGCTGCGTTCACAAAACCGTCGCCTTTTTTCGCGTAGCCGTTTGCCCGCCATTTGATCAAGGTCTCAGGATTGTCGTAACCGGTCTGCGTCATCCCGAGCGGCGTGAAGATGTTCTCCTGCAGGAATTCCGCGTAACCTTTGCCGGAAGCCTTTTCGACAATAAGCCCAAGCAGATGATAGCCCGAATTGCTGTACGCATACTTCTCGCCCGGTACATAATCGAGCGGCTTGCTGCGGTAATCGGCCATCAGATCGGTGGTCGAGATCGGCATCATTGCTTTTTTTGTAAATTCGGGAAAGGAGGTGTAATTCGGGATACCCGAGGTGTGCGATAAGAGCTGTTTGATCGTTATCGGCTCCCAGGCGGCAGGGCAATCCGAGACGTATTTGCAGGCCGCGTCGTTAACGTTCAATTTCCCGCGTTCCTGCAGCAGCATTATCGCCGCGGCGGTGAACTGTTTGGTTATCGAGCCAAGACGGAAAACGGTCTGCGGCGTGTTCGCGATGCCCCATTCGTAGTTGGCCATCCCGTAGCCTTTGCTGACGACAGGCTTGCCGTCACGGGCGATGAGGATCGTTCCGCTGAATTTGTCTATCTTCTCAACGGCCGCCATATACTCGTTGGTCTTGGCGATGATCTGTTCATCCGTCGGTGCCTGGGCCCTGGCATCCAGCGAAGCCAAAAGCAGGAAGCCCGCTAAGGCCGCAATATGAAGACGATTTATTTTTGTAAACATAATTTTAATAGTCGATGCATCCCGGGTGGGCGGGATGCATTCTAGTTCCGGTTTTCTCCTGCAGCGACCGAGGTCTTTGCCGGTTCCGGAACCCTCTTGAATGGATATGCGCTCAAACCCGGCATATTAAGTGTTAGAGTATCGACCTTACCCTGAACATTAAGTCCGAACGATACGGGGGCCTTTGCTCCGCCGGCGCCGTTAAATGTGGCGCGAAATGTATCGTAATGCCAGTGTTCCATCGGGCCCACGAACGCGGGACCAAACCGGATGTTCAACTTGCCGTTCTCTTCAGTGACCTTGACCTCGCCGTAGAGCTCGCTGTTGTAAGTCCCAACGTAGCTCGACAGCTCGTGCGACGGTTTTGTTCCGGCAACCCGATCCGATTCCGCCCTCTTTTGCGCGGCAGCCGCCATCTCCAGCATGCCTTTATACGACTTCAATATCGTCGCACTCCAGTCTTTCTCAGGCGCTCCCAAATATGCGTCGATGACCTTGTAAAGCAGAGGCATCGAAACCACCGACCCGCCGAGATTGGTAAGAACGACTACACCCAATTTCTCTTCCGGCACCAGCGCAACTTCCGCACGCATCCCGTCGATCGCGCCGCCATGCTCGACCAGCTTTCGGCCTTTGTAATCCGACAGGAACCAACCCAGCCCGTAATTCAGGAAGTGTGCTTCAGGGTATGTCAGTCCCTGACCGCCCTCGAGCCGTATGACGGTCTGCGGCGTGTGCATTTCCTTCGCCACGGCAGGACCGAAAACCTTTTTGCCTTCGAAAGTACCCTGGCTGAGCTGAAGCCTTACCCACTGGGCAACGTCGACCACATTCGAATTTATCGAGCCGGCCGGGCCGATGTTGTCGATCTTGCGCCAGGGAATGGCAACAATTTTCTCTTCGACCTTTGAGTGAGGCGTCGAAACGTTATCGCCGTTCTTGAATGCTGTGATACTGGTACTGCTGGCCGTCATTCCAAGCGGAGTAAAGATCCGTTCGGCAACAAATTGGTCCCACGACTTGCCGCTCACTTTTTCAACGACCTGTCCGGCCGCAAGATACATAAGATTCTGGTACCCGAACGTGCTGCGAAGGCTCCAGGTCGGCTTGAGATACCGTGTTCGGCGTAAGATCTCTTCGCGGCTGTTTTCCGTTCCGTACCACAGGTTATCGCCACGTTCGAGTCCGCTGCGGTGGGTAAGCAGATCGCGAATGGTCAGCTCGCGGGTAACGTACGGATCATAGGTTTCAAAGTCCGGAAGGTATTTGGATACGCGGTCGTCCCACTTAAGTTTGCCCTCGTCCACGAGGATCGCGATGGCAGCGGATGTAAAAGCTTTCGACGAGGAACCGATCGCAAAAATGGTCTTTTCATCGACCGGCGTCGGCGTCGCCAACCTTTCGAACGCCATAGCCTTTGGCAAAAACGATCTTGTCGTCTTTGACGACGGCGATAGCCAGGCCGGGGACTTCCCAGGCTTGGCGTGCCTTTTCTACATATTCGTCAAAACCGGTCAGCGGGGCCGGCTGGGCCAGCGCGATGCCCGCAGAAAGGGTGAGAGTGACAAACAAAACGCTTAGCAAATGGGTCTTGAATCTCATGATTAACTCCTGATTTTTTGGTGGTCTCCGGTCATTGAACGGCCATTGACGAACTGCCAGTTAAAATTGCTGTATTTATTATCTCGCCGGAGTTGCGGCCGGCGCCGGTTTCGCAACTGTCCAGATCTCGCTTAGTACTCGTTTGAAATTTCCGCCGAGAATTCCTTCGATCTCGGTATCGGTGTACTTCCGGCGGATCAAACCTTCGGTCAGGTCGAACATCCGTTTGGGATGGTTCAGACCTTCAACATCGATCTTTTCGCGGAAGGCATAGCTGCCTTTATAGCCGGCACGAAGCTGTTTGTTCATCTCCGGCGGCATTGAATCGTAACCGTAAAGGTCGATGTCGCTGCCAACGCCGAGATGCTGCGGCCCGATCAGTTTCTTGACATGATCGAAATGATCGAGAACATGCTCGATGGTCGTGGGCTCGTCTACCTTGACGAACATCCGCACTCCCGTGATGCCCATTACGCCGCCCTTTTCCCCAACCTTTTTGATCGCCTCATCGGTCTTGACTCGCGGGTGGCCAGGGACCAATGCACGGCAATTTGAATGAGTGATCAAAACCGGCTTTTTCGAGATGTCGAAGGCGTCCAGGGTGGTCCGGTCACCGCAATGCGAAACATCGACGGCAATACCGGCCTGATTCATCTTTTCGATCATCGCGACCCCGAAATCGGAGATACCGTCATCCCGTCGCTCGGTCGCGCCATTCCCTATCAAATTGCGGGAATTGTATGTCAATTGGGAAACGCGCTGCCCTAAAGCACGGAAAAGGTCCACATCGGCCGGGTTGCGGAAATGGTCCGAATTTTGCAGCCCCAATAGGACGCCAAGCTTTCCGGTCTTCTTCACGCGATCGAGATCTGCCGGGCTGTCGATCCTGATCATGAATTGATCGTTGTTAGCGATAAAGGCGTTCCAGGCAGCAAACCAGCGGAGCGCGGTATCGTAAGCGTTCGGACCGCCGAGGCCGACCGCCGGATGAATAACGTTGATGCCCGAATCCTTAAACGGCTGAAAGTCGGCCGCGGTAAACAATTCAGGATCAGCCATCCATCTGCCGTTCTTTGCAAAATCGAGCGTCAGGACGCACAGCATGTCCATCACGGTCGTACGGCCGACAAGTTCGATCGCACGGGGAGAATATTCCGCCGGCGAGCTTGCGAATAGCTTATATCGCCCGAGGTTTATCATTGGTGCCGCCAGCAATCCGGCACCAGCCGTCGCCGCCGAACGCAGCAAATCACGCCGTGATATTTTGTTGGTCTTGCTCATAATTATCGGTCGAAAAACCTACCCGCTCCGGTACACCCTGGAAATTCGAATCGGAAAGCGATCTGTGCTCGCCCTGTCCAATAGCGGCGGAGCGTCATTTGATCTGAATCCCGTGTGTTCTTATCGCAACCCGTGTTCTTTTTATTATTCGGCGGTTAAATGCAACATATTTCTACACCAACTAAGCTGTGATGTCAACGAAACGCATCAGTTATTGCAGTACTTGCGTACGTTTCTCGCGCTCGAGAGGAAATATAGTGCATTTAAACGGCATTCTACATAAAATATGCAACAGGTGTTGCTAATTCTGGTCGACTGCCCTAACATACTCCATCAACCCGAATCTCGCGTCTCGAAACCTGAGCTATGAAAAAGAACGACAATGGGATCGGCATGGCCAATATTCAACTCGAAAAAATAAAACTTAACGAGATCGAACTGCCCCTGAAGGGCCGCTTTGAAACGAGCTTTGGCGTGACCACCGGACGCCGCGTGATCATCGTCGAGGCCTTCGACAAAAATGGTGCGTCGGGCTTCGGCGAATGCACCGCGATGGAGCAGCCGTTCTATAACGAGGAATCAGTCGATACGTCGTGGGCGGTGATCAATGGAAGCATCGTACCGATACTTTCATCAGCACGTGTTTCGAGTGCATCGGACGTAAGCCGCGCTCTTTCGCCGATCAAAGGAAACCGGATGGCGATAAGTGTGGTCGAGACCGCCGTCTGGGACCTGGAAGCCAAGCTACAGAATGAACCTTTGTGGCGGAACTTGGGCGGCTCCCTGGATGCGATCAATTGCGGCGTGTCGATCGGGCTCCAGCCGACTACTGAGCAGTTGGTCGAGTGCGTCACTCGCGAATTGGAAAGTGGATACCAACGGATCAAAATAAAGATCAAGCCGGGCCGCGATGTAGAGCTTGTCAAAGCCGTACGCCGCGAGTTTCCAGACATTTTGCTGTCGGTCGACGCAAATTCGGCATATCGGCTCGAACAGGACAAGGACATTTTCAGGCAGCTCGATGAATTCGATCTCCTGATGATCGAGCAGCCGCTCGAGGCAGGTGATCTTCTTGATCATTCAAAGCTCCAGCGGACGATGAAAACGCGGATATGCCTTGACGAATCCATCACTTGCGTAAGAGACGCCCGACAGGCCATCGAGCTGGATGCATGCCGCATCATCAACGTCAAATTAGGCCGCGTCGGCGGCCACGCTGCCGCAAAAGAGATCCAGGAACTCGCAAAGGCCGCCAACATCCCTGTCTGGTGCGGTGGGATGCTCGAAACAGGCATCGGCCGGGCACACAACATCGCGATGTCCACGCTCGACGGCTTCACACTGCCCGGAGACGTATCCGCCTCGGCCCGCTACTGGCAGAACGATATAATCGAACCGCAGGTCACCGTTAATCCGGACGGGACCATCACCTCACCTGTCTCGCCTGGGATCGGCTTCGGGGTCAACCAAGACCTTATCGAAACGCTTACAACCAGGACCACGACGCTCCAGCTTTAGTTCGATCTCATTATTTGAATTCCATTGTGCCGTCATTGATCCGGCCGTAACGAAAAAGCGCCAGGTCCTTGAAGTAGTTTTGGTATAGCCGCCAGGGCGCCTTCGAGCCTTGTGCAGGCAGCGTGGACAGAGCGTGCGCTGAACGTAACCCGACGTGAAATCGATAACCGGCTCTCGCTCGATCGAAGGATCGCTAAGCCGCGGAGCGCATCGGACGTAGCCGTGCCGTTCCATATATTTGAGCAACCGGCAGACATATTCGGAGGTGAGGTCGCATTTTAGCGTCCACGAGGCATTGGTGTAACCGAACGCCTGCGCGAGGTTGGGCACGTCGCTGTACATCATTCCCTTATAGGCCATCGTTTTTGAGAGGTCGACGGTCTCGCCGTCAACGATCAGTTCGAGGCCGGCCATTATTTTCAACACGAGTCCGGTAGCCGTGACAATGATGTCAGCGCCAACCTGTTCGCCCGTTGTGAGCCGGACCCCGGTTTCGGTAAAGGTTTCTATTTCGCCGGTGACGACCGACGCCCGGCCCTTGCGGACCGAATTGAAAAGGTCGGAATCAGGCACCAGGCAAAGCCGCTGGTCCCACGGGTTGTATTTCGGCGTGAAGTGCTTTTTGAGATTTTCCTCTCCGAGTTCG
The DNA here is from genome assembly GCA_963763355.1 of uncultured Acidobacteriota bacterium. GTDB lineage: Bacteria > Acidobacteriota > Blastocatellia > Pyrinomonadales > Pyrinomonadaceae > OLB17. The sequence goes on from CAVXOI010000007.1 coordinate 247,850, forward strand.
TTCTTCACGCCTTTGGCAATGAGCCGCTTCATCACCTCGGGCCGCTTTCGCGCGAGAACATAGAAGAACATCTGCCTGCTCACGTTTTTCCAGCGAACTAGCGCATAAGCGGCTTTCGCGGGCAAGGCGATATTTAGAAAGTTTGCGAGGCTGTCCTCCGAAGGCATCGAGACGACGTACGTCGGCGAACGCTGCAACATTGTGACGTGTGCCGCCTTTTCCGCAATTGCCGGCACGAGAGTGACCGCCGTGGCACCGCTGCCGATCACGAGAACTCTTTTTCCTGTGTAATCAAGACCTTCCGGCCACTTTTGCGGGTGGATGATAGCGCCTTTGAAGTTGTCCCTTCCGGGCCATTCAGGAGTGTAGCCGGATTCGTAATCGTAGTAGCCGGTGCAGAGGTAGAGAAAGTTGCAGGTGAAGTACTTGACGTGGGCAGCATCTCTTGTGTCGTCGCTCCTAGGTGCTCCGCTTCTGTCGTCGCCGGACAGGCTTGAGCCCTCACTTACGTGCGGGCTACCGACACGAGGCACACTCCCTACCGGTCGTGTTTCTGCCTGGATGGTCCAGCTTGCTTCTGCTGAAGACCACTCGGCCCGCCGAACACGGTGGCCGTAACGGATCACTTTATTTAGATCGTATTCTTCCGCGGTTTCGCGAATGTACTTCAATATCGCCGGCCCGTCCGCGATCGCCTTACCATCACGCCACGGCCGAAACCTGTACCCAAGCGTGTACATGTCCGAATCCGACCGAACACCTGGATACCGAAACAGGTCCCACGTTCCGCCCATCGCCTCACGCCCTTCAAAGATCGCAAATGTCTTCCCCGGACACCGCATCCTCAAATGCGCGCCGGCACCAATACCCGAAAGGCCCGCACCAACAATGAGGACGTCGAAGTGTTCCATCAGAGAATTACTCGGACGCGTCGTCGCTCTTCCCAGTGTCGTCGACGCCCAGCAGCTTAGGGGCAAAGCTCACGAGTATAGCGACAGCCACACCGAGAAAAGTCTCAAGCAGACGCAGGAATGCATACCACCAGGGCTGGTCCGTGTGTCCGAGCATCGTAATGCCGCAAACGTATCCGGCGAGCTTGGTCGCATCACGGAGGCGTACGACCTGGGTGAAAACCATAGCGAATGCCACGCTAAGACCGATCGTCACTGGGTTCGAGGGTAGAAAGCTGCTGAATGCGGCTCCTACGCCGGCACCGAGAGCGCTGCCTATAACACGCGAGACTCCTGCCTTCCGCGTCTTGTCGGGCGAGAGATCGGTCACGATGATCGCCGCGATCAAGGCGTATAGAGGAAATTCGAAACTTAGGATACTCGCAATTACCACCGCCAGCGCCGCCGACAGGGCTGCACGTACGGACAGCTGAATGGCAGGCGTGACGGTCGGATGATGAAACAACAGCTTTCTCACAAGACTCACGATGACCAGTGGTCAGATGTCCTTCTACCAGCCAAGTATGTAGGCAAACATCAGCGGGGCAACGATCGACGCATCCGATTCGACGATATACTTTGGCGTCGACGCCTCGAGTTTTCCCCACGTTATTTTTTCGTTGGGGACGGCGCCGGAGTAGGAGCCGTACGAGGTGGTTGAGTCGCTGATCTGGCAGAAGTAGCCCCAGACGGGGACGTTGCTGCGCTGGAGGTCCTGGTGGAGCATCGGGACGACGCAGATGGGAAAATCGCCGGCTATTCCGCCGCCTATCTGGAAGAAGCCGATCGAGCCGGTTTCGCTCGTTTTTGTGTACCAGTCGGCCAGAAACGTCATGTACTCGATGCCGGTACGGACGGTGTGGACGTTTTCGACGTCGCCGGTGATGACGTGGCCGGCGTACATATTGCCCATCGTCGAATCTTCCCAGCCGGGCACGACCATCGGCAGGTTTTTCTCCATGGCGGCGTACATCCACGAATCTTTTGTGTCGATCTGGTAATACTCTTCGAGCGAGCCGTTCTTCAGGACCTGGTACATAAACTCGTGCGGATAGTACCGCTGTCCTTCGGCCTCGGCCCGCGTCCACACATCGACCATCGCTTTCTCAAGCCGCCGCATCGCTTCGTGTTCGGGGATGCACGTGTCCGTCACGCGGTTCATATGACGGTCGAGCAATTCCTGCTCGTCCTGCGGCGTCAGGTCGCGATAATGCGGCACGCGTTCGTAAAAATCGTGAGCGACGAGATTGAAAAGGTCCTCCTCAAGATTCGCCCCCGTGCACGAAATGATCTGCACCTTGTCCTGCCGGATCATCTCCGCCAGGCTCAACCCCAACTCGGCCGTCGACATCGCCCCCGCCAGCGTGATCATCATCTTGCCGCCGTTATCGAGGTGGCGTTTGTAACCCTCAGCCGCGTCAATAAGTGCGGCGGCGTTGAAATGCCGATAGTGATGTTTAATGAATTCAGATATTTGTCCGTTCATGCTTTTGCAATGTTATATTGACGAGCGAGCATGCGTCGAGCAGACCCTTCTAAAATTTCGTGCTCGTTTTGTGAGAAGATGCTTCCGCTTCGCATAACCGCGAGGTTTAGGTTTCGGCCAGTTCAAATAATGACTAAGACAGCAAGCATTTTAGTGGCCGTGTCGGCTCCGCTGGTCGTTCTCGCGTTTTGGCCGATGTATCTCTCGCGTCCGCTGACCTCAATTGACCGTTACACACACTTTCACGCTCGTTGCCGGAACTCTCTGGTTTGGCCTTCTTATCGCGCAGCCGGTCCTGATCTACCGCGGCGGTTATACACTGCATAGGGCCGTGGGCCGCACATCATATGTACTGGCACCGCTATTCCTCGCGGCGCGGTACTTGCTGTCGCATCACCGTTTGGTTTCGATGGATGACGCGACCTTCGCCGCCGAAGGGTACTCACATTTCCTGCCATTTTACGCGACTGTCGTTTTCGCCGCGGCTTATCTCGCTCGGGCTGCGTTATCGAGCATCTGGCCAGATGCGCACGGCAGGTTTATGCTGCTTGACCTTGATTCCGCTGATCGATCCGGTGATCGGACGCGTAATGTTCTTTTATTTTCCTTCGTTACCGCACCCCCTTCTTTATCAGGGCGTCACCTTTAGCTTGGCGACCATCGCCGCCGCTGCCCTCGTATTTTCATACAAAGGGCCGACGGCTCCGCGACGGGCACTCTTCGGATATTTTGTGCTTTTGGTGACTTTGGAGGTCGCCTGGTTCACTCTCGCCCGAACGGATACGTGGGTTAACGCTGTGGCGTGGTTTCGCAGCCTGCCTTTGACCTGAGGTGGTTAAAAGAGCCAACACGGTAATTATACTTGGCTGCTTCGTGCGAACGAGTCTTAAGTTGCTTAATCGGGCGCTCTCGCAGCGGGAGATCCCCAACTGCAAGCCTCTCAATTCGGCGAGGCCTCGCATTCTGCCGATGCACGAATATCCGGGGTTTGTGACTTTGTTCAAGTCGTCCATCATCTGATGGCCGTGGTCGGGGCGGAATGGGATGAAATGATCGACCGTTTGTGCGGTCGAATAGACCGTCTTCATCGCGGCGTACATATCGACATCGCCGTCGAGGTGGTCGGATTCGTAAAAATTGCCTTGGCTGTCTTTTTTGATATTTCGGAAGTGGACGAAATGAACACGAGAGCCCATTTCCGTCAGGATCGCGGGAATGTCGTTTTTCGGATTCGAACAAAGCGAACCGCAGCAGATACAGAAACCGTTTGCAGGCGAGGGTGCGAATGACACGATGTCCCGAAGGTCTTCGACGGTCGAAACAATGCGCGGCAAACCCAGAATATCGAACGCCGGATCGTCAGGATGAACTGCGAGGCGAATGCCGACCTCTTCCGCCACGGGCGAGACCTCTTGGAGAAAGTGTGCGTAGTTTTCTTTTAACGCCGAGCGGTCAATGTCGGCATATTTTTCCAACGCCTTGCGCATCCATTCGACCGTCCGTTTTTCTTCGCCGGGTATTCCAAAAAGGATGGTGTCGATCAGTCGGTCTTTTTCTATCTGCGTCGCATTCTTAAATCTTTCGGCCGCTTGCTCAATGATCTCAGACGAAAAATCATCCCTCGCCCTGGGACGTTCGAGCAGGTGAATATCGAACATAGCGAAATCCACCAGATCGAAATTCAATGCCAGCGAACCGTCCTCCACCTTAAATGCAATGTCGGTCCGCGTCCAGTCATTCACAGGCATGAAATTGTATGTCACCACCTCGATCCCGCACACCGCGAGATTCCTGAGCGAGGTCTTGTAATTCTCTATCCAATCGGCCACGCGGCCCGAACGTGTCTTGATATCTTCGTGGATCGACAGGCTTTCGACAACACTCCATGGCAAACCGAACTTTGCCAGCTCGGCTTTTCGCTTCTCGATCTCATCAACCGTCCAAACTTCGCCGTGCGGAATGTGATGTAAGGCTGTGACCACGCCGTGCGTGCCAGTCTGCTTAACATCCGACAACGAAACCGGATCGTCTGGCCCGAACCAACGCCAGGCTGGAAGTAAATTCTTCTGCTCCATATGGATTCGACGTAAGATTATCAGAATCACGAAGTTCGATAAAAGCACGTAACTGTTTCCTTATTCTCGCAAGAGCAACGACACCATGCAGAGTTCCCGACCTTTTAGAAATTCGCTAGTGGCTTTGCGCAAAAGACCGCAAACATTGCGTCGTACCCTTATAACGGGAGAAACTCTTATGGCAAACCTCTTAGGAACCGTAGGCCGAAATGGCACGAACAATCGAATGGATGTGATCCTGGTCCAACAGCTCCTAAATGCCGACTTGTCCTTAGGAAAGATGCAGTTGGCCCAGGACGGCATATTCGGCCCCAAAACGCTCGCCGCCCTCGTCGAGTTCCAGCGTCGAAAGGGTATTGCTCAGACGGGCCTGGTGGCGTCGGCGGATTCAACCTGGGTAAGGTTGTGCCAGGGATTGACAGCTGTTCGGACGCCTGTCCCCCAAGCTCCGGCTCCAGCGGCTCCGACCGCGGCTTGGCCAGCGAAATTCACCTTCGATGAGTTTTGGAATTTCACCGAACCGCTCGAAGGCGGCATCGCTGCCAACTGCATGTTCATGGTCAACGACCTTCAGGTCGCGACCGGCATGGGGATCACGTTTAAGGGGAAGTCGGACCGTAATGGAGGTCTCGCGATGGCGTTAGCTCTCGATTGGGTGTATAAGCCAGGTCATCCGAAGGCGAACCAGACCTGCACTCCGGCCGATATAACGCTCGATTACGACACCGTTTTGGCTAAGGAAGAACTTGGCAAGAAGGGGTCGGGATTTCTGCCCGAATGGATGAAAATAACCAACTGCCGTATCACACTGGACGGATTGAAGCGCGCGGTGCGGAACAGGATCGTTGGTAACATCAACCACATGAGGACGCGAAAGGTAGCGAGTCTGGGAAACTTTGATAGCTTTCCGGCCGATGCTCAGCTATGCGTCGCAAGTTTGACGTGGGCCCGTGGGAACGAATTCGACCTCGAATTTAAGGATTTTGCCAAGGCCTGCCGCGCGACGGATTGGTTTGAGGCCGCCGAACAATGCACATTCAGGAACAAAGAGAGTACGCTTCCGAAGCGGTCGGCCCAGCAGCAGCTTATGATGCGCAACGCCGGATTCGCCAAGCTAGGGCTGGAAGATCCCGATACTCTGCATTTTCCAGGTAAGCTCGACTTGCCGCCCAACCCGTACGGACCGCAAACGTATCGCGAACGCCATCACGAGATATCGTTAGGCTGACACGAGCCTAGAATGCCTCGCTGAAACTGACTTCACCCGCGACCGCGACCTGATAGGCCGAGACGCGGCGTTCGAAGAAGTTGGCGAGTTCCTGGACGTCCTGGAGGTCCATGAAGCCAGAAGGGATTTTTGGCGCCGTAGACTTTTGGGAGGCCGAGCATAACGAGGCGTTGGTCGGCGATGAATTCGAGATACTGCCGCATGTCCGCGACTGAGAGGCCGGCGACTCCGCCGCTGAAAGAATGTCTTCGGCAAACTGCATTTCGCAGTCGACCGCTTCGTCGAGCATCGTCGACGATCTCGCGTGTCGAGTGCCGCGTCGAAGAGGTCGGGCTCTTCGTTTCGCACCTTATTCACGACTTCGAACGCAAAGTTCATGTGCGCCGATTCGTCGCGGAAGACCCAGTTGGTGCCTGCGGCGAGGCCGTGGAGCAGGCCTTTGGAACGCAGGAAATAGACGTAGGCGAACGCGGCGAAGAAGAACAGTCCCTCGATGCACGGCGGCGAAGCAGATCAGGTTGAGCAGGAATTTGCGGCGGTCTTCACGCGTCTCCAGCGATTCCAGATCCTGGATCGAATCGATCCACTTCATGCAGAACTCGCCTTTTTTGTGGATCGACGGGATGTTCTCGATCGCGGCAAACGCCTGTTCGCGTTCGTTGTGATCGGGGATGTAGGTGTCGAGCAGCGTCAGGTAAAACTGCACGTGCACCGCCTCTTCGTAAAGCTGCCGCGAAAGGTACATCCGGGCTTCGGGCGAATTGATGTGCTTGTAGAGATTCAGCACGAGATTGTTCGACACGATCGAATCGCCGGTCGCAAAAAACGCCACCAGCCGGTTGATCATATGCCGCTCGGCCGGCGTCATCTTCGCACCGCAGATCGTTCACGTCGGTCGAGAAATCGACTTCCTCGACCGTCCACGTGTTCTTGATCGAATTCCGATACATCTCGTAAAAATCCGGGTACTTCATCGGGCGAAGGGTTAGGTTGAATCCTGGGTCTAGTAGCATATATTTCGTAAGTAGCTGACGCCTTTAGGCGTGAGGTCGATGGGCCGTCAGCAAATCAAGAAGTCAAATGATCACGTTGCAGTATCACGCCTGAAGGCGTAACTCGTCACATTACTGACACGCTTCGCACGCCTCCGGATTTTCCAGTGAGCAGACTAGAGCTTCCGCGTCCGAATAAGCCTGTACATCGGCTCGTCGCAGGCACAATATCGGCTACCTTATACTCCGCCGTCACCTGAGCGATCTTCGTCGCCGGCCGCGAACGCAGGTAGTAGGTCGTCTTCAGACCTTTCTGCCACGCGTACATATACATCGACGAAAGCTTGCCGATCGTCGGGCTTTCCATGAAGAGGTTGAGCGATGCCGCTTTGGTCGATGAAGGCTCCGCGGTCGGCCATCATGTCGATCAGCGAACGCATCGGGATCTCCCAGGCGGTGCGGTAGATCGCTTTCGAAGCTCGGTCGAAAATTCCTCGATGTCCTGGACCGAGCCTTCCGCTAAGCTTGATCTTGTTGCGGATCTCGTCGGTCCAGAGGCCGAGCGCTTTCAGCTCCTGGACGAGATATTTGTTCACCTGAACAAAATCGCCCGCACAGCGTTTCGCGTTTGAAGAGGTTCGACACCTGCGGCTCGATGCATTCGTAGCAGCCGGCGATCGAGGCGATCGTCGCGGTCGGTGCGATGGCGATCATCAAGCGAATTGCGCAGTCCGTGCTCTTTGATCTTTTCGCGCAGGGCGTCCCAGCGTCCGCAGTCTTCGGGCGTGACGCCCCAAAGATCGAACTGCAGAATCGCCGTCCGCCGCACGCGTTTCGTGAAATGCCGGATGCAGCACCTTTCGCATTGCAAGGTCGCACGAGGCATCGAGGGCCGCGAAGTAGATCTCTTCCTGAATCTTCGCCGAAATCTTCCGCGCTTCGTCCGAATCGAACGGCAGGCGCAGCTGGAAGAACACGTCCTGCAATCCCATCACGCCGAGCCCGATGTTCCGCCAGCGGTTGTTCGAATCGGCGGTGCTCGGGATCGCGTAGTAATTGAGATCGATCACGCGGTCGAGCTGGCGAACGGCGAGGCGGACGTTCGAGCGAAGCTTTTCGAAATCAAACTCGCCTTCTCGTTCACATACCGCGCCACGTTGATCGAACCGAGATTGCAAACAGCCGTTTCGTCTTTCGATGTGACCTCGATGATCTCGGTGCAGAGATTCGAAAGGTGAACGACGTTTTCGGGCTTGGCCGGTCTGGTTCGATTTGCGGTTGGCCGCATCTTTGAACGTCATCCAGCCGTTGCCGGTCTGGGCCATCGTCCGCATCATCTTTGCGTACAGGTCGCGAGCCTTTATCTGCCGCATGAACAGCCCTTCCGCTTCGGCCTCGGTCATAGGCACGCTCGAATTCCTCGCCGTAAATGTCCGGAAAATGCGGCACGATTTTCGGATCGAACAGCGACCACATTTCGTCCGCTTCGACCCGGCGCATGAAAAGGTCGGGGATCCAATTCGCGATGTTCAGGTTGTGCGTGCGGCGGGCTTCGTCGCCGGTGTTGTCGCGGAGCTCGAGAAAATCTTCGATGTCGGCATGCCACGTTTCGAGATAGACGCAGCACGCACCTTTTCGTTTGCCGCCCTGGTTGACGGCGGCGACCGACGAATCGAGGGTTTTCAGCCATGGCACGATGCCGTTCGAATGTCCGTTCGTTCCGCGGATCAGCGAGCCTTGCGAACGAACACGGTGATACGCGATGCCGATGCCGCCGGAGAATTTCGAAAGCATCGCGACGTCGGAGTATTTGCGATAGATGCTGTCGAGGCTGTCCTGCGGCGAATCGAGCAGGAAGCAGCGACGAAAGCTGTTCGTGCTTCGTACCCGAATTAAAAAGCGTCGGCGTCGACGGAACGTATTCAAGCGACGAGAAAAGCCTGTAAAGTTCGATCGCCTCGGTCGGCGTTTCGGAAAGGCCGCAAGCCACGCGCATCCAGAAGAACTGCGGGGTCTCGATAACGTCGCGCGTTACCGGATTTTTCAGCAGATAACGATCGTAAAGTGTGCGAAGGCCAAAGAACTCGAACAGATCGTTGCGGGTCTGGTCTATCGCGTCATTTAGCTTGCGGCTGTTTTCCGAAACGAAGTCCGCGACACGCGTCGCTGATCAGGCCTTCTTTGACACCAAACGCGATCGATTGAGAGAACGAATGGATCTCCTGGTTGCGGACTTCTTTTTCGATGTACTGATTCAAAAGGCGTGCGCCGAGCCGTGAATATTCCGGCTCTTCAAAGATCAGGCTGGCCGCCGTTTGAATTGAAAGCTTGTCGAGCTCTTTTGTCGTCGCTCCGTCGTAAAGACCGCTGATCGTCTTGGTCGCGATCCGCAGCACATCGACGTTCGGGAGATTGTGGCGTGCAGCGTGAGATGGCGCGGACGATCTTGTTTATGTCAACCGGTTCGGGCGAACCGTTCCGCTTGGTCACGCGCATCGTGGTCTGCGCCGTTTGCTCTGTTTGCCTTGCTGCCGATGCTGAAGATTGACCAACAAATGTATCCATAATTCTTTGTTTAATCTGCAAATGTGTCGAAAATTGGCGACACAAATCCTGCGTGAAATCGATGATCAGGGACAAGCAGTCCTGTCACCGGGCTTTCTCGAAAGCGGCGTCCTTGGTCGAACCCTCTGGTTTGATCTGGATTGGTTGCGCCTAGCTTAGGCTTCCTACCGGCTGCCGTTCCACAATTCGAAAGTTGAGGTACGGTCTGAAAGGCAGTCGTCGTTCCCCATTACAGCTAGCGGGGCAGCAGCGGACCCGAGGGCCCGCAAAACGCTTCCGAAGGTAAAAAATTCAACTCCGCGTTCCTTCAGTGGATATAGACTATATTGTAGCAGATTGGGTTTGTCAACACTAAATATAGTGGTTTTAAAACTATTTACTAAAGCATCTCGATGCAACAATTAACGCGCTGTGCGTAACGTAATGGATCAAAAAAGCGTGTAACTAAGCGGTAACATCTTGGAACGCCATTATTTAACGCTGCCACAGTGTTATTCCACCTGCAGACCGTCCCAGGCGAACTCAACGTTTCCCGGCAGCAGCCCCATGTCGCGGCTATGCAGAATGTCGTGATTAAGGTGCGTGAGATACGCCCGCTTCGGTTTAAGATCCGCGATGATCTCCAGCGCTTCGTCCAGATGCAGATGGGTCGAGTGTGGTTTAAGGCGGACGCAGTCGAGGACAAGGACGTCAAGATCGCGCAAGCCGTCCATTGAATCCTGCGGGATCACTTTTAGATCTGTCGCGTAAGCGAAATCGTTAAAGCGATAAGCGACGACCGGCAGTTTGCCGTGGATCACTTCCAGCGGCGTTATCTCGACATCACCGATGCAGAAGGGCGAATTGTGAACGACCGTGTGCGGTATAAGCTGCGGCAGGCCGCCGCCAAAATGGCTCGGCTCAAAAATGTATTTGAAGATGCGGCGAAGATCGACCCACGCGATCTCGTTTGCAAATATCGGCATCGCGCCATAGCGGAAATTCAACGGCCGGATATCGTCGAGGCCGAACACATGGTCAACGTGACAATGAGTGATCAGGACGGCGTCCAGCCGTTGTATTCCGGCTCGAAGCGCCTGCTGTCGAAAATCCGACGACGTATCGACCAGGATCGTTTTACCGGAATGTTCGATCAGGATGGAAACGCGCAGGCGATTGTCCCGCGGGTCATCGGACAGGCAGGTTTCGCAATCGCAAGCGATCGACGGAACGCCGGTGGAGGTTCCAGTTCCGAGAAAGGTAAGTTTCATGATGCCGGGAACGCAGGCGCCCTCGCCTGCATGAGCGTGAAACGCGAACGAACGACGGTAGTTCGAGCTCCTGAATTTGCCACGACCTGACGCTGCTAGAATACAGCGGCGTTGCAGGCGAGGGCACCTGCGTTCCCAGCGATCATTTCTTCCCGAGAATATCCGCGTCCGAGAATTTTTTAGCTGCCTGTGCCTTCAGCTTTTCTTCCGTCGCCCGGACCATCGTCACGTACTGCATCCGCAGGTCGGCGAGCAGGCCTTCCAGCAGCCGGGATTCCTGCTGGTGAAGATTCCCGCTTGTCTTGTCGCGGATCATGCCCGAGCACATCGAGCCAGTACTTGCCGGTGTCGAGATCGACGGTCCGCTGGCCGGTGGCGGGGTGAGGCACGGCTCCGAGCGAGGCGGCGGCGTTCGTCGCAAGGGTCGAAAGAAAGTTCACGAAGCTTGCCGGGTCGTCAGCGCCGGGGATATCGTCATCCTCAGATTCGTCGTCCACCTCGGCCGCTGATTCGGGAGGCAACTCTGGAGCGGCCTTCGCCGGTGCCGCGGCCGTCTTTGTCTCGGGTGCGGCGGCCGGCGCCGGCTTTGGCTCGTCGATGACAACCCCTTCTCTCACTGATCCGTCCGGGTTGAATTTGCGGCGGTCCGTGACCTTGAAACTGACGTCTTCCTGGTTTTCTTCGTGTCCGATCATGGTTGTTAATTCATTTCGATAGTAGCATTTCACGAAAAACTCTGGAAAGCGGAGCGAGTCTGGAAAGTTGAGGACGCCGGAATATGCACTTTTCACAGACTTCCTAGACATTCCAGACATCCTGGACTTTAATACTTCTCATGTCCAAATCATTCGATGAACTGGTCGCGGTGATGGCGCGTTTGAGGGCTCCGGGCGGCTGCCCGTGGGATGCCGAACAGACGTATCAGTCGTTATCACAATACCTGCTAGAGGAAGCCTACGAAACGTTTGACGCCATTCACGCAGCCGGTGAAACCGGTGACACGGCACATTTGGTCGAAGAGCTGGGCGATCTGCTGCTGCAGGTGGTCTTTCATTCCACGATCGCTGCCGAACGCGGTGATTTCACTATCGACGATGTCGCATTGGGCGTTGCAGAAAAACTCATCCTTCGCCACCCGCATGTCTTCGGCGACGAGGAGCTAGCGAGCGCGCAGGACGTCCTTGATAATTGGGACACGCTGAAAGCCAACGAGCGAAAAGCCAGCGGGAAACCGGAAAAGGCGGCGGAATCGATCCTTGACGAAGTCCCGGTCCATTTCCCTGCGTTGCTCGAGGGCTTAAAACTTACAAAGCGGGCGGCAAAGGTCGGTTTTGATTGGCAGGAGGTCGATCGTATCTTCGATAAACTCGAGGAAGAAGTTGTCGAACTTAAAGAAGCGATCCAAAGCGACGACGCAGAACACATATCGGAAGAGATCGGCGACCTGCTTTTTGTGGTCGTAAATCTTGCCCGCCGCCTGGACGTCGAACCCGAGACGGCACTGAAGAAAACCAACCGAAAATTTCGCCGGCGTTTTAAATTTATTGAGAATGAGCTGGATTCAAGCGGAAAGAGCCTGGAAACCGCCAATCTCGCTGAAATGGACGCACTTTGGGACAAGGCAAAGGCGTGATTTCCGGGTCCGTCAAAAAAATATTTACTTTCGAGCCGTAAGGAACTAGGATTACCTAAACAGAGTTTCAAGGGGAAAAATAATGAAAATTGAAGCAGTTTCTTGTTTACGGCCATTGTCGGCTGCCTGTCTAGCGTTCCTTCTTCTTGCAAGTCCGTCTGCCCTCATTTCGACCGTGCACGCGGTTAGCGTGCCTTCCGCCGAGATCAACGTCCGATCCAGCAACGGAACACCGTCGGTTAAGGTCGACGGCGAAACAACGCTTAGCGGGCGTACTTTCTTTCCGCCTGGGGTGATCGAAACGTCTGAAACCTCGACGGCGGATATAAACCTTAACAAGCTTGGGAAGATCTCGCTTTCACAGAGCTCCGCACTCGACCTTAGTTTCGCCGAGAACAGCGTTTCGGCGAGACTTATATCCGGGAAGGTCCGGATCGCCGGCCCAGAGGGCGTCTCGCTCCGGATAGAGACGCCGGACAACGTCTTTACTAACGATCCAGCTACGCCGACGGCATTCACGCTCGACCTTGTCTCGGGAACGACCGTTGCCACTATCGAGGCCGGAACTGTTGTGACGGCATCCGGAGAGCCGGCCGGCAAGGCACAAACGACTCCGACCAGTCGGTCGATCTGGGTTCCGCTTGCGATTTTCGGTGGCGCCGTCGGTGCGGCAGTGATCGCGGTCTTGATCGAACGAAGCGACGACGAGATCGTCAGCCCGGTCCGCTAGGACATTCTAAAATAAAAGAAATAGAGCACGTATCGTTGACCATACGTGCTTTTATTTTTCTAAATTCAATACAGAACCCTGCGCCTAATCAATACAATTTAACGTCGAACGAGGCTTATCCCATAAAACGGCGTTACGGTAAGCTATTTACGCCAAAAAGGATAGCGATATCGGAACGTTTCTTGCGTTAAATTTAGCGGGCGAGGCGTCTGTGCGCCCGCCAAATCTTTAACAAACAGGGGAGGTTCGTTTTCACATGCTTAGATTCACATCAAAGATCTTAATTTTGGCACTGACCACTGCGTTGACTGTGTCAATTGTCCCGGGGCAGGAACCGGTCAAGCAGGTCGTAAAGAACGCTGACGGGACGTACACCGTTATCGAATATCCGGTAGGCAAGGAAGTTACCGTGTCACTTCTGCCGTCGACGACAGTTTCCGGGGCAAAAGGCGTTGCGAGGGTGCTTCGTGCGGCCGATGGAACGAAAGTTTGGCTGGACGTGAGCGGCGTGCCGGCGGATACCACGACATACTATGCGTATGCCGTCGATCCGTCGGGGATGCCGACACTGCTCGGCCCTTTAACTTTCGATAAGGGCGTCGCCAAGGCCGAGTTCACGACGCCCATGAACCAGTTCATGGTCGTTTTGTCGCCCAATGAAACACTTTCGGCCGTTGAACCGGCGACCACGGTTTTCTGGAGCGACATACCGAGCGGCTATGCGGTTGTTCCGCGACGAATAACGTCGAGTTCAAGAGCAGTAGCTACGGCTCAGCCAACTGACTCAACCTATGACGTTCCGCTACTTGGTATTCCCGGCTTCAAGAACACTACTGAAGTCAGGGTTAACTTTGTCGGCGAACTCCAGGGAATGGACGGCAAGGCATATATTGACCAGGGCAAGGGTAAAACGCAGGTAAAAATGCGTTTCGGAGACATGAAAAAGGCCCCAGTGAATAAACGCTTTGTCCTTTGGGCCGCTTCGCCGGAAGGCAAATATACCAAGCTCGGCCAGGTCGTAAATACGGGCCGCGGTGATGAGGGCGAGATAAGAAGCGAGACCGCGTTGAAGGATTTCGGTCTCCTCGTAACGGTCGAAGATACGGACACCGACCGGCCTCTTAGCCGCACGTACGGCACATTCACCATAGCGCCGAAACCGTAAGGAAAGTAGGGAATAAAGGAAAAAGGATCGGGGGTTTCCCCGATTCTTTTTTTGTTCAGAAGCGATCAAAATCAAAGTACTCGAGCTAACACACGGAACTGCATTTGCAAACACGGAACGGCATTTGCAGTTAGTCCTGGCACCATTCGAAAATCGTACACTCGTCCTCCGAGGGGTGATGTGTCAGTTATCGAAAGATCTTAAGAATCAAGGGGAATAAAAATAATGGCGAACAAAAAACAATCGATAAGCGAAAGTGGCTCCGGCGAGCAAACGCCGATCGGCCAAAGCGGTAACGAGCGAACGACTCAACAGAGTAACCCGGCTGGGGGCATCAATGCCTCAGCCCAGCCGAAAACAGGGAATCCCTCATCAGCTCCGTCTACGGGCGGTCAGTCGATCACCGGCCAACCGAGTTCAGCTGGGCCCGGGACCGGCCAATCCACGACGGGCATAGCGACCACGACCAGCGCGGGCGGAGCCGGCGCAGGGACGGCGGTCGCGAAAAGCCTTTACGATCAGGCCAAGGAAACGGCCGGACAGGCATATGAGATAGCCGCTGAGAAGGCGACGACGAAACTCGAGGAACAAAAAACGACCCTTTCCGGCGGACTTTCGACGATCGCCGAAAGCGTCAGAAAGGTAGGCGAAAATCTTCGCGGCCCGGACGTTCAAGAGGGCATCGGCAAATACACTGCTGAATACAGCGGCAAAGCTGCCGAAAAGATCGAGAGTGTCGCTGACTATTTCGAGAAAAAAGGCGTGCGTGAAATGTATTCCGACCTCGAGAATTTCGCTCGAAGAAACCCATTGGCATTTATCGGCGGAGCATTCGCTATAGGATTGCTGACGGCCCGCTTTCTCAAGAGCGACAGCCCCGACCGAATGGCTTCGAGCGCGAGCTGCCTTCGCGAGCGAAAGTGGGCCGAGCCCGGCGCCGCAGATCGGAAGTTCTTATCGCTAACGGAGGTGGGTAAAATGCAGCAGATGAAACTAATGAAAGACGAACGCAGTCTGGGCGACCTGTTCTCCGAATTAGCTTCGGAAACCTCGACGCTGGTGAGACAAGAAGTTGCCCTGGCCCAGGTAGAACTTACCAACAAGGCAACCGTCGTCGGGAAAAACGTAGGCTATTTAGCGGTCGGCGGAGCGGTCGGGTACGCGGCCTTCTTAACTCTTCTTGCCGCGGTCGTCGTGGTCCTGTCGTACATTGTCCCGCTTTGGGCGGCCGCGTTGATCGTTGCCGCTATTGTTGGGGTTACGGCTTATTTTCTGATCAATTCAGCTTTGGCTGAATTGAAGAGAACGGAGATCGCACCACGCGAAACAGTTGAATCGATCAAGGAGGATGCGCAATGGTTAAAAGATCAGATGACATAGGGATCGAGGAATCGACAAATCTCCCCGGCGAGGCTGGCATCGAGGTTCGAAACACTTCAGGTGTTTCCGAATTCGGCGACGAGGCTTCGGCCGAAAGTTTGGATGCGAACGGGGCCGACCGGACAGAAGAAATAAGGACAAAGATCGAGGAAACACGTGCGGACATGGGTGAAACGATCGACGCTATTCAGGAACGCTTGAGTTTCGCGAATATTTCCGAACAGGTGTCTGAGCACGTATCGAATGCGCTTGAGACGGCGAAGGAAACCGTATACGACGCAACAATTGGCAAGGTGGTTCATCTTATGAAAAATACAGGAAATGGCATTTCACATTCGCAGGTCTTAAGGACTGTTAAAGACAATCCGCTGCCGTTCATTTTGATCGGGGCGGGTGCGGGCTTACTTGCGTATCAGGGGTTTTCAGGAAAGAGGCCTCGTTCCGGACCAGGTTATCAAAGGCGACAGTTTACGACAGGGTATCAGACCGAAGACATCGCTGGGACATCAACATCGCAAGGAGCGGTCCGTGCCGCCCGTGACAAGGTCTCGAACGCAGCCGACGCAGCATACGAGAGTGTGACAAGGGTGGCTGAGAATACTTATACCGAAGCCGGCGAATTGGCCCATCGGGCCCGTGAAAAAGCAGTTGATCTCGGCCATAAGGCGGCAGGAAACATACGAGCACGTGCTCGAAGAAAGGCCGTGGGCCATCGGTATTGCTGCCCTGGCTGCGGGCGCGGCTGTCGGAATGGCAATACCTGCGTCACGGTATGAAAATGAATTGATGGGCGAAGCTCGGCTAAACCTGATGAGCAAAGTTCAGGAGACGGCCGATGGCTTTGTCGACCGCGCAAAACAAGCCGCTACCGAAGCCGGTCGAAATATTTCTAAAGAGGCGAAATCGCTTGCTGAAGATGCGATCGGATGACGGGATGCGGACCCGAAGCAGCGATTCTTCGACCAATGGTCGAGAGTCGCGGCTCGGGTGCGATCTACATAGCGAAAAGCTCGGCTAACCTGCCAATTATCTGCTCCTGGCTGGCTCGCTCTACAGTACCGATCTTCTTTACAAGTCTGGATCGATCCACGCTTCGTATCTGGTCAAGTATCACATGGCGTGTTGCGTTGAGGAACTCGATAGGGACCCGTGTCGGATAATGTGAGTTTGTGGTTGCGAGCGGAGCGATGATCACGGAATCAATGTTCCGATTCATCTCATCCGGAGACACGACCACCGCGGGCCGTGTGTTCTTTGGATCTTTCGACGTGCTTTCGTCCAAATTAATTAGATAAACATCGAACCGGCTTACCATTTCCACTCCTTCGAATCAAACCGTGTCGCCGCTTCGGTCTGCAGCGGCTGGTCGTCATCGGTTTCGGCGATCGCCTTGAATTCGGCGTCCCAGGTATTGCGAGGCTTCTGCAAACTTTTTATCAGAAGTCCGTCGGGATGGACCTCGAGCTCGACCTCACCGGAAAGCCGCGTTTCTTCGAGCATCATCTTCGGGATACGTATGCCCTGGGAATTACCTATCTGGATGATCTGGGCCTTCATAATTACATCGTAATTACAAGTAGTGCAACCGTCAACCAAGCAAGAGTTGCGCCTTTAAGCGTGAAGGATCGCCGGCAACAAGGCCGTGTAAGATCAACGTCGAAATGTCCGCCCGCACTTCACGCCTTAACGGCGTAACTCTTACCCGATCTTTTCAAGACCGTTCATATATCGCTGAAGCACCTCGGGTATGATTACCGATCCGTCGGCCTGCTGATAATTTTCCAGGATCGCGATCCACGTACGCCCGACAGCTAAGCCGCTGCCGTTCAACGTATGAACGAACTCGGGCTTACCGCCGCCGCACGGCGGAAGCGAAGGTTCATTCGCCGGGCCTGAAAATCACCGCAGTTAGAGCAGCTGGATATTTCGCGATAGGCCTGCTGCGACGGCAGCCAAACCTCGATGTCATAGGTCTTTCGGGCGCCAAAGCCCATGTCCCCAGTGGACAGCATAACCGTACGGTACGGGAGGCCGAGAAGTTGAAGAATTCGCTCGGCATCAGCGGTGAGCTTTTCGTGTTCGCTCTCGGACTCTTCGGGAAGGCTGAGTTTTACAAGCTCGACCTTTTCGAACTGGTGCTGGCGGATAAGCCCCCGCGTGTCCTTTCCGTAACTTCCCGCCTCGCTGCGGAAGCACGGTGAATACGCGGCGTAATACATCGGAAGATCTTTAGCGTCGAGGATCTCGCCGGCGTGGTAATTCGTTACAGGAACCTCTGCCGTGGGGATGAGGGCAAGCCCGCGTTCGTCGTTCAGAAAAAAAAGATCGTCCTCGAATTTTGGAAGCTGGTTCGTCCCGAAAAGTGAATTGCGATTGACGATAAACGGCGGCAGCGTTTCAGTGTAGCCGTGCTCGGTCGTATGAACGTCGAGCATGAAATTGACCAACGCCCGTTCGAGCCTTGCACCGCCATCCTTCAAAATGGCGAACCTGGAGCCTGTTATCTTGGTCGCTCGTTCCAGATCCAGAATGCCGAGTTCTTCGCCGAGATCGACGTGGTCCTTTACCTCAAAATCAAAAATCGCGCGGCTCGCCCCATTTTCTGATCTCGACATTGGCCCTTTCATCCCCGCCTACGGGGACATCCGCGGCTGGAATGTTCGGGAGGCCCGAGAGCAGATCATGCATCTCGGCATCGGCTGTGTCACGCGCTTTTTCGAGTTCATTCTGTTGGTCCTTTAGACCGGCAACCTCCGCCTTTTTCGCTTCTGCCTCGTCCCGTTTTCCCGTCTGCATCAAAACGCCGATCTCCTTGCTGGCGGAGTTGCGAAGCTGGTTGATGCGGTCCGCCTCGCCGATCACGCGGCGGCGCTCAGCGTCTAGCTCGACAAAACGGTCCAGAGCGTCGGCCGGAAAGTTACGGTTTGCATACGCTTGCCGCACGAGGTCGAGGTTATCTCTTACAAAATTAAGGTCCAGCATTTTAGCTACTTCCCTTTCGCGGCCAGCATTTCAACGGCCTTTTCGATCCTTTTTAGCCGCGTCTCCTCTCTTTTGGCTTCCTCGACCGCGCGGACATGCTCTTTGCGGTGGGTGTAGCTAAGTTTCTCCCATTCAGCCGAGACTCCAGCTTTCCGGATCGCCGAAGCAAGGTCCTTTGGTACCTCGACCGTTCGCGGTGCGGTATCGGCCTCGATCGTTACCGTGATCGTCTCACCGGCCGATATTCCGGCTTCTTCCCGGAAGGCTTTCGGAATGCCGAGCATATATTTCCCACCCATTCGGACGATGGAACCCGTATAAACGGCTCCGTTTATGGTCGCTTTGACAGGAACGCGCTTCGCCCCGAAGACCTTCTCGACATCAAACGGTATCGTTATGCCCGTCGCTTCCATTGAGGGATGCTTTTCCAGCAAAACTTCAATTGTTTGTTTTGCAGCCATTTATCACCTAAAATTTCAAGTTCGGCCTATCGTCAGGAATAAACGAATTTAGCAAAATTGGTATGTCAAAAAAAGTTCGTAAAGCCGTTTTCCCCGCTGCCGGCCTTGGTACAAGGTTCCTTCCCGCTACTAAAGCGTCGCCGAAGGAGATGCTGACGCTGGTCGATAAACCTCTGATCCAGTATTCCGTCGAGGAAGCCGTCGCGAGCGGGATCGAATCCATTTTGATCATCACGGGTCGCGACAAAAGCTCGATGGAAGACCATTTCGACGTCTCGTACGAACTCGAACAGGTCCTAAAGGAGCGCGGAAAAGACGACCTGCTGCGGCTGGTCCGGTCCGTGTCGGAGCTGGCAAAGATCAGCTACACGCGGCAGGGCGAGGCTCTTGGGCTCGGGCACGCCATTTACCAAGCGAAAGATTTTGCTGCCGATGAACCTTTTGCGGCTCTGCTGCCCGACGATATCATCGACGCTGAAAAGCCCGCGTTACGGCAGATGACGGAGGTTTTCGAGAAATACGACGCCCCGGTCATCGCCACAATGCAGATCGCGGGCGAGGCCATCTCGCGTTTCGGAGTGATCGACGCAGAAGAGGTCGAGCCAAACGTTTACCGCATCCGCGATATGGTCGAGAAACCGCCGTTTGCCGAGGCACCGTCCGATCTCGCCATCATAGGCCGGTACATATTCACGCCGGACATCTTCGACGCCATCGAACGCACGACGCCGGGTGCCGGAGGCGAGATACAGATCACCGATGCGATGCGGCTGCTATTAAAGGCCCGGCCATTTTATGCGGTCAAGCTCGAAGGCACCCGCCATGACGCGGGCGATAAGCTGGGCTTCCTGATGGCGACCGTTGAGTTCGCTTTGAAACGCGATGATCTTGGGCCGGAGTTTCGGGAGTTTCTGACGAATCTGAAACTAGCGACACAGGCTCCGGAATAATGAATAACGAATAGTGAAAAATGAATAATTATTCGCTATTCATTATTCGTTATTCATTATTCCGAATGGTATCGCCTTACCGCGAGCAGGATCTGAACCACTCCAACTACCGCAACACAGGCGAGAAGCGTAAACATACCCGCCCGCAGGCTTTCGGCCTGATTCGATACAAAGCCTATCAGCCATGTCACCGCCGCACCACCCAATGTGCCCGATACAAAAAGCGGTGTTGCACGGCGGGTCGCGCCCGGGCCGAAGGTTCGAGTGAAACGTGACAGGTTTGTCGGGAACACCGACGAAGCGCCGAAGCCTGAAACGGCCGCCCCGATGCTCAGCCATGTCAGATCTCCGGCCGACAAGACCAACAGCATTCCGACAAGCATCAGCCCAATGTCGAGAAAAAGTACCTGGTTCTCGCTCATAAAGCGAAAATACAGCGGCGCGATCCCGCGGCCGGCGACGAAAAAAAGAAAGTAGAGAAACGTCGGGGAAAGAAGGTGGACGACCTCTTCGCCCTCAACGCGACCGGCATAGGTCGTTAGCCATCCGCCAATACCGCTCTCGAAACCGACTTGAACGAAATTGAAAAAGGCTATCGTCCAGGCGATGGCGGTCGTCCAGATCGCGACCGGAACGCCGTCACCGGACCGAGCCGGTTCGATAGTTTCGGGCTTTCCCGTCTCGCGGGGCAAAAATATGATCAATGCCGCGATCGCGATCAACGGTATAACGAGAATGAGCGTCGTTATAAATACGCTCCCTTTCGTTGCCGTAGCATCAACAAAAGGCTTGCAAAGGATCGCCCCGAGCCCCCAGCAAAAATTCAACAGGCTGAGGGCCGACGCTCCCTTCTGCGGGTTCATCTCAAGAACGAGCAGGTTGACCGAAGGCAGCGTCATCCCGATGCCGAGGCCGGTGACAAAGAACCCGGCGAGGCATCCCCCGAACGAGACCAGATTCATCATCGTCATCCCCGCGGCCATCAGAACGCTGCCGATAACAGTGGCGAGGACGAATTTACTTCGTCGCCCGAACCAATTCGACGCCAAAGTCCCGATGATCGACCCGCTGAACTGCGCCGGAAAGAAGAAGCTCGCCTGAAGATCGTTAAGCGCAAAGCCCGCCGACAGGATAGGCAGGACCTGGCCGATCAATACCGTCGCGATACCTGACACAAAGAAAACTATGTGCAGGAGGATCGAGAGGTCTCGGTTTTTGGGTGATTCCATTTTGGCGGCCGCCGAAGGTTAGATTGTAAATGTTAACTCCAATAATGTTAACCCAGCCGGTGATTCGCAAAAGCGGGGCCGATTGGCTAAAATTTCAGTTAGTAAGAACATTTTCACCAAGCCGTTCTATTGGCTTACTCGTACGATAAATGCCGCTGGCAACCATCGAACAGGCCGTCGAGGACATCCGCGACGGCAAAATGATAATAATCGTCGACGACGAGGACCGCGAGAACGAGGGCGACCTGGTCTGCGCGGCGGAAAAGGTCACGCCCGAGGTGATCAGCTTTATGGCGGTCCACGGCCGCGGGTTGATCTGTATGCCCTTGACCGAAGAACGGTGTGACGAGCTGCAGCTCATCCCGCAGACATCGAACAACACGTCGAGCATGGGTACCGCGTTCACGGTCTCGATCGAGGCGCGCGAGGGCGTGACGACCGGCATCTCCGCGGCCGACCGGGCAAAGACGATCCTGACGGCTGTTGATCCGACCTCGACCGCCGCCGACCTGGCCCGGCCCGGACACATCTTTCCGCTCAGGGCAAGGAAAGGCGGCGTGCTGGTGCGCGTCGGGCAGACGGAAGCGAGCGTGGACATCGCGCGGATCGCCGGCTTGCAGCCCGCGGCTGTCATCTGCGAAATAATGAACGACGACGGGACGATGGCGCGAATGCCCGAGCTTGAGACATTCGCCGAAAGGCACGGGCTCAAGATCGTATCGGTCGCCGATCTTGTTAGGTACCGCGTCGAAAAGGAAATGCTGGTCAGGCGGGTCGTGGAATCCGATCTACCCACGACCTACGGTGTTTTTCGGACCATCATTTACGAAAATATGATGAACGGGGAAACCCACGTCGCCCTTGTGATGGGCGATGTATTCGGGACAACCGAGCCTGTGCTTGTGCGCGTCCAAACGGAGAACGTTACATTCTCGATGTTCGGCGCGACGCTGGGTGAAGCGTCAAAAGCGATCCAATCCTCTCTCCAGGTGATCTCTAAAGCGGGCAAAGGCGTCATCCTTTACCTGCGTCAGCGAGAGAACAATCTCGATCTTGTGAATCAACTCCGTACATACGCGTTGATGCAGGAAAAGGGTATTGATTTTCAGACGGCAAAACAGCAAACTGGTTACGGTAAGACCCACGATCACGGTATCGGCGCACAGATCCTGAAGGACCTCGGTGTCCACCGCATTCGGTTGCTTTCCAATCATCCCCCGAAAGTGAACGCGATCGAAGCATTCGGCCTCGAGATCATCGAAACTGTGAGTCTGTAACGACGCGGCGAGCGATCGAATATGCCCGAAGAGGAAGTCGAACAAAGGGACGGTCAACCACCGGGGGAAAATCCGGCGGACGAAGAAACGATAAGAAGGCGGCGCTCGTTTTTCACGAAGCGAAACGCGCTGATCGCGCTTGGCCTATCACTGGTTACCGTTTTTCTCCTGATACTTCTCGGGGTTTTTCTTTACCGCGGCGGCGTCGGCGATAGCTACATCAAAGCCCAGTTCGTTGCGAAGATGGCCGACATCGGGATCGATTTCGATGCCGACGTTTTTCGGGTCACCGTCTCTCCGCTCAGGCTTGAACTAAAGAACGCAACATTTAACGACCGCACTTCCGGCGAAAAGCTCTTTTTCGTACGCGACGCCCAGCTCGGTCTTACTGTTCAAAACCTCTACGCCTGGCAGCTCAGCCGCGATATCAGCATCGATACGACGGACATAACCGGGGCTGAGGTGTGGGTGAAGTTCGATTCGGAAGGCAGGTCGAACTTTTCTAATTTAAAGTTTGTCGAGGACGAGGCCGGCAGCCGGGTCAACTTCAAATATCAGTCTATTGTTTTCTCTCTTCGCGACAGCGTCGTTCATTTCGGAGACATATCGAGAAAGATCGCTGCCGACGCGAACAATGTGGCCTTCCTTCTCCAGCCTGAAAACGCCGAAGTACCAGTCGAGGAGATGCGGTACAGGTTCGATCTTACCTCGACGGAATCGAAGTTCGTTTACGACGAACGTCCGCTCGACCCCATCGACTTGCGGGCCGTCGGCATCGCGGACCGTATGGGGGCCGACATCACCGAATTTCGGTTGACGACCCCGATCGGAACATCGAGCCTGACGGGACGCTTGACCGATTGGGCATCGCTCAAATACGACCTGAATATCGAATCGACCGTCGACCTGACCCAGGCATCGTCAATATTCCCGCTCGGTACGTCCATCGCAGGTATCGGAAATTTCAAGGGCAAGGTTACAGGTTCGGGCGAGACCTATCGTGTTGAGGGTGCGATCGACTCACAATCGCTCACCGCCGAGGGCGTCTACTTGAAGGGCGTAAATGTGGCCGCAACGGTCGAGGGAAGTAATTCGACTTATGAAGCGAACGGTAACGCTGTGGCCGAGTTGTTGACCTTCGAGGATTTTCGGATCGAGTTTCCCAAGCTTGCGGGAAACGTCCGCGGTACCGGGACCGATTTTCGATGGGTTGGGGAACTCCAGGCCGTAGCGGCTAAGACGAAGGCGGTGACGTTAGGCGGGCTTTTCCTGTCGGACGCCGTTGCAGAGTATAAGGACCGTCAATTCACCGCTTCGGCCGGCAGCGGCAGGGCGGCAGAAATTCTCTGTCGCTGAGAATGAATTTTCGCAGGTTTCCGGCCGGAACCTGAAATTCTCCATACCGGACGGCGGCCTCAACATCGATATCGACAGCGCCGCCGCTGCAAAGCTTCAGAACAAGGACATTGCCCTAAACGATATTAATAGCGGGAACCTGCGAGTCAGGCGAAAAGGCGAGCGGACCGACGTCGAAGCAAAAAGCATAAAGGCGCGTAGCGGCCAGATACGCGGTAACCGTCTCGACAACGTTACCGCCGATCAGTTGAACGTAACGGATCTGCCTAATTCTGTCGAGCTCTCGGCAAAGAACGTTCGGGCGGCAAGAGTAAATGCCGACGGAGCACGCATCGAGAATGTCTACTCGCCGGAAATTACGGCGATGGACACCGGGGGCGAGCTGCGGCTCTATGCAAACGATGTTCGCGTCGCGAGTATCGACGCCGGCTCGGCCGTTCTTGGCAGCCTGAACATTGCCGGCGTGAGGTTGACGATCCGTCAGGGCCGGGTCGAAGGAACGACGAACGATATCGATGCCGGCACAGTGACGCTTACTAAAAATGCCTCTCTTCCAGCGGGCGGTCAGCTTGAGGCGGTAAAGATCGTAAAACCGGTTTTTGTTCTCGAACCGTCCGGACGCTATCGGGCGAGCGCCGATATGAGCCTGGGCGGCGGCATTGTCGGCAGCGTTCCGCTTGGGGCCGCGAGCGCAAAGGTCCTGGTGGATAACGATGCGGCACGACTGAATGAGCTCAACGCCGTCGTGATGGACGGCACGGTCACGGGCACAGCGGTGATCGCCCTTAATTCGCGAAGCAGCTCGGCGATCAATGCCGATTTTTCTTCGGTTGACCTGGGCAAGCTCGCTGCCGTCCAAAGCGGCCGGGTAATTCCCCTCGAAGGCAGAACATCGGGCCGCGTCGATCTAACATTCGCGGGAACCGATTACCGAACGACCAGCGGAACGATCAATGCGTCGATCACCGCAGCCGCAGGCGGGGCGGCCGACAGCAAAATACCGGTTAACGGCGAGGTCCGGCTTTCCGCCACGAACGGCCTGTTCAATGTCGACCAGGCCCGGCTTAATACGGACAAAAGCGAGCTGACCGCAACGGGAAGGTTCGACCTAAGAAATGACGACTCAAACTTGAATGTCGCTTTGCGTTCAAGCGATGCGGCCGAGATAGTGAACATCGTCCGCGTCACCGGCCTGTCGCCGGAACTTGAAGATCAGTTGGAGAAGATGGATGCGGCCGTCGCCGGAAATTTGACCTTTGACGGGACGGTCACGGGCAATCTGTCGGACCCGACTGTGGATGGCCGGGCTTCGCTCGCATCGCTGGTCTTGCGGGGGCGAGACGTCGGAGCTCTGGCGTCTGACATTCGTGTTTCACCGCAGCAGACCGAATTTCGTAACGGCCGGCTGCAGCAGGCTGACGGTGGGCTTGTCGCCTTCGACGCGACCATCCCCTCCGCGGGCGCAGATAATATAAGCGTTAACGCACAGCTGACGGGCGTGAATGCCGGCAACTTGCTCGCGGCCCTGCCCGTCGCCTTGCCGGAGCGGCTAAGGGATTTCAACGGCAAGACATCAGGGACCGTGGCCCTCACCGGTCTTCCGAACCAGTCGAGCGGCGAGATCAATATTGCCTCCGAAGCCGGGACGGTCGCTGGCCAGTCGTTCGACAGCCTCACTGCCAAGGCTGTCTTCAGCGGCTCGCGCGTCAATATTCAGCAAGGCGAGATCCGCGTCGGCGCCGGAGCTGTTAAAGCTACCGGCTTTTACGACATGGCCTCGACCGCATTCAATCTTGACCTAACGGGCACGAGCGTTCCGCTTCCGCTCGCCCTTGCCTTTTTGCCGGCGGACGCCAGCGTTCCGGCGATAACGGGCACAACGGATTTTACGGCAAATGCGGTTGGCGAATTCGAACGGCCCGCGACGATAAATGTTAACTTCAACGGCTCTGCGAGCAACGTCCAGATAGGTGAGCGGCCGCTCGGGCCCGTGACGTTCAAGGGCACGACGAGCAACCAAATCTTAAATGCCGAACTTGTTGCAACGCTTGAGAACCGTCCGCAAACTATCAACGCGACACTCAATTTCGGCAATGACAACCTGCCTCTGCGGGTCCAAACAAATTTCGATCAGAGCCCTCTGGGCCCATTCCTGGCGCTGATCCCTCAATTAAGCGGCGTTTCCGTCGACGGGACCGGGACGGGGCAGATAGACTTTGGCGGCAATATTGCGCGGCGGGATGCGAACGGGAAGCTCGAGTACACTGCCGAAGGCCTTTCGGGTACAGCGCGGTTCAGTCAGTTGAACCTGAGGCTGCAGGACATGCCGATAAACGCCATCGAACCGGTGATGGTCCGTTTCGATACGCGCGAGGTCGTATTTGAAAGCGCCCGGTTCGCCGGCAGTGGCTCGAACCTTTCAATAGCGGGGTCAAAAGCGCTTGCGGCAGGCGGGATGAACAGCCTTGCGCTAAATGGCCGGATCAACCTGAACATGTTGAACGTCATTCCGCAGATCGCGGGCGGCGACAATTTTTTTGGCGGCTTCGCCGATGTTTCGCTCCGTATTTCCGGGCCGAATACCGGGGCTCGGATCTCCGGCACGGCCGTGCTTGATAATGCCTCGCTTGCCACCTTCGTCGGGTCGGACCGGCTGACAATGGACCGACTCCAGGGGACCATTCGGTTCGCTTCAAATCAGATCCAGATCGAACAGGCAACGGGTTATATGGGCGGCGGACGGTTCACGGCCAGCGGCGGTGCAAGCCTGGATGAGGAGCTTAACCTTTCGACATTCAGGCTTGATATCAACGGCACGAATATCACTGTGCCGATACCGGAGGACTTCATCACAACCGGCGATGCAAAACTCGAGGTATCCGGACGCAGGCTTCCGAGCGGAAACCTCTCAACAGTTGTTTCCGGCAATATCCTCGCGAGACGCAGCCGTTTACACAGAGGACATCGATCTTGCGAAATTGGTCGGCGGACGGCGTGACACTTCGCTGGCAGGCGGTGGAGCTTCTTCGGTCCGCGCACCGCGGTTCAATAATATTGTGATCGAAGGACGCGATGCACTTATCGTCCGAAACAATATTGCCGACCTTACGGCCTCCATTTCGCTCAGGCTCGCAGGCACGACCGAGAACCCGCGAATATCAGGTCGGATCACCGCAAACAGTGGCACGCTCTTCTTCAGAAAGGACCGCTATATAGTCGATCGAGGCGTTTTGGAATTTCCGCCCAACACCGAGATCGAGCCGGTGATAAGCCTCCAGGCCGAATCGGAGATAGCCGGCTATCAGATCTTCGTGAACCTCAGCGGCCCGCTTACCGACACGGAAAACCTGAACGCAAATGTCCGCTCGAGCCCCGCATTGCCGCAGGCCGACGTGATCTCGCTGATCACGACGGGAAATCTGTCGAACACCGAGGCGGGCATTCCAACTCTTGCCCAAACGGGTATAAACACGGCGGCAGAACTGCTGACCGATTCGATAATCAACGAACCGGCCCGAAAGGCGACCGATAAATTGTTCGGCCTTAACGTGTTCGAGATCGATCCTATTATTTCGGGCCGGACCCTAACCCCGTCCGCACGTCTGACAGTCGGACGGCAAATAAACAACAATTTAAAGATCACTTACGCAACGAACCTTTCTCAGGACCAGAATCAGGTCGTTGCTCTTGAATACCGGGTCTCGAACAAGCTTACATTCGTTGCCCAGTACGAACAGCGGTCGCTGTCGAATGTGACGCAGGACCGCAACGCTTTCAGTTTCGAGGTTCGTTTTAGAAAACGATTTTGATCGCCGGAGCCAAGGGGTTTGAAATATTCGAATGTCGTTTTGTCCTTTATCTGCCCACGTTAATGCCCACAGCAGAGCCTTGCTTGTCGTTGAACGGGCGAAGAGAGCCGTGTTTTTCTTGTTTCTGATCTCCGTCTTTTTCTGTCTCTCGGGATGGGCCCAGAACGACAACGAAAACAAAAGGATCAGCGAGGTCGTGGTTACCTTCGAAGGTGACGACAAGAACCTTTCGGCTGCCGACCAATTCCGGCAAATGGCCCGCGATGCGGCCGGGGAAACCTATTCGTCGGTAAGGGTCCGCGATGCGATCGAACAATTGTACGGCACCGGAAGGGTCGCGACGGTCTCGGTCGAGACCGACAAGGGTCCAAATGACAGCGTGGTCCTTCGCTTCGTGATCAAACGCAAAACACAAGCGCAGCGTGTTTCCGTCCAGATCGTCGACGCCGACGCGGACGAGTCGAAGGTAACCGAACAGGAATTGCTGTTTCACCTGACGTTGCTTGAACCCGGTGCGGTTGTCACCGAGCAGACATTGCGCAACAACGCCGATCTGATCCTCGAACATTTGCGTGAGCACGGCTATTTCAAAGCCGAAGTGACCTATAACCAGGAGCGCCTATCCACCCCGAACGACGTCGCCGTAGTGTTCAGGGTGGTCCTTAATCAGCCCGCAACGGTCCGGATCTTCGATATTCAGATCGAAGGTGTAGACAGCAGCCCGTTTGCCGACAGGCTGAAATTAAAACCCGGAAAGGTATTTACGCGTGAACTGTTAAGGCAGGACGAAGAAAAGGTCCGTGAGCTGTTGCGAAAGGAGGGCTACCTTGCTCCTTCGCTGAGTGAAGCCAGGCCGGTCTATGACAGCGACAAGAATCAGATCGACATTCTTATTACCGGAAAAAAGGGCCCGATCGTCGAGGTCGAGATAGAAGCGGAAAAGGGGGTCGGATCGCGGACCCAGAACCGTCTGTTACCTATCAAGCGCGAAGGCACGCTGGATTATTCGGCCATAATCGAAGGCGAGCGGCGTCTTGAGACCCATTACCAGGAACAAGGCTACTTTTTCGCGCAAGTGACGGCATATTGCTCGGTCGAGCCGCCGATCGGGAGCCTCGATGCGGGAACTCCCGCGAACGACACTGAATTCCTTTGTTCGGCGCTGACCAATTCGGACTTGACGGACAGAAAGGTGCTTGTTAAATATCGGGTCGATCTGAACCGTCAGCTGAAGCTTAAGGACATCAGGCTGACCGGCACTGACCAATTCACGATTACAGAGATAAAGACGGCACTCGAATCACAGGAAGCGAATATCCTCGGGATAATTCCTCTCTTCGGTTACGGCCGCGGCTATACAAGTGAAAAGCTTCTCGAGGAAGACAAGGCAACTATCACTTCTCTTCTTCGCGAGCTCGGTTACCGGGAAGCAACGGTCCGCGTGAACCGGGGTGTGAGCCCGGACGGCGAGAGCCTCGTGATCACCTTTATCGTCGAGCAGGGCGATCCGACGGTGATCTCCGATGTGAGAATAGTAGGCAACAAGGAATTTTCCAACGCGGTCCTGATGCAGCAGCTGCCGCCGCTGATCGGAAAGAATTACTCACGGGCGAGGATGAGGAACGGGCAGCGCAGGCTGCAGGAGTTTCTTGCCCAGGCCGGATATTTCGACTCGGTCGTCGAGATCGGGATAGAGGAGCGAACGATAGACCCGGTCACGAATGTGCGGCTCTTCAAGCTACGCTACGAGATCAAGCATCGCGCGAACCCTTTGTCCGGTGACCTGACGAATGTTCCTGGCGAGCGGGCCACGGTACCCGGCGAGGGCAAGAAGGTCTACATCGGCAGAGTGCTTGTAACCGGGAACGATAAGACCAAAACCTCGGCGATCGCTCGCACGCTCACGCTGGTACCCGAAGACGTGCTCCGGGGAGCGGACCTCTATACCAGCGAACAGAACCTGTACGCGACCGACGCTTTTTCGCAGGTCGAGATAAAAGAAGAGCCGGCCGGCGACACACCTGATGGACGTGTTACCGACCTGATCGTAAACGTTAAAGAGCAGCCGTCACGGATACTGTCCTACGGCGGCGGCTTTTCGACGGACCTTGGCGCGAGCGGATTTGTCGATCTCAGGCACGTAAACCTATTGGGCCGGCTGTGGCAAGGCGGAGCGCGATTAAAGATGTCTCAGCGGCAGCAGCTAGCGAGGCTTGATTTTCTCGATCCGCGTTTTCTTCGCGTTGGAAAGTTCGGGTTCGCTCCGCTTACGCTTGCGGCCGAATATCTCCGCGACTCGACCGTCACGCGGTTTTTCCGGTCGGCATTTGATGAAGGGACCTTCGGCATTGTCCAACGCGTCGACGAGGACGGAAACCCGATAGACGAATTCGGCGCTCCGGCCGGCGACCCGACGTTGAACCGGCTACGGCTCACCGCAGAAACCCACCGCACGTTAAGCCGCAAAGATAGGAGCATTTTGTTTGTCCGCTATCGGTTTGAGGACGTACGCCTGTACAACATCGATAGCCTTCTGATCAAGGACCTGTTAAAGCCGGACGAGCATATTCGCATCTCGGGCTTCGGTGCGACCTTTGTACGTGACACTCGCAAGAACTGCAGTGTTCGGTACACGATCCTGGATATCATCGCTCGCGGCGAGGCCGGCGAACCCTGCCGGTACAGCGCAAGCGACCCGACCACGGGCGGCTATCTGACGGCTGAGTTCAATACGTCGATCCCGGCACTTGGTTCCAATATCGGGTTCAATAAGCTTCAGATGTCTTATACCCACTTTTTTAGCCCGCAGCTGCTTACGAATACGACGTTCGCGACACGGGTGATCCTGGGTGTCGCGAACGTTTTCTCGCCGCGTGAAGGTTTTGAGGACATCAATATCCCGGGCATAGAGGGCGTGATGCCGATCAGCGAGCGTTTCTTTGCGGGCGGAGCGTACACCCTGCGCGGGTTCGATTTCGAATCAGCCGGGCCGCGTGTCGTTATTGTCCCGACAGGCGAATTTCGCAAAAGCAACGGCGATCCGGTATTCCTCGATCCGTTCACGGTACCGCTGGGCGGAAACGCTTTGGCGATCGTCAACCTGGAAGCCCGCTATCCGCTGACCAAATCTCTGAGAGGCGTTGCTTTCTATGACGGGGGCAATGTGTTCTTCCAGACGGGCGATCTCTTCAATCCTCCGGATGCCGCACCGAACGACGTCGTACGTCATAACCTGCTGCGCGTTGTGGTCACATACGGTCGGGGTCGGCCTGAGGTTAAAAACGCCGTTCGGCGGCGAGTTCGGCGTCGATTACGGTTACCTTCTGAATCCGCCTACGTTCCTGATACCGCAGATGAACGGCCCGAATGCGAACTATCGCCTCGGCCAAAGCCAGGTCCACTTCCGGTTCTCTCACGCGTTCTGATATTTGAGTCCGATCAATTAACGGTGTCGAGCATAACAATATGGCTCGGGTCCAATTCGACAACAAGGCTGGGGTCGAATTCAACCGTCACCCCCGATGGTTCGGGCCGGCGTGGCTCGTTATCTGGGATTGTGTTCGTATTCTCTACCAAGCGAACACTACGCTCTCTATGGAAGGTCTTTGTCCGGTACATTGCCTTGTCCGCGGCGATAAGTAATTCTTCAAACGTCTCGCCCTGCGTTGGGTAACATGCGGCGCCTATGCTGACGCCGACGGAGACGCCGCTCGAGTGTGACGAGTCGGCATGTGCGGCGATCGCCGATTCGATGCGGGAGCAAAGCTCGATAACATCGGCACTGTCGACTCCCGGAACGAGAGCTACAAACTCGTCGCCGCCGTAGCGTGCCAGATGATCGTAATCGCGAAGCTCTGACTTGATGATCCGTCCGATCTCATAAAGCATTTTGTCGCCGGCGGTGTGGCCGAGATTGTCGTTGACCGATTTGAATCCGTCCAGGTCGAGCATGAGCAGCTGCAATGAGGCACCGGTTCGCCGCGCACGTCCGACCTCTTTTTCGAATTGAAGCTGCAAGCTTCGTGCATTGGCGAGGCCGGTAAGCTGGTCGGTCAGGGCCTGTATCTCGTTCTCAGCGTGTTTTATCGATTTGCTGATCGCGTCGGCAGCAATGCGGGCGATGGTCTCAAGCAGCCTCAGGTGCTCTTCCTCATAGATCGGCAGTTTGTCCGAAAAAACCGTGATCGCGCCGATTAGGCGCTCTTCAGCCAACAGTGGCACCGATGCCATCCCGACGTAGTGACGACAGATATCGGAATGCGAGAATGCAAAGTCCAGCGACGGATCGACATTTTCGACGGGTTTGCGCTTCTTAAGAACATAACCCGTCGCGCCCTCGCCGATCTTCACTACTTTTCCTTTCAGTGCTTCGCTGTTCCGTCCATCAACATGCGCCGCGGTAGCGGTTTCACCGTCCTCACCCAGCAGGTAAACGAGACATGTGTCGTATGGGACGAATTGGCTTACTTTTCTGGTAAGGAGCGAAAGGGTCCCGTCGAGATCCAATGAGGCACCGAAATCGCGGGCCATTTCATACAGGGAGAAAACCTCCTGGTTCGCTCGTTTAATTTGTTCAACATAGTTCGCGGCGGATCCCTCGATCGACGGCTTAAGCTCGGTCGCTACGTTTTCGTAAGCGAGGCCGTGGATCTCTACTTCCGATTCCAGCTTCTTCAGGTTTCGAAGGAATGTGGTCACGATATTCGGATCGAATTGAGTGCCCGCACGTGACCGCAGAAAGCTGCACGCGTCCTCGCGGCTTAAAGCCGGCCGGTAGGGACGGTCGCCGCGCAGAGCATCGTATGCGTCGGCAACAGCAAGTATCCGTGCCGTGATCGGAATTCGGTCGCCGCATAGGCCGTCCGGATAGCCGCCGCCGTCCCAATGCTCGTGATGATGGCGGACCGTCGGTATGACCGGGTACGGAAATCCGACCTTTTCAAGTATCGAAGCGCCTACGCCTGAGTGTATTTTCGTCTTTTCCAATTCGGCAGAAGTAAGTCGGCCCGGCTTATTTAAAATATGTTCCGGGACTGCGAGTTTGCCGATATCGTGGAGCAACGCGCCGGCCCTCAAAGCGTTAAGCTGCTCCTCGCCAAGGCCGTTAGCCATCCCGATCCCGACCGCGTAGATCTGCGTTCGGCGAACGTGGCCGATGCCGACCTGGTCGCGGGCATCGATCGCCGTCGCCAGGGCCTCGACCGTTGCCAGGTGAAGCCGGTTGGCATCGACGAGCTCTTTCGTCTTCTGCGTCAGCCGCACGACATGGATCCGGTATGCAAGGTTGCCAAGCAGAACGGCCGGAACAACCACAAGCGCAAAGGCGTATCCAAAATGGCGAAAGGACGCCAGCATCAGAATAGCGAAGCCGGCAGCGATCAGCCGCCCCGCGAACGACCGTACCAACGCCTTCGCGGCCGCGCCCCAGGTAACGCCGTCATTGTCGTTCGGCGATATGAATCTCGCAATGGCGGCTATTGACAGAAAATGGCCCGCGATCATCGCAGCGCTGCCATACAGTACTTCGGTGGGAATAAGGAACTTATCGCCGAAGCTTGCGAACCCGGGCATCGGCCCGAGGCCCGCAGCATATGCCGAGCCGGCAATACCGGCGGCGAACAGCTCAGCGAAGGCGGTTTTCGTCCACTCCAGCCGTCGGCCCCGGTAGGAGGAGAAACAGCTTAGGCTGGCGGTCGCTGCGACAGCGAGGCCGCCAAGCGTTCCCAGGGTAAGGATGGCCCAGAAGATAGCGATATAGCGCGGTGCGAAGGGCACGTCGGTAAACGGGATCCGGCCGCCGTTATCGCTGAGAAGTGAAGCGATGAATAACGTAGTGACAAAGAGAGCGAGCTGTGTCGTGGAACCGCTCCAGCCGCCCAGCAGGCCAGCCGTGAGGACGAGCGGAGCAACGGCCAAGCTTAGCCAAAAGCTTGTGCCAAGTGTTTCGTTCGAATTAAAAGAATCGGGGGAACCCATTGTTGGAATTTACCGGCATTTTGGTTTTTACATCTTCGCCGGAACCTTGTTCGTTTCTGACTAAAGGTGACGGCAACCAAATCGGTCATTGATCCGTCATACGTTCGATATACAAACCACGTGCCAACGGCATATGATATTGACAGTGCCGGAAAGTTACTGAAGTATAGGTTTTTAGCGGAAAATCCCGCAAAACCGGACGAAACGTGCCGAGGTCAAAATGACTGAATTCGATCAGAGTGAACGTGTCAATGAACGGCCGAGGGCCTTTGCTCCGATTCTCTCGTCGCTCATTGCTCTGGTGTTTTTCTTCGTCGGAAATGCGGCCGGACAGAAGGACGACGACGTGATAAAGGTCGAGACCGACCTCGTCGCGTTCGAGGTGAGCGTAACTGACAGCGCCGGCCGCCCGGTCAGAAACCTAACGCAAAGGGATTTTCAGATCTTTGAGAACGGCGTTGAGCGTCAGCCGGACTTTTTCGAACCGATAAAGAAGGAAGTTTCGGGACGGCCGCTTTCTATCGTGCTTGCACTGGATGTTTCGGGCAGCATGACGATCGAGGAATTGCAGAGGTTAAAAACGGCGATCTCGGCCTTCGCCGCGAGGCTGGCGGACTATAACTCCTATTTTGCGGTCACTGCTTTCGCGATGAACGTCAACACCATACAGTCATTCACAAACCGCAGGGAAAAACTGGAGTCCGCGATCGGCAAGCTTAAACGTGATCGTGATGGCCTATCGACCCACGCTTTCGACGCGGTCGATCACGCCGTTCGGATGTTAAAAGATAAAGGGCCAAAGTATTCAATGAACCGGCTGACAAAGCGCGCCGTGGTCCTTATTACCGACGGCTTTCCTGTCGGCGACATAATTACCCCGGAGACCGTGATCGAACGGGCAAACGACGGTGAGACGTCGGTTTATGCCCTTATCCTGCCTTCCTATTCGCGGCTTCAGCCGACCAAACGGCCGCTTCTTACTCCGCTGGAAGCAACAGGTATCATCGAACGCACCGGCGGCCGGAGCTTTTACGCAACGGACGATGATTTTGAACCGTTGTTCAGGGCCCTGGCGGATGAGATCACAGGCACCTACGCGATAGCTTTTTATCCCGATAAGGAAAACAGATCGGATAGATCGTTCAGGAATGTCCAGATCGTAGCCCGAAAAGGGTTGATCGTTAAGCAAAACAGGACGGGTTATAAGACGCCGAATTGATCGGCGCCGCAAAAATTTTCGTCGGACGTATATTTAGGGATCTACACGGCGAAAGCTGCGGCTAGAACCGATCGTCGAGTGCGTCAAGGTCGTCTTCGTCCGCAAACGAATCCTCGGCTTCTTCGCGAAGGTCAAGCTCGACCGGGTCGAGCCCGACAACCACCAGGTCAGACTGGCACTCCTCGCAAGTAACCTTGTCCCCCTGCTCGATCTCCGCATCCACGTAAACTTCTTCGTCACATTCCGGACAAATCGACGTCGGCATTTTCTAATTTCTCCCGAAATCTACTAAATTTAGTTGATCACTGCTTTCGCTCGGAAATAATTTGCAAACTCAAATCTAACTTCTATTTGAAGAATATTGCAAGAACCTTTTAGGAATTTCCGGCATTTTCAGAAAATCGATCTGGGATCGAGTAACCGTTAATGAATTTTCCGTTTAAATTGCCCGAAAACAGGACATTCGACGTGGTCGGCTTCGGCACGAACGCTGTGGACTTTCTGATTCAGGTCCCGCAATATCCCGATTTCAATTCGAAGGTAGAACTGATCGATTACACTCAGGCACCGGGCGGCGAAGTGGCGACGACGATGGCGGGCTTGAGCAGGCTCGGCTTGAAGACCCGCTATGTGGGCCGCTTCGGCGACGATGCCGCGGGCGAGATCGGTTACGGCTCGCTTGAACGCGAGGGCGTGGACCTTGCCTTAGCCGAGCGAATACCGGGAGCTCAAACCCAGATCGCTTTCATCGTCATCGATGCCCGCAACGGCGAGCGGACAGTTATCTGGAAACGCGACGAGAAACTCGCGTACACCCCGAAGGACGTGCCGTTTGAGTCCGTTCGCGACACGCGGGTTCTACACCTGACTCCGCACGACACTGCGGCGTGCATCGCGTTGGCGCGAGAGCGCGGGCGGCGGGGGCGATCGTTTCGACCGACATCGACCGCGTCTTTGATGGGATCGAGGAATTGCTGCCGCTCGTAGACGTATTGATCGCCTCTTCGGACTTTCCGGCCGCGATCACGGGAGTATCGGATAAGGAATCCGCACTAACAAGCCTGCGTAGCAAATTCGGCTGCCCGGTGGTCGGCATAACCCTCGGCAATGAAGGTTCCCTTACGCTCGGGCCTGATGGATTTATTCGCAGTCCTGGCTTTAGGGTACCGAACGGCTGTAAAGATACCACGGGTGCCGGTGATGCCTATCGCGTCGGCTTTTTATACGGCTTGCTCAATGGTTCATCGATCGAAGAAAGCTGCGCGACGGCCAACGCGGTCGCGGCGTCTAAAGTGCCGCGCGATCGGAGCACGAACATCGCTGCCTACACCTGTCGAACTTAACGAGTTGGTAAAAGGTCCCGACTTAAAGTCGATATCGGGCGGCGAAAGAAGTTGACCTGGAGTTTCTTGGAGACCTTACAGCTTGTCTTTGAAAAATCCTACAACCAGTGCCCAGGCGTCCTCGGCCGCCTCTTTGTTGTAAACCTCCGGCCGCGTGTTGTTAAAAAAGGCGTGGTCGGCCTCGTATTTCGCTGAATGGACGGGCAGCTCGTACCGCTCGGCACAGTCCTCGAGAAACGCGACCTTTTCGGGGTTGATCCAGCCGTCCTTCGTGCCTGAAACGAAGATCGTCGGTGTTCTCAATTTTTTCAAAACGTCCTCTTCCGGAATATCGCCATAGAACGGGGCGGCTGCGCTGAAGCCTTCCAACTCACAGGCGGCACGAAGAGCGAATGTCCCACCCATGCAATAACCGGTGATGCCGAAATGGGTCGCGTTCAGGGTTTTCGTCGCGGCATCGATAGTGTTCTTGATCGTGTCGATACCATCCTCGATCTTTAACGCGTTCATCATTTTCGAAGCCTCGTCCGGATCAGTAGCCAGTTTTCCCCGATACAGATCAGGGGCGATCGCCGTGAACCCTTCGGCTGCATACCGGCCGGCGATGTCCTTGATATGATCGTTCAGGCCCCACCATTCCTGTATCAGGATGATCGCTTTTCCGTCGCCGCCGTCCGGCCGCGCGACATAGGCGGTCGTCGGTCCGTTGGCTGTATCGATATTCAAAGTTTCTGATCGCATTGCTCGGTGCTCCCAAGTCTTTTCTCTCAATGATAATCGAACAGAGGTTCTATCAAAAGTTTGCGGCCGACCCCTCGGCCCTCCTACCGAACATCTTTTCGCACATTGAGAGAGAATGGCAGTTGGACCGCCTCAATTCGAAAAGGGTTTACTTCTGCCAATTAAACTCGATTGCCTGGCGCCAAGGCTATTCCGGATCAGGGCAGTGATAGTGACAGGCAATGAGCGAATTCAAATAACGCCTCTGTTTTTCTGCAAGCGTCATCAAAAGAACCGGATCGTATAACCGAACCGAATACCGCGTCCTATCTCGGGAACGAGATCCTTGATAAAGGAGACGTGGTTTCGATATAAACGGTCGGTCAGATTGTAGGCATTCACGGAAAAAATATGAGCGAGGTGCTGGCGGCCGACGGTGTACGAAGCGGCAAGATTTATGATTCCGTAGCCCGGTGTTCGTGTTTCAAGAGGAAAGACCTTGTCCTGGTCGGCAGCGAAGACGGCTTCCGGCCGCACGCTCAGCTCCTTATATTTCAGGTCCAGACCAACCCGAGCTCGAAACGGAGGAATGCGCGGAAGATCGATGTCCAGATCAACGAGCTTTGCACGCACGTAATCCAGGCTCAGAAATCCGCCCAGATATTTGTTGAAACTCGCCTCAGCGCTGAATTCGGCGCCGAAATACGCTGCGTCGGCCTGCTCGTACCTGGCAACCAGTAGGCCATCCTCTGTATCGACGATCCCGTCGTTATCCTGGTCCTGTAACGCCTGAAAAACGAAGTTGTTGATCCGGTAGTAATACATCTCACCCGTTAATCGGAACCGGTCGGACTGGTGACGAAGCGAGAGATCGATGCCGTTGGACGTTTCGCGGGTCAGGGCGTCGTTGCCGATCTCGAACCTGAGATTACCGATGTGAGGGCCGTTATTGTAAAGCTCTTCCAACGCCGGGGCACGGTTTGAGTGCGTGTAGTTCGCAACGAACGCCCCGCCAGCCCACAGGCCGATGTTTATTCCCGCCCCGCCCGAAAATGCCGTGAAGCTCCGCGGGACAAGGTCCGGATCTTCGGGACCGTAACGATTGTTTTCGACACGACCGCCAAACTGAAACTTCACTCGGTCGAAATTCAGTTCTTCGAGGCCAAAGACCGAGATCGAGTCGTGGTCGATCTTTCCGGTAATAAGCTGCTCGGCACCGTTCACCTCGTAATCGCGGCTGAAGCCTTCGATTCCGAATCGGCCCGTCAGCTGGCCATGTTTCTGCTGCTCGAACAGGGTCCGGTATGAAAAGGTCTTGTTGTCGAAGATCGTGCCAACCTCATCTATGCCGTCGACCCGCTCGATCTCCTTGTGCCGGTAATCCGTGTAATCGAGGTTGTATTGAAGGCCGCTCAGAAACGTATTGGTCAGATCGCGGAGGCCGCCGTTGGCCCGAAACTTGTAGCTGCGAATGCGGACGTCTATCTCGTCATCGACCTCGGGCAACGTTCCTCCGCTCGGCCGCTCCTCCTCGCCGCCCTCAAACAAAGCCGCGAAAGGGATGCCGTATCGCCGTATGTCCGTAGAGAATGAACCACCGAACCACGCCTTGGTGCCGTAATAGCCGGCCCCGAACGATCCTGAATTCGACCGTGAGGCAGAATTCGGTATCCGGCCTATCGGAGTATCAAAATCACCTGTCCTTTGCGCGCTCACGTTGCCGCGGAGCACTATTTTGTTGAAGCCGTATTCGAGCTTTGAGGCGAATCCCGCCTGACGGTCGGCCGACCCCGCGAGACCGGTGAGCGAACCGCGAAAGCCTTCATGCGCCTCATTCTCGTCATTGCTTATAACGTTCACGACGCCGCCTATCGCATTGCTGCCGTAAAGCAGCGTGCCCGGCCCTTTCAGTATCTCGATCCTTTCAGCCGAGATCGGATCTATCGGCTCGCCGTGATCGCCGGATTGCGAACCGAGCGAGCCTGTGCGGATCCCGTCTTCGCGATCAGCACGCGATCGCCGTCCATTCCATGAATTACCGGCCGCGAGCTGCCCGGACCAAAGCTCCTCTTCGCGATGCCTGGCTCGTTAGCCAGTACGTCGCCCAGCGACGTGGACGCCCGCTCGGTGATCTGCGTCGAGCCGACCGAATTGACCGACTGGAACGAGTCGAATACGGACTGCTGCGTGCCAGAGGCTGTCACAGTCACTTCTTCCCTCAAGGCAGCGATCTGAAGCTGAAAATCCAGCGAGACCTCGGACCCCGCGGCAACGGTAATGACCTTTGTCGCATCCGCGAACCCTTCTTGGTGAACGAGTACCGTATACCTCCCGGCCGGAATACTGGTGAACTGAAAAGCTCCGTTCTGGTCAGTGCGTGTCGATTGACGAGTCTGGGTTATTGAAACCGAAGCATCGTGCAATGGCAGGTCTTCACCGTATGTTACTTTCCCTTTAATGGTTCCGGAATTCTGGCCAAACCCGTTTGATACGGCTAACAACAAGACTGCTAGCGAAAATAAATGTCCTCTCATTTTGAATTCTCCATCCTTCGCGGCCGTCGTGCGGCCTGAGCCTAGCTGCGCACTATGACAGGCGCCGGGATAGCGGGCTAAGACACCGCTCCTGTGATGCGAAGATTTCAGGAAAATTTCGGAGGATGGAATAAAGGGTTTCTGGGTCGGAAAATGTCTTGCGTGCCGTCCCGGCACAATGGAGGTACTCTCAGTATGCGATCGGGCCCTTCTTCGGCACAGAGAGGCGTCGGCGTGTGAGGAGAAACGTCGTGGAACGAGGTGGAGGCCGTTTGCTCCTGCTTGCGGCCCTCGCAGCAGATAATCGTTCGACAAGGATCTTCATGCCCGACATCGCTGCCGGCGACCGCCACCAAACCTGTGGTTGGCTCGGTATGAACGAATGCCAGACTATGCGAGCCCCATTCAACGAGAATTACAAAAAGCAACGCCACCGCTATTAGGAATGGGGTTCTTTTCGAGGACGCGAATTGCCGCTTTCGAGTCATAGTCTTAAGTATCGAGTTTATCAATTCCTGCTTTCGATTTACAAGATTGTCAGGCCTTAACAGTATTTTGGCTAAATCGCGACTAACCGCGTAAAATCGAATGGCGATGAAACGGCTTTATCTTCTCCGCCACGCAAAATCAAGCTGGGACGACCCCTCGCTGGCAGATTTTGATCGTCCGTTGAACGGCCGCGGGCTCAAAGCTGCGCCGTTTATGGGCAAGCTTATTGCCGACAGGAAGATACGACCCGAGATCATTCTTAGTTCGCCCGCGGTCCGGGCACGGCAAACCGCGGAATTGTTTAAGAAAGCCGCCGGCTTGAAATGTCAGCTGCGGTTCGAAAAGGATATCTATGAGGCGAGCGAGGCGGACCTGCGCCGTGTCGTTTCCGAGTTGGAGGAGGAATTCGTTTCAGTCTTACTGGTCGGCCATCAGCCTGGAACCGGCGAGTTGATCCGATTTCTTACCGGCGAATCGCCGGAAATCCCGACGGCTTGCTTTGCGTCGATCTCATTGAAAGTGGACACGTGGGCCGATATTCGGAACGGCTCGGGAAAACTGGATCTCATTCTTCGTCCGAAAGAGGAAATGAAACATTAGGCCGAGGCCGGGCGAGAATTAACGTTTGTGTAACATCGCGTTAATGTGCCGTTAAGTTTACGGTCATACACTTCAAGTGATCGCGACACAATCTGTTCCACACGTAAATTTGCGACAATGCAGCAGAACATTCTCATAATCGAAGACGATACCGACATCGCCGAAAGCCTGCACTATAACTTCAAGCGTGAAGGCCTGAGGCCAACGATCGCCGAATCAGGCGAAAAGGGCCT
This sequence comes from uncultured Acidobacteriota bacterium, assembly GCA_963763355.1. Classification (GTDB taxonomy): domain Bacteria; phylum Acidobacteriota; class Blastocatellia; order Pyrinomonadales; family Pyrinomonadaceae; genus OLB17. The sequence continues at coordinate 288,482 of CAVXOI010000007.1, forward strand.
GAGGATCGCGTTAAATGAAAAGACGACACCGTCGTTGATAGTTCTGGACCTGATGCTGCCCGGCATGAGCGGGATGGAGCTTTGCCGCCGGCTGAGGCGTGAGCCGCTAACGGAAAAGACGCCGATAATCATGCTGACAGCGAAAGCGGCTGAAACCGACAAGGTCACGGGCCTTGATTCAGGGGCCGATGATTACATCGTCAAGCCGTTTTCCGTGAAGGAGGTGATCGCCCGGGTACGTGCTGTGCTCCGTCGGGCGGAAAAGGAGCCGTCGCCGAAATACGAGGACAAAAAGCTGCTGGTCGATTTTGAGGATATGCGTGTGCGGTGTGACTCGGCTGAGATCAGGCTCACGCGAAAGGAATTTGCCCTTCTGGAACACCTCATCAAGAACCTGGGACGCGTGGCCACACGCCAGCAGCTGCTCGACAACGTTTGGGGTTACAGTTATTTTGGAGATACGCGTACGCTCGACGTTCATATCCGCCGGCTGCGGCAGAAACTCGGCGATTGCTCGTCGCGCATCGAGACCGTTGTCGGCGTAGGTTACCGGTTCGTAGGTTTAAATTGAACTCTTCTTTTTCATCTTCTTCATCCATCATACGGGCGGCTGCCTCGATCGAGATCCTCGAGCATCTTCTTGAAGCCAATCGCGAGAGCTCCATCGTGATAAACGCCGGCCGCTCTATTATCGCGGCAAATTGTACCGCCCAGGCCACGTTTGGCGAACGTATCGGACCGCTTCGATCCCGTCGGATGAGCGAAGTGATACGCGATCTTCAGCTTCACGAGTCTTTCACCCGCGCGCTTGAACAAGGGAGGTCGACCGAGTTCAAGATGGATTTTATCGGCGGCGGAAACCGCAGTTTCGACGTCTTCGTGTCGCCGCTTGACCTTGACGGCTCGAGGCACGCGATCGGTGTTTTCTACGATGTGACGCGTGTTGAAAGGCTGGAAAAGGTCCGCCAGGAATTTTTGTCGAACATTTCACACGAGCTACGCACGCCGCTGACGTCGATCCTCGCCTTCGTTGAGACGCTTGAGGATGGTGCGATCGACGACAGGGAAAACAACCGGCGATTTTTGGGAATTATCAAGCGAAACGCCGAGCGCATGCACGAGTTGATCGCGGATATCCTTGAGCTCTCAATGATCGAGTCAGGGAATGTTTCCATTCAGACCAAGACCATTCGTCTAAGAAACCTGGTGGATGAGGTGGTTGCCTCGCTTTCCTCAAAGGCTGCGGACCGCGAGGTCGGCTTGTTCAATTGCGTGCCCACCGAGATGACCGCTACGGCCGATCCGGTACGTTTGGAACAAATGCTGACCAATCTGGTGGACAATGCTATCAAGTTCAATCGTAACGGCGGACAGGTGACGATCGAAGCGTCGTTCACCGAAGAAAAAACCTCGATCTCGGTTACGGATACCGGCGAAGGTATCCTTCCAGATCACCTGCCGCGGGTCTTTGAACGATTTTACCGTGCCGACCGCGGCCGGACCCGCGAGATCGGCGGTACCGGCCTCGGCCTCGCCATCGTAAAGCACCTCGCCCGCCTGCACGGCGGCGAGGTTGCCGTGCGCTCGGTCCCTACACAAGGCTGCACTTTTACAATTGAGATCCCGTCGTAACCGCGTTCCGGATGAAATGTTAAATTCTTAACATAACGCCCCGCGGTTGTGCTATACTTGCATATATTTGACACACCGTCGAACCCTCGGAACGGCCCCCGACCGCTTCGAAAACCCTCACTTTCTTCGTTCTGACTGGAGAGGTTTTTATGGAACTGGTAAAGGGACAAAAGGTAGCTTATCCAAGCCAGGGTGTATGCATGGTCGAGGAGATCGCAAGTAAGCGAATAGGCGAGAGCTCCATCGATTTCTACTCCCTGCGCGTTCTCAACGATAATTCCATCATAATGGTCCCGACCGAGAACGCCGAAAGTGTGGGTATCCGGCCCGTTATCTCATCGATCCAGTGTAAAGAGCTTATTACGAGGCTCTCGGCCGATTTTGAAGCGATCTCTGCCGATTGGAAAAGCCGCTCGCGGAGTTTCACCGAGCAACTCCAGTCAGGCGACGTATTCGAAGCGGCCGATGTACTGAAAAAACTGACCTTCCTGAGCCACGAAAAAAAGCTTTCCTTCCGTGAGCAGACACTGATGGAAAAGGCAAAATTTCTTATCGTGTCCGAGATAACCAACGCGGAAACGTCCGATGAAGAAAAATTGAGGAACGAGATCGACCTGCTGGTCGAATCAGCCTGCAAGAAACATCTTCGGTCCCAGCCGCGAGTTATGACCGCCGCCGTGCACTGATCAGTTTCAGTATCGGGTCATAGATAAAGAGAGGCTGCCTGGAAGGCGGCCTCTTTTCAAGTGCCTCCACTAAATTGCCTCCGGCCAAGCCCTCAAAACTCGATCGGTTTCGAATAGCTAGCTTTAACAACCGTTTTTATATTCCCCCGCACGTGAAAATCTCCCTCGATCTCAGCCTTTTTCGGGTCGCAGGCTTTTACGAAGTCCTCGAGAATTACATTGATCACGTGTTCGTGAAATATTTTTACATTTCTAAATGAGTTGATATAGAGCTTCAGGCTCTTAAGCTCTATGCATCTTTCATTCGGCATGTACTTTAACCGAATGACCGCAAAATCGGGAAAGTCGGAGAACGGGCAAATGGCCGTGAATTCCGGCATTTCAAATTCGACCCAAATTTCCTTGCCGGCGTACTCGTAGCGAAAGGTATCGAGCGGATACAGCTCCATTTCCTCGCGCGGCGTGGGACGTATATCCAGTTCCTGTAAATTCTCAGGCTGCAGCTTTGTTTGGTTTTGCATAATGCCTATGCCGGCAGAACAGGCGAGCGGCGCCGAGATCACTGACACCGCGCGTACCCAGCTCTTCGAGCAGGTTGATAAAGACCTCGGCCGTCGCCTTTGCGTCCGGGCCGGCCCGGTGGTGGTTGATAAGCTCGACAGCGAAATGCGCCGCCACCGTTTTTAGTTTGTGGTTCTCGATCTGAGGCAGCAGACCACGCGATAGCTGTACGGTGCAGAGCGATTGGTTCCACATCCGATAACTCTCGTAAATTCGCCCGATCTCGTGATTAAGAAACCCCATATCGAACGACGCGTTGTGTGCCACCAGCACCGAATCGCCGATGAACTCAAGAAATTCCGGGGCGACGTCGCGAGAAGAGCGGGGCCTCTGCCACCATATCGTCGCTTATTCCGGTCAAAGCCGTAATGAACGGCGGTATCGGCATTTCCGGATTAACGAGCGCGTGAAATTCTGCTTCGATCCGTGCATTCTTCACGCGGTAGGCGCCGATCTCGATCACGCGGCACGGCGGCGCCTTGGCTCCTGTAGTTTCAAGATCGAATACGACAAATCCGGTATCGGCAATATTGGCGTTCTGCCCGTTCTCTACAAGAAGAACGTGGTCATCAACTAGCTGAAGGCGAGGATCGCGCTCGATCAGATCCTCGACAAGCAATTTCGCAAGCGCGGGTTCGGGCTTGCTGATCTTCATCACATAGTCAACAACATTTACCGCCGACGCCCGCCCGCCAAGCGAAACCAGAAGATCGATAGTTAAGTTTATTAACAGCGAATCGGAAACAAGATTTGGGTAAGGCGGCATCTTATAGGTATTTTATCCGCAAAATTCAAATCCGCCAAAATACACAAATCGTCTGCGAACCATTAGAATGAACTTTTGACCGGCTTCACTCTTCACAAACTATGGACCCAGAACAGATACTGGCCCATTTCCGCGAATCGGGCGCACTACTGGAGGGACACTTCCTTTTATCAAGCGGGCTGCACAGCGGACAATATTTACAGTGCGCCCTAGCGTTGCAGTACCCCTCGGACGCAGCTCGTTTCGGACGTGCTATCGGCGAGCATTTTGTCGGAACCGAGAGCGATAGCGGCCGGCCTCCTCACGAATTCGACACCGTAGCCTCCCCTGCAATAGGCGGCCTGATCATCGGCTACGCCGTTGCTGTGGCGATGAACAAACGATTCATATGGACCGAGCGGCAGGATGGCAAAATGACCTTGCGTCGAGGTTTCTCGCTGAAACAGGATGAAAGGATACTTGTTGTCGAGGACGTGATCACGACAGGCGGGTCGACGCGTGAATGTATCGCTGCGTCTCGAAGAGCAACAGCGGCAAGGTGGTCGCGGCCGCTTCGATAATCGACCGCTCAAACGGTAAGGCCGATGTAGGCGTTCCGCGAATTTCTCTCGTGGCGAATGGATGTTCCAAGCTATCAGGAAAGCGAGTGTCCGATGTGTGCCGCGGGCAGCGAGCCATATAAACCCGGAAGCAGAAAATGAAAAAGGCGAGCGAATTCTGGGCGGCGTTCTTAAAAGCGAACCGGGAAATAGATCCAAATACATCCTATCAAGTCTGGTATTTCGGAAACACGCCGGAAATGGCGCGTGACCTGGGTGAGTTGGTTCTGTCGGGGAAGAAAACCGCCACGGCCAGCCTGTTGGAAACCAACAAGCGGCAGCCGGAGAACGCTCCGATAGAAAATGGGTACAGCGTTGTCACGGATATGGAAGGCTTACCAATTTGCGTAATTCGAACGACCGAGATAACGCATATGCCGTTTAGCGATGTCGACGCTGCGTTCGCTTACGACGAAGGCGAGGACGACCGGACGCTTGAAAGTTGGCGGAACGCCCACCGCGACTATTTTTCAAAAGAAGCTGCATCGCTCGGGTTCGTCTTTGATGAAAACTCTATCGTTTGCTGCGAGCGCTTCAGGCTTTTGTTCCCGAAATGAACTACAAACTGTTGATCCAATACGACGGCTCCGATTTTCACGGCTGGCAGGTCCAGGAGAACGCGCGGACGATCCAGGGCGAACTGGAACGCGTGATCGGTGCGCTTGATGGCGCTCCGGTGAAGGTCGCCGGCTCGGGCCGCACGGATGCCGGCGTTCACGCGGAAGGGCAAGTTGCTAACGTCAAGCTAAATCGCGCCTGGGCGCCGGAAAAATTGCGTAACGCGATCAACGGAAACCTCTGGCGCGATATTCGGATAATAAATGTCGAAAAAGCGGATGAAGATTTTCACGCCCGCTTCTCCGCACGGGGAAAGACCTACGCATATCGGATAGTCAACGCTCCCGTGATGTCGCCTTTTTGGCGAAGGTTCGCCCTTCACGAAACGCGGCCGCTGGACATCGCACGGATGACCGAGGCATCTCGGTTCCTGCTCGGCGAGCACGATTGGACCGCGTTTTCATCCGCACTTTCGGAAAGCGAGGACAAGGTGAGGACGGTGATGGACTGTGGAATAGAATCGCTCTGGGACAAGCGGGCCGGCATGAACATAATCGAGTTTCAGATCCGGGCAAACGGTTTTTTGCGTTATATGGTACGGTCGATCATGGGTACGCTGCTCGAGGTCGGACGGGGCGAAAAGGACGCGGATGTGATCCTGACGGCGTTGTCCAACGGCGATCGAAAACTGGCCGGGCAAACGGCCCAGGCATGCGGGTTGACCCTCGTAAAGGTGGACTACAGCTAACGATATGCATATCTATCACGTCGTAATGCCAGAGGAATGGAAAGCGGCTGCCAACGAGAGTTTCTTCGAAGCCAAATCGCTCGCAAGCGAAGGATTTATCCATTGCAGTTATGCCGACCAGCTTGAAGGCGTTCTCGAACGCTATTTCGCCGACGCAAGCGAGGTGGTTGTTCTACATCTCGACGCGAACAAATTGACCTCGCCGCTGGTAAGCGAACCGTCGACGAACGACGAACCGTACCCGCACATCTACGGGCCGATAAATCGGGATGCGATCGTTACGGTCGAGAAACGAGATGATCGCTAAAAAGTTCGCTGGTGATTCCTGATGTCAAACGAGGAAATAGAAAAACGCTTTGCACCGGTCATCGAAGCCGGTTCCGAAGACGAACAGCTGCTCGCGCAAATAGACACCGAGCGGCTGCCGCGGCATATCGCCGTGATCATGGACGGCAACGGCCGCTGGGCGAAAATGCGCGGCAAACCTCGCATTTTCGGTCACAAGGCGGGGGCGGAATCTGTGCGTGCGGTCCTGGACACCTGCGCCCGGCTTAAGATAGAAGCCGTGACGCTTTATGCCTTCTCTACCGAAAACTGGAAACGGCCAAAGGCCGAGGTGTCGGGCCTGATGGCAATGATGAAGCGGTACATCCGAAACGAGATCGACGAGGTGCGCTCAAACAATATACGATTTCAGCCGATCGGCGACATCGGCGGCCTGTCGGCAGATGTACAAAAGGAACTCGCGTGGGCGAAAGCCCAGACGGCCGAGAACACCGGTATGATCCTGAGCGTCGCTCTAAACTACGGCAGCCGTGCTGAGATCGTCCGGGCGTGCCGGCTAGCGGCCGAGCAGTTGACCGAACGCGGCGATGCGTCCGACAAACTTAATGAGGCCGATATCGAACGCAATCTTTACACGCACGGGCTGCCGGAAGTAGATCTGATGGTCCGTACAAGCGGAGAGCTGCGCATTTCCAATTTCTTGCTATGGCAGCTAGCGTACAGCGAGATCTACGTTACGCCTACGCTGTTCCCCGATTTCCGCCGTCAGCATATTTTCGAGGCGATCATCGAATTCCAGAAACGAGACCGGAGATTTGGAGATGTCCGGTCCGCATCGGCATCGGCGGGACGTACGCCTTCGGAAGGAGGAACCACAGATAGACACGGATAAACACGGATGGCCTGGATCCTTATCTGGTGTTGATCTGCGTTCATCTGTGATTCCACAAATATGAAAACACGCCTTTTAACCGCCGCCGTTGCGCTTCCTATTCTGATCGCGTCTATCATCCTGCCATGGTGGTTTCCTGACACGGTTTGGGTCTTTGTGATTTTGGCGGTTCTGGCGATCGGGGCCGGGTTGTTCGAGTTTTATTCGTTGACGAAAACACTCGAACTCAAAGCGGATGCCGGCATCGGATATCTGGGGGCCGCCGGGCTCGTAGTCTGTTTCATCGTCGACGCACCGGCCAAGGCGCCCGATCTGCTTTTGATAGCCCTCGCCGCTTTTCTGATCATCGTTTTCATCACGCAGGCGTTTCGCTTTCAAAAGGACTTTTCAAAAATGCTGACCGGAATGGGCGTTACGGTCCTGGGTGTAATGTACGTTGCGTTCCTCGGCGGTTTTTTGATTTCGACGCGGGTTGGGCTTGATCCGGTACTTTCGACAAAGCTGCTGCTGTTCTTTTTCGTCGTCATATTCGGCTCCGACTCAGGCCAATATTTTTCGGGCAAGGCACTTGGTAAAAACAAACTTGCGCCCGTCATCTCGCCCGGGAAAACCGTTGAAGGAGCGATCGGAGGCCTCATCGCGGCGGCGGGTTTTGGAGCACTCTGCACGCTTCTCTTTTTTCCGGAACTTCCCTACAAATTCTCGATACCCCTCGGCGTTCTCATGGCTGCCCTCGGTATGCTCGGCGACCTGGCCGAATCCGCCATCAAACGCGGCGCCGGCGCCAAAGACGCCGCTTCCATCCTCCCCGGCCACGGCGGCTTGCTCGATAGATTGGACAGCCTGCTATTCAATGCTCCTCTCCTCTACTACTTCGCACGATTTTATTTCCAATAAAAGGGAACAATCGCTTGATGCGGCACGTTTTCCTATATGGGAATGTCGATCGAAAAGCACATCGATAACATGATCAGCCAGGCGATGGCGAGAGGCGAGTTCGATAACCTCGAAGGCAAAGGAAAGCCGCTGAACCTGGACGATTACTTCGCCACACCCGAAGACGTCCGCGTCGGCTACTCGATCCTAAAAAGTAACAAGTTTGTGCCCGAAGAGTTAGAAAGACTAAAAGAGATCGGCGAGTTGAGAGAACAGATCGCCGCCTGCACCGACGAGACGGAACGTGCCCGATTAAAACAAACCCTGACCGAACGCGAACTTGCCTTTGCCCTGATCCTCGAACGCAATAAGCGTCGGAAATAGCGCCGATATTTCCCGCAAAATAAACAAACAGTTTGCCAACACAGAGCAACTTCCTGTATCATCACCCTTGCTTTATGAACGCAGTTCGGTTTGACGACAATAATACGTGAGGCCTGGAGCGCTAGAGGACTTGATTCCGCGTTCCGCCTTCCGACTGTCTCAACCCGGAAGGCGTTTTTGTTTTGTCCGAACTCGCCTGCGTAAGCGGGCGGCCAGTTTGATTGTCATGGGAAGAGTGGAACGACACCGATGAGCCGCTCGCATACTAGATAAACTTCCGGACGAACGGGACGTGGTTAGCGAGGCTAGACGAACACGGCTCGATCGACAAGTTCACATAACCGCTATGGCGGCCCGAGGGCGGTCGCGACGCGAATACAGCTTGTAGAGAAATACACGCTTTAGGCTTTCAAGAGCGAGTCCGCTCATCTTACAAATCGCATCTGCCCGTAAGCAGGTTGAGGATGCGATTAATGAAGTATGTCAATTTCGCGGCTGGAAAGTGGTCGCAATTCATCGTTCGAGCCAACCATGTTCACGTCGTGGTTCTGGCCGTCGACGAGCATCGTCGGGCACAAATGATCAACGATTTCACGTCGTATTCCACTCGGCGATTGAATTGGGAAAGCGGCGAATGGAAATTCTCTCAGTAGTCCATAGGTGGATAAAGGCAGTCGTCGTTACCTTTGGACTGAGGAGCACATCGAACTAGGGCAGTGGATTAATGTTACCAGGTCAACGCGGCAGGGTGGACAGATGCCGGAATTGATTGAGATCGTAAGAAATTGACGAACTGGCCACCCGCTTTATCGCAGGCGGATCTGATTGTATATGCTGGACGTACTAGGAACTTTGGAACGAACACACACTTGCGGCGAGCTGCGGGAATCGCAACGTCGGCAAGCAGGTCGTGTTGATGGGCTGGGTCGCGAAGAAGCGCGATTTTGGCGTTTTTACGTTTATCGACCTGCGGGACCGCGATGGCGTGACGCAGGTTGTCGTGAGCGAGGAAACTGCTAGAGATGCCCATGCGAAGGCCAAAGGCCTGCGCGGCGAGTTCGTGATCGCCGTAAAGGGCGAGGTTGTGAGCCGTGCCGAGGGAACTCATAACAAAAAGCTTGCGACCGGCGACATCGAGGTCAAGGTCAGCGAACTCCTCATCCTGAACGACGCCAAAGTTCCGCCGTTCCAACTTGAGGTTGCCGGGTCGGAGAACCTGGCGGACGAATCGACGCGTCTGAAATACCGATATCTCGATCTGCGCCGGCCCCAGCTTCAGCACAACATCCGGATGCGTGCGAAAGCCGTGGCGAAGATCCGCGAGTACTTCGACGGGCGCGGGTTTATCGAGATCGAAACGCCGATACTGCTGAAATCGACGCCTGAGGGCGCACGCGATTTTATCGTGCCGTCGCGCATCCACGCGGGCAAATTCTTCGCCCTGCCGCAATCGCCGCAGATACTGAAGCAGCTTACGATGATCTCCGGTTTCGACAAGTATTACCAGATCGCCCGCTGCTTCCGCGACGAAGACCTCCGTGCCGACCGGCAGCCCGAGTTTACGCAGCTCGACATGGAAATGTCCTTCGTCAACCGCGAACAGGTCTATCGCGAGATGGAAGGGATGTTCAACCACGTTCTGAAACTGATCGACGTCGAACCTCCCGACGGAATGGCCGCGGATGACCTATGCCGAGGCGATGCGGCGATACGGCTCCGACAAACCCGACCTGCGTTTCGAAATGGAATTGGTCGACCTGTCCGCCGAACTCGAAGGACACCGACTTTGCACCGTTCGCTGAAACTCTGTCGAAGGGCGGCGAGATCAAAGCCATCGTCGTAAAAGGCAAGGCCGACTATTCGCGAAAGCAGACGGACGAATTGCAGGAATTCGTCAAACGCTACGGCGCTGGTGCTCTGGCCTGGATAAAGGTCGGCGATGAAACCACATCTTCGCTTTTGAAGGTTCTCGGTGAGGCAAAGATCGCTGAGCTGGCCTCAACAGCCGGTGCGGAAAAGGGCGACGCGGTTCTGATCGTCGCCGGCAAAAAATCAGTCGTCGCGGCGGCACTGGGAGCCTTGCGCAACGAAGTCGCCAGACGAGAAAACCTGATCGACCGCAGCCGTTACGAGTGCCTGATCGTGACCGAATTTCCGATGTTCGAGCACGATGACGAGACGGACACATACGTCGCGGCCCATCATCCGTTCACCTCGCCGATGGACGAGGACCTTGAACTGTTCAAGACGGCCGTTAACGATCCGTCACAGCACCATCTGCTCGGACAGGTGCGGGCGAAGGCATACGACGCCGTCATCAACGGCTACGAGTGTGCCGGCGGGTCGATCCGTATCCATCAGAAAGAGGTGCAGGCACTGAACTTCAAGGCTCTCGGGATGACGCCCGAAACCGCCCGCTGCGCGCTTCGGCTTTTTCCTCGACGCCCTCGAATACGGCACGCCCCCGCACGGAGGCTTCGCCGCCGGCATCGAACGTACCTGTATGAACCTGGTCGGCACCGAAAACATCCGCGACGTCATGGCCTTCCCGAAAACCGCCTCGGCACAGGACCTGATGATGGACTCGCCGGGTGATGTGGATGAGGGACAGTTGAAGGAACTCGGCGTTTCAATTACCTCTTTGGACTAGCGGGGTCGCATTTAAGGGAACAATGGGAAGTAAGAGACGTCTAAACTCTTAGTATGCCGGAGGCGTATTGTGCTAGGACTTAGTATCCCCGCTATCATCTTGCTCCTGACGATCGTACTAACCGCGATCCTGCTTCCGGACGGCTGTTCGCTCTTGAGTAACGAATCTGGTCCATTTATGTGTCACACCATACCGCTTCCACCAGGTTGTTGCACGAACGAGCGTGGTGTGATCCTTCCTCGCATCATTGCGGTATTGGGAATTGGCCTTACTATCGGGTCAGCGATCTACGCCATTCGCAACGCTTCGGACAATTCCAGGGAAGATGACTTCGGTGGGCAATAGCGAGATGAATTCGAGTCCGCTGTTTACGTAGTCGTGATCAGAAAACTAGTGTTGATGGTACTATATATGGTACTATACTGTTGCGATCTTACATGGAAATTCAAGGAATAATTGAGAGACTTCAAAAAGAGATCGCAAGCACCAGATTTTCATTTCTGGTTAGAGTTTGTACGGAATACTTCGGAATGCCTCGAATAAAGGGCAGTCACCATATTTTCAAAACGCCTTGGCCGGGTGACCCTAGATTGAATTTGCAGTCGGCTAAGGGTAAAGCCAAACCTTATCAAGTAGAACAAGTGATCTCGGCGCTGAAGAAACTTGACACCATTAAAGATAATGAAGACGCGCAAAATTAGTACGGGAACGAAAGTGAGCAAGCGAGAACTAGAAACGGTAAGGGCCGATCAATACAGCTATACGGTCGCATGGTCTGAATCAGATCGAGCGTTTATCGGACGAGTAACAGAATTTCCGTCGCTGGCCGCTCACGGAAGTTCGCAACAAAAGGCTCTTCGCGAGATTCGCACTGTCGTAGACCACGTTCTTGTAGACCTGGCGGAAGGTGGAGAACCGATTCCCGTTCCCCTCGCCAAGCGCAGCTTTAGCGGAAAGCTTAACCTGCGTATGGCAAAGGACCTTCACCGAAGACTGGCTCTCGAATCTGAGCTTCAAGGGGTTTCGCTAAATGCCTTGATCAATGCGAAATTGGAGCGATGAATGAGGTCATCGCACTTCGGCGTCCAGAAATATCGAACCGATTCGTCCAAAATATCGTAAAATCTCCCTGTAATGCCGAAAAAGTTCGACACAAACCCACTTGATCCGGAATTTCCGGAGAAGGCGAAAGCGGCTTCTGCTCAGACAGCCGAACAGACCGGCGATTACACGGCTCCGCAGCGAACGCCTTTCAGTACCGCCGAGTTTCCCTCGCGGCCGCAGAGCGTTACAGAAGAAGAAACCCGCAGGTTCGCCGAGACCGATCTCAATATGTACGCGTTTCAGGGTGCTCAGCCGCCGGTTGCATATCAACAGGCTGCGATGGCCGACATGAACCGCGCCTCGAACCGAAAGGTGGCCAAGACGGGCGTGGCTGAGAAATGGCTGATCGGTTTGCCCTATCTTCCGTTCTGGCTCGGCTTTGTTGCGGGACTTGTCCTTCTTCTGGTGATCCCGAAGGACGAGAACAAAGTGCGTTTCCACGCGGCTCAGGGCTTCGCGGCACAGATCGCGATAATGATAGTCAGCGCCATTCTCGGCATCGTCGGAAATATTACCGACTCAAACTTCGGCAGTTTTCTTTTCGGTGCGGTCACGACCGTTATGATGATCGTCTTCGCGATAAAAGCGTGGAAAGGCAAACCTGTGCATATCGAGGTCCTTGACGATCTGACCAACTGGTTCGAGGACAAGATCGGGCCTGTCAAATCCTGAACCGAGGTGCGTAAATGTATTGCTCCGCGTGCGGAACAAAGCTCCAGCTCGACCTGAACTACTGTAACCGTTGCGGTCAGCGGGTCGGGCCCGACACGGAAAAGAGTTCGCTTGCCGAGAGCTTGTCCTCATCGCTTGGGTACGTAGGTTCTGCGGGCTTTATCGCTTATATCTTCGTTGTTATTGCATTGGTCAAGAACGGTGTGCCGGGAAATCAGGTGATCTTCATCACGGCCTTTTACTTTGCCGCGTTGTTCGGCATCTGCTTTCTGATCCTGCGGCAAACTCAATTATTCTCAGGCAAAAGCGAAACGGCCAGGCGGCCGAGACCGAATGAAGAGGACGTCACTCCATACATAAAACCGGTCACAACAGCCCAGTTGGAGGAGGCGCGCGAAGCCGGTATCGGCAGCGTTGTCGAAAACACTACGCGAACTTTGGACGAAGTACGCGTTGACCGGCGATAGAAGTGCTTATGTTTTGTCCGAATTGCGGTAAAGACGTAAATAAAAAGCTGAAATACTGCAGCGGCTGCGGTGAGCGATTGTCAAAGATCGACGAGATCGACAAGGACGGCACACCCGGCAAAATGCTGGACAACGTCCTGACCACTATCTTTCTTGTCGTGATGTTTGGCCTTGGTATCCTGGTCGGGCTGGTTGCGGTTTTGATGAACAGCAGCGTTGAGCCTAAGTTCGTGCTGTTCATCTCGATAGCTTATCTGGCGGTGATCTTCGGAATTTGTTATCAACTTCTCTCGCAGGTACCAAAACTGATCGATGCAAGGCTGCGGCAAGGAGAACCATCCGAAAACGTTCTAACAAACGTCCAGCTTCCGCCGCGAACGACGCATCAGCTCCAAGAATTTCGCGAACCGGCCAGTGTTGTCGAGAATACCACCCGCACGCTCGATAAGGTCCCGGCCGGTCGGCAAACATGAAGCTGCCTGGCAGTAAATACCGCAGGCAGCTTGTATGGCTATCCAAACAGCCTTTACGATCCGAATACCTCACGGACCACACCGGCATAATCCAGTACTGCTTTTTCGCCATCGCCGCTGAAAATTGATCCGTGCATCGCGGCAAGGACGCGTGGTTTAAGGGCGGCTATGCGTTCAAGCTCGGCCTGGGTGTTGTGCGTGTACGGAAAATAATTCGCGAGAGGGCTGGCCTGTACCGCAAGTAATGTGTCGCACGTCCGGCCGATGATGTCCGATTCGGTCGTGGCCTCAACGTCGCCGTTCTGGTGAAAGAGGTCCGAGCAAAAAAGCGTCCCGGTCGTTTCCTCGAACAGCATCCCCGCCTCCCAGCAGTGCGGCACGTGGGGCGTTTTCAAAAACCTGAACCGGCGTTTACCCGTTTCAAGAATTTCGCCGTCCTCCATCCCTTTCGCGGGATTTGCCGGAGCGAAATCATCAACGCTGACCATTTTGCCGACCATGCTGCAAACAGCGGTGGCATTCGGCGCCGTCGCCTGCCATTCATTCAGCGATCCGCACTCGTCTGCCTCAAAATGGCTGAAACCGACCCACCGAAGCGTCGACGGGTCGATCAACGTCGCGACCGCATCGCGCACTAGCGGAAAAAGCCCTTTCATTCCGGTATGAAACAGCAGCGGCTCATCATCGCGGACAAGGAACTGGCTGAAGCCAAGATCAGCCTCGGGTATGTAAGTATTTATGCGAAAAATGTCTGGAGCGATCTCTGTAATGGTTGTCATATCGGCCTCCTGCGATCAAAGATGATCTCATTTTCGTACGCGTAACCGCTCGGCAAAACGTATCGCTCGCTTATGCAACTGCCTCACTTTCAACCGGCTCGCGGCCCGCTCGCCACGGACCTTTAGAAAGGCGGTAATGACCAGATAGATCGCAAGGCAGATCAACACAAGCGATGCAAAGCCATTCACGAGTTTGATATCGAAGCCGGTAGAGGCTGAGAAATTTCCCCACACCAGCTGCCCTAGCGCCCATAGGGTTATGACCAGCACGAACAGCATCGGCAGCAGCGTGAACGCGATCCGCTTTCTCGCCTGGTACAGCCAGACCGTGATCGACAGCAGGGTAAGCGCCGCAAGCAATTGATTCGAAGCGCCGAATAGTGTCCAGAAATCGAGATACGATCCCGGCTTCGCGAAAAAGATAAGTACGAACGGAATCGCCACCGTCCCCAGCGTCCCGCCGATCGCACCGAGGCGGCCGCGGAAGCCCGCAAAGCTCCTGCACAATGTAACGGCCAAGCCGCATTGAAACATCGAGCGTGTCGAACACAAAGGTAGAGAACGCCATCGCCCCGAACGTGATAGCAAACTGCACGTTATCCTTTCCGATCAAAAGGGTGAGAAAATTACCGATGCCGTTGCCGTATATCTTCCCGGCGGAAAGCGCTCGTCCGTCGGGCGCCGACAAGCATCTCGCTGGCCGCGATCATTACCGTGACAAGCGCGATGAACGCGACAAACCCTTCGGCCAGCATCCCGCCATAACCGACCGGCCGCGTGTGCGATTCCTTTTCGATCTGTTTTGATGTAGTCCCCGAACAGACCAGCCCGTGAAAGCCCGAACACGCTCCGCAGGCGATAGTCACGAACAGGAACGGAAACAGCATCCCCGTCATCCCGCCGACATCGAACGACTTGAACGCCGGCTGCTGTATCGAGTATCCACCGAAGAAGATCCCGATCACGCCGACCGCGATAGCGGTATAAAGAATGAACCCACCCAGATAACCCCTAGGCTGTAGCAAAGCCCACACGGGCACAAGCGACGCCGCCACGCAGTAGATCAGGATCATCACCGACCAACTCAGATGGCTGAATGCGAAGACGTATGAGAACTGTGTGCCAATGTACGAAAGAGCAAACGTCGCCGGCACGAAGATGATCGTCACCAGCCACAGCGGCGGTTTCAGGTAGCGTTCAACCAGGCCCAGCATGATCGACAAAAGCAGGTACGCGATACTTGCGAATGCGACCGCCCCGCCCGGGTTGAATCTCGTCTCGCCCGCCAGCGCGTCGTCGCCCGAAACGAACGTCCCGGCGGTAATATCAGTGAACGCAACGATAACGTAAACCAACGCGATCCAGATGAACGCCATCATTGCCTTTCCCGCACCGCTGCCGAGTTTTTCTTTCGTTATCTCAGCTATCGATTGCGCACCATGCCTGACCGACGAGGCCAGCGCCGAAAAATCATGCACCGCGCCGATCAAAACCACTCCCAACGCGATCCAGAGCAGACACGGCAGCCAGCCGAAGACCAAACAAGCCATTATCGGCCCGGCGATCGGCCCCGCCGCCGCGATCGCTGAAAAATGCTGGCCAAAAAGATAGAACGGCCTGGCCGGCACGAAATCCTCGCCATCATTTACGGCAACCGCCGGTGTAGTTCGGCCGTCGTCGAGTTTGAACTGACGCGTGATCCAGCGGCCATACGCGAAATAGCCGAAAACGAGCCAAACTAAAAACAGGACTGCGAGAAGTGTAAGCATATATCCGGTTCGGGAAAGGAGAGGCGTAGTAAATTTACGATACGTCCAGCACCGCAGGCAAGCCGTTTAGCCACGAATGCACGAATACTGCAGTCGGTATTCGAAGCCCGGCGATATTCGTGCATTCGTGGCAAGCTTCGTTTTTCCAATGTAGAATCAAACCTATGGAAGGAACCCGATCGCTTCAGGACCTATATTCGCCCAACAGCATCTGCTTCGGCTGCGGGCCAGCGAATGAGAAGGGGCTGCATATCAAGAGCTTTCCGCAAAACGGCGAGGTAGTCGCAGAGTGGCATGCCGAGCCGCATCATCAGGCGTTTCCCGGGATGCTCAACGGTGGGATCATCGGCGCTTTGCTCGATTGCCATTCGAATTGGGCCGCCGCTTATTATCTGATGAAAAATAACAACAGGGATAAGCCCGACTGCACGGTCACGGCTGAGTTTCACGTAAAGCTGCTAAGGCCCACGCCGTTCGATGTGCCGATCCGTCTAAAGGCCCGCGTCGTCGAAGGCACGCTGAAGAAAGCTGTCGTCGAAGCCGAGTTGATCGCAAACGACAAAGTTTGCGACACGTGTCGCGGGACTTTCGTCGCGGTCGAAGAGGGCCACCCGGCATATCATCGTTGGTGAACGGCCGAAGAATGCATCATCTTTTCCATCTGGTCCTGAAATTCAGCTTCGAGTCCGAGCTTTTTCATCCAATCCTGCTGGCCGTGCATTAAAGCCGGCAAATGAACCACATCCGAAAGCGCGTAATCGACTAACTCTTCCGTCCAAATGCCGTCCCATTTGCGGTGGAATTTTGTCCGCTGAGATTTGTCGAGATCGACGGCGAAGTAACGATAGAGCGTTTCGGCAAGCGACGATGATTGGCTGGCACCCCGGGTCAGCACTTTTTCCGCGATCATCGTATCGAAAAGATTCCTGACCGGCACGCCCGCGGCGTTTAAAAACTCAAGATCGAATTTCGCATTGTGAAATATTTTAACGATCCGTTCATCGGCCAGCACGTCCGCGAATGGCCCCATTTCAACTCCTTCGCTTAACGGAACAAGGAGATTGAACTCGCCGTCGGAGAATTGTATCGAAAACAGCTTGCCGAACTTGGCGCTTAAGCCGGAAGTTTCGGTGTCGCAGCCGAGGACCTCGGCACTGTTAAAGCGTTCGGCGGCAAATTGCATCTCCTCAGCTGTTCTGGCAACAAATACATCCACGTATTCGATTTTAGTCGAGTAAACAGGAAGGCAAAAATGTAATATTCTTTAATTCGCCCTTTTGTTGCAAGAAATGCCAACTATTATCAACGAAACTGAAGCACGCATTCTCGGAAGCCTTGTCGAAAAGCAATTGACGACGCCGGAATATTATCCCTTGACGCTTAACGCCCTGACCGCGGCTTGTAACCAAAAAAGCAACCGTGATCCGGCTATGTCGCTCGACGAGTCGGCTATTTTGGCGGCGATCGATACCTTACGCGACAAAAATCTCGTCTACCTCTTTTACGGCAGCGGGAGCCGCACGGTGAAATATAAGCATATGCTGCCCAACGTTTACGAGGTTGAGCCGCCGGCCGTCGCTCTGATAGCGCTGCTGCTTTTGCGCGGGCCCCAAACCGCTGGTGAAATGCGGGGACGGGCCGATCGGCTTTATCCTTTCTCAAGCATCGGCGAGGTCCAGGAAACTCTTGATGAACTTGCCGGCCGCAGCGAACCGCTGGTTGTCCGGTTGGAGCGCCAGCCGGGACAAAAAGAAGCTAGATATGCACATCTGCTGTCCGGAGAGGTCGATACCGCAGCCTTCGCCACACGATCCCAAACGGCCGCTATTGACCCACGATCGAACAGCCGCGTCGACGCTCTTGAAGAGGAATTATCTGGTTTGAAGAGCGAGATCGCCGAACTGCGTGAGGAGTTCAACAGGTTTAAGGAGCAGTTCAGTTAGAGAGGCCGATCTCAGTGGCCGGTCAGGTGGAAATCGAGAATGGTCTTTAATTCAGGCTGCGCGACCGGTTTATAGATAACGCCCGAACAGCCGGCGTCGCGCACCTGGTCGTTAACATCACGATAAGAGGTAACAACGACGATCGGCACCTTATTAAAGCCCTTTAGCCGTTTGATCATTGTAGCCGTGGACAAACCGTCCAACAGCGGCAAGCCGATGTCCATAAAGATCAGATCAGGCAGGTATTGTTCGGCCTTTTCGATCGCCTCGTACGCACCCGCTGCCTCAATGACCGAGTGGCCTTCCTTCTCGATCATATGCCGCATCAACACGCGTATATCCTCGTAATCCTCGACCAATAAAACCTTTTTCCCCATACTGCACCCCGGTTCGGACCTGACTAACAATGTTTACATTCTAAGCTGTCAGACCCAGGAATGCAATATTTAGTTTTAACGGCGGATCGGCTCGATACGCCCTAGAAATGCAGGGTCGAGTTGACCGTAAAGGGCCGGTTTGCCGTCGACGATGCATTCTGTGCATCCTGGACCGTAACGGTAAAGGTCCAGTTTCCAGCGGCTCTCGTTCTGCCGCGAAGAATGCCTGACGGATCGAGGACAAGCCCGGGCGGAAGGTTTCCTGCGGAAATCGACCAGACATAGCTGCCCGAACCTCCGCTGGCCTGCAGTGTTTGGTTGTAATAGCGCAATCGGATCATATTGGGTAAGTTTGTTGTTTGGATCTGCATTGGCGCGGCGGCCAAATATTCAAATGCCCCCAGATCGATCGTTCCGCTTATGGGCCGGCTTTCACTGGTTTGATGCCTAAGATATTGGCGGACAAGGTCGTGCGTGGGCAGAACATCCGGATTGAGCGCCGATCCGGCGTTTACCGCGGCCGAATTAGGCAACAGCCGGAAATCCTGGTTTGCCGCGTCGGAAAACCCAGGCGAGGTTCCCGTCAGCATTGACGCACCGCCGGTCACGCTTCCTGTAAATCCCGACCCTTCGTGAGAATTTCGCCAGCCGGTCTTTGTCCAATTGTTTACAAGCGTCAGGGTTCCCGCTTCGGCAAGCATTGCCATGCTAGTACCGGCCGCGGTGTTGAAGAAGATATTGTTGCGGGCATCGCACTGCTCATCGTTGGTGGAAAGACGAACTACGACGGAGGTGCCGGCACGAACGGAATAGAGCGTGTTGTTATAAAAATAAAGCTTTCCCTTCCGATAATCGGCTGTCGCGCCGCTGTCGCCGCCGTAATGGACGGCCTGATTGTTGCCGCCATCCTGTTTGATCAGGATGTTGCCGTAAACAAAGGTTTGCCGGTATTCCGGAGCATTCCGAATAATGGAGCTGTCCTCGCCGTCGACCAGATCTATGTTCCGGTTTCCGCCCTCGATCCAGTTGTATCGAACCACTAGCCCGGCCGAGCGGTCTTTTAGATTCACGCCCGGCGCACCGCTGCGCGGCGGGCCAAAACGGTTGTATTGAAAGGTGATGCCGTAAGCGGCGGTGTAGTTATTGTGCTGAAAAATGCTGCCCGAGACGCCATTACCGAAGATATAGTTCCCTTCGACGAGAATGTTCCGCGACACGGCGTCGTCGCTTGACGCGACGAAAAATCCGTTCGCGCTGTCGTGGATCCGGCAGTTACGGACCGTTATATTCTCGCCAAGCTCGACGAAGATCGATGAGGCCGATGTCGAATAGGTCTGCTGCGCTCCGGCGTCGTCGGTAAACGTATAGCTCGGATGGCCGCTGCGTATCTCGAGGTTCTCGATGGTTATATATCTCGCGACGGTGTTGTCCGGTACGTTCGAGCCCCCGATCTTGATAACACCGCGGTTCTCGCTCCAGAAATTCAGACCCGGCGGGGTCATTGCGTTTCGGCCATCAATTACCGGAAGCTCGCCATTCGGCCCGGGAACGCCCCGTATCACTATCGGGGCGACAGCCGTCCCGCTTCGGCCAATGACCCATTTCTCGTTGTAATTTTCCGGCCGCCAATAAATAAGGACGAGGTCGCCGGGCTGCAAGGTGGCCCACGGTACCTCTGCAATAGTGTCCAACGATGTGTTTGGCTTGACCTCGTAAACGGCCGCATTTACCGTCAGAACGCCCGGAATAAAAAGAAGCGCTACAAGAAATAAATGCTTCATCTTGAATACAAATTTTCGGGTGGGCGAAAGAAAAAGGCTTAATAAACGGGAAGCGAAGGGGTTCCTCTACTTTAAATAGATTTGCAATCAAAAGCTAATTCCGCGTGGCGGGAACCTTGGGGCCGAAAAAAGGCTGCCGTTTTTCGGCAGCCTCGGGAAGGCGGAAGCATATTATGAAAGTAGAGTATGAATAGCTTCCGTTCTTTAGCGGCGGACGCCAATGCGTTTTTGCACCAGCTGCTCGACAGTAATATTTGGCTCGGACGCTCGGGCCTCGCGGACATAGGCGGCGTCGATCTTAAAGATCCTCAGCTTGACCACGTCCTCCGAATTCAGGTCGGTAAGCCCTTCGGCCTTCAATTCCGACAAAAACTCAGGTGTTACCTTAAAAATGCTGAACTTGACCAGGTTCTCAAAGCTGTCGGTGCCAAACCCCATCTCACGCGTTTTCCGAACGAACTCGGCGTCGATCTTAAAAATACGGGCCTTGACGAGGTCTTCCATTCCAAGATTCGGAAAACCGGTCGCCTTCATTTCAGCCATGAACTTGCCGTCGACCTTGAAGATCGTTGCCTTTATGAGGTCGTCAAAGCCCAGGTTCGGAAAGTTGGCAGAACGCAGGTCATCGGCAAGGGCGGTTGTGACATTAAGCGTAGTGGCGGCAAAAAGCCGATCTTCCAATGTGTCGTGTCCGCCTTTTGAACGTGGCGAATCCATTTCGAAACCGCGGCTTCGCATGGCGTCGACGAAACCCATATTCGGCACGAAGTTGAACGTTCCCGAACCGCGCCCGTTCACAAAAGTACCTACGCATTCGATAGTGCCGGCTTCGCGAACCAGCTTAAAGCTCACGTTTCCGTTACTTGTGTCGCCCAGGCCCTGAAGGTCTTTAATTTCGAATGTCGAACCGTGCTGGTTCTTTCCGCCGTGTTCCGAGCGGCGATTGAATGAAAGGTGGAGCTTGCCGCCTTTTTCATTCTTAACATCTGCCGTCCATTCACCTGTGATAGCGTTCTGGCCGTAGACCAGGCCCGAGCCAACGAAGAGTAAAATTGCAATTACGCTGATAAATCCTACGGTCTTATTCTTTCCCATCTCATCCTCCGAATTTCAGTTTGTGTTAGTTATTCGCTTGTCATTAGAAGAACACCGATCCGTTTTGATTTGTGACAAGTTTTTGGGAGAACGAGGATGCAGAGCGAGGTCACGCCGCCAACTGCTCAAATGCCGACCCGGAGAATTTCATGCGGAACTCATCCTTGTTCATTTCGGCCCCCAAACGCTCGTAGAATCTTAAAGCAGCCGTGTTTGTGCTCAAAACCTGAAAATCTATCCGGTTAAAGCCTCGTTCGGCGGCCTGCTCGTGCGATCACTTTGAGCAACCTCAACCCAATGCCCCGGCCGCGACAATGTTGGGCTACGAAAATATCCTCGAGATAAAAACCCCGCTCTGCACGAAAGCTGGAAAAATGAGGGTAGTAGATCGCATAAGCCACAAGTTCCCCGTTCGCTGCCGCTACCAGCATTTCCACAAAGGCGTCTTCTCCGAATACCGCTTCCCACAGCCGGTCCTCGGTCGCCGTCAAATAGTCGGTGAGCGAAACATGGTCCGCGAACTTTGCCATTAGGCCGAGAACGCCCGCGAGGTCGCAAGGTACGGCTCGTCTGATCTCTATGTCCATAAGAAAAAGGCCACGTAGACGATACATCTACGCGGCCTTAACGCTAAACGCGGGTCTTTAGTTCTTTCTCTTCGGGGCCGAGACCTTTTGCGGGGTAATTTTCTGTTCCGCCTTTAGATTTTCAATCAACCCGACAGCGTCGCTCTTGTACTTATGGCCGTCCGGGGCTGAGGTAGCATATTTCTGGAGTATGTTAGAGCCTTCCTGGAGTTGAGTTTTATCGTTGTTGATGTAGCCCGCATTGACGAGGCTCAAACCCAGGCCCGCCATCGCGTCCAGATTGTCCGGCGAGGTCTTCAAGGACCTTACGGTATTCCGCGATCGCATTCGCCGAATCGCCCACAACCCGATACAGATCCGCAAGGATCAATTTCGATGATTCTTTCTTTGCGGGATCGGTCTCAGTGTTTAAATATTCCGGCAGGACCGTCTTTGCCAATTCCAATTTGGTCTCATCGACCTGTTCGGTTGCGGCCATCAACCGGAACGTGTCCTTTGCGCCCGTCAGCGCGGCCGCTACCTGAGCTTCTTTCACCTTAGGGTCGCTGATGTCCGTCGGCTGAGCATTCTTCAGCAGCGTCAGCGACCGGTTATAGCCCTCGGCCGCCTCACCGAGATCTGCTTTTACAGCCTTCAGGCCTTCGATCTTGGCGGTTACATCCGGCGCCTTGACGCTCTGGTTATATTTAATGACGGCCCGTTCGCGAAGAGCCGCGCCCTTGTTATTCAAAAGCACGGGAGCACTTCCGGCGAAATCAGGAGAAGCGGCTACGCCTTCGCTGTACTTTGCGACCGCCAGGTCAAAGTTCTTTGCTGTGAAGGCATCATTGCCTTCCTTAAGCGTTCGAGTGATCACCGCGTTTTCCTGCTCGATCTTCTTATTGCTGGCCTCGACCGCTGCTATCTTCGCCGCCTGTTCGGCCTGAGCTTTTTTCTGCTCGGCGGTCAGTTCGCCCGACGGGGCGCTAACAGCGCCCGCCAACGCCTGCCGAACTTCAGCCTCTGTATATTTACGGCCGTCGCCTTCCTTTACATCGATCACGATGTTCTCCTGCCCGGCTTTCACCGCGGGGAATATCAGTGGGGTGATGCCGGGGCCGCTAACTAACAGCGCAAACGTCTGGCCAAAAGGAAATTGTACGAAATGGAACTCGCCTTTTTTGTTCGTTTTTGAAGGGGGTAAAGAACCTTTAGCACTGTCGGTCCTGAAAACCTCAATGGTGGCGTCAGCTACAGGAACGACAGTGTTGTCGGCCTTTGTAACCTTAACGACACCGCGCACCGGAGCCCCTGACTGGGCAACGGCCTGCCCGAAACCAACAAAAATTACGACCGAAGCGACTAGCGGTAAAAACAATGATCTCCGAAACATATGGAACCTCCGAAGTTTGCCTGTTCCGGCAAACGAGCGTGTAGGATGCGTAGCATCAGCCAACCGGTTGCTGCTTTAGTCAATATTCTAACCCACTTCGATCCGAAAATCGAAGCAAGACGCAGCCAACATGGCACATTTGCGTACAACAATGCGTCATCTGGATTTGATGTGTTATCGTGGCATTTTGTTCGATGGCTTCTGCCGAAAAACCAAATGACATCACGCGTTTTCAATTTTTATTCAGGCCCGGCGATGCTGCCGCTTGAGGTTTTGGAACGGGCTAGGGCAGAGCTGCTCTCGTTCAGCGGCGGCGGTGCGAGTGTAATGGAGATCAGCCACCGGTCGGCGGAGTTCTTAGCGGTTCTGGAATCGGCCGAATCACGGCTCCGCTCACTCTTGGGGGTTCCAGAGACCTACAGGGTCCTCTTTCTGCAGGGCGGAGCAACCCTGCAATTCTCCATGGTCCCAATGAATCTTTTAGGCGACCGGGAATCGGCGGAGTACGTTATCACCGGAACGTGGAGCCGGAAGGCATTTAAAACGGCTTGTGAGTTTGGAGAGCCGAACGCTGTTGATGTCACGACCGTGAGCGGGGCCACCCGCGTTCCGTTTGAGGACGAGCTGAAGTTTTCCGAAAATGCGCGATACGTGCATTATGTGTCGAACGAGACCATCGACGGCGTCGAATTCCCTTATGACCTTGAGGGCTCGGGTATCCCGGTCGTCTGTGACGCGTCATCGAACATCCTTTCCCGCCCGATCGACCTGGAAAAATACGCACTGATCTACGCCGGAGCCCAAAAGAATATCGGGCCGAGCGGTGTGACCGTCGTGATCATTCGGAACGATCTGCTCGAGCTGTGTCGCGGAAGGCAGAGCGGCGTGCTGAGCTATAATTCGTTCGCCGACAACCAGTCCATGCCGAACACGCCAAACACGTGGGGGATATATATGATCGACCTTGTTTGCGAATGGCTTCAGATGAAGGGCGGACTCGAGGCAGCGGCTGTCCGCAACGCGGAAAAAGCCCGTCTGCTTTATTCCGCGATCGATAACAGCGACGGTTTCTATACAGGCAAGGCCGAACTTTCGGCCCGCTCGAAAATGAACGTCACATTCAAGCTGCCGACTGAAACGCTGGAAGCGGAGTTCTGCACCGAGGCTGAAGAAAATGGGATGATAGGTCTACGCGGACACCGCTCGGTCGGCGGCATCAGGGCGTCGATCTACAATGCATTTCCGATCGAAGGTGTAAAAACCTTGGTGGAACATATGCAGGATTTTGCAAGGCGAAGAGGCTAGCATCCAATTATGGTCAGCGATCCTGCTCCGATCTCAGGCACCTTCCACGATCGCCCGGAAAAGTTCTTCTTCCTCGCCTTCCGCGACCGTTCTTAAATCGATCAGGACCCGCCCGTCTTCGATCCGGGCAATGACCGGCGTCGCGGCCGATCTCAATCGCTCTTCAAGTTCGGCTTCGCTCATTTGGGAATGCGATAACGAGATGAGAGTCGTGCGAATATCCGAATCGGGCGCGGCCCCGCCCCCGACGGCGGAACGGCCTGTTTGCAGGTCGGCCTTCAACTCTGCTTTTTCTCCGACTGCGGCATTCACGCGTTTCAGAAAAGCGGCGGAGCGTTTTTCCAGTTCATCGGTCGACATCGATAGCATTTTGAGGACAGGTATCTCGGTTTCAGCCGTACCTCGCAAATGCGCCTCAAGCGTTGCTTCCAGTGTGGCTGATATAGCCTTATCGATCCTGAACGCGCGGAAATAAGGAGCTTTTCGGAGCTGGGAGACATACTCCGCACGCCCGACAATAATTCCGGACTGCGGCCCGCCCAACAGCTTGTCGCCGCTAAAGATAACGATGTCCGCACCGGCTTCGATCAGGTCGCTTATAACGGGCTCGTTCTTTAGCCCCAGGCTTGATAGATCGGATACCGCACCGGAACCCGCATCCTCGCACAATGGAATTCCATGCCCGTGCGCAAGATCGGCCAGGTCCTTCGTGCCCGGAGTAGTCGTGAAACCCGTGATCCGAAAATTCGAAGGGTGTACTTTCAGGATCATCGCGGTCCGTTCGGTGATCGCATTTTCGTAATCGTGCAAATGCGTGCGGTTTGTCGTTCCGACCTCGCGGAATGTTGCGCCCGACGCGGACAGGATATCCGGAATTCGAAAATCGCCGCCGATCTCAACAAGTTCGCCGCGGGAAACGATCACCTCACGTCCCTTTGCAAAAACCGACAGCACCAGCAACGCCGCCGAGGCGCAATTATTCACGACCAGAGCGTCCTCGGCTCCTGTCAATTGCTTTAGCAGGCTGACCGCCTTTGATCCCCTCAAGCCACGCCGCCCTTCATCCAGGTCGTATTCGATCGTCGAATAGCCGGCAGCGGCTGCCATCGCCTCGACGGCTGCGTGTCGATAGCGGCGCCCGCCCGAGATTAGTATGGATCACGACGCCCGTCGCGTTGATGACCCGCCGAACGCCCGATCGACTCTCTGCCTCGGCCGCCTCGCCAAGCTTTACGACAAGCTCCTCGAGAAGTGCGGAGCGGGTGATTTCGGCGAGGCGGCTTGCACCGGCCGTGTCCTTAGCCAATTCTTCCCTTTTTTCGGCCAACAACAAGCGCACCATTTCGACAACAGTCCGCCGGCCGCGTTTCGCGATCAGGTCCTGTGTGACTTCTACACTTAGGATCTCGTCGACCGAGGGCAGTACACGCAACAACTGGTTCTCTTCGATCATCCGTCATTCATAGCTCTGATCGAGCCCTCACCCGACATCATTCTGGAAACCGATGTCCCATCGTCATTTATTAAATTATTGGGTGCACTGACCTCGTCTCAACCCGTGCCCGCAAAATTTATGGCAATCTCAACTGCGTCCGGATACGGAAACCGTCGAAAACAATCGGAAGAAACTATCGCGTTTGACCAACAGCTAACAAGGCTCGAAGACGACATTCGCAAACTGAAGATCGAATTCGATATCTATTTTAACGGAACATCCAAACGGCCGCCGCTCGAGGCTCGAGCGCGGATCGAAGCTTTTATCCGGCGTGTTTCCGACAGCCGCACGATCACCTATGCCCAGCGATATCAGCTTAGCATGCTGGTGTCGCGGTACACGTCTTACCGGGAGCTATGGCGGCGAACGCTTCGGGCAAAGGGCGACGAGCTTGTGTAAATGAAAAAGGCGAACCCGATAAGTGGTTCGCCTTTTTACTCTTGAATTCTGTGCAGCGTGGGGTCAGCTCAAAATGCAGTTTAGTGTGACGGGCCAAGCCTTAGGCGACCTTCATAACGTTTTCTGCCTGAGGCCCCTTGGGACCGTTGGTCACCTCGTATTCAACCTCCTGCCCCTGGATCAACGTTTTATAGCCGTCGCCTGAGATCGCACTGTAGTGAACAAAAATATCTTGTTCACCGGGCTGCTCAATAAAACCATATCCCTTTGCATTGTTGAACCATTTAACCATTCCTACTGCTTTGGACATCTTCCAAATTCCTCCTGCAAACTTCAAAAATTGAATTGTTCCTACCAAATGCTGCAACCAACGGCGGCAGCCATATGAACCGGCGCTTCCGTCTTACTAAAAAGTTTGACGGCCGCATAGTTCGATAACAAATGGACCCATACGTTCCAAAAGATAATCAATCTTAAACTACAAGATTAAAGGGTTTGCCGTTTGATTGTCGATTGACGAATGAGAATTTAACTTCATTTCAAGTCAGTGTCAAGAACTTTCTTGGTGTTTCGGCGAAATATCGCGAAAATTGACTTAAACTTTGTGATAAAGGATGATTAAACTTTGTCACACGGTCGATCTTCACACCCGAAATGTCTCACGAATACGGAAAAAACGCCCCGCTTTCATACAACAAATATCTAAAGGTTCCGGAGCTGATAAAGCTCCAGGAAACGCTCTCGGAACCGGCCAGCCACGATGAATTGCTGTTCATTGTCATCCACCAGACATATGAGCTTTGGTTCAAGCAGATCCTCCACGAGCTCACCGCTTGCGTTGGTTGGATCAAAGAAGGCCGGATGTTCCGGGCCAACCATTCGCTTCGAGGGGTGGTGTCGATCGAAAAGATCCTCGTTACTCAAATTCATATCCTCGAATCGATGGCCCCGATCGGATTTCTCGAATTTCGCGACAAGTTGAACCCGGCCAGCGGGTTTCAATCGATGCAGTTCCGCGAGCTTGAGTTTGTTTCCGGTGCTAAGGACGAAAAGATCCTGAACACTTTCAAGAACGATGAATTCGCGTTTGAGCGTTTGTCCGAACGTTTCAATTCGCCGTCGCTTGCCGACGAATTTTGGTCGTTGATCAGCCGCAGCGGCCTTGCCGCGGGCACCAGCGAACAACGCATCGCCGCAACCGTCGAAATTATTGCCCACCCCGAAAAATATCCCGGACCTTTACCTGATGCAGGACCTGCTGATCGAACACGATGAGCTTATCGCGCTTTGGCGTTCGAACCACGTCCTGATGGTCGAACGAATGCTCGGGATGAAACCGGGCACGGGCGGATCGGAAGGCGTCGGCTATCTGAAGACGACCCTTACCAAGAGGTTCTTTCCGGAACTTTGGGAAGCGAGGACCCATCTTAGCGTCGAGAACGTGAAAAAATGAAGACCGCTTACTCTCTGCTATTCTGGCTTCTGCTATTTGTCGGGTCGTCATTCGCCCAATCCTCCGAAATTGTTCGTGTAACCATCCTTCATCTTAACGATACGTACCAGTTCACAGCGGCTGACGGCGGCAAACGCGGCGGCCTCGCACGCGTGATGACGATCAAAAAAGAGGCCCTCAAAGAGAATCCAAATACGATCCTGACACTCGGCGGCGACACGCTTTCGCCGTCGGTCGAAACGCGAACGTACAAGGGCGTGCAGATGATCGACGCGTGGAATACTGGTCGGGCTGGATTATGCTGTGTTCGGAAACCACGAGTTCGATCTCAAGACGGCGGAGCTGCTCGAACGGATGAAGGAGTCGAAATTCACTTGGCTGGGAGCGAACGTGATCGACACGAAAACCGGCAAAACGTTCGCCGGAACGCCGCAGTTCGTGATCCGTTCGATAGGCGGCGTGAAGATCGGTCTTATCGGTTTGCTGCTTCCGGAAACGAAGGAAACTTCTTCGATGGAAGCCCGCCTCAACGTGACGGATTTTTGCGAAACGGCGACGCAACCTGGTTCCCCAAATGCGCGACCTGGGAGCAACGGTGATCGTCGGCCTGACGCATATGTTCATGAACCAGGACAAAAAACTCGCCGGCTGCGCCGATTTCGATCTGATCCTCGGCGGGCACGAGCACACGCTGCTGCAATCGTCCGCCAACGGCACGCCGATCTTCAAGATGAGGGCGGACGCTCGCGAGGTTGGGAAATTCGATCTTTTCATCGACAAGAGAACCGGAAAGCTCGAGAGCATGGACTGGGAGATCATTCCCGTCACCGACGCGATACCGGACGCGCCCGAGTTCGCTCCTGTCGCCGCAAAATATAAGGACCTGCTCGAAAAACTTGCGGTAAAGGTCGGGGCCAACAGTGTCGAGCTCGACGCGCTTTCCCACTCCGTCCGCACAAAGGAAACGAATATCGGCAATTTCATCGCGGACGCATATCGCAAGGCCGCCGACGCCGACGTTGCTCTCGTCAACGGCGGTTCGATCCGTGCCGACCTGACATACAATCCGGGCCCGCTGACGATGCGGGCTGTGTTGTCGATGCTGCCGTTCAACAACCCGATCGTGAAGGTCGAAGTGACCGGCAAACTCCTCGCCGACATCCTCGAACACGGCGTCGCCCGCAGTGCCGAAGACAACGAGCCCGGCCGATTCCCGCAGGTCTCCGGAATGAGCTTCAAATTCGACACCCGCAAACTTCCCGGCCAACGCGTCTCCGAAATTATGGTCGGCGGAAAGCCGCTCGACCGAAAAGAAGACCTACACGATGGCCACCTCCGACTTCCTCGTCTCTCGCGGCGGCGACGGATACACGATGTTCAAGGATGCGAAGATATTGATCCCTGCCGACAAGGCGCAGAAGGATTCGGAAGTGTTCGAGCAGGCGATCAGATCGGCACCGAACTCGACGATCAGCCCAAAACTGGAAGGCAGGATAGTGCGGATCGGGTAGGTTTGGTTTTCCTCGGGCTATGCCCGCCGATGTGCGGAAAAGCTCCGCTTTTCCGAGACGGGCATCTTGAGACCTGCGGCTATGCCGCCCGTTTACGGTACATAACGCGGCGGAATAGCCGCGAAGAAGAGACGACAATATCGGAAAAGCATAGCTTTTCCGCACATCGGGCGGCGGAGCCGGGGGTATAGAACTGCTAGTGACTTTCATTACCCAGGCGGTCCACGCTTTTCACAACTATCTTTTCAATTCCACGATCGCGCGATAGCGAGATCGACCGCTGGCTGGCGGGAAGGATCGAATAGCTCCAGCCATCCTTGTCCTTCGCATAAACCACAAACCAGAACGCTTTATTGCGACCCTTCTCGGTCCAACTCACATTGACTAGATCTTTGCCGCGTTCGATAGAAACCCGAGGAGCCGCAAGCGTCGGAGACTTGATCCAAGGCGAGACCGGTATCAAAGCATCGCGTTTGTAAGGCCCGTCGATCAATGCCTGCTGAACGCCGCCAAGATCGTTTCGCAGCGATTTGAAGCTGAAGTGCACCGCACCGCGGGTTTCGTCCGTTTTGCGTGTCAGGGCGATCTGATTCAGCAGTTCCCCCGAGGTCCAGTCGGCGTTGCGCCCGATGCGGTAGGTGGCGACGCCTGGCCAAAGGTGGCGTTTTTTTGTGTTCTGCGATTTCCACCATTCGAGCAGGATCGGGTAGCTTTGTGCACGGCGGGCGGTTTCCCAGTAGAGCTGCGGAACCAGGTAATCGACGATGCCGTCCTGAAGCCATTTTTTCGAATCGGCGTATAGGCCTTCGTACGAATTGAACCCTTCGATCCCCAGCTCCGGCATGGGCTGCCAGATGCCGAACGGCGAGATGCCGTACATTATCTGCGGCTTGATGCGTTTCGCTTCGCGGCCCACGGCTGCGATGAAATTGTTTACATGCATCCGACGCCAGTCAGAGCGGCCTAACTTGCCGCCGGACGCCTGGTAAGCTGCCCAGTTCTTGTCGTCCGGAAAGGGAATGTCGTTGCCGGCCGCGTCTTTTTCGATGTACGGGTAGAAATAATCGTCAAAGTGCACACCGTCGATGTCATAGCGGCGAACCACGTCCGTTATGACCTTGAGCGAGTGTTTCTGCCCCGCCTCATCGGTCGGGTCGAGCCACATATACTTACCATATTGCCGGACCAGGTCAGGATGCGTTTTCGAGATGTGCCGGTCCAGAAATCGTCTTTGCGGAAGGATGGTACGAACGGTACGGATTGAACCAGGCGTGGACGAGGATTCCGCGTTTGTGGGCTTCGGCGACGAGAAACTCAAGCGGATCGAACGATTGCGGCTTGCCCATCTCGCCTGTTAGAAATTCCGACCAGGGTTCGAGCTCCGAGCGATAGACCGCGTCCGTCATTGGACGCACCTGAAAGATCAGCGCGTTAAGCCGCAGCTTTTTTGCGAGTTCCAGCGCGGCCAGCAGTTCTCGTTTTTGCTCTTCCGGCGGCAGCCCTTTTTTGCTTGGAAAGTCGATGTTGTCCACGGTCGCGATCCACGCCGCCCTGAACTCGCGTTCGGGGCTTGGCGGCTGTTCGCTTTGCCGGTGCCGCGGCTGTTTTTGGTTTTTTACCTCTTGCGCTTGCGGCTTTTGCAGGTTTTGGCGATATGCTTCGCCGCCCTGCGCCGGAACGCTTCCCACCAGCAACAGCGACAGGATCAACAAGCTTTTTATCATTTCGAAGGGTTTTATCATCGCTAGGCTGAGTTTCGATAACACGCTTTCGCCGTTTCGGCTTGAGCGGTAGATCGACCGAAATTGCGGGAATCGCCTGCAAGGCTTTTTTAGGTTGAACATTAGGCTTCCGCAACATCGTAGGCTCGAAAGCGTTTCGAACGCAACTGAAGGTACGGGCATCGGTAATATCTTCTAAAACAGCCGACCGGCTCCCTTCGTTCTCATCCGTCAGGACACACACTACATTCCCGGCATTCTGTTTCACACACTTGGCCCGTTTGTGCTTTTTCAATTCGGCGGCGATCGACGCGGTCTCGCCGATGCATGAAGCTGCATGGCTCGCCTTGCCGGCCTTGTCCACTTTGCGTCGTGAGAGTACGAATACGGCGGGCGAATCGGGAACTTCGCCCGCAAGCGGATAAACATCGAACGTATACGAACCCTTCCTGCCAAGAAAAACTGCTTCGCTTATCTTCGCCGATCTCTTCTTTCGAGGTCGTTTCATATGGTACATTGTACCATATGCGGCACACAACCTCTAATCGGGCGGCGATCGGAGCTTCCTCACTCGTTTCGCCGAGGTCTTCGCTTATTTGTCTCAACTTGTTTCACGAAATTCTCACCGTGAGACAACCTAACTCTTTACCCCGTTAGATTTAGCCCGGAATTTGTCTCAGTCACGGACGGTGCGGCCCCATTTTCAGGCGGATCGGGCACAAACGTAACAGTTGCAATAGTTACACCAGATCAGCGTGAGACAAACGTTCAGCCCGTGCGTCTCATTCTGCTGTGGACGGTGAAGCGGATTCGTCGTCGGGCAAAATTTCAAAGAACCATCGACCGCCCTGGGATCTCTCCCGACATCGGGATTGTGACACGATCTTCGATTGCGGAAAACGCCGGTTCGCACGATCGGAATGATCCGAACGATTTGCACGATCCGAAAGGTGCGAATGCCCGGCCCGATTTAAGACGCTATAAGCGGTCGAGAGTTCAGACGAATTCAGCGAAGACCTCGTTCGAGAACAGCATGCCTCTTCGGGTCAGCCTTAGCCGGCCGTCGGCGAGTTCGACAAGACCGGCATCGGAAAGCCGGTCTATTTCCGCGCGATGCGTTTCTCGAAGATCGCGGCCGAAGCGCCGTTTGTACCCATCCAGCCCGATCCCCCGGTTCAGCCGCAAGCCGAGAAAAATGAACTCAGAAGCAGCGTCGATGCGTTCTCGCCCGACCTCTGCGGACAACGATTCTTCGATCCGATTCACATAGCCAGCCGTGTCCCGCTCGTTCCAGTATCGCTGAAAGCCGTCGAACGAATGGGCCGAAACGCCGAAACCGTAGACCGGATCAAGCCGCCAGTATTTCGAGTTATGTCGAGATTCAAAACCAGGGAGTGCAAAATTGGAGATCTCATACTGCCGATACCCGGCCGTGGCCGTGCGATCGACCAGCATCTCGTACATTTCGGCCGCAGCATCCTCATCCGGCATCGGCCGGCGGCCCGATCTCAACTGCTCAGCCAGCGGTGTTCCCTGATGGATCTCCAACAGATAGAGCGAAAGATGCTCAGGCTCCATAGCCAGGGCTTCATCCAGGTTCCGTTCCCAATCGTCCACCGTCTGCCCGGGAAGGCCGGCGATCAGATCGAAGCTGACGTTCCCAAAACCCGCGTCTCGCAGCAGTCGAAATGTTTCGCGTGCGTCGTTCGCGTCATGCCCGCGTGCCAGCAGTTTCAGATCGCGGTCGTTAAACGTCTGAACCCCGAAGCTTGCCCGGTTAATGCCCAGCGAACGGTACGCCAAAAGTGTTTCGGCCGTTACCGTCGCTGGATTCATTTCCATTGTTAGTTCGGCGTCGGGGGTGAGGTCGAAATAGTCGCTTACGACGCTCAAGATCCGCTCGACTTGGTTCGGATCCAAAAGTGACGGCGTACCGCCACCAAAATACACTGTGTCGACCGATACGGCTTCGCCACTCGAGCCGGGCACTTCGTGGCAGAGGGCATTCACGTACCTTTCTACTGTATTAGAGTCGCGATAAACATCGGTCGCGAAATCGCAATATGAACATCGCGATTTGCAAAACGGGATGTGAAGATAAACTCCGGCTTTCGTTGGCACATTTTTATTATACCAACGAAGCCGGAGATCGAATTGACGCTTGGGTTCTTACAACCAGAAACCGCCTATCGTATCGGCACGAGGGTTGGCGAGTGTGGTGGTCATCCGGTCCTTCCAGATCTTTTGGTAGTGAGCGTTGGTGCCATGGCCGGTATCCAGGTCGTAGCGTTTCTGCAGTATTCCTGCCCGTTTGTGAAAATGCAGCTGCACGGCGGTCTGTATCTTCGCACGCAGGTCCGCAAGGCTGGTTCCTCTTAACCGGGCAAGTTCGCGGCAGAGAGCACGTCCTGTGATCGTGGCAACGTCATAGTGCCACTGTTCGTGGGCGAGCAGTGCGGCTGTTTGCGAAACGCTGGTCCAAACCTGTGCCCGCGGCACGATGGAGATGGCATAAGGATCGGGAATAGTGAAAACACCGCCGGTGTTCAGTGGCGCCGAGTTCGGGAATGTGTAATCAAATGTAGTGTATGCATCAACAAGAGTACCGTCGGCGGGATCAGTGATCCGGGTTGGGGATACCGTGAAATTTGTCCAGGCCAGGTTGGCCGGACTTGCAGAAACTGTAATTGCCATAAACGCCTTGAGCTCCTAAAAATATCGCGGCAAAAAGGCCGTCCTAATAACTAAGACGGCCAATCGAGCGATCATTGCGTAAGGCCTAATTGCAAAGCGATGCTGATCGGCCCTCAAGCGGGCGAAAGAGACTAGAGCCTATTTGGACAATGAGTTTTCCAACGATGTTTCCCAAACAGCCTCAAGCTCGGCGATGGGCGATGAGATACGAGTATTGCCGTCAATGGAAACGTGTAACGTATCGTTGCCGACCCTGCCAATAACCTCGAATGGGCAATCGGTGGCGATTTCCTTTATCCGATCGAAATTTGCTTCGGTGAAGCTGATGACGATGCGGGACGGCGATTCGCCGAAGAGCAAGGCTTCCGAGGAGAGGCCATTCGCCTGCAGGTCGATCGCCGCCCCGGTCGCTTCCCGGCCCAACGAGCCGAAGCAGCACTCGGCTATCGCCACAGCCAGGCCGCCTTCGGAGCAATCGTGAGCGGAACTGATGAGCATCTCATCCGCAAGCTTTAAAAGTGTGTCCTGGACCTGTTTTTCCAGCGCGAGATCTAGCAGCGGCACTCGGCCGTTCTCGATCAGTTCTTCGGTCGAGCGTTTTAGCACGCTTTGGGTATATTCGCTGACCGACAGATCATCGCGCGTTACACCGAGCAATGCGATAACGTCGCCCTCGTTCTTGAAGCCGTGAGTGATGATCTTCCGCGTGTCCTCGATCAGGCCGACCATTCCGATGGTCGGTGTCGGCAAAATGCCGCGGCCGTCGGTCTCGTTGTAAAAGGAGACGTTGCCCGAGACGACGGGCGTTTCGAAAACAGTGCACGCCTCGGCCATGCCGTCGATCACGTCTGAGAAGGACCGCATCACTTCGGGCCGTTCCGGCGAGGCGAAATTCAGGCAGTTGGTAACGGCGATCGGTTTCGCGCCGACGCACACAACGTTTCGTGCCGCTTCAGCAACGGCGAGCTTTGCACCTTCCTTCGCGTTGACCGCAACATACCGGCCTGGTCCGTCGAGGCACATCGCGATCGCCCGCCGAGTTTCCTTCACGCGTATGACCGCCGCGTCCGAACCTGGCAGGACAGCAGTGTTCGTGCGGACCATCGATGTCGTATTGCTCATAGACCCAGTGCTTCGAGCAGATGTTCGGTGAGGCGAGAAGAGCTTTCAGCGCGGCGGTTAGGTCAGAACCCCCTGCGTCAGCGGGGGGCCAGTTCGTTGAGCCCGCGCCGAGTTTCTGGCCGCCCGCTAACGCAGGCGGTTCCGACATCGGCCGCTCGTACTTCGGTGCCTCATCCGTTAAAGCGAGGACCGGCAGATCGGCTTCAACCTTGCCGTTGTGAACAATGCGGAGGCGGTCGCCTTCGACTACCTTGCCTATCACCACAGCGTCGAGGTCCCACTTGTTAAAGATCTCGACCAATTCCTTCTCCCGGCCTTTGCGGGCGACGATCAGCATGCGCTCCTGCGATTCGGAGAGCAGCATCTCGTAGGCGGTCATTCCGGTCTCGCGCTGAGGGACCAGTGTCAGGTCGAGCTCCAGACCGGTTCCGGCGCGAGCCGCCATCTCAACCGAAGAACTCGTTAATCCAGCAGCTCCCATGTCCTGAATGCCGGCGATCGCACCGCTCCGCATCGCTTCGAGGCAGGCTTCGAGCAGTAGTTTTTCCAGGAACGGGTCACCGACCTGTACCGTCGGCCGTTTCTCAAGGGCCGCGTCGTCAAACTCCGCCGACGCCATCGTCGCCCCGTGAATTCCGTCGCGGCCGGTCTTTGCTCCGACATAAAGGACAGGATTGCCGACGCCTTCCGCCTTGCCGAAAAAGATCTGGTCCTTACGTACAATCCCGAGAGCGAACGCGTTGACTAGCGGGTTCAGGCTGTACGATTCGTCAAAAACGACCTCGCCGCCGACGGTCGGCACGCCAAAGCAGTTGCCGTAATGGCCGATGCCTTCGACACAGCCTTTCAAGATCGATTTGTTGCGGTTGTAGACCGCAGGGGTGCTCCCCTCCTTACGAAGGAGGGGTCCGGCCGCTTCGGCCGGGGGGTGGTTCTCTTGAACGCTGTCCTGGTCCGATTTGGATTGAGTCTCGCCCGCCGACGTGAGAACCACCCCGTCACCCGAAGCGGATGCCACCCCTCCTTCGTAAGGAGGGGAGCTAAGAGGGCCAAACCTCAGGGAGTTCATCGCCGCGACGGGCCGGGCACCCATCGTAAAGACATCTCGGAGGATACCGCCGACACCGGTCGCGGCCCCCTGGAACGGTTCGATAAAACTCGGGTGATTATGCGATTCGACCTTAAAGGCCACGCACCAGTCGTCGCCGATATCGACCACACCGGCGTTCTCGCCCGGCGGCACGATCACCCGCGGGCCTGAGGTTGGCAGCCTTTTCAGATGAACACGCGAAGATTTATACGAACAATGCTCCGACCACATCACGCTGAAAATGCCCAGTTCCGTCAGGTTCGGCTCGCGGCCCAGTATCTGTTTGATCTTCTCGTATTCTTCAGGCGTGAGATTGTGCTGGGTGACGATTTCCGGCGTGATCACTGTTTCGTTCATCTTCTGTTAACTTCCCGGGGCAGAAACAAAACAGTCATTCTAGCTTTTTTGGCGAGTGGATGTCGATTTGCGGTCTATGGCAAGGCCGGAGCTCCCATGGCAGCCCATTCTTCCTTTGGCCGGGCCGTAGATGCCCGGGACGAGTAATCCCGCCTGGCGCATTAGGACGGTCATCTGGCCGCGGTGGTGGGCCTGGTGGGCGATGAAGTAGAAGAGTGTCAGGCCGCGGGACCAGGTCTCGCCGTACATATTGTCTTCCTTGAGAAGAGTTTCGTCGGCCCAGTTCGCGTTGACCTCCTTGGCAACAGACTTGGCCGCTTTCTCGTAAACAGCAGCGATCTCGGCCGCCGAGGTCGGACATTCCGCTTCCTGTTCCGGGGCATCTATCTTGAGGCCAACGTGACCTAGCATTTCTCCGAGCGTAACCGTCAGGTGCCAGCCCAGAAACCCGAGTGAACGGCCGTCGGGCGTCACTTTCTGGCCGAGCGAAGCGTCGGTCAGCGTGCGTAAGTACCTTGCCGGTCATTTCAGCCTCGTACTTCCAGGCCTTTTGAAAATCTTCTACTTTTCGGAACATATCGCGAGTTCCTCCGTGTGTGTTAGATGGATTGATGTTGCGTAGATGAAACTACCCTAAAGCTCCTTTAAAGTCAACAAAGGCCAACGGTCGTTTGCCAAGCGCGCGCGTAAGCAAGGCGATACCCGGAACGTAGAGTTCATCGCCCTTGCTTCCGCACGGACTTGCGGATCGTGACCGGTCCGGTTTACGGCGTTATTTTGGCCGACTCAGCAGGTTGGAGGTGTTTGTTCAGTTCTGT
The DNA here is from genome assembly GCA_963763355.1 of uncultured Acidobacteriota bacterium. Taxonomy (GTDB): domain Bacteria; phylum Acidobacteriota; class Blastocatellia; order Pyrinomonadales; family Pyrinomonadaceae; genus OLB17. The sequence continues at coordinate 325,503 of CAVXOI010000007.1, forward strand.
CCGGACGGCTTCAGGGTTTACGATGCCCTGTCGAAAATAGACGAGTGCACCTTTTGGCTCGTAGATGACCGTGAAAGGAAGAGCCCCGGCCCATTCTTTTGTAACGGCCGCTATGGCAGCTGTTTCGTCGGGCGTGACAAGGAGGAATGTCGGCATTTGTGCCTTCATCTCGGCGAGGAATTTTGGAACTCCGGTGTTGAGTTCCTCTTCGAAATCAAGCGTTACAGTTATAAAGTCGATCTTCCCGCGATATTCAGTATCGAGCTTCACCAGATCAGGGAATTCTTCGCGGCACGGACCGCACCAAGTGGCCCAGAAATTGATCATCAGCGGCTTTCCGTTCGGGACTAACAGCTTACGGAAACCCGCGTCATCGACCTTAGTGACCTTCGCGGCCGGAATGGGGTTCGACTGGGTTGCAGGTTTCGACGTTGACGGCTTTGCGGTAGATTTTCCGTTGACCCGCGGTTTTGTTTGAGCGTCTGCCTGTAAGGACAGAACAAGGACGAAAAGCCAACCGACGGCGGCGGCTTTCGTCCCGTTAAAGATATATTTAAACATCCTGTAATTCGCTATTCGGCGGCGCCGGCCCGTTTGATTGTGCAGCCGAAGGCGTTCGCACGTGTTTTAACGATCGCTTTTCCGCCGAGTGCCGAATCAAATGCCGTCTTCAGGTACTGATCGGTGATGTTCTTGCCGCTGCGGTCGTTGTCTATGGCGCCGTGGTAAAGAAGTACGTTCTTCGAATCCAGGTAATAAACCTCCGGCGTAACACTGGCTCCCCACTTATCGGCCAGGACGTTGCCCTTGTCGATCAGCACCGGGAAGTTGTAACCGAACTCGGTCTTATTAGACTTCACCCAGTTCAGGTCCTCGGTCGCGTTCGAATTGATGCCGACGAACGCGATACCTTTTTCCTGATATGCCGTCGCGATCTCGTTTATCCGGTCTTTGTATGCCTTGACGACCGGGCATTGGGCTGAAAGCCACACGACAACCGTACCCTTTTTGCCCTTTAGATCATTTAGGCTCTTTGTCGCTCCGTCGGTATCCGCCAGAGTGAAATTCTCGACCGTCGCCCCGATCTCGAGGCCGCCGCGGGCCTGGGAAGTCACCGGATTCGTAACAAAAGCGAGGACAGCAAAAAGCGTTAATAATGCAGCAACTTTCAACTTCATAAACCAGCTCCTTTGAATTGTGTTATTTGCGCCTATGAGATTACCAATCTACAAGAATATTGACAAGCTTTTGAGCCTTAATATTACGCACGCGGGATGCTGGGGTTTCAATTTCGCCGCAAAATGGCGTTTGACCATGCGGTTCGGCGAAAATGATATAATTTCCACCTGATAAAAGTGCCTGAGATCGGCGACAAACTTTCCCAATACACCATTGTTTCCGTCATCGGTTCGGGCGGGATGGGCAGAGTTTTCCTTGCCGAGGATGCTAAGCTTGGCCGAAAGACCGCATTAAAGTTCCTCTCGCATGAATTTGCGTCGGACCGCGAGCATCTGGACCGCTTTGTTCGTGAGGCCCGTGCTGCTTCCGCCCTTAATCACCCCAACATTTGCACTATCTATGAAATAAACGACGCGGCCGAGCTGCCATTCATCGCAATGGAGTACATTGACGGCGAGACCGTGGTTGAGCTGATCCGGCGAAAGGGCCCGGACCTTAGGCAAACGGTCGATATTTCGCTGCAGGTTGCCGAAGCGTTGGCCGACGCCCATTCGCACGGTGTGGTCCACCGTGATATCAAACCGGCAAACATCGTCATCGATAAGAAAGGACGTGTGAAGATCCTGGATTTCGGCTTGGCAAAGCGTATGGTCGGGATGGAACACGCCGATGGCCAATTCCAGACCATGGCCGGCGTCGTTCTCGGGACGGCGTCGTATATGTCGCCCGAACAGGCCCGTGGACTTGAAGTAGATCAAAGGTCGGATGTCTGGAGCCTGGGCGTGTGCATTTACGAAATGCTCACGGGCTCATTGCCCTTCCGCGGCGAAACGGCGGCCGATACGTTCGCCGCAATTCTTACCCACCAGCCCGATCCGCCCTCAAAGTATTACAACGAGGTTCCCAAAGCACTTGACCGGCTCGTGCTCAACGCGATCGAACGGCAACGGGAGAAGCGGCTTCGCTCAATGGATGAAATGATCGAAGGTTTAAGGTCGATCAAGAAACAGATAGACAACGATATTCAAAGGTCGGGTAGCGACACGGGCAAAGCGACGAACGAGCCGACCGAGGTCTTTGATTCGGCTCCGACCGTGCGGTCGGAGCCTCCGGACACGGACGAGGGATTATCGGCACGAAAGACCGCGCCTCACAACCTTACCGAAAGTTTCGAGCGAATAATTGGGCGTGAACTCGAGATCGCTTCACTGACGGAACTTCTGTCCGAGCCTCAAACACGCCTGGTAACGCTGACAGGGATCGGCGGCACCGGAAAGACGACGCTATCGCGCGCCGTGGCCCGCCGTATGCTGCCCGCTTTTGAGCATGGCGTGTTCTTTATTGAGATGGCCGACGTCTCGCGGCCGGATGTTGTTGCGTCTACGATCGCGAAACCGCTGGGTATCAAGGAGGAAGGCGGCAGGCCTGTTATCGAGGTATTAAAGGACCACCTGCGGAACAGGGAGATCCTGCTCGTTATCGATAATTTCGAACAGGTCATCGAGGCGGCCCCGCAGATCAGCGAGCTTCTGGAGTCAGCGGACCGCCTAAAGGTCCTGGTCACAAGCCGTGAACTATTGCGGCTGACATCGGAGGTCGAGTTTCAGGTCCCGCCGCTTACGTTGCCCGATCTGGAAACTGCCGCTTCGTTTGACGAATTGCGTGAAACCGAGGCTGTCACGCTTTTTGTCGAACGCGCCAAGGCTTCACGCACCAGCTTTTCATTAACGCCCGAGAACATCGGGGATGTGGTCGCCATTTGTTCGCGGCTCGACGGGTTGCCGCTCGCTATCGAACTCGCGGCGGCCCGGATAAGGATACTTTCACCGTCCAGCCTCCGCGGCAAAGCTCGACGAAAGCCTTGATCTGCTTGCCGGCGGCTCTCGCGACCGGCCCGAACGTCAGAAGACAATGCGGGGCGCGGTTATGTGGAGTTATGACCTGCTTTCGCCTCAGGAAAAGCAGGTATTCCGCGAACTCGCGGTTTTTTTGGGCGGATTTCGATTCGATTCGGCGGAATACGTTTGCGAGACCTCCGCCTACACCCACGCGCTTGATCTCGTCGATGTGGTTTCATCGTTGATCGACAAGAGCCTGCTTATTCAAAGGGATTCGCGGGATGGCGAGCCGCGATTCCGGATGCTCGAGGTAGTCCGGGGATTTGCTCTTGAGCTATTGGGGTCGGAAGGCGATCTTGAAAAGACAAAGCGGCGGCACGCTGAATGTTTCGTTGAACTGGGCGAGGCCGCTGAACCGCAAATACAGGGCGCTGAGCTCGGAGGTATGGCTGTCACGGCTTGCGGACGAACATGACAACATTCGTGCTGCTATGGAATGGGGCCTCGCGAACGAGCCCGATCTGGCGGTGCGCCTTGCCGTCGCCGTGCGGAATTACTGGCTTGTTCAAAGCCATTTGTCCGAGGGCTTCGGCTGGCTTAAGGCGGCGGCGGCGTGCGGCTTCGAGCCGCCCGCCTCACTTCGCTTCAAGTTATTGAACGGCCTTGGCCTCTCGGCGCGTTTTCGGGGTGATTACGACACTGCCCGCCGGGCCTATGAGGACGGGCTAGCGGCCGGTATCGAGGCGGGTGACAAGGCCGGCACAGCGCTGTCTAACCGGGGTCTAGGTTTGGTCGCGATGCAGCAAGGCGACCTTGATGCCGCCCGCGTTTATTTTGACGCGGGATTGGCGATAAGCCGCGAGCTTGAGGATCGATACGGAATCGCGATGTCGTTGAGTTTCCTCGGCGACCTTGCACGAACGGAAGGAAAATATGCGGAGGCAAAGCCGCATTTTGAGGAGGCGGTCGACCTGTTCCGCAGTCTCGAGAACAGGACCGCGGTGAGCGACGCGCTGAATAACCTCGGCGCTGCCCTTGTATGCCTCGGCGAAACCGATCGGGCGGCGAAATGTTTTGAAGAAGCGGTCCGTTCGGCCCGTGAGCTATCGAACCGGATAACCATTTCCTGCTCGCTGGATGGCTTTGCGGCAATTGCCGCCGAGACCGGCGATCTACGGAACGCGTCAGTACTTTCCGGAGCGGCCGAAGCCCTGCGCGAACTCATCGGCTACAAGATCGAGCCAGCTGAGGCACGGTTTCGCGAGTCTTATCTTTCGAAACTACGCAGGCAGCTAAGCGATAAGGAATTGAAGGAGCTTACGGACCAGGGCCGCGATCTGAGTGCGAGAGATGCGGTGAGCACCGCATTGAAGATGAAGGTCCTAACCAAACAGCCGGTCACGGTTATCCCGCAATAAGCCCTAACTGAACAATCGCGGTAACCGACGCTGCAGGTTTTTGGGAAGAAGTATTTCCATCGCGTCATCAACCGTCACTATGCCGGCAATATCGCCTTCGTCGTCCACGACCGGCAACGCCAGCAGGTTGTATTCCGAAATCGTTTGGGCCACCTCTTCGGCCGATTCGGATGGATGTGCAAAGCGAAATTCGCTTCGCATCACCTCCTCAAGTCGCCGAGTAGGATCGGCAAGTATCAGGCTTCTGAGACTGATCAGGCCGCAGATCTTCCACGAACCTTCTTCCTCGACGACGTAGAGGTAGTAGATCATGTTCGGCGTTTCGGCCATTTCACGAAGACCGGCGATGGTCTCGCCGACGGTAAGGTCTTTTGGAAACACGACGAACTCCGTCGTCATCAAACCGCCCGCCGTATCGTGGTCGTACGGCATCAGCTCGGCGACGTCGGCCTTTTCTTCATCCTCCATCAGGTCGAAAAGTTCCTGCGCCTTTTCGTCGTCCATTTCGTCGAGAACGTCGACGGCGTCGTCAGGCGACATTTCTTCGAGGATGTCGGCGGCCCGTTCCTCGTCCATTTCTTCGAGGATGCGTGCCTGTGCTTCGGTCGACATTTCTTCGAGCGTGTCGGCCGCGGTCTCGTCGTCGAGGCTTTCGACGACCTCGGTGCGGTGGATAGGCGAGAGCGTTTCGGCAAGCTGAGCGATCTCGACCGGGTGCAGCCGCGAAAGCTTGTCCTTTGAAGATTTGAGCTGCACCGTAACGGTCGCCGTATCCGTGGCCAGATAGCCCACGTCGGCCCAATCAAGAAGCTCGACGGGCCGGTCGGCTCCATAAAACCCTTTCGGCATAAGGCGGCGGACGAAACCCTGCAGGCTGACATCGGCACCGGCCACGCGCCATGCCTCGCCGGTTTCGATCAGCTGCACGTCATTCACCCGGACGACCCGCTTGCCGTCGACGTCGATGAGCTGGTTATCGAGCACATCCTTTCCAAGCAGCACTTCGCCCTCGCGGCGTTCGAACGGCGTCAGGTCCAGCTTTGCCGAGCTCATTCGGGCTCCCTGCAGGTTGAGCTCGGAAATATTTTTGTTCGAGATAAAAAAGTTGCGTCGCCGCAAACGCGCCACAAGGCCGACGACGGGCGGATATTCGTCGCTGCCGTACCGTACGAGCACATCGCTGATCGACGCGATCTTTTCATTTCGCACATCGACGATCGGGCGGCCCAGTATTTGCGACAAGTAGAGCATCGAACAAAGATTACCCTAAGTTTGGCCGCAGGCCGAAACGGTTGAACGCTGATGCGCAAGCCCGACCGTTAGGAAGGGCGAAACGCTCAGTGCTCGGATATCGCCCTTGCTTACGCGCGGGCTTCCGCAACAGGATCCGAGATTTTTCTGGAACGCTTCTAACAATAGATATTTGTTTTACTTAGGGACCAAATACACCGGGCGAATCCGTTCCCGGGCCCAACCGCTTCAATACCCATTTTTCTTGAACACCTGGTCCGAACCAAACGGACCCCAACTTCTTTTCGAATGAAAAAAGTAATTCCTCTCGTACTTGTAATCCTTATTCTCTCGATCGCTGGCTATTCGCAGATCGGTTCACGAGGGAATGGATAATTTCGACCGGTCACAGGGAGTGCAAGTTTACTACCCGCCCGCCCCCGCATTTTCCCTATCATCCAGATCAGCGAAAAAGAAAGGACCTGCCGGCAACCTGGTCAATAAGACCGGGAAGTTCCCGCAGCACAGCCTCGCCTGCTGACGGACTTGCGACGCGCGAAGCGTACCTGCCGGCCCGACGCTCGTTGATAATGGGTACGGGAACGCACCTGAACGGTTTTACGACCGGCAATCCGGTGCACGATGCGCTGATCGTCGAATCGTCACGCCGCTACTCGATCGACCCGCTCCTGATCTATTCGCAGATGCACCAGGAGTCGTCGTTCAAGATCAGCGCGACCTCGCACAAGGGTGCGAGCGGTTTGATGCAGTTAATGCCGGCGACTGCCCGTCGCTTTGGGGTGACAAAGATCTACGATCCCAAACAAAACATAGACGCCGGCGTGCGTTATATGCGGTGGCTGCTTGATACGTTCAACGGCGACGTGGTCCTCGCTCTCGCCGGATACAACGCGGGCGAAGGCGCCGTAATGAAATACGGTTGGAACATTCCGCCCTACCGCGAGACGCAGGAATACGTACGCCGCATCGGGGCCCGTTACACTTCGATCTCCGACCCGCGATATGTGCACTCCGCGAGACGCGTGGACGGACAGACCGCCTCGCGGCTCAGCCAAAAGGATTCCCGGCCGCTCACCGTTTATGAGCCGGACGCATTGGCCGTTCGGCTTGGGGACGGAAAAATGATGCTGGTCAACCAGTAAACACGACATCGATCTTCTCCACTTGTCTTTTAAAGACGTGCGGCCGGTTTACCCCGGCCGTTTTTTTGTTTAAACGACAGTTTACTGTAAGATTTCAAACAGGTTATGTACTGTATCAAATGCGGAGCCCAAAACTCGGACGAAGCGTCGTTCTGCCAAAAATGCGGCCATCGTTTTGAAAACGGTGAAGAGGAGACGCGAATTGCCGCACGGTCTTCGGGCCAGCCAGAGTCGTCCGGTAAGCCGGTCTTCACTATCACTCCGACGCTTAAATTCGTAAAAGCCGGTTACGCGGCGGCGGTTATCGCTGCCTTTACCTTTGTTGCGTTGATGGGCCTGGTCCTACCCGGCGTTTGGTGGTTCGTCGCAGTCGCGATCGGGATACTATTCTTGCTCGTACCGGCTTACTTTCATCTAAAGCAGAGGCTGACGCGATATACGCTCACCGATACGATGATCGAGATCGACCGGGGCCTGATCTCGCGTTCGACACAGAACATTCCGCTCCGGCGGATACAGGACGTAACCGTTTCATCCACCGCCCTCCAGAGGCTGCTCGGTTTCGGGGATGTCGTCGTTGACAACGCAAGCGAGACAGGCGGCAAAGTTATTCTGGATAACATCGATTCGCCGCGAAAGTACGCGAACATGCTTCTAGAGCAAATGAAGCGTTTGGAACGATAAGGAGGTTGATCTTATTATGGGCACGATCTTCGTAACAGGCGGAGCAGGTTTTATTGGCTCGGCCTTTGTGCGTCTGGTGCTCGAAGAACAACCTGATATAACGATCATTAATTTCGACGCGCTCACCTACGCCGGGAATCTGGAGAATCTCAAGGGGATGGATGAAGCTCGCCACCGATTTGTTAAAGGCGACATCTGCGACCGCACGGCCGTAAATGAAGCCATGCCGGCAGGATGCGACGCCGTATTCAACTTTGCCGCGGAGTCCCACGTTGACCGCAGCATTCTTTCGGCAGACGAGTTTTTGAGAACAAACATTATCGGAACCCAAGTGCTGCTGGATGTTGCCCGAGCTAAAAAAGTGCGGCGGTTCGTGCAAGTTTCGACCGACGAGGTGATGGGCAGTCTGCCGGATGAGAGCGAAGAACGATTTACCGAATCTTCCCGGTTAAAACCGAATTCTCCATACGCCGCGTCAAAGGCGGCGGCGGAGTTAGTTGTACGCGCGGCTCGTGAAACGTTCGGCCTCGATACCGTCATCACCCGCTGCGGCAATAATTACGGGCCGAGGCAGTTCCCGGAAAAGCTTATCCCGCTGATGATCGCAAATGCGCTCGAGGACAAGCCTGTGCCGGTTTACGGCGACGGGCGAAACGTGCGGGACTGGATCTATGTCGACGATCATTGCCGTGCCATTTGGTCGGCGTTTGAAAAAGGAAAGGCAGGCGAGGCTTATAATATCGGCGCGCGAAATGAACGGCAGAATATCGATGTCGTACGGTCAGTGCTGGACGCGCTGCACAAACCGCATTCTCTTATCACATTCGTCGCCGACCGGCCCGGCCATGATCGCCGCTACGCGATCGATCCTGAGAAAGCTGAAACGGAACTGGGCTGGCATCCGCTGATTACGTGGGAAGACGGACTCGCGTTTACCATCGAATGGTACAAGAATAATCAGCCCTGGGTTGAGCATATCCGAGGCGGCGAGTATCGGAAATATTATGAAAGCAACTACGGCGTTGCTCTCTGACCCAGTCGCCGTGACCGTATGAAGGTACTTATTACAGGAGCAAACGGAATGGTCGCCCGGGCGGCCGCCCGGTATTGCGCCTCGATCGGCGACGATGTGATCGCGTTGGCACGGGCCGAACTGGATATTTCCGCAGCCGATCCGGTCAACAGGTCAGTAAACGACATTCGCCCTGATGCGGTCATTAACTGCGCCGCCTATACGAATGTCGACGGTGCCGAGACCAATGCGGAACCGTGTTACGCGGCGAATGCCGTCGGTGTCGAGATCCTTGCCGGCGCGTGCAGGTCGGCCGATGCCGCCTTCGTGACGATCTCGACGGATTATGTCTTCAGTGGGTCGAAAGACGGCTTTTATACGCAGCGTGACGTACCGGACCCGCAGGGTGTCTATGCAATGTCGAAACGCGAGGGCGAGATACGGGCATTCACGGCCTATCCGCGTTCGATCATTGTGCGTTCGGGATGGATCTACGGCGACCACGGTACTAATTTTCTTAGCGTTATTCCGCGGCTGCTCTCGGAAGACAGATCAATAAAGGCGATAAGTGATTCCTTCGGCACGCCGACTTTCGCGAATGACCTTGCCAAACGGCTCCGGGAACTGGCCGAAGCCGATCTGCCCGGGGTTTTTCATGTAACGAACAGTGGAGAAGGCTGCAGCTACCTCGGTTTTGCCGAAAGGGTCTGCGAGATCGGCGGGTTCGATAAAGGCTTATTGCAGCCGGCAACGCACGCCGAGCTGTCCCGTCCGGCTCCGCGTCCCGTCAATTCGAAGCTTGCTTGTCTGATCAGCGAAAAGCTTGGTTTCCCGCCTCTGAGAAAGTGGGAGGATGCGTTGGCCGCGTTTCTACAGAAGCAAAAAGCGACGCCGGTTCAAATCGACGCCGCTTCCTGATCTCTTATCGCTATTAACTTAATTCCCGCCGGTCTTGTGGATCGACCCGACCTCTTCAATATACGGCGTCGAAGTATCGGCATCGCTCTTTCCGTAATAATCGTAATAACCGGTCCCGTAGTATCCGTATTCGACCGAATTTGCTTTGATCCCATTCAGCACCACGCCGTAAACGCGGGCCCCGATGTTGCCTAAGCGTTGCTTGAACCGTCGCATCAGGTGGAGCGAACTCTTGCCGGCCATCGCCACCAGTACCACGCCGTCGACAAGCGTTGAAAGTATCGCGGCGTCGGTAAACGAGATGGCCGGCGGCGAATCGATTATCACATGCTTATAGCGGCCGCGAAGGAACTGGAGAAGCTTCTTCATCTCATCCGAGCTGAGTAGTTCGGCTGGGTTCGGCGGTATCGGTCCGCTAGTTATTACGCGCAGCTTCGGCAGGCCCTTGCATCGCTTGATGAGGTGATCGGTATTCGGCTCGCCCGAAAGATAATTCGTCAGGCCCTGGGTGTTCTCCATCTCAAAGTATGAATGAAGACGGGGCCGGCGGAGGTCGCAATCGATGATAACTACGTCGACATCGGACTGGGCAAGCGTGATCGCGGTATTTATCGCGGTCGTCGTTTTGCCCTCGGAGGGTTGGGACGATGTAACCAATATCGTCTGCGGCGGTTTGCCGGCGGACGAGAACAAAAGCGATGTCCTTAAATGCCGATATGCCTCGGCCACGGGCGAATGGCGCTCTTCAAGCGTAACTATCGACGTTGCCGGCGATGCCGCGCCGTTTGCCTGCGGCAGGCTCAGGCGCCGCTTTTCGGACATCGAGTGATGCGGGATCAAAGCCAGCGTAGGCAGCCCCAGATGACGGCCGATATCGTCCGAGGTCTTGACCGAATCGTCAAGGTAATCCATCAGGAACGCCAGCCCGACACCGGCCGCCAGCGATAGCAGAAAGGCGATCAGAATATTCCGGTTCCTCTGGGGCCCGACCGGGGAAGACGGGGAGATCGCTTCTGCCGCGATCTTAATATTGTCCGGACTGCTGTTAGCTATTGCCAGTTCCTGTTCCTTTAGGCGCTGGGTGTATGTATCAAGAAGGTTCCTGTTCGTATCGATCTTTCGCCGCAGGGTCGTCATCTCGGTCTGCGCAACGCCCTGAAAATTAGCAAGCGAAGCTTCTTTTTCGTACGCTGCCTGGGCCTGCGCTTCTTCGCGGCGTTTCGATTCAAGCTGCGATCGCATTTGAGACAAGGGCGCCGCTGACCGCGTCTTTATCGACCGCTTTCTGATCGCGTTCGATAATTCCGGGCGTTTCCTTCTCAAGTTTTTCCTTGGCGGCCTTTAGCGATGCGATCCGCTCGTCCTTTTTCTTGACCTCGGCATACTCCTCGGTATACTTCACTAACAGCTCGGCGCGTTCGGTTTCGGCGGTCTGTATCTGCTTGTCGATGTTCCTGATATCTTCCTGGAGTTTTGCCTTTCGCTCAGTGGCAAGCCTGACGGCTTCCTGATAGATCTTACTCTCCGTTAACTCAGGAATGCTGCGACCCTCGCCACGGTGGTTGGCCGCGACTGCGGCGTTGTAACGGGCTTCCTGCTGTCTACGCGACTCCATCGCCTTCATCCAGGTCTCGCTGAGTCCCTGAAGGCGGCTTGCCGAAAGCTCCTGGCCTTTATCTTGCAGCGGCAGCTTGTTCTCTTTCATTTGCGCGATAAGAGCTACCTCGTCTTCACTGATGGTCTGCTCAAGCTCTTCTATCGATTTCTGCAGATCATTCTTCGCTTTTATCGCGCCTTCGGATTCACGGGCCGCATCTTCCAGCCTGAAGATATCGGCAACGCGATTGGCAACCTCGGCGATAAGGGCCGGGTTACTTCCGGTAACTGTTACATCGACAAGGTTTGTGCGTTCACGCTGATTGACTGAAAGCTTTCCTACCAGGATAGCTGCATACTCTTCCGCCCGGCGCCTCTCGTCCGGAGGCAGGACTTCCTTTAATCTTTCGGCCGTATTGCTGTCTTCCGATATAACCGGAAGCGCAGTTGGCCGGGGGCTATCCGGTTTTTCGGTGGAGAAAAGGGATTTGAAAACAGACCCGAGCCCCTTTGACTGACGGTCGAACAGATCCGGATTCTTTTGCAGGTCGAGGCTGACGACGACCTTGTACATCAAGTCCGTGTTCTGAAGTAATTTTAGCTGGGTGTTGTAGTAATTAGCGTCGTTGCCGAAATTGATGTTGATCGAATCCTTGGACGTGACCTTTGGTCGCCGCGGTTCTATCAGCATTTGCGTGGTCGCGGCGTATTCGGACGGCTGCCGGTACATGTAGAAAGCCGACACAGCGGTGACCAGGATCGTCAGGGTGAGTATCCATGGGAGCCGTTTGTAAACGACATCGACATATTGCCGTATCGACCGCCGGCCCTCGACGCCTTCGTCGTCATAATACGGGCTGTATGCCGGCTGATAATCGCCGGTCACTTCACGTAGCTTCGCGGATCGCGGCAACGGAGTTAACCGCTGATCTTCTTCCATAACACCTAAAACCTTACCTTGGAACGTTTAATATTTCTTACGCTTCATTCTGGGTTATACCATAATCAGTGGTAATTTTCACTTGTTTTCGTGCGGTTTGCGCTTGCTGAGAGCCGGTTCGGCCTCTCGGAACCGCGATCCATGTGGGATGCTGCGGTGGATGCGGTTTATCTCGAATGTTATAATACTCGTTTGCCTGGTATTGGCTTTTTTACGTTGAGACCCGAGATATGTCAGTGAATTCCGAAAATGCGCAACCGGCCCGGGCCCATGATTTTGATCTTGGCATTCCGGGATTTCGATATTCCGATCTTTATGATGCGTTCAAACTGAAGGAATTGGCCGAAAAATTCTACACGGAAGTTTCGGAAAAAGACCCGCTTCTTCATTCGTCGCTTGTTAAATATATCTCGAATCGCGGCGCGGGCTTTGAAAAAAGGGTCGAATCGAAAATTCTCACGGACGCGGCGCCATACCTTTCTGACTTTGTCGCCCGAATGTTCGGAATCGCTCGCGAGCGGGAGGAGCTGGAAAAGGAAATACTCGTCCAAAATCCGATCTGGCGATATAAATTCTTTGTTCAGCGGCGGGCTGTAAAACAGTTCAGCCCGGACGATATCAAGGCATTCCCTCTCGGCGACCTTGACCGCGCCTTGACCGAGCTCCGTTACAAGTCGTTCGACGAGACTGTCGTTCACGACGATGAGCTTGCCGTTGCGAGCATTGCGGCGCGGCTTCTTGACGCGGAAGAAGCGCTGAGCAAGGAACTTGAACGGACCGAGGACGTCCAGCAGACGATCGGTAAGCTTCAGAAGGCGGTTGACGGATTAAGGGACAAGACGTTCGGGAAGGTCTTTGCGGAATTTGTTATTTCGGTCGATGCGGCCGGGGACCTGCTGATCGTAAAGGCCGCCCTGAAGCTGCTCGAAGCATGGTCGGCAAATGAATTCTATAAAAAAGAAAAACGCTGGGCAGCATTTAAGGTGCCGCATGCCCTCGATTATCAGAATCTGGTTCATCTCATCCATCCGGAACCGAAACTGCACAACATAATGCGCGGAGCCCCGAGCAGAGATGCGCCGGCGCGACGGGTTCAAGCTGACCGACGACCGCGGCACGATGCGGGACGCTCTGTACGAGATCGATTACTGCATGATCTGCCACGAGCGTGATAAGGATTCGTGCTCGACCGGCCTGCACGAAAAGGACGGCGCGGTAAAGCGAAACCCGCTCGGCATCAAGACCGACGGCTGCCCGCTGGACGAAAAGATCTCGGAAATGCACCTGCTGAAAAAGCAGGGCGACTCGATCGGTTCCCTCGCACTTGTCGCGATCGACAACCCGATGTGCGCGGGCACCGGCCATCGTATCTGCAACGACTGCATGAAGGGCTGCATTTTCCAAAAGCAGGAGCCGGTCAACATTCCGCTCGCGGAAACGGCCACGCTAACGGACGTGTTCGAGCTTCCCTACGGATTTGAGATCTATAGCCTGCTGACCCGTTGGAACCCGCTGAACGCAAAACGGCCGTATCCGCTTCCCTACAACGGCAAGAACGTGCTGGTCGTCGGACTCGGCCCCGCCGGATACACGCTTGCCGCAGTATCTGTTGAACGAAGGGTTCGGCGTTGTCGGCGTTGACGGCCTGAAGATCGAGCCGCTGCCTGTCGAATGGACGGGCGACCTCGGCAGAGCTTGCCCGAAGCCGATTCGCGACCTCAGCGAGATCACCGAGGAACTGGATGAACGTATACTCTCGGGGTTTGGCGGCGTTTCGGAATACGGCATCACGGTCCGCTGGGACAAGAATTTTCTGACGATGGTGCAGCTGATGCTGTCGCGTCGAAAGCGATTTCGCGCATATGGCGGCATAAGGTTTGGCGGGACGCTGACCATCGAGGACGCGTGGGGCTTCGGGTTTGACCATATTGCCATCGCGACCGGAGCCGGCCGGCCGACGATCGTCCCGATGAAGAACAATCTGATCCGCGGCATCCGCCAGGCTTCGGATTTTCTGATGGCACTGCAGCTGACCGGAGCGTTCAAAAAGGACACGCTCTCGAATCTGCAGGTGCGGCTGCCGGCCGTGGTGATCGGCGGCGGGCTGACGGGCATCGATACCGCGACCGAGCTGTTTGCCTATTACCCGGTCCAGGTCGAGAAGATGCTGGAAAAGTGGGAGCAGGTCGCGGCCGAGTTCGGCGAGGAACAAGCTCGTCGAAAAATTCGACGCCGAAGAGAGCGAGGTTTTAGACGAATTTCTCGAACACGGCCGTGCGGTGCGGGCTGAAAGGCAGCGTGCCGCGGCGGCGGGTGAGGAGCCGAATTTTGTCCCGCTGGTCGAGAGTTGGGGCGGCGTTTCGCTGATCTATCGCAAACGGCTGCAGGATTCGCCCGCTTACCGCCTCAACCACGAAGAGGTCCAGAAGGCCCTTGAAGAAGGCATCAATTTCGTCGAATGCATGAACCCGGCCGAGGCGGTTCCCGATGAGTATCAACGCGGTCAAGGCGATTGATATTCGAGCGGCTGGAATACGTCGCCGAAACCGGAAAATTCGAGAACACCGGCGAGATGCACGAATTTCCGGCCCGCACCGTTTGCGTTGCGGCCGGCACATCGCCGAACGTGATTTACGAAAAGGAAAAGCCCGGCACTTTCCAGCTTGACGAATGGCGGCAGTTCTTCCAGCCCTTCAAGGTTGAGCAAAGAACGGCGACGGCGGTCTTCACGCTGTTCGAGGCGGCAAAGAGCGAGAGCCGGGTTTTTTCACGTCGTACGAACACGACGGCAAGTTCATCAGCTATTACGGCGACAATCATCCGAAGTATGCGGGAAACGTCGTCAAGGCGATGGCCTCGGCAAAGCACGGCTATCGAAAAGGTCGTCGAGCTGTTTGCCGACGAGCTTGCGACACGCGGACCGTTGCCGCAGGCGGAACGAGACTCGATTTTCGACCAGCCTTGAGGCGACGCTCGACGAGCAGCTTCGAGCGTATGTCGTAAAGGTCGAACGGCTAACGCCGACGATCGTCGATGTGGTCGTCAAAGGCTCCGCTGCAGGCTCGCAAATTCGAGCCCGGCCAGTTTTATCGGCTGCAGAATTTTGAAACCTCGGCGCCCGTTATCGACGGAACGCGACTGATGATGGAAGGCCTGGCGCTGACCGGTGCGTGGGTTGATGAGGAAAAAGGCCTGCTGTCGATGATCGTACTCGAAATGGGAACGTCGTCGCGGCTCTGCTCACTGTTGAAGGAAGGCGAAGAGGTCCTCGTCATGGGCCCGACCGGTACACCGACCGAGATCCCGCAAAACGAAACCGTTCTGCTCGCGGGCGGCGGCCTCGGCAATGCGGTGCTTTTCTCGATCGCGCGTGCATTGCGGGACAAACAACAACCACGTCATCTATTTCGCCGGCTACAAGAACGGTGAAGATCTTTTCAAACGCGAAGAGATCGAAAAAGCGACCGATCAGGTCGTCTGGTCAACGGACACGGGCGAAGAGATCCGCCCGATGCGGCCGCAGGATTCGCACTTCCGCGGCAATATCGTCCAGGCGATGGTCGCCTACGCCGAAGGGCAGCTTTGGCCAGACAAAACGTCGAGCTTAAAGGACGTCGACCGCATCATCGCGATCGGTTCCGACCGCATGATGAACGGCGTCCGCGAGGCACGGCACACAACTCTCAAGCCATACCTGAAACCCGAACACGTCGCCATCGGCTCGATCAACTCGCCGATGCAGTGCATGATGAAAGAGGTCTGTGCCCAGTGCCTGCAGCGTCACGTCAATCCGCACACCGGCGAGGAGTTCTTCGTCTTCTCCTGCTTCAATCAGGACCAGCACCTCGATTTCGTCGACTTCAAAAACCTCAACGACCGCCTGCGTGCGAACAGCATTCAGGAGAAATTGACGAACATGTGGTTGGACATGGCGTTCGGGCGCGAGGATTTCAAGCGGCTATACGGTCAAGCGGCTTAGGCGAGGGTTTCCGGGCTGTAAGCCAGATAAGTGTCTACCAGGCCGGCAACACTGCTTCCACGCGGCCAACGATGTCGGAACGCCGGTTCCTAATTGGCATCGGCGAGACGTCCGGCAGTTCTTCCGGCAACAGTATCCCGAGTCTCTTGAGCACTTCAATGGCCACCACCGGCCGTGCGCGACGATCGTCGCCGTCTTCGATCTTCAGTGCGATGCCGAGGCCCGATGGGTATCTTTCGCACGGCAGGACGCCGCACAGCCACACGCCGTCGGCTCCTACCTTTGATACGATCCTGCCTTCAGCGGCCTGCATGAGCATGGTGTCCAGCCGCTCGATACCGCCTATCAATTCCGGAAATTTCATCATCGCGTTAACTATCCGGTCACACGCGTTGCGGGTCTCTTCATCGAACCGTGCGGATGCCACAAGATCGACAAAGCTCCCGGCCATAGAGGATAAAGGTACCGCATAATTCGGGGCCGCGCAGCCGTCGACCGCCACGCTTACGTTCGCTGCGGGAACGCGGGCGAATTCGGCAACCGTGCTCAGGATGGCGTGTTGGACAGGGTGATCAGGCCTCTCGTAATCGGTTAGCTCAGCTTCAATATGCTTGGCAAACGCAAGCATGGCAGCGTGTTTGCCCGAGCAATTATTGTGAAGCTGTGTCGGGTGTTCACC
Organism: uncultured Acidobacteriota bacterium; assembly: GCA_963763355.1. Classification (GTDB taxonomy): domain Bacteria; phylum Acidobacteriota; class Blastocatellia; order Pyrinomonadales; family Pyrinomonadaceae; genus OLB17. The sequence goes on from CAVXOI010000007.1 coordinate 342,139, forward strand.
GGCACGCATCATGCGTTCGGCCTCTTTCTCGTTGAATGGCAAATGAGTACCGCATCGGAGATAGGATTCGCTCAATCCGGTCCGTTCGAGCATCAACTGCGCGATCCTGACATGCCGCGCCTCGCCGGAGTGCGATGCACACGCCAGCGCTATCTCTTCATCCGAAAAGCCAAAAGCATCGGCCGCACCGCTGGTGATGAACGGCAATGCCTGGAAAGGCTTTGCGGCAGAGCGGTAAAAGGTGACCGACTTCGGGTCCCCAATGCTTATAACGGTATTCCCGTCGCCATCGAGCGCGACGAGATGGCCGCGATGTACGGATTCGACCGTGTCGCCGCGGAACACCTTTGCAAGGGTTTTTGCTGTCATATTTTAGCCGGCGGCAGCGATCATTTCGCGGGCATTTTGACGTGCGGCATCCGTTATCTTTTCACCGGCCAGCATCCGCGCGATCTCATCGATACGCTCCGTCGGGTCCAGCTCGCGAACGGCGATCGACGTGCTCGACCGTTTCATCGATTTTTCTATAACGAAATGCCTGTCCGCTTTAGAGGCGACCTGCGGCTGATGGGTCACACAAAGGACCTGTTGGCTGCCCGCGAGCATTTTTAGCTTCAAACCAACCGCTTCTGCGACCCGTCCGCCTATACCTGCGTCGATCTCATCAAAGACGGCCGTCGCTCCCGAGGTGTCGGCACCCGCCGTGGTTTTCAGGATGAGCATAAGGCGTGACGCTTCGCCGCCCGAGGCCACGCGAGCGAGAGGTTTTACGGGTTCGCCGGCATTTGCTGAAAAGAAGAACTCCACCCTGTCGAGGCCTGCGGCGGTGAAGCCGCTAAATTCACTGTCCGCGAGTTCATCGTGCCCGGGAAAATCTATTCGGACCTCAAAACGCGCTTTTTCAAACGCAACGGTTTTTAGGTCGGCTTCGACTGCCTTTTCGAACTTGGCCGCGGCAGCTGCCCGTTTTTGGTGGAGCACGTTAGCGGCAGCTATATATTCGTCCCGCAGTTTTGCCAACACATTCCGAAGCTCCTTCTCCCTAAACTCCGACGTTTCTATCTTCACCAGCCGTTCTTCGCATTCCGCTAGATCCGCAATGACCGAGTCCACGGAGCCGCCATATTTCCTGGTCAGCCTTGATATCTCTGCAAGGCGGTCTTCGATCTCTTCAAGGCGCTTGGGCGAAAATTCGAGCTTCCCGCCGTAGTCGCGGACCGCCATTGCAAGGTCCTCGATCACAAAAACAGCGGTCCTGATAGGTTCAAGATATTCGACGAATTTGCTGTCATACGACGCTAGTTCTTCTATCTTTCGTCCCGCTTTTTCGAGCGTTGTGAACGTCGATTCCGGGTTGTCGTACAAAAGTGAATAGGACTCACCGCTAAGTGACGAAAGTTTTTCGACGTTGATCAGCCGCAGTTTTTCTTCACCCAAACCGCTTTCCTCTCCGGGTTGGAGCCCGGCCTTTTTTATCTCGTCGATCTGAAAGCGAAGCACGTCCAGCAATCGCAGCTTTTCGGCTTCGCTCGTCTGAAGACTTTCCAGTTCGCCACGCGTTGCGTTCCAACGCCGGAAAGCCTCCGCAGTTTGCCGGCGTTCTTTTTCCGTCGAGGCAAAGCGGTCAAGTATCTCGAGATGATTTCGCGGATCAAAAAGTGCGGTATGCTCGCCCTGTCCGTGAATGGCTACCAGCAGCGGCCCTATCTGTTTCAGTATGCCTTGGGTTGCAAGTTGCCCGTTGATATAGATCCGGTTCTTTCCTGATACCGAGAGCTCGCGTCGAACGATCAATTCAACCCTGTCGCTGGAATCGAGCTCGATACCTGAATCATCGCAGATCGAGCGCAACCGCTTGGTCGCCGGGACACGAAATACCCCTTCTATCTGGGCCGAATCCTGTCCGCTTTTTATCAGGTCCGCCGTCACCCTGTCGCCTGTCAGCGTACCTAAACTGTCAACGATAATAGATTTTCCCGAACCGGTCTCGCCGGTCAAAAGATTGAGCCCCTCGCCGAATTCGATCGCGATCTCGTCGATCAACGCAATATTTTTGACTTTCAGAAATTCGAGCATCGATCACCGCCGGCCGCCCCGCAAAACCGCCCTACCGCTTCGGGACAACTCCTTCGCCTTTTATCCATTTCCCAAGTGAGAATATAGCATCAGGCGGAAAGGCTTTTTCAATGTCGGCCGCGGACCAATCTATCTGGCGGTCCTTTTTGTAAAACAGCATCTCGCCAAAATTGCCTACCCCCAGGGGTTGAAATCGGCCGACAACTTTAAAATTGCTTGCGTCATACTCCTCAAGGCCGGATCGGCCCGAAAGATCCCCAATATGTCGGACGATCGTCGGCGAAATGAACGAAGCCCTGCGGCGTTCCGTGATGGCTCCGATGTCCGCAACCGTTTGGTCCGTCATTACAAGGCCGTTCTCTTTCTTACCGGCCGTGATTATCGACGCATTTCTAAAAATAAAACTGAACAGGCGCCCGGATGTGTTGTTCGGAAGCTGCTCGTATGCTGCCGCCGTAAAATTCTTCTCGCTGCCGTCTGCCAGCGCCGTTAGCGCCGTGGCGATCGCGATGAAGTTCATTTTGACGAGAAACATTTCGTTCTGCCCGTGCAGCCCGCCGGTTTCGATCAGGATCACCGGTGTGCCCCAAGCGGAAAAATTGTCGCCAAAAGCGGTCGGCGACCACCCGTCATCATATTTTCCGATATGGCCGGCGATGAAAGGTTCGATGGACCGGATCATAGCGGAAACCAACCGCTTGTTCCGTTCGTGGCCCTCGTTCGTCGTTTTCTGAGCGTCGCCAAATACAACGAGAAATGAGATCGCCGCCTGCTTGTTGGCCGGGCCGGCTGCGGTCAATGAATTTTGATTGTGGAGATTAAAGCCAATCTGCGGCGACCACTCGTCACGGAGCTTTTTCAAAAGCTGCGCCTCCGGAGACTTGAGGTTGACGGCGTCGCGATTTATGTCCAAGCCCTGCAGATTGCGTCGGACGAACGCTTCGGCCCCGTCGGGATTGAGCATCGGCACAGCGCGTATGGTCATCTTCTCCTCGATCCTCTTGACCCAATCCTTTTCGCGGTTCTTTTGAAGGATCGAGAAAAGATCGATCAGGGCCGACGTTGCGGTCGGTTCGTCGCCGTGCATCTGCGACCACAAGAACACCTTTAGCGGGCCGCGGCCGAACTCGACCTGGTAGATCTCACGGCCTGCGACGCTGCGGCCGACCTCGGTCACTCGCACGCCGGCTTTCTTCAGCCCATCGAGATGATCTTTCAGGTCTCTATGTCGAACGTCGGACGGAAGCAGGTTTGTAACATGCTCGCGGTCCCAGATCTCAGCCAGAGCGGCAGGTGTTTGAGCCGTCATGATCGAAGCTAAATTAAACAGAATAAGTGAGGCAAAGAACGCTGGACGCATAAAGTAAAATAATACCCCATCCGACGCTAACTTCAACCGGTACCGGGAATACGTTGTCACCTCTTCTGAATCGGTGCCGGATCGGCGGATCGAGAAACGCGAAGCACCTCGGCAACGCTCCATGCCTGGGCAAAACAGCCGCGCGGTCGATACGGAACCTCGGGATCGAATATCTCCGAGATCTGCCCGAGTCCCGCATCGCATAAATGGCCTTTGAAGGCGGAAAGTATCTCCGCGACACGCTGCTCGGTTTCCTTTCCGCTCCCATTCACTCGCCGGTAAGCGTCAACGAACGGCCCGATGAGCCAACCCCACACGGGCCCCTGGTGATATGCCGAATCACGGTCGAAAGGTGAGCCGACATAAACATCCCGGTACTCAGGGTCGGAGGGCGATAGCGACCGCAGGCCTAACGGCGTCAACAGGTCCTTTTCCACGCGTGCGACGACCTTAGCCGCGCGTTGGTCATCGAGCATCGAATGCGGAAGCGAAACAGCAAATATTTGGTTGGGCCTGATCGATGGGTCACGATTGCCGTCGTCGACAACATCGTATAAACATTGCTCCTCTTCATTCCAGAAAGCGCCGTTGAAGCTAAGCGAACAGAGTTCCGCCATTGCCCTGTAACGGGCCTCGTCTTCGGTGTCGCCGAACTCCTTTGCAAGCGCGGCCATGATCATCAGGGCGTTAAACCAGAGGGCCTGTATCTCAACCGCCTTTCCGGTTCGCGGGGTGAACACCTGATCACCCATTTTTGCGTCCATCCACGTCAATTGGACGTCAGGCGTCCCGGCACACAAGAGGCCGTCGGTATCGAGATGGATGTTGTAGCGTGTGCCATGAAGGTGCCACGCCACGATGTCGGCCAATTTCAGATAAAGATGACGGCGGACAAAATTCGCGTCACCGGTCGCCTCGATGTAAGCACGGACCGCCTCAAAATACCAAAGTGTTGCATCGACGGTATTGTACTCGGCACTGTCGCCCGCATCAGGAAATCGGTTCGGCAGCATCCCTTCGGAGATATGCTTGGAAAATTCGAGCAGGATACCTCGCGCAACCTCGGGCCGGCCGGTAGCGAGAGTGAGGCCGTTAAGGGCGATCATCGTATCGCGGCCCCAATCGGAAAACCACGGATAGCCCGCGATCACTGTCTGACCGGAGCCGCGCGCCACGATAAATTGATCTGCGGCTAGGACGAGTTGTTTCTCGAGATCCGCTTTTACGCCTGCCTTCTTTATTAACCCGCGCCTACGTTTGCGCTCGGCCGCCTCGATCGAATCGAAATTCAGGACGACCGAATTCTCGGTCGTTGCGATCACAGCAGCCGGCCCATCGGAAAGATCGAATCTGATCGCGAGCGGCTGGAACAGGTCTTCTGTCGATTCAAATCCGCGTTCCCGCTCGATGTCGTATTCGAAGGCACGATACCAGTAACCCGTCGGTTCCAACGCACCGTTGTGATGAAGATGCATCGCGGCCTGCTCACCCTGTCGGATGATCGTCACTTGCCCACCGGCGATCTCGTAACCGAAAACTGCTGAAGGGTCTTCGCGGGAAAGCGAATGATAATCGACGAACGCAACCAGCGGCTTTAGTTCCAGCGTGGCCGTCACCTGCGGGTGCCCTTTGATCTTCCAATTTAGTGCGATAGTGTTTGACCCGTGGGCCATAACGAGGCGTTTTTCTATCTCTAAACCTTCAGCTTCATAGGTCCATATCGGATATGGGTCGAGTCGAAATTCATTTAGCAACAGATAGCCCTCAGGGTTAACGGCACCGTGATACTTACTACTCGACAGTTCGAACCGGCGTCCGTTGACCTCAATGGCCTCGTCGAACTTTGAAAGCAGCCGAACCCGCCCCAACGGCGGCGTAACGGCGGCCGTCAGCAGCCCGTGGTAGCGGCGGGTGTTGACGCCCGAAATGGTCCCGCACGCGAACCCGCCGATGCCGTTCGTTTCAAGCCATTCGCGGCTCGTCGCGGCATCTAGATCGTTGCAGATCCGGCGGTCAAATATGATCATTCTTATCTATTATGGGACGTACTGCGGATAATGCGAAAACCGTTGCCGACCGGAATTTTCTTAAGGTTTATTTGAGGTCCTTATAAAGCTCTTCGACGGCGGCGATCATCCGGTCGAGCGAATACTTCGACCTGGCCGAGGTCATCGACGCCGAGGCGATCGCGTTTCGCCTTTCGGCATCGCTGAGAATTTCGCCGATCTTTTCGGCCAGGCTGACAGGATCGGCTACGGGTACGAGCAGGTCCGGGTTCGCCAATAATTCGCGGGCCCCGTCCGTGTCGGTCGCGATCACCGGCGTGCCCGACGCAATGGCCTCGAGGATCGCCATGCCGAAGCTTTCGGTGTGAGATGCCGACACAAAAAGGTCCAGCGCGGCGAACAGCGGCCGGGTATCGTCGACCCAATCAAGCCACAGGAACCGCTCTTCCAGGCCGAATACCTTTACCAGCCGTTTTAGTTCGCGCCGAAATTTCTGATCGATCGAGTTGTCACGGCCCACCACAACGAAATGTGCCGAAGGGAAACGCCCGGCCAGTTCGTTGGCCGCGAGAACGAAATCACGCTGGCCCTTTAGCTCGATAAGTTCTCCGATTATCCCTACAAGAAGGGTGTCAGGCGGAATGCCGTGCTCGACGCGAAACTCATCGCGGGCCGCAGCGCGGTCGATGCCGCCCAAGGTCTTCGATGTCGATGCCGTTTGCGACAAGCGCGATCTGCTGCGGCCGGAATACCTTCTTTAAGGCAAGCTCGACACCGGGCGAAACGGCTATCGCCTTCGAAAGGTTTTTTAGACGCAAACCGGTTGAAGGGTTTTAGCGGGAAAAAGGACGTGCCGCGTTAGGACAAATTTCGCCCGGCCCGAAAGCGTGCAGGCAATACTGGCCGGAATATAATCGCGAGCGACATGTGCGTGGACTATCTCAATTTCATTGTCGCGAACAAACCCGGCCATCTTGTTAGCACTAAGGATGCCGAACGAATTCCTTATCGATACATGAAGTATGTTCGACGATGGCAGAAACTCAAGCCGATTCTGCCAGACGTTCGTCGGCCGCAGGGCCGCGAATACCTCGTGCCCTTTTTGCTGCAGCCCGCGGCATAGGTCGACGAAATGCCTTTCGCCGCCGCCGAACGTCCGCGAAGATGAGATCTGCAAAATGCGCACTGTGAAATGATTGTTAATCCAAAGCCGGCTGTAGGTCAACCAGACGAACTCCTCTAACAATGCTCCGCGATCGGAAGAACAAAAAAAGACACGCTTCCGAAGAAGCGTGCCGTAAAAGGTTTTTCCTGTGAGGAAAAACTAAAACTGAAAACGTGCTGCGAACTGGATCTGGCGCTCGCGATAGTTTGTGCTTTGAGCTCCGGTCACGTTGCCGAAATTGCTATTGAAAGTCAGCGTCGTTGCGTTTCCAGCCCGTTGATACATAGCTGATTCGACGCCGAATACATGCGTGCGGTTCACAATGTTGAACGCCTCGGCAAGGAACTCGAGATTCATTGTTTCAGTTAACCTGAAACGCTTTGAAAGCCGGGCGTCAATGTTATGAAGAGACGGCAATATGAATGAATTTCGGCCGAGTACAGGCAAATGGCTTCCGCCAAATGTCCGATTCAGGCTCGTACCGGTAACCGTACCGCTGTAACGTGCTCCGGAATAATATGTATAGATCGGAGCGAACGACCAGCCGTTCAGCACATAGTTTCCGATCGATGACTTGCTTCCCTTGTAAAAGGTCGGGGCCCAAACAGTACTTGCGACGAATTTGTGACGACGGTCCAAACGGCTCGGCCCGATGTCATATGTGGCATCGAGGATATCGTAGGGACTATTTGCCTCAGTGAAAGTGGCCGAATTTTGGTTTGAGTCCGTCGCTTTTGACAACGTATAACTCACCTGAAACTGCAGCCCGTCAGTAAAGCGGCGGTTTGCCTGGAAGATCAGGGCATTGTATTCAGATTTTATCGTGCTTTGAATACGTGTTCGAGCCTGGTTGCCTATATTCAGGAAGCGGTTGTATTGCGGAAGCGTGAATGTCTGACCGGTGAGCGGCCCGCCGCTCAACGTAAAGGTTGCCGAGGCACCATTCGGACAAACAGTGGTACTGTAAGACGCCGCCGGTATGGACGAGCAGGGAATATTGTTCAAATCGTAGAAGGTCGGAAGATTTCGTCCAAGGCTTCCGACATACGAGACCGAAACGGCCGTATTCCTCATTATCTGATGTTCGAGGATCACGTCGTACTGATGGATCTTCGGCGCCTCGAAATTCTCCGAGAAAAACTGGATCGCAGTTCCAACCGTACCGACGGCCGTTGACGGCAGAACATTTGGAAAGATCGGAGACGTCGCGTCGGTCGGCTGCAGCGCGATCTGCGCCTGGCCGCCCGGATGTCCGGTGTTGATCAGCGCATTGTAGATCGTCGAGCTCTGGACCCGCCCGAAGTAGATGCCGTAACCTCCGCGGACACTTGTTTTGCCGTTACCGAATAAGTCGTAAGCAAAACCAATGCGCGGGCCGAAATTATTGTTATCGCTCGGCATGGTCGATGTCGCTTCTGCCACCGTGCGTCCATCATACGGGATTACTTCCGTGCTGGAATTCGGCAGCTGCGGTTCGGGAAACTGCAGATATTCGTAACGAAGTCCCAGGTTTACCGTCAAGCGGGGCGTTACGCGAAAATCGTCCTGCACAAAGAAGTTATAATCGGTGGTCGACAACTCCAAACCTACCAGGCCGAGACCTTGCTGATACTGGCTTGTGTAGCACCTGCCGACAGTTCTGGTGGTAGTAGCGCACACGGTAGATCCCGGTAGGCCCGTCGAGAAGTTAACATAATCGATAATAAAATCGTTTATGTTGTTGTAAGCGTAAGTACCGGCACCGCGAAAGAGGTTTTGGATATCGTCGCTCACGAAATTGACGTCACCGCCGAATTTGATGGTATGGCGGCCGCGAGTCCAGGTAACAGTATCCGCAAACTGCCAGCGGCGTTCATCTGGAAAAGAGGTACGGTCCAGAAAATTCGGTGTTCCGAATTCAAATCCGCCGGTGATGGATATGCCAGGCGAACGGGTCCCGCCAAGGGCCGTCGACGGTTCACCCGGCAATGGCTCTACGCTGAACTGCCGTTCGAAGTCGCGGCTGTACTGGAAACGGAATTCGTTCAATATGTTCGATGTGAGTATCGACTGGAGTTTGCCGTTCACCGAATCGACCGAAACGAAGTCGTCGCCCCAGTTTGATCTGCCCCGCTGCAAGACCGGCTGCGTTTGCACCCCGTTCGGCGAATCCCAACGCATACGGTTGTAATTGATGCTGAACAGGTTGCGGCTGTTTATTTGCCAATCGATCTTCGGCAGGAAAAGCGTTTGGTCGCCTCTGCGAGGATTCTCGCCTGCAACCGATGCGAGGAAATTGATCGTATTGTCGATCTGTGCGTTTGTGAGCCCGCGGCTGGTGAGGAGTGGCCGGTTGGGCGTATTCAGAAAGTTCTGGTTTGAAAAAGTAGCTATTCCGGGAAAGTTCCTGCTCTGCTGATCGTAGCTGAAAAAGAAGAACAGTCTGTCCTTTACGATCGGCCCGCCGATCGTGCCGCCCCACTGCTCGCGAAGATCGACCGGCTTAGCTCCAACCAAAGTTGTGCCGCCGCCGCCCGGCAGCAAGACGGGCAGGAATGAAAGCGGGTTGCGTGCACCGTTTCGGCTGTTACGATTATAGTAAAACGCATCACCGTGAAAATCATTCGTTCCGCTCTTAGTGACAGCGTTCACCACGCCGCCGGCCGAGCGGCCGTATTCGGCGGAATAATTTGATGTATTGACCTGAAACTCACGGATCGCGGACTGGCTAATAACATAATTGATACGCGTGCGTCCGCGTTCTTCCGAGAAGAAGGCCTGATTGTTGTCGCCGCCGTCGATCGTGTTGTTGTTGAGCAGCCCCGAGATCCCGCGGAAGCTGATCAGCCCAAAAGTACCGTCGGGCACTGTTGCGGGCGTCAGCAGCGGCAAATTCAGACCACCGGCGTCCGTTTATCGGGAGTTCGTTGATGGACGTTTGGTTGATGTTGACGGCGCTTGCATTGTCGTTCGTATTAATGACCGGCGCCTCTGCCGTGACCTCAACTTCGGCCGTCGTGTCGCCGATGGTAAGACCTATTTCCACGGGGGTGGCCTGTCCGACCTCGACAATGATGTTGTCGGCCTTTGCGGGAGCAAAACCGCTGACGGTGGTTTCGATCCTATACGTTCCCGGCTGAAGGTTCGAAACGCGGTAGCCGCCATTTGAATCGGTGGTCGCGGTAACGGATGCATTTGTACCGGTATTTGTGACCGTGATCGTAGCATTGGGCACAACGCCGCCCTGCGGATCCTTTATGCTGCCCGTGATCCCGCCCGTGGTTGTTGACTGCGCGAATGACGGCGCTGCGCCGATGATCAACGCCAGAGCAATGGCGGCAAAAAATCTTATCGAATAATTGTTAGTCATGTATCTTGACCTCGTCTAAATTCTGAAAATCTGCTGGTTCGGTGAACCAAATGTCTGATAATTTGGATTTTTTATTGCGGATTTTGGATTTACTTTCGCATCAGATCGCGGCTGTCAGGCCGGCCGACGAAGCATTCCGCGACAATGGCACATTTCAAGCCAAGTGTTTGCAGTGCTTTTGGCAAGCAAACTTAAAGTTCTTTCGAATTCTCTGAAAAATGGCGCAAAAAGAACGATATATACACTCATGCTGTAAGGCAACTCAGGTTCCGCACAAAGCCGTTCGGTTCGAATTGAATCCTGACCTGACGATGGTAAGAGATCAGGATTACGCTAGGGTTACGCACGTTAAAGGATTTGTACACGCGATGCATGGAGAGCTGTTGGCTGGTTCCTACCATTCTTCTAACGAGAAGGAGGGAGCCGGGCCGGGAAGAACGGTTCTCAAAATATTGAATTAACTATACTTATGGCCGAGACGGCACGGTAGCCAAAAAACTTCGTGGCGGGAACAATGAAAACTTGACTTTTTTGTAAGATTGGAGTATTTTTGTTCTCTTCTTGCGGTTGAATCTCATCTGGACCGGCCAAAAGAAGTTTTGGGGGACGAAAAAGGGGGAAATATATGGCACAAATAGAATACGCGACGGCTTCGTATAAGACGCCGTTACATCATCGTATACTCGCGAACATGCCTGTATTAGCAAGCTGGGTTGACAAGGAAAGCGGCGAAACGATCAAGGTCGAGGGGACAACCGAGAACATTGGCGAATCGAGCGCACTGGTTAATTTGGAAGTACTTCCGCCTGTAGGCAGCGAAGTACGTTTGCGGATCTTTGAGGAAAACAAGACCGTAATTGAAGTTGCGACACAGGTAATACGCGTGGAGCGTGATCCGAGCAAGCCGCTGGCCGCTCTTTCAATTCTTGATAATTTCAAGAAATGGAAGAACACGGCAATGACGGCAGCACAGCAGTGGGTTACACGGCATTGGCAATTGAACTACGAAGAGGAATGGGTAAATTAACCTATTCCTTCGTAAACGGAACGAAAGCGGAGCTCAAACCTCCGCTTTTTTCTTTTGAAGTCCGGTTTGAGAGCGAACGATTGAATTGCGGCCGGCATCATTTCAGTGAATGAAAAAGATCTGATTTATTCCTGTTACTGCTCGCCGCCGTTATCGGCGTTGCCGCGCAAGAAAAACCCTTGGGGCAGGCCGAGTATGTCCGAATGCTATACGCCATTAAGGGGGCAGACTCGATATCAACGATTGTAGAAGCAGTGAGGCGCCGCGGCATTGCGTTCCCGGTCACGGACGGCCTCCGTGGGCTTACGCGTTCGAAGAGCTTTAATAACGACGACCTGAAACGGGCGCTCGAAGAAGCCGAAAGACGGCGTCAGGACCCGGAGAGCACTAAACTTCCGGCCACGGCAGAATCCGACGCGATCCTTGAAAAAACGAGGGCTAATACTCTTGCGCTTGTTTCCGACATGCCGGACTTCGTCGTCAAGCAGCTCATTACCCGCTCCGAAGCGTTTGCCGGTACCGGAAACTGGCGGCCGTACGATAACCTGATCATCGCCGTCAGCTACAGCGACGAGCGCGGCGAGCAATACAGGGTCCTGTCAAAGAACGGCGCGCCGGTTAACACAGAGGTATCGAACAGCTACAGCGGCCTGGACGGTGCGACCTCGGGCGGCGAGTTCGTCGAAGACCTGCAGAAAATTTTTGCCGCCGACAGCAAGACCAAATTCGAGGTCCAAAGCACGGACGTGCTCCGCGGGCGAGGAGCGATAATTTACAGCTACGAGATCGAGCTCGCAAACAATAAACACGGCGGTGTCGGTTTGAAAGGGCCTGTTTACAGTTCTTCCCCGGCTGGCGAACGGGGCAGGATGTGGATAGACCGGAAAAATTTCCGTGTCCTTCGCATCGAATATCAGCTAACAGATATCACGCCGTCCTTCCCCGTAAAAGCGGTCACGAAGATAATCGATTATGACCAGGTCGACATCGCGGGTGAGAAATACCTAATGCCGGTACTTTCGGATTTCAGAGGAACGGTTGAGGCAGGCGGACGGCGTTTCGAAAGCCGCAATCTTATCCGTTTCAAGAACTACCAGAAATACGGCACGGAAGTAACTGTCGTCGAGGAAGACACGAAACCGGCTCCCGAAGAAAAGCCCTAGCCGCCGGCAGGCAAACGAGAGGCCCGATTGATCGAACTCATCAAGCTCGACCCCACCATAAAACTCGATATCAGGTACGCCACGGACGATAATTTCGTCGGGAGAAAAGTTTACCCTGAAGCGCGAGCTTTTCTACAAAAGGCTGCTGCTACGGCGCTCGTCGAAGTCCACAAGCAGCTGCGAAATGAAGGACTCGGTCTCGTAATATTCGACGGCTACCGGCCGTGGACGATCACCAAGCTGTTCTGGGAAGTGGTGCCGGAACATCAGCGTAAATTCGTCGCCGACCCTGCAAAAGGCTCAAAGCATAACCGCGGATGCGCCGTCGATCTGAGCATTTTCGATCTTAAGACAGGCGAGCTGTCTGGATATGCCTTCAGGCTTTGACGAATTTACAGAACGAGCCTCACCCGACTACACGGGCGGCACCGAGCTGCAGCGTGCCAACCGCGACAAGCTTCGGCGGCTAATGGAAAATGTCGGCTTCACCGTGAATCCGAACGAGTGGTGGCACTTCGATTACAAGAACTGGCAGGATTACGACATCCTCGACATTTCGTTCGCGGAGGCGGAGCAAGGGCTATAGAAAAGTAGCGGCCGTCGATCAGAGCGGCCGCACTTTTCGAGACTGAGTTAGCGATCGCAGTTACTCTGCGGCCGGGGTCGCGGCGGCGGCGGGAGCTTTAGGCTGGACGGCCTCGATCTGCAAAACGACCTTGACGTCGTCACCGATAGCCGCAGCGGTGCCGTAATTTACACCGAAATCGCGGCGGTTGATCGTTGTCTCGGCGGTGATGCCCATTCGCGGGCCGGTTCGCTGGTTAGCGGGAAGAAATCCGGTCAGGTTGAATGGGAACGTTATCGCCTTCGTCACGCCCTTCATCGTCAGGTTGCCGGTGACCGTCCATCCGCTTCCGCTTTTTTCGACTTTTGTGCTGGTGAAGATCATCTCGGGATACTTTTCGACCTCAAAGAAATCCGCCCGTCTCAAATGATCGTCCCGGCCTTGCACCCCCGTGTCCACGCTAGTCATTTTCGCCGTGAAATTTACCGACGATTTTGAAGCGTCCTTTGCGTCGTAAACCACAGTTCCTGTAAAGTCGCGGAAGAATCCAGGTACCTCGATCAACCCATTATGCTTTATCTTGAAGCCAATAAAGCTATGGGCCTTGTCAAAATTGTACGTACCCGACTCGCCGGTCTGCACAGCCCCGGCGGCTGCGAACCGTTCCGCGATCGGATCGGTTTCCGCTTCGGCGCCAACAAGCGAAAAACTGTAAACAGCCGCCACTGAAAATACCAATAAAAATAAGACTCGTTTCATATACGCTCTCCTGTGGTCCGGATCTTTTAGATGGATCGCCAACGATCAAGCCGCGGACGATCTTTTTGCTAATATTACATTGAAACATCAGACTTTGAAAAAGGAGTTTCGAACACGTGTATAAACCAGGGCCAGACGAATACGATCCTTATTACTTCAAGTATATTTCACTCGTTCCCGAAACGGACATTCGCGAGGCCTTCTCGTCGCAGCCCGCCCACCTGCGAACCGCACTGAACGGCGTCAGCGAAGACCGCGGCACGTTTTCATATGCGGAAGGCAAATGGACCGTAAAGGAAGTGCTCAGCCATCTGATAGACGGCGAGCGTATCTTCGCCTATCGAATGCTCCGCATCTCACGCGGCGACGTGACACCGATCGAGGGCTTTGAGCAGGACGGGTACATCGAAAATTCGAATGCAAACAACCGCACATTCACAGACCTGTTGAATCGAATTCGAATTCAGCCGCAAAGCCAACACACTTATGCTGAACAACCTCAACGAAACAGGCCTTGCCCGAATGGGAACCGCGAGTGGTCTGCCGATTTCGGTCCGGGCGCTCGCGAATATTTCTATTGGTCACGTGAGGCATCATTTAAACCTTTTCAAGGAAAAGTATCTGATATGACAAAAAGGACAGAAAAAGAAATTGCTAAGAAATTGGAACCCTATCTTTACGTCCGCGATCACGGGGTTCATTCTTATGAGGAATACAAAGAGTTTGTCGACAAGTTTCCGGATTGTAGCGATACGCTTGTTATGGCGGTTATCTCCAAGATCATAAAGGAAAAGCGCGGAGTTGGCCTGTTTGGTGAATGACGTCGTTATCATCGGCGGCGGGGCGGCCGGGTTGTTTTGTGCGATCGAGGCCGGCAAGCGTGGACGACGAACGCTGGTGATCGAACACAACCCGCAGGTCGGCAAAAAGATCCTTATCTCCGGCGGGGGCCGCTGTAATTTCACTAATCTCGGCACACAGCCCGAGAACTTCATCTCGGAAAATCCGCACTTCTGCAAATCTGCTCTAGCCCGTTACACCCCGGACGATTTTGTCGGCCTGGTTCGAAGGCACCGCATCCCGTACTACGAAAAAAAGCTCGGCCAGCTGTTTTGCCGCGAAAGCTCCCGACAAATCGTGGATATGCTGCTGGCTGAATGCGAAAAAGCCGGTGTTGAGATAAGAACGTCCTCCTCGGTGCGTTCGGTCCGCAAAAACGCTACGTTCGAGTTGGAAACAACGATCGGTGACCTACAAGCTGAAAACGTTGTTATCGCTTCGGGCGGGCTCTCGTATCCCAAAATCGGCGCCACCGATCTCGGCTATCGTATCGCGAAGCAATTTTCAATAAAGATGACATCGACGCGGCCGTCGCTGGTCGCATTGGTGCAGGCCGACACTGATAACTCAAGGCTCGCCGGTATCTCGATCGACTCGGTCGTTTCGACGGGAAAACATTCCTTTCGCGAGAATATTCTGTTTACTCATCGAGGAATGTCCGGCCCGGCGGTGCTTCAAATTTCAAACTACTGGGAGAAAGGCAAGACAGGTTTCCATCGACCTGATGCCTGGCGTCGACGCCGTCGAACTGCTTCATGCGAACCGTGACAAAGCGCAGACACTTGCGAACTTTTTGGGCCGGTACCTGCCGCAGCGATTTGCGGAACGTTTCGTTGAGGCGGGATTTTCGAATAAGCCACTGAATAAATTGTCCGACCAAGAGATAAAAGCGGCCGGAGAAATTCTTAATGATTGGCGTGTCCAGTTCGCGGACACTGAAGGCTACGGCCGCGCCGAGGTGACGCTGGGCGGAGTTTCGACCGACGAACTGTCCTCGCAAACGATGGAATCTAAAAAAGTAAAAGGCCTTTATTTTATCGGCGAGGTTGTCGACGTGACCGGATGGCTGGGCGGCTACAATTTCCAGTGGGCCTGGGCCTCGGGATTTGCTGCCGGCCAAAATATTTAAATAAAGGGGGAGGGAGCCGTCTCCCACACCGTCTCCCTCCCATTTCGTGTTGATCACGGGGAGTGACCAATCACGAAAACCAACACAAATCCCGTGCCTGTGTTGTGCGAACGCCCTGATTTCGCACCACCATCGCTGCAAATATGTGATTGATTATGTGAGGGAGACTAAACATAAAGTCTACATCAAAATTTATGGTTGTCAAACCAATCGATCAGAAATTGTTATCGTGTCGCGAAGTTGTCAAACCAATTCTCTATCTAAAATCAGAAATATCCATTCCGAATTTGTCCTTCACATATTCCTCCTGAGAGAGATTTACGTTTCGCAGGTTTTCCAGCCGTCGCCGCGATTTGGCGATATGGGTTTTCGCCCTTTCCGCCATCTGTTTCAGCATGTCCCGCCCGGCTTCCTCCTCAGTGACCGCTTTCTGATGAAGCACATACAGTTCGGACGCAAATGAGCTCCGCTTCTCTTCTTTGATCTCGGCCAGACGTTTTCTGATCTGTGCTGTCTGTCTGATCGCGCGTACCAGCTGGTCGCCGATCGTTCCGCCGGTGACGGCATCGGGGCTTATTCGCAGCTCGCCGCTTAATCTTCTGAGCTTTTCCTGGTCCCCGGAGGAATACGCTCGGTTCAACTCGGCCATCAACGTGTGACGGCGTTCCTTTTCCACGGCATCGAGAACAAGGTCGGGATGGATCGCCCGGGCAAGTTCGTGATAGGCCTTTCGAGCCTCGGCGGTCGGCTCCCATTTTTCGGCTGCCTTTTCTTCCGCGGCCTTTGCGCGGGCGGCGGATTCCTCGGCCAGCCGCCGCAATTCCTCGACCTTTTTCTTGATCTCTTCGTCGTCCGGCACGAGCTTCAATTCTTCCTCGGCTATCTGTGCATCGATCTCGTCCTGCTCCGCGTACAGCCGGCCGACTTCCATCGTATACCGCGCTTCGAACCTTTCAAGTTCCGTGTGAAGATCGGCGATCTCCTCTTCCGCATCGGCAAGCCGCTCGGCCAGCCGGTCAACGACGCGTTGCTTTTTGGCAAGCTCTATTTCTTCCGGCGGTAGTTCCCTTAATGATAGTTCGGTCGACATGACGGGTTACGAATAAAGATTCATCGGGCGAGTTAGCAATTCGATCGGGTCCTCAATGTTCAGGGCTTCGCGTACGAAGTATGGCTCGCCCGCGACCGAGCCGATCAGCGAACCGAAATATCGCGAGCGGCTTTCAAGCTCATCGAGAAAACCTGACGCGGTCAGACGCGTTTCGGGTTCGGTCGATGCCGGATCGTGAAACTGCGACCTGTGCGCCCGGATGGCTGCCATCTTCTCTTCCAGGAACGCCGATATATCCACGACGAACGATGGCAGGACGTGTCTTGAAAAAATGTTATGGGCAACGGCGGGCACCGGGATCTTTTCGCCGCCTGTTTCCGGGTCATAATTCCGCATGCTCGAAAGCCTCGCCGATTCGCGGACGAGCCTTGCAATGTGATCGTGATCGGGATGCGGATCGTCGAGCTGGTGGGTCAGTATCACTTTCGGTTTCAAACGCCGCAGCGTACGGACCATAGCTGTACGCGACGAGTCGTCGACGAAAACGTGGCCGTCCGCAAGCCCGAGGTTTTCGCGAACGTCCAATTTCAATATCCTCGCCGCATCCGCGGCCTCCGCCGCTCGCCCCTCGACAGTTCCCCGCGTACCCATCTCGCCTCGGGTCACATCCAACGCTCCAGTCCGGTAACCGAGGCTTTTCATTTTCAGCATTGTGCCGCCGACGGTGAGCTCAAGATCGTCGGGATGTGCAAAAACGGCGAGAACATCGACCTGGGTCATATACAAATCAATTTATCATAAACGTTTATGATAAACGGCTTGTGGCGCAGACGCGGGACAGCGTTGGTTCATGGGCAGTGCGGTTTAACTTGGCGTCCTTTGCGACGAACTTTGCGTCCTTTGCGGTAAGAAGATCTAACCGCAAAGGACGCGAAGGATAACGCAAAGGACGCGGAGGCTCGGCCGGAATTCAACTTCTGAACAACCCGTTCCTGATAAGATATGAATATGAAAGTCATCGTCTTGGGTTCCGGAACAGCCGTTCCGCATCCGAAGCGGTTGAGTGCCGCTTACTGGGTCGAATCTTCCGGCGGAACCGTTCTGCTCGATTTTTCCGTCACGGCCCTAAGCCGGATGATGCAGGAAGGCCTGGACTGGGCCGGGACTGGATGCGATCTGGGTCTCGCATTTTCATCTCGACCACATCGGCGGGCTGCCGGCGTTTCTTTTCGGCTCTCGTTACTGCGAAGAGATGAAAGATCGAACGAAGCCTCTTCGTATTTTCGGCGGGCCCGGGACTGAAAGAACATGCTTCAGGGTTTCAGCGATCTGCGCGACTACAAACTTCTCGACCAACCATTCCCGCTGGAGATCGTCGAGATCGAGCCGCTGGAAAAATTCGAGATCGCGCCCGGCCTCGAGGCCGTTGCGATGAGCACGCCGCACACCGACGAAAGCCACGCCATCCACCTCCGCGACCGCGACGGGGCAACGCTCGTTTACACCGCCGACACCGGTTTTACCGAAACACTTGCCACTTTCGCCCGCAAAGTCGATCTGTTGGTTATCGAAGCTTCGTTCCCTAAGGACAAACCCGGCGAGAACCACCTCGAGATGGCCGAAGCGATGTACATCATCCGCAAGGCCGAACCGAGGCGGGCGGTCATCACCCATCTTTACCCTTATTGGGACGGTATCGATTTCGAAGCGGAAGTTCGAAAGGGCTCACCAAAGTGCGAAGTACTTCAGGCAAGCGACGGTTTGAGGGTCGAAACTAGCTGACTCGGTGTTCCGGCGTGTTCCAGCCATGTTCCACGCTTGGGTGGAACGTGCAACCGGTTGACTTTGTTACAGTTACAGCTCTATTTTGCCGATGTTCCGCCAAAATTAACAAAAAACTTTTCGAAACCGTAAGTCTTTTGTTTTCAACAAAGCGTTGCAACGGGCGTCGGAACAACATTCAGCTTTGGAACGGGCGTCTCGCTCCTACTAAATGCCCCGTCCGATTATCAAAGATCCAATGATCGCTGCCGGCTCCATTGCGGCAGCGGCACATTGTATCGCAGACTGCACATCGGGTCAAGGATTTTTGTTGGGACTGATACTAGAAAGCTATCAATGCACTAGCTGCGCTGACTTCAAGAAAGATAAATCACCATCCCTCGTGGCCGTTATATTTTTTATCCGGACACTGTGAATGGTGGTGGTGGCGGGATACCAAAGCGGGATCACAGCGGCGTCTCTGCTAATGATGGCCCAGGCATTTGCGTAAAGAACTTTCGCCGCCGATCTGTCAGGTGCGGCCCTCGCCTTGTCGAGCAGTCTGTCAACCACCGGATTGACGTATCGTCCCCGGTTGCAACAAGGTGCACCCTGATTCGGTATCTTCGAGGAATGGAACAAATCCCGAAGAAACACCGGATCTTGGTTGCCTCCGACCCATTGTCCTACGCTCATCTGGAACTCACCGGCCTTAAACGTGCCCTCAACGTCCAGGGCTCTATTAGTTCGACCGTGACCTTCAACCCAATTTGTTTAGAGCTTTACGTATCGATCCGCGATCGGGTGAAAGCGTAAATCTCCCTTCGACACATACATCACAATCGGAACCTTCGTTGCTCCGGAGACTCGAACCAACCTCTCGGCCGCCGCTAGGTCAAAGTCGTAAACGGTGCCCCGAGAATATGCCCAACTTTTCGCCGGCAGAATGGAGAATGCCGGCCGGACTCCGCCGTCCGAATGTTCGTGGATGAGCTGTTCCCGATCGATTACGTGGGCAATAGCTTGGCGGACGCGTCGATCCGAGAGCGGCGGAGCTTTCGGTGTTTAGCCCGAGGTATTTGATGTTTAGGCCCTCAAAGTGTTCAATCATAACGGCCGGGAGCCCCGCCAGACTCTCCATCTCAACTTTCGAGACGCTCGCTGGGCTGAATGAGAAATCCATGGTACCCGAATTGAATCCTGCATAGAGGTCTTGGAACTCCGAGACCGAACGGATGCTCAATCGCTTTATTTCCGGGATCCTTCCCAGTACGCATCATTCGCTTCGAGTTCGAGCCTGTTCTGCTCAGCGTCGAAACTGGCGACGCGGGAACGGCTCCTGTCCCCACCTGCGGAGCTTTTCCGCTCCTGAATGAATCCACGGAAATATCGGAATGTCGGCCACGTTGGCAAGAAATAATTCCTGCCATCCCGAGCGAGATAAATGGAATGTAACCGTGTGCGGGCCTTCGGTGATGATTTTCGCAATAACCGGGAACCGTTGAGAGCCAACAAGCTCAAAGAAGGCATGTGATTTGTAGCCTCGTTTCTCGAACAATTTATCGAAAGAATATTTCACGTCTGCGGAAGTGAGGTTGTCTCCGTTGTGGAATTTGATTCCCTTACGGATCACAAACGAGATCAACTTGCCGCCGTCCGTCGAGACGATCTTCTCCGCGAGTTCCCCTTCGTAAGAGAGGTCTGGAGCCTTCCGCGTAAGTGAATTGAAGATCAAGGGCCGAATGCTCTCCGACCAGGGCTGAAATCCTTGACTAGTAAGCGAGTCCAGACTCGAAATAGGCTCTAAGACCGCAACTGTCAGCGGCCGATCGATCAACGCCCGCTGCTGAGCTAGCAGTCCAGTGAATGAGCCGATCAGGAGGAGACAAATAGAAATTCTAAAAAAGCATGACATCGTGAAGAAGGTGACGTGGTAAGTAATGCAAAGTCCGGACAAAAACCTTGGTTTTTGTCCGCACCGTGTCCGCTTTTTATTTCACGTCCTTTCCTCAACTCGAATACAGTCCGAACAAGGATAGTCTGCCGGGTTTCGCATACGGTACACGGTGACCCTTTGAAGATTAGGTACTTCGCTTAAGAAAATGAAATGTAACAGTTCAGGATCGAATTTCCTGAATTTGGCGTGCTCGATGAAGAACTTGAGTCTAGAGTTTTTCGCATTCCGTTTGTTGGCCGGAACGCCGGTGAAGACGAGAACCCCTTTGAAACCGGGATTGTCCAACAGTCTGGGCGAACAAATAATCGAGTCGTCCGCGTTCTTCGTTTCGGGACATTTTCTCCCACTCATAAAGGCTTTCTAATGTGAGAATCTGAGCCACGCTGCCGATTCCCTTTGCAACATTATCGCAGCCCGCCGCCAGTCCAGAGACCGATACGGTAGCGATAACATTTGCGTTCGGTTCGGTTGCTAACACCGTGATAGCTGGGGTGCCTTGACCTTCAACTAGCTTTCCAGCAGGCAATACATTCCACTCAAATCGAAAAGCCGAATCTGCCCTCGATAGTTTTGCCACAAATGTCATATTGTCGCCCGGATTGGTGACTCGAGCAGGCTCAATAACTTCAATCTTCGGACATAGATCATTTTCCTGGGCTGCGATCGCCGAAACGACTATTAAGATCAAAATAAATATGCAAAAGAAACGCATTGCCGGCTCCACGCTATGAGGAAAACAAATGAAACTATGAACGTCGGACAAACACCTTCTTTTACAGCCGAGGTTGTGGTGCAGAAAATCAATGTTTTTCGACACACTCTAGAATAGCTAAGCCCATTTAAATCTATTTCTTACTTTTCATGAACTTTAGATTGGCCTGATAATATTTTTCGGATTCTTCCGGTGTCATCTCAGCCGAGCCGATAACAGTAGTCCAACTAGGATATGAAGGGTCAAGCGAGATAAGGAAATTGCTGAACTCGAGCATTTCAGTATCGGACAAATGAATGTTATGTCGTTCGCGAAGAGCTCTCTGAATCAATCTGTCCTTAATGCACAAGCCCCTTATTTTGTTCAAAAAATGAGTCAAAAGTTTGGTACGAGTTCCGTGCTGTTCGCGAGCGACGCCAAGTTTGCGTCTCCGTTCGATTGTTTGTTCAAGGGCGGCTATCGTGCTTTTACCGGACTCTATGCGCGGACGAGTTTTGGCATAGTCTATAATATGGACGTAAATCCCCGCCGTAAGGAGCCGAGCGTTATCTCTGTCTCTGCACTCGGAAGCCGTGGGATCGTGAGCATTCATGTATTCAATGGCCCTAGGCAGAATTTTTATTCATCTTGCACTAAGTGTAGCGAGGAAACCGAGCGAAACCCTACGAGACAAGCGTTACCTGGATCCGCTCCCTGAAGGGGAGCAACTTTAAGGTGTGCGAGTGCGTCCCCATCAGGGACGAGACCGTGTCGCGCGTTGTCGTCGGGTTCCACCCGACGCTATTGAATTCGTCCCTTTCAGGGACAAACATCGGGTTTGTTGCTCGAATCTTGTGCTGCCAACCAATTTTTGATTCCCAGGAGCAGGAGACGGTGATGGGTTTCTCGGCGGGCGTAAACTTAGGCCTTAACATTCCTCTTGGCCATGGCCATTAGCTCTTCGGGCATCCATTTTTCGATGACCTTGTCTTCCGCTTCGGCTATTGACTTGCCGCGGTTGCGCCATTCTTTGGCGGGGTCGTCTTCGCGGCCGGATTCTTTGGGGTAGTTTTCGACCTGTTCGAGGCTGATGATGATGCCGTGGACCACGTCGTTCCAATCCTCGTTCTGGATACCGCGAAAAACGACGGGCAGGCCCGCGGTCCAATCCTCTTCGGGGGCGATGTTGTCGTACTCGGGAATGGTCAGAAAGGCCGTCTCGGGAAATGAGCTGCCGCTGAATTCATTTATCAGCTGCGACTTTACATCCGCGTAAGAACCGTTCGGGTTCGCCTTGCGGATTTCGAGAGCACGTTTGAAAATGTTGGTAACCGTCGGCTGGTCGCTCATATGTTTAGTGACCGATAGGTTAGCATAAAATAACGTTTGGGTTTAATTCGGCTCGGAATCGAGTTAGCGGGCGTGTGGCGTCAAAGAATTCAGTCTTTGCGAACTTTGCGTTAAACTTTGCGTCCTTTGCGGTAAAGCCGCTTTTTACCGCAAAGGTCGCAAAGGTCGTCGCAAAGGACGCAAAGTAAGTCGTTCCTCCGCCAGCAGACAAGTTTTCAGACCTGACCCCGGGTCTATATATGCGTAGAATCATCTATCAACTACACCTGATCCTTGGCCTCGTCGTTTCGATCCCTGTGCTGGCGTGGGCGTTGAGCGGGTTTCTTTATGCGTTGCCGAACATGGTCGAAGGCGGGACGGTCGAGAAGATCGATCCGGGCCGGGTCAAGGTCGCGCCCGGGGAGGCAATGGTGATGGCGAATACACTTGCGGGCAAACAGCTGCCGACGACGGCTCTCACGCTCCTGATGAAAGACGGGCGGCCGCAGTATCAGTCGATAGGCGGGCTGGGAGCGGAATCGATATTCATCGATGCGGAAACCGGCGAGGCATCGTTCTCAAAGCCGCCCGGCTGGAAAACACGGTTCTTTCGCGAGGCACATTTTTATTATTTTACGGGAAGTTGGCAGGTTACGTTTTTGCTGATCTTTTCGGGACTCGCGGCATTATCGGCGCTGACGGGTATCTATTTGAATATTGTTTATTGGACGCGGCGGGTGCGAGCAAAGCCTGCGAAGCAGGCGACAGCATAACGATACAGCCCCAAAACGAGGGTGTTAGTCAGAATAATTAGGAAGCCGTGCGAGACGGCGGAAGGGCCGGGGGCGTCTGTCGCCCATTACATGGGCTTGGATCATTGATTCAAACGTCTACCCCACGCTAAAGCATGGGGGCTATGCTCTGCCGCCCATTTCATGGGCTTGGGGTCGTTGGGCCGTTGACCCCGGGCTTAAGCCCGGGGCTATTCGCTTTCGCCCGCTACCGCGGGCTGGGAGAGCGCCTGCAACGTTTTTATTGCCTAAATTCATCTGAACCGCTAGTCTTGAACCGTCAGGAGCTTCACGTAATGAAATTCATTTTTGCCTTTATTTTCATAGTTTCCGGCTTTACGTTCGCGTTCGGCCAGAACGAACAGACAGCCATTGCCGAGAAGGAGTTCGGCTATAAGGACTGGACCTACAAGAACCTAAAGGGCGACGGTGAAACGAACCTGCGGCAGTTCGCCAAGGGGAAAAAGCTCGTGATGGTGGTTTACTGGGCGCCCTGGTGTCCTAACTGGAAGCACGACGTTGGCTTCGTTCAGGAGCTTCATCAGAAATATGCCAAGGACGGGTTGGCGGTCCTGGGCGTCGGGGAATATGACACGGTCGATAAGTTGAAACAAAATTACGAGCAGAATAAGCTCACATTCCCGTCGGTCTATGAACAGGTCACATCCTCGGGACGCCTAACCTCACTGCATTATTCTCAGCGGACCGCGGCCGGCGATACGCGAAAGTGGGGTTCGCCGTGGTATGTGTTTTTGGAGCCGTCAAAGCTGCAGGCCGAAGGTGAGGTACTTGCTACACGAGTGAATGTTGTTAACGGGGAGTTGATCCGCGAGAACGCCGAAAAATTCATTCGCGAGAAACTCGGGCTCGGTGCCGGCGGCGCTTTGGCCTCGGCGAGATCGAAAGAGATCGAAGTGTGTGAACCGGCCGAACAAACCACCCTCGTCAAGCCGTGATGAGCGGACGAATCTGTTGGCAGCGTTATTGCTGGATCCTGGTAAGTTTACCGTTAAAAAAATAAAGGGTCCTGTTGCCCGGATAGGTCCATACCTCGGTCGTTCCGTTAGGGGTGGTCGAAGAGCGTTTATTGCTCGGAGCACCCCAGCTGCTCGCCAAAACCTGGACGATCGACATTCCTACCGACACATCACTCCTGGTATTTGAAACGTTCTGATTTACCACCGGCCTGGACCCATTCGCGGCGGCAGCGACGGGCCGATCCTGGTTTGAGACCGACGAGGGCTGAATCGAATTTGAGGTACTGTCAGGCAGCAGCGGTCCCGGGAGTACCGCAAGAGCATCGTTCAATCTTTGCGCGATCTGTCTCAGAGGGTCTTTCGAAGCTACAAACCGGCCCGCAATTGCACTATCTTCAGACTGGCCGCAAAGCGTACCTATCCCCTGAATTTTCGGAAGATACTGTGAAAGCTGGGGTTTCGTGCGGAAGTCGGTTTCCAATGCCATCAGACCTTCTCGCAACCCGCGTATCGCCCCGATCAGTTTCTGTTTGTTGGTCTCATTGGCGGCGATCTCTTCGGTATTGAGCTTTCGCGCAGTGGCATCCTTGTCAGCGTTCTCGATAGCGACCGCGACGGGCCCCATTTTATCGATGAAAACTTTCACATTGTAAAGCTGATTGGCGACCTGCTGTTTGGCCGCCGCGACCACGGGGCTGACCGCCGAACCAGTTGGAGTCGGTTTCGGCGTGGCCTTCGGTGCCGGTTTTCGCCGCTGTGCGGCAGCTGGTAAGGCCAAGCCGAGCAGGACGACCATTAAAATTGTCAAAAACCTGAGTGTTCTCATTGTTATTCCCGCCTGTTCAATACGTGCTAAACATTTTATCATAAACGATATATGCGGGGGAGATTGTTGGAAGTCAGGCGGCTGGGCCGGGTTGCCTATGGTGACGCGCTTGAGCTTCAGAAAACACTTGAAGCGGAGGTGATAAGTGGGCGTGAACGCGATCATTTGCTGCTGCTTGAGCATCCGCACGTTTTCACGATCGGCCGGCGTGCAAAGGAAACCGGCGTTCTCGCTACGGCGGAGTTGCTGAGGAACCTCGGCGTAGAGGTTTTCGAAACCGACCGCGGCGGAAAAGTGACCTATCACGGCCTGGGCCAGATCGTCGGTTACCCGGTTGTCAGCCTTTCGCCGGACCGCGAGGATGTCCACAAATACGTCCGAGATCTGGAGGAAGTGCTGATCCGTACGATAGGCGATTTCGGCATCTCGGGATTTCGGATTGAGGGCCTGACCGGCGTGCACACCACGGAAGGCAAGATCGCGGCCATCGGCGTGCATATTAAACGCTGGGTCACCACGCACGGCTTTGCCCTGAACGTAAACACCGACCTGAGCTACTACAACTGGATAATCGCCTGCGAAGGAGAGCCGGTAACGTCGATGGAAAGGCTGCTGGGCCGCGAGGTCGACATGGCTGAGGTCGAGGAACGTATTGTTGAGAATTTTGCCGACGTTTTCAATATCGCTGAGATCCTCGAACGGGCTGTGCCCGCCGATGTGCGGAAAGGCTATGCCTTTCCGGCAGGCACAATTTAGAGCTATGGAGGCTCGGCCTCCCGGTAAAAACCGGAGGCGTAGCCTCGAACTGTTAGAACTGCGACACGGAAAGGCAAAGCCTTTCCGCACATCATTGCGGCTAAGCCGCCAGAACGGAGGAGTTCATGACAAAAAAGACCGTTGCCCTCTTAATACTTTCACTTTTCGCCTGGAGTTGCGGCTCGGAGACCGTTTCAAATGTGAAGAATTCGAACGCCAACACGACAGCCTCGCCCGATGCTGCACGCGATACGATAACCATCGCTGAGCGGCCCCAAAAGGTGAAAGATCAAATGGCGGCCCGCGGGCGAGCAGGACCAGGCGACGCCTACGTTGACGGTAGTTCGCCGAGCCGAAGGCCAATGCAGATCGTGAATAGCTCGACCGTCAAGGTGAAACTGAATCATCGCCGGCGACCTGAAGGGCTACAAGCCGCACATGGATCGCGGCAACAAAGATGGGCAACCACATCCACGTCATCCTCGACAACAGCCCTACGAAGCCTATTACAACCTCGATCAGGAATTCGAGCTGCGAAACGTTTCAGACGGCGAGCACACGCTCCGCGTTTTTCCGTCGCGGCCTTGGCATGAAAGCTATAAAAACGACGGTTCGTTCCAGATGGTGAAGTTCACGGTCAAGAACGGCGGCGCGCGACGCGAACAAACCGGCGACGACAAATAGCGGCCAGCACGATGTCAAACATCGAACTCTAATGCTAAGCCTGCCACGCCGACGCCGGAAGGCAAGGACATGCAGCCTACTCAAGCCGCCGGTAGCTGTCGATCCGACCAAACCGCTGCTCACATACAGCCGTCCGAAAGGCGAATACAAGGGCGCCGACGCCGAATCGATCATGATCGATTTCTGGCTGGCCAACGCCAAGCTGACCGGCGACGGCGGCGAGTATCGCGTGCGTTATTCGATCGACGGCGGCGAGGCGAAATACATCGACAAATGGGAGCCGATCTGGCTTTCGGGGTTCGGCGCGGGCAAGAAATCGATCAAACTCGAACTTGTGGACAAGAGCGGCAACGTCGTCGACAACGGCGGGTACAATTCGACGAGCCGCGAGATCACGGTGGTAAAGTAACCGTTTGGGCCAACTGTTAATTGTCAACTGGAAAACTTTCAACTGATTTTCAGTGAACAGTTTGCCAGTTTACAGTTAACAGTTTTTGCGACCTTGCGGTCGCGTTGCGTTTCGCTTAACCTCAAGTCTTCAACGACCAATATTGAGCCCGTACTGATGTACGAGCTGCCGAACACTTTATGCGACGCGATATAACCTCGTGGTACAGCCACAATCTGAACATGGACATGCCGCTGGTGGCATACGGTCATGCGGGTTATCCGCTGTTGATGTTCCCGACGGCGGCGGCGGATTATCTTGAGTATGAGCGGTTTTATCTGGTCGACGCGATCAAGTGGTTCATTGAGAACGGGCTGATCCGGGCGTATTCGATAAATTCGGTCAACAAATACAGCCTGCTGAACCGCGAATCGCACCCGGCGTGGAAGGTCGAGATGCTGCAGCGTTACGACCGTTACATTATGGAAGAGGTGCTGCCGCTGATCCGCAACGAATGCGGCCAGGATGCAAAGCCGCTGACGACCGGTGCATCGCTTGGGAGCTTTCCTCGCGGCGAACACCTATTTCAAACACTCCGACCAGTTTCGCGGCACCATCGCGATGAGCGGCAGTTACGACATCTACAATTATCTGGACAAGGGTTACTACGACGACAACGTCTATTTCAACAACCCGGCGATGTACCTGCACAAGCTCAATGACGATTACCACCTGCCGCGTCTGCAGCAAGCCGATTCGATCGTCGATCGTTTCCGGCCAAGGGCAATTACGAGGCCCCCGACCGCAGCCGCGAGCTGTCCGCCATCCTTCACTCAAAAGGCATCCCGCACCTCCTCGAACTCTGGGGCCACGATGTCGCCCACGACTGGCCCTGGTGGCGAAAAATGCTGCCGCATTATCTGGGCAAGTTTGTCCAGTAGCGTCTACCGGCTATGCCGTCCGATTTGCGGAAAGGCTGTGCCTTTCCGAAGAGCCTTTTGAATCTTCGGGGCTATGCCGCAAACTTCTGAGACGGGAGGCAGAGCCTCAGGAATCTTAATAAGCGCTGCCGGAAAGGCATAGCCTTTCCGCACATCGGCGGGCACAGCCCTTTGGCAACTTAATTTCATTATTCCAAATCCGCTGATCATCTCTTACTGGGCCACCGATACGCTTATATGCGTTGGGTATTTGGCTGATCGGTAGACGCGTTGGGTGGCGGTTTGGAAGTCGGGTTCCTTTGCCAGAAAAATATTCGGTACAAATTTCTGCGGGTTGCGGTCGTAGAGGGGGAACCAGGAGCTTTGGATCTGGACCATGATGCGGTGGCCTTTTTTGAAGGTGTAGTCCTGGGCTCGGACGCTTATTTTGTAGGGGAGCGGGGTGTTGGCCTTTAGGGGGTGGGCGACCTCGAAGCTTTCGCGGTAGCGGCCCCGGAATATTTCGGCGGCGACCATCAATTGATAATTCGCCATTTTGGGGTCGGCGGTTTCGGCCGGGTAGACGTCGATGAGCTTGACGGCCCAGTCGCTGTCGGTGCCGGAGGTTGCGGCGAAGAGGTTAGCGATTATGTCGCCGGTGATGGTTACGTCTGCCTCAAGCGGGTCGGTCCGCCATGATGCGAGGTCCTTGCGATCGCCGAGGAACGATTGGTCGTCGACGAGCCAGGTGAACCAACTCGACCCGCGGCCGTAGGTGGCGAAGACCGGGCGTTTGCGATAGGGCACGGGGTTGCGCGGGTCGGACGAGTATTCATCGAAAGCCGTCTGTTTTTGCCGGGCCGGTTTGTCGAATGAGAGCTTGCCGTCCGCCTGTAGATACAGGCCGCGTTGCGCGATCGTCGCAGCCTTTGCGGGCCAATCGTTGTACTGCATCCAGCGGTTCGAGCCGGATCTGGAATATCGTGGCCTCGGGCAGTTTGAGCGTGCCCCGGCCTTTCAGGTGATAGGCAAAGAACGGTGCCTGGATCTCGCTTCGGAACCAGCGGCCGGTGTCGCTGCCGAAATCAATGGCCCCAAGCCGGCGCCCGCGGCCGCCCCAGCCGCCGTGGTTCCAGGGGCCCATGACGAGAAAGACCTGATTGTCCTTGTCCGTTTTTTCCAGCGATTCATACAGCGCGAGCGGGCCGTAAAGGTCTTCCTGGTCCCACCACCCGCCGACGATCAGCGTCGGCACGCTCGTATCTTTCAGATAATTATTGGCGGCGCGTTTTTGCCAGTAGGCGTCCCACGACGGGTGGTCGATGAAAGCCCGCCAGGAGTGGGATCTTTTCGCAAGCTCCTGCGTAAGGTTCGGCAATCGGTTGAGGTCGAGATACCACTCGTACATATCCTCCTTGTCAAAGGTGATATCGCCGCCGGTTTTGGCTGATTCGAGCGGCACCGCCCACTCGTGTGCGTATGTCTGGCGAAAGGCGCCGTGATGCATGAAATCGTCGCCCATCCAAAGATCGACGACCGGAGCTTGCGGTGACGAAGCCTTCAGCGCCGGGTGCGGGTCGAGCAGGGCGACGGCGGCCGTCCAGCCGTCATAGGACACACCGGCGATGCCGACGCGGCCGTTGTTTTTCGGGACGTTCTTTATCAGGTAATCGATAGTGTCGTAGGTATCGGTGCTTTCGTCCGTTGCTTTCGTGTCGCTTTTGTCGCGGGGCGGGCGGACCATCTCGAACACGCCCTCGCTTTTTTCGCGGCCGCGGATGTCCTGGAAAACGAAGACGTAGCCGTCCTTTACCAGCTCGGGCCGCGAGCCATTCAGCCGCGCACCGGTCCAGCTCTCGACGCCGTAGGGCGTGCGGCCCATCAAAATAGGCAGCGGCTCGGTTTGATTTTCGGGCGCGAGGATGACGGTGAAAAGCTTGACGCCGTCGCGCATCGGGATCATTGCCTCGGTGCGGGTGAATTTGACGCGCTGGTCTGGCAGGGGCGTGTCGGCGATGCGCTTTGCGCGGAAGGTCTGACCTCCCTGGCGCCAGATCATTTCCGTCGGCCTTCCGTTCGCGTCCCGCACGAACTCGGCGGTAAGGCCGCCGTTCTCTTTGACGAAGAATATATTCGCAGACGACGCTGCGAGCTCAAGGCGGTCCTGGTTCACTACGCGGCAGATAATATTTGTCGCCTTCGCGGAAGAATGAAAAGATCGTCCCGCCGAGATTCGCCGCGTCCTCATACTGGCCGGTGTACGCGTCGAACGTTGCGGGGTCGATCTTTATCTCAACCGGCGTCGGCTGGGGCGCGGGCTGCTGGGCGGATGTGGGGAGCAGCCAGAGAGTGAAAAGGGCGGTAATGAGAAGGAAGGCGCGCAGGTGATTGTTTTTCATGATCTTCGGGTTTGAGATATTCAATTGTAATACGTGGGATCGGATGGACAAGTTACAGATACCGGAGAACGGCGGCGTAGCCGCAAGAAATCTTGGTGAGACCCTCGGAAAAGCATAGCTTTTCCGCACATCGGGCGGCATAGCCGCAGGAAATTATGATAGCGGGCCGGAAGAGCAGAGCTCTTCCGCAAATAGAGCGGCAAAAGCCGCAAGCAGCGAGACCCAATGCCTATGAACACAAAAAAGTGCCGGATAATCTGAGATCCGGCACCTTGATGGTTCAAATTGTCCTTAGCCGTCGCCCTTTTTGCCTTTGGGCTTGGTGCCTTCGGGTTTGTCGGTCGGGGGCGGATCGGGTTTTTTGGCGGGCGGCTGCACTTGTATGGGCTGGCGCATCGGCGGAGGAGGATCACCTGCCGGGTTCGTTTTTACGGCGTCCGGATCTTCCACGGGTGCCGACCCGGTTGGGGCTTCGGCCAGGGGTGTCGGCTTGGTCAATGCGCCCGACTTGATACTTTCGGCCTCGGCGTTCTCGAGCTTTTCTAATTCTTCGCGCTTGTTCCGTTCCATCAGCATCCGGATCTCGGACGGCATCGACGGCCTGTCAGGGAAGCTCTCTGTCTTTTTGCCCTTCATAAAGGCGTTCATGAACGCGTTAAAGAACGGCAAAGCGCCGTGGCCGCCGGTCATGCCCGCGCCGAGCGACTCTTTCCTTTCCGGATTTCCCATCCAGACGCCGGTCGACATAGGTCGGCGTGAATCCGATGAACCAGACGTCGGTGTGATCGTTTACGGTTCCGGTCTTGCCCCCGAGCGGGTGGCCAGCCGCCGATGCTCCGGCCGCCGTGCCGCCGCCGGCTACCACGCCGCGCATCATCTCGACCATCGTCAGCGCGACATATTCGCTGGTCACACGCGAACTGTTGCCGTCCCATTCCTCAAGCAGCGTTCCGTCGCGGCTGTACACTTTTCTGATAAGGTGCGGCGTGCATGCGAACGCCCTTGTTCGGGAACACGGAATAGGCCGCGGTCATTTCGAGCAGCGATGCCTCGCTGGCTCCGAGGGCCGACGGCAGGCTGGGCGCCATCGGGTTCGATATGCCAAAGCGGCGGACCATCTGAGCTCCGGATTGTATGCCGACCTGTTCAAGAAGGTGTACGGCCGCCAGATTATAGGATTTTGCCAGCGCGATCTTCATCGGCACATTGCCGTGGCTCAAGCTGCCGTCGTAGTTGTGCGGCTGCCAACCGCCGCGTTTTATCGGCGCGCCGCTGACCAGCATATCGGGCGTCATTCCGTCCTCGACCGCCGCGGTGTAAATAAACGGCTTGTACGCCGAGCCGGTTTGCCTGAGGCCCTGCGTCGCGTTGTTGAATTTGCTGGTGTGAAAATCGTAACCGCCGACCATGACCGGCGATCTCGCCGTTTTTGCGTCGATCGTCACGATCGAGGCCTGGATCTCGGGCACCTGCGACAGCTCGACCTGCAAGTATCTGGTTCTGGTGGTCGACCTTTTTGACGAGGAACTCGGCAAGCAATCCGGGCTTTAGTTCGTCCTTTGGCCGTTTGCCGCTGCGGCCCATGTTCTTGGCGGTGACGACGGCCTTGTAGGTCCCGAACCGGACACCGACCTCGTCAGCCGCCGGGATTGACCTTTACGACGAGGCCTTTGATGTACTCGCCTTCGTCGTACTCGTCGCCGTACCAATCGGCGTGTTTGTACGAGGTGAGCGTTTTCTCGATCTCCTTCTGGTCGGTCAGCGGCTCACCCGTCCGCGTTAACCAGAATGTCCTGATAATCCGAACGCCAGCGCCGCCCGCGGTCGAATGCACGGAGCCGTTCGCGAATGACGCTTGGTCGCTATCTTTTGCCCTTCGACATTGATCGTCGTATAGACCTTCAGCCCGCCCTGGGCGACGCGGGTCGTGTACTTTTCCTCGAGATATTTGCGGATCTCTTCGACCGGGTAATCCCACGCGGTCGATTTCGGCAGCGACTGATAATAAGCGGTGTCGGCAAGTTTGATCGGTTTTGCCTTGGCGGCGTCGACCGCCGATTGTGAATATTTCTCGGGAAAATATTTCGCCATCTGGTCGAGCACGATGTCGCGGCGCATCTTTGCCTTCTCCATGTTGCGGGTCGGCGAATACTCGGGCGATTTCGGGATGGCGGCGAGCAAGTGCGGCTTCTTCCAGACTGAGATCCTTCAGCGATTTTCCGAAATAGGTCCGCGAACCGGCCTCGAAACCATAAGCTCCGGCACCCAGGAAAACGTAGTTCATATACATTTCCAGGATCTGGCGCTTTGTGTAAAACCGCTCGATCTGTAGGGCGACCGCCCATTCATTTACCTTGCGGGTATAGGTCTGGTCTTTATAAAGAAAAAGGTTCTTGGCGAGCTGCTGCGTGATGGTCGATGCGCCTTCCATCTTGCCGGTCGTAAAGTTCTTGAAGACGGCGCCGGCGATTCGATAAGGATCGATCCCGATGTGATCGTAGAAGCGATATGTCCTCGATCGCGATCAGCGCGTCTTCGACGTTTTTCGGAATGTCCTGTTCTTTGATCGGGATGCGCTTTTCGATAGCGAACTCGGCGAGGACGGTCTCGCCGTCGTCGGCATAGATGGTCGTCACCTGCGGCGGACGATAGGTCGCCAGGGCCGAAACTTCGACCGAGTAACGCGAATTGTTCAGATAATAAGAGGCCAGAATGCCGGTCAACCCGCCCGCCGAGATCGCAAGCAGCAGGGCGCCCAACAGCCAGATCAGTCGCACAAATCCGCCGTTGCGCCCGTTTTTGATCGACTTGACCTCGGTCGATCGAATTCGTTTTACATCTCGAGCCATGTCCTTTTTAGTTTCAGGCCTCATTTCAAGTTTCAGACCTTCGAACCTGAAACTTTGAAACCTGAGACCTGAAACCCCCTTTCTAGTTCACAAACCGGCGCATCCTGATGCTGACGACAAAACCGATCGCAATAAATGTCGACAGAATCGCCGACAGGCCTGCGCTCATCAGCGGCAGCGGCACGCCGATGACCGGCAGGAAGCCGAGCGCCATTCCGATATTAATAAATATCTGAAACGACCATCGCGGTGGCGATCGACATTATAACAAGCATTCCGGCACGGTCGTTCGCCTCGCGCGCTCCAATAATAAGCCTGGAAAGCAGCAAGGCGTACGCAAGCAGCAGCGAGACGCAGCCGATAAACCCGGTGTTCTCCGCCGTGACCGCAAAGATAAAATCGGTATGCGGCTCAGGCAGGAACTTCAGGACGCTTTGCGATGTTTCCGAATCGCCTTTGATTCCCGACAGACCGCCTTTGCCGACCGTGATGATCGACTGGATCGTGTGATAGCCGTAACCTCGCGGGTCGACCGATTCGGGGTCGATGATCGCGTTTATCCGCTCCTGCTGATAGCGTTTTATCTTGCCGGTTTTGACGCCGATCATATACGCGGCCGGGATCAATACCGCGGCCGCGACAAGAACGATGACGACATAACGGATCTTGATCGCCGAAAGAAAGAGCATCGCGGCGAGGATCGGGAAATAAGTGATCGCCTGGCCGGCGTCGGGTTCGAGCATGATCAGCCCGACCGGGCCGGCAAGGATCGCTACGCCGATCAGTATCTCGCGAAGCGCAAGCTCGCCGGTCCGCCGGCCGCCGAAATATTTCGCGAGCATCAGGACGGTCGGGATCTTTACGAATTCGGAGGGCTGGAACTGTCCGATGACCGGCAGCTTCAACCACGCCTGCTGGCCGTTGACCTCGACGCCGAGCGGCGTCAGGACAAGGAACAGCAGCAGCAGACCGAATGCGTAGAAGAACGGGGCGGCATCGATGATCCGCCGGTAATCGCTGAACGCAACGACAAGGAACGCGACAACAGCGATCCCAAGCCCGATGATCTGCTTTTTCCAGTAGCTTTCCGCGCGGCAGGGCGTTATGGATCTGCCAGATGC
The DNA here is from genome assembly GCA_963763355.1 of uncultured Acidobacteriota bacterium. GTDB lineage: Bacteria > Acidobacteriota > Blastocatellia > Pyrinomonadales > Pyrinomonadaceae > OLB17. The sequence continues at coordinate 376,078 of CAVXOI010000007.1, forward strand.
CGAAACACGCGATCGCAATGGCCAGAAACGTAGTCAGCCAGTCAAAATCCCGAAGATCCCGTTTTTCGATTATCGCTACCATTCTCTTACTTCGCCCAACGTTTTAATCCACCGCCGCGACTGCACGTTTCGGGGTGCCGCTCGGCTTTGCTACTACATTCGGATCAGGCGTCGGCAGCGGAACACCGCCGTCGCGTTTTATCAAATATGCATCGTAAACGCCCTTGACCGCCGGGGCCGCAAAACTGCCGCCGAACCCGACGTTCTCGACAAGGCCGATGACGGCGATCTCGGGCTTGATAAGCCGGTGCAAAACTAACGAACCAGGCATGGTCCTTTTTCGCTCCGACGTCCTTGCCGAGCACGGCGACCTGCGCCGTTCCCGTCTTTCCGGCGATCTCGAATCCGGGGATCGTGATGCCCGCACCGGTTCCGCCGCCGTTGACCACGCCCCACATGCCCTTGACGACCAGTCGTTCTGTTCGGCGGTCATCGGGATCAGCTTTGGCTCGGAGTGCTGATAACCGAAACCTTCGCGGGCCGGAAAATATCCCGGCTGGTCCTCCGTCCCGACGGCGGCGATCGGCTTGAATTCCTTCAGGAAATGCGGCGTGTACATCTTGCCGCTGCATGCCGACGCTCGAAACCGCCCGGAGCATCGAGATCGGCGTGACGACGACCGTGTCCTGTCCGATGCCGGAATAGACCGTACGAATATCGCTCCATCTGCCCTCGCGTTTCTCGACGATCGGCCTCCAGCTTTTCGGCGTCTGGCTGATCTTTTCATTCGGCAGATCGATGCCCGAACGCTTGTCGTAATCGAAGGTCTCGACCATCTTCGATGATGCCTTCGATCTCATTTTCAGCGCGAGCCGATAATAATAGCCGTCGCAGGAATTGCGTGATCGCGTAACTAGAGCGGCGGCGAGCCGTGGCTGCCCATGCAGCGCGTGAATTTGTTGCCGATCTGGATACCGCCGCCGCAGACCATGTTCGAATTCTTGACCGTGATCACGCCCTGCTGCAGCGCCGCGACCGATTCGGGAATCTTCCACGTCGAGCCCGGCGGATAGCGTCCCTGGATCGCGCGGTTGTAAAGCGGCCGTTTTTCGTCCTGCCAGTAGGCCGCGATCTGTCTTGCGGCCCTCGGGCGTCTTGCTGCCCTGTACGAAGATGTTCGGGTCGAACGACGGCAGGGACGCCATCGCGAAGATCTCGCCGTTGTTCGGGTCCATCGCGATGATCGTTCCGCGTTTGGTCGGCGTTTCGGCAAGCTGTCTGTTCGGCGGCGAGTCTGAAGATCAAGGTCGATCGTCGTGACGAGGTCCTGGCCGCTCTGGGGCTGAACGACACCGATCTCGCTCTGAACGCGGCCGCGGCTGTCGACGATCACCTTCCGGTAACCCGGGCGTGCCGCGAAGGTATTCATCGTAATACTGCTCAAGCCCGCCCTTGCCGATAATGTCGCCCGGGCCGAAGACCCTTGGACATGTATTCTTCCGATTCCGAGCTGCTTCGGGCTGATTTCGCCGACATAACCGAGGACGTGGGCCAGCATCGATCCCGTGCGGATAAAACCGCTGCGGCTGAAGTTCGACACGCAAGCTCGGGAAACTCGAGCGAATGCGCTTCGACCCACGCGATGTCCTGCATCGTCGCGTTCTCTTTCAGGACCATCGTCTCGAACTCGTTCTGCTTTTTGATCAGGTTAAGCCGCTCGATGACATACTGGCGTTCGAGGTTGAGGCCCCTCGAATAGTCTTCGACGCGATCGTTGACGTCGATCTTTTTGATCGGTTCGTTCGAGAGGACTACGTTGTAGGTCGGGCGTGAATCGACAAGCAGCTTGCCGTTGCGGTCGAGGATGGCACCGCGGGGTGCGGGTATCGGGATAAGGCGGATACGCTGGTTCTCGGCCCGGTCGCATGTAATACTCGCCCTGGACGACCTGCAGGTAATAGAGCCGGACGCCAAGGATCGCGAGCAGAACGAAAGCGACGATCTGGATCGTGGCGATCCGCATTGCCAGATTCTGTCCTTGTTCGTTGAGCTTCATAAACTGCTCGTTCTGAGCATTTCTAACTTATTCGGAATAAGTGATAGGTAATAGGTGATAACTGATAACTAAAATCGAATCGGATTTCTTCGTCGTGTCTGCCGGCGGTTAGAGAAACATTCCGCGCTTTCTCGCCCGCTTCTTCTCGACCAAAACATAATCCAAAATAATATAAAGAATGTTCCGGCGATGGTCGTTCCGATCAGCGAATATGAAACGATCAACGAGCGGGTCCCGATCGGTTCCTGCCCGAGCAATCGGTGCAGGCCGTAATAGACCAGATCATCCAGCAAACACGCTCCCGCTATGACGGGAATCCGCAGTAAAAGGTTGTCCATGTAGACACGCCTTGCGATCTCGCGAAACCATAAACGCTACAAGGGTTTTCGAGAATCCATTAGCCCCCAGCAGCCCGCCGCTCAGAGCATCGACCGCAAGGCCCGCGAAGGTGCCGAAAAAGATGGCTTTTATCGCGTCCCGCTGCAGGGCGGCATAGACGACGATGATCAGCGGAAGATCGATATAAGCGAACGGCTCCGCGACGTTGCGCAGCGTCCACTGCAGCAGAACGGCAATGATCAATGCAATTGTGATCTTTAGTTGATCCATCTATCAATATAGTTCCGAGTTCAGGGTTCCAAGTTCCGAGTCGGTCTTATTTTTTACCCGCGTTACGTATCTTTTGTTCGAATTCTTCCTTTCGGCCGGTTCGTAAAGCAGGATGCCGACCTCCTGCATCGAATCTATCCCGCGACTCGGCCGGATAAATATCTGGTGCGGTGTCGTTGCCGAGCCCGGATACGACCTGAACGATCTCACCTATCTTTAAGCCCGGCGGATAAATGCCGTCCTGCCCGGTCGTATAGACCATCTGCCCGACCTGCACGTCGACGCTGCCGGGGACATATCTCAACTCGACAACGTTCTTTTTACTTGTGCCCGCAACCACGCCGAGCGCATTTGAACCGCTGAGCTCGCCGACGATCGCCGCCGACGCCCGATTTGTCTCGCGTGATCAGGTCGACCTGCGACGTCAAGCGGACTGACCGCCGTGACCCGGCCGACAAGGCCGCCGTCAGTAACGACCGGCATATTGAGCTTGACGCCGTCGAGACTGCCGCGGTCGATGATCGACGAATCGAACCAGACGGAAGGATCGCGGCCGATGATGCGTGCGGTCAGGACCTTGTATTTAGCTTTGTTGCTTTAGGTCCGAGCAGGCTCGCGAAGCCGCTCGTTCTCGGCAGTCAGGTCCTGTCCTTTTGCTTACTCGACCTCAAGCTCCTGGACCCGCTGTTTAAGCAGATCGTTCTCGCTCTGCGCGGAGCGAAGATTCGGAATCGAGCCGAAATAACCGCGAATGCCGATGACGTAACGGTCGTGACCGGCGATTGGACAAAGTCGGCGGCCGTCTGTGCCCAGACGCGGATGATCCGCTGGCCCGCAGTTGATCTGCCGCGCGTCGAACGCCATCAGAAAAAATTGCCGAGCAGCAGGACGATCACCAGCCAAGGCGTCATCCGCCAAACTTCCTTTTGACTTCGCTCAACCATCTCTTTCAAGTCAAGTGGTAAGGATGTCCGAGTGTCCGATGAAGTCAGATAAGTCTGATCTCAACTTCGCAACTTACTGACTTACCTTGACCTCATCGATCTAATTCCCTGTCATCAATGAATTGTCCCACTTGACGCGTTTTAGCAGTTCGAAATCGGAGAGCATTTTGCCGGTGCCGAGCACCACTGAGGAGAGCGGGTCGTCGGCGATGACGACCGGCAGGCCGGTTTCGATCATCAGGCGCTTGTCGAGATTCTTGAGCAGAGCGCCGCCGCCGGTGAGGACGATGCCGCGTTCGACGATGTCGGCCGAAAGCTCGGGCGGCGTGCGTTCGAGCGCGACGCGGACGGCGTTGATGATGGTCGAGACCGCATCGGAGAGCGCTTCGCGGATCTCTTCGTCGGTCATCGTAATGGTCTTGGGAATTCCTTCGATCAGGTTGCGGCCGCGGACGTCCATCGAAAGCGGCTCGTCGAGCGGGAACGCACTTCCCGAGCGCGATCTTGATCGCTTCGGCGGTGCGTTCGCCGATCAGAAGATTGTACTTGCGCTTGATGTACTGCGTGATGGCTTCGTCCATCTCGTTGCCGGCGACGCGGACGGCACGCGAATAAACGATACCCGAAAGCGAGATGACCGCGATGTCGGTCGTTCCGCCGCCGATATCGACGACCATGTTGCCGTGCGGTTCGGTGATCGGCAGGCCGGCACCGATCGCCGCCGCCATCGCTTCTTCAACCAGATAAACTTCGGACGCCTTTGCGCGATACGCCGAGTCTTCGACCGCGCGGCGCTCGACCTGCGTGATCTCGGACGGGATGCCGATCACCACACGCGGGCGCACCCACGATTTGCCGTTGTGCGCCTTGCGGATAAAATGCTGGAGCATCTTTTCCGTCACTTCGAAGTTGGCGATGACGCCGTCCTTCATCGGACGGATCGCGACGATATTGCCCGGCGTGCGGCCGAGCATCTCTTTCGCGTCGCGGCCGACCGCCTCGACCTGATTCGTGACTTTGTTGATCGCAACGATCGAGGGTTCGCTGACGACGATGCCGCGGCCCTTTGCGTAAACAAGCGTGTTCGCCGTGCCCAGATCGATCGCCAGATCGCTGGAAAATAAACTAAATAAAGATTTTAATGCCATTTTGGATAGTTATCTGGAATGTGGACAACTGCACCTTTTAATACTTCAGTAGAGTTGAATTCACCGGTTAAAACGTCGCTCAGGGTAGATTTTACGGAGGTGACCTTCCTTCGGAAACGTCTAACATAGAAGCATACACTTTTCATTAGATGATTTTCTACTGGAAAAATGCAGAAAATCGTTATTTTGCAAAGATTTTTTGGGATGGGGTTGGCGGATCGTTTTGGCGTTCTCTTCAGTGGTTAGTGGATAGTGACTAGTTGTTAGTTAAAACTATCCACTACCCACTTGTCACTATCCACTGGATATACTGATCATTTACTTGCAGCTACCTCTAGTTATCCTTCGCGATCAGGGGTTCACCGGCCTCTCGGCCGTTCTCGCCTGCGGGCAGGAGGATCGGCTTGACGCCATCGCCTGACGGGGTTTTCTCGAGCGCGGCGGCTATAACGTCGCTGATGTGCTTTGCCGGGATGATCTCGAGCTCTTTGCGAACGTCTTCCGGGATCTCTTCGATGTCGGTTTCGTTCTGCGCCGGCAGAATGATCCGGCGGATGCCCGCACGATGGGCGGCAAGGACTTTTTCCTTGATTCCGCCGACCGGGAAAACCAGCCCGGAAAGCGTGATCTCGCCGGTCATCGCCGTGTCGGAGCGCACCTTGCGGCCGGTGTAAAGCGACGCGAGGGCCGAAGCCATCGTGACGCCCGCCGCTCGGGCCGTCCTTCGGAATCGCTCCCGCCGGAACGTGGACGTGAACGCCGTTCTGTTTGATCGCCTCAGGATCGATGCCGAATTCGCGCAGCGTGCGCCCACAGATAGCTGCGGGCCGCCTGGGCCGATTCCTTCATCACTTCGCCGAGCTGACCGGTGAGCGTCAGGCCGCTGCCGCCGGGCAGCAGCGTCGCCTCGATAAACAGCACCTCGCCGCCCATTTCGGTCCAGGCCATTCCGGTCGCGACGCCGGCAGGCAGCTCCTTCGCGAGCGGCTTCGGGATAAAAGCGCGGCGCGCCGAGATAGTACTCCTTGACATCTTTCGCGCGGTTATCGATCGTTACTCGCCTTGCTTCGCGTATGAGCCCCTTCGGCGACCTTCAGGGCGACCTTGCGGGCCAGATTGCCGATCGTCCGTTCGAGCTGACGAACGCCCGCTTCGCGCGTGTATCGCGACGTAAGCAGGTTGATCGCGTCGTCCGTGATCTCAAACTGTTCGGGCGTCAGACCGTTCTCCTTGATCTGGCGCGGGATCAGATACTGCTTGGCGATATTCAGTTTTTCGCGGTCGCTGTAACCGGCAAGCTGGATGATCTCCATTCGGTCGCGCAGCGGCATCGGGATCGGCCCGAGCTGGTTCGCCGTCGCGATAAAGAACACCTTCGAAAGATCGAACGGCAGATCGAGATAATTGTCGCGAAACGTGTTGTTCTGCTGCGGATCGAGGATCTCAAGCAGCGCCGACGCCGGATCGCCGCGGTAATCGTTGCCGAGCTTGTCGATCTCGTCGAGCATCATCACCGGATTGTTCACGCCGACACGGCGGAGAGCCTGGATGATGCGGCCCGGCATCGCGCCGATGTAAGTTCGGCGATGGCCGCGAAGCTCGGCCTCGTCGCGCATTCCGCCGAGGCTCATCGTTCGAACTCGCGCCCGAGACGCACGTGCGATCGAGCGTCCGAGCGACGTTTTGCCGACTCCCGGCGGGCCGACGAAAAGAAGTATCGGGCTTTGCTGAATCGGGCCGCAGCTTTACGACGGCAAGCGATTCGAGAATGCGTTCCTTGATGTCCTCGAGGCCGTAATGGTCTTCGTCCAGAATCTTCCGCGCCTCGTTCAGATCGAGCTTTTCCTCGCTCGACTTTTTCCACGGCAGTTCGAGGACGTATTCGAGATAGGTGCGGATAACGTGATAATCCGGTGCCGTTTGCGGAAGCTGTTCCATCCGCTGCAGCTCGCGTTCGGCTTCTTTGCGAACCTCTTCGGGCAGGTCGGCGGTTTCCAGACGTTCGCGAAGCTGTCCGGCCTCGGCCTTTTCGCCGCTCTCGTCCTCGCCAAGCTCCTTCTGGATCGCCTTCATCTGCTGCCGCAGGATGTAATCGCGCTGCGATTTGTCCATCTCGGTCTGCGCTTCGGTGGCGATCTTCGACCGGATCTGCATTATCTCGACCTCGCGAGCGAGGGCAGCGTGCGTCAGCGTCAGAAGCCCATCGACCGTATTCGATTCGAGCATCTTCTGCTCGGTTTCGACGCCGAGATCGAGAACGGACGCAAGAAAATAGGCAAGCTGTACCGGGTCCTGCTGCGTCATCACGGCCATCCGGATCTCGGGCGGAACGTTCGGCAGCAGAGCGAGGGCCTCCTGGATCATTCCCTGGATGTTGCGTTTCAGGGCCTCGATCTCTTCTTCGTCGGTCGTGGTCAGATCGGGCAGTATCTCGCATCGTGGCCTTGAGATAGGGCTCTGCCTGAAGCCATTCGATGACCTTAAAACGGTCGAGGCCCTGGACGATGAGCTGCATGATGCCCTCGTTCCGCATCATCCGCTTGATGTTTACGATAGTGCCGACCTGGTAAAGGTCCTCGATACTTCGCGTCGTCGCCCGTGACGTTCTCGGTCTTGGTGGTGATGCAGGCGATCAGCTTTTCTTCGGTGGCAAGGGCGGCCTCGACCGCCTGCATCGAACGGTCGCGGCCGACAGCGAGCGGCACGACCGTCTCGGGGAAAAGTGTCGTATTCTGCAGCGGCAGGACCGCTATCTCGAACACCTCCGGTTTCGGCTCTTTTTCCGCGTTTTCTTGTTCTGCCTGCTTGTTTTCTTTAGCCATATGCCCACCAGTTAGACGAGTTTTCGCTTTCTGTTACTGCCTATGCCTTTTTCAGCGTGATGATGAGAAGGCCGTTATCGAAGATATGTTCGAGCTTAACGCCCTCGATCGATGCCGGGAATTTCAGCGTCTTTTCAAAGCTCGAATAGGTTATCTCCATTTGATGATAGGACCCGCCGAAGGCACACGACCGGTCCTTTCGGCAGCCGGCAATGTAAAGGATATTTCCCTGCACGTCGATCTGAATGTCCTCAGCAGAAACGCCGGCCAGCTCGACCTTAACCATCCAACCTTCAGGCGTCTGAAAAACATCCGCCGCCGGGTACCAAAGCTGTCCGGAACGGGCGTTCTTTGACGAGCCGAGGAATTGAAAATAACGATTTGTCGATTTGGCCATGTGAAATTCGGCAGTTTGAACGGGACGCTTCCTGCTCTTAATTATTCTCTATTCACTATTCATTATTCGTTATTCCGAAACAATTTCTGGCGAAGATATTTTCCGGAATAATGAATAGCGAATAACGAATAGCGAATAATCCGTGTCACCTACTTTTGTTCCAAAATCCAGAGCCGCTTGAGATCTCTTCCAAGGTTTCGGCTATCTCGCGTTCGTCTTCCATTTCGAGCGCTATGTCGGCCATCGCGATAATGCCGGCGAGGCGGCCTTGGTCATCGACGACCGGAACGCGGCGGACCTGTTTGTCGCCCATTAGGCGGATGGCCTCGAAGACAAAGTCGTCGGGCCGGACAGAGAATATATCGGTCGTCATTGCCTCGGATACGCTCGTTTCGGGCCCGCGTCCGTCAGCGACGGAGCGAACGACAATATCGCGGTCCGTCACGATGCCGACGAGCCGGCCGTCCTCGACCACGGGCACCGAGCCCATATCGCCATCGCGCATCATCGCCGCCGCTTCCTTCAGCGTATTTCCGCGGGTCGCGGTCCTGACGCTCGCGGTCATGATGTCGCGGCAGCGGATGCGCGTTTTAGCTGCGGATTCGGTCATTACAGCACTCGGATCTCCTTTCCTTTATTTTGTTTGAGTTGTGGCGATAAAGCAAGAGGATTCAGGAATTGGGATTTCGGATTTGCGATTTGGGATTTGGTTTGGCGAAACTGGATATAGGAAGGTGAATGTCGGAAGCCCGCGCGTAAGTAAGGGCGCGATACGGAACATTGAGCATATCGCCCTTGCTGACACGTCGGGCTACGTACGGTCGTGCCGGCACAGGCTCGCTTTATGGGTAAATACCGCGAGAACAAACGAAAGGCAAAACGCGAGGGCAGGGTGGTCACCGTCGGGAGGGCCGAATCGGTCCCGCCCGGCCGCGGTGCGACCGTAAAACTAAAGGACGGCACCGAGATCGCACTTTACAACGTCGGCGGCACATTCCACGCTATCGAGAATTTTTGCCCGCATAAAGGTTATCCCCTCGCCGATTCCCGCCTCTACGGCCACATTGTCGAATGTAATCTTCACGCCTGGCGTTTCGATGTACGTACCGGCGAGTGTTTTACGAAGAAAAGCTGTTCGATCGAGAAATATGAAGTATCGGTCGAGGAAGGAATGATCCGGATAAGCGTTTAGATCTCAAGCGTCAGCTTGTTCCGCTCTTATCCGGCAGCAACTGTACGCTTCTCGACCCCGTCGTCGCCGATAGCTTCGACGGGGCAGGCATTGAACGCCTCGACGCAAAGTTCAAGCTCGGCTTCGTTCTCGGGCTGTTTCTTTACATACGAATAGCCGTTCTCGTCATTGCGGGCAAAATTCGCCGGCGAGGTATCGCGGCAGACATCGCAATCGATGCACTCACGATCGACGTAGAATTTTCCAGGAACGTTATCGTTTAGTTTATCTCGAATTTCGGCCATCAGGTTTTTAACGCAAAGACGCTGAGACGCAGAGTTTTCAAAAGGGGTTTCTCTGCGTCTCGGCGTCTCTGCGTTTAATCTTTCTTCTCAGTGAGCGAGATCATTCGCTCCAATGCGATGTTCGCGTAATGTTTTGTCTCATCGTCAACGACGATCTCGTTCACGACATTTCCGCTCAGCAAATTATCCATCGCCCAGGCAAGGTTTTGCGGTGCGATGCGGTACATTGTCGCACACATGCAGAGGTCGGGGGCGAGAAGGCGAATTTCCTTATCGGGGAAACGCTGCTGAAGGCGGTTGACGAGATTGACCTCGGTCCCGATCGCCCATTTTGAGCCGCTCGGCGCATTCTCGACCGTTTTGATGATGAAGGATGTCGAGCCGTCGAGATCGCTTTTTTCGACAACCTCGCGCATGCATTCGGGGTGAACCAGCACCTGCACGCCCGGAATCTCGTCGCGGACCTTATCGACATGCCACGCCTTGAAGCGGCCGTGTACGGAACAGTGGCCGCGCCAGAGAATCAGTTTTGCTTCGAGCAGTTCTTCCTCGGTGTTCCCGCCGAGTTCCTCGTGCGGGTTCCACAGCGCCATTTTGTCGAGCGGGATGCCGAACTTCGCCCCCGTATTGCGGCCAAGGTGCTGGTCCGGGAAGAAGAACATCTTGTCGAACTGTTTCAGGTAAATATCGAACAGCGGAACGGCGTTCGACGAGGTGCAGACGACGCCCTCGTTGCGGCCGCAGAACGCCTTGATCGCGGCGGACGAGTTCATGTAGGTGATCGGCGCGACCTTTTGGTCGAGCACGCCGATCTCGCCGAGCTGCTCCCAGGCGTCCTCGACCTGCTCGATCGTCGCCATGTCGGCCATCGAGCATCCGGCACCGAGGTCGGGCAGGATCACCCGCTGCGAATCGCGGCCGAGAATGTCGGCCGATTCGGCCATGAAATGCACGCCGCAGAAAACGATGAATTCGGCGTCGGTCTGCGACGCCATCACCGAAAGCTGATAGGAATCGCCGGTCAGGTCGGCGTGTCTGATCACATCGTCGCGTTGGTAATGGTGCCCGAGAATGATGACGCGTTTCCCAAGCTCCGCCCGCGCGTTCTCGATGCTCTCGGCGATCTCGGCGTCGGGCATGACGAGAAAATCTTCCAACGGCCGCGTTTGTTCAAGCACTGCTGACATCATCCTCTTCCTCGGTACTTAGATGCGAAACGCGCAACTAACCAAAGGGAAATCATTGCGCTTACCCTGGTGTTTCGCAAGTGTCCAGCGGGGGACAGTTCTTTCGCCCGCGAAAGTTTAGATTAAACGTTTAGCTGCTCAAAACCATCTATGAGCGGGGGCCGTTCAACCGGTCTCACCGGGGAGAAAGCAGATGACAAAGATCAAAACCGCTCTCACAGTAATTTCAATGGCCCTTGCGGCCGGCTTTGCGGCTGCACAGACAAGCCGGCAGCGGATCGCTCCGGCGGGCCCAGCCGCTTCCGCCCGGCCGTGCCTGCTGACAGGTTCTTACAGGATAGATGTTGTCGACAGCGATAAACTGTATTCCGTCGTTAAAGACGCGACAAGCACCGATTCCATTCAGCCAGCAGCAGCGGTTCTTTATGGACCTCTCGACTCGTCTGACGCCGCCGGATCTGCTTGCGATCGAATGTAACGGCGACCGCGTGAGCGTCGGTTCATCTCGCTCTCCCCGGATGACCTACCTTGCCGACGGCCGCCTGAGGAGAGAGCGAACGCCGAGCGGAACGTTCGTCAACTCTCGCGTGGAACTTAACGGCGACTCGCTTACATTCGTTTCCCAGGGGAAGGCCGAGGACAACGTGAATGTCGCGTTTCGGCTGGTCGACGGCGGACGACGCCTGCGGGTCACGAGGCAGATCCTCGCCGAGCAGCTTACCGAGCCGATCGTTATCCAAAGCATCTACGACAGGATCGCGGAAAAGGTCGAGTGGGACATATACGACGGTAAGATGGTTGCGAAGCGGGCTCCGGTGGCAGATTACCGGCCCGCCCAGCGGGCCGCCGTGCCGCGCTCGGCGGGCGACAGCGTGGCGGCAGGCCACGCGGCCGCCCTGCGAAACGCACTCGGCGAATGGCTTGACGCCACGAACCGCCGGGACATCGACCGGCAGATGCAGTTTTATATGTCCTCGATTAAAGGCTTATTACCTGACGAGAAATACCGACAAAAGCGCCGTACGCGGCTGAAAAGAACCGGGTGTTCGCAGGCGTGAGGTCGGTCGACATCCGGGCCCGCGAGCCCGAGATCATCTTCCAGGACGGCGGCCAAGTGGCGGTAATGCGCTTTGTTAAGGAATATCGGGTTGCGCAAAGGTCGGGAACGCGCAGCGGCGCCGTTATTCAGGAGCTCCGTTGGCAGCGGACCGGCGACGGGTGGAAGATCTTCAGCGAACGCGATGTACGAGTGCTGAGATAAGCGAATTTTTGCAGCTAGAACGGGAATTGCCTTCGGTTCTCCCGTCTTATCCGGCGCATGCGGCGGCGAAATTCTTCGTCATAGTCGTAGTCGTCATCGTCCACCCGCCTGTCACGCCCGCGGCGCCTTCTGTCGGCGGGAATGCCGGTGAAGATCGACTCGATGGTAACGACTGAAGGAAGATCTGACGACACAACTACACGCGGCCGTTCAGCTCTCGTGCTGCGTCGCGGGAAAGGCTGCATCGGGCGGCGCAATGTCACGGTCTACCGAGCTGCGGGTTTCCCGCTCGTTTGCCGCCGAGGGTTCCGTGCCTCTGCGTTCGAGACGCCTTGCCTGCGGTCTTGCGGATGTCGGCATACCGGCTGTGTCTCCCTCCGGTTCGGCGTCCGGTGCCAAGCGGTCATCCGCATCCGGTTCCTGAGTTACCGCGGTCTCCGTATTACGCGTGTCGATGCCGTCTTCGATCATCGGCTTGTCTATTAATTCCGGTGCCGCGGATTCGGCAGCCGGCGGTTCCTCGGGCGACGCTTCAGCGATCGGTTCCGCTGCCGAGGGTTCCTGGCGGGCAATGCGCGAAATGCCAAGGATCGCCACGCCCGCACACAGGACCGAAAGCAGTATCAGCCACAGGACGCCTGTCGAACCGAAGCGGCGATGAAATGGCGAGGCGAGGACCGATGGCGTTTCCGACGCTGTCACCGCGGGCAGAATTTCTCGTCGTCGATCTCATCAGCAGACGCTGCCCCGGCCTGCGGATCAGAGGTTCTCCGCGGGGCCGTCATCGACATCGACGTCCGCCAAATGGATCACGGCCCGATCAATCACTTCGCCCGTATTCGGCAGCGGCTCCACCATCGGAACGGATGCGGGATCACCATCGCCCGGGCTGCCGGCAATAACTTCGGCGGATGACCGATCTTCTTCTACGGAAAGATCTTCGTGAGTTCCGGGTGAGGCGGCCGATCGAGCTTCAGCTAGCTTCTGCTTCGGCTTTATACGCGTCGAGTGCCGGAAAATCGTCGCTCGGCGATACTAGGCGGCGGGTACCCCGCACCGACCGCGATCTGCTCGTCTTCAAAAGCCGGAGTCGAGTCCTAACGCGTATTGAAGCGCCGTTCCCATCGCCCGCGCCGAAATGAATCGCGATTCCGGGCTAAGGGCGAGGGCCGAATGAATAACAGCGGCCACCGGCTCAGGCACCTCCGGCCGGAGCTCGTTCGCTTGCTGGAGCGGGTCCGGACGGCCGGTTACGATCGCAGAGGCACGCCTTAGAACATCGATCGGCGGTTGGCCGGTAAGCAGGTGAAATACGGTCGCACCTAGCGCGAAAATGTCTGACCGTGGATCCGTTCCCGTACCTTCGATCTGCTCAAGCGGCGAATACCGGCGTGAATAACCGAAAACGCTCCTCATTCCCTGCGTATTATCCGCGGTTTCCTTCGCCATTCCGAAATCGAGAAGCACGACGTTGCCGCGCGACGTAAGCTTTAGATTGTTAGGCTTAATGTCGCGGTGGACGATCGGCGGGTCTTGCGAATGCAGGTAATCCAGCCCGTCCAGAAGATCGAGCGTCCAACGCATCACCTCTTCGAAGGTAAACACCTCGCCGCGTTTGAGCAGCGTTGACATATCGTCGCCCTCGATATATTCCATGACGAGGAAAAGTCCGCCATTCTCGCTGAAATGATCGGAAACATGGGGAAAGATCGGGTGGTGAAGCCCATTCAATAGCCTTGCTTCGCGCTCGAACGCCTCGCCCAACTCGGCATCGCCGTAAAAGGTTTCCTTGATCGCGACGATCGAGCCGAACTTCTGGTCTACCGCACGATAAACCGCTCCCATGCCGCCTTCGCCGATGCGGTCCTCGATCAAAAATCTGCCCTGTAATAATGTTCCTGTTTCGATCATTTCTCTTGTTAACTAATTCGAAAGCAAGTTTGATGCCTGACGAAAACGCCACTGCAATGCCGCAAATTAGCGGCGTTTACGGGCTCGGAAATACGGTGACGGCCCTTAAACATACGATTTCGGGTAATTGCGCGTCGAACACTAAGAAATAACCGCTATCGAGTTATTTTTGTTACCTTTGAAGAACTACTTCGATGAAGCCGGGAGATATGCGGTGATGAGCGGACAAAGAGATGTGTCGCCTATTAATACATGGATCGGCATGCCTGTTTTATCGCTGGCTACCGGCAACAAGCTTGGTTTTGTAACGCAGGTGCTTATCGACCCGGTCAGCGGCGGGCTCGCGGGCGTAACGCTCACTACCGGCAGCCTCGCTTGCGATCAAATATACAGCTTCGGACGCGACGCGATCATGGCCGTCTCGGACCTGGCGGTGCAGCCGCCCGAGGTATCAGGCCTGGTCAATGGCCGGGACGCTAAAAGGCTGGTCGGAGCCCGCGTGGTAACGGTGAGCGGCGAAGTTCTTGGCAAGATCTCGAACGTCCTAATTACGCTTAAACCGCCCCCGTCCGTAGTGTACGCAGTACGGCGGTCGCTGCTCGACAGCATCCTCGGCCGCGAACTCTACCTTTCGGCGTCCGACGGTCACGCTCTTTCTGACGACTCCGCGCGCCTCATTGTCCCGGATTCGGCCGCCGGCCTCGCATTGTCCGATCTGGAAACTGCTATCGCCCGAGCGATGACCGTGCGAACGTTCACTCCGCCTCAACGGCCGGCGGCCGAGATCGATGAGGATGACGAAACGGTAATCCCATTTGCCGACGACGATGAAACGGTGCTGAGGCTCCGGGACGAGGACGAGACCGTCGTCCGCCGACCCAAAAAAACCGGCACGTAAATTCCTGTCTGTGTGGTTAGATCTGCCCGGTCGCCTTCTCGATCAAAAGCACAACCCCGTAGGTCAATGCCGCGATCAGGGCCGCCATCGGGATCGTCAGGATCCATGCCCAGACGATGCGGCCGGCGACGCCCCATTTTACGGCGGAGAAACGCTTGGCCGAGCCGACGCCGACGATCGGAGCCGGTGATCGTGTGAGTGGTTGAGACCGGAATGCCGAAATAGGTGGCAAGGAACAACGTGGAGGCGCCGGTGCTCTCGGCACAAAAGCCGCCCACGGGCTGGAGCTTCACTATCTTTGTACCCATCGTTTTGACGATTCGCCAACCGCCGGAAAGCGTGCCCAGGCCGATAGCCGCATGAGCTGCGAGTATCACCCAGAGGTCGGGTGTGGGAAGCTTTCCTCCCGGGTCCATCTGAGCAAAACCGCCGGCAACGAGAACGATCGTGATGATGCCCATCGTCTTCTGTGCGTCGTTTCCGCCGTGGCCGAGTGAAAAGGCGGCCGCGGAAAAGAGCTGACCGATGCGGAATACGCGATCTACCTTATTTACAGAAACCTTTCGAAATACCCAGTACACAATGACCATCAGCGTAAAGCCGAGAGTCATACCGATGAGGGGAGAAAGGAGAATGAACGAGATCGTTTTTATCCAACCTGCGGCTATTAGCACGGTCTGCACGCCGTTGAATCCAGAGTGCCAAATATACGATGATATCGCCGACCCGGCATACGCTCCGACGAGGGCGTGCGAACTAGATGTCGGGAGGCCAAGATACCAGGTAATGAGATTCCATACGATGGCGCCGACCACCGCGGCCAATAAAACGTACAGCCGATCATTCTGCGGGATCGCCGCAATATTGACCATGTCGCCGCCGATCGTTTTGGCGACGGCGGTCCCAAAGACCACGAACGCGATAAAGTTGAAAAACGCCGCCCACGCAACCGCAACGCCGGGAGAAAGAACGCGCGTCGCTACGACCGTAGCGATCGAATTCGCGGCGTCGTGAAAGCCGTTGACGTAGTCGAAAACGAGCGCCAGGAAGATGATAAATACGACCAGGCTGAATGCGGCTGTTTGTCCGTCCATGAATAGTGGTCAGTTGTCGGTGGTCAGTGGTCAGTGAGTTTGCGGAGGTCAAAAACTGACCACTGACCACCGACAACTGACAACTGTTAATTGTGCTTTAAGACTATGCTTTCGATGATGTTCGCGACGCTTTCGCAGCGGTCCGTAGCGAATTCGAGGATCTCGTAGATCTCCTTCCACCTGATCACGCCCAGGGCGTCGGTGCCGTTCGAGAAGAGCTCCTTCATCGCGCGGAAATAGATCTCGTCGGCCTCATTTTCCAGCCGGTGGATCTCGACAAAATGCGTATTGATAGTATCGGGCTTGCTCAGCATCGAAACCGCACTACTGATCTCTCGGCCGAGCTGCTGGATCACTTTCGCGAGATCGACGGTGTGCTTGTTGGGCACGCCGATACCATACATGACTATTGCGCGCGCACCGGCGTCGATATAGTCGCAGATATCGTCAAGCGCTACGGCCAGATGGTAAATGTCCTCGCGGTCGAAAGGCGTGATGAACGATTTGTTCAGCTTGTTCGTCATTTGGTGCGTGATCTTGTCGCACTCGTGCTCAACGTCCTTGATCTTCTTTGTATAGGCCTCGTGTTCAGAAATGTCGTGCTCGCACATCTCGATCAGAAGCTTCGAGGCCTCTTCGATCTTTTCACCCATCTGTTTGAAGAAAGTGAAATACTCGTCTTCTCTTGGCAATAAGCTGAATCCCATACTTTTCCTCTTTCAATATTATTCGGTGCCGTTCAATCCTTTGGGCCGTGTTTGATAAAAACGGCCTCGCGAAGGTAAACGTTGAGTTCGCAAATGTCTTTTACGTAGTCGCCTATGCGTTCCAGGTGCTTGGCGACGAACAGCAGATGTGCCGCACCGGTAGCGGCGCCCGGATCGTCGATCATTTTCTTTATCAGGTCGCCGAAAACGTGGCGATAGCACTCGTCGATCTTTTTATCGCGTTGGATCACCGATCGCGAGGTGATCGAATCTTCGGCCGTAAACGCGTCGAGCGCTGTCCGAAGCATCTCGGAAGCGATCTCGGACATATAAGACAGATCGACATAGCTGCTGAACTGCGGCTCGTTATTCAGGATCGAGCGCCGCTTTGGCGATGCTTGCCGCGTGGTCGGCGATCCGCTCAAGTATCGGCGTGATCTTTGCCACCGAGACGACAAGCCGCAGGTCGTGCTCGGCCGGACGCTCTGAGCCAAGTATCTCGATGCTCAGATGGTCTATCTCAAGCTCCATCTGATCGATGATCTTGTCGTCGTCCGCGACCTGTAACGCGAGCTCGCTGTCGCGGTCTATCAAAGCACGGGTCGCATCACGGACGGCTGCTTCCGTCTTGCCGCCAAGGAGCAGGATCTTGTCGCGAAGAAGGTCGAGCTTGCTGTCGATCGGCCTTTCGGTCAACGGCCTTGCATCGCTTTTACCGCCTGAAACACTTTGTTCTGAAGCCCTGTCTATTGCCATACGATCGGGCGGCCCCCGCACAAACAGGCCCGGCCGGTCAATGGTTAAATTTACAATTAACCTGATGAACGGCCTATATTCCCCGTCCCGGTAATTAACATTTTGTTAACGTCAATTTATCACGCCGCAGCCTCGAAGAGCTTGTGTAAAAGCGGATTTTCGCCCGACGGCGGCGAACGCCATCCCCCGCACTTTCATCTTAGCCTGGACCGGCGGACCAAATTATTGCTTCTTTACCGCCGATTGCCCTACAATTATTATCCCAGCTCCCCAACGGAGATAACCATGAAAAATCGGCAAAATAGTAAGCGTTCCCTGATATTTGCGGCTGTGGTGCTTCTGGCCGGATCGCCGTTGCTCTCCCTCGCGCAAACGGTCGTAAAGCTCCCAAAAAATAAATATAAGGTACAGGATGACGTACAGCTCGGGCAGCGTGCCGCCCGCGAGGTCGAGCAGAAAATGCCGATCATGAATGACGCGCAGGCCGAGGCGTATGTTGAACGGGTCGGGGCCCGGCTGGTCGCGGCGATCCCGCCTGAGTTCCAGCAGCCGGCTTTCGATTATCGTTTCAAGGTGGTCAACGCTAACGATATAAACGCTTTTGCGCTGCCCGGCGGGCCGATGTTCGTGAACCGGGGCATGATCGAAGCTGCAAAAAATGAAGGCGAAATGGCGGGCGTGATGGCCCACGAGATAAGCCACGTCGCGCTTCGCCACGCGACGGCCCAGCAGACCAAGCAGACAAATCCGCTGAACCAGATACTCGGCATCGGCGCGATTGTCGGCGGCGGATTGATCGGCGGGCAAGCTGGGGCACAGGCCGGACAGATGGCGGTGGCGGGATATTTCCTGCGGTATAGCCGCGAATACGAGACGCAGGCAGATGTTCTCGGCGCCAGGATACTGGCCGATGCCGGTTACGATCCGCGCGACCTGGCAAATATGTTCCAGACGATCGCCGGAACAAGCCGCGGCGGCGGGCCCGAATGGCTGAGCAGCCATCCTGACCCGGGAAACCGTTATCAGAAGATCAATAAGGAAGCCGGGTTACTGAACGTATCAGCGAATCCAATAAAGGTCACCCGCGACTTTGAAAGGATCCAGTCAAGGCTCCGCACAATGCCGCCCGCACGATCGATGTCGCAGATCGAACGAAGCGGCGATGGCGGCGGTCCCCAGCAGACACGAACCTCGGGCGGCCGGTATATGCGAACGGTTGCGGCTCCGTCGACGCGAATGATGCCTTATAACAACGGCCCGATCAGCATGAACATCCCGGAAAACTGGGTCGACCTGAGCGACCAATCAGTGCTTACGTTCGCACCCGAAGGAGCGTACGGTGACCAGGGCATTACGCACGGAACGATGATAGGGGTCCGCCCCGGCAAAGGTGCCGGTCTCGCGGCATCAACCCAGGAATATGTGAACGTCGTGCTTCAGGGAAATGGTTATTTGGCACAACGCGGCACCACTTCGCGGGGAACGCTCGCCGGAAGGCCCGGGCTGGTAACGACGCTTGTCGGGCATTCGAACGTGACGAACAGGAGTGAGGTCGTGACGATCGTTACTACGCAGCTTCGCAACGGCAACATGTTCTATGTCGCAGCCATTGCGCCCGAGGACGAGATGCCGAGATACACGGCTGCTTTTCGCGGGTTGATCGGTTCGTTGAGCGTAAACGATTAGGTGTTATATCGGGGCGGTTTCGGCCGCCTCGGTTTTGTTCGTCGGCCCCGGTCTTACGGTCAGCATTGCGACGGCCGCAAGCACCGAGATCACCGCAGCTCACAACGAACGCGGTCGTTGCTCCAAGCCAGGTCCATAATCCTCCGAAAAGAAGCGAAGCCGGAAAGACCGTGATGCCGAACGCCAGGCTGTAAAGGCCATACGCGGTGCCGCGTTTATCATCGGCTACAAGGTCCGCAACCATCGCTTTTTCTGCACCTTCGGTAAGCCCAAAGTAGACTCCGTAGACAACGAACAACGCCCACGCCTGCCACGCCGAATCGACGAACGCGAAGCCCAGGTATACTGCCGCGTAAACCAGCCAACCCGTTACGATCAGCTTTTTGCGTCCGATCTTGTCCGACAGGTCGCCGCCAATAAGCGACGCGATCACCTTGCTGAAATGAAGGACCATCCACAGTATCGGCAGGACCGGCGGCGAAATCCCCGCTTGCTGGGCACGAAGAAGCAGAAAGGCGTCGGTCGAGTTCGACACCGTAAAAAGCGCGATGACAAAAAGGAATCGTTTGAAATTATCGTCAAATTCGCGGATAGAGAATTTCAAGGGCGGGGCGTCGAAATCCTTTACCGGCCGCGTCTCCTCGTGAACGAAAAAAACGATCAGCAGCAAGGCGATAACGACAGGGACCGATGCGAAGAGAAAGACCTGCTGGTATTCGGTGGCCTTCGGGAAATCGGGGTCGGCCGCTATCCACGATAAAAGAAAAAATGCGACCAGCGGCCCGATGACGGCACCGAGGTGATCCGCCGCGCGATTGAATCCGAACGCAAGGCCGCGTTTTTCACGCGGGACGCTAGCCGCGAGCAGGGCGTCACGCGGAGCTCCGCGAATACCTTTGCCAACGCGGTCCGACATCCTGACCGCCAGGACCTGCGGCCAGGTGTTTACGAAAGCCAGCAGAGGCCGGACGATCGCGGCAATCGAATAGCCAAGGAACACCGGCAGCTTTCGGCGATGGAACTTGTCGCTCAAGTGACCCGAGACAAGCTTTAGAATGCTCGCGATCGACTCGGAGATCCCTTCGATCAGGCCGATGAAAAACGGTGAAGCGCCGAGCGTTAGAAAGAGAAACGCCGGCAGAAGCGGATAGATTATTTCGCTTGAGGTGTCGTTAAGTAGGCTGACCAGGCTGAGAACAAAAACGTTCGGCCCCAGCCCGCGGTACCGCTGCCAAAATCGCGGGCGTGAACTTTCCGACAGCTGGTCCATTTAAAGGTAGAACAGGCTTTCAGCCTGTTCTTGTGAAAATAACGTATCGAAAGCCCTGCCACGAAGGTCGGCAGGACAGGTGTTTCTAAATTCTCTTTACCGGCGGCCATTCGCCGGCGGCTTCGTGCGTTCCGGCGAACCCCTGCCCGAGCTGAAGTACCACAAAGAGATGCTCCCGGCCAGCGCGATCACGAGTATCACGCCGACGATCGCGAGGCGAAACGCGATCTTTAATGTTTTTCTGAGAGCGAAGAACGTGACCGCAGCAACGCCGATGAGCAACAAGAATATTGCTACGGCAGCCGCTCCCGCGATCAGGCTTCCACCGCTCGGACCAATATCAAACAAAAACGCGTTCATTTTCCGTCTTTCCTCTCAAGGGCCTCTTCTATCTCGGCCAACTCTTCCTCGGACAGCGAAACTCCCTCGGCGGGCAGTGCATATTCCTCATCTGCCCACGCACCGAAATCAAGCATCTTGCACCGTTCCGAGCAGAACGGCCTGAATTCGTTCCCGCGGTATTCGGTTTCCTTTCCGCAATTCGGACACTTTACAACCTTCATTTGCCACCCGCTAACCGTGAGAATATCACAGAAACCGAGGCTTTAGGATCGCCGGTTCAAGACAAATATCGTTGAATCTTCGGGCCATAGGTGCAAATATAATGAAGTAGTTATATGCCGAAAGGCATCAAATCCGAACAAACGAATTTATTTGTGCGTATTTTAGAGTGCAGCGAATAAGGACCCAGGAAAACCGGTTATGAGCGATTACAAAGAACGGTTCGAAAAGTGGCAGAAGGAAGCCAAGGAAAAATTTGAAAAGATCGACGAGCAGCTCGGGATAAAGGATAAGCTCGAGGAGAGCGCGCGAGTTGTCGTCGAAACCGCCCAAAAGAGCGCCGATAAGATCAAGAGCGAAGCTGGAAAGAGCGAAGTGGGCAAACAGGCCGTCAAGGCCGCCGAGGCCACGATCAAAGGCGCCGAAGGTGCGGCGAAAAAGGCCTGGAACGCCAGCGAGCCTATCCGTGACGCCGCCGAAGATGCGGGCGAAAAGGCCGCCGAGGTCGCGAAAGATGTTGGCAAAACCGCGGGCGAAGTTATCAATGCTGCCGGCCACACCGCGAGCGAGGTGATCGGCGTCGCCGGCAGGAAAGCCGGTGAGGTGATCGACGGAGCATTCGATACCGCTGCAAAGAGCGCAAAGGCGGTCGGCAAGGCTTTTTCATTCGGAGCCGGGTGGACCCGAACGATGGACTCAGCCTTGAGCGCCGTTTCAAAAACATCCGGCTGGATACAGGAAAATCCGCTTCAGGCCGTTGCGACGGGTGCGTCGATGGCGGTCGGAGCCGGGATCGGTGTCGTTTTCACGGGTATAAGCTCACACTGGCTGTTCAATTCCGCTCTGCCCGCGTGGTCGGTGAAAAAGCTGACCGAGCAATTCAACGGCTACCTCAAAAAACAACAAGAGCTTATCGAGAACGGCGATCTTTCGGAGGCTGACGCCGAGCGGGTCAAATTCGAACGCGACATCGCCCGCCGCATCGGCGCACCGCTGCTCGGCGCATTCTCATTCGCCTCCGGCGCGGTTATGCTGACGAACGTTCTCAACCCGAAAACCGTCACCGGCGCGCCCATCTCATGGCTCCTCGGCGGCAACCCTCTGCTCGAGGGCGTTTGGTTCTTCGGCAACGGCGTCGTCTGCATACAGACGAGCTACGATCTTTTTATGATCGCATTGGAAGATCAGGAAGACGTTCAGAAGATGGTGAAGGAGATCAAAGGATTATTACCGCAGGCGGCGTAGAACAGGCTTTCCAGCCTGTTCGTCGAGGGCGTTAAGTTGCCGGGCGGCTTCCGAGCGACAGGCTGGAAAGCCTGTCGTACTCTAGAGGATCTTGATCGGGAACGGCAGGAAGCACAACACAAAAATAACGAACGTAAGGAAGGCCACTGCCTTCCTTTTTGCATCCAGCGGCGACTGATCCCACGGCACGGGGTGGCGGATCTTCATCATCACGCCGAGCAGTATGGCCAGCAGAAAACCGCTCGGGCTGTTGAAGAATATCCATCCGGTCGTGGCGAGTGCGACCATCGCGACAAAAGCGATCCGCCCGGTCCAGCGATGAACGAATTCGCCGAACACGGCATATACGGCATGACCGCCGTCCAGCTGGCCTGATGGGATCAGATTGAGCGCCGTCACCAGTAGTCCGAACCAGGCTGCGAAATAAAACGGATTTCCGATACTGACGGCAGGATCTATCCCCGCCAGGTGACCGATGAATCGCAGCATCAGCGGGTCGGAAAAAGTGATTCCGGATGCATTGCCTAACAACTCCGGCGGTGCGGGTTCGAGGGTGAGTACGCCGATGACCGCTATAGGCAGAAGCGCGAGAAAACCGGCGATCGGCCCTGCTACGCCGATATCAAAAACTGCCTTTCTCGACGGCAGCGGCGACCGTATCTTGATAAAAGCGCCAAACGTCCCGGCAGGCCCGATCATCGGCGGTGTCGGAATAAAGAACGGAAGCGTCGAATCAACTCGATAAAGCCGGCAGGCGACATAATGGCCCATTTCATGCGAGACCAGAATAAATATCAGCGACAGCGAAAAGCTCAGGCCGTGGCGAAGATAGCCCGGGTCGCCCAAAATGCTGGCGACAGCGGTCCCCACCAAAACGGCATACCGTGCCGGGAGGCTCAAGATAAATTGCGTTACCTCGGTGAACGTTTGCGGATCGGCGTCGGGAAGTATCGGGATAGGGCCGAACGGATAAAGCACGCCGGCGATGGTCGATGTAACAAATGTGACTATCAGAAAGGCGAGATGCCTCAACCAGGTCCGGGCAGACGGCCGCAGGCTTTTTGCGACCATCTCATCTATCATCTGCCTTTCATTAATACCCATCGATCGGTCTTAATACAAAAGTCGTAGATCAACTGCCCGTCGACGGGTCCGCGATCTACGACTGAAACCTTGAGCGAGAGTCTGCCCTGGACGATAGTTCGGCTTAGCCGACGGCCTTTGCAGAAAGTTCCTTGCCGGGTTTGAAACGAATTGTTTTCCCCGCCGGGATGGGCACTTCCTTACCGGTCCGCGGGTTGCGACCGACGCCGCGCTTTCGCGGCTTGACGACGAAGACCCCAAACCCGCGAAGCTCGATGCGCTTGCCCAGTGCGAGGGCTTCCTTCATCGCGTTAAAAAGCGAGTCGACGACCTGTTCGGCCTTTTGTTTAGGTACACCCGTTTTATCGGCAACCTGGTTGACTATGTCTAACTTGATCATTTTCGCCCTCCTTTTAAGATCTGATACCGCAAGCAAGAGATATATCGGCAGTATAGCATCATAACGCTCTAACTTTCTGTCTGTCAAGGTTTACGGCAATGCCTCGATCTTGAGGCTTTATGATTATCGATCGTCTCTCGCTCTCCTTTTTTACGGCCCTTGCGTGCTTAGCGGCTTTTGCGGAGAAGAAGTTCCCGCAAAGTCGCAAAGTCGCAAAGGAAGACATAAGAAAGCACCTAATGATAAGGACAGATCTTCGGGCGGTAGCGTTTGGGTGTCTAATTCCTCCAACCCCGGGCGATCCTGTCATGAAACTCTACAAAATGTTTGATGACGACCTCGGGTGCTTCGATGTGCGGAAAATGTCCGATCTCAGGCAATTCGATAATGTTCGTCTGAGCGGGCACGACTTCTCGAAATCGGTCGACCAGGTGTTTTCCCGAAACCGGGTCGAATGAGCCGTTGATAAAAAGGAACGGCTGCGACATTTTCTGCAGCGGGGTGACCCATCGCTCGCGATAGGTCTTTCGCTCGCGCATATACCTGATCAGCTTGTGGGCGATGCGTTTTCCGTCGTTGTATTTGAACAGCGCGAGGTAGTCGTTTAGGTCGCTTTCGGTCGGCTTTGTATCAGACCCGAAAATCGACGCGAGGCTCGCCGCGAAACGGGCGTCCGGTATGAAGCGGCCGAAATATTTTCCGACCGGGCTGATCAATAATTTTTGAGCGAGGATCGGGCGGTGCGTTTCGGGGAACAACGCACCGTTCAGAAAGCATATCGAGTCGATCGAGAAGCTGAGTTTTTGCTCGGCGTCGCGCGCAAGCAGCTCTTGCGTGATCGTGTTGCCGTAATCGTGAGCGAGGATATGAACACGCCGTATATTGAGGTGCCGCAATAACCCTTCGACAACATCGGCCTGAGCGAAGGTCGTGTAATCGAACTCGTACGGTTTTGCCGAAAAGCCGTAACCGATGAGATCGGGTGCGACCACATCAAACCTTTCGGCCAACGCGTTCCATATCTTTTTGTAATCGAACGACGAGGTCGGAAAACCGTGCAGGCAAAGCAGTACCTCGGCACGCCGCTCGCTGCGGCGGTAAAAGATCGGGAAGCCGCGGTGGTCAAAATATTTGCCGTTGTTTTTCCATTCGTCGAGTGTGAACATTGTCGGTCGTTACGGCCGCATCGGAAAAAGTGATAAAATCCTAGCACACAAAATTTAGAACAGATCCAGGGGGTAACGAATATGCGGTGGGGAGACCAAAGACAGAGTACGAATATCGAAGACCGTAGGGGGCTGGGAGGCCGCGGTATCGCTCTTGGCGGTGGTGGTTTGGGGGCGCTCGTGCTTGCGGTTATCGTTTGCCTGTTAGGCGGCGACCCACGACAGCTCCTTGAAGGGCTTCCGCAACAGCCGGCCCAGCAGCCGCCCGCCGCGAGCAATTCGGCCAATAAGCCCGACCAGAACCGGCAGTTTATGGGAGCCGTAATGGGCAGCCTCGAAGACGCCTGGCGGCAGATCCTGCCGCAGCAAAGCCGTGCACAGATATCAGGACCCGAAACTTGTATTGTTCACCGGCCAGACGCCCTCGGCCTGCGGCTATGGCGACGCTGCGATGGGGCCGTTCTATTGCCCGGGCGACAATAATCTATATTTAGATTTCGCGTTCTTTGACGAACTCCGCCGCGAGTTCAAGGCTGACGGCGACTTCGCTCAAGCATATGTGATCGCCCACGAGTTCGGCCACCACATTCAGAACCTGACAGGCATAATGGGCCGAGTTCAGCGGCAGGGCCAGGACAACCGCCTCTCCGTCGGGCTCGAGCTTCAGGCCGATTGCTACGCGGGCATCTGGGCGAACTACGCCCAACGACAGGGCCGCCTCGAGACCGGCGACGTGGAAGAAGCCCTGCGGGCAGCCTCAGCCGTCGGCGACGACATGATCCAGCGCCGAACACAAGGCTACGTCGTCCCCGATTCATTCACGCACGGCTCTGCCGCCCAGCGTCAGCAAGCCTTTCAGATCGGATGCAGCACGGCCAGATGAGACAGTGTGAGCCGTTCAAGTAGAACAGGCTTTCCAGCCTGTCGCGCCGCCCATCACGGGTTCCCATAACGTTTAAGGTTATTTCGATCCGAGATCGACAGGCTGGAAAGCCTGTCGTACTATTTCGGGGCGAACGGCTTTCCGTATAGTTCCTGATAGATCCACCCAAGCACTCGGGCTTCGGCCGTACAGAGAGTTTCAAGCCAGCAGCTTGTTAGGTAAAGACGTTTCTCGGCTTTCGTGGTGAGTTTTTCGGCCTTGGCCAATGCGGAATCGAGCGAGGTTTCGTCGATCTTGTTGGCTTCGGCGATCTCGGCTTTTGTATTCCTGGCTTCGTGCAGTGCGGCGGCAACGTCGTTCAGCCATAGATCCAGCAGCGGTTCGGAGTTGTTCTCTTGCACGGCCTGGAACGCGCCGATGGCAAAGCGTGCTTCGGCGTTCTCGAATGGATAGATGCCGACGCCATTCGCCTCGTCATCCGCCTGTTTCCATTGAAAGAGTTCGTTGGTGTGCGGGTGCCGCATCCTTGCCGTGCGTTCGTCGTAATTGAGAAACCATTCGATCAGGTCCGCGATCGAATTGGCCTCAACTGTTCCGTCCGCCTTACGCTTCAATATTGGCGGTTCGATCTTTTGTGTTGTCGGTTCTGTCATCGCTTTATAGATCTTATAACGATCGGCCGCGAAATCAGGCAGGCGGCCAACCAAACTTTGACAATTGCGCGGCGTCTATTCGATACTTGTTCACGCGCGAAGACCGTCGTCCTGAGCAAAAACAAATATGGCCACACAATATGTAACTTGTTCCACTTGTTCCACGCAGAACACGGCAATGAACGCCCGCTGTACAAATTGCGGAACGGTCCTGCCGCCGATCAGCCCGATGCCTATGCAGCATATTCCGCAGCCCGCGGGAGCGCCGCTTCCGGGTGCCGAAAAAAAGATAGCGGCCGGTATTTGCGGAATCGTACTTGGCGGATTGGGAATTCACAAATTTATCCTGGGCTACACGCAAGAGGGCATAATACTGCTTTCGGTCTATCTGGTTTCGCTCATTCTGGCGATCGTTACCTGCGGCATCGCAACACCGCTGGTCATTGTGCCGTCTGTCATCGGTATCATCGAGGGCATAATGTATCTGACAAAATCCGACGAGGAATTCGTTCAGACCTACATCGCCAATAAGAAACCCTGGTTTTGATCCTCAACGCCGCTCGTGTTCACCGGTATCATAGAAGAGCTTGGAACTGTGCGGTCCGTGACCGAGACGGCCGGCGGCGCTCGGATAGAAGTTTCTGCCGGTGTCGTTGCGGACGGTACATCGAACGGTGACTCGATCGCGGTAAACGGCGTCTGCCTTACGGCCCTCGATGTCGGGAACGAAAGCTTCGCTGCCGATGTGTCGCGGGAAACTCTCGATCGGTCTACTCTCGGCAAACTAACGTCCGGTTCACGCGTAAACCTTGAACGCGCCGTTACTCCGTCAACACGTCTCGGCGGCCACATCGTCCAGGGCCACGTGGATGGGCGAGGGCAGTTTGTTTCCGCTGAAAAAGATGGCGATTTCTGGACCGTTCGGATCGGCTTCCCCTTGGAGATGGCCCGGTATTTTGTCTACAAAGGTTCGGTCGCGGTCGAAGGAATAAGCTTAACGATCGCAAAACTCGATGCTGAAAGTTTCGACATCGCCGTCATCCCGAAAACCTGGGAGCTGACAAATCTTTCCACACTGGACCCCGGTGACGACATAAATCTCGAAGCCGATGTGATCGCCAAATATGTTGAACGGATGATGCTTGCGACGGCTCGCGTGCAAGCATAAAGTTGCATCCGATTTTTTTGTTTGGTACAGTCTCCACACAAATCACACCCCGACGCCCTGTTCTAGGTTGGCGTCGATCTCGAATCGAATATCCTCGGAGGTCCTATGAGCATCGAGTTTTTGCCCTCAACCGGTGTCGGCCGTTTTAACGCCAAACTGAACGGTAACTCACTTCAGATCAAGCACCGGTTATCTATCGTCAATAGCACGAACGCGACCGCAACCGCAGGTGAACTTATGCAGTTTCAGCATGATTTTCAAGCTCTGATAACGGCCCATTGGGAAGGAAAGTTTATGTTCCAGCGAGGCCCCACGACAGTGAAGCCGACATTCGTGCTAAAGTTCCTGACCGTTGCAGAGCAAGCTCAAGCTCACTTCGTCGTCAACTTCTCGCAAGGCCAGGGGGGAAGCGAGAGTGTAGGCCGTGACGCTCATTACAAGCATACTGCCCTCGGCGCGGCGGCCCCGCGGACCGTTCAACTGTATACAGGATCGACGCAACAGCCGAACTCGGCGGCCCTGATCGCAACAGACCTTCCGAAAGTACTTCCGTACTATGTGGATTTCATCGGGGCGAACGTGAGCACGCAGACACGCTTACAAGTCGAGACGCTGATGAAACAGATCGCTAAACTGAACCCGCAGCCGAAGCTTTTCGTTACCGGATACGGCAGCGCAAGCTTCGTCCTATCAAAGGACGGTCATTGCCCTGCTGAAGCAATGCGGACTCACGCGGGTCGAATCACGTAATTCCAACAAGATCTTTATCCCCAAAACCTGGGGCAAATCCAGCGTAAGCAAGATGAGCGGCCGCACTGATTACGCGAAGATCTCCACCAAAGATGACATGGACACGCAGTCGTTCCTGACCCAGACTGCGGTCCACAGTTATCCGACGACCGTCGTCCACGAATACGGTCATATGCTCGGCCTGCAGGACGAATACACCTGCCTTAGCAAATCGGCGGCGGCCCAAATGGTCCAGTTGAACCTTATTGACGCGTCCGAGCAGCAGAAGTTCGAAGATTTCCACTTCGCTCAAGGCGCTCCGGCGGCGAATGTGGGCGCCGGACAGGCAGAATTTGTAAAGGCATGCGTCAGGGCCGGTGTGGAAGTTCCGAATTTTGGCCGTCAAACATCAAGTGTTATGGCAGCCGGGGCAGAGTTCATGCCCGCTCACTTTGTGTGGCTGAGAGAGGCCCTGATGCAGATCTCCGGGAACAACGATTGGGCGATCGTTCCGCATGCATGATGAGAGGCAGGACGAGGGCGGCGGGGTTAGTTTGCCCGTGCCTCCCGTATGATCTCCGAGAATTGCTTTGCCCTTTCGGTAACGACGTGGGCCTCGCCCGCACGGATCGCCTTTACATCGACAAGATCGGTCCCAACGCCGAGCGCGCTGGAGCCCGCTTTGATAAAATCGGCCGCCGTCTTTAACGAAACACCACCGGTCGGGATGAACTTGATATGCGGCAGCGGGCCTTTGAGGTTTTTGATATAGCTTGCACCGCCCATCGAGCCGCACGGGAACACCTTTACAAAATCAGCTCCGGCCTGCCATGCGGTCACGACCTCGGTCGGCGTCAACGCACCGGGCATGACCGGGACACTATACCGCCGACACAGAGCAATGGTATCGAGATTGAGCGCCGGGCTGACCACGAACTGAGCGCCCGCGAGAATGCACGCCCTGGCTGTTTCGGGATCCAGCACGGTCCCGGCGCCGACGGTCGCTTCAGCACCGAACTTTTTGACAACTTCCTCGATGACCTTTACGGCCCCGGGAACCGTCATCGTGATCTCGAGCACGGAAACACCGCCCTCTTTGATCGCGTCGATGACACGCATCGCCTCGTCCGCCGACGACGCCCGAACAACCGGTACCAGGCCGGTCTCTTCGATCTTGTTGATTATTTGTGTTTTGTCCATGTTCATCGGTTTTGCCCGCGTAATTACGCGAATGAACGCGAATAAGACTCGACCATTCGGCTATTATTCGCGCCGATTCGCGTTATTCGTGCGGGCCACAGATTCTTATCTCGCAACACGGGCGCCGCCGCCCTTCATTACGCGTAGTACGTCACTGAGGCCAACGGTCGTCGTATCGCCCGGGGTCGTCATCGCCAACGCACCGTGAGCAGCGCCGCAGTTGACGGCCCATTCGGGCGACTCGCCTGTAAGGAATCCGTAGATCAGGCCCGAGGCGAACGAATCACCGCCGCCCACACGATCGAAGATGTCGAGGTCAGGACGCATCGTCGCCTGATAAAGCTGGCCGTCGGTAAAACAGACCGCTCCCCAATCGTTGATCGACGCGGTTTTCGCGTTTCGCAGTGTGGTGGCAGCGACCGCGAAATTCGGAAAATCGGCGACGGCCTTTCGGATCATCTTTTCAAAGTTCGAGACATCAAGCTTTGAATGATGCTCGTCCTGGCCTTCGACCTCATAGCCGAGGCACGCCGTAAAATCCTCTTCGTTCCCGATCATCACGTCGACATATTTCGCAAGGTCGCGGTTCACATCCTGTGCCTTGGCCTGGCCGCCGATGGACCGCCAGAGCGAGTCGCGATAATTAAGATCGTAAGAGATTACGGTGCCGTGTTTTTTTGCGATCTCCATCGCTTCCTTGGCGACATCCGGCGTCGATTCGGACAGCGCGCAAAAGATGCCGCCAGTATGAAACCACCGTGCGCCCTCCTCACCAAAGACCTTTTCCCAATCGATGTCGCCTCGCTTGAGCTGCGAGACAGCCGTATGCCCGCGGTCGGAACATCCTAGCGCCGCACGGACGCCAAAACCGCGTTCGGTAAAATTCATCCCGTTCCGGACCGTCCGCCCTACGCCGTCATACTTGACCCATTTGACGTGCGACTGATCGACGCCTCCCTGATAGATCAGGTCCTGGACCAATCGTCCGATCGGGTTATCGGCCAAAGCAGTGACGACCGCCGCGTCAAGGCCAAAGCATCGTTTCAGCCCGCGGGCAACATTGTATTCACCACCGCCTTCCCACACCTCGAATGAGCGGGTCGTATGAATACGTTTATCGCCCGGGTCCATCCGGAGCATTACTTCGCCGAGACTGACGATGTCCCATCGACATTCGTCCTTTGACCTAATGTTCAGTGCCATTCAGCTTCGTGTTTTCTTTAGGTTATGAGTACGTAATTATCATAGTACGTATTTCGGAATTCCGTTAATAGCTGGATCCAAAAACTGTTAACTGTTCACTGAAAAACTGTCAACTTATATCCAGAAACCAGTTTTGAACAGTCAACACGTTATTCAGTTGACAGTTATACAGTTGGCCCAATGCAAAGAGGCTGTCCCGAAGGGCAGCCTCTTTCCATTTTCCTACTTTCTTCGGTTCCTTACTTCGGCCCGCCGGCGAGTTTGCCGATGAGCGAGAAGAGCGGAAGGTACATCGAGATAACGATCGATCCGATGGTCACGCCGAGGAAGGCGATAAGGACCGGTTCGATCATCGCGAGCAGGTCGGCGATAGCCGTGTCGACCTCTTCCTCGTAAAAATCGGCGATCTTGCCCAGCATCGCGTCGAGGGCACCGGTCTGTTCACCGACGCCGATCATCTGCGAAACCATGTGCGGGAAGACGTTTGTCGCCTTTAACGGTTCGACAAAATTTTCACCGCGTTCGACACCGGCACGTACCTTAAGAATGGCATTTTCGATCACGACGTTACCGGCCGTTTTTGCCGTAATATCGAGCGATTGAAGGATAGGAACACCTGACGACAACAACGTCGAAAGGATTCGCGAGAACCGGGCAACGGCGATCTTTCTCAAGATGCTGCCGAAGATCGGGAGCTTGAGCAGAAGCGTATCTATCTGCCAGCGTCCTTTTTCAGTCTTGTACCAATAATTAGTACCGACCGCAGTTCCGATAAGGCCGATCAGCAGGCCAAGTCCGCCCCATCCGGCAAGAAAGCCGCTTATACCCATGACGATACGCGTCGGAAGCGGAAGCAGTTCGCCCGGACCGAGCAAACCGAGAAAGATCTGCTCGAACTGCGGGATGACAACGACCATAATGATCGCGATGGCCCCGATAGCGACCACAATAACGGCCGCCGGGTAGATGGATGCCGAAACAATGCTTCGCTTGAGTTTTACGACCTTTTCAATAAGGGTCGCGAGACGCTGCAGGATCAGGTCGAGCACACCGCCCGTTTCACCGGCTTCGACCATGTGCGAGTAAAGCGAGTCGAAGACCTTCGGGTGTTTTTCAAGCGCCTGGTATAGGGTCGCGCCCTCTTCCACATTCTGCCGGACCTGCCGAAGAACATCCTTAAAAAAGGCGTTCTGCTGCTGCTCCGCAAGGATGTCGAGACACTGGACCAGCGGCAAACCGGCGTCGATCATGACCGAGAACTGCCGCGTGAACACGGCAAGCTCTTTGGCCCCGACCTTTTTTCGCCGTCCGATCTTGGGTATCGAAACGACACGGCCCTTTTCAGCAGCCTGCGTCATCACGATCTGCTCGCGACGCAGCAGGGCGCGAAGCTCATCCTGGCTGGCGGCATCGCGCTCGCCCGCAACGAGTTCGTTCAGCCGATTTCGTCCTTTGAATGCGTAAGTTGGCATTAGTTTCTAGCTCCTAGAAGGATGGTTTTACCGCCGAGACGCAGAGTTTTTTAGGACCAAAAGGTGATTCTATTTTTCTTTGATTTCTCTCGGCGTCTCTGCATCTCTGTGGTGAATAGTTTTACTAACGTGCCGGCGGCCGCGAGCCGACCGGGCGTCCCTGCGCGTACGGGCTCCCGCCGCCAGGCGGCACCTTTGATCTTTCGTTTCCGCCGCCATAGGACTGGTTCAGTCCCGATCCGCGTTCGATCAATTCCTTGAGCTCGTCGGCGTTCGACGTTCTCTGCATCGCCGTTTCAAGCGTGATCTGCTTTTTGTGATGAAGCGTCGCAAGTGCTTGGTTGAACGTCTGCATTCCGAACTTGTCCTGACCGGTCTGCATCATCGAATAGATCTGGTGGATCTTGTCTTCGCGGATCAGGTTGCGTATAGCTGCGTTCGGGATCAAGATCTCCAGCGCCATCGCCCGGCCGTCGCCCGATGCTTTCGGCAGCAGGGCCTGACACATGATGCCTTCAAGAACCAATGAAAGCTGCGTCCGAACCTGGGCCTGCTGGGCTGACGGGAATACGTCGATGATACGGTTAATGGTCGAGTAGGCCGAGTTGGTGTGCAGAGTGGCAAAGGTCAAGTGGCCGGTTTCCGCGATCCGAAGGGCCATCTCGATCGTTTCAAGGTCACGCATTTCGCCGACCAGCACAATATCAGGGTCCTGGCGGAGTGCGGTGCGGAGAGCGGCTCCGAATGAATGAGTGTCGGCCGCGACCTCGCGTTGGTTCACAACGCAATTCTTGTGATTGTGAAGAAATTCGATCGGGTCTTCGATGGTGAGAATATGCTCATGGCGGTCGACATTGATCTTGTCGACCATCGATGCAAGCGTTGTCGATTTACCCGAACCGGTCGGCCCTGTTACCAGGATAAGGCCGCGGGGCTTTTTACAAAGATCAGCGACGACCGGCGGCAGGCCGAGATCGTCGAACGTTTTGATCTCATATGGAATCGCACGGAATACTGCTCCGACCGCTCCTTTCTGATTGAAAAGGTTGGCACGAAAGCGGGACATTCCCTTGAGGCCGAACGAGAAGTCGAGCTCCAGGTTCTCTTCGAACCGGTGCTTTTGCGCGTCGGTCAAGACCGAGTAGGCAAGCCGCTTGGTGTCGGCGGGCGTCATGCTGCCAAATCCGGGAAGCGGCGACAGGTGGCCGTGCACACGCACCTGCGGCGGCGAGTTGGTCGTGATGTGAAGATCGGAACCCCGGGCGTCCGTCATCTTTCGAAGAAGGTCCGGCAGGGTTACCGAGTTTTCGGCCGTGATGGGTTGATCGAGCGCTCATAAAAAAGGTGGGTGGGAAATGGGCCGCTCGAAGGAACCGGGCGGCCCTGAATAGGTGGTCTTACCTGCTTATTCTTTTGTAGCCTGCTGTACCGGCCTTGACTGGCCCTGCAGCGAGTAGATCACTTTTTCCGATTCGTCGGCAATACGCTCAGCAGCTTCGGTATGCGAGTTGGTCGCAACGCTGTAGATCCGTCCGTTGACCTCGGTGAAATAGAACATTCTTGAATTCACACGTCCGCCCGTCCCTTGCGATTGTGCTACAACCACATAAACCGACTTTCCGCCGATCTCTTTCTGATAGTCGTTCACAACCCATCCGTTCTCGCGGATCATCCGGTTGATGACGTCACGGCGAAGAGACGCTGTCGGAACACCGCCGACCGAGCGGTTGCGTCCGGTGCCCGTTGACTCGCCCATCGCGGGACCGACAACCGAGATCGCGGCAGTACCATTTCCGCCGTCAACGCTGAACTGAAGCTCGCCGCCGGTGGCGTCGCCGCGTTTCCAACTTGCCGGTGCCGGCTGGCCTGAAGGCAGCATCGCAGCCGTCTTGGTTTCCGGAACGTTCGCTTTCGTGGCTACGGCCTTTTCCGGAGTCGCCCCGCCCTGCTTGTTCAAGCGTGCAAGCCTGAGCTGGCGGAGTCGAAGCTGACGCCGCCGGTACGCACGCGCCTTCTTACGGCGTTCCTGTGCCCGGTACAGCTGCCACCAGCGTTTGGAATACTTCCTGACGCCCTTCCATCGTCTTTCCTTTTTCTTGTAGCGTTTCGACTTCTTCGGCCCGGCCTCGGCCATTTCCGTCGCCAGTGGAATGATCGTTCCGATCCCGATCAACAAAGCCAAAGTCAAAGCAATTGCCCGTACAACCATATTTCCTCCCTATCCTTAGAGAACAGTTTCCTTAACAACTTCTTCCACTGTCGTAATGCCTTGCCGGAGCTTGGCCAGTCCTGAGCCTCTCAGGGTTATCATACCGCTCTCGATCGCTTTTCGCCTGAGCTCGATAGCGCTCGCGCCAATGATGATAAGCTCGCGGAGCTCATCGTTAACTTCCATTGTTTCGTAAAGGCCGACCCGGCCCTTGAAACCCGTATTCAAACATACATCGCAGCCGGAGCCTTTGTACATCTTGATCTCGGCGGCCTCTTCGGGCGAGAACCCGATATCGACGAGAGCTTCGGGCGGATAATGCGTTTCGACCTTGCAGCTTGAACAGATTCGCCTGATAAGCCTTTGCGCCTGGATGATGTTCACCGACGTCGCAACGAGGAACGGTTCGATACCCATGTTCACAAGACGCGATACGGTCGACGGAGCGTCGTTCGTGTGGAGCGTCGAAAGAACAAGGTGGCCCGTCAACGCGGCCTTGATCGCGATCTCGGCCGTTTCAAAGTCGCGGATCTCACCGACCAGGACGATGTTCGGGTCCTGACGCAGGAACGAGCGAAGTGCGGCGGCAAAGTTGAGCCCGATCTGTTCCTTCATCTGCACCTGGTTGATGCCCTGAAGGTTGAATTCGACCGGGTCCTCGGCCGTCATGATATTCGTTTCCGGCGTGTTCAGCGTTTGCAGTGCCGAATAAAGCGTATTCGTTTTACCGGAACCCGTCGGGCCTGTAACGAGCACCATCCCGTACGGATTTGCGATCGCTTTCTGGAATTTTTCCAGGCTTTCGGGTTCGAAACCGAGCTTCGACATATCGAGCATCAGCTTCTCTTTATCGAGAAGGCGAAGCACGACCTTTTCGCCGAAAAGAGTGGGGAGAGTCGAAACACGGAAATCGAGCTCGCGCGAGCGGTCGTCGATCTTGACCTTGATCTTGATGCGCCCGTCCTGCGGCAGCCGCTTTTCCGAAATGTCCAGCTTCGCCATGATCTTCAGGCGGGAAATAAGCGGATCACGGATCTTCATCGGCGGATGCATTACGTCGTAAAGCACGCCGTCGATACGGAAGCGGATGCGGAAATCCTTCTCGTACGGCTCGACGTGAATGTCGGACGCGCCGCGCCGAAGCGAATCGACCATCAGGATGTTGACGAGCCGGACGACCGGAGCATCCTCGCTGGCCCGGGCCAGCGTTGCGAGATCGATCTCCTCGTTTTCCTGTACGATCTCGAAATCTTCGCCTTCGTGGGAATCGAAATCGAAATTGCTGATATTGACATCGATGTCGTCGGCCGAAATATTTGACTTTAAGCTTGCGGCTGCCTTGGCGCCGTTCTTTGAATGGCCGTTCTTGCCGTTCTTGTTGATCGTGCGAGCGGTCAATGCCTTTTCGGTCTCGAAGCGCGATCGCGGCGTCAAAAATATCGATCTGGTTCGATCCGCCGTAGTACTTGCCGATCGACATCTGGATAGACGCTTCGGAAGCTATGACCGGCTCGACGTTGAACCCGGTCATGAACTTGATGTCGTCCATTGCAAAGACATTTGTCGGATCAGCCATCGCAAGGGTCAGCGTCGAGCCGTTGCGTGACACGGGCAGTATCATGTACTTGAGAGCGACTTCCTGCGAGATCAGCTTTATGACCTCGGCCTCAATTTGGAACAGGTCGAGGTTGATCGAGGGAACGCCGTATTGCCGGGAGAGAACAGCGGTGATCACATCATCGGAAATGATCCCGAGCTTAACGAGATTAGAGCCGAGCCGGCCCCCGCTGGCACGCTGGTAATCGAGCGCCTCGCGAAGCTGCGCGGGCGTCACCAAGTTCTCACGGACAAGAATTTCCCCTAATTTAGCTGACATTATTCGTGAAAGGGACCGTTTCGGTTAGACGAGACGTGCGGAAGATCGAAGGACTAAATGTCTTATTTCAGTAGAGATAGGATGATGCGTACAGATGTGTTCAACATCGCACAAAGAGAATAATAGATGTTAGCCGATGTTCTGTCAAGAATTCTTTTCAGGTCTGATCGCCTCGTAATCGGTCAGAATGGCAGGTTTCGGGCGCCTATTTTAGGTCAGGGTACTGCTTTTTTAGCTGCACGATGAACGAGCGGAACGCCTCAGATTCAGGGTTATTTGGGAATAGTTTGAGAAATTCTTCGTACAACGCTATCGCCTCGGCCGGCTTTTTCTGTTGTTCATAAACGAGCCCAAGTAATTGGTAGAGCACGACCGAATCTTCCGAGCCCGACAATTGATCTATTGCGCTTCTGAAATAGCGCTCGGCTTCAATGTAATTCTTCGCCTCCCTTTCCGGATCGCCGGAACCTGCATCGTTCTCGGCCCTTTCCTTATATAGCATCCCGAGGCCCGTTAAAGCCTCAGGCTGAAAGCCGCCGCCTTCTTTTATCGCTCGTTTGAACGCCGCGATCGCCTTTTCTTCCTCACCGATGCCTTTGAGCACACGGCCCTCTATCGCCGAAGCTTCCGCTATGGCGGGCCGGGAGCGTCGAGCTCTTGCAATTGCGTTCCGGGCCTTTTGGGTTTCGCCGGTGTCGGAATAGATCCTCGCGAGCCCAATAAATGCGTCAGTATATGCGGGCCGAAGTTTAGCCGCCTCTTCAAAGGCCGCAATGGCCTTTTGGCGGTCGAGCAGGCTGAGCCGCAGGCCGTTCTGAAATGCGAGCTCTGCTTTGTCGGTTGTTTTGACTAACGGTATCGCAACGTTTCCGGCCTGTGCGGGAAGAAGCTCCTTTCTAGCCTCGGCAAAGCCGTCGGCTCGGACGCGGACGGTCTTACGTCCCGCGGGGACGGCTGGCAAAGCAAGCGTCCCCGAGCTGTCCGTCGTTCCGTAACTTACACCGTCGATGGCGATCTTTGCATTGGGCTCGGTAACGATGGTGATCGACCTTGTTCGGGGCATCGGCCGTCCGCGTACCTGGGCCGACACAGCCGCGGCTGTCACCGCCAGCATCAGGAACATTGTGGGAAACGCGACGATAGATCTGAAAAATGCCTCCTGCATGATCCCCTCTTTCTCGGCCGGCATCTATCCGATGCGCGTAAATTCCTCAGACACGTCGGTTTCGACGATATTGTCCGGAATACCGTCCTCGTCTTCATCTTTAGCAAACAACCGTTTGATGAACGGCGGTGCGATAAGCGTTGTAGCGACGGCCATGAACAACACGGCGGCAAAGAAATGCCCGCTTATGACACCCAGCCCGAGGCCGATCTGCGCGACGACGATGCCGACCTCGCCGCGCGGAACCATCCCGATGCCGATCTGCGCCATTTCACGCCTTGTCATTCCCCACGCCCCAAGCCCGCAGCCGACGAATTTCGTTGCCACAGCGAGCGCGGTAACGATAACGGCGAGAGCGACCACACTCAGGATCGCGGAGGATCGAAATATCGAGCTGCATGCCGATATTGACCAGAAAGAACGGCACAAGAAATTCGGTCACGCCGCGCGTTAGGCGATGCATCTTCGGATTGTCCTCGGTCGCCTCAGCGAGTGCCATGCCGGCCAGAAAGGCCCCGATAATAGCGGCGACACCGACGTAGATCGACGCGAGTGAAAGTCCAAGGCAAAGGATCAGCCCAAAATTAAAGAACGGAGTGCTTACCTTCAGTTTTCGATTACGGGGGCAAGGCGGGTAAGTACCCTCGATCCGACCAAAGCGACAAAAGCCGTAAAAAGGATAGCGGCGCCGGCGGTTTTCGCAAGGCCCGTGTAACTGACGGCTCCCTGCTGGCTGACGGAAGAAACAAGCGACAGGATAATGAGCCCGAGAATATCGTCGATCACGGCCGCACCGAGAATGATCCGCGAGGTCGGAAGATCGAGCAGCCCCATCGAACCGAGCACGCGGGCAGTTATCCCAACCGATGTCGCGACAAGCGCAGCTCCGATGAACATCGCCTCGACCGTCGAACCGTCCCACGCCATCGCAATAACAAAACCCGCGATAAAAGGAAGAACGACACCAAGGACCGCAACTAAAAGGGCACGCGACCCGACCTGAAAAATGTCTTTCGGCTTTGTCTCGAGCCCGACCGTGAACAGCAGGAAAATAACACCGAACTCGGCCAGGACCGTGATCACCTCCGACGGGGCGACCCAAGCCAGCAGGCTCGGGCCGATGACGATGCCCGCGAGTATCTCGCCGACCACCGCCGGCTGGCGAAGGCGCTCAAATACCTCGGCCATTATCTTCGCCGCCGCAAGCATCAAGAACAGCGACAAAATAACGGCCGAATGGTCCACCGAAGCTGCGAAGCCAAACGGCATAAGATCTACGACAGAGTTAATTCTAACAGTAGCAAGGGTTGGCGGGAAAATAGGCGGTTAACGTCAACCGTCTGGTCGGCTACGTTCTAAACTTAGTTCGTTCGCGATTATGAACAGGCGGCCCTGCCGTTTGGGCTTCCTTCAACTTAATGCAGTTGTGCGCGGGAGCATAGGAGGGTTCGGGCAGAGCCCGCCAAGGCCGCAAAGAAAGCCGCAGGAAGCCTGACGCGTCCGGAACAGTCCATTTCGGTTCATTTTGAAATAGTATGTTTGATTTTCCAATTTGGTAAATTATAATCTTAGTTCCGTGGCTGGGTAGCTCAGATGGTTAGAGCGTGGGATTCATAACCCCAAGGTCGGGAGTTCGATCCTCCCCCCCGCCACCACAGTTAAATCCTGCTTTTCCAATATTTGAGAAGCAGAAGAGGCGAGTCGGAAAGACTCGCTTTTTCGCTTTAGTGCATCCGCAGTGCATCAATCGCAAATCAAGTACCAAATAACAACCTTTCCATTTGATCGGTGGCGTCCTTCTGCATGGTTGGCAACACGTGAGAATAGGTGTCAAGTGTACGTGCGATCGACGAGTGTCCAAGCCTCTCCGACACTATTTTAGGGGCTTGTCCGGCGAATTCCCGGTGTAAATCAGAATCGCGTCTGAGCTAACTCCCATTCTTCGAAAGTGATTTGCCATTTCGGACCGCTTCTCCTCCAAGCACAGATAGAGTACCCGACCACCTGCGGTCGATATTCCTCGCCGGGCAGCCCGTTGCCGCTGTGTGGCAGACACCGATAATTGTTTTGACAAATCTCCTGAAATAAGTTTTAATCCGCCATATTCCGGATAATTGAATCAAGGCAAAAGCCTGGGTAGTCAATAGTGTTTCGCGCGGCAGGTGAATTATTACAGGTGCGCCCCCGCGTCTCACCCGGAGCCAATCACCAGGGACTTACGAGAAAAGCACTCCCTTCGTAAGATCCTTTTCTCTCAATGGAGTCATTCCTTTTACTCTCAGGAGGAGACATGAACAGAAAAAGCCCCCTTTCCCTCGCGGCTATTCTTGTAGCTTTGGTCACCGCTCCGTTATTGTTCGTTAAAACTGCGGAAGCTCAGATATCTGATCAAAAACAATTCGTGCAGACGCCGGATCGCGTTAAGCGGGAATCGCGACGGTATCCCGTCATCTCAACGTCGTCAACAGCTCCGGGACGGAGGATCCGTCCGCGGCCATAAATTCGAACCGCGGACTTCTAAGTTTACTGGAACCAATAACCCTCGATTCGCTTAAAGTGAAAACCGCCGGAGATATGTGTACGCTCCGTTCCGCACCTCGCTACACCGGCGCGAATAGAAGCCTCGCCGTGGCAGCCGCTAATAATTGTCCTCGCTGCAACAGCTCCGGGATCACCCCCAATGATTGCAATGACGCCACGTTTGTGGTCGATTGCGGCGGCGGCCTCGATAGCGGCTGTACCTTCCGCAACGGCGGGCCGCTGAACATTACGCTGAAGGTCGGGCGTGTGGCCGGCGACATCGCAAAGCTCAAGGCCGCCGGAGCGATCAAGGCAACGGCCACCCTGAAGATGCCGGCCTTTGACGTAGACTTCTTTGGAGGCGGCGGTCAGTTTAAGCCCGAAAGAGATCGGATAACCTTTAACGGCAATGTGGTGCCGGGTGAATTTTTGCAAGGCGATAACAATGTCTGGAGATTGAACGAGTTTGAGATCCCGATCGAGTGGATCAACTTTCCTTCCGATCCGGGGCGGGGCGGCACGGTCACACCCGCCGACAACTTCATTCGGATAGACATCGATACGGCCAACAGTGAAGAGGTTTGGTGCGTAGCCATTGACTGGGTGGAATTGAAGATCGAGATAGCGCGTCCCGTCGTTTTGGCGCACGGGATCCTTTCGAGCGGCAACACGTGGTCTGGCCAGTGGGTACCGGGCCTGGGTCAGTTGGGGATCCCCAACACCAACGAGCTGAACATGGGCAACCTCGACAGCATCGGAAACAATGCCGCCAAGATCTCGAACGTGGTCGACGCCTCGAAACAGCGTTGGGGCGTTGATAAAGTCGTCATCGTTGCTCACAGCAAAGGCGGTTTGGACTCGCGAGACTATGTCGAAAACAACGACTCGGTCGAGCAGGTCGTCCAGCTCGGCACGCCGAACGCCGGCAGCCCGCTGGCAGATAAGATCCAAAGCATACTGATCCGCGGCGGCGCGCGATTCGGCATCATCGGCGTGCTTGCCCCGGTGTTGA
Source organism: uncultured Acidobacteriota bacterium (assembly GCA_963763355.1). GTDB lineage: Bacteria > Acidobacteriota > Blastocatellia > Pyrinomonadales > Pyrinomonadaceae > OLB17. Next base: position 416,845 of record CAVXOI010000007.1, read on the forward strand.
TCCAAACCTTTGCGGCACCTGCGGCGCTCCAGTTGACTACGCCGTACATGAGGTTCTATAACGCGACTCACGGCTCGAATCCGAAGGTCAAGTATACCGCCCTGGCGGGCGACTATGACCCCGATTGTTTTTTCCTGAATCCATTCTGCCGCCCGCTCGACCGGTTGCTGCTGGCCATGAGCGGACGCGGCGATACGATCGTCCCCGTCACATCGGTCCATGCGCTGCCCTACACACAGAACCGGACCTTCGCATCGAGCGGAGCTAACGGGCAGGCGAAACATACCTCGCTGACCGGGTCGCTCGGGGTTTTTAACACCGTACGAGACCGCGTCACCGTCTTCGGCACGAATAGGGCATCGGCATTGGCGGGAACACCCGCTTTGGCGCAGACCGGCAGTATTGTCGAATCGATCCAACAGGGCCAAACCCGGACCCATACCATCCCTATCGACCAGAACGGGCCGACTTTCATCTCGCTGATGCATCCGACCGGTAATCTCGATATGGCGCTCGTCTCGCCGTCAGGCCAGCGTTTCGACGCGGTCTCGGTGATCGGGAATGCGAATGTCAAACTCGATGAAGGCTCGTATCTGGGCGGCCTCATCGAAGTCTATGAATTCACGGCGCCGCAAGTCGGGATCTGGACGGTTGAAGTTACCGCACCATCGGTTGTCGAACCGTCAGGAACGGTCGGCTACGCGATAAGCGGCTGGATCGAGAATCCTGCCATTACCTTGACCGCTTCATTGGCACGCTCCAGCGTTCGGATGGGCGAAAGCCTGCGACTGTTCGGTACGCTCATGCATAATAATTCGCCATTGACCGGAGCAACGGTTAAAGCTCAGGTCGGCCTACCCAACAATTCCGTCAGTGAGATCGTCTTGCGCGATGACGGAACTAACGGCGATGCAGCGGCCAATGACGGCATCTATACAGGCGATTTTACCGATACGGTCCAGCCGGGAAACTATGGTATCGCCTTTATCGCCGAGCGGGCAGCTTCAGGGGTCGTGCCGGCGTTTAGTCGTGAAGAATTTGCATTAGCAACCGTCAGCCGCAGTGCTTCGACGATCGTTGGCCCATTCCGCGATTTCGGCGTGGATACCGACGGCGACACCTTCTACAACAATCTCACGGTCGAAGCGGGCGTCAACATCACTGTCGCGGGCACCTATCGCGTTTTCGGCACGCTGACGGACGCGAATGGCAATGAGCAGAGTTTCAGCACGAAAATGGCCTTGAACCCGGGGCTCAACACTGTCGCACTCAGGTTTGACGGCGAAACGATCTTCAACAACCGAGTGAACGGCCCATATCAATTAAGCGTGCTGCGTCTGGCCGAAGAAGATGGTTTGACGCTTGCAATTGTCGATGAGCGGATCAACGCTCATCAAACCGCCGCTTACAACTTCCGGAACTTCCAGCATACGCCAATCTTTCTCACCGGGACCGGTACGGCTGCTGGCCGGGACACCAACGGCAACGGCCGGTTCGACTTTCTCGACGTATCTGTCGGGGTCGAAGTGCGCCGAGCCGGTTTCTATCAGTGGTCGGCGCGGCTGACGGACAGCAATGGACGTGAGATCGACTTCGATGCACGTTCCGGGTTCTTTGCCGTCGGGGCGAACACTATGACCTTTGTTTTCGACGGGAGGGAGATCGGTCGCAATGGCGTCAATGGCCCGTATTTTGTCAAAGGCCTGCTGATCGTGGGACAGGGGGATTCACTCATTGTTTCCGACGCGTTCACGACCGGCCCCTTCCTGGCCAGCCAGTTTGAAGGGTTTGTGGCGGATGTAACACCGCCGACGATCCAGGTTTCGGTTTCACCATCGATACTAAACCCGCCTGATCATCGACTGGTGTCAATACTGGCAAGCGTCACGGTGCAGGACAATCTCGACCCGAACCCGACGGTTGAACTTGTTTCGATCACCGCGAATGAACCGGTCAATGGAAAGGGCGACGGCAACACCGAAAGTGACATCGAGGACGCCGCGTTCGGAACGGACGACCGGGAATTCACATTGCGCGCCGAGCGTAGTGGTACCAATAGCGGACGTGTTTATACGATCACGTACCGGGCGCGTGATGCGGCCGGCAACGCAACGCTGGCAACCGCAACGGTCACCGTCCCGCACGATAACCGTTAGCCAGAAGCCGTTTGAAACTCGAACGGACAAGGCAGCCTGAGGCTAACTCAGGCTGCCTTCTTGTCATATTTGCAGTTGTAAGGCGCTCGGTCAGGTGGCTTCTTTCGGAAGTTTGGATTCTGGTGGAACGAAGGATTAACTGCAATTTACGGCCGCTCTGTATCTGGGCTAATAGGCATTCGACCGTTTGTATCGCATAAAGTCTGTTTCGCGAGCATCAGACTCATTCTGCTAAGCGTACTTCGGATTTAGAACGTCAACTACTACGTCACCTGGTTATAACGTGATCATCCGATAAACAGTTTTACCGTTCCGCCTATAGGCTCTCAAAACATCATGCCTAAGACTTGGTGCAATACTCACATGGATCCAGCTCGGCGCCAAAAGGGTCCCAAACTCAAGAATTACCTGGTCGAAATGACAGTTGTGAACAACCCATTCCGCAAATTCACGGGTGCCCGCGTGTACTGGAATGACGTCCGCTGCAAAACCCAATCGGTGGTCACTGTCTGGAACGCCACCGACTAGATCGTTCAGCTCCTTTGATCGGAACCCAGATGAGATCTTGAGAGGCCCAAGTGCATCACGAGCCGGCTGCAGGATTGCGGAACACAATCGAGTAAGATTGCGGATCTCGGTCTTGTTAGGAATATTTCGAATCCCATTCCGGTCCGCCGTGGGCGATTTTGTGAATTCCCAAAGCGCAAAGTTGGGACTTAATTTTTGGTACAAGTCCACTGGCATTAGCGTTTCCCCGAAAATACCGAATTTAACCGAAAACTTGTCCGGATTCGAGCGCAATCACCGCGAAGGAGTTCAAGAATCTAATCAAAAAATCAACGCACGAGGGTTGGAATCCGTGGCCCTGTGTCATTATCCTGCCCTCTACGTTACCCGAAGACTCACGGTCGGGGCGGTCGCCAGAAAAGATCGGTGCAGCCGTTATCTTGTCCTTAAATCCCTTAGATCACACGGAATACCGCGACATGCCGGAGGACTGCGAAAGCATCCGGAACTAGAAACATTGAAGCTGGGCGAATCGATAGTTGTGGACCGACCACGCCCGCGGAAGTTTCATCCCTACTACTATTTCATGGCCCAAGGCCTCGGTGTCCGCCTGTCCGTCAAAACCCTCGACGCAAAAACGTCCAGCTTACTCGCGTGGGATAATTTCGACCGCGCGGTGCCGTTGATTTGAATTCGGATTACCGACATCGCGGCTGGAGCAACAAACCAATATTGGTCAACCGCTGGAAAGGTGAAGTCATCGAGCAGGCGGCTAACAGCCTAAGACGTTTTTTCGCGCGAACGCCCAGGGGGCGGTGCGGCTCAGATCATTCCTTCAAGAGCCGCACCTGCGGGTTACTTTTTCACCGTAAAGACACTGAGATTCAGGTCTTCTAGTTCTTTTTTGCCTTTCGCTTCGTCGAGGATTGCGAGTTTCGTGCGGGCTTTCCACATGCCAGCTTTGACCTGCTGCTGTAGGTAATAGGTCTTGCCCGCTTCGACTGTGAATGCGATCGCATCCTGGTTCTCCGATTCGGAGCAGAAGAAGTGCTCGCCCGGATCCAGCGTGAGGAAAAAATAAGTTTTACCGCGGTTAATGCCCATCCATTTACCGTCGACGGCGAGCTTGAGTGGATCTTGTACCCGATGATAGTGGTGCGCATCACGTAAACGAGTGCCTTGTCAGGCCGGAGCGGCCGGGGTCGGGTGGTCGTTTTTGCGGGTCTCCGCGTCATAGTCCACCGATTCGGTCCCACACGCCTTGACCCGGAGAGCATTTTTTGTCCGTCTCGCTCTGCGGGCTCTCCGCCGCTCCGTTGTTAGGACCTTGCTATAACGCCTCGTGAGACTGGAATTTCGGGATTTTGCAATCCCCTTGTCTTAGGGATTTTTCGAGGCATTGTCAGTCCTTTTGTAGTGTTCAGTTAGGAACGGTACACAACGTGAGAGTCGGTCGTTGTTCACGTCGAACTGTTCGCCCGCAAGCCGGCGATCCCCGCCGCCTCCATAGGATCGATTTTCACCACGAGCATCGTGGTGCAGGTTGGTGCCCGGCCTTTCCTTTTCCGAACAGTCATTCCCCAACGCAGCACACGCCCTTCGTTTCTCAGGTTGGAACGTCCAACATTTTGGACAAATTTCAATAAATTGAGGCAACTTAATGATACCGAGAGCATCTCAAATCGGACTTATCACTAGATTCTGATTTGTTTGGGCCTGTCTTGATACGTGCGGTAGGGCCCGACTATCCCTTTTTTGCCAGGACCAGTGACCGGGGCTCCCTCTTTGTCGCCGCGCACTGTTTTCCGCCCTTTAATATTCAACTTTAGGAGAAAAAATAGTCCTTATGAAAATCGCAATTAAGCGACCGACCTCACTCACACTCACAGCATGGCTCCTTGCCGTAACCATACTTCCGCCATCACTATCGTTACCACTTCAGCGCCCAAGCAATAAGGGAACAAAACGCTGTTTTGGCAGGATCCGAACAGGATACGACGGACCAGGCTCAAGATCCTTCGGAGGATTCGGAAGAAGCCGGATTCCGACGCGATGGTGACAACTATAAGTCGCCGAAGGCAGCGGAACGAAACAAGCTTAGACAGGAAGCCTTGAAGGAAAGAATCAGAACCAGGAGGGGCGGTAAGGTCCATCAAGTAGCAGGCGGGCAATTCGTCGAAATGGAACTTGAGAGGAACGACCGCGTCTTCGTGATTCTTGTGGAGTTTGGCAATCAAGCGAGCACGAATCCCACGGTTCCGAGCACCGCAGGTCCGCTTCACAATGAGATCGGTGCTCCGAATCGGGCACTTGATAACAGTACAATCTGGCAGGCCGATTATAATTCCGCTCATTACCAGGACATGTACTTCCGCCAGATGGTGGACTACTACCGGACTCAGTCGTCAGGACGGTATACGATCAACGGCGAGGTGACCGAGTGGGTGAAGGTGCCGTTCAACGGGCCTCGTTACGGTTCCAATACACTTGGAGATGCCTCTGCTTGGACGTTGATCGCGGACGGCATTAACACCTGGACTAAGGACCAGTTGGCCTCGGGCAAATCGTTGGCGGAAGTTACTGAATATCTAAAAACGTTTGACCAATGGGACCGGTACGATTACAACAACAACGGCAACTTCGATGAGCCGGACGGGTACATCGATCACTTCCAGATCGTACATTCTGGAGTAGGCGAGGAAACCGGCGGAGGAGCACAAGGCACCAACGCTATTTGGTCACACCGTTGGCAGGCGTGGTATAACCGAGCCGGTGTTGACGGCCCAACATATAACAAGGATGGGGGCATCGAGTTCGGTGGTGGCTGGGGAGCAAATCCAACCGGCGCTGTAGCAGGATCGTCGGGTGCATCCGTTTCGAGTGCTAGCCCGACGACCGCGGCGACGGTAACATACGCCCACCCGGTTACAAGGACGGGTATTTGGGTCGGCGATTACACCATACAACCGGAAAACGGTGGCCTCGGGGTTTTCGCACATGAGTACGGTCACGATCTGGGTTTGCCTGATCATTACGATACTACTAACGCCAGTTCCAACTCGACCGGTTTTTGGACCGTTATGTCGAGCGGATCTTACCTCGGCGACGGGACGGCCGACATTGGCTCCACGCCCGGAGACTTTGGAGCCTGGGACAAGCTGCAGCTCGGCTGGCTGGAATACGACGTCGCAACCGCGGGCATAGATTCTGATCATAAACTGGGGCCCGCAGAGACGAACACCAAAAAAGCTCAGGCTATAGTAGTTTCCTTGCCGAGGAATAAAAACGATCTCTTCCTGTTCAACCCGGCGGTCGCCCATCCATACGGATCTAATTCCTGGTGGGGCGGACGGGCCGATAACCTCGATACGACGATGACCACGGAGGTGATTGTCCCAACCGCGCCTGCCGCCCTTTCGATGCGGCTTAAATACGACATCGAAAACGGCTGGGACTACGCCTATGTCTCCGTCTCTACCAACGACGGTAACACGTGGACGAATCTTGCCGGGACGTACCTTAATGGAGCTGTTCAGTCCCCGCTAACAACCAACACGAATACAAATGGTCAAAATCTCGGCAACGGTATTACCGGCACCTCCACAGCGTCCGCTACGGCACCCGGCGGTTGGCGACTCGCGTCTTTCAATATGAATGCGTATGCAGGGCAAACTGTTTTGCTACGGCTTCGATATAAGACGGATCCGTTCGTCGCTCGGAACGGCTTCCTCGTGGATCAGATTACACTCGGTACTTTCACGGATGGTGCTGAAAACGGCAGCAGCGGTTGGTTACTGAATGGTTTCAAGGCTACTAACGGGGTTGAGAACGCCAACGCCGATCACTTTTACATTGCCGAGTATCGACAGTACCGCACCTACGACAGCGGGCTTCAAACCGGGCCGTACACCTTCGGTACCGCTTTGACCCGGCCGAAATGGGTAGCCCATTATCCCTACCAGGATGGAATGCTCGTTTCTTATTGGGACGAGGATCAGACGAACAACAACACATCAACGCATCCGGGTGAGGGCTTGGCGTTACCGATCGACGCCCATCCCGAGCCGCTTCGCCGTGTTGTTTCATATGACGGGCAAAATTGGACATTCAACCCGTGGTCAGCGACGGTACAGGCCTACGATTCAACGTTTGGACTGGAGGCTACGGATGCCGCTTACATTGCCATTCACGGGCGCTCTACCCCGCCGGCCGGGAGCCCCGCCGGTACGCCGAACCGAGTGGTAGAGTTTGAAGTATCGCACCCGACACTTCCTGCCGTTCCGGTATTCAGAGATCTGAACAATTACTGGTTCTCGGCTACTCCTGCGGCCGGGGTTATTGCACCCCGGACCGGTACGTCGATCCGAGTGGTCAACACGAGTGCCCAAGGGACGATGATGCAGGTGCATGTGAGATCGGAGCACTAATCATCGGGTTACTCTAACCATTTGGCGGGGCCCCTTGGCTCCGCCATTTTCCTTTTATCGATTGACAAGGGTACATTCTGATTTGCTTGCGAGGCACTCGCTTCATGGATGATGGCCTGTGCTCGGTCGCAACGATAACGGGCCAATCCGCGCATCGGCGTTCCATTCAGACATCGCGGATGAGACCCCCGTCCGGGTCCGTCCAATAAGGCTCGTGTAATTTGCATCTGTTATTTTAGATGTCAGACCGTCAATTGTAAGTCTCCTAATTTGTCGATGCATTTATTGAATTCCGGGCGACTTCTTTATCGCTGCTCCCGATTCAGGCAGGCTGTAAGTTACCTTTCCTGTTTCATCGAGAAATTCGAGTTTTGGCGCTCCCGACGAATCGACCGACAGTTTTGCGCGCACTTTGCCATTGACGTCGTTAAGACGAACGACGGACGCATTCTCGCGGTCGCGGCCGACGAACGCTCGTTCGGCAGTGCCCGGGGCAGCCATTTCTCGCAGTTTCTGTGTTGCGGCTGTTTTTTCGGGGCCGTCCTTCATAGTTTCGATCTTCTTCATCTCATCCACGACCAGACCGAGAGACCGATCAGGACGGTCCCAAACGCGCAGGCCGGAGTAATAGCGGCCGCCCCCCTCACCGTATTGTAGTGCGACCGTCTGATCCTGATTGAACCGGTCGAAGGCAAGCAGAGCGCTCGAGCTGCCCTTTCCGTCGGATCCGGTGTTTCCACTGAAACTAAGCCCACCGACCTCGTCGCCTTTTTCATTGAAGAACAGCAGGCCGGCCGAGCGCTTCCTGGCAGATAGGATTCGTCCGTCGATTATGCCCGGGTGCTGTCGTTCAGCGTTCGAGATGATCATTTTCAGCTTGCCGTCCTTTTCGACCACATTGATGCGCTCGACGTCGATCTCCTGGAATTTCGTCTTCTGCTGGGTCGCACGGGCTCCCGACGACAACGCAAAAAACGCGACAAAGCCGCTAAAAGATAGCGTAATGACGATGCAGTAGGCCTTCAAAAACCGAACATCTTTTTCCAGCTTGGTATCCATTAAAACCTCCGGTTGTTAATCAACTATATTTTGGTCGGCACCCCCGCTCGGAGGCGAGATCTCGCTAATATGATGTCCACGCAAGACTGTCGCCCGGCGGCGTGTTCTTTTTCACCTGATCGGCCATCTGTCGGATCATATCGGCGAAATTCACAGCGTGCCACGAGTGTCCTTTCATCGGGCGGCCATAGGCATAGGTCGCATCGCTTTTCGGATTGGTCGTTTTGTTCGTGAATTCCTCGAATAGGTAAACGCCGAGATTCAAATAGAAATTGTCCATCTCGCCGGCGATAAAATGGATCTTGCCTTGAAGCTTCGGCCCGAGCGTGGACCAATTCTTTTCAGCGTAATGGCGAAGGTCGTAGCCATTGTCACGCATATAGGAGGCAACCTCTTTGTCGATTTTGCCGGTCTTTTTGTCCCATAACGCTCGCGGATAGCCGTCAGCGCCGACTGGGCCATATATCGCCTCCCATGCGCCGAACTGAAAACCGCTCGCCCTTTGCTGCCGAGAACGGCTTCGAAATGGCTGACCTGTTTGACGGTCCATGTCGGCTGCCCTTCGACCGTGCGTCGAAACGGCCGTTCCAACTGGGTCCACGCACGGCCCGGGGCATAGAACGCATTTTCGTCTTCGTAGATATTTACCAACTGCCAACGGCGAAAATCGATCGGGTCGGGGTTGAAGACCCAGGCACCTCCAAAGAAATCGGGATGCTTTAACTGAAGCCCGAGCGTACCCCAGCCGCCGGTCGACGCTCCCTGAACGATACGCGCGTACCCCTTGCCGATCGCCCGGAATTGCTTTTCGACGGCAGGTATCAACTCTTGCGTGATCGCATCGCCATAAGGCCCGTTGTTGGCCGAATTAACACTATAACCATCCGGGAAAAACGGGCTTGGCTCGACAAATGAGACGGCGAGAAAGCGCGGGAATTTGTCCGACGTCCATTCCTGGAAAAACTCGTAACCGGGCTGGACATTGGCGGACGCACGCAAGCCTTGCTGATTTTTCGCGCTCTCCGGGTCCTCGTTAAAATAATAAGGAGCGCTGCCAAGCTGTCCCTGGGCGTAAACGACCGGGTAACGAACATTCGGATTTTCGTCGTAGCCTTTCGGAAGAATAACCGTCGCGCGGAGATAAACCGGAATGCCCCAGAACTTGCTGAGGGCCTCGCTCTTGATCCTGATCCGCTTTATCCATTTTGTTTCCGTCGGCTCGCGGGGCGGCGGGATGACCTTATTAAGCACGAGGCTGACCTTGTATCCGGCGGCCGGGTCGAGAGTCACCTTTTGCACATCGCTATAAAGATTTCCGGCCGAGACGTTAAAGGAACGTCCGTTCATGTCCCAATGCACCCACACCGTTCGCCCGTCGCTTCGTTTGCACTCGGTGTAAACGTTCAGCAACGCCTGAACAAAATATTCGCCTGCTGGCAACTGCGAGAGACTTTCGACCGGATGCCCGAACGTCGTTTGATCGATAACGATGGGCTGTCCCGGAGCGAGGGCCTCGGCATCGACACCGAAGATCGGTATCGCGTTCGGCGCGACCTGTGCTCGCGGCTCCGGCGTCTGCGTGCGCGAGATCATTAGCATCACGCGTCCCGTCAACGGGCCCCCATGCGCGGCCTTGTCGTACGATATCTCGAATCGCTGATCGGCGAATGCGGCCGTGCATAACACGGCCAGAAAAACACCGACAAAAAGCGGCTTCCTCATTTTTATCATCATTCTTTTTACGGGATTTCCGCCGATCCATTCCTAACCCGTACCGGATACGGCGGGCGTTTCGGCGTACGCGGCGGATTTTTCTTCAGCTCTGCCATGATCCATTGGATCGCTCGATCGAGCTGCGGATCCTTACCGTTGATCACCTCGGCGGGCGTTTGCTCGACCTCGATGTCGGGCGGCACACCTACATTCTCGACGGCCCATCCTTCTTCGGTCCACATCCCGAGATTCGGCGCGGTTATACTGCCTCCGTCCATAAGCACCGGGTATCCGAGCGTGCCGACCAGGCCGCCCCATGTCCGTTTGCCGATAAGCGGCCCCATTTGAAACTTCCGCCACATAAACGGCAGAAAATCGCCGCCTGAACCCGCGGTTTCGTCGATCAACATTGCTTTTGGCCCCTGTATCGATGCCGCCGGGATCTTCAGGTCGGCACCATATCGGAAGCCAAAATACGAGGCGTAGGGTCGGCGTAGGAGGTCGATGGGATAATCCGCGATCTGCCCCCCGCCGTTGAATCGCTCGTCGACGATGATCGCCTCCTTGTGGACCTGCGGGTAGAAGTAACGTTTGAAATAAGCGTGTCCCGCACCCGCCGTGTTGGGAACGTACACGTAGGCTACACGGCCGCCGGTCGCTTCGGTCACCCTACGCAAATTGCCTTCGACCCAGTCGCGGTTGCGGAGAGCACTTTCGTTCGCGATCGGGACCACCGAGACGGTTCGCGAGCCGGTGCCATCCGGGTTCGGCCCGACGGTTACCTCGATCAGTTTGCCCGAGGTGTTTTCGAAAAGGCTGTAAAGGTTTGTCGGAACCCGCAGATCGTGCCCCCGTACGGCTAGCAAATATTCGCCTGTCTTTACGTTCACACCCGGTTCGGTCAGCGGCGAGCGCAGCTCCGGGTTCCAGTTCAGCCCACCGTAAACTTTCTTAAAGCGATAGCGGCCATTCTCGATCGAGTAATCGGCACCGAGCAGTCCACCGGGCACGCTCCTCGGCTGAGAGAACGGATCTCCGCCGCCAACCCGGTGATGACCGACGGCCAATTCGCTGCTCATCCACTGCAGCACGCGGTTGAGGTCGCCGCGGATCGCAAGGTGAGGAAGGAACGCGGCATATTTGGCTTTCATTGCGTTCCAGTCCGCGCCGTGCATGTTCGGCGCGTAAAAATAGTCGCGGTTGATACGCCATGCCTCGTCGAATATCTGGTTCCATTCGGCCCGCGGATCGATCCGCACTTCGATCTCCTCGACCTGGATCCTTCCGCTTCCCGGCTGGGGCTTTGGCGTGACTCCAACGATCGACCAATTTTGCTGGCTGCTGTAGAGGATCTTTTTCTTATCGGCAGAGACAACATAATCGGTCACGCCGTTAATAAATGCGTCGTCCTTTCGCTTTGCCAGATCGTACTGATGAAGCACCGCCCGCTCCGGCCCCGGGCCGGGCACATCGGCCGGTTCGATATAGTAAAACTGGTTAGCCGTGCCGGCTTGCAGATTGCGGTAATTTCGCGCGGGCAGCGGCAGGGCGACAATGCGGTTCTCTATTCCCGCAAAATCGATAGAGAACGGCTCCGGCGTTGGCCGCGGCGTAGGCGCTCCGGCCGGGCGTTCGCTCGGCTGGATGCCTTTCTCTTCGTCGCTTTCCTTGGCCAGCGGGTTTGGGAGGTTGTTACGGAGCACGACCAGATAGATCGACCGCGTCGGACGCATATCAGCGGTTGACTGGGCAAACCAATCCTTGACGGGCCCGGCATCTGTCGAGGCGAGGAAATACAGGTATTTCCCGTTCTCATCAAACATTGGATCGGTCGCCTCGCTCATACCGTCGGTTATCTGAAAAGACTTGTCCTGCTCGGTCGAATAGGCGTAAACCGTCGTTATGTACGCCTTTGTGTTAAGCGTGTAGGCCAGCCATTTCGAATCGGGTGACCAGACGTGGTAAATGGTGCGGGCTCGCGTCGGGCCGTACACATATTCCGATCCGATCTTTTTCGTTTTTCCTGTTGTAGCGTCGGCCCAATATAAGCTCCACGAATTGTCGTTGAAGGATAGTTTCTGGCTATCGGGGGACCACCTGAGGTCCTCGTAGAAGCCCGCGCCATCGAGCTTGATCCTCCGCGGCTCGCCCTTGCCATCCTGGTTGCGGATATGCAGCTCGTACTCGCCCGACTCGTCCGAGAAATACGCGATGGATTTGCCATCGGGCGACCATGCAGGCGAGCGTTCGTGCGCCCCCGTCGTGTTGGTCAGGTTGCGGGCGTCGCCTTTTTCAGCCGGTAGCGTCACGATCTCGCCGCGGTACTCGAACACAGCCCGCGCCCCGGTCGGCGACAACGCGGCATCGCACGTATAACGCGCCGCCTTGACGTATCGCGGGCGGGTCTCGACCAGGTCTGCCGCGACCCCTATCACCAATCGCGTCGATCTGCCGGAACGCAGATCGAGCGTGTGGAGATGACCGGCTTGCTCGTAGATGATCGCGTTGTTGCCTGCCGAGGCCGAGATGACCGGAAAATCCTTATGATCGGTGAGCTGCTTTAAAGCCTTCGAACGAGGGCTATAAGAAAAAATGTTGAATTCGCCATTGCGGTCCGACCGAAAGTATATCGTGTCGCCGATCCACATTGGCCCGGCGTCGTTCGCACGGTCCGCCGGCTGCGGGATCTTCTCGCTTGCATTGTCCTTCAAACCGAAGATCCAGATGACCGAGTTTGTTCCCCCGCGATAATTCTTCCATTGGTTGAACGCTTCATAAATCGGGTTGTACGCGAGCTTTGCGCCGTCCGGCGAGTAGGCCGCTGCAGCAGCATTGGGAAGCTTTAACGGCTCTTCGACGCCGCCCTTCACAGGCACCGTAAAAAGCTGCGTATAGCGACTCGTAAAAACCGCTCGAGGCGACGTGAACATAACGGCCGAACCGTCAGGCGTGAATTCCTGTACGACGTCAGGGCCTGGGTGCCAGGTCAGACGCGTCGGCACTCCGCCAACAGACGGCATGACGTAGACATCCAAATTGCCTTCATACTCCGCCGTAAAGGCGATCAGCGATCCGTCGGGCGAAAAGGCCGGGTTCGACTGTACACCGTCGTCCGCCGTCATCCGGCGAACGTTCTTCCCGCCGAGGTCGGCGGTCCACAGATCGCCGGCATAAACGAAAGCTATATGGTTTTTGCCTATCGCCGGCTGGGCCAAGAGTTTAGTGTCGTTGATATCTGGCCCCTGGGCCCAGGCGGCACAGGATACGGCGAGGAAAAATGAAACAAAGGCGACTCGGAGCGCTGATTCGATATGGGATGTTGGTTTACTCATGGCTGCACAGATAATTCTCGGCAATTTCAAGAAATCGAAAAATATATCAGTAGAGCGTTCTTCTCGTGAACTTTGTATACAAGCACTTTGCGATCTTTGTGTATAGAAACGCTTTAACACAAAGATCGCAAGGGTTAAGATCCCAAAGCCGAAGAAAAACACGGCAACTCCTGCCTTCTGATCAAAACTCAAGCCGTGCGCCTAATTGAATTCGTCGCGAACCGCTGGCACCGGTGATCACTCCGAAAGCCGGCTGGGCTGTGAGACTGAGGCTCGGATTATTAAAATTGACCCAGTTGAACAGATTGAAAAAGTCTCCCGTTACCGTAAATTTCACCCGCTCACCGATCTTCGTGGTTTTGCCAAGCGAGAAATCGAAATTGAATCTGGGAAGGCCCCTGATCTCGCCTCGCCCGACGCGAGTGTCCTGGCTGAGCAAAGCGGGTCGGAAGTTTCGAAAGACCTGCTCGGGATCGGAAAAAATGTTCAGTCCTGTTCCGCCGGCGGCGGGATTTCCCGTTGTGCCAATACCGTTTGATCCGGCAATTCCGGATATGACATTTGTTCCCGGGTTGGCCGCAACGTCGATAGGTACTGCCCCTGAAGCTCCAGCCAGAACAATACCGCCGCCAAAGCCCGTTGCGCCTTGAGAGACGATCAGCGGCACACCGCTCGACGCCTGATAAATGCCGGCAACGTACCAGCCGCCGATCAGATGGTCGGCCCAATTGCCGGTGCTAAACCGCTGGCCTTTCCCGAACGGAAGGTCGTACGTTCCGTTGACATTGAACACGTGCCGCCGATCGAACAGCGAAGGCCCGTACTCAACATCGGGAAAATACGCATTGGCTAACGCACTCACGTTGTTCTGGATCAGGCCCCTCGTATCCTCCGACTTTGAAAACGTGTAATTCGCATCGAACGTAAGCCCGCCGGTGAGCCGCCGGTGGAGCGAAATAAACGCCCCGTGATAGTTGGACCGGCCGAAATTGGTCCTCATAACGATGCCGCCGATCTGGCGATTGTTGAACGGGACCATTGCGGGGTTACCCGGAATGGTCGGCGTTCCCAACCTCAGTGCGTCACGCGCGCCATCGACAAACACGTTCCAAATCGTACTAACGTCACCCAATGCGAATGAAGGTCCTAAGCCGAGCGCAATTAACGCCGCGGTCGACGACGTGCCGGCCGGCAAACCGAGAACCGCTCGCAGATTTGGGAGCTGGTTCTCAAAGAAAGCTTGTTGCTGCACGGCCCCCGGAGGATTAGAGCGAAGCGCAAGCGCGATCGCATCAAACGCCTGCGCAAAGGTCTGGCCGGACGCTGGATCCTTGAAAAAGTAGGGTGCGGAATTGAGGTCGGCATCCGCGTACAATTTACGTCCCAACCTTCCTATGTAGCCTACTTCGATCAACATGCGGCCCGGCAGCTCGCGCTGGACCGTAAAACTAATGTTGTGAGTGCGCGGATTCTTGAGCTTCGGGTCCAATGCCAGTGCGACGAGTTCACCGAAACCCGTAGTAAATCCGACCACTTTGTTCGGAACAACTGGGATCGGCTGAGCCACATTCGCCGGCGGGGACGGCATTGGTCCGTCGACGCCTACGCGGAATGTCTGGCCCGCACCGTTTAGCGGCAATGCTCTCGTCAATGTCTGAGCAAAACCCGAGCCCGTGACCGGGAGGACTGCGCTCGACACGGTATTGAGCCGATCATAGAGCAGCGAATAGCCGCCTCGCATAACTGACTTCTTATCGCCCAACAGCCAGCCCAGGAATGTGTCGCCCTTAAAGGACGGCTGCCATGCCAATCCGATCCGTGGCGAGATGTTGCTGTAATCGACATCGAATGTTCCGCTCCGGCCCGCTTCTCTCACAGGAAGATATGCGAGGTCGGGATTGAAGATCTGACCGACTTCGGCCGCTTCTCTGCGCCGTCGGAGATAGTCCTCGGGCTCGACAAGTTGGCGGTCAGCGAGATAGACGAGCATCGTATCGCGGCCCTCTTTTTCCACCGGTGCCGTGTTGAATTGATATGACAGGCCGTACGAGGCTGTTAGTGACGATGTCAGCTTCCAGGTGTCGGCAAAATACATTTCGTGATATCGGAACTTCGTCTCCGTTTCGAGAACCGTTCCAGGCGGGAGCGGCTTCAGCTCCGCGTCGCGTACCGCAACGTAGTTGATGTTGTCCACGAGGCCGAGCATCGTCGCGTAAAATTGGTTGTAGCGTGTCACATCTGCGGCCAGGATACAGTTCGTGGTGATCGATGTGCTGCAATTACGCGGGCGCTCGCGGCGGCAATGGTTATGTTTGCTCCGTCGCCGACAATGCCCTGGATCTTGTTTAAAACCGAGAGCTTGTCATCGCGGTTGTGGTAAGTGCTTATGAATCGGAGGTTCCCGCCGAATTGAAAGGTGTGGGCCCCCTTGATCCACGTCACATTGTCGAGAATTTCCGTATTACCGCCGGCGAGGGCCTGCTCGCGCGGAATTCCGATAGGGTCGGTGAAATGCAAGAGATCGAGCGGGAAATTGGCACCGGCGGGCGTGGGAAGCTCATGGATGCTGAACACATTGAACTTATCGAAAGCGTGGCCTATACGAAACTCGTTGACCAAACTTGATGTGAGGTTGCCGGTAAGGGCGAACAGGACGCTTTTGGGCCGATCGATCTGCCGATCTACGAATTGGCCGTTCGGCACATCGATCACCGATCCCAGCGGCTGGCTTCGCTCGAAAATATGGCCCCGGACGTACGCAGCCCAGTTCTTTGTGACTTGATAGTCTAACCGTAACGAACCGTTGTCCTCGTTAAAAAAGCTCGGAATGTCCGTCGTGAAAACACCGGAGTTGAGCCCGTCGCCTCCCGCGGTATTTGGAAGAGGCAGTGTTTTTAGATGGTTCAGGATGAATGTATTCGCTCCTAACCCCCGCGGATCGCACGCGCCGGTGCCGGCTGGTCCGCAGATCGACAACGTGCGGAGGTCCCAAGTTTGTATCGCCCCGGTTCCGTCGCGAAAGCGCAGGAATCCGTCACGAAAGCTCTGTGTCGGTACCGTGAAACTTCCGGCTCGGGTTCCGGGCCGACGCAGTCCCTCGTAATTGCCGAAAAAGAAAAACTTGTCTTTCCAGATCGGTCCGCCGAGTGAGAAGCCAAAAAGGTTCTCCTTGAACTCCGGTCGACGCAGACCGATACGATTGTTGCCCCAGGAATTTGCATTCAGATCGTCATTAATGTGATACCAGTAAGCTGAACCGTGAAAGTTGTTTCTGCCGCGTTTGCTGATGATCGTCGCCTGGGCGCCGCCTGAACGCCCGAACGTGGCGTTCGGATTCGAAACGATCACGCCGAACTGTTCCACCGACTCGTTCGGTATCGGAACCACTGTAGCGCCCGCCCCTCGGAAACCGACGTTGTCTGACACGTCCAGCCCGTCCATATTAAAAACGTTCTGGTCGCCGCGGGAGCCTGCCGCCTCACCCGAAGGTGTCATGCCCGGCTGAAGTACGATCAATGCCGTAACGGTTCGACTGGCGTTCGGCAGCCGCTGGATACGCTGCTGGTCGAGGACACTGCCGACGGCCGCATCACTTGTTTGGAGCTCGGCCTCGCCGGTAGCTGTTATCGATACCGATTCTGTTACACTGCCCGGCTGCAGCTGCACATCCAGCTCGACCGATTTGCCGACATCGGCCATGACCTCATTGACCAGGCTTGTGCTGAATCCTGAGGACGAGACCGAGATCTGGTAGACCGCCGGGTCCACCCCGGCAAACGCGTAGGCACCGTTAGAGTCGGTCGTGACAGTTTTTTCGGAATTGGTCGCCTTGTTGACTAGTTTTACGGTCGCGCCGGGCAAGACAGCGCCGCTCGCGTCAGTCACCACACCGGATATCTTCGCCGTGGCCGCGGTCTGTGCGAAGGCCGCTACGGCAAACAAACAGGTAATAAGAAATAAGGTCACAAAACCATAACACTTCATATCGCCCTCCACAGTGATAGCGTTGGAATCGGGTCTTCCCGGATTTTATTTTTTAATTAGCAAACAGGTGGATATAATGTGGTGTTATATAGGTATAAGTCGTTAGTGTCAAATAAAAACGTAGTTTTTCGAGTGGTGCAGAAAGAATTTATCAGCGCTTCTTTCTGCTGAGCTGGGGTGAAATGAGCGGCTTGACCCGTTCTCAAAGGCGATGGCACGAACGAACGAGCCCGTCAATGGATCTAAAATAAGCGTTTATCGACTGCCGAAAGTCCAGCCGATGCCGGTGCTGGTGCCGTAGTCGCTGCCGGGGAGGCCTAAGGGCGGGCGGTTGTCCCAGCTGCCGTATACAGAAATATTCCAGATCAGGTTGTAAAAGATCCTGTAGTAATAGTCCTGGTTGAGCTTGAAGAAAAACCGGCCGGGTTCGTTGATCGAAGGAAGGGCCGCCATACGGAGTTTGAGGCCGGATTTCAGGAATCTGAAATATCGGATCTCCGAGCCGATAAAACCCGCGAACTGGTTCTCGCTGCTGGTCACCGCTCCGGCCGTCTTATAATTTGTGCGCTGCAGGGCGAGGCCGCCGGTGAGTGAGATCCTTGAACGGTTAGAATCTGTAAAGAAATGGCCAAGTCCGCCGACAAAGGTGATCTGCCGCGGAATGCCCTGTTCGGTACTCTGCAGAAAACCGAATCCTGTATCGACAAACCAATTCCTCTGCTTCAGCCGCCGGTAAACCCTAACTCTGGCCTCGTTGCGGTGCGACGTCTCCACGCCGTCATTTGCCGAGAAAGAAGAGTCGAAGCCTGCTTCCAGTCCCCACACCTCGCGCGGATACTCGATCGTCGAATTGAGATTGTACTGGGTCGCGTTGTTGTCCTTGCTGTAATTGAGCCCGAAGTTTACGTTTCCGTTAAAGCGGCTCCAGAATTTCTCTGAGGAAGTATTGATCCTTACGACATCGGCCGTCGGCACCTCCAGCGTTTTTGCAGGTTCGATCGTGACGTTGAGCTTTGATTCATTACCGGGACCGGGGTCGGCAGGTGAGATCTTGCCTTCGTGAAAACTGCCGTCCTCGGTCTTTATGATGAACAAACGGTTACTCTCGACTTTGGCGACCTTGGACCAGTCGATCTCGATGATGCCGTCGACGTAATCGAGCCTGACGTAGAGCGTTCCGTACTTAACGCCGGTGATCTCACAGGTAATGCGGTCGCCGTTCTTCATAATGATGACGTCCGTCCGCTCTGGCTGAGCGAAAAGCGGAACATTCAAGATCACCATCAGAAGAATGAAGGCCGTACGCAGTTTCATGTAGCGCCGATCTGGAACGACGGATAAGGGAAATTATCCCGCGTTTCACGGTGTGAGCGTAACTGTTAGTTTTTACAGGAATTCGGATCGCACGCGCTCGGTTTCATTGGAGTTTTGCGTTTCACTGGCTGCTGAACCCATGAAGCTAGCGTGGCGTTCTCGTATTTTCATACGTTCCTGAGCATCGGTATTTGGCGTCAAGGATCTCGACCGGATGGCACACCTTGAGGTCCATTCCGCTCAGCATTGCACCGGCGCCGATCTGCATGTGGCAGCCGGGATTTCCTGTCGCGAGGACCTTTGCGTCCGTTGCTTTCACACTGTCAAGCTTTTCGTTTAGAACGTGCGACGAAAGTTCCGGTTCCAGAAGGTTGTAAACACCGGCACCACCGCAGCAGACATCACTTCCGGCCAACGGCACAAAGTCCTGGCCGGCTGCGGCAACGAGTTTATCGAGGGCCTCGTCGCTCGCCTTCTGCCCGTAAAGAAGATGGCACGAAGCGTCGTATGTGATAGGACCGCCCTCGAGGCGGCACGATATGTTCGGGGTTCGGAGATCTACGGCCTGGCCGATATCCTTGACCCGCAGGCTGAACAAAACTCGCGCGTCCGGCTAGTTCCGAATCGTCAGCAAGCAGGTGCCCGTAATTGACAAGCATCGCGCCGCAACCGCCGGCGTTAGTGACTACCAGCGAATCGTCGTCGCCAAATGCCCGGATATTGCGGATAGCAAGTTTCCTCGCGCCTTCGATATCACCTGAGTGTAGGTGAAGCGCTCCGCAGCAGGCCTGATCGCCTGGGATCTCCGTTCTGTATTCGTTAGCGCGCAGGATACGCAAAGTAGCTGCGTTGACCCGATCGAAAAGCCCGGCGGTTACGCAGCCGGTAAACACCGAGGCATTACGTTCTTTGTCTAGCGGTGTTGGTGGGCTGCCGGTCGCGGCCGGATCTGTTCTTGAGAACTTGATCGACACCGGACGGGATGCTTCGAGAAGAGCAAGCGCAAACGCCATGCGGCGGGAAACCAGAGCGGGTATGCCTGTTTTTAGAATGAGCCACGCAAGCCGCAAGTCGCGGAAAGTTCTTGCCGACCAAAACAACAGCGCCAGCCGCACCGGATGCGGCCAGATGTAACGCAGCAGCCACGACTGAAGCGTGTAGGCGAGGCCGCGCGGTTTCTTAGCCGCTCGGATCTCTGCCCGGCTTAGTTCCAGAAGATTTCCGTATTCAACTCCGGACGGACAAACTGATTCGCAGGCACGGCAGCCGAGACAGCGGTCAATGTGGCGTTCGAAAGTTGCCGAATCCGCTTTAAGTTTTCCTTCCTCGACCGCCCGCATCAGGTAAATGCGGCCTCGCGGGCCGTCATTCTCGTTGCCGGTGGCGCGGTATGTCGGGCACGATTCAAGACACAGGCCGCAGTGAACACACGCGAGGATCTTTTCTCTTTCTTTCGATAAAAGGGCCGATAGTGTCGAGGGTTGCATGCTCATTAGATAGTTTGCGTTTGAAACCTAGATGCCGGCGACGAAACGCCCGGGAGAAAACTGGCCCTGTCCATCGAGTTGGTTTTTGAGTCGCCGCATTATTTCGGCCGAGACTCCTGTTTCGCCCCACGCGTCGATCTTCTCCTTTATCGATAACGGAGCTGATTCGACGATCAGGCAGCCGCCCAACGACCGGGCAGTTTCTCTAAGCGAATTGAGCCGACGGCAAGTCGCCTCCACATCGTCCGCTGCGGTTTCAAGGACGCGGATCCTGCCGTCGCCGAGCCCGGCTTGAAATGTCAGCGGCGTGATTCGATCTCCCGGCCTTTCGATCGCGGCGAGCATGACGGCCAAGGCGCTCCGAGGTACGTTCGATCGCCAAACGATCGTCGACGCGGGATTCATCGGCATAGCAGCAAGCCATGACCACAAATGCCTGTCCTCAGTTATGACGTATCCTGTAAGCCGGTGCGGCGTCAAAAGGGAGGCGGCCCGTTCGATCTGGTATTGAACTGTTTCCTTCATGCCCGCGAAGCGGACCATCAACGCGTGTTTCACGTTGGATAACTCGGGCGGCACATCGACGTTGCCGGGCGCGACGACCTCAACCGCAACCGGCAGCAGCTCCGACCCCAGAATAGCTTTTCCGGCCTCGACCAGAGTTTGAATATCGTCCGATCGCGCGATGATCGTGTGCTCGCTGTCCGGCCTCGGCCGAAGCCGGCAGGTCACTTCTGTAATTATGCCGAGCGTTCCATAGCTGCCGACAAACAACTTGCAAAGGTCATAGCCGGCAACGTTCTTCACCACACGGCCGCCGGCTTTTATGATCCGGCCGTCCGCCAAAGCGACCCGCATTCCAACGACATGATGCCGCGGCTCTCCGTAACCAATGGTTTGCGCCCCAGCGGCCCCGGTCGCAGCTATGCCGCCGATAGTAGCCCGCCCGTCGTCCGGCGGGTCGAGCGGAAGCCATTGGTCGAAAAGGGATGAGTTCAATTCAGACAGCCCGATCCCCGCCTGCATCGTCGCGACCAGATCGGCGGGTTCATACTCGATCAGCTTGTCCATCCGCAAAACCGAGATCGCGACGCCCGTTTCGCGAAGTGGGTTTCCCGCGTCAAGCCATGTTCCCGAACCTGCCGGGACAACGGCCCAATTTTCTTTGTATGACAGCCGCAAAATTTCGGACAGCTCTTCGACCGAGCCGGGAAAAGCCGCAACCGGCGAGCCGAAGTCGTTAAGGCGAACGTGCTCATCCCCGAGGATCCGGCTGATCTCGTATGCGGCCCTTTCGGCATCAAACTCAGAACGTTTCGCTATGGATGCATCAGATAGTGGCTGAAGCGGTTTAAAAATTTCGCCGGCAGTTTGTTCGCGGCGTAATCCCGAGCTTATCGCCGTTCGCCCGCTTGCCTTCGGCCACCGCCCGGGCCTCGCCGCAGCCTCTTCGAACGGGGATGATCTTGCCCGGATTGCATAAACCCTCAGGGTCGAATGCCGCGCGAACGCGAAGCATCGCTTCCATATCGTCATCCGAAAAGATAAGCGGCAGATAATCTATCTTGTCCAGGCCGACGCCGTGTTCACCAGTGATCGTCCCGCCGGCCCGCACACACGTATCCATTATCTCGCGGCCGGCTTCTTTTATCCGCGATACCTGGTTCGCATCGCGAGCGTCGAACGGCAGCAGCGGATGAAGGTTGCCGTCGCCGGCGTGAAATACATTTGCAACCTCGAGGTTATAGCGAGATGCGATCTCGTATGTGGCTGCGAGCACATTCGGCAGCTTCGAGCGCGGCACCACTGCATCCTGGATCATCACATCCGGGCTCAGCCTGCCCATCGCGCCGAACGCGCCTTTCCTGGCGCGCCAGATCTTTTGCCTCTCGCACTCATCCGCTGCTCGCCTTACGGTTCGTGCACCGCTCTCGCGGCAAATTGCTTCGACCCGTTGGGCTTCGATATCCAATCCGGCCTCAAGCCCGTCAAGCTCGATGATCAACGCTGCAGCGGCGTCCACCGGCAGCCCGGCTGCGTAGATGCTCGCCTCGACGGCACGGATCGTCGCGGCGTCCATCATCTCGAGAGCGGCGGGGATCAGCCCGGCGGCGATGATCGCGGAAACAGCTCTGCTTGCATTATTGACATCGAGGAAATCCGCGAGGATCGTTCGGACCGACGGCGGGATGGGGAGCAGTCTCAATGTGGCTTCGGTGGCTATTCCGAAAGTACCCTCGGAACCGACGAACAGCCCCGTGAGATCGTAGCCGGGTTGAAGCTGCCCGGTCTCAAGATCGACGACCTCGCCATTGCCGAGCACTATCCGCAGCCCGAGCACATGATCGACGGTTACGCCGTACTTCAAACAATGGCTGCCTCCGGCGTTTTCGGCTATGTTGCCGCCGATGGTGCACGCGGGCTGGCTTGACGGATCGGGCGCGTAATAAAGCCCGAAGAACTGGGCCTTTTGCGAAAGAACGGCATTGACCATTCCCGTTTCAACGACGGCTGTCCGGGTCTCGGGATCGATCTTCAACAACCGGCGCATTCTTTGCCAATCTCGATAACGATCCCGTGACCCAAAGCAAGCGCACCGCCCGAAAGGCCCGTTCCGGCTCCTCGTGCCGTGAACGGTATTCCGTCCGCGGCGAGGATTCGCACGATCTTCGAGACATCCTCCGTTGAACCAGGAAATACGACCGCCCGCGGCATTACCTTATGCTGAGGCAGTCCGTCACATTCGTAAACAAAGAGTTCATCGGGGTCATAAATGACCGCGTCGGCGGGAAGGATCTTCTTTAGTTTTTGAATCGTCGGGTCGGGCATACCGAAGTCATTATACGCTCTCGCTGTCTTCATGGGCCGTATGCGGATAGAACCCGACTTTCTTCGCCGTAACGGCTTTTCTCTTTTGGCGGTCGCGGGCTAAAATCTGAGCGTGGAAGACCTGGAACACGGACACTCGGCCGAAGCCATTGCCGACCGGCTTTCGACTGCGAATCACAACTACATCCGCGACTTCATCTACGGCGGCATCGACGGAGCGGTCACGACGTTCGCCGTCGTATCCGGCGTTTCCGGAGCCGAACTGTCGCCTTCGATAGTTCTCATCCTTGGCTTTGCCAATCTGGCCGCCGACGGCTTTTCGATGGCTGCCAGCAATTACCTCGGTACGCGGGCAGAGCTAGACGATCTTAGACGATTGGAGCGGGTCGAGTATCGCCACATTGCTGTTGCGCCCGAGGGCGAACGCGATGAGATCCGCGAGATCTATCGAAAAAAAGGCTTCGAAGGCGACGAGTTGGAGAAGGCGGTTGAGCTGATAACTGCCGACAAGGACCGGTGGGTGCGGACGATGCTCACAGAGGAATACGGTCTTCCGGCCGAGATCCGTTCTCCGTACAAGGCGGCATTCGCCACCTTTACCGCGTTTATTATATGCGGGCTTATCCCGCTGCTGCCGTTTGTCGCCGGGATCCGGTCATCGTTCTTCCTTAGCTGCGTTCTGACCGCCGTGACCTTTTTCCTCATCGGGTCGTTCAAGAGCCGTTGGTCGACAACCGGTTGGCTTCGGTCCGGGCTGGAAACACTGTTTGTGGGCGCTCTCGCCGCCGTGCTGGCCTACGCCGTCGGTGTACTTTTGAAGGAAACGGTCGGCTGATCTCAACTCGTCAGCCGCCGGTAGATATTCGGCATTCGTTCCGGCAGGCTGAGTACGTCGTCGATGATGGTGTAGCCTACATCGCCGTACAGGTCGCGAAGCTCGGCCTCGGATTCACGGTCGACCGTTATACAAAACGGCGTGATGCCGCTCGTTTTTGCCTCGGTCAGCGCCTCGCGAACATCTTCGCGGGCATAGCGGGCATCGCCGTAATCGTGGTCGTACGGACGGCCGTCCGTCAGGATGATAAGCAGCTTTGTTCTAGACTCCTGGCGGAGCAGCTTTGACGCCGAATGCCTGATCGCCGCACCGAGCCGGGTGTTGTTCTGGAACGTGATGCCGCCGATACGTTTTTCGGTTTCCTCGGAATATCGCTCTTCGAAATCCTTCACGACATAGAATTTCACGTTCCGCCGGCCCTCGGACGTAAAGCCGTTGATAGAATAGACGTCGCCCACGGCCTCGAGTGCCTCGCTCATCAGGACAAGCCCTTCTTTTTCGATCTCGATTATCCGGCGGCCCGGGTAGGTATATGGCTGGAGCGGATTTCGAGTGATCGTCCGAGCGGTCGATGATGATTGATCGAGCAATATCGAAACGGCCACATCGCGCTGACGCCGCAGCCGCTTCGTGTAAAGCCTGTCCGACTGCATCCCGTCCGCCTTCCGGTCGACAACATAGTCGATAACCGCGTTGAGGTCGTAGTCCTCGCCGTCGATCTCGCGGTTTATGCGGGTCAGGTTCTCAGGCTTCATCAACTGGAACTGGTGGCGGATGGAGGAAATGACTCCGCGGTAGCGCGAGCGGGTCAATTCCACGAAGGACCGATCGCCCTTCTTCACCCGCTTTTCGACGACGCGGCTCCAGCCGACGCGATAATCGTTCAGCTCGCGGTCCCATTCGTCGTAGGAAAATGCGAGGTCGCCGTCGTCCAATGCCTGCTCAGGCATCTCATTATGCGACCAGCTTTCCGACCCGCTCAGGTCGTCGGGTTCGCCTTCGTCATCGAGGCTGTTCCAGGCGTTGAACAGGTCCTTAATGTCCTCGGCCTGCTTCGGGCGATTCTCGGGTTTGGCTGTCTCGTCTAGTGCCGGTTCGCTCGCGGCCTTGTCCTGAAAATCGTAGTCCTGTTCCTCTTCCGCATCGGCCTCGGCCTCGGCCGACTGGTCGGGAGAGATGTTCTGAAACAGGTTGTAAACGCGGCTTGTCGCCATCAATGAATCGGCGACTGTTGGAAGAACGTTTTCACCACAGAGACGCAGAGGCACAGAGGTATCTTCTGGATCGTTTTTTCTCTTGCCCTGCTCTCTTTCTCTCTGCGTCTCTGTGCCTCTGTGGTAAAAATAATTTTCCAGAACAGACTCGATCTCGGAAACAACCTGACCATAAAACTGCTTCGCATCATCGGTCGCCCCGCCGCACAAGGTGATCTGGAAAAGCAGCTCGAACGGCACCTGGTGTGCCGGGCACGTCGAAAATATAAGGCCGCGTTTTCCTTGAGGATCGATTTCATCAGGTCGAGGTCCTTGCGAAGCCCTCGATAAGCATGCCGCAGACGGCTATCGATCCTTGCGTTCTCCATCGTCCCGAAGATCTTTTTGGCAAGCCGTGGCTCAGGAAAAACTTTGAGCACCGCGTGATAATCGGAGCCTGGCGGAAGCTCATCTTTCGTTCTTCGCTGCCGTCGTCGAGTTCGCTTTCTCGCCCTTCTGAACATCTTCTATATAACCGGCCAGAGAAAAAGCATCGCGTTGGTCAGCGGTTGCGCTGTACAGTTCGTTAAGCTCGCGTATACGCGGCCTGTAACTCGGTGAGGTCCTTTGCGAACGTTCCAAACTCGATCTGTCCGGCACCGTGTGCGGCAAGCACCTTATACAGACGAAAGTTCATCTCGTCGTCGTCAAATTCGGTCACGCTTGCCGGAAGATAAACCGAGCTGCCGTCGCCGATCCGCGATTCCTGCGGCATCGCCGAAAGCGGTGCGATCTCGACCTCCTTGCCGGTGAGCCCTTCGATATAGATCCTTAAGATCGCCTGGATATTCTCGAGCGGAAGGCCGCTACGGGTCTCGTGCAAAAATGCGTTCGACTCGCGTGTCTCGAGCGCGAAATAGCTGCGACGCGCTTTTGGCGAATCGGCATATTTTTCGCGCAGGCCGGTCTCGATCCAGTCCTCGAATTGTTCGATCGATACCTTTCGCAAAGCCGCGGTGCTCGATCTGAATGCTGCGAGTGCACTCTCGCCGTCGCGTTCCGCGATCGCCGAGATAAGCGCCAGCACCCGTTGGGAAAGCTCGGTTTGAGCGTCACCGCCAGTCGATTCGGACGCCTTGTTCGCGGCCGAAAGCTGTTTGAAGAATTTCGGCGTCGCCCGGATGAACGCGATCAGCACCGCGTTCCCTTGTCCCGCGATCTTCGTCAAAACGTCGAACCAATCGTCGAAAGCAGCGGACGTCGCGCGAAGCACGTCGCTTCCAGACGAGATGAAGTGAAGAGTCACGGTCGCTCCGTGATCGAGCATACGGCCGGCTGCCTCAAGAAGGCGGACCGCCATTTCGGCAGAAAGGCCGTTGATCGATCGCGGTATGCCTGCCCACAGGTCGGCCGTCATGCCCCCTGTCCGCGTGGCAAACAGGAAACCGAGATCGAATACGGTGCGGCTGACGTTCGGCAATTCCGCGCCAAAACTTTTCAGCACGTGCGCAACCGCCGCAGCATTCTTGAGAAAATCGGAGCTGTGCTTGGCGGACCGGTTTGCGATCTCGGCCGCGAGGCGCAGTGTTTCTGTGAATATCCGGTCGTCGTCGATCTCGGCCGCTAGTTTAGGTATGACCTCGAACGTCTCGACCGCGATCGAGCTCGACAGCACAAGCTGGCGCGTGCTGATCTTAAAGACATTCGAACGAGCGTCTTTCGGAACGCCAGCCAGGCCTTCGACACCCCGGGTAAAGAACGCCGTCCCAAGATCGGAGCTGCCCATGGAAAGCCGCCGGCCCATCTCGCCCCAACCACGGATATCGTCCGCGGACAGAAACTTTGCCGCCTGCGGAACCGCTTCGACAAAGGCCCGGCTGGCACGAAGGCTGACGCCCGCCAACGCGGCGCTCACCTCCAGCGCGGCCCGGCGTTTTTCCGCCGGCAGCCGTCCAAGACGCGCCGCTATACCCGTCAGCGTTTGTTTCTGAGGATCATTTTCGGCCACATTTAAATTCTAGGGGCAAAAGGCCGGGCGTTCAATCGGGTCAATTCGTTTCACGGCCGCCGAAGATAACCAATCGGCGAGAAGCACGAACGTTGGTGTCCGGCCGACGCGATGTTACCTCGATCTGTCTGATCTCGTCGGTCTTTACTTCGTTCAGCGGCCGCTTTGGCGAGTAGGTAACGACAAACTGGGAATTGATGATCTGCCCGATCCGCCGGGCCTGATCGGTCATTTCGTCGAGGGTGTCCGGCAGGAAAAACTCTCCGCCTGTATGTTCGGAAAGCACGGAAAGCTGAAGCTGGGCGGTAGCGAGGCTTTTCGAGTGGTTTTTCTGAGCCCGCAGAAATGGCGCGTCGACGATGATGGAAAGCAGCCTCGGCTGGTATATGTTCTTCAGGATATCGCGGGCGATGGTTTTTTTGACGGGAATCGCATATATGAGCTGCTCCATCACTTCCTCGGGCAGGCGCTTCGGGTTATGCTCCCCCTTTAGTACCATTCCGCCGAGGAATTTATGGGAAGTCTGCTCCAGCAACGTATAGCTGATCACGTGTACGACGACGCCGCTTTGCCAGAGTTTGCGGATAGCTTCTGATCGGGCCGCCTCATTCTCGATCGTATCGAGTCCGTCGGTGATGAGCACGAGGTGCCGGTTGTCCGTCGGAGCGTTGGCAAATATTTTTTCGGCCTCGTTAATGGTCAGAGTAAATGACGACCTTCGTCCGAATCCGGTCTTACTGCCGATGGCGGCGAGGGTTGCGGTTTTATCAACGTTCCAGCCGATGATCGGTTCGACGCGGTCGTGCGATTGGAAAACTGCCAGATTCGTTCCCGCAGCCAGTTCGCCGACCAAAGCAGAGGCGACCGAGCGGGTCGTATCGATGTTCTTTTTTTGCCGGATCGTACCGCCAGTGTCGAGCGCGATCAACACCGAGGCTGGGGTTTTACGCACGCTCGATGCCTGATGCAGCCGGCCGTCCTCGCTTATTACAATATCGTCCGTCTTGAGGGCAGCGGCCGCATTTCCGGAGCGGTCGAGGGCGCTAACGTTGATCCGTATCTCTTCTGTGACTACGCGTTCGGGCGTCGGGGTCTGAGCCCCCACGAACACGCAAGACAACAAAACGAGGGCTGTACAGTAAAACAGCTTTTTCATGCTGTTTATGATACACGGGGCGGGGCCGGCGGTTGCATTTGGCCGTTAATTAACGAGGAGGTTTGCTGTCGTGATATATGAAAACATGGAAACAGGCGTTCGTGCCGTATTCGATAAGCGCGTCCAGCTTTCCGGCGTTTTCCATTTCGGCGAGCTTTCGCATCACGAAATTCTGCTCTTCGGCCGGCATATGTTTCCGTGCAAGGTCGAACGCGCAACCAGAAGTGTGCGGCGGCAAGCTGCCTTCGCCGCGGACCTTGAACGAGTTTGCGTTGGTGGAATTCAAAAGGATCTGGTAATCCATCGACCGGGTCAGTGACGTTACGCGAAGCGGACGGCCGAATTTTTGAAAGTAGCTGTCCCCGAGCTCCTTCAATATCGGCTTTGCCTTCGGATTGAACATCCTCAACAGCCTCATCCGCATCTGTTTGCGGTCCGCCGGGTTATTCAGGTCATATTTTTGCCCCGCGAAATTTCCGGCCAGTCGTGACAGGATGCCGTATTTCGGCGAACCCACCTGGATCTCAGCCGGCTCTTCGCGAAAGCTGAACGACCGAAACGGCCCGTCGCTGGCGCTGCCGCCGACATCGAGATAAAAGCTCTGCGTGGCCATCGGCATTTCGAGCAGCTGGCCGCCAAGGCGTTTTTCGGCAAGCTCGGCGAAGTCCATCGGCTGTGCGTAGCCTCCGGCATTCATTTCACGAAGTTTTGCTTTTTGTTTGATGACGCCGTCGCCGAAGAGCTCTTTCGGCACGTCGAGCCCGGCCGGGCGGATGCCTTTTTCGCCGGGGCGGTCTTCGAACGCCTTTTTCTGCTGCTCGGCAAGAAAGGTTCGGGTGACGTTCAGCTCGGCTTCTTCCGCGTTCGTTGACGCGACCGAAACATCGGCGACATTCTCGGCCTTGATCTCCTCCTCCGCGGTTTCCCACGAAGCGATAAGGTCGTCGAGGTCCTCTTCATCCTCGCCGCCGAGGGGATCGATAACACGAACGGGTATTCGCGAGGAAGAGGGCGGCGGTGTCTTTCCACCCGGCCCCGGACCGTCGCTTCGTGAAGCAATAATGAACGCAATGCCTCCAAGAACAACGATAAGAACCGTCATCGCGATGGCGACGATCAGGATCGTTGGCGGTTTATGCGTTGCTGCCGCTGCGGGTACTGCCTGATGCGGGACGATGTGAGGTTCGGCACTTGGCGGCGTCGGCACACCGACTTCCGGTTGGAAGGCGGTCTTAACAGCATCCCGCGTCCGCCCGTCGCCGATCTCAACCCTGATCTCTGTATGTGTGCCGAGCTTTACCCGGTCGCCATTGATTAAGGACCCTGGGACGTCCCGAGACTTTTTCGCCGTTGAGGAACGTACCGTTGGTCGAATTCTCATCCGTTACAAGGACCTCGTCGCCGTCCTCAAAAATGACGGTGTTGATTCGCGACAGCCCTTCGTCATTAAGAACAAGCTGTGCCGCCGGTGTCCGGCCGATCGAAAGCTCGCGGTCGAGCTCGACCGTTTTCGATTCGTTCCGGTTCTCGATGTAAAGGGTGACTTTCACCGGATCAGTGATGATGCTCCGCCTCGATAACTTCCTTTAGCTTGCTGATGTCCATCAGGCGCGAAAAATCGTCAAAATGAAACATGGTCTCGTCCTTGCAGTGTTCGCAAAAAAAGGTAACGTCCTCGCCAAGGTACATGTCCTTTAAATGATATGCGATAAAACAGCCGTAACAACGCTGGATGCGCTTGCCGAAAGTTTCCAATATTTGCGGGTCGTTTTCCATTTAGTGCGAGGTAGATTTTATCACAGGGCCTGCGGGCATCATCTGGGCTATTCCTGAGTAACTGATAAATGAAAAGTAATAAGTGAGAGATAAGAATCGGTTACCACTTGTCACCTATCACTTTTCGCTTATTCCGAAGAAAACTTCGCAACAGCTTACTTTACAACACCGCGTTTTGACGTTTCGATGAACTCTACCAGCAGGTCCACCTCGCGACAATCTGTGATCTCGGCTTTTATCTTTTCTACGGCTTGGGTTGTGTTGAGCTTTGATGAAAGGAACAGGTGAAATGCGTGGCTGAGTTTTTCGATGGTTTCGCGTTCATAGCCGCGGCGTTTCATCCCGATGCGGTTGAGGCCGTAACACTTTGCGTGATTTCCCTGGATTATCGCAAACGGCGGTGCGTCCTTTACAACGACGGAATACCCGCCGACGAACGCCTCATAACCGATCCGACAGAATTGGTGCACACCCGAATAGGCGCCTATATTCGCTCGGTCGGCGATCTCGACGTGCCCGGCAAGCGTCGCGGCGTTGGCCATTATCACGTTGTTCCCGACCTGGCAGTCATGAGCGACGTGGGCCTGCGCCATCAGCAGATTGTCGTCCCCGATACGCGTTACGCCGCCGCCGCCCGCGGTGCCGCGATGGACGGTCACAAACTCGCGGATGTGGTTTCGTTTCCCGATCTCGGTCGCGGTCGACTCACCCGCGTACTTCAGGTCCTGCGGCGCCAGGCCGAGCGACACAAAAGGAAAAATGCGCGTGCCTTCTCCGATCGACGTTAGGCCGTCAACTACCACATGCGATTCGAGATGTACGTTTTCCGAGAGCGTGACCTCATCGCCGACCGTACAGAACGGCCCGATGTGACAGCCGTCGCCAATTACAGCGGACGATGAGACAATTGCGGTTTCGTGAACAAAGGCGGGCATAAAGGATGGGGGCCGATCAAAGGTTCGCCGGCCGGTCGGCGATCACGCTCATTATCTCGGCTTCGGCCGTCACGTTTCCGTTGACGCTCGCGACGCCCTTCATCTTCTGTATCTTGCTGCCGGTCCGAAGCGCAATGACCTCAAGCACAAGCGTGTCGCCCGGCACCACGGGACGGCGAAAACGGGCATTTTCGATGCCGCTAAAGAACGGTATTTTTTTCTCCCGGTCCTCAAACTCGCGAAGCGCAAGGATAGCCCCGACCTGTGCCAGAGCCTCGATCTGCAGCACACCCGGCATTACCGGTGCTCCGGGAAAATGGCCGGCAAAGAAATGCTCGTTCGCCGTGACCTGCTTTATCCCGACAATGCGGACGCGAGGTTCAAGCTCGATTATCTTATCGACGTAAAGAAAAGGATATCGATGCGGAAGGATCTGCTGGATCGCGACGCTGTCGTAAACGAGGCCGTTATCGGACATAAATAGTAAAAGTCAGCAGCCAGCAGAAGAAAAACTTCGACCGACCACTGACTTATCCAAAACCTGTAAAAAGCCTATTTCGACGGGACTGCCGCCGCCGTGCCCGCCGGGCGGGTGTTGTAGTAAGCGATAAATTCCTTGGTGACGTCGTACTTATCGTCGAAACCCATCAGAATTCCCGCTTCTTCAAGCTTTCCGCCGTCCAGGATCACCGCGTAGCCCTTTTGCTTGGCAAATTCGTTCAGGCCCTTGATGATATCGCTATAGATCGGCCCGACGACCGCGGCATAACGCTTTTCATACTTCGTTTTGCCGTCTTCCTGCTTTCGCTTGATCTGGATCTCAAGATTCTGGGCCTCTTCGACCTTCGAATTGAGGTCCGCCGGCGGGGCTGCCGGTACGCCCGCAGGCTTTGGCTTGTTCGCTTCCTGGATCTGTGTCGCAAGCGTCTGGTATCGGGTCCTCAGCGTCGTGAGCTCGTCATTGAGCGGCTTGAATTCCGGTTCCAGGCTGGCAAGTGCGTTCCTGAATTTCGTGATGCCGGCCTTGTCGTCGGCAAATGCGCTTACGTTGACCAGGCCGATCTTCCCGGTGAGCCCGGCCGCGGGCGCCTGGCCCATGGCTGTCGCCGCGAACGCCAGGGAAACGGCAAAACAAGCGGCTAAAATATTAAATCTCTTCATTTTCTGTAAAACTCCTTAGTCTGCTGAGCAAAAAAATTGCGGTTATGCGGAACAATCTATTTGAAACCAAATCTTATTAAACTGTTGCCTGCGGATACGGACGGAACGCGAAAAACACAAATATTATGTTATTTGGCCGCTTGTTGTCAAAGTTTTGAATGCCGCCCGAGCGAACCTGTTCCTTTCGGCCTCAGATCCCTTGGCCGGCCAAGTGCCCGATAGTTATGTAAATTGATGCCCTAGAATGTTCTACCGACCGTAAACTTCAGGCCATTACGTTTACCCGGAAGAAAAATGCCGGGTAATTCTTCTGTAAACCCGATCTTTGCGTTCGGGTTGTAAAAATAGATCAGGCGGAACGGCACGTTGACGATCGGCACCTGAACACGAAGCTCAACGCCGACGCTCGATGAAAAATCTCCGAACTTGGAGTAGATCGATTCGTCCACTCGCAGCAGCGAATTCTGCTGAACCTCGCCCCTTAGATAGAGCTGCTGTACTTCGGGCGAAAGCGACGTCGGGCAGCCGAAACGGTTGCCGCGGCAGAATTCGTTGACGAAATCGGTTTTGGTCAGCACGCGGCCACGGTAATAAAGGATGCTGCCGAAACTGTTCTCAAGCACGGGTGCGTTCGTCAGGCCGAGCACGGTCAACCTGCCCGCTCCCAGCAGAAGCGTGTCCGGAAGAAATTCCGTATTTATCCTTTGCGTGCCTGTTTTGCGAAGATTGAAAACACTTCCGACATCGGCGAAAACAGCGAGTGTCGCGGGCCCGAAGATCGGGATCCGATATTCAACGTTAGCGAGCACCATCGAATCGCCGCCGATAAAACGGAAGTTGTTTGCGTACAATGCCGAGTTCGGCCCGTCGGGGCCGGTCACGAGGCCAAGAGATGCAAGCTCGATCGGGATCTGCGGGTTCTCAAACCCTCCCTGAGGCGGCGGATTAATACCGCTCGGCGCCGCCGAGACTATCACGTTCCGGCTCGTCACATATGTATCGAACGGAGCGATCGGCCCGATGCTTCGCGAATCATAACCGCGAACGTCGTTCTCGCTGCCGAGGAAGTACCGTTCATATGCCGGGACGCCTCCGATAAAGGCGATCGAGTTTGCGTTCTTGACGGTGTCGGTCAATGCAAACGATCCGATCGTACCGGCCTGGACGCGGAAAGCGAATACCTCGGGGTTCTTCGACTTCTTGCGCCGCACGGGCATGAACTTGGTAAAGCTGACGTTCGGCTGGTATGTCCGCACATCGCCGCCAAGGCCGGCAAATGCGAACGAAGCCGTAAACTGCTGTGCCGCCGCAGCGTGTCGATCCCGTTCGCCGCGGGCTGCCGCGTGTCATAAACGAACGATCCGGTTATCCGGCTGGTAATGATGTTCGGCTGCGCGTAAATGACCGGAATGCACTGGGTGATCTCGGTACAGGTCTCGTTGATCGGCGGGTCGGCGATCGATGTCGCGGAAAATTGATACGTA
The DNA here is from genome assembly GCA_963763355.1 of uncultured Acidobacteriota bacterium. Lineage (GTDB taxonomy): Bacteria > Acidobacteriota > Blastocatellia > Pyrinomonadales > Pyrinomonadaceae > OLB17. Next base: position 450,201 of record CAVXOI010000007.1, read on the forward strand.
AGGCCGACACGCGAGAACTGGGTGAACTGCCGTTTCTTAAATACAAGCTCGGAAAGCGGGGCCGTCGCGAACAAGTTGCCGCCATAGGTCGTCTGTGTGAAGAGATTCTGCTCGTTCTGACGGTCGTGCTCAACGGGTTGTAGATGTCCTCGAAGAATGTCCGGGTTCTGCGTCAGAGCGGTGCCTTCGCCGAAAAACTTGTATCGCGAGGCAAAGACCGAAAACCCGACGGAGATCGGCCGGTTACGGAAATAAGGCTCCTGATAAGTGAGATCTGCAGACTCTGCTGCCGATTTCCGGCCCCGACCGAGAACGAAAGCGTCTCGCCGCGTCCGGCGAGGTTGTTGGTCGAATATTCCAGCCCGAAGAACGAACCGCCGATACCCGAGATTCCGCCGTTGAACGAGATCTGCTGGCGGCCTTTCTCTTTGATCTTGACGATCAGATCGACGTCGCCCTGTTCTTCGTCGGTCCGTTATCTCGACGTCCTGGTCCTTATCGATCGGGTCGAAATACTGCGTCTGATTAAGCCGGGCCACCGAGATCTCGAGATAATCGCGAGTTGTAGATATCGCCTTCGTTCAGCAGGAATTCGCGGCGCAGAACGCGGTCGCGGGTGAACGTGTTGCCGGTAAATTCCAGCCGGCGAAGCGTGAACTGCTTGCCTTCGTCGATCATGATCTTGACATCGACGATGCCTTCGTTCGGGTTGGTCGGGTTGTCCTTGAACTCGGGCTCGAACTCGGCGTTGTAGTTGAACGAAACCCTGCGAGCCGTAAACATTCTTCAGGTCCTCGTAAACCGCATCCTGCAGCCGCTTGCCGTCGGCGATCTCGCCTTTCCGAAGGCCGACGTAGGCCAGGATCTGCTGTTCGGAAAAGATCGAGTTTCCCTCGACCTTCAGATCGCCGACGCGGAATATGCGTGCCTTCGGTCACCGGGACGACGATCCGGAGCGTGTCGTCCTTGGACGAAATCAGCGGGAGCGGAAGCGTAATCAGCGGAATGAAATCGGTCCGCTTTACGCCGAGCCCGACGACTTCCGGTTCACCGATCCGGGCCTGAAAGTAGCCCTTCGAGAACATATACGAACGAACGTTCTTTTGCAGGTCGTACTGCAGCTTTCGCAGGTCCAGAATGTCCTGGCCCTTAAAGCGGGACATCATACCCGTTTCTTTGACCAGCGTCAAGCGCCGCGCGCAACTCGCTGTCCTTAAAATGCTCATTTCCCGTGAAATCGATCTCGACGATGCGCGAACGGTTTCCCTGTTCGACCTCGAACGTCAGTGCGATCGAGGTCGCCGAAACTTCCTCTTCCTTAACGTTTATCTTTGCATTCGGGATAGCCCTTGCTGGCCAGCATTTCGCGCATAACGCGCGTGGCCCCGCGTGCCTTGACCGGGTCGTAGACAGCTTCTTTTGAAATGCCGACACGCTGTTCGCGAAACGCCTTTAGAATGTCCGATTCGGGCAAGGCCTTGGCGCCTGTGAACTGAAGATCGCGGATGATCGGCAGTTCACGCACCTCGAAGATCACGTTCACGCCGCCCCGCACGCCCTCGGTCGTAATAACGCGGGTCGCCGTCTTGTCGAACATGTTCAGCGAAAGAAGCTCTTTCAGATCACGTTCCAGAGCGGCCGGGTCGTAAACATCGCCGGACCGCGTCTTGATGTAATACAAAAGATCGTCGTCGCGAAGGCGCCGATTACCCTGAATGTCAACGGTTTCAACTATTTGCTGCTGAACCAGCGGGGAGACCACATTCGAATTATCCAAAGCTTCCGCCTGGACCGAGGCCGCCAGAAAGGCAAAGACCGCGAGAACAAGCCCGAATGCGCGAAAATTGAACATAAAAACGAATATCCCTAATGCTGCGGTTATGATAACTGTCCGTGAGCCCTGTACACCGCCGTATTAATTACTGGTACCGGCTGAAAGGCAGGGATCAGGCGGCAATTCAAGTCGGAAAAGTACTCAACTTTTGATTCGACAAGCGTAATCGAGGTTGCCTTTTCCGAAAGTACTCTACAAACCTTCGAATTATACAGGGAACAGCGGGAAAAGCGAAAAGGGGGCGGGGCGGGAACACAGGCGGCCTTACCTGCCGGCTGGCAGATTTCAACGCACGGACGCTGAGACGCGGAGAAAACCTTAACCGTGCTCTTGCTCAGCGTTCAGCGTCTCTGCGTTAAATCCTCGGCGAGGCGAGGGGATCTACGTCCCTAACGCCTTCTCCAGCTCATCGGTCACGACCGTACGAAACGCAAGCTTGTCGTCCTGGCGGAATATCTCGACGCAGCTTTCCTCGTGGACCTCGCCTTGGATAAGGGCCTCGGAAAGCTCGTCCTCAACATATTTCTGCAAGGCCCGTTTAAGGGGACGCGCGCCATAGCTTCGCTCGGCGAACGTTTTTTCTATCAACCATTTACGGGCCTCGGGAGAAAGGACTACAGACAACGACCGGCCTGTAAGGATGTCGTTGAGCTTTACGATCTGAAGGTCGATGATCTTCGAGAGGTCGTCTTCCGTCAGCTCGTCAAAGATAATGATCTCGTCGAGCCGGTTGATGAATTCGGGTGCGAAGGTCTGCTTGACCTGGGCCAGGACCTGCTCTTCCATTTTTTCACGCGAAGCATCGGCACTGCCCTGAAAGCCTACCGATCGTGCGTTTCTGGATGAACTTGGCCCCGATGTTCGAGGTCATAATAAAGATCGCGTTACGGCAATCGATGGTATTGCCCTGGGCGTCAGTCAAAACGCCGTCCTCAAATACCTGGAGTAAGACATTGTAAAGATCTGGATGAGCCTTTTCGATCTCGTCGAAAAGTACTACCGCGTATGGCGACCGGCGCAGTTTTTCTGTTAATTGGCCGCCTTCCTCAAAGCCGACATACCCCGGAGGCGAGCCGATAAATTTCGCGACCGAATGTTTTTCCATGAACTCGCTCATATCAAAGCGAATAAGAGTTCGCTCGGTGCCGAAAAGGTATTCGGCCAGCGTCCGGGCCACTTCCGTTTTGCCTACGCCGGTCGGCCCAAGGAAAAGGAACGAACCTACCGGACGTCCCGGATTCTTCAACCCGGCTCGCGAACGCCGAATTGCACGAGCCAGGGCCGAGATCGCCGGCCGCTGTGAAATGATGCGTTTGTGCAGCTCGGTTTCGATATTCAGCAGCTTTGTCGCCTCTTCCTGCTTGATCGATGACACCGGTACGCCCGTCCATCGGGCGATAACCTCGTCAACGTCGTCCTTCGAAACCTCGACGGCGAAGAACGAATCTTCCAGCGATTTCAGCTCATAGGAAATTATCTGATCCTCGTTGGCTGCGGCGCGTTTCCAGTTGGCGACGGTCTCCTTCCACGAAGGTTCGCCGGTATTATCGTGCTGATAGCGCAGTTTTGCCCTTGCGCCCGCTTCGTCCAAAACGTCGATCGCCTTGTCAGGTAAGAAGCGGTCGGGGATATAACGGCTCGATTGATAAACTGCCGCCTCGAGCGCGGCTTTTGAATAGCGTATCTGGTGGAATGCTTCGTAGCGTTCGACAATGCCGTGAACTATTTGCAGCGCCTCCGCCTCATTCGGCGGCTGGACCTTTACCGATTGAAACCGGCGTTCCAACGCACGGTCCTTTTCGATCGTCTTGCGGTATTCGCCCGGCGTCGTCGCGCCGATGCACCTGTATCTCGCCGCGTGATAATGCCGGTTTCAGGATGTTCGCCGCGTCCAGCGTGCCCTCGGCCGAGCCGGCTCCGACCAGCGTATGCAGCTCGTCGATAAAAACGATATGCTCATCGTTCTCCTTGAGCTCCGCCATTATCTTTTTCAGCCGCTCTTCGAACTGGCCGCGGTATTTGGTCCCGGCAACGACTAGCGAAAGATCAAGCGAAAGGATGCGCTTGTTCTCAAGAAAACTCGGCACCGCGTGGTCGATTATCTTTTGCGCCAGGCCCTCGACGATCGCCGTTTTGCCAACGCCGGATTCGCCGATCAGCACCGGATTGTTCTTTGTCCGCCGGCAAAGTATCTCGATCAGCCGTTCGATCTCGCCTTCGCGGCCGATCAAGGGATCCAGCTTTCCCTGTGCGGCATCTTCGGTCAGGTCGCGCGTAAACTCGGTGAGGTTCGGCGTCCGCGAACCTTCCGGCTGCGTGGGCGGAACCGGTGGAAGCCCCGTCCGTCGGCCGATCTCGTCCCGGATGTCCTGCGGCCGCATTCCGAGCCTGAACAATATCTCGGCCGCGACCGAGTTTTCCTCGCGTGCCATGCCGAGCAGAAGGTGCTCGGGGCCGATGTGTCGGCTTTTCAGGTGACGGCTTTCTTCGCTGGCGTAAAAAAGGATTCGTTTTGTTTCGGGGGCAAGGTGAAGCTCGGCGGATTGTGGGATGCGGTCGCGAAGGACGATGCGTTCTTCGACCTCTTTTCGAACCGAATCGACGGAAATTCCGCGACGCCCGGGAAAATAACGCGGCGCCAGCGTCTTGTCCTCGCGCAGCAGTCCCAGCAGCACGTGCTCCGAGGCGATAACAGGCGAACCGTATTGAAGCGCCTCGTATCGGGCGAAGAAGATTACACGTCGAGACCTTTCGGTATAGCGTTCGAACATAAGTTCAGTGCTTCACTTTCGCAAAATGGGCTCGGGACCCATTATACCGAAAGTTACGGCATAAGGCGCTTGGCTAGTCAAAATCGATAAATTACGAACTTGTCTAGATATAGTTGCAAACGCCTATAAAATCCAAAAAACAGAGCAGCTTTACGGGTCAATTCGTCATCTTCGACCGTGAATCTACCTTGATCTTTTCTGTTTCGGCCTGGGGTATCTCGACAACAAGCGGCTCCCCGGTTTTGCCGATGCCTTTCAGGACGCCGGCCGCGGAACCGAGCTCGACCTTTGAAGAAAGCACGCGTGAAACACGTTTGGGGAGTAGCATCGGGGCCACGCTGGCGATCGAATCGGCTAGCGCGACTATGTCGCCTCCGCCGGGCCAATGCCGGCGGACAATGCTGGCGTCCGTGCGGTTTATAAGCCGCAGCAGCGTTAGCGCAACAACGTAAATATCATCGACCTGGCCGATGAACGGGAAAAGGTCCGGGATCAGATCGATCGGCGAAATAACATAAACGATCGCCGCCAGGAACAGCGCCTTTTCGGCCGTCGGTACACTGCCGTCTTTCAACATGCGGCCGAGAAGCGTGACCATGTTCGGCAGGAACATAATAAAACTTCGCATCCTGCCCTTTGCCTCTCGCTTCACTTTGCTGACGGCTTTTGTTTTTGTTCTAACGATATCGGCCATTTTTTCGCTGCCTTGGTTCGGGATAGATAGAGTCTAAGAACAACACCGGCTTTGTGCAAGTTTTCGCTGGCGTAGTTGTATGGTAAATTCGGGATGGCTCGTTAACCATTATCAGAATATCGTGATCCTCAACCCGAAGGGTCACGCATATTTCTGCAACGTTCGACAATTAGATCGAAAGGTCAAGTCCAATGATCCTCCAACAAATACGCGCACGAGCCGCCGCAAACCAACAGCATATCATTCTGCCCGAGGGCGAAGACCCCCGGACCGTCCAGGCCGCCGAAGCCTGTGCCCGCGACAAGATCGCCAAGATAACGATCATCGGCAGCGAAGAGAAGGTCCGCGCAGCTGCTTCGGATGCCGGCGTAAATCTGAACGGCGTAGAGATCGTCGATCATCTTCGTTCGCCGGAACTCGGCAAGCTGGCAAAGCTTTATCACGAACTGCGCAAGGCAAAGGGTATGACGCTCGAAGAAGCCGAGCAGACGCTGAAAGACCCGCTGTATTTCGGCAACCTCCTGGTCCGCGAGGGCAAGGCCGACGGCTCGGTCGCGGGAGCGACAAACACCACCGCCCACACCGTTGCCGCCGCGCTTCGCTGTATCGGCGTGCAGCCGGGCTTTAAGACCGTCTCGTCTTTCTTTTTGATGGTATTGCCGGATAAAAAATTCGGCGAAAAGGGAGCGATGATCTATTCGGATTGCGGCGTCGTTATCAACCCCGATTCGGCTGCACTTGCCGAGATCGCGGCTACGTCGGCCGATTCTTTCCGGGCACTTATTCAGGCCGAGCCTCGCGTCGCCATGCTTTCCTTCTCAACAAAAGGAAGCGGAAAGGACCCGTCGGTCGATAAAGTAGTAGAGGCCGTAAAGACTTTGCGCGTCCGCTTTCCTGAACTGAATATCGACGGCGAACTGCAGGCTGACGCTGCGCTCGTCCCATCGGTCGGCGAAAAGAAAGCCCCCGGTTCGGCCGTCGCCGGCCGCGCGAACGTGCTCATCTTCCCTGACCTGAATGCGGGAAACATCGCCTACAAACTTACTGAACGCCTCACCGGAGGCTCGGCCATCGGCCCAATTCTCCAAGGTCTGGATAAACCGTGCAACGATCTCTCACGCGGCTGTAAGGCCGAAGATATAGTCGATGCAGTAGCGATAACCGCCGTCCAGGCACAGGCACGCAAATCTCAATAGGAATCAATTAGATGTCGATGGCACGAAAGCCGCGATCCGAAGCGGCACGCCGGAGCCGCCTTTTATTTTCATCGGCATCGCCACGATCTGAAATCCCTTTGCCGGAAGCTTGCTCAAATCGCCGACGTTCTCGAACGCCGGAATATCGTTCGTCATCAACGCAACGTGCGACCCGAACGTAGTCGACTGGCCGCGGTCGATACTGGCTGTGTCGATGCCGACAGCCTTGAACTTGCGGTTCTCGACCAGCCATTTTGCGGTGTCGGGATGGATACCGGGGAAGTGCAAGTCCTTTACGGCGTCCGGCCCTTTCTGATCGGTACCTAAATAGGCTTTCTTGTCCGGCCATTTCGCGGCGAACCCGGTTTGAAAAAGGATGATGCTCCATTCGGGTATCTTGCCGTTTGCCGCTTCCCAAGCCTTTATATCGTCGACAGTGATCTCGTAATCGCGGTCCGCCGCGGCCTTTGCCGAAATGTCGATCTTAACGGCGTCGCCGATCAGGTCCGTCGGTTCGAATTTCTCGACCGTCCGTTTCCCCTCTGCAAAATGCACGGGCGAATCGATGTGCGTCCCACCGTGTTCGGCACCCGAAAAATTGTAAGCCGAATAATAATAGCCCTGATCGGTCCGCCCCTCGGCAACCGTCGTCCGCTTGAACGGCTCGGCAGTTACCCAATAGATCGTCTCGTCGGAAAACTCATGTGAAAGATCGATCCATTGCCCGGTGGGAAAACGTCCTCTTTGCTCAGAACACGTGGTTAAGAGAGTACCGGCAAGTAGGATCAAAAGAAACCATATCTTCATCACTTTATTCCCCGAAGATTTCATCTTCGATAAATTATCCGTCATCAACGAGCCGCTGAACTCTCGATTCTAGGTATGGCTCGTATGGAATGCTACTATCCGCCACATTCCGCCGAAATTCACCATTGTCACCGTATAAAAAACGGTAAACGGTTTTGGCTGCTCGGCGGCACCGGGCTGCTGAGCACGCTGTCGTGGGCTAACGCCGCGGACGACGGCCGTGTCGCCGTAAACATTTACGACCACGCTGTTCGTTTCCAGTTTTGAGTATTTTAATTTGCCGCTCGCAAGTTCGCCCAGCATTTTATCGCGAGTGTCCTGCTGGCCCGTGGTGTGCGTCCAGATGAAGGAAGGGTGCAAAATGCCATCAAGTCGTTTTTACATCAGCAGCCAGAATGGCCCGCTGGTAGGCTGCCTCTGTTTCGCCCGCCAGTTTACGGGCCTCTTCTTCTGCTGTCTGGTATCCGTGTCGCCTGCCATGCGACAGCCCGCCATTGACCGTTGCGTTTTACGAACGTACCTGTATTGAGATTCTTTGATATCGAAATGTTTCCGCGATTATCCGTCGTGCCCACTAACCGAAATGCAACAACCGCCGTGTTTCCGTATTGCTGAATTCGAACGTCTTCGGATGTGTATACAGTAGTCGCGTCGCCGGGTTTCGCGGACGGTGCAGAACGTACGCTCTTCATAATATCGGCCTTGCCGACCCGCTGGCCGGCGCCGCGTGTATAGATCAGGTCGTCGGCCCAAAAACGGTCGTGCACCGCCGCATCATTGCGGCCGGCCCCGGCGAGGAATTCGTTTAACAAACGGGTCAGCTCCGCCTGATCGGTTGACGCTTGTGCAAACAGGCTGACCGCACAGATCGCGATCCAGACGACCATGCCAAATTTCCTTTTCATACGTGTGCACTCCTATCGAAAGCCATTCGGAATAAGATCTTTGCAAACGAAGAGAAACGGATGCTCTCAATTCTCAATTATAGATCCCCGGTTCGCCCGGCGGCCGCGTTTTCCAGCGTTTGTGGATCCACATCCACTGGTCGGGAAACTGCCTGACCAGTTTCTCGACCTCGGCCGTGAATGCGGCGGTCGTCTCTACGATATCGCGTCGTCTATCGCCGGTTTTCGAAGGGTAAACCATCCGGCCGTGCACCGCTACATAGCGATCGTTCTTTTCATCCCACGCGCCGCACATGACCAGTATTCCCGCATTTGTCCTCATCGCAAGAAGCGCGGCACCGCTAGGCGTGCATGCCGGCAAGCCAAAAAAGGGTACAAACACTCCTTCTTTCGGATGCGCGTTTACGTCGGCCAGAATGCCGAGCTGGCCTTCACGACGAAGTGCCCTCGCGGCGGTCATGAACGAATGCGTCTTGTTGATCGGACGGTTTCCCAGCTTGGTGCGAAGGTCGACCGTCAGTTGTTCGACAAGCGGATTATCAAGCGGCCGGGCCAGATAGCAAAGCGGAGATTCGAATACCGCCCAACCAAGAACGAGTACTTCCCAGTTCCCAAGATGCGGGCTGACGAGCACCACACCGCGGCCTTCCGCGCGAAGCCTGCGTATCTCTTCGCGAACACCAGGGTCCATTGGAAATTCGACAAGCTCGCGAACGCTCGCGGCCGTAGCGCTTCCAAAATGGCTCATTTCGCCCAAGACTCGCCCGAGATTTCGAAAGGATCCCTTTGCCAGCCGCTTACGGTCGGCATCGTTTAGCTCAGGAAATGCGATATTCAAGTTGATCATCGCAACGCGGCGAAGGCCGCCGAGCACATGATAGGCAAGGCCGGCGAGATTCGTCATCAGCCAAACGGCCGCGCGTCGCGGCAGCATCGCCAGAAAGCCCAGTAAGGTGCGCGCGAGCGTGTATTCAAGCCAAACCTTCGTTCTGCTCTTATTTGCCACTTAGGTTTTGTAGCTTTGCGGCCGCAGTAATGCAAGTTGAGGCTGCGGCCGTCTTATGGATCAATGCGAGCGTGCCGCATTCTCCCCGGTGTTCACATCCAGCCATTCGAGTGCATCGCCCAGCACGGAAAAGAATTCCAGCCTGACGCCCCGGTTCTGCGCAACGGTCTTGAAAAACGCCGAAAGATCATCGAATTCGTAACCGTGGAAACAAATGGCGACGGACAACCCTGACATGTGGTCCGCCAGTGCGCGTCCGGCATCGAATGCGCTGCCCGTATCGAGCTGCCTTTCAGGTTTGTCACTCTCGATCAGGACCTTTGCGACACCGTGGTCCCGGCAGAGCTGCCCGATCCTCTTCCATTTGTTCTGCATGTTTTCAGAAGCGATCACATACCCGGGCGGGTATTTGATATGAAGATATGTGGGATGGACTTGTACTTCGAACAAGTCGTCCATACGGAAACCTCCGAAAGAAGCACGGTTATAACTTTAATAAATTGAATTCTTTGGAGTTTGGGTAGATGCAGGTTGCGGCAGCCGGTGGTTTCCCGCCGGTTAGTAAAATGACTATAGGTCAAAGCATTTTGAAATGCAAATAATTCGGCAATGTCTCGGCACCGATCCACAGGCGGCCCGCAATTTAAGGTACCAGCTTACTTTTACAAAACTGTTACATTGGCCCGCCCGCAAAGCTGTTAGGCTGAATCTACGGCATTGTCCGTAATTCAAATTCCATCGATCCAAGGTCGGACAAAAGGGTTTTCATGCTGGAAAGAGATTCAAAAAAATTAAATTGGAGCACCATAATCGGTGTAGCTGTTTTTCATATCGTCGCTGTTGGGGCGCTGTTCACGTTCAGCTGGGAGAACCTCTTGGCGGCGGCGATCCTGTGGTGGGTAGCCGGAAGCTTCGGTATCGGCATAGGTTATCACCGGCTGCTGACACATCGCGGATTTAAGGCGCCGCGGTGGCTGGTGCGGACGCTCGCGGTATTCGGTTCGCTCACCGTCCAGTCGGGCCCGATCACATGGGTAACGGCACACCGCCTTCATCACGCATTCACCGAGACCGATCGGGATCCGCATAGCCCGAGACACGGCACCTATTGGTCCCATATCGGCTGGATATTCCGCGGAACGGCGCAGAACAATTCCGTCGAGACAATGAAACGATACTCGCCCGACCTGATGCGCGACCCGTTTCTGGTCGCCCTGGACAAACATTATTGGGTTGTTGTCACCGCTGTAGCGATCGTTCTGTTTGCGATCGGCGGTATCTCGATGGTGTTTTGGGGAATTTTTCTGCGTACGGTTTTCGGCTGGCACAGCACGTGGCTGGTAAATTCGGCAACGCACCTGTGGGGCAAACGGCGGTTCGAAACGCGTGACGATTCGCGCAACAACGGCTTTGTCGCCGCTCTGACGTTCGGCGAGGGCTGGCATAACAACCACCACGCCTATCCGCGTTCGGCCCGACATGGCCTTCGCTGGTACGAGTTTGACGTCAACTGGCTTCAGATAAAGCTGCTTGAAAAACTCGGCGTGATCGAAAACGTTTACGCCTATGACCTCAAGTCCGAGGAACCGGAAGAGCCGATAGAGCTCAGTCCGGTTCACGACGCGGCCTAAAATTAACGAAAACGTACTAAACGGAAAGCGAATCCACAGGATCCGCTTTCCGTTTTCCTTTGTCCTTTATCCGTTATCCTTTATCCTTTGACAAAATGCGCCGCCGGAAAACAACTATATTCTTTCTGGTCCTCGGCATAAGCCTGATATTGGTCGCCATCGCGCTGAATGTCGGCTGGATATTACTTAACCTTCGCCAGGTGGTACTGATGGTGCTCGGCATCGTGTTTTTCGCCGCGATCATAACCGGCCTGGTTCTCAACACCATCTTTCTCATTCGCGAGATACGCCGCAACGAACAGCACGACGCGTTCATCAACGCGGTCACGCACGAACTGAAAACGCCGATCGCGTCGATAAAGCTTTATCTGGAAACGCTCAAGTCACGGAACGTATCGCCCGAAAAACAGAAGGAGTTCTATGACGTAATGCTGGCCGACAGCAACCGGCTCCTTACGACGGTCGAGCAAGTGTTGAAAGCCGGCGGTGCGAAGGAAAACCTGCCGCGGCCCGACCTGGAAGAGCTCGATCTTTCGACTCTGTTAAAAGATTGCATCGCGACCGTCCGAACCCAACGCAACCTGGAAGAGTCGGTCTTTCGCTTTACGGGACCCTCCGATCGAGTGTCAATATCCGGCGACGAGGCCGAATTGAAAACTGCCTTTACCAATCTGCTCGATAATGCGGTGAAATATTCCAGCGAACAGCCGAAGGTCGCCGTCCGCGTAAAGAAAGCGGCCCTGAACAAACGGGTCGAGATCTTCATCAAGGACAATGGACTCGGCATTCCTCGGGGCGATCTGAAAAGGATATTCAAACGCTTTTATCGCGTTCCTGACACTGCCGTTGCTCACGCAGGCGGCACCGGGCTTGGGCTATTTATCGTTAGGACGATCATAAAGCGCCACGGCGGTCGCGTCTCGGCCCAGAGCCGGGGAACGGGGACGGGAAGCACGTTCGTCGTACAGTTGCCGCTGGTTTAGAGTTCAGGCTTCAGCTTGCATCTTTCCGGCGATCGACAAGCTTATGAAAATACTCATCGTAGAAGACGAAGCACATATCGCAGATGCCCTGCGGTTCAACATCGAGGCCGAAGGCTACGAGGCCGAAATAGCGCCAGACGGCGAAAAGGGACTGGAACTCGCCGGGAAAGGTTTTGACGCGATCGTACTTGACGTGATGCTTCCCGGGATCAACGGTTTCGAAGTAGCTCGACGCCTTCGCGAAAAGAAGGATTTTGTTCCGATCCTGATGCTCACGGCTCGCGGGCGGCCTGAGGATGTTCTGAAGGGATTCGAGGCGGGCACCGACGATTACCTTCCGAAACCCTTCGATCTCGACATTTTTCTCGCCCGCCTCAATGGCCTCCTTCGCCGTCGTGAATGGACGCGTCGTGAAACGACAGCGGAACGCGTCGGCGACACCGTCGAGGTCAACGGCAAGACCATCGATTTCGCAAACCTCGAACTACGCTCCGACGGCGAAACGATCCACCTCACAATGATGGAGATCAAACTCCTCCGCTACCTCATCGAACACGAGGGCCAAACCGTCTCACGCAACACCATCCTCGAGGACGTATGGGGCCTGCAGGAAGATACCGACACGCGGGCTATAGATAATTTTATTGTGCGATTGAGGAAATACCTTGAAGACAAGCCGAACGATCCGCAGATCGTTCGAACGGTCCGAGGAGTCGGATATAAATTTGTAAGTAACGATTCGGCTTAGAGAGGGCTTGGCGAAGAAAAGAGGAAGTTCGAGATAATACTCCAATGGTTGAAGAGAAAACGAATCAGCAGGAGCAGGAGTCCCGTCACAGCTTTGGGATCGACCTCGCCCACGATCTCGCCGGCGCGATCCTCTTTTCCTTTCCGCTTCTGATGACGATGGAGATGTGGTGGCTGGGGTTCTATATGGACCGCCTCCGTCTGGCGCTTTTTCTCGCGATCACTTTCGTGCTGGTCCTCGGGATCTCGTACTTTGAAGGCGGCGCGGAGACTTTCAAGATCGAGGTGCTCGATGCTTTAGCCGCCTGTGCGGCCGGCTACGCGGTCGCAACGGCAATGTTGTTACTGTTCGGGATCCTCAAGCCGGGCATGTCGGCCGACGAGATCATCGGCAAAATTTCCCTTCATGCGATACCGTCCAGCATCGGGGCGATACTGGCACGCAGGCAGCTCGGTGTCGAGGAATCCGGAAAGGAACGGAGACGCCGAGAGTGGCACGGGGCTAAGATCTTTTTCATGGCTGTTGGAGCCGTCTTTCTCGCCTTCCAGCTTGCTCCGACCGAAGAGATGGTGCTGATCGGACATAAGATGACCGGCTGGCATGCGGCCGCACTCGCCGTGGTTTCTCTCTGTGTAATGCAGGCCTTTCTCTGTTCGGTCGAGCGCGGCAATCGGGCGACGATCTTCCGCTCCGATCTTTTCTGGGGTGTGTTCCTTCGCTTCACTATAGTCGGGTACGCGTTGGCTCTCCTCATTAGCCTTTATATACTCTGGACTTTCGGCCGGCTGGACGGCGCGGGCATGACGGAAATCGTTATGTCGATGATCGTCTTGGCATTTCCCGCTTCATTGGGGGCGGCGGCGGCAAGGCTCATACTGTAATTAACTACCCGGGGGACCTAAGTGGTCTCGAGCAAAGACGAGAAAGAACCTGAAAAACTCAAGGACGCCCCGGTATGGATGTGGGCGATCGGGTGCCTGGGACTGATGTTCGTCCTCGGGTCGATCCTCTTCATGCTATACGAGGCGGCCGCGGGCGACGCGTCCCCGCCGGACGTGACCTTGAGCGTAACCTCGATCCTTCCTACACGAAACGGCTTTCTCGTTCAGGTCGAAGCCGTCAACGACGGCGGCTCAACGGCTGAGGGCCTGACGGTCGAGGGCGAGCTAAAAAACGGGGCAGAGAGCGTTGAAACCAGCAACACTACACTTGAATACGTTCCGCCTCACTCCAAACGAGAGGGAGGACTTTTTTTCTCGTTAGACCCGCGGCAACACGAGTTGCGGCTTCGGGCAAAAGGATACGAAAAGCCCTAGCTCAATCAGCGGCCTCCCGCAGCACCGATGACCTTATTCAAAATAATTCCGCCTTGCGATCACCTTTATTTCCTTCCGCCAATTCTCATGCAGTTCAAACCGCCAGAGCTCGATCTCGGGAGTGAGCATCCGTGCGAAGTGTTCGAAATCGCGATGAAAGCTCAGGGCCGGTGCGACGGCGTAGACTAAGGGTGGTTTATCGATAATTTCGAGATCGCCGAATACCTTTGCCCGCCGGAGTTCGCCGCGGCGGCGGAGGTGTTCTATCTTTCGCCAGTAGTCGGCGGCCTGGAATGGGGTTTCGCGGTCCGGTGATGCTTTTATTTCGATGACGATTAGGCGGCCGTCGCGGCGGAGGGCGAGGAGGTCGATCTTGTCGGCAGCGGCGGTACGGAACTGGTTGTAGATCGGGGCCAGGATCAAGTTAGCGTCGAGCAGTTTTATGTTGCGGCGGAGGATAGATTCTAGCCACGATTCGGGCGAATGTCGATAGAATTCGTGTCGTTTTGAAGCGGTCTGAACCGTGCGATACGCTTTCAGGTCCTCGACCAGCCGCTCCATCTCTGGCCACGTTTGCTCGTTCAGCGGCCGCTTTAGCCGATTGATGCCGAACCAGGCGGATTCCTTGCCGGCCATCGAGCGGACGCGGACGAACGCCAATCCGTTAAAACGAAGCGTCTCACCGTGCCGAGAGTGCATCACGTCGATAGCGTCCGGCGAGAGATCAATGATCCGCCGGGCAGTTTCGCCCGGCACGATCTCTAAAGGCAAGTTCAGTTTCTTCGGTTTCTCTCTCCACAGCCGGCTAACGACGAGATCGGCACGCGGCTTTAACGACTCGACGCCGCCGGTTCGGTTCAGTTCAAAAATGCGGATCGTTGACCGGACCGCAGCCTTCAGCAGGGCGTGCAGCTTTTGCAGATTCGCCGCCGGCCGTTTTTCCGCGATGATATACAGTTCGCGGGCCGGCTTTTTCGCGCGTGCCTGCAGACGCTCGAACCAGACCATCGAGGAAGCGAGCATTGACTCGGCGGTCGTACCGCCAACCATGTCCGCAAAGACCGCAAGCCTCGCACCGGAACGTCTTTCCGCGATGATCTCTGCAAACCGCCCGCTTCCGGCGTTAAGCCCAACGCGAATTATCCGTACATCCTCTTCGCTTTGCTCGACCAGAGAGGCGATCTCGTTCGCCCTCGCCAGCCGTGCCAATTCGACGTTCGCGGCCAGCACGGCAGCCGAGACCCGAGGCACAAGCCGCAGCATTTCCGCTTCGCCGCCGAAGTGAGCGGCAACCGTTACGTCTATCTCGTCGCCGTCAAATCCGAGCGCCAAGATACGTCGCGAACGAAAACCGTTCTCTCCGATCATTCCGAACAACGTCCCGCGATCGGTCAACTCGGTCTCGATTTCGTTTCTTGTAACAGGAAAAGTACGGCCTGTTTCGCTGACAACCAGCCACTCCGCGTGCTCATCCAGCAGTGCGGCCAGGTCTTCCGCCGATGCTTGCGCGGCTACCATCTATGCTGTGTGTCGAAGTGCTTCATCATCGCCTCTGCCCAGTCGGAATAGCCCTGTTCGGACGGGTGAATACCGTCGGCGAAAAATCCCTCCACCTCGACATCGACAGGCTGCGGGTAATAATGAACGCGGTCCATCTCGGCTGTGAAATCCTTAATGTTCTTGTCATGCATTTTCGACAGTTCCCAAAGTAGGAATTTGATCGGATGAGGAATAACAGGCGACAGAACGATCATCGGGCAATTTGAAATAAAAATAACAGCGTCCGGGTTCTTCTCTCGCAAAATGCCGAGCAGCTCAAGCATATCCCGGCGCCATTTCTTGGGGCTGCTCAGCTTCATCACGTCGTTGCCGCCGATGCCTAGCAGGATGTGATCGAACTGTTTGTCCGGGATCTGTGGTACCAGTTCATCTATCGTTCGGCGTGCGGTGACGCCGTTCTTCCCGATCACCGTCCATTCGACCGAGCGGCCTATACGCCGCGAGAGGCGCTCGGCAAACTGCCCGGCCAACGCCTCCTTATGCGTGCGTGCTCCGAGGCCCGCGACCGTCGATTCACCAATTACCAGCAGCCTTACCGGCTCGCCCTCGTCGCCGATAATTCCCGTACGCTCGCCGGCTGCATCGGGAAGCACGCCTACCTTTCGCCGCGTATACTGTCCCTGCAGATATAACAGAGGCGAAACGGGAAGCATTACCGCCGCCGCGGCAATATAGGCAGCCTGCCAGCGTTCCAATCTCCCGTTCTTATTTCGCGCCGTCGCCATATGATAAACTTCGACCAACCTGAATGTTTTTGTCAAATTCCACTAGTTCTTTCCTGGCCATTATTTTCATTTTGATCTCTAATGCCGGATGCGGCCTAATGAAAACGGCCGAAAACACGTCCGCGCCGACGCCGGAACTGCCGAGAAACAGGTTTCCATTCAGTACCAGGGAACCCGAGAATTTTCAGTGCGAAATAATCGAGATCGCGGGCGGCGTGGTGAGGCGAAAGCGGGTCGCGAAAAAAGGTGTTTGGCGTCGGGTCGACTTTGACTTCGGTGAGAGCGGCCAGCGCGCCGTGCTCCAGACCGACAAGGAATATATCATCGACGTCAACCGCGGCGTCTACGCTGAAAGGATTCCGGCAGAGGGTGCGGCGGACCAGTTCGCCGAGATAACTCACGAGCTGTTGAATATCGGACAGCCGTCCGAGTTCGAAGAGACAGGACGCGAAGGCAGCATCGCTCGCTACATCGTACGCCCCGCCGACGGCTCCTTGAGTGAGATCGTTGTCGAGTATAACGAATTGATCGGAATGCCGGTGAGGCAGCAATTCTATTCGATCGACGGAACCGGCCGAACGCTCAGATTCAGCATAGAGATCTCAGGATTCAAGAGCGATCCTGACCCCGAGATCTTCACGCTGCCTGCAAGTTGGAAAAAGGTATCGATAAAGGACCTGCTGGAACGGCCCAACCTAAGATGAACGATATTTCCGTGATAACCAACGAACAAAAAAAGCGGGCCGAAGCGTCGCTTCGAAATTTGCCATTCGCAAAGATGATCGGTATGCGGCTGGTCGACCTCTCGCGGGGCGAGGCAGTCATCGAGATCGATATGCGTGACGAGCTTCGCCAGCCCGCGGGCGTGCTGCACGGCGGCGTGACCGCGACGCTCATCGACACCGCGATGGCGTTTGCGATCATCCCGGGCCTTGCCGAAGGCGAACGGACGACAACCGTCGACCTGACCGTCCATTACCTCCGCCCGCATACGGATGGCACTTTCAGCTGCACAGCCCGTGTCGTTCGTGCGGGCAAAAAAATAATTACATTGTCTGCTGATGTTGTGAATCAAGAAGGCAAACTGATAGCGACTGCGGTCTCCACGTATATGAAAGTATTGTGAATAGTAAATCGTTAATCGTAAATAGAAAGAGATCGTTCTTACTATTACGATTTACCATTTACGATTTACTATCCTATGACCCCGATCCGTAAATTCGTACGATTCATCAAACCCTACCGCGGGCGAATGGCGCTCGGTATCGCGTGTATTTTGGTTTCGCTCGCGTTCGGACTGCTGGTGCCTTACCTGGTTGGCGTCACGGTCGATGCACTGTCGGTGCCTGAGAATATCACGTGGCGAAACATCGGCTATTTACGCGCTGTTGATCCTCGGCGTTAATCTGGTGAGCGGTGTCTTTCTGTTCCTGCAACGTCGTATCCTGATCAACACCTCACGCAACATCGAATTCGACATGCGCGAGGCGTTCTATGAAAGCGTGGTCAATCAGCCCGCGTCGTTCTTTTACGAGAACCGTGTGGGCGACCTGATGGCCCGTGCGACCAACGATCTTTCGGCCGTTCGCCAGATCGTCGGGCCGATGATCCTGTACAGCTTTCAGGCGATCTTTGCGTTGTGCATAGTGCTGCCGATTTTGCTGAGCCTGTCGGTGAAGCTGACACTGCTGCTTCTTATTCCGCTGCCGCTTGTTTCGCTTACCGTAAAATTCCTTGGCGGCCAGATACACAAACGCTTCGAAAAGATCCAGGAATTTTTCTCGTCTATCACCGCACGCACGCAGGAAAACCTGTCAGGCGTCCGCGTCGTCCGTGCCTACGCACAGGAAGACGCCGAGATCGAGGAATTTCAAAAGCTCAACCGAGAATACGCCGCGCAGAACATCCGGCTCGTAAAGTTCGCGGCAGCCATGCGGCCGATGCTCTTCTTTTTCATCGGCCTGGGCTTCGTCGTCATCGTCGCGGTCGGTGTGCCGATGGCCGTCCGCGGAGAGATAACAGCCGGAAACTTCGCCTCGTTCATTCTCTATTTGCAGCGGATGATCTGGTATCTGATCGCCCTCGGCTACGTCGTCAATCTCTATCAACGCGGTACCGCTTCGCTAAAACGCTTTAACGCGATCCTCGAGACGGAACCAGCGATCAAGAACACGCCGGCTGCTCGGCCGCAGCCGCCGATCAAAGGCGGCATCGAATTCCGCGACCTTAACTTCGCGTACGATAGCAGCGGCGGCTCCCCTCCTTACGAAGGAGGGGTGGCAGCCGATGCGTCTTCTGCATCGCCTGACGGGGTGGTTCTCGCACTCGCCGACGAAGTGACACCATCTGATGCACGCCTCGACCGCCGAGTTCTCAAAGACATAAACCTCAAGATCGACCCCGGCCAGACCGTCGCGTTCGTGGGCCGAACAGGCAGCGGAAAATCTACCCTGATGAATCTGATCCCCCGACTGATGGACGCGCCGGATGGCAGCATCTTTATCGACGGTGTACCGCTGAAAAATTACCCTATCGAACAACTCCGCCGTTCGATCGGCTTTGTGCCGCAGGAAACGTTTTTGTTCAGCAACACGCTGGCTGCCAATATTGCGTTTGGGGTTGACACGAATGGCGCCGCTCCTTTCGAAGGAGGGGTGGCACCCGCTTCGGGTGACGGGGTGGTTCTCCCCGCTGTTGGCGATTTATACCCTACGGTATCGCCGACCGACCAAGCCAGGAGAACCACCCCGTCCGCTCCTAAAAAACAGGAGCGTCCACCCCTCCTTCGTAAGGAGGGGAGCTTTATCTCCGTCGAAAAAGCCGCCGAGATCGCCGGCCTCGCGGACGACGTCAAATCGTTTCCCGGCAAATATGAACAGCTCGTCGGCGAACGCGGCATCACGCTTTCGGGCGGCCAGAAGCAAAGGACGGCGATCGCGAGGGCCGTAATGCGCAACCCGCGAATTCTGATTCTCGACGATTCCCTATCGGCCGTGGACACTTACACCGAGGAGAAGATCCTCCACAACCTCCGCGACGTTCGTTCGGGGCGCACCTCGCTGATCGTGTCGCACCGCGTCTCCACTATCCGCGACGCCGACCTCATCGTCGTCCTCGACCACGGCCGCATAATCGAGCGCGGAAACCACGATGAACTCCTCGCACTCAACGGCGAATACGCCGAGCTTTATCAGAGGCAATTGCTGGAGGAAGAACTGGAATCGGAAGAATAGCTCCGACCTTCTCTCAATTGCCTCCACCTTTAGGTGGAGGTAGGATGGAAAAACGATTCGGGCTTTAGCCCAAATTATCTCAACATTGCAGAAGCTGATTTGGCTAAAGCCAAATCATAGAAACAAACCTGTTCCTCCACCTGAAGGTGGAGGCAATTTATATGCAGACTCCCAAACCCGGCACACCCAGCATCGAAGCCCGATACAAATCCCTTCTCATTCTTTGGGCCGCGCTGCTGATGTCGCAGTTGATGTTCCTTGTCCTCATTTTCTTCACACGCCCGAAACTTTTCCAGTTCGATTTTACCCGATCGATACTCGGCGAAGGTCCCGGTGATTCCGGCAGCACGCCGGCGATGATCATTGGCTTTGGCGTTGCCGCGGTTACGGCCGTGCTTTTCTCATTCGCGTTCCGCCGCCGCCTCAACGAACGAGCAATTGCGGCACAGGACACCGCCCTTGTCCAAACCGGGCTCATCATTGCACTCGCCTTGTGCGAAGCATCGTCACTCTTCGGCCTCGCACTCGCATTTGCATTCGATTACCAATACTTTTTCCTCTGGTTCGCTCTCGGCATTCTCGGCATGGTCCTGCACTTTCCAAAACGCGACGAACTCCACGCCGCCAGTCAGAACCGGGAGCGGTAGCGACGGGTTCATCATCGTCGGCAGAGATCAATATCTCCTAAGTCCGCTCCGTGGGTAGTCCAATTATCCAGACTCGTACATCAAAACGAAAATTTTTCACCCGAGTGAACCTTTTTCCGACTTGCGGTGTCTAAGCTGAAAAAGCCTGCAGAGTTTTTGCCGAATTAAGTTCAACACAACCGGAGAACCACTATGCGAAACGCACTGTTTTTGCTGGCGATAGCTTTGCTCGCCGTCGGCACTTATGCTCAGGAAACTACCGAAGGGACACTTTATGCGGTCAACAAGAAGGGCGGTGAATTGGGTGCATGCCCGCTGAAAGGCACTAACGTTCGTGCCGACATCAGCGGCTTTCTCGCGCGGGTTTACGTAAAGCAGGAGTTCGAGAATTCGTTCTCAGAACCTATCGAAGCCATCTACACGTTTCCGCTTTCGCAGAACGGGGCCGTCGACGACATGACAATGACGGTCGGCACGCGCGTCGTCCGCGGCAAGATAATGAAACGCGAAGAAGCTCGCAGCGTGTATGAGACAGCGAAAGCGGCAGGCCAGGCCGCCAGCCTGCTCGACCAGGAACGGCCGAACATTTTCACGCAGGCCGTCGCCAATATAATGCCAGGCGAAAAGGTCATCATCGAGATCAGCTATGTCGAAACCCTGAAGTACGAAGACGGTGCCTACGAGTTCGTTTTCCCGATGACCGTCGGCCCGCGTTACATTCCGGGTTCGGTCAAAGACGCAAGCAAGATCAAGCCGCCTGTATCCGAAGCAATGCGCGCGGGTCACGACATTTCGATCGAGGTAAATCTAAATGCCGGTGTCCCGGTCGAAGCCGTCCGATCCGTTTCGCACAAGATCGAACAGCTCAATTTTGCCCCGAGCAAGGCAAAGGTAAACCTGCAAGGCGAAAAGACAATTCCCAACAAGGATTTCATTCTGCGATATGACGTTACAGGCAAAAAGCTTCAGGATGGTGTCCTTGCTCATCGCGAGCAGCGCGGTGGATTTTTCACTCTGGTTCTCCAACCCCCCGACACGGTCGCACCCGAGGACCGCACGCCAAAGGAGATCGTTTTCGTTCTCGACACTTCGGGCTCGATGGATGGCTTTCCGATAGAAAAAGCAAAGGAAGCGATGAAGCTCTCGCTCGAAGGCCTTTACCCGGAGGACACATTTAATCTCATCACCTTCGCAGGCGATACGCATGTGCTGTTTGAAGATCCGGTTCCGGCGACACAAGCGAATCTCGAACGCGCGCAAGCGTTTCTCGATACGCGCGAAGGCGGCGGCGGAACCGAGATGATGAAGGCGATCAAGGCCGCTCTCGATCCTTCGGATTCGAACGAGCATCTTCGCATCGTCTGCTTTATGACCGACGCGATGGTCGGCAACGACGACGAGATCGTCGCCGAGATCCAACGCCACCCGAAGGCCCGTGTATTCTCGTTCGGCATCGGCAGCTCGGTCAACCGCTCGCTGCTCGACAGGATGGCCGAGGCCGGCAACGGCGAGGTCGAGTATGTCGGCCTGAACGACGACGGCTCGAAGGCCGCGAAGAAATTCTACGAACGCGTCCGCACCCCAATGCTGACCGACCTTTCGATCGACTGGAACGGCATGCCTGTCACGGATGTTTACCCGGGCAAGATCGGCGACCTGTTTTCCGCCAAGCCCGTCATCGTAAACGGCCGATATACCAAAGCCACATCCGGCACGATCAAGCTAAAAGGCAGGGTCGCCGGCCAGACCTACGAGCGGACAATAAAACTTGATCTTCCCGAAAGCGAAGCTGCAAACGACGTCCTCGCCACACTCTGGGCGCGGCGGCGCGTCGACGAGCTTTCGATGGAAGCCCTCAAAGGCGGCCCCAAAGCCGACGCCGCAAACAAAGAGATCGAAGGCCTCGGCCTCGAATTTCGCATTCTCACCTCATTCACATCTTTCGTCGCCGTCGAGGAACAGGTCGTCAATTCCAATGGAACGCCGACGAAGGTCGAAGTGCCGGTTGCGATCCCCGAAGGCGTAGATCCTGAAAAGGCAGGTGCAAGGAAGGTGGAGGAGAAAGACGCTCTTCTTATGGTTCCAGGAGCCGGGCTTACCAGCGGCGGAGGCGGAGGAGGCGGCGGCATAGCGAAGAGCCCGCCCGATCCTAAGGTTCACAAAAGTGACAGCTTTGAATTGGCAACGCCGCCTCCTGCAACAAAGGGCGTCGCTAAGGCCGAGAAAAGATATGGCCAGTGGGGCGACCCAAACTCACGATCCGGGGACCTGTCAAGCGGTACCGGCTCGGGCGGTGGCATGGGAACTGGCAGCGGTCGCGGAACGGGCTCCGGCAGCGGCCAAGGAACCGGATCCGGCAGCGGATCGGGCTCCGGCACCGGGAACGGTACCGGCACTGGAAACGTTAACGCTTCGACCGCACAAGAGGTGGTAAGTGTTTCATCGACCGTCGACGTAACGGTCGCCGCAGATTCGAGCATGATCGATATGCAGGAGTCGGCCATAACAACAACGATCTCAAGTCAAACAGTCGCATCGCTCCCGCGTGTCAACGAGAAGCTATTCCGGATTGCTGGCATTGAAACCGGGCGTGAGTTCATCCGGCGGTAATTTCCAGATCGACGGAACATCAGGTGCTGAGAGTACGTTCGTTGTCGACGGGCGGGCTCTCAATAGCGGCGGCCCGAGATCGAACGCATCGATCTCAACGTTGAACGGGAAAACGGTTGCGGTCGCCGAACCGGTCTATCCCTCCGAGGCCAAAGCCGCCAAAGCGTTCGGGGCGGTCGAGGTCGAGATAAACGTTGACACTATGGGCACGGTGACGTCGGCAAAAGCGACGAGAGGCCACCGGACGCTGCGCGCGACATCGGAGACGGCGGCGATGCTGTCCAAATTTGCTCCCTTGATAGCAAACGGACGAGCGGTCCGATTTACCGGGAAGCTTATTTATCGTTTCCGTACCGTCGATAAGGTCGAGGTCTTTGTGAAGAATATGAAGGCCCTGCCACTTTCGGCGGCGGACAGAAAGCTGGCCTTGCTTGGCGAAAAACTCCATTTCTGGGTTTTCGCGGTTGCTGACCGCGTTGCCAATTCGAAGCCGCCGGCCGCAAACGAGTACCTTTTTGTAAAGGACGGCAAGGCCGCGGTGCGAATTGTGCTGAAAACCATATCGGCCGAAACTCTTGAAAAGCTAAAAGCCATAGGTTTCGAGCCGACATCTTCGAAAAACGGCGTTAACATCGACGGCCTTCTGCCCGTCGATAAGATTGCCGAGGCCGCTGCGCTCGACCAGGTCAAGCTCATTCTGCCGAGAACGTGATCGGTACGGCCCTCCGGGGTGAACCCAGGGCTGGAAAAAAATGCCTATTGAGCGTTTTTCAAGACGCGACGGGCCGTGTTGGGGAAAGCGTTGGCTCGTCACGCTAAAGGCCGCGGAGTCCATACCGCGGCCTTTCTTTTCCTGGGACCGCAGGCACCCTTGCCTGCGCGGACGCTGCTTCAGCGGCTGAAAGGTCTTTTCGCCGAGATCTTTTCGCGTTTCACGCTCAATGCAGGCAAGGGTGCCTGCGTTCCGGCGCAAAATCGCAAAAAGGCCGCGGACTCGATCCGCGGCCTCTCACTTGTTGTTATTAAATTGTATTGTTCCCTATCTACCCAGGTAATTCACCGATACGCTTCTTCTTCCGAATCTGCGTGCCTCGGAACAGCTTGGCATCCAGATATCGAGCCTTTTGCCTTTAACCTTGGTGCCCGTATCCGAAACCAGATATGTACCTGCGTATCCGCCGCCTATATTGATGCGGCTGCCCAGCGGGAGTACTCGCGGGTCGGCGGCTATTATTCCTCGTCGGACACCGTGTCCCATTGCCGTCCGCCCTTTGAGGCAGTATGCCGTCGCGGTAAACATTCCGCGGCTCATCCCCCCCACTGCTCTTGTAGAAACCGTTTTTTCTACCTTGTTCTTATCGTCCTGCCCTTTGTTCTTATCCTGCCCTTCTGTTATTTGTGTTTCTACTGTTTGATCTTCTATTGATAACGTGTTTTCGATTGTCGAAATATTCAGTTTTTCTTGCGAATCATTCGCTATACTGAGAGCGTCTTCTGTCAGGGTCTGTGCGTACATAACTGCGACGAACATTCCCAAAAGCGACAGAATAAAGCCTCCTCTAACGAGATTTTTCATTTATTCTGCTCCTGTTTTGTAGCCTCCAATATAAGAAAAGCGCAAATATAGCGGATGATCCGTTTTTTTGAGTCATCAACCGCTTTTGCTTTTCCTAAAGCATAAATTGGAAGACTGTAGCGGTGGGCACTGCCACCTGTTGGCGTCCAGGAATGAACGCAACAGGATAAGATGTTAGCATTTTAAGGCGGGTTGTGTCTATTCTGCCCGAACGCCGCAAACCATTGTAAAGCTTGGAATTGGCGTTTTACGCCGAAAACAAAGGCTGCGGAATGGACTTTTCCTCCATCGGTCACGTATATTTCAAAGGTTGGTTCGCCGAATTTCCCGCCAAAGTCGAGGACAAATTATGCAGGAACGCCGTCAAAGCGACAGATACTCCATTGCCTTTCCGATCCGGGTCAAATGGAAGGACGAGGCAGGCACCGTCGTAACCGAAGAAGGCCTGACAGAGAATGTGGGCATCCAGGGCGCGCTTATCTACCTGCCGCGAAAGCTGCCTACCGTCGGCTCCAAGGTCGAGCTGACCGTGACTGAGAACGCAAATGACGAGGTAAAGGTTAGCGTCTGAGGTGATCAGGCTGGAACGCAACGCCGCCCATCCGCAGGTAGCCCTCAATTTGCTCGACGGCGTCCGTGCCTGGAAGAAAAAGGTCTGGGCCCACGCCGGGGAGACTATCGCCGCCGAAAAGCCGGACGAGGCGGAAGACTGGTGATCCGGAGTCGGGCAACGGCAATGCGATCGTCCTGTTTCTAAAAGGTTCTAATTAGTCCCGCCATTTCATTTTACTTATGCGAATCTTAGTTCTCGGGGCCGGCCGTATGGGTTACGGTGCGGCCTTTGATCTTGTCCACAACTCACCCGAAGTCGAAAGTGTTACGATAGCCGATTTTGACGCCGGGAAAGCGAACGAAGCGGCCGGAAAGATCGGCACTTCAGGCATCGAAGCCCGTCAAATCGACGCGTCAAACTACGCTGAAGTCGTCAACCTGATGCAAGGCCACGACGCCGTCATTTCCTGCGTAAACTACTGGTACAACGAATCGTTCTCCCGGGCCGCGATCGAGGCCGGGGCGTCGTTTTGCGATCTCGGCGGGAATAACTACGTGGTCGATGCACAACTCGCTCTCGACGCCGAGGCAAAGGCAGCCGGGATCAATATCATCCCCGATTGCGGCCTCGCACCCGGCATGGTGTCGGTCCTCGCGATGCACGGCGCGGCAAAATTCGACCGGCTCGACGAGATCCATATCCGCGTAGGCGGCCTGCCCCAAAAACCGCAGCCGCCGCTCGATTATCAGCTGGTTTTCTCGGTCGAAGGGTTAATTAATGAATATGTTGAAGTTGCCCGCGTCATCCGTGACGGCAAAATAACCGAAGTTCCCTCGATGACCGAGCTCGAATCGCTCGAGTTTGAAAACTTCCCGCCGCTCGAAGCATTTCAAACCTCAGGCGGAACATCGACTTTGCCGGATACATTTCTCGGCAAGATAAAGGAGCTCGATTATAAAACTATCCGTTACGCCGGCCACTGCGATAAGTTCAAAACGATGATCGACCTCGGACTATGCTCCAGCGAAGAGATCGTCGCCGATTTCGTCAAGGTAAAACCGCGAAAGGTCTTTGGCGAACTGCTTCAGCAGCACCTGCCGGCCGACGGACCGGATTACGTTCTTGTGAGATTGGAATTCGTCGGCATCCCAAAGGCGGAAACACGACTGGTAGGGAGTGTGCCTGCTGACCAAAATGCGACGTGGCGCCTCCGCTACGACATCGTCGACAAACAGGACCAACAGACCGGCCTTTCAGCAATGATGCGAACCACCGCGTTTCCGGCATCGATAATTGCCCAGATGATGGCGAAGGGCGATGTCCTTATGCGAGGAGCGACGCCGCAGGAAAAAGCGATCGATCCGGAAAAATTTGTGGCTGAATTGGAGAGAAGAAATATCCGGATCGCGATCTCAACACCGGAAGACTTATCAAGAGCGGCGTAAAGGGGTCCTTATGCCTTTAGTTCTTTATCTATACGTTCGGTAAGGAACATCTTTATCAGCGATTGGTACGGCACGTCCTTTTTGTTTGCCAGCAATCTAAGCTTATCTAAAGTCGAACCCGAAAGGCGGAGAGAAATAGTTCGGGTCGTCGTTTTGAGTTTCGGCAGGACAACCGATTCGGCCGCTTTCCAATCGACAAAATCGGTCGAATCGTTCTTCGACCAGAATTCACGTTCATCGTCCTCGGTCTTAAAGACCGGTATCTCTTTTTTCTTTTTCGACATATATTCGTACCTCACGCTTCGTCATATCGCGTGCAGAGATCACGCGTATCGAGTTTCGCCGGATTGTGAACGCCGCAAAAAGCTTTCTGCCGGTGTCGGTCCGGCCCAGTGCGAAAAACCTCTCTTCCCGATCGCTTTTCTCCACCTCGGCTTTCACGATCAGCGGAAGGTTGAAAAAGATCTCCTCGCATTCGCCGTCAGTGACCTGATGAAGATGCCAATTCTTTCCGGCATTGCCCTCGTCCCAATCAAAGCCCTCGCAGTTTTCAAGGATATCGACCACCGGATGTGTATATTATCATAATATACGATCGAATCCGCCGGTGAACGAAAAAAGGCCTCCCGCTTCGGGAAGCCTTTGACTTTATTCTCTGTTTACTAGCCGCTAGACCTTGATACCAATTAGCCGCGGATTGGCCTTTTTCTTCAAAAGCTTCCGCAGTTTCAGCCTCGCCTTATGAAGCTGTGATTTCGATGTCCCGACCGAGCAGCCAAGTATTTTGGCGACCTCTTCGTGCTCGAATCCTTCGACATCGTGCAGCACGAAGACGTTCTTGTAGCCGTCCGGCAGCTGTTCTATCGCGTTCTCCAGGGCGATCTTGTCGACAATCGGCATCTTGTCCGGATTCGCGGTCCCGGCTACTATCTGGTCGGGCGTTTCGCCCTCTTCGGTCGTTTTTTCAAATTTTACGTTACGCTTGCGAAAGTGCATCAGCACCTGGTTCACCGTCAAACGGTGCAGCCATGTCGTAAACGCCGAATCTCCGCGGAAGCTTCCAACTTTGCGGTAAAGCTGGATAAATACGTCCTGCGTAAGGTCTTCGGCTTCGAACGCGTTTTGCAGCATTCGCAGACAGATCGAGTAAACACGCCTGTGATGCCGCTGATAGATCTCTTCAAAGGCAGCCATGTCACCGCCCGCCGCAGCCTGAGTGAGATCGAAATCCTTTGCCTTGGACAGGTCCGTTATCTTGGCCGTGTCGAAACCGGTAACCGATACATTCCCGCCCGAGCTCGCTTGAAATATTGGATAATTTAAAGTTTCGGTTGTCATTGCTTGTTCCCTCTGCCTCTAAGAGCTTTCAATTCGTGTGCCATACCGAATCGGCAATAGAAGCGTCCTATTATTGAACGCATAAACGCCCGAAAAGTTGCGTTTTACGGGCATACCCTTGTATTCGTCGAGCATCCTAGCCTGGATTCGCCCACAAAAACGTGCATTCGTAGCGGTTGGTCCTATACCATTTGGTATGTATTGAATCGGTTCGATTTAGGTGTCGGTGGTATAATAGTGTCGAGATCGACGATGAGATCATTAGAATTTAAACGGACCGCCGGCGCACATTTTCGGACAATTTTGTTTGCCATTCTGCTTCCGCTGTTTTCCTTTTCTGTATGGCCGCAAGAAAACCCGCCTGCTGAGCCCCGAAGCCAGGAGATCTCGGAAGATGACGGCCAGCCGGTTTTGATAAAACATCTGCCCGATTGGCAAAACGTTCGCGAAACGACCGTTTTTACCACCGATCTGGCCGGCCTAAAAAAAGCTGCCGGCGACCACTCCGATCCTTAATGAAATCGATCTCTCGGGCGGGACCGAGGCGGTAACGGCTGTTTATCCGGCCGGGCGCCTTGTTATCGTGGAATTCGCGACCCCTCAGGCATCGGCGGACGCGGATGCGAGGATATTGAATAAGCTCGCTGCAAGTCCTGAAAATGGTATAGTTTACCGGCGGATCGGGAATTATAATGCCTTTGTTTTTGATGCCCAGGCACCAGATGCGGCGGCCGGCCTGCTCGACGAGGTGAAATACCAGAAATCGGTCCAGTGGCTTGGCGAAGACCCTTTTCTGCTTAAGAAGCTGGAACGTTATTTCGTCACCACAACCCGCGATATATTCATATCGACGGTGCTCTGGATAGTTGGCGGCCTTGGGATCGCGATCGTTTCCGGTTTGATCGCGGGAATTATTTTTTATCGCTTTCGCGAGCATCAACGTGCCACCTGGACCGCATATTCCGACGCCGGCGGCCTGACCCGGCTCAATCTGGACGAACTCAGTGAATAATTCAAGGCAACGCCGCAACCAGCCGCTCAATATCCTCTGAGTTATTATAAAAATGCGGTGCGATCCGCAGGAGGTCGTTCCGAGGGCTAACCACGATATTTTCAGCCATTAAGCGTTCGACGATCGCATTACAATCCAAGCCCCCGCGGTGTTTTATACAGACGATCGCCGAACTCTTCACCGGGCCGTCGGGAACTGACAATATCGTAATCCTTTTCCGCCAGCCTATCGCAAAGCTCGTCCGTAAGCCTTTCCAAATACCTCTCGATCCGATCCAGGCCTGTATCGTTCAATAGCTTGAGGCTCTGCTCAAGCCCATAAAAAAGTGATGAGGCACCAGTGCCGCTTTCCCACGCCAACGCATTCGGCCGGAACGGCTGGGCCCGGTCGCCGAAATCCCACGGTTTTTCGACGCTGATCCAGCCGACAAATGCCGGTTCAACACGTTCGCGCGCCCGGTCTGAAATATAAAGCATCCCGCACCCTTCCGGAGCACACAGCCATTTATGGCTCGCGCCCGCTGCTATATCGACAAACTGTGCCGGCAGATCGAAACCGAACGCGCCGAATCCCTGAATAATGTCTACCGCGAACAGTGCATCAACGGCGCGTGCTGCCCGCCCGATGCGTTCCAGGTCAGCCCGAAAACCCGTGCCGAATTGCACGGCGCTGATCGATACCAGCCGCGTGTTACCGTCGATCAACCCGATAAACTCATCCAGATCTATTCTTCCGCAACGGTCGGGGCATAGCCGCAGCTCGACGCCGAACCGGTCACGCACCATCCGCCACGGGTAGAAATTTGCCGGAAATTCCTGCTCATAACTGACAATGTTATCGCCCCGTTCCCAATCGATCCCGTTCGCAACCGCGGCAAACCCGTCCGACGTGTTTCGCATAAATGCGACCTGTTCCGAGCGAACGTTAAGCATTTCGGCCGTCAGTGCCCGGGCGCGGTTTTTCGTTGCTACCCATTCAAGATAATTGTTCGATCCGTTGAGCGAAACGTCATCTAACTGTTTTCGGACCGCATCTATCGCGGTTGTCGGCAGCGGTGAAACGGCGGCGCTGTTCAGATAGGTGTATTTGTTAAGCGCCGGAAAAAGCGATCGGATCTGTTCGTTCATATCGGCTTTTGAGATTTTTTTGACAAAAACCCCTAGGGATTGTAATTTTATGCTGGTGGACCGCGCGTTTCGCGCTGCGTGAAACACCTTGTTCAGTTTCTGGATTATGTTCGATTTTCGAAAGAAAAACCATGTCGAGTTTGGGTTCGTGTCGCCGGGCGACGATCCGGACATCGATGTCGTAGCGCTCCGCCGCGAATCGCGGCAAGGCCTTTGGAGTGAAAGCCTGCGTCTTATCCGCGACGTGTTCCTGATCATCGTCGTGTTCATATTATTAGGAGTTTT
This sequence comes from uncultured Acidobacteriota bacterium, assembly GCA_963763355.1. Taxonomy (GTDB): domain Bacteria; phylum Acidobacteriota; class Blastocatellia; order Pyrinomonadales; family Pyrinomonadaceae; genus OLB17. The sequence goes on from CAVXOI010000007.1 coordinate 480,203, forward strand.
CGCGATCCAACCGGTTGTCGTCGAAGGCACCTCGATGCTGCCGCAGCTCGACGACGGCGAGCGATTGCTGGTCAACAAGCTCGTCTATTATAAGTTCCGCAACGTAAGCTGGGGCCATCTCGAACGCGGAGACATTGTCGTTTTTTGGTTTCCGAGCGATCCGGATAAGAGTTACGTCAAACGCATCATCGGCCTGCCGGGCGAAACCGTAGAGGTACGCAATGGCCGGGTCTATATTAACGGCCGCGAACTGATGGAGCCTTACATCGATACGATCCATAACCAGAACCTTCGAGAGAACGTCATCAAAACGGTCGACCAGCATTACTATTTTGTAATGGGCGACAACCGCGACAACTCGTCCGACTCGCGTGTCTGGGGCCTGGTGCCCGAAAAATATATCTACGGAAAGGCTTTCTTCCGCTACTGGAAACCCTCCAAAGCCGGCTTCCTCGATCACGGCGAATACGACATCCCCGAGCCGAAAACCTTGGAAGATCTCAAGGCTGAAGAAGACGAGTAAATCGAGAAAGAAAAGGTGAATCAATGGAGGCGAGAGATATGTTCTCGCCTCTTCTTTTGTCTTCCTTTGCGTCTTTGCGGCTTTGCGGGAAACCCTCTTCTCCCGAAAAGTCGCAAAGACGCAAAGACGGAACGCAAAGCCCTTCACCGCTCGGACCCTTCGTCGTCGATGTGATAAAATCTCCCTGAAATGCAATCAGCACAAAAAGCGGTCCTCGTTCTCGAAGACGGGCGCACTTTTCAGGGTGCGTCTTTTGGCGCCGATGGGACGTCGTTTGGCGAGATGGTTTTCAACACGTCGATGTCCGGCTATCAGGAGATCCTTACCGACCCAAGCTACGCCGGCCAGATCGTATGCATGACCTATCCGCTGATCGGGAATTACGGCGTGAATGAAGAAGATGTCGAAAGCCGCCGCCCCTGGGTCGAAGGCTTTGTAGTCCGCGAAGCCAGCCGCATCGTCTCAAACTGGCGCTCGACCGAATCGCTCAACGCATACCTGATCCGCAACAACATCCTTGGCATCGAGCACATCGACACCCGCGCCCTCGTCCGCCACATCCGCGACAAAGGCGCGATGCGTGCCGGCCTCTCAACCGTCGAATCTTGATCCGCAAAAGTCCTGCTCGAACAAGTGCTCGCATCGCCCAAAATGAACAATCGCGAACTCGCGAGTACCGTTACCGTAAACGACCCGTTCGAATACAAGGCAGAAACACGACCGTTAGGGAGTGTGTCCTCCGCGGAATCAACATATCACGTAGTAGCGTTCGACTTCGGCGTCAAAACCAACTCCCTCCGCGAATTCTCAAAATTCGGCTGCAAGATCACCGTCGTCCCCGCCGACACTTCCGCCGAAGAAGTTCTCGCCCTAAAACCCGACGGCATCTTCCTCTCCAACGGCCCCGGCGACCCGGCTTCGATGACAAAGGTGGTCGAAGAGATCAAAAAGCTGACCGAATCCCAAACCCCAATGTTCGGCATCTGCCTCGGCCATCAGCTGATCGGCTCGGCCTTCGGCGGCGAAACCTACAAACTAAAATTCGGCCACCGCGGCGGCAACCAACCCATCAAAGACCTGACCACCGGCAAGATCGAAATAACCTCCCACAACCACGGCTTCGCCGTCGACGCCGACTCGCTGCCCGCCGATGTCGAGGTAACCCACATCAACCTCAACGACCACACCGTCGCCGGCTTGCGACACAAGACGCTCCCGTATTCTCAGTTCAATATCATCCGGAATCCGCGCCCGGCCCGCATGATTCTGAATATCTATTCGAACGATTTATCGAATTGATGAGATAGATCGCAAAAAAGCTCCCCTCCTTACGAAGGAGAGGTGGCCGAATGCTCGCGTCTTTTGGGAGCAGACGGGGTGGTTCTCCCTCTAGCTCCCCTCCTTACGAAGGAGGGGTGGCAGCCGCTTCGGCTGACGGGGTGGTTCTCTCAGGCTTCCTCCCCAAAACCTCAATACGTATAGATCTTATTCCCGTTCTCGTCGATCTCCGGCACATTCGACCAACGCTTCTCCGCCCGCTTCTTCCCAACCGTCCTCACATCATTCAGGTCCAGTATCAGCACCCCGTCATTGTCCAACTGGCACCGATGAAACCGCACCGTCCGCTCGACCCTGATCCCAAACTCCCGGCACATCCTGTACCCGCGGATCCTCTTCCCCCCATGCCGCCCCCGGTCCCGGGCCGGGTAAGCGTTCCTCTCAACCGCACTCCTCGCCGGCCGCAGCCCTATCACCGACCTCTCCCTGTCAAACAACAGCAAATAAGAATCCGGCGCCCCCAGCGTCTTATGCGTAAAAGCACTGATCACAATATCCCCCTCCGCATTCAACGTCGCATACAACGCCGCCCACCTACTCTCCGCCGCCTCCCGCGGACACTCCTCCCAATTCCGCCGCACATTTACATTGTCTATATATCCCATAGGTGAACGAATGTATCACAAATGGAACAAACGTGTCAAGGCAGAAACACGACCGTTAGGGAGTGTGTCCAATGTCAGATCCGGGAGCGGTTTTTTAATCTACTCGAATCCTAACTCTGTAGTCATCAACCTCTTTCTTAAGTGAAGAAACTGCCTCGGGGATTACATTTCGTTTCAACGGAATGCCGACAGTCAGAAGCCTGTTGGTCGACCCATTATACGCATCGACGAACCGAGTTGCTTTTACCTCAACGGCATTGGATGGATAACAGATAATGCCGAGTTTCTCACCCCGTGGGGTGAAGGACGTATAGGCCAGCACCTGATGTAGATCGTGCCGATAATCATCTTTAAGCAATTCGCTAACCTCGAATTTATTGTACAAATGTGATTTGTATTTCAAACACGAATGAAGGCTACCAGGTCGTCGGTACGAAGAACCGCGTCGGGCTCCAGCTGACGAAGCTCCCACGCGTAATGGATTGGTGTTTTTGTTTGAATGCGAGGATTCGCAAATAATTTGCCGCCAAAAGAGCGAGCTGAGTCTTTGAAGATGTATTGTACAAACTTTTCAAAAACGTCATTGAAATCGACGCGCCACGAGGTGCTATCCACTAATTCTCGATGCAAGACTCGGATTCCTTGCGTTTTACACTCCTTGACCGTAGGATTGTCGCTAGCTCTTAACACAATGGTCTCGGTGGGGATGGGCTTGTGCATGTAAAGCCGTTTTTCGATAAAGGAAATTCTCGACTGAAATGTGGCTCGTATCCGCTGTGGAGTGTTGGGTGATAACAGTTCTTTCGTGCAAACGTCGAACACGAATTTAAAGCTGCCCGAATTCGTGGTGCAATTCGCTCAAGACATTTTTCCTAACAGGAAATCGGCAGTTTGCCCGCAGCCTGATTTTCGTGCTGGATGTACTTTTTCCAGTTGATCTGGCCCAAGGGTACGCCGCTGATTACTTCGACGCTGTCAAACTTTCCCCATGGACGCCTTAACATGCGTTCAAGCGAGCTAATAAACTTTGCTGCTTCAAGATAGAACGGCGGCCGAAAATTCCTCCCGGAAACAAGAGGCAAGCTGTCGATGACCTCTGGGCTTATTTCGCTTCCCAAGAGGTCAAGAATCTCGATGTAATCGACAAAGCGGTCGCGGCCAACGAACCGCGGACCCACAACAAAATCACCAATTTGTTTTCCGGTATCTGGGGCTGGAAGTGGGATAGCGCCGATGTATCTGGAAGTACGAAAAACAATGGAAGTATTCTGATCGGAACCCACGATAGTAGGTATTATTTCAAGGAACTCAAACGAGGTTCTATTGTACGCAACAAACTTTTGAGGGGCTTCCGCGAGAAAGTTCTTATGAGCACCGGGAAGAACCTTTTGCGCAATTCGAGAGCGGAAAGCGTCGGCGATCGTTCCGTAAGGCAAGGAATTTCGCAAAAAACATCCATTGGTTTTCATTCAAAAAGAGACCGATTGATCCTTTTTTAGAAAATATGTGTTGAATTCTTCTTTCGCCGTTCTCAACAGCCCTTCTTGCAAGTACTCCCTAATCAGGGGATAAAGCTCGAATCGAATTCGATTCGTCATTTCTGTTTCATCTGATGCTATGAAATACCCTTGGCCACGCTGCAACGAAAGTTCGTCACTGGTCGCATACCAGCTGAATATCTCGTCGAAAGCCGCGAAATCTGTTTTTAAAGAATTTAGAGTGCTCTTCACCCTTAATCGCAGTCGGTTGCAGTGTGTACCATGCGAATCTGCGTCGCAATGCGAAATCTACAACCGCGAGATTCGGTCTGCCGTATTCATCGTTGCGATAACGAAGAAATTCTCGGGTAGCTTCTTCACGGACAAGCCGGGAGAGATCTCAATCTCAACATCTGACTCCTCCATCTTGTATTCAAAAAGATAAAAGACTGGCCCGAGTACGTTCGAAAGGTTTGCCCGGTTGATCTCATCAACTATTAGAACAGTACTTGGATAAGGATTCTTTATCGAAAACTGAATCGCGTCGTCGAGAATCCCCGCCTGTTTTCTGTACAGCAGCTCATTTTCGCTGGTATCCGGTACAATGCCGTGCACGAAATCTGAATAACTGGTTTCGGCGTGAAACTGTGTAAAGAAAACCTTGCCCGCGAGTGATTTAGCAACGATTTTTGCCGTTCGGGTCTTTCCAGTTCCTGGAGCGCCTTGCAATACGACAAATTTCCTTTCTCGAAGAAGGGCCGTTACTTCCTTGGCTGAATCGGTGGCTTCGAGTTTTACTTTTGCCCTCAAAGCTCGTTCAACCTCCTTTCGCTGGGATTGGTTTGAAGGCCAGTCCTTGTCTTGGCGTATGCCGCGAGAATGTGAGAGATTCACAGCCTTGCCTTCGTCCGTCTCAGGATCATCAATAACCTGGCAGGCGGAAAAGAACTTCGAGTAATAATCAACTGTATTTGAAAGGCGCCTCAAATCATCACGCCTAGTAAAGCGACTAGGCAAGTTTCGTCTCGATGTCAGAAAAGTCGGATTTGCAGAATCCGTTCTCAGCGTCAACAAGCCTCGCAAATAGCCTTCGGAGACCAGGAAAAGTTGCCAGTTCGAAGTCGCTCTTGAATCCGCTGGATCCCACCGACCTCCACGATCCACTTTTGATCGTCGCCGCCCGGAAATAAGACTAGAGAGAAATCATGATAGGCACCGCTTGGCGTTTCGTCTGGTTGCACAAATCCGAAGTAGGCTCGATTCTGGTCGTCGGGCCCGCTCTTTGCATTATTGCGGAAAACATATGAATCAGGTTTTGCACCGAACTTCACTGCGGTCTCTTTGACGAACGCAATAACTCTTTCGATTCTCTCAATGGGCATAGCTTTCGTTATCTGTTGCTCTTGAATTCGTAGATTTTAAAACCTTGCTTGGCGTTAACCGACTTGAGCTCTAACAGCTCTGAGACTGTCATCTCAAAACCCTTTGCAAATACACCGATATTCGACAGCGAAATATTCCGCTCGCCACGTTCGACCATGCCGATGTAGGTGCGGTGGAAGCCGGTGACTTCTGCGAGTTGTTCTTGGGAGAGGTTCCTTTCGGTGCGGAGTTGTCTGATCTTTTACCGAAGTCCTCGATCAGGGAGCGGTTGAGCATTCGGCTCAAAACTATACGTATTGTATGCAGCGATCAACATACAATGCGTATCAAAAAATTTGGCCCTTTACCTCGCCGAGCGGAAAAGCTTTGCTTTTCCGAGATGATCCTTTGAATCTCGTGCGGCTACGCCGCCGATCATTTAGAGATCGGTTGGAGATAGGCGGCGCAGCCGCCTGGTTTTTTACTTAAAAATGGTTCGGAAAAGCTCAGCTTTTCCGCTCGGCGAAATTGGACAACTGATGGCCGGATGCGCGTTGTTCTGATCACCGTGGCTGATAGGCGGGGCGTGAAAGATCCGATGAACGGCGTGGTCGCTGGGTTGATCATAATGCTTTGTTGGCGGATCGCCCTAGGCGCCATCGTTTTTGCTTCTCACCTGCCGAAAACTGATGGATTGCGAATGTCTAAGCCGGTGATTCGGCCTGCGGATTCGGCATCCTGATTTGAAAGGGAGGCAGGTGAGGGGCGGGGACGGTGGAGGTGATGATCGGGGACGAACGGCGTCCCCGGCAGGTGATCGGTTTGGGCGGGCCTGTGATGAGCCGAAGGACGATCCCAGGGGCCCGTTGCAGGACGGAACTGGCCGCCCGCTGACGCAGGCGGTTCCCCCTTTGCCGATCTATCTTACTGCCCGATCCCGTAAATATACGGAGCGATGATCAGCGACACGATCGACATCAATTTGATCAAAATGTTCATTGAAGGCCCCGACGTGTCTTTAAAGGGGTCGCCTACGGTGTCGCCTGTTACCGAGGCTTTGTGCGGTTCGCTCTTTTTGTAGAACATCTCTTCGTTTATCAGGACGCCCTGTTCGAAGGATTTTTTGGCATTGTCCCACGCTCCGCCGGCGTTTGACTGGAAGATTCCCATCAGCACGCCCGATACCGTTACGCCCGCCAACAAACCGCCCAAAACCTCAGGGCCGAACGTAAACCCGACAAGCACAGGGGTTATCAAAGCAATAGCTCCGGGCATCATCATTTCTCGGATCGATGCCTTGGTCGAAATGGCCACGCATTTTTCGTATTCCGGTTTGGCCTTGTATTCCATGATGCCCGGAATTTCGCGAAACTGACGGCGGACCTCCTGGACCATATCCATCGCCGCTTTGCCGACCGCCTGGATACACAAGGCCGAGAAGATAAACGGGATCATACCGCCGACAAAAAGGCCGGCCAGAACGTTCGCCTTGTAGATATCGATCCGATCGATCCCGGCCATCCCGACGAAAGCTGCGAAGAGGGCAAGTGCTGTCAATGCAGCACTTGCGATCGCGAAGCCCTTGCCTGTGGCCGCCGTAGTATTTCCCACCGCATCGAGGTTGTCCGTCCGCTCGCGGACTTCCGGCGGAAGCTGGCTCATTTCGGCGATGCCGCCGGCATTGTCGGCTATAGGTCCAAATGCGTCGATGGCCAATTGCATAGCAGTCGTGGCCATCATTCCGGCGGCGGCGATGGCGACGCCGTAGAGGCCCGCAAAGTAGTAGGAGGCAATGATCCCGGCGGCCAGCGTCAGGATCGGAATAACGGTCGATTTCATCCCGACCGCAAGGCCGGCGATGATGTTCGTGGCATGGCCCGTCGATGATTGCTGCACGATCGAAAATACCGGTTTTTTGCCCATCGCCGTGTAATATTCGGTCACAAAACTCATAATCGCCCCGACCACACTTCCAACAACGATCGCTCCAAAAACGCCCATTTTGGTGAACGAGATCGACCGCAGGGTGATCTGGCCTTCGGGCAGTATCCACACGACGGCAAAGTAAGCGGCGATGACGGTCAGCACGATCGATGACCAATTGCCCAAATTCAAAGCATTTTGCACGCTCGATTTCTCATCGCTGATGCGGACAAAAAATGTTCCGACGATCGAGAACACAATACCCAGACCGCATACGACCATCGGCAGCAGGATCGGTGACAGCCCGCCAAAGTTATCAGTCACCTTTATCTCCTGTCCGAGAACCATCGTCGCCAGAATGGTCGCGACATACGATCCGAAAAGGTCCGCACCCATGCCGGCGACGTCGCCTACGTTGTCTCCTACATTGTCCGCAATGGTTGCCGGGTTGCGGACGTCGTCTTCCGGAATGCCCGCCTCGACCTTACCCACCAGGTCGGCACCGACGTCCGCGGCCTTTGTATAAATACCGCCGCCTACGCGCGAGAACAGAGCGATCGATTCAGCACCTAGCGAAAATCCAGTCAAGACCTCGATCGCGGTTCTAACCTGGTTCGCACCGAGCCCGGCAAAGACCGCGAGGAAGACAATGAACAATCCGCCCAATCCCAAAACTGCGAGGCCCGCAACGCCAAGGCCCATTACCGTACCGCCGGTGAACGAGACTTTCAATGCCTGTTTCAGGCTGGTCCTTGCGGCCTGGGTCGTGCGGACATTGGCCTTGGTCGCCACCTTCATCCCGATGTAACCGGCGGTTGCCGAGAACACGGCGCCGATGACGAACGCCACAGCGATCAGCCAATGCGAATGAATGGCGCGGCCGTTGACCTCGTGTATCGTCCCCGAATATGCGAGTAATGCGGCTGTGAAAACTACAAAAATACTCAGCACCTTCCACTCGGCTTTCAGGAACGCCATCGCTCCGTCGGCGATATAGCCGGCCAGTTCCTGCATCTTCGCGTCACCCGGATCCTGCTTGCTGACCCAGGCCGATTTGATCGCCATCACGATCAATCCCAAAACCCCTAACGCGGGCACCAGGTAAATTACGTAACTGTTCATATCTCTTTATCTTCACGTTCCCCTACCCACCGAAAAGCATGCTTATCGGCTGCTTTATTAGCTTCAATGTGGCGGAGGGACGAACTTATGGAAGTTCGTGTAAGTATCAAAACTATCGATTATCAAATAAATGGGCCGTTTAATCAATTGCAAAGGGCGGAATGTCGTCACCTGTCTTGGGTACAGTGATCATTGCGGTTAGGTGAAGCGAAAAAAGCAGTTAGGTACAGTTGATTTGCACCGCTTTTTCTAAACCCCTCGAACTCACAGCAAGCCACAAGGCCGGCTATAAGTTCTGACGCCGCGAGTGCAGGCAACGTGGGAAATCCGGCACGGCGGAGCCGCCCGTGGAGTAAACGCGAAATATATCTTGACACAGTATGAAACAATGTATAATCTATGCAACAGCTGTTGCTTACTGCGACACAAAGGAACGAGAGATATGGAACTGGACAGAGAATGGGAAAAATATACGGGCGGGCCGTTCGTGGCTTATCACGACCGGATCCACGTGACGTTGAGCGAGAGAGGCAAGCTGCTGCTGAACCGCAACACCTAACCGTTTGCTTGGAAACCCAAAGCGAGTACTTCTTTATTTTAACCGGGCAAAGGACACGATCGGTGTCCGCCGGGCCCACGAGCGCCTTGCAGAAGCATTTCCCGTTCGCGAACTCGGCGAATCGTTCGTCATCTACATCGGCACCTTCTGCCGCCACTACGGTATCAGGCTAACCACCACCGAACGCTTCACCCACCCCGAATTCACCACCGAAGGCCTCCTGACGCTCAACCTCTCCAACACCGTAACCGTCAGCCTCGGACCGAGGAAGCGGAAGTGAAGCACCACGCGGGAACAAACGACCGCTGCATCGCCAACCTCGGCGGTCCTGTATAACGAAATTGGAAAGCCTTTGCTACCGCACCGGACTGACGGGACAGCCATTGCCCGGGGGGTTGCCCCCACATGGCGGGCCCGGCGGATCATGCGGAGGCCCAGGTGCCCATGGCGGCGGGCCGGGCACCCAAGGCGGGGGACTGTCTGCGTCCGCCGCAAGCCTGCTGAGTCCCAGGCTTTTCAGGCTTGCTTTCAGGCTCGCCTTGATCATAGATTCTGTCTGTGTATCTGCCAGCGCGTACGATTGAGCCAGGCCGAGGAAACTGATGACGATCGCAATAAGCGTCAACCGCAGTATAGATCTTTTACCCATTTTGTTACCCTCTTGAGTACACCAAGGCCCTGAGGGGCCATTCTACTTAAAACTGCACTTTGCGGTACGCAAATCTTAAAATAGGTATATCGAGACTGTCTGTAGGCTACCTTACATAGTCAGTGGCGCAGCGGCCAGAAAGGAAATATCTCGACTTATGCATGAAATGCCGTTACAATAAAAAGCTCTTTTGAGGTCCTTATGCTTCGCCCCCACGACAGCCTCGACGATTTCACGCATATTGATGCCAGGCCGGTACCAGCCGAGCTTCCTCGCCTGAAAGTGCTGCGCCCGTCGGGCCGACGCGAGGTTTTGAAACCCATCGCGCGCTCGCAGGATCTCACAAAACACAGCAGGTTCGTTCGCCTCGCTCCGCTGCCCGGCGAGACCAAATTCTCGTGGTACCACCGCTCGCTCGCCTTCAGCGGAGCTCTAGCAGCAGCCGCACTGATCTTAGGGATCTTTGCCGGGTTCTATTCTTCACTTGAATCCACCGGCGGCCGGAGTGACCGGGTCCTGGATCAACCGCCCGAATCAATACTGGCCGCGAACCAAACCGAGTCCTTTTTATCCGCGGAGAGCGGATCGAGCATGTCCGATCGGCCTTATGTTGTCCGTTCAGCGGTAAGACGAAAATTTGCCCGACCTCGCGTTCTTCGCTCAGTTTACAGGCCGCGGCAGCTCGCACACACCCCTCATCTTGTAGTATCAGAGTTCGTCCCGACCACGCTCATCATCTACATCGAAAACGGCGAGGTAAAAACCCGTATCGAAGCACACCTTACGGCTGGTTATAAGAAAAGGACCTGACGCCCGCCAGCGATCGGTCTTTTCTCACCCTCGCGTCCCCCCATCACTTGCCTCTTTTGGCATCTCCATCATCGACGGTTTATACCGCAGAGCTTGCTCCGGCTGACGAACAAGCTCGTTGACTCGACTCCGTCTTCGGCGGACCTTCTCTTCGTTTTTACTGGATCTTGGCAAAAAAAATTGAAGGCGGCCGTCAAAGTAAAATGTGCTACTTGAGGTGGCCATAAGGTGATAAATAACAAAGGAGTAATAAAATGAATAACATCATCAAAAAGAACGGCAGCCGGATCGAGAAAACAATTAACAACATGAGCGGGTTTACCCTGATCGAACTTCTCGCGGTGAGCGCGATAATCGCGGTTTTGGCCGGTTTTCTGCTTCCGGCCGCCCAGTAAAGGAAGCGAAACCTACAAGACCTTCATCGGTAAACCAACTAACAAAGCCCCGGTCCGCAAAGGGGGCTTTCTCGTTTGCTCATTGTGTATTGCCCACTCCACTTTCCGCAAATTTTCCTGTTTTTACCGTCTGATCTCTCGGAGACCTCTGCTAATACACCCGAGCCATGCCAAACACCCGTCGCCCCCGAATCGTAAAATTGATCCTTGTCTTTACAGCTTCTTTAATGCTCGCGCCCATGACCACGGCACAGACAGACACCGTCAAAGTTCCTGACGAGGTAAAAGTTTTTATCGAAAAAGGCACGATCCCGATCGCGCTCGAGACGGGCGATCTTAACGCCGACGGGCGAAAGGATTTCATTCTGGTTTTAAGCGCCGTCGTACCCGAAAACGCACCCTATGAGGAAGGCGGCAGGTGAAAGGTTAGTGCTGCTGCTCGTTCGTAACGCCGGCGGCGATCTCAACCTCGCTGCCCGCAACGAGCTCGTGGTACTTTGCAGGAATTGCGGAGGAGTTTTCGGTGATCCTTTTGCCGGAGTAGCAGTCCGCGGCGTGCGCTTTACAGTTTCCAATTACGGCGGCAGCAACTCCCGCTGGTCTTACGAATACACTTTCGCATGGTCACGCCGCGACGGCACCTGGCAGCTTGTGCGCGTCGAGGAAAGCTCCTTTCACGCCCTCGACCCTCGCGGCACGACACGCACGCACATCTACACACCGCCGAAAGATTTCGGACTCATATCCTTCGCGGACTTCGACCCCGACAATTTCAAAGGTAAGGGCACAAAATAGGATCGAATGGAGATCATCTCTCAGGTAAGATTCCAGTTGTGAAAGATAGAGCAGACAATTTCCGAGGCGAAGGCCTCGCCTAAAAATCGATTGATTATTCCTTCGATCGACTGTACTATTTGTGACGCACCTCAATAAAATTAATAGCGGCAAGAATTCCGCCGCTTGAATTCGAAAGCTGGATTCAGCCCACACGTCTCTTGATCGACCAGCTTTCCCGTTCCACCTGAATAGCAACCGGACAGGTCTATTACCTTGATTGCCGGGCAATGAAGCCGTCGGCGAAAACCTCGCTTGGGGGAAATTTTTCTTCTCACACACCTACCGGAGGTAGTTTATGAAACTCAAAAATATAGTCGGCCAAGGCTTGGTGAAACATCTATGTTTACTGGCCGCACTTTTGATCTTGATGACGGCGGCCGCAGCTCACGCGTTCGCACAAAGGGATCGCGGTGTCAGCGACATCTTGATCGGAGACCTCATGAAAACGAAAGGCAAGCTCATCGCTGAGGGCCGAAATACCAGGCCGGTCGGTCAATTCAACATAAGGACCTACCGGGTAGAAGAGATCTCGCTCCAAAAGAACGTGACCGTAGAGATTGGCCGGAAATCGGTCGATGTAAGCAAAGCGTGGCGGATCACAGTGATCGGCGGGCCATTCCCTGTGCGGGCGTTGCCGTCCGTGATCTGGATCGATGACGTCGAAATAGATAACGGGATTGAAAACGCTACGCTTACTGAAATATCCGCTATTACATTCGACCGGTCATTGTTGCGTGAAGGAGCAAGGATCTCTCTTTCGTATGGCGAGGATAAAGAGCGTCGCGTTGAATTGCCCGAAAAGCTGAGCTTAACGGGGAAGAAGTAAAAGGAGGAAACCAATGAAAAATAGAAATCGAAACTACACATCGTATTCATTGTTCCTGTTCCTGATCCTCGGGTATTTTGGCCAGCAATTGGTTTCCGCTCAGGGTTCCGACCCCGGTTCGCAAGGCCCACTTTCTGTCACTCGCGAAGAATACAATTTCGGAGACACCGCTTTCACTCCGACCAATTTTCCGGGCCCCGTCGAGATGCTCGCCTCTGTTCATTCTCCGACAGGTTTGTCCGGAGGACCGTATCCGCTGATCGTTCTGCTTCACGGTCGCCACGCAACCTGCTTTCAGGGCGGCGGTGCTCAATTCCTCGAATGGCCATGTACCCAAGGCCGACAGTCGATACCGAGCTACCAGGGATACGATTATTTGTCAGAAGTTCTTGCGAGTCACGGATACGTCGTAGTCTCGATAGGCGCGAATGGAATTAACGCGAGAGACAATGGCGTGTTTGACCTTGGCGTGCTGGCACGTGCCGAATTGATCCAAAAGCATCTCGATACCTGGAGGACTTTTAACACCACGGGCGGATCGCCTTTCGGCACGAAGTTCGTAGGAAAGATCGACCTAAGCCGCGTAGGGACGATGGGCCACTCGCGCGGAGGCGAAGGCGTGGCTCGTCATTTCGTTCTGAACAATGCACTGGGCTCCCCTTACGGCATCAAGGCCGTATTTCCGCTTGCGCCGGTCAACTTCAATCGGTTTGTGGTCAATAGGGCTGCGTATCCGTGATATTGCCGTACTGCGATGGTGATGTGGCGGACCTTCAGGGCGTGCACTTTTACGATGACGCCCGGTATAACGTACCGGGCGACCTGGCTCCGAAGCACTACATTCTGGTGATGGGAGCAAATCATAATTTTTACAACACGATCTGGTCGCCTTCTTCCAGTCCATACCCCGGCGCGGCCGACGATTGGCTCGCTTTTATTCCCGGCGGCCATTCTGATCCGCAGTGTGGCAGTGTAGGCGGGAATCGTCGTCTCACCGAAAGCCAGCAGCGGGGGACCGGTTTGGCCTATATGTCCGCGTTCTTCCGCGCCTATGTGGGCGGTGAGACGCAGTTTGTCCCGGTATTGACGGGCGACGCACCGCCGCCGCCTTCCGCGACTACCAATGAACTTTTTGTCTCGTATCACGCACCCGACGATCCGGAGCTGCGGCTGGACGTGAATAGATTGCTCAGCAATACAAATCTGACTACGAACACCCTGGGCGGAGCAGCCACGCAAAACGGTTTATCTCCGTACGACCTGTGCGGCGGGCCAGCTCCGCAGCCGGCAAGGTGTTTGCCCAGCGAGATCAATGCCCGGCAGCCGCACACTACACCGAGCGCCCGCTCCAATATGTGCGGCCTTAGCCAGTTGCGGTTCGGATGGGGCGAGATCGGCGGATTTTACCGGAACGATCTTCCGGGCGGTACGCGCAACGTCAGCGGATTTCAGGCCGTGCAGTTTCGTGTCAGCGTCAACTTTGCGGATGCTCGCAACATTGCCGGCCTGGCTCAGGATTTCAGCGTTGTTTTGACGGATGGTTCCGGGGCAGTTTCTTCCGTTCGCGTCGCCGACCACTCGAATGCGTTGTATTTTCCGCCGGGTGACGTTTTGGCGGTGCCCAAAGTGGTGCTGAATACGGTTCGCATTCCGCTCACTGCTTTTGGCGGCGTCAACCTGAACAACATTCGTTCGGTTCAATTCAGGTTTGATCAGAGCGCGACCGGTGCCCTCTTAATAAGCGACGTCGCTTTCGCATCGGCTCCTCGTTAAGAGGGTTAACTTGCGTGTAAATACTTTAACCTCCCATCGACGAAGACGCCGGTGGGAGGTTTTTACACGCCTCGACTCCGATCGTGCGACGGTTCAACAGGACGGCCGAAAACCGACGGGATTTCCCGGCACGCGAAACACGATCCCGGAAAGCCATTGGGTTGAGTTACCGATCATTCAGTGGTAGTGTGGCGGCATTATGAAAGATCGAATTCTGCTATCCGTGTTTCTGGTCTTTACATTATTGTTCATCGGACTCGTCAACAGTTCCGCCCAGGAGGCCGAGTCGGTGGGCGTCAAAGACGGCGGGGTCCTGGTCAAAGGCTGGACGGGTAAGATCGACGCCAAAGAGGCTACCGCGGGCCTCAACCTCAACAGCGCGAAACTGGTCAAAGAGGGCAAAGCCCTCCACGTCACGACAGGCCCGGCCGTCACCTATTGGAACCCGGACAACACAGCGAAGGGAGACTACACCGTAAGTGCGACTTTTCACGAACCGAAGTACATGAGCATCAACGATCATCCGCACCCGTACGGCATCATGATCGCCGGCAACGACCTCGGTACCGAACAGCAAAGTTACCTGTATTGCGCGGCTTACGGCGATGGCAGATTTATTGTTCGCGGATTCGGCCCTCAACCGTTTCAACTCGGCGGCCGCGTCGCCCAAGGCGGAACCGGCCGTAAATAAAGCCGCCGGTGTCGGCCAGCCCGTTACGCAGGAGATCGCGATCACCGTAAAAGGCGATACTATGTCGTGCTCGATCAACAAAAAGCAGGTCGCCAGTTTCGCCCGTTCCGAAGTCGTCGCACCCGGCAAACTAAAATCAACCGACGGCATCTACGGCCTCCGCTTTGCTCATAACACAGATGCCACCGTCAGCGACCTCAAAAAAACAAAAGCGCCTTGACCTTTCAGCAACGTCCGAACGACGCTGTCGAGCGCCATGTTCATATGTAATCCCGCTAGTCTGTTCCGCGTTCATCGGGTTCCTTCGCAACTCCTTTGAACGGCTTGTCGTCCTGCTTAAGATCCATAAAACGGCCGGTCGTAGTATCCCGTTTTACAAATTTGCCCGTTTTCGGATCGAGATCGAGCTGTGTACGGTTATCGACCGAGCCCTTTCGATAGTTTTTTCCGGTGTTTTTAGCCATTTTTCCATCCTCCACTAGGTCCTATTGACTCACCCTGCAAAAACGATGCCGGAAACCAATGAACAAGCAGCAGAAGATTGCGCTCTCATCGTAGGAAAAAACCGAACGCACCAGGTTGTAAAACGTCGGACAAACCAATCCGCTCGGAAAGCATATAACGTAAAAGGAGGACTTTGTAACATGCTTCGATTACGATACATGGTCGATGAGATCGAGCCGGCTGTCGAGTTTTACACGAAACACCTCGGTTTTGAGACCAAGATGAAAAATGCGCCTTATTTTGCAATGCTAACCCGTGACAACGTGGATTTCGTCCTCAGTACGCCCTATGGCCCCGGAGGAGCGGCAAAACCTATGAATGACGGGAGCAAACCGGAGGCAGGTCTCGGATGGAACCGGATGATCATCAATGTGGACGATCTCGACGCCGAGATCAAGCGGTTAAGCAAGGCCGGCGTCCATTTCCGAAATGACATTGCAACCGGGCCCGGCGGCTCGGAGGTCATTCTGGATGATCCTTCGGGAAATCCGGTCGAACTGTTTCAACCTGAGCAGCAGTAGCTTAAGGCTGAGCAGCAATATATTAAGGCTGCCATAATTAACCACGCAAAAAAGCTCGCGTTCCTCGCGGGCTTTTCTGCATACACATTGGAAGAAAAGTTGGTCGTCCATCGTCCAATGACTATGCAAACCTTAGACAGAATAATTCTCAGTATTGCGGTGGCTTGCCTGCTGGCGGCGTCCGCTCTCGCTCATCCGGGGTCGGGTATCCTAGTCGACCGGCTGGGGCAGGTATATTTCATCGACACCGGTTCCGGGCTGTGGAAGATCGATACCAAGGGCGGGTTATCGCACCTTTCACCATTGAGAAACCATTGGCTCGCGATGGATCCGAATGACCGGTTCACGCAGTCTAAGCTGCCGACGGACCCGGGGCGGGATTGGGTGATAACCGCCGCCGGTTCAAATCCGACGATACTCATCTCGACCGACTTTCCGCTGGTGATAGGCCAGGACGGGAATTTGTATTATCCATCGGTCCGCGAGAGCGATCGCCGGATATTGCGCCAAACGGCGGCCGGCGTCTTAACGACATTTGCCACCCTGCCCCGCGCCGGAAAAGGCGAGCAGTGGATCAACGGCCTCGCCACTGGCCCAGATGGTTCGATCTACTATACCGATGACGCCGCGATCGGTCGGATAACTGCCGAAGGAAAAGTCTCAACCGTTGCGACCGTTCCGGCACTCGCGAACGGGCCTAAAATTCCCGAGATGGATCTGCACCCGTATCTTCGCGGTCTAAAGGTCGATCGAAAGGGCGTGGTGTATGTCGCCGACGCCGGTGATGCACGTGTTTTGAAGATCACACCGGACGGCAAAGTGTCCACGCTCGTGCAGCTCGAAAGCCCGTGGGCGCCGACCGATGTAGCGATATTCGACGACATTGTATATGTGTTGGAGTTTCTCCACACGGCGGGCGACGACCGGACGGAGTGGATGCCCCGCATCCGCAAGATCACGCCGGATTCCAAATCGACCATCATCGTTACCGTCGACCGCATGCCCGGCGCCAGGCCTGCCAAAGGGGCGACACCCGTCTCGTACAATGTCTCTTGGGTCGAGCTTTTGGAGGTATTATTGCGGTCCTTGAGCTTTGTGATCTGATGGCATCACGATCTCTTTAATTCTCGATCTCGAAATCGACCCATTGTCTCGACATCCCCGAGCCTTTTGGAGCGAGAAGGTCGGTTACCGTAACTTGCAGGGCGTATTCTCCCTTTGGCATTTCGGGGCCGAGGCGGAGATAGCCGAAATCGTTGATACGGGCCCAGTCCGAATGCGGCGCGAGATCGGCCGGCACCGGTTCAAAGGCCGTCATAAGCTTGCCGTCGTGATAAAGATCGACCTTTACGGTCAGGGACGGTTTGTTGAGGGTTTTGTCAGTTCTCGCATTATAAAGCGTGTATGCATAAGCGAGTACGCCGCCGCGGCGAAATCGTCGAATGGCGGGCACGGCGTTCGAGTCGACGATCGAAAGGGCTTCCTCGGGTTTGACCGCCGCGGGAATCGAGAATTTTCCCTTCTGGTCCACCGGGGCCACGGTCAATGCAGACAGTACAAGCGCGCCTTTCTTCACGTCGGGGATCTCGAGGACCTGGCTGGCCGAGCCCAGCAGCCGGCTGTTCGTATCGCGGATGGCGACGCGGAAATTATATGTGCCGGCCTTTTTTATCGGCACGTCGGTCGTATAGACCAGGCCATTGCGTTTGATAAGCGGTATCGCTGCGGGATCGATCTTGAACTGATGGGCGCGGGTAAATTCATCTACGACGTCGTTCTTTTCGTTCATTGTCACTGCAACGACATCAAAGCTGGCTTTCATCATCCCGCCTTCGTTTACGAAGGTTATAGCGTTTCCGTCGAGATGCGTTAACGAGCGAACATAATTGCCCTCGGCGGCGCCGTTGCCGAAATAGGCGGTCAGCCGCAGCCCGAGCCCGGCGTTCGGCACCGGAGCGATCAGCGCCTCGTACAGCTCGCTGTTCTCCGACTTACGCTTTGGTTTCGCCGGCTCGGCCGTTGACCCGAGAAACCCGGCGCGCGAATGAACATTGAGATCGGGGCGCGACACCTTGACCTCGATTCGGTTAAAGTTCTTGCCCTTGAACGTCTCGTCATCGGGCTCGTACCCGATCAGGTAATAGCCCGTTTCCAGCGCGAGGGCCTGACGCACCGGATTATCGAGATAGTTCTGATCATAGTAAAAACGCCCGCCTGTCTCGCCGGCAAGAAAGGCCAGGCCATCGCGTGAATCTCTTACTGCGTCGGTTCGGACCTTGACATACGGTTCGGTCGCTCTCGCATCATCGCGGGTCTGAATGTAATCGCGGGCCTCGATCATAGAAGGGTTGAACACGCCGCGGATATCGATCGTGTTCACGACGACCGACGAGCGGTTGGCCAGGTCGGTCAGGTCGCCCAGTACGGTGCGGGAGTTCATCGTCTTGCCGTCGCGGTCGGTTATCAGCATTCCGTCGGACATAAAGAAAAGGACCTTTCGCCCCGGCACGCGTTCAAGCCCGCGCACGATATATCTCAAAACTCCCAGCGTGCCGACAACCTGGTTGCTACGGTTGAGATCCTCGCCACCCTCGCGGATCTTGCGCTCGGCGCCGCTCTCGATCGTCCTGGTTTCATTCGCCCTGCTCGGGTCGACCGAAAGCTTGTCGTACGTGTTCGGCTTTGCCGCCGCGAACAAACTTCCGTCGCCCGGACCGCCGCAAGCGGACGCCGGCGGGTACCATCTGATCTTGCGTGCCGCACGGAGCAACAGGTTCTTGTCCGATGTGTATTGCTGAAGCATGCTGCTGCCCGATCGCGTCTGGTAGATGGCGACGCGGTCATCCGGCAGCATCTGTTCATTGATAAATTTCTGCAGGCCCTCTTTTGCCGCGATCATTCCTATCTGCGTGAGCAGACAGTTACCGTCATCGAGGACAAACGTGATCATCCGGCCCGTCGAACCCGGGACGCGAGGGCCAGCGATCGTGGGCGTCGCTGCAATGCCGGAGCTTGAGCCGCTTCTTGCGGTTTGAGCCGACCCTGTTTCCGTATTCACATACGAAAAGCTTGTGATCTTCTGCGGCTTACCATCCTGCAGCAGCGTGAAATCGGCGGCGGTAAGATCGCGTACCTGTCGTCCATCCTTGTCTGTTACGACCGCGTCAAGCTGAACGAGATTGGTCGTGATCTTAACCACGCCCTCGTCCGGCGCCGGCCGCTGCGCCAGGGCGGGCGTTAAGAAAAAGCACAGCGAGATTACGGCGAGAAAGACGGGGTTATTCATATCTGTAGGAAGTATACCGTTTTATTGAAGCTTTTGGATGTCTCGCCGATAGCGCTCGTTTGCCGGGAAGATAGCGGTCGGTCGGAAGATCTACCAGACTTCGTTCTATGTATGCTTTAGTCGCAACATTTTGCGCTTACCGCGTGCGGGCGTCAGCGGCGGGCCCTCCGGGTATCGACTAATCGCATCGCCACTGATTGTTGATGCGTTTGGCGAAGGCGCCGTCGATGCTGGATTGGCCTTGGGCGCAGACGCCGTTGGCGGCTTTTTTACAGTCTTTGCAATAAAGAAGGGCGCCGTCCTTTACGCGGGAGCCGGTTTCGGCGGGGGCGGCCAGGGCGGTGATGTCGCGGAAGGTGATGTCGGGGTCGTATTGCATCAGGCCTTTACGCAATTCGACGTCATAGCCGAAAAGGTTGGGTTGGCGGTCGATGCGGTCGCGGCCCTGGCCTTCAGGCAGGCGGCCGGTGCGGAACATTATCTGGCCGCCGTTGAAACCGGGAGCATTTACTGTGTTTCCGCCTATCACCTTGTCCCGGCAATGGCCCGCATAAACCGAAGGGTCGTGACAGAATTTGTCGCCGACCGAATTGACCACGACCTGCGGCCCGAGATTCATCGTGTAGGCGTAGTAGAAATTCCCGGTCGAGATAAAGTTCATCCGCCCGTTCAGCTCGATCGGGTCGTTGAAAACACTGCCGATGATATTCAGAGTTTGTGATGTCGTGGCACCGAACGGCGCGGCGTATATACTGCCGCTGGCTGCGTTCCGAGGACGACGCGATCATCGTTATGGTCGCGACCGAATCGATGTAAAGAAAAGTACCGCCGATGCCGGCTCCGTAATCATAGCCGCCGCCGAACGTGTTCTCGATCAGCAGCGACGTCCCGCGAATGACGCGGATGCCGTAGCCCGGCGCGTTCGCCGCGATGAAGTTGAACTGGGAATTGGCGATCGTCCAGTCGGTGTTGAATGTGTTGATGAGTATACCGGTCCGGTTGTTAAGGAATACGCCGTGATCGACGCGGATGTTGTCGAACTGCCATTGATTGCATTGCTGTTCGGCCGCGTTGCAATTGTCCTGGTTCAGGTTGTGGGCAAAGATCGCCGTGTCGAAATTCTGGAATGTGACATTCTCGAATCTGAAGAACTGGCTTTGGTTCGCGCTATGCACTTTGGTCACCGGGTCGATCGCCCATTTGCCGGCGGCCTCGACGCCGTAGGTACCGATGTTGTCGCGGACCGGCTCGCCGAAAAGGTGGGCGTTTCCGAGAAGCTCGATGTTTCGGAAGGTAACAAAATTCGTACAGCTGCCGATGCGGAATATGGCTTGCTTATTGTTGCGGAGGCGAATACGGGCGGCGCTGCTTCGCACAGGCATGTTGGTTGTCGGGATGGAATAATTTCCGCTTGCGCCGACGATCGTAACACCCGAGGGAACGGTGATACCTTCGAACGACTGGTCACGCGTATTGCCGTCTGTTGTCCCGACAATATAATCGCCGTCAGGAAAAATAAGCGTCCCGCCCTGGCGGCTGGCCATGACCATTATGGCGTTGCGGATCGCTTTGGTGTAATCGGGCGGGTCGGTGTAGGTGAATTTCGGCGTCGGCCCGTCGACACGGCGCATCGGTCGAAAATCTTTGACGTTGTAAAAGCCGATCTCGCGGCCCGAAGACGACGGCCAGAGGTACGACTGGCCGTTGCTTAGTTTGATCTCGTAGATGTCCTCGGGGCCTTGGAAACACCACTTCTGGTCCTGCGGGCTTGGCGCAACGCGGTTGCCCTGTACCTGGCTGTTGGCACAACCCGTTAAGCCGGTGGCGGGCCGCTGCATTTCAGTGCCGGCGAGAAAAACCTGAATGTGGTTTAGCTGGTTTTGCTGAGGGAGAAATCGCACCGGACAGGCGCCGGTCGAGTCGGCGCTTACGGTCAGCGAATAGCCGTCAAACCGGTTCTGTGCGTGGGACGCGGCAGCGGAGATGAATATGAAAACTATCCCAAACGCCTTAATGAAAGAGGTCTTCGTTTCAACTATCATTCTGCGATTTTAACAGGTAAGGTTATCGCTCCTGCAATACAGGTCAGAGCCGTGGTTTTGTTATATTCGACGAATGGCCGAAATAATTAAGTTAAAGGTAAGTTCGGCGGCCCGGGAAGAGATGGTCGAGATAACGCGGGAGGTGAGCGAAAAACTTGCCGGCATCGATCAACGCGACGGCGTCTGTTTTCTTTTTACCCAACACACGACCTGCGGGCTGACGATAAACGAGAATGCGGATCCGGACGTAAAATCGGATATGCTCGGGTTTTTAAAACGCCTGATTCCGCAGTACGAACCAAATTTCAAGCATTTCGAGCATAATTCGGATGCCCATATAAAATCGTCGCTTGTCGGCTCGAGCGTTGCGGTTCCGTTCGCCGGCGGAGAATTGCTTCTTGGTCGCTGGCAGGGCATCTACCTTTGCGAGTTTGACGGGCCGCGGGAGAGGACCGTATTGATGAAAGTGCTGTAATGTTCAAGTCCATCCATTTCACATCGACGGGCCGCAAGACAACCAATGCGTCCAAGCCGGAAGTGCTATCAAAACTTCGGGCGATCGTCGGCGCCGAACACGTCATCATCAACCCGGAAAAGGTGGAGCCGTACGGTGCCGATGCGGTGAAAGA
Source organism: uncultured Acidobacteriota bacterium (assembly GCA_963763355.1). Classification (GTDB taxonomy): domain Bacteria; phylum Acidobacteriota; class Blastocatellia; order Pyrinomonadales; family Pyrinomonadaceae; genus OLB17. The sequence goes on from CAVXOI010000007.1 coordinate 502,076, forward strand.
AAAGTTCCCGCCCGAGGCCGTCGTGTTTCCCGAATCGACCGGCGAGATGGTCGCGATATTGAAGCTGGCAAACGCCGAGCTTTTTCCGGTAACGGCCCGCGGCGGCGGGGTCGGATATACGGGCGGTGCGGTGCCGGTCGACGGCGGCATCGTGATCGGGACCGACCGGATGAAAAAGATAATCGAGATCAACGCGGACGATCTTTACATCACCTGTCAGCCGGGTTTGACGACTTACGAAGTTCAGCAGGCCGCGGCCGAACACAGGCTGATGTTCGCACCCGACCCGGCGAGTTATAAAGACTCGTTCATCGGCGGCAACATCGCCGAGAACGCCGGCGGGATGCGAACGCCGAAATACGGCGTGACAAAGCATCACGTTCTCGGGCTCGAGGTCGTGACGGCAACAGGCGAGGTCATCCGCACCGGCGGACGAACTGTGAAGAACGTTGTCGGCTTCGACCTGACCGGCCTGATGTGCGGTTCCGAGGGAATGCTCGGGATCATCACCGAAGCGACACTAAAACTTTTGCCGATGCCCGAGGCGACCTCGACCGTTCGCGCAAGCTTTCATTCGATGGAAGCCGCGTGCAAGGTGCTGACGAAATTCACGCCCGAAGGCTTGCTGCCGATGGCGATGGAGGTGATCGACAAGTATTGCGTCGCGGCGGTCGAAGAGAATTTCGCGTTCGGCCTTTCGAAGGATGCCGATGCGATCTTGTTGGTCGCGGTGGATGGTTCGCCGCGAAGAGGTCGAACGCAACGCCATCGCTATCGAGCGGATTATGACGGAGAACGGCGGTTTCGACGTGCTGCGTTCAAGATCGAAGGAAGAAGAGGACAAGCTCTGGGACGTGCGCCGTGCGATCAGCCCGAGCCTGATGAAATACGGCACGCTGAAGATAAATGAAGACGTCGTCGTGCCGCGTTCGAAAGTGCCGGAGCTGGTTTCGCGAATCGAAGAGATCGGCCGCGAACACGACACCTTCGTCGCAAATTTCGGCCACGCCGGCGACGGGAATATTCACGTCAATTTCGTTGTCGACCGCGATGATGCGGAAGCCATCGCCCGCGCGCGTGAATGCGTCGCCGAAACGTTCCAGCTCTCGGTCGATCTCGGCGGCACCATCTCCGGCGAGCACGGCATCGGCTACGTGAAAGCGCCATACCTGGACCATGCGATCGACCGGCCGACACTGGAGATCATGAAAGGGATCAAGAAAGTCTTCGATCCGAACGGTATTCTCAATCCGGGAAAGATGTTCGTTTGAGCGGAGGACACTATCTTAGAGACACGAGGCGGACCGATCCGGTCAGGCCTGATGGAAGCACCTGGACCTTGTCCATATCCTGCGGCTGGAAACGCTCGCCGTAGCGAAGGTTCAGGAGCTTGTAATCGGGAAGCTTGCGACCGGCCATATGGTTTAGGGCCGTGTTCCCGACGACGATTCGAAGCGAGTTTTTGCCGGGCCGAACGAGCGAGGTCACGTCCAAACGGTACGGCGGGCACCAGAGCGAACCGGCACGCTGGCCGTTCACATAGATCACGGCGGCCTCGCGAACAGGCGGATCGATCCAAGTCCGCATTCCGTTGCGAAGCTGCTGCACCGGAAGCTCGACCGGTTCGCCGAGATCAAGCTCGATCACCTTTCCCGACCTGAGAAACTCGTTCGAGACATCGATGGTCCGTTCGTACGTGGCCGTGCCTGAGAAATATCGTGTGGCTTCGTTGTCCGCCCACGAGCCGAAGCTTGGCCAACCGGACCGCTGGCTGCGAACCGTAGGAAACCGACCAGTCCGAATTCAGATCGATCGACGATGCGATTTCGGAGATTGGCCCCGTATTCGGAACGGACGCCTTCTTGGAAAACACGACAACATACGAGCGGTAAGGCTCGAAGGTCAATGCGAGTGTTTCAGTGAAACACTCGGTGCATGACTTGACCACCCGTTTAGCGGTTAGGAAACGACCCGTAATGGCGTCCCAAACCTCCGGTTCGCCCCTCGTCCTAAACTCGATCTCAACTTTTCGAGTCTGGTTTGAAGTATTCGCAATAAAATAGATGTCGGCATCAGCCGTCTTGCGATGAACAACTCCAAAATCTTTTGCGGACGGAGCGATCCGAGCATCCGGATGAAGGAGGCTGTTCAAAACCGGACCAAGCTCCGCATCATTCGACACAAGTTTCACTAGACGACTTGACTGAAGGCGCGTGACGATCTCCTTCAGTTCCGTCTGTACCTTTTCTGTCGCCTGCACGCCCGGCACCACCGACGGCCACTTACCGGTTGCGACGACGATGCCGCCGCTCTTAACAAATGCCTCGAGCTTTCGAGCCGACTCGATCGGCATCCGACTCGATGTCTCGGCAGAACGACGATGCGGTGGTCGCTTGCGCCAAGTCTGAGCACGTCTCCCGAAACACTCGCGTCAGCCAGGATCGTGTCGTCAAAGAAATCGAGATTGTATCCGGCTTCGAAGATCGCCGGCATCACCTTTTCGCCAACCAGCTCCCGTTCGGCATCGATCAAGTGCACGCGGCCGGCAGTGAAATGCGAATAAGCATCGGCGTTTGGCAGATAAAGTGCAACGTCGTTCTGCGGTCTACCCTGGCGCATCAGGTAGCTCATCCGCTGTAAGTATCGGGCAAGATCGGGCATCACTATCCACCACGGATTCCGCTCGGAATATTCGCCCGCGGCATAAAAACGCCAGCCCGGATATTCGACATCCGGCGGCGTGTAGGCCCAGCCGTGACCGATCAGTTGGTTGATGCCCTGCAGGAAATGCACATCGGCTTCGGCCTTCATATCCAGCGGCGTTGCCCGGAATGACGGCGAGTGCAGCCACGTCCAGGTTTCGGACGATGTGACATTTCTTCCGTAAATATGATTCGCCGACGAAGCCCATCGCGCGGCGCGGACGACCTTCCATTGGGCACCTTCGCCGTCGGAAATGTCGGCCCATTTGTTGCTTGAAATAGACGCGGCCGGAATGCCGTAACCTTGGATCCGAAAACGCGTGCCGTTCCGCTTTGACCACGCCTGCATCGGCACCATGAAGCGCTCGTTGAACAGCTCCGTGATCGTGCGGCCCCAGTCGTATCGAACATCGGCGGTCTTCGGGCCGATGTCGACGACAAGCGCCGGCAGATAAGGTTTTAGATCGTAGCCGCGTCGCTTTTGGAACTCTTCAAGAAAATCGTCGGTCCAATCCTGGTTATAAACCTCAAGGCTGTCGCAAAAGACCGAATAGGGATCGTAGTTTTATCAAATGCCTGAAACAGCCGGTCGCCTGTATTCTTCAGATAATTATCGACCGAAGGTTTGTCGAGATGATTCAAAACATAACCTTCGGCCCCGAACGACGGCCGTTTGACCTGCATTCCGCTTTTGCCGGAAATGAAGAACAAGCACCTCCGAACCGGCCTCGACATTCTGCCGGTAAGACAGACGTTGCCGTCGCGTATGTCAGTTAAGGTATCTAAGATCGCTGTCCGATGCGGCGTTGCCGTTGTACTTTGAAAGAAAGCCGCCAAGCAGTTTTTCTGCCGCGATCATCGACGGCATTGGAACACGCCGCACACCCGGCTCTATCTTCACTCGCTCGACACGCAGCTGCCCCGCCGCCTCGGTGATCGGCGTCTTGCCCCGCCGAACGACCATCCGCTGCCGAGCGTCAGATCGAAACGCATTCCAAGCTCTTTCGACTTCTCGGCCGCGAACCGCAGCATTTCCAGAAACTCATCCGAAAGGTAGGGCAAGTTCCGATGCCCCTTCGCCGGATCATCGGGCAGCAGCGGATAGACCGGCTGAACCTCGACACCGCCAATGCCGCCTTCCTTCATCGTGCGAAGCTCGCGTTCGATCTCTTCCTTCGTAACTGACGGCCCGAACCACCACCAACGCATCATGATCCGCGCATCGTCCGGCGGCCGCTCAAACCCGCGGCGAATTTCGGCGAGGCTTTGAGTTGAAACTGTCGAAACGGAAGCTAGGATCAGCAGTATGGCTGCTAGAAGTGCAGGTGTTCGAAACGGAAACTTAACTACGAATTTGTGCATCTTGATAGCAAACTGTTAACTGTCAACTGATAACTTTCAACTGTTCAAAAAGATTCCGTTCCTACTAGTTAACAGTTATGCAGTTGACAGTTGATAGTTAGCAAACTCGGTGCCTTCGCTAAACTTAGCCGCGGGCTGGCACGTTCTGATCCAGATGAAAAACCTCGCGAAGCTCAACGCTTACTGGGCTGTTATCTGCGTTCGTCGGCATTATGTCTTTCATAAATGCCCACCAGCGTTTGCAGACATCCGTTTCGGCGATCGCGGCCCAGCGTTCTTCTGATTCGATCTCGGCATAGGCGAAAAGTTGGTTCGATTCGGGTTCGAGATAGATCGAATAATTTTTCACGCCGTGTTCTTTGAGAATCGTTTCCAGCTCACTCCAGATAGGACGATGCCGACGCTCATATTCTTCATGTGCGTCGGGGTTGACCTTCATCATGAATGCTTTGCGTACCATTACGGCTTTGGTCCGTCGAGCATCTGCACCGAGCTGTCGTTGATCTCGAATTTTTTGTTCTTTAAAAGTCAAAAGTATTTCCGATCCGGCCAGCAGCACCGGCCCGTAGCCGTGTGCGGCGAACGGGCTGATCGGGCGGTGATAATAGAACGCGGGGTCGAAACCCATTCCGGTTCCGACGCAGGTGCCTTCGACCTGGCCCTTTGCGTTCACCTTTGTCGTCACTGCGTTCCACGCCAAAAGCGTCATCGGGGCAAAGGTCTTTCCGTCGATCCAACCGCGGTTGATGCCGCGTGCGTAAGAGTAAGTGTAGATCGCCGTCGCGGAGGTTTCGAGATACGAATCGGGCCGGTCGAGAAGTTGGTGCCAGAAGCCGCTGCCGGATTGATACGAGGCCAAGCCCGCGGGCGTGATCACGATAAAGCTGCAGCACTTTTGCCCGGTTCGGATGATTCTCCGGCAAGAACTTCGAGCAGTTCCGCCAGTGCCATGAATGCCCAGCCGTTCGCGCGTGCCCAGCGAAATTCAGGATGCGTCGGCATCGATTCGACCCAGCCGTGCATAAAGACGCCTTTGTCTTTATTGAACATTTTTTCGGCAAAGCTTATGACCTGTTTTGTAGCTTCGTCGAAATATTTGTTATCGCCCGTCAGCTTTCCCATCTGCGCTATCGCCGGAACGCTCATGAACAGGTCGTCCAGCCAAAGCGTGTTCGGCTGCGGCCGGTTGCGCGCCAAGGTGCCGTCGGCCAGGCGATATTGGCCTGTCATGATGTGGTTCAATCCGCGTTCGAATATCGGTCTGAGCTCGGACCTGTTTCCCGCACGCGAGGCCTTGATCATCGCGGCAGACATAGCACCTGTATCATCCAGCGTCCGCGGATTCAGCAAATTCCGAAGCGGCATCCGGCCTTCCCATTCTTCGTAATGGGCGGACGGCCGGCGAAACGCCGCGGCGGATTGGGCGATGAACGCCAGGCGTTTGTCGACGTATTCGCGATACCGCGGGTCACCCGTGGCCTCGCTTGCCAGCAGCATTCCGGCATATGTCACGCCCCATTCATAGGAAACGATGCGAAAATCGCCACGCTGAAGTATCGTGTTCTGGTCGATCTTTGCGGCATCGGTGAATAGCTCGCCCGTTTTCTCATTCGCGAACGATGGCGGCGTTACGCCGTTCAGGTAATCGTGCACGCGCGTCAATACTGCCGTTACATCTTCCGCCTTTGGAATGCCGTAAGGGATCGGATAATCCGGCTTCAATAAATGAAGCGGCGTTGTGGCGTCGGTTTGAGCGATGGCCGATTGAAGCATCAGCGCGGCGATAAGGACAGCGGCAAGATATTTCATAACAACAGTTTTGGATCTGGCTAATAGCCAATCAAAAAACACCTACCGTTTAAGCAATGGCCAGCGTGAGCCTGGTAACGGACGCCGGGGCGAACTTGTAAACAAGCCGTCCGTTCGCGCCGACGGTCACGCTTTCGTTTCTCGGGACCAGGCCGTTCGGGTTTTGAAAACTGTTCCTGGCACGAATATCGGTCGAAGACAGAACCCGAGCATTTCCCGAAACTATCCTCGCACCGCTGATATTGATCTCGGTCTCGCGGGTGTTCTTTGCATCCGGATTTACGGCGGTCAGCGTTACGGTTTTTCCGTTTACCGACGCGGAACCGTTCAGGCCCCAGAAGTTCGCGGGTATCTCTTTCCGCTGAGCGTCGAGCCGGGTAAAGCCGACGCTGGGGGAAACGAACTCCGTTCGCACCGCGGTCGCTCCGGCATGGGGCATGTACATTTCAAAAACGTGGTAGTTCGGCGTAAGGACAAATTTGTCCTCATAGGTGTGGAACAGCGAATGGATCGTGTTCACAAGCTGGGCCGGGTTCGCCATCACCACCTTGTCGGCATGCCGCTGGAAGATGTCCAGGTTGATCGCCGAGATCAGCGCGTCGCGCAGCGTTCCGGCATATGCGTAAAGATAGCCGGGCGGAACATCCGAATCCTGCTTATGCCACGCACCCCATTCATCGACAGCGAGTTTTACGCGGCGTTCGCGGTCGAACTCGCCCATCACCTGCCAGTGGTCTTCGACAAGCGTTTCCATGCGATTCGCACGTTCAAGCAGGTCGTACCATTCATTCTCGCTATAAACGGCCGCGTTCTGTTCGCCCGTCGAGCCGCAATAATAATGGAGCCCCCAGCCGTAAAGTTTATGTATCTGCCGCGTACCTTTCAGCGCAAGTCCTTCGAAAAATTTTCGCGTCCAGTTAACATCGCCTCCGTTCGGGCCGGAGCCGATCAGCTTGAGCGGCACGCCGTATGTCGGCAGCCAGGCAGTGAATTTGCGAAACTCGGTCGCGTATTCCTCGGGCGTAAAATCGCCGCCGCAGCCCCACGATTCGTTGCCGACTCCCCAAAAGCTTACTTTGTGCGGTTCGCGGAATCCGTTCCTTGCACGCTCGGCCGACCAGGTCGTCAGATTTGCCGGGGCGTTGCAGTACTCAAGCCATTCGAGAAAAACTCGGACATCGCGGCTTCGGACGTTTGCGGCAAGATACGGATCGGCCCCGACCATTCGGCAAAATGCTACGAACTCGTCAGTTCCGAAGTGATTGTTTTCGTATTTTTGCGGGCCGTCCTGAAGGTCTTCATACGCCTTCGTAGTTTTGTATCTGGTGTCGGCCCAAAAATTTACGCGCGACGGCCGCTTGTCTCGCGACCCGACGCCGTCACGCCAGTCATACTGGTCGGCAAAACAGCCGCCCGGATAGCGAATGACGCCGGGTTTGAGCTTTTTCAGATGATCGACAAGGTCCTTTCGAACGCCGTTGTAGTTCGGGATCTTGCTCTTTTCCCCGACCCAGATACCGTCATACACCACGCCGCCAAGATGCTCGACGAAGTGGCCGTAAATGTCCTTGTGGATCGGTCCGATCGGTTCGTTGATCAAAATTTCGATCCTTGATTCGGCTGCCTGGGAATAGCCGGCACGTGGTGCGATCAATGCCGCAGCACCTGCTGCACCGAGGCCTCTTAGAAAATCCCGTCGCTCAAGTTTCATAGTTTTCGTTCTGAAGCGGGCCTTTCAGTAAACCGCTTAACTAGCTTTTTAGAAACCTAGCTGTTATATTGCCGGAAAAGACAATTAACAAAACTTACGTTCTGAACAATTTCAAAGGATTCAAATGCTTGCGGACCGATATTTGTAATGAATTTCTAACCTATTTAAGAGAAATTCACAAGCGCATTTTTTCGGCAGCGGCCCGTCTCGTGCAGAAAGCGGACCGTCGCGGGCCGGACCACGTTGGGTGTATCACCACATCTCGCGAAAACAAGAAATGTTCCCACGACTTCTTCTTATTTTCTTCCTTCAACTTCTGCTAGTGGTTTCATCGCCGTCGCAGCAGAGGCCAACGCTCGATCTTTCGGGTGAATGGCGTTTCGCGATGGACCGGTCGAACCAGGGCGAAGACAAAAGTTGGTTTCTTCGTTCGCTCGCCGACACGATAAAGCTTCCCGGCGTTCTGCAATCGCAAGGGTATGGCGACGAGATCAGCACAAAGACGCCGTGGGTACTTTCTCTCTACGACCGGAACTGGTTCGAGCGGGAAGACTATAAAGCATATACAAAACCCGGCAGTGTAAAGGTACCGTTCCTATCACAACCGCCGCGGCATTATGTCGGCGTGGCGTGGTACCAACGCGATATTCGAGTCCCGGAAGATTGGCGAGGCAAGCGCGTCGTCCTCGTCCTCGAACGCCCGCGGTGGCAAACGACAGTTTGGCTGGATGACAAACGTGTCGGATCAGAACGCAGCCTCGTTGCTCCGCACGAATACGACCTCGGCCCGATCAACCGTCGGCGGGCATAAGCTGACGATCCGCGTCGACAATTCAATGATCTTGCCCTATCGGCCGGACGCTCACGGCGTTTCGGATTCGCTCGGAATGAGCTGGAACGGCATCGCCGGCAAGGTTGAACTGAGGGCCACCAGCCGTGTGTGGATCGACGACGCTCAGATCACAACCCGCAGCATCAGACGCAGCCGGAAGCGAGGCGGTTTCCGGCACAACAGGCGGAAACCTGACCGGTAGGGAGGGTGCGCCACGTACCGCCAAAGTCAACGTAAAAATAGGAAACGTTACGAGCGTCGCCGGCAGCGGCACGATAACGGCAAACGGAAAAATCTACCCTGTCAGTTGGGACATAAACGGCGGGAAAGCCGAGATCGAGGTTCCGTTCCCAAACGCCCGCACGTGGGATGAATTTAATCCGGAACTTCAAACGCTGAAACTCGAATTGAAAGGCGAGAACGCCGACGACACGCGCAACATCACCTTCGGCTTTCGCGAAATAAAGGCCGTCGGCAAGGAGTTTCACCTAAACGGCCGCCGCATCTATTTCCGCGGCACGCACCACGGCGGCGATTTTCCGCTGACCGGCTATCCGCCGACCGATGTCGCTTACTGGAAAAAGATCTTCCAGATCAACAAGGACTGGGGCATCAATCACATACGTTTTCATTCGTTCTGCCCGCCGGAAGCTGCGTTTCAGGCGGCCGACGAACTCGGCATTTATCTGCAGCCCGAACCCGGAATGTGGAACGAGATCAGCCCTGGCACGCCGATGGAGCGAATGCTGTACGAAGAAACGGAGGCGATGATCCGGGCATACGGCAATCACCCATCGTTCCTTCTCTTCTCGCCCGAGCAACGAGCCCAAAGGCCGCTGGAAAGAGGCACTCGATAAATGGATCGCCCACTACCGCATCGCCGACCCGCGCCGCCTCTACACCAACGGCACCGGCCACACCGAACGCGAAGTCCCCGGCCTCGCTCAGGGCACCGATTTCCTGGCGATGCAGCGCATCGGCCCGAAAATGCTCCGCGGCAACACGGCGTGGTTCGGGCAGGATTACGGAAAGTCGCTGGAAGACGTGAATGTCCCCGTCGTCTCCCACGAACTCGGACAGTGGGTCGCGTATCCCGACTACGACGTGATCAAGAAGTTCACCGGCTATATGCGTCCGGGAAATTACGAGATCTTCCGCGATTCGCTGCGAAAGAAAGGCTTGCTGGCAAGGAACAAGGATTTCGCCTACGCCTCCGGCCGATATCAACTGGCTGCTTATAAGGAAGAGATCGAAGCCAACCTGCGTACGCCCGGCATGGACGGTTTTCAGCTTCTCGACCTGCACGACTATCTCGGGCAGGGAACGGCGTTGGTCGGTTTGCTCGACGCGTTCTGGGAAGAAAAAGGTTACGTTACCGCGAAGGAGTTTCGTCGGTTCAATAATACGACGGTCCCGTTGGCCCGGCTGACAAAGCGGGTTTTCAAAACAGACGAGCAGTTTTCCGTCGATGTCGAAGCGGCCCATTTTGGCGAACGGCCTCTTGAGAGTGTCTCCGTCTCGTGGAAGATCGTCGACGGAACGGGGAAGACGGGTCAGCAAGGTGAATTCCCGGCCCGCCTTCTGCCGATCGGCAAGAATATTCCGCTCGGAACAATCTCTGTGAACCTTTCCCAACTTTCGGCGCCAAGTGCATACAAACTCGTCATCGCGCTGAACGGTACCGAGTTCGAGAACGATTGGAATTTCTGGCTCTATACTGCAGCCGCCAATCGGCCGAAGCGACGATCGGTGCTGGTAACGAACTCTTGGGCCGAGGCAAAACAAGGTCTGGCACGCGGCGGAAAGGTACTATATTCGCCGCGAAAAGCCGACTGGATTGGACCTCGCCGCCGCTCGATTGGGTGCCGGTTTTCTGGAACCGGCTGATGAATCCGGCGTGGGGACGAATGCTTGGGATGTGGATCGACAACAAACACCCTGCTCTCGCGAAGTTCCCGACCGAAAATTTCAACGACTGGCAATGGACCGAGATCGTCCGCGGAGCGCGAGCCGTCAATATGGACAATTTGCCGCGGGGCCTGCAGCCGATCGTTCAGCCTATCGACGACTGGAACCGCAATTACAAACTCGGGCTCGTTTTCGAAGCAAAGGTTGGAAACGGAAAGCTGATGGTCGCATCGGCCGATCTCGAAACGGATCTGAACAACCGCGTCGTCGCCCGCCAGCTTCGCCGGTCGCTGCTCGACTACATGACGACTTCGGGCTTCGATCCGAAGGTGGCAGTGACGCCCGAGCAGATAGAATCGCTTTTCTTTGACACGCGAATAATGAAACGGCTCGGGGCCGCGGCAACGGCCGCGGGCGAGGCGGCGAACGCGATCGACGGCGACCCGAATACGTTCTGGATAGCCGGCGATGCACGGGCAGCCGCGCGACAGGATCAGGAACTAACTATCAGTTTTTCGAATCCCGTTTCGTTTTCCGGCCTCGTCATAATGCCGCGGCAGAATGGCCGCGAGCACGAGGGCGACATTCGCGAATATTCGATCCAGATCAGCGACGACGGCACCTCTTGGCGTGAGATCAAACGCGGCCAGCTTGTTTCAACCTTCGATCCGCAAACGATCGAGTTCGGGCAGAGCGTGTCGGCAAAATTCGTAAAGATAGTTTCGCTGAGCGGCTTCGGCGCGGACAAACTGACGGCCCTGGCCGAGATCGCTGTTGATATATACCGGCCCGAAATTACCGGACATCGAAAGCGATCTCGAATACAAACGAAACAAAGCCGCCTCGCCCGACATCGACGAAGGCGTGACACCGGAAGGCAAGAAGCCGAAAAAGCCCTAGAAGACTAGTCGATCTGAAAATAGATACATGCTTGCTAGGAGAATAACAAGACTTTGTTACTGCCTGATGCCGGTCTTACTCACGGCCTGGCAAGTCGAGGCCCAACCCGGAGCCTATAAATTCAACTTTGGCTCTGACCCTTCGTCTTCGAAAATGATCCGTGTCCGCGGTTCCGACACCTATTCCCGGGAAAAAGGTTTCGGCTTCGAAGCCGGTAACCGCGACATCGTTTGCCCCGGCGACCGATCGACAAAACGCGCCTGTTCGTCTGCCAAGCCGTTCTATTTCAGTGTTGCCCTCCCGGAAGGAAATTATCGGGCGTCGATCACATTCGGTGACAGAGACGCCACGTCGACTACCGTCAAAGCGGAACTTCGCCGCCTGATGCTTGAACGGGTGGACACGAGACCGGGCGAGTTCGATACCCGAACTTTCGTCGTCAACGTCCGCACGCCAGTTATCTCCACCGGCGGCGAGGTTAAGCTCAAAGACCGCGAAAGAACAACGCGAACAATGGGCGTGGGACGAGAAGCTCACTCTCGAGTTCAACGGCTCACGACCCTCGGTCAGTTCGATCGTGATCGAAATGGTAAACGTACCGACCGTTTTCCTCCTCGGCGATTCCACGGTCTGCGACCAGCCCGGCGAGCCATATGCAAGCTGGGGCCAGATGATCACGCGCTTCTTTAACGACAAGATAGCCATCGCCAATCATGCCGAATCGGGCGAATCCCTGAAAAGCTCATACGGTGCGAAACGCCTCGATAAAGTCCTAAGCCTGATGAAGCCCGGTGATTATCTGCTGATCCAATACGGCCACAACGATGAGAAGGAAAAAGGTGAAGGCATCGGAGCGTTCACCAGCTATAAGGCGAGCCTGAGGCAATTCGTCCAGGCGGCCAAAGCAAAAGGCGGAAACGTAATCCTTATCAACCCGATGCACCGCCGCAACTTTGGCGCGGATGGAAAAGTCGTGAACTCGCACGGCGATTACCCCGAAGCTGTCCGCCAGGCCGCGGCGGAGGAAAATGTCCCGTTTATCGACCTGACCGTGATGAGCAAGGACCTGTACGAAGCTCTTCGGCAAGGAGGCCTCCGGCGTGCTTTTCAAAGAAGGTGACGGCACGCATCACAGCCCATACGGCGCGTATCAGTTAGCAAAGATGATCGTTCAATCGATTCGCGACCAACGTCTGCCGCTTGCAAAGTACCTTATGAAAAATCTGCCGAAATACGATCCGAAACATCCCGATGCGTTCGGGGTGTTTGCGGTCCCGGCTAGCCCGGTCGTCGCTCATACGAAGCCGCTCGGCAGCTAGTCAGACCTGCGTGAGCCTGCGGGCGGCCAGTTCGTTCGGTGTCAGATAGAAAATGACCGGCCGACCGACGGCCGATGCATGATACAGATGAAGTCAACAGTCAAACTCGCACTTTTCATTCTAGTCTTCGTTGTCAGCGGGTTCGCTCGCACGACGTATAACTTCAATTCCGGCTGGCGACTGTTTGTCGGCGATCCCGCAGGAGCGGAAGCATCTGATTTCGCGACGCGTCTGGAAACTCGTCACACTTCCCCGCCCGTGGAACGAGGACGATGCGTTTCGCAAAGACATAAAAGACCTATCGACCGGCATCGCGTGGTATCGCAAACATTTCCGACTTGCCCGACGACGCCGACGGCAAAAAGGTCTTTATCGAATTCGAAGGCGTCCGATTCGCCGGCGAGATTTACCTGAACGGCAAATTCATCGGCCGACACGAGAACGGCATCACCGCGTTCGGCTTCGACCTGACCGATCATATTAGTTCCGGGCGAAAATGTCATCGCCGTCCGCACCGACAATTCGTGGGACTACAAGGAAAAGGCGACCGGCTCGGCGTTCCAGTGGAACGACAAGAACTTTAACGCCAACTACGGCGGCATAAACAAGAACGTCTGGCTGCATGTCACCGACAGGCTTTATCAAACACTGCCGCTTTACTCGAATCTGCAAACGACCGGCGTTTACGTTTATGCGACCGACATTGATGTTAAGGCGACGTACGGCAGGATCACCGCCGAAACCGAGGTACGAAACGAGCATCCCGAGCCTGCGAGATCGTTCGCCTTTGAAATCGAAGATCGCAGACCTACACGGCAAATCGATCAAAAACGATTCAGCGGCGGACAGCTACACTCTACGGCGCGAACGAAACTAAAGTGATTTCGGCACTCTGAAAGACTGTCCAAGCTGAATTTCTGGAGCTGGGGCTACGGCTATCTTTACAACGTCACCACCAACCTGAAAGTGAATGGCAAGATCGTCGATACGGTAAAAACGCGCACCGGATTTCGCAAGACCGAGTTCGGCAACGGCCTGTTCAAGCTGAACGACCGCACGCTGCAATTGAAAGGCTACGCCCAGCGCACCTCGAACGAATGGCCGGCCTCGGCAACGCCGTTCCGCCGTGGCTGTCGGATTTCAGCAACCGCCTGATGGTCGAATCGAACGCCAATCTCGTCCGCTGGATGCACATCACGCCGTGGAAGCAGGATGTCGAATCCTGCGACCGCGTCGGCCTGCTGCAGGCGATGCCCGCCGGCGACGCCGAACGCGATGTCGAAGGCCGCCGCTGGGAACAGCGCAAGGAAGTGATGCGCGACGCCATCATCTACAACCGCAACAACCCGAGCATCATCTTTTACGAATCCGGCAACGAAAGCGTCTCCGAGCCGCACATGGAGGAGATGAAGGACATCCGCGACAAATACGACCCGCACGGCGGCCGGGCGATCGGCTCGCGTGAGATGCTGGACAGCACGGTCGCCGAATACGGCGGCGAGATGCTCTACATAAACAAGAGCGCGAAGCATCCGATGTGGGCGACCGAATATTCGCGCGACGAAGGCCTTGCGCAAATATTGGGACGAGTTCTCGCCGCCATATCACAAGGACGGCGACGGCCCGCTCTACCGCAACGCTCCGGCGCAACGACTACAACCGCAATCAGGATACCCACGCGATCGAGAACGTCGTGCGCTGGTTCGACTACTGGGAAGCCCGTCCCGGCACCGGCACGACGCGTCAGTTCCGGCGGCGTCAACATCATCTTCTCCGACACGAACACGCACTATCGCGGCGCCGAAAATTACCGCCGCAGCGGCGAGGTCGACGCGATGCGGATCCCGAAGGACGGCTTCTTCGCCCACCAGGTGATGTGGGACGGCTGGGTCGACGTCGAAAACCCGCGCACGCATATCATCGGCCACTGGAACTATGCACCCGGTGTAAAGAAGAACGTTTACGTCGTTTCGAGCGCCGACAAAGTCGAGCTTTTCATCAACGGCAAATCGCACGGCTTCGGCGAGCAGAGCAGCCGCTTTCTCTTCACATTCAAAACCCTCGAATGGCAGCCCGGCGAGATCAAAGCCGTCGGCTATTCGTCACTTGGAAATTCGACCGATTCCATCAAAACCGCCGGCCCGCCCGCCCGAGTAACGGTTACGCCACGCGTCAGTCCGAACGGTTTGATGGCCGACGGATCGGACGTTGCGATGTTCGACGTTGAGGTGGTGGATAAAGACGGCAACCGCTGCCCGACCGCACTGAACCTCATCAAATTCACTCTCACCGGCCCGGCCGAATGGCGCGGCGGCATCGCGCAGGGTCCGGACAATTACATCCTGTCCAAAAGCCTGCCCGTAGAAGGCGGCGTGAATCGCGTGATCGTCCGTTCCACAACAACGGCCGGAAAAATAACGCTTACCGCCCACTCAGAAGGACTGGGCGGCGCGATGGCGATCGTCGATTCGAAACCGGCCGTTAGCATCGACGGCCTTTCCACATCATTCCCTTCCGATGGCCTTCCGGTCTTCCTTGGCCGCGGCCCGACTCCACGCGGCGAATCGTACCGCACGACACGGGAGCCTCTGGAAGCGGTCACTATCACGGCGGGATCGAACAACGGAAATGCACGCAATACAACAGACGACAACGAGCTTTCCGATTGGGCCAGCGACGGTAAACCGGAGAATGCCTGGATCCGTTACGACCTCGCCAAACCCGAAAAGATCGATCAGGTTGTCCTGAAACTCATTGGCTGGCGGACGCAGCAATACCCGCTAAAGATCAGCGTCGACGACAAAGTGGTCTTCACCGGAACGACGACCGCGGTCGCTCGGTTATGTGACGATCAGATTTCTCGTCGGTTACAGGCAAGTCGATAAGATCGAGCTCGCCGGTGAGGCAACGAATCGCGACGCGCTCGGCAACATCATCGAAATTACCGGGGCTCCCGATCCAAACTCGGCCGCCAACCGCGGTGGTGCGACAAAACTGGGTATTGTCGAAGCCGAGTTCTATAGATCCCTGAAAGATCAATAAATATGAAAAATCGCTTTGTCTGCATCGCCTGCATCTTTACGCTCATAGTTCCCGCATTTGCCCAGAAAAGAGTCTTGCGGCAGATGGAGTATCTGTCCCGCGGCGTGGTTGCCGTGAATCAAGGCGAAGGAAAAGTGTTTGTCGGATGGCGGATGCTTGGGACCGACGCGGATGATATCGCGTTCAACTTGTATCGGTTTTCGGGCGAAGGGAAACCCGTCAAGCTTAATCAGCAGCCGATCTTCGATGTTACGTTCTTCGTCGACGATAAGGCCGATCTTACAAAGCCGAACACTTACTTTGTTCGCCCTGTCATTAAGAAAAAGGAACAGGAGCGGAGCGCGGGATTTACGCTAAAGGCGGACTCGCCCGCACGACAATATCTTTCCATTCCGCTGCAGACGCCGGCCGGCTATACTCCGAACGACGCCTCGGCCGCCGACCTGGACGGCGACGGCGATTATGAGATCGTCCTGCACCAAACAGGCCGCGGCCGTGACAACTCGCAGGCGGGAATGACCGATCCGCCGATACTGCAGGCGTACAAGTTGGACGGCACATTGATGTGGTCGATCAACCTTGGTCGAAATGTCCGGGAAGGCACGCATTATACACAGTTCATGGTTTACGACCTCGACGGCGACGGGCGTGCGGAGGTGGCTTGTAAAACTGCAGACGGGACGGTTGACGGCAAGGGCAAAGTGATCGGCGACGGATCGGCCGATTGGCGAAATCCCGAAGGCTCTACCGCCGACGGGATCAACAGCCGCGGCGAGACCGGGTCGCGAAACACGAGCGGCTATGTACTGAAAGGCCCGGAATATTTGACCGTATTCGACGGCCTGACCGGTGCCGAACTCGCGACGACAAAGTATCTGCCCGCCCGCCATCCCGAAACCGACAGCCCAACGCGCGAACAGATGCAGGCCGTCTGGGGCGACGGTTACGGCAACCGGATCGACCGCTTTCTCGCCGGCGTCGCATATCTGGACGGCGAGCGGCCGAGCCTTATTTTCTCCCGCGGTTATTACACGCGTTCGGTCATCGCCGCATGGGATTTCCGCAATGGAAAACTTACCAGCCGTTGGGTATTTGACAGCGATTCCAGCGAAGAGAACCGCAAATACCGCGGACAAGGCAATCACCAGTTGAGCGTCGCTGACGTGGATAACGACGGCCGGGACGAGATAGTTTTCGGCGCTATGGTGCTGGACGATAACGGCAAGGGACTTTATTCGACCGGCCTCGGCCACGGCGATGCGTTGCACGTTTCCGACCTCGACCCGGACCGGCCGGGTCTCGAGGTGTTCGACATCCAGGAACGTTTTGACGATGCAGGTGCTCATCTTCGCGATGCTCGAACCGGCGAGGTGATCTGGAAAAAGGCGTCTGTGCGTGCCGGGGCCGACGGTGAAGGACCGGGCCGGGGCCTTTCGCTGGATATCGATCCGCGGCATCGGGGCTTTGAGTCGTGGGTCTTTGGAGCGGGTATAGTTGGGTTGTTCAATGCGAAGGGCGAGAAGATATCCGACCGGATTCCTCGATCGTGCAATTTTGGAGTCTTCTGGGACGGCGACACACTAAGTGAGCTGCTCGACCGGAACACCATCTCGAAATGGAACTGGGAAAAAGGAACGGCCGATGTCATCCTGACCGCTGAAGGCTGCACCTGGAACAACGGCACTAAGGCAACGCCGGTGTTGAGCGCCGACCTTTTCGGCGATTGGCGTGAAGAAGTGATCTGGCGGACGGCTGACAACAAGGAGCTGCGGATCTATACCACGACGATCCCGACTAAGCACCGGTTCTACACTTTTATGCACGATCCGCAATATCGCCTGTCGATAGCGTGGCAGAACGTTGCGTACAATCAACCGCCGCACACAAGTTTTTTTGTCGGCGAAGGAATGAAGCCGCCGCCGCGACCGGCGATCAGGACCATGGGGCCTCGCAGAAAATGAACGTTTCTTCTTTTGCATTTCCTTTGCGACTTTGCGACTTCGCGGGAAACCTTTCCGAGGCAGAATTTCCCGCAAAGACGCAAAGACGCAAAGAGCAGAACTGGCTGTTTAATATGAGCGATCAGGCAGTTTTGCCAATAGCGCTTTCATCTCGCTTACCACCAAGGTATATTTCGGGTCATTGGAAAGGTTTTTCAGCTCATGCGGATCGTCTTCGACGGCGTAGAGCATGTGGCCCGACTTTCCGTCGTCCCATTCTACGTAATGCCATTTCGACGTGCGGATCGAGCGGCCGAACGATTTGCCGTAAGTGGTGACGCTGTAAGCCGGGTGTTCCCATTTTCTGTTCGGCTCTTTCAGAAGCGATGCAAAGCTCTCACCCGATTGCCGTTCGGGTTTTGGCAGGCCGCAGAGTTCGGCAAGCGTCGGATATAGATCAAGAAGCTCGACCACGCGCTTGCTGGACTGGCCCTTTTGGCCGGGAAGGGCGACGGTCAGCGGGACCTTCAAGCCGAGTTCGTAAAGCGAATACGCCTTCGACCATTTACCTTTTTCGCCGAGGTGATATCCGTGGTCGCCGAAGAAAACAATTATCGTATTGTCCCGCAGCCCGTTCCGGTCCAAAGCGTCGAGAACGCGGCCGACCTGTGCGTCCATATAACTTGTCGATGCCCAATAGGCCCGCTTCATTTCGCGCGAGAGGTCGGGCGGCGACGGGCGGCCGATGAAAAGATCGGCGTTTCGCGGCGAGATCGATATCTCGGGAGCTCCCGGCAGGGCCTTTGGTGTTGTTCCGAAATCGACCGGCAAAGGGATCTTATCGACATCGTACATGTCGAAGAATTTTTTAGGAGCGGTCGGC
Source organism: uncultured Acidobacteriota bacterium (assembly GCA_963763355.1). GTDB lineage: Bacteria > Acidobacteriota > Blastocatellia > Pyrinomonadales > Pyrinomonadaceae > OLB17. The sequence goes on from CAVXOI010000007.1 coordinate 520,484, forward strand.
GGCGAATGCGGCTTTCCGAATCCGACGGCGAGAAAAAATGGCCGGTCCTTATGCTTCTCGAGGAAATTGATCGCACGCGTCGCGTTCCTGTAGTCTCCGTGGCTTTCACCTTCCCCTTCCAAAACGACGATCCGGTCCGAGCCGCGGTCGGCTGTATTCGGGCCGCCTGTCGGCGGCTGTGCCTGTGCCGGATCGGACTGTGAGGGCCGCGTCGGCCGGAAATTCGGATTGCCTCGTTCGGTTATATTCGGGTCGGTCGGTTCGCCGCCTTCGGTCCAGGAGACCTGATCGTCGATGCCGCCGTGATAGATCTTTCCGCTGCGAAGCGTTACATATCCGTTGTTCTTAAAGTGCTGCGGAAGCGTGACGGTCGAAGGATCGATCCGTCGAAAATAGTCATTGTTATTAAGCACCTTGGTTTCGGTCGGATAGCGGCCCGTAAGGAACGATGCCCGCGACGGATTGCACACCGGATATTGCGCGTACGCCCGGTCGAACCGTGTCGAACGTTTCGCGAGAGCATCAATATTTGGTGTTTTTATGCCCGCAACGCCATATGCACCCAGTTCCGGGCGAAGGTCGTCGGCGATGATAAAAAGCACATTGTATTTCGGCTTTCCGTTCTTTGACTGGGCGACGGCCGCCGGACCGAGGGCCGCGAAGAGCTGGACGAACAGTGAGAAAAGTGCAAACGAGGAAAAAATACGTCGAACAGGATATTTCATGATGCGGATCCTAACGTTACGGCCCGGGAGATCATTTCCCGACCGATGAAAGAAACTTGAACCACGATCCTAGCGAAGCAGTGCCATCACGCTCCACAACGCTGCGGCCTGGCCGTGAAGATCGCCGACGGCGCGGGCACGGTCCATGTAATACTGCACGGAAAAACCCTTGTTGGTGCCGACGCAAACATCGGTCACGTTGGCATTAGCGTCAATGTGTTTTGCAAGGCCGATCCATGCTTTTCTGGCTGCGGGCCCGAAGGTTTTCTTTGGCAGCCATCCTTTCTTCACTCCGGTGACAAAAGCGAATGTGAACATCCCCGTCCCGGAAGTTTCCACCCACGACTCGGGATGATCGATCAACTGCCGCCACAGGCCGTCGCCGCTTTGATATTTCAGCAGCGACCCCATCATCAGGTTGTAACCTCTTACGATTCGCGGCCGCAGTGGATGATCTTTCGGCAGCGAAAGCAACAGCTCGGTCATTCCCGCGGCCTGCCAGCCGTTGCCGCGGCTCCAATAAAATTGGGCGTCGGGTGCGTGGTAAAAGAGGCCATTAGGCTGCTGAAGTTTATCCAGATACGCAACCATCGTTTTTGCCGCACGCTCGAGATACGCCTTGTCGCCCGTTGCACGGTATGCCTGCGTCTGGATCGCGGTGATCATATACATATCGTCGATCCAGTATCGGGCCTCGGCCGTAATGCCGTCGTCGGTGGTCTTTTCCCACTGGCGGTCGGCGAATCCCCGCCGAAATCGAGATACTTTTTGTCCTCGTCTGCATAAAGATCTCGAGCGGAACGATACCGATAACGCGATAATCGACATGTGCCGCCGGCGAAATGTTCTTGCCGCCTTCTGCAGTAAGAAAGCGGTCGAATTTCGTCGCATAGCCGTGACTGCAGGTCCTTGTCCTTCAACAGCTTTGCCGTGGCCAACGCGCCGTACCAGGTACATACTTCCGGATAGATCAGGAATTGCCGCTTGCCGCTTTGAAATTCGAAATCACGCTTTACCCAATTCTCGGCAAGGCGTTTGCCGAGTTCGCGCGGCGATGAGCCGGCGGGCCAGTTCTCAAAGTGGCCGTTCTGGGCAAGAGCCGAGGTCGGCACGATCGAAACCAGAGCCGCGAATATCAGGATCAAATTAATTTTTAATGCCAGATGTTTCATCTTGGATCTTCGTCCCGTTTTTACGTAGTTCTCTTACCTGTTCCGGCCCGGGGCGGTGCGGTCGATTTTCTCTCGATAAGGTATGTCGGAATGCGTATTTCGACGCCCTGCTGATGGGGCTTTTCCATTGTAAGTGCAAGCGCCTCAAAGGCCCGTCGCCCTATCTCTACACGGGGCGAGCAAACGGTCGTCAGCGCGGGCTCGGCGAGGCTCGCGAAAGCAATGTCGTCAAAACCCGACGATCGAAATGTCCTTCGGGATCCGCAGCCCGGCCGACTTGAACTCCTGCATCGCACCGAGCGCCATCAGGTCGTTTGCGACCACTATCGCCGTCGGCAGCTCCGGTTCCGCGAGTATCTGATGTGCGGCGTGCCGTCCGCCCTCAAAGCGAAAATCCCCCTCATAGATCTTTACGTCGGCCTCGGGAAAATGCCTTTTCATTGCATTTCCAAACGCCCGCTGTCTAACGCGGGCAGAATGGATCCCGTGCGAGCCCGCGATGTGAACGATCTTACTGTGGCCGAGCGAAACAAGATGACGGACGGCGTCGTCAATCCCGACGGCGTAGTCGAGAATGATGTTGCTCATTTTTTCACCGACGACTCCAAGATCGTGAAAGACGACACTCGTCTTTTTGTTTTTGAATTCGTCGATCAGCGTTTGGTCGAACTCGGCGATCATGAGAATGATGCCGGCAACTTTCATCTGCAAAAGACGCCTGACGTATTCGATAGCCCGTTCGGGCTGGTAATTCGTGTTCAGCAATATGAGATGAAAACCGGCGTCGAAAACGGCGGCCTCGATGCTCTTGATAATCTCGGGAAAGAACGGGTTCGAGATGTCCGAGACGAGCAGCCCGATCATCTTGCTTTTCCCGAGCGCAAGCATCTGGGCATGCGCGTTCGGATGATAATTGAATTTGTCGATCGCCCGCTGGACCTTTTCGCGCGTCGCGTCGCTCACATATTTTGTGTTGTTGATCACATGTGAGACGGTCGCGGTCGAAACGCCGGCTTCCCGGGCGATGTCTTTTATTCGCATAAACTTAAGAAGTTAGAAACTCAAAAATCAAAGTTATCGATATTTTCCTTGTTAAAAATAAACGGTTTTCCCAATCGGACCTCGTCACCGACAACCTCTATCTCATTCAGTCGTCCGGCCTTGATCTTTGTATCTCCGGATTTAAACGATCCGTTACTCAGCCCGTTGGCCGCATACACGGTCAGGTAACCGAGGTCGCCCGTATTCCAAAGAACTATATGATCGATAATGCCGTCTTTTATGTAAGGCTTGCACATATTCGGTAACGAAAGCCCGGTGACCTTCACATCCGTGCGGCCCGATTGCTTTACGGCTTCGGCGATACCGGGAACCGCCGGTGCGGCGATACCCATTACCAGTTTTACGTTCGGATAAACTTTGAGAATATTCTGCGTTTCGGCAAAAGCCTTGTCGCGGTCGCCGTCGCTCGGCTGGATCGCGACCAGTTTCATCTCGGGATACTTTTCCGCAAGCCGCTGCCGTGATGAATTTTATCCATTCATTCTGGTTGGCGGCGCTCAGGCTGGCGGTGATGATCGCAAACTCGCCTTTGCTGCCCATGATGCGTGCGGCTTCGTCCGTGAGCGTTTCACCGATGCCCTGCGGCGTCGCCTGATTGATCAGAAAATCGCGGGCGTCCTTTTCCGAATCGGCGTCCCAGGTGATCACCTTTATCCCCTTCTCGCGCGCTTTTCTCAGAACGGTCGAGATGCCTTCTTTATTCTCGACGCTTACGGCGATCGCATCGACGCCGCGGGTGATCCACGCCTCGACGACCTCATTTTGCTTTGCCGGGTCGAGATCGGTCGGGCCGTCCCACAGCAGTTCGGCGCCAAGTTCTTTCGCCGCTTCTTCCGCGCCTTTTCGGCAGCTGATGAAATATGGATCGCCCTTGGCCTTTGGCATCATCGCGATGACGTTCTTCTTGCCCGTCGTCGGCCGTATTTTGACTCTGCGCCGCCGGATTGGTGCCGCCCTGGTCCTTGATCGAACGGACGAGCATCCAGTTGCTTGCCGCCACAATGATCGCTGCAACAAGGATCACTCCGCTCAACACACCGATCTGCCAATTCTTCACTTCGAATTCCTCCTCAGAAACCGTTGTCCGCGATACACCGATTCGGGAAACGCGGTCTATCAGGATCGTAAGCACCAGCAAAACGCCGGTCAGGATGCCGGCTAATTCGGTCGGCTGCCCGCTTAGGCGAAGACCGTTTTGCAGGATGACGATCGCAAGCAGGCCGAGTATCGTTCCAAGCACAGTACCCCGGCCGCCGAATATCGAAGCACCGCCCAGAACGACCGCCGCGATCGCCGTCAGTTCATAGCCCGTTCCGGCGTCGGACTTTGCCTGGCCAAGATGGGCCACGTAGATCACCGCAGCCAGGCTCGCCAGCAGCCCGGACAGGCAATACATGAAATTCAACCGACGCCGGACCTTGATCCCGGCGTAGCGCGAGCCTTCCTGCGAAAATCCGATCGCGTAATAGCTGCGGCCGAAAGCCGTCCGATGAAGCCACCACCAAAACAGAGCTATGACCGGGATGAAAATAAAAAGCTGCGTCGGCACAACACCGCCGACGTAACCTTGCCCGAGAAACAAGAACGATGGCGAGAAACCCGAATAGTTGTCGATGCCCGCGGGTAAGCCCCTCGGCAATACCGCGAAACAGCGAGAATGTTCCCAGCGTGACGATCAGCGGCGGCGCCTTGAGCTTGGTGATCATCAGCCGCGTTCAGCGCACCGCCCAACAGCCCGACCATGAGCGTGATCCCGATCGCCACCGGCATCGACACACCGGCGTCCCGCCAGAGACCTCCCATCACGACAGCCGACAGGCCCATCATCGAGCCGACCGAAAGATCGATGCCGCCGGTGATGATGATCGGCGTCATCACCAAGGCCAGAAGGCCGATCTCGACGCCCAGCCGCGTGATCTCAAAAGCATTTCCGGAGGTCGCGAAGTTGTTGCCGGCCAATGCGAACACCAGGCACTCGACGGCGATGACAATGAGCAGGATCCACTCATTGTTCGGAAACAGCCGTTCGCTCCAGGCCTGTTCGGTCTTAAGCGGGGCTCGTGCCTGTGAGATCACTTCTTCCATTTTTCTCAAGCCGTCCGAGCGCAACGTCGGAAACCAACGCCGCCAAGATGATCGCCCCCTGGATCGCCTTTTCCCAAAAAGGATTTATGCCGACAAATGTCAGGGCCGTTCCGATGGTCCCGAGCAGCGCAACGCCGATCAACGTCCCGATCAGTGTTCCGCGGCCACCCGTGATCGCGGCTCCGCCGACGACCACCGCCGCGATAGCTTTCAATTCAAGGCCGACTCCCGAAATTTCCCGGGATCGCCGTAAAGCGGATGGCATTCAGCAAGCTGGCGACGCCGACCAGACCGCCCATGATGACGAAAACCCAGAACACGACGTTCGGTGAATTTATACCGGCGAGCCTCGCCGCTTCCGTATCCGAGCCGACCGCGTAAACGGTCCGGCCCAGCACAAGATTCCTAAGCGACCAGGCAAAAGCGGCGAACAAGACAAGTGCGATCAGGACGATCACGATCTCGCCGGTACTTTGCCCGAGGCCGAACCACTGAAAATTATCCGGCAAGTCCCTGAACCCATGCACCTTCGGTGATCCAGCGAAGCGCGTCACGCCACATCACCAGCATCGCCAGCGTGACGATGATCGACGGAAGCCTAAGCCAGCCGATAAGTGTTCCGTTCAATCCGCCCATCAATGCTCCGATCAGCATTACTGCAGCGAATACCAACGGCATCGGCAGTCCGGTTTTTGCCAAAAAGCCGGCCGCGACACTGCAAACGGCGAACTGCGATCCGACAGAGATATCGATCTGCCCGACGAGGATCACAAGGGTCATGCCGATCGCGATCAACAGCGTCGGAATGTTGTTAATGACAAGATCGCGAAGATTTCCCGGGGCAAAGAACGAAGGCGCGAGCTATCGCGACAACCACCAGCAGCACGATCAGCGCCCCGCCGCCGATATTTCACGTTTGTACCGGTCCAACTTTGCCATCGTTCAATGTCCGAGAGCGACGGACAGGATCCCGTCCTGCGTCGCCTCCGGCCGTTCGAAAATCTTGGCGATAGTCCCTGAATTCATTACCGCAATGCGGTCGCTCATCCCGAGAATTTCGGACAATTCGGAAGAGATCATCAGGATCGCGACGCCTTGCTCGGCAAGCTCCATCATCAGCTCATGGATCTCGGCCTTGGCACCGACGTCGACGCCCTGGGTCGGCTCATCAAGGATCAGCACCGACGGCTGGGTGACGAGCCACCGGCTGAGCGCGACCTTTTGCTGATTGCCGCCCGAAAGGGTCGAGACGGCGTTGTAGATCGCCGGGGTTTTGACGCCGAGCCGTCGCGTGTATTCTGCCGCGATCTGCTTCTCTTTCCCAAAGTTCATTCCGATCAGACCGGAAAGCCGCTTCAGCGAAGCAAGCGTAATGTTGGAGCTGATCGGGCAGATCCAGCACGACGCCGTGACGGCGGCGGTCCTCGGGCAAATACGCGATGCCGCGATCGATGGCCTCACTCGGATGGCCGATCGCTGATCGGCTTACCGCGGAGCAGCATCTCACCCGCGTCCGGCGGGAAAAGGCCGAAGATCGTCTTGGCAAGCTCAGTCCGCCCCGCACCGATGAGGCCGGCGACGCCGACGATCTCTCCTGCGTGGACGGTGAGATCGATATTTCGTATCCCGGCTACCCGCGATCCGAAACTGCGGAGCTCAAAGACCGCTTCGCCGCGCTGGACCGGTCGTTTTGGAAAAACAGCCGAGAGTTCGCGGCCCACCATCAGGCGAATCAGCTGATCGCTCGATACATCGGCCATTTCACGGGTCTCGATCGGTCTGGCCGTCGCGAAGAACCGTCACGCGGTCGGCAATGGCAGGCAATTCTTCAAGCCGATGCGATATGTAGATCATGCCGACGCCCGTTGCAGCGAAGCTCGCGAATAACGCGAAAAAGATTTTGCGTATCTTCTTCTGAAAGCGAGGCGGTCGGTTCGTCGAAGATCAAGACGCGAGCGTTGGAGCCCAAGGCACGCGCGATCTCGACCAACTGCTGCTGCGGCATCGAAAGTTCGGCGGCGGTTTGTTCGGGATCGATCCGGGCACCGACACGACTCGAGAAGCTCCTTTGCCCTCTGTCGGCGCTTGGGCCAATCGACAATGCCGAACGCTGCCGGCCGTCTCCTGTCCGATCGCAATATTTTCGGCAACGGTCAGCTCGGGAAACAAAGCCGGCTGCTGATAGATGGCGGCGATGCCGAGAGACTTTGAGAAGCTCGGCGAATTATCAGTGATCTTCGAGCCGTCGAACCAGATCTCGCCCGAGTCGGGAACGACCGCTCCGGTGAAGGCCTTTATAAGCGTCGATTTGCCCGCGCCGTTCTCGCCCACCAGAGCGTGAACCTCGCCTGCGACGCAGCTCAAACGATGCATCGCGCAACGCGTGCACGCCGGCATAGGATTTTGTGACATTTGCTGCCTTGAGCAGCAGCTTCGTCTTCCATCTATTGGTCCCTGATGACGATCACATGCAGTTCGCCCGGTCCATGCACGCCGATCGCGAGCGTCAATTCAATATCCGAGGTTCGCGATGCACCGGTGATGAACGTGATCGTCCGGTTGGTGTCGATGTCGGCTACCTCCAATATCTCAGCCATCGACTGCCGGATCGATCCTTCCGTCAAGATGCATACATGAATGGGCGGTACCAGAGAAACAAGCCGATGTCGTTCGGCTCCCGATTCCAGCACAAGCGTTCCGGTTTCGGCGATCGCCCATTGAGCGACTTGTGATGCCGATATCCGACGAGAAAAGCTCGTCCCGCGATGGGTCCTGTATAGCATCGATCCGCGGAAGCCTCGACAATGCGATAAACAAGTTCGGAATCCGAGATCGACAATCGTTTTTGCCGTCAAGGCCGTTGACGATCGCGGCGAAACGCTCGGCAGCTTCGGGCTTCACTTTCGACAAACGAACACTTTGCTCCGACCATCTCAAGACTCTCCTCAAAGCCGTTGATCAACTTCGCCCCGATCCCGAACCGTGATAACGGTCGGTGTTAGTTCAGGTGCTGCATGGCGGTGATGTTCGCTGCGGATCGCGTCAAAGGGCACGCTTGCCGCGAGATTGTCGCGGATCGAAGCAAAGATCGACAGATCTTGCGTCTGAATGTCGGGCGTTCGGCGTCATTTTTCTTTGTCCCGCCACATTTCCCTAAAAGACTTCGGAGCGACGACCGGCGCATCGCGCCAGGCTGTCCATGCGCCGAGCGGCGGAACGAGCCGCGAGATCAGGCCTCCGACCTTTCCGATCTTGCCGTCGCGGGCGACGAACTGCTGCATCGATCTGGAGCTTTTGCTCCAAGTTCATACCAGCTCCGGCCTCGACCACGCAAAACTGTACATCTTGAAAGCGAGGCTCTCGCCAAACTTTCGGTTTCGGCGCCGTCCTCTGCGTCGCTCCGCCTGCCGATCCTTCGGTTATCTCGGCTCGCAGATGCAGCAGAAGCTCCGGAATATCGATCTTCACAGGGCAAACTTCGCGGCACGCTCCGCACAGACTCGACGCGTATGGAAGCTGCTTCGCCTTCGACAATCCAATAAGCTGCGGCGTGATAACCGCGCCGATCGGGCCCGGATAGACCGAGCCGTACGCGTGCCCGCCGACCTGCTGATAGACCGGACAGGCATTGAGACATGCTCCGCAGCGAATACACGCGAGGCTCTGCCGCGTTACCGGATGCGCGAGCATTCGCGATCGCCCGTTGTCCAGCATCACGATGTGAAGTTCGTCCGGGCCGATATCGTCGGCGGTCTTCTTAACTCCGGTGATCAGCGATTGATACGCCGTCAGGCGTTGGCCCGTTCCCGAACGCGGCAGCAACTTCAGAAACACGTCGAGATCGGCGAATTTCGGAATGACCTTTTCGATACCCATGATCGCAATATGCGTTTTCGTCAGGCTCGTCGTCATCCGTATGTTGCCTTCGTTTTCAAGGATCAGGATCGTTCCGGTTTCGGCGACGCCGAAATTGACACCGCTGATGCCGACCTCGGCCTCGGCAAAGCGTTCGCGAAGTATCTTGCGTGCGGTCTGCGTCAGAACATCGACGTTCTCCGATCTTTCAATGCCGACCTTTTCGACAAACAGCTCGGCGATCTGCTGCTTCGTCTTATGGATCGCGGGAACGACGATGTGCGAAGGCGTTTCGCCGGCAAGCTGAATTATCCATTCGCCGAGATCGGTCTCGACGGGTTCGATACCCGCCGCTTCCAGCGCTTCGTTGAGATGGATCTCCTCGCCCGCCATGCTCTTGGCCTTAACGACCATTTGAGCGTTCTTCGCTCGGACGAGCCCGACGATGATCTCACAGGCTTCCTCTGCCGTCGCGCGCCCAGTGGATCGTCGTGCCTGCCTTTTCCGCATTTTCGGTGAACTGCTCCAGATACTTATCCAGATGAAGCAGCGTTTCCTCTTTGATCGCTCTTGCACGCTTCGCGCAATCCTTCCCAATCATCGACCGAAGCGATCGCATTGCGGCGGCGGACAACAAAATTGTCCGCCAGATTTCGCAACGCTCCATGAAGAACGGGATCGGCAAGCGCCCGGCGGGCGTTGAGATCAAATGTTTCTGACGTTGCGTGGGTCGTGGTCATTCCCGTGAAGCCAATATTTCCGCGATATGTTTCGTTTGTACCTTCGAACCGATTCGCGACAGGCGGCCGCCGATCTGCATAAGGCAGCTTGCGTCGCACGCAACGACCGTGTCGGCACCGCTTTTTTCGATCATCTCGATCTTGTTGTCCAGAATGCCGGCAGAGATCTCGGGATATTTCACCGAGAACGTACCGCCGAAACCGCAGCAGACATCGGCGTTTTCCATTTCCACGAATTCGAGCCCTTTGACCTTTTTCAGCAGACGCCGCGGCTCGTCGTGGATACCCAGATCTCGCAATCCGTGGCAGGCGTCGTGCCACGTCGCCTTACAATTCGAAACGGCGCCGACGTCGTCGATGCCAAGAACATTCACGAGAAAACTGCTGAATTCGTGCGTCTTTGCTGCGACCTTTTCGGCCCGCTCTCGCCATTCTGGTCTCATCCGGAAATAGCTCGTGAAAATGCTTGACCATTGCCGTGCACGACCCCGACGGGCTGACGATCGCTTCCGCGTCGGAGCTTTCAAATATCTCGATGAACCGCCTGGCGAATTTCGCTGCTTCTTTTCTGTAACCGGTATTAAAGGCCGGCTGTCCGCAACACGTTTGCCGCTCGTCAAATGTCACTTCACAGCCCGCTCTCTCAAGCACCTCGACCGCCGCCATGCCGACGTTCGGGCAAAGTTGATCGACCAAACAAGTAACAAAAAAAGCGACCCTCATTTGCTATCACCTGCCCGGGCGGCTCGATCTTGTAAATCGTTCCTCGACCGCAACGGTAGCGAGCTTCCGCCTCGGCCAATCCCGGTACAGCCTGCGGGGTAAAAGTCTTCAAATTCGATCTTCGACGCAACATACGCGCGTGCTTCGGAAAGCGACGCAAAACGGCCGGACGAGATCGCCTGAACAAGTACGTTTCCTACAACGGTCGCCTCGGTCAGGCCCGAGCGGACAGGCAATCCGGTCGCATTGGCCGTCATCTGGTTGAGATACCGGTTTCGTCCGCCGCCGCCGAGGATCTCGATGTGTTCGAGCTTTGTGTTCGTCAGCGACTCGATCGACCGCAGAACGGAGGCATATCGCATCGCGAGGGAATCAAAGATGATCTTGGTGATCGATCGCAGGATCACCTGGCTGCATTCTGGCCCGTCTCTGAAAGCTGCGTATTAATGGCATCGAGCATGCTTGGCGGATCAAAAAATCGTTCGTCGTCAGGAAAAATGAAAGCGGGAGATCCGGTGATCTTTGCGGCCTCTCCGATCAACGCTTGATATTCGACCGGCCTTCCCGCAGCTTCCCATTCCTTCCGACAGGATTCAAAGATCCAAAGGCCCATCACGTTCTTGAGAAACCGGACCGTATCGTAAACGCCGCCCTCGTTTGTAAAGTTTAGCCGCGCGGCCTCCGGCGTTATCAATGGGCGGCTGAGTTCGACCCCGATCAGCGACCACGTTCCCGAGGAAATGTAGGCACTTCCTTCGGTCAACGGGGCGGCGGCGACCGCACTCGCGGTATCGTGTGTTCCCGGTGCGATGACCTCAACATCGTCTGAGACCGGTTTCACTGGCTATCTCCGGCCGCAACGTTCCGAGCCTTGTCCCAGAAGGGACGATTTTCTGGAGAAGCCGTCGAGGCAGGTCAAGTCGATCAAGCAGGTCCGTATCCCATTCACCGGTTGCCGCATTTACCATCTGCGTCGTCGTCGCATTTGTGTATTCACTTACCGCCCTTCCCGTCAGCATGTAGTTGATCAGGTCCGGAAGGAGCAAGAGCATTGATGCTTTTTTGACCAGCTCGCCCTCCGAGTAAAGCTGATACAAGGTATTGAACTTTTGCAACTGGATGCCGGTCTTATCGAATATCTCTTTGCGTGAAACGACGGCAAACGCTCTCGTCATTGCGCCGTCGGTCCTGGCATCGCGGTAACAAACCGGATCGGCAACGAGCCGCCCGTCGCCGTCTATTAGCCCGTAATCGACACCCCAGCTATCTACTCCGATACTCCCGATACGTCGGCCGAGTTCCGCCGAGCTGCGCTGCAGCTAACCGCAAACCTGCCTTGATCTCATCGAATATCAGGCCAAAATTCCAGCGTAGGTATCGGCCATCGGGATAGGGCGGATAACGAAACCGGTGGATCTCCTCGAGCAGGAATTCTTCCGCATCGCATCCCGCCAGGAAAACGCGGCCGCTTCCGGCACCGAGGTCAACCGCAATGTAAAGAGGACTCGACATCGGCCGGGAACGCCCACTGATAAGGGGACCGTGAATTTGGGATCAGAGAAAAAACCTAAACGATACCTGCCGATACACCGACCTGTGCGGGACGCTCTTTGGCCTTTTGGGCACGATACCCGCTCGTACGGTAAACCGCAACGGGATCGATGGCACCGCCGCTCCGTTGCCTTGCGGCGGCGAGGATCGGTGAGACATCGGTCGTGAACACTTCTTTCAGAGTTGCCAGTGCAGCGATCGGGTCGCAATCGGCCTGGGCCTCGGCCAGCCGGTCACGATCTACCATACAAGCCTGCACGAACGCCCGCGAAATCTCGATCGAGCTTGTGACGAGCGATTCTATCGGGTCGGTAACGTTATGCGACTGGTCGAGCATGTACGACGGGTCGAATCCCGGAACGTTGCTCAATTCAGCGTCGACGAGCTCATTGAAGATCAGGAAAAGCTGGAACGGTTTGACCGAGCCGGCGTCCAGATCGTCGTCGCCATATTTGCTGTCGTTAAAGTGAAAGCCGCCCAGTTTGCCGAACTGGATCAGACGCGAAACGATCTGCTCGATATTTACGTTCGGCGCGTGATGGCCGAGGTCGACCAGACACGACGCCTTTTCGCCCAACTCCCGCGCGCAGTAATAGCTCGTGCCCCAGTCGTTGATAACCGTCGAATAAAACGCGGGCTCGAACATCTTGTGCTCGATGAACAACCGCCAATCGTCGGGTATCGCCGCATAGATCTCACGCATCGATTCGAGATATCGTTCGAGCGCGTGCCGGAAATTCGACTGCCCGGCAAAATTGCTGCCGTCGCCGACCCAAACGGTGAGAGCTTTTGAGCCGATCTTTTTGCCGAGCTCGATGCATTCGATATTATGTTCGATCGCCTGCTTTCGCACGGCGCGGTCTGCATGGGACAGGCTGCCAAATTTATAGGACAATTCGCTGGCCTGGCTGGTCCTGAAACGTGTTCGAATTCATTGCGTCGAACGTCAGACCATGACGCTCGGCGGCCTCAACAAGGTCGGCCTCGTTCTCGGGCTTGTCCCAGGGAATATGGAGTGAAACGGCAGACGTCGTGCGGACGAGCTTGTTGATCGTCGAACAATCCTCGAGCTTTTCAAACATGCCGCGAGGTTCGCCCGGGCCCGGGAAATCTGCGCGAAACGCGTTCCGCCTGTTCCCACGCCCCATGATGGGACCGCGACACGGAGTTTGCTTGCTCGCTCGACCACCGTCTCGATCTCAATACCGCGTCGGCCGAGCTTTCGGGCGAGATAATCGAGGTCTTCGGCCAGCCAGCTCTTTTTTCGCCTCGTTTTGTTCGGCGATGAATTCGTCGCTTATCTCGAAATTTCGTTGGCATAATGTAATCTCCGACCGGATGGCACCGGCAGCCCGCCTTCACTTGAGTCACCGCATAAATCCGTCCTGCAAACCGCCGTCGACCGGGATGATGTGGCCTGTCGTCTTGGCAAGCCGGCTCGAAAGCAGTAAAAAGATCGCCTCAGCCTGGTCCGAAGGCTCGATCGGCGTCTGCGTCAACGAGCGTTTGGCGTAAAAGTTCGACAGCTTTTCGGTCAGCGTATCGGTCTCTTCCGAATCTTCGAACGGGATGTCGTATTTCGCGAGCGACGCGATAACGCGGTCACGCGGGAACATCGTACTGCCTTTTACGACAGTCGCCGGAGCGACCGCGTTGACCCTGACGAGCGGGGACATTTCGATCGCCAACTCGCGCGACAAGATGGTTCGCCGCGGCTTTGCTCGTGTCATATGCGAGGCTGCCCTTTTTCGCCACGACCGCGTTGGCGCTCGTCGTCAGAATAATATTTCCCTTCAAGTCCCTGCTTCTTAAAGATCTTGTTCGCCTCGTCGGCAACGATGTAAGCGCCCTTAACGTTGATGCCGAATGTGAAATCCCACATCTCGTCTTCGATATGTCCCGTCTTGTCCGGCGGGACGAAAACGCCCGCCGTCACGATCACCGCGTCGATTCCGCCGTAAGCAAGCATCACCTGCTCAAACATCTTCGCGACCGATTCGCGGTCGGTCATATCGCAGCCGAGACCGATCGCGACGCCGCAGTTCGAAATGCCGGTTCCCGCAACGCCGATCCCTGTGCCGTATTTAGCAATGATCTCGTCCGCTGTCGCTTTCGCGGCGGCTTCGTCCTTATCGACGCAAACGACGTGCGCACCTTCTTTGACGATGCGGAAAGCTGTTTCTTTTCCGATACCCGCTCCGGCTCCGATGATGACGTGGATCTGGCGGTCGAGTTCCTTTTCGGGCGGCATCCGCTGAAGTTTGGCTTCTTCGAGCAGCCAGTATTCGATGTCGAACGCCTCCTGCTGGTCCATCGCTTCGTATTGGTCGATCGCTTCGGCACCGCGCATTACCTCGATCGCACAGTTGTAGAATTCGCCGGTCACTCGCGATTCGCTCTTGTTCTTGCCCCACGCGATCATGCCCAGGCCCGGAATCAAGAACGACGGTCGGATTCGGATCACGCATCGCCGGCGAATCGGGATGCTTGCAGCGGTTGTAATAATCCTTCGTAGTCCTTGCGATACTGCACGAGCCCGTCGGAGATAGCCGTCTTCAGGCTTTCGATATCTGCCCGTTTCCGGGATTCCAATTGACAAAAAGCGGTTTGATCTTCGTCCGCAGAAAATGGTCCGGGCAAGAAGTGCCGAGCTCAGCAAGCCGCGGCCCGTCGACGCTGTTTACGAAACGCAGCATCTTCGCGATCGTCCTGAACCGTGCCGACAAAGCGTCGATAGATCGAAACCTGTCCGCGAATGAACGGAATGATCTCTGTTTGAAGCTTCTGACGCGTCTCGTCATCGAGAGTCCTTATATTTCGGCCCGCCGAATGTAGCTTCGCCTTTGTCGTGTCGATTCGATATACTGGGCGGCACGGTCGATGATCTCAAGCGCCGTTTCGTAGCAGGTCTTGTCGTTGTTGTCCCACGACGACATTCCGTGATGGCCAAGCAGAATGCCTTTCGCCTTCGGATTGTCCTTGATCAGTTGCTCGATCTTCAAGCCGATATCGAACCCCGGACGCTGCCACGGGATATAAATGACATCGTCACCATAGATCTCTTTCGTCAGTCTTTCCTGATTGACCGATGCGGCAATGGCGATGACAGAATTCGGGATGAAGATGATCGACGTGTTTGAACGGAACAAGCGTGTGAAGCGGCGTATCGATCGAGCAGGCGCGCGGATTGAGGTTGTACACGCAGTGCGAGTACATCGGGTACATCGCATCCTCGATCTGCGGTTTTCGGGCCGTTGTCCGGCGCGTTCTCGTAAAGCGGCCTCATCGCCCTGACTTTCTCGAGATAGAGCGAAGCAAATCCGTCACGTTTTGCGGTCCGAAGATCGCCGCCCGAGCCTTTTAGCCACAAGACCTCGACTTCCTCACCAGTCAGCGGATCCTTTTCCTGAAGCTTAGACGACGTATTCCCGCCGCCTGTGTTGGTCAGTGTAAGGTCATCGCCGAGGCGGTTCGACCGATAGACGAGCCGGTCGACGCCGTCGAGCTTGTCTGCCTCTTCATCGCTCCACAGATATTTAACAAACTTAAAACGCGATTCTGATGCTGCTGGATTACTCATTGCTTGTCCTGGGATCTGAAAGATCGATTCCGATAGCCGAGAGGTAAAGAATTTACACTTAAGAAATAGTTGAAATTGCGGTCGGATCTCGAAAACCTACAGCATTGCGGAAAACCGCTTAACTATCGTAATCATCGGGAGAATATCAACTTTTCTTCGGAAACGCAACCAATCTGTGAGATCGGCAGAATCGGACTCGAGAATTGTCGGTGATAATCGGTTGTCTTTACCTCACCTCTCCGGCTCCGTTCACGACGCTTACTTCGTATAGTTCGGGCTCGATACCGGTTTCATTGTGATATTCGTCGAACGACGTTAGGGATGAATTCGTTCCCGGGCTTCGGGCAAGCATCAGGTTGATCGTACAGCCGCCAAAACCGCCGCCCATCATCCTTGCTCCTAGAATACCCGGCTGTCGCCGCACGATATCGACCATCGCGTCCAATTCCAGGCAGCTTACTTCGAAATCGTCGCGAAGGCTCTCGTGCGACGCGTCGATCAGATCGACCGAATTCCGGAAGATCGCCGGATTCTAACGCAGAAACGGCGGCAATGACACGAGCATTCTCGGTCACCACGTGTCTTGCCCGTTTTTTCAGGACCGTCCGGCATTTCCGACCGATCATTTTCAAGATCTGCCAGTGAAACATCACGAAGCGAATCTTTGCCGAATAATGCGGCCGCTTTTTCACACTCGGCCCGCCGTTTGTTGTATTCGCCGTCTGCGAGATCATGTTTCGTTTTGGTGTTGCAGATCACGAAAGCTGCGTCCGCGGAGCGGTATCGCTGACCACTCGAGGCTGCGGCAATCAAGGAACAGGGCCCGGCCGGCTTGCCCGTGCACGGAAACGAACTGGTCCATGATCCCGCTCATCACGCCGCCGTATTTATGTTCGGCGGCCTGTCCGATCTTTGCGAGCTCCATACTGTCGATCGCGTGGCCGGCGATAGCGGCGAGCGCAAACCCGACGGAAACCTCGAGAGCGGCCGACGAACTCAACCCCGCGCCAACCGGAATATCACTCGCGATCAACAGGTCTGCTCCGGTCAACTGGTAGCCGCGGGCTTCAAGGATAAGCGCGACGCCCTGGACGTATTTGCCCCAATCGGTCCGGGGACCGGCCTCGCGATCGTCAAGATCGATGGACACTATACCTTCGAAATCGATCGACTCCGCAACTACGGTCCGGTCCGCTCGGGGCGACGCCGCAACATAGGTTGCCTTGTCGATGGCGGCGGGCAAGACGAAGCCGTTGTTATAGTCCGTATGCTCACCGATCAGATTTACCCGCCCGGGTGCGCGGAAAATTCTGGGCGCACGGCCGTGCTTATCGATGAACCGCTTTTTTAGTAACTCTATATCGATCACTGCTACCAGAACTAAATGTCGAGATAATGTTGTTCACTCAGCTCACGCAGCCGCGCAGCCGCCGATTCCGGCGTAATATCACGTTGCGGACTGCCCAGTATCTCAAACCCGACAAGGAACTTTCTTACCGTTGCCGACCGCAGCAGCGGCGGATAAAAATGCGCGTGAAAATGGTGATACTTGTGCTCGCCGCCGTCGGTCGGTAATTGATGAAAGCCCATCGAATAGGGAAAGGGCGTTTGAAACAGATTATCGTAACGCGTCGTCAGGCGCTTTAGGATTTCAGCCAAAGCGGACCGTTCTCTATCGTCAAATTCGCTGACCGAACCGCGGTGATCTTTGCTTAGGACCATTACCTCGAATGGATAAACCGCCCAGAAAGGAACGACCACCGCGAAATGGTCGTTCTCACATACCAGCCGCTCGCGGCCTGCCCTTTCGATGTTGAGATAATCGCAAAGCAGGCACGCATTTTTGGCTCGATAATATTCACGTTGAAAGCGATATTCCTTCGCCGGTTCGTTGGGAATGCTCTCGCTTGCCCAGATCTGGCAATGCGGATGAGGGTTGCTCGCGCCCATCATCTCGCCTCGGTTCTCGAATATCTGCACGTGGTTAATGAACGGCATTTCTCCGAGCCCGTCGTATTGCGTCGGACCATTCATCAACGACAAGCTTTATATCTTCCGAACGCATCCGCGAAAGAGTAAGGCTGTGGTCCGGCGAAAAACAAACGACACGGCTAATGCCCCGCTCGCTTTCGGCGACGATCAAGCCGTCGGTGTCGATACTTCCTTTCGGAATATCCGCCGTCAACGCGGCAAAGTCGTTATCGAAGACGAAGACGCTTTCATAGTCCGGGTTCTGGTTATCGCCCGCGCGCTTGTTTCGAGGACACAAATAGCAGGTCGGATCGTAACGGACCGCGGTTTCGCGGTTAGCTTCCTCGACCTGTCCCTGCCACGGCCGCTTTGTGCGATGCGGCGAGACGAGCACCCATTCCCCGTCAGCGGGTTAAAGCGTCGATGCGAGTGTTCGTTGAGGTCAAACGTCATCGCTTTCCTGCGGTCGGATCGGGCCAGTCATCGGTGCGAAACGGCGATGCCGGCAGGCCGGAGTCATTGGTCAGATTCGGGTTGCGTCGGATTGCTGTTGAACGCATATCGGACGGCTTTCGGCGCCTTCACTTGTGGCGAAGAGACCTCGACGCTGTTCTTTCCCACGATCTTTGCGTCCGCCCAATACCATTTTCGGTCCTCGCCGGCGATCGCGAATTCTTCCAGCTTGTCGCCGCTGCGTATTTTCAAACCGGTACCGACGTCATCGAACGTCAAGATCACTTTGCCGTTCTTTTCGTCTGCACGAACAAGGACCGGAGCGTTCACAAGCCTTCTTCCGTAAACGTCTTTCAAAGCCCATCGGGCCATTCGCTTGCCGACATCGAGTTTGTTCTTCGGGTGTATGTCGGACGCTTCGCCAATATCGATTATAACGATCAGGCCTGTGTTCGGAACCGTGGCCGCAACACGCCGTTGGGCCTCGCGGAGAAAGCTCCATGGCGTTTCTTCCGGCTCCGTCTTTGGCTGGCGGTAATTCGGCAGCTGAATTATGCCGAACGGCATATCTGCCAGGCCCCAGCTTTCACGCCAGGCTCGGATCATCGTCGGCAGCAGAATGTTGTATTGCTCAGCCCGCGCTTCGTTCGATTCGCCCTGGTACCAGATGGCGCCTCGGATCGCGAAAGGAATAAGCGGCTCGATCATTCCGTCGTAGATCGAAGAAGCGATACGGTAATCGCGAAGTGCGTCGGGAACTCCCGGCGACGGCGATGGCCGTGCCCCGGCGGCCCTTGCCTTGTCCGAATCTTCGCGCCATTTCTTGATCGCCTCTGCATAATTCGACACGAACCTGCTCCCGTTCGCCTGCCCAGATCGCTGTCCGTTCGACGGTCGGTTTCAGGTCCGGCGATGCCGTTCAGATACTCTCACCGGCGTCCATGCCTCGGCCTGCGAGCCGCCGTAGGACGAATTTATCAACCCGATCGGCACCTTGCAGTTCACGCTGCATCTCGACGCCGAAGTAATATCCGGCGGCAGAAAATTCTTTTACCGATTCCGGAGTGCAAGCGGCCCATTCGCCGAGCTTTCCTTCTTTCCTTTTGAACGCAACCTCGCGGCTAACATTAAAGAGCCGGATATTCGGATGGTTGGCAGTCGCCGTTGCCTCGCTGCCGCCGGTCGATTCAGGCAGACGCCACTGCATATTCGATTGGCCGGATACGAGCCAAACCTCGCCGATAAGAATGTCCTTAAGCTCGATCGTATTTTCGCCGGTGATCGTCATCGTCTGCGATGTCGAGTTTGCATCGAACTTACCCAGATCGACACGCCACTTCCCGTCCGGACCAGCAACAACAGTTTTTTTCCGGCCGGCAAAAGTCACAGTCACCGACTCGCCCGGACCGGCTTTTCCCCAGACCGGCACGGCCTGCTTCTGCTGCAGCACCATTGAGCTCCCTATAACATCCGGCAGCCTAACATCGGCAGCCGCCGGTACCGTGCTGATCAGCATTAGGATCGGTAACAGGCGTAACTTCATCTTCGATCGGCTCCTTGCATATCATTCGTATCGTTCGTTTCATTCCTATCTTCAAAATTGCTGTTCTCGTGAATAAAGTTTGGTGTCATCGTTGATGCGAGGCAAGCCCTGCCTTTTTGTTCTTTGAAAATTAGACACCGGACCGATAGGACCTCGCGACGCGTGTCTCAAGGCTTATTGGCCGTAAATATTGTAAATATGGCATTTATCGGCAAATTTTTCTCAAGCGTCGCGGTCTCCTGTGAGATGAGACAAATTTCCGGCGAAACCTAACGGATTGTAGAACTTACGCCGTCTCGAGGTGAGAAAACGTGAGAAAAATGACGAGCTACAACCCGTTCACCTTGCGCTTGAGCCATTCTTCCGGCACGGGAATGATGCAAATGTTCATCGACCGTCCGTCCGAAGAAAGCATCGCAGACTGTATCTGTATCTTTGTCCCATCCGGGCTCATTGTCGGGTGCGGGTGGTCGGCGGCCGTGGTCTTGTGGCCGGCGGACAACAGTTTCATCTCGCCGGTGCGGCGGTCGATGATGTAAATGTTCCGGGTGAAATCGTCGCCCACCGCAAACCGGCCATCAGCCGAGCCAGTGACGTGCCAGAGGCCGCTTCCCTCTTTTGTCTGTCCGGCAATGATGATCTCGCGCGTACGCAGATTCACGATCGCCAGCCCGGTCGGCCGTTCGCGTGTTCCCGACGGGCCCCACGCCGGTTCTTGTCCAGGATTTGCACCGCCGACGCTTGTCGCTTCGCCGACGTCCTTTGTGCCGCCCGGGATCTTACGATGGCCCATGATCGCAAATACGACCTCGTCTTTTCCGATCACCGCTTCGTGAGTGACCCAATCACGTTCATCCTCGGGAAATACAGGCCGCAGGCCGGTACCGTCGCTTCGAACAGTCCAGATACGCTGCGGCGATTTGCCGCCGGTTTCCCAGCAAAAAACGATCTCGCCCTCGACCCACGGATTTGTCTGGATATGCCCGACCTGGAACGGAACGGCGATCACGTGCTTTACCTCGCCGGTCTTTACGTTCATCGCGCCTATCCCTGACGGGCCCGGCCCCCATATTTCGCGGGCCAAAGTTCGATTCGATCTTTGTTCCTTCGGGAAGCCGCCTCGCCGCTTCCTCGCGGCCGATGCGAAAATAAACCCATTCTTCATTACCGCCGTCCAGAGCCATGTCGCCGCCGGCTCCTATCTCCGGCGGCGTCTTCCCGCAAACGCGCTGGTAGTGATCGGCTGACTTGAGCGTTCCTGCTTTGCTGTCGGCAAAAAGCTTTTCGAGATCTACCTCGATAACTTCCATCGAGACCGGCGGCGGGGCGGGCCGAGGTGTTGCGGGCGTTTGTGCCGCGGAAGGCTGTGGACGCTGGCCCGGGCGAAAATTCGGATTTCGCAGGAAGTAGAGCTTCATCGACTTGTCGGGCGATATTCAGCATTCCGCTGTAACCGCCTTCGGTCACCTGAACCATCTCGCCCGTTGCCTCGTTCACCGCCATCGCTTCGCCCGGGACGCGGTTCGACCGAAAGATCAGCCACTGGCCGTCGGATGTCCACTGGTTGTGCGTCTGGTAGATCTTTGAATCTCCGGCCGGCGTGCTTGTCAGGAACGTAAGCATCGTTCCCGTAACCGGGTCCTTCACGACCTTACGTTCCGACGGAAACCGCTTTCCTATCTGGGCTTCGGCGTTTCCACAAAGTATGATCGCGATCACTACGAAGGCTATCGCTGCAGATC
Source organism: uncultured Acidobacteriota bacterium (assembly GCA_963763355.1). GTDB lineage: Bacteria > Acidobacteriota > Blastocatellia > Pyrinomonadales > Pyrinomonadaceae > OLB17. The sequence continues at coordinate 541,686 of CAVXOI010000007.1, forward strand.
TGTTCATATTTCTTCTCCTGTCCGAACGTAAATTCTGTCAATAAGCGACGTGATCTCACGACCGCACTCGCCGCTGATCTCCGGTGTCGCATTGTGCAAAACAGATTCGGAAAATTGCGCGATCAATGGCTCATGCAAATTTCCCGCGGGCGGCAGCGATTCGTTTCTGCTATTGCCGTCGACATTCACAGTTATCTCGCCGTTGTTCAGGACCGGCACATGGATCGAACCGCCGGTGCCATAGATATGCAGGGTGTCCTGCGGCTCACTCGCAGCATGGGTAACTGTAACCGTTCCGCACGTTCCATTCTCAAATTGCAAAGACGCTATTGCGGTGTCCTCGACCTCGCGTCCGAAAACCTTATTCGAAACAAGGCCCTCGACATGCCGAACCGGGCCGAACAGGTTTGTAAGTACCTCAAGGCGATGGCAGCCGAAGTCGATCATCGGGCCGCCGCCGCTTTTTTCCTTCTCGACGAACCAGTGCCGCGGGTGGCCCGGTTCCGGATCGAAATACTCGAACGCATTGATCTGTGCCACCGAGATCGTGCCGATCTCGCCGTCAGCAATGATCTTTTTTATACGAGCGACCGCCGGATAGAACCTGCGATAGTACGCTATACCGAGCTTTACATTGTTCGAGCTACAGGCGGCGACCATCTTGTCGCATTCTTCCACATTGAGGGCCATCGGTTTTTCGCAGAGGACGTGCTTTCCCGCTTCGGCCGCCGCGATCGTTTGCTCGCAATGAAGAAAGACGGGCGTCGCAATGTAGACGGCATTGATCTCAGGATCGGCGATCAACTCACGCCAGTCCGCAAACCATTTCTGCGCCGCAAACTCTTCAGCAAACTCTGCAGCGAGTTCAGCTTTGGAACGACTGACCGAGACAAACTCACAGTTTTGCAGATCGCGGATCGCCGGTGCTATCCGCTTTCTTGCAATATCGCCGGCCCCGATCAATCCCCATCGGACAACGCTCATCAGAACTCCCGTCTCTCCGCCTTTGCGATCTTCAGGTCCTCGCGGTTTCGACTCTGTGCCAAGCTGAATTCCGCTACGTTCCTGAGCACGAACATCGTTGCCTCAGGCGACAACTGAGCAGCTGTGCGGAAAAATTCCACGTTCTTAACATCGTCGAGGAAAAATGCGGGCCGCTCATCATCGTTCGCGAACGAAACCTCGACATTGTCAAAGGTCACACCCTTGGCGTGTCGAACATAGAATCCATACGAAGGCGTCACACCGAACATGCTCGGCTCGGGGTAATTCTTCTCGTTTTCCGGGACCGCACGCCCGGCATCGGCTTTTCTTCCGCCGCCGTTGTAATGGATCCGGATATTCGACAACCGAACGTCCTCGACGGGACTTTCGGCGAGTCCGGCGATGATCGAGGCAAACTCATGATGCGCGCCCGAAACGACAACGTTATCGATAATGATCCGCTTTACCTTTGCGACCTGCGTTCCGTCGGGTGCCCGCTGGCGTTTGCCGAGGCGAATAAATATCGGCGCGGTTGTGATGTCGCGCATTGTGATATTCGAAACGGAAATGTCTTCGATATTGCCGCCATCAACAGTCTCGATCGCGAGGCCGCGGCAGTGGACAAAGTTGATGTTCGAAATAGCGATGTTCCGGAAGCCGCCGTTCGATTCTGTGCCCAGCTTTATTCGGCCGGTTACACGGTCTTTATCGGGCGCAAATTCCTGTGTTGTTTTGAATGTACCGTCGAGCATCGTGCCGAGATCGAAGCCGGAAACCTGCGAATTCGTGATCGTTACATTCTCGGTTGCCCGGGCAAATCCAAGCGCGAATGAGCTTTTCAGTACGATCGCATCGTCGTTCGGCGTGTTGACGTAAACGTTGGAAATACGAACATTCCGGCTGGCGTCGATGTCAAAGCCATCGCGGTTGGTATCGACCCGGAGATTGTCGATGGTCAGGTTATCAACGCCGGTTGCGAGAAGTGCAAAGTGTCCGGCACGGAAGATCGTAAAGTCTCGGAGAGTGATGTTGCGGCTCAGTTTCAGCGCGATTGCCTTGGTCCCTAGGCCGTCCATTTCCGAAAGAGGCGACGTTTCGCCAAGCGGCGAAACATTGTTCGCCATGCTTGTCGGAGTCTCGCCGACAGACCGCGGACGCCGCGGGCCCGGGCTACGGCGCGACAAGCCCTGGCCGTCTATCCTGCCCTGGCCGATGATCGCAAAATTTTCGATCCCGATGCCCCACATCAGCGAGTTCTTCCAATGCGAATGCCCAAAGTCCTGATACATGTCGAACTCGTTCGGTTCCCACTGGTCGTATTTGCCCTTGTGCACTGCGGGATCGGCAGCGAGGATCGTCGCGCCGTTGTCGAGATAGATCGTTATGTTGCTTTTGAGCCGGATCGAAAAGCAGAGATAAGTTCCGGCGGGAAAGTAAACCGTCCCGCCGCCTTTGGCCGCTGCGGAATCTATTGCTTTGTTCACGGCATCGGTATCGAGCACCTTGCCGTCACCTTTTGCTCCGAACGTGCGGACGTTATGGAAGGCGTCCGCCGGATCGCCGGCCGCGAACGCCGCGAAAGCAACGGTAAGTGCCAGGATCGAAAAAGCCTTTTTCATTTCACAAACTATCGAACCGAAAATTTGTAGATCGTCGTTTGGGAATAACGCTGTCCAGGTTTAAGAAGGGTCGATGGAAAATTCTTCTTGTTTGGCGAATCGGGATAATGCTGTGTTTCAAGACAAAAGCCTGACCGATGTGGATACTCCTGTTCGTTTTTGCCCTTGATCGAACCATCGAGAAAATTGCCCGAGTAAAACTGAATTCCCGGCTCGGTCGTTAGGACCTCCATAACACGGCCCATGGTTCTTTCGTAAACGGTCGCCGCCAGTGTCAAAGCCTTTCCTTTTTTATCCAGCACCCAGTTGTGGTCATAGCCTTTGCCAAATTTTAGCTGCTCGTCGTTATCCATTGATCCGCTCACCGATGGTGTGCGGCTTTGTAAAATCGAACGGCGTTCCCATAACGCTCCGCAGTTCGCCATTGGGTATCGAACCGGCATCGGTCGGTGTAAACCTGCTTGCGTTCAATGTCAGCACGTGGTCGAGAATGGTCGGGTTTCCCGCACCGGCGAGGTTGAAATACGAATGATGGGTGAGATTGACGACCGTGGCCTTGTCAGTCGTCGCGGAATAAACGATCTTCAGCTCGTTATTTTCCGTCAGGCGTGTAAACGACCTTGATATTCAGGGTTCCCGGATATCCTTCCTCGCCGTCGGGACTGAGGTATGAGAGTTCGAGATTTGCACCGGCAGAGTCGGTCGAAGGGCGAGCTTTCCAAACGACCTTGTCATAGCCCCTGACGCCGCCGTGAAGATGATTTTCGCCGTTGTTTGTCGCGAGACTGTATTCCTTGCCATCGATCGAGAATTTTCCTTTGCCGATGCGGTTGCCGTAGCGGCCGATCAAAGCGCCAAAAAAAGCGGTATGCTTCTCGTAGGCGGCGATGGAGTCATAACCAAGCACGACGTCGCCGAGTTTCCCGCTTTTATCAGGCACTTTGAGTGAAACGACCGCGCCGCCATAGGTGATGATCGCGGCCTCGGCCCCGCGGCTGTTGGTCAACGTGTATATCTCCACGGCTTTTCCGTCGGCGGTTTTGCCGAACTCTTTTTTTACGATCGTCGGTTTACCTTCGGCTGTGACCATAAATAAAAGAAGAGCTGCTGTAACGATGGATAACCACAACGATAAGCCTTTTCGTTCCATAGATTCGACCGTTTCTAAGACGCGAACAGGCCCGCCGCCCCTTTTCCGATCTTCCTGTCCCGATCATTCGTAAAATCAAATGTGTACACAATATAACATTCGTCACCGAATTTTATAAGGGTCATTTAACCGATTAACCATCGTTGCCTCGAGGGCCTCATTAAGTTAAAGTTTCTGTGAATTTCATAAGTTTCCGTTGGAATACCTATGACCTGGGAAGAACGTTGGCATCCGCTGCGCGAGGAGTGGGTCGTCATCGCCGCACACCGGCAGGACCGGCCGTGGAGCGGTGAAAAGATCACGGCGAAAGAAACTGTGCTTCCGGATTACGTTCCCAATTGTTACCTTTGTCCGGGCAACACAAGAGTAAGCGGGAAGGTAAACCCACGCTATTCGCAGATCTTTGTCTTCGACAATGACCATCCGAGTGTAAGTTTTGATGCGCCGGCCGTTGATCAGCCTGCCCGGCCTGTTTATAAGTCCCGGCCCGCACACGGCATATCACGGGTCGTGTGTTACAGCCCTCGCCATGACCTGACACTTGACCGAACTTCCCACGGACGAGATCATCGCCCTTTTGCAGACGTGGCAGGAACAATATCTTGATCTTGCCAACCGGCCGGAGATAGAACACGTTTTGATCTTTGAGAACAAGGGAGAGGCGGTCGGTGTGTCGAACCCGCACCCGCATTGCCAGATCTACGCGAACAATTTTGTATTCAAAACGATCGCCAATGAGGCCGCGGCGGGGCGGCGATATTTTTCGGAGTTCGGCCGCGTTCTTTTTCAAGACATCATACAAGCGGAAAAGGAGGACGGCCGGCGGATAATTGCCGAAAATGATTCTGCAATTGCTTTTATCCCCTATTTTGCGAGGTACGCGTACGAAGTATTTGTTTCTCCGAAAGAAACTCATCCTCACATCGCGGCATTATCGAAGGAAGAACTTCACGACCTCGCTGACGTCTTGCGGACAGTCCTGATCAAGTTCGACAATCTATGGAAAATGCCTTTCCCATACGTGATGCCGCTCCATCAGGCGCCGACGGACGGCGACGATCACAGCACGTTCCATTTCCATATCGAGTTTCATCCGCCGCTGCGTAAACCGAACCTTCTCAAATATTTGGCCGGCCCGGAGATTGGCGGAGGCAATTTCTTGAGTGACACTTCGCCGGAGGATAAAGCCGCAGAAATGCGTTCGATGCCCGAAATTCACTACAAGCGCGAGGCCGCATCGTGAACGATATTCGCTCGTTTTACGAGCCGATAAAACGGCTTCATGCGAGGGTGCGTCAATTCGGTCGTCGATGCGTGCGAAAATGCTTCGGCCGAGCAATTGTCCGCGGTGGTGGCGGATGGCGACGGCGACACGATCTTCGCTGTAGACCGTATCAGTGAAGCCACACTGATAGATTTTCTCGAAGCTGAGATCGCGTCAAAGGTACCGATCATTCTTGTAGCCGAGGGCATCGAAGGAGGCCGAGTCGTTCTTCCAAAAACGGCAGGTGAGAAGGACGCGTTGTGGACGATCGTCGTCGATCCTATCGACGGTACCCGCGGCTTGATGTATCAAAAACGAAGCGCGTGGATACTGACCGGAGTCGCCCCGAACCGAGGACCGGAAACGAGCCTCCGGGATATTGAATTCGCAATTCAGACCGAGATACCGCTCGTGAAACAGCATTTGTGCGATACGGTGTGGGCATATCGCGGCGACGGCGCTCGAGCTGAGCGCTTCAATAGACTTAGCGGCGAAACTGTGCCGATCGAGCTAAAACCTTCGTCGGCGGACTCGATCGAGCAGGGATTTGCGATGATCTCGCGGTTCTTTCCCGGAGCCCGCGATGTTTTGGCCGCGATCGACGAAGACATCGTTCGTGCGGTGCTCGGTAAGCCTCGTGCGGGAAAAGCGCAGTGCTTTGAGGACCAGTACATCTCGACCGGCGGGCAGCTTTATGAACTGATGGCCGGCCATGATCGGTTTGTGGCGGATCTTCGCCCTCTGATGCGGAGCGTTATGGCTGACCGTGACCTGGACCTCAGCATCTGCTGCCATCCGTACGACCTGTGTACGGAACTTATTGCGCGTGAATTTGGAGTTAAGATCACCGGCGTTGACGGGAAACAGCTCGATGCTCCGATTAATGTCGATGCAGATGTTGCGTGGGCCGGTTATGCGAACCAAGCGATCAGGAACCAGATCGAACCGGCGCTCCTGGCGGCGTTAAGCTCACGCGGGCTGGTCCCAAACTAAAAATTTGTGTTCAAGATCGTCGAAGGAAACTCACAGGGCCTACCTGATGTCGAATGGTTTGTCCGGCTGCTGGGCACGCTGCCCGATGCGTTGGGGACTTTCTTTGACACGGATCAGCGACATATTCGTCACACGCGCTCCAGGCCGGCTCGATGTTATGGGCGGTATCGCCGATTATTCGGGTTCGCTTGTGCTCGAGATGCCGATAGCCGAGGCCACCTTTGCCGCGATCCAGAAGAATTCGGGCAAGAATATCGAGATCGTAAGCATAGATCACGACGGTGACCGGTTCTTTACCTTTCAGATGACACTCGCAGACCTGGTGCGAGACGCGCAACCGCTCGATCTGGCGTCGGCGAGAGATTTCTTCGCTAAACGGAATGGAGACGGTTGGGCGGGCTATGTTGCGGGCGCCTTTTTTGTGTTGGCCAAAGAGCTTGGAGTTCGATTCGATCTCGGCGCCAGGATCGTCGTCGCCTCGCACGTTCCTATCGGTAAGGGCGTTAGCTCGTCCGCGGCGCTCGAGGTCGCGGCGATGCAGGCTGTTTGTATTGCGTATGAGATCGACGTTGCACCTCGCGAACTCGCCCTGCTCTGCCAGTTAGTCGAAAACCGCATTGTCGGGGCGGCGTGCGGCGTGATGGACCAGATCACGTCTCACTGCGGAGAGGCCGGAAAGCTGACATCCATCGTTTGCCAGCCGGCCGAGATCCAGGGTTGGCTCGAGGTTCCGGACGAGGTTGAGTTTTGGGGAATCGATTCAGGAGTGCGGCACGCCGTCTCCGGTTCCGATTATTCCTCTGTTCGCACCGGCGCCTTCATGGGGTACAGAATCATAGCCGACCTCGCGGGACTTCAGGTTCGAAATGCCGGTGACGGCCTGGTCAAGGTCGAGGACCAGCGTTGGAACGGTTATCTCGCGAACGTGAGCACCGATGAATATGAAAGAGAATTTCGGCACGCGATACCGGAAACAATGAACGGCCGGGAATTTCTATCTAAGTACGGTGGTATTACGGACATGGTAACGTCGGTCGACCCGCATAAGACATACGCTATACAGGCGCCGGCGGAGCACGCTATTTATGAGAACTGGCGGGTGCATCGGTTTGCGGAGTTAATGACGGCATCTCCCGACGACAGTCTTCTGGCGAAAGCAGGTGAGCTTATGTTCGGGTCACACGAAAGCTACAAGGCTTGTGGACTTACCGAATCGCGAACAGATCGTATCGTTGATCTCGTGAGGAAGAAGCGAGGCGACGGGCTTTTCGGTGCGCGAATAACCGGCGGCGGCAGCGGCGGAACAGTAGTTGTTCTCGCCCATCGGGGGAGCCGGAAAACGATCCTTGAGGTTGTCGATCGGTTGACCGATGAGACAGGTGAAAAGCCGCGCCTTTTTTGCGGCTCGTCGCCGGGCTGCAGTTTATTTGGCCACCTTCGTCTCAGAACGCGGTCAGACGGCCCGGAAAGTTGCTGAATAGTTTATTTACGGGGTATATTCTGTGTACCGCTAAGTCTGGAAGTAATCAAGAGCCGAGGATCGCATTTGAACTTATGATCTCAGATAGCGGAAAAGCGGTTAACCAATTCATTTCCAAAAGGCTTGTTCCCAGACAAGATCGCTCTGTCATGACGCGGTGTCGGAGAAAACTATGATCAAGAAAATCTTCTTTTTTTCCTTCTTATTATCTCTGGTATCTCTCGGCATTTCCTGCGGCGGCAATACTGGCACGAACACGCCGGCGAATGGCAGTGATCCGACTGGCGAAAGAATTTCAAGCTGGCATTCGTTACAAACAATGCATCGGACTTTTGGACGGTCGCTCGAAAAGGCGTTGAAAAGGCTGATGCCGAGCTTAACGACGTCTCGGTCGAATTTAAGATGCCCGGCAGTGGGGCGGCGGATGAGCAGAAAAGGATCATAGACGACCTGGTCTCGGTTGGCGTGAACGGCATCGCGATGAGCCCGGTCGATCCCAAAAACCAAACGCAGTTCATAAACGAAACGGCGAAAAAGGCGTTGGTCATTACACAGGACTCTGACGCTCCGGAAAGTGACCGGACGGTCTATATCGGGACCGACAACGTTGCCGCCGGACGCCAGGCGGGTGAGCTGGTAAAGGAAGCGTTGCCAGACGGCGGTAAGATAATGGTCTTCGTCGGCAAGAGCGACGCGAGGAACGCGGCCGAACGATACCAGGGCCTAAAGGAATCTCTTCAGGGTTCAAAGGTCGAGATCATCGACCTTCGTACTGATGACACAGACCGTGCACGTGCAAAAACCAATGCGGCAGATACGCTCGTGAAATACGCCGACGTAGCGGCAATGGTCGGCCTATGGAGCTACAACGGCCCCGCTATCCTGAATGCCATCAAGGACGCCGGCAAGGTCGGGCAAGTCAAGATCATTTGCTTTGACGAAGAGGATGAGACCCTGGCCGGGGTAAAGGATGGGGCGATCTTTGCAACGGTCGTCCAGCAGCCTTTCGAATTCGGTTATCAGTCCGTCAAACTGATGGCCCAGATACTGAAGGGCGACAAGTCGGCGATTCCAGCAAATAAACAGATCAATGTGCCGACGCTGATCATCAAAAAAGACACGGTCGAAGAATTTACCAAAAAGATCAATCAGCTTCGCGGACGCAGCTAAAAAGTTCAGCCCGCGAATAGCTCGGACCTTCGCGAATAAGATCTGGAGAGCGTGAGCTTTAATTCCTTGTCGATTCGCGCTATTCGCGGGCAAAAATTCTTATGACCCAGCCGATCCTCGAAATGCGAAAGATCAGCAAGCGCTTTCCGGGCGTGATCGCCCTGGACGGTGTTGACTTCCACATTGCGTGCCGGCGAGGTCGTTGCGTTGGCGGGCGAAAATGGTGCGGGCAAATCGACGCTGATGAAGATACTCGGCGGCGTGTACCAGCCGGACGAAGGCCAGGTCCATATCGACGGAAATCCTGCGGTGATCGGGTCTGTACGAGACGCGACAGCGAACGGCGTCGGGTTTGTCCATCAGGAGTTGAATGTCCTCGATAATCTAACGGTCGCCGAAAATGTATTTCTCGGACGTGAGCCTAGGCGAGCGCGTTTCCTGATCGACCGAAAGAAGCTGAGGTCCGAAACGCGGCGATATATTTCCAGGCTCGGGCTGGAGGTGGAACCCGATACGCCGCTCGGCGGGCTTTCGATCGCACAGCAGCAGATGGTCGAGATCGCCAAAGCTCTGTCGATGGATGCGCGGATAGTGATAATGGACGAGCCGACGTCAAGCCTGACGTTGACCGAGACGGGCCAATTGCTATCGGTCATCGCCGACCTTAGGGCGGAAGGGGTCAGCATCATCTATATCTCGCATCGGCTGGGCGAGATCAAACAGATCGCCGACCGCGTGGTCGTGCTGCGGGACGGGAAGAACGCCGGTACGCTCGAACGCCCCGACATTCATCATGACAACATCGTAAAACTGATGGTCGGACGCGACATCGAAAAATTTTATAGTCATAGCGCCAGCGGCGGCTCATCCGCGTTTGCCGAGATAAAGGGGCTTCGGACAAGACGCTATCCGCGGTACGCCGATATCGTTCGACGTTCGAAAGGGCGAGATACTCGGGATTGCCGGGCTGGTCGGTGCGGGGCGTTCGGAGGCCGCACAGGCGATCTTCGGTGTCGACGCGGCTGAGGAAGCAAAGATCTCATTGGACGGCCGGCGCGTCGATATCCGTTCGGCCCGCGACGCGATCCGCAACGGGATCTATCTTGTGCCCGAAGATCGGCGCATCGCGGGACTGATCGTCGATATGCCGATCCGAGAGAACATTACGCTTCCCGCTTTGCCGCGATATTCCTCTTTCGGTCTTATAAGTAAGGAACGCGAAAGTAAGAGGGCCCGGGAAATGTGTGAACGGCTCGGCGTAAAGGCCCCTTCGACCGAAACCAAGGCAGCCAACCTTAGCGGTGGGAACCAGCAAAAGGTCGTATTGGCAAAATGGCTTTCGCTCGACCCAAAACTTCTCATATTTGACGAGCCGACACGCGGTATCGACGTCGGTGCAAAGGCCGAGATCTATCAACTCATGCGCGATCTCGCCAAAAGCGGCGTGGCGATAATGATGATCTCCAGCGATATGGAAGAGATCCTCGGCGAGAGCGACCGCATCGCCGTTATGCACGAGGGCAGGATCACGGGAATTCTCGGCCGTGATGATGCGAGCGAGAAGGCGATAATGGATCTCGCAGTCGGAGGAACCGTCGAATAGGGCGGGCCCTTTCGCCGAGCGGCGAAGCTGTGCTTCGCCGAAATGTGCATCAAGAGGACCTTCGCGGCTCTGGCAGCCTGAGGTGCCAGAGCCGCGGAAATAGATTTTCGACAGGGCCGACTCACGGCGAGGCAAAGCCGTCGCCGCTCGGCGAGACAGCAAGCCACCCGGGAATAATTATGCGGAAAGAGCTCGGAACATTTGTACTCCTCGTGGTCCTCTGCGTCGTACTCGCCGTACTTAATCCGAGCTTTCTTGCCCCGGCCAACCTGCAAAATCTCGCCCGGCTTATCGGCATCTACGGCATCTTCAGCATCGGCCTCGGTGTTGTGATCATTACCGGCGGCATAGACCTGTCGGTCGGTTCAGTGTTTGCCCTGCTCGGCGTATTGCTTTCGATCTTTCTGGTGGATTGGCATCTTCCTGCAGCGGTCGCCGTTCTCGCGGTCGTTGCAATTTCAACTTCGCTCGGGTTGATAAACGGTTTTCTGATAACGAAGGTCAAGATCCAGCCATTTATAGTTACCCTCTGCGGACTTCTCTTTTACCGGGGACTTGCGCGTTTCATCGCTAACGACGAGACCAAGGGGTTTGGCAGTGCCGAAGGTTTCGAAACGCTGCAGAACATGGCGACCGGCAGCCTCCTCGGTGTACCGACGCCATTTATTATTCTCGTCATCATCAGTATCGTGATGTGGGTGGTCATACATCGATCGGTCTACGGACGGTATCTTTTCGCGGTAGGCCGAAACGAGGTTGCTGCACGTTATTCAGGTGTCAATGCGGACCGGACCACGGCCGGTGCCTATGTGGTCTGCGGGCTGCTTGCGGGTTTTGCCGGCGTCCTGCTGGCCTTCTACACGAACTCTATTTCGCCGTCGTCGCACGGAAATTTTTATGAGCTCTACGGGATTGCTGCGGCCGTGCTTGGCGGATGCAGCCTGCGCGGCGGTGAAGGCTCGGTCCTCGGCATTTTGATCGGTACGGCACTGCTTCAGGTGCTGCAGAACCTCGTCAATCTTCTCGGCATCCCAAGCTCGCTGAATTTTGCCGTCATGGGAGCAGTCATCCTGATAGGCGTTATCGCCGACCAGCTTCTTCGGCAGCGGCAGAGGGCCAAATTATCTCAATAGGTTCTCTAAGCGAACCTCGGAAGATCCAAAAAATGAAACCCGACAAATCCCTCGATCGACGTGATTTCCTAAAGACGGCCGCGATAGGCACGGCGGGTATCTCACTTATAGCTAATGCGTCGGAGGCCGCGGAACCCGGCCAGCTTGCTCAGAGTGTTTCGCTGCGTCAGATATTGCCGCTGAATCGCCGCTGGCTCTTCAACGAAAGGTCGTCCGACCGACGCAATGAGAACAGCGTTCGATGACCGCGGCTGGAGATCGGTAACACTGCCGCACACCAACAAGATGCTGCCGATGAACGGCTTTGACGAAAAAGAGTATATGTTCGTCTCGGCATATCGCAGGCATTTCAAGCTTCCGGCCGCATTCAAGGGGCGGCGCATTTTTGTCGATTTCGGCGGTGTGATGACGGCCGCAAAAGTGTTCATAAACGGGCACGATCTCGGCGAGTACAAGGGCGGATACACGCCGTTTTCGTTTCGAGCTGACGCCTCACCTGAATTGGCCGGGCGACAACGTTCTCGCGGTCGAAGTCGATTCGACTGAACGCAAGGACATTCCGCCGTTTGGAGGTATGGTCGATTATCTGACCTTTGGCGGAATATACCGCGAGGTGCAAATCCGCGCCGTGGCCGACACTTATATCGAAAACGTTTTCGCCAAACCGTTGAACGTGCTGAAGGACGATCGGAGCGTAAATGTGCGTGTCTTCGTCCGCGGAAGGACCGAACGGGACCTGCAGTTGACCGCCGAGCTGCGCGATGGCGACCGCATTATCGCGACCGGAAGCAAGAACGTTGTCGGCGACGGAATCGCAAGACATCGTTTTGACGAACGTCGGGCAGATCGAACTTTGGGACATCGACAAACCGAAGCTGTACGACGTGCGGGTCACCATCAAAAGCGGCAGTACGGTTCTCGATCATTACGACACTCGCATCGGTTTCCGCGAGGCGAAATTCACGCCGGAAGGATTCTTCCTAAACGGCAAACGTCTGAAACTTCGTCGGCTTGAACCGTCATCAAACCTATCCTTTTGTCGGCCAGGCGATGCCGTGCGCGTGTTCAGAAACACGACGCGTGGGTGCTAAGGAAAGAGCTGCATTGCAACATGGTCCGCACGTCGCATTATCCGCAGTCGACGCATTTTCTTGATGCCTGTGACGAACTCGGCCTGCTCGTTTTCGAAGAGATCCCCGGCTGGCAGCACATTGGCGACAAGGCGTGGCAAGACCTTTCGGTTCAGCACGTCGGCGAAATGATCCGCCGCGATTGGAACCATCCGTCGATCGTCCTGTGGGGCGTTCGTGTGAACGAGTCGGGTGACAACCGCGAGTTCTATACCCGCACCAACAAGCTCGCCCACGACCTGGACGATTCACGGCAGACCGGCGGCGTTCGTTTCCGTTACAATTCCGAACGCCTCGAAGACGTTTACACAATGAACGATTTCGGGTTTCCCGCTGCGGCCGCCGAACCATCCGCTTTACCTGAACACCGAATTCAACGGGCATATGTATCCGACAAAACGCTACGACAATGTCGAGCGCATCCGCGAGCACACCCACCGCCACGCACGCGTCCACGACGCTCTCGCGGCCGACAATCGTTATGCCGGCGGCCTCGGGTGGTGTGCCTTCGATTACAACACGCACGATTATTTCGGCTCTGGCGACCGTATTTGTTATCACGGCGTTTCGGACATTTTCCGCATCCCAAAACCGGCCGCTGGTTTTTACCGGTCGCAATGCGATCCTTCGGAAGAGATAGTGCTCGAACCGGCGTTCGACTGGGCACGCGGCGACGAGAACGAAACTTTCACGAACGCTCTCGTTTGTTCAAATTGCGAAAAGCTGCGTTATTACGTAGGCACCCGAATGGTCGCCGAGGTCGAGCCGGACCGGAAGACATATCCGAATCTCAAATATGCGCCGTTCACTGCAAATCTTCATGCCGCGATCGGCCGGGCATGGGAAGACCTGCGGATCGAAGGACTGATCGGCGGAAAGGTTGTCATCGAGCGGAAGATGTCGGCGAAAGGCGTGGACAAGCAGTTTATCGTCGAGGCTGACGATAGGGAACTTTTTGCGGACGGCATCGATATGACTCGCGTTGTTTTTCGCGTGGCAGACGAATTCGGCAATACTAAACCGTTTTCAATAGCGGCGATACAGTTCACTGTCGAGAACGGCGAGATCATCGGCGATAATCCCTTCCCGCTGGTCGGCGGCTGCGGAGCTATCTGGGTTAAGACGACAGAGAAGGCGGGAAGAATACGCGTTACCGCCAGGCATCCGCGTCTCGGCATAAGGACCATTGACATCACCGCTAAGGCGTCGGCGCCGCTGGTGATCTGAGATTTTCGGATATGGTTTTTTTCAGTGGATAGTGACAAGTTATCAGTGGGTAGTTAACTATCCACTTGTAACTACCAACTATCCACTGAAGAGAATCGACCCGTCCGCTCGGCAAATCATCACTTCATCGAACTTACGTGGACCGCAGAGGTTTTTTCGATCTGGTTTCCGGTAGCTGAGAGATACTTTTTGAGATCAGGTTTCTTTAAGGCTCGAATTCCCGCGACTACCATTTGGGCATTGAGGAGCGCGCCCGCTGGCGTTGAATGTGTACGTGCGTCGCCGAAAAGGGGCGCGACCTTTTCGGGGCCCAGCCGTTCGAATTCAAGGGCGACGATCTCGTTGAGGTCGATATACGCTGCGTGTGTTGCCGCCGCAGCGTTGGCGGTCCATTTCACCCATTTTTCGCGTTCTTTTCTGACGATCCGTCCGCCGTCCCAGTCCTTGTGCGGCACCATCGAACAAAAGATCATCGTTGCACCGCGCGTCCGTACATCGTTTCCGTACTTTCGCATATACCAGCCGAAGCTGTGGACGATCTCTTTCTTGCCGTCGAGACGAGTCGCCTCGGCGGTCTCTTCTCCTTCAGAATGAAGCGACGGACGGTCCTTCGACTTTGGATCGTCGAATTGGCCCACGTCGTTATGGCCAAACTGCAAGATCACGAAGTCGCCCTTCTTTAGTTCGGAAAGCAATTTGTCCCAACGGCCCTCGTATTGAAACGTCCGGCTCGAGCGGCCGCCGATCGCCCGGTTGACGACATTTATCTTCGATAGATCAAAGAATTGTGCAAGTTCCTGCCCCCAACCGCGAAGCGGAGCATTGCTGTTCAGGGTCGAGTCGCCAACTATCCAAAGCGTCGGCGAGAATTAGGATCGCGGACCTGCGAGCGGTGTGGTTTTCGAATCGTCCACATATCGGTCTCGCGTCAATCGTCCGGCTTGCGCGGATAATGTAACAACCGAGGCAAGTAAGAACTGTCAGAAATAGCAGTGAATGCTAGTTTTCATGTCTCTAAATTCATTCGTGATTATTTCGTGCCTATTTCGTACCGTTTCTTCGGAAAGGGGAACCACGAAAAAACACGGAACGGCACGAAAACTAATTCGATTTCTTTACCTCGACCGCGTAAACATGCGTGGGCCCCATAGTTCGAACGGAACACGATCCACTTGCCGTCGGGTGTGAACGTACCGTTGGGTTCGAGCGAATAGTCGTGCTTGGCGAGATTCACCAGCGTTCGCTTTTTAGTTTTCCGTTTTCGGATTTGAACAGATAGATCCATTGGCCGTTGTCGCCGCGTGCGACGCTGTTCGGGCCGCCGCCGTCGCCGGAGAAGAGTTTGCCGTCCGGCGAGATATTGAAGTGCACGGACCATTCGCGTTTTTGAAGGGAGTGTTTTGTCAGCTTGCCCGACTTGATGTCGTATTGCGGCAAGCCAGAAGACCTCGTATTTCGGCGTTTGCAGGTCGTAAAGAATATAATTGCCGTCGGGACAAAAGAATTCGTGGCCGGCTATTTCCATGTCCATCGTGCGCGTGTGGATCTTCTTTAGTTCGCTGCCGTCGGTGCGGATCGTCCAGATGCGGTCCACCTTGTGCCACGGGCCTTCGTGGCAGAACATCATCAGCGTCGGGTCGGTCGGCGAGAACTGCACATGGTTCAGCCAGTCGGTCGCGGGGTGGAAGGTTTTCACTTCGCCGCTTTTGATATTGATCGTGTAAAGCGACATCGGGATCTTTGCCGCCAGACGGCGTTCCATCATTTCGCCTTTGCCGGGATAGCTGTCGCGGGCAGGCGCTTGGCCGGCGGGGGCGTTCGGAAACGGAGTGGCGGCGGCCCGCGGCGGCTGCGGGCGGAAATTCTTCGGGGACTTCGCCAAGGCGACCATGCTTCCGCCGAGAAGCGTTTCATCGGCATTCAGCGCAAAACCGGAGCCGGTGCGCAGTTTTGCGTTCTTAACGATCTCGCGCGTCGCTTTTGTATCGATGTCGGTCTCGTAAACAGCGTCGCCTTTGAAGTAGAAGACCTTCCGCGTCTTTCGGCCCGACGATCACGCTTCCCGCACGGCCTTCGACGATCTGTTCGATCGCTTTGTTTTGAAGTTATATGTCGAAAGCCCTTTCGGCGTTGAAAATACAAGCTTGTCGCCGCTCGCGGTGTAGCCGTTCTGATGGAAATAAAATGACTGGCTTCCGGCTTCGTCCGACAGGCGAACGATCGCGATGCCCTGTGTCAGGATCGACCCATTCACGCGGGAGTTCACCGTTTTGGGCGACTGCGGCCGAGGTGAGAATCGAAAGGAGAGTCGTAAAAAGTGCTCTTTTCATGACGCGTTCTTGTTGTATCAAAGATCAAAAAACATTTCCCGCAAAGTCGCAATGACGCAAAGGAAGAAAAAGTAGGAATAGAAATTTTTATTCTTCTTTTCTTAATCTTAGCGACTTTGCGACTTTGCGGGACACTTCTTTCAAACCGTCCCGGAGAAAAATTCAGCCTCATTATCTAATAATGAGGCTGATTAAATTCGGAAAGAACTAAACGAACCTTAGAAGATCAGCCGGATACCGAACTGAATGTACCTTTGGCTGGTTCCCGGGTTCGGGCTGCCGAATGCGATCGCTCCGCTGGTCAGGCTTCCGAAGTTTCCGTCATAACCGCCGTTGCCGCGAAGACGCCAAAGCTGGAATCCTTCCAAGGTCCTTATGATCACGTGTCAAGAATTGGTTGTCGCAAAACCTTCCGGGACCGTGATGGAAAGGAAGTTATCTGGCAACGCTCCGCCGCCGACCGGTTGACCCGGCCGCGGCGGGAGCCGAATGGCGTTTATCGTCGTCCTGATCTGTCCGAGGACCGCCGCACCAGCCGCTGTAGTTAGACGGCGGCTGACTGTTGGCCGCCGCCCACGTATCATATTCGGCGGGTGTGATGACCGAGGACGCGTGTGCCGCCCGGACAGTTCGCAGTCGTGGGCGCCGCTATCGAAACATTCGCAATGCATTCAGTTCCGGGGAGTTCGGCCGGGAACGTGCCGAAACCGAACGGCGTGTTCCCGCGGCTGTTAAAGTAGAAGTTAGGGATATTGAACAGGTTGATCGCATCGACCCGAATATTGATCCTTCGCTTGCCTTCGTCGCCGATCCACGGCATCGGGAAATCCTTCTGGATCGAAAGATCGA
Source organism: uncultured Acidobacteriota bacterium (assembly GCA_963763355.1). Lineage (GTDB taxonomy): Bacteria > Acidobacteriota > Blastocatellia > Pyrinomonadales > Pyrinomonadaceae > OLB17. The sequence goes on from CAVXOI010000007.1 coordinate 558,618, forward strand.
AGTATTTCCGCATCGGCTCGGTGATGCTCAGCGTTCGTGCCGCATTGCCGAGCCTGCCTTTTGGCGGACGCCTAAAGGCAGCCGGGTTCACATAAGGCTCACATCCGGCCGGGCCGGCAGCTGCCCCGGCACTTCCCACCCGGCAGCCCGGATCCCAAAGCGGATTCTTGAGCGGCACGCCCGGAACGATGTCCGGACGAACGACGCGGTTGAACAAGGTCCCGCCGAGAAAATTGGGGTCGGTAATGAACGGCTGAAACGGATTGCCGCTAACGACCCGGCCAACCCCGGATATTGACCAGCCTCCAAGCGGGCCTTGGATATACCACGGAGCATCCTTAAGGTAATTACGGCCTTTGCCAAACGGCAGGTCCCACATGAACGTGGCTGAGAACGCGTGCCGCGTATCGAATGCAGAAAGTGCCCAATCGTTCTCAAGCGTCCCGCCAAGTGCAACCTGTCCCCTTACCGAACCGCTTGTCAGAACGCGAACGTCCGGGCTTGAGTCGGACGAATCGTCCATAGACTTGGCAAATGTATAATTTGCCGTGAAACTCAGACCCGGCTCACCCTGCGTCTGAAATCGACGTAGCCGGCGTGACGAATACTGCTCGAATTCGCGTTGTACCACTTGTTCAGCGGATCATAGCCAAGGTAGTCCGAGAACAAACTCATTGTTGGTATTGAGATCGCTGTTGTACCTCCAAGAAGCGTTGTTCGTCCAAGCGGGTCAACAGCCGTACTATTATTGGTTATTGAATTGTTCGCCGTAAGGGTGGTGATCGTATCTATGTTCGCGCAGGTTGATATTGATCTGCGGCGTGTAAAGATTAACGCCGCGATTACCCGCATAGGCGATCTCGAGGGTCGAATTCCTGAACGGTTCGAACTGTATGGCGAGATTCCAGCTCCATGCGGTTGGCACCTTGCCAAATTTCGGATCGTTGACATCAACGGCAACACCTGGTATGACGAGCGCTTTATTGAAAACCAGGCCATTAGCGTCAGTCCCCAGCAGCGTATCGAGCGGCGACCGCTGTCCCCTGCATAGGATTGTTGCCATTCAGCCTGAACGGCTGCAGACGACGAATTGTCGGCCCCGGTCGACCAGAGGGCGGTTGGTGCGATAACGCGCGGTCTTGAGCGTGCTGGCGGTTGTGAACCCGCCAAAGTCGGGACTTGCCCTGCGGTTGTTGCCGTTGATCGGGAAATGGGAAATCCCAAACCCGCCGCGGATGACAAAGCTGTATTTTTCCGAATCGAACCCGAAGACCTTCATCTTCGGGCTCCAGGCAAAGCCGAGCCTCGGCTCCCAGCCATTCCAGTCGGTCGGGACAATATGTTTCGATCTTCCGCCGCGGCCGGAGAAAGCGAACGGGACGACCTTGGCCACGGTCGGCACATACGACGGTATCGGATCGGTCGCCAGGACGCCTGCGGCCGTCGCGATCGCTCGTCGCTGCGTGTCCGTCAGCGTCTGGTTGAGCGCAAGATCCGGCCGAAAAACGCCCTGCAGATTGTTGTCTTCGGTGCGGGGCAATTGCACCGAGTAACGCATGCCGAGATTGAGCGTGAAATTCGGCCCTACTTTCCAGTCGTTCTGGACAAAGCCGGCATAGCTGTCCCACTGATAATTGTAGGTAAGCAGCGTCGGACGAATGTCCGCCGTAAGCGGAACACCGATAAGAAAGCTGGCAAGGCTGTTTCCGCCATTGCCTTGGTTAGCGGTCGTATTGTTCGTACTGTTAGCGTGACGTTGGCAACGTTGTTGGTTTGGTGCCGGCGGAAAGCCCATCTGCCCCCGGATGCCGCAAAGAACGGTGTTGAGGCAAGTTTTGCACGATTCCAGTTGCCGCCGATCTTCCAGACCATATTGCCCGTGGTCCAGTAGAAGGTGTCGCTGATATCGAAGCGTTTCTCTACGTTAAAGTTGTTGGTACTCGCACCGGAACCGATGTCGCGGCGCAGCGTAGTTGCCATCGTTGCTGACCTGCAACTGCGGCATGCCGCCGCCTGTCAGGCTTCTAATTCCAATTTCGGTCGAAAAATTTCGTCCCGCCCATGATCGAAAACTCGGGCGAGTAATCTTCGCTGAAATTGCCCTTCGTAAAATTGAACCGTGCTTCGTTCGTCATGTTGGACGAAATGACGTTGTTCAATGTGAAGAGGTACTGCGAAGCATCGCTGTAAATACCGTTATTGCCGTTTATGTCACTGCCCGAGGTCGCACGTATACCCACCGCCGGGGTCTTGGTCCAGCGGAAGTGGCTTTCATTTTTTCAGTAATATTGTGGTCGAGCCGGACCGTGTAACGGGTCTCGTTCTGCGTTGCTTCCCGGAGGTTGAAAAAGTTACGTACCAATCCGTTATCCAGAAAATAATTCCCTGGAGGATTCAAGTTAACCAGCAGCACTTTGCAGCAACGGGATCGAAGAAAGCGCTCGGAATCATGTTGAGAGCTGGATTGTTCGCAACAGTTAGCGATCTGAGCGTTGGCCTGAGCAGCGGTACAGTAGGGCTGGTTCTGAGCGTTGAATGAAACCCCGATCGCTGCGGACCATCCAAAGGGACAATATTGATTCCCGGCTACCGCGGGACAAGGATCGGGTCCAGTCGGCCACCCGGCCCGACCGTGAATTGCTGATAAATGAAATTATCGGGTGCGGTCGCGATGGGCAAACCCGCGAGTCCGAATTGATTGGCGACCGAACGAGGCAGCCAACCGCTGCTCGTCACAACCATATCGCGGAAATTACCCGCCCGTTCTGCCTCGGTTGGCACCAATCCCACACTTTGCGTGAAGTCATTCCGCCAACGAGGTTCCATTGCGAAAAAGAAGAACGAGCCGCGCTTGGCGCCGTCGTAGATCGCCGGGCCGGCATCACCAAAGTTCGGAAAGTAGATCGGCCCGCCAACGGTGAACGAAAGCTGATTGCTGCGAAGATTATTGGCCGGACGCGGAGCTGTTCCCTGATTCCAGGCACGGGCGTTCGTCTGCGGATTGCGGTGATACCAAAGTGCCGTTCCGAAAAAGTCCTTGGCGCCGGATTTGGTCGTGATGTTGATCACACCGCCGCCGGTCGTGCCGAACTCGGCCGAGTATGCCGAGCTTTGTACCGTAAATTCCTGAACGGTCTCAGGCGAAAAGCTGACAACTGCTCGGGCAAGGCCGACGCCGGTGTTGTTGACGCCGTCCGCGAGCATCGAAGTGCTGCCCGGGCGGCCGCCGTTAATACTCAGGTTGAAGCCCGGCTGCGGCGTACCGAACCCCGCATCGATGTCTTCGCTGCCCGTATCGCCCGAAACATTCGGCATCGTCACCGCAAGGTCGAGAACGCTGCGGTTGTTTAAAGGAAGATCTCGCAGCTGGCGCTCTGTGATCGTCTGGCTTAGCGTGCCGGAATCGGCATTGACCAATTGCGAATCGGCCTGGATCGTAACTTCTTCGGAAACACTGCCAAGCTCCAGCACTATGTTTACGCTCGCGCTCGAGGCCGTATCGACCTTGACCTTTTCGACGATCACTTTCTTGAAGTTTTTCGCCTCGACCGTAACGTCGTATTGTACCGGCTCAAGCGTGGTAGCAGCGAAAATGCCGTCTTTCGAAGTTGTGACGGTAACGGACTGCTGTGTGTTCACGTTTGTTATCGTGACGGTCGCGCCGGGCACTGCCGCACCTTGCGGATCGGTCACGCTGCCCGTGATCGAGCCCTTGTTGGTTTGGCCGATCACAGCCAAGCTTAAAAGAATAATTAGTATTGTGATCTGAACGAGTCGCATAAATTTCCTCCACGAGCCATGGCTAAGCAATTTCTTGCTAGAGTTCAATACGATCCGGATATCGTCATTCCCCTGGGATCGGGACCTATTCTTCAGTTCCGAAAGGGTCGGCTTTTTTCACAGAAAGACTGGGCCTACAGTCAGTAAACCGCTTAACTGATTCCTAAAAAAATTTCAAATTTGAGCTTCACGCAGCTGACCGATCTGTTTGGAATGGGTTGTCTCGAAAAAAGTACCACCATAACGTAAAACAATCAAGCAATAAGTGAGGAACCAGGAAATTTATGGCGGACATGTGCCGGATGAAGCCGTCGCTGTCCTGTTTCGCGGCTTTTCCAGCAGGAAAGCCTTATCGATCTAATTCGCTTAAACGGCGCCTCGGCGGTGTTTCATCATAAGATCTTTGGTCATGCCAATTTGGTCCGTGGGATTCAGGCTACATGCCTCACCCCTGCTTGTAAATCGCTTAACTACTCACAAGCACGCCCTACCAATGATCTTAATTTTTAATTGGTCTTACCAATTCTTTCCGGTTCCAACTTTGAGAACCTAACACGCTTTAAGAGCTTTGTACAGAGAAATCCCGGACTCGTAACGCCAGCAACCGAGGAACACCTGCACAGACTCCGGCTTATGTTCAATCTCCCGATATTTGAAACGCCGAGGGGCATATATCGTTCAGCACGCAATCCTGGCATTTCGGCTTTTTTGCGACGCACACCCGGCGGCCATGCAGGGTTATCATGCTCGACCACATGATCCAATCCTTTTTCGGCACGATATGGACCATTTCCTTTTCCATTTTGTCGGCGAGCTTCTGATAAGAGAGCCCGAGACGCGGCATGAGCCGAAGGTGGTGGGTATCGACGACGATTCCCTCTGCCTTGCCCATCGCAAAACTTAAGATCACATTCGCCGTCTTTCGTCCGATTCCCGGCAATGTCAGCAACTCGTCCATTGTCTGTGGCACCTGGCCGCCGAAATCATCAATAAGCTTCTGCGAAAGTGCTTTTATGGCTTTTGTTTTCTGACGGAAGAATCCGGACAGGTGGATATCCTGCTCTAACTCGGAGGGATCGACCGCCGCGTAGTCCGCCGGGCCATAGTACTTCCTGAATAGGTTCGGCGTGATCTTGTTGATCGTCGTGTCGCGGTTTTGCGCAGCAAGAAGCGAAGCGACCATTAATTCAAACGGTGTCGTGAAATCTAGTTCTACGATCGGCTCCGGATAGAGTTTCTTGAGGCGTTTCCCGATCTCGGCCGCATGTTCCTTTAAGTCGACTGTCACGATTACGGATTATAACTTAGCTCGTGGCACAAAAATATATAGTTTGCTTTCTTACATACCAAAAAGAACGAGCGATCTTCGACGATTTCGATGAAAAAGCTTGTTCATTGTGGCGAAATGTCCCGATTATTATTCCGCAGCGACTTCGTATTTGTCTGCCTGTGAGATCGATGCAATTTGAAAGCAAGAAAGCGAACGGACGCCCGAAAGCGTCCGTAATTTTAGGATCTTATTGGCTCCGCAGGTAAGACTCGAACTTACAGCCCTTCGGTTAACAGCTTCGATTTTGGGGCAAATTCTATAATCACTGCTAATCATTATATCTTCATAAACTAATTGCTTGCATCAGTTAGTAAAACATGCTAAAACATCCCTTATCTTACGATATATAGAGGTTTTCTCTACCTTATAGGGAAAAAAGAAGGGAAAATATGCGGCAAAACGGCAGCAATCGGCGCTCGAATCCTCGTTACTGGGTGGTGAAACAAGGAAGCCTTTACGCCCGGCTTCAGTACACGGACGAGTTCGGAAAAAATCGCGAGAAGTACAAAAAGATCGATAGAAAGATCGACGCCCGCAGCGCGGTCGAGGAGATGCGCGCCGAGATGCTAAGGCATGGGTCTGATGCTTTGCAATCTGACCGCTTCACCTTCGCTGAACTCGCCGACAAGTACTCGGCGGTCCGCCTCGCACCGGCGGTCTATTTCAATGGAGTGAGGGTGTCAGGGAGAAGGGAGTGCAGCTCGCTCAAGTCGGCGGTGAAAGCTCTTAAGGCAGCATTTCGGAAAGAAACCGATCCGGCTGATCAAGGCGAGCGACATTGAGGATTTCAAGAACGCCCGGATCGCGACACCGGTCATCAAACACGTCAACGAGTTTCAACAGGTCTACAACCCGAAAACGAAACGAACGAAGACGATCAAGGTGAAAGTGGAGCAGCATCACCCGCGCAGCATCGCAACTGTGAACCGGGAATTGCAGCAGCTCAAAGCGATGTTGAACTTCGCGATTCAGAGCGATTGGCTGATCCTGAATCCGTTTGCGAAATGTAAGGGGATAATCTCGACCGCTCTGGAAACGAAACGCGATCGCGTACTTAGTTATGAAGAAGAAGAAAGACTACTGCGAGCGTGCCAGATCGCCGGGCCCATCTTCGGCCGATCCTGATTTGTGCACTTGACACCGGAATGCGCCGCGGTGAGATCTTCCAGATGAAATGGAAGGACGTGGATCTGTTGGGCGGGCAGATCTACATTCCGCAGACCAACACGAAAACTCAGACCGCGAGAACGGTTGGCATAACGGATCGACTAAAGCAAGAGCTTCTTAGATTGTGGGAGAGTCAGTCCGAAATTTCCCGAGATGATCGTTTTCGGCATATCCGAGGACGTGAAGAATGCTTGGAAGTCGGCTTTGCAGGATGCCGGCATCGAGAACTTCCGCTTTCACGATTGCCGGCACACCGCAACGACCAGGATGATCGCTTCTGGCTGCCATCACACTGAAGTGATGAAGATAACGGGCCACTCGCAAATGGTGACGTTCCTTCGGTATCTGAACATCACTCCCGAAACCGCTCAGCGGGTTGCGGATCGTCTAGGAACTTATCTGTCTAGCCGCGGCGAACTCGTGTTCGAAACTCCGATGAGCGAGTATGTGAACTGACCTCTCACACCCGGATGGCGTGTGTCACGCCATTTGTAGTCGAAGGGTTGAAGTCGTTTTCAGTGGTTTTCAATCCGTACCAGTAGAAAAACCTGGGTCATTTTGACCCGGGTTTCTTTTTTTGGTTCGAAATAGGGTACGATTTCTGACCCATTTTCAACGGTTCTAGACGAATAAGTTTTTTTCCTTCCGAAAGCTATTGATGCCGAAAAGTTTAGGCCAATCGGCCCACTCCCTATCCCCGAAAGAGGCTTGACAGGCCATGTTGAGGTATCTAGATTAAGGCTAACGAATGCAACGTTGTTGCGTAGCATTGCACATACTTGAATTGTCCGAGACTAAAGGAGAAAGGAATGACTAATAACTCGATATCGACAGAAAACGAAACCCTCATGAGCGTACCCGAAGCGGCGCGGTTCCTTGGTGTGTCGCCGATCACCGTATGGAGAAAACTGGGATTGAAGAACACCGCACGCGAGCTCGGCTGTTACCGCTTCGGTCACCGGGTATTGCTCTCCAAAGAGAAGCACCTGTTGCCTTATCTACATTCGCATGAACAGAAGCCCGGAGAATGATCATTATTCAGAGCCTTTATCGGTCGACCTCGGTAACCGTGAATGGGAAGGATCTGACAGTAGTAGTAACAGTGAAGGTGACAGTAACAGGAACAGTAAAGGTAACAGGAAAATGACAGTGAATTTACAGTAAATGCACGGTAATTGACGCAAAATTTACGCGAAATCTGCAGGGCAAACATGAACCTCACATGCGAAATTGCCTTGATTCCAATCGGAACACACAGTAGTTTCCCCCTAAGCAGCGATGACTCAAAAGTTTCAAATCTCCCTGTTCCGCCAAAAACGAGACAATAATGCTCGCCTTGTCGAAAGGACATGGGAGGAGCTTTGCAGGAACTTTCGGAAACCGCAGGTGCGAGTGGAGAAGGACGGCCCACTCTTCTCCCCCGCGGTCTTCGATCCTCCGATCAGAGCGAAGGTGAATGCGAAACGGCTCTCGTTGCTCGTCTTGGATCTGGACCACGCGGCAAAACTCGGCACAATCAAATCTGGGCTATCTCAGCTCTCATCTGCTTACATAATTTCATCGACGCACTCACACCTACGAAAGACGGAATCGAACCCGGATGCAGAACCGCGGTTTAGAGTGGTGATACCTTTAGCAGAACCGATTCCCGCTGCCAGCTTTCTTTCGTTGTGGAGTTACGTTAAGAACAGGACGGGGCTGAATGTAGACGAAGCGGCGAAGGACGAAAGCCGGATCTTCTACACGCCCGCGATCGCGAGTGAGGAATCGGAATATGAATGTTACATCGAGGAAGCCGATTCTTCGACTGGAAGCGGTTGCCCTGCATCGAAGTCTTCTCCAAGGAAGCGACTCACATCACGAAACAAGCACGGGAATCATTCACCGCCCCTGCACCGATCGCCAACGGATCAAGAAACCAGGGGCTCTTCAAGATCGGCAAACGGTTGGCGGAAGCCCACCTGTCCGAAGCCGCGATCTGTGCCGCACTGCTAGTAGAAAATGACCGACTTTGCGACATACCCCTACCGGCAAGCGAAGTTGAAAGCATCGCGGCCAACGCTCTTAAATACCCGATCAATCTGAGCGAATCTGCAGAAGACCAGGGCCTTCCGATCCCGTTACCGGAAAACACGGTAATACCCCTGAACTCGACGAACGATTGTTGCCGGAAGCATGGCGGCCCTGGCTTACCGATATCTGCGATCGACTCCAGTGCCCTTTGGATTATGCAGCGGTCGCTGCACTCGTTTCTGCAGCATCGCTAATTGGCAATCGCATCCGGATCCGCCCGAAGCAGCATGACTCGTGGATGGTAGTCCCCAATCTATGGGGAGCGATCGTCGGACCGCCCGGGGTGATGAAGACACCCGCGGTGAACGAAGGGCTATCCTTCTTCAAAGCGATCGCGGAAAAGGAGAATAGCAAATACAAGGAGCAGCTCAAGGATGCCGAGTTCGACCGGCAATTCAACGAGGCGAAGAAGGCCGAACTCGTGAAGGAGATGAAGAAGGCCCGCCCGGAGAACCGCTCCGACCTGAAGATGCGGTACGACGCTTTAGTGGCGGACGAGCCAGTGGAGAAGCGTCTGTGGACCGCGGACTCCACCATCGAGAAGATCGGGGTGCTGCTGAATGAGAACCCGGAAGGGATCTTAATATCCCGAGACGAGCTCACCGGCTGGCTGAAGACGCTCGATCGGCCCGGACACGAGCAGGACCGGGCATTCTACCTGGAAGCGTGGAACGGCGAAGGCTCATTCACCTTCGACCGAATCGGCCGCGGGAAGACCCATGTGAAGAATCTAACCCTGTCCGTGCTCGGGACGATCCAGCCCTCAATGCTGGAATCCTACATCAAAGGTTCCGTGGAGGGATGGGGCAATGACGGGTTGATCCAGAGATTTCAGATCCTTGTGTACCCGGAAGCGCAGCAAGAACTTCCGATACAAGGATCAGCCGCCCAAAGACCGAGAACTAGTAAAAGATTCATTTGAACGTCTCTATTCGATGACGCCTAAAGAAGTAGATGCTAAGTTCCTGACATCGGACGCGGGCGGGCACGCATTCCTTCAGTTCGACGAGGAGGCTCAGGAGTTCTTCCAATCGTGGCTGACGGATCTGGAAACTTATCTTCGCTCCGGCGAAGTTCAGAATGCAGCCATTGAATCTCACCTCTCAAAATACAGAAGCCTGATGCCCAGCCTTGCGTTGATCTTCCACCTCCTCAAATGGGTCACGGGTGAATCGGGCGTTTACGCTATAGAACTCAAAACTGCCGAGACGGCCGCGGCTTGGTGTGCGTACCTGCAGAAGCACGCGGAGAAACTCTACCAAACCGCTATACTTTCCGATTTCGACATCGCCCGCGAGATACTGGGCAGGATCGAAACCGGGGAGCTGGGCTCGAAGTTCACCGCTCGGGACATCTACGCTAAATGCTGGAGGCGACTTTCTGACCCGGCGGACGTGAAGAAAGCACTCGAGTTGCTCACCGAGTATCGGTACGTGGAACAGGTTCACCTGCAAACGGGCGGCCGGGCCAAATCACTCTACATAGTTAGGTCCCAAAGCTAGAACTTTCCACAATGCTTGATTACTACCAGCTGTTCCTCGGAAAATATTCCGGAAATACTCAGAAGCACGAACCGACAAAACCGACAAAAGCCCCTTTTGCGCCCTTTGTGGGTTCGGTGCTTAACGAAAATCCAGAAAAATCTACAGGTTCATATCGCGAACGCAGACCGGATCAACTGTCAGTAGAAAAGAATGAGATCTTCGAGGAACGCATCGCGATAATGATGTACGACGGTGGACTCAGTGAAGTTGAAGCTATTCGATACCTCGTTGCCAATTCGTGTTATCCAGGGACTGAAACTGATTGAAAAAAAACGACCGGCCCTCACTCTGCCGTCGCCAGTTGCTTATTCCTTCTTTTGGTTTGTTTCACGGGCAGCGATTTCCATTGAAACCAGGCGTGCGATCAGGATGCCTGGGAAGAGCGTACCAAGGAGACCTTCGAAATTGGCAAGCGAGCGCGTCACCAAACTGGCGGGCAGAATGTCTCCGTATCCGACGGTCGTTAGTGTGACAAAACTGAAATAGGTCAAATGGGCCGACAGCTCATTCTTCCCCTCAGGCAGAGTTCCCGCGAACGAACCGGGGTTGAGATGTGCGGCCAGCGTATACGCCTCGGCCCAGATCAATCCCAGCAGGAGATAGATGACTATCGAGCCCTGAACGCGCTGTCGCGTGATCGGCCCTTCACGAAAGATCTGCCAAACCACAATCAGCCCCAGGGTTGCCAGCAGAAAGATGGTCAACACGAAGTCCAAGACCAGCCCGCCCAAGCCCCCGGCGAAGCCAAGTGTTCGCAAAGCAAACAGGAGAACGGCGGCTAGCACTACTACTTGAGCGGCCTTTCGACGCCACCCGATCGCGAAGACTCCCGACAACAACGTAAGCGACAGCCAAAGATCGTGAATCAGGGCCGCGTAACCGAGGAAGACGCCCGCAGCGGCTAGCGGATTCACGATGAAGATCATGAGCAGGAGAGCAACCAACAGGACTGTCAGCCCTTCATCCTGCAGCCACAAATCTCGGCGCATGATCACTTGCATTCGCCTTTTTCTCGGCTCGTCAGTCATTTCTTTTGACTCTCCTTCCTTCAAGACGCCTGCTTCCTGTAAAGCCAGGCACTCAGGATGAACAAGGCTGCGCCCAGGCCAAGCAGTGACAGGTAATGCGGCAAGAGTGTCTCGATTCCCACTCCCTTCAACATGACGCCGCGAATGATCACGACCCAGTGACCCAAAGGATTGAAGAAAACCAGCGGGCACGCCCAATCCTGTAGAGCTTCGACCGGCACAAAAGCCCCCGACATCAGTGTCTGCCACGAGGTAGTGAACAGCAGGAGCATCATCATCTGTCGCATGGAACTGCAGATCACAGCGAACAACGTACCGATCGATAAGGCGCAGATGAGAAACAGCGTAGCTCCGAGCAAAAGGTCGAACATACTTCCGCGCATCGGTACGCCGTAAACCAGTTGCCCGGCTACCAGCGGAGCCACACAGGCGGTGGGCAAAAACATCGTCACGTAGGTCAGCGTGCGCGCAAACAGGATCTCCGAGGGCCGCGCCGCCGTTGTTCGCCAAAGATCGAGCACACCCTGCTCTTTCTCTTTCATGACCAGCACTCCCACAGTTTGTGAAACGTTAGCCAACCAGAGAATACCCAGGAGACCGGTGAAGAGATACCAGCGCGATACGAGCGCGGCATTGTGAAGTACGTTCGTTCGCGCCGTAATTTGGCCACGGCGAGTTGGCGGCGCACTGGTACTGGTAAGTGCGCGGTTGTAATCGTTCGTAACCGCGAGGACATATGAACCAAAGGTCGAACCGTTGCTCGGACTGGTGGAGTCAGCGATGACCTGTATTTGCGCCGGGCGACCGGCTCCCCGCTCAGCCGCGAAGTCCGCGGGAATTATTATTCCGGCGTCGATCTCGGCCAGCTCGATCGCTTCGTTTAGGCCCGCTGCCGAAGCGTACGTAGTGATCTCGAAGACCAGTGCGGCGTCGTAACGCGATCGCAAGTCACGGCTGTATTCAGAGTGGCTCTCATCGACAATACCAAGTCGCACCGTGTCGTTATCCGAATCGACGAGATACACCACGAGCATCAATACAAGGGTTAACAACACTGCCGGCTTGAGGACCATGCCTGGCGTGTTCCGCACCACGGCAAACTCCTTGCGGAGGATCACCCAAAGACGTAGAGAAGCCGGTCGTGACATGTCTTACGCGCCCTCCATCAGCTTTCGGATCTTTCGCCAGACAAACAAGAAGGCAACCAGCGTCATAGCGATCAAAATCGCCGTGTCGTCCCACACTCCGCGCCATCCGACGGCACGTTGAAAGAAATCACGGGCGATGAAGTGAAAGTGCGTGGCCGGCAAAACTTCCGGCAGCCAGCCAAATGGATAAGGTGTGTGCGTCAGCGGAAAGAGATGGCCGGAGAAAACATAGGAGAGCACGCCGCCATAGGTTTTGGCGAGCCCGATAGCTGATACTTCGCCTTCAACCTGGACACCAATGAGAGCGCCAACCGTCACATTGCAAATGGTGTAGATCACCGTCCCGAAAAGAAACGGTGAAAGATCTCCCACTGGCTCGAGCTCGAATACCTGCAAGATGAAGGCAAAGCAGAGTGCCGCCTGCACCAGCCCCACCAGTGAATAGGCGGCAATCTTTCCTATAACAAATTCGTGAGCGCTTATGTCCGAGGTAAATGCGCGGACGGTTGCCCCCCTTGCCCGTTCGCGCGAGAAGGAAAGAGCCGCCATGAGGGGAGTGAAGAGGGCGATTCCGATCACGAAAGCTCCAGGAGCGTAATAGTTGTAGCCCTCCTTTCCGGGATTGAACCAGTAGCGCACCTTAGGCTGGATTGGGGGTGATCCTCCGGGCGGACGAATTCCAGACATGACATAGTTCGTCACACCCGCCGCGCCGCTTTTGACTTTGCCGGCGGCTTTGAGCTGCGTTCCTTCGATTACCCATTGCACTTCCACCGTCTTGCCGGCGTAGAAATCGCGCTGAAAGTTTTCTGGAATCACCACCGCAGCGCGCGCCTCCGCTCGATCCAGCAATGGCTCGTAACGCTGGCTTGGGGCCAGGTGAATAACGTCATAGCTGAGAGCCGCTCGAATGCCGTCGATGTACTGTTGCGAGAGTGGTGTGCGGTCCAGATCCTGGACGGCGACGGTCAGACCATAAGGCACTAGAGAGGGAGAAGTCGTCCACGCGTAAATCTGAACAAAGGGCAGGAGCAGAAACAGGGCGACGACAGCCGGGTCGTGCCGCATCGAATCCAACTCTTTCCGGATCTGTGCGATGGTTCGTCGCATGTCAACTTCCTGGTCCTCTCAAACGATCGTTAAGCCACGACTGTCCGCCGTCAGCAGTACGCTAACATCCTCGAGCGAGAGGGGCCGGGTCTCGACCCCCTCCATAGCGATCCCGGCTTCAAACAACTGTTTGGAAATCTCCCGCACACCGGTTTGCGCATCGCCGTCAGCGATGGCATGGATGCGTCCGGCCACCGGCCAAACTCGCCAGGGCTTCAGCATTCCCCTTAATACCCGAATCGCGGAAGGTGCGGCGTCGAACTCAACCACGTTCGCATCGTGTGCGGATCTCAACTCAGCCGGCGTTCCAACCGCAAGTAATCTTCCGTCCGAGAGAAAGCCGACGCGGTCGCAGCTCTCTGCCTCGGTTAGGTATGGTGTAGCCAACAAAACGGCGCCGCCGCGCGCCGCAAAGCCTTCGAGCACGTCCCATAGAACGTGACGCATTATCGGATCGACGGTCGCAGTCGGTCCATCGAGAAGGAGAACTTCAGGCTCGTGGAGCACAGCAGCGGCAAAAGCGAGACGGCGTTTTTCACTTAGTTCCAACGAGTCGACCAACGTTTTTCCACCACCCGGCAAAGAGATGAGTTCATAAACCCAATGACGCTTTATCTCGAACTCAGCCGGCGGCACCTGGTGAATTCCCGCGAGAAAGTCGAGATTGTCGTCGACGGTCAATTCACCAAAGAGGGTGAAAGATTGGGCAAGGTACCCGATGTGTCGGCGGCTCTCGTAGTCGAGCCCGCGATTCGAATCTTCGCCCGCGATCTCGCAGTCACCGTCGTCAGCTGTTAGCAGGCCTGCCAGCATCCTGAGAATGCTCGTCTTTCCTGTCCCGCTCTCGCCGACCAGACCGAAGATTTCGCCGTAGGGGACTTCAAAATTGATCCCCGAAACGGCTTCGACTTTCCCGAATGATTTTGTTAGTCCAGCAGCTCGAATCGCTACCTCACCAGACCTTTGTTGCACGGGTCTCGCAAATGGGAACGGAGGCGGTCGGTGCTTCTCGAGTCCGCCGATCATTGAGTCAAAAGCGTCCCTAAGCTGGTCAGCTGTTCCGCCACCGGGATTCATCTCTGAAATGCGGTCACGCATCTCCGCCGGCGTGCCGATGCGACGGATGATCCCGTCGGACATGAACGCGATACGCGTACACTGGTTCGCTTCCGAGGCGAATTGGGTCGCGAGCACGATGGTCTTGCCTGCGCGGGCCCGCTCGAAAAGGAGTTCCCAGCAAGCGCGCCGAGATATCGGGTCAATTCCAGTGGTTGGCTCGTCCAGGAATATAAAGTCAGGATCCGGCAAAAGCTCACCCGCTAACGTGAGCATCCGACGCCGGCCTCCGCCGATGCTCGCGACCAACCTGTCGGCAACCGGTTCGAGGAGAAGGCGCTTCAGTAGTTCCGCGGCGCGCGCTTCAGCTGTTGCACTCTCCAGGCCATGCAGTCCGGCGATATACGAAAGGTTTTCGATTACCGTAAGGTCGGGATCAACTCCACCGGCCTGTGCGACATAGCCGATCAGTTCGCGTACTTTCGCCGGTGCCTCACCTGCCAACGTTACGGTCCCTTCGCTCGGATGTATCAGGCCGCTGAGCGCTTTGAGCAAAGTCGATTTACCCGCGCCGTCTGGCCCCACCAAACCAAGGATCTCGCCCTGCCGGACCGTGAGGTCGATCCCCTGAAGAGCCTCAACCAGAACCTTCTTTGACTTGCGATAGCTGTGTTCGAGACCGCACACCACGATGATCGGGGTGGGGTCGCTACTTGATGTGGCGCCGGTGCTCATTCGCTATCTCATGGTGCTTGGCGGCGCGTGTGCGCAGGCCATTCTGATCCCGCAACGAGAATCTCGCCTTCGCCGGGGACTCCTGGCTTTGAAGAACCGTCTGAGTTCTTGATCGCGAGCTTCACTCCTACAACCTGACGGACTCGATCCTCTCGGTAGTAGGTGTTCTCAGGCGTGAAGGCGGCGTCGGGATCAATGCGCGAAACAGTCGCCTCGATCGCGCGGTCGGGCTGTGAATCGAGGAATATGCGGGCCGGCTGACCGACCCGTACGCGGTCGATTTCGGCGATCGGAACAAATACACGCAGATAGAGTTCCTGCAGGTTGACCATCGTTACGATCGCCGTGCCGGGATTTATTACTTCGCCCGGCTCGACCGACCGAACCGTTATGGTTCCGTCGAACGGCGCCACTATCTGCAAATCGGCTCGATTGGCTTCGGCCTCGCGCAGCTCCGCGCGAAATTTTTCAGCATCAGCCAGCGCGCCGGTGATTTCCGATTGCGCCTTATTGATCTGTTCCTGAATAGAAAGTGTCTGGGAAGTCAGGATAGCGGGAGTTTTTAGTGACGCCAGCTGGGCGTTGTATGCTCCTCGAGCCGCCTTGATCTGCTCCTCTGCGGCGCGGACGGTCGCAGTTGTAGCCTCGAGGTTCGATTTGGCGAGCATGCCCTGACGTTCGGAGAGATCTCCGTCCTTTGCCAGTTTTGATTGGTTTTCGTAGTCGTATTTAGCCTGATTGTCAGCTGCTCGCGCCTGGGCCAGCGCGGCTTCGGCAGCTGCTACCTGAGCCCGCGCCTGACTTACGCGACCTTGAGAATCGATTCTCGACTGGTCGACGCTGATACTGCTGCTTTGTTCCTGTGCTCGTAGAACGCTGATCTGCTGTTGGGAACTGCGGACCCGAGCCTCTGCTTGTTGCACCGCAGATTTGGCTGCGTCTTCACGCGCTCGCACCTGGTCATCGTCGAGCATGGCGATCACATCGCCAGCTTTCACCGAATCCCCTTCGCGGAAGCGTATCTCGCGAACGCGGCCGGCCGTCTTCGCCGAGACAGTTGCTTCATCGCCGGCGATCCTTCCCGGAGTGACCACAAGGTTCTCAGCCTCCTGCAGCGCGGGCCGGCGAATGAAGACGTACCAGACCAGGAGAGCGATGGCCGCAACCACGAGCACGACGAGAATCAAACCGCCTTTTGTTTTTTTTCGGCGGCGCCCGGTTGGCGGCGGAGTGGCGGGAACTTCGTTCCCACGAGCGTCGGACGCGGGAAGCTCCTGAGGGATTTTCGGCTCTGTGGCCGCCGTGTCGCCCTGTGTCGGTGTCTCGCTGACTCTGCTGGTCATCGCCTGGTACCCATTAATGAACGTTAAGAACAAAATTGAAAGATTTGACAGTTCTACCGATGGCACGGTCGAGCTCACTGATGGCTTTGTTAAGATCCATCTGACCTTTCAACTCGAGCCCGCGCGCATTTTTGAGTGTCATTTGACGGTCCAACACCAGATAGGTCGTCGAGCGTCCACCGTTGTACAATCGTACTTCGCTCTCATACTGCTGTTCGCTGGAGCTCCGGGCTTCGGCCGACGCCTGCAAACGCGCCTCTGCGGTGCGCATTGATTGCAGCGCCGACCGCACATCCACCTTGATCAATTGATCGAGCTGCTGCCTTTGCGTCTTGAGCTTGGCCCCCTCTTCGCGCGAGAGTGCCAGCTGCGCTTCAGCCTGCCGATTCCAGATGGGAAGCTCGACCTGTACGCCAAACCTAACCGTGGGAAAGCGATGCGAAAAGAGGTTACTGAGCGATTGGCCGTAGCCGCCGATAAGGTATGGCGGCACGGTTGCGGTGTTCGCCGGAGGCTGCAACGGTGGCAGGCCGGCCAACACCGATAGCTCATTTACGCGATTGGTCAAGTCCGTCGATGCAAACGCGATCGGGTCCTGACTCGCTAGGGGGTTAACACTCCCCGCCAGACCATCGAGCGAATACGAACCCACCAGGTCTACCTGGGGCCGCGTCTGATCCTTGTAGAAGCGCTGATTCAACTCGTTGATCGCCTGAGCAACGTCGGATTGCTGCAACTCGGGACGTTGAGCCAGCGCGTCGTTGAGCGCTTGCTCGGCGTTAATAGTAGGGGCCTTAACATCAACCGGGTCGGTAGGAATGATCAGAACGTTCCACAATGGATCCTTGATGTCGGCGACTATGAGGTTTTTCAACGCAATGTCCGACTTGGCCACTCCCTGGAGCGCCGTGTAGAGTCCTTCGCGAAAGTTCGAGACTTGCGCCTCTACCTGGGTCACATCAATCGGAGCAACGTAGCCCCGTCCGACAAGCCGCCGCGTGTGTAAGAGCTGCTCCTCAGCCGCACGCAGCGCGTCCTGTTGTATTTGCAGATTGCGCAAGGAATACACCAGGTCCCAGTAGGAGTTTCGCACGTGAGTGATGATTTCGATCACGTTTGTACGAAACTGTGCGTCGGTAAGGGACAGGTTCTTTTTAGCAATTTCGATCTGTCGTCGAGGCTCGTCGATCTCGCGGTTGCGCAGAAGCGGTTGCGTGTACGAGAAGGTAAGATTGGTCTTGTACTGCTTGTCGAGGGTCGAAAAGATGACGTTAGTTTTGATTTGCGAATCGGTATAGCCGACCTGGTACTGACCGCCGCCCTTTGGCGAAAACCCGAATAAACTTACACCCCCGGTGCTGCCCAGGGCCGTGATCGATCCCTGATCTCCCCCGAGAGTCGAGCTGCTGACCGGGAGCACCTCGCGAAAGAAGTAGCGATTGAATGTTAGTTTAGGATCATAGAATCCCTGGGCCCCCACCAAAGTGTGCTCGGCGGAGCGGACGACGGAGCGGCTTACCTCGATATCTTTGTTGTTGCGTAACGCAAGCTCTACTACTTCTTTTAGGCTCATCGTCTGCTGCCGGTCGAACGGTACGCCGATCAACGCGAGCTGCGGATAGGTAGCTTTATCAGCTTCGTAATTTGGCGCTGACTGCAGGTACGGGTAAAGGTTCCTGATCCGACACTGGCTGGGTTGGTCTCGGCGTGGGGGAAGCCGTGGGGAGTTGCGGACGTGAGGGTGTAGGAGTCGGATTAACGCGCCGTTGACCGGCTTGGGCCGCTGCCGTTGGTAAAAAATTAACCGGCCTGGTGTGAGCTAGCGAAACGGCCAGGCCGAAGAGGGCCACAACGACAATTCTTCTCGTTGTGGACAGCCGAAGCCACTCTCTCCGATGTCCGTAAGAGGTCAGAGCGGGAAAACATAATGCAAATCTCTGCGAATGTCAGTCGCCCGTCACTAGATGGGGCAGCGTACATATAAGACCAAAACCCGGCGAGAACAGTCAGGTCGCCAGCACCGCTTCATAGCGATTTCCCGACAGGGCTTGTCCGCCTCGATTGCGATTGCGGCTGCCATCGCTTCAACTCAATCGTTACCTTGCTGATCTTGCCAGTGAACTTGAATGGCACAGAGTGCGGCCAGGCCACGGCCGTACCTTCGCCTGCAACGGAGATCAGCGCCCTAGTCCGCCGAAACAGATAATGGGCTGTGTCCGGTCATCTCCCGCCGGTGCGGATTGTTGCGTTGCGATGAACCCCACCGCCAGCCAAGTAATAGTTACCTCGAAGAACGAGTGCGGGAGTTTCCTGAACTCGTCTAATCTGTTCGTTCACATCAACCGGCACGATCACCCGCGGTCCACGCACTACGCGCACTCTACGTGGTATTTATCTTGGATCCGACTGCGAAGGCAACTGTCAAAAATGACAGTGCGGTCGAATTGTTATAATTAGGTTGCGCTCTTTTGGCTTTCAGAATGAGGGCCGTGGACGCCGCTCATCTGTGGCGCGCACGGGAGTTAGCCTTCCTGCCAAATACGAATCGGCTAAACTCATATTGTGAACGAAAGGCCAGTAATCCGAGACCAGAAACACCGAATGATTCGGACAAAACTCAACTTTTGCGTCGGTGTTACGTTTGAGTTTTGTCCATGAGTTTTGCCGGCCGAATTCGACCGATTTTGCCCTCTTAGTTTTGTCCGGCACAAACGACCGTTTGTGACAGCCGCGAAGTTACGAAACTGTTCTCAGGGCTCCAAAATCACTACATTGTTGGGAACCCATCCCCAAACGGATAGACCGGCGAGTCGGTGAGACAACGCACCAGCTCGCCAATATTAACTATTCCCACCTGGCGCGAGCCTGTTCTCGATAGCGAAGTAATTCGGCCGTTTCCATCGACGGCAACGTGAAGGGCAAGGCCTCTCGCAAAACATGCGAGAGGCCTTGCCCTTCGTACATTACATCGCCACCCGACTTAGGCGAACACTAGTTGGAGTGGATGATTATGCTGCCGCTGCTCAACGTCTGCGGATTGGCTTCGTTAATCTGCTCGGACGAACCCGGCACGTTGTCATACACGACGTTGCCGTTCGCGTCCGTGATCTTGATGCGAAATCTGTCAACCGCGCCACCGCCCGGACGTTGCCCGTCAGTGGCCGTGAGCATGAACGAGTACCCGGGAAACCCATTCACTGAGCCCTTGCCTCTGAATTGGGCCCGGGCCCCTGAGACCACCAGCCACTCGTACAGGTTGCTCTTGAATTGGAAGCCACCCGCGTGAAACTGGAACTCCGTATTGCCGCTGGGAGCATTCGTGCCTTGCTGGTACTTCGAAACAAACCCGAACGTCGCCCTGCCGGCCGAGGCCGGGTCAGCGATATATGATCCGGCCGGCGAGTTTATGGATCCTCCGCCCGTAACAAACCCGCGCTCGGGTCGTAGATAACGACATACTCGAAAGTGGATTGGGCGGATGTTCCGCCATCCTCGTCGGCCACGCTGACCTTGACACGATAAACCCCCGCGGCAGTGTAGGCGTGGGTTGCGTTGGTATCGACCGTGCCGTCGCCCCACTCGGTCGTTACCGTGTAACCGTCCAGTGTCCCCGCCGGATCGGTATAATTCACTGAAAGGCTGACCACGGTGTTAACGGCCTTGGGATCCGTCGGGCCCGAGACAGACGTGATTGTCGGAGCCACGTTAGAAATACCGACCGCTACGGTGCTTACAGTACTGAGTCCAACGGCGTCGGTGACCTGCAATCTAACATTGCGGATGGACCCAGCGAATCCATCTAGCCCCGCCGCTGAGAAGCTCACATTCTGTCCAGACGTTTCAAACGAGCCGTCGTTATCCAAATCCCATGCATAGTTCAAAGGAGATGCCTCCGGGTCGCTGCCCGCACCCGAAAGCATGACCGTTCCGCCTTCGAAAACGCTGTACGGGCCGCCGGGATTGGCAGTCGGAGGAGCGTTGCTTACCACGACGGTGAAACTACTCGTGTTCGCGTTACCTTGATTGTCCGTTGCCGTGCAAGTAACGGTTGTCGACCCGTGGGGGAACGTGCCTCCAGATGCGGGCAAACAGTTGACCGCTACATGCCCGTCGACACCGTCTGTCGCCGTTGGCTGTATGTACGAAACCTGTGCTCCTGCTCCGCTGGTGGCGACCGCCGAAACGTTTGAAGGCACATTTGCGAAGGTCGGTGCCGTGGTATCGATTACAGAAACACTGAAGCTCGCATTCTCGGAATTGCCCGCCTGGTCGGTCGCTGTGCAGATCACTTCCGTGGTCCGGATAGCGAATAGGCTTCCCGATGCAGGTGAACACGTCACCGCCACGTTCCCACTCACGGAATCTGTTGCAGTTGGGTCTTCCCAAGTTACGACGCTGCCGTTTGCTCCTGCGGCTTCAGAAGATATAGCCGATGGCACATTCGAAATTACGGGCTTCGTCGTGTCAACCACTGTCACTTGGAAACTGCCCGCTGCAGAATTACCGGCCTGATCAATTGCAGAACAGTTGACCGTTGTCTCCCCGAGACTAAAGGCAGTTCCCGATGCAGGTGAACAATTGACTGTCACATTTCCATCGACCTGATCATTTGCCGATGCCGTGTAGTTCGCAGTTGCTCCCGAAGCACTTGTTGCTTCGACAGAGAAGTCGCTAGGCAAGGACAGTGCTGGAGCCTCGAGATCAGGCATTATGCTTCCCTCGTACGAACCGATATCGCAGCCAGGTCCGTCAGGGCGAGCACTGCCTCGTTGGTCGGTGGCAATCACGACACCCGTTGCATCCTTGCAATCCGAAACGGGTATAGCATCGATCGCAGGACTTCCGGTGAACAGAGCGTGGGTGGGCGTTGTTCCGCCATTATCCTCGAGGATCCCAATCCTCGGATCAACATCGCGAATGTCCGTCGAGTGATATGTGATCGCTCCGTAGTTACCGGCCGAATCGCCGATCAGATTTCTCCCAGCGGACGTAACAGAACCACCCTCGTTCTCGATTTCGATTCCTCTGCTCGTGGCCGTGTTACCAGCAACGATTGTATTGGCCAGATTGGTCGACCTATAGGATTGATTTATTCCGCCGCCGAATGCGGCAGTGTTATTGGTGATCGTCACGTTCCGAAGGGTGGTGTTGCCTGCGTTACAAAGCCCACCGCCAATGCTGGTCGCGGTGTTGCCGGAAATGGTCGAATTGACCACCGACAAAGTGCCATCGTTTATACGAAAGCCTGCACAATTTGAGGAGGTGTTACCGGAAAAAGTCGAGTTGATTATGCGATGGCTACTACCTTCCCCGATGAACAACGCTCCGCCCCCGGACCCGTGGGGAGCCGAGTTGCCGGTAACGTGGACACCATCGAGAGTTAACGAACCGCCTCTAGCGAAAATGGCTCCGCCCGCGAAACTGTTAATTGGGCCGAATCCGCCGCCGCCTGTAAGAGTCACACCCGCGATCGTCGCGGTTGCAAAGTTTGTGTAAAAGATGCGGTTTATTCCCGCTCCGCCGTCGATGGTGAGAACATTTGCTCCTGGTCCAGCGATAGTTAAGGTCCCAGAGTTGCTAATCTCAATCTCGCGATCGATCGTGAGGGTGATCCTAGTTATGCCGGCCGCAAATTGGATCGTGTCATGGGAGGGAGCGGCGTTCGCCGCGTTGATGGCCTCGCGGAAACTGCAATCGCCTAAAAGGCACATCCCTGAATTGCGGTCGTCGTTTCGCGTAACTGTAAATGTTGAGGTACCGGGGCTTGATTGCAGACCAGTCGGGATCCCAGCCGATGCGAGTTCAGCGGTGGAGTAGTACTTAGTATTATTTATCTTGTCGTCGGTGTATATGAAATCGACTCGCCAAGCCGCCGATCTCGCTGAATTTGGGAAAGGTCACGTCCGTCTGGTAAGTGCCGTCCCGGTCGTCCCCGGAAACGCGGTAGAAGCTCCCGAAGTGGACCTGCCCGCCGCTGGGGCTCACAAATTTCACCTGCACGTTGCGCGTGCCCGCGAGGTTGTCCGTCACACGAGCAGTCACCGCCACCGTCTGGGAACTGACGGTGGTGTCGATCGTAGAGGGGCTAATGGTCAGGCTTCGCACCAACGGGGCGCTTATGTCCTGCACACTTGTAACCTGCAAATTCGTTGGAATACCTGCTGCCACAAGCTGGCTTGTGTATAAGTATTTGTTATTGTTGATCTTGTCGTCGGTGTAAATAAAATCGACTCGCCACGCTCCCCCCTCGCTGAATTGAGCGAAAGTCACGTCCGTCTGGTAGATCCCGTCCCTGTCATCCCCCGCCACGCGGTAGAAGCTCCCGAACCGGACCTGCCCGCCGCTGGGGCTCACAAGTTTCACCTGCACGTTGCGCGTGCCCGCGAGGTTGTCCACGACACGTGCGGTGATGGCTACCGTCTGCGAGCCCGCAGTGGTGTCGATGGCGGCGGGGCTGATCGCAAGGCTCACCACCTCCGGGGCGCTTATATCCTGCACGCTCGTGACCTGTAAGCTGGTGGGCAGGCCTGCTGAGGCGAGCTGATTGGTGTAGTAATACTTAGTGTTATTTGCCTTGTCATCGGTGTATATAAAATCAACACGCCAGGAGCCCGCCTCGCTGAATTGTGCAAACGTGACGTCGGCCTGGTAGGTGCCGTCTCGGTCGTCCCCGGAGAGGCGGTAGAAGCTCCCGAAGCGGACCTGTCCACCGCTCGGGCTGACGAACTTCACCTGCACGTTGCGCGTGCCCGCGAGGTTGTCCGTCACATGGGCAGTAACCGCCACCGTCTGTGAACTGACGGTGGTGTCGATGGCGGCGGGGCTGATGCTGAGGCTTACCACCTGGGGTGCATTCGTATCATCGAGCGTGCCAGTGTTGGTTTGTCCGCGTACTTGATTTGTTAGCGATAATAAAAGTATTGCAAATAGTATTGCCACACCAGTGAATTGGGGGTTTAGCGTGAGTTTAAGCATAGTATTACCTTTAATCATTTTTCCTCTAGTTGATATAGGAGATAGGGTCTTCGGAAAGTGTGTTCTATTACCACCTCACAAAGGCCGACTAAATCAGAAATGTTGCGGCATTGCCGCGGGCTGTCGGACATCGTGAAGCGTTAGCGTCACCGGTGCACTCCTAGCCTGAATAGATTCATCGTTTAGATGAAATCCAGCTTTCACCAAAAAAGTCGCGGCGTTACTTGCTTTTCAGCATTGGATCGAAGCGTACTGCACCGGGCGACTTAGAATTTTAATTGTTGTTGTGATTGCGAATGCCTTCGAGGCATCCCGAGACGTGGGCGCGTGGGAAAATTGTTTCATACTTATCCTTACTAACTTTTCGCAGGGGGCGTGAGGTAGCGAACATCCAAAGCAAATCTAATTTGTTACCCTCAGACGTTAACATCAGCTCTAACAGGTTATCAATAAGTAAAATTGCGTATTTTTGGGGGATACGGATCTAGAAACCATTTGTTGATTTGTTTTGGGAACCACTTATGAATCGTCTGCGCAATAAAGATTTAACCACGCTAATAAAGGCCATCGAAGTTCTGAATGCGGATGTCGACATGCGGACGCTGCCGGAGCGAGCGTTGGCGTCGGTGGCGAGTGTGGTCGACGCGGACAGTGTGGCGTTTACCGGGTTTAGATACGGCGGCGAACTGTCAGGGCTCGTGTGGGACGGTTCGGATGCGATTTCGCCGGAGGAAATGGAGATATTCGCCGCCCACGTGCACGAGCAGCCGTTGTTTTCCGCATTTTTGATAGAACGGCGTTCCGAGACTTTGAAGATCACCGACATAGTCCCGCGTGCGAAATTCGAGCGAACCGGACTTTACAATGAGTTCTACCGGCGGGTGGGGGTGAAGAATCAGCTCGTGTCTCCCTTAAAGGTCGCTAAGGATCTATTGGTGACCTGTTCTATCAACACTGCTCGGCCGGATTTCTCCCAACGCGACGAGACGGTCATGAATTTGATTGCGCCGCATCTGAACGCGGCGATCCGGAACGCGTTCACTTACGATCGATTGAGCGCGGCACTGGAGACATCGGAATGCGGTGTGATCGCTATGGATTCTGATGGGCGTATCGCCTTCGTCAGTGAGTTCGCCCGACAACTTCTTAATGCATATTTTCCTGCTGAAAGGGGCCTGGCCGATTCTTTGCCGGAGCCGCTGTCCAGTTGGCTGCGCCAAGGGCGAAACGATTCTAGAAACGGCGAATTTCAAATGCCTCTGACGCCGCTGAAGATCGTGAATCAGATCGGAGAACTTACCGTTCGCCAAACCTATAATCATCAAACGCGCGAGTCGACACTCCTATTGGAGGCGAGGAGCCATCCCTCGCCTGAGAAGTTTGAGATCCTCGGATTGACGAAACGGGAAAGCGAAATATTATTTCTGATCGCCCAGGGAAAGGCTGACGGCGACATTGCCCAGCTGTGCGGTATAAGCTCGCGGACCGTCCACAAACACGTAGCGAACATCTACACAAAACTCGGCGTCGAAACGAGGACGGCTGCGATGCTGCGGGCATTGGAGGCTATGTAATTTGGCCCATGCACCGGCCGCCGGGACAATCACAGCCCCAACTGACGCGGAAAGCCGACCGAATATGTCCGGACAAAAACGACCGTTTGTGCCGGACAAAACTCAAGGGCCAAAATCAGCCGATTTTGGCCGGCAAATCTCATGGACAAAACTCATGGGCAAAATGAAAAGGAAAGTTGAGTTTTGTCCGAAAATATTTGAGAGCTTGAATCTAGTAGGATCCATGTCGGGACCTCACCGAGCGAACGAGGTCGCCGGCGTCTTGCCGGGACCATCAACCTTCACGACTACGAATCCGGAGCGACTTTCCGCCGAAACCTTCGAGCGCCTACGTCAATCATCCGCTCAAGAAAAGTAACACGGTGGCGATACGGTCGTGGGGATTGTCAGTCCCTCATTTCTTGCTAAGGTAAACCGATCCCCATTCTCAATTTATCAATTCACCATTTCGCGGCTCCTCATCTTGTCGCATCAGTGACTTTTACGACCACCATATCGAACTGACTTCTCGTCCGTAAAGCTTTCGGTCTCTTGCACCGGAGACAAGCGGCCCGTCGCTAAGTCATGCTAGAATTTCCCCTTAAAGTCAAAAACGCTACCCGTGCGGTTTCTAGGTAAATTTCACTACCCGGAATGGTACCTACAGAACAACAATTCGAGAATCAGCTGATCGAGAAGCTGTGCGACTTAAAATATGTTTATCGCGGCGACATTCGCGATCGAAATTCTCTGGAAAAGAATTTCCGCGAGAAGTTCCAGTCGTTAAATCACGTTAATCTTATCGACAGCGAGTTTGCACGCCTTCTCGACGACATCGTCACGCCCGATGTCTATGGATCGGCAAAGGTACTCCGAGAAACCAATACCTTTATCCGCGAGGATGACTCCGCTCCATTACACGCTTGTAAACACGCGCGATTGGTGTAAAAACGATTTCGAAGTCGTAAATCAACTTCGAATCAACACGGACAACAGCAGTCATCGTTACGACGTCATCCTGTTGCTCAATGGAGTTCCACTTGTCCAGATCGAATTAAAGACTTTGGGAATAAGCCCCAGGAGAGCGATAGAACAGATCGTCAATTATAAGAACGATCCGGGCAATGGATACACGCGAACGCTTTTGAGTTTTATTCAGCTGTTTGTAATTAGCAATCGGAACGACACCTGGTACTTCGCTAACAATAACATCCGGCATTTTGCTTTCAACGCAGATGAGCGTTTTCTGCCCGTCTATCAGTTCGCTTCAGAAGACAAAGCTGCTCTGTCGAGATGATTTCCTGGATTGCTGACTTGTCGGTCTCGCTAAGGTCGGTATATTGATCAAGCT
Source organism: uncultured Acidobacteriota bacterium (assembly GCA_963763355.1). Classification (GTDB taxonomy): domain Bacteria; phylum Acidobacteriota; class Blastocatellia; order Pyrinomonadales; family Pyrinomonadaceae; genus OLB17. Next base: position 584,811 of record CAVXOI010000007.1, read on the forward strand.
GCGTCTGCAGCCGCTGCACTTCCTTGAAGCACTCTATGAATCGAACTCTAGCTTCTGTTCCCTTTAGGTTATGGACAGACTCAGGCGAATACTCTACGCCCTGAGAAGTCATGAATGTTTCGAGCCTCTTTACGGCCGTGTCGAGTTTCTCAATAACTTTCGGGGCCTTTTCCACGAGCCATATCTCGCGAGGGTTACCCGTATAAGGCCCGAGAACATGGCGACAGCTTCGTCCACAGCAGACTGCTGCCCTCTGAAATCCAGAACGTTGCCGTATGGCTTTGTTGCATTTAGAACTCGATTCGTCGCGAAAACGCCTGGATTAGTCCGTGATACTTCAGATTTTTATCGACGTAGAGCGTATTCAGGAATTTTGAGTCGAACCCTGTTAATAGCATATCCACGACGATCGTGATGTCGATCTTCTGTCTGTGCGGAAAGTCGACGTTGGGAAATTGCTGGTCTTTTATTCGTTTTTGAACGTCCTGATAGTAGAGATCGAATTCATATATCGAATGATTCGTCCTGAATTGCACGTTGTAATCCGCTATTATTCGTTCCAGAGCTTTTTTCTTCCCATCAGGATCTACTTTGTTGTCCTCGTTCTCCTGCAAAAGGTCTTCTTGAAGTTGTCGAACGTCGTCGGCTCCGTTAGGATTCGGATTGTTCGGGTCCTCGGATAGTGCCTTCGGCGGAGGCGAGAACACGGCCGCAACATTTAGGCGCCTGAACCCTTCAGAATCTTCACTTAGCTTCTCCTCCTGCACCGTCTTAAACATGTCAAAGTATTCGATCGCCTCGTTGATCGACGACGTTGCAAGGAGCGCGTTAAATTTTCGATCACCGGTCGCAGCGTCGTGCTTCGAAAGGATTGCCTCGACGACCGCCTTTTTTGTAATCGACTGGCCCGGCCTCACGGCTCCTGCGTCAGGCTTGTAGTAGTCGACATGAAATCGGAGGACATTCTGGTCATCTATGGCGTGAGTGATCGTGTAGGCGTGAAGCTCTTCCTGGAAAAGGTCGCGAGTTGTTCGGAACTGGCCCTGAGTCACCGGCAAACTGCTTGGCGGCTGAGTTTTCCTCAAAGATTGGCGTCCCTGTAAATCCGAACATCTGAGCATGGGGGAAAAATTCCTTAATAGCTTTATGGTTTTCACCGAATTGTGAGCGATGACACTCGTCAAATATAAATACGAACAGCTTATCGCGTAGAGGCTCGAGTCGTCCTTGTGTAGTTGCGCGTTATTCGCGCGATTGCAGAGCAATGCCGAGCTTTTGGATGGTGGTCACGATCACCTTGTCTGCGTAATCATCCGACAAAAGGCGGCGAACAAGCGATTCTGTATTCGTATTCTGCTCTACGCATCCTTCCTGGAACCGGTCGAATTCCTCGCGAGTCTGCCGATCTAGATCCTTACGGTCGACAACAAACAAACACTTGTGAATATCCTTATTGTCTTTTAGCAACGTCGATGCCTTAAAGGAAGTCAGAGTCTTACCGCTTCCCGTCGTATGCTAGATGGTACCCGTTGCCCGTGCCCTGGCGTATTCGCTCGACAATGGCCTTTACCGCATAGATCTGGTAAGGCCGCATCATCAGCAGCTTCTGCTCGCTCGCGATCAGCACCATGTAGCGGCTGATCATCTGGCTTAGCGTGCACTTTGCTAAAAACTTCTCGGCAAAAGCATCAAGGTGCGTGATCTTTTGATTTCAGCTTCGCGGTTTTTAGAGGTGCGTATATTGAAACTGCAGACCGGATTCGAACAGAGCTCGGAACGACAGGTGACAAAATGCTACCGGCTTCGGCGGATCAGCTCGATTTCGAGTTCGTACTATTCTCATCGGCCTTGATCGACTATGACTACATCATAGCCCTCATTGCTCGGTACTCGCAGCAAGCGCCGGGCAAGCAAAAGTTGAGCCGTGATCAGCTGATCGGACTTATTCAAAGCGATTCCAAATTCATAGATGAGCGGGATCTCATTTCTGAGTATGTCCAATCGCTCCAGGCTGGTGAAGGTTTGAGCGAGCAGCAGATCGACGCGGGTTATCGACGGTTCAAGGCTGAGAGAGAGCGTCTAGAGCTCGCCAACATGGCTGCCAAATACGAGCTGTCGGCGGAGGCGTTGGAAGCGTTTGTCCATAACATAATGAGCCGAATGATATTCGATGGCGAGCAGCTCACCGAGCTGCTTGTTCCACTCAATCTGTCACAATTCTGCCTGGTATCCGTTTGAACTTCGGAAAACGGGGCTTCACTAGTGCCTCAGTCGGACCGCGGGGCCTAAAGCTCAACGTCGGGAAGAAAGGCACCTTCTTGGGTGCAAGCATTCCGGGAACTGGCTTATATTATCGCGAACGCATAGGGGAAGGTCAGAACGACCCTTCCCGCTCGACGATACTGGCCACTCCGGTGGGAGCATTGGGTGCGATTTTCGTCGCTCTGCTTATTCTCGGCTCGGCCGGCCTCTTTTATTTTCTTATATCCGACTTGAGTACATCCTCACCGCCCGTCCGGGTGCCTGTCAGAACCGAGATAGTGGTGCCGCAACGCCCGGCGGATGACACTGTTGACTATTCATCGGTCATCGCAGAGGCAAAGGCCACGTTAGCGAGTAAGAAGAAAGTAACAGGTCACACCCTCGATAAACTGGCAATAGCGTTGGTTGGTATCCCCAGATCATGCACCGGAATATGTTGAATCAAGACTCTTTGATGCATGAGGTGGACCGTCGCCGGTCAAACGAAGTCCTTACCGGCCGGCGGTCTACGGTTGATTCGGAACCGCGCTTGCAGTCGCCGTCCTTCGGTTATCCGCCGACCGGTTATACGACCGGCGACACTGGTCGAGTCAACGTACGCGGTTACTATCGAAAGGACGGTACTTATGTTCGGCCACATACGCGCCGAAAATAGAATGCTTGAGTTAAGCTTTTCTGCCTGTTTCGGGCTAGACCACAAAAGGGCGGCCATAAAAGCCGCCCTTTTCCATCCCACCTTCGCCGAATTCTCTTTCAAGCCCATAAGAAAGCAAATCAACCTTTAGGAAGCCTTACCGCAAGCAATTATCTCTTCACGGTAAGCTGAAGTCCTGCGATCAGACCGTCGACGATTTTGCTAGTACTTCTATTAGTACCCGTCAGTTTATGAAGGGCTGATGCTTGCTCCTTAACGTATCAGTTCGCGCTTCCTAGAGTCGATCGCATTTCGTTGATTGCCTGTGTGTTCTCGCGGAAGGCCTGGTTGTGTCTGTCGACGATCGAATCTATCTGGGCTGAGCCGAGGTAATCCATAAAATCGCAATCCTTTTTTCCGGGGCTTTCGTCATGTAGCGGAACACGGCCGCGAAGATCATTAGCGGGCAGATGGCGACGAAGATCGGAAAGCCGAATCGAGCATCAAGAAATAATTTCTCGTCTAAGTAACCGCAATACGCGCTGCCACTCTGCCTGGCTTAAGGCAAGCTTGCTTATGACAGCGATAAGTTTCAGTGATAGGGAAAAAGGAAGGGAAAACACAAAACGGACGCCAAGTCGGCGTCCGTAACTTATTGATTTTATTGGCTCCGCAGGTAAGACTCGAACTTACAACCCTTCGGTTAACAGCCGAATGCTCTGCCATTGAGCTACTGCGGAGTATGGCACGCCTCGTTGGGAGGCGAACTTAAAGATTAGAAATTTCACTGGTCGTTGTCAAGGGAAATAGGGGTATTGGCAAACCCAGTCCTGTGGTTGCTTGGGCTTCTTTTGCGTTTGCCAGGTGTCACTGGACACTGGACGATCTTAGATCGAAGAAAAGCGGTTTAATTAAATTTAATAGGTCGCGGTAGCAGAAGCGGTCAACATTACTTAACGGGTTCGGCATCCTGACAATTCGATCCGGCACACGTATAATCGTTCCTTTATCCTATGGAGTGCTTTGTCTCTTGCATCACGAGCTGATAATAATTCTCGATTTTGGGTCGCAGTATACGCAATTGATCGCGCGCCGAGTGCGTGAGCAGGGCGTTTACTGCGAGATACATCCTTTTCATCTTTCAGCCGAGGAAGTCGCGGCAAAGAGGCCGAAAGGCGTGATCCTGTCGGGTGGGCCGTCGAGCGTGACAGACGAGGACGCTCCGCGGGTCGAGCACGGTTTTTATGAGAAGGTCGATGCGCCGATACTCGGGATCTGTTATGGAATGCAGTTGGCGGCTATCGATCTTGGCGGGCGGAGCGAACCGGCGGCGCGCCGTGAATACGGCCATGCGCGGCTGAATGTTTTGAGCGGCGCGACAAAGCTTTTCGCCGGGCTGCCGTTCGAGCTTGACGTTTGGATGAGCCACGGCGACCACGTGACCGAATTGCCGGTAGGTTTCCATACGACGGCGACGACCGGCGACGTCGTGACCGCGATGGAGAACGAGGAACGCGGCATATACTGCGTACAGTTCCATCCTGAGGTCTCGCATACACCGTTAGGAAAGGAAGTACTGCGCAACTTTCTCTTCAATGTTTGCGGGTGCAAAGGTGATTGGACGCCGGCCCAGTTCATTAAAGAAGAGGTCGAGGCGATACGAAACACCATCGGCCCGGCGGACAGGGTCGTGTGTGGTTTAAGCGGCGGGGTCGATTCGACCGTGGCTGCTGTGCTGGTACATGAAGCGATCGGCGACAGGCAAACCTGCATTTTCGTTAACAACGGCCTTCTTCGGTATAACGAGTTCGGCGAAACGCTTGCGGCCTACAATAATAATCTCCATTTGAACGTCATCGGCGTCGATGCATCACAGGAGTTCTATTCGGTCTTAAAAGACGTCGCCGATCCAGAGAAAAAGCGAAAGGCCATTGGAGCTAAATTCATCGACGTGTTCGACGCCGAGGCCCACAAGATCGGAGATGTAAAGTGGCTTGTCCAGGGCACACTATATCCGGACGTGATCGAATCGGTAAGTCTTCGCGGGGCGTCGGTAACGATAAAATCTCATCACAATGTCGGCGGGTTGCCCGAAAAGATGAATCTCAAGTTGATCGAGCCGCTTCGCGAACTATTTAAGGACGAGGTTCGCACCATCGGGCGCGATCTTGGCATTCCTGAAATGATACTCGAGCGGCACCCGTTCCCGGGTCCCGGGCTCGGCGTCCGCATCCTGGGCGACATTACGGCCGAAAAGGTCGAACTGCTTCAGAAAGCAGACAGGATCTATATCGAAGAGCTTCATAACTTCGACCTGTACAAAAGCGTTTGGCAGGCGTTCGCCGTTTTGCTTCCGATCCAGTCGGTCGGTGTAATGGGCGATTTTCGCACTTACGAAAAGACCGTTGCGCTGCGGGCCGTGACCTCGACGGACGGTATGACGGCCGACTGGGCGCGGCTGCCGCACGACTTTTTGGCAAAGGTCTCGTCCCGAATAACAAGTGAGGTCCGCGGCGTAAATCGCGTGGTCTATGATATTTCTTCAAAGCCGCCGAGCACGATCGAGTGGGAATGAAACGGGCAAGGTTTATTCCCATTTGTAATAATATTCCTAAAACATAAACAGGAATCCACTATGCATTATCTCCGACACTCGTTTCCGGCGATCCTCATCGCTGTCGTTCTTTCCATTTATTCGGCGAACGCTCAGACCGGAAAATTAGATATTACATATTCAGTTTCTTTGTCGAACGTGGCGAGTGAGCAGTTTCATGTGGTCACCGACATAAAGAACATCAATCAGCCCCGGCTTGAGCTTTCGCTGCCGACCTGGACTCCAGGCTGGTATGTGGTCGAGAACTACGCAAAGAACATTTTGCGTTTCAAAATAACCGACGCCAGCGGCAAATGGCTGCAGCCGCGGATGACGCGAAAGCAGACGTGGAGCGTCGATACAAGAGGCACGCGCCAGATCCGCGTCGAATATGACTACAGCGCTACCGTTCTCGGGCTGAACCAGGCAAAGATCGCGACTGATTTTGCTTTCTTCACGGGTATCGAGCTTTTCCTCGAACCGGTCGGACATCGAAACACGCCGAGTACGCTGAAATTTCAACTTCCCACCGGCTGGAAGCTGATGTCGGCGCTCAAGGACACCTCGGATCCGATGACGTTCACGGCCGCCGATTACGATACACTTGTCGATGCGCCTGCGTTGATGGGCAGATTCGATGTGACGGGGTTTCAGGTCGAGGGAAAGCCGCATTATTTTGCGGCCGCTCCGGCGGGTGTGTTCAATACCGAAAAATCAAAGCGGTTCACCGAGATACTCGCATCGACCATCAAGGCACAGAGCGCGATCTTTGGCGGGCTGCCGTATGAAAAATATGTGGCGTTCTATTTCTTTATGCCGGCCCAGTCAAACGCGAGCGGCACGCTTGAACATTTGAATTCCTACGTCGCGTTTGCTCCGCAAGGCGAACGTGCGACGCCTGAGCAAATAATCGGAACCGGTTCGCATGAGTTCTTTCACTTGTGGAATGTGAAGCGAATTCGGCCGGCGGAGATGTGGCCATATGACTACTCCCGTGAGAACGAATCGCCACTACTTTGGGTTTCGGAAGGCTTTACAAATTATTACGGTGTTGTGGGAACGTACCGCGGCGGCGTGACGACAAAGGAACAGTTCCTTGCGTCGGCGGCGAACGCGGCCGCAGGCGTCGAAAGCTCAGAAGCGCGGAAGTACATTCCCCCGGCAAGTTCATCGATGATCACGTGGGTCGGTTATGACACGCCTCAGGCCTTTGCCATCTCGTACTACACGCAGGGGCAGAACCTCGCCGCATTGCTCGACCTTTCGATCCGTAATGATACGAACGGCGCGGCCAGCCTCGATGACGTGTTTCGTTTCCTTTACCGCGAACATTATCAAAAGAACAAAGGCTTTACGACGAACGAGATGATCGCGATCATCAACCGCATATCGAAAAAGGATTATACGGATTTTTTCAATCAAGTATGTGTTTGGGGTGGAGGTACCGGATTATGACCGGATCTTCGGTTACGCCGGTTATCGCATAGAGGAGAAACGCAGTCGACACCCGATTTTGGTTTTTCGATCCGGCCGCGCGGCAGCGGTTTCACGGTCACCGGTGTCGAACCAAATGGTTCCGCGGCTGCGGCCAACCTTCGCGAGGGCGATGTGATCACAAAGATAAACGGAGGTTCGCCTTTCGAAGCTCCTTTTGGAACTTTTGCGGGAAAGGATATAAAGCTTACTGTTAATCGCGGCGGTGAGACGATGGAATTACCGATGAAAGTAGGTTCACGAGAATTTACGGCGTTCTCGCTGGTCGAGGTCCCCAACGCGTCGCCGCAGCAGGTCAAGATCCGCGACGGCTGGTTAAAGCGTTAGGCCGCGAACTCTCCTGTCTTTCTGATCATTTGCAGAAGCCCGCCCGAAGTAAGGGCACTCGTGATGCCGGCAATGCCCTTACTCCGTGCGGGCTTCTGCATCGAGTTTCATCTCTCTGAATATTCGGATAAGATCCGTCAGCTGGTAATGCGCGTTCAACCCACTCGGGTTCGGAAGCAGCCAGATCGGCGTGTTGCTGATAGTTTCAGTTTGCAGGCCGACCCGCGCTTCGGGGCGGTTGAACGCCGTGCGATATCCGCCGATCCCTAGCACCGCCAGCATCCGAGGGCGGAATTTTTCGATCTTTCCGGTCAATATCCGCCCGCCTTCAATAAATTCCTCGGACCGCAATTCGTCGGCCCGAGCGGTCGTTCGGCCGACGAAGCAGGTGATCCCGTAACCTAGTTCCAACAGTTCGTGTTCTTCCGACGGGTCAAGCTGCCGCTCCGTAAAGCCCGCCCCGTAAAGCGTCTTCCAAAATCGGTTCCCCGGACGGGCAAAATGCAGCCCGGTAGCCCCCGAATAAAGGCCCGGATTGATGCCGCAGAAGAGGACCTTTAGATCGTGATCGATCAGGTCTTCAACCGTCCGGTTCACGGCATCGTGTAGGTCTTCCTTGGTCGGTTTAGGGGTCATTATGATCATGCGTTACAGGTGGTTAACGCCTAATCAGTTTCGGATTTGAAAGCGTAGAATTCAAGTTTGAGAGGAGGGAGCGTCCTCTGCGGGCTTTGCGTGAAAATTGTTTTTCTCACGCTAAGCCCGCTAAGAACGCGAAGGAACTCCGAGTCTAGTCGTAGACGAATACCGGCATACCGACCCGCAGAAGGCTGCTCATCTCCTTCTCGGCAAAACGCGGGATGCGGGCACAGCCGTGGCTGGCGGGCTTTGCGGGGACCGAGTTGCTGCCGTGGATCGCCCAGCCGCCGTTAAAGTAGCTGGGATAGTAGAGGGTACCGAGAGGCGCTTTGCGGTTTCCTTTGATCTGCCGGTAGATCTTGAACGTACCGCGCGGCGTATAAGCCCGGTCCCATTTGCCTTCGCTAAGATAGCGTTCGCCGTTGCCTGTCGAGGTCGACAAAATTCGGGTTACTTGTCCTTCATCGTTGACCAGAAGGATCACCTGCCGCGAAATGTCTATCTCGACATGGGCCGGCCCACCGTGCTTCGCTTCAGGACGCGAGGCCGTTGCCAATTTCAACAGAAATTCGTCATCGAGAACGCCCGTCCGCTTCAAGCCATTCACTTTTTGAAAAGCGATTATTGCCTGCCGGGTCGAATCGTCGAACTGGCCGTCGACCTTAGTGATCCAGTAGCCGAGCTCAACAAGCTTCGTCTCAGCAAATCCGATCCGTTCTGCCCGCCGAATTGCCGGGGGTATATCGGACGCAAAAGTTGAAACTGCGAGGGTCGTGAACATCAGGACCAATATAAAAGCCGGCTTGGGGGCCTTGCTAATAAGATTTGTTATGAATTCCATTTTCGTTTCCACCGTTATAAATATGCTGCCTCCGTTCGAGGCCTTCCGGGAGACGCGCTTTCCTTTGCTTTTTGCGTATCCGTCGATCGTGAACCCGCTTTCAATGCGCCCACGGTGATACACTTTCGCCTATAACCGATGAACACGAAACCGGTGATCATACGATTGGGCGGTGTGGGTTACACGGTCGGCGAGACCGTGGTGCTCGCGGGCCTTGATCTGGATATCTACGAAGGCGAGGTGCTCGTACTGCTCGGCGAGTCAGGCTGCGGGAAGACGACCACGCTGAAATTGATCAACCGTCTGATCGATCCAACGGAAGGCGAGGTGTTCGTCCAGGGGAGGCGAACGACCGATTGGGACCCGATAGAGCTGCGCCGTCATATCGGTTATGTGATCCAGGACGGTGGGCTTTTTCCGCATTTTACGATCGGCGAGAACGTCGGCCTTGTTTTGAGGCTGCTGAATCGCGAGAGTGTCGATATCAGAGCCCGAATCAATGAAATGCTGTCTCTCGTCAACCTGGAACCCGCCAGGTATGCGGACCGTTATCCGCATGAGCTGTCCGGCGGCCAGCGCCAGCGTGTGGGCGTCGCCCGAGCGCTGGCGGCCGATCCGTCGATAGTTTTGCTGGACGAACCCTTCGGTGCGCTTGATGTGATAACGCGAATAAAGCTCCAAAGGGAGTTTGCCCGTCTTGTTCGCGATCTCGGCAAAACGGCGGTTTTCGTGACGCATGACCTCAACGAGGCAAGAATCCTGGCGACGCGGATCGCATTGATGGATGCAGGCCGAATTCTTTTTCTCGGAACCCCGGAAGAGTTCATATACTCCGACCTCCCGCTGGCCCGGGCCTATGTTGAGACCATCTCCGCATAAAGTCACAGGTTCTACTTCCTCGTAAACCATTACAAACACATCGGTTACCAGCTGCCGCAAGATGGAACGGAATTTGCCCCATTACTATCTTGTGATCGGTTTCAATGCGCTTCTCGGATCGATCCAGCACAAGCGATGGAATTGGAGGAAGTATGCAGCTTTTCAAGTTTGTATTTTGTTCGTGGTTCGTGACAGGGATCATTTTTTTCAACATCGATGTTGTTTCCGGGCAGCAGGCCTCGGAGATGAAAACAAGCGGAGCGATCCTGTGGGAGCCGGTCGATATCCCATCCCGGGACCTGTTTCGCGGACCGACAAGCGAAGGCATACAGCCGGCGTTGGAAAAGGTCGTGTTTCTTGGCCGCCAGCCGGGCGGAAACAATCTTAAATACCGTGTGAAGGACCAAAACGGCCGTGAATGGGTCATTAAGATCGCCGACGAATCGCAAGCCGAGATCGCGGCCGTTCGCCTTATTTGGGCCATTGGGTACCGCACCGAGATAGACCATCTTGTGCCTCGTATCAATATCGAAAAGATCGGCTCATACAAGAATGTCCGGTTTGAGGCTCGTCCCGACACTATCAAACGGGGCGAACGATGGAGCTGGAAAAACAACCCTCACATCGGTACCAGGGAATTCGACGGCCTTAAAATAATGATGGCCCTGGTGAATAATTGGGACCTCAAGGACGAGAATAACGTCGTCATCACCGACGGCGGCAAGTCGTACATGATCGTCAGTGACGTAGGTTCCTCGTTCGGTAAGCTCGCCGATAAAAGCCAAAGCCGGGCAGGCCGCAGTGTCAATAAACCCGCCGATTTCGCGAGCGCGATCTTTATCAAAGGCGTGAACAACGGCGTGATAGAACTGGACTATCGCGGAGCAGCAGAAGACCTTATGACCGGTATAAAAGTTGAAAATGCTAGGTGGCTTGCCGACCTTTTGATTCAATTAAGCGACAAGCAGATCGGAGATGCTTTCCGCGCGGCGAACTATTCGCCGGAAGATGTTGCGCTTTATACCGCCGCGATAAAAGACCGAATTGCGGCTTTAGACCGTGCGACACGCGCTAATGTTGCCGAGAACTAAAGGTAATAAGAAAGGCGGCCTCCGGCCGCCTTTCTCGTATTCATGCTTTCAGATCAAACTTATTTCGTTCCGCTTGTAGCCGCTGCCGTCGCGTCGGCCGGTTTTGCTTTTGCTGCGTACTCAACAACGAATTTTTTCATCACGTCGCGGCCCCAGCTTGTATCAAAGTTGAACCTTTCCATCTCGGCCATTACCTGGTCATAGTTCCACCCGTACTTTGTGTAACGATACGCCGCCCCAGTCACACCGGCCCGATGCTTTCCACCCTTGCAGTGAACATACATAACGCCGTTGGCAGGATCGTTGATCTCTTTCAAGAACCGCCCGATGGTCGCATCACTCGGATATTCCTTGTCGTCCATCGGAATATTGATGTACTTCATCCCGAGAGCTTCGACGGTCGGTTTCTCATACTCTTCTGAATCGTTTCTAAGGTCGATCACGGTCGTAACGCCAAGATCCTTAAGTGACTGGTATTGGTCGACTTTCGGCTGTCCTCCGCGATAGTAATTGGCCTCCATCTGGCCAAAATTCTTGATCTTTACGTTGGGAAATGCTTCTGCGGTGCGCGAGGTTTGAGCAAATCCGGCACTAACCAACACAAAAGCAAGCGTTAAGACAGGCAAAAAACTTCGAAAAAATGATTTCATATCTCTCCTGCAGACAGCTCGCTTAAAAGGAAAGCAAGCGTATGGATCAAATGTTTATAGTTTTGCGTCAGGTTCCTGGTGAAGAAGGATCGTCCGTCCGCTGTCAATAAGAATTAGACGAATAATCAACCTTTTGAGTTGGCATCAAAATGTCGTGAGATCGTGAAGATGGGCCGGGTCACCGGTCCGCGGGAATTCTGCTACAATTGCCGAAAACCTTACCTATATGTCCAAAACCAAGCATAACAGGCGTGAATTTTTGAAGATCAGTGCGGCCGGCGTTGCCGCTATTCCTCTGGTTCGAAAGGCGAGCGGCGGCGTATCCGGCATTTCGACGGCAGACCCTTTTCCGGAACTTGTCGAAGCCACGATCGCCGATCTGCAGGCAAAGATGAGGGCCGGGCAATTGACGTCGAAACGCCTTGTCGAGATGTATCTTGAACGGATTAAGGTAATAGATTTAAAAACGCGCTCGGTTATCGAGATCAATCCCGATGCGCTTGCCATCGCCGAGCAGTTGGACAAGGAGCGGAAGAACCGAAAAACGCGAGGGCTCCTTCACGGCATTCCGGTCCTCATCAAGGACAATATCGATACCGCGGATAAAATGAAGACGACTGCCGGGTCGCTGGCGCTGGTCGACGCGCCGACGCCGAAACAGGACGCCTTCGTAGTTCAGAGGCTTAGAAAAGCCGGTGCCGTGATAATCGGGAAAACTAACCTGAGCGAATGGGCAAACTTCCGAGGACAAAGGTCGATCAGCGGCTGGTCCGGCCGCGGTGGGCAGACGAACAACCCGTATTTCCTCGATCAGAATCCGTGCGGCTCAAGCTCCGGTTCGGGCGTGGCCGTTTCCGCCAATCTTGCGGCTGCCGCGGTTGGTACCGAGACGAACGGTTCCATCATCTGCCCCGCTGTGACCAACGGCGTCGTCGGAATCAAACCGACCCTCGGCTTAATTTCTCGAAGCGGCATTATCCCAATAGCGCATACACAGGACACCGCCGGCCCGATGGCGAGGACCGTCGCTGACGCTGCCGCTCTGCTCAGTGCGATGGCCGGCACCGACCCTCAAGACGATATAACCGTCGAGGGAGCGAAGAATGCTGCCCGCGATTACACCAAATTCCTCGACCCGAACGGCCTAAAAGGCGCGCGGCTCGGCGTCGTCTGGTTCCCGCCACGACAAAACCCCGAACCATACAAGGCCTTTTTCCAGCCGTTTATCGACAAGCTCCGTGAAGCCGGTGCCACCCTGGTTGATGTGTCGTTTCCAGATCTTTCCGCGACGCAGGCTGACCGGACCGCTGTTCTCCAATACGAGTTCAAGGCCGATCTCAACAAATATCTTGCCGCTCGCGGGAGTAAATATAAGACCCTCGAAGACCTGATCAAATTTAACGAGGAGAACAAGGAAAAGGAATTGCCGCTGTTCGGACAGGAACTCTTTATCGAATCGCAAAAAAAGGGCGGCCTGACCGACAAGGCGTATCTTGACTCGCTGGCCAAAATAAAGCGAACCACTCGCGAAGAAGGCATCGACGCGCTTATCGCCAAAGAAAAGCTGGATGCGCTCGTTGGCCCGACGGCCGGCCAGGCATGGGCAATTGCCGCGGTTGCCGGATATCCATCGATCACGGTACCTGTAGGGCTTCGCGAGGTTGCACCGTCGACCAATGCATCGGGCGCAGCGGTTCCGGGATCAATTCAGGCCGCGGGAATGCTGTTCTTCGGACGTCCATGGAGCGAACCGTCGCTCATAAAATATGCCTACGCCTTCGAGCAAAAAACAAAAGGCCGCGTCGTGCCGCAGCTTTTGCCGACCTTTCCGAAAAAGTGAGCCTCTGTTCTTATAGAGCTATCGGTGAGGAACTTTTTCGATCTTGCGGGTCGTAATAGTGGTAGTTACACTCGTTGACGTCATATCGATCAACGGCACGTCGGCATATATTCCCACCGTAACGGAGGCTTCTCCCGGATCCAGAATCATCTTAAGGCTTACTTTTTCTCCCTTGGCAACCTTTACTTCCTCGTAAAGTGATTTCTTGAATCCGCCGGCCTTCGCATATATGCGATAAGTCCCTTCAGCAAGTCCATTAAAACTGAAATTTCCCTTCGAATCTGAAATAGTCTTCAACGACGTCTTTTCCTTGTTTCGGTAGACGGTTATGGACACACAAGGGATCATTCCACCATGGGGATCGAGGACTGTTCCGACAAGTTCACATTCCTGTTTCTGTGCTTGCGTTCGATCGATCTTCGTCGCCCTCTCAGCGGTCGGATCCGAATTCGTACTCTGAGCGTACGAAATCGAAAAAAGCCCAAGCACGGATGCAAACGCGGCGGCCGCATATCGGCCCAATCGTTTTTGTAATGCCCTTAGTCCTACCGGGCAGTCTTTCGTCAAAACAGTTCCATCCGCACGGCGATAAAGGCGAATGCACATTCGGCCATCTCTGGACTGAACGAGCCCTTCAACTTCGTCAGCGGTCATTTCGCTGATATTGAAAATATTTAGCTCACACTCATTGCATCGCCTTACCCGGTCGTCGCCAGTCATGGTTTCCCATGGAACTGGACACGGAGCGGCCACACGCAAACTGTTTATGTCGAATATTGAGGGTTTCATTTCAAGAGGACCATCGTATCAAAGATGCCCCGTGTTAGCCAGAAAGTTGCTTTTCGCTCAGTCTAGATCTTTACCGCTTCCGTGCACACAGCAAAATTTTTTATTCTCGTCTGACCGAAATCCGGTTAGGGGGTAGAATCGTATCGGTGAACGATTTTTTCCAATTCTTAAATTCAAATTGGCAGGAATTGCTCGTGCTTACCCGCGAGCATATTTTTATTGTGCTTCTTTCGACGGGATTTGCCGTGCTGATCGGGGTACCGCTCGGTGTAGCACTAACCCGCGTGAAAAGCCTGCAGACGCCGGTCCTCGGGCTTCGCCAATATCATGCAGACAGTGCCAAGCCTGGCACTCTTTGGCCTCCTTATTCCGATACCCTTCATAGGCGGCATAGGGGCACGTACGGCGGTGATCGCCTTGGCTTTATACGCATTGCTGCCGGTTATCCGCAACACGGTGACGGGTATCTTGGGCATCGATCCAAAGGTCCGTGAGGCGGCCGTGGCGATGGGAATGACCAACTGGCAGATCCTCCGCTTGGTCGAATTACCGTTGGCCGCGCCCGTGATATTGACTGGAATTCGCGTTGCCGTTGTCATAGCTGTCGGCGTCGCGACCGTTGCGGCTGCGGTCGGGGCGGGCGGTTTGGGAACTTACATTTTCCGAGGCTTGCGTCAAAACGATAATAATTTGTTGATCGCCGGCGCGTTGGCGTCCGCAGTGCTGGCGCTGTTGTGCGACTTCGCTCTGGGCCAGATCGAGCGGTCGTTCAAGATCGGCGAGAGGCCGTCGGGCATACGCAAAGTTGCGATCGCCGGAGCTGCGGCTGTGTTTGTCGCTATCGTGGGAACGAGCTATTTGCCGAATTTCGGAACTGAAATTTCAGATCTGAAAAATACACGTTCCGAGCGATACGCTGATGCTGCGCAGGTCCAAAGGGTCGTCGTTGGATCGAAAGATTTTACAGAGTCGGTGATCCTAGCCGAGATCCTGTCGCAAATGCTCGAGAGGGAGGGCATCGAGGTCGTGCGGCAGTTCGAGCTTGGCGGAAATCTGGCCCACGACGGACTTTTATCAGGACAGATCGATGTTTATCCCGAATATACAGGCACGGCCTACACCGCTATCCTCAAACATCCGCCGGTCACCGACCCGCAGGAGGTTTACGGTGCAACGAAAGCCGAGTACGCCGAAAAATTCAGCCTTTCGGTCAGTCCACCGCTAGGGTTCGCCAATGATTTTGCCATCCTCGTACGCGGCGATGTTGCGAGAGCACAGGGCTTGCGAACTATATCGGACACCATTCCGGCCTCGCGGAATTGGCAGGCGGGTTTCGGTCAGGATTTTATGTCACGCGCCGATGGCTATTCGGGGTTTGTAAAAGCCTACGGGTTTAATTTCGCTAAACAACCCCGTGAAATGGACCTGGCGCTTACCTATCGGGCCCTGCGATCGGGCGAACTGGATATTATCGCCGGAAACTCGACCGACGGCCTTATTAAGGAACTGGACCTGTTCCAGCTGGAGGACGACAAGCATTATTTTCCGCCTTATCAAGCCGTTTTCATTGCGAGGGAATCGGCAATGCCCGCCCTCGTGAACGCGTTCGAAAGGCTTGCCGATCGGATCTCGACCGAGGATATGCGAAAGATGAACTACGACGTCGACGGACGGAAAAGAAGCCCTCGGGTTGTTGCAGCGGAGTGGATCGAACAGAGCTTCAGCCGAATCTAAATAGTTGAAGAATAAGGATTTTCCCCGCCAGAACCCAATTTTCCGAAAGTATGGTAAAATAGATTTAATTAGACCCTACTCGGTTCGATCGCGTTGCATCCCCGGACGCGATCATCTGAATAAGGAGATGACTTTTTATGGCGACGATAGAAAAACACGCATCGGGCGATACTGTTTCGATGTTTTGCTCGGCCTGCGACGACGATACCGCCCATAATGTACGGTCGGTGACCAAGCTCGGCAAGATCACCTCGGCCGTCTGCGACACCTGCCAAACCCTAAGTACTTTCAAGAGCGGGGTAAAAACGGGCGTGACGGCCGGGAAGGGTAAGGTGCCGGATCCCTACGACAGAAACAAAAAATACAAAAAAGGCCAGGCGATGATGCATTCCACCTTCGGCCATGGCGAAGTTACCGCCGTTTTGGAGACTCAGAAGATCGACGTTTTGTTCGGCGACACTACTAGAAGGCTTATCCACGCGCAAGAATAGAACGGTGTGATCAGCTCAATAAAAAAGGCGGACAGGTCCGCCTTTCTTATTTTTAGTTGGGCAATTTCCTCATCGGATCATCGACGACCTTTTAGAAGAAACCCTATGACCAAGCCGATCGCGGCCGAGATCAGGATCGTCTGGCCCGGCTTTTGACGCGCAAATTCTTTGGCGTCCTCGACCAGTTCCTTCGGGTCCTTGTTCTGCAGCTCCTTGAACTTTTCACTTGCCCACGCAGCTTTTTCTTCAGCAAAAACCCTGGCCTTTCCGGCGGCGTCCTGCAGCTGCTGCCCGTACTCCTGTGCTTGCATCTTTATATCTCCTAAAAATTCGTCTTCCATTCCCCGATCCGGTTCCGGAACAAGCGGAACCAGGCTTTGATTCAATTCCTTTTCTGCCTTCTTTACTTCTTCGTCAAATTCCGACATTTGCCGCCTCCTTATGACCCTATGATTGCTCTAAATCGCCATTTTGCCGGCGGAAAGGTCCGTCAGGCATCGGCAGTTAGTTAAAACGACCCGGGAAACCAAATTGTTCCGTTATTGTAACCCGTCGAACGATCGACGTTCTATTGTTCTTACAATTTTTTCAGGTTGCGGAACTCTTGTGAATAGTTCTTCGTTAAAAAATTCTAACGGCCGGCTGCAAACTCCTTGACAAGATTCGGCGCGAAATGCAAATCTTTATTCTTTCGCGGGTGAGTAAGCACTTACTATTCTATATAAGGGAGTCAACAATTGATCCAGGACATCTTCAAATGCGATCAGCACGGCCGAATGTCGGGTGATAAACGCCGTGCTCAGATCCTTCAGACCGCGTTCGACCTGTTTTCACAGCGTGGATTCAGCGGCACCACCACAAAGGACATCGCCCGCGGCTCGGGCGTGTCCGAAGCGATGGTCTTTAAGCATTTTGCGTCAAAGGACGCGCTTTACGGAGCGATCCTCGAAGCGAAGAAATGTGCCGACGGCCTTCATGAATTCCCCTGGGAAAGCAATGAAGAGCTGAAAGAGGCGATGAAGGCAAAGGACGATCGCGGCGTTTTTTATCACTTTGCAATTCAGGCGCTCGACAAGCACCAGGCGGACGTCGCGTTCATGAGGCTGTTGTTTTATTCGGCTCTTGAAGAGCACGAACTGGCGGAACGATTTTTTGGAGAGTTCGTTGCAGAGATATACCGCTTTCTCGGCGGTTATATCGAAGAACGTCAAAAGGACGGTGCATTCAGGGATATGGACCCGCGAATTGCGGTCCGCTGCTTCCTCGGGATGCTTATCCACCACTCGCTGAACAACATTTTGTGGGACAAAAAGAGAACGATCCTCGACATATCGAACGACATGGCCGCAAAGAGCTTTGCCGAAATGATCCTGTGCGGAATTTCGACGGAATGTGAACGTCGACTCTCGAACGTAAAAGGTTTCATCATGCTGATTAATAAACGGAATTATATTGCCTTTCTTGGAGTGATCGCGATCGCGGTCGCCGGACTTTCGGGTTGCGGCTCGAGCGCAGCCACGACAGCGAATTCGAACAATGAACCCGCGATAGTTGACGTGACGACGGCGCAGGCGGTGATCAAACCGATACCGACGTATATCGAGGCGACTGGCAACCTGGCAAGTGATGCGCAGACCGATGTGGCACCCGCCGTCAGCGGCAAGATCGTCGAGGTCAATTTCGATATCGGAAGCTATGTTAACCAGGGCGATGTACTCGTCCGCCTCGACGCCCGCGACGCGCAGATCCGCCTCGATCAGGCGCGGGCGCAGGTCGAGCAGCAACGGAAGGCGGTCGGCCAGGCCGAAGCGAACGTCGACCAGGCGATTGCAACCTTGCGGCAAACGCAGGCACGGCTTGGCGTTCGCGACGGGGAGGATTTTCAGATAAAAGATTTTTCGCAGGTCAAGACGGTCACCGCCCAGCTTGAGCTGGCCGAAAAGGAATTGCGGCGGTCAGAGCGGCTGCTGGAAACCGGCGACATATCGCGGTCGATCTACGACCAGCGCAAATCGCAGCGAGATGCTCTGCTTAGGACAATTCGGACGAAGCCCGCTCGAATGCGGCGGTCGCGATAAAAGCGATCGACACGGCGAGGAGCGCTGTCGATACGGCCCGGGCCGCGGCGGCAAGTGCCCGCGCCGCTTTGGGCCCGCTCGAAGCGCAGGTTGTCCGCGGCGGAAAAGGCAGTGACAGATACCGCGATCCTGGCGCCGATCAGCGGCTTTGTTTCGGAAAGGGTCGCGGATGTCGGTGAGTACATCTCGCCGAACACGCCGAATTCGAAGGTCGCGACGATCGTCCGCACATCGACGCTTCGCCTGAAGATCGATATCCCTGAGCAGGCGATCGGCAAGATCGCGAGCGGACAGGGGATCTCGCTTCAAACAAGTGCCTATCCCGATAGAAATTTTGCCGGAACCGTCGTCCGCATTTCGCCCAGCCTGAACGCGACGGCACGAACGCTTGTCTGTCGAGGCCGAAGTCCAGAACACCGAAGGCCTGCTCAAGCCGGGCCAGTTCGCGACCGTCCGGATCACGCAGTCAAAGCCCGAGCCGGCTGTGATGATCCCGGTAACCGGCGTAAAAACGGTCGGCGACACGAACTCTGTTTTCGTTATCAAGGACGGGATCGCCCGCGAACAGTTCGTTCAGCTCGGACTTCTTGAGAACGACCTGATCCAGATCAAACAAGGCGTGATCGAAGGCGATCTGGTTGCGGTCAGGAAACCTGGCTGCCCTTACCGACGGCGTATTCGTACGGCAATAACGTTTCGGTCATTAGTGACCGTTAGTCGAAACTGGAACTCGGAACCAGGAACTTGGAACTAATTTTATGCAGTGGTTAGCTGAAGTTTGTGTAAAGCGTCCGGTGTTCGCGACGATGTTGATCGTGTCGCTGGTGGTGGTCGGCGCGTTTCTCGTTCTTCAGCCTCGGCGTCGACCTTTTTCCGAAGGTCGATTTCCCGACGATCACGGTCACGGTCATCAATCCCGGTGCATCGCCGGAGGAGATCGAAACCGAGATCACGGAAAAGATCGAGGAAGCGGTGAACACGATCAGCGGTATCGACGAGCTGCGTTCGACGTCGATCGAAGGCATCTCGCAGGTGTTCGTCCAGTTCGTTCTCGAAAAGGACGTGAACGTCGCCGCCCAGGAGGTCGAGAACCGCGTTCAGACGGTCATTCCGAATCTGCCCGAAACGGCCGAGCAGCCGACCGTGCAAAAACTGGACAGCGATGCGGCCCCGGTCCTGCGCATCGTCGTTTCGGCTCCGACCGCGTCTTCGCGAGGTACCGAGGTTGCAAAGAACAGGATCAAGGAGCGCATCGAATCGGTCAACGGCGTCGGCCAGATCACGATCATCGGCGGCCAGGAGCGGCAGATCAACGTCTGGGTCGACCCGGACAAAATGCGTTCGTACAACGTGACGCCGGCCGAGGTGTCAGCCGCCTGAGGCATCCAGAACATCGAGTTTCCGAGCGGCCGACTCGACGAAGGGCAAACAGAAACCAGCGTCCGAACGATGGGCAAGATACAAAAGCCCGAAGAGTTCGACGAGGTCGTCGTCGCGACGCGCGGCAATTATCAGGTCAAGGTAAAGGACCTCGGTTACATCGAAGACGGCGCCGAAGAGCTCCGCTCCGAGGCTCGCCTGAACGGCCAGCCCGCGGTGACGCTTGATCGTCTCAAAGCAGTCCGGACAAAACACCGTCGCGGTCGCACACGAGATCAAAGGACCGGCTGAAGGAGATCGAGCCGACACTTCCCAAGGGATTCGAAATGCGGATCGTCGGCGACAACTCGATCTTTATCGAAAATTCGCTGCACGCGATCGAGGAGCACTTGATCGTCGGTTCGATCCTCGCGGCGATCGTCGTGTTCCTGTTTCCTGTGGAATTTCCGCTCGACATTCATCGCGGCGCTCGCTATTCCGACATCGATCATCTCGACCTTCGCGCTGATGTACGCGATGGGCTACACGCTCAATTCGATCACGATGCTTTCGCTGACACTGATGGTCGGCATCGTTATCGACGACGCGATCGTCGTGCTGGAAAACATTTACCGGTTTGTCGAAGAAAAGGGAATGGACCCGTTCCAGGCGGCGATCGAGGGAACGCGCGAGATCGGGCTCGCGGTTCTCGCGACGACGCTGTCGCTGATGGCGGTGTTCGTGCCGATCGGATTCATGCAGGGCATCGTCGGACGGTTCATGTCGAGGTTCGGACTTGACGGCGGCGTTTGCGGTCGGCGTTTCGCTGCTCGTTTCGTTCACGCTGACGCCGATGCTCGCGGCGCGGCTGATCAAGCGGCAAGAACCTGAAGCCGAAGGCAAAAGGCGGAATCGTCGGACGATCCATGACGACGAGTTAATGGAACCGGCGAGGAACGTCCGAGACAGGAAGAGCAAGTATCGCAAGGAAGCCGGTTGGTTCCGACACGTCGACGGCGTTTATACGCTTGCTCTTGAAGTTCTCGATGGCCCACCGATGGGTGATCGTCACTCTGTGTGTCTGGTATTTCTAGCATCATTCCGCTTTTTATGTTCGTCGGCAAGAACTTTCTGCCGGTCGACGACCAGTCGCAGTTCGAGGTCTCGGTCCGTGCGCCGGAAGGTTCGAGCCTCGGCGCGACGGCACAGATCTTCGAACGGATCGCGACTGAGATCCGAAAGATGCAAGGCGTGACCGACACGCTTGTGACGGTCGGCGGCGGCCAGCAGCAGGTGGTGAACGCCGGAACGATCTACGTGAAGCTGACGCCGATATCGAAGACCGGCGACAGATCGCAGGAACAATTGATGGCCGAGACGCGCGAACTGCTGCAACCGCGAAAAGTTCCCCGAGAATTGGGATTGCGCACGGCCGTCCAGCAGGTACAGGCATTTTCGGGCGGCGGTTTCCGAAACGCGAACGTCCAGTTCCTGATCGCCGGGCCGGACCTGAAGAAGCTTGAAGAATACTCGGCAAAGATCCTCGAAGAGATGAAGACGATCCCCGACGCGGTGGACGTCGACTCGACACTGATCAGCGGAAAGCCGGAGGTGCAGCTTGAGATCGACCGCGATCACGCGGCCGATCTCGGCGTCCGCGTCGGCGATGTTTCGCAGGCGTTGAACACGCTGGTCGCCGGCCAGGAAGCCACGACATTCAACGAAGGCACCGAACAGTACGAGGTCCGCGTCCGCGCGATCAACACCTTTCGAACGGACGTCGAAGGGTTGAAGCGGATGATCGTTCCGTCGTCAAAGGTGGGCTGGGTCACGCTCGACCGGCTGGTGAAAGTCACGAGCGGAACCGGCCCGAGCTCGATCGACCGGACGAATCGTCAGCGGCAGGTGACGCTGCTCGCGAACACGCGTCCGGGCGGTTCGGCGGCGAGCATCACGGCGGAGATCGACAAGTTCGTTGGCGAGAGTGGTATTGATAAGCTCCCCGGCTATACGACCGGTTACGTCGGCCAGTCGAAGGAAATGGGCAAGGCCGGATTCTACTTCCTGCTCGCGATCATGCTGTCGTTCATCTTCATGTACATCGTGCTCGCGGCACAGTTCGAATCGTTTATCCACCCGGTGACGATCTTGCTGACGCTGCCGCTTGTCGATACCGTTCGGCATCCTCAGCCTGCTGGTCGACGGGGCAGACGGTGAACATCTTTTCGGGGCTCGGACTGCTGCTGCTTGTTCGGCGTCGTGAAAAAGAACGCGATCCTGCAGATCGACCACACGAACAATCTGCGTTCGCAGGGGATGAACCGTTACGACGCGATCATCCAGGCGAACCGCGACCGTCTGCGGCCGATCCTGATGACGACGATCGCGCTCGTCGCCGGCATGATCCCGCTCGTCGTTTCGACCGGTGCCGGTGCGGGAACGAACCGCTCGATCGGCGTGCTCGTCGTCGGCGGCCAGACGCTGTGTCTGCTGCTGACGCTGCTCGCGGTGCCGGTGTTTTATTCGATATTCGACGACCTGAGCGAGATGCGGCTTTTCCGGAACGTTACAAGATTTTCGGAATGGCTCTTCGGCGGGATCAGGCGAAAGTTCGCCACGGCGACGAGCGCCTTTTTTGGTAAGCAATAGATTTTACTTCGCGGCCTTAGCGACCTTTGCGTAAGAATTTCTTTTAACGCAGAGTTCGCTAAGGCCGCAAAGAACGTAATAGCGGTCAACGCATTTAAGGTGATTATTATGTTTTTGCGATCATATACAGCATTATTCATCGCACTTTTCGCGGGCTCGACAACGGCGTTCGCTCAAAATCCGACGCCCACACCAACATCGGCGTCATCGCCCGGCCGTAACGGACAAACAGAACGTCCAGCCCGAAGACCTTCAGGGCGTGCCGGCGATCAGCCCGAATTATCGATCGGACGACCGGACGCTGCCAGACCTGGGGCGTGTCGGCGTCGACATGACCGACCAGCAGCCGCTGACCCTGGCCGAAGCGATCACAAAAGCCCTCGAGAATAATAAGGATATCGAGGTTACACGCAAGAATGTAAAGATCGCGGAGTTTGATCTCAAGGCGGCCCGCGGCTTTTACGAGCCGAGGTTCAGCGGACAAACCTACTACGAACGCGCGACGGTGCCTAACGTAAGTATCTTCAGCAACAATCAGGAAACCACCCAAGGGGCCATTGTCGGGAATATGGGTTTTCAGGGTTATGTTCCAAAGTTCGGGACTCAGTTGAACGCTGACTTGAGCAACACGAACCTGTCGACAAACAACCCGATCGCGATCATCAGTCCGCAGTACAACTCAAGTTTGACGTTCAAGGTGACTCAGCCGATCCTTCGCGGCCGCAGCTTCGACCTGCCCCGGCGGAACATCGAGATAGCGAAAGCGGAACCTGTCGCTCACTGACACACAGTTCCGGCAGCGAACGATAGAGATAATCGCGAACGTTCAGCGGGCGTACTGGGACCTGGCATATGCATTGCGGAACCTCCAAGTCCAACGCGACGGCGTAAAGGATGCGAAAGAACAGTTGGCGCACAACAGGCGGCTCGTCGAGGAAGGCCAACTCGCTCCTATAGACGTGGTCGCGGCGGAAACGCAGGTCGCGAATTTCGAACAGTCGGTTTACGAAGCGCTCAATACCGCATCGGTCGCAGAGAACAATCTGAAAAACCTGATCGCATATCAGCGAACCGATCCGATCTGGTCAAAGGCGGTGACGCCTGTTGATTCGGTCGACCTCGATCCGCCAATCACTACGCTTTCCCAAGCCATCGATGCGGCCCTGCTAAACCGCCCCGAGCTTGAGATGAACCGTGCCCAGAAGGATATAAATGCGATCGACCAACGCTATTTTAACGAACTGAAAAAGCCTCAGATCGACCTGGTCGCGAGCTATACATCGTCGGGGATCGGCGGTCCGCGGAACCCGAATTTTCAAAGCCCCTTTTCACGGCCCTGTGATCCGCTTGATATCGCGTGTCTCGAGCAGCAACAGCTGCAGCAAATAGCCACGCAGAATCTTCTTGATTCGATCGGCGGTACAGGTTCGGCATTGACTGATATCTTTGCGAACAAATACCCGACGTTTCGTGTCGGTGTCCAGTTCAATCTCCCGTTGTTGGGCGACAAGACAAACAAGGCGCAATACGGCCGTTCCCTGGTCGAAGGCGAGAGGCTCGACACGCAGCGGGAACAGCTGGAGCAGAACATACAGGTCGATGTGCGAAACGCTATCCAGGCGGTTCGGACAGCCGAAGCTCGGCTGAGGGCCGCCGCCGTGGCCCGGGAGAATTCGGTAAAGCAATACGATTCCGAACGGCGGAAACTTGATAACGCCCAGACCGATATTTACAAGGTCCTCGAGCGTCAGACCGCGCTGACCACCGCGCGTTCGAACGAGCTGCGTGCACAAACCGAACTGAACAAAGCAATTGCCGACCTGCAGCGGGCAACCGGAAACTCGCTGAAGGCTAACAATATCGAGGCCAAACTGCTCAAGTAGGGGTTACGCGTAAGAGTTACGCCTTTAGGCGCGATCGCGCATGTAGTCCTGTATGCCCGTAGTTGAACTCCTTATCGCGACTTCACGCCTAAAGGCGTGACTCTTACTCTTATGAAGGCGGTTTACATAACTTCATTCGGCGGGCCGGAAACTCTGGCGATCCGAGAGGTTCCTAACCCGCCGCGTCCCGGTCCCGGAGAAGCATTGGTTCGGGTTCGGGCCGCCGCCTTGAACCGCGCCGATCTGCTTCAGCGACGCGGGCTTTACCCGCCTCCGAAGGGATATTCGCCGAATATTCCCGGGCTCGAATTTGCTGGCGAGATCGTCGAAACCGCTGAGCCGCAGTTTCAAGTCGGTGACCGTGTTTTCGGTATTACGGCAGGCGAATCTCAGGCGGAGTTTCTGCTATCGGATGCCCGACTCCTGGTAAAGATCCCAAACCAACTTTCATTTGTCGAAGCGGCCGCGATACCTGAAGCCTTTATCACCGCCCACGATGCCGTAATTACTCAGGGAGAGCTAAAGCAAGGTGAAACGCTATTGGTCCATGCCGTCGGCTCCGGCGTTGGCCTTGCCGCGATACAGTTGGCCCGGGCGGCCGGGGCGAAAACTGTCGGCACGTCACGTACAACCGATAAGCTGCAGCGTGCAGGTAAATTCGGGCTCGACGATGGTATATTGACTGCCGGTGATGCCGGTTTTGCAGAACAATTCAACGCGAAGTCGCCTGGCGGTGCGGATGTGATCCTCGATCTTGTCGGCGGTGGCTACTTTACCGAGAACCTGAAGTGTCTCGCGGTCAAGGGCCGTCTATTACTTGTCGGTTTGGTCGCCGGCAGAAGTTCGGAGATCGATCTTGGATTGGTTTTGTCTCGAAGGCTCAAGGTCATCGGCACAATTTTACGTTCCCGCCCCCTGGACGAAAAAGCTGCCGCGACAGAACTATTTGCACGTGAGGTAGTGCCGCTGTTGGAAAGCAAAGCCGTTGTAGCTGTTGTTGATCGGGTATTTAGCTTTGAGGATGTCCGAGCGGCCCACGAATACCTCGAATCGAACGAGAGTTTTGGAAAGGTCGTCCTCGAATTCTAAAACTCCGCAGTGATAAGATCTGGCTGAAGGCATGCAATTCAAGGAAACGATCTTTCTGACGGGTTTTCCCGGCTTTATCGCCGAGCGGCTTGTCGAACGTCTTGCGGCGGCCGATCGGCAGCTGCTGCTTTTGATACAACCGAGTTTTACCGATGCCTCGATGGAAAAGATCGAGCGGATCGCGGAAAGGACCGATGTCCCGCTTGAGAATTTCGCGTTGATCGAAGGGGACATCACGCGATCCGGCCTTGGAATGCCGGACTGAGGATGCCGAACTTGTCCGTGAGACCGCAACGCACGTTTTCCATCTAGCCGCGGTCTACGACCTGGTCGTTTCGAAGGAAGCAGCCCTCGCCGTTAATCTCGAAGGCACTCGAAATGTGAACGCCTTTGTCAAAACGGATGCCGGGCCTTAAACGGTACAGCTATATTTCGACCTGCTATGTGGCCGGAAAAAGGAAAGGGCGGATCCAGGAAACTGAGCTTGGACATTCGGCTGGTTTCCGGAATTTTTATGAGGAATCTAAATATCTGGCGGAATCAACGGTCGAAAGATTGAAAGCGGAATTGCCGATCACAATTTTTCGGCCTGCGGTTGTTGTTGGCGATTCCAATACAGGTGCGATACCTAAATATGACGGTATCTATTATTTGATCCAATACCTGCGAAAAGCACCCAAATTCCTCAGGTTGATAAATGTCGGAAATGCGGCAGGTAAAGCTAAACCTTGTCCCGGTCGATTTTGTCGTCGACGGCATCGCGGCCCTGGCGTTCGACGACGAGGCCGAGGGAAAAACTATCGCGCTTGCCGACCCCGACCCGCTCACAACCCGCGAGATCTTTGACGTTTTGGCCGAAAACCTGTCAGGAAAACGTTCCGTGATCGTTCCGCCGCCTCTCCTGGTGGAACGAAGCCTTATGCTCTCTATCTCGCCGCCGGTCACCGGGCTGCCTCATTCCGGCGTTCCCTATTTTTTCCTTGACCAGACGTACGACACGTCGGTCGCGAACCCACTGCTGGCAAAACATGGGATCGCTTGCCCGAGCTTTCGTGATTATGCCCGTAATCTCGTAAGTTTTGTCGATAAGCATCCGGAGGTGTGATACGGTCATCTTATCCTAAGTATTTAGCCAAATGGGTATGATCAGGCTCGCGTCATTTTTGGTCCTTCTTTTTGTCGTCGTCGCTTTTGGACCCATCTCGGCCCAGGGGCAGAGCGGCCGTGTGGTTCCGACGCCGACGCCTCAGAAGGAAGAGAGCGTTAAGGTAGTGACCGAAGAGATCAAACTCAATGTTCTCGCCTTCGACGACGACGGAAAGTTTGTCCACGACGTAAAGCGTGAAGACCTGGTCATAACGGAAAATAATATACTCCATCAGCCGTCGAGCGTTCGTCGCCTGCCTGCAAACGTGCTTATCGTGATGGATACGGGCGGCGAGCTGAGATGGATGAAAAACCTCGACAAGACGCGCGCGGTTGCGAACGGGCTTGTTTCTGCCCTTAAACCGCAAGACTCGATCGCCCTTATTCAGTACAGCGACAAAGCGGAGATCGTCGCAAACTGGACATCCAAAAAGGACGATTTGCGGTCGGCGATCGCAAAAACGAAATTTGGCAAGAGGTCTTCATTCATTAAGGCGCTAGATCTGGCGAAGGATATGCTTGCCGAGAGCCCGCGGGAAAACAAGCACCTTATCCTCATTACGGACGGGACCGACAGCTCCGGCAACTCCTCGGCAAAACAGACCGCGATGCGCGGCCTGTTAACAAGTGACGTTACTGTTCACGTAATGAGCTACACCCAGATGGAGACAAGCGATATAGAACCGCGAACAAAGGCGATCTCAAATTCGCCGCCGCGCAAAGCTCTTCCGGACGAGGTCGCCGCCGGATTGCCGAACGGTGCCCGCGATATGGCGACCGCACCTAAGATCGGTCCGACAATAAATCTGGACCGCAAGCTGCTGAAAACAATGCGGGCCCGCAAGGCAGAACTTGAGATCAGCGAAGAACAGCTTGCGGAGTTGGCCGAGAACACGAACGGCGAAATGGTCAACCCGCTGACGCATGACGAAATGATCGAGAAAACAGGCCTTGTCGCCAGCCGCATCGATTCGTCTTATGTTGTGACGTATTCGCCGAAGATACCGCTTGATGAAAGCAGGGCGGACCGAAACATAATCGTTACTTCGAAGCGGCCCGGATTGGTGGTGGATGCCAGGCGAAAATTGGTAGTGTCCGATTTCCAAAAATGATGTTTCCCCGGGGCGTATACGTTACCCAATTCCTCGCTAAAAGCCCACTTTATTAACTTCTTCCAAACGCTATTTGTCTAAACCCGACCGCCCTATCAACCGTATTAGTACCCTGAGTTAGAAAACGTTTGTAACTTGTGGGTTTCGCGCGGCGTCCTTGATTGCGGCGGCCAAATTTGCATCAACACCGGCCAATGAGCACCACTCAAACGGCATTGCAGAACGAAACGTTAATTCGACCTGACGAGATCGACGGCGCGAGCCCGGCTGTCCGGGCCGAACGGACCGACGCGCAGTTGGTCGAACTCGTGCTCCAGGGCGACGAAACCGCCTTCGAGGCACTCTTTCTGCGCCATAAACGCCTTGTCGGATCCGTAGCATCCCGCTACATGCAGCGGCCCGAGCTGATCGAAGAGGTCATCCAAACCGCTTTCGCAAAGACATTCATAGAGCTAAGACGCTTTCGCGGCGACCACGACCTGTCCTTCCCAAGCTGGATATCGAGGATCACATCCAATACATGCCTGGACATTATTCGTGCCCAAAAAAGAAGGCCTGAAGGGTTGGTCGAGGACATTGACGGGTTCGATCTGATGCAACTTCGCGACGCCGCGAATCAATGCGCGGAAAAGAAGGTGATAGGGCAGGACCTGGCGCGAAAGCTGCTTTCGCACGTTGACGCTGAGGATCGAGCTTTACTGCAAATGCTTTACGCGGAGGAATTGGGCATTGCCGAGATCGCTCACCAATTCGGATGGTCGGTTTCGAAGACAAAGGTCCGCGCCTGGAGGGCGCGGCATAAGCTTAAAGCGGGTCCTGAAACGTTATTTGTAACCGCCGGAACGGCAGGGTCGTCTTACGTATATAGCAGCGATGAAGGAACGAAAGCTAATAGATCAGGAACTTGAGACACTTGCGAAGTCGGTCGTCGTCGCAGGCAGCAATGCCGTTGACATCGACGGCGTGGTGTCCGATCCAAAGCTTTTCAATAGTGTGCTCGCAAAGATCGCCGCGGAATATGAAACCAAGCCGACGCCTTCGCGGTTTGCATGGAAACCGGCTGCTGCATTTGCTGCTGCGATCATTCTTATCTCCGCTTCGTTCGTGATCTATTTCGGCTCTCGTTCCGAGGCGCCTCGTGTATCGAGGTCTACGATTCCGGATACTATCGATGAAATAAAGCCGTCTCCTTACGTGCAGTCGGTAAAGGAACCGGAAGCATTGCCGGACGAGAATGAGGTGATCAAGACGGTATCAAGGCCGCCCCGTGAAGCACCGCGAGCTATAAAGCACAACCGCACGAAGCGGGTCGCCTGCAAAAGATGCGGAACCGGTATTTCATCCGATCGGCTTTGCCGAAAGGGCGGTCGATGCCGCGATCGACGGGCGTGTCGTCCGGGTTGAGATGCCGCGATCAGCACTTTTTGCTCTTGGCGTGGACCTTCCGCTCGAGAATGGGACCCGCTCGGTCAAGGCGGACCTGCTTGTGGGTGCCGATGGCAGCCCACGGGCAATAAGATTGGTCGAATAAGTTTTGAGGTTAAGTTATGAAAACACTTGCTGGAATCGTTTTATTCGTTTTGATGGGGATCACCGTGCACGGTCAACAAACGCCGCCCGCCGCAAAGATAATGGCGGAAACGACCGTCATGTCGGAAAAGATCGTCAAGGGCTCGCCGTTCTCGGCCGACGCCGTGAACGAGAGCGTCCAGGTCCTGGCGGACGGAAACCGCATCGTTCACAGTTCGACCAACAAGCTTTATCGCAACAGCGAAGGCCGTTTTCGCCGCGAGATCTCAGGCGGATCAGGCGGCGCGTGGTCGTCGTTTTATTCCGTCGGGCCCGGAATCACTATTCTCGATCCTGTCGGCGGTTACCGCTATTTGCTCGACTCCCATATGAGGACCGCTCGCGTCGGCGCGTTGAATGGTGTTCAACTGCTCGGAGGAAGAGCCGGCACACCGATACCGCTGCCGCCCGGTGTTAGGGTAGCCCCCGCGCAAGCCGCGATAGCCGACAAGGCGAGGGCTGAGCTAAGGGCTACGACCGTCGGTCCGGCCGTCGAAGAAAAGATGAGAGTCGAGTTGAAGCAGGCGGCGGTCGAGTTGGCGCAGGCAGCGGTCGAACTGGGTAAAGTCAAAAGCGATTTAAAAACTACCGGTTCCGTGGCCATCATCACAAGGGAACCCAGCGAGATCGTTTCCGGATTTCAAGGATCTTTCGTATATCCGCCGAACTTCAAATCGAAGTATGAAACGAGGACCGAGGACCTGGGCGTTCAGGCGATCGAAGGGGTGGAGGCGGTCGGCACCCGAACGATCACGACCATTCCCGCGGGCGAGATCGGTAACGAACGGCCGATCGAGATGGTATATGAACGCTGGTATTCGAACGAGCTTCAGCTTGTTGTAATGTCCAAGAACAGCGATCCGCGGTTCGGCGAACAGACCTATCGCTTAACGAACATCGTTCGAAACGAACCGGACCCGACGCTCTTCGAGCTTCCGGCAGGCTATAAAGTGGTCTCTGAGAAAGCCGGCAATTACAAGATCAGTACCGCAGGATCCGCGCAAGGCGCGGTTTGGACAAAGGCCGGCGGCACTGGCGTCGCAACCGCCAAGCCGGCGAAGCCATAAAAAGCTCCGGCCATTTTCGTGCGTCAGAGTGCTCCTCCAAGAGACAAGGCGCGAAAAGAAACCCACCGGTCCGCCAACCGGTGGGTTCTGTTTTGTCGGAACCGGGAGCGGCAGCGACGGGGTTCTTTACGCCCGCGGGCGGCTGCTACGCTTTATCCAAAGAAACCAACTTCAGCGCCCGGCGGATCTCATCGTTCTGCATGAACCAATACCAGACCTTTCCGCTGCGAAGGTTCTCGGCGCTAAGCAGGGAAATGCCGAGATCGATGCCGATCACGTCCGGGTTCACCCACCCGTTGTTCGGGTTGAAAGCATCGGCAAAGCCGTATTTTCCCCACGTCTTGTCGTACTTTTCCTTGATCTCTTTCAACACGGGCAGCGTTGCTTCCGGCGCGAACATCAGTGAACCCGCGGGAGCACATGGCACCACCGTGCCGTCGATCGCCGGCTCACGCGGCGGTGCTCCCCAAGCGATGTAGCCGCGCTGGCTGTCGGACGCGGTGAGGCCCCACATTGTCATTGAGTATTTGGGAAAATCCTTGCTCAATACATTCGCCGAAAAAAGCTGCTGCGCCCGGGTCGCTTTTACCGAGTTCTCAAAGTAATCGACATAGGGAGGTTTCGTCTCACGACGGCCGCGGAAATCGACCCAAGCGTGCGAGAACTGGTGAATGAAAAGTGGAGGCACCGCGGCCAGGTATCGCTGGCCCTCGTACTCTCGCCAATCGCGTTTCAGGGCGTACCAGGACTGCGGCGGAATGGGACTGGTCGGCGAGCCGATCGCAAGCAAATAGAGCATCGTTTGTTCGCTGTAATCCTTCCACCGATGCTCGATCCAGCCGTTCTCGGGCCGCCAGCCGTGCGATAGTAGGAACGGATGGCCGTTCAGCATCCAATCGAAATCGACGCGTCCGTAGATCTGGTCGGCCAGCCGGACGATCTCGCGGTCCTCTTTAAAACATTGCTTCACGCTAAGAACGCCGCCGAGCAGCAATGCGGAATCGATCGACGAGATCTCGCTGTTCCAACGCCGCTCGCCGGTCTCATAGTCCATCCAGTGATAGAACCATCCGCGCTGGTGAGGCGCACGGTTCGCGAAAAAATCGAGGGCTTTTCGCGTCCGGTCGATCACCTGCGCGCGCGGCATCCAACCGCGGTCGGCAGCGATGCAGTAACCCGTCAACGCGAACCCGGACGCGCCCGAACTGGCGATGTTGAAAGAATTATGTCCCCTCGGTTTCGGCTGGCCGTCGGTGCGGGTACGGTCAAGCGTGAGCCCGTTATTCGCGTTGGTGTGGTCCCAAAAATATTGAAAGGTTCGGCGTTGAAAATCTTCGAGAAATGCGTCGTCCTGCGGTGAGACCGGAGCAGTCGGTAGAGGTGCGGCGGGCGGCGGCTCGACCGGAATGGTGGAAACGGCCGCCTTTGTTCGCGGCGGCGAATATCGATCGACGACCGAGAAAGTGCTTTGCAATCCGCTCTCGCTGCTGCTGCCGACAAAAACTTGAAACTCGCCGGTTTCCAGCACCGGCTTAAGATCGCGGCCCAGGAACTCCAGTTCCTTTCTTCCGAGTGAGAATTCGACCGTTTGCTTTTCACCGGGCCGCAGAGTTACGCGTTTGAACCCGCGCAGCTCTTTCACGGGCCGCGTGACGCTGGCGGCGATGTCGTGAATGTAAAGCTGTACAACTTCGTCGCCCGCAATGCGGCCTGTGTTTCGGGCGTCAACCGTAATTCGCAGGCCGCTCGTTCGGGAGAATTTCGAGTTTTTCGAGTTTTAGGTTCTCGATCGCGAAGGTCGTATAGCTCAAGCCATAACCGAACGGATAAAGCGGCGTGTTATCGATGTCAAGATATTTCGACGTGTACTTCTCGCTCGCCTTGAACGGGCGGCCGGTGTTTTTTTGATTGTAATAGATCGGTATTTGCCCGACCGAACGCGGAAATGTGACGGGCAATTTACCGCCCGGATTTGCATCGCCGAACAGCGTGTCGACGATCGCCGGCCCGGCCATAGTACCGGGAAACCAGGCTTCGAGAATGGCTGGTGAGTTTTCGGCAAGCCAATTTATCGTCAGCGGACGGCCGTTGATCAGAACGACGGCGTAAGGTTTACCAGTCGCGTGAACGGCCTTAACCAGATCGAGCTGACGCCCAGGCAGATCGATGTTGCTGCGGGACGAAGCCTCGCCGCTCATCGCCGCGGACTCTCCGATGACGAGCACCGCAAAATCGGAAGCTTTAACCGCCTCCACCGCCTTCGCAAAACCCGCATCGGTTTCGCATTTCGGATCGCAGCCCGCCTCGTAGCGGAGCCTCATTCGCGGATACTTTGCTTTTAGCGCTTCGACCACCGTGATCGGGTCGGTCGGCTGGCCGTCGCCGGACCAGTTGCTGTTCATCTCGGCCTTATTGTCGGCAAGGGCGCCTATAACGGCGATCTCGCCGATGCTCTTGCTGATGGGCAGCGTCCGATCGTTGTTCTTCAACAAGACGAACGACTTTTCCGCGGCTACTTCTGCCAGATCGCGGTTCGCTTGTTTGAAAACCTCGTTCCTCTCACGCGTCTCATCGGCAAAAGGGTTGTCGAACAGCCCGAGCCGGAATTTGATCCGCAGCACATTTCGCACGGACTCGTCGATCGTCGCCATCGAGATCTTTTTCTGTTTCAGCAGCTCTTCGCCGTGTTTGTTGTAAAAGCGGCTGACCATTTCCATGTCGGTGCCGGCGTTGAGCGCATACATTGCAGCCGATGCTTCGTCCTTCGCCAGCCCGTGGAACATAAGCTCCATCACGGCGGTATAGTCGCTGACCACCAGGCCGTCGAAGCCCCATTCTTTTCGCAGGACCTTTTTGAGGACAAACGGATTCGCCGTTGCTGGGACGCCGTCGAGGTCATTGAACGACGTCATGAACGAATCGACCCCCGCATCTACTGCGGCTTTGAACGGCGGGAAATAGACCTCTCGCAGAGAGCCGCTCGCTCAAGTTTGTCGTGCTGTAATCGCGGCCGGCCTCAGCGGCTCCGTAGCCGACCCAGTGTTTCGCGGTCGCAAGGATGCGGTCGGGACGGCTGTAATCCGTCCCCTGAAATCCGCGAACGCGAGCTGCGGCAGCTTGTTCGCCAAGAAAGGTATCCTCGCCCGCGCCTTCGATGATCCGGCCCCAACGCGGATCGCGAGCGATATCGACCATCGGAGCGAACGTCCAATGCACGCCCGCCGCGCGCGATTCGGCAGCGGCGATCGCGGCGCTACGCTCAAGCAGCGACATGTCCCAACTCGCCGTTTCGCCTAACGGCACCGGAAAGATCGTGCGGTAGCCGTGAATGACGTCGAACCCGAGCAGTATCGGGATCTTCAGCCGCGATTCCAGCGCGGCCCGCTGCAGCTCGTTGGTCATCTTCGCCCCGCGAACGTTCAGCGTCGAGCCAAGCAGCCCTTTGCGCGCCATCTCAAGATGCTCCGGCCGGTACTTGCCGTTCGCTTCGCCGTCCAACTGCTGCAGTTGCCCAAGCTTTTCAGCGATGGTCATCCGCGCCAGCAGAGCGTTGATCTTTCTTTCGATCTCGGCGTCCTTTGCGGACAAAACGGGCCTTGCCCGTTGTGCCGGGCCGGCGGTCGAGAGCAAGAACAAACAAGCAAGCGTGAATGCGGCCGGTCGTAGTATTCGTCTCATGATTCCTCTTGTCATAACCCTTTTTTTAGCTGATCCGGCGGACTCGGAGCCCGCTGATTATCGGCTGTCCCGTTACCGGCTGAAGATCTATCTTTATCCCGCTTTTATCGCGAGCGGACACGCGGAACTTCCGCGACAGGAGTGTGAACGGTCCGGCTTCCTTCGCCAGGTCTACCCCGGTAATGAACTTGTTTCCGTTGATCGAAACATCGAAAACGCGCTCCCCCGGCTTGGCATTTTTCAGTTCGACGAACCATAGCTCGGTTTCATATTCGCCATCGACTACGTCGAACCTGTATCCGAACGCACCTTCACGCGCGGTCTGGGCCACGGCATCTTCTTCCGTACCGAAAATATTTCTTAGGTTCTCTGCTGATTTTGAGCCTTCGCCGATGAAACCCCAGCCGCCGGGTTTGTACGGCTGGTCGGCGTGCCAAAAGGAGCCGGTTTCGTGAATGTATTCGGCGTTCGATCCAGCGTTCACGGCGATGTTGTCCATCGCGGCCGGGTCGATCCATCGGACCTCCGCCGAATCCGTGATCGAAACGCCGTCCCTCGTGCCGCGGGCAGTAAACGAATTAGGGCCGGGGCGAAACTTCACGGTCCAGGTAATTTTCCTTGATGAATTGCCGCTCTTTTTTCCGAGCGACGCACCGTTCAGGGACAGCTCCACCTCGTCGAGATTCGTATACACATCCATCTGCTGTTCGCTCTGCCCGCTTCGCACAGGCCAGTCGCGCGCCGCGATGTGAAGAACCGGTGAAGCCGCAAAATTCGCCTTGTAAAAGTAAGAAACGTCCTTCGGCCTGCGGTCGTAGGTGAACAGGCCCTTCTGATTGATGTGCGGAATGGTCTCGCCGCGAAACTCGGAACTGAAATCGAAATTGTTCCAAACGGCACCGCCGGAGATGAATTTCCGCTCGTTCATTTGCCGCAGGTACGATTCGTGATACATCCGCTGCCACTCGGCCGTCGAGTCGAAGCGTTTCGGATTCAGCGAATGCACGCGACGGTCCGCGTTGGCACCGTACTCGCTGACGAACAACGGGCGATCCGGAAATCGGCGATGCTGCTCGTCAAGGAACTTACCGAGATCGTCAAAGGTTTCGTAATACCAGCCGTGATAAAGGTTCCATCCAACGACGTGCGTTATCTGACTCAAGCCCGAGGTGTGATAAACGTCGTCTCGCCCACCGCGGTCGAACGCGATGGCGGTAAGACGGCCGGGATCTTCCTCGCGTGCGATCTTCTCCAGCCTTCGCGCCAGATCGACCGTCGCCTTTATCTGGGCTTCATTCTTCGGAGCTCGCAGGAAGATCTCATTCATGTAGCCCCAGAGGATGACGGACGGATGATTTCGGTGCTGCCGGATCATCTCGCGCAGCATCGATTCGGAATTGCGGTTGAACGCTTCCGAGATGTGGACGAGATTTACGACCGGTATCTCTTCCCACAACATCAACCCCAGCCTGTCGGCCGCGGCCAACACGCTCGGGTCCTGAGGATAATGGGCCAGGCGGACGAAGTTGAAACCCGTTTCCCTGATGATCTCGAGGTCGCGAACATGAAGCTCATCGGGCACCGCGTTGCCGTAACCTTTATGGTCCTGGTGGCGGTTTGTTCCGCGCAATTTCAGCGGTTTGCCGTTTAGGAAAAACCCTTCGACCGGATCGAACCGGAACCATCGAAAACCCAGCGGTTCGGTCACTTCGTCGATCTCTTTGCCATTCTCGTGGAGAACCGTCCGGACACTGTAAAGATAAGGACTGTCGGGCGACCAGAGTTTTGGCCGGGTTATTCGGATGTCCGCGTGCGTGAAATTCGCTTGGCCATTTGCAGAAGCGTTTACGTCGGCCCTGGCCGTGCCGACGATCTGCCCGGATGCGTCGATAACCGAGCTGAACGCCTCAAGCCGGCGCGCGGAACCCGCTGCGTTGACGACCGCACCGGAAATTGAAACCGTAGCCGAGCTTTCGGAAACTTCAGGGGTCCTGATAATGATTCCCGAGGACGCCATGTCTGTCGTTTTAATATGGGCATCGTTCGCGGCAATGATCCAAACATCTCGATATATCCCGCCGTGCATATTAAAATCCGCGTCAAGGGGCGGGATGTCGTTGACCAGCGAGTTGTCGACCTTTACCGCGACGGTGTTCGGCATGCCGAACTTCACAAGGGCGGTAATATCAAAAGCGAATGCCGTATATCCGCCAATATGGCTGCCGGCCGGTTTCTCATTCACGAAAACGTCGGCGGTTTGGTTGACGCCTTCGAAATACAAAAAGATACGTTTTCGGCTCAGGTCAGGCGAGAGAGCGAGCTGTTTTCTATACCAACTGATACCGCGGCGATATCCGGGTTCGTCGTCTAGCGTGTCTGCGATATTCCACGTGTGCGGCAGGCTGACCTTCTGCCACGAAGATGTTTCAGCGCTGCTTTTGTGTGCGTCCGGGCTATCAGATCCGATAAACTGCCAGCCGTCGTTGATCGTAAAACGTAAACGCCCGGCCTGCGGACTGCCCGTGGAGGCAAAGATGCAAACCGTGACGAGAATCAAAATGAATTTGGCGGTTTTACGATACATCGAAAAGAATAGCTAATAGCTAATAGCCAGTAGCTATTAGCCAATCCTAAAACGATCTGCTTCACCTCAGGCCGAGTTCCGCTAATACCGGCAAATGATCAGAGGCCCACAAGCCGTCCCAGTTATCGGATAAAACGCCGTGTTCGAACACCTCAATGCCGGGCGTGACAAAGATGTAGTCGATCCTCATCGCCGGCTGCATGTCCTTAAATGCGTTGAATGTGGACGTGCCGCCAAAATGGCCGTTCTTGCTCACGTAACGCGCGTCCTTGAGTCCGCTGTCCGTGGCGGTGAGCGTTTTATACGCCTCTGTATCCTCTTTCACGTTCAGGTCGCCGGTCAGCACCGACTGCATTCCGGCCGAAGCATTCCGAATGCGGCCGATGATCATCTTTGCACTTTCGAAACGAGCTTTAACGCCGACGTGATCGAAATGCGTATTGAAATGAAAAAACGTTTTACGCGTTCGCTGATCTCGGAGCTTCGCCCATGTCACGATCCGTGGATAAGCGGCGTCCCAACCCTTGCTGCCGGCCGCCTCGGGCATTTCGGACAGCCAGAACGTTTTGCACTCAAGGATCCGGAAACGCTCTTTTCTATAAAGAATTGCCGAGAACTCGCCGTCGCGCTTCCCATCCGTTCGCCCGACGCCGCACCAGGCAAAGGCCGGCAGTAGTTTTTCAAGGTCTTCAAGCTGCCCGATCTGCGCCTCCTGCACGCCGATCAGGTCCGCTTTGTGAAAACGGATAACATCCGCGACCTTCTGTTTCCTGTTCGGCCACGCGTTCACGCCGTCGCGCGGTTCGTTGTAGCGAATGTTGAACGACATCACCCGCAACCGGTTTTCCGCCGACTGCGTTTGAGCCGGAGTAGCCGTTGCAAAAAGGAAAAGCAGTATCGGGATCAGTTTAACTATTACCGCTCTCTTCATAATCCCCTTCGGGTCTTAAATCCGGCTCCTGATCTATTTCAGTGGATAGTGGTTAGGGGATAGTGGATAGTTAAAGAACGCCATTGAAACTATTCACTTGTCACTCTTCACTATCCACTGAACGTATCCACTTACTTTGGGTCACGGCTTCTTTACCAACTGCGGCGGAAACTCGGCAGCTTTCTTTTTGTCCTCTCGCCTTAGATTCTGCTGTCCCCACCGGTTCGCCTTCAGCGGAATGAACATTCCGCCGGTCCGTTCCATCACGCCGAACAACTGCTCCCGCATCTTATTGACCGTCTCGCGATGCTCAGGCTGATTGATCAGATTTCGCAGTTCCAGCGGGTCGTTTTGAAGATCATAAAGCTCGTTTATGTCCCAAAGGCCGTAATAGTTGATGTACTTGAACCGGCTGGCCCGGAGAGCGTGGACCGTCGGGGTCTGAGGAAAGGCGTATTCCCAGTAATATTCGTAAAGCAGGTGATCACGCCAAGGTATCTTTTCGCCTTTAAGGATCGGAACATAACTCGAGCCGTCCATGTCCGTTGGTTTCCTTAGTCCTGCGAGCTCCATAAAGGTCGGGGCGATATCGATGTTGGCGACCACCTCCTCGATCTTTTTTCCGGGCTTTATCAGGGCCGGAAGCTGCATGACAAGCGGCACGCGCATCGATTCCTCGTATGCGGTCCGTTTGTCGATCAGGCCGTGTTCGCCGAACGCAAATCCGTTGTCGCCCATTACCGCGATCAGCGTGTTCTCGTAAAGCCCTTTCGACTTTAGAAGATCGATCAACTGTCCGACGCCCTCGTCGACAGCCAGCAAAGTTTCGGCGTATCTTTTGTAATACTCGCTTATGTTCAACTCGCTGTGGTACGGAAAATCGACACCGTGCCAGGAATTTCGCTGGTTGCGGACCCACATCGGCGCGTTGTGTACGTTCGCCGGGTCCATCGATCTCGGCGGCGTAAAATCAAGATCGTCGTAGCGGCCTCGATGCCGATCGGCGGGAATGAATTCGGCGTGTACCGCTTTGTGCGACAAGTACAGCATAAACGGCTTTCCCTGTTGCCGTGTCTTCAGCCAATCCAGCGCGTAAGCGTTCAACTCGTCGGTTATATATCCCTTCTGCGTGACTTTCTTGCCGTCAATGTTAAGGCCGTCGGCATGCGGGAGATAGTGTCCCTGGCCTTTGAATGAAATCCAACGGTTAAAGCCGGGCTGCGGATTATCGGTCGGCCCGCCCATATGCCACTTGCCGATAAATGCTGTTTCGTAACCAGCCTTTTGAAGCAATTGCGGAAAAAAGGTCAGGCCCCGCGGCAGCGGGCTGTCGTTATCGACAACACGATGGCGGTGGGCGTATTGGCCAGTAAGGATGGAGGCCCGCGATGGCGAGCACAACGCGGTCGTAACGTATGCGTTCGGAAGGTAGGCACCGTTTTTCGCGATCGCGTCCATGTTCGGGGTCTTTATGAACGGCTGAGACCGCAAGAAGCCCAGAGCGTCGTATCGTTGGTCGTCGAGGAGAATGAAGACTATGTTGTATCGTTTGGCCGCCGGACCTCTAGGTTGCGAAATTACCTCAGTCGCAGCGGACAGAGTTATCGACAGTGTTACCGCGGCTGCCAATATTTTTCTTTGCCTCAACAACATGGACTCAACGTTCCGTCTTCTTCCGGTTTTTCCTTTGCGACTTTGCGGGAGAAGATTTCCCGCAAAGTCGCAAAGTCGCTAAGAAGAATGCCTTTTAGTTTTGAATCTTTTGCTGTCACTCCCTGCCCCGATTTGCAGGGATAAAGTTCGGGCGTGGCACCGCAAAGGACCACGCCCGGTTGAAAACGGATCTGCCTAAAAACTCAGCCTCGCCTGAAACTCGCCGACGCGGCCCGACAGGCCGCTCGTCGGAATGCCGAACTGTGCGCGGTCGACGTGGGTCGAATTGCTGTTCGCCCCGAACGGAGCAAAGTTCAACTGGTTGAAAACGTTAAAGAAGTTGACCCTCAGATCGATGTTGCTTGTCTCGTTCCATAGCCCGAATCGCTTCGAGACAGAAAGGTCCGTGTTAAAGTACTTCGGCCCATACATTGAATTGCGGCCGATCCCGGGCGGGAAATTCAGAGGCGGGGCGTTGAACGGGAAGTTCGTCGTAAATACCGTATTGCATCCGGGGCTGGCGCCGCAATTCCCTCCAACGAAACTCCCAGGGTACGGCCCGCCGCTAAGGAAAGATTCGTCCGAATTATCCTGCCGCGGCGCTCCGTTAAACCCGGGCGGCCGCGGATCGCAGAAATTGCCGCTGCTTACCGACGCTCCCTGCAAACAACTGCCGGTTCGCGGGGTCCACGGGTATCCGGTGTTATACGTGACGATGGTGCTGATCTGCCAGCCTCCGAGGATCTTTCCCTTCCACGAGCTTTGGTTCGAGTAAAAAGGAAGGTCCCACACCGCGCTGAAATTGAAGTTATGGCGAGTATCGAAATCCGATCTCCCGTATTCTTCGTCCTGATCGACCGGAAACGTCTGGTTCGTGCAGGCGCATGGGGCTTCCCACGACGCCGTGTCGAGGCTCTTGCCGAACGTATAGTTCGCTATCAGGCTCACCCCTTTGTAAAACCTGGTTGTCAAGCTCGAGATCAGAGCGTTGTAATCGCTTTTTACATCGGGTACCCCAAAAAACACGGCTCCGAAATTATTAATATTCGCTGGCTCGCCCGGACGAGTGATGTGAATAGGTTCAATTCGCACGAAGTCCTTTCCGCGAGCGCCGGTATAGCCGAGCATGGCGACCGTGTTCCAACCAAGCTCATATTGGGCCTCAAGTGAATAGCGCCAGACGGAAGCGTTGGGGAGGTCTCTTGGTGCTCCATAGATCTCGGGTGCGCCGAGTGATGGCAAATTTGGGTGTATGGGATAGCCAAAGATCGAACCGTCGCTGCTGAGATTGAAGTTCATCTGAAGATAGGGCGGGTCGGTAACTGAAAAGCCACAACAAATACCATAAAGCTGCGACGGAGCTCCCGGGTTACGCCGCGCGTTAGTCAGCAGGGCGTTCGCGAGCCGGTCGTACGCGAGGCCCGTTCCGCCGCGAATTACAAGCTTGTTATCTAGCCGACCGGGTGACCAGGCAAAGCCGAACTGCGGCGCGAAATTATTCCAGTCGGGATCGGTCAGCGTATCCTGCACGTCGATCCGGGCACCGGTCAGGCCGTCGTCCGGGCCAAGGATCAGGTTGCTGATAACATTCCGGTCCGGCGTGATCGGGCCCATGAATTCCCAACGCAGGCCGAAATTCAGGCTGAGATTCGGCCGGATCTTCCAGTCGTCCTGAACGAACAAAGCCGCACCCGTAGTGTGAAAGAGAGTATCATCCGCCGTTGGCTTGCCCTGGGTGTTTGCCCCGACCTGCTCGAAAACCGGAGTTCCGTTAGCAAGATTCCAGGGACGCACAAACGAGAACAACGGCCTCGCAAGATTGACCCTGCCGCCGGCGTTCTTATCCAGCGAGTATTCGCCGCCGATCTTGAGCACGTGATTGCCCAGGATGTTCGTCAAGGTGTCGCGGAAGTTGAACTGACGGTCCCTGAAAGTGCCGGGCTGCGGGACGCCCCATCGCAGGCGATTACCCCAAATTCCTTCCACTTCTATGCGGGGAATGCCGAAGTTCTGCTCAGGGTTAGATTCCAATTCATCGAAGCCCCAACCGCTGTAGCTGAAACGGGCCTCGTTCAGCATGTTTGAGCTGAACGTGTGGTTGTAGATCACGGCTGTCGCGAAATTCAGCCTGTCGGAGAATAAGTCTGCCTGCGGCCGGCTTTGCGCGGAGCTGTCCATACCGCCGGTATCGAACGGCACGATCATCGCCGTGAACGCCAATTTCGCCCGCTCGGTTACCTGAAAGTCCATACGGCCAAAGTACTGTTGGCCTCGGTTGCTCCTTTCATTTGGAAGCTGTGCACATTGAATGTCGGCAACGCCGTCAGGCAGCGTATCGTTTGCAAATGTTCCGTATGCGCCTGCGACCCGGCCGAAATCGATTCCATTGCCGACCAGCGCGTTCGGGAAATTGTTCAGTAGGATCGAATCATCCGGGCCGCACGCCCAGCGGTTCTGCGACGTCAGTCTCGGCGCCAGGATCTGCAAGGTCCGCGGTTCCCCGCCTGGAGCTCCGATGACTGCGCGCGCTGGGCGTTCCAGCTCGCTGGGCGAGAACGGCGCTGCGGTACGAGGCGGTTTCGATCCAGGAAAAGTAGGGAACATTCGTGTTCTCCCGCAATCCTTCGTAAGCGAAAAAGAACCAGCTCTTGTCCCGGCCCGAGCGAAATATCGGCCCGTCGTTTTCGCCGAAATTGAAGAAAGGAAGCTGTCCGCCGATACTTCCCCCGTAGGTCTGGTACTTGCGTTCTACCCTTCTCGGCCCATCGACACCGATCCCGTTGATCGAACTCGGCATCCTGTTGAATGCATTCAGGC
Organism: uncultured Acidobacteriota bacterium; assembly: GCA_963763355.1. Lineage (GTDB taxonomy): Bacteria > Acidobacteriota > Blastocatellia > Pyrinomonadales > Pyrinomonadaceae > OLB17. The sequence goes on from CAVXOI010000007.1 coordinate 626,690, forward strand.
CCGGATCTGTGTGTTTGAAGAACAAACTTCCATGCCAGTCATTCGTGCCGTTCTGCGTGATCGTCTTTATCTGTGCCCCGCTGTTCCGGCCGTCTTCCGCCGAATAGGTCGTGGCCAGGACCTGGATCTCCTTAACGGTTTCCTGAGATGGCGTAACAATGGCCGATCCACCCCAGTTTTGACTGTTCACGCTTACGCCGTCGATCTGGAAGTTGTTCGAACTGGCACGCTGGCCGTTCGCTGAGATCGGTACCGAATTCTCAGTCTGAAAGATCGAATTGTTCGAACCGCCCGGTCCCGATGTGTTCGGGAGTCCGACAGATGCCCCGCCGCTGCCCCTTGCACCGAGGCCAATAACTCCGGGAGTCAAGCGAACCAGTTCATACGGATCGCGGCCAACCTGCGGCAGGCTCAGCACCTCTTCGTTGGTGATGGTTTTCCGAATGTTGGCATCCTCGGTTTGCAGCTGGACGCCTTCGGCGGCAACCGTGACTGTTTCGGTGATAGCGCCGGCCTGAAGCGCAATATCTTGCCCTTTGATCGCTTCAGCATCCACTTTTACGTCATCGATCAAAGTCTTACTGAAATTCGCCTTCTCGACCGCGACCGAATAGTTACCGGGCACGAGCGCCGAAAATCGGTAGAACCCATCATCGTTCGTCTGAGTGGTCTGGGTTTGATTCGTGTCCTTGTTTGTCAGCGTAACGGTCGCGCCCGGGACGACGGCACCGGCATTGTCGGTGACGTTGCCCTGAACGCCGGCCCGGAACTGGGCGATGCCGACTATCGAACATACGGTCACGATGGCTGCAATAAAAGCCACCTTCCAAATCGAGATAGATGCACTTTGCATAATGGTCCCTCCAGACTAAGAATCGGGTTGATTATCCGCTGTCAGCGAAAAGGCCGCACACCTGGGCTCGTGCCCGGTAAATCGTTTGAGTAAATCGTTTTAGTAATACATACATAGCACTCACATTTTTTACTGTCAAGAACATTGATATGCCATTCGAGAAAAGGGTTTATATTATCCAAAACTTGTCGGGATCACCTTTAAGCCGGGGTTTGATCAAGGGCGGCTCCGACCTCTGAGTTATAAAGTACCAGGTCCCTATTCTGGTGTTGAACACTAATTGATGATATGTTGCGAGACTTAAGTTTCGACAAATTGGTTTGACCAATTTTAATACCGTAACCCTAGCAAATTGGTCTGACCAATAGCCGCCATGCAGAAAAAGGAAAGACAGACGCGCGCGAAGAACGGCGGCGAATCACGCGGCCGCGGTGCCGTCAGCCTTAAACAGCTTGCAGAACATCTTGGCCTGTCTACAACCACGCTTTCGCTGGTACTGAACGATGCTCCGTCGGCCAACTCCATCCCCGAAGAAACAAAAAAGCGCATCTTTTCGGCGGCAAAAGAGCTGAAATACCGGCCGAATTACCTTGCCGCGTTCGCTTCGCGTACAGCGGACCCACACGCTGGGAGTGCTCGTTCCTGAATTGAGCGACGGATACTCGGCGATGGTCCTGAACGGCGTTGAAGCAGCTCTGACCAATGAAGGGTTCTTTTACCTTACGGCGAGCCATCTGCATCGCGACGACCTTCTGGAACGTTTGCCGGAGGTCCTGGTCGAACGGCAGGTCGAGGGGATCATCGCGGTCGATACGCCGATCAGGTTCGCGCCCGACCTGCCGGTCGTTAACGTTTCCGGACATGAAGAGATCGAAGGCGTGACGAACGTAATTCTGAATCACCAGCACGCGGCCGAGCTGGGTATCGGGCATTTTTATGAGCTTGGCCACCGAAAGGTCGCGGTCATCAAAGGGCAGGTTTTCAGTTCGGATACCGAAGAGCGTTGCGATACGATCTTGCAGGCGGCAAAGGCAAGGAACATTCCGATCAGCCCGAAACTGATACAGCAGTTGGAAGGCGATCTGCCGTCGCCCGAGCTCGGATATGCGGCGGCCAAGAAACTGATCGAAGCCGATGGAGAGTTCACGGCGCTTTTTGCATTCAATGACGTTTCGGCTATCGGTGCCATTCGCGCTCTTGAAGAGGTCGGGCTTCGGGTTCCTGAGGACATATCGGTTATCGGATTCGACGATATCTACGGAGCCGCGTTTAACAATCCCGCACTCACCACGATCAGGCAGCCGCTGTTCGAAATGGGCCGTCTTGCGGCGAAGACGGTTTTAGAAGAGCTCGCGGGTGAAAGGAATGGGCACGCTGCAAAAGTGCTAAGCGTCGAGCCGACGCTGATCGTTCGACATTCGACGGCTAGGATCTCGAAAGCCCTTATTTGACGACCGAAAGCCAGCTAGCGAACCACCAGAATTTCCCTTTCATCCCCGCGTAAACGAAAACTCAATCTTTTTGCTTCCGGCTGGAAATCGAATTCCACTTTGCGGCCGTCGGCCGTTATCTCTTTCGGCCTTTCACCGATACCGCGAACCTCGACAGACCCGAGGTGCTGCCCGTTGAAGGTTCCTGTGCGTTTAATAGAAAGTACGCCGCGGTGGTGCGTGATCTCTATCTCGCGCCAATCGTTTCGGCGGTAACCATAGCCTTCGCCCGCGTCCTGAAAAAGTTTGGCTGTTTCGGTGCGATCTGAACCGATACCGGCCGCGATGTTCAGGGTGATCGCCGCGTTGGGCATTTCGCCTGTATGTTGGATGACGCTTTGCGTCGGGACGACCGAGCCGACGCGAACGAAGATCGGCAGGCGGTCGAGCGGGGTTTGCGGATAGTGCGTTTTGCCGCTTTCGAGCCTGGTCCCGGTCCACCAGTCTATCCATTCGGCTTCGGCCGGAAGATAGATGCCGCGTGTTCTCATTCCTTCCTTGAGGACCGGTGCTACAAGTATATTGCTGCCGAGCATGAATTGGTCCGCGATGAGATACGTCTGCTTATCGGCCGGGAACTCGTACCATAACGGCCGCATCACCGGCGCTCCGGTTCGCTCGTGTTCACGGAAAAGTGAGTAGATGTACGGCAGAAATTGATACCGAAGCTCGACCGTCGCGCGATTGATCTTGGTAAACTCCTCACCGAACTCCCACGGCTCCTTGTTGCCGACCCAGCCAACCGAATGCGAGCGAAAGAACGGCGTCAATGCTCCGGCTTGCAGCCAGCGGGCGTAAAGCTCGCCGCTCGGCATCTCAGCGAAACCGCCGACATCGGCACCCACGAACGGGATTCCCGAGACGCTCATGTTCGCGAGCATCGGGATGGTCAGCGCCAAGTGATCCCAGCTTGAAACATTATCGCCCGTCCAAACGGCTGCGTACCTTTGAACACCGGCAAATCCTGCCCGCGTCAACACGAACGGACGCCGTTCAGGCGCCAGCTTTTTCACACCCTCAAATGTCGCTCGCGCCATCTGCATTCCGTAAACATTGTGGTAGCGGCGGTGCGTGTCACGCAGGCCATCGCCGGCATGCGGTGTGTCATATGGAAAAGTCTTTTCAGGATGATGAGCTATCTCCGGCCGGGGCGACCTTTCGGTCAGGAATACGCCCGGTTCGTTCATGTCCGTCCAAAAACCTGCGATGCCCTCGTCAAGATGCTGGCGGTAAAACGACGCGAACCAATCTCGGGCCTTCGGATCGGTAAAATCGGGGAATGCGGAGGACTTCGGCCAGACGTCGCGGTTCAGTTCCGAGCCGTCCGGGTTCTTCACAAAAACGCCCTTGCTTCGGCCATCCGAGTAGGCGTGATAGTTAGGATCGACCTTCACGCCGGGATCGATGATCAAAACGGTGCGGAACCCGTCTTTCCTGAGATCGCCGATCAGCTTCGGCGGATCGGGAAATCTCGTTTTGTCCCACGTGAACACTCGATAGCCGTCCATGTAGTCCACGTCCAGGTAGATGACATCCGCCGGGATCCTGTTCTTTCTGAATCCTTCGGCTATCTCGCGTACGCGTTTTTCCGGAAAGTATGACCAACGCGATTGCTGGTTACCAAGCGCCCAGATGGGCGGCAGAGGCGTACGGCCCGTGAGCCGCGTGTAATCCTCAAGCACTTTCTTAGGAGTCCGTTGCTTGCCACCAGTAAATACGTAGTAATCCAGCTCGCCGCCGTTTGCTCCGAATGAGTACCGGTCGGGCGAGGTCTTGCCCATGTCGAAAAACGAGCGAAAGGTGTTATTGAGGAAAAGGCCGTAGGCCTTGCCGTTGTTCAGCGCGTGAAAGAAGGGGACGGTCTGATAGATCGGGTCGGTTCCGATCGGGTACGAAAACGTGTCGGTGTTCCAGTTGACGATGTACTTGCCATTCCGCGACATCTCAATAAACGCCTTTTCGCCAAAACCATAGTAGGTTTCCACCTCGCTCGAACGAGTTTTCGTTGCGGCGAATTCGCCGGTTGAGCGATCGAACCTGACGGGGTTCCGCAGATCGTCGCCCACAACGAGTTGCCCTGACGAGTCAAAGATCTCGATTCGGAACAGCGATCTGTGAAGAACGACCTTTGTTCCAAAAGCATTCGTCAAAACGATCTGTGACCGTGATTGTTCGACCTTCACGGCTGGCGTGTGGCGGTCGACCGAGTAGTCGATAGCATAAGAAAGATCGCGTTCGAAATTGCCGGACGGAGCAAGACGGACCCTGATCACGTCGAGGTCAAAAAACTCGACCGAACCGACCGCCCGGGAAGACGTGCTAAACACAACTCCGTTAGGTTTTACCCGTGTTACGGCCGTGATATTCCCAACATTCTCCCATTCGGCCGAAGCTGCCGCAGCAAATACTATGATGACGATCAGCGCATACGCGAACCTTCCAGCCATTCCGTCCACTCTCATATAGAGCTAAATATAGCACGCGCCTTTTCGACGGATTCGGCCGGTCCCAAATATGTTAATCTGAGACATATCCAGGGTAGTAAATGCAATTTTTCGAGGGGATTCGGCGCCAAGTCACATTGTTAAGGGTTTCGGGGATACCCGTGCGGGCTGACCAGCGATGGTTCCTTGTGCTGGTGCTAATGACCGCGATCACGGCCGCAAGCCTCAATGCCCAGGTCGGAAATTGGGTCGCGAGCGTTTTCCTGGGGGCCGGTGCGACCCTCGGTTTTTTCGCCTCCATCTTCCTGCACGAACTCGCCCACGCGGTCATCGCCCGTTTGGAAAAGCTCGAAGTTGTTGACATAGTTCTGCATCCTTTCGGGGGCTTCACGCGCTTCACCCACGAACCGCCGACGCCTCGTGCCGAGTTCAGGATCGCGATCGCCGGCCCGGCCGCAAGCTTCCTTCTGGCAATTCTTTTCACAGTCCTTCTGACTGCGGCGAACGCAGCCGAGCTGGATGTGCTGCGTGACCTTTTATTTCTTCTGGCGCTGGCAAATTTTCTCCTTGCGGTGTTTAACCTTTTCCCTGGTTATCCGCTTGATGGAGGCCGCGTTTTGCGGGCATATCTCTGGCGGAACGGCAAGGACCTGAACGAGGCCACAAAGCTGACGGGCAGATGCGGACAGGTAATTGCGGTTGGATTGGTGGCCCTGGGCCTGTATTTCGCGCTCGGCCGGGCACAGGTCTTTACCGGGTTTTGGGCCATCCTGACCGGCTTTTTCCTTTTCGATTCTGCCCGCGGGATCATCGCGGCGGTCGATTCGGTCGGAAGCAAGATCGTTGACGATGTGATGATGCTTCCGGCGGTTGTTCCGCCGAATATGAGTCTCCAGGAATTCATCGACCGCCTCCTGCCGATCAATCGTCAACCGGCCTTTCCGGTCGCGGTGGACAAGAACCTGTACGGGATCTTGTCGCTTGAGGATATGAAAACAATACCGCGAGACGACTGGAGGCGGGTGACGGTCAACGAAACAATGCGCACGGTTGATGACGGGATGTTCGTAGAGGTCGGGACGCCGTTGTCGGAGGCAAAGGAACTGATGCGGCTTAACGGCGTCGGGGCAGTCAGTGTTTTGGACCATGAAGGAAAGCTCGTCGGTTTTCTTGTTTAAGGCCAAAGCGTGACAGCAATTTAATGCATCCAACCCTTATGGCCGCCCAGTTCGACCTGGCGCGGACGGTTTTTCCTCTTATTCCTGTCCTTCTGTGGTCTGATCGGAGTGAACCACCGAAAGGAGAGGAAGAAGAGGAAGAAAGAAGAAACGGAGCGGCCGGACTGGCCAGTTCCGAGACTGTTATCATACGCGGCGGCTTGAAGCCCTTATGTTATTCTTATATACGGCGGGCCCCGCGGACAACGCCCCGGCCGAAATGATCCCGAAACATACCGGTTAGAAAGGGTCCGCCCGAGTGCGAGATGCAGATCAGCGACTATATTCCGGCAGTTAATAGCGTGCGCAGCGTGGTGGACATGGCGTTCGTGTTCATTATCGTGTATGTCGTGCTGAAACTGCTCCGCGGCACCCGCGCCGTGCCGACGGTCGTCGGGCTTGTGCTTTTGTTCCTGCTCTACTGGCTTGCGATCGCACAGGACCTTTCGACGCTCGAATTCGTGCTTCGATATGCCGTGGTTTATGTCGGGTTCGCGATCATCGTTCTTTTTCAGTCAGAGATACGACAGGCGCTGATCTTTTTCGCGAACCGACTTCGGTTTCCGATCTTGAGGCGCCAACGAGGCCAGTTCGGCGGAAGCGTATATGACGAGATCGTACTTGCCGTTACCACGCTTTCTTCCGAAAAAACGGGAGCGTTGATAGTGATCGAGCGGAACGTTGGGCTGAGAAATTTTGTCGATGCGGGCGTCCAGCTCGATGCAACGATCGGATACGACCTCTTAGTTACGATCTTTAATCCATCGACGCCGCTCCACGACGGTGCCGTAATTATTCAAAACGAACGCCTCGCGGCCGCGTCCGTCTTTCTGCCGTTGACGAAAAATCCCGAGATCTCACGCGAGATGGGAACGCGCCACCGCGCGGCGATCGGGATCACCGAAGGTTCCGATGCGATATCTATAGTCGTTTCGGAAGAGACGGGATTGATCACATATGTCGAAGCCGGTGTTGTGAACCGAAATCTCGACACAACGCAGCTTCGCAAGCTCCTACTGGATGCGATGGAGATACCCGTTACGACCCAGAAACGCGAACCGGCTAAAACGATGAAAGAAGCGGAGAGTGAGATAACAGTAGGTTAAAGTTCAGAGTTCAAGCTTTAGCTTGCGGTCTGCCGCGGATAAGAAAAGCTGAAGATTGTACTCTGAGCCCGGCACGAAATGGCCTCAAACGCGGAAAATCTTTTTGAAAGCCAGCAATTAAAGCTTTATCTCAAGAACATCCTCAAAAAAGTGTTCCTTGAAGATTGGCCGATGAAGCTGGCTGCGCTGGTGATCACATTCGCCCTTTGGGTGGGTGTTACCGGTCTGAGCCAGCCGACCATCCAGCGGATGAACGGCATTCCGCTCACTCTTCGTTTTTCCGACGACGTAGATGCGACATCGACCGCAGACGAGATCGATATCGTCATCAGCGGCGACAAGCGAAAGATCGACCAGCTTAACCGAAATGACCTCGTCGTCTCGCTGGACCTGACGAACGTCCAGCCCGGCAACCAGGTGGTTCAGCTTACTCCGGGCAGGGTTTCGATAATGCTGCCGACGGGTATAAAGCTGGATGAGATAATTCCCCGGCAAATACCGGTAAAGATCGAAACCGTCGAGGTCAGAGAAGTGACGGTCAGCCCCGTGACAACCGGGCAGCCCGCCGATGGGTTCGAGGTTTACGGGAACACCATCGAACCAGCGAAGATACACGTCCGCGGACCTTCCAATCTTGTGCGATCGCTTGCGATGGTAACCACCGACAAGATCGACCTGTCGAATAAGAATTCCGATTTTACTGCTCGCCAGGTGCCGATCAGTATTTCAAATCCTGAAAAGGTACGCACGCTTGAGACACTGGTCGACGTTACCTTCCGCATAGGTGAACGCCGGGTTGAGCGGTCGCTTAGCGTACCGGTCAAAAACGACGCAAAGAGAAAGGTCAACGTCGTTCTGTTCGGCGGCAGATCGCTTTTCGACAACATAAAGCCGGAGGATATTTCGGTCGAAATCACGAAAGATGCTTCCGGCAAGGAATCGTTCGATGTCGACCTGCCCGCGGCCTTGGCCGACCGTGTCGAGATAAGAAAACCCTTTCCGAACCGCTAAACTCCAAATAAACCTGCAAGTTTCTTTTCCATTCTTCGTTCAAGGCATATCAAGGAACCGGAAAGGCCCCGCACCGAGGTTCTCTGAAATTCCAGCCGGAATGGAGAAAGAAGATGAAAAAGACCATGTCGATAATAGCCGCGGTTATGGTGATCGCCGCTTCAGCCTTTGTTTTTTCAACCGCACGATTTAACGGATCGATAACTACCGCAAATACCGAGGTCGATCCGGCTGCCGCCGAGCTATCCAAACCAAAAAAGACGCTTCGTGCATTCCGTTCCGAACAGGAGCTGCGGGACTATTTCCGCTCTCTGGAGGAGAAGACGCAAACGCGACGCACAGCGGCGGCCCGTGGCAAAGTCGGCCGCTAATTCTAACGCTCCCTCTGCTTCGCCCGCTATGTCGGCCGATGGTGTAGCGGCCGAATCGGCAAAGGATGCAAAAGAGGACGATTCGGTAACGAACAACCAGCACGCCGGTGTTGATGAAGGCGGTATCGTCAAAGTGCACGGTGATCATCTGGTCATTCTCAGACGCGGACGGCTGTTCACCGTGAGGATCGGTGACAACGCGTTGAAACCTGTCGACACTGTTGACGCATTTGCTCCGGGGGTAAATCCGCAAAGCGACTGGTACGACGAGATGCTGGTTTCGGGCAACACCGTCGTGGTCGTCGGCTACAGTTACGGCCGCGGTGGGACGGAAATAAATCTTTTCGACATCGACGAACTCGGCGGGCTGGATTACCGTTCGACCTATCATCTGCGGTCGAACGACTATTATTCATCTCGCAACTACGCCAGCCGGCTGATCGGAAGCAAGCTGATCTTTTACACGCCGATGTACCTTGGCTACGGCGGAGGCGACCCGATGGAACGTTTCCCCGCCGTCCGTAAATGGCATAAAGGCGCGACGAACACCGAATTTCAACGGATCATCCAGCCGACCAACATTTATCGAGCGGAACGACCGGTCGAGTCGAGTTACGGAATGGCCTTGCACACCGTTACGGTATGTGATCTGGCCAGCCGCGATTTCTCCTGCACCGCGACCGGAACGCTCGGGGCTCCGGGACGAGTGTTCTATGTTTCGCCGAGCTCGGTTTACATTTGGACAACCGACTGGAGCTACAACTACGGCGAGGGCCGCAAACCGAAGTCGAGCTCGATGCTTTACAAGATGCCGCTCGACGGCTCGGCCCCGAGCGCCGTTGGTGTGACCGGTTCACCCGTTGACCAGTTTTCGTTCCTGGAAAGCGGCGACCAGCACCTGAACGTGCTCGTCCGCTCGGACGGCTACGGCGAGCAGATGTGGGGATCGGAGTTTGCCGCGGGCGATGTCGCGCTGTTCCGGATGCCGGTCGACAGCTTCTCGGACGGCAGCCTCGATGCTCCCGGCTATCGATATCAGGAATTGCCAAAACCGACGCGGTTACACGTTCCAGAACCGTTTCGTCGGCGACTATCTTCTCTACGGAACCGGCAGCGGCTGGGGACGGCCTGAAACGAAGAATGCGGCGGACCTGTTTGCCGTCAACTGGGCCCGCGGGGATGTCAGCGAGCTTCGACTCAAACACGGCGTCGACCGGATCGAACAGTTAGGAAAAGATGCTGTTGTCGTCGGCACGAACGGAACAGACCTCTACTTTTCGCCGGTCCGTCTGGGTTCGAGGCCCGAGGTTAAGGAAAGCTATTCGCGAAGGAACGCTTCGCAAGGTGAGCTTCGCAGCCACGGATTCTTCTATAAGCCCGACGGGCAAGATTCCGGCCTGCTCGGCCTGCCCATCGCCCGCGAAGGCCGTGCGGGTTATCGCCATCTCGTGGAAGGCTCCGCCGCGATCCTCTTCCTGCGTAACAAAGGCCTCTCGTTCGACGAGTTGGGCGAGATGGAATCCCGCAACACCTCGAACAGCGACGGCTGTCGGGCATCCTGCGTCGATTGGTATGGCAACGCCCGCCCGCTGTTCGTACGAAACCGGGTGTTCGCCCTGCTCGGTTACGAGATCGTCGAAGGAAGCGTAGGCGACGGCCGCATACGCGAAACGCGACGGATCAACTATTCGCCCCGCGGCAGCTTCGCGACGCGGTCCTCCGAAGAAGAGGAATAACGCCGCGCCCGCACCGGTTGGCGGCTCTTGCACGTGCCCGGCGGGGTTCAAGACTCCGCTGGGCAACTGCCTTTTGTCGGTGTTGTCCGGTGTTCCGGGCTTGTCCGGTAGGGCTAAAGTGTTGACACCGCATCGGTTAACCGGCATTTTGGCGTTCTTTCGGAAAAACTTTAGTTCCGAAAATATTAAGTATTGCAAACACACGACTTACCGTTCCCACACCGCGAAACCCGCACCGGACAGACCGGACAAAGGCCTCAACCATCCACATCCATCTCAACAATTTCAAAGATCCCCGGCCCGACCCCAAAACCGCCGGCGGCCCACCGCGTCGAAGTATACAGCCCCGCCACCGCGGCTTGAAACGCCGATCCGCACGTTAGGAATGATCTGGATGATACGAATGATTTGGAAGGCGCGAATGGGGGGGACTTTTGTCGTTCTTAACATACGCTGGACAGAAACCTTCGTTCTTGTCCCGGAACTACAGTGATCCGGTGACCAAATTTTTCGGCTTGAGAACTTCCATAAAATCTGTGTTCGATAGCCTATTCACCGGACAGGATCAGGCCGGCCCCAACTTTTAGTGCCGAATCGCATGCGGCAAGCAGAATCCTCAAAAATTCCGCCCCACGTTAGATTCAGGCAGATCACCTCAGCGTAACGCATTCGTTCCGTAAGCCTTTGATTTCATCGGATCGAAAAACAACATCATCGTAGATGTCATCTACGCGTGAGAGCAGCGGGAATCCCTTTTCGCACACGAAACTGTGAGAAGTTGATTTTCCTTTGAAGTTCAAAGCTAGAAAAAGTCTCGTCACCGGTATGAGAAGAGGCGGAGGAACCTCTACTTTATAGCAGAAATCATGAGAACAGCGATCGCTCCGAAGCCGTCCCAGATATGGATTTCCCGGAAATGGTCTCTTCCGTGACTGCACCAAGTATTCCAAAAATGGTCTCATTTCGCGCATACGAAATAGCTTCAAGTCATCTCAGGAAAGAATATCTGCAAACGAGCTACAAGAAGGCCGAGCTATATTCGCTTTAAGGACCGCCAACCTTCGTTTTTGGCTTTAAAATCGTAGCTGGATGGACTCAATTCCTTCTGCACCAATTCCAGTACAAAGACCAAATGAAAGGATTTCCCGCAATACAAATGTTCATCATCCCAGTTGCAAACGGCGTACTAAGAGCTGCTGCTTGCAGCCTACGCTCGAACCTTCGTTTTTGGTTATCTCGTGGAGTTGACTCAATTTCAATGTCAAGGACCTGTGATTCCCGCGGATCGTTTCACCGCGACCACGCCTCTTCGCACGTACTTATTGACGGCTTTTCATCACTAACGGAAAAGCTCTTGACCAAACATTTCCGCTCAAAATATTCTTTCCCGTTAAAGCTGTAATAATGTTCCGTAGTTTCATAACCCGTGGCGTGCCCTTTCACCACGAGGTTAAAGTATCCCCTAGACTTTAGCTTATCTATTTCAAACCATTTGTTGGGACGTCAAATCAACAAATTTGCAGGTTGGAACGGGGGCCTTGCTCCTCGCCGTTATACCCGTTCGCCTGCAAAAGCAGAGTATATTGTCCACTCTGGATTTCGTATATCCACATTTCACAGTTGCCTGTCGCTCCACACAAATTGCCGTTATTGCCCCATAAAATAAATTCGACTTTCGCCGTCGCCGTTCAGATCGGCCTTCTGAACGTCAAGCATCGGACTTACAGTGCGGCATCCATGTGGAAGTCTTTCTCCACAAAGTGCTCCGAGCTAGTTTCAGCGAGAACGCCGGCAACGTATGCGTCATGCCGTAGATATTTGGTTGCATCGGATATGGAAAGCGAAATCGTGTAGATGTATTTATAGGGCAAGAAATGGATAGGCCAGATTCCGGGACGCGCGTGAAACTCTCCGGTGTTCTTTATCTCCTTCCAGAAGGGTTTGAGTACTTCATCGGTGCAGGAGATTTCGGTTGGTGAAACCGCCGCGGTTTGATTTGGACGGATCGAATCTTCTGATTGAGCCGAAGCCGGCACACCTTCCTCTTGTCTCGCGGAAGTCTGCTCGGACGGGGCCCGACCAGCGACCCACATCAAAAGAATCATGAATAAGGCTTTCGTCATAACATTGTGCGCACTTAGCACCAGTGACTCGTTGGACAAAAACCTTCGTTTTTGTCCGAATCATCGGCTGACAGAATCGGCGGTCTTTTGCCGGACCCTTAATTTGAATCGTACATTCACAATCTTATATCTCCAAAAAAAAGCTGCGAATGTCGGAGCGCATTTCTTCGGTTATTTCATGTTTGGCCGTGTATCGTTTCGAGCGGTAATTGGGTAAGCGCTCTCGAAGCTTTTCATCGAATCCCGTGAATTTCTCTTGCGAATAAAACTCGTCGTCATCACCGTACAGGTAAAACGCAGGAGCGTCGAGCTGTTGATACAGGGGATTTGTATCGAGGTCGCCGGGAATTCCGCCGCATACGCCGATCACACCTGCCGGAACATCAGGGTGCGTGAACGCAAAACGAAAGTTCAGCGCGCACGCCTGCGAGAAACCGTAAAAATAAACCCTGGACCGGTCGATCAAGCCATCGGCAAACAGCTTCGCGATCACGTCGAGCAAAAACTTATGATGGAGCGCGACCGATTCCGCTGAATAAAGGTCCGTCAGCCAGCCGAAGCCGACGCGGTAGCCGCCATCCTCCTTCGGGCGGAAGTGCTGGTGCGGGCCCTGGACGGACGCGATCACCCAACCCGCGGGAGCGACGGCACGAGCCTCGCGCATCATGTAGCGTTTGTGCGCCCCGTAGCCGTGAACCGCGATCAGGAGCGGTGCCGCAGGCTGGGCGTCCTCGGGAACATAGAGGTCGTAATAAAGCTTGATCTCGGCAGTCACCGAAAGGTCGATCTGAAGAGTTTCATCCATACTGCTCGAAAGGTTGACAAGGGCGATAACTGCTACAATACTCGCATTTATGCGGAAGTTTTTCGAGCGGCTGGACATGCTTGCTGGGATCGGCGAAACGGGCACGGCCGTTCAATGGCTGGAGCGTTTTGCCTATCTTTTTCTTGTCCTTACTTTCGCCGCCGCTCCGCATTCAATAGCCGCGACACAGACGGCATGGATCATAGGAATGTTGGCGTGGATAGTCAGGCTATTTTTCAAGCCGCGTGTTTCCTTTCGTTTCGGCTGGCTTGATGCCGCCTTGTGGGGCTTGTTTATCTGGTCGGCGATAAGTTCGTTCTTTTCCTATGAGCCGCTTGTGTCGTTGAACAAGCTTCGCGGTGTGGCGGTCTTTCTCATCTTCTACTTTGTCGTCTACAACGTTCGAACCTATAAGTCTGCTTTCTTTCTCGCCGCCGTTTTGATCGGGTCGTGCATGGTGAACGTGCTCTGGATGCCGGTTGAACGGATCGTGGGCCGGGGCGTTGAGATCCACGGGCTCGCGGCGAACGGGGCACTCGCAAAGGCGCGCCTTCTCGACGGCGACACGCTGCTCGAGGTCAACGGACAAAAGGTAACGACGCCGGAGGCCGTGTCTTGCCGCCGTCGAACAAACGGAAGTTTCCAGGATCAAGTTTTACCGGCCCGATTTCGAGTATCACGGTCGAACTAAACCGGGATGACCTTGCCGCCAGTAACGATCCACTCGCAAGGCTGGGTGCAACCGGATGGAAAAAAAGCCATAACTGGCGCTCGAAGGGATTTTACGGACACTACACCACCTATGCCGAAGTGCTTCAGCTGGTCGGTTCGCTTGTTTTCGGCCTGATCGTTGCGGGCATCGGGAGTTGGGGCGCAGGGAAGTGGAGGAGACAGGGAGAAGAGGAGAAAGGGAGAGAAGGAGAGGGGGAGAGGACTAGCGCCAACCGATCTTTGGTTGGTCTGCTTGGGCTGGCCCTTCTTGCAATGGGTTTTGCTCTGCTCCTTACCGTCACGCGGGCACCGCAGCTTGCGTTTGCGGTCTCGGCCGGATTGATCGTTCTGCTTGGCCTTGGACGAAAATGGTTTCTTGCGGCGGTTTTGGTGTTCGTGCCGATAGCTTTGGGAGGTCTGATATTCCTTCAGCAATCTCGACGGGTAGATTTTTTCGACAGTAAGGATGAATCAAGCCGCTATCGCCAAATGATGGTCCGGGACGGCCTGCGGCTGTGGGCGGAAAACCCGCGACACATTGTATTCGGGGTCGGAATGGATTCGATCCAAAAGCATTGGCAGGAATGGGGTCTGTTCGACCGGGGCTGGCAGCCGATGGGACATTTTCATTCGACGCCTGTGCAGTTGCTTGTAGAGCGGGGACTGCCGGCGCTGCTCTTGTGGCTGGCAATTCTCGGCATTTACGCCCGGACGCTGTGGAAAGGGTTGAAAGCAAACTTACAAAGCTGGGCATCAAAGGGCGTTCTACTCGGATGCCTCGGCGGCCTTGCCGGATTCGTCACAAGCGGACTCGTGCACTACAATCTCGGCGATCAGGAGGTCGCTATGGTTTTCTTTATGCTTATGGGACTTAAGCGTTCGTCTTGCCCGACTAATAGCCTGCCAAATCCGGACGAACGCGAGTCGGATCAAGCAGCGGTCGGTCTCGCCGCTTGATTCTTCACCTTGTACAAAACATAAACACATCCATTCTTGAACGGCCGGCATTCGAGCAGTTCGAGGTCGATCTGCCTTTTCATCTTGTGAAACAACGGAACGCCTGAACCGAGAAGGACGGGATGGATGTTGAACCCGATCTCGTCGATCACGCCCGCCTCGAACAGCGTCTTCGCAAGCTCGCCGCCGCCCATAATGCAGATGTCTTTACCCTTTTCCCGCTTCAGCTTTTTGATGAACTTTGCCGGGATCATCGGCAATGATCTCGACGCCGTCGTGTTCGGCAGGCTTAAGGGTCCTGGAAAAGACGATCGATCGCATATCGCCGTAGGGATTCTTTGCCTTTTTTCGTTTGGTTTTAGCAGAGCCTCCCGCAGCCACATCGTATGTTTTGCGGCCCATGACGATCGTATCGAACCGGGACCACATATCCTTCATCAATTCTGCCGCCTCATCGCCCCAAAGTATCCAATCATACGATCCGTCCTCTCGGGCAATGTAATTATCCAAACTGTTTGCGCCGCCGAATATCACCTTTCTCATATTCCATTTTCTCCTTTACAGCAAAAGGATAAAGCCGCAAGGGCCAAACAGTCTTGGCGTTTTTTGATATTGGTTTCAGGCCCGGCAGCTGCCCGGTGAGGTTTTCATGCCCTTGCGGAATTGCTTGTAGAAGCGGCTCAGATCGTTATAGCCGACGTCCGCGGAAACTTCGATTATCTCTTCGCCCCGCTGCAGCTTGTAACTTGCTTCGGCAGCGCGGACACGGTGAAGGTATGTGTTAGGGGCCATTTTGTAATCGCGTTTGAACTGCCGGGAGAGGTGCTCATGCCTGACACCGAGTCGTTCGGCAATACGCGCAATGGATGGGAAAACGCGATAACTCTCATCGATCAGCCTCTTCGCTTTCAGCGATAGCAGTGAAGGGCTCGAATTGATATCAATCGACTGTTTATTGCGTCCGTTGGTCAGCACTTCCTCGGCCTGCGGCAGCGGAAGTAAAAGGGCCGTCGAAATCTGTTTCGAACAGCACCGAGTCGGACGGTAGTCCCGGCGCCCCGTCGAACGCGCCTATGCCGAAAACATCGGCCCGCGTGTTATTTTTCACTGATGTCTCGATGATCGAGAACCGCGAATAATATGCCCCAAAACGCTTCCCGTCGGGGCGCACCTCGTCGTCGTCGCAGACGAAACTCAACGCGCCCGAATATATTTCGATTATCTCGACCAGCCACCCCGCACCGACCGTGAACGGAGAAACACCTTCGCCCTCGATATTGAGTTCGTTTCGGAACACACAGGAACCGTCGCTGAGCGTCTCCATACTTGGTTTTTTCAGTACTCCGCGAAATATCTTCGAACACTTTGGTCAATTACAATCTCATTATATTCGGATGGACCCGTTTGAGGAGAAAAAACACGAATTGTTCTTAGTGCTCCGGGCACAAACGGGCGATATTGCAGCCTTTGACGAGCTTTTCGCGGCGGTCCAGTCGCGGTTCTATCGGTATATCCGACACCTGGCCGGCGACCGTGAACTTGCGGAGGATATCCTGCAGGAGGTTTTCCTGATCATTTACCGAAAGATCAAATGGCTGGACGATCCGAAACAGTTTCGGGCCTGGGCTTACCGAATCGCGTCGCGGGAGGCCTATCGACATATGAAAAAACAGCGGCTCAGGCCTTCGACGGATGAAGATGTTCTCGCAACGATACCTGTCGAGGAGCCTGATGAGCTTTTTGATAAGGAACTCCTCGACCGCCTTCCCGAACTGGTGGGCCGCCTATCGCCGGAGAGCCGGACGGCCATCGTGCTCCATTATCTCGACGAGTTCAGCCTGCGGGAAACCGCCGAGATACTCGATATCTCCGTCGGGACGGCCAAGTCGCGAGTCGCTTATGGATTAAAAGTACTGCGGCGGATGACGGGCAATGAGACAAAAGTTTATGAACGATAAAACTACGAAATTGATAGTTCTGATCGCAGCCGCGATCGAGGCACTGATACTAATACCGCTGGTAGTAAACGCAATTTTGCAGAAGCAATGAAGAGGTGATCATGGAAAAACTGGACGAGATCAGAAACAGCACGTTGAAACAGATCGAAGCGAACGAACGCCGGTATAAACTCGCGTTCGTCGGGGCCGCCCTGGTCGAGGCGGCGTTCCTTGGCCTTTTCCTGGTGCTGGCCGACCTGTCGAACCGCAGTCACATCCTTCTGTTGGTGACCGCGATGGCAATTTACACGATCGTAGCCTTTGGGCTGATCGCCCTCGGACTGCACATGAACAAAAATACTCTTCGAGTGATCCGTGCTATCGAAGCGTTGGATCGCCGTTAAAGCGGGGCGGTAGGAGATCTATCGGGTTTTATTTGCGTTGCGACGCGATTTGGATGGATTCTTTCTGCCTTCGGACGGAACTTTTTGATCGGCGATGGCGTAGAATGGATAAGTTACCCATCCGGAGATCACATAATGTACAAAACAAAGCTCGTTCATTCGCTTTTAGCGATACTCCTCTTATTTTCGGTCGCGACCTCCACTTTTGCTCAGGTCGGGAATGCTCAAGGCCAGTCGGCAGCGGCGGCATCTTCTTACGCGGCGGCTCTTTCAGCTATCGAGGGAAAGACCGATGCCCGCCGAAAGGAGCTCGGAATACCGGGAATGTCGCTTGTCATCGTAAAAGACGATCAGGTCATTTACGCGAAAGGCCTCGGCTATAAGGACTTTGAGAACAAAGTCCCTGTTACGCCTGATACCCAGTTCGCTATCGGTTCGTCGTCAAAGGCTTTTACCGGCTTAACGGTCCTTATGACCGCTGACGAGGGCAAGATCTCGCTCGACGCCTCGCCTCGGACCGTGCTGCCGTACTTTAAGATGTACGATCCGGAGACGGACAAGAACATGACGATCCGCGATCTGCTGACGCATTCCTCGGGCCTCAACCGCACCGACTTAGCGATGATCACCGGCAAATTGACGCGGGCCGAGCTGATCCGCGTTGCTGGCGAAGCAAAACCGATCGGAAAACTGCGTGAAAAGTTCGGTTATCAAAACCTTATGTATACGACAGCAGGCGAGGTCGTTGCCGTCGCACAAAAGCAGCCGTGGGAAAAGTTCGTCCCCGAACGCATTTTCAAGCCGCTGGGCATGACGAACAGCAATATGTCGATCACTGAAATGGCGGCGGCGAAAGACCGCTCGTTCGGCTATCTTTACAATTTCGACACAAAAGAGACCCAAAAACTGCCCTATCGCAATATCGACGCGGTCGGCCCGGCCGGCTCGATTAATTCCTCGGCCAACGATATGGCCAAGTGGGTCCGCTTCGTGCTGAACGGCGGCGTGACACCTGACGGCAAACGGCTCGTTTCTGAAAAAGGTTACGAGGAATGGATAAAGCCGCAGATGAAAATGAATGCCTCGGGCACGGCGAGCTATGGTTTTGGCTGGATGATCGGAAAGTGGAACGGCCTGACCGTCGTGCAGCACGGCGGCAATATCGATGGGTTTAACGCCCTCGTGGCAATGATCCCGGAAAAGAAGATCGGCTTCGTCATGCTGACCAACGTTTCAGGCTCATCACTCGGCGGTGAGTTGATGCCGATCGTTTGGGAGAACATCCTCGGCAAACCCGAATCGGCAAAGACGGGAACAGCCTCAGCCTCAGGGCCGGAAAAGGAAGCCGGAAAGTACAGATTGGAGGAGGCCGGTGTCGATATTGACGTGAAATGGAAGGACGGAAAGCTTGTTCATGACCGTACCCGGCCAGCCGGAATACACGTTGGAGAACGTTGGCGAGCGCAAGTACAAGATCGCCGGTGCACCGGACGGGTTTTTCGCTACGTTCAAGGACAAGGAGCTATTTCTACAGCAGCCGCAGGGAGACGTTACGCTGCCGCGAGTCAGCCGCAGAGCCACCTGCAAACTCAAATGCCGCAAAGGAATTGATCGGAAAATACCGGGCCGTGTCGACACCATTTCGAAATGGAGATCAAGGATTCGGAAGGCAAGACGGTTGCCGTCGTTCCCGGCCAGCCTCCTTACCCGCTCAACGAAAAGTCTAAGGACAATTATCATCCCGCCGGGCTGCCGGCCGATTACGCCGTCAAGGTCAAACGCGATGCGGCGGGCAAGATCGAGGCTATCGTATTGGCACAGCCGCAGGGCGACCTCGAACTAAAGCCGATCACAGCTACGAACGAACCGTCGCCGATCACGGTCGACGAGCTGTATCCGAAGGTGCTCGCGGCCAGCGGCGGCGAGGCGAATTGGCGAAAGATCACGTCACGCGTTGCCAAGTCCGTCTCGGACATGGAGCAGCAGGGCGTCAAGACCGAGTCGACCAGCTGGACAAAAGCTCCGAACAAGTCGGCGACGGACACTATCGTTCAAAGCTATCGGAAAAGAGATCGCGAAAAGCTGGGAATATTTCGACGGAACGAGCGGCGAAGAGGCCACCACCTTTTCACCGGTCGAAAAACTTGCGGGCAAACGGCTCGAGGATACACGCCTCGCCGCCGACATTCACGGTATGCTCGATTGGAAGTCGAAGTACAAGGCGATCACCGTCAAACGAATCGCAAAGGTAGGAGATGAAGAGGCATATGCCGTAGAATTCGAACCCGAAAAAGGAACGAAGTTTACCGAATACTACTCGACCAAAACGTTCCTGATGCTCAAACGCGAAGGCGTCGTACCGTCAAGCACAAGCTCCCAGTCGCTTCCGTATACGATAGTTTTCAGCGACTACCGCAACGTCGATGGCGTAATGATCCCGTTCAAACAGGTCAACAACACGTCCTCGAACGGCGACATCGTCACCATATTTACGTCGATAAAGCACAACGTGCCGATCGAGGACAAAATATTCTCGTCGCGAAAGCTTAACTAAAGGGTTGTCTATTTTTAGGAAGAGGCCTCTGGATTCATTCGGATCCCGAGGCCTTTTTAATTTACATTCTCCAACCCGGCGGCCTGCATGAGGTTAGGCGTAAAGGCCAGCTCACTGTGGTCGAAAACGGCGTCGAGCTCTTTTTCAACGCTGCCGTGACCGGCAGGGATCTGTTTAATGAGCGGCTCAAAATTACGGAAATCGTATAGCCGATTATCCAACAAGTGCGAACCCGTCACGTTCGTCAGTGCGGTCATGATCGAGCTGCGGATGAAAGGCGTTTCCTTTTCAAGCTCGTTAACCAGCCGTTTGACTCGGGCGCGTTTTAGGTTGGGTTGAGAGCCGCAGAGGTCGCAGGGAATTATCGGAAACTTTTGCTCTTCGGCGTATTTCACGATCTCGGCTTCCTGACAATAAGCAAGCGGGCGGATGATAGTGTTGTTGCCCGCGTCATTCCGCAGGATCGGCGGCATCGCCTTCAACTGGCCGACGTAGAACAGGTTCAGCAGGAACGTTGCGATGATGTCGTCGGCATGATGACCGAGGGCGATCTTAGTGCAGCCTTCTTCCAATGCCGTCGAATATAGAATGCCGCGCCTTAGCCTGGAACAAAGCGAGCAGTATGTTTTTCCTTCCGGAATGTGCTCCGTGACTATCGAATAGGTATCTTCTTCAACAATACGAAAGTCGACGCCCAGGTTTTTTAGATAATTTGGCAGAATATCCGCCGGAAAACCGGGCTGCTTTTGATCGAGATTGACCGCCAGGATCGAGAAATTGACGGGAGCTCGTTTTTGTACGTCCAGCAGGAGGTCGAGCATTGTGTAGCTGTCCTTTCCGCCCGACAGGCAGACCATCACACGGTCGCCCTCGTCGATCATTGAAAAATCGGCGATGGCCTTTCCCATCTTTTTCAGCAGCTTACCTTTTGTTTTAGTCTCTGCAAACAAGTTTTCCCACTACCTCCGAAACCTTTAATTTTGACACGGCAGGCCCGTTTTAACAACTTTAAAGAAAAGGCTAGACACTATGGTCTGAACTCATTTATGATAAATCGGTTATTTGCACCAGCGACAGTTCCACTGCATTTCAACAAATCTCAACCGATCAGGCCCCTCAACCTGTTCCAACTGCCGCCTAAACTAAAGAAATACAAGGAGTTTTAGATCCAATGATTAGAATGGGACGAGGTTCCAAACCGGAACAAGCGAATGATATGAATAATTATCAAGGCCAATCTGCCGAGGAAAGTCTTGGATACCAATACACAGGCGAAAGCGCGAGCACGACCCGTCCGGTTACCGACAGCGAGTCGATGGCGAGGGATATAAAGGAAGGCCGCCTGAGCGGCTTTGTCGGCCATGGCACTACCCTGACCGGCGAGACCAGTTTTCAGGCGATGCTGAGGGTCGACGGGCACCTCGTCGGGTCGATCTCGTCGGAATCGGGCACGCTTATCGTAGGAACGAACGGCCAGGTCGACGCGAACGTTTCCGTCGCAACGGCCACGATAAACGGAACCGTAAACGGCGACATTTCAGCTACCGACAAGATCCAGCTCGGCCGTACGGCAAAAGTGATCGGAAATATTTCCGCCCCTCGCCTCACGATCGAAGAAGGGGCGTTACTCGAAGGCGGCTGTACGATGATCAAGGCCCGCGAAGCAGTCGAACACCGGACAACGGCCTCGCATGCTCAGCAGACGCAGGAAAGTCCGTCGTATTCAAGCAGTTACAACACCGTCGAGGAAGATGAGGATGAGGACGAGATCCTTTCCGAATCGATCGCCGAGGAAGATGAGGACGAAGTAGAAGCTGCGACCGTTTAGTCCGTAACACACTTTCGTGTTCAAAGGCCGCGTTCATTCGCGGCCTTTTTCATTGTGAGCCTTTGAGATTTCTCGTTTGCGGTCAATTTGATCTTCGAGATCAAGCGAGAAACTCCGAACCATTCTCGCGTACGAGAACCTTTTCAGGTGTCACTGCAAGATCAAGTGGAACATCGCCCGAATGAACGTCCTCGATCCTATCGACCGGTGGAAAGATGCTGAGGCCGATCTTTAGGCAATCGGGGCGGCAGCTCTTTAGGAATCTGTCGTAGTAACCCTTTCCATAGCCTACGCGATAACCCCGTTCGTCAAAGCACAAGAGCGGAACAAGTACAACATCGATAGTTTGGGGATCGATCATCTCACCTCCGACGGGTTCGCGAATACCCCACGCGTTTTCGCAAAGCTCCACCTCGGTAGTGTAGGCCAGGCTTTCCAGCTCGTCCGTTTTGAAATTTACTCTGGGAACAGCGATCTCAATTTCCGGCCACCTCGCCCATACCCCGTGAGTGATGAGCGATGTATCAACCTCTGCGCGGCTTTCCAGCGGTATGAATGTGTGCAAAAGTTTTGTTTTGGAGAGGTCGATGCTCGCGAAAAAGAGTTCCGCGATCCTTCGGCTCTTTTCACCAAGCTCAGCCGGAGAAAGCGCTTTCCGCCGTTCGAGAAAAATTCGCCGCAGATCGGATTTCGTCATCTCAAAGGGGACTGTTCCCAGGTCTCGGGAACCGCCGGCCGGCCCGATCATCCGCGTTTCTTGTCGGGTCGCGGCTTGATAGCACCGCTTGTCCGGGGCGTCACAACCTTTGACTTAAATTCTTCGCCAACGGCATGACCGGCCTTCACGTCGGCAAGTGCCTTTGATTCGCTTAATGTTTTAAGGGCGGCTTTAGCTTTTTTGCTTAGTCTTTTCTTCTCTTTCGGCATAAAGTTCTTTCAGTTTTTAGTGATCCAGCCCCCGCCGACGACCTCATCACCGCGATAAAATATCGTCGCCTGGCCGGGCGTGATCGCCCGCTGCGGTTCATCGAATACGATTCGTGCTCGAGCGTCCGGCAGTGTGTGTATCGTTGCGGGCGCGGGCTCATGGCGGTAACGCACCTTGACCTCAGCCCGGACCGGCTCAGCCGGCTTGTCAATGGCGACCCAGTTCACGCCCTTCGCGGTGAATTCGACCGACTCAAGCTCACCCGCCTCGCCGATAATGATCTGATTCTTTGCACGCTCGATCTGCACTACGTACAGCGGCTTTTCATTCGCTATGCCCAGGCCTCGACGCTGCCCGATGGTGTAGCGGTGAATGCCTGTGTGCGAGCCAAGCGTAGCCCCGGCCGTGTTGACTATCTCGCCGCCGGCGGGCATTTCGTCTTGCCGGTTCTCGTGTTCAAGGTAGCGGTCGATAAATTCGGAATACTTGCCGTCCGGGACGAAGCAGATCTCCTGCGATTCCTGCTTCTCGGCCGTATAAAGATTCGCGTCGCGCGCTATCTCGCGGACCTCGCTTTTGAGCATTTCGCCGAGCGGAAAATAGGCACGGGAAAGCTGGTCCTGGGTCAACTCCCAAAGAAAATAGCTCTGGTCCTTCCAATGGTTTCGGCCGCGAAACAAGCGGTACCGCTCAGCCGCCTCGTCATACTCGACCCGAGCATAATGCCCGGTTGCGACCTTGTCACAGCCTAAACTGACCGCCATGCGGTCGAGCGACGCAAACTTCAGCCGCGAATTGCAGGCGACACAGGGTATCGGCGTTTCGCCGCTCAAATAACTTTGAACGAACGGCTCGACGACGTCGCGTTCGAAATCCTTTTCAAGATTAAGAACATAGAATGGGAACCCCAGCGAATCGGCGACTCGCCTGGCATCGTAAACATCGTCCAGCGAGCAGCAACGGCTCGGAAGCGGTTCGCCATTTTCGTCGACACTTATACCGCGCCGTTGGTTCCACAGCTGCATCGTAAAGCCGACAAGTTCGTGGCCCTGCTCTTTTAGTAACGCCGCGGCCGCCGAACTGTCGACGCCGCCGCTCATTGCGACCGCTATCTTCATAACTGCAATTTTCTATTGTTACAGGCACTCGCGGCTTACCGCAAGTGACTTTCAGGCATCCAAGCTATGATCGCGAACCAGAGTAACTGTCAGATCTCATTCGTTCTGAAGGATCATTTGGGTTATAAATGTTCTATACCTGGCTGAGTTCACAAGGTTTCGGGCCAATGCAAAACCGCTTTCACCGGCTCAATGGAACCGGGCATATGAATAGATGCTTGTTCCTAATGCTGTTCTGTCTCCTGTTGCCGCCTATCACTGCAGCGGCCCAGGAGAAGTGTTTAAATCCGGGGCGGCTCGAACAAATAAAGAAACAGTTGGAGTCGGCATCCTTGGAACCTGCGAATCAAAAGCTAAAGGACGAGATCATAAAAGCAGGAACGGAACTGGGCGACATCAACCGTAGAACGCTTCGTGAACGTGACGAAAAACCTGACGCGAGATATCTTGCCGCGGCTGCCAGGATAAAAACGCAGGTTTGCACGCAGTTGAACACCGGCGTATGGCCGACGTCTTCAGCGGTGGGCCGCGATGGCACCAGCGCTTTTATGTACCTGATATCGCGGGCTCTCCCGATCCAGATGCAGCTTGAGATCTATCCGATCGTGGTGGAAGCATTTCGATTGAATCAGCTGGAGCGTGACCAGTTTCTCGCGTCGTTCCTCGACCGTATACAGCTGGCCACAGGTAACAAACAGTTGTTCGGTACGCAGGCATATGTTCGTGACGGGTTTCTGGTTCTGGCTCCTGTCGATCGTCCAAGCCGGGTCGATGAACGTCGAAAAGAGTTCAAGATGGACTCGCTTCGCTCCTACGAACGCTACCTGGAGGCGACTTATCAAATGCCTCTGATCCGCTCGGTGACCGAGCCGGAAAATCCCGTAAGCCAGAGCGCGAATAGCACTACAGGGGCCTCCCCGAACAAGCTGGATGTTCCGCTCACGCCGGGCGAGACCAAGGAGGAGGTCATTAAAGTCTCAACCTCGCTTGTCACCCTGGACGTCGTTGTCGCGGAAACGCAGGCGGTTCCTACACCGCCGCTTGAAAAAAGTGATTTCCGGGTGCTCGAGAATGGAAGGCCGGTCGAGATCGAATCCTTTTCGCGTGCCGATTCGCCTTTCGACATCGTGCTGCTACTCGACCTTTCGGGATCTACCTCAAGAAAGGCGGGCCTGATCAAAAAGAGTACCGCACGATTCATAGAGATGAAACGGCCGGTGGACCGTGTAGCCGTCGTCAGTTTCAACGACATGCAAACGGTTATTTCCGAGCTTGAATCGGATAAAGGCAAACTGCTGCAGCGGATCAAGGATATGGAGGGCGGCGGCGGTTCGTTCGTTTGGGACTCGATAAAGTTTGCCCAGGACCTCCTGGACAAAAACGGCGATAAGGGCCGCAGAAAGGCGATAGTCGTGATGTCCGACGGGGTCGATAATGCTTTGCTTTACGACGGCAGATTTGGCTCCAAGCTGAGCTTTGCCGATCTTGTGGAATCGGTACAACGCGGTAACACCGCCATATTTCCGATCTATTTAGATACCGAAACCGCAAACGACGGGTTTTATACGCGGCGGATCTTCTCAGACGCCCGCCGCACTCTAGGCTACCTGGCCGACCAAAGCGCCGGCCGGATGTACACGGCAAAGAAGCTTGAGGACCTTTCCGCGATATACGATCGCGTCCTCAACGATGTCGGGACCGTATACAGTATCGGATTCAGCCCGGCGGATGAGATAACCGACGCCAAGTGGCGCCGCCTGAAGGTCGAGCTACCGAACAAACCCGGCCTTAAATTCTGGCATCGCCCCGGATATTTTCCGAGGCAGGCCGCCCTGCCGCAATAAATGAAAGTAGATAAACGGTCCGCTGCGTTCCGCTGCTTAGCCGGCGTGACCACGACGTGTCGATCGCTGCCCATTCATCGTGAGAAAGCTGACGGCAATCGAGCGGTTCAAAGCCCGCCTTTACGTATTTGGGTACAAGGAACGAGTGAAGAATAACCGGCGAGAGCTCGGGTATGCCGAGTCTTCCAAGTTCGGCTCGGTCGCGTTCGGGGTCGATGCCGATAATTATCTCCAGCAAACAGCCCGGTGCCGCGATTCGACGCAACGAACGAAGTATAGCTTCATCGCCGACGGCCACAGCCTGTAACAGGCTGCCCCAGGGAAAATGGATGTGGATCTCGTCCGCAGTGCCGTCAAATTCTTCCGGCAGGTCCTCGACCGCTGCCTGTACGAACATCGCATTCGGCAGGCCGCCTTTCGCCGGCTTCCGCGTCGCTTTCATCGACGGCTTTTCGAGCGGTTTTACGTTCGCGTCGATGCCGATGTAAAACTTGTTCGGGTTCGCCTTCGCCGCCGCGGACACAAAGCGGCCGTCGCCCGTCCCGATGTCTATCACAATTCCGCAACCGGTATCGGGCAATGATTCGGTAAAACTCTTCACGGGTCAGTTATCAGATGGTGCTGCCGCGGATCTGTTTGATCATAACGTAAGTTCCCCTTTCGTGAATGATAGAGCGGAAGCCGGCGCGTAAGCAAGGGCGAAATGCGCACGTTGAGCATATCGCCCTTGCTCACGCGCGGCTTCCGCAATGGAGATGAACTTTTCCCTAAAATGCGTAAGGAAACTTCACATACCTCAATGTTTTGTGATAATGTCATCAGAATCATGCGTAAGGAACTTGTCTAATTAAGCCGCTCTCTTGTGTTCGCGTTACCGCTCCCGCGGTACGAACAACCATGGCGCATTTCAGCGCCGTCCTTTTTCGTTTTTATCTGAGGGGTTTTATATATGTCTTTCGATGGGCAAAGTCCGTCCGTTGTGGCGGAGAATAATTCGTTTTCGTCTGTTTTGAGGGAAGCGTTCGTCGGAACGTCGCGCGATTTCACGCAGGGATCGATCTTTGCGGCGTTGGTCATCCTGGCGATCCCGATGATCCTCGAGATGTCGATGGAGTCGCTGTTCGCGATCGTCGATACGTTCTTCGTAGCAAAGCTTGGTGCCGAATCGGTCGCCGTCGTCGGTTTGACCGAATCGATCCTGGCGCTCATCTACGCGGTCGGTATCGGCCTCAGCATCGGTGCGGCTGCGACGGTCGCGAGGCGGGTGGGCGAAAAGGATATGGACCGGGCCGCCCGCACCGCCACGCACGCTGTTTATCTCGGTGTGATCGTATCGCTGGTAATGGGAGCTACGGGTGTGGTACTTGCGCCGCACCTTCTGGGGCTGCTCGGGGCCGAACCGCACGTGATCGAGCTCGGCGTTCCGTTCATGCGGATAATGCTGGGCACGAACATCGTTATCGTTTTTCTGTTCCTGCTGAACGGCATTCTTCGCGGGGCCGGGGACGCGGCCATCGCACTGCGTGTACTTGTTATTTCGAACGGCCTGAATATCTTGTTCTGCCCGATGTTCATTTTCGGCATCGGCCCGTTTCCGGAACTGGGCGTAACAGGGGCCGCCGTTGCGACCGTCTGCGGCCGCGGAGCGGGCGTGATCTATGCCGCCTGGGCGCTGTTCGGCCGCAAGAACGGGCGGCTGCCCGTGCACAAGGAACACTGGACGTTCGAGCCAAAGCGGGTGATCAGCCTTGTGCGCCTTTCCGCCGCCGCTGTCCTGCAATTCCTCATCAGCACGGCAAGCTGGAGCGTCCTGGTGACGATCACGGCTGCGTTCGGCACCGTCGCGTTGGCCGGTTATCAGATCGGGTTGCGGGTGATCATCTTTGTACTCTTACCGGCGGTCGGGCTTGCGAATGCCGCTGCGACATTGGTCGGCCAGAACCTCGGTGCCGGCAGGCCAGACCGCGCGGAACGCTCGGTATGGATCGCAAGCGGGTTGAATGCCGGACTGCTCGGCTTTGCAGGTATTTTCTTTGTCGTGTTCTCCGGTTACGTGATCAGCATATTCACGACCGATCCGGCCGTGGCCGCGTTCGGCCGCGATTGTTTGCGGATCGTAGGATACGGTTACGCGTTCTACGGCCTGGCGATCGTAATGGAAAGCGCGTTCAACGGCGCCGGCGATACGTGGACACCGACATACCTGAACTTTTTCCTGTTCTGGTTATTTGAGATACCGCTTGCGTACGTTCTCGCGAACTATTACGGCTTCGGGCCGCAAGGTGTGTTCTGGGCGATCACATTGGCATTTTCGGCACTGGCCGTTGCGGCCGCGCTAATGTTCAAGCGTGGTGCATGGAAGTTGAAGACCGTTTAATGGTTCGCAGGTCGTTTAGTTAGAATTCCGCTCCATTCTTCCTTTGTGTCCTCCGCGATCTTTGCGTGACGGCTTTTATCACCGAAGTTCGCCGAGGACGCAAAGGAGATCAAAATGACGGATCGGAATCGATCGATCCGTTATTAGGCCGCATGTGAAAGGCAACGAACTTGGCAAAGGCACCA
Source organism: uncultured Acidobacteriota bacterium (assembly GCA_963763355.1). Taxonomy (GTDB): domain Bacteria; phylum Acidobacteriota; class Blastocatellia; order Pyrinomonadales; family Pyrinomonadaceae; genus OLB17. Next base: position 654,689 of record CAVXOI010000007.1, read on the forward strand.
ATGAAGATCCATTGAAGATAAATTAATAGCGGGACCAATAGGGTCATCTTGAAGGAGCCGGTGACGATGACCGATGCTATGAAGGCCGGAGCATTCAGTTTGTGCACCAACGCAGCAAATTCGCTGTGGTCGTGGACCAACCCAAACGCTCCGACGACTGCGAACATCGATAGGTTCGCGATAGCTACGAGATTGGCAAATGGGGTTGTGAAGGTCTGGATCAGGATCTCTTTGATTCTCATCGGTGTCGTCCTCTGCTATCGTGGTTACACCTTGTGACAAGGAAATTGTTCCATCAATTTGAGCCGGGCTTTTTCCCCGACCCGCGGACCTATGATTTTCCGGAATGGGTCCTGGTCGGTGAATACTTCTACCATGCGGCTGATGTCGTCACGTTCGGCACACCGCTAACGCGCTGAAACGGTCGCCGAGGCCTACCGTAAGGGTATTTTCCCCTGGTACATGCGCAATGTGCCGCTGCCCTGGTACTGTCCCGAGCAACGCGCGGTTCTGGAATTTGACGACCTTAAGATCTCGCGCAGCCTTGCCAAAGTCGCAACGACAGGGACGCTTTACCTTCACTATCGACGAGAATTTCGACGCCGTCATCCGAGCCTGTGCCGCGGTCAAGCGCCCCGAGCAGGGAGGCACCTGGATAACGGCGGATTTCATTCGCGTTTACGGCGAGCTTCACCGGCAAGGAATGGCACATAGTGTCGAAGCGTGGGACCACGAAGGCCGGCTCGTCGGCGGGCTGTACGGCATAGATGCCGGCGGCGTATTCTGCGGCGAATCAATGTTTCATCTCGAATCGAATGCATCAAAGATGGCGCTTTTATTTTTGATCGATCACTTAGCAGAACGAGGCTCGACGTGGCTCGACGCCCAGGTTATGACACCGCATTTGGAGTTTCTCGGCAGCAAAAGAGATCGATCGTAAAACGTTCCTCGACAAGCTGCACCAAAGCCAGGCACGCGGACTCGGCCTGTTTCACTGAAAGAAACGAGGGCGAGCAAAAAGATGCTGTGCGCCCGACATTTATGACCAAAAATTTTCTTATTTACGGAGCAAATGGTTACACCGGTGAACTGATCACCCGGTTCGCTGTCGAGCGCGGAATGCGGCCGATCATTGCCGGCCGCAATGCAGCGGCCATCGGCGAGCTCGCGGCAAAACATGGCTTGGACCATCGCGTATTCTCGCTCGACGAGAGAGACAAGGTCGACGCGGCGATGGGGGATGTCGAGATGGTTTTGCATTGTGCCGGGCCGTTCTCTATCACTTCGCGGCCGATGGTCGGCGCTTGTCTGCGGAACCGAAAGCATTACACAGACATAACGGGCGAGATCTCTGTTTTCGAGGAATGTGCGGATAAGAATGACAGGGCATTTGAAGCAGGAGTAATGCTGATGCCCGGCGTCGGGTTCGACGTCGTGCCAAGCGATTGCCTGGCTCGCCATCTGAAAGACCGTCTGCCCTCGGCAACACACCTATCACTGGCTTTTTACGGAATGGGCCGGCTTTCACACGGTACCCAGGCGACGATGACCATGAACGTTGGCCGCGGCGGCGCCATACGGCATAACGGAAAGATCACTCAGGTCCCGGCCGCCTGGAAAACGCGTGAGATAGATTTCGGCGAGGTAAAGAAAACCGGAGTCACCATTCCGTGGGGCGATGTTTCAACCGCATTTCATTCGACGGGAATACCGAATATCGAGGTCTTCACTGTCGTTCCGCCATCCGCCCTGAAGATGATGAAGGCGAGCCGGTACATCGGATGGCTTCTCGCGACGGCGCCCGTTTCAAAAATACCTGCAGAGCAAGATACCAGCCGGGGGGCCCAGTGACAAAGAACGAGCGAAGGGGAAAACGCTGATGTGGGGCGAGGCCCGTGACGCAGACGGCAACCGCGTTGAGGCCCGCCAGCAAGGGCCAGAAGGCTATACGATAACGGCAATTGCTGCGTTGAATATCGCGGAAAAGATACTGTCCGGGAATTTCAAAACCGGTTTTCAAACCCCCGCAATGGCTTACGGTGCAGACCTGGTCCTGGAGATCGACGGTGTAGAGCGGCAAGACGTTGTTTGATCAAGAAAAGCCTAGTTAAGCCCTACCTTCTCAACGAGAGCCTTAAATCGCGGATCAGAACGTAAAGGCTCAAGCTGTGGTTCGATAAGGAGCGAATTCATCCCCCATTCGCGGCGCTGATAAGAGTTCTGCAGATACTCGAACGCCTTGTCTTTGTCGCCGATCTGGGCGTTGAGTATCCCGCCAATGTAATATTGATTATACGTGTCGGCAAACTTCGCATGTTCTCGCATCACGCCCGCATAACCTGATTCCGCGTACGCATTTTGGTAGCGGCGTACAACGCTTTCGTCCGTACCGAGAACATTTTGGGCCTTAATGAACCATTCGAATGCCTCCGCGTGTTTTTGCTGCATCTCCAGTGAATTACGCAGCCACATGTAGGCGGACGCGAAGGTTTGGTCCATTGCGATCACGCGTTTCAATTGTGCTTCGGCTTCGTCATATCGCCCGCTATAGTAGTAAGCGATGCCGAGGTTCCGCTGATTAAAAAGCGACGCGGGCTCAAGATCGACCGCCGCATTGATCTCGGCAATGCCCTCGTTAAATCGACCGCGATGATACAGAAAGCGGCCGTAGATCTCATGGGCCAACGATGAGTTAGGTTCAAGAGCGATAGCTCGTTTGCATTCGGCCTCCAGCGCCCGCGAAATCGAATTCGTAATAGTACTTGTTCTCGCACAAAGCACTGTGAGCTTCGGAAAGGTCCTTATTCAGGGACAACGCGGTATTTATCGCCTCGATCGATCTCCTGTATTCGCCATGAGTATCGGTATCCCGACCCAAGTTTCCAGCATATCGATGTGCATGGGCCTTACCGGCCCAGGCCAATGCATATTTTGGGTCGAGCTGCACCGCTCGATCGAGGAGCTCGACAGCCGTCGTCGAGGCTGCCAGAGTTCGCTTGCTGTAGAAATACATCCCGTGAATATACAAGCGGTACGCCTCTTCATTAGCTGTTCCCCGCCGGGCCGACTGTGTTCCTGACACCGAAGCGAAGCGCACCAGCAGTGCTTTGCCGATCTGATCTGCAATCTCGTCCTGCATTCCAAACACGTCGGAAGCACCACTTTCGGTTTTCAAGGTTTCTTCTACCTGGCCTGTCGCGACATTGATCAGTTGGGCGGTGACACGGATCTTTCCGTCTGACAATTGGTAATTGGCCGTGAGAACATAATTTACCTGCTGCTCCCTACCTGCCGTAGCCGGATCTTGCTGAAGGTCGGCATATTTGCGGGTCGCGCCTAAAGGCCGGACTACAAGGTTCGCCAGGCCGCCCATCCGTTGAATGAGCGAGTCGGCGATCCCGATCTCGTATAGCTCATCGCGATTTGAGCTGTCGATCGGTTTGAAAGGAAGAATTGCGATCGACTTTGGCCCGAATACGTTTACTCTAGCGGCAAAATAGTAATAGAAAACCAGCACCGCCCCCACGGCGATGATTGCCAAAAGAACAACGATCACAACCACTTTTACCGCCGAAGACGGTCTCTTTGTTGTTGTAGGCTGCGGCGTCAAACTGCCGGGTGGCCTCCATTTGGCCGAAATAACGAACGCACCTGATTCCGTCGTTGCAGTTGAGATTGTGGGTTCGTTTTGAAATCCGTCCGCTGTGTCTTGAACACTTGGTACGATGCGGATCTCCTTTGGCTTTCGCGAGGGCTCAGATGTTTTACGCGCTTTCGCCTTTTCGAGTACGCGATCCATGATCTCGATGAATCGATCATCTCTACGCAACTCGTCAAAACGAGGATCCGTCGGGACCCACAACATGAACGGATCGTGCACTTCGAGTCCCTTTTTCATGTACGAGACCGCTTTGTCGATCTCGCCGAGCCGAGCATGGACCGCTGCCAAATGCGTAGGAGAAAGACTATGCTCCCGGGAAGCGGCCTCAAGGCGGGCTACCGTCTCGAGCGCTTTCTGGCGATCGCCCACGGCAGCGTAGGCATACCCTATCCACCGCAAAGCCGGCTCTCCATGCGGCAGATTCAGGATCTTTTCATAAGCGGCGATAGCTTCGTCGGCCCGTCCCATTTGTTCCAGCGCCCAGCATTTTTCCCAGACAGGGATTATGTTCTCGGGAGCCAGAGTGAGCATGAATTCACAAGTATCGATTACCGCCGGATAATCACGCGCCAGGAACCGGCTGATGGCAAGGACGTTGGCATTATGCAGCCGCGTCTCGACCTGAGCACGTTTTATATAATCGGCCGCCTCGTCATGGCGGCCCTGGAACATCAGTACCTCGGTCAGCATCCGGTTGGCTGGGCTGTGATGCTCATTCGCCACAAGCGCTCTGCGCAGTTTCTTTTCCGCGCTCGCAAAATCCCAATCAGCGATCAGATCGACATAAGCAGCCGACGCCAAAAAATCTGTAGAATCGCCTCCGAGTTCGCGCGCCCGAACAATTGAAGCGCGTGCTTGGGCGAGACCTTGCTCCGGCGACTTCAGGCCCACAATGACCTCGAGGGTCGTCAATTCAGCCGAGAACGAATGTGCGAACGGGTGGTCGGGCTCGAGCCGCAATGCCTCGTCCACCAACTCTCTGGCCTCAACTGTGGTCGGCGCGGTCATTTGTTCGTACTTGAATCGCGCCTGCTGACATATCTCGAATGCGTTCCGGAAACGAACTTCGCGGGCGGTTATCGAATTGGCCGTCGATACCCCCAGGATGCCGGCGTCGTACTTTTGGTTCGTCTCCTCCGGGACATCTGCAACTGCAGCTCCGTTGTCCATGCCGTCATTTGACCGCACGTCAGCACTGAACCGGTATCCGTGCTTACGCACAGTCTGTATGTATTGATGTTGACTAGGACTGTCGCCGAGCGAATGTCGGATCGTGTAGATACATTTATCGAGGTTGTTCTCTTCGACGATGGTGTCGGGCCAGACCTCGTTAAGAAGCTCTTCCTTTGTTACAAGGCTTCCGGCGTTCCTTACAAGGACCACTAGAGTTTGAAATGCCTTTTCCGGCAGGTACGCGATCTCGCCTCCATCATCGCGTTCCAAACGGTGTTCGCTGACATCGAGACGGAATGGGCCAAATCCGTATATCTCTTTTTTCCCCTTTAACATAGCAGCCGTCACAAAGGGTGGAAGAAAAACGGAAGAAATTCTCAAGCCAAACCGAAAGATTTCTTCGTACCGATCGAAATAATATCGTTCAACACCGAAATCGTCGGAACATCGGCCCCATTAAGTGATGTGGGTTGGGCAAGAGCTTAACATTGTAAAGGGCGAGAAACAAGAGAATTGTTCGCCTCAACCTCTAAGTGTGAAATGGAGGAGGAAGAAGCAAGTGTTGAGTTTATTACAAGTTGGAGCGTCATTTAAGGGACTTGATCCCCAAGATCAGTAACTAACGGAGAAAAATTATGAAATCGACCTTCCCTGCCAAGCGTTTGATCAGGATGCTTTTTGTATTCGTTTTTGTTTTTACTTCATTTATCGCAACCAGGGCCGATGTGATCTCGGACTGGAATTTGATCACTCTACAGGAAGCGGTTGCGGCCGGAAGGCCGGGAGGGGCCCCTGCGATCGACTTTGCCACCGTGCACGCAGCAATGTACGACGCGGTCCAGGCGATCGAGAAGGATTATGACCCATACCGCGTCACCGACGTCCCGAATGCTACCGGGTCGCCCATCGCTGCAGCCGCAAAAGCCGCGCGCGACGTACTCGTGTACCGCTTTCCCGCCCGGGCCGACCAGATCAACACGACGTACCTCAACTACCTGGCAGCCAACTTTATTGAACCTACTGATCCGGGCATCGCTGTGGGAACCTATGTGGCCGGCAAGTTACTGGCTTATCGTGCGTGCGACGGCTCGCTGCCGATACCGGCGGCAACATTCGTAGGCGGCACGGGGATCGGCCAGTGGCGGCCGACGCCTACGGCATTCTCCCCGATGAATCCTGGAGAATACCTCGGCCAGGTGACACCTTTCTTCATGACAAAGCCGACCCAGTTCCGTGCGGACCCTCCGCCCCCCGTGAACAGCAATCACTACACTCGCGACTATAACGAGGTCAAGCTGTACGGGGCGAAGGTCGGCAGCCTGCGTTCGCCTGCGCAGACGGATCTTGCCCAGTTCTGGGCGGGAAATACGTTTGCCGCCGTTTATAGCGGAGTCAGGAGCGTGGCCGGGAAGAACGTGAATAACGTGTCCGACAATTCGCGGTTATTCGCATTGGTCGCAATGTCGATGGGCGACACACTGATCGGAGTGTGGGACGCCAAGTTCCACTACAACTATTGGCGCCCTCAAACCGCAATTCAACTCGGTAATGTAGACGGCAATCCGGATACGGTGGGCGACCCGGCCTGGGAATCACTGATCCTCAATCCCGCATATCCGGACTACACCTCCGGTGCCAACGGCGTTTCAAGTTCGGCAATGTTCTCGATGGAGCATTTCTTCGGGACTGACCACATGGACTTCTCCATGGCGACCACGAACACCGGTCCGACGAACGTGGACATAAGAGACTACACGCACTTCTCGCAGGCCATACAGGAGGTCGTCGATGCTCGCATTCTCCTCGGTATCCACTTCCGTTTCGCGGATGAGGAGAGCGTCACGCTCGGCAAAAACGTCGCCAAATGGGGCTTCCAGAACTACCTGCGTCCCAGCAAATGATGAGACGTCGCGAAAGTTGGGAGGAGAGCGGCCCCACGGTTTATGCAAGGCCGATGGATGAAAAGGAGGATGCTGACGTCAAGTGAAGACTTGTCGAACCTAAGGCCATTGGTCAGGACGAGGGCGGTGCGGACGAAGTCCGTACCGCCCCGAGTTACTATTTCGCGGGCGTTTATAAGATCGTTTTGTAATGGTCCCACTGGGGTTTTAGTTTCTCCATCAGTGCGATGAAACGAGGGTGCTGTCTAAGACTGTTCAGGTTGGGATCGCTTTCGAGCAGCGGGTAACAGGGGAACCCTGCCTCGGCCGCGTCTTCGAGGAATTTGACGGCTTCGTTCGGTTTCTTCATTAGTGCATACGCGGTGGCGACGTAATATGCCGTGTGGTGAAAGTGGCCGAAGCCTTTTCCTCTTTCGACGGCCAATCTTATCTTTTCCTCCGCCAGCCTTTCCTGCCCGGCCGAGGCCGCGATGACCGCCTGGACGCTCGTGAACAGGCCGCGGTTATCCTCAGGATGATCTCGCAGGTAATCTTCGATCGTAGCTGACGCTTCCTCCTTTCGTCCGAGATTGAAAAGCGCCCACGCGATCTGGTGTCCGACCAGGGCCGGGTTGGTGTCGTTCGGCACTTGCCTAAGGTCCGAAAGAGCCTGTTCATACTTTCCTTGGAACAAAAGCGTTTCCCCAACGCGGAATTGGGCCAGGCTATTGTTCGGGTTGATCGCAAGCGCAAGCTCCAGTTCACGGAGTGCTTCATCGAAGGCGCCAATGTGATTGTAAACGAGGGCCAGTTGGTTTCTGGCTTCATCAAGGTTCCCGTTCAGTTCGAGCGCCCTCCGGTATTCGCGGATCGCCTTTTCGTGCGGGAAATGATTGGCGGGCGTCCAAAGCAGGCGCCCTCGGGCGAGGTAGGCAACAGCAAGGTTCGGATCCAGAGTTAGCGCCTTTTCGGCCGCTACATACGCTTTTTCCGCTAACCCCCTATCGTTCGGTTCGAACAAGAAAAGCTTCCAAACGTATGCCTGCGCCAGTTCGGCGTGGGCCGCCGCAAAGGCCGGATCGGCCGCAACGGAACGTTCCAGGGCTGTGATGGCGGCGGCGTTGTCTTCGCGTTTCTGCCGGTGGAGGTAAAACTTACCGCGAAGATAATGATCGTAGGCCTCGGGGCTGACCGGAGCGGCAGTTCCGAACTGCAGCTGCTCCTGCGGAGTGAGCTTGATCCTTATCTCGCTTGCGACGTCCCTTGCAACCTCGCGCTGAAGCGTTAGGACATCAGACATGTCCCGTTCATAACTGTGTGTCCAGAGGTTCCGGTCCGTAGCCGCGTGGATCAACTGCACCGCGATCCTGATACGTTCGCCGGACCGCACTACGGAACCGGTAAGCACCGCGTCGACCTTCAACTCGCGGCTGATCTCGGGGACGGCCCGCCGCGTGTCCTTGTATTGCATTACCGACTGATGCGAAATTACGCGAAGGGCGCCAATTCTTGAAAGATCGGTTATCAGCGCGTCGGTCATCCCGTCGGAAAAATATTCATGCGCCTCACCGCCCGAAAGATCCTTTAACGGCAGAACAGCAAGCGAACTTATCTGCAAACTGTCATCGGCCCTGCCGAAAATACGTTCTCGCAAACCGCCTGCGTTCCAGCCGAGGAGCAAACCAAAAAGTACGACCAGAGCGGCCAGGAAGACCGGCCAGCGGCTGAAGATCGATCGAGATGGCGATTCGGCCGCTGGCAGATCAACCGCTGCGGCACCTTCGGCCGGCTGGTTCTGACCGACCTCGGTCACGTTTGCGACAAAACGGTACCCGCGGCGCGGCACGGTTTCGATGTAGTGATGATCGGTCGGCCCTTCGCCGAGCGCCCGCCTAAGCTCGGACATTTTCACCGAAAGATTCGCTTCCTCGACAAAGCTATCCGGCCAGACAAGGTCCAGCAGCCTCGATTTTTCCAGTAGACGGCCGCTGTTCTCAACCAGCACAACAAGCAGATCGAAAGCCTTCGGCGTGAGCGGAACCGGCGTCCCGTCACCCAAAAGCTGCTTTTCGCTCGTATTCAAACGGAAGCGGCCGAATTCGTAAATATGACTGTTTTCCCTCAAATCCTTGTTTCCCAATGGTTTTGGAGCTCGTTGGAGGTCTTTTGGCGAAACGTTGGCGTTTCGTAAGGACTCCTCCATGCTCCCGCTGATAAATTCGGGCCCATCGACGGCACTCCACATTATATACGAGCGGCCGAAGTTAAAAAGCGGATGAAATGGAAGCAAAGTCCACAACCGCATTAGTAGCCACTTTAGGATTTTCAGTCGAACAACCGATTCTAATACGGATTAATTGGAGGTAGATCAATGAAAGTACGACCCAGCTCATTCACGGCAATCAGGATTGCCTTTATGCTTCTTCTCTTGGCCGCGGCCTTCTCAGCCGCAATAGCGCAGGGCGTTGCCCCGCCCTGTATCCCGGACACGATGCGCGACGATGCCGTGATGGAGTGGAACTGTCGGACGGTAAAGTACGCCTTGTCGTCCACGTTCGGCGGGGCCCTGCGGCAGATCAGGGCAATGGCAGTGGTCCAGTTGTCGGTTCACAATGCCGTCAACGGCATAACCGGCGAGTACGAGACCTACTCGCGAGACCCGGCAAACGTACCGCCGGCCGGGGCGTCGGCCGAAGCGGCGGCGATCGGGGCAGCGTATCAGTCCCTTTACCGGATGGTCACCCCGGCGCAGCGAACTCAGCTTGACGCTGAGCTCGCGGCTTCGCTCGCGGCACGCGGCATCGCCGCCGACGACCCCAGCCTTGCATACGGCAAGAACGAGGGGCAAAACGTGGTCAACCTGCGCACCGGCGACGGTTCGGGGCCGGAAGCTCAGTGCGCTTACGCCGACAATCTCGATCCCCAGCCAGGTGACTGGGTGCGGATCCGGAACGTCGATACGAACACAACACCCGCCGCGGCAACCCCGTGCTGGCGCTTTGTTCCGCCATTCGTCCTCGACCGGGCCGATCAATTCCCGCTTGCCGACCCCCCGTCGCTGCAGAGCGGAGAATATGTCAGGGACCTTCAGGAGGTAAGGATCTTCGGCGGTCAAGGCAGTACAGTCCGCCAGGACTGGCAAAGCAGAATAGCGGATTTCTGGGACGGCCCGCCGGTCGGTATCACGAACCAGGCAGTACGCCAGGCGGCCGCCGCTCGGCCGATGAGCCTTTCAGATCGGGCCCGTGCACTGGCTCTTGTGTACGTGGTTGGAACCGATGCAAGCATCGCCTGCTGGCACTATAAATACACCAAGCTGTTCTGGCGGCCCGAAACGGCGATCAACAATTCGGTCCGTCTTCCCCGCGGACTCTACTGGAAGCCGTACTTGTTCCCCTCGCACCCGCATCCGGAATATCCGTCCGGACATTCCACAAACAGCGGCGCGATGTTCAGCGCGGCGGCTTTCGCGTTCGGTGACGAACCGGGTATTACGATGACGCCCACTATTACGAGAAACGGTATTTCGGTCACACCGCAATGGGAATCCTTCAGCGAGGGGATCAATGAGGTGATAGATGCACGCATTTACTCGGGCCTGCACTTCCGCTTCACCGACGAAAGGAGCGCGGAACTCGGTGCACAGATCGCAGAGTACATCCACGCGAACCAGTTCCGTAAATGTTTGCCCGGAGTTTCATGCTCGGGCGGATCTGCCCGTCGGGAATCGAAACGGAGCCGTCCATTGTCTCGACTGTCGACGGTTTCTCCAGTCCTGTGGACAGGGCTCCTGTTCGGCGGTGAGGAAAATCAAAAGGCCGGGTTATTCCGCCGGCCGAATTAGAGAACGCCTTTGTCCACCCTGCTCGTTCCTTAGCAACCGCTGCAGTAAGGAAGGAACGACTCGCCGTTCGCCAACGATTTGGCGGACGGCTTTTTTGGTTCGCATCAAACGTCGAGGTTCTTGACGTCGAGCGCATTGTCTTCGATGAACTTACGCCTTGGTTCGACCTGATCGCCCATGAGAACTGTAAAGATGCCGTCGGTTTCGATCGCATCCTCGATCCGGACCTGAAGCATCGTTCGCTTTTCCGGGTCCATCGTGGTTTCCCAGAGTTGCTCCGGGTTCATTTCGCCCAGGCCTTTGTATCGCTGGATGGTCAGGTCTTTTTTGGCCATTCCCATCACCTTTTCGAGCAATTCTTCTCGCGTCGTGATCGATTGGCTGGTACCGTTCTCGCCGAGGATGAACGGTCCCGGGAAATCGGATTCAAGGGCTTTTTTGAGTTCGACGGCCTTTTGAAACTCTACATAGCTGGCAAGATTCCAGTCGATCTTAAGCTGGAAACCGTTCGGATACGAGATGTCGACCTCCCACAGTCCGTGTTCTTCATCGCTTGTCAGCTCCGTGTTGTAACCCGCGTCGGCCAATCGCCCTTCTACCTGGGCCATCAACTCCTCTTCGCCGAAGACCTTTCGCAGTTTCAGACTGCTCTTCGTCAAAATGCCGTCGCGCCCGGCGAATGCGTCCAGCAGCACGCCGACGAGGACCGTGTCGTTGCCGACACGGCGGGCGAGGCGGCTCGGAATATGTCTTGAATTCGGTCGTTTGTTCGAGGGCCTTTGTCAGCTCGCGGCCCTCGATCACCCGCTCGCCCGATGTTATCTGGACCTCGTTCGTGGCCATCCGCATCAGGTAACGGAACATGCCCTTTTCGTCCTTGATGTACTCTTCCTTTTTCCCGCGTTTTACCTTGTAAAGCGGCGGCTGTGCGATGTAAACATAGCCGTTCTCAAGCAGCTCAGGCATCTGCCGGTAGAAGAACGTCAGGAGCAGTGTGCGGATGTGGCTGCCGTCCACGTCGGCGTCGGTCATCAGGCATATCTTGTGATAACGCAGCTTTTGTACGTCGAAATCTTCCTTTCCGATTCCCGTTCCAAGAGCCGTGATCAGCGCCTTGATCTCGCCGTGGCCGAGCATCTTGTCGAACCGTGCTTTCTCGACATTCAGGATCTTACCCTTGAGCGGCAAAACCGCCTGGTTCTTGCGATCGCGGCCCTGTTTGGCCGATCCGCCGGCGGAATCACCCTCAACGATGTAAATCTCGCTCAATGCTGGGTCTTTTTCCTGGCAGTCGGCGAGCTTGCCCGGTAGTGTCGATGTGCCCAAAGCCGACTTGCGGACGATCTCACGTGCCTTGCGGGCCGCATCGCGAGCGCGGGCGGCATCCACTGCCTTCCCAACGATCTTTTTTGCCACGTTCGGGTTCTGCTCGAAGAACTCGCCGAGTTTTTCGTTCAGAAACGATTCGACCGGGCCTTTCACAGGCGAATTCAGCTTGCCCTTGGTCTGCCCTTCGAACTGCGGCTGCGGGATCTTGACGCTAATAACGGCAACAAGCCCTTCGCGGACGTCGTCGCCGGTTAACGCGACCTTCGCATTCTTCACCATACCGCTCGTTTCGGCGTAATTGTTGATCGTGCGGGTGATGGCGCCGCGAAAACCGGAAAGATGAGTACCGCCATCGACGGTGTTGATATTGTTCGCAAACGAGAAGATCTTTTCGTCGTAGCTGTCGTTGTACTGCATCGACACCTCGATCGAAAGATCGTCGTCTATCTGTTCAAAATAAAGGGGTTCGTCGTGCAGCGGCGCTCTTGTTTTTGTTGAGATGCTTTACAAACTCGGCGATCCCGCCTTTGTAGTAAAACTCGTGCGACTTTTCCTCTTCCTCCCGCTCGTCCTTGATAAAGATGCGGATGCCTTTGTTCAAAAAGGCCTTTTCGCGGAGGCGTTCGCTCAATTTGTCGAAACTGTAAACGGTAGTTTCAAAGATGCTCGAATCAGGCCGGAACGTGATCTTCGTACCGCGTTTTGTCGTCGTACCCGTTTGCTTCAGCGGCTGCGACCGGTATTCCCGCCTCGAACTCCATCTCGTGCGTCTTACCGTCACGCCATATTTCGAGCCTCAAATATTCGCTTAAAAAGTTAACGCAGCTCACACCGACACCGTGCAAGCCGCCCGAAACCTTATACGAGTTCGAGTCGAATTTTCCGCCCGCGTGCAGCACGGTCATCACGACCTCAGCCGCCGAACGGCCTTCCTGCTTGTGAATATCCGTCGGGATGCCGCGGCCGTTATCGATGACCGTGATCGAGTTGTCGATATGGATCGCCACCTCGATCGTGTCGCAATACCCGGCCAAGCGCCTCGTCGACCGAATTGTCCACTACCTCGTAAACCAAATGATGCAGTCCGATATCGCTCGTCGAGCCAATGTACATCGCCGGCCGTTTACGCACAGCATCACGACCTTCGAGCACAGTTATCGAATCCGCACCGTATTCTGTCTTTGCTTTAGCCAATTTGTATAACCTCTAACTACTTTCGTTCAATCTCAATAAACTCGCCCTTTCCGATCGTCGTCAGTACCAGCATTGCATCTTCCGCAAGCGGTTCCAGATCTTCGACTCGATTTGAATAAGCTGAAAGCAACACTACCGCCATAGGTAACGTCGTTTCGTTTTGCTGATAACGAAGATTCCTATCAACCGTTATCAAAACGTCATAATCTCGCGAACCAGCGGCAAGCAATTTGCCGTTCTTTAGCCCTTTAAATCCTGCTGATTCAACCGTAAAAACTTCAAAGCCTTCAAATTTGCGTCCGAGGCGTCTCGGCACGCACTCGTCAAGCAGCAATTTCATATTCCGCAAGGAGCTTTACCTTAAAAAGTTCGAGAACTCCGAGTACTTGCTGCCGCTCGACTGTTGGAAAGTCATCCAGGAACGTTTCCAGATCGTCTCCACCTTCCAAGTAGTCGAAAAGATTCTTGATAGGTACGCGCGTCCCCCTGAAAACCGGCGTGCCACCCAGTTTTTCAGGATCAACCTCAATGTATTCGTCATCCAATTTCCTCATCACTCATCTCCGTTCGAACTTGCTAATCCTATCTTTTCGCAAATCTTCCAGACGAAGGCCTCTCCAAAGCTATCTTGTCCGTCTTGTTCGGTGAAGTTTCTAGCGAAAAACCGTCTTTATTGTTGAAGATCGCCTCGCTGACAAGGCGGCTTCGATGCGACACGAAAGGTTCGACTTAAAGGTAACCGACAGAACGAATTTCCGGTCCTTGACCAAAAGAGAATTGTACCATTTTTCGGGCCATTTGGACAGCGGGCAGGCGTCAAATAATGGGCGTTCTAACGTTGCCGGGCGCAGCCGGCAACTACCTCAAAAATTTCGGCTTTAGCACCGAAATTTTGGGTGAAGCTGTCCTTGGACGTGGTGGCGAAAGTCTGCGTCTTTCCGCTTAGAAATTCCAACAGTTGCCCTATCCGCTGATAGTCCAATTCGGCGTCGATATCATCCAGCAAAAACAGCGGATATTCTTGTTGCTGGGCGTAATAGACGGATATGTTGGCTAGCTGCAAAAGCAGCAGCACGCTACGCTGCTGGCCGGCCGAGCCGTATTTGCGAAGGTCATGGCTGTCTAGGAGTATCTCGAGGTCGTCTCGGTGCGGACCTACCAGCGAGTGACCGGCGATCATCTCGGCCTGGACCCGGAGATTGAGTCGTTCGGCTATCAACGCTTCGTAATCGGAAAGATCGCCTTTTCCTTCGAGTGACGAGGCATAACGCAGCGTTACCGACTCGTCTCCAAAAAGGCTGGTTTCAAGTGATTCGTTGAGTCTCTGGACGTATCGGAGGCGGGAGCGGTGGATTCGCGAGGCGTGGCCGACAAGCTGCTCGTTCCAGGGTGCCAATTGCTCGGCAGCACTTTCCTTTGAGATCTTTTCGTCCTGGGCGGCCTGAAGCAGCACGTTCTTTTGCTTGATTATGCGGCTGTAATCGGCGAGCGTCTGCACGTAAGGCGGATGGATCGAAACGATCGCCTGGTCTAGGAAGCGACGCCGTGACGTCAGGATGGCCGCGGACCACTTCAAGCTCGTCCGCGTTAAATACGACCGCGTGAAGCTGGCTGAGATACGTATGCACCGGCTTCACGCTTGCTGTTGACGAAAAAGGATTTAGTGTTTCCCTGGATAACGGCTTGCAGGTCGCGGTGGATGTCTTCGGCCCTGCCGACACGGCCACGGATGATCGCCGTTTCTTCGCCGAATTTGATGGTTTCCTGAAGCCGTGTGGTTTTGAATGAACGGGTCGTGGCGAGGATATTTATCGCTTCGAGCCAGTTCGTCTTGCCTTGTCCGTTCAGACCAACTAGAATATTCAAACCGTGTCCACAACGCACGTCGCAGTGCAAATTTCGAAAATTTTCAGTTTCGATCGATTCGAGAAGCATCGGCTAAGTTTAACACTTAACCGAATCGGTCTTCGACCCGTTTCATCCCACCGAGCCGCCTCTATTGCTCGAGAAACACAGGGTTTCTAGTTGCGACGAATTTTCTGAATTCAGAACAGATTAGCAGTTTGTTTAAATAGGTGTTCAACACGCTTGAACATCGACAAACTTCTCACTGTTCGATCGTTGTAATGATGCGTCTAACCAAAATCGCCTTATTGTTCATCCTTCTTGCGTCCGCGGCATTTGCACAGCAAAGTCTGCGGCCGGGTAACGCGGCGCCTGATTTTAATGCCGAATCGCTAGATGGCAAGGTCTATAACCTGAGCCAACTTCAAGGCAAGGTCGTAGTTCTGACCTTCTGGTCGACCCGGTGTCCGATCTGCCACAGCGAACTTCCCAAGCTCAATGACGTCGCAAAGCGTTACAAGGACAAAGATGTTGTTTTCCTCGCGTTGACGATGGAAAATCAAGGGAAAGTCGAGCCGTATCTCAAAAAGAACGCTTTCGATTTCAACATACTGCCGAATACCTTTGGCGTTTTCCTCAAATATGCCGACATGGACGGCAGCGGAAACATCAATATGGGCTTTCCGTCATATTTCCTGATCAATCAGACCGGTTCGATCGCGTTGAAAAGCAACGGCTGGGACAAAATAGCCAGGATCGATACGCAGATCTCGCAATTGTTAACGTCCGACAGAGCGATAGACTGATCAAGTTTCGCTCCTCTCTTGTGAACCCCGGCTGCTTAACTCCCAGCCGGGGCTTTTTGTTTTGGGCTTTTTTGCGGAAGCCTGTGTGTTCGCAAGGGCGTAATGCGGACTTGAGCATTTCACCCTTGCTTACGCGCGGGCTTGCGATTACGATATACACGGTATTCGCCGCAGTTTGCGGAGAGGTAGCCTAATTGGTAAGGCAGTAGTCTTGAAAACTACCGCGCGAAAGCGCTTGCAGGTTCGAGTCCTGTCCTCTCCGCCATTCCGATTTCGGGGTTTAAGATTTCGGATTACGAATACCCAATTTTGGATCTTCGCTCTAAGCCTTCTTGCAACTTTTTCCCTTGAATCAAAATCCTCGCCTGGTGTAATCTCTACACACTGAATGAGTATTCATTCAGTATCCGGTCCGCGGGAATCTTTAAACGAATGTCAAAAAACAGGTCATCCGGTGCTCAGGCTCGCGCGGTCAGTGGGGACAAACGCGAAGCGATACATCGCGCCGCCGTAAAAGTTTTTGCCGAAAAGGGATACTTCAATTCCAAAGTAGCGGACATAGCCGGGGAAGCCGGCATCGCGGACGGGACGGTCTATCTCTATTTCAAGAGCAAGGACGACATACTTCATTCGATCTTTGACCGGGCAATGGCTGAGTTCATTGCAGAGGGAAAACGCGAGATCGCCGGTCTCAGCGGCCCTGAGGAAAAGCTTCGACGGATCGCCGAGCTTCATCTTGAAAAGCTAGGTGCCGACCGCGAGCTGGCGATCGTGTTTCAGGTCGAACTGCGCGGCTCGACCAAGTTCATGCAGGAATTTTCCGCCGCAGGATTTGCCGAGTATCTCGATATTATCAGGGAAACGATAACCGAGGGCCAGACGGCGGGCATCTTTCGCGATGACATAAAGCCGGTTGTGTGCGCCAAGATACTTTACGGCGCTTTAGATGAAATGGTCACCAACTGGATCTTGTCCAAAAAGCAATATCCGCTGGCACCGCTCGCGGACGAAGTACTTAAGATCTACTTAGGAGGCATGCGAACCGGATGACGGGAACGATCGATGATCGAAGCGTTTCATCCCGACGGTTTGTCGGCAGGGGCGAACCGCTGTTCCCGGACGAACCTCGCACGCTTGCGGAACTATTTATCAAGGCCGCGCACGATCACGCCCGGCCGGACGCTCTCAATTATAAAAGCGGCGGATCGTGGCAATGCATCGCTACGACAGAGCTGGTCGAACGTGCCGAAAACATAGCTCTCGGCTTGTACGAGCTTGGGCTTCGCAAAGGCGACAAGGCGGCTATTCTCGCTCCCAATTCTCCGGATTGGACGATCGCCGACGCAGGCTGCCAGGTTGCCGGGATCATAGACGTTCCGATATACACTACGCTCTCCCCCGCCTCGGTCCGATACATTCTTGATGATTCGTCATCGAAGGTGTTGTTCATCGATAGTGAAAGTTCGTTCGCTCGTGTCGCTGAGTCGCTTGCCGATCTGGCGTCGCTTGAGCACATCGTACTTTTTCATGGTAACTCCGCCGATGTTCCCAACAGCATCACGCTTGCTGAACTGGAAGCGAAGGGCCGGCAAGCAGCCGCACGTCTCGGCCCGGAATTTGTCGAGCAGTTGAGGAGTGCCTCAGAGCCGTTCGATATCGCGACACTTATATACACGAGCGGCACGACCGGCGAGCCCAAAGGCGTAATGCTCACACACAGCAACATTCTTTCCAATGTGATCGACGCCGGGGAAAAATACACTTTCTCACAGGAAGACCGTCCTTTGTCCGTGCTTCCCCTCTCGCATGTTTTCGAACGTTCGGCGATGTACCTGTATATCCTTAACGGAATGGCGGTCCACTATGCCGAGTCGGTCGAGAAGGCTGCCGGATAACCTGAGCGAGGTGAGGCCTACGATCTTTGTTGGAGTGCCGCGGATATTTGAAAAGGTCTATGCCCGGGCAAAGCTGAAAGCTGCACAGGGTGGCAGATCAAAAGAAAAGATCTTCGATTGGGCGATAGGCGTTGCAACACAGCATGCGAAGTACACCGAACAGGACCGCGCCGTCCCGTTTTTTCTTAAGTTAAAGCATCGCATTGCGGACACGCTCGTATTTTCGAAATTTCGCGAGTTCTTCGGCGGCCGACTTCGTTCGTGCATCACCGGAGGCGCCGCACTCCCGGACGATATTTATCTGATATTTACCGGTGCGGGCGTGCCGATAATGCAGGGTTACGGGCTGACGGAAACTTCGCCTGTAATTACGTCAAACAATCCTGACGCCTCGCGACTCGGGACGGTCGGCAGGCCGATACGGAATATGAAGGTGCGGATAGCCGAGGACGGCGAGATCGAGGCCGCCGGTCCGGGAGTTATGCTTGGGTACTACAAAAAGGATGAAGCGACACGCGAAGCTTTTACCGAAGATGGATGGTTCAAAACCGGCGACATTGGGAGCATAGATGCTGACGGTTTCCTGCGTATAACCGATAGGAAAAAGGAACTGTTTAAAACATCGGGCGGAAAATATATCGCTCCGTCGCCTATAGAGCAGCTGATCCGGTCGTCACGCTTCGTTAACCAGGCCGTCCTTGTTGGCAACGAGAGACGGTTTGCCGCGGCGCTCATCGTGCCGAATTTCGACATGCTCGACTCCTATGCCAAACATAAAGGAATGGAGCAAATGTCGCCGAAGCAATATTGTTCCGATCCTCGCATCGTCGATCTGATCGAGCGGCAGGTGGCCTCAGTAACAAACGGCCTTGCCCAGTTTGAAACAGTAAAGAAGATCGCCCTTCTCGACCGCGAATTGACGGTGGAAAATGGTGAACTAACACCGACGATGAAACTAAAGCGCCGGGTGATCGACGCAAAATACAAGGAAGTGATCGATAGGTTATATACCCAGACCGCGCCACCTAGTACGTAATGGGTATCCTGTTCGGTAAGCCGGTCGCGAATTCGATCAAATAATCGGTAAACTTCTTCGGTGCCTTGTCCACTTCAATGATATCGAAAGGCATAAGCATTATGTCCTTCACCGTGCCTTTCTTGATCTGGGAATAATTGACGACGATCACGTCGTGCGTGGAACTGCCCGGTTTCTTTCGGTAAACCTTGATCTTATCGCTCTTTGCTTCGCGGGTGATCCCGCTCGAGATCGCAATAGCCTGTGTCAACGCAAGCCCGCCTTCGGGGATACTTATTTCGCCGGGCTTTCGAACCTCACCCGTAACATAAACGAGCGGAGCTTTTGGCAGAACGATAATATCGCCCGGAAAGATCTCGGGGTTCGACTCTGCATTTCCCTGGCGAAGGCTGGCCAGGCTGAAAACGCGCGATGGCACAGACATGCCAGACTCGCCATTGCTCTCGACCTTCCAATCGGAAGAGGCACTGCCCTGTCCGCACATTGGCGGACGGGTCCTGAAAACCTGTATCAAACCTCCGCTTTTCTCCGTCTCTCCGCCAGCAAACGAGATCAACTCGAGCAAATACGCCCGTCGAGTAAGAGTGATCAGCTGCTGTTGCTGACGTACTTCGCCGTAAACACTCACGGGCGGCCGGCTATTACGCTGTGTTACACGAAGATTGACTTGCGGACTTTTCAAATACTTTGACAGAGAGTTTGGAAACATCGGCACGCAGCTCGCGTTCGGTCCGGCAGGTAGCAACGATCGGCTTGTCGAAAAAAGGCACCTCGATCTTTCCGTCCTGATCCACGGTTGCGACGAAATCGAACTGCGGTTCACCGAGTATCTTGGTAGTGATCTCGTCGCCGGGACCGATCAGGTAAGCCTGCTGGCTCTCCTGTTGCGTCGGTACTACTTGAGCATTAACCAGACCGGCGGCCGATATCAAGATCGAACAAAGCAAGAATAACGTTCTCATAATTCCCCAGCTCGCACCTGCGAGCACATTCAGGATAGTCCACACGGGTGTTTGATTCAACCTTTTCCGTAATGGGTTGTACCCCTCGCCGGGCCGTAAATCGCTTTAATTGCAATTATTATGTGATTGACACTATTGTGATCTGAGATGTAAGTTCAAAGATACGGGAGTTTTGCCGCCGTAATGCCCATTCTTACAGGTAAGCAACAATCGCTATCAGACAGGATCTGGTTCCTCCGTCGTCCCATTCAGTTCTTCCTGGACATTACGGTTTTATCTGCGGCCTTCTTCCTCGCATACCTGCCGGCGATCAATATTCAGGTGAGCGATTTTTACGTGGACATCGCGATCCGTCAGCTGCCGCTTGTCATATTGATCCAGTTTTCATCGCTTTTTCTGGTCGGTGCGTACTCGATCCTGTGGCGGTACGTGAGTATCGAGGACCTAAAAGCCTTTCTCACCGCTGCTTTCATTTCCGGTACAATCCTGATCGCTCTCCGATTTTTGTTGAATTTGACTGATTTTTCGCTTTGGCAGGTCCCGATCTCGGTGATCATGATAGATACAGTTCTGGGCTTCGGCGGGCTGCTCGGGCTAAGGGTCCTCAGGCGATTCGTATATGAGATCGGCGATAAACGCGGTCCGTTTACAAGTTCCCGCCGCATCAAGCGAAAGGCGGCCCTGCTCGTCGGGGCCGGCCGCATGGGGTCCACTCTGATCAAAGACCTGACCGGCCGCCGGGACGCCGAACTTGATATACGTGGTTTCGTTGACGACGACCCGCGAAAGCGCGGCGGCAGCGTGAGCGGAATAAAAGTCCTCGGGACGACCCACGATCTTCCGAGGCTGGTCGATGAAATGAACGTGGAGCAGGTCGTGATCGCGATCGACCACGCCCAGGGCCGCGATATCCGGCGGATACTCGACGTTTGCGCCTCGATACCAGTGCGAGCCCAGATCGTTCCGAGCCTTAACGAGATCGCACACGGCCGAATCGCGGTCAGCCGCGTCCGCGACGTTCAGATCGAGGACCTTTTGGGCCGCGATCCGGTCGAGCTTGACGACAAGAATCTTCACGATTTTCTGACCGACAAAACCGTGATGATCACCGGCGCCGGCGGCTCGATCGGCTCGGAGCTTGTTCGGCAGATCATCGATTATCGCCCAAAACTTGTGCTGCTCGTTGAGCGGGCTGAATATCTTTTGTTCAACATAGCCCGCGAACTGGAAGCTTTGGATTCGCGCGCTAATTTCGAAGCGTTGATAGCGGACGTCGGCGACGAACCGCGGATGCGTGAGATTTTCGAGCGTTTCCGCCCCGAGGTTATTTTCCACGCGGCGGCACACAAACACGTGCCGCTGATGGAGAGCAATACGACCGAGGCCATAAAGAACAATATTTTTGCGACGCACACCTTGGGACGGCTTGCCGGTGAATTCGAAACAGGTGACTTTGTTCTTATCTCGACCGACAAGGCCGTCAACCCGACCTCGATAATGGGTGCCTCAAAACGCATCGCCGAGATCGTCATACAGGAACTCAACCAGATCTTCCCGACCAATTATATGGCCGTCCGGTTCGGAAATGTCCTGGGATCGGCCGGTTCTGTGGTCCCCATCTTTCGCGAGCAGATCGAAAAGGGCCAGCCGATCACGGTTACGGACCGCGGGATGACCCGGTATTTCATGACCATTCCGGAAGCATCTCAATTGGTGCTTCAGGCCGGGGCTCTTGGCCGGGGCGGTGAAATATTTATTCTCGATATGGGCCGGCCGGTCAAGATCCTCGACCTTGCCGAGGACATGATCCGCCTGTCCGGCCTCATTCCGTACGAAGACATCGATATCGTATTTACGGGTGTCAGGAAGGGTGAAAAGCTTTTTGAGGAGCTGGAGATCACCGGTGAAAACCTGCTAAAAACACATCATCCTAAGATATTTATCGGCAAGATCGCAACCTATTCGAAAAATCAGGTCGAGAGCATTCTGGAACGGTTAGGTTCCGCCGTCGATCGGAGTGATACCAGCGAGATCAGGCGTCTATTTAACGAGATGTTGCCCGAAGCCTCGATAACCGTCGATCAGCCCGCTCCGGCCGAAGCGGTCATAACCGAAAGCGTGGGCACGTTACCGCGCACATCGAAACTCGGCCTCGCGGACTCGACCAACTCTTAATACTTTTCTTCGAATGCCGCGCCAGGTATCTGGTCGGAGAGATCATTGATCCGCCCCATCCCGAAGAACGGCGGCCACTTGATTAAGGGCCGACGAATATTTAGAGTTAATATTTCAGTCGTTGGGAGATCTTTCTCTCTGATCTGATCGATATCGATCCGCAGTTGATCGACTGTTCGTTATTACTTTTCGCGTTCCCAAATCCGAATAAAATAATTTGGGCTTCCGGATGACGTCCGCATCCGCATACCCGACGTGAGCAAAAGGATCATGGATGGGAACCGACCTGGAAAGTGGGGAATCGGTTGAAAGATGTCTGGCTTTAATGAAGTAAAACCGGTCCGGCTGGCGATAGTTTCGCCGGTTCACAATCGCCGCGAACTGACACTCCAGTGTCTGCGAAGCCTTTCCCGCATCGACCGCACCGGCATCGATATAACCATCTATATTGTCGACGACGGCAGCACCGATGGTACCCGCGAGGCGATCGAAGAAAATTTTCCCGACGTCAGGATCGTACAGGGCACCGGCGACCTCTGGTACACAGCCGGCACGAACCTCGGCGTTCTCGCGGCGCTTAAGTGCAAACCCGACTACATCCTATGCATCAATGACGACTCCGTCTTTGACGAGAAAGCTATCATTCGAATGATCGAGTGCGCCGAGCGGCATAAACGTTCGGTAGTAGGCGGTTTGCTGCTGCTCTGGGACACGCCGCATCGCGTTTTTCAGGTCGCACCTGTCTGGAGAACATGGAAGGGCGGCTGGCAGCATTGGCGTGAACAAACGATCTGGACGATACCCAAAACGCCATGGGAAGTGGATCTGATCGTCGGAAATTGCATTCTTTTCCCCGCTGCTGTTTTCGAGGAATGCGGTCTCCTAAGGCCTCAGGTCTCGCCCCATTATGGCGACGCTGAATTCACGACACGACTTAAAAGATCAGGCTGGCGCCTTCTCATCGAACCGCGGGCCCGCGTATTTTGCCAGCCAAATGCCGAGCATGTCAGCATCACTACACTGCCGGTTAGCAAACAGATCGAGTTGCTATTCCGCAAACGCAGCTCCGGAATGAACGTTATCAATCAATTCCGGCAGTCTATCCACACCGCCCCGAACAAGCTTTCGGGCCTGGCCGCGTTCGCTGCATTTTACGGGAACGTTGCACGCCGAAAACTGTTCCGCTCGAACGGCGGGCCGCCCGCAGAGGGTAAACTGTCTGACCATTTTGCCGGAAATGTGGTAAGAGACTAATATCTGGCTTCGACGAGTTGTCCATTAATAATTAATAATTGGGTAATTACTAATTAATAATGAAAACCGCGTACGAGGCTCTCGAGGAAGCTATGTCACAGCCGAAGATCTCAAAAAACAGGATTTCTCAAAAAGCGGGAAGCTTTACCGAATCCGTTATCCGCGAAATGAGCCGCGAGGCCGTCAAATATGGTGCCGTTAATCTCGGCCAAGGTTTCCCTGACTGGCCGGCGCCCGAGGACATAAAACAAAAGGCCCAGGAGGCGATCGCTGCCGACCATAACCAGTACGCAGTTACCTGGGGCGTGAAGGAGTTTCGGGATGCGATCGCCAAAAAGACGATGTGGTTCCTCGGGATGGATATCGATCCCGAAACCGAGATCACGGTCACGTGCGGCTCGACCGAAGGGATGATCGCCGGAATGCTGGCGACGGTCGATCCTGGCGAAGAGGTCGTCGTTTTCGAGCCGTTTTATGAGAACTACGCTCCCGACGCGATCCTTTCCGACGCAACCCCGCGGCACGTTCCGCTCTATCGCACCGACAACGGCTTTGTCTTCGACCGTGAGGAATTAAAGGCAGCCTTCAACGAACGCACAAAGGCGATCATCATCTGCAATCCGAACAACCCGACCGGCAAGGTTTACAGCCGCGAGGAGCTCGAGTTCATCGCCGACCTCTGCAAGCAGCACGACGCCCTTTGTTTTACCGACGAGATATACGAGCACATAACCTTCAATATCGAAGAGGATGGTGATCCGCTCGAGCACGTGTGCATGGCGAACATCGAAGGAATGCGTGAGCGGACGGTCGTCGTAAATTCGCTGTCGAAAACCTACTCCGTTACCGGCTGGCGCGTAGGCTATTGCATCGCGCCGCCGGACATAACCGGAGCCATACGCAAGGTGCACGATTTTCTCACCGTCGGCGCCGCAAACCCGCTTCAGCACGCCGGGGCCTACGCGATGGGCCTGCCGCCGAGTTATTACGAAGAACTGCAAAAGGAATACCAGCGAAAGCGCGATTTCATAGTGCCCGTTCTCCGCGAGGCCGGTTTCAAATGCGATACGCCGGAGGGAGCGTATTACGTGATGACCGACATTTCCGATTTCGGCTTTCCGAACGACGTCGAGTTTACTAAACACCTGATCCGCGAGATCGGCGTCGCCGTGGTGCCCGGTTCGTCCTTCTATCACGACCCCGCGATGGGCTCCCAAATGGTCAGGTTTTGCTTCTGCAAAAAGGACGAAACTCTCGAGGCCGCGGCGGAGCGGTTGATGAAGCTGAAATAGCCGCCCCAATACGGAAGTCCGCGCGTTAGCAGGGCGTTCTGCTGAAGACGCGAATCGTTTGCTCACGTGCGGTCTAGTACAGTGCTCCTCCGCATTTTTGTAACTTATTCCAACCGCGATACGTCTTTATTAAGAAGGTGTTTGCGATCGGCCTCGGAAAGGCAACCTTTTTTGGCCTCGAGTGCAACAAAAAATCAGACTGAGACCGCAGTTCACAACCGGCTCGTAAAAAAATGGATATATATGGAGGTTTATATGATACGTAAATCTTTTGCTTTTATTTTGTTTGTTCTGATCGGTGCAGGCGTCGGAAACGCCCAGACGCCCGAAAATAAGACCGACAAAAAGGAAGGTACGACCAAGTCGTTTTCCTGGTCTTTCGACAGCGACGGCGGCTATCTCGGCGTTCAGACCGAAGAGGTCACAAAGGACAATCTTGCCAAATTCGGCCTTCGCGAGGTCAAGGGCGTCGGCGTCGAGAGCGTTGTCGATGGTTCGCCTGCCCAGGCCGCGGGCCTGCAGAAGGGCGACGTGATAGTTCGCGTGAACGGCGATGAAATAACCAGCACGCGAAAGCTGACGCGGTTGATCAGCGAGATCTCGCCCGACCATCAGGCACGCCTCACCGTTCTGCGTGGCGGCAGCGAGCGTGAGATCAACGTTACGGTCGGAAAACGGCCTGGATTTAAGTTTGATCATGGTTCATTCGCCGGCACGTTTCCCATGGACAAATTTGAATTTCAAATGCCGGAAATGCCTGATCTTAGCAAGCTGCCTCGTGTCGAGGTTGCACCGTTTCCGCCGGGGAGTCCGGATGCACCATTTGCATTTTCTTTCGGCCATCGGCGTCAGATCGGTGTTGGGGTGACACCGTTGACCAAGCAGCTTGCCGGTCATTTCGGCGTGGAGAGCGGCGTGCTGGTAAACAATGTACGCGAGAATTCCGCTGCCGCGAAGGCCGGTATCAAGGCCGGCGATATTATCATTGAAGTCGACGGAAAGGCCGTCAAGGGTGATCACGATCTGGTTCGCGCGCTCGGCGAGAAAAAGGACGGCAGCGTTACGTTAACGATCGTCCGCGACCGGAATCGCCAGACCATCTCAGTCACACCTGAGGAAGTAAAAGGCGGATGGGACAATCATTTTGAGATGTTGGCCCCGGATGCTCCGGACACACCGGGAATCTTTAGAATGACTCGGCCGACGGTGCCGACGGCTCCCGGGGCACCTGTTCCGCTCAATCAGCTTAACTTCCCGGGCCGCATTATATAAGCGCCCTATCGAGAAACAAGCAAAAAGGCAGGCCGCCATAAAACGGGCCTGCCTTTTCGTTTTGGACCTTTGCTATTCGTCCGCCTTTCTTCGGAGTACTTCTTTCGCGAGCTCATTTGCCTGGCTGCTGTGGTCGCGGGCTTTTTCCATCAGTTTTCGATAATTCTCACTGCGTTGCTCAAACTCGGTCGCGACCGCGGTTCGGACCTGGTCGTTTTTCGGATCGTAACTGTCGCGCAGCTTGCGGGCCGCCTGGCGGTATTGTTCAAAGGCCTCGAGCTGCTTATTCAGGGCTTCCCATTTTAGCCGCAGATATTCGGCATAATCCTCGTTAACGTTCATCCCGCGCGCCTGGTCGATCTTGTCCAGCGCACTTTTCCCTAGCGCGGCACCGTCGTTGATCAGGTACACAACCTCGTCCGACAGCTTTCTCACGGCCGCAGCGTCATCGGCCGCCATTGCGTCTTTTATCTCCTGACGTTTGTTCTCGTTCTTTTCGTAGAGGACCTTTATTTGTTTTAGGTCGGCATTGGCGGATTTCACGACCTCGGCAGCCTCAGCCGTTTCGTCCGACGGTCCGATCAAACCGCCCGAGCTTTTGCATCCCGTGAACACATTCGCGGCCACAAAGAGAATTAAGATGATCAGCAGTTTTGCCGGCGTGCGCTTCATTAAGATTATTTAATCACAATTAGCGGCGCGCGACGCCGGAAATACGCTTGGCGTCGATTCCGTCTATATGAACTTTATATCTTGGTTGCCACGCCGCCGCCAGATGAAACCGTCCAGGATGTAATGGGTCAATTGCGGCACCGCGAGCAATGGGACGAGCCACATTTTCCAGCCGGTCCAATCCCAATTTGCCCCGAACAGCCATGTCCGCTCGTGCCAGACGCCGCGGCTCCAGAGCAGCTCTTCGACGTAGGCAAGGGCCCAAAGAGTCGCGAGAAAGATGATCCAGTGGTTCGAAAGCGTTCGATAGAATCGGCCCGATGATTCTCGACGATTCTTCGCGTAGAACCAGATCAATGCGAAATATGGAACCCCGTGGATAATGACGTTGGTAACCGTGAAAGCGTAATCGGAATTGAACGCCACAATGCCGACGTACCAGCAAATCGCAGTGGTTGCAACGACGATATCCTTACCGGGATTGAAGAGGCCCCTCGTTTTGTACAGATAAACTGACTTTGCAAAGTACGCCGCCAGGGCGATCACATAAAGCGGAAAAAGTACCGTTTCGACAAACGCCGGTAATGCAAAGAAATCGTTCGCCACGAACCATTGAAAATTTCGCGGCAAACTCGTCATCCAGAACGCCAGTGGATAAACCGTCGCAAGATAAACCGCCGCCGCGTCGATCCACCACGTCCACCTTTCCGTTTCACCCAACTTCCGCCGGTACAACGCCACCCACCCGTACTGTTGCCGCACAAAATGAAATACCGCCACGATCGCCAGCACCCGCCAGAACGTCAACTCGCCCTCGCTGTACAAAGCCACCCCGACCGCATAACCCGCGACCGGCACAAGCAGGTAAAGCCAGAACCGACGCTTGAATTCTTCGGTGTCGAAATAAACCCGGAAACTTGTCGACCAAACATGTGCCACATCGATCAGCAGTACGGCCGAGATCCACGTCCAGTCTGGTGAATCGTTATCGAGGATACCAAGTTGCCAGCCGACGGCGAGAAGCAGCAAAGACACAACGAGCACTCCCGAGAAAGACCGAGAGGTCGATGTTTCGGGAAAAGAGCCAGTAATTATGTTCGGTTGAAGTAATCAAAGAAGCTTCTCGAAGACGAGTTCGTGTTTCATTTCGCGTTCCGGCGTGTATTCAAGCCAGTTGCGAGAACCGTCGGGACAAACCACTCGGCTGTGAATGCCTTTAGCGCCGCCGTGCATCATCAGGAAATTGTTGATGGTATCGAAACTGATGGCGCCAAACCTTAAAATCACAGGCGCGAAAAATGTTCGCTCCGGGAATATCACGGTACCATCTTCATCGGTCTTTCTTAATTCGGATTGTATTCCTAAAACTCCTGCATGACGCCATTCCTGCCGTACGCTTGTGAATGCCACGGGCTCGCCGCGCTGGATTAACAACCTTAACCCTCCACTCGGGGATGCTAGTCGTTCGATAAGGGACAAAGCCGACAAGCAATAACCCTAGGATGATAATCAAAAATAAAATGCTTTCTACCTAAACGCATACTAAGTGACCAAAGCTTTTGCCGCTCGTAACCCATGATAAAACGCTTCTTCGAACAATGCGATGCCGCTCAGATCCGTATGGGCGAAATGGATGTTCCGATACGGCTCCAGCGCCTTTCGCCGCTGTTCGCCCCAGATGAAATCCGGGCCGCGGGCTGATCATGGCGTGGCCCCAGCGCATTATATCTATTCGGTCGGTGAGTTCGTAAATTTCCGGATGGGCGCGGGCGATGTCGGTCAGGCAGACGTCGGCGAGGTCTCGCCAGTTGTAGTTGAAGAGTTTAGTCCGGCCGTTCTCCTCGTGGCACATCGGGTAGTAATAGGTCCAGACCGTCGGGCCGTAATCGATGCCTTTTTGGTGGGTGGCGTTGACGTACCCGAGGGACGGGCTTTCATAAAGGACGTTGTCCCAGGCGAGCGGAAAATCGCGAGTAAAACGCGGCTTCGGCCTATCTTTCAGAAAAAGGTTCGCGACGAACCACGAGTTATGCTGAAACTCGCGTGCATCGAATGGAGCATCGTTCGCAAAGCCGCGGATCACATAAGGTGCCGTGAAAACCGGCGAGGCATAAATGACTTTCTCACAATGAAAGCCGCGAACCTGCCCGTCCGCCAGGCAGATCACGTCCACGCCTTTTTCATTCGGCACGATCGAAACGGCCATGTGCGACCGCAGCATCTTGTCCTTCACGCTTTCGGCTAAGATGATTGTACGAATCGCCCGTTCCCTTCGGGAAATGTGATGAACGGCTGCGATTCGTCGCCGCTTTTCCGAATGCGTGAGCAGAAATAAAACAGCCCCGCCCACGCCGAAGTCTGATCGAGCTTCAGTCCGTAATCGTCGCGGCAGGCGTAATCGCAATACCAGATCAGCCGCTCGGAAGTGAAGCCGTTTTCCGAAAGCCAGTAAGCGAACGAGATTTTATCCAAAGCCGTCGCTTCAGCATCGTCGGAACAATCCGCCGAAGGCACAACGAACGCCCGCCTCCCACGGCTGTCTCGCCAATTTACCCAGTGGTCGATCTGCTTCTGAAATTCCGCGAGCTGCCGTTTGTCTTCTTCGCTCTCGCCCGCGTGCAGATAAAGCCCGTCATACCAGCGGCCTTTGTAAAAAACACGCTCCTCAGGATCGCGGCAGAGGTACTGTTCCTTTACGATCAGATCGCCGTCAGCGGTCCGCCCTTCGGTCAGCGACATCTCATCAAGCAGCTCGATCAGTTCCACATTCTCGCGAAACGGCACCGGCAGATAATGGGCGCCCCAAGGATAACCAACCGGCTGCCCCGAACCGCTCGATCGAAGTGCCGCCGGTTTCCTTTTCAAGCTCCAACACGACCAGATCTTCAACGCCAAGCTTTCGCAGCTTCCACGCCGCCGACAGACCCGCAACACCGCCGCCGACAATGGCGACCTTCACATTTCGCCAATTGTCCGCCGGCACCTCGAAATTGCGGCCTTCGCGTAAAATATGCCCGAGCGCGTCGCTTTGTCCGACGATCTCGCCGTCGGGAAATCGGTCTGGCGCGCTGTCGGCAAGCGGCCAATCGCGAATGGCGCTCCGAGGAAAGTGGTTAATAGTTCTCTGCGAGAGAGGTTCATAAGAAATTAGCCACGAATTGCACGAATAACACGAATTCCCACCATTTGTGTAATGCGTGTTATTCGTGGCTAACCTCATTCAAACCGCCGCCATTCGGTCTCGTAATACCGAACCAATGCCTGATTATCCAAACGATTGATCTCGATCTCACCCTCGGGCGGCAGCATGTCGGTGGGGAATTCGAACATAGACGCGAACGAGGTTTGGTTCAGGAATTTCATCTCGACCGCCGGCGGCTTCGCGGGCGCGTCGAACGGCTGCATCTTCGCCAGAGCATAGCCCCAGACGCCGAAGCTTGGAACGGTTGTTTGGAACGGTTTAACGACGAACCCTGATGCCTCGAGGGTTTTGATCACCGACCAGTAAGAACGGCGGGCGATAAGCGGGGAAGTGCATTGGATGACGACCGCTGCGTCGGGTTTGAGCTTCTGCTTGAGCAGGTTATAGAAACGCGTCGAATAGAGTTTGCCGAGGGCGAAGTTGTTCGGGTCGGGGAAATCGATTATTGCAATATCGAATGGTTCGGCGTCGGTGGTATCGAGCCAGACGAATGCGTCGCCGTTGGTGACGGTAACGCGGGGGTCATCGAAGGAATGATGATTTAGCTCGCCGAGCGCCGGGAAATCCTTTGAAAGGCCGGTCATCATCGGATCGAGATCGACGAGTTGGACATGCTGAACGGCCGGATATTTCAATATCTCTCTAAGGGCCAGGCCGTCGCCGCCGCCCAATACGAGAACGCGTTTCGGTTCGCCGTTGTATGCGGCGAACGCCGGGTGAACCAGCGCTTCGTGATAGCGGTATTCATCGAACGAGTTGAACTGCAGGTTGCCGTTCAAAAAAAGTGCGTGTCCGGTCTTTCCTTTCGTAACGACGATGCGTTGATAAGGCGAGCTCTTCGCGTAGACGATGTTATCTGTAAACAAACCGTCTTCCGCCAGGGTGGTCAAGCGTTCGGCTTTTATGAAAGCTATCGCCAGGATGATCAAGACGATAAAGCCTTTCACGCGCAACAGTACTAGTTTTTTATCCTTGATCAGCGGATCAAGCAGCCACGTTGCCCACAGGCCGACGCCGGCGTTGAGCATTCCGAACAGCAGCGAAGTGCGATTCAAACCGAGCTTTGGAACCAGAAAGATCGGGAACAGCAGCGAGGCGACCAAGGCTCCGACGTAATCCAGCGCCAGCACGCGAGAGACAAGTTCTTTGAAATCAAGCTCGTCCTTCAGTATGCGCATCAGCAGCGGGATCTCCAGGCCGACCAGCGTGCCGATGACGAAAACCATCGTATAAAGAATGATGCCGAAGTAGGTAACGTAGGCGAAGGTGAGGAAAAGAAGCGGTGCCGAAAGGCCGCCGACTACCGCGACGGCGAGTTCGATGTCGATAAATTTTTCGGCGATATTCTTATCGATGAAGCGCGACAGGTATGACCCGACGCCCATCGCGAAAAGATAGATGCCGATGATGAGAGAAAACTGTGTTACGGAATCGCCTAGTACGTAGGACGAAACGGTCGCGGCCAGCAGTTCGTAGATCAGGCCGCATGTCGCGATGATAATGACGTTGAGGAAAAGTAACGGAGTACGTCTCATAAAGGATGAAGGATAAAGGATAAAGGATAAAGTAAAACCTGCATTTATCCTTTATCCTTCATCCTTTATCCTTTCGCACTCAGCCTTGAATCGCTGCCGCGATAATAATAGCGAGGCCGATCATGATCGAGCCGACCACAATGCCGAGAGCCGTGTTCTGGTCTTCTTCGATCTCTTTGTGGATGTGAAACACGCGGCTCAATATGCCGTAGGCGATGCAAAAAATAACAAGGCCGATAAAGACGAATATCAGCGCCGTGACCAGCACCTCGAGCAGTTGATCGAGCTTAACGATCATTCCCAGTGTGGGATTGATTAGATTATTCGACATCTATTTTCCTCCACGAAAGCCCGTATAGATAAATGGCACACCCAGCCGCGATCTGCTGCCAGAGTTGGCGACTTCCCAGCCGAACCACGCCCCCGCCGAGTAAAGCAAGAGCACGCCCATCCCGAATATCATGTAAATTGTTTTGAACATAATTGTAATATCTCGGCCGCGGCCGACGTACTATCATTCGTCGGAATCCGACGAGCTTGTTCCAAACATACTGTCCTTCCAACGCGACGATTCAAAAACCATCTTTCGAAAAATGCCGACGATCGGAACTATCGCGAGGACGATCAGGGCGCACATAAAATTCACGCCGCGGACGACGTTTTGTTCGACGCTGCACGCCGACCGCCATCGGCTGCTGCGAGTTTTGCCACGTACCCTCAACACGCAGGGTGTACTTTCCGCCGGGCAGCGACGAAAGCGTCGCGTCCTGTCGCCTGGCTGCCCTCGGTCCACGCGCCGTCGCTGTCAGTTCCCGAGTAATATTCGATCGGTATTGCGACCGATTCGACCTCCTGACTTTGTTCGTTTATCAGGTCGACATCGAGTTCAACGAACGAATTGCTGACCGGTGCCGAGGCCGAGATCTTGACGTTCCGGTTCGGCTTTAACTCGAACGGCTGGCTGAATACGATCTGCGGCGTCGTCGGATTCGCCATCGGCGGAAGCGTGATGCCTGGTCCAACACACGGCTGGAAAGCCCGGTGAACGGGATCATGAAGATCGCCACAACGAACAAAAGCACCAACGGCACGAGTGCCCACGTGTAATAAAACTGTCCCGTGAACGGCTGATTCGGCCCGACCGACCACGGCTTTGGCAGGTCCTTGACGCCGAATGCTTTTTCCACATCGGCGTTGGTCATGTAAGTGCCCGCGGACCAGTTGACCTCGTTCGACGTTGCCTCCTGCGAGAGCATCATCGGGGCCGAAATGTAATCGATCGCCCTGACCTTTTCGCCCTGCTCGACACGCCAGTAAAATTCGCCTTTTACATATTCGACCGTCGCCTGCGCGTCCTGAAAGATCTTGAAATTCCGGCCGTTGTATCTCACTGTTGCCGGAGCGGTCGACAAAAGGCTGCTGACCGCGGTCGCCTCGACCTCGGCGGGGTTGACCGGCTCGACGAAGTTCCAGTGGTTATCCGAATGGACCAGCCATCGGAATCCGATCGACGCGTTATACAACAGGTATTCGTGCCAGTAATAGTTTATGCCTTCGAAGTTCACGCTTCGGACAACTGCACCGATGATGCGAAACTTTACGTCGCCCGCAAACGTGCCTTCCGCACCGACCGGCAGGACAAAATTCGTATCGGCCTGCGTAGGCGTCAGGGCTTTCAGGTACGAAAGATTCCCCTGATTTACATCGAGCAACGAATTGCAGTTCGGGCATGTGACGCGTTCGGTTTTGTCCGGAGCTGTCAGTGAGAGCGGACCGCCGCAATTGGGACAGCCCATCGCCGCAGCTGAGGTGGCGCGGGCCTTTCGCTCGGCCGGACGTGCGTCCGCCAAGCCGAGATCGGCCAGCGTTACCTGATTGCCGAGGAAAACCCACGGCGGGTCCATGCTGTAGTCGATCGTTCCGAAGGCGTTGTCCTTGCCTGTCAGGTCGGCGTACTGGCTTTCTTCGTTCGGAACCAGGCTGTAAGGGATCTCACCTTCTGCCGCGACCGATGTCGCCACGCCCTTCTCGGCGACGATCATTCCCGTTTGGGCGGGAATTTCCTGTACGATCTGTCCGACCTGAAGTTGATCGAACGACGGCAGCGTCCGTCCCTCAGGCAACGGCTGGTAGAACGTTAGATAGAATTTACCCTGTGCCTCGGCCAGCCATCCGACCCATCCATTCGAAAACGTCGCGTACCACTCGTCCCAGAACCCGCCCATCGAATGTCGCAATTGCGCCCGGCCGGTCAGCTCGAAACGGTTGCCGTTGTACTCGCCCTTCAACCCAAGTTTCAGCGGCGATTCCGATTCGGCGACCTCGGCCACTTTTCCGAGATCGCTCAAGCCTCTATCCGTCCGAGCGATCGCCGAGCGGCAGTAAGGACAGACGAGCACGATCGTCGACCCGGCCTTGAATTCGACCGGACCGGCGCACGATGGGCAGTTTGCCTGCGAGAACGCTCAGTGGTCACCTCCGGCCGTTATGAATTGCGGATTGCGGATTGCGGATTGCGGATTTCGAAGCTCGGCGTTTCCTCGTTCTATTTTTGTGACGTTCACATCACCAGCGCCGAGTATGTCTTGTAGATTTGCCTTCCAATCCCATTCCGGGCGCGTTCGGCAGCAGTAGAGATTGAATGTAGCGACGCCGTGTTCGGGGTAGGTGTGACAGGTAAGGTGCGATTCGGTCAGGGCGACCATGCCGGTCACGCCGCCTTCGCCTGGGAATTTGTGCCAGACAGAATCGATGACCTTGAGGCCGAGGTCATAAATGATCCGGGCAAAGGCGTCCTTGAGCAGCGCTTCATCACGCAAGCTTTCAACATTACAGCCTTCGGCCTCGACCAGCCATTCAGTTCCAACGATCATCCGGGTAGCCCTTCAATGCCCTTACGAACTTCTCGATGAGAATGTTTACACAACCTACGGTAAGCGGTACGTTATAATGTACGAATACGGAAGTATGCCGAAGAGAACTATAGCGAATAATTTCCTTGTTGTCATATGTTTGGCCTGTGTTTTGATCTGCACGGCGGGCTGTCATAAGTCTGTTGTAGAAGGAGGCGAGCCGCCGCAATTCGACCAGGACCGTTCGCCGTTCGAGACAGCACGCGTCGTGGGGCGAGTCGAAGCAAACGATATTAAGGAAAGCAGCGGAGTTGCCGTTTCGAAATGCCAGGAGAATGTTCTCTGGACACATAACGACTCGGGCGATGGGCCGTTCGTGTTTGCTATGGACACGGCCGGACGAGATCTGGGAACGTGGAAGGTAAGCGGAGCCGAAAACATCGACTGGGAAGACATCGCAACATTCAGGGACGGAGGCGGCAAATGCTTCGTTTATGTGGGCGACACCGGAAACAGTAGAAAGGACCCGCGAACCGAGCTCAAGATCTACCGCTTCGCCGAACCGACAGTCGCTGCGTCGGGTCCGAAGCCAACGCGAAGGGAGCCCGGCGTGACAGAAACGGCCAGTGTGATGACGTTCGCGTATCCGGACGAGCCGCAGGATGCGGAAACACTTCTGGTCCATCCGGCCTCCGGCGAAATTTACATAGCGACCAAAGATCGGAAACGCCCGGCCGGTGTGTACGCGCTTGGCGCGGCTTTTGACCGTCAACCCGTTCAGGGGCGAAAAATTTCTGATCTGACCGTTCCGGCGATTCCTAACGGCCTTCTTACCGGCGGCGACATATCAGCGGACGGAAGGCATCTGATCATCTGTGATGATTTTGCGGCCTACGAATTCACATTGCCGGCCGGCCGGGCCGACTTCAATGAGATCTGGAGGCAAAAACCGGCGGTGGTCGAACTGGGCGATAGAAAACAAGGCGAGGCGATCGGGTATTCCGCCGATGGAAATTCGGTCTTCGCGACAAGCGAGGGAAAGAACCCGCCGCTGATAAGGGTAAATAGACGACAATAGAAAACCGCCGCTATTCAAGAAGCGGCGGCGTTCAGCTTGATCTTTCTTTATTTTATTATCCTGAACTTGCCTTTATTCTCAATTGCCTGACCGCCCACGCGGTCTTTGGTAAGTACCTTTATTTCGTAATCGCCTAATGGTAACCCCTCGGTCGGCATCAGCCTTGCAAGCGTTAAACGCTGTCCCGAATCGCTCAAACCGCTCCAATCCTCAGGCTGGCGCAAGATCTCTTTTCCATCCTTTGTAACAACATATTCGACATCTACAGCCGGCCGTAGCGTAGTTTGGTCGAGGCCTGCGTTGTACAGCTGCAGATAAACACCGACATCCTGACCCTGTTTGTAAACGCCGGTCAGGTTCGGGACAACTTTCGCATTCCCGATCACGAACATAGCGCCCGGCTCCTCGGCGGCATTCGATCGTAGCTTTGAAGCAAGCATCATCGACGACGTCGACAGTTTCTTTTCGTCATATTTCGGAACCGTGAATCCCTGACGAACGACGCCGAGATTTCCGGTTGAAACGTCACGTACAGTTAGATCGATCTTGTAAACGCCGGGCGAGAGAGCGATCGCTTTCTGATAGATCGACTTTCGCTCTTTCATTTCCGCTAGATCGGTTTGCGTAGAGTTTGTGGTTACGGAATCTTCAAAAATGCCGCTCCGTCGTCCGGAGACGGCCGTTACGCGGCCGAAAATATTCAGCTTCGCCGTGTGCAGGCCACCGACCTTTTCAAACTGAAGCTCGCGATTATCCGCCTGAAGCGTGAAGGTAACAATGACCTTGTCCTCTGAGAGCCTGAAGAAGTCGACCCTGTGATCGACGTCGATCGGGTTCTCGTTAAGAACCGTTGCCTCGGAACGCGCGATCCACGCGGGAACGGCTCCCTTTGGACCGGGATTCGTCTCCATGCCTTTCAGGATCTCGATCTTCTGGAACATTCCGTCCTGTTGGCGTTGGTAACTTGGGTTCGAGTTGGTCAACCGATCGGCCTTCGTTCCGAAGCCGAGCATTTCATGGGTCTTCAATCCGGCTCCGGGGATTTGGGCGAGGGCGTCCTTTTCATCCGCGTTCCGCGCTATCCGGTATTCTCCGGTTCCTGACGGGTCGACAAATTCGATCTCTATACCGTCGCCCACACCTTCGATATGCCTGTAGAACCAAGTCTCGAACGGATAAACGGCCGTAGAGCCGCCTCCTTCATAACTCGGACGGTCATACGACCCGCCGCTGGGCCTCGACTCGACTGAATCCGGCTTACCCCACCTTATGTAGATCCGGCCACGGTCGGTCTTCCATCCCGGTATGCCGGACGAAAAGTGCTCGTTGGCATAAGCGATCCGTTCGTAATATTCCTCGCGATATTCGTTTTCCTCTGTGTCCGGGTTCGGGTCACGATTATCCCAGAACGTTCTGATGAACGCTTCGCGCTCCTCATCGGTCTGAAGGGCCCGAAAGGCCTTTCGCTCGGCCTCGGAAACAATGTACGGCACGTCTTCGTTTATCCAACGCTTATGCGCGTCCTTCACCTCGCTCTTTGCTCTTATCGGCTTGGAGCGAACGTCTGTTGTCGGAGTTTGGGCAGATAAAGGGCCTGCGAGAACTAAAAGAACGACAACGAAGAATACAGGTATGTGATAGGTCGACATTTTACAATCAGGCCTTCCTTGGTAAATTTCAGCAGGTAATTAGATAAAGAAGCCGGCCTTTTTGGGGCCGGCTTGAAACTAATCGAAATGTCAGATCATTGAGCGATGGTGAACTTGCCTTTGTTCTCGATCACCTGGCCGCCGACGCGGTCTTTGGTGAGTACCTTTATCTCATATTCACCAAGCGGAAGCGCCTCGGTCGGCAATAGCCTTGCAAGCGTCAAGCGCTGTCCCGAATCGCTCAGGCCGCTCCAATCTTCAGGCTGCCGCAAAATTTCTTTACCGCCTTTAGAGACCACATACTCGACATCGACAGCCGGCCGCAGCGTCGTTTGATCGATACCCGCGTTATAAACCTGAAGGTAAACGCCGACGTCCTGGCCCTGTTTGTATATGCCCGCCAGATTCGGGACGACCTTAGCGTTGCCGATAACGAACATGCCGCCGACATCGCGCTCGTTGGTCGTACGCATCTTCGAGGCGAGTATCAGGGTCGAGGTTGAAAGTTTCTTCTCGTCGTAACGCGGCACCGTAAAGCCCTGGTTGACCACGCCTCGGTTGCCTGTCGCGACGTCGCGCACGACAACGTCAACCTTGTACGTCCCCGGCGTCAAAGCGACCGCTTTCTGGTAGATCGACTTGCGGTCCTTCATCTCGGCCAGCTCTCCGGAGGTTGCGCTTGTCGTAACGGAATCTTCGAAGATGCCCGAACGCTTGCCGGAAACAGCCGTTATCCGGCCAAAAATGTTTATCTTTGCGGTTGGCAGACCGCCGACATTCTCGAATGCAAGCTCCTTGTTGTCGGTCTGCACGGTAAAGGCAGCAATTACCCGGTCGTCCGATTGGCGGAAGAAATCGACGCGCAGCTCGAACTGCAGCGGGTCCTTGTCGAACAAAAGGCCCGAGTCGCCGCCGGCGAGCTGTTGAAGATCACCGAATTTAACTTGCGGCGGACGCTCCAGGCTCGTGATTATTTCCATTCTGCGGAACGGCGAATCCTGCTCGCGGCCGTAGGTCGTTTGGCCCATTCCGGTAATGCGGTCGCCCTTGTTCGAAAGGCCGAGCTGTTCGGCTGTCGTTAAACCCGCGCCCGGCACCATCAAGAGCGCATCCTTTTCATTAGCGTTCCGGGCAATGCGATACTCGCCGGTACCGGTCGGATCGACAAACTCGATCTCCAGGCCGTCGCCGACATTATCAAGATGTCGGTAGAACCAGATCTCGAACGGATAGGTCGTCGTCGATCCACCGCCCTCATAACTGGGACGGTCATATGAACCGCCCGAAGGGTGCGACTCGACCGAATCCGGTTTGCCCCAGGTGATGTAGATGCGGCCGCGGTCGGTCTTCCATCCCGGAATACCCGAGGTGTAGTGTTCGTTAGCATAGGCGATGCGTTCGTAATACTCCTCGCGGTATTCGTTCTCTTCCGTATCCGGGTTAGGATCGCGGCGGCGCCAGAAGTTTTCGATGAAGTTCTCGCGCTCTTCATCGGTGGTCAGCGCGTCGAACGCTTTCTTTTCTTCCTTGGTAATGATGTACGCGACGTCAGTGTTCCGCCATTTCTTGTAAGCTTCCTTCAGCTCGGCCGTGACCTTTCTTACCTTGGACGTTGGGTCCTGGCCGGGTTCGCCTTTCTTGTCCTTTTGACCGTATGCTACGCCTGCAGCAGCAGAAACGAAAAGCAGACCGATAGCCGCATTCTTTACCAAATTCATTTTAAACATAAAAGCTGGGCTCCTGTTTTAAACTTCGCCGGATAAAGACCGGCAGAGACAGTAATGAGCATCTAGAATTTTAGACAGTTATGCCTAATTGTTCAAGATGCCGGAAGAGGGTGGTCTGGTTGCACAACCTGGCAGTTGAGGATCACACAGGTTCGGTCGCCGAACGTTTTCGGCCGAATATCCATGCAATACCGATGGAAACGAGGTAAAGCGCCATCATCGGCGTGGCAAAAAGCATCAGATTCGGTATATCCCCTGTAGGCGAAACGACCGCCGCCACAATAAGAATAATTATTAATGCCAGCTTCCAGCTTCTTACCAGGAAGCCCGCCGAAACGATGCCGATCCGGGAAAGAACATACGTGATCGCGGGCATTTGGAAGATAAGCCCCATCGCCAGCATTATCAGCGTGATCAGGTCGAAATAGTCCGTGGCGCGCAGCAACGGCCGAAAATCCTCAGCCAAGCCAAGCAGATAACCGACCGCAGGCGGAAACAGAATGTAATAAGCAAAAGCTGCCCCGCCAACGAACGAGATGCTTGATAACAGAATGAACGGCGTAACATACGAACGCTCGTGTTTGTACAGGGCCGGAGAGATAAAACCCCATACCTGAAGAAGGATCCAGGGAACGGACAGTGCGATCGCGGAATAAAGCGAGACGGTGACCAGAAGGGTGAAAGTTTCCTGCGCGGTCGTAACGATCAACTTCTCATCGCTTAATTCCGATCGCACTGCGCCGAGCACCAAGCTGAACCGGCAGCCTAATGCCCTTCGGGATAACCGCTGTGTTCGTGTAGATCGGTTCGTCCGTGAAAAGTGACAGCTGGCCGTCGGCGTCGGTCACAACCACTGCGTTCACCGAAGATCCGGGCTGAAGGACTCCGGTTCCCAATTTCGTTGACTCCGAAAAAACGAACCGGCCGCGGTCGCCCTCTTTCAAACTGTCGAGAGGAAGCACCTGCTCGTTGCCGGTCAGGCCGACAACGGGGACCTCGCGCCGCTGTGCCTCGGACAAAGCGCGTCTCACCGGAACCTCAAGGAACGCAAAGATGTCGTCCGAAACCCAAAAACAAAATGCAAACGCGATAACTATAAATATTACAGTGTTTACGAGCCGGCGACGAAGCTCGTCCAGGTGCTCGAGAAACGACATTTGCGAACCGAGTTCTTCACGCTGATTTGTTTCAGGCTCGGTCATTAAAGCTTCTGTGTTGGTGAGTTCGTTAGGCAATATCAAAGCCAGGATCTTTTGTCGGATAATGACGTCTCCGGTTCGTTCGATCCGTTTTCCTGCGCGGCGTCGACCGCGGCAGTAACAGGTTCCGCATCCTTTTCGCGGGCTTTCTCGAACTCCTCGTTGTCGACCGCCCTGATCTCGGGCAGTGCTAAGCTATCCTGATCGCTTAATTGCGGCTCTACACGCGGGACCGGAGCATCGCCGGTGTCGCCGGTCTTCCAGGCTTTCTCTTCCGATTCAAAATCTACTTCGCGTTCCCAGGTCGACTTGAACTCATTGGTCGTATTCCGCAGATCTGCCAAGGTCTTCCCGATAGTTTTCGCGATCGACGGCAGCTTTCTTGGGCCGAGAAAAATCAGAGCGATAATACCGATCAGGATCAGCTCAGATGTTCCGAGAGATTCGAAAATAAATAGGTACACCGTATTAACCCACTTCCTGCTAGTTAGCCGTAAACCTTTTGTTTACACTAATTTACGCTAATCAAATAGTCGCCTTTCGGGGACACCCTTCCGATGACTTTTGCCTCAGGCACGGCCTGCATGAAATACGCTGCGCCTGCTTCCTCGATGCTGATCAGCAAGCCGCCGGCCGTTTGCGGATCGAATAAAGCACTTTGCATTATCCCCGAAACCTCAGGACCGAACGAGACCGTCGCACCTACGTAGACTCTATTATTCCTATCGCCGCGGGTCAGCATCCCCTGTTCGATCAGCTCCAACACGTCCGGCAACAGCGGGACAGCATCAGCCGAGATATCAAATGTAACATTGCTTGCCCGCGCCATCTCGTACGCGTGGCCGAGAAGTCCGAAACCCGTAATGTCCGTGCATGCCGTTACCGGAAGGCCGCGCATTGCTT
Source organism: uncultured Acidobacteriota bacterium (assembly GCA_963763355.1). Lineage (GTDB taxonomy): Bacteria > Acidobacteriota > Blastocatellia > Pyrinomonadales > Pyrinomonadaceae > OLB17. Next base: position 695,124 of record CAVXOI010000007.1, read on the forward strand.
TAGATGCCGCGGCGGCCGATGTAGTCATCGCTTGGATAGCTGCCGAAACAGCATTCTCACTGGCTACACCTTTTTTGACAGCCGTGTTTATCGCTCCGGTACCGATCGGCTTTGTAAGTATCAAAACGTCGCCGGGCTTCGCGCCGAAATTCCGTATCACTCTATCCGGGTCGATGAGGCCGGTCACTGCATAGCCGAACTTCATTTCGGCGTCGTCAACCGAGTGCCCGCCGATCACTACAACGTTTTCGGCATTCATTGCTCGCTGGCCGCCCAGCAGTATCTTGCCCAAGACATCCCAGTCACCTTTTTGCGGGTAACATACTATGGACAATGCACTTATCGGCGTCCCGCCCATCGCGTAAACGTCGTTCAGCGAATTGATCGCGGCGACCTGGCCGTAAATCTCCGGGTCGTCGGCGACCGGCGTAAAAAAATCTACGGTCTGCACAAGCGCCGTTTTGTCATCAAGGCGAAATACGCCCGCGTCGTCCGAGGTCTCAAAACCGACGATCACATTATCAGACACCTGTGCTGGCAATTTGCTCAAAACTTGAGCAAGGTCTCCGGGGGCGAGTTTCGCCACTCAACCCGCGCACGAGACCATTTCGGTCAACCGCATCGTTTCTCCTCCCATCATTGGATCTGCATGATCAACTGATAAACACGATCAAGGTCATCGGCCGAGTAATATTCGACAACCAGTTTACCGCCCGGCCCGGTTTTGGCCGGCAATATACTTACGCTCGTTCCGAGTTTTCGTCTCAATTTAGTTTCTGCGGCTATTAGGTTCGGGTCGCGGCCAGCCGTAACTCTTTTATTGTCAGTCTTTTGTGTTTTCGGCTTTGCGGTCTTCTTTACCATCGCCTCTGTTTCGCGGACCGAGACCCCCAAGCCGGCAATCGCCTTTGCGACCCTCAATTGAGCGCTGCGATCGTCCGTGAGCAGCAAGGCACGGCCGTGGCTGGCCGTCAGCTTTCCTTCCTCGATATAGTCCAAAATCTCGCGCGGGAGTTGCAGCAGACGTAGCGAAGTGGTGATCAATGTTCGTTCGCGGCCGATCCTTTCTGCGATCACGTCTTGCGTAAGTCCAATAGAATCAATGAGTTTGCGGTAGGCACGGGCTTCTTCGACGGGGTTCAATTCTTGGCGTTGAATATTCTCGATCAGCGCAAGTTCAAGTAGCTTTTCGTCCGGGACCTCGCGGACGACAACCGGAACGCGGTGCAGTCCGGCCCGCTGGGCGGCACGCCATCGTCTTTCACCCGCAACGATCTGGTATTTTGGTCCATGCGGACGCACAACAATCGGCTGCACTATGCCGTTCGCAACGATCGATCTTGCAAGCTCGTCCAGAGCCGCATCTTCAAACCGGCCGCGCGGCTGTTCGGAATTGGGTTCTATCTGGTCCAGGCCCAGGTCAACGATCTGGTCCCTGGGTTTTTCGTCGCCTAACAAAGCGCTCAATCCTCGTCCGAGCGGTTGTCTAGCCATGAGCGATAACCTCCTGTGCGAGTTGATTATACGTGTCCGCGCCGCGTGATCGCGGGTCGTAAAGAGCGATCGGCTTGCCGAAACTCGGTGCTTCAGCCAATCTGACGTTTCTCGGAATAACGGTGGTAAACACCTGCGAGCCGTAAAAATCCCTTAGGTCTTTTGCCACCGCGGCGGAAAGATTGGTCCTCTCGTCGTACATCGTCAAAAGCAGTCCTTCGATGGCCAATTGCGGATTCAATTCCCTTTTTAACCTGGAAAGCGTCTCGAACAGTTCGGTAACGCCCTCGAGTGCAAAATATTCGCACTGTACGGGAACAATAAGTGAATCGGCCGCCGTCAGGCCGTTAACCGTCAGGATGCCGAGCGACGGCGGGCAATCAATAATAATAAAATGAAAATACTCCTTTATCGCTTGCAGCAGATCTCTGAGAAGCGTCGCCCGCTCCTTCGAGTCGCTTAGCTCGATCTCGATCCCGGCCAGGTTCTTATCCGACGGCAAGACCCACATCGTGGGTATCTCAGTCTTAAGCACGAGATCGCGGACCGGTTCGCCCTGGGTCAGTGCGTGATAAAGGTTTTTTCGGTGCGGTACCCGTTCCACGCCGGCCCCGGAGGTCGCGTTTCCCTGCGGGTCCGCATCGACAAGAAGGACCTTTCTGTTCTCGAGAGCAAGCGAGGCCGCAAGGTTGATGGCAGTGGTAGTTTTTCCGACGCCGCCCTTTTGGTTGGCGACGGCAATTATGCGGCCCATACGTATTCAAAACTAACTAATTACGTTATCACAGGCCGATAACTTGTATTAAGCGGCCGCAGCGTTTTCTGGCCAGAATGTGGTACGTACCACATTTTCTAGGCATTAGCCCGTTATTTGGTTCGCCCGCCCGAATGTGGACGGACCACATCGCGGTGGTTTAAGCTCAAAAATGTGGTACGTACCACATTGGATCCCTAACAGCTTTATTTTGTTAATTTTGTCCGTTTACCGGTTTTTGGGCGGTGAGGTGGACGAGCACCGTAGAGACGGCTGCGGGTGTCAGGCCGGGTATACGCCGGACCTGAGCGAACGTTCTGGGCCGCGCTCGTTCGAGCCTTTCGATCATTTCAATCGAGAGACCACCGACCGAACTAAATTCAAAGGATTCGGGCACTTTTAGCGTGTCGTGATGATTTACGCGCTCAGTTGCGAGCCTCTGCTTATCTATATAACCACTGTAAAGGGAATCCGCAAGCGCCGATTGCAGATCGGCAAGCTGGACATTGTTCTTGATCGGTTCAGGCAACATTCGAAATACCAGTTCCGGTGTTACGCTTTGACGCATTGCCAGCTGAGACAGTGTGATGCTGTCGCCCAAATCACAGCCCAGGATATGCGAAATGCTTGCGTACTCGACCGACGACCGCTTGAACCTGGTTTCGTCCAGAACATTCCGAAGCCCTGCAATCCGATCGCGTTTTTGGTTGAACCGTTCCCATTCCAAGTCGCCTACCAGGCCGATATCACGGCCTTTGGGCGATAGCCGCCGGTCAGCGTTGTCGTGCCTTAAGGTCAATCGCGCCTCAGCCCGCGATGTAAAGAGTCTGTAAGGCTCGTCAACGCCATGCTGGATCAGATCGTCCGCGAGCACGCCGATATATGCCTCGTCGCGGGCGAGCGTAAACGCTTTTGAACCGATTGCCGAGAACGCAGCATTGATGCCGGCCAACAAACCCTGACAAGCCGCTTCCTCATAACCGGTAGTACCATTGATCTGCCCTGCCAGAAAAAGGCCGGCGACACGCGTAGATTCCATTGTCGGCCGAAGCTCTCGCGGGTCAACAAAATCGTACTCGATGGCATAACCCGGGCGGATGATCTGTACGTTCTCGAAACCTTCGATCATCCTCAGCAATTCAAGCTGCAGTGTCGAAGGCAGGGATGTCGAGAAACCGTTCAGGTAAACCTCGTGCGTGTTATGTCCTTCAGGCTCAAGAAATAGCTGGTGCCGGTCCTTGTCCGCAAACTTGACAACCTTATCCTCGATGGACGGACAATATCGCGGTCCTACACCCTTTATCTTTCCCGAGTAGAGCGGCGATTGATGCAGATTGTCGCGGATCTCGCGGTGCACACGTTCGCTCGTATAGCCTATAAAACATTGAATTTGCGGCTGTTCTATCCGTTCCGTCGAGAATGAGAACGCAACCGGTTTCTCATCCGGCTGCTGCGGCTCGAAGGCGTCCCAGTCGATTGTCCTTCCATCAAGCCTGGGCGGCGTCCCTGTTTTAAGACGGCCAACCGGAAACCCATGATCCTTAAGGGCTTCCGCCAATTCGATCGACGCAGGTTCACCCGCTCTTCCGGCTGAAAATGTTCGTTTTCCGGTATGGATCGTGCCGTTGAGGAAAGTGCCGGTCGCGACGACAACAGACTTCGCTCCGAACCGTCGAGTATCCTGCATTTCGACGCCAACAACCCGTTTGTTTTCAATAATTAGGTCAACAACAACGCCTTGGCGAAGGTGAAGATTCGAGGTCGCTTCCAGAACCCGCCTCATCTCCGTCCGGTACAAACTCCGGTCGGCTTGGGCTCGAGGTGATTGAACTGCCGGCCCACGCGAGCGGTTCAGCAGCCTAAATTGAATTCCAGTCCGATCGATAACGCGGCCCATAATGCCGCCGAGGGCGTCTATCTCTCTGACAACATGGCCTTTAGCGATTCCGCCGACGGCCGGGTTGCACGACATTTGGCCGATCAGGTCCAGATTTATAGTTACCAGAGCCGTCTCCGCACCAAGGCGCGCGGCGGCCGAGGCCGCTTCGCATCCCGCGTGCCCTGCCCCGATCACAATCACATCAAAAGCCTCGTCAAACATTTACTTTCGACCCGCTCCTAACGGGCAAACTCAGATCTTTCATTTCCGCGGCACGGCTTCGAGCGTTCGCGTCGTGTGTTCGGTCACGCTCTGAATCGGCTGTCCCACCGGGTCGATCCGCCTCTCCGGCAGCCCTCGCAGCCCGACTTCCCGTTCGGGCAAATTCTGTTTCCCCGGTTTCCCCGTTTTGACCCGGCCATGGCGTGCGTTCGTCCAAACCAGCCAGAGCAGCCCCAACTCGGTCAGCACCAACAACGCGATGCAGAAAAGGGCCATAATGCCGATCATTTCGTCCCTGAAGCCGAGCTCCCTTTTCATAACGGTCAACAGGCCGATGATCAGCCCGATACCGGCTATCGGCACGGCAAGCAAGCCGCCGATAAGGAGATTGAACGACGATTCCGGTATCTTCGTCGGCCCATCGCCTTCCGAGTTCAAACGCGCGCCGCAATGATTGCAGTAACGCAGGTCGGGATTTATCGATTTTCCGCAGCTTGAGCAAAACATGACAATGAAACTACGCTTGCACCCGCAACATTGTTCGCCTTCTATTCAAACCCAACGCCCTTTCAATATTCTAACCGGGTTGGCGATCGACTGAAACCGCGCCAATCTGATCCGGTCCGTGTGCTTGAACGAAACAATCGGCATGATACCGTATTCCATTAACTCTTCCGCGGCATTCTGACTCAGTTGCACTTCGGCGCACGACTGGTAAATTGTCTGTCCGTCCCTTTTGTAAACATGCAAAGGCAACCCGTCGGCATCCTGAATAAACTGCTGGCCAAAGTCCCAACCCAGCTCGCGGTACGTCTGTGCCAATAGCTGGGCGATGAACAAACATCCGTTTGCCCAGAGATAATCGTCATGGCCGCTCGCACCGGTAAGCTCTTCAAAATCAAAAGCTTCCGCCGACTCCGTGTCGCTCCCGTACGGAAGCCGGGCAAGAAATCGCGGCATCGAAAGACCGAGATATTGCGATTCCTGCACGCCACGAAGCGCGTTCCAGAGTTTGCCTTCATCCGAATTTCCGGTCAGGTCCCAATCGCTCGGATCAGGATGCTCGGAAAGTGATTTGACGCCGATAACGTCCGGGCGGATGTGTGAAATAAACGGAACCCTTACGGACGCTGCCGTCTTGGCAAGACGGATCAACGTCGCGATATCGTCAACATTCGGAAGGAACGCGAAATTACCGGCGACCGCCGCCCAAGGATCGTCATTCACACCCAAGCGGTATAACTTTTGAACATGCGACCCAAGGGGCCCGTCGGCGTTACGGAGATCGGAAGCGAAGTCGTCTTTCGTAACATCAAGGATATAAATTCGCAGGTCCGAAGCTGTTTCGGTCCGGCGGACCAGAAAAAATAATCCCCGCCACGCCGCTTCAAGTTCCTGAAACCTCCGGTCGTGAAGTATCTGGCGCATAAGGCCGCTCGTCGCTTCATCGACGGCCGCGATCATCGCCGACTGTTCGTTCTCATCAACAGTCACCAGGTGCGGGCGAACAAGGTCGCTTACCAGCCGCGAGAGGTCGGGGGACACGGCAGCCTTAGGAGCTGCAGCTCCGCCCTCGGGCTTTGTGAGGATCGCATCCAGCAAGTTGTCGGGAGCTGCGGCCGGTTCTGCATCCGTCTTTTGTTCGGGCGCTATCTCTTCAGTGCCTGCGGACCATTCACGTACTTCACGCGCAGCGGAGTTGAATGTATCCGAGTTTCTCAGACGCTTTCGCAGATCGCGCAGCTCAGCGAACAGCGGAACTCGCTTAAAGATCTCATCCGGATGAAAATCGTCCAGCGAATCGAACTCCAGTTCCGTTGCACGGGCGCCCGCCGTAACCTCGAGCTTTACGCCGAGTCCGCGCATTACATCGTCAAAATTGTCACGGTCTATTTCGATCGGCCGCCGCCGCGAAAGTTCGGCCTTTTCGCCGTTTGCCGTCCAGTCTCCAAGAACCAGCAATTGAAACGCCGGTTCGTCGACAATACCGGACCGCTCCGACTCAAGCGTAAAGTCCATTTCGAGATTTGGGTCGTCAGGGAACATTTTTCAGGATTCTCCTTTCGATGCATTGTATTTCGAAAACGCTTGGGAGTGTAACCTTCCTTTTTCCAAAGCGTGAATTATAGAGAGTATCAACAGCATCAAATCCTGATTTCAGTTAGAATGGTCATAATTTCAGTTTATGCATCATAGAACCATCATAATCCCTGATGAGGTCGGGGCGACTCCCGCCTTTGCCCGTAAACGAAGGCTGCTTTTCAAACTGTTGCGGGCGGCCCAGCCGATCTCGCGGACCGAGATCGCGCGGCGTTTGGACATCGACAAAAGCACGGTCACGGAAAATGTTAAACCGCTGATCTCAGAAGGGCTGATCCGTGAAACGAGCGAAGAGCATCCCGAGCAGGGCCGCAAGGTCCGAGGGCTTTCATTCGCTGCTGACGATGATTATTTTATCGGGGTAAATCTAGGCGTGCGCCGTTCGCAGGTTGGGATCATTACTCTTAACGGCGACGTGACCAACGAGGAGGATTTCGAAACCCCGTCAAATGCTGCAGCGGCATTAAAGCTTGCACGGGACCGGGTCGATCAACTCTATGTGTCCAATGCTCACCGCCGGTTGCGCGCGATAGGGGTGAGCGTTCCGGGGATGATCGACACGCAAAGACAGGAACTTATCTACGCGCCGAATTTAAATTGGAAAAAGATCCCCGTTGCGTCCGCCTTTCGGCTGAATGATTCGGTAAAAGTGGTGGTAGAGAACGACTCGACCGCGGCGGCAATGTATGAGGCCCGCGTACGATTGGGGCGGACAGACAGCGAGCCGATCGGAGATTTTATACTGGTCCGTTCAGGGACGGGCATCGGCGTCGGCCTGGTCATCGGCGGCGAAGCATTTCGCGGCTCTGGTTCGGGCCGGGGCGTTGCCGGCGAGTTCGGTCATATGACCATCGTCGCCGGCGGCAAGCCATGCGTCTGCGGCAATCGCGGTTGTTGGGAAAAATACGCATCCGCGGCATCCGCTGCCTCTCTTTTCCTCGGCGACCGCCCTCCCGGCCGGGGCGAAAGCGTCCCGCGATTCATTGAAATAGTTAATAAAGCTGAGAACGGTGAGAACCGCTCGCGCCGAACGCTCGAAAAGATCGGTGACTACCTCGGCATCGGCATTGCGAACGTGATCATGGGCATCGGAATACCGAAGGTAATAATAAGCGGCCGGCTTGTGTACGGATGGGAATTTATCAAGGGGCCGTTGAATGAGGCGATCCGCCGCAGCATGATAGGGAAGATCCAGGGATGGTCCGTTGAACCTGGCGAGCCGGTCGGCTCAGCGATCGGCGGTGCCCTGGAAGTCGCAGTCGAAGAATTCCTTTCGACGCTATAGCATGTTGCGCGTCTTCGACCACTATCTTTTGCACGCCAGGACATCTTCACGTACATGGCCGTTTCCACACGCCTGATATCTAACGGTTACAACTAATATAATTTGTGTAAAACTTAGTGTGTTTTCCCGGGTCAACCGACAATGCCCCGTATCTTTGAAAACAGAAATCAAAGTTGAGGTGCTAAAGATGTCACGAATTGCCGCTTTGGTCTTAACGACCCTATTGATCTCTGGTTTTAGCTCGGTTGCTGCTCAAAAAGATGAAGACCCGCGTATCGCTGCCCTGCAAAAACGGGTGGAGGAGCTGGAGTCCCGTCTGGAAAAGGTGAACAGGGATTACGAAGATCGATTCACATCGATCAGCCGGGAGTTGGCCAGGTTGAACAGCGCCGGCGGGCAAGTGCCTGTCGCACGCATTGAGCCTGCGACGCACATCGTCGAAACATCCGCGGATAATACGAAGGGTGTCGCGGCAGATCCTCCGCCGCAGCAGAAAAAGGACGTTGGGGTCGATGTCGGCTCGGCACGCTTGATCCCTTACGGAACGGTTTACTTTAACGCGTTCAGCAACAGCAGCGGGACGAACAATTCCGACGTTCCTCTTTGGGCCGCGGCCTCGGGCGGCGGCAATGCAGGAGCGAGTTTAAGGCAAACGAGACTTGGGCTAAAGTTAGACAACGCGTCGGTCGGAAGCGCAAAGCTCAGCGCCGTGATCGAGGCCGATTTTTATGGCGGGTTTCCGGCGATCGGGATCGGCGAGAATTTCGGCGTGGTGCGGATCAGGCTGGCTAACGCGAGGCTCGATTGGGAAAGAACGTCACTGACCGTTGGACAGGACTGGATGGTATTCGCCCCGCAGAATCCGACGTCGCTTGCCGCGGCGGGCATACCTCAGCTTGCCGCCGCCGGCAACAATTGGGCACGTTTGCCGCAGGTTAAGGTCGAGCAACGATTCGGATCGGGCTTTAATTTGCAGGCCGCCGTTCTGGCTCCTCAAACCGGCGATTCGCCGACAACGGCTACGTTCCTTTTGCAGCCGAACAGCGGGGCAAGCTCAAGCGTGCCGTTCATGCAGGCACGGCTTGCGTTCAATGGGAAGAACTGGCTGGGTTCGGGTAGTGTCGGTACAGTCGGCCTGTCCGGGCATTATGGCCGATCACGCGTTTTTACCGGCGCATCCGGAAACGTAAGAAACGATATCGATTCGGTCGGCGTTGCTCTCGACTGGAATTTTCCGATCGTAAAGCGCCTTGTATTATCCGGCGAAGCATTCTTCGGCCGAAACCTGGGCGGTTTTCAGGCCGGAGTTTTTCAAACGTACAATGCCGACTTTGCTTATCAACAAGGCTCCACACTTGTCGGCGGAGGCGTTCGGGCGATCGGCACATACGGAGGCTGGACGCAGCTTTCGTTCACGCCGAATATCCTGAAAGAACGATTGAGCTTCTATGGCTCGTTCGGCCTCGACGATCCGAAAGACAGCGATCTTATAAGCCTGACGCCGCGGGATTGGCGAGTGCGTAACCTGGCGTTTGCTTTCAATTCGATCTACAAGATAACTCCGCAGTTTTCGATCGGGGCCGAGGTCCGCACATTTCGAACAAACTATTTCAGCAGCGGCATTCGTTACGCGAACCATGTAAACCTGGCGGCGGCATATTCGTTCTGACGCCATTGTTAGATACGATCGCGGCCCGCCCAATATCCCGCGATGTGGACGGCCAACGTATCGGCCCTGTGGCATTCCACATTGTCGCGAAACCTTATTATCGGTAGAATCGGGCAGTGTTGGAAAAGCGGGACCGTCTCGCAAAGATGTCCGGCCGATGAACTAAATGTCGATCCTTATCGCAGAAGATAACGAAGCCCAGCGGCGCTATTTGCGGGACCTGTTGGCCAATGAATTTCCGGGCCACGCACCGTTTTTGGAGGCAAGCGACGGCGAAGGGGCCGTCAAGCTCGCACTCGACCACCGCCCGACCCTGTCGATCTTCGATATACAGATGCCGAAGCTTTCGGGCGTAAAAGCGGCAAAGGCCGTCTGGCGGGAATTTCCCGAAGCCAGGATCATTTTCTGGACGCAATTCCCGCACGAGATCTACATAAACGAGATAAGAAAGATCGTCCGTTCTACCGATCCGCAGCCGACCTACGGATTCATCCACAAGAATAATCCCGAGGGAAGATTTTTGCGTTTTGTTGCCGCCGTTCTCGAAGATGGGGCCGATATGATCGATCCCGCTTTTAAGGATTCATTTCAAAGGCCGCTGCTGACCGAATTCGAGGCCGAAGCATTGCGCTACCTGGCTCTCGGCCTTTCCAACTGGGCTATCGCGCGAAAATGCAGCCTCAGCCTTCGCGGGGTCGAAAGCCGGCTGGCAGCCCTTTACGAAAAGCTTTTTACTGAATCCGCACTTGGAACGGAGTTCGAGGCTTACGATAAGCTCGCCTATAACACCCGCACCCGCGCATTCTTTGAAGCTCTCCGGCGTGGGCTGATCAATAGCGATGAGCTCGAATCGGCGGAAAAGGACCTGGAAAAATGGTTCGACCGCGACCGCGAGAAATATCTTAAATCGCCCAAATAAGTGAATGCATCTCGATAAGGATCAAAAGGCATATTCGGCCATCGCCGCGTGTTTCCTGCTGATCGCGTTCGCCTTGGCGAACCTCATCGCTCAACAAACGCAACCATCACCGGCGCCCTCGGCTTCAGCATCGCCGATCGCAACCATAAGCCCAACGCCGGCCCGCACTCCTTCGCCAACACCGCTTCCGGGCGCACAGAATTTCCATCAATGGGGCTCGATCACCATTTTCAACGGCCTGCCCTCCGACAGCGTCAGAGCGATCGCACAAACCCCGGATGGCGTAATGTGGTTCGGCACGGATAACGGGCTTGCTAGGTTTGATGGGCGTCGTACACAGACGATTCCGATCGGCGATGCCGATGTCGATCGCATTCTCGCGCTCGAAATTTCTCCGACGGGCGAACTCTGGATCGGAACGTCATCAGGTGCGTTTGTCCGATATGAAGATCGAATTCTCCCGGTCGGGAACACTCAGGACGCGGGAATCATCACGATCACGTTTGGAACCTCTGTCTTTCTCGGCAGTGACAACGGTTACGTTCTACGTGTTGAACGGGCAACCGAGCAACTCAACGCCGAGCGGCTGGCGGCAGAACAGATCAAGTCAGCCGACGACAGCCCGTTACCAGTTACGGATCTGATCGAAACCAACGGGAGACTTCTCGCGGCTACTTCGGGACGCGGAGTACTCGTCCTGAAAGGCGGGACTTTTGAAGCCCTCGCGATCGCGCCGAGTCCGGCGGGCGTTAACTCGATCGCAAAGGGCCGCTATGGAGAACTTTGGCTCGGGGCCGATGCGGTCAAAGGAGTCAGCGGCGTTTATTCGTTCGATCCGAATGGAGGCAGGGCAGTTCGGATATCGGCTCCGACCGCGAAAGTAGAAACGCTTGAGCCGAACGATGACGGACTCTGGGTCGGAACCGAGAGATACGGGCTCTTTCAGATCGTCGACGGCAAGCTGAATAAAACGTTCACATTTGCTAACACCTCAGGCGGTCTACGGTCCGACACGATCTTTACGCTTTTCACCGATCGGGAGGGCGTTCTCTGGATCGGCACTAACCGGGGCGCCAGCAGGTTTGACCGGCAGGGCTCATTTCAAGAGACTGTTTCTGATATCCCGAACAGCAACTTTATTCGTTCACTTCAAAGGTTGCCGGACGGTCTGCTCTACTCGCCGGTTCCAATCGCGGTCTGTTCTGGTTCGACGGTGAGAATTGGCATCGAGTTCCCGGATTCGAGGAAAAAGTCGGTTTATGCCATCCCGAAAACGACGGCGGGATGCTGGTTGGCACCTCGACAGGTATGTTCGATTCCCGAGGGCGGTTATTGGCCAGCGGAGACGTACGAAGCATAGCCGATTTTAACGACGGACCTACGCCGCCGTAATGGGGCAAGGCGTTGTAGATCATCTCGAGTTCGAGGCAGGACCTTGTATTTCAGAATGAGACTGCTTGTTCACTTTTAGCAACCGGCGATCGGCTGTGGATAGGGACGGCAGGACAAGGACTTTTTAGCTTCGACGGGAAGTCGATTAAAACAGAATTCACGCCGGAAAACCTGAAGAGCGGCGCGATCTGGAACATGAGCTGGGATGTAGAGCAAGCTCTCTGGATCGCGGGCCAGCACGGCGTATTTCGGGTAAAAGACGGGCAGGCGGAACGCATCATTGAAGCGCCGAAGATGTCCGCGATGTTTTTGTCGACGGCCCCGATGTTTGGGCGGCGACAACAACGCGCGGCATTTTGCATGCACGCAAGCGATGAACGATTCGGCTGGCTTGTAACGGCGATAGGTTTTGAGCAGGGCTTGCCGTCCGAGAAAGCGTTCGCTATCGCACCGGGAGATGGAATGCTGATCGCAACGAATCGAGGTGTGGTTACCTATCGTCCGGGAACGATAGCTCCGAAATTGATCCCGGTCCGCATTCTAAGCCAGCGTGTTCACGATCTTGCTGAAGCGAAGGCGACGATCCCGCTGGAGTATCCGCAGAACTCGCTGCTTGTTGAGGTGGCCGGGCAGAGCAGTCGAACGTTTCCGGAGGAATTTCAATACGCGTTCGTCCTGAAGAATTCGAAGGGTGACGAGGTCGCCCGGCAGCTTTCCAATGACTCGCAATATGCTCCGACCGATCTGTCGCCGGGAGATTATGTGATCGAAGCGATCGCATTCAACCGCGATCTTCTGGCTTCTGAACCGTTGAGCGTCAAGTTTTCAGTTGGTAAAGCACCTTTCCCCTGGACCGCGACAGCCCTCGGTGTCCTTCTTGCCATTGCTATAGTTGCTCTGATCTGGGCGGTCATCGAACGCCGACGGATCGTGCTTCGCAATCGTGAATTGGCCGCGGCGAGATTCGATCTGGCGCACGAGGCGGAACGGGAACGCAGCCGAATTGCACGTGACCTGCACGACCAAACCCTTGCCGACCTGCGCGACCTGATAATGAAAAGCGACCGCGAGCTGCCGCCCGGCACCGGTTTCCGGCAGGATATCGAATCTATCTCGACCGAGGTCCGCCGTATTTGCGAGGACCTTAGCCCGTCGGTGCTCGAGAATGTCGGTCTCATCGCGTCGCTCGAGTTCCTGCTCAGTCATACGGTACCGGATCATAAGTTCGACCGCGGAGATGAGCACGGACGACGATGTCGACCTTCCGATGAATGTTCAGCTTCAGATCTACCGGATCGCACAGGAAGTGCTGACGAACATAAAGCAACATGCCGGAGCGTCGCTCGTCGAGATGGATATCTCTACGAACGGCCCCGGCAGTTTTCAAATGACCATCCTGAACGATGGAACCCCTTTCTCGCCGCCCGAAGGCAGGCTCCGCGGCGGCCGAGGCATCGCGGGCATCCGTACCCGCGCCGCCTTCATTCACGCTTCGCCGAAATGGGACACATCATCCGATGGCCGTGCCAGATTCCGACTTTCGTTATAGAGAGCCGAAGAACGAGGAGCGGCCGACCGTCAGATGCGCGCAAGCTGCGATACTAGTTGGCATATTTCGCGACCGTGCTCGAAAAAGTTCGCAGCTCGGCCGGCAGCGTCGTCATCTTTATCTCCGCCGGATTTGTCAGAACGGCCCCGCCCTTCATCTTATACAACTCCTCGTTAATGCTGTTGTTTGCCTTGATGCTGCCGCCGCCAATCGTCGCCCCGGCAAAGGCACCTTCTGTCCTCGAATAGACATAGATGTTGCTGTTCTTCCCGGTAGTAACGCCTGCGGTCTCGCCGACCGGGCCTGCTGCGATGCCTAACGCCGCGGTCAGTTCCAGCTCGTCGTCAAGCAGATCGCTCAACGCCGACTCGGTCATGAATATCAGGATAAAATCACCCTGCTTGGCTCCGAACTGCAATCCGATGTCCGCACCGCCGATGTCGTAATAGACTGGCGGCCCCCAGGTCTTTCCCGTTCTCCGGGCAATGATGCCGTCACCGCCTGTGCCGCCGATAATGAATCCGCCCTTTTTGATGTTGGTAAATACCCCGATCGCCTCGGCTTTGCGAAGCAGTGCACGCGGAATGGACCGCGACGCGTCCGACATTACCCTGGTCAACAGACCAGTTGATTCGCGCGCCTCGTTCCGTGCACGCGTTACCGATTTCTGCGCCGCAGCCGGTATCACAATGAAGCTCATCAGCACCGCAATGCCAAGGCCATAAAATATCCGATTTCGTATTTCGTGTTTCATCTCTACCTCCCCGTTGATCCCAGATCCTTTGAAATGCTCGTCAGCCGGATCAAATACAGCCCGAGCCGCGAGTGTGCGTAGGAGAAAGACAAAAAGGCGGGTCCGCTCGCTGGTCTTAATCCAAAGCATATTACCCTAAAAAGCCCTGTCGAAAGAGCGAGCCATTGAAGAACTTCAAATCGAAGACCGCTATCGCGGGCGCCGGCTTCTTGTATTCAGAATTAAAGCTAATCTATACCATCGCGGGAATAGCATCAAGAGGTTTCATTGTGAGTTATGGCGAGATTGTTGGTTTGGATGGTAAAAGTTGATTTGTCCTACTTACTTTCCTATGCAGAATGTCGAGAAAATGCGTGTGAGCATATCTTCGGTAGTCGTTTCGCCGGTTATCTGGCCCAGATACCGAAGGGCATTGTGAAGGCCGATCAAAGTTAGTTCCTCGCTCGCGTTCTGGTTTAGGAGAAGTATCGAAGCATCGATCTCGTCCTTTGCGCGAAACAGGAGGTCGTGGTGGCGAGCGTCGGTGACAAGGAATCCGGTGTCGGTACTTTCGTGGGATACAAACGGGTGTACTATGGCATGTTTCAGTTGGTCAATGCCGTGCCCGGTCTTTGCAGACGCGAGGACGATCTCGCCGGTTCCGTTTTGAATACTTCCACGGACCTGTCCGACTATCTCGTCGACGCTTTCGACCTTGTCGATCTTGTTAATGGCGACAACGAGCGGAAGTCCCTGGATGCTTCCCAATACCTCAATATCGTCACCGGAAACAGGTTCCGAAGCATCGATGACCGCGATCACCAGATCGGCGTCCGCCATCGCGCGGCGTGAGCGTTCGACCCCGATGACCTCGACGGTGTCCGAGGTTTCGCGCAAACCCGCCGTGTCCATAAGCGATACGGGAATGCCGTGGACGACAAAGCTTTCGTTTATCTGGTCGCGTGTTGTACCGGCGATCTCGGTCACTATAGCTCGATCGGTACCCAACAAAGCATTGAATAGGCTGGATTTGCCGACATTCGGACGGCCTGCCAGGGTTACTTTCAGGCCCTCGCGAAGCAGACGGCCGGCTTTGAACGTGGCGGCCATTTCGCCGATGTCATCCGCCACCTGACAGAGGTTTTCCCTTATACGCTCGGTTTGAGTTTCGGGCAGATCGTCCTCGACAAATTCAAGCGCCGATTCGAGCACAACGATCGCATCAAGAAGCCGGTCCTTGATCGGCTGCAGGCGATTGGAAAATTCACCCTTCATCTGCCGGACCGCCTGCCGTGCCGATGCCGACGTACGAGCATCGATCAGGTCGCGAACCGCCTCGGCCTCCGCCAGGTTCATCCGGCCGTTGGCTAGCGCCCGGAGTGTAAATTCCCCGGGTTCAGCGAGACGAGCGCCGAGCTTGAGACAGGCATCAATGACCTGCCGAAGCAATACCGGCGAACCGTGGCAGCTTATTTCGATGACGTCCTCGCCCGTAAATGAATTCGGAGCCTTGAAGTAGGTCAGGATCGCTTCGTCGATCGGCTCTCCGGTTTCAAGATCGATCAGGGTTTTCAGTAAGGCGTGACGCGGGGCAGGATCATAGTCGTCGGATGACAATCGTTGGGCAAACGCCACCGATTCCGGACCGCTTAGCCTGATCACACCGATGCCACTGCGGCCGGCCGGCGTTGCAAGAGCGACTATCGTGTCTGCCATAGAGAAGTTTTACCACAGAGACGCAGAGACACAGAGAAGAAGAGAAAATTTAAAGTCAGATAAACACGAATGACGCAAACTTTACTGAATCTGCGTCAGCCCTTTTCATCGCTGGCTATATCTTGTTTTCTCTGCGTCGCTGCGTCTCGGTGGGGACGATCTACTTCAATCTCACCTGTAGGCGGCGGTCGCGGCCTTCGCCGACTGATTCGCTGGTCAGGTCTTCTTCGGCCTGGAGCGTTGTGTGGATGATCCTTCGCTCGGTCGAGTTGAGTACACCGAATGTGAACGGGCGGCCGCTTTTTCTTACCTGGTCGCCGGCAAAGCGGGCCATTGCCTGGAGTTCTTTTTTACGTGTTAGGCGATAACCGTCGGCGTCGACGACGAAGCGGTGCTCGCGGTCGAGCTGGCGGCCGTAGATCTGGAAGAGCAAGGTTTCGAACGCATCGAGCAGCTCGCCGTTCTCGGCGTGAGCAAAATGGGAGTCTTCACCGTGGAGGTCGAGCATGCAGCCCTCGTCGGTCATCTCGGCCGAAACCGTTAGACGGAGGCCGAGGCCTTCGACCAGCTCGGAGAGAAATTTTTCGGCGTTTGTGCAGGTTTCGGTCATATCGGTATGCAAGAGTTACGCGTTTACGCGTGAACCCCCGCGGCCTTAGTTCAACGCCGGCTTCACGCCTAAAGGCGTAACTCTTACGCGTTCTAAGACGTACTCAATTTCGGCTTTACCTTCTTAGCATTCTTCGGCACCGAATCGACGACCTCCGTCGCCGGCGGTTCGTTCGTTTTGTTCAGCCGGTTGATCAGCATCTGCTGGCCAAAGCTGACGATGTTCCCGAAGAACCAGTAAAGCAGCAGTCCCGCCGGTGCGGTCCACATTACCCAGAGCATCATCACCGGCATCAGATAGGTCATCATCTTTTGCTGCATCTGCTGCTCGGGCGTGACGGCGGCGGTGGTCGGCGTGAACTTCATCGCCAGGACCATCGAGATCGCAAAACCGAACTCAAGCAGGTGCCACGGGTCCGCCGCCGAGAGGTCGGGCATCCACATGAACGACGCCTGCCGTGCATCGAGCGACGACGGTGATCGCCGTGTAAAAAGCGAACAGCAGCGGGAACTGCAGCAGCATCGGAAGGCAGCCGCCGATCGGCAGTGCGTCCTTCGTCATTTTCAGCTGCTGCATTTGCAGCTCGCGCATTCGCGGGTCGTCGACCGGAATGCCCTTGCTTCTGCATGTCCTTTATCTTCTTTTGCAGCTCCTGCATTTTCGGAGCGTTCGCCGGCAGCTTTTTTGAAAGATTTCGACTGCTTCCAACGCAGCGGGAACAGCAGTGAATAGAACAGGAACGTGAAGACAATGATCGCGACGCCGTAGTTCGACGTCAGGCTGTTAAAAAAGCCCAGGGCGTGCAGGATAGGGATCGACAGCGGCTGTACGAAAAATCGGAGGAACGAGTAATTGCTGAAATTTATCAGGTTTACAAGATCGATCTCGCGGCCTACGGAATCGCTAAGTGGTTTTGCTGAGGTTAGAAACCAGGAAGTAATCCTTGGTCCCCGTGTAGATCTTCGTTACTGTTCCGTCGGTCGTCACCGGGACGAACGCCGTAACAAGGTGTCGGGTTTCTTTCGTCTTCGGGCTGCGGATCGCCCATCTCCAGATGCTCGTGAAAAACGGCTGCGTTTCGACATCGTACTTAGAAGCGCGATACTCGACGCCCTGCTGCGGCGTCGCGGGGATCGCGGCCATCGCAAAATACGCATCGCCCACACCGGCCCAGTCCACCGTTCCCTGATCCGCAAGCACGGCCTGGTTACTGGCGTCGAATGTGAACGAGTAATAACCCTGGTGCCGCATGATCTCGCCGTTCACGATCGCGACCGTTTCCGACTCGATATGATAAAAACCGTGATGATTGATCGCGTGGTCGCCGATACTGGCGCCCACTGCAAGCCGCGTATTCGGCACCGGCTGGCCGTTCTGTTTTAGGGTGATCGCCAGATCGGCAACATAACTGTCACCGCGAAACACGAACAACTTCTTGACTTCAGCTCCGCTTGCGTCAGTCAGTGAAAATTCGATCTGCTTTTCTTGCCCATCCGCGAGCGTGATCGTCTCTTCGACCGCGGAGATCTGATAATTTCGATCGTTCGCAAGGGCGGTCAGATTCTGGTCGCCGGTCGTGAGGCGAAACGGCAGCTCTCGTTGTTCGATCGCCCTCTGCGAGATCAGCTGCAGCGGCTTTTGATCGGAACCGTTCGAGCCATCGGCATAGATCGGGTGATCGCCCTTTGGCGAACGGTTTCGAAGCAGTATCCAGCTCGTCGCGACGGCGCCTTTTGAATCGAGAGTGACTTCGTATAATGGCGATTTGATCGTTATCGTCCGGTTCGGCGTCGTGTCGGGAGCGGCTGCAACGGGCGGCTGCGCTTGCTGCTGGGCGGCGCGATGGTAGCGCGCGGGCTGCGGAGCAGTGTTCGCGTTCGCGACCTCGGCGGTATTAGAGTTCACGGGCGGTTTCGTGGGAGCGTAAAAGTAGGACCACGCTAACAAGACCACCAGCGACAAAACAGCCGCGATAATAAAGCGGGATTGATTTTGATTATTTTGAACTTCCATCTTAAAAATCTGCGATCTTAGATTTGAGATCTGCGATTTGAAGCAATAAAACATTCAATCGCAAATCGGCAATCGAAAATCGCAAATTACTCCACCGGATCGTGCCCGCCTGTGCAAAAGGGCTGACAGCGTAAGGATCCGCTTCAGCACCCATCCACGCGCCCCGCAGGGCCCCGTATTTTTCGACGGCCTCACGCGCGTATTCAGAACATGTCGGCTCGAATCTGCAGGCAGGCGGAAGAAAAGGCGAAACGATCGCCTTATATACTCCAAGCAGGTCGAGAACGAGAATTTTCATCTATAAAAACATTTTGCCACAGCGAGCACGAGACTCAATATGAAACAGGACAAAGCGCCTTATTCAATATTGGCCTCGGCCGACCGTGGCAAAAGATCCGATTCGTTCGCCTTGATCTTGCCGGCGATCAACTTTAGATCGTCCAAAGCTGCCCGCAAGCTTTGTCCTTAAGATATTCCGTCTGGCGTTCAGCACCCAATCAAGCTTTACGCCGATCGCCTCAATTTCGTTCCGGCTGAGTCGGAATGCCTCGCGAAGCAGGCGTTTTGCACGGTTGCGGTCGTGTGCTCTGGTTCCGATCGCCTTTTTCGTGGCCGTAATGCCAACGCGGTGCTGCGGCCCGCCCGAGGGCAAAATGAAAACCGTCATAAAACGGCCTTCTATTCGCTTGCCCTGTTCATAAACCTTGAGAAACTCGGCGCGCTTGCGCAGCCGGGCGTCCTTCGGCAAGGTAAGTCTTAATAATGTTTGACCGTCAGGCGTTTGCGGCCTTTCGCGCGGCGGCGTTTCAGCACTGCGCGGCCGTTTTTCGTCGCCATCCTTGCCCTGAAACCGTGCTTTTTCGCGCGTCGGCGGTTGTTTGGTTGAAATGTTCTTTGCGGCATAATTACGCTCCATTAAAATTCACCCGAAAGTGAAAACTTTGAGTTTACGTAAAAAGTGCCCCGCTGTCAAAGCTCGGCGATTTTAGGTGGTGCATCAGTTTGAAATTCCGGTAGTCACACAGCGCACTATGACCCTCTGCGACCTTTGCGATGAACTTTGCGGCCTTTGCGGTTAGATCTTCTTACCGCAAAGGACGCGAAGTTTAACCCAAAGTACGCCAAGTTAAATTACGGCGCTCGACCTGTATCGGGCCGGCAGACAAGTTTCAAACTGATGCATTACCATTTATGCGCGGCGGGCGGATACGACAATGTTTTTTACCGCTTCAACATAGGCGATGTGTTCCTGCTCGAGGATCCGCGCTGAAAGTGTTTCGACGGTATCGTCGGACCGAACCTCGACGGGCTTTTGGAGGATAACGGCTCCGCTGTCCAGACCTTCGTCGACGTAGTGTACCGTACATCCTGAGGTTTGTACGCCGTGTTCGATCGCCTGTCGCTGGGCATCGAGCCCGGGAAATGCAGGAAGCAGGCTTGGATGAATATTGAGGATCCGGTCCTCAAAGGCTCGAATAAACGACGGCGAAAGAAGACGCATGTACCCGGCAAGGCAAACAAGTTCAACACCGCGCTTGCTAAGTTCCGACGCGATCTCGGCATCGTGCTCTTCACGCTTACGGCCAGCACGTTCCACCACGATCGCTTCGACCCCTCGTTCACGCGCTTTTTCCAGCCCGGGGGCGTCCGCCTTGTCGCTGATGACCACGGCAACTTCCGACCCGGGGATCTCGCCCTTCTGTACCGCGTCAATGATGGCTACCATGTTAGAACCGCGGCCTGATATGAGAATTCCGATCTTCATCAATTCCAAAACTTCAGCCTCGGCCACAATGCAGGCAGCGGCTCTTTGGTTCCGCGGCAAACAAGTATATTGAAGTGTTCGTAGGGCATTGCGTAAGGGTGTCCAACCCGTGTTCTTTCTTCCACCGAGTTACAATTCCGCTCGGCGTCCGCGAGTTTGCTGCCCAGAACGATCACGACGGAACCGTCATAATCTCTTGGTCCCCAGAGAAAATAGCTCTGGTGCGGACTTATAGCCTTTGGCAGGCCGTATTTTCCGCCAAAGAAATCTATCGCCCCGGCCTGGCCATAATTGCCGGCGAATATCGCGGCCCGTTCTCGCTCGTCCGGCGGCAGGGATGCATAGACATCGGCCGTTGCCTTCGTCATTTCCTCCCAGCCGAACCGGTCGCCGAAGTGCTGCGGCATCGGCCCGCCGTGACCAACTTCCGTCTTCGGCGATGCGAGTCCAAGCTTTTGCTGATAAGCGATGAAGATTTCAGATGGCAACAAAGGGATCGCGATTGGCGCAAAGACCGCGGTAGCGGCGGCGATCAAAGAAGCATAAACAACGATGGCCGCTTTGCCGGTACGAAATCTTTCCGCGATAGTTTCCCAGAACACCCCGCCGGCCGCGAACAGAACCGGATAGACCGGAGCAAGGTAATAATTCTTCGCCTTGAGCGCGATCATCAGCCCGAGGATAACTAAATACGCGATCCCGATAGTACGAAAACTCTTTCCGTAACGGTCGGCCAGCAGATACCACAAACCTGCAAGCCAAATCGGCGCCGTGAACGGAAGAAGAATAAAGACCTGTTGCCAGACGAACTCTGGCGGCGAAAGTATGACGTTTTTTCCCGTCGCCTGCACATTGCTTAGGAGCTCGATCGTCGCCCAGTCGTTCTGATATTCCCAGATCAAATTTGGCAGTACAAGAATGAATGCAACGGCACCGCCGAGCCAAAGAAATTTATCGGCGAAATATTTTCGGTCCCTTGTGAGCAATAAGCCAATGACAAATGCGATCCCGAAAAACACCATCGAGTGTTTGTTCATAACGCCCAGGCCGGCGAATGCTCCGAACATTAGCCAGTAACGCGGATCGTCTCGCCGGACGGCCCAGATGTAGCTCAACACGCAGCCCATCCAAAAAACGGGTTCGTAGGCGTTCATTGAGAGCATCATGTCGATGCCCAGATAAACCGGGGCCGCGAGAACACACAGACACGCCAGCAGCATCGCAAAATGCCGACCGCCAAATTCGCGAACGATCAGTCCGGTCATCACGATCTTTAACGCGCCGGCTAGCGTCGGCAAAAGATGAATGGCGTAAAGTGAATCGCCGAAAACACCGCGGCTGAACCAAGTCAGGAAAATGCTTAGCGGAGCGTGATCGGGATAGCCCCACGCAAGATGATCGGCACAGGCGAGATAGTAAAGCTCATCCCGAAAATAGCCGTAATTCGCCCCTGCTACGGTGTAAAGCAAAAGCTTGACGCCGGCAAAGGCGAAATGCGATAACTATCGGGTCATGCAGGTAACCGCGACTGTCGTTCGCCTCGGGCATATTGATTTGACTAGAAAAACTTCAAGACCTCGTAGGAATTAGCGTCGAATATTACATCCGAATTCTTCGGATTTTGTACATACTGAACATTGGTAAGCCTGTTCGGGTCGACAACCATCGACTTGCCGATCTGAAAACCCGGCGCGGTTGTTTCCGCGATCACCCAGGGTTTTTGGTTCCAGGTGAAATCAAGCCCGTTCTCTATCGAATAATTGCCCTGCGGGACCGCGACCGTGATGTGCTGTGGACAGTAAAGCAGTATGTATTCTTCGCCGATCTGCTCGAGCATCGAGGCAAGCAGAATAGTTTTGTTGCTGCAATCGGCCGAGCGGGTCATCAGCGTCTCGTTCGCACGCTTCAGGGTTTCGCGTGCCCCGACCGCCTCGGTGTAGCTGTACGCGATCTCGCCCGACACAAAATCGACCAGCCGCTGTATCCGCGCTTCGCGATCGTTGCCTACGTCCCGCAGCAATTCGTCGGTCAATCGCTTGAGCGTCGGCTCGTCGGGCCGTGAGACCATGATCGCGTGGTTGGCGAAAACGATGATCGGCTGGTCCTTTCGCTCGGGCGCCTGCGTTATCAGTCGGCCGCCGTAGAGTAGCGAATTGCTCGTCAACCGCCGAAGCTCTTCAAGGCTGGCGACGTAATTCACGCCGTTGTACGGGATGGTAACGGATTGGGCGGTGTCAAGCTTAAAGTTATCGGTCGTTGTCTTAAAAAACCGCGTTGCCGCCGGCGACGGCGTCATTTTATACGAATCAAGAACGACCCGGCCGTGCTCGAGTTTGCCGAATTCGATCTTCCCGGCGTCCGCGAAATACTTTGTAAGGAATTCCTGAAATTCCGGCTCGGGGCTTTCGGGATAAGTGAAATACGCCGTCTTTTCACGCCACGCGTATTTCTCAAGCCGCCCGCGGCCCAAAAGCTGGACGCGAAACTCTTCGCCCGAAAACGTCGGCTGCGCCAGCAGCAGTACAACACTCTCCTTTATCTCCGCTGCAACGACCTCCTTGGGATCGACCGGCATCGGCGAGGTGTACCAGTAAAGCCCGTAACCGATCCCGCCCAACACCAAAAACGCCAGTACCGCGATCAAATAGATCGTCTTGCCCGAGCCACTCTTTGTCTCTGAATCGAAAATACTTCCTGCAGACATCTTTAATTACTACCTTAGACGCAAAAAATCGCTTGTACTTACGGTCGGTTACTTGTACAAATGTCTCGGTAACCCTTATGCCAATTTAAGCCCACCTACAGCAAAGCAAAAAACAACTTAGCATCTTTGCTTGATCAAGTCACCGAGAACAGGAAATTGTTGTCGTCAGCCGTCGCGGTAATGAGGACATCGCAATGGGTTGTTCCTCAATCCGGCCATGGATGATTGAGAAATGTCTGTTGATTTTCGTTGACTATCCCTCGGCGGACTGGGCGTACAATACTTCTGTACAAGTACCGGAGGCAGTATGTCATTAGAAGTCAGTTACAGCGAAGCAAGAGCCAATTTAGCATCTTTGATGGATCAGGTCACAAATGACTGTGAGGTGGTCGTTATCAAACGCCGCGGACGCTCGTCTGTGGCCATGATCGATGCGGATGAACTATCGAGCCTATTGGAGACGGAATACTTGTTTCGATCACCAAAGAATGCCGCTCGCCTAAACAAGGCGATCGAACAAACTATGGCGGGTAAAGGAGAGAGGATTTCGATCGAGGAGCTTCGTAAGGAATTTGGTGCAGAAAAACGAAAAGGCAAATAAGAGACGTGAGGCGGTTTTCCAAAAGGCACAGTTCCTCGATGATATGCGTTATTGGGCACAACAGGATCGAAAACTGCTTATAAAGCTGCTAGACATTGTGGAGGCCACCGTTCGCGAACCATTTGAAGGTATCGGGAAGCCAGAACCGCTTAGACATAAGCAACCGGGCACCTGGTCGCGCCGCTTAAATAAAGAACATCGAGTCGTCTATTTGATTCTCGATGACCGTATATCGTTTTTGCAGGCGAGGTATCATTATTAACGGCTAGTGCTAGAAATCGTAAACCGGACTAATGTAGGTGCGACCTCTATCATCAGTGAGATGGCCCTCCACCGCAATTTGTTTGTTGGCCTTGATGAAAATTTCGGTGCTAAATTCGCGGATGGCAATATGTCTGACCCTGAGGCTTTTACAAGATCCGGAAGCCGCACTTTCCAGTAAGCTATACTCTTCAAAATCCTAGGTGTGAGCTCATCCGGCTGTTGTCTGTCCGGAATCCAAATAATGGAAACGCGATTATTTTCATTCTTCCTTACGAACTCCCTCAGGTCATCAATCACATAGCCATCGTCAACGTAGTTCATGAGACTCACAAACGAATGTGAAAAGTTGTGAGCTATCGATTTAAAAACCTTGTATTGCACCGCGTAACAGGTTTAGATGATCGAAACTGTGTTTTCGCCCTTCACTACTGTTCCGATCTGATGGACGTAACCAATCCTCTCTTTAGCAAACTCACTAGATCCGGGTGAAATAATAACGATCATCCCGATTCCCATATTAAACGTCCGGAACATCTCTTTTTCATCGACATTCCCGAGCCGCTGCATCACGCCGAATATCGGGAGTACGGGCCAGGTGCCGCGGTTTATTTCGACCGAGACGCCTTCGGGCAGAATACGCGGGATGTTTTCGAGGAAGCCGCCTCCGGTTATGTGGGCGAGGCCTTTGATAAGGCCGGTGTCGAGCAGGGGCGAGAGCTGCGAAAGGAAGCTTTGGTGAGTGGCGAGGAGCGCTTCGCCCACGGTGGTACCGAGTTCTTCGACAAAATCGTCCGTCTTGTAGCCGCCGACCTCGAAGAACAGCTTGCGGGCGAGAGAGTAGCCGTTCGTCTGCAAACCGTTCGACGGGATGCCTAGGACGACATCGCCGGGCTTGATAGACTTGCCGTCGATCACCTTTGATTTATCGACGACGCCGACGATGAAGCCGGCAAGATCGTATTCTCCCGGCGGATAAAAATCCGGCATCTCGGCGGTCTCGCCGCCGAGCAGGACGCAGCCGTTCTCGCGGCACGCCCGGGCCATACCTTCGACGACCGAGGCGGTAACATCCGGCTCGAGTTTCCCGGTCGCGAAATAGTCCAGAAAGAACAAGGGCTTTGCACCCTGGACAAGAATGTCGTTGACGCAATGATTGACCAGATCAGCCCCGACCGTGTTGTGGATGCCCGTCTCGAACGCCAGTTTCAGCTTCGTCCCCACACCGTCCGCCGAAGCAACCAGAATCAGGCTCGGCCATTCCGGGAAACGAACCCGCGAACATCCCGCCAAAGCTGCCGATCTCGGTCAGTGTCCGCTCGTTAAAGGTGCTGCGCGCAAACTCGCGTATCTTTGCCACCGCACGGTTGGCGTTGTCGATAGAAACGCCGGCGTCGGCATATGAAATGGATCGGGTCATACAGCTATGTCGTCAGTGACGGAGAGATCAGGAACTCACGGTGCAGGATCGCGTTGAATTCCGCATCGGATGATATTTCCCTTTCGGACTTTTCGCCGTCTAAGGTCACTATAAACTTCCTGTCAGTCAATGTCTTCCGTCCGGTTTCGGTCAGGATCGAACAAACCTTGCCCTTTGTGAAATGCGATTCCGGCGAATACTGCTGAAAGTCGCACATCTCTGCAAACTCCGATAGTTTCCGAGGAACATCCCTGAATATATACTGGCTCTTCAATTCCTCGCTTTCACGTTTCGCGACCTCAATATACTCCTCATCGAAACGCCGAAGAACAAATATACCTGACGGATCTTGCTGTTCGACCCCCAAGCCATAACGCAGCGGTTCGGTCGTGAAATCTCCGAAACCTACGTCGGCCAGATATTCGTCATCGCCGATTGTAACGATGATCGCCGCGTGGTCGAATTCGGGGCCGTGTTCGGTGCCGTTGAAAACGCGGGCAGAAACGAGGCGAGTTTGAAAGCCAAGCGATTTGAGAAGCTCATTGAACAGGCCGTTTAACTCATAACAAAAGCCGCCGCGTTTTTCGTCGACGATCTTTTGATAAAACCTATCAACGTTAAGAACGATCGGCCGTTTCCAATGAATATCGAGATTTTCGAATGGGACGGCCATCAGATGCCTGCCGCTGAAGAAACCGCAGCACCTCTTCGTTCGGTTCAAGATGGTCCGGCTCGAGCGCCGATCCGTGCCAGATATTGCGCAGCATTCATCTGGCCGCCGCCTCCCATTTCAATCCTTTGATCGAGGCACACACCGGGCCGCCGTCCTTGCCCGTTCCATTTATCGTCGTTTCCAGACCTCCATCAGTTGTCAGAAGCACCGACCTCACCATATCCTCCGAAATGGACATAAGAGATAGCTTTGCACGCCTGGACCAGCATGTCGCACTCTGGCCGGCGTAGGTGCCAGAATTTATGTAGATGAACCGAGCATCTTTCGGCCCCTGAGCAAATTTTCCGAGAAAGTTCGGATTTCCTGCCGATAGGTCGACATTTATCGGGAATTCGAACCGAAGCGAGCCGTCGCTCAAAACGTCAGGATCTAGCAATTCGTCCTTTCCTCTTTGCACCTTCATCCATACGCCCGCGGGTGGATCGGCGACGGTTATTCGAATATGGATCTCCTGTTTCATTGGACCAAGGCGAACCAAGAATTATAACCACCGAGATCTGGCAAAGCGAAATATGTCCGCATTTATTGACTTGCCGCATCCATCCCTTTAGCATTTTCCTTTAGGCAAGAAGGCGGAATCGTAAAAGCCTTAAATAACACAACGCTATGAGCTTTACACTTCATGACATGAGTTCGGAGAACTTCGAATTTACGGCAAACGTATGGAACTGGAAGGCCGCGCTCGAGGTTATCAAAGAGCTTGATATCATCAGCGAAGGCAAGGTGCGTCAGATGAGCTACAACGCTATGGGCGTAAAGGTCGACCTGGACGAAGCTCACCTGATCGGCGAACAGATCCGACAGAAGATCCTGCCAAAGCTTGAGCCTGACAAACGTATTTACGCGGACGGTACCATTACCGACCAGCCCGACGATATGACTTTGTTCAAGGACGATGACGAACAGTGGAAAAACTATAGCGTCGGTTATGAATGGCTTAGGGATTTTTCCGATTTCTGCCTGCGGTCGAAGGGTTTTCAGATATTCTGAAAAGAGTGGGACGCGGATTTTGCACCGAAAAACACAGGTTACACACGGACCTGAATCAGATCCGTCATGATCCGTGAAGTTTCCTTGCTGATCAGTGGCCCATTTCGTTTATGGATTTTTTCCAGGACATCGCTAACACTCTCTCACCCTTTTTCAAAAATCTCTGGGTTCAAATCGCTTTGCTGATATTGTTCGCGACCGTCCACGGCTACGCCGGAGCGTGGCTCGCGGTCAGGATGCTCTTCCGGCCCCGTAAGCCTTTTAAAATCCTCGGCGTCACCCTCTTTCCTCAAGGCATGATCCCGCGTCACCGCGAACGGCTCGCCAGCGCGATCGGCAAGGCTGTCGGCGAAGAGTTGGTTTCGCAGGAAACCATAATGGACGAGCTGCTTGGCAAAGATTTCTTGCGCCGAAAGATCCGCGGGGTGGTCGAATCGTATACTAACGAGATATTGACCCGCGAGTATCCGTCGCTCATCGATGCCTTGCCCGGAAACCTTCGTGCGCCCGTCCTCGACGCGATCACGTCGCTTCAGTTGAAGATCGCCGGTCATATCGAAGATGTGCTGAAAAGCGAAGAATCTCTTGAAACGATCCGCGAATTCGTAACGCGGCGGGTTGACGAGTTTCTGTCCAAACGTGTTGACGAGGTGATCGACGATTCGGCATTTGAAAAGCTTGTCGGATTTGTTGAGGAGCGAATCGGATCGGCCGTGAACTCGCCCGCCCTTGAAGAAAAAGTACAAGAATTTATAGATCGCCGCGTCGATGATCTTGCCCATGCGGAAACCCCGCTCGGTACTCTGTTCACTGAAGATGCGGTGGCCCTGTTAAAGGAAAAGGCAAATGAGCAGATCTCCCCAATGGCCCATCACCTGACCGAGATCGCCGCAGCCGAGCGGACGCGAAACCAGATCGGTGCCTTGATCAAAAAGGAAGTCCACGAATATTACGAAGGGCTTCCTTTTTTCAAAAAGATCTTTGTCTCTCGCGATAACCTGATCGGCGAGGTCGACGACCTTGTTAACGAAAGCCTTCCGAAGCGTATAGAAGAAACCCTTAAGGGTGATTTCTTTGCCGAAGAGGCCAGCAATTTTCTCAACACAAGTATCGACGATGTGATGGCTCGCCCCCTTCCGGACCTTGTCGGCAGCATCGCGCCCGAACAGCTCGAAAGGTTAAAACGCCAGATATTGAGAGGCGTTCTTTCCGTCATCCGCAGCGAACAGATGATCTCGTCCATCGCGGGCTACCTCCGGGAAACGCTTGAGAAGCTTCGCCCGCACAGCATCGATGCGATCATGCAGACGCTACACGCGGAATCCGAAGAAAAGCTTAAGAACATGCTTTCGAAGGGATTGCTAAGCATCCTTTCCCGTGATGAAACGTCGCAAATAATCAACTCGGTCCTTAACAAACAGGTCGAAAGACTCCTCGCCGCGCCGATCGGCCGACTTTCGGAGAGTGTTTCCGAAGATAAACTAAAAGCTGCCAGCGAATCACTCTCTGACGCGATCATCGACGCAATCAAGGAAAAGCTGCCCGAAGCGATAAAAGAGTTCGATGTCGGCGGCGTGGTCCGTGAAAAGATCAATGCTTATCCGGTAGAAAAACTCGAATCACTTGTAATGTCGGTCGCAAAGGAGCATCTTCGAACGATCGAATTGTTCGGAGCATTCTTCGGCCTGATAATCGGGGTGGCTCAAGCCCTGCTTTCCTATTGGGCTTTTGCGAAATAAATTGGGCTGGCAAATAGACCGCCGCGGTTCCTCCCTAAGTGATATGAGATTCTGCTTTGCGCTCATTTTTCTCTTATTCGTCACGAGTGCATATTCGCAGGTTTCCTTGTCCCAGGGCCCTAAAGTCAACGGCCTCGGACTCGGCGCGACACGCGACGAGGTGATAAGGAAACTCGGAAAGCCTATAAGCGAAACAAAGCGCGGTGCCGACGAATGCGTCGGCGGGGCCGAAATGACGCTGCGATATCCTGGATTAAAGTTCCTGCTGTGGGATGATTCTGGCAATCCGAGGAAATTCACCGTCGGTCAATTAGAGGTCACCTCTGCAAAGTGGGATGTTTCCGGAGCCAAGGTCGGCCAGGCGAGCTCCGCCGTAAGAAACTTGTTCGGCACGAGATCGGCCGAAGAAAAGGAGTCCGGGCTCACGGTCTGGTTCTATTTCATGGACGAGAACATCAGTCCCGGCAGTACGAATTTCCATTTTCGTAAGGGCAGGATCGTCAAGATAGTGTCGCTCTGGCAAATGTGCTGACGCCGGATGTAACGAACGAAACACTCATCTACCCTGACCCGAAAGATTTATGCAAGAAATGCTCCGCCGCGCGTTCTTTTGGACGCAGCGTTGCTCGTACGATAATGGAAACCCGTGCTCACTGATTCTTTTGAGAGCAGAGTAGTCATTATAATCATCGAGTATTCCGGCTGTGCTTGCTTGAATTGCGGGGCCGAGTGCAGGTTGTCAGCCGGCCGGAAAGACCGCTTTTACAGCCATAAAAATAGGAAACAAAAAAATGAGAAGATCAATTCTTACATTATCGTTTGCGGCTACAGCCGCGTTCTTGTCTGCATGTCAGACGTCCGAAGCACCGAAAGCGGGAAACACTCCGGCCAACGCCCCGAAACCCGGAGCTTCGGCTTCACCTTCAGTGCCAGCCGCATCGCCGACCATGGATCCAAAGGGAGGTGCACCGTCCGCCAAGTTAGGTGAATTGGAGGGACAATGGACCGGCCAAGGCGATTCGTCGATCACGATCACGAAAAAAGACAGTAAGTATTTTATCGAGATCAAGAAAGCTGGTAAGACCGAGAAGTTCGAAGGTGTGGCCCAGGATGACACCATTCTAATGAAACGGAACGACAAAGCCGAGATAATCAAAGCCGCGACGCCAGAGGAAACCGGCCTCAAATGGTCCGGCGGCGAAAAAACCTGCATTGTCATTACCAAGGGAAGCGAGGCCTATTGTAAGAAATAGCTTGTTTTAGGATTTAGATGGAAAGGGCGGGCACAGGCGGCCCGTCCTTTTATTTTGGGATCAGCCGCATTTTCCCTGAACTTTTTTCAACCGAGTGAAGCGTTCTTCCTCAACAGCTACGTTTCCCGGAGGCAATTATGAAGAAAATCGGTGTCCTTATCTTTTTGGCCGCGGCAATTTTGGGCGTTATTATTAACGGCTTTTTCTCATTCGGGCAGGTCGGCCAGAAGTTCTTTAATATTTCATTCAATAAAAAGGTTAAAGGCTCCGGCAATGTCGTGACCGAGAGCCGCGACATCAGTGACTTCAAAGGTGTGGACGTCAGCGGTGTTTTCCAGGTCGAGATAACGGCCCAGAAGGATTTTAGCGTCGAGATCGAAGCGGACGACAACCTTATGCCGCTTATCAAGACCGAGGTACGCAACGGTGTTCTTCATCTTGAGACCGAAGGCAGCCTTTCCTGTATAACGGTTTGAAGGTAAGGATCTCGGCCCCGGATATTAACCAGATCGATGCATCCGGGTGCATCGAAAGTAAATCTAAGCGATTTGAAAAGCAGCGAGCTGCGTGTCGATACAAGCGGTGCCTCAAAGATAAGCCTTAAGCGGCGAAACAGCGCAGCTGTTTGTCGAGGTAAGCGGTGCAAGCTCGGTCGATGCCGAGAACCTTAAGGCTGAGACAGCCGATGTCAGTACAAGCGGAGCCAGCCGCGTGTCGACATTTGCGATCAACGATCTGCGTGCCCACGCCAGCGGCGCGAGTAAGGTCGTCTACTCGGGCAGCCCTAAAAACATCGAGAAAAGCTCCTCGGGAGCAAGCTCGATCCGCGAAAGATAAAGATATTCGCTATCCGAGTTTAAATTGAGTGCCGGCGGTCGATGCCGGCACTTTTTATGTCTCAACCGCTTCGGTCGTGATTCCCGCTATATTGCCGATATCATCAACGCCGATCACAAAGATCGTTATTCTGGTCCCGCCGAACCTATATTGTCGAAGGCCTGTCAGGTTCGTGTATAAGAGATCTTTGAGAATTCGAAATCGGCGAACTGCCGCCTTTTCTCTTTCACCATGCCATTCACGATCCAGGATCAGGCGAGAAAAGAATGCATCGGCCGAACGCTCGACGATCCTTGAAGAGTGTCGTCCGGCCAGGGCCAAGATCGCCTCCTCTGCGGTTGCTGCGTCGCTTTTCGAAATAAAAACCGGGTCGATGGCCGAGTCGGTTTCGCTGATGAAAACCAGACCATCGCACGCGGCTTCAATAGCGCGTTCCAGGTCTGAACCGGTCAGCTTGTTTTTTTCGTCGTTCATCAAAATTTTTTGACTTTTTTTCCTCGATTTTATTCCTTTTGGGTTATGGATCGACGGTAAAATTAATACATTTCTCGTCCGAAATTATGCAATTCAAAGGCTTTAACTTCAATGTAACACCGCCTGTTTTTTCTGTGGATTTCTCCTTGCGCTTGAGTATTTGTTGTGTTAGTCTGAGACCCGTTTCGAGATTACTGATTTCCTCTAAAACGTTGTAAACAAACAACTTGAGGTGATGCTTTAAGTTTTTGGTCTCTTTTCCACACAGCTGTGGAAAAGGCTGTGGAAAACTTGGTGGTGAAGTGCGTTTTACGGGACGAAACAGCGAAAGGATATCAAAAGTTCGTCCGTAGTTTTTAGCACACACGACATTTCGGAACGACCAGGGGTTTTATCCGGGATCTCGGAGGAAACTCTGTTAGCGCACGTGTTTTTTTGGAGTTTATTTGGTGGAACCATCTCTTAGCAAAACCGACCTCTGGACTGAAGTTATCCATTCGGTCGAACACCGCCTAAACAAGCATATCGTCGATTCGTGGTTCAGGCCGGTCAAGATCGACGAGTACGACGCCGAGAACCGAACGCTGCGTCTTCGGGCGGGCCAGGTTACCAAAGATTGGGTCGAACTTTATTACACCGAACTGCTTCAGCGAACGCTTGAAGAGCTTGGCTACGCCGGGCACCGGTTGGAGTGGACGGTCGACGAAGCGGCTGGTGACGAGGAACATTTTAGTGACTCAGGCGACGACGAGTTCTCGTTCAGAGCTGCGACGCAGCCTGGCCAGGGTGATCCATCCCGAAAGCCGGCAGCATACTCGCCGGCGGCCTCAAGAGCATTGGACGCGGACGTGCTTGAAAGTTCCTTGAACCCGAAATACACTTTCGACAAGTTCGTCGTCGGATCCTCCAACCAATTCGCCCACGCCGCATCTCTAGGAGCGGCCGATACGCCGGGCAAGACGTACAACCCGCTTTTCATTTACGGCGGTGTGGGCCTTGGAAAAACACATTTGATGCATGCGATCGGCCACGCGATCCGGCAGCGCAACCGGCACATGCGGGTGGCATACGTGACCTCCGAAAAATTCATGAACGAGCTGATCAACGCGATCCGCTACGATTCAACTCAAAGTTTCAGGGAAAAGTATCGCTCGATCGACGTCCTTTTGATGGACGATGTGCAGTTCCTCGCCGGAAAGGAACGGACCCAGGAAGAGTTTTTTCACACGTTCAACACGCTCCATAACGAACAGAAACAGATAGTCATATCCGCCGACTGCCCGCCGCGTGACATTCCGACGCTCCAGGAAAGGCTGCATTCAAGGTTTGAATGGGGTTTGATCGCCGACATCGAACCGCCCGACCTTGAGACAAAGGTAGCCATATTGAAACGCAAGGCCGATCTGGACGGGATAAACCTGCCGGACGACATCGCGATCTATATCGCGAGCAAGATCCGGAGCAACGTCCGCGAGCTGGAAGGGTCGCTTGTTCGCCTGGTCGCAATAGCGTCGCTCCGCGGTGTGCCGATCTCAAAGATGCTCGCCCAGGACGCGATGAAAAACATCATCGACAGCGAACGTCCCGAAGGCCTGACGATGGAAAGGATAGTGAGGACCGTCGCGTCGCATTACAAACTCACCGTCGAAGAACTTAAGTCCAAGAATAACTCGCCGTGCTATTGCCGTACCGCGGCAGGTCGCGATGTATCTGTGCAAGAGGCTGACAAAACACAGCTATCCCGAGGTCGGCCGAGAGTTCGGGGGCAAGCATCATACAACAGTTATGCACTCGTTCGAAAAAATAGACGCCCTAGTTACCGAGGACCGCAATTTCCACAAGGTCGTGAGCGAGTTAATTGATAATCTTTGCAGTTAGTTAACCGGATATTAACACTCGGACCCGGAACCAGAATATTTCCACAGGCGGACAGAACCAGGGCTATAGCTAACTTCTTTATTTGCAATATTTGATAAACAGTTTCTCACATTTCCACCGGAAGAGTTCCCTGTGGGGTTGTGGAATAAAGAAGGAATAAGCCGATTTTATAGTTATCAACCTCAAAATCGTATTTTCCACAAGTTTTCCACAATAAGTGTGGACAGGAAACCGCTTATTTTATGGGGCTTTCTTGGATTTTTCACATTTTCACAGGCTCTCTTACTACTACTAAGTATTTAAATAAGATGTTTTCTTGTTAATAGTGAAAAGACGGCTAGAGGCAAAAAAACGAGCGGTCGAGTATAATTGTTAAAACGTCAGCCAGGAGTATCCGTTAATGGAATTTGTCATCAAGCAATCTGTTTTGAAAGAAGTGCTGGGCTTTGTTCAAGGCGTGGTCGAGCGTAAGAGTACCATCCCTGTGCTCTCGAATGTTCTGATCGAAAGCCTTGGCGAGAATTCCATCCGCATCGTCGGCACCGATCTCGATGTGACGATCCGCTGCGACGCGGAAGCCGATATCGTAAAGGGCGGCTCGATGTGCATCCAGTCGAAGCGGTTGTTCGATCTCGCAAGCTTGCTGAACGGCGATACAGTCAAATTCAAAAAAGAAGAGAACGAGTGGGTGAACGTTACAGCCGGCCGCGGCAAGTACCGGCTCGCCGGCGTGAGCCGGGAACAGTTCCCCGAGATCCCGATCTTCAAATCGGCACCGTTGAAACTACCGGCCGAGGTGTTCAGTTATTTCGTCCAGCACACGGCCTTTGCCATCACGAACGAGCAATCACGGTTCACCCTTTCCGGGGCCAAGTTTGTACTGGCGGACGGCAGGGCCCGAATGGTGACGACCGACGGCCACCGGCTCGCATTTATTGAAAAAGTGCTTGACGGCGAACTGGACGGGACGATGGATGCGTTGATCCCGAAAAAGGCGTTGCTCGAGCTGGTAAAGATCTCGCGTGACTCCTCAGGCGACGTCGCATTCGGCGAGGACCAGAACCACATTTATTTCGAGACTTGAAGGACGCCTTCTTATTACCCGAAAACTGTCCGGCAATTTCCCCAACTATGAAATGGTAATGCCGAAGGACAACGACAAGACGGCCGTGTTCGACCTGGAAGATATGAAAGGTTCGGTCCGCCGCGTCGCTCTAATGGCGGATGAACGAAGCCGCTCGATCCGTCTGACCGTGCGGGAAGGCGAGGTTGAGCTTTCAGCCCGCTCAAGCGATGAGGGCGAAGGCAGCGAGGTGGTGCCGGCCGACTACAGCGGCGAAGAAGTGCAGCTCGGTTTTAACTGGCAGTACCTACAGGATTTTCTTAATACCGTTTCCGCTGTCCAGTCCGGCGAGGTTGAAAATGCGGATGCTGTTCCGACCTCCAGGCGACGCTTCGGTCAAGGAAACAGACGGCGACAAGGTCCGCGTCCGCGAATCATCGACACCGACAAAAGTCTCGTTCGAATTTAAGGATTCCAATGCTCAAACGCAGATGAGCATCGCCGGGGATACCGGGTACGACTATAGATATATCGTCATGCCGTTAAGGATATGAGTTTCCGCCTAAGATCGAATGACGCAAAGGCCCAACGGTGTTAGTACCGATCGGGCCTTTTGCTTTTTTAAGTTGGGAAAAGAACCAAATCGTTTACTCCCCCACCAACACCTCCTTGTGAATACGGGCCTAAACCCTCTGATCACAGTAATTAACGCCGTGGCATACTCATTGCCTTAATTAATTTCAAGTGAATCGTGAATGAATTCCGATCACTAAAAACTTCGAGGCTTTTTCGCTCTCCTGACCAAACCTGAGGATAAGCCTCTTTCAAAAGGAGAAGAATTATGAGACGGCGAAGAATGAAAAACGTAATATTGGCAGCTGCTGTAGGGATACTTTGGGCTGCCGGGATGGTTAATGCTCAATCGAATCGAGAGTACAGGGACTGGCAGCAGGCGCAGCGACGGGCCGAGATACAGAGGCAGCAGTATATGATGACCCGAAGTGCCAGGGATTATCGCGAATGGCAGCGTGCGCAGCTTGAAGCACAACGTGAACTTCGTGATTATCAGATGAACGCGCGGGGCGATCGTCGGGATATGAATCGTCAGTACAGCTACGACAATCGTCGCGACATGAACCGCCAGTACAGGTACTATCGATCGGGCCAGACCTATTACACCGATAATCGAGGTGCCGAACTGCTGAGACAGGCCGTAAATAGTGGTTACCAGCAGGGTTACCGAGAAGGCCAGATGGATCGGCAATACCGCCGCAGCGGCGGCTATTACAACTCGAGTACCTATAGAAGCGGTTTGTACGGTTATCAGTCATATATTGACCAGAACCAGTACCAGTACTACTTCCAGCAGGGATTCCAGCGAGGATACGAGGATGGTTTCAACAGCAGGATGCGGTATGGTTACAGGTCAGGAAGCGGATTCAATATTCTTGGGAATATCTTGAATACGATATTTAATGTCACGAACAACTGATCGTGATCCGTATTCCGGAGTATCTATAAATGCCGGGCTATAGCCCGGCATTTTTTATTTACGCCCGCGGCTGGTCGGCGTTAGGGATCACAGTCGGTTGCTCCGTCGACGGTGATCACGGAACCTTCGATCTTTCTGAAATAACGGCGCGAGTTGGCTTTCACGGTAAACTGCTTGCTATTTACCGCTCCGTCCGCCAATTTTCGCGATACGACGAATTTGCGGCACTCGCCGCAGGTATTCTCCAAACGTATTGTCTCCGGCTTTTCCCCGTCCGAGATCAGGGCGCAGCTTGTTGGCCGGATAAGAGTTTCGCCTTGCTGGACGAGCAGTTCCCAGCGGTGGCCTTTGAACGATCTCTCGTGTTCCCGTCCGGCAATATAGGCTTCGTTCCGGGTGTTCACCCACTCCGAAAGCGGGCCGTCCCCATCCTGACAAAAAGCCATGAACCATGAATTACCTAAGCTCACTGCGGAGCTGTCAGTGCCAATTGACAAAAATACACACACAACGATAAGTGAGGTCGCCAGTGTTCGCATAAACTCCTCCAAGGGTTTCTTGGCCTAAAGTTACAACAAGTTCAGTATGGACGGCAACAGATTTCTTTATATTGAGTTGAAAGAGATAACCCGTGAGCGAAATCGGTGGTCAACCTTGCGTCGGTTCTATATCTACCGCGATCGTTTTCCATTTTCCCTGCAGAAACCGCGCAACGCTTAACACGCAGCGAGACATATGGCCGGCAAGAATGGCGAGCCAAATATCCATGGGCTCAAGCGTACCGAAGTACCAGATCGCGGCGCAGATACCGAGCGGGATGATGACCTGGGAAATGATGGAAATGTACAGGGGGCTTTTTGTATCGCCGGTTCCCTGGAGCCCGCCGGTGTAGGTTAGGGCTACAGAGATGAACAAGCCGGAGAAAGCGAGCACACGCAGCAGCTGTACGCCGATCTCAACGACCTCGGGGTCGTTCATTCCGAAAAGGGCCAGCAGTTGGGCGGGAAAGAAAAAGAAGAAAAGTCCAAGGAACGCCGAGCCTATCAGTCCGAACCTCGCCGCTGCATTTACGGCCGAGATAGCCCGGTCGGGATTTCCGGCACCGAGATTTTGCCCGGCCACGGCCGCCGCCGCACCCATCAAGCCCATCGAGGTCCACGTTATGAGCGAGAACAATTGCACATACGAAACTGCGTAGGCAGCCTGCGCCGCGGCGCTCTGGGCGAGCGAACCGATAAAGGAAAGCATCAACACGCCGCCGACATTCATCGCGATACCCTGGATGCCGGCCGGCAGGCCGAACTTGAACAGTTTTCGGATGACCTTCCAATCAGGAGCGTAGCTTCCTCCCCGCGGGAATGAAACTACCCATCCGCCCCGCCAGAGTTTCCAAAGTGCGTATAAACCGACCGAGCCGGAGGCGAGAGCCGTACCCATCGCCGAGCCGACCGTCCCGAATGCTGGGAATAGGGCCAAGGCCGCGGATCAGGATGATATTAAAAACAAGGTTCAGAACGGTCATCACGATGCCGAGGACCATCGGCGTTCGAGCATCGCCGGCCGAACGCAGGGCACCGCCGAGCATAAAAAAGATCAGCATTCCGCCGCTCGCGACATACATCACGCGA
Source organism: uncultured Acidobacteriota bacterium (assembly GCA_963763355.1). Taxonomy (GTDB): domain Bacteria; phylum Acidobacteriota; class Blastocatellia; order Pyrinomonadales; family Pyrinomonadaceae; genus OLB17. Next base: position 732,297 of record CAVXOI010000007.1, read on the forward strand.
AGGAACGGCAATGCCTCGACCTTTACCTCGGGAGCGGTATTTACCAGGTCCAAAAGGTATGGAGCCGCAATATAACCGATCGGAGCAAGAATGCCGAACGACATGAAGATCGCGGTCAAAAATGCCTGATAGACCGTGCGGTTTACCTTTTCGACCTCGCCGGCCCCGGCAAAGCGGCGAAACCATAACGCTCATTCCGATAAAGATCGAAGAGATGAAAACTATAACGACGATCCAAAGCTGGACACTCACGCCGATAGCGGCATTGGCGGTATAGCCGACCAGATTCCCGACGAGGGCATGGTCGATAATGCCCTGAACGCCGCCGATAACGTTCGCCAGCATCGTCGGCCACGCTACTTTCCAAACGGCGTGCGCCAACGGACCCTCGACGATCGAGCGGTCGTATTTCTTCGCACCTGTCGAAGACGGGGCCGGAGTTTAACTCACCTTCCTCTTCTGCAACGACAGTTGCTGCCTGCGTGTCATTTGCCATTCAAAGCTGCGTCCCGATCAGAGATCGACCAATACCTTGAAACCGCCGTACACCATACGTTTGTAATCAAAAGGGGGTTTCTCGCCTTTCGGCACTATCGCCATCATAGCCGGGTCCGCCATGATCTTTTTCATCGTCGCATTCCGGTGGGCCTCGGACTTGAACTCAACGGCCGCATAGACGAGGGTTTCGCCTGGCTTAAGCTTTACGACCTTTGTAAAAGGTACGACCTCTTCTACGTTAAGGTCCGATGCGACGTATTCGCGATACCGCAACGCCCCGTGTTTCATAAATATCTTCCCGGCCGCGCCAGCGATCTTTTTGTATGCCGGTACATTTTCCTCGGGCATCGGACAAAGGTATACATCCGCGTATTTAGACATCAGGGACATAACCTCCATTTGTTTGACCGAGCATTGATCACCTATCAGTAGCTTTCGACATTATTGGTCGAACATTTATTTAGATCTTAAAAGCGGTTCAAATCTGTCTCGGTAATAATATGCGAGGAAAATACTGCCCAGAACCAGGAAAATTGCTACAGGAAGCCCGGACCGGTCCAGAAACAGGTGAACCATCAAAATATTTATGATTATCGGCGCCAGGATAACCAGCGCAAGCGGGACGAAACGGCCGACAAGCAGAAGTATTCCGCACGTCAACTCAGTGATCTTCAGCAATGTAAAGAAATAACCGGAGGCCGCGAGTCCTTCATTGAAAACCTTGATCGGACCTTCCATCGGCGGCGGCGTGATCAAGCCGAAGAGAAAAGTCACGGAGGCGAAAATAAAAAGTAATCCCATAAGGGTCCGAACGATCAACATCGCAATTTTCATATGGATCTATCTCTCCTGAATCCGTGTATACCTGCTGACAACCCTTCTTGAGTAACTGAGAATGTATCCTAAATTACACGATTCGGCTATCCGAATAAGATGGGCTTTAGAGGGCATGTAACAAATTATTTAGCCTGAGTGCTCTTCTTCAAATTCAGATAGTGTTCGCGCAGCGGTTTGTCTAGCTTTTCGATGGAATAACGCAGCAGGACGCGCGGCATCGTGGCAGCATGCTTGTCCAGGAAAGCATGCAGCCGGTTTCTGTCCACATCGCCGGCAGCCCGCAGCATCCACCCGGTGCCTTTATGTACAAGGTCTTCCTCGTCGTTTAACAGCAGTTCGGCGATCTTGAACGTATCGTCGACCTGCTTTTGTTTAAGGATAAAATGCGCCGTCGCGATGACCGCAGAACGGCGCTCCCACATATTTTTCGACCGGGCCAGTTTGTACAGGACATCCCTCGGCTTGTCCGCAAGATATTTGCCCACGACATAATATGCCGCAAGGTCGACGAGGTCCCAATTGTTTATGCGGTCGTGCCTTCGGATATAAAGCTCGTAAAGTTCTCTGAGGCGTTCCTCCGAGCACTTTTTGTCCTTAGCGGACTGGCCCATGATGCTTAGGGCCCCGACACGTACTTCGTGGATCGGACTTTCCATAAGCTTTTCGATCTCGGCAACGGGCATATCCCTGCGTTCCTTTGCCAGATCGAAGATGCTGCCCATTCTGACCCCAATAAAATAGTCGTCCGAGCTCTGGTCATCAGACACGAATTTGAAATAGCGCTGATGCTTTTTTAGTTCCTCGTCCGACTGAAGCTCCCTCAGCTTCTCGACGAACTCTTCCGCGTTAATTTCATTTGGCATGTCCGTTACGCTGTTTGCGATCGGCCCGCGTGTTTAGGCTGGTATCGCTGTACAACAATTCCGCAATCGTAGGGCGTAGAACTTGCGAGCATCAGTTCCCGCGGCTTTTCCAGGCCGTTGAATATCGTCAACCCCTCGCCCAGGGCGGTGGGATTTACAAATAGATGATATTCGTCGATAAGCCCGGCCTTTATCAACGAAGTAACAAACTCCGCTCCGCCGTAGACGATGATGTCGCCGCCGTCCTGATCTTTCAGCCTGTTTACTTCGTCAACCAGTTCGCCTTTGGCAAGTTCCGTGTTCGGCCATTCGGACCTTTCAAGCGTTTTAGTGAATACGATCTTCTGTGTGTCGGTAAACTTTTTGCCCCATGCCTGGTCCGGGTCGTCCGGATCTGCCGCCACTGTGGACCAATGCTTTACGAATCCATCCGTCATTTTTCGGCCGAGCAAGATAGTATCAACGGGTTCGGTAAGCTCGCTGGTGTACTTTTTCAGCTCGTCGTCCCAGTCCCATACCATCCAGTCCAATTCGCCGTTCGGCCCGCCGACATAACCGTCAATCGACATTTGTACCTGCAATTTTAACTTTCTCATTTCTATCCTTCTCAGATGTCTTTCCCCTCGTACGCATCCTTCAAAGCCTGAATGTCGAACTTCTTCATTTTCAGAAACGCATTGACGACCCGCCCAGATTTGGCCGGGTCCTTGTCCTGCAGCATTTCGCCGAGCACGGTCGGAAAGATCTGCCACGAAACGCCGAACTTATCCTTCAGCCAGCCGCACATCGATTCCTCGCCGCCGTCGGCTGTAAGCCGTTCCCAGTAATGATCAATTTCTTTTTGATCCTCGCAATTAACTAAAAGCGACATGCCTTCCGCGAATGTGAAACGCGGCCCGCCATTGAACGCGTTGAATGTTTGCCCGTTGATCTGGAACGTTCCGCCCATCACCGACCCTCCCGGACCCGGCATCGTGCTTAGGATCTCGGAATTCTTGAAAATAGAGGCATAGAAGTTCATCGCTTCTTCGGCTTTGTCGTTGAACATCAGGAATGTCGTTATCTTTTGCATTTAAGTTCTCCTTTGCGATTTGAGTTATGCGAGCGACGCTAAAAAAGTCTCGAGGCGGTTGTAACCAACAGCCAATCCTTCATCCATCGGGGATTTTAGAACAGAGTCGCGTGCTGCTTCGGTGTCGTATTTCATCGTCGTCGTCAGCGTTGTTTTGCCTTCGGCCTCGGTCAATTCCATCGTGCCCGTCGCTTCGCCTTGATACCACGGATCGTCGAAACGTTCCTTGCTGACGATGCGGTTTGGCGGATCGATCTCAAGGCAGATGCTGCTCATCCCCATTTTTATATCGCCCTTTTGCCAGACATAGCGTGTCTCGCCGCCGACCGTCAGATCGACCTCGCAGACGGCGAGGTCCCATCCGTCCGGGCCCCAGAACCAGTTCTTGAGCATTTCAGGCTTTGTCAGCGCGTCGAAAACAAGCTGCTTCGGGGCACGGAAAACACGTCTGATGACGATCTCTTTGTCGGACAAGGGCGTTACGCTGAAAACTGATGCATCCTTTGCTGGCGTCATAAAATTTATCTCCTAATCGGAAGATCCCAACTGCGCTTGATCGAATATTCGTAAGGTCCTCTTCGGTCTGGGACTATTTGCGTTTGTCGTGTTTTCTCTTCTCCTTCTTCTTCGGCTTTTTCGGACTTTTTTCTTTTTTCGGCTTTGATGCTTCGGCTTGGAGCGTCTGTAAATAGGCGTCCAGCCGGTCATAGCTCTCTTCCCAGAACTTTCGGTACTGGTCCACCCAGTCGGCTGCCTCTTTTAAGGGTGCTGCCTCGAGATAACAGGGCCGCCACTGTGCGGTCCGGCTGCGGCGGATCAGACTGGCCCGCTCAAGCACCTTGAGATGCTTTGAAACTGCGGGCAAAGACATTTTGAATGGCTTTGCCAGGTCCTGGACGGAGGCCTCGCCGGTGGACAGGCGGGCGAGTATTGCCCGCCTGGTTGGATCGGCCAAGGCCGAGAAGGTTGCGCTTAACTTGTCTGCTTGAGCTTGCATTTAACTACTTAGTTAATTAACTAAATGGTAAAATACATCTCGTCCTAAATAATGTCAAGCGTTTTTTTGATCGTTATTATCCGTTATGCACCAGCAGCTTTTTGATCCTCTGCTTCCGGCTTGATCTTAACGACGTAGGAATCCAGATTCTTGATCTTACCGTTGGCAAACCGATAGATATCGCAATAAGCGTATTTGCCCTCGATGCCATCCTTGTCCTTCATTGTCATGTCACCGCGGCAGACGACCGAGTCGCCCTCGGCAATTATCTCATCTACGGTGAATTTCGGCGGTTCTGTGTCCTTCATCTGCGCCATCCACTCGCGGATCTCTTTGATGCCGTTGGTTGTCTTCTCGCCGATCATCCGCCAAACGACTTTGTCGTCACAGTGCTTTAGAAAATCCTCAACACGATTGTTTGCAAATGCATCGTTCACTTCGTTCACTATCTTTTTGTTGTTCGCTGACATTTTTTTCTCCTTAGTTTTTGTAGTTCCTTTGTGTTGCCCCAGACAGAACGCTGCAGTCCCGTCAAGAGGTTGGCTCCTCGATGACCGAGAGAATATTACCGGCCGGGTCCTTGAACCAGGCGATGTTCGGGCCGTTCGACCGTTCGGCACCGCGAAAAATGCCTTTCTCGTCGGTCTGGATCTCGCCGCCGTACTGTTCAAAGCTGACGCCGCGCGACTTAAGGTCATCGACCGCCGCGTCGATGTCTGGCACCCTAAGGTTCAGGATGGTGAATGTTGCGGGTTTGTGATCGTCCTTTGGATAGATGAAAACAGTGTCTGAGTTCTCAAATTTGAGCTCCAGGCCTTCTTTTGTGGCATTCACTTTCAATGAAAGCGTGTCCGAATAGAACTTCTTCGCTTTTTCAAGATCATTGACTGAGAAGCTGCTGAATGCTTCGGTGAATGTTGTCGCCTGTTCGTTTTGGGGTTTCGTTGCCGCTTTTGCCATGATTACCTCCATTTGTAAGATCCTCCCTTTGAAAAGGGCAGAATAATTGATTTACTTGCATAAAGCAAGTTAGGTTAATTGTTTTTTGCAAGTAAATATGATACGATTTAAGACATGGGTAATAAGGCGTGCAACTTCCGTTCCAACTGTCCGGTCAATTTCGGCCTGGAAATGTTCGGCGATAAATGGTCGCTTTTGATCATTCGCGACATGATCTTTTGGGGAAAAAGAACTTACGGCGAGTTTTTGCGTTCTGACGAAGGCATCGCGACCAATATTCTGGCCTCAAGGCTTTCACAGCTTGAGGACAGTGGTATTCTGCAAAAAACACCTCATTCGTCCGATAAGCGATCGGACGTGTATTCACTAACAGAAAAAGGAATGGCCCTCATCCCGTTACTTGTAGAAATAGTCGCGTGGAGTGGAAATCGTTCCGAGTGGCAGTCTATCTCAGGTGCCGGCACCCCCGAACAGGTCAAACAGGTAAAACGCTTTGCGGCGGCCAAGGACAAGCGGAAGATAATCGCTGAGATACGCGATGCCCTCGAACGCGGAAGCTATTTTTTCGCTGCTAGCTAGGCGGCCGGCCAAATTCAATCCTTCTTCAAAAACCCGGAAACTCCTGATCACGAATTGGCAAAATTCACCAAAACAGTGGTTTAATTTACGAATGCAGAGCGCCGGACCCACAGTGGAAAGATCTTCGCCGGTCAATGGATTGCTTCCATACGCAGCGTGGGTGTTGGCATTGCTTTCGATGGCCGGCAGCTTGTTTTTCAGCGAGGTAATGGACCTTCCGCCGTGCGTGTTGTGCTGGTACCAACGGATCGCGATGTATCCGCTGGTGCTTATCATCGGCATTGGCATCGTCACAAACGATCTTCGTTGGAAGACCTATGCACTTCCGCTCGCGCTGATCGGGCTAGTCATTTCGGTGTATCATAACCTCGTCTATTACGGCGTTATCCCGGAGAGCCTGACGCCGTGTACACAGGGCGTTTCCTGTTCGGAGCGTCAGATCGAATGGCTCGGGTTTATTACTATCCCGCTGATGGGCCTCGCGTCATTTGTCGCGATCACGCTGGCAATAGCCCTGTTCAAGCCCAAAAAAGAAGTATGAAAAAAGAGGTAATTATTCTATTGGTCATAATCGCCCTTGTGGCGATCGGCGGAGTTGTCGGCGCGTCATATTATCGGACCTCCGTCCAGAAACCGCCTGAGCCGGGAAAGGACACGCGTCGCGAGGAACTTGTTCGCGCAGACAGCCCGTCGCTTGGGCCCGCGGACGCGAAAGTTACGTTGGTCGAATTTTATGATCCCGAATGCGAATCTTGCGCTTCGTTTCATCCGGCGGTGAAAGCCTTGCTGAAAGAATTCGAAGGCAAGGTAAGGTTCGTTGCCCGCTACGCGACATTTCATAAGAATGCTCGGCTCGCCGCGATCTACACCGAAGCCGCAGGCGAGCAGGGCAAGTATTGGGAAATGCAGACAAAGCTTTTTGAAAAGCAGGGTGAATGGGGTGAAAAGCACGGGCACGGAGCACCGGCGACGCCCGTCGCCCCGCCGGACGCGTTGTTCCAAAAGTATGCCCAGGAACTGGGTCTGAATGTCGAGCAGCTTAAAGTTTCCATCAGCGATCCGAAACACGCCGCGAAGGTCGACCGCGATATGCGTGACGTTGACACGTTGAAGGTAATGCGGACGCCGACATTCTATGTGAACGGCCGCTTGTTGGCTCGGTTGAATCAGCAGGACCTTAGAACACTTATCCGGGAAGAGCTGGCCCGCTAAGAACGGAGGCGGTCCTTACGCTGGGGTTTATGTGGCCGGCGAACATCGCGAAACAATGCTCGAGGACCTGAATTGCAGAAACAGATCATATCGATGCCGGCGGTGCAGCCGATCGGCGTCTCCTCGGTCAAACGGTCAGACGTTTAGATGTTTGAAGGGTACCTAGGTCATTCCGGTAAGGGTTACGCTTGGGCGTGAATACGTCTATCGTAAATTTTTGCATCTAACGTCAAACGGTTACTCACGCCTAAAGGCGTAACTCTTACACGAATGCTGCACGGTTTCACGAGTCCTCGGCGGGTGGTCATTACGGGTTTCGGATGCGTAACGCCGATCGGGATCGGCCGAGATCAATTTTGGCAGGGCCTCAAAGATGGACAAAGCGGAGTCCGGCGGATCGAGAGTTTTGATCCTTCGGAGTTCAATATTCAGATCGCGGCCGAGATTCCGGAATTCGATTGGAAGGCCGAACTAAATCCGAAAGACCGACAGCACGTCCCGCGTACGGTCCCGCTTGCTTTAGCCGCCGCGCGCGAAGCTGTTTCCGATTCGGGCATTGATCCACGCGATCTTTCTCTTGACGAAAAACGCCGCTTTGGCGTGGTCCTCGGTACCGGTGGCGGCGGCCTCGCATTTACTGAAAAGCAATTCGGGTTCTGGTTTTCCGGCAACGCCGGCAAAGGCAGTATCTACACGATCCCGGCCTCGACCCACGGCGGCCTTTCATCCGAACTGTCAATGGTCTTCGGCCTGCACGGCCTTTCTCACATTGTTTCCACTGGCTGTACTTCATCAACCGACGCTATCTTTTACGCGGCGCAGAGTATCGCTCTCGGCCGCCAGGATATTATGATCACAGGCGGTGTCGATTCGCCTATCTCGCCCGGTATTCTCAAGGGTTTTGAGGTCATGAAGGTCTGCACGAGCAAATGGAACGATCGAACCCGAACGTGCGTCACGGCCCTTCTCCGATCGACCGCTCCGGGATGGTGATCGGTGAGGGCTCGTGGATGTTTGTTCTTGAAACGCTCGAGAGCGCCCAGCGAAGGAATGCTCGTATTTACGCGGAGATCGCCGGATATGGCTCTACATGCGATGCATACCATCGCGTTCGACTTGAAGAGAACGGTATCGAACCTGCCCGTGCGATGAGCCTGGCCGATCGCAGATGCCGGCCTTGAACCGGAAGACATTCAATACGTTAATCTCCACGGCACCTCCACCGAGTTGAACGACCGAATTGAAACCCACGCCGTAAAACTTACATTCGGTGACCATTCCTCCAAGATGCCGATGTCGGCCGTCAAATCACAGATCGGGCACCCGCAAGGTGCCACAGGCGCCGCGGGTGTCGGAGCGACCTTAATGGCCCTGAATAAAGGTGTATTACCGCCGACGATCAATCTCGATGAACCCGATCCTGCTTGTGATCTCGATTACGTACCAAACCGATCACGACCTGCAGAGGTGCATGTCGCGCTTTGCAATTGTATCGGCTTTGGCTCTAAGAATTCGGCGTTGGTGCTCAAGACAGTTTGAAACTTGTCGCTGAAGACATGTAATCAACTCAAATAGTTTAAGAGCCGCTTTTTGGAAAGCGGCTCTTGGTAGGTAAGTTTGGTAGGTAATTAAGACAGGACTATATGAATACGTTCAGTTACGGTCGAACGGCACCGAAGGAGGGTAATAGAACGCCCTCGATACTTTGAAATTTTTCGTGTCAACCATCTTTCGGGCCCCGCATTCAAGACATGCCATATAGGTATTCTTGTCACTTGTAAACGGCCGCGTCAGGCGTTTATGCCAGCAGCCGAATATCGATGCGAAAAGCCCGATCTTGTTTCCAAAAGGATCCTTTTCACGACTGACCGTGTTATCCCTAAGCAGATTCTGTTCTAATATCAATTGCATACCTTGTACCGCCTCTTAAAGTCCTTTTGAATACGGGTCGCGTATTACTTGAACGTTATTCAGGGAAAGATTTGCGTAAATTTTGATGAGCAAAGCAATAAAAGGTTTGCCCGCTAATTACCGAAATTCTTCGCCTGTTTCCTTCTATTACGCGTATTCGGTAGAATCTTCCTATAAATCGGGAGAAAAGATGCGATTTCTAGCAAAAAACCTTGCTTTCGGGGCCATCTGCGGCTTTTTTCTGGCCTCATCGGCCTTTGCCTGGGACGATGTCGGACACAAGATAACGGGCTATATCGCCTGGCAACGGATGTCGCCGCACGCCCGCGAGAATGTGATACGGATACTCCGTGCCGCCCCGGAAGATTCACAGCTGGCGACGTTTTACAAGACTTACGGGCCGGAATCGGAAGAGGTCAAACGGCTGGAATATTTTATGTTTGTCCCGAGCTGGGCAGACATTGTCCGCGATCGATCGTTCGATACGCGCTATAAGAAGTACCATCACAGCAACTGGCATTACGACGACACTTTCTGGAGGCAGATCGACGGCCGCGTCGAAATTCTGACCGGATTCGAGGAAGGCGGGGTCGCGGTGCCGAAACTCGTCGAGTTTGACGCTGTTATGCGCGACCCGGCGGCATCAAATGCTGATAAAGCGATCGCTATTGCGTGGATACTTCACCTTGCCGGCGACATTCATCAGCCGCTGCACACATCGGCCCGTGTGACCGATACCGAACCAAAAGGCGATCAGGGCGGAAACCTGTTCCACCTGACGCCTGAAGGCACTCCGCGAGACAAGCAGGTAAATCTGCACTGGTTCTGGGATTCGATAGTCGGGCGGAATATTCCCTTCGAAGAAGGTATGTGCGAACGGGAATACGTCGAAATGGCCGCGAAGAAATTGATCAAGGCCCATCCGTTCCAGTCGGTACAGGCCAGGTTGAATCTCGGAAAATACGAGGACTGGCGGAAGGAGAGTTTTGCATTCAATAATACGGTCGTGTTCTCGCCCGATCTCAAGCGACATCAGATGCCGTCCGATAAATACAGGAAGAATGCGTTCAAACTCGCCGAAGAACGACTGGCCCTGGCAGGCTACCGCCTCGGCGAAACGCTGAATTCCGTTTTCGACAGTCCGGCCGCCGCACCGCAGCCGGCGAGATAAAGAGCAATAATGACACCAACCGAAATTCGAGATCTCTTTCAAAAGAGACAAGACACGCTCGTCGAAATGATCCGCGAGATCGTCGACCTTGAATCGCCGTCCGGCGACGTAGAGCGGTCAAAAACGGTGATGCTATGGGTCGAGAACGAAGCACGAAAGATCGGGCTTGACCTTGAGATTGAACGGGTCGCGGCGGATGGGTACGGCGAACATCTGATCATCAAGGCATTTCGCGGCCCGGAAAAGCCTGTCCTTCTTCTCGGGCATACCGACACGGTCCATCCGGTTGGGACAAAGGCCGCGAATCCTACGCGGATCGAAGGCGACAAATTTTACGGCTGCGGCATCTTCGATATGAAGGCGAGTGTCGTGTTAATGCTTCAGTCACTTCAATATTTTTCGGAGAGCGGAGCAACGCCGGCATCGCCGGTGACGATCTTTCTTTCGTGCGACGAGGAAGTGGGAAGCTTTACAGGACGGCCGCTGCTGGAAGCCGAAGCCCGAAAAGCTTCAAGGTGCCTGGTATTCGAACCTTCGGCGTCAGGCAGAGTCAAAACCGGGCGTAAAGGGACTAGCATTTATCAGATCAGGGCCCATGGCCGTCCGGCGCACGCGGGCCTTGAGCCTGAGAAAGGAGCGAGCGCGATCCTCGAACTTTCGCGACAGATCGATAAGCTCGACGCCTTGAATTCGCCCGAGGTCGGTACCACGGTGAATGTCTGTACTTTTAGCGGCGGAACCACGACAAATGTTATTCCCGAACACGCGGCATGCAGCGTTGATGTTCGATTCTCATCGATCGCCGAGGGCGAACGCATCGATAAAGTGCTTCGCGATCTGAAGACCGGTCGATGAACGTGTATCGATTGATCTTCTCGGCGGGATAAACCGGCCGCCGCTCGAACGCACGCCCGAGGTGGCGGCTCTTTATGAAAAGGCGCGCCTCGTTGCGGCATCGTTCGACTACGAGCTGGGTGAAACGCAGGTCGGTGGGGCTTCGGACGGAAATTTTGTGGCCGCGCTTGGCGTTCCCGTTCTTGATGGCCTGGGCGTAACGGGTGACGGCGCACACACACTTTATGAACATATATCGGTCAGCGACATCGCGAACCGGGCCGCCTTGCTGACATGTTTGTTGATGGAGGCAGAATGAGATCTCGAATTATCATTTTGTTATTGCTCATTATTCCCGTGGTTGCCTTTGCCCAAAAAGCACCGGTTGCGAACGCCGGCGCTCAGTTCATCAATTATAAATACAAAGGTGTTTCGCCCCCGAACCGACTTCCGAACGGAGTGAAACATTTAGGAGGTGGATTGGTCGGTAATTTCGACGCGGATCCTGTCTACGGTATCTCTCGAGTGACGAAAGGAACGACGACAATGCTCTGGCTCGAGGTCTCGACCGGTCGTGACGCTACCGGGGTTACCGGCTGGCGAGTCCTTGACGTATTGAGTTTCCCTGCGTTACGCCCGACTCAGCATCTTGCGTTTGCGCTCGATCCGGCAATCGAATGCCTGCGCGATGGAAAGGAGTTGACTGACGACACGGTTATTATCGGTCAGTTGTTCCGTAAGTCCGGTACCTACAAACCAGAAGGAGTTTGGATAGCAAATTTGAAAACCGGCAAGTTCGAGCGCTCCACGGTCGCCGGGCTGAAGTGCGCGTACACGGAACCTTGATCTAACTCCCAAAAGTAAGGAGGCGCATCCTGTCCGGTGATGGGCGCGGTCTTCAAAACCGTCAGCGAGCGCGAGAGCGTCTTGGGTGGGTTCGACTCCCACACGCCTCCGCCAAACCGATTTGGGATATGGGATTTCGGATTGCGGATTCTGTGATAATAATGTTGCCCGACTTATGACACAGGACGAAATGAAGCAGCGGACAAAAAAATTCGCTCTGCGTGTTATCAAGCTTGTTGAGGCATTGCCAAATGCGAGGACGTCGACTGTTTTGGGACATCAGTTGCTCCGAAGCGGTACTTCCGTTGGAGCCAATTATCGAGCTGCCTGCAGAGCGAAGTCGACCGCGGATTTTATTGCGAAGCTTTGTATAGTTGAAGAAGAAGCGGATGAGACAATTTATTGGATCGAATTGCTTATAGATTCGAATCAGATCAAATCTAACCTTGTGGAAGATCTACTTGACGAAGCAAATCAGATATTGTCTATTATCGTCTCGGCAATAAAGACATCGAAGCTAAAACGAAATCCCAAATCCGCAATCCCAAATCCCAAATCCAAATGAGATCCTGGATAGCACTCAATATGACTCCGGGAGTCGGTCCTCTTGCCGCTACCAAACTGCTTGAGCGGTTTGGTTCGGCGGATGCGGTTTTTCATGCGCGGCGGACAGAGCTTGAGTCATTGCGAATGAGGCCGGAGACGATCGAGAGCATTATCAAGCGTGAGTTCGATCAGAAAGCGGACCAGGAACTTGAGCGCGTAAAAGGACTTGGCGGCGATATTCTTATCCTTGATGACGGCAGTTACCCGTCGTGCCTGCGGGAGATAGCCGATCCGCCGATAACATTATATGTAAGAGGTGATTGGCAAGGCTGCTTCGACCTGCCGGGCGTGGCTGTGATCGGGTCGCGTATGTGTTCGACGTATGGCGAGAACGCGGCCGAGATGCTTTCGCGTGACCTCGCATCTCGCGGTATTTGTATTATCTCGGGTTTGGCGCGCGGGATCGATACTGCCGCACATAGGGGAGCGATCCGGAGCGGCGGCAAGACCATCGCAGTAATGGGCACCGGTATCGACGCCGTTTATCCTAAAGAGAACACAAGGCTTGTGCGTGAGATCCTCGATTCCGGCGGAGCCGTAGTCTCACAATTCCCGCTCGGGTACGCCTCCGCTCAAGGACAACTTTCCTTATCGTAACCGGATCATAAGCGGGCTCAGCCTGGGTGTTTTAATAGTTGAAGCGACCGAGAGGAGCGGTTCTTTGATAACAGCCCGGCTTGCGACGGAACAAAACCGCGAAGTGATGGCCGTTCCGGGCAACATCACCTCGCGGAATTCGTTCGGGACCAACTATTTAATAAAAGCAGGAGCCAAGCTTGTGCAGCAGTGGCAGGACGTAGTGGCAGAGCTTCCGTCTGACATCGCTTCCGCGATCCTGCCGCCAAAGATCGAGGAAGAGACCTCGAAGAATAATAAGCATCCGACCCAAGTCGTACCGGCGGACCTTAGCGAAAATGAGCGTAAGGTATGGGAACAACTGTCCGCCGATGAGTCGGTGCAGATCGACATCCTGCTGGAGTCCAGCGGCCTTTCATTCGGCGATCTTAACGCCGCACTGGTCGGCCTCGACATCCGTGATCTGATCCGTGTTCTGCCTGGAAAACACTACGCGCGGCAGATCTAAGCAATCGCGACAGGTTCTGACCGAGTTTGTTAATACCGGGCAAATAGAATATGTTCTATTCCCGCGTTGACAGACTATTAACCCAGGTGTTAGAAGTCGAGAATGTCAGTACGCATTTAAGCGTCTGACATATTTTTTTCTGGCACCATCTTCAGCGGGGAGCGGTAGGGTGGAAAAACCGGTCCAGATAACTCGGCTGCCGAAGAGCAGATTTTACGAGAAGATCTTTGAGATAGACGAGCGCCAACAGCGCGTTCCGCCGCAGATACCGCTCTCGCGATTGTCGAAACTGGTCGCGGAACGCATTGTTACAGACGCCGCGGAACCAATACCGGACTGCGTCACCTGCGGCGCATGCTGCGTCTACGGTTTGGTCATTCCGATCAGCCGCCGTGAGCCGGAACCGTTGACGCGTTATGTCGAGGTCACTTTGGATGAAGCGCCCGATATCGTCATCGAGCGAGCGTTCGAGCGCGATGAAAAGGACGGCCGCTGCGTCAATATGGCGGGTGAGGTAGGCGTCGAGATAGGCTGCACGGTCTATCCGGACCGGCCGCAGATCTGTCGCGATTTCGACGCGGGCAGCGACCGCTGCTTTGGCTATCGAAGGATGTATGGCATCGATCCGCCTTTGAGCGAAGAGATCTTGGCCAAAGCGTTGGAAAAACTGGACGCACGGTCCCAGCCAGAGAAAATTCGCGGGATCGAGATCCGGCTTGCATCTAAGACCCTGGCATTCGACCGTACTGCGACCGATCCGGCCAAAATGATGGTCGAGGTCGTGAAATTGAAGATCGTCGCTCATATGAGCAGCGGCGAAGTTAAGGAAATACACGAGTTTGACCCGGCCGGGGAAAGCTGGTACGAACACGAACTTGAAGGAATGCCGCTGGACGCGGCGCTTGAAGAAAATAGAAGAACGACGGGTAGTAAGTTAGTTTGAAATGTCGAAAAATCTAGTAATAGTCGAATCGCCGGCAAAGGCGAAGACGATAAACAAATATCTCGGTGACGATTACACCGTAATGGCCTCGATAGGCCATATCAAGGACCTGCCCGCAAAGGACCTCGGCGTGGACGTCGAGAACGATTTCGAGCCTACGTACGAGGTCATTCCGGATACAAAAAAACGCAATAATAAGAAGATCGTCTCGGACCTGAAAAAAGCAGCAAAGCTGAGCGAAGCGATATTACCTCGCGGCCGACCCCGACCGCGAAGGCGAGGCGATCTGCCAGCATTTGGCGGAAGAGATCGTTCCAAAGAAACCTGTAAAACAAGTTTTTCGCGTGATGTTCAACGAGATCACCAAGAACGCGATCCAGGATGCGTTTAAAGACCCGAGACAGGTAAACAAAAATTTGGTCGACGCTCAGCAGACACGCCGGATACTGGATCGGCTGGTCGGATATAAGGTCTCGCCTATTCTCTGGAAAACGATCGGCGGAAAATTGTCCGCCGGACGAGTTCAGACCGTTGCGGTGCGAATGGTTGTCGAGCGTGAACGCGAGATCGAGGCTTTCGTCAAGACCGAATACTGGTCGATCATCGCGAATCTCACGGCGGCCCTCCCGCCTAATTTTGACTCGAAGCTATACAGGATCGAGGACAAGACCGTCAAGTCCGGGAAATTCGACGAGGACCTCAAGGCAACCGAGGTCCATATAAAGACCACGGACGAAGCGGCCTCGATCGTCACCGAGGCTGGAAAAGAAGCCTTCGTAGTCGACTCGGTAACAACCAAGGAGCGCAAACGAAATCCGACGCCGCCGTTCATCACGTCGAAACTGCAGCAGGAAGCTTCGAGAAAGCTTGGGTTTCGCGGTCAAAAAGACAATGATGGTCGCGCAAAAGCTGTACGAAGGTATCGAGATCGGCTCGGAAGGTGCGGTCGGTTTGATCACTTACATGCGTACCGACTCGACAAGGGTCTCCGACGCAGCTTTGACCGATGTCCGGGGCTTCATCGGCGGAAGTTACGGAGACTCATACCTTCCGGAAAAGGCTAATTTTTACAGTTCGAAAAAAGACGCCCAGGATGCTCACGAAGCGATCCGCCCGACAGATGTCAACCGTACGCCGGAAAGTTTGGCAGTCAAAACTCGGGCCCGATGAATTGAAGCTTTACCGCCTTATCTGGCAGCGTTTTGTCGCTTCGCAGATGATGCCGGCGGTTTTCGATCAGACGACGATCGATATAAAGGCGGGCAGGTTCACATTCCGCGCGACCGGTTCGGTCCAGAAGTTCGACGGTTTTCTAAAGGTCTATCAGGAAGGCCGCGACGAAAAGCCGGCTGACGATGAAGACGATGAGAACCGAGCTCTGCCGATGGTCCAACAAGGCGAGACGTTAAAGCTGAATTCGATCACACCGGAACAGCATTTCACCGAACCGCCGCCGCGATATTCGGAAGCCACGCTCGTAAAGGCGCTTGGAAGAGAAAGGCATCGGCCGCCCGTCAACGTATGCGGCGATCATGACCACCATCCAGGACCGCGAGTATGTCGAGAAGATCGAAAGTCGCTTCCATCCGACCCCGCTTGGGTATGACGGTCAACGATCTTTTGATCGAGAGCTTTGACGACATCTTCAACACCGCCTACACGGCCCGGATGGAAGAAGAGCTTGATGAGATCGAGGACGGAAAACTCAATTGGCGAAGCGCCCTGCATGAGTTTTACGGCAAGTTCGCGAAAGACCTGGCCGAAGCGACCGAGAACATAAAGAACAAGAAGAAGATGTCGATCCCCACCGACGAGATCTGCGAAAAATGCGGGTCCGGGATGGTGATCAAATTCGGCCGGTTCGGACAATTTCTTGCCTGCGCCAATTACCCTGAGTGTAAGAACACCAGGGAAGTGGGCAGCAAAAAGGCAGCGGCGAACGGCGACGAAGCCGCGTCGGGAAGTGAATCGGAAGCCGAGGAAGTGCCGGTGTGCGAACTTTGCGGCCGAGAGATGTCGCTCAAAAAAGGGCGTTTCGGCTCGTTTTACGGCTGCACGGGCTATCCTGAGTGCAAGAATATCCGCAAGATCGCGAAGGGCGATCAAAAACCGGCTGCCGCCGCCGGTTCCGCTTGACGAGATCTGCCCGAAGGACGGAGCAAATCTGGTTCGGCGGCAGGGCAGGTTCGGCGAATTCGTCTCCTGTTCGAATTATCCAAAGTGCGATTACGTCAAACGCGAAACGCTTGGAATAGCCTGCGAGAAGTGCGGCGGCGACATTGCGGTCAAAAAATCGCGGCGCGGAAAGGCGTTTTACGGTTGTGTGAACTATCCGAAATGCGACGTCGTATACTGGGACAAGCCGGTCACCGAAGCATGTCCGCAATGCAAGGCTCCTCATCTGCTCGAAAAGACCACCAAACGGGATGGGACCGTAAGGTATTGCAAAAATGAGGATTGTGATTATAAAATGGCCGTCGGCAATACGGAATTAACAGCGAACTCGCCGTCGGAGGTCGACACTCCGGTCGGTTAGAGGTGTGGATGAACGAAAATATTGAGTTCCTGCAGGCATTCCTGAAGAATCCTGCGAAGGTTGGTTCGATAAGGCCAAGCTCTCCCGAACTGGCTCAAAAAATGATCGAGGGCATTTCTCCTTCCAGGGATAATGCTGTGCTTGAACTGGGCGTCGGGACCGGGGCGATCACAAAATTCCTTCAGGAGATAGTACCGGACGAATTCTCGTATCTCGGCGTCGAGCTCGACCGCGACCTTGTCCGCCTGCTGAAACGGAGTTTTCCCGATATGACCGTCGCCCGTGGTAACGCGGTCGATGCGTGGTCCATACACCAACGGTCGGGTATCGGAAAGATCGGTTACATCATTTGCTGTCTTCCCTTTGTTTCTCTTCCGAACGAGGTCGGTGATCAGGTCCTTCGCGAAGTTGAAAAGTTTATGGACCAGGGCTGTACGTTCCGGACATTTCAGTATGCCCACGGCTTCTATTTCCCGTCGGCAATGAAGCTTCGAGAATTCATGCGAGACCGGTACGGCAGAGCTCAAAAAAGCCAGCTGATCGTAAAGAATGTTCCCCCCGCATATACGCTGACCTGGTCGACCTAGACACCGGGCCGGTGTCCAGCTTTCTGAACATTTTCCATTTATGTGATATAAGATAGGAAAATCTTACACACAGATCCATTTCGTATTTTCAGGAGATAAAGTAATGTTACGACGCAAGTTTTTGGGCGCGCTGCTTGTTTACGCATTCGTGCTGCCGGGTTTTACTTTCGCCCAGTCAAAAGGGGCTGACACCTCAACCTCCGCACCGGCCGCAAAGGTCTACACGGCCCCGAAAGAGGTCATCGACAAGATCAAGGACGAGGGCATGCACAAATCGCAGGTTATGCAGCATTTGAGCTACCTGACCGATGTGATCGGCGGCCGCCTGACCAATTCGCCGAACATGAAGCGTGCCAACGAATGGACGCGCGACACGATGGCGAAGTGGGGAATGCAGGCAAGGCTCGAGCCTTGGGGACCGTTCGGCCGCGGTTGGTCGCTCAAGAGCTTTTCCGCACAGATCGTCGATCCGCAGGCCTTCCCGCTGATCGCCTATCCGAAAGCATGGTCGCCATCGACAAAAGGCCCGGTCACCGCCGAGGTCGTTTATCTTGACATAAACAGCGACGAGGACTTTGCGAAGTACAAGGGCCAGCTTCGCGGCAAGGTCGTTCTTATTTCCAGGCCGCGTGAAGTGAAAGCCGATTTTGAAGGTATGGGAACACGCCGGACGCGAAGAAGAACTCGCCAAAATGGCGGTCGACCCAATGGCCGACCGGCGCGGCTTTGCCGCAGCCGGGACAGAATCAGCAGCCTACGCCGGCGCAGCAGGAGCGCATACGCCAAATGCAGGTCGCCCAAAAACTCGGCGGATTTGTTTTTGATGAGGGCGCGGCGGTGGTTGTGGACAACAGCCGGGTCGGCAGCGGCGGAACGCTGTTCGTTTCCTCCGCAAGCGCGGTCCCGCCCGCAACCGCAGTGACCACGCCCGGCCCGGGACGCCGGCGGCCGCGGCCGTTTTGCTCCGTATAACAAGGACATGGAATCGCGAATGCTGCCGCAGATGACAATGGCGACCGAAGATTACAATCGCCTTGTCCGCATGATCAAACAGGGTGTAAAGCCGAAAATGACGGTCGATATTCAGACGCAGTATCACGACGAAGACCTGATGGGATATAACACGATCGCGGAGATTCCCGGGACCGATCCGACGTTAAAGGATGAGATCGTAATGCTCGGCGGGCACCTTGATTCGTGGCATTCCAGCACAGGTGCAACAGATAACGCCGCCGGCTGCGCCGTTGCGATGGAAGCTGCCCGCATTCTGATCGCTTCGGGATTCAAACCGCGTCGAACAATCCGCGTTGCCCTCTGGAGCGGCGAGGAGCAGGGACTGAACGGCTCGCGTGAATACGTAAAACAGCATTTCGGCGAACGAAAACAGGCGGCCGCACCCGGCCAGCCGGGCGAACTCGTCAAGACCGCGAATTACGAAAAGCTTTCTGCCTACTACAATCTCGATAACGGTACGGGCAAGATCCGCGGCGTGTATATGCAGGGCAATGCGGCCGTCAGGCCGATCTTCGAAGCGTGGCTTGCGCCGTTCCCCGAGCTCGGGGCAAAAACACTGACGCTGTCGAACACGGGCGGCACCGACCACCTATCGTTCGACCGGATCGGACTTCCGGGTTTCCAGTTTATCCAGGACGAGATCGAATACGATACCCGTACGCACCACTCGAAC
This sequence comes from uncultured Acidobacteriota bacterium, assembly GCA_963763355.1. Lineage (GTDB taxonomy): Bacteria > Acidobacteriota > Blastocatellia > Pyrinomonadales > Pyrinomonadaceae > OLB17. Next base: position 751,520 of record CAVXOI010000007.1, read on the forward strand.
CAGGACAACTACGACCGCATCCAGGCCGACGACATGAAACAGGCTGCGACCATTATGGCTGCCTTTGTTTACCAAACAGCGATGATGGACGGAAAGATGCCCAGGAAGGAAGCAGTCAGGTAACCATCCATAGGAAGAAAGGGAATTCGCCGGAGGTCGCAGAACGACACTCGGCGAATTCTTTTTATATATTTGAACAGATCCCGCCACAGGCAAAATCGCACATCACGCGCGTCCTGATTTCATAGGCATTAGATGAAACCGATATGTCGAGAATGCGCAAGTAACTTATTCAAGTGCGATATAATCGCCTACATTCAAGAAGGTTGGGAGCACCGTCTATGCGACGAATATTCATCAGGGGTGTCGGAGCAGCGTTTTTGACCGGTACGTTGGTATCGTGCGTCAGCGCCTTTCAGGCGGAGGGATCTTCCGGTGTGTTCGCCTATGTAAATGAAAGCGCGGCCCGCTCCCTCACGGCCGCTCGTAGGGTAGCAAAACCAGGTGTCTGTTCGGCCGGCTGTAAACAGCAACGTTCGGTCGCTCAGGTCAGGCGTGTAAAGGATCTGACTGGGGCGGCCCGCCGTCAGCTGGATTCAGCGACGAAGCTCTTTGACGCGGGAAAATTCAGCGAGGCCGCCACCGGTTTTGAAGCTTCGGCGCGGCTAAAACCGAATTACGATGCATACATCGGCCTGGGCCGGTCATATTACCGGCTCAAGAGGCCGGATGATGCGGCTCGAAAGCCTACGTGCGGGCAGTAAAACTCGATCCAAAGCTCGACGAGGCGTATTACAACATCGGAGTGATCCGCTACGAGCAGAAAGCCTACGCGGACGCCCTCGAAGCCCTCAAGACCGCCGTTTCGATCCAGCCAGTCGATGCAGACGAGTACTACTACTACGGGCTTGTCCTCAACGAGTTAAAGCGGAGAGATGAAGCGGTCAGTGCATTACAAGAGGCCATAAAAGCCGATCCGAAGCACTACGACGCCTACACGCAACTCGCGGCCCTTTACGACATTACGGGTCAACGAAAGGAAGCTGCCGATATACTGCTCAAGGCGACGAAGATGCGGCCGGACAAGGGTGAAGCCTTCTTGACATTAGGAGACGTTCTTTACAATGACCGGCAGTACGAACGATCGTTAACCGCCTACGCGGATGCGGTTCGGTTAATGCCCGACAACGCGGCTGCACACACCGCATTAGGTGATGTCCAGTATAAATTGGTCCGGTCAGGTGAAGCTGTCCAGAGCTATCAGAAGGCATTGCAGATCAAACCGGAACTGAATAAGGATTGGGGCCTGATCGTACGCTACGGCAATTCGCTCCGCCTGCTGGGGCGAGCTAAGGAAGGCATACAGTGGCTGGATGTGGCCCTTCAGATCGACCCTAAAGAAGATACACCGTTGTATCTCATCGGAATGGCGTATCTGGATGTTGCTCGGCCAGACCACCCTTCCGCGATAAAAGCGTTGGTTCGAGCAGCGGAACTTAATCCGAATCGAAAAGAGACATTTTTATTGTTAGCAAATGCCTATATAAGTAGCTCACCGCGGATGCCGACGGAGGCCCTGAACGCGGCTCGAAAGGCGGAGCAACTGGCCCCAAACGATGCTGAAGTACTATTTTATGTAGGGTCCGCATTGACTACCGGCCAGATGTTCGAGCCGGCGGCAGATGTATTCAAAAAGGTGGTCTTACTCAAACCTGACTTCGGTCTAGCCCACACGCAACTCTGCAGTCTACTATTCGTTCTTCAGAACTATAAGGACGGCATGCCCGTATGTCGCCGCTCGGTGGAACTGAGTGCTCCCGATACGCGAAATCTCGCCCGAGCCACGCTCGCGAATATGTATTCGCTAAGCAAGCAATACGATCGTGCGATCGCTGAACTGGAAGCTGTCATCAAGGATGAACCTCGTTTCGTTTATGCACATCAGGCGATGGGGGTAACCTACATGCTGATGAAGAAGTGGGACAGATCCATCGCGGCTTTTAAAGAAGCGGTTCGGATCGAACCTGAAAATGCTGAATCCCACCTCCAGTTAGGAGCGGTTTATTGGGAGGCAGGAAAAAAAGCAGAGGCCTATCAGGAATATGCGATACTCCTGAATCTCAATCCGAAATATGCTGAGCAGTTAAAGAGCGTTTTTACTCCCGATAAGAAGGCGAAAAATTAGCACTACTTGAAGCTTTACGCTGGGGCTAATGGAACTCGACTCCGGTCGCGAGGCGCCTTTCGGCAAATTTTCGGTTGTCTCCAGTCATAAGTAGTGAGCCGGCTATTTGATCGAAGCGGCCGAACAGTATTTGAAAGCAGTAATTGCGAGGGTGGTAACATGAAAAATCTTTCAACGGGTTCGATCGGTGTTTTTCTGGTGTTGGCGATCGGCTTGGGATGCGGCGGCTTCAAAAGTATTCTCCCGAAAAAGGGGCATTACTTTGAAGGCGATTCCGCCGTCAAGGCCGCCGCCGCGATCCGGGACAAGGTCGGGAAACCGTTTAAAGTAATTGAGATCTTTATTGACGAAGATGAATTCAAAGTGCATGTTCAGGATCCCGACAAGCCTCAGAATGTCGACGAGTACAAATATGTCGCGGGATTTGTGCAAGGTCCTCAGCCGGTTCAGGTTAGCGGAGCTTACGCGAAAGACCTGAACAAAAGCTCATTCCCGTTCGACGAGATAGATTTTTCGGCGATACCACGCTTTACCAAAGAGGCGATCGAAAAGGCGGGGATCGAGGGCGGCAGCATCTACCGGCTGACGTTTCAACGTGGGTTTGCGATGACTGACACCGAGGCAGGAGCGATCGGGAACCCGCGTTGGTATATAGAAATAGACGGCACGCGTGAACGCGTCTCAGCGACTGCCGATCCAAAAGGAAAGCTTCTGGAAGTGAAGAAGGGTGTGCGCGGTTGAACACCCGTACTTTACAAGACGAGCATGTCTCCTAAAGAACAAGCTCCATGAAAAGCACGCCGTCATTGGGATTTTCATAGTAAGGCGGGATCGGACGAAAGCCGTAAGACTCATATAGACTTACGGCTTTTCCCATTTTTGGCGGGTGTGTATCGAGCCGCATTCGTTCGTAACCTGCCGATCTTGCTTCGTCGATCAACTTTTCGATCAAGGCATTACCTATACCCTGGCCACGAAATGCCGATCGCAGGTAAAGGCGCTTCATTTCGCAGATTCCGTCTTCAAGCTTTCTCATCGCGATACAGCCGGCCGGTTTTTCGTCCGCTGAGGCGATGTACAGCCGGCCGTCAGGCGGTTCGTAGCGGCCCGGAAGAGTTCGCAGTTCTTCCTCAAACCCCTGGAAACAAAGATCCATACCTAACCACGATTCGTACTCGCGAAACAGCTCTCGCACCGTTTCGATGTGGCCCGAAGTTTCCGCCTGAAGGATCTTTAACATAGTTGTCATTATCGAATGTTGAAAATAGAGCCGGTTCAAAGTTATCTTTAAACCTTATAGTACGCCCGCCCGCGTTAAAGAGGTTCAGCTCATGGACAGAAGATCCTTCATTTCTAACCTGACAATGTTCTCCGGCGGGCTCGCCCTCGCCTGCAGCAGCCTTGGGCGTCGGGCCGAAGCATTCACCGCGAACGGCGAGATCGGTTCTCTTCGCTCTGCGGGTTTCGGCAAGCTGGCACCTACTGCTGCGAAAAATACCGGTGAAACATATCTCGCTCTCCCGCCTGGCTTTCAATATAACGTTATCGGAAAGCTGGGCGACAAGATGTCCGACGGACGTTTGACCCCTGCCAGACATGACGGAATGTGGACATTTAAAGTAGGTAACGAGTTGCGGATCGTGCGAAATCACGAGGTAACGGGCGGCCGCATCCCGCGTCCCGGCAGCGCGATCGGCGCGAGCAATCATTATGACGAGACCGCCGGCGGCGGAACCACGACGCTGGTGGTCGACCCGAAAACCGGCCTTATAAAACGCGATTTTGTCAGCTTGTCGGGCACGCTTGTAAACTGCTCAGGCGGCCCGACGCCGTGGGGAAGCTGGATAACCTGCGAGGAAACAAGCGTAGGACCGAATGTTAGGACGTTGCAGAACGGAAACAAGATCGGCGGGTTCCCGAAACCTCACGGTTATTGTTTCGAGGTTCCTGCCGCCGCGAACTCTGCGGTTCCGCCTATTCCGCTAAAGGCAATGGGAAGATTTGAGCATGAAACCGTAGCGGTCGACCGCCGGACCGGGATCGTGTACATGACCGAGGATTTTAATCCGTGCGGTTTTTACCGTTTTATCCCAAACAGGAAAAAACGGCTTGCCGAGGGCGGCACGCTTCAGATGCTTGCGATCAAAGGGAAACCCGATTACGACACCCGGAAAGGACAAAAACAGGGAACGACTTTTCCTGTCGAATGGGTAACGATCGACAACCCCGACCCCGAGTCGGTCGATCTTGATCCGTCGGCCGTTTTCAAGCAGGGCAAAGCAAAGGGCGGCGCCACATTCATGCGGCTTGAAGGCTCGTGTGCCGACTCTAACGGCAATATTTATTTCGACTCGACCAGCGGCGGCGACAAACGAGGCGGGCAGATCTGGCTTATATTCGGATGAAGGACGGAACGGCGGGCAATTAACGCTGTTGTTCGAATCGCCCGACCGCGAGCTCCTCGATATGCCCGACAATATTTGCATTCGGCCAAAGTCGAGGCAGCTTTTCATTTGCGAGGACAGCGATTATCAGGGTGAAGACGGAGTTCCCGAAAACTTTGTCCGGATACTTACGCCAAACGGCCGTATCGCCGATTTTGCAAAGAACATTTCGAAACTGCCGGCCACCGAGTTTGCCGGTTCAACCTTTTCGCCGGACGGTAAACTGTTCTTCGTCAATCTTCAGGTGGTGGGCGTCACACTTGCCATCTGGGGCGACTGGGACAGGTTTACGGAATAGAATTTTGAGGTAGGCAGTTGGCAGCCGCAGTCGGCAGGAATTCTTTCTAATCGCCGACCGCCGCTGCTCAACTGCCTACTTTTTCTCGTTTGTGCGAGAATTGACCTTTATGGAAACTGCGGTTGAGAAATATAAGGTCGCGAATGAGCCGTTCTATCTTCCGGTCAACCAGGAAGTCGAATTATTCGAAGCGGCGTATGCAGCAAAGCTGCCGGTAATGCTTAAAGGCCCGACGGGCTGCGGCAAGACACGTTTTGTCGAATACATGGCCTTCCGGTTGAACCGTCCGTTGGTCACGGTCGCCTGTCACGAAGACCTGTCGGCGACAGACCTTGTCGGACGATTTTTGCTGGAAGGTGAAGAGACAGTCTGGCACGACGGCCCGCTGACGACCGCCGTGCGAAGCGGTGCGATCTGCTATCTGGACGAAGTGGTCGAGGCCCGCAAGGACACCGTCGTGATCATCCACCCGCTAACCGACGACCGTCGCCGCCTCCCGATCGAAAAACGCGGCACTGTCATCGAGGCCCCTGAAGATTTCATGCTTGTGGTTTCTTACAATCCCGGCTACCAGTCGGTCCTAAAGGACCTGAAACAATCGACCCGTCAGCGGTTCGTTGCGATGGAGTTCGATTATCCGAACGCCGAACTCGAGGCCGAGATCGTCGCACGCGAAGGCGGCGTCGAAGAAAATACGGCAAAAGACCTAGTAAATATCGGTCAGAAAGTGCGAAATCTTCGTGGTCACGGTCTCGAAGAAGGTGTTTCGACCAGATTGCTGATATACGCGGCGCAGATGATCGCGAAGGGAATTTCACCCGTCGAGGCCGCCGAAGTAGCCATTTGTTCGCCTATCACCGACGACCGGGAGCTTCATCGAAGCATCCGAGAGATCATCACCACGATCATTTAGCCTATTTCTAATGATCGAGGTGGAATTGTGGCGACATTATATTTATCGGGTTCGGTGGGGGCAAACGGCAAGAATGATCCCAGCGATGTAGCAAAGGTTTGTGAAAGGTTGGTCGAGCTGGGGTACACACGTGTTAAAGATTGTAAGAAAGGCAAAGACCATGACCTGGTTCTGACGATCAAGCTGATCCAATCGATGATCAAGGGCAGCGGGAAGGTCGACAAGGGCGACGGCACGATCAGTCACATGGGTGAAACGCATAGGTGGCTGGCGGCCCAAAATGCTCCAGCTTGGGTTAAGGTTTACGGCGAATCGGGGATCGGGTGGAAGAGCACGATGGATTACGCGGAGAACAACGGCGGCTACGCGACATCCTGGCTTCTGGAACGGCTAAAATGGACCGGGATCGCATATCGGGCCGCCGCTACGTTTACCGTTGCAAACGCCCCCAATTATGGGTCCGCGAATGTTCGCCGAAAGCTGGCCGGTAACAACGCGGCCGGACATAAAAGCCATGAAACAGGCCTTGACGTCGATATTCGGCTGCCGCTGTTGCCGCCGCATACGAACGACTGGTTTCAGCTAAGGGAACATAATTACTCAAAACTGTTTCATTACGACGCCGCCGTACTTCAGTGCGAAATGCTGAAAAACACATGGACTCGAAGTACATTTTCTTTAACGACCCGCGATTCATCAAAAAGCATTTGACCTCGCAGGAAGCAAATCATAGCGAACACTATCACGTGCGGATAAAACCGCCGTTTCGTATTGACGGTGTTGTTGGGTAAGCAAGGAATTTTATGCCGATCACGATCCCGGCAGATCTGACGATCGTCACACTGCGAAATTCAAGCGGCGTCCTGCAGCAGCGGTTCACCGAGGAATACGCCGAAACGCTGCTGCAGAACGCAAGTACGCTGCTGCAGTCGAGGATCGATATCGCGTTTCGGAAGGAATCGATCCAAACCGTGATCGAAGAAATGCCGGGCGACGCGCGGTCAGACGTTGTGTCGGAGGCGGGGTACCATTATCTGGCTTCGGTCTATCGAGCCCTTACGGGCGTCAGAGTGCTGTTTGTAGATAGTGTCGACAGAGCCGAACTCGGCGGACAGTCGCGGCACCAGACGCGTGTCTGCCTCATATCGTACCGGACCGATGAAGGCTCCGCCGCGACGCGAGTTCTGGCGCACGAATTAGGCCATTTGTTAGAGCTGCCGCACGTCGACGAGGTTCGTCTCAGCGGCCCCGGGAACGAGCGAGAGATCGCGGCCCGCATGCGCAATCTGATGTATTCCGGCGCGCTTAATCCGGCTGCAGAGCTGAATCCCCGTCAGCGGGCGCTTGCGAGGTCGTCGGCACTCGCGAGACGTTTTGGCGGGAGCTGAGCGGTGTGCGGGACTGCTAATGCAACCTCGAACGACCGGCCGAACGTCAGACAACCAATGTCTCAAATGCGAAACCGCCGCGACTTTATCAAGATCCTCGGTACCGCTGGAGCCGGGGCCGTCGTTTCTCCGCTTGTCACTCACGCCCAAAGAAAACCGAAAAGCTGCGTCATTATCGGGGCGGGACTGGCGGGACTTTCGGCAGGTTATAGACTTAAGACCGCCGGCTGGGAAGTGACGATCCTTGACGGCCGCAGCCGTATTGGCGGTCGTGTGTTCTCGCATAAATTTGCTGATACTGATTTGATTTGCGAGCTCGGTGCCGAGTGGGTCGGCGAAAGCCACGAGCGGCTGCACGCCCTTTGCGGCGAATTCAAGATACCGCTTCAGAAGCACCAGTTCGAAGACAGTCTGATGCAGAATGGCAAGGTTTCGCCGCCGCGTGCATGGGGGTTTTCGGAACCCGCGAAGAAGGCGTGGGCTGAAATGATCGCCGGATATGAAAAACTGACCGCCCTGCAAAAGGCGAGCCTCGACAAGGACGATTGGTGGACGCATCTCGAAAACATCGGCTACTCTCGCGACGATCTCATGCTCCGCGACCTGATGGACAGCACCGATTTTGGCGAGTCGATCCGTAATGTCTCCGCCTTTGCCGCGTTGGCCGAATATGCGGAATCCAGCCCGAAGAACGAGATGGATTACAAGATGACGGGCGGCAATTCGCGGCTGGTAAAGGAACTTGCGGCGAGGGTAGGCATAGAGAACATAAAGCTTGAGAAACGTGTGACAGAGATCGTTCAGATCCGCGGCGTCGTTACTGTCGCCGCCGGGCTGACCGACCTTTATAAGTGCGATGCGTGCATCTGCACTGCACCCATCCCTTCATTAAGAAAGATCAAATTCGACCCGCCTCTTCCGGCCGCACAAGCCGCGGCGGCGGAAAAACTTAGTTATTCGCGGATCATTAAGAACAGCGTTTTGTTCGACGAACGGTTCTGGAAGGCCGAGAACTTTTCGATGGTCACGGACACGACGTCGCACTATTACTTTCACAGCACGCAGGGCCAGCCGGGCAAGCAAGGGATCCTGACGGCCTATGCGATCGGCGAAAAGGCTGACGTGCTTGCCTCGCAGAACGACCTCCGCCGCCAGATAATTGTTGCACGCGATCTGATCGATTACAGTTGGTCCGCGCCGAACCTTGCCCGTGGCATTGCATCCTACGCCTGGCAGCGGGACGAATTTACAGAAGGTGCTTACGCCCTTTACGGCCCCGGCGAATGGTTTGGGCTCAGGCCGATCCTCGCGAAACCCCACGCAAAGTCCTCTTCGCCGGCGAGCACATTGCAGATTGGCAAGGATTTATGGAAGGCGCCATCGAAACCGGCGAGGCCGCCGCCGCCGCGTTGATAGGTAGGCCGGCGAGACGCGCCGCAGCGTAACCCACCGACTCTCTTCGATTCTTAACATCTAATTAACACTAGTTTCACACCTCGTTAACCTCGTCCGAATATCATCGGTTTTGCTAACCGAAAATAAGGAAAAGATCTTTCAGAAAATGCGGATCGCGGCAAATGCCGTGGTGTGCCCGCTATATCTTTATCAAAAACCCCGAGCTTTATACCGAGGAGCAACTATGAAAGCGAAGCTTGTTTCGTTATTTCTTGCGACACTTACATCGTTATTTATCAGTACGTCTGTATTCGCCCAGGCCACAGGCGGCATGGCAGGCACAGTGACCGACCAGAACGGCGCCATTGTTCAGGGTGCAAACATCACAGTGAAAAACACGGCGACAAACCTGACGCGCAACACTACGACGAACGACGACGGACGCTGGACATTGACACTCCTGCCCGTCGGCAATTACAGCGTTACTTATGAAAAAGAGGGCTTTAAGAAATCGGTAAGCCAGAACACGGCTGTCGAGGCCTCGGTCACCCGCAGTGTCGAGGTGGCACTTGAGGTCGGCGCCGCCGATGTGTTCGTCGACGTAACGACCGATCAGCCGCTCGTCCAGGCAGAGTCGGCTGCGGTTTCGCGTCAGATCACCGGCGAACAGCTTACGCGGACGCCGACATCCGTAACGAAGCTTTACCGGCCTGCTCAGTGCGAAGCCGGAGTTTCGACCGAGCTTTCGCCCGTCGGCGTTAACGGCAACGGCAACATCTCGCCATCGGTAAACGGAACACGAACCACCTCGACCAGCCTTTTCTTCAACGGCATCGACGCGACAAACATCACCAGCAACGAAGGCTCGCTTGACCGATAACATCTCGCCCGCACCCGAAACGCTGCAGGAAGTAAAGCTGCAAACATCGCTTTACGACGCCTCGACGGGCCGCAGCGGCGGCGGCAATTTTCAGCTTCGTCACAAAATCGGGCGGCAATCAATTTAGCGGGATCGGCTTACTACTACCTGCAGAACAAGGCGTTCAACTCGAACGAGTTTTTCCTCGAAGCAAAGCGGCAACGAAAAACCGCGTGCCGACCGCACCGAGGCTCGGCTTCACGCTCGGCGGCCCGATCATCAAGGACAAGTTCTTTTTCTTCGGCGGCTACCAGTTCACGGATGCGAACACCGGCCTGGTGCCGACCGCCCGAACGCGAACGCGTCCTGCCGCTGGCGTTGAGCGTTCTTGGCGACGACCGCTCGAAGGCCGCGATCGCCGCGGCGTTCAATCAATTCAACGGCTGCGCCGGTGCAAACTGTCTTACTGCCGGCGATATCAGCGACGTTGCTTTCAACATTTTGAATCTGCAGAATCCGGTGACGGGCGGTTTTTATCTGCCAGTCTGATCAGCAAATTTCCGCGCGCTCGGACATCGTCGATCAGAGCAGGTACGGGCGCATTTCAGTTTGGAAATTTCGCGTCGCCGGGCATCACGTCGCGCACGCTTCAGCGAAACAATCCGCTCGTCGAGGTCATCAGCGTTCGAGCCGTCGACCTTCCAGTCAGCATCAGTTCACGACGCAGGTTCGACGGACAGTTAAGCAGAAAGAACACTCTGAGCGGACGTTCTTCTTCTCGGATTTCCCCGGGCTCGATTCGTTCCCCGACCCGAACAGCCTTGCCTCGCCGACCACGCTCGCAGCGCGACGACCGCAACCGCACGCTGTCGATCGGCGACACGCACATTTTCACGCCGAACTGATAAACGAAGTTCGTTTCGGATATTTCTATCTGAACAACACGCGAGTCGCTGACCGCCCGATTTTTCGACCGGCGACTTCACCAACGAGTTCATCGGCGTGACCAATCCGGCATCGACATTCGACTACAGCGTCGCGACGACGCGGCTCGGCCATTACATCGGCCGCAACAACATCGCCAACTTTTCGTTCGGCGGCCCGAACGATTCGTTCAACCGACGCAAGCAGGTGACCTACAGCATCGGCGACAACGTCAACTGGACGCTGAAGCAACCACAACATCAAGTTCGGCGGCGAATACAAGCGTCATCAATACGACACGAACCTGCCCGAGGAACAGGCGACCGAGTTCGAAAAATTCGACTCGTTCACCCAGCTTCTGACCGGCAACGCCACCGAAGCCGATACGCAGTACGGCATCACCGACAAGAGCTTCCGCTTCCAGGACTCGGCTTTTATGTCACCGACAATTGGAAGATGAGCCGAAAGCTGAGCCTCAACCTCGGCCTGCGATACGAGCTTTTTATGTGGCCGACGGAAAAGAACGGCCGCATCGGTAACTTCGACCTCGAACCGTTCCTGCCGTGCTTTGCAGCAGACGGGCGGATCGAATGCGCTTTGCGACAATCCGACGCCCGGTTTTATCATTCCGAACAACGTCGACACGACCGGGCGTTCAGATCGTCGATACGCGCGATCGGCGCGACCCAGGTCGCGAGCAACAAGCACACGCTGAACGGCCAGGACTACGAACAACTTCGCTCCGCGTATCGGGCTCGCGTATGCGGTCAACGACAAGTTCGTCATCCGCGGCGGCTACGGGCTGTTTTACGACCGGCCGTCGGCGTCATTTATCAACACCGTATTCTCGAATTATCCGTTCCTCCGCGAGGTCGAGATCACGGTTCCGAGCGGCAACGTCTCGATCCCGACCGCGTTCTCGGGCGTGCCGACCAATATTCCGCTCAACCAATGGCTGCCGTTCCGGATCATACGCGCCGCCGGGGCCGACGGGCGCTTACCAGATCCGCGACAACACGCCGGTGTTTGTCGATTCGCGCGGCACGCCGCAGGATGCACCCGGGCAGACGTGCAACCCGGCGACCGGCGCCGGCTGTATTCGCGGAAACATCGCCGAAACTTTCGAGTTCCGTGCGATCGACCGCGAATCTGAAAACGCCGTACGTTCATCAATGGAATGTCGGCGTGCAGTACGAGATCGTTCGAAGGACCTGCTGTTCGAAGCTCGATATATCGGCACCGACGGACAGCAATCTGCTGATCGCAACGGCGCTGAACCAGGGCTTCGACCTGAACGATCCGAACACGCCCGACCACATCTTCGAGCGTTTCAATCAGGCATATGTCGCCGCCGGTGCGCCGAACGGCCCTCTGAATGCCGGTTCGACGGCACGGGAACGCGGGTTGGGGCGGGCATTCGGTTTTCTGAACACTGTGACCGGCGCAGACCGATCTGAACCTTGTCGAGCTGTCGAACGGCACGGTATATCAACTTTGAGGCCGCGTGCCGATCCTCGGCTTCAACGTTCCCGAAGCACTGCTGCTCCAGTCGAGGGTTATTCGGACTATCACGGCGGACAGTTCAGCCTGACCAAGCGATTGTCGCGCGGGCTGCAGTTCAACGTCGCTTACACATTCTCGAAATCGATCGACATTATGTCGACCGATCCGGGAAGCACGGCCGGCGGCGGCAAGCCTGACGTTCCGAACAGCGGCTTTATCGCCCAGGGCGATTCGCGCAATCTGGAAAACAACAAGGCGCTGTCGGATTTCGACCGCACGCATCGTTTCAGCACGAACTTTGTTTGGGAAATCCCGACCGGCGGTTCGAACAACGCCTTCGTCAAAGGCTGGTCGATCTCAGGATTTTTCCAGGCCCAGTCGGGAACGCCGTTCACCGTTTTCGCATCAGAGCCGGAGATCGCAGACTGTCGGCTCAGTATGACCGATCTCACGCGCGGTTCGGGCGGACTATATCGTCTCGGGCTTCGGCCGTCCGAACATCAATTGCACGGCTGATGAGGCGGTTGTCAAATCAAGTACCGAGCAACGTGGTTGTCATCGACCGCTCGTGCTTCTCGTCGCCGCTGGGCGGCTTTGGCAATCTGGGAAGAAACACGTTCCGCGGCCCGATGCAGAAACGGTTCGACCTGAGCTTTGCCAAGAACACAAAGATCAACGAACGGATGAGCATCGAAGTGGGCTTTGATCTATTCAATGTTTTCAACTGCGGTCAACTTTGCCAATCCGAACAGCGATCTTCAGGACTCGGTCGATTTCGGCGTAATAACGAACTCGATCGGCGGTCCGCGGGTCGGACAGTTCCGTGCAAAGTTCCGGTTTTAGAATCTCGAAAAGGTGCAATAAGAACGGGCCCGAACGGGCCCGTTTTTATTGCACACTGGAAAGAAACCGAAACTTTAATTCGCAGCCTTGTTCACCGCTGTAGCCTTGGGTTCCTTCGGGTCGTACGGCGTCGCCTGAAAGCGTTTGACAGCTTCCTGGGCGTTGTCGTAGTTGTCGCCGAGGCCCTCGGCCCGTCTATAAGCGGCGATGGCGCGGTTACGGTCGCCTTTGGCGTCGTAAGCGTTGCCCATCTTGATGTTCGCCCAAACCTGCAGCCACGCGGGCTGAGGTCGCCGCTGATCGTCGCTTTGAAATTATCGATCGCGAGGTCGTAATTTCGCTGTTCGAGGAACAAGCAGGCCGAGGTGGTAATAGATCCACGAATTCGACCGGTCGAGCTTCAAAGCAGCCTCGAACTGCCCTTGGGCCTCGACATAATTTCCTTCCTTGAACTGCTCGATCCCGCGGCGGGCGATAGACGAAACTCGCAGGTCCGGCGAGATCCGCAGCAGTTTGTAGTTCGGGTCGATCACGACCGCCAGCGGTTTGCCGTCAGCCTCGATATTAAAATCGGCCGTCGCCTCGTCGACCTGAACCGTCACTGTCTTTAGGCCGCCCTCGCCCTCGGAGCGAAGCTGGACTCGACCGGCAGCCGAAGATTATCGTAGTTCTGTTTGACCGTCCCGCGTGCAACGAATTTGCCGGCCTTGTGTGCGGATGATCTGGTAATCGGACGAAAACTCCGGCACGCCCGTGCCTTCGACCCAGCGGGCAAAAAAGTAACGCAGGCTTTCGCCGTGCGACCCGTGAAGCAAGCTTTTCAAAATCGTCGACCGAGACGTTCTTTCCGCGGTATTCCAAAAGAAAGGTCTTCAAAAGCTGATCGAATTTTTGCGCTACCCATCGTGTCGCGGAGCAGCTTGTAAACGAAGGCGCCCTTGGCGTACATGATGTACTGGTAAGCGACCGACTGGTCGTCGAGATTTGCCGGGGCACGGACGAGCGAGGCGGTCTGTTCGAACGTCAGCGACTTTTCAAGCAGCTCGCGCCGCAGGTTTTCCGCCTGAGCGTTCGTCTGATTGCTTTCGCGGAGCGAGAACGCGCTGTATTCGGCCAACCCCTGCGAAAGCCAGGCGTCGTCGAACGATTTAAGCCCGACGGTCAGGCCCCACCATTGGTAGGCGGCTTCACGCTGCAGGCGTTCCTCGGTGATGAGCCGTTCCTGCTCGAACTGGCGGTTCGACATGAACAGCATTCCCATTCGAGGAGTAGAACTCGAGGCTTTCGTCGTCGATCTGGGCGACTGATCAGCTTTTTGCCCATATCGGCATTGCCGAACTTTTGGGTGTAAAACTCAAGCGCCTTTCCGAGCGTTTCGCCGTATTCGGGGATCAGCGCGTCAGAACCCGGGCGAGTGTAGAACTGCAGTTCGTATTCACCGAACTTCAGCGTTTTATTGACGAATTTTCCGAAGGCGAAATTGCCGACCAGACCGGGCTTCGATTGGGTGAACCGATACTTTCCACCCGAACTCGTCACCGGCGTGTCGCTGAATCCTACGACCTGCATTCCGGCCGGGGCCGTAATCGTAATATCCGAAGCGGCCATATCCGCCGCGTAATCGTGGAACGGGAACCAGCGGGCAGCATACATCAGGTAACCCTGATCGTCGCCGACATACGCCAGCCTTTTCGTCAGCAGCGGGCCGCCGCTCGGCGTGTTCAGAACGCCGCTGTATTTGAACCGCAGCTTTACCGGTATGCCTTTCGTCAGTGGTTCGCCCAGGTCGATGCGAACGCTCGGCCCCAGATCGGACACGCCGACCTGGTCCTGGACAAACGTGATCGCTCCGGCCTGGACCGGCGAACGTCGTTGCCGGAGCTTTGCCTTTTCCCGCGGGCGTTTTGACCGTCGCACCTGGCACCGCGAGGTCAACCCGCGAAATAGTATCGATCTTGAGCGATCCGTTCATCTCGAACGACACCGACCGCGTATCCTCAAGCGGCACAAAGATCACGTCGGCCGTCGCCACAAGCTTATTCTCGACCGGCACCAATTGTGCGTCGATCTGATAACTCTTTACATCAAAAGGAGTCCGCTGGATCTGCTGTGCAGCGGCAGGCACCGCGAACGCGATCGCGGCCATCACGATCTGGAGAAAGTTTCGTCTAAATGCTCTCATCTGTTATCCGGAAAGGTTATACCTTAATAAATAATGCTCTCTTTTGATGTTCGCGCCCGCCGAATCGTTTGCCCTCGTCCGGTATTACAGTTTACTCCCATTAGTAATTATTAATTGATCAATTAGTAATTATTAATGAAAAGCCTGTCATTGGCCGAGGTCAACGAACATAGATAGGATTCGAGATGATCCACGGCATTTTATCGAACGGCGGGCCGAGTTGGTCGAGATAAACTTCGACGCGGTAGGTGCCGGGCTGATCAAGCTCATAATTTGCAGAAACAATAGGTGGCTTGCTAATATCCGTGGTTTCAGAGTTCGTCTTTAATCCGGCGTCAAGATCTCCTCCGTTGAGAAAATTACGTTCGTGCTGCCGCAGGCAACGCTACGAGACAGCCCGAACGCCACAACGACTTGAG
Organism: uncultured Acidobacteriota bacterium; assembly: GCA_963763355.1. Taxonomy (GTDB): domain Bacteria; phylum Acidobacteriota; class Blastocatellia; order Pyrinomonadales; family Pyrinomonadaceae; genus OLB17. Next base: position 766,873 of record CAVXOI010000007.1, read on the forward strand.
ATCTCGACCGCAAACGACCTGCCAACCTCAACGAAGCTACCTTCGCCGCTGTTATTCGAATCTAAATCCAGTCGTGTCGCCTAGCACATCAAACCCGATAAACGACTGCCCAGCTTTCAATGCTTCGACCAGACGTTTCCCGAGTCAGCGGATTTGTCTCTTTCAATCAACACGTGTTGTCGGGCAAGCCGGAAAATAGTGGCGTAATCGTCGAGCTTGATATTTAACCCTTATTTCCGGCATCGTCGCCGAAAAGGTGAAAACCAATATTAGAGTGAGCGTCAGTGCCGGCGACAAGACTGACGTTTCGTTTTGCGGCGATCCCATCGAATTTCCTCAAATTCTCATCCGGCCGCTTGAAGTACGATGCGAGCATCAATTCCGGATAAGCCGGGATACGACCATATACCGTCGAACAAAGCCGTAAACGGGTTCATGCTTTTGGCGTTGGTGTGGAGGCTGAATACCTCGATGCCGTCGAAATCAGAATCCCAGGATTTGAATTTTTCGGGGTAGGTTACTAAGGGCGAGGCGGTTCTCCGAGTGGAGTTTGTCGAGTAACGGCGATCGTCGGCATTTTGCGGAGTCCTGCCGCGTCCGCACTTCCGGGATCATCAGGAAGCGGTCGGAATCCACCGTATCTATCTCGTTTCCCCCGATGAAGAGCGTTTTCCCGTAAACGCCATTCAGCGTCAACGCCGCCGTGTCCATTGTGTCCGACCAGTGTTCGGTCATGATGACGAAATCGATATCGTTTGCGTTCGCGGCGGCGATCAGTTCTTCGAAAGAGCCGGTGCTATGCCCGCCGAGGTTTGTGTGAACGTGGATTATGCCTTTGTATTCTTTGAATTTAGGGTCCGCAGCGGATGGCGTGCGAGCGCGATTTAGCTCTTCGATCTTTTCAGCGAGCTTCCCGATCTTGTACCGCCGGTAGATGAAAGGCGCCTGAACCGCGATAAGCAGGGCCAGCAGAATAAGCAGTATCCTTTTGAGGAGCTTTTTCATCTAAATTACAGGTTCAGGGCCTATTCAAGCTTGTTCCCGGCGGCCGTATGGCATGCTAAAGCGTTGGCCCTGAACCATTTTCGTTTTCGAAATCGACCGAAACCACCTGCTGCGAAATTTCCCGCCCAATGGCCGCAACCTTTTGATGCTCCGCGTGGTTCGTATAAGCATCCAGCGCATGCATATCGTGATAAACGGCCACTAACCCGGTGTCGAACGACCGGTCTAGACGCAGAACGTCTGCGCCGACCGAAAAGCTTTCAATATCGGGTATTAATCCCGGCAGTGCCCGCAGGCGTGCAATGTGCTCGGACCGCTGGTCTTCAGTGGTCTCCGGTTTGTATCTCCAGCAGACGATGTGTGTGATCATTTCAATGTTTGTCGATGCCGTCGTGTCTGTAGCCCGCACGTAAGTAAGGGCTCAAGCCGGCCGTTTCAGAAATTTGAGGAAAACGAGGGCCTCTTCGATCGACGATCTCCTGGTTATTCGGTATTGAGTTCTGCCAAGTTGAGCCCTTACTTACGTGCGGGCTACGGACACGGGCTGTTAGCTTCGCACCACTCTTTCGTTACACGATGACGAAATTCGAATAGTTTCTCCAGTCTGGGTGTAATACCGATCGGCGCGGCCAGCGGCCCGAAAACCGGTATCGGCATTTCGTATTCGATCTCGTCCCTCAAAACAGACCCTTCGGCGTGAGGCTCGATCACGTGACGATGCCGCCAGCTTCGGAACGGGCCGGATATTTGCACGTCCTCGAATGAGCGCGGCGGGTCGTAAGCCGTGTGCTCGGCTACCCACTTCCATCTGAAAACACCCAACATCCGCGTTTCAATGATCGCCCTCGAGCCGATGTTTGATATCTCCGCTTTCTGAATGATCTTCGCGTTCTCCCACGGCGGCATCAGGCGGTCGATCGCGTCGGGCAATTCGTGGAACGCAAATACCCGCTCTGGCGGAGCCTTTATAATACTTTCCTTGATGAAGTTCACCCGCGATTACGATAGCACAGCCGAGGCGTCTCGCTCATCACGCCGTAACCGTTGAAACTAGGGCCGCAAACTGCTTTAATAACACGATCTTTTTCGCTTCGCTGCGTTCCCAGCTGTCGACACGACCCGCCGGATGTCGCTGGACAGGGACAATTAAACAAAATGACACAAGACAGCAACGATCTGGGCGCTTTCTACAACGACCACGTATCAAAGGCAAAGATATGGCAGGTCATCGGCGCGTCGTCGCTCGGGACCGTGATCGAATGGTACGACTTTTATATATTCGGCAGCCTTACGACGACGATCTCGCCGCTGTTTTATCCGCCGGGCAATGATACATTCGCCTACATCGCTTATCTTAGCGACGTTCGCCATCGGATTTGTCGTGCGGCCGTTCGGCGCGTTGTTCTTCGGGCGGATCGGCGACATTGTGGGCCGGAAATATGCGTTTCTGGTGACCTTGCTGATAATGGGCCTGGCGACGGCGATCATCGGGTTTCTTCCGACGTTCGAGACGATCGGTTGGGCGGCGCCGATCATCCTTTTACTCGTTCGCGTACTGCAGGGGCTGGCGCTCGGCGGCGAATACGGCGGAGCGGCTGTTTATGTGGCCGAGCACGTGCCGGACAATAAACGCGGTTACTACACTTCGTTCATTCAGATCACAGCCACCCTCGGGCTGTTCATGTCGCTGATCGTTATCCTGATCGTTCAAAACCTGATGACGCCGGACCAGTTTGCGGGCCGCACCGGGGCGATCGGCGGCTGGCGGATCCCATTCCTTATCTCGATCCTGCTCGTGGCGATCTCACTCTACATACGCCTGCGGATGGAAGAATCGCCGATCTTCCAGCACGTTAAATCGTCGGGGATGACCTCGGCCAATCCTCTAGTGGAAGCGTTCACAAAGTGGTCGAACCTGAAACGTGTTCTCATCTCGCTGTTTGGCGCAACCGCCGGGCAGGGTGTTGTTTGGTACGCCGGCCAATTCTTCGCCCTGTTTTACTTGCAGTCGATCCTCAACGTCAACACGATATCCGCGCAATACATAATTGCCATCGCTCTCGTGATGGCGATGCCGTTTTTTGTGGTTTTCGGTGCTTTGAGCGACCGCATCGGCCGCAAGTGGATAATCATGGCCGGGTGCCTTTTGGCGATGCTCACGTACCTGCCGATCTATAAAGGAATGCAAACCGCCGCGGGATCTGAGGTGGTTACTGCAGTTTCACAGGTCGATCGGGTCACCGGTGCGACCAGGTTGATACCGCAAACATCCTCTCCCGACGGCACGCTGAAACCAGCCGAAAAGGTACTGCCGTACACATCTCTTGGCGACCTTCTCTCAAACCCGGCGGCCTGGAAGCTAATTCTTCTGGTCTTTGTGCAGGTGTTTTGGGTCACGATGGTTTACGGCCCGATCGCCGCATACCTGGTCGAGGCCTTCCCGGCAAAGATACGTTACACCGCCCTCTCGCTGCCCTATCACATCGGCAACGGCGTTTTCGGGGGCCTGCTTCCATTGATAGGGGTTACTCTCATCGCCCAGACCGGCAACATCTACGCCGGGCTATTTTACCCGATGGCGATCGCAGGCCTGACATTTGTGGTGGGGTCGATTTTCCTGCAAGAAACGCACGGGCACAAGATCTGGGAAGAGGTGTCGGAATTAAAAGATAATTCCTAATTATTCATTATTCGTTATTCATTTTTCAATATTCCGAAAGATACTGCCGGCAAATAGATATGTTCGGAATAATGAATAACGAATAGTGAATAATGAACAATTTTCTAAATATGTGGTTGAAGCCTGCGGAGGATAGCCTCACGCGATTGAAGGCCTACTAGCCGGTCGATCTCCTTGCCGTTCTTAAGTATCAAAAGCGTCGGAATGCTTTGAACACCAAATCTTGCGGCGGTTTGCTGGTTCGCGTCGACATCCAGTTTTCCTACCAAAACCTTTCCGGCGAGTTCGCCGGCCAGGATCTCGATCGTCGGGGCGATCATTCGGCACGGGCCGCACCAGGCTGCCCACATATCAAGCAGAACCGGGAGGTGCGAAGATGCGACGGTGGCGGAAAAGTTTGCGTCGGTGACGATCACCGGCTCTCGCGAGGGAGCTGGAAGAATCTGCTTACATTTCCCGCAGATGGGCTGTTTTTCGAGCGCTGCATCGAGGACCACACGGTTCTTTGCACTGCAATTCGGACACGCGATCACTAAACTTGCTGCTGCCATAGGTCAAGTTTAAAACAAACAGAAGCGGTTTTGAATGCGATTCCCTGAACACTTTCAGGCCGAGGCTTTGACCGGCCCAGTCGCCGCTGCCAAATGTTCGTTCAATAAGTTCCACACCTTTTTCAGATGCCGCTCTTCGACGCGAATGCTTCCGACCGATAACCGCAGCGTATACTTTCCATCAAGCTTCGTATGGGAAAGATAGGCGTCACCCGATGTGTTGATCGCATTCATGATCCGTTCGTTTAATGCATCGAAATCGTCAACGCCCGCGGGACAAGCACGAAAACATACAAGGGCGAACGGCACCGGGGCCGTGAGTTCAAAGTCCGCCGAGACTTCGACCCACGAGGCGAACAGCTGGGCCAATCGGCAATGTTCGCGGATGCGGGCGATCAATCCTTCACGTCCGAAATAGCGGATGACGAACCACAGCTTTAACGCCCGAAATCGCCGGCCGAGCTGGATGCCGTAGTCCATTCCGTTTTTGACTTGCCCAGCGTCGCTCGTTTTCAGATATTCGGCAACGAGCGAGAACGCCTGCTTTAGCGTGCTCAGGTCGCGGCAATAAAGCACCGACAGGTCGAACGGCGTGAACAGCCATTTGTGCGGATTAACGACGATCGAGTCGGCACGCTCGCAGCCTTTGAAGTAATGCTGCATTTCAGGGACGATCGCGGCTGAGCCGGCATACGCTGCATCAACGTGCAGCCAGATGCCGAATTTCTCGCAGATATCCGCGATCGCATCGACCGGATCGATGCTTGAGGTCGATGTCGTCCCGATGGTTGGGATGACGCAGATCGGCACGAACCCGGCTTCGATATCTTCTTCGATAGCGTCGGCCAGGCGTTCCGGGACCATCTCGAACTGTTCGTTGCATTCGATCTTCCGCAGGCTTTCGACACCAAGGCCAAGAGTGATGCAAGCCTTATCAATAGAAGAATGAACGTGTTCCGAACTATAGACCCTCAGCCGTGGAAGATCGTCGCGTCCGGACATGCCTTTTTCGCGAATATTCAAATTGACCCTTTCGCGGGCCGCGGCTATCGCGTGCATTGTCGAAACCGATGCCGTGTCATAGATGATGCCTTCGAAATTATCCGGTAGCGACATCATCTTCCGAAGCCAATCGAGAACAACATCCTCAAGCTCTGTCGAGGCAGGCGAAGTCCGCCACAGCATCGCTTTCATATCGAAGGCGGCGGTCAGCATCTCGCCAAACACGCCGACCGACGATGTCGAGGTCGAAAACAGTCCGTGAAAATTCGGATGGTTCCAGTGCGTTACGGCAGGCAGAATGAGCCGGTCGACGTCCTTCAAAACCGCTTCGAAATCCTCGCCTTTTTCAGGTGCCGCGGTAGGAAGAGCTTCTTTAAGCGAACCCGGTTCGAGCTGGGACAGAACAGGAAATTCTTCGATGCGCTCGAAGTAATTGGCTATCCAATCGACAACGGCATATCCGTGACGACGAAATTCATCTGCAGGCATATCGCCTAATTCCGGTTCAGCCATTCGTCCTCCAGAAGCACAAATTTTGTAAATCCGTGTTAGAAACTCGACAGTTGATGTAATAAAAGTATAATAGCAACTACTAATTTCTCACCAACGCCACAAAATAAAGGTTTAAGCTCTCCAGATGCGTTGGTAAATCTAGAAAACTCAATCCTTTCATCGTACGGGGAAAAGTATGGCAACCGAGGTTGCGGAAACTGGGCAGGAAACAAAAGAAGGCTTTATCCGCGGGCTTGGGCTGTTGGATTCGACGATGATCGTGGCCGGGTCGATGATCGGCTCGGGCATCTTTATCGTTTCCGCGGATATTGCCAGACAGGTCGGCTCGCCGGGATGGCTGCTTGTTGTTTGGCTGATCACCGGTGCTTTGACTGTCGGAGCTGCGTTGTCCTACGGCGAGCTAGCGGCAATGATGCCGAAGGCCGGGGGAATGTACGTTTATCTCAAAGAAGCGTACGGTTCGCTTTGGGGTTTCCTATACGGGTGGACGCATTTCCTTGTCATCGGTACCGCCACGATCGCCGCCGTTTCGGTCGCATTCGCACGGTTTACCGGCATCCTTGTTCCATCTATATCCGAAAGCAATTATCTTATTGAGCCGATACGGATCGGCTCGTCGAGCTACGCCTTCTCGCTGTCGACCGCGCAACTGGTCGGCATTGTGATGATCGCGTTTCTGACCTGGCTGAACACGCGTGGCCTGAAGCTGGGTAAGCTGGTACAGAATACGTTCACATTTGCAAAAACGGGATCGCTGATCGTGTTGATCGTGCTCGGAATAATTGTTGGGCTGGTTTCATATCCTGAAATTGCCGCGGCGAACTTTGGAGATCTCTGGACGATCAGGGGGAATCTTCAGGACGTCGGGCATGGACTCACGGCCGCGGCCGCGTTCGGGCTTTTCGTCGGCCTATGCGTCGCACAGACCAACTCGCTTTTTTCCGCGGACGCGTGGCATAACGTAACATTTACAGCCGGTGAAGTAAGGGACCCGAAACGTAACCTGCCGCTGGCGCTTCTTCTCGGAGCGGGTGGCGTCATCGTCCTTTATTTGCTGGCGAACATTGCGTACCTTGTAACGCTTCGCTTTGAGGATATTCAAAAGGTGGCCAGTGATCGAGTTGGTTCCGCCAGTGCCGAGGTGATCTTCCCCGGGTTCGGTGCGACCCTTATGGCCGTCGCTATCATGATCTCCACCTTCGGCTGTAACAACGGACTGATACTTGCCGGGCCCCGTGCCTATTACGCGATGGCAAAGGACGGCCTGTTTTTTCAGGCTGTCGGACGGCTGAACAAATTTCACGTGCCTGCATGGGGCATCGTTGTCCAGGGCATTTGGTCCGCGTTTTACGTCCTGCCGCGAACGGTCAGCACAAGGGCGGACGGGACGGTCGCCTACGGAAATCTCTACGGCGATCTGCTCACCTACGTGATCTCATCGGCCCTGATCTTTTACATTCTCGCGATCGCAGCAGTTTTTGTGCTCCGCGTGAAACAGCCCGATGCCGAGCGCCCGTATAAAGCATTTGGATATCCGATTATTCCGGCATTATACTGCGTCGGTGCCGCGATAATTCTTATAGTTTTATTTGTATATCAAACGACGGCCACGTGGCCGGGTCTGCTCATCGTCCTGACCGGAGTTCCGGTGTATTTCATTTGGCGAGGCAGTTCAGGAAAGAGTACCGAGACGGGGCAATCATAAATTTTTCACTTTGCAGGAGGTTTTAATGTCACTTTTTGCGACAAAACCAATTTCGAAAATCATCGCTGAGGCCTCAGAGTCGGGCGAGCATACCTTTAAGAAGGCACTGAGTGCTCTCGATCTCACGATGCTCGGCATCGGGGCGATCATCGGAACGGGTATCTTCGTGCTCACCGGCCAGGCAGCCGGCAAACACGCAGGCCCGGCGGTCATCATTTCGATGATCCTTGCCGGTATCGTCAGCGCATTTGCCGCGTTGTGCTATTCGGAATTTGCGGCCAGCGTACCGATCTCAGGCTCGGCTTACGCATACGGTTACGGCACGCTGGGCGAATTCGTCGCCTGGATCATCGGCTGGGACCTTATTCTCGAATATGCGTTCGGTGCCGCGACCGTCGCGGTTGGATGGTCGGGTTATCTGGTCAAACTGTTGGCCGAGTTCCATATTCAGTTTCCGGCGGCCTTCAGTGCGGCTCCGGGTACCGCTGTCACAATGACGGATGGAAGCACGGTGACTGCGATCTTCAATCTTCCGGCCTTTCTGATCGCGATCGCGGTTACGTTCCTACTGATCCGGGGAATTAAGGAATCTGCCAGCTTCAATTCGATAATTGTTCTCGTAAAGGTTCTGGTCGTTGTTCTATTCATCGTCGCCGGCATCGGATATGTGAACATGAACAACATTGGGATAGCCTGTTCGTCGCAAATGCCCGGATGTGCAGAGTTTATGCCTTTTGGATTCAGCGGTGTGGTGACTGGGGCCGCAGTGATCTTCTTCGCATACATCGGCTTTGATGCGGTTTCGACGGCAGCTCAGGAAGCAAAGAATCCGCAGCGTGATATGCCAATTGGCATTTTGGCAAGTCTCGCGATCTGTACGGTTCTGTATATTCTTGTCGCCGGAATAATGGTCGGCCTCGTCGACTACAAGTTGCTGACCAGCGAGGCGGCGCCGATCGGCGTGGCGATCAAGGCGGCTCTTGCTCAGGCCGAGGGTACAACCATGGGTACAATTCTCAGCGTCTTTCCAACGATCATTAATTTTGGGGCCGTTCTCGGCCTAAGCTCGACAATGGTCGTTATGGTGATGGGCCAGCCGCGTGTTTTCTATTCGATGTCTAAAGATGGCTTGCTTCCCTCGTGGGCCGCAAAGATCCACCCGAAATACCAAACACCGCATATCACGACCGCGATCACAGGCGCGATCGTAGCTATCCTCGCCGGTTTCGTGCCCATCAGTTTGCTCGGCGAACTCGTGAGTATCGGAACACTCTTTGCCTTTGTGATCGTCGGTACGGGTATCATAATCCTGCGTTCATCCAACCCGGCGCTTCATCGTCCGTTCAAGGTGCCGCTTTCGCCGTTTATCCCGATTGCTACGGTCGTATCGGCAGCGTACCTGATGAACAGCCTGCCGCTCGACACGTGGATCCGGCTGATCGACTGGATGGCTATAGGCTTGGTGATCTATTTTGCGTACAGCTATAACAACAGCAACCTTGCGAAAGTTTCGGACGCCGATGCGAATGCCGAAGTTCCGGCAAGCTATACGCCGCCGGTTGCCGCGATAATCGCGATCGTTCTTTGCATTGCGCTGACGTTGTATCAGGTCCCGTATCTGATGGACCTGAAATCGGAAGTTATTCCGCTCAATCTCGGCATCCGGCTGTTCGCTTGGGTCGTTACCGGCGTTCTGGTCGGAGTGCTGATGTATGGCAAGAGCGACCGGGCGGGTGCCCGCAGCGCGACAGTTCAAAAGGTCGGGCTCATAGCTTCGCTGCTTAATCTGGCGATCTGGATCGGTATAACGTACTGGTTCTTCACGCATTTCGCCCAACTGCACGGCTAGCGGACCGATTCGAATGACCCTAAAACCTGCCACAGAGTCCACAGAGATAATGATCTCTATGGATTCTGTGGCATTGCTTTATGCAAAAGCCTCTTGTTAAGTGGTCGATCACCATTGGCGTCGGTCTCCTGATCGCCCTTATCCCGCCGCCTGCCGGCGTGACGCACGAGGCGTGGGGGCTGCTTGCCATTTTTATCGCGACGATCGTCGGCTCGATCGTACAGCCGCTGACCGGAAGCGCGATGGTGTTTCTTGGCGTAGTCGTCCTTGCTATCTCGCGTGCGGTGCCGATCGAACGGGCATTAAGCGGGTATGCCGACCGCTACGTCTGGCTCGTGCTGGCGGCGTTTTTTATTTCGCGGGCGATGATACAGACCGGCCTTGGCCACCGGATCGCGCTGATCTTTGTTCGGATGATGGGCCGTCGGACCATCGGGTTGGGTTATTCGTTAGTGATAACGGACTTTATCCTCGCCTCGTTCGTCCCGTCGACCGGAGCCCGGTCCGGCGGGATCATTCTTCCGATTGCTCGCAGCATCACCGAAACCTATGACTCCCGTCCGGAGGACGGTACCGAAAACAGGCTGGGCACATTCCTGATGACTATGCTTTACCAGTGCGAAGTCATCCTATGCGCGACATTTCTGACTGGCCAGGCGTCGAACGTGATCATCAGGAATCTTACCGCCGAGAACGCCGGTATAGATCTGAATTATTCGATCTGGTTCGTTTCGGCGATAGTCCCGTCGCTTGTTTCACTCATCGTCGTCCCAATGATGATCTACCGGTTCTTTCCGCCCGAGGTCCGCGAAACGCCGAACGCAGTAGAATTTGCCCATCGAGAGCTCGAAAAACTCGGGCCCCTTTCCCGGCCGGAGAAGATACTACTTGCGGTCTTTGCCGTTGTGGTCACGCTTTGGATAACGACCATTTGGCACGGCATCGACTCGACTGTCATAGCTCTAAGCGGCATTTCGATCCTTCTTGTCGCACGCGTTCTAAGCTGGAAAGATCTGATGGATGAATCGCATGCATGGGAGGTTTTCATCTGGTACGGCGGGCTGGTGATGATGGCGGGTGAATTGGGCCGAACGACCATTCCCGGCATATTCGCGGGCGGTGTGGGATCTGCAACGGGCGGCCTGAGCTGGCCCGTGGCGCTCGGCGCTATCGCGCTTGTTTTCTTTTATGCACACTATGCGTTCGCATCGATCACTGCTCACGTTATGGCCATGCTCGTTCCGTTCCTGTTGGTAACCGCGGCCATCGGCGCCCCGGCGGGTTTGACCGTTCTTCTGCTTGCCTATTTCGCGAACCTTTCCGCTGGGCTTACTCATTACGGCACCACGCCGGCTCCGGTTTATTTCGGACTTGGGTACGTGACACAGAAACGATGGTGGACCGTCGGGCTGATCGCCTCCGTGATCAACATCGTGATCTGGGCGACGATAGGCTCAGCGTGGTGGAAGGCACTGGGCTGGTGGTAAATGCGGAAGCCAGCACGAAGTAATGGCATTGAGCATGTGTCCTTACTTCGTGCTGGCTTCCGCAAACATCTTTACTGTGCCGGGAAGTCGACCGGCAGTTCAGGCACGCCGACCTCGGCGTCGATCTTCGCGATGGCATCGTCATAGATCTTGATGCTTCCATCCGATTCCATTTTGCGGCGGGTGGAGCTCATGTAGTCCATGAAAAACTCCCCGCGTTTACGGTCGAGCATATCGTCACGCAGGCGGTCGCGGTCTTTAGCGAACTGGTCCATGCTGGCCTCTTCGCGCTTGTTCACGCCGACAATGAACCAGCTGTCGCCGATGTTGATCGGTTTCTTTGATACCTCGCCGTCCTTCATTGCGTAAACCGCATCCTCAAGCTCCTTGTTGGTGGAGGCCGACGGGCCGGTCCCGAGCGGCGAGCCGAGTGAGTAGCTTTTTGCCTCGAGCACCTTCAGGTCCCTGCCCGAAGCCAAGCCGGCAAGGGCCGAAACATTTGCGGCCCCGGCAGCGATCTGGTTCGCGATCTCCTGCACCTGGGCACGAGCCTTTTCGAGCTTTACTGCTTCGGTCACCTGGGCCTTGACCTCGTCAAACTCAGAATCACGCGGCTCCTTTTTGTCGACAAGCAGCGGGATGGCAAAACCGTTCTGTACCGGGATCTTATCACCCACGTCGTTCTGGTTCTCAAGCCCGGCGATACCCTCTTCGAACTGCGGCGAAACGCCGATGTTCGGTACGTCGTCACCCGGCTTGATGTAAGCCGTTTCCTTGATCATGTCGGCCGCGGTCATGTTGGCCTGAGCGGCAAAGTCCGCAACCGTCTTCTGCACATCTTTATTCTGCTTAAGAGCGTCCGAGATCTTCTGCGCAAGCTCGGCCGCGACCGAATAGGCCTTGCGGTTTCGCATGCTGACGTCAAGCTCTTTCTTTGCCATCTCGAACGACTTCGGCACGTCCTCGCCGCGGCGTAGGATAAAATAGCGTCCCTCGTATCCGATAGGCTCGGTGACCTGGCCCGGCTGCATCCTTATCAGCCGCTGATACGGATCGGTCGGATTGTTCGGGTTTTCACGGACCGGGCCTTTCAGCCGGCCGCCGTTCGGCGCCGTCACGGGGTTTTCGGATTGGCCTTTTGCAATGTCCGAAAATTCGGTTTCCGTCACGAACTGGCTTCCCTTGGTCAATTTATCCCGGATAGCGGACGCCTTGGAATAAGTGTCGCCGTCCTGGGCCGGTGTCGGAATGCGAAGCACTATCTCCTGCCCGAGCACGCCCGCGATCTTTTTGTCGGCCGGCAGTTTGTCGTATTCGGCCTTAAGCTCGTCGTCGGTTATCGTGAGTTTTTCACCGATCTTCGAGGTGTTTACGAAGATGTATTTGATCTTCTTTTGCGGGTCGTTGATATGGTAGGCCGCTTTGTTCTTCTCGAAATAATCGCGAAGCTCCTGATCGGAAGGCGTGATCGACTTCGCAAGGTCGGCCGTGTTGACCGATACGTACGAGAGGTCGAATTTCGTGTTCTTTCGCTTAAAGTCCTCGAGCAGCTCTTCTTCGGAAACGGTTACGCCCGACGTCAAAAACGCACGAAGCTTCATTGCGCTCAGGTCGTCGCGGACCCGCTCTTCGAACGCGGAGACGCTGCCTTCCTGTTCGGTAACGTTCGCCTCGTATTCAGCGCGGTCGAACGGTTTTCCGTCGGTCGGCCTGAACTGTTTGCGAATGGCGGCCGCCACCTCGGCATCCGACGCACGAAGGCCAAGACGGTTCGCTTCGACACGGGCAATGCGGCTGCCGATCAGCGAGTTTGCGATCGTACGGGCCGGTATCGATTGGCCCTGGCCCCGACGGCCGATACTTTCCTTCTGACGTGCTATCTCGCCGACGGTTATGTACTCGCCGGAAACCTTAGCGGCTGTTTCCTCGCTGCGGACCAGGCCGGCCCCGAGCGCCGGGTCGGACGGTTTGTAAAACAGAACAAGGCTCAGCACCATGAGCACAGCGAAAGCCAAAAGGACGAAATTGCGCGTCTTTTCCAGACGATTGAAGAACTTTAACATCGTAAATATCCAGTTAAATTAAGATCTAATACCCGAGCGGAGCAAACTGCGATTCTAGCAAAAATGCGGTCGATAACCAATTGTTTCGGTGAAAATAGCGAGCTACTGCCGGTACTTTTGCAATTAGATGCATTCCGAAACGTGATCGGCGACCCCGAGAATTTTGCTATAAGCCGCAATCAGCTTCATTCTCTCAAAAGTAATAAATGGAAAGTATCAAACCCTCCTAAATCCCAAACTTTTGATCATTTAACGCAAGCTCTTCACATTGCGGCGAGTCGCTTGCAGTTTGGCCCCGATTGGTCAATCATTAACAGACCGAAATGGCCAATCCAGCGATAAATACCGTCGGGGTCGTTGTAAAGCCCAATCACGCCGAAGCATGGCAAACAGCGTGCGAGCTGTCCGAATGGCTGGAAAAACGCGGTGTAAAGCTTGTCGGTGAGCCTTACGCGGAATCCGGCAAGCCGGACGCGTCGTGCGAATTTCCCGCGGCCGATGCCGACCGGTTCGATGCCGACCTGATCATCGTGCTCGGCGGCGACGGGACGATGATCTCGACCGCCCGGATGATCGGCGACCGTCAAGTGCTGGTGCTCGGCGTAAATTACGGCAGCCTCGGATACCTGACCGAGTTTCGCATCGAGGAGATGTTCCCCGCCCTCGAGGCAATTCTCGGCGGCGAGTACGAGGTCGACAGCCGCGTGATGCTGAGGGCCGGGCATTTCAGGAACGACGAGCTTCTCGCGGCCGGGCGGGTGCTGAACGATGTCGTCATAAACAAGGCGGCCCTCGCGAGAATAATCGAGATCGAGGTCTCGCTGGATGGCCATTTTGTTAATTCCTTCCGTGCCGACGGGCTGATAGTCTCGACGCCAACCGGATCGACCGCCTACAACCTGTCCGCCGGCGGGCCGATAATCTATCCGTCGATGAACGCCATCGTCCTGACGCCTATCTGCCCGTTCACGCTCACCAACCGCCCGATCGTTATTCCCGACAAGGCCGAGATCGAGCTCAAACTCCTCAACGAGAACGAGGGCGTCGTCCTAACCCTCGACGGCCAGATCGGCTACGCGATGAAAGCCGAAGACCGCGTTATCATCCGCAAAAGCCGCACCACCTTTAACATCGTCCAACCGCCGAACCGGAACTATTTCGACGTTCTCCGCAACAAGCTTAAATGGGGAAGATAAGAGAAAGCCGGCGGCCGGTTTGAACGAACTGCCGCGCTTTCAATGTCTCAACTTGTCTCACGATGAGACGGCCTAAAATCATTATTCCGTTAGTTTAGCCCGGAATTTGTCTCACGCTCGCTTATGGCCGCCGACGTAAGACAAATTCCGAACCTAACTGTTGTGTTTACAATAGTTACGCCCGAGAAGGTTGAGACGGCCATCTCACTTGATAGAACCTTGGGGCCACCGAAAAATTTTCAAAGAACCGCTTACCCCACGCATGCTGACACAACCTTTGGCGGAAACCAACGCCGATCCGTATGATCGGAATGAAGCGAACGATTTGGATGATTCGAAAGGAACGAATAATCTTTCCGATCCCGGACACTTTTCCCACCGATCGGCGACAGCAAGCGTCGAATGTAGCTTCATTCGAACAAACGAAGCGTCATTTCGCATTTTGTCTCGAGCTCCGTGGGAGCGGCATATGTCGCCCCCGATGGGGCTGAGATCATTATTTACGATCCGGTTCTACAAACATTTCGCCTCTCCGAGGCTGAAGGCCAAAGCTGAAAAGTTTAGGAGAGCAGGCTGGGCTGGTTGTCTTCCTCACGTTCGAAGCCTTCGGGAAACCACTGATACTTATTCAGGTCGCATTTTCCCGTGGCTTTGAAAACAATGCCTTCGGATTCGAGGATCTCCTGCTGCAGGTTCATCGGGATGGTCAGGCGGCCGGTGGAACATTTACCCTGGGAATTGATCACCCGCTGCCACGGCACATCGTCATCGGTTCCGTGCATCACATAGCCGACCGTGCGGGCGGTGTAGCCTTCACCGAAGATGCCGGCGATCTGGCCGTAGGTCATCACGCGGCCCTTCGGGATCTGGCGAACCAAAGTGTAAACCCGTTCGCGGTAGTTTTTGTCGTTGACGATGCCCAACCTCAACTCCTATAGAGCTTTTCCTTAAATTATTCGCTATTCGTTATTCACTATTCGATATTTCGGAGATGCTCTTTGATCAAACAGGTATATCTTCGGAATAGCGAATAACGAATAGTGAATAGCGAATAATTTCTGAAGTTCTCACCGTGCCGATCTAAGCCTCACTTGTTGGACCCCCCGGAGGCCGGTCGCTACCGCTCGCGGTTCTGATCAGGCCAGTGTTCGAAGGAACGTCCTCGCCGGAGAGCCGTCGCCTCCGGCGCCTTCGTATTTTAGCGGCAGGCAGATGAGCTCGTAATCGCCGGGTTCGATCTGGCGGAGGTCGACGCCTTCGAGGATGACGATCTCTTTTTCGAGGAGCGTGACGTGGACCGGGTGGCCGGGCGAGCCGCTTTTTTCTATTGAGAGGTAGTCGATACCGACGAGGACGATACCTTTTTCGACCAGCATTCGAGCGGTGTCAGGCGTGATATAAGTGAAATCCTTCCTGAAACCCCGGCCGGGCTCGGACCAAAAGGCTGAATTGCGCGACCGGAACAGGACGCGGCTGATACCGTCGATATTCCCGACATGCTCGGGCTCGATAGCGATAACGTCCTCGGGCACTTGGACAACGCGGCAGGGGCCGATCAGTTTATTGGGATCCAGTTCGTGGATGCGGCGGGTGCCGTCGATGAAATGGTTGGGGGCGTCGACGTGCGTTCCGGTATGGACGCCGAACGAGATCTGCGAAACATTGGCCGTGTCGCCACCCGCCATCGATTTTGCGGCCGACACGCTGACCGTCGGGTCTCCAGCGTAGATCGGAACCATTTCGCTCACGGCAACTGTTATGTCATGGATCTTCATTTTAAGACTGTATACTTTTCGACCGTGAATTTGTCTTTCACGATCGGCTTTGCGGCGACGACTTTTCCGCTCGCGATCCAACGCGGCTTCTCGTCAGTTCCGCGATTCAAGTATTTCTGGGTAAAGAATACTGGATCGATTCCCGGCCTCGCGGTGATCTTGTAGCTTCGGTCGCAGTACTTATTCGAAGCCTGGTTTTCACACTCGTTCGTGGAAGCGAGATAAACGCCAAGCTCGATCACGCTCGGAGACGAAAACTCCAAGATCGTAATGCTGGTGCCGTAATAACCCTGATGCATTCCGCCGCCGGTTTCGATAACGATCTCGTCACGACCGTTCCGGTTAAGGTCGGCAACCTTTGCGACCTCAAGGTTCCATCCGCCCTCCTCAGCAATATGGGCCGTGACCTTGCCGTTCTCGATCACCGCGAGACCGTTGTTGGCAAAGCCGTTGCCGGTTTGGCAAAGCTCATAAACAATTACCCGCTGTTTTGCGCCGGCCCTGTGTGAACGAGCCCTCGACAGATCCGACGATGGTCAGGTTGCTGCCGTCGCAGGCCTCTTCGCCCCACCGTTCCCGGACCTTCGGTACCAGTTTTTCCATTACGAAAGCTTCATCCGACGGCGAGGCTGCGATCTCGGGCGGCTTGACCAGCGGGTCGTAGAGGACGATCGTGCCCTGTGCAAGGGAAATGGCCGAAAAGCAAAGCAAAATCAGGAACGCGGCGAGCGCCATTTTGGCTTTCATAATCAAAAAGTTTAGATCAAACGGCAGCGCTTGCACAAACCGTTTGCAATCTCCGCTATTTTCTTTGTAGGCTAGTAGTTAATGGAAATTCAAAGAGACGAGCATGGGCGGAAGGGTGCTTTTTACATCGACGAAGACGGCGAATGGGTGGCGGAGCTCGCCTATGTACGCACGAACGATGATACGTTGGTGATCGACCATGTCGAGGTAGATGAAAAACTCGCCGGGCAAGGCATCGGTAAAAAGCTGGTCGAGGCCGCGGTCAACTATGCGCGTGAGAACGGTTTGAAGATCAAGCCGGATTGCCCCTATACGCAAAAGGTCATTGACTCGACGCCGGAATACCAGGACGTTCTGGCTTGAGCACCAGTTTGATATGGAGCCGTCTCAACCCCGCATTTCGGCTTCGAGCTACTCGAACACCGCGCCGTTGATCTGGAGCTTCCTTTACGGCTTAAACCACGGACAAGTAGAACTGGTCCTCGACAACGCGCCGGTGCGTTCGGCCGAGCTGCTCGACCGGGGCCGTGTCGACGCCGCGTTGACGCCGATCATCGCGTACCAGACGATAGACGATGTTCGGCTGGTACCGGACGTCTGCGTCGGCACGCGGCGGACGGTCCGCAGCGTTTGCCTTGTTACGCGTGGCGAGGCGCTCGAAGACGTTCGCAGCGTCGCGCTCGACACTTCTTCGCGTACCTCAGTTGTCCTTACTAAAATCCTTTTCCGGGAATTCCTCGGCTTCGAGCCGGAATGGCGAGCCGCGAGGCCGGACATCGGCGAAATGCTCGCCGGTTCAGATTGTGCCCTGTTGATCGGCGACCCGGCACTTCGCGTTACGGCGGAAGCGGAGCCGGCTTCTTCGCAGATGCGAACGTTCGATCTTGCGGGCCTTTGGCACCAACACACCGGGCTGGGGTTCGTGTTCGCGATGTGGATGTCCCGCCGGGCCGAGCTGCCGATCGATCTTGCCGCCGCCAGGGACGAGGGGCTTTCCCATATAGATGAAATTGCCGCCAACTATGTCGGCGATATAAACCTGACGTTAGACGAACTAAAACTGTATCTGACGGAAAATATTTCTTATTCTCTTGATGAAAAAATGAAGGAGGGGCTGGAGCTTTATTTTGAGCTGGCTTTCAAAAGCGGCCTGATCGAGCGGAACCGGCCGCTCGAATACACGCTGCCTTTACCAAACAAGCCCCGACTGAAACAGCAGAAGCCAGCCGGCGACCAGAATAAATGCGACCAGGCCCAGGTCGTTTGTCGTAAATTGTCTCTCTCTGTGTTCCATCACTTCACCACGAATTGTCTGCAAGATGTGTTCCTCAACAATAGACGCGATATTTCGCCGGTTTTTGTCTCAAAGATGAAGATTATTTTTTCAGATTGACGGGGCGCCGAGGTCAAACTGACCGGGGATCAGAACTGTGCGGGGCGGCGGAGCTCGGCCGAGAGTTGATCGTGGACTATTTGGCCGTTGTTGCGTTTTATATGATCGATGAAGATGAGCGCGGCGTGAATTCGTTTGTCGATGTCCTTGATCGTGCCGATGTAGTACATCATCGAACGCTGTTTGCCGGGTGTTAGAGCCTTGAACGCGGTTAGCCCGTCAGGGTCCTGGTTCAGCACTTCCTGAAGCTCTTCGGGCATCGGCATCCCGTATTCGCTTTCGTCAGCGGCGATCTCGACCGAGACCTTGTCTCCCGCAAGAATGCCCAACCGGTTTCTCCGCTCTTTGTTAACGACAATGGTGAACTCGCCATCGTACGGCATAAGCGCGGCGGGGAAACTTTCCGTGCCGTTTATCGTGCAAATGACCCGGCGTGAACCGCGCTTCTTAGGAAACTTTTCGCCGATCTTCGATGGAACGGCAATATAGTGCCATCCCGCGTCGATGGGTGAGGCGGCCAGTATGGTTTTGAATTTTGCCGGTTTCGTCATGGTTGACGCTGCCTACTGTTCAAGCTCGATCCGGAAGGCGGGAGTGCGCGGCGTGACAAGCTTCATAGCAAGGTGCTGTGCGTGATAATCGAAGACGCCGTCCGAACGCTTTAATAGTTCAATGCCGGCGAGCGCACGTGCTATGCGTCGGTCTATATCTTTTACGAAAACTATCAGCTTTAACATCAACCGCTGATTACCGGGTGAGAGAGCGTTGAAAAGCCGCTCGCCTTCGGGGTCCTGACGGAGCACCTCAGCGAACTCTTCCGGCATGGGCATTCCATACTTGCTTTCGTCCCTTTCAAGCTCGACCAAAACAGGGTCGCCGACCTCCAATCGAAGCTTTTCACGCAGTTTTTTGTTTAGGGTAATGAAATAGTTTCCACGGCTAGGGAACAGCGAGCAATTGAACGTCTCGGCGCCGTTCAAAGTGCAGACCACGCGGCGAAGATTGCCTTTGAAGCCGAACGAAGCGACCTTCGCCTTGGGCACGCGGAGGATATGCCATGGCGGATCGCTGTCCGTGACTTCGAGCTTCGACCTGAATTTGACGCGCGAGGGAGCACTCATAACCGGCTCCAGTCTAAATTCGAATTCGTCGGAAATAAAGGAGAAAGAGTTGGAGAGTGGTCCAAAGCTCCGTTAGGAGCGTTATGTTTATAGAAGCGAATCAAAAGGAAGGAAATTAGCTCCGTAGGAGCGGCATGTCTGTGCCGCCCCTAACGGGGCTCAGATGTGTCTTGGCCGATCGTACCTATAAACATTTGGCTCCTACGGAGCCGAGCTCACGAATTTCGATGAAACCTTCCTTCAGGACTCCGCCAAGACGGAATAAACGTCCTTTCTGGCCTTATCAAGAATCTCACTGAGGCGCTTCATAGTTTTTTCGTCGGAGCCTCGGCCGCCGTCGATTACCGCCGATGCCAGCTTTCGCAGCGATTCCGTCACCTCGAAAGACTGCTTCATTCCGGGTGTTTCCTCGTATCGCGAACGCCCTCGATCTTCTAACAGTTTGCGGCCGGCGTCGGTGATGGTGTAGACCTTTTTGCCGTCGACCTGCTCGCTCGTTACGTAGCCGCCTTCCTCAAGCATCTGCAGCGTCGGGTAGACCGAGCCCGGGCTCGGCCGATAGCCGCGGAACGTGCCCTCGAGGCCGTTAATTATCTCGTAACCGTGCCGCGGGCCTTCTTTCAGGATCTCGAGCAATAGGTATTTCATATCGCCGCGTCGTACCCGCGGCATCTCGCAGCCGAAACCGGCACCCCATCCGCGGCCAAATCCAAAACCAAATTTTCCTCTCATTTTTGTTACCTCGTTTGTCAAAGTTTTGAACCGAATCCTTCAGTTCTCGACCGATTCTAAATCTATCACGATATATCGTTTTGGGTCAATATCTATTTCTCCGATTAGCGGTCCGTATATGCGAAAGCCCGCGCGTTAGCAGGGGCGTAACACTCAACGTTGAGCAATCGCCCTTGCTAACGCGCGGGCTTCTGCAACACACGAGGACGGCGAAGTCGGCAAAAGGCAATTGCCTCTGCTAAAATAGGGCGAGATGGATAGACCGATCCAACCTATTCTCGACCGGGCGCTTGCGGGCGAACGACTGACCGCTGACGACTGCACCGAGCTGCTGGAATCGAACGATTTTGTCCGTATCGGCCTGGCCGCGCACGAGGTCCGGATGCGTAAGAACCCGACCGACGTGGTCACATACATCATCGACCGCAACATCAATTACACAAATGTCTGCAATGTCGTCTGTACCTTCTGTGCTTTTTACCGACGGCCCGGAAAGCCGGACACCTACGTTCATTCGATCGAAGAGATCGAGAAGCGGATCGACGAAACCATCGCCCTCGGCGGCACCGGCGTGCTGATGCAGGGCGGGCTGCATCCGGACTTTAATATCGAGTGGTACGAAGATCTGCTGCGGACGCTGCATGCGAAGTATCCGAAATTTCAATTGCATTGCTTTTCGCCGCCTGAGATACACAACATCCACCTGATCAGCGGAGCTCGATTACGTAACGATAATGCAGCGGCTAAAGGACGCCGGCCTGAACTCATTTCCGGGAGGCGGCGGCGAGATACTCGATGACGAGGTCCGAAAACGCGTTTCGACCAAATGCAATACGCAGGAATGGCTCGACGTAATGCGTGCCGTTCATGAGGTCGGGCTGATCTCGACCGCGACGATGATGTTCGGCATCGGCGACAATGTTTCGCATCGCGTTAAACATCTGCAACGCATCCGCGACGTCCAGGACGAATCGCTAAAACGCAAAGCCGAAACCGGACGGCGGCGAATTCACCGCCTTCATCCCGTGGACCTTCCAACGCGAAAACACCGCCCTCGGCCGTAAGATCACCGTCGAGCCGACCGGCATCGATTACCTGAAAATGCTCGCGGTTTCGCGTTTGTTTTTGGATAACATCCAGCACATCCAATCTTCCTGGCTTACCCAGGGCCTGAAACTCGGCCAGACCGCGTTACGATTCGGAGCCGACGAATGGGCTCAATCATGATCGAAGAAAACGTCGTCTCCGCCGCCGGGGCGAACGCGTGCGCCAATGAGCGTGACCTGCGCTATCAGATCCGCGAGGCGGGATTCGTTCCTCAACAACGCGATATCCTATATAACTTCATCGACCGAGACGGCGTCGACGATGTCGATAGAATCCGACTCGATGAAGCTAAAGCAGCTGAGCGTTGCTTTGCGGATTAGCAAGAGCTGAGTGAAACCTACACACAAAAAACTCCTCAGCACAGCGATTGCTTCGTTCGGATCGGCATAGTGATGTTTTTGCCGGTTGTTACAAGTCAGAACGGTTATGTTGCCGGCTTTGTCTTTCTTCCCTTACTTTTCCTGATTGTGATCATTTGTTTGGTTCTCTTCGTTATTGGATTTGCACTTCTCTTTCGTGAGAATACTTTCGGGCTTTATTTTCTTTTCGTAATGCTAGCCCTACCGGCCGGGTTTTTCGGATCGGCCAATACTGCGAAACTGCTTGAGCTCGGAGCGTATCGAGAAGAGCCGATGACGCCGATAGTGGCTCCGATTGCAAACAAGGTCCTGTTTAAGAAAGACGCTACCCACGACGAGATCGAGAGGTTCAAAACCGCCGTTATCAGTCATCAGGGCGTGGGTAGTCGGGGTGACAACGGTGAAGAGAATGGACACAGAGTCGTCGTGTTTGAATTCTGGCCTGATGCATCCGAAGAACAAAAGAATGAGATTCGGGAGAGAATCAAAAACTATCCACCCGTTTATCAATACTTGGAAAACGTGGATACTACGACTCCTCAGGTCCCTTCACCGGCGAATCCGACAAACACTAAGCAACCACATACCGTGCCCGAACCAAACACTTTCAAGCACACGCAATAGTTGCTAAGAGCCCAATTGGATCGGCGGTGTTTCATTTCACGGACTCCATTTCTGGACGTTGAACTGACATGGCTAGGCGTGGTTATCGCGGACTGATCGAATCCGTAATGAGATTCAAAAGCGATTCATGTTTCGCACGCACCGGCGGGTCGCTAAACTCATACGACCTTGAGAGCGAAGCGGCCGAACACGCCGTTTATATCAAACGCGAGCACGGCAGCTCGATGGTGCCGTATCAATGCTCGACGTGCGGCTTTTGGCATCTGTCGCCTGAAGACAGGCAGACAAACAGCAGCGTCTGCAGCTTCTGCACGGACCGTAACGGGAACAAAAAGGACCTTTACTACACAGAACGCGATGCATTTCGGAGAGCCGAGATAAACATGCAGGAGAAAGGCGTCGCGCTTAAGATATACAAGTGCCCGAACCAGGAGGGTTGGCATTTGACCAAGGGTCCACGCTGATCACACCAACCTGCCATCGAGTCGGGTTGAACACAATTCTCATTCCGGCGTTTTCCCGCCCCAACATTCCATCCTTAATTTCTTTTTTACCGGTTATGTCCCATCAAAGTGTTCGTTTGCGTCTTTTTAACAGGACAGCAAGAAAGCTGTCGAGGTATGGCTGCTGCAAGACGCCGTAGCGTCAGCGTTCTGTCATACGGCATCAACTTATGTTGAGAGGTGGTAGTCATAAATGGGCAGAGATCGGAAAAGGGCAATTGCGTTAAAAGCGGCGGATGCGCGGGAGTTGATCGGGAAATCGCTGCCGATGGTGTTGAAATACATGACGCAGGCTCAGGTGGCGCAGGTACAGCGGGTGCTTGATGCTTCGGTCGTAAATCCGGCGGTCCAGCAGGAATATAAAGACGCGATGCGGCGATCCATCGTTTCCGAAGGAAGGGACGGCGGCAATTACGAGGGGGTGTACGTCAACGGGCAGATGGTCCTTCGCGACGTGAACCTGAGACGCCGCGCCGAGCGTATCGGTCAACATATGATACCGGTCACGGCTGCCGATCGGCGCGTTCGAATCGATTTTACAAAACTCCTTGACGGCGACGCCTTCAAACCCACGACCGACAATCCTGACGAAGTAAAGTATCTTGCAAAAGTAAAGACCATTCTCGAAAATCGCGGCGTTTGGCTGAGGTTCGAGCATAAACTCGTCCGCGACCCCGAAGATCCATCGCGGTGGATGATCGACCCGCGCGACGTTTGAGGTGTGGCTTTCGGTCGGCCCGGAGGGTGACAACATACCGGTGACGACCGGGCTACTTACACGAAAAGCGATCCTTGGAGCGGCAGATTCGGTGCCGGTTATTATGACGAGGTCCATCGCGGACCGGTTGAGCGGGCGCTCGAACGTGAGACGAATAGGCTGCTGCGCGAGATCCAATCAGGCCGGGACCAGCATCATATGATCTGGAAGATCCGGCACAACGCTTTTCCCGGCGTTACGGCGGTGTCCGACGCTCTGGGCGGTGCCGATTTTCCCGACAGCTCGATCTGGGAGTATCCGCATAAAATGGTCATAAAGGCGATGGACCTGAACGTCGACGGCAATGTCAGGGCGACGCAGGCATATCTGGTCGTCGCCGCGGTCGCGACGCGAAATTCGGCCAAGCTTCTGGCGGACTACATCGACGACATGAGCGAAGGTGTAGAACGGGCCGTAGCAGTGCTGAAGGTGGCCAAGGCTGCAGGCGAAGTAGCCGAGGTCGGGCTGGCAGTAACGACAGGTGTCGGCCTTGTCCGTGCCGGTGCGAAGGCAGTCGGTACAAAGGTTGCGGTAGCAAAGGACAAAGCAAAGGACAAAGCTGTCGATGCCGCCGCGGAAAAATTGGTCGGCCAGATGATCGCAAAAGATCCGAGCCTCGCGACCGACCTGGCAAAAGTTCGGTGGGTCCCGGGACCGAAAGGCACGGTGCTGGGGCCGGGGCGTCAAGCCCGGACAAAGCTCCGGCAACGGACGGGGATTCGAAAAGTGGCCTTGAGCCAACCCTCGATGCGGCAAAAATGCCTTTGCTGATGCGTCCTTTTTTCAACTGGTGTTGAGAGGTGGCCGTCAGAAATGAGCAGAGACCGGAAAAGGGCAATTGCATTACGCGCTGCGGACGCTCGGGAGCTGATCGGCAAGTCGCTTCCGATGGTGCTGAAATACATGACGCAGGATCAGGTAGCTCAGGTCCAGCGAGTACTGGATGCCGCCGTCGTTAACCCTTCCGTTGAAAAGGAATACACCGACCTTCGCAAAAGATCGATAGTCGCGCAAAGCGGGGACCTCGTGATGCGAGACGAGCGGATCGTCCAAAGGGCGGACCGAGCGCTCACCGCTTATATCCATATAAACGACAATGACAAGCGCGTGTTAAGATCGATTTCGAAAAGCTTCTTGACGCCGACACCTTCAAACCAACGACCGACAATCCCTATGAGGCCCGCTATCTTGCAAAGGTCAAAAGCAGCATCGAACACCGTGGCATCTGGCTGAGATTCGATCACAAACTGGTGCGCGATCCGGAAGATCCTTCGAGGTTGATGATCGACCCGCGAACGTTTCAAATGTGGCTCTCCGTCGGGTGCGACGGCGACGCGATCCTGACCGAAACAGGGTTATTGAACAGAAAGGCCATTCTCGGTGCACAGATCTTCGGTGTGGGCTATTACGACGAGGTGCATCGCGGCCCGGTCGAAAGGGCCCTGGAGAAAGAGACCAAACGGCTTTTGAGCGAGATCGAATCAGGCAGGGACCAGCACAACATGCTCGCCAAGATTCGCCGCGAGGCCTTTCCGGGCGTCGCCGCAGCGTCAGACCTGCTGGGCGGTGCGGATTTTCCGGACCGATCGATCTGGGATCCTCCGTTCAAATTTGTCATCAAGGCGATGGACCACAACGTCGGCGGAAACGTTTCGGTTACGGAGGGATACCTGATCGTGGCCGCTATCGCTACGCGGAACGCGGCCCAGCTTCTTGCCGCTTACATCGACGATACGAGCGAGGGTGCCGAGAGGGCGGTTACCATACTCAAGGTAGTGAAGGTGGCTGCCGAGGTGGCTGAGGTCGGCCTGCTCATCGCCTCCGGAGTCGGCGTGATCGGGGCCGGAGCAAAGGTAGCTGGTACCAAGGCGGTCACAACCACTGCAAGGAACCAAGCTGTCGATGCCGCCGCCGAGAGATTCATCGCCCAGCGATTAGCGAAAGATCCCGGCCTGGCCGCCGAACTTGCGCAGGGTGTACGCGTGGTGCCCGGACCCAAGGGAACCGTCCTGGGCCGCGGCGTCAAGCCCGGACAAAGCACGGGACATGGAGGTGGTTTCGAGAGTTGGCCGTAAAAACTGATATGCTACCAGGGCCGCTTTTGATAATAGGTGACAAAAGCGTCACCGTTGACCATAAACATCGGATCACCGGTCTTCGGATGGTTCCGGCGCTCTAAGGTATAGGTCACGGTCTTTCCGCTGTTTGAGCGTGCCGTCAGCGAGTTGGCGGTCGCGGTCCATCGGCCGGCATCCGAATTTTGTGAGGCAGTGCCGCCGTAAGGGTTGGACGAGCTGGTTTCACCGTAGTACTGGTAAGTCCCGTTCGCATTCAGCGTAAAACAAATGTCCGACATCCGCCCGCCGCCCTGGGCATTCACGTTCGACTGGTAACACCACTTGCCGACGAGATCTTGAGGATTTGTCCCACCTGCAGATCCGGCCACGGTCGGCGACGCGCCTTTACCTGGGTTTAGGCCCCTTATCTCTTCACCGCTCATTCGCGTATAAACGACCTTGCGGTTCTCGACCCAGACGGTAAGCACGTCATCAGCGAACTTGTACGGAAAGACCAACTGTCCTTCGTCATTACCGACAACGATGGTCTGCCCGACGATGGCGTAACCATATTCTTCGCCGTTGATCGTAATACGGTTAGCCGTCTTGAACTCGATCTTTGCTTCACTGCTTTTCCAATGGCCCAGAAGGAGTTTGTTTATCGGCTCCTTCGGCTTTGTTTGCGCGGCTGCGGTACCCGACAAGAGCGTCAGGAAACCGAAACAGACCGCGAAGAGTTTGGGTGAACGCATCTATTCCTCCTGAGGCGGCCGAGAGCGGCCTCTCGGCCGTTTGCAGTCCATACAATTTACACCTAATATCCTGATGCCGGGTATAACTTTCTTCATCGCGATCTAGGATTGTATGGGCCCAATGATCGGCAGCGGAATTATCACTTTTGTACTGACGTCCGTTTCGGCCGTCAGTTTCCTATTTATGCTGATCCTGGCGCTGAACGGCTTTATGGGGCAGGATCGAGCGGTCAATGCTTCGTTCGGGACCTATGTTGTCCTGGCCGGGCTGATCGTGTTGGCGGCAACTGCACTTAGTATTCTCTCGACAGGATTTCTAAAGAGGCGGCTTAATTGGCATGCGGTGTTAGCGGTGCTGCTTTCTTCAGTCGGTCTCTCCGTGATCGCGGGACTGCTGCACTTTGCGTGCGTTATCATTGCCGCGATAGTGGCCGAAGCGATGAGGACGGGACGATGATCACGAATTACAGCGAATTCTGGGACTTTTATGTTCAGGAGCACAGCAAACCGTTGACGCGTTTTCTGCATTTTGCCGGCACTACGCTCGGGCTCGTTCTGCTGGCGTGGTTCGTTTGGAACCGGATGTGGTTGTACATTCCGCTTTGCCTGATGGTCGGCTACGCGTTCGCGTGGTTCGCGCATTTCGTGGTTGAGAAGAACAGGCCCGCGACATTCAAATATCCATTCTGGTCGTTCATTTCCGATTACAAAATGATGTGGTACATGCTCACCGGACGCATGAGTGCCGAGGTGGAGCGTGTATCGAAGGCCGCCTGAGAGCGGACCTCAGGAATTGAGGACCACAGTTGGGTCGCGAGCAAATAAATCGGACTCTGCATAATTTCATTCCCGCTTGATCCACGATCTCGTGTCTCCTGAAAAAGAACTACCGCAAAACTGTGCGGAGGTGTGCGTCAATTCCGCATAGGTGGTTGTAGTTCAATTACACTGCGTTATGCCGCAGTAGGAAGAGGAGATAAATATGAAACGAGTTCTTATTTTGGTTGCAATTCTACTATTCGGTGTTGGTTTCGAGGCTGCTGCTGCTCCTTTGTCAAATCCGGAAACAAGCGCGTACGTTGCGGGGCTGGAACGCCCGAGTCCGAGGCGAAAACGTATCCGACGACACCGGGCCCGACGGACGGGCACGTATATTCCATATCTACGGAATTCCGTACCGATCCCGTATCTGCGGCTTTCGCCCGCCATGCGTCGGAGAGCTAATCGTCAGATCCTTGACGCTATGATCAACTAACGTCCGGCGAATAGTTCGTGTTGTTTCGTCGTAATGCAAGAAGTAGTCTTAACCACGAAACAACACGAACGGACACGAAATAGAATTGAGTTCGGCCGAGGGGCCTAAAGCTTTACCAAGAACGCGCCGGTCAAATTTGTACTCACCCCCCCGCCACCGTATATACTCTGTAACAAATCGAATTCCAAGCAGGGTTAATTTATGCTGATAGCTGATAAATGATATCCGTTCCGCGGGGTTCGTCACGAGGCAATTCGTTCCGAGATCAAAGCGAGCGAGCGGTCCTGGCGGTAGGAGATGTTGAAATGGCCGTCGTCGAACTCTTCGTGGATGTGATCGATGCCGTTTTCTGAGAGTTTGCGCGATAAGATCCTGGCTCCGATATCGAGTGCGAATTCATCACGCGTCCCGGCGTCCAAATAAAGCAGCTTAAGGCTTTTCAGGTTTTCCACATGCTTTTCCACAAGGCGGACCGGGTCATGTTCCAGCCAGCGTGCCCAGACGTCCTGGCGGATCTCGCCGGTCTCAAGGTCGAACGGCATATCGAACGATTCGCCGTCGGGCGAATAGCACGAGGCCATTCCGATAGTGTTGAGAGCCGCATGGTCGTCTTTTCCCTGCTTCTCAGTTCGACCAAAAGTTTCGCATAAACCCGATCGGGTCGCCTTTGATAATTCGAAAAGCCTTGGCGAAGTCCATCGGGTAGCAATGCTCGAAATATGCGTCGCCGGCGGTCGAGCAGACGAGGCCGAAAACGTCCGAGCGGCGCAGTCCCATGATCAAAGAACCGTAACCGCCCGACGATTTGCCCATCACGGCTCGCGCATTGCGATCATTGACCGTGCGAAAGTTTGCGTCGACCGCATTCACAATTTCCTGCGAAAGATAATCCTCGTATCTTCCCGTCGCGGTCGAATTGATGTACTGCGAACCGCCGAACCACGTGAAGCAATTCGGCATAACAGCGATCATCGGCCGGATCGTCCCGGCGGCGATCAGCTTATCCATTCGCTCGGCAAAATTCGGCGTGAAGGCATTGTCGTTCAGCAGCATCTTGCCCCGGCCGGTGAAGCCCGTAAGGCAATAGACGCTCGGGTAGCGATCCTCCGAAGCTGAATAATCGGGCGGAAGATAGACGAAAAGATCACGAATGTGCGGGTCACCGAGCGGATTTCCTCTTAGTATCTCGCTCTCGAATCGCAGGTTTACGACCGAGCCACGGCCGTCTTCTTCAGGGATCACAGTGTGCATTTGCGGGCTAGTATAGCTTAGAATCTACGGAATATGCTCGGTTCCGAACTGGTCAGCGTAAGGCCGGACAACTTAAGCTCGACCATCGAATTCCTGACGGCGATGGTCACGCCGGCGCTGCTGATCTCGGCGACGGGTTCGCTCGTGCTTTCCACCTCGACCCGGCTGGGCCGTGTGGTTGACCGCGTGCGAGCATTGGAGGTCCGGCTGGGCGAATTGATCTACGCGGAAGACAAGGATGAGGTGCCGCTTTACGAACAAGCGCGTCGAGGTGATCGTCGAGCTGATCGACAAGGTGACGACCCGCTCGCGTATACTGCAAAGGGCGATGGCGGCGTTTTATTACGGGCTGATGTTCTTTATCCTGACGAGCGTGACCATCGCAGTGGTCGGGCTGTTCAACATTTATCGCTGGCTGCCGATCCCGATCGGCGTGGTCGGTATAATGTTTCTGTTTTACGGAAGCCTTTTGATGCTGCGCGAAACGCGAATGGCGACCGCGACGATGAATGCCGAAATGGATTTCACGTGGGAACTGGCACGTAAGGTCGCCCCGAAGGCCGTCGCAGCTCGAAATACGACAAGAAAGGCCGTCTGAAAAACAAGAATGTACCCAAGGTATCTAAAACTCTTGGCGGAGAATAAGCTTGAAGCAGCGCGTTGATCAGCTTCGAAGCGCTGCTCCGCTCATGCACCGTCTGCCCGAAGGATTGCGGCAACAACCGTCTGAACGACGAGATCGCCGCGTGCTATTCCGGTCGGCTGCCGATCGTCTCGTCGCTACACCGCGCATTTCGGCGAAGAACCTGTTTTGAGCGGCACGCACGGCGCCGGGAATATCTTTTTCGGCAACTGCAATCTCCGCTGCGTTTACTGCCAGAACTATCAGATCTCGCAAACATGGAAAGAGCAAAAAAAGAACGAGGTCACGCACGAGCGGCTGGCCGAGATGATGCTCGAACTGCAGGATCGCGGCTGCCACAACATCGGTTTCGTTTCGCCGACCCATTTTGCGCCGCAGATGGCGCGTGCGATTTTGATCGCTGCCCGGAAGGGCTTGCGGCTGCCGATCGTATACAACACGAACGCGTACGATTCGGTCGAGGTGCTTGCGGCTGCTCGACGGCATCGTCGATATTTATCTGCCCGATCTGAAATACGCCGATTCCGACGCCGGATTTCAATATTCAAAGGTCCGCGATTACGCCGTTCACGCGCGTGCTGCGATCAAGGAAATGCACCGGCAAATGGGCGACGAGCTTGTCTTTGACGAGGACGGGTTACTTGAAACGCGGCCTGCTGATCCGCCTGCTTGTTTTGCCGAACGACATCGCCGGGATCGAAGAAAATCTCCGCTGGATCCGCGACGAACTATCACCGAAAACCGCGATCTCGCTGATGGCTCAGTACTACGCAACCAACAAAGCCGCGACCGATCGACGATACATTTTGCTGTCCCGCCGCATTTCCGAAGGCGAATGGTTCGAGGCCGTGTCGCTGCTTGAAGAGCTCGGGATGGAAGAAGGTTTTATGCAGGAATACGAATCGGCGTCGCATTACTACCGGCCGGATTTTACGGATAAGGAAAAGCCGTTTAAGGATATTCGGGATTTTCAATGAAGGTATCGGACGTCACAAACGCATTAGAGTCGTATGACAAGATACTGACGGGGGCCGCTGAACTCGCTTCATCGTCAGAGAAGCCACTATATGATTTGCATGTTAGAGCGCTCGAAGAGCTGAAGGTGTTACTTCCGCGCGGTGATAATGAGCAAATCATTACCTTGATGAAGTCAGAGGAGCGACAGTTTGGATGGTCATACTTGTCAGGTGATCATGGAGACGAAGCCGAGAAGGCCTTCTGTCACCTTCTCCGTACTCTCGAGGAGCATGCATGAAAATTGGAGAAAGAGCACCGGAATTCACGCTTCGAGACGGTGAAGGCAACGACTGGACGTTAAGTAATTACAAAGGACACACGGTCGTGCTTTTATTCTATCCAGGCGACAACACTCCGGTTTGCACGGCGCAGCTTTGTTCGGTGCGGGACCATTGGTCGGAGTATCAGGCGACTGGTGCGGAGGTAGTCGGGATATCGACGGACACTGTCGAATCGCACAAAGGGTTCGCGGAGAAGAACGAACTGCCGCTGCGGCTGTTGTCGGATCCGGACGGAAAGGTTTCGGCGGCGTACGGGATGAAGTCCTGGTTGCCGGGCAGGTCGGCCCGCGGGGTAGTGGTAATCGATAAGGAAGGGAAGATCGCCTATCACAAGGTACAGGCGTTGAGCCTGTTCCGGCCGGCGGACAAGGATGTGCTTGAAGCGATACGCGGGGCGGGCTGACTATTGTTCCCAACCGGACAGCCGTCGTGGTAGTCTTTGATCATACTGTTTTAAAGGACAACGAGGG
Organism: uncultured Acidobacteriota bacterium; assembly: GCA_963763355.1. GTDB lineage: Bacteria > Acidobacteriota > Blastocatellia > Pyrinomonadales > Pyrinomonadaceae > OLB17. Next base: position 797,768 of record CAVXOI010000007.1, read on the forward strand.
TTTGCAAAAATGGAAGAACTTATCGGGAGAGTGGCGGAGAAGGCCGGTATTTCGGAAGAACAGGCACGGGCCGCAGTGGATACGGTGGCGGAGTTTCTAAAGGAAAAGGTCCCGGCACCTTATTCCAGCTACATCGACAAGTTTATGGCCGGCGGCCGAACCGGCGGGCTCGGCTCGTTTTTCGGGAATAAAGGATAGATGGCGATCTTCAAAGACAAATTCAAATGCGCGCGGTGCGGACAGAAAAATGAACCGATCGGGTTTGCTCCGGTACCTACGGAGCTGGGGCAAAAGATCGGCGAAGAGATGTGCAAGGATTGTTGGGCGGAGTGGCAGAAGAAGCAGATGCAGCTGATAAACCATTTCGGGCTGGATGTTTCAAACCCGGATTCGCATCAATTCCTGTTCGACAATATGAAGATCTTCTTCTACGACGAAGGAGTAGATCTTGCACAGATCGATACGTCGAAAGAAGGGAGTGTCAATTGGTAGGCCGCGTCCACGTTTGATCTATTATGCACAGCTCGCGCATGTTGGCAGCAACAATGCTGATCGCTGCAGTTGCGACCGCAGCCCTTTCTCAACCGCCCGCAAAACCCGAGAAGCCGCAGGAAATGTCCGCGACGGAGCGTTCCGTCAGGGAATTTTTCGATTCCTACGCCGAAGATCTTCGCGGTCACAAACGAGAAGCGATCGCCGACAGGTACGACCGTCGCGGAGTATATATGGTAGGCAACGGGTCGAAGTCGCTTGTACCGTTTGAACAAGTTAAAGAACGGTATCTGACCAAATGGTCTGGGCCGAAATCTTTCAACTGGAAGGACCTTTCCGTCGAGGTAATCTCCAAGGAGTCCGTTGTTGTCACTGGGTTGTTCGAATGGCAAACAGCTTCCGGCACAACCTTTAATTATTCTTACACCGGATTGCTGATCAAGCAGGAAGGAAAATGGCGGATCCGCCTGGAAGACGAATCCACCGCACCGACGAAACCAGGTAATTAGCTAAGTTTATTTATCCTTCTCGAACGTCAACGCCGTTCCGTTTATGCAGTAACGCAGGCCGGTCGGCTTCGGGCCATCGTCGAAGACGTGACCGAGGTGTGAGCCGCAGCGTGCACATTCAACCTCGACACGCACATCGTTCAGACTCCGGTCTTCTTTCTCCACGACATTCTTTGCGTTCACGGGCTGATAGAAACTGGGCCAGCCGGTGCCCGAATCGAACTTGTTAGCAGAGCTGAAGAGTTTCAGATGGCACGCGGCGGAGTAATAATCGCCCTTCGCCTTGTTATCGTGATACTGGCTTTTGTACGGATAGTCGGTGCCTTCCTCGCGGAGGATGTGGAACTGTACGGCAGTCAGCGTTTTCTTCCATTCGTCTTCTGACCGTTCAAGCTTGATGCCGTCAAAAACGGCATCGTTCGCCGAAGCTGTGAACGCCGCTTTTGTGGGTGTCGCCTCAGTTTCCGGGCCGCTTGTTGCAGATCGATCGTCCGACGCGGACGACTGGCCGCAGCCGAGCGCGAATCCAATGGCGGTGATGAAAAGTATTATTGCCAAAGTTATACCTGTTCTGAATTTCATAATTTCACCTCTTTAGATGCCGTCCCTCGAGAGGCCCGCCAATAGTTTTATCATTGCAATCCCCTTATAGATCATTCTACCGGCGTTCTCAAGACAAAAAAATGGGCCCTTGTCGATAAACACGAACACGTGGCTCGCAAGGGCCCGGAATTGGAGAATGTCCCGGCTAGTTGGGCATAATGATGGTATCGATCACGTGTATCACACCGTTCGACTGGCGAACGTCCGCGATCGTCACTTTGGCGATCCCGCCCTTTTCGTCCTTCAGGACCAGGGCTGAGCCATCCATCCATGCCCAAAGTTTTCCACCGGCGACGGTCGTGAACTCGGCCTTGCCGTTGCCTTTCGCAATGGCCTTGGCATATTGCCTTTGAATCCAGATTTCCGGCAACGACGTGATAGGTGAGAATTTTGGTCAGCGTTCCCTTGTTCTCAGGCTTGAGCAGCATTTCGACGGTGCCGGCCGGCAGCGCGTCAAAGGCCGAATTGACCGGAGCGAAAACCGTGAACGGCCCTTTGCCCTTGAGCGTGTCGACCAGGCCGGCCGCTTTTACGGCAGCCACGAGCGTGGTGTGATCGGCCGAATTTACTGCGTTGTCGATGATGTCCTTCGTCTTATACATTGCGGCACCGCCGACCATCGGGTTGTCCGTTTTCATCATCTGTGCCGAAACGGCAGAGTTTCCTATAGCGATAATTCCGAGCGAGAAGAGAATTGAAAGTGCAAGTTTTTTCATTTGTGTATCCTTCCTTATAAAAGTTCAAGATCGTTTTCACTACTGCCCCGTTCGGGCCGAACACACAAGCTTTCATCACCGGGCTGCGGACGGATTCAATAAAATTTAATGACTCCCTTTTACGTGAAGCGTCGAATTCATATCCGAAGGGAACCCCTTGAGGTATCGGGGCGGAAAATTGGGATAGGCACAAAAGCGTTCGTGATAATCTAAATGAAAACCGACATGAAAAAGCGGCTCGAGAAAAAACATCCGCTTGCGATCAGGTGGCTGCACTGGATAAACTTTCCGCTCCTGGCGATGATGATCTGGAGCGGGCTGCTGATCTATTGGGCAAACTCGGTGTATGGCATCCGTTTGGGCGGATACGAGCTATTTCATTTTTTCCCGCTGTGGTTTTACGAGTTTCTCGGCGTTCCCTTTCGACTGGCCGAAGGTATCCAGCTTCATTTCTTTTTCATGTGGCTGTTTGCCGTGAACGGGCTGATCTATGTGGTCTACCTTGCGGCCTCGGGCGAATGGCGGGCGATACTGCCTGTTCCGGGCTCGTTCGGTCGGGCCATACGGGTTGCGCTTTACGATGCGAGGATCGTCAGGAACCTTCCGCCGCAGGGAAAATACAACGACGCACAGCGGGTCGCTTACACGGCCGTGATCCTTATGGGAGCCGGTTCGGTAATTACAGGATTGGCCATCTACAAACCGCTGCAGCTTGCATGGCTGACAGCGCTGCTCGGCGGCTACGAATGGGCGCGGTGGATGCATTTTTGGCTTACGATCCTGTTCGTCCTTTTCTTCGCGCTGCACATCGTTCAGGTAGCGATGGCCGGATGGGCGAATTTTCGGTCGATGGTAACGGGCTATGACGTGGTTGATGCGAAGCCGGTTGAATCGACCGTACAGGCCGTCCAAGCCGGCGAAGGAGCAAACGCGTGAACGTGGACGATAAAGAAATTCTGATCGAACAGATCCGTGAACTTCGCGATGCTACGGTTGACGAGCGGGACAATACGGCAAAGATCCTGAACGAAAAACGTGAGGTCGGCCCGCCAATCGGCGCGGACGAAGCAAAACGGGAGATGTTCGCCCGCTCGCGGCGCACATTCCTGATCGGCGGCGCGGCTGCGCTCGCGGGATTTTTCGGCTGGCGATGGATGCCGGATGAAACCAAATACAATCTCCTCCGCCGGACGTTTGAATTTAATGAAAGAGTGAGCCAGTTATTCTATAGCCCATCGCGGCTGGCTCCTGAATTCTCGCAAGACCGCATCTCACCTCGACGTGTGAATGGCTTCGCAGGCATGGAGAAGGAGTTAGATCCGGCATCATGGACACTCAGCGTCGGCGGGCTGTACGGGCGTGAGACCGATCTTACGTTATCGCTCGATGACATCAAGGCATTGCCTCGGGTCGAGATGATAACTGAGCTGAAATGTATCGAAGGCTGGAGCGTGATAGTTCACTGGGCGGGCGCCCGATTTTCGGATTTCGCCGCGCGTTATCTGCCGAAAACCATCGATGGCTCGCCGCCCGATGTCGCCGGTCGTCCCGAAAGCTTGGTGCCGTATGTCTCTATCGCCACGCCTGACAATGGCTATTTTGTTGGCTGGGACATGCCGAGCATTCTGCATCCGCAGACGCTGCTGGCATATGAGATGAACGGCGAGCCTCTGCTGCCCGAACACGGCGCGCCGCTGCGGCTGGCTTCGCCGACGAAGTACGGCATCAAACTGATAAAACGTATTGGGCGCATTGAATTCACCGCCGAAAGGCCGCGTGATTATTGGGCCGAAAATGGATACGATTGGTATTCGGGCCATTAGAGGGGATGGACGATCTTGCGGCAATTTTTATCAACGATCAGTTCGTCGAAACACAGGTTTCGCCGGCAGAACTGGACCGCCTGTTGGCGGACGGCTGGCGGCATTTCGGTTCGGAATTTTTCCGCTACAACCTGGCGGTTTACGACAATGAGATACGACGCGTGATCCCGCTGCGGATACGTCTTTCCGAGTTTCGCCCCTCGCAAAGCCAGCTACGCGTTTTGCGCAAGAACGCGGACGCCGAAGTTACGATCGGGCCGGTCGATGTGACACGGGAGATCGAGGAATTGTTCGACCGTCATAAACTGCGTTTCCGCCAACATCCGCCCGAATCGATCTACAGTTTTCTTTCACCGGACCCGACGGAAGTGCCGTGCGAGATGCTGCAATTCACTGTGGCCGTCAACGGCAGGATCGTTGCGTCAAGTTTTTTCGATGTCGGCGAAACTTCGCTTTCGGGTATTTATGCGGTATTTGACACCGCCGAATCGGGACGAAGCCTCGGGATATTTACGATGCTGAAAGAGATCGAGTACGCACGCGCGGAGCGTAAGGATTTTTATTATCAGGGCTACAGCTACAGCGGCGATTCGTTCTACAACTACAAAAAACGCTTCCACGGAACGGAAGCGTACCATTGGAACGGCGTGTGGGCGCCGTTCCCGCGAAATGGCGAATAGGCTTAGCCGATCAGGTTCAGGTTTTCCGTTGCCGGGCTCGGTACGGCTGCCGGCGGAGCTGCATCGAAACCTTCGCCGAAGAATTGCGCAATAAAGTCGGGGTTCGCGATCTCGACATAACGCTCGGTCTGTTCCGGCGTCATTACCTCGAGCATAAAGGCGTTCTCGACCCAAACTTCGATCAACTGAAAAAGGCCCCCGTCGCGGTTTGCGACCAGCACGCGCCAGCCTTCACGCTTTGCGATCTCGCGGATCTCTTCGACGCTCTTTTTTGTATTGATGTTCAGGTGCGTTGCAACATAACGCGGCCGGAATTCGCTTTCGACAAACCGGGCCTCGAATTCCTCGGTCGAGGCATTTACGTCCGCTTCGTCCGGCAGGCCTTCGCCCGGAACGAGCACCGTTCCGTTCGGGATCACCTCAACGGCAGTTCCCTTGCCGTCATTTGCAAGCACAAAAAACGAACCCGGTGCCGGCGGAAACGGAAACACCATCCCGTCCCAAACCTCGGCCAGAAAATTCGCGACCCTCTCGGGCTCGTTAACTGCGATGGATATATGATTGATCATTGCGATAAACTCCTCGTCTAAATATGATTTTGAGCGACCATCTCGCTCCTCTGGCAAATAACGCGGAGTTTTGAGGCGAAATGTATCATGAAGGTCAGAACCGGGAGCGGTAGCGACCGGCTTCCTCGCGCCGGAAGAAAATTCAACGCAGAGGACGCAGAGCTCGCAGAGATATTCTTTAATTTATGAGTTTTTCCAGTAGTCGATGTTTTCGGCAGATCCTGGTACCTTGTGTCTTTCACTCTGCGTTCTCGGCGTGCTCTGCGTTCCAATTTGGCGCAGGATTTCAAGATCGTTCACGACGGCGTCGAGTACGCTCACGTAGAACACAAACTCGGCAACGATCCCGTGAAGATAAATCTACTGCGGCTTGATCTAAAGAAAGTGCGGCTCGACGTTCACCATGCGCTAGACAAAGCGATCGGACTCGAAACGACATCATCCATCGCGACACGGAACGACGCGGTCGCAGCGATCAACGCCGGGTTTCTTTCGGTTGGACAGGAGTGAGTTTGCCGGCGACGCGGCCGGTATTCTGTCGATCGACGGCGAGGTACTGGAGCGAATCACGTCGATGACCGAATCGCCATGTCGGATTTGAAACGACCAATTCGAGAACGAGCGTTTGGTTCGGACACTTGGTTGACCCAAATCGACAATCTCGGACGACTTCAAAGCGTTGCAGAGTTGTCGGGTATAAATCGTGAGCGAAAGGCGAACGAGATTGTTCTTTATACACCCGCATTTTGGCAGAACGACGCTAACTGATTCGGCATGGTACGGAGATAGTTTTTCACAATTAGCAAATGGACTTCAATGTCGAATCTTCGTCAACGGAAGATCGGGAATATCCCTGATTCCCAAGAATGGTTTTGTTTTATCCTATCGGTCAGAATACGTCCGAAATTAGAGACTGCGATTACTAGCCACGCCTAAAAGTTACCCTTACTCGGAACGCGGAAGGTGTAAACAGAGCTGACCGTTCGGCTCCTCAATTCCGACTGAGTTCAATAGAGGACATAACGTAACGGGGTATCCGCAACTCATCAAAAACGGCAAGATCGACATCACCTGGGAACAAGAAAAAGCCAGCCGCTCGTTCGCTGAAACGCGACATCCGCGGACTGCGGTCGCCAAATTGAAAGACGGAAAATTCCTGATGATAACGGTCGACGGCCGACAGCCGGGTGTTAGTGTTGGGATGAGCTTGCGGGAGCTGGCGGAGTATCTGCTCTCGCTCGGTGCGGTCGATGCGATGAACCTGGACGGCGGCGGGTCGACGACGATGTTTCTGGACGGCAAGGTGGTGAATACTCCGTCCGACAAGGAAGGCGAGCGAAAGGTCGGGGATGCGATCTTGGTGACACTGCGGAAAAAGGCGAACGCGAAGAAATAGGAACTACGAAAATATCTTCTTCATATACGCTTTTACGCCGGCCAACCCCGCACCCTCTGCGATGTAGCCGATATGGTTGTCCGGCCTGAGTAGGACGCAAAAGGTTTGGTCGTTGTTGAATACTTCCGCGATGTGCGGATAAAGCGGTAGCGAATGAACATCGGCGAGACCGTCCAGGTCATCCGCGATGTCGGGTAGATCCGTCGAGCCGTCCTTGAAGAGGAGCAGGTGAAACCGCGGTTCACGCAGCCGATTGTAAATACTCTCACCTTCGACCTCAAAATAGGGCATTCGGTCGCCCGCTCTGACGGCGAAACTGCCTTCGCTTACGCTCATCGAACTTTTGCGATAGTTGATCGCGATCTGTGAAACACGGGGAAAAACGAAGCGCTTGACCGAGTTCATCCTGAATGCGAGGTTGGCCACGTATGGGAAAATATAGATCCTTGCAAACGAAAGAAACGGCCCCGGGCTGGCGGCAAGATCGAAAAATCGGTCGGTGGTTTTTGTCAGATTTTCGGCGTTCGGCAGCCGTTCTTCGTTGTAGGTGTTCAGTATCTCAAGGCTCGCTTTTCCTTTTAGAACTGCAGCCAGCTTCCATGCCAGATTGTAGCCGTCCTGGATACCGGTGTTCATCCCCTGCGCACCAGCGGGCGAATGAATATGGGCAGAGTCGCCGGCCAGAAAACAACGCCCGACCGAAAATTTGTTGACGTGACGCGTGTGTACCTTATAGGTCGAAAACCAGTTGACCTTTGTTATGTCCAGGTCGAGCTCGGTGTCCTGCTTTGATGCGTTCTTCGATCTCTTCGTATAAAACATCCCCTTCGTCCTTTGCAAACTCTTCGGGAAACGTGCCGACGATACGCCATTGCTTTTCGCCGGTCATCGGAAAGAATGCAAGCAGCGTGTCCTTCATCAAAAAGGCATTTCCCGCATCGTGGCTGAAGTCCCAGTCGATCTCTACGTCGGCGACATAAAACATTCGCTCGAACGTGCTGCCTTTGAACTCAAGCCCGAGCGAATGGCGAATAAGACTTTTCGCACCGTCACAGCCGACCAGGAATTTCGCTTCGATAGTTTCGGTCTCGCCCTCCGTTCCTTTCAAAACTCGCGCTTACGCTCGAATCATTTTGCTCGAAGCTTTCGAGCGTAGTTCGCCAGCGAATGTCCTTGCCATGCGACCTGATGTAATCGTGAAGAAGTGTTTCGTGCTTGCCCTGCTCGACGATGAGAACATAGGGATAAGGACTCATCCCTTTTCCGAGTTCGGCAAACTCAACCTCGCCGCGTACTTTGCCGCCGACTATCATCCTCGCCTTGGCTGCTATCGCACCGAGAGCGATCAGTTTGTCGGCAAGCCCGATCTGCTCGTATATTTCCAGCGTGCGTGCCTGCACACCTATGGCCTTCGAATGCGGCGTGGTCGTCTCGTTCTTGTCGATAATGACGAAATCGACGCCATGCCGGATAAGCTGACACGCCAGCGAAAGTCCGGTCGGGCCGGCACCAATTATGAGCACGTCGGTTTGCATGTTCAAATAGTAAGGCCTGCGGCGTTGATTTACAAACGGGCCGGATTGTATAAAGAAGTCTGGCCGTTCGCCCTTAGTTATGAGAACTGTAATCCTCCGCCCTCTTTTATTTCTATCGCTCATTTTTCTTATCGCACCGACCGCGATTTTCGCGGACCAGGTGGACGATTACATCCGCACTGTCATGGCAGAGCGGCACGTGCCCGGCGTAGCGGTGGCGGTGATAAAGAACGGCAAGGTCGTTAAACTTCAGGGCTATGGTATCGCGAGCGTTGAGTTCAACGTTCCGGTGACTGTCGATACTGTGTTCGAGATCGGATCGGTGTCGAAGCAAATGACCGCCGCGGCGATTTTGCTGCTGGTTGAGGATGGGAAGGTCAAGCTGGACGCCCCGATCTCGGCATATCTGCCAAACACGCCCGAAGCGTGGAAGGACGTTACAGTCCGGCACCTTTTGACTCATTCGTCAGGCGTGAAAAGCTATTCAAGCCTTGACGGGTTCGAGCTGTATCGGCATTTGAAGACGCCGGAGTTTATCAAGCTTCTCTCGCCGCATCCACTTGAATTCATCCCGGCGAGCGGAATATCTACAGCAACAGCGGCTTTACGCTGCTCGGGCACATTATCCAAACTGTTTCGGGAAACCGTATATGCAGTTCATGCGCGAGCGGATCTTCGCGCCGCTAGGGATGACCAAAACCGGCGACCGCGACCCGCAGTTCATTATCACCGAACCGCGCGACCGGCTACGAATGGTCGATCGACCATCTCGAGGGGCGCGACGGCAACCTGACCGACCTGATGGGCGCCGGCTCGATCGTCTCGACCATCTCCGACATGGTGAAATGGGACGCCGCGTTGAACGGCAAGAATTTCCTCAAACCGACAAGCCGCGCCGAGTGGTGGAAGCAGTACACCTTCACGAACGGCAAACCCTCGCCCTACGGCTTCGGCTGGCGCATCTCCGACATCCGCGGCCATAAACTCATCGGCCACACCGGCCAAACCGCCGGCTTCGGTGCCGCCAATTTCCGCTACGTCGATGACGGCGTTACAGCGATCGTCCTCACAAACCTCGGCGAAATAGGCCTCGGCGGCCAGATCGCCGCACGAATAGCCAAATTCTATGCTCCCGGCCTTTCGCTCAAAGCGATCACCGGCAAACCTGAACCGGATCGCGGGCCTGGGCGAAAAGCTTCTGGCCGTTCTGCGTGCCAGAAGCGAAGAAAAACTAGACACCGCCCCGCTTACACCGCAGCTTCTCCGCTCACTTTCGACGGAACGTGCAAAGGCAAGTTATCGACGCATCGCCGCATTCGGTGATCCCGCAAACGTGACATTTATCGAGTTGGACGAAACCGGACAGAGGCCAAGTTACCGGTATCGTGTCGAAGCGGGCAAGAGCCTGTTCCTATGGCGCGTTGCGTTGAGAAGAGGGAAAACTGTCCGAATTGAGCTTCGAGGAGGAAGAATAGCGATCCCGATATCGTAAAATCACGTCCGCTTTTAATCAACCGCTTCCTGTTCTGATTTTGGTTAAAATCAAGCCGCAAGACATTTCATCCGCCTCAACCAACACACTTCCGCCATTCGCAAGCTTGCCGAAAAGGATCTCGTTCGCGAGCGGCTGTTTGATCTTTTCGTGAATCAAGCGGGACATCGGGCGGGCGCCGTAGCGGGCGTCGAAGCCGTTGTTGGCGAGCCATTCGCGGGCTTCTTCGTCGAGTTTTACGAGCACGCGTTTTTCGGCAAGTTGCCCGTTAGTTCATTGATGAACTTGTCGACGATCGAGCTTGATGATCTCGATATCGAGCGCCTTAAACGGCACCCAGGCGTCGAGACGGTTGCGAAATTCGGGCGTGAACGTGCGTTCGATCACGCCCTTGGCGTTGCCCTTCGTGTCGGAAGCGTTGCGAAAACCGACGCCGCCGGATGAGAGTTCGCGGGCACCGGCGTTGGTCGTCATGATCAGGATCACGTTGCGGAAATCGGCCTTTTTGCCGTTGTTGTCGGTCAGCGTCGCCGAGTCCATCACCTGCAGCAGCAGGTTGAACAGGTTCGGATGCGCCTTTTCGATCTCGTCCAGCACGAGCACGGCATGCGGCGTTCGCATGATCGCCTCGGTCAGCAGGCCGCCCTGATCGAAACCGACGTATCCCGGCGGCGCGCCGATCAGCCGCGAAACGGTGTGCGGCTCGGCGTATTCGCTCATGTCGAAGCGGATGAACTCGACGCCGAGGATCTCGGCAAGCTGTTTCGATACTTCCGTTTTGCCGACGCCGGTCGGACCGGAGAAAAGGAACGAGCCGACAGGTTTTGTCTGATGGCCGAGTCCGGCACGCGAGATCTGGATCGCGTCGACGATCTTGTCGATCGCTTCGTCCTGGCCGAAGATGACTTTCTTGATATCTTCGCGCAGCGTCTTCAGCCGGTCCTTTTCATCGGCGACAACCGTCTTCGGCGGGATCTTCGCCATTCGGGCGATCGTGTTCTCGACCATCTGCACCGAGACTCTTTTTCGGCCGCTTGCTCGCGGGCAGCAGTTTACCGAGGCACCGACCTCGTCGATCACATCGATCGCCTTGTCCGGCAGAAAGCGGTCGTTGATATATTTTCCGGCAAGTTCGGAAGCGGTCTTGCAGCGATTCGTCGCTGTACCTGACGCCGTGATGCTGCTTCGTAGAATTTTTTCAGGCCCTTTAGGATCTGATAGGTTTCGTCGATCGTCGGCTCGCCGATCTCGATCTTCTGAAAACGACGTGCCAGCGCCCGGTCGCGGTCGAATGCGGCCTTGTACTCCGCGTAACGTGGTCGATCCGATGCATCGCAAGTTCACCGGCTGCCAGCGCCGGTTTCAAGAATATTCGAAGCATCCATCGAACCGCCCGATACCGATCCGGCACCGACGATGGTGTGGATCTCGTCGATGAAGAGGATCGCGTTCTCTTCCTTTTTCAGGTCGTTGATGATCGCCTTGAAACGCTGCTCAAAATCGCCGCGGTAACGCGTTCCGGCCAAGCACCGCGCCCATATCGAGCGCGAAAACCTTTGCGTCCTTGCAGCACCTCGGGTACGTCACCTTCGCTGATCTTCAGTGCAAGGCCTTCGGCCAATGCGGTCTTGCCAACGCCGGGTTCGCCTACATAAAGCGGATTGTTCTTCTTCCGGCGGCAAAGCACCTGGATCGTCCGTTCGATCTCGGCCGAGCGTCCGACGATCGGATCGATCTCGCCGTTCGCGGCCCGCTGCGACCAATTCGACCGTAAAGCTTTCAAGCGGTTTCTTGCGGTCCTGCGGGCCGCCCATTCCGCCGAATTCTTCGTCATCGAACCCATCGGGCAGCGGTCCGCCGATATCGACCTTTGAAATGCCGTGCGAGATGTAGTTGAGAATATCCAGCCGCGTCACGCCCTGCTGCAGCAAAAGATAAACGGCGTACGACTGCTCAGCCTGGTAGAAGCGCCGCGAGGATGTTGCCGCCGTCAACGGCCGGTTGGCCGCTGCCCTCGGCCTGGAGAACGGCGTACTGGATCGTGGACTGAAACGTCGAGGTCAGCTCCGGCATGTGCTTGGCTCGACTCCGGCATTTTCTCAAGCACGTTCGCGGAAATAATCTTCGAGCGACGAGTCCAAGCTCTTCCAGCTTCGCCCCGCAGTGGAACAGAATATCTCGCGGCCGAGCTGTCCTCGAGCAAAGCGTAAAGCAGGTGCTCGAGCGTCACGAACTCATGCTTGTGCTTGACCGCCTGATCAACCGCAAAGCTCAATGTCTCTTCTAATTCCTTGGTCAACATTTCTGGATTAATTTTATCAGGTTTGTCGGATTTAGAAAGACAGCTGTTCGTTGCCCGCCAAAACCCGCACGCCTTCACCATTGATCTCGGAGATATACGTGTTGAATTTGATGCCGTTTTGCGCGTAGACGCTGTGCATTGCTTTTTCGACCTGCCCTGCCGTATTCGCGTCGCCGCTGAGCATAAACATGGACGGGCCCGAGCCTGAGATGCCGCCGCCGAGCGCGCCTGCTTCAAGGCTTGCTCCCTTTACCTCGTCAAAGCCTGGGATGAGAATTTTTCGCACTGGTTCGACGATGAGGTCTTCGAGCGATCGGGTGATCAGATCATAATCACTTTTTTGAAGGCCGGCGACAAGGGCGGCGACATTGCCCCATTGCCTGACCGCGGTTTTCAGCGGAACTTCCTTCGGCAGGATCGCCCGGGCTTCGGCTGTCTTGATCTCGATCTGCGGATGGATGATCGTTGCCCACAGCGGCGGGAAATCAAGCGAGATCACATCAAGCGGTTCGGTCGAGCGGACCAGGGTGAAGCCGCCAAAGATGCAGGGTGCAACGTTGTCGGCGTGACGCGAACCCGAGGCAAGTTTTTCGCCTTCCATTGCCAGATCGACGAGCTCAAACCTGGAGAAGCGATCGTTCAGCAGGCGATTTATCGCAACGACAGTACCCGCCGAGCTAGCCGCGCTGGAGCCGATGCCGCTGCCGGGCATGATGTGTTTGGTGATCTCTATTTCGATACCGAAATCCGCCTTTGCCTTTTCAAGCATCGCAGCAGCAGCAACTCCCGCGACGTTACGTTCGGGTTCCGTCGGCAATTTATAATTATCGCGGTTAATCATGCGGATGCCCGGTTCGTCTGTCCGGCGAACGGTCATCTCATCGAACGGCTCGCGCAGTGCAAAACCGAGGCAGTCAAAGCCGCAGACGACATTTGCCACAGTTGCCGGTGCATGAACGCGGATTTCCTGCATATTTCCGATATCGATCCGAAACGTATTATCATTATGCGTCCGGGACCGTAAATACTCGCCGTCTCGCCAATCGATGCAATACTTTAGCACAAACCGCCGGTCGCCCGAGGTGACCTTCCGGGAAGCTGTTCTTCGCGGCCAGCCGGATGATGAGGGCCTATATTTTCCGGCGTCGATACCCCGGTTGCCGAACGGTTTTGTTGATAAGCTGAGCGGCCGGTCGAATGAAGAGATAGCGTTCGATGTTATTCGTCCATATGTGGGCGGCAGCATTCCGGACGATAAGCTGTACTCGATCTGCGCCGAGACGGTAAACTTTCATTTTCCGCTTGTCCCGATCTCGGACCGCATTTCTGCACTCGAGCTTTTTCACGGCCCTACACTCGCGTTCAAGGATGTCGGTGCCAGGTTCATGAGCCGCTGCCTCCGGCACTTTGCGGAGGAGCGAACCGGGAAAACGGTCGTGATCGTCGCGACATCGGGCGACACCGGCGGTGCTGTTGCGAACGGATTTCACGGCGTCGAAGGGATCGAGGTCATCATTCTTTATCCGAAGGGCCGGGTAAGCAAGGTCCAGGAGCTGCAGTTAACGACGCTTGGCGGAAATGTAACTACATTGGAATTACGTGGCAGTTTTGATGAGTGTCAGGTCATCGCAAAAAGGGCTTTAGCAGACACGGATCTTAAAACAAAGGCTTTTCTTACGTCCGCGAATTCTATCAATGTCGCCCGATGGCTGCCGCAACAGTTTTACTATTTCTTCGCGATGAATCAGTGGCAACACGGATCTCCGCCGGTTGTAGCAGTTCCAAGCGGAAATTTCGGCAATCTTGCTTCGGGAGTTCTTGCGAGTATTTCCGGCCTGCCGTTTTCGCATTTCATTGCGGCGTGCAACGCGAACGATGTGGTGCCGGAGTTCTTTAAGACAGGTGATTACAACCCGAAACGCTTCGGTCTCAACGCTGTCAAACGCAATGGATGTTGGCGATCCAAGCAATTTCGTCCGCATCCTCGAGATGTTTGGCCGGGACACGGCCGGTCTCAAAAAACGGATGACTGCGGTCAGCATTTCGGACCAAAGGACCGCAGAAACGATACGGGAAGTACATTGTAATTACGGCTATATTCTCGACCCGCACGGAGCCGTTGCATACGCGGCCTTGGCTGATCACCTTGAAAAGCATCCAGGGGCGAGCGGAATTATTCTTGAAACAGCCCACCCGGTAAAGTTCGATTCGGTGGCCGAAATAATCAGTGCAGACGTCGACGTTCCGACGTCGATAAGCGAGTTATATACCAAACAAAAGATGGTCACTGAGATCGGTCCGGATTATGATGCGGTTCGGGAGCTCATCTTGGAAAAAGCGAAATGAAGGTACTGAAATTTGGCGGTTCTTCGGTCGCCAATGCTGAAAATATTGAGAAGGTTGTCGAGATAATAAGACGCTCGGCGGCGGACGATAGATGCGTCGTCGTGCTCTCGGCTATGCAGGGCACGACAGACGGGCTGATCGAGATGGGCCGCGCCGCAGAAAGGGGCGACGACGGTTTTATCGAAAAACTCGGTCAGATACGCGACCGCCACAACGCGGCGATCGATGCACTTTTCAAGGATGCCGATACCGCAACGATCTCGGATTTTGTGGAAGCTACGCTTCACGAACTGGAAAGCATTACCGAAGGCGTCCGCCGAGTCCGCGAGCTGACGCCCAAGACGCTTGACAGGATCTTGAGCTTTGGCGAGATCGCATCGTCGAAAATGGTCGCAGCCAAAATGGCGGCCGACGGGATCGAGAGCGAATGGCACGACAGCCGCCTTCTGATCCGGACCGACTCGAACCACGGATTCGCGGCGGTCGACCTAGCCGAAACGAACAGGCGGTTGCAGGAAGCGATCGGTAATTCAAAGACAGGGCTGCATATTGTTCCCGGCTTCATCGCATCGGACAGCGGCGGATACACGACGACTTTGGGCCGTGGAGGTTCGGATTACACGGCCGCTATTTTCGCGGCTGCCCTGGATGCCGAAATACTAGAGATCTGGACGGACGTAAGCGGAATGATGACAGCAGACCCGCGTTTCGTCCGCAACGTCGCGGCAGATACCCCGGATCAATTATCGCGAGGCGATGGAGCTGTCACACTTTGGCGCAAAGGTGATCTATCCGCCAACGATCCAGCCGGTTATGGCGAAAGGTATTCCGGTATTGATCAAGAACACGTTCGATCCGAACGCCGAAGGAACCCTGATCGAGGCTGATTCGCCGGACACGGGTGAGATCGTCCGCGGAATAACCAGCATCGACAAGATCTCCGTTCTCAGCCTGGAAGGAAGCGGAATGGTCGGTATTCCGGGATTTTCCAAACGTTTATTTGATGCCCTTTCGCGAGCCGAGATCAACGTCATCCTCATCACGCAAAGTTCGTCAGAGCATTCTATCTGCGTTGCGATCGAAGAGAAACACAGTGACAGGGCAAAACACGTCGTCGATCGGGAGTTTGAGTATGAAATAAACATCGGCAAGATCGACCCGTTGAAGGCGGAGAAGCGGGTTTTCGATCCTCGCACTGGTCGGCGACCGAATGAAGGAGCACACGGGTGTCAGCGGAAAGATGTTCACGACGCTCGGGCACAACGGCATAAATATTCACGCCATCGCGCAAGGCTCTTCGGAACGGAACATCTCGGCGATCATCAGCTCAACGGACGTTCGCAAGGCGGTCAACACGCTGCACGAAGAGTTTTTCTCCGACGGCCGCAAGCAGATAAACCTGTTCATCGTCGGTGTCGGCACCGTTGGCGGCCGGTTGCTGGAACAGCTGCGGCTGCAGCACGACTATCTACTTGAAAACTTGAAGCTGAATGTCCGCGTCGTCGGGCTGGCGAACAGCAAACGGCTGGTTGTGGACGAAGAAGGGATCGATCTTTCTCGATGGAAGGACATCCTGGCAGGACCGTCAGACGGCGAATTCGAACCCGCGGAAACTGCCAACGTGGTCATCGAACGAAACCTTCGAAATTCGGTTTTCGCGGACATAACCGCCGACGCCGGCGTGGTTGAAATGTACTCACGGCTGCTGGAAAAAAGCGTTTCCGTTATCGCGTGCAATAAGGTCGCGGCTTCATCAGACTATGAAAAGTATGCCTCGCTGAAGGGCCTGGCACGTGAGTACAACGCGAATTTTTTATTCGAGACCAATGTCGGCGCCGGCCTGCCTGTCATTAATACGCTCAACGACCTGATGCGAAGCGGCGACCAGGTAAACCGGATCGAGGCGGTGCTGAGCGGGACGCTCAATTTCGTTTTTAACAACTACGACGGCTCGCGGCCTTTTGCCGATGTTGTTCATCAGGCCCAGGACGAAGGCTACACCGAACCGGACCCGCGATTGGACCTGAGCGGCACCGACGTCGCCCGGAAGATCCTGATACTCGCCCGCGAAGCCGGCCACCGTTTGGAAATGGAGGATATCGAAAATAGTCCGTTTCTGCCGGCATCATGTTTTGAAGGGTCAGTAGAGGATTTTTACACGGAAATGGCACGACAGGAGGATCATTTCCGAAAGCTACTTGATGACGCGGTCTCGAAAGCGACTTGAAACTGAAGTACATCGCCTCGCTCGTCGACGGAAAGGCTTCGGTCGGTCTGCAGTCGATCGGGCCGGACCATAATTTTGCCAATCTTTCCGGCAAAGACAACGCCGTGCTGTTTTACACGAACCGCTACTCTGAACAGCCACTTGTGGTGAAGGGAGCAGGTGCCGGAGCGGACGTGACGGCGGCAGGTGTGTTCGCAGATATTATCCGGGCGGCACGTTCGTGAGGCTTTAAGTCCGCGATAGCGGCGACAGCGTAAAGCCTCGGGTGTGAACCCGAGGTGTACGTTTAAAGATTCGCGAAGCCCGTGAAACCGGCGAGAGTTCTGTCGCTATCTTCGATAGCTTTACTTTTTTGTTCGACCAACCTCGGGCTTACGCCCGAGGCTTTATGCTTTCGCCATCTCCGATGGCTAAGATCTCGGGCACTACACTTCTTTTCGAGTACGATAACTTAGAATCGCCTTCGATCACTCTTATGATGAATCGCGTAATAGTGTCGGCCGTTGCAACTGTAATTCTGACGTGCCTCTCGTATGCCCAAAGTAATTACGTCCCTTCTGCGGGCAGCTGGGAACGTCGGACCCCAGAGCAGGCGAAACTGGACGCGGCCAAGCTTGCGGCAGCCATCGATTTTGCTAAGGCGAGCGAAGCGACCGCACCGCGCAGCCAGGAGCTCGGGTTGACGCAATCCTTCGGCCGTGCACCCTTCGGTGAGATCATCGGGCCAACCAGAGACCGCGGCGACGCGACGGGCATTATCATCCGCAACGGATATTTGATCGCCGAGTGGGGCGACCCGTCACGGGTCGACATGACGCACAGCGTTACGAAGAGCTTTCTTTCGACTACGGTGGGACTCGCGTTTGACCGAAAGCTGATACGAAGCCTGCAGGACAAAGCGGCCGACTATGCCGCTCCGGTCACGATTTATCAACCCGGCCAGCGCTATGACATCGGTGAAAGGTTCGGCTCGTCGCAGCTGCTCGACCTATTCGGGACCGAGCATAACCGCAAGATCACATGGGAACACCTGCTTCGCCAGACCAGCGATTGGGAAGGGACGCTTTGGGGAAAGCCCGACTGGGCCGATCGGCCCGACCGCGATGCGAACAAGTGGCTTAACCGTGTTCGCGGAGCACCGGGTACCGCCTACGAATACAACGACGTCCGCGTCAACGCTCTTGCTTTGGCTGCGCTGAATGTTTGGCGGAAGCCGCTGCCGCAGGTCCTGAAAGAACACATAATGGACGAGATCGGCGCCTCGAACACTTGGCGGTGGTACGGTTACGAGAACTCGTATGTAGTCATCGACGGCCAGATCATCCAGTCGGTTAGCGGCGGCGGGCACTGGGGCGGCGGGATGTTCATCAACGCTTACGATATGGCCCGCTTCGGCCTGCTCACCGCCCGCAACGGCAAATGGGGAAACAAGCAATTGCTCTCCGCCGAGTTCATCCGCCAGGCAAAAACGCCCACGACCGTCGAGCCGACCTACGGCTTTATGAACTGGTTCCTGAACACGGACAAAAAGCTGTATGCAAACGCTCCCGCGTCGGCCTTTGTCCACGTCGGAAACGGGACGAACATGATCTACATCGATCCCGAAAACGACCTCGTCATCGTCGCCCGGTGGATCGAGAACAATAAGATCAACGAGTTTATCGGAAAGGTGATGGAGAGTATTAGAAATTAGACGTCGCAAGTTCAGCGTCTAATTAACCGCAGATAGACGCGGATGACCGAATCTGATTAACTCATATCCGCGTCATCCGCTTTAATCTGCGGCTAAAAACAATTCGCAATTGTCGATCTTTAATCGGCCAGATATCCGAATTTTCCTTGTCGATAATCGTCGATCGCCTGGGCGATCTCCGCCTGCGTATTCATAAGGAACGGGCCGTATTGAGCGATCGGCTCATTCAGCGGTTCGCCGCTCATCAGCAGAAAGATGCCATCCTCGAGTGCCTCGACCGTGAAGTCCTCGCCTTCACGGTCGAACAATGCGAGATTGTTTGTCGGCAGCTTTTCAGTCGCCGTTGATCAGTGCCGAACCTTCGATCGCGAGGACGGCGGTGGTGTAGCCCGCCGGGAATGAGAGCTCGATCGTCTCACCTTTCTTCGGCTTGAGGTTGTAAAGATGACCGGCGTAAACGTCGTCGCCGGGCCTTTCACTCCACCGAACTCGCCCGCGATGATCTCGACCTCGCCGCCCTGCGGCAGGCTGACCCGGCCCATTTCGGCGTTCGTGATCGCCTGGTATTTAGGCGTCGTCATCTTGTCCTTTGCCGGCAGGTTGACCCAAAGCTGAACCATCTGGAACGGGCCGCCCTCACGGTTGTATTCCTGCTCGTGAAATTCCTTATGCAGCAAGCCGCTTCCGGCGGTCATCCACTGCACGTCGCCCTCGCCGATGACTCCGCCGCCGCCGCGGCTGTCGTGATGCTCGACCTTGCCTTTGTAAGCGATCGTCACCGTCTCGAACCCGCGATGCGGATGCGGCCCGACACCGAACGGTTCTTCACGCGGCGGGAAATTCGGTCATCGCGTTGTAGTCGAGCAAAAAGAACGGACTCATCCGCTCCCCCGTAAGCGGCCCGTGCGGGAAAAATCCGTGCACGTTAAACCCGTCCCCAACCCAATGCCGCGGCGGCGGTGCGATGATCTTTCGACCCTTTTCATCTGCTTGCCTGTCTTTGCCTGTGCCGTCATTTCGATCCTCCTTGTTTTCCTTTGCGTCTTGGCGACTTTGCGGGAAAGACTTTTCCCGCAAAGCCGCAAAGTCGCAAAGCTAATACAAGAAGTTTATCGATTCATAGGAGGAATGTAATCATCAATTGCGGTGGGCGGAAGCTAATACTTTTGAGTGAGAAATGCAGAAGCTGGCGCGAAGCAAGGACGTATAACTCAGCGTTGGATTTTCCGCCCTTGCTTACGCGCGGGTTTCTGCACTAATTTTTGCAAACAACCATCAACCCATCCCGAATCGGCAGCAGCACATTCGAGACCCGTTCATCCGCCAACACCATCTTGATTGAATTCATGAAGAGCCTGCAGTGTTCTCGTCCTTTTCGTCATCGAGGACCTTGCCGCTCCAGAGGACGTTGTCGGCGATGATGAAGCCGCCGGGGCGGACTTTGTCGAAGACGAGGTTGTAATAGTTGGAATAGTTAGGCTTATCGGCGTCGATAAAGACGAGGTCGAAGGTTTCGGGGAGCGTCGGGATGATCTCGGCGGCTTGCCCGAGGTGGAAATCGATGCGGTCTTCGAACTCGGTCCGCTCGACAAACGAACGGGCGACTTTGTTCGTGTCTTCCTGTATGTCCAATGTAATTACCTTGCCGCCATCCGCCAAGCCTTCGGCAAAACAGAGAGCGGAATAGCCGAGATAAGTGCCGATCTCAAGCACGACTTTCGGCCGGATCATTCTTGAGAACATTGACAGCAGACGGCCCTGGTAAAAGCCGGAGAGCATTGACGGAATCCTCGTAATGGGCGTAGCAGTGCTCGCGAAGTTCCTGCAGCACTTCGCTCTCGCCTGACGTAAACGCTCGGCATAGTCGGTCAATGCGTTCTTGATCTCGTTCATACTGTACCAACTGGCCGCCCGCTGCCGGGGTCCTCGCCCGGCGTTGTATTGCCGGGCGGGGTGGCCTTACGCAGGCGGTTCTGACTAGAGGTCCACTCTCACCAGCCCTCGTTTTATCGCGGTCGTCGCGGCTGATGTGCGGTCTGACACGCCGATCTTGCCGAAGATGTTTTGGATGTGCGTTTTAACGGTGTTCTCGGAAACATCCAGGGCAAAGGCGATCTCTTTATTCGACATTCCGCCGACGATCATCCGCAGAATGTTCGACTCGGCCGGGGTCAGTTCTTCCTTACCCAGATTCTCGCTCAGGATCTGTGCGATGTCGTTCGGAATATATTTCCGACCGGCCGCAACGGTGCGTATCGCTTTTACCAAGTCGTCGGGCTCGACATCTTTGCAAATATAACCGGCCGCTCCCTTTTTCAGTGCTTTTGTGATCTCGGCATCGCCGGCGTGTTCGGCAAGGACGATGATCTTCGCCTGTGGGTTTTCGATGAAGTAATTGTCCAGGTCGTCGATCGCGCATGAATCGGGAAGGTGCAGGCCGAGGATAGTTACGTCGGGCTTTAGTTCACGAAATTTCGCGAAACCGTCGGCCGCGTTGTCCGCTTCATCGATGATCGAGATGCCGTCTTCGCGGTCGGCCACGGCCCGGACGCCGATCCGTGTTAGCGGCTGATTTTCGATGAGAAGTACCGTGATCATATTTACGATCAGGGTTTTGGGTTCGCTTTGAGCCATTCCTTTAGCTTCCGTACGGTTTCGCGAAGGTGTTCCGCGTCGGCAGCCGAGGGATTCCCCGCCAGGTAAGCTTCGATCTCCTCCAGGGCCCTCTGGTTCTCGCCTCTTTCCAAATAGATGGTCGCGAGGGCCCGCCGGGCTTCGATCATGTCGTTTCCGCCCTGCTCGTACGCGGTCCGGAATACCGGCTCGGCATCGGCGGGACGTTTTTGACCGAGCAGTGACCGGCCGAGATAGAAGTGAACGACCGGGGATTGTTCTTTGAGTTTTATCGCGGCTCGCAGGACCGGTTCAGCGTCGGCGTATTTACGCAGGCGAACAAGCACGATCCCCCGGTTCGCGAGCGGTTCGTAAGCGTCGGGTTTGATCTTAAGTGCCGCGAGCAGATGTTCGTCAGCCTTTTCAAGGTTGTTGAGTTTCTGGTATTGAACACCCAACTCCGAATGGGCCAGCATAAAATCCGGGTGTTCGGCCACGGCTCGAAGCAGGGATTCGACCGCGGCTTTATTGTCTCCTTTGGCAGACAGCTCAAGGCCCTTCATGTATAACTCTACGGCACGATTTGGGATACCCGACAGCTCGGCATTCACGACCCCGGGTTTCGGCGCGGCACGGCTCGCTTTAGGCCGAAGCCGCACCACCACCGTGTAAGTCTGTCCGTTAGGAGCCGCGGCCGGGTCCGATATCTCGACCCGCTGCGAATCGGGCTCAAGATCGCCGTCAGGATCGATATGAAGGGTATAGGTCCCCTGTTTGAGGCCGCTGATGTAGAACTTGCCGAACTCGTCGGTCCGTGTCGAAACTTCGGCCCCCGGGGTTGAGAGGCGAACCCGGATCCGGGTGTTCGCGGCCGTCCCCGTCGGCAAAAGGACGGTCCCGGCGATGGAATTGCGGCCGCCCATATCGGACCGGGTATTCTCGACAAGGATCTGAGGAGACTGCGCCCCGGCGGCCATCGTAAAAAAGAGGAAAACGATCGACGGAAAAAGTGTTCTGGACGAAGCAAAGAATTGCCTTGCGTTCATAGTTTTCTCCTAAGCCGATCGTTAGCTGACCCAGAGTGGTTACTGCGGCCGACTATTTCAGGTCGAACTCGTTTCTGCGGACAGTTTTGCGGTGAATTCGACAAGCGGCTTGATAAGGTCCGTTTCGTAATTCGTCTTTACGTGCTGCATCACGGCGGTCATTCGCTCAAGGCCCATGCCTGTGTCGACGGACGGGGCAGGCAGCGGAGTCAGCTTGAACGAGCCGTCCGGTTCCTGTGTGCGGTTGTACTGCATGAAGACGAGGTTCCAGATCTCGATAGTTGTATCGCCCGGGCCGTTTACCCAGTGCGGCGAATTCTTCTCCGGATCGAGCGGATCATCGCCCATATAGTGGAAGATCTCCGAACTCGGACCGCAGGGGCCGGTGTCGCCCATCTGCCAAAAGTTGTCCTTTCGACCGAAACCCAGAATGCGTTCGGGCCGTCCGCAGACCTTTTCCCACAGTGCACGGGCCTCATCGTCCGGCGGCACCTGGTCGTCGCCTTCGAAGACCGAGAACCACAACCGTTCGGGGTCGAGTTTGAACTCGTTCACCAGCAGGTCCCACGCATATTTGATCGGCATCTTCCTTAAAATAATCACCGAACGAAAAATTTCCCAGCATCTCGAAAAACGTGTGATGCCGGGCCGTCTTGCCAACCTCATCCAGGTCGTTGTGCTTGCCGCCGGCCCGGATGCATTTTTGCGAGCTTACAGCCCGCTTATAATCGCGTTTTTCGTTACCGAGAAACACGTCCTTGAACTGGTTCATCCCGGCGTTAACAAAAAGCAGGGTCGGATCGTTCGCCGGTAAAAGCGGCGATGAGTGCACGACCTTGTGTCCACGCTGCTCGAAATAATCAAGAAATGTTTGTCTAACTTGGTCTCCGGTCATAAAAATTGGTTCGACCGGCGGCAATTTCCTCTTTAGCCACCGTTACGGATATTGTGCGGAAAAAGCGATAGTGGGTCAAACAACACTACGAAGCCCGTTCTGTCCAGACCTGCCCCCGATCTGCGAAGGCGGACCTATCCGCAAAAAAATATTGCCAAAAAACGCATTTCGCACGATACTGTAGAGCGTTTCACCCTTTGTATTGGAAATATCCGTTGGGGCCGTATATCGTGAACCACGCAAAATGCGGGCTTCACAGTTCACCCTGTCGGGAAATTTGCCTTTAATCACGATTTCTAACCGAAGAATGCTGTTGGATGAAACCCCGGCGGAAGCCGCGGGACCGGAAAACATCGAGATCGCCTTTCGGCCGCCGATCGTTGGCCGAATTCTGTCCGAGCGCTTTCTGATCGAGGATGACCTCAGCGACCCGGCCCTTGCCGGCCGATATTCTTCCCATCGGATAAAGGACCTGAAACAATTTTGCCGCAATGCGGTGTTGAATATAATCAATTTTACGCCCGTCAATGAGCCGGGGCCTTCTATTCAACAGGTGGGCGCGGCTCTCACTCAGGTTTCGCATCCGAATATCGAAAAAGCCATAGAATGCGGCGTGCTGTTCGATGGACGACCCTATTCTTTGACTGAACCCTCCAAAGGCCAAAGTCTGGACAGCTTCGTTCGTGATGGTATCCGGTTCGACCTCGAACTTGTCGCTCGGATCATTGAACAAACTGCCGAAGGCCTGTCGGCGGCCCACCGGAAAGGGATACTCCACTGCGACCTTCGGCCATCCAATCTGGTGGTCGCCGAAGAGGGACGTCGCTTCGGCTCTTTAAAGATCCGTCATTTCGGTGCCGCATGGCCGGTCGATGTTCGCGGTGACGGCTTTGTTCATTTGTCGGCAGAAAGTGAATGTTTTCGTTACGCGGCTCCGGAGGCCTTTGCGAAACTGGGACATCGATCAACTGCCACGGATGTATATTCGCTCGCCGTGATCGCGTACCGGCTGATAACCGGCCGGCTGCCGTTTGAAGGTTCCGGTCCCGCGGAAATTCTTGAACGCGCAAGCCGCGGCGAATGCATTCCGCCGACAGAGCTTCGGACCGACCTGACATTCGAGAGCGAAAATATATTGCTGTCCGGCCTCAGATTCGAACCTGCATGGCGTCCGCAGAATATCGAGGACTTTGCTTATCGCCTTGCCAGCTCAATGCGGCCGGCCCCCGTGGTTTCCAGCATCAAGGTGCAGCAGGCCGCACCGGCCGAGGCACTGGCCGTTGTAGAACGTGCAGAGCCCTTGCCGGAACTGGTGATTCCTGCCGAGCCGCAAGCGGCCGTTAAATCTCAACGACGAATACCGCCGATCGTTTCGCACCGCGCCGTGGCGTGGATACTGATCTTTTTGCTGCTTGGCGGCGCTCTTTCGATACCGATCGGGCAAACATTGCTGAAAGAAGAAATAGCCGAGGCCGCCGTCGGAACGATGCTGGACAGGACACCCGACGACCGGTCAAAGAGGCAGTTACGATTTTGGATCGAATCCAGGTCGGCGGCTAAGCCGATATTCATTTCCGAGGCCGCAAGTTCGCCGTCTGCCGATGCGCAAATATCACTGGTTTCGGATTCGGCCGGTGAGATATATGTGATCGGCGAATCGAACGATGCGGAAGGGCGTGTTGTTTACAGGCTTCTTTCCCAGCCGGCGGGGAATGAAACGGTCCCGGCCGGAAAAACGGTCCGCACGGCGCCGATCGACCTGAATAACAACCGGGTGTTTTGGATAGTTTGGACAGGCAAGAGATTTCAGGACCTCGATGCAAGCCTTACGAATGCTGTTTCCGAAAAACCGATTGAAGGATCTATCCGCCAGCTGCGTCATTTTTTAGAGCGAAACCGGAACCTTCGCCTCGAGATAAGCGATAGCAGCAGCGAAACGATCCTCAGCGGCATCGGCGACAAGATGGTTTACCGGCTCGCACTTCCCGAGAATTAGCCTCGCGGTTCGCCGAGGCTGAAGCGAGATCCGGAGGAAAAACTCAAAAAACGCCAACCTCAACTGACCTCTTCTATCACCGATTCGCCGGACGAACCGTCGCCGTCCGTCCATTGCCATTTTTCATGTAAGCGCAGGCGACCGTCATTCATAACCTGCGGCGTCGACCGGCATTTTCCTGTTTTCAGCTCACAGCGGCGGTTGACGTGCTGGTAACGCATATCAAGGTTGCCGTCTTCATCGCAATTGGCGATCAAATGGCCGATCAGAATTTCGCCGCCGCTGTATTCCGCCCAGACGATCCGGTCGGTTTGGTGATAATGAAATACGGTGTCAGACCCGACCTCACCACTTTCGGTGTTTCGGACGAGGCGAAATTTGCGGTTTTCATAATTGATCTTCATCGCCGGTGTTCAGTTCTGTTTCCTTTGGGATCGCTGCCAACTTGGAGCGTATAAGGTCGTAGTCAAAGCCGAGCCGTAACAGATGGTCGTAGAATTTTTTTGTTTCTTCACGTGTTACGGGAACACCCTTGATCCGGACTCGTTTTTCGATCGCGGTGTCGATCAGTTCGGATTCCGGCAGTTTTTCAAAAGCAGATTCTATTCCACGGCTGACGTCTTCGCTGCTGAGTTGTTTCTGGGAAAGGCTTTGTTTGAGGCGCCGTTTGCCCTGCGGTTTTTGGCGAAGCTTTGAAAGCGCCAGGTCCCCGGCAAACTTGCGGTCGTCGAGATAACCATATTCCTTTAGTTTGTCCAGCACTTTCCCGACGATCGTCTCGTCGGTCCAAAGCTTCTCAAGCAGACGGCCGCGAAGCTCTTCGACCGAACGCGGTTTGGCGGCAAGCAGCTTTACGGCGCGGTTCATCGTCCGTTCGCGCGCCTTTTCCGGATCGGCCACAAACCGTTCCCGCTCCTTGTTCAATTCCAGCCGTTTTCGCCACATAACCCGATCGCAAGTAAGATAGAACTGAAGTGGACGGGATAATTCTAATAGATAAGCCCGCGGGCATCACGTCGCATGATGTTGTAAATCGTGTTAGACGCGCCCTTGGCATAAAACGTGTCGGTCACACAGGAACACTGGACCCTTTCGCCACAGGCCTAATGGTGATGCTCGTGGGCCAGGCGACGCGGCTTGCTCAGTATCTGGACAAGGATGAAAAGGAATACGAAGCGTTGATCCAATTTGGTGCCGAAACCGATACGGGCGATGCTACCGGAATGCGAACTGCGGAGTGCCCACTGCCAGGTGCGGATCTGGGATCACGAGTGGCCTCAATGGACTGGGAGGACATTTTCTCTCGGTTTCGAGGCGAGATAATGCAGGTGCCGCCGATGTATTCGGCGAAAAAGGTCGGCGGTAAGAAACTCTATGAACTCGCTCGGGCAGGCCAGCACGTCGAGCGCCAGGCGGTACCCGTCATTATTCGCGAACTTAGCCTGATCGACGAGATCAGCGATCCGCGGACCGCAATCCGCATTCACGTCGTCTGTTCCGCCGGGACCTACATCCGCACTCTGGCTGAAGATATCGGGCGGACAGCCGGTCTCGGGGCACATTTGACCGAGCTGCGTCGTACGCAGGCCGGACGATTTCATATTTCTAAGGCGATCACGCTGGAAGAACTTGATGAAGCATCGGACCGTTCTCGCTTGATTGTTCCGATGAGCGAGGCCGTCGCGCATTTGCCGGCATTTCAGTTAGGCGAGGACCGCGTTGCGAAAACCAAAAGCGGCCTTTCATCGAGAAGCACTGACGAATTCGAGTCCGGCGAGGCCGTAAGAATGCTGGATCCTGAAGGGAACCTGTTGGCGATCGGAGAATTTGACGGGGCCGAGAAAAGTATTCAGCCAAAGGTGGTTTTCGGTTAAAATCGGAATGTTCGGTCACTCCCCAAATCGTCTCTATCGTTTCAGGAAGGGTTTATGAAGAAAACGAACGTAGCACTTGGTTTGGCAGGCGCTCTCGGGGCGGCGGTCGCCGTAAAGATGCTGACCCGGGCAAAAACCGTTCTCTGGGACGATGTTTCGGAACGGGTTCCGTTGTCCGATCACTCGCACTTCATAACTGTCGAAGGTGCGCGCATTCATTACCAGGAATTTGGCGAGCCGAACCACCCGACCCTCGTCCTTATTCACGGATTTACGGCATCGCTTTTCGTTTGGCACAAGGTCGCTCCGCTGCTTGCGGACGCGGGATTTCATATTGTGGCCCTCGACCTTGTCGGATTCGGCTATTCGGAAAAGCCGCGGTGGTTCGATTATTCCATTCAGGCGCAGGCGCGGATGGTTTCGCGTTTTATGAACCGCCTCGGCATCGGCCGCGCAACGCTGGTTGGCAGCAGCTATGGCGGGGCTGTCGCGATGACCCTCTGCCTGGATTATCCGGAATTTGTCGAAAAGCTCGTCCTGATAGATGCGGTTTGCAACGATGAAGTATTGAGACACCCGATCCTCCGGCTTGCGTCGATAAAGGGCATTGGGCGAAGTAATAACACCGTTTCTCGTCGATTCAAAAGCGATGCTGCGCTACAGGATGCGGGGGACGCTCTGCCGGTCTAATCACGATCTGATCACCGAAGAACGCGTTACAAATGTGATCCGGCCGCTTGCCGCCGCCGACGGGCATCATTCCGTGTTAGCAACCTCCCGAAACTGGAGCGCGAACCGCCTTCAGGAGGACGCGTACCTGATCAATCATCCGACCCTCATCCTCTGGGGCGAGGAGGACAAGGCTATCGGCATCCACAACGCTTATAAGCTTTACGATTCGATTCTTCATTCACGGCTTGTCATTCTCAAAAACTGCGGGCATGTTCCTGCTGAAGAGAAGAGCGAACTGGTTAGCGAACTTATTTCGGAATTTTGCCGTGACCGCAAAGGGCGAATTGAAAACAGGACCGGCAGTGAGATGCGGTTCGAATCGTAACATCTAAAAATATCGGTAGTGTCCGGTAATCTTCCACTCGAATAGCCGATCTTCCGCCTTGGTCCCGCCGCCGATATTGTGAATTATCAAATACCGGTTGGTTTTCGCATTCCACATATTCGACACTATGCCGATGTGGGTCGTGCCTTTTCCGTCGAGGTCCCACGAGACGACATCGCCCGGCTGATAATCTTCGGCGTTGCGAGTAGTTTCGATCGCTTTTCCTTTTCTCTCGAAGTAAGTTTGAAGGTTTGGGACCCGTCGATGGTCGATGTTAGTGTCGGTCGCCGTAAGACCCCATTTTTTCGGATATCTGGAAAAATTAACCGCCATATCTTCGTGGACCTGCTTTTGGAGATCGACGCCCGCGTTTCTAAAACTCCGGATAACGACGTCGGTGCAAGCGCCGGTTTCGAGCGGAACATCGCCATTCGGATACGGGATAGAGTAATAGGTTTGGGTATAGCCGGTCGTTATGCGCGTTTGTTCGTGGGCGCTTTCGAGAACTTTTCTGATCGACGGTGAGAGTATCTCGGTGAAAGGCGGCTTTTCGACTGACTCGACAGCCGCAGTTTCGCGGGTCGCGGCCGGAGGATCGAGACACGAGCCAGCACAGACGAGCATCACTACCAACACGATCAGCCGAAGGAAGAGCATAATTATCTCGACGGAACATTAGACGTAAAAACCTAGAGGAAGTTCCACAGAATTTGTCTTTTTACTGACCGACGCGATAATACGTTTGTGACCGATCTTGTTTTGATAAACGGGCAAATCATTTCTTCGTCCGAGGCACGGCTCGACGCGGTTTCATCGGCCTGTCTTTATGGGACTGGGGTCTTTACGACCGTCGCTATCGCTGAATACCAACCCCTATTTTGGGAAAAGCATTGGCGGCGGCTGGTTGCGAATGCCGCTAGGCTCGATATCGATATATCGAAATTCGACGAAGGATCGACAGCCGAGAAGCTCGCCGAATTGATCGGGAAGAAGCAAGTAAAGAGGGGGCGCGCCCGGATAACTTTCTCTGACGAATCACCGAGTGAGGCTTGGAGTGACGGCGGCGAACGGAAAACTTCACTCTCGATAATTACAGGCCGTCGTCGCGAAGTCGTAAAAAAGTTCAAGCTAACGGCGTCACCCTACCCGATCAATACCGCCTCGCCGCTTGTCGGCATGAAGTCCTCCAATTATCTTGAGTATCTGATGGCTTTGGAAGAGGCAAAAGCGCGAAGGTTCAACGAAGCCATCCGGCTTAACGAACTGAGCGAGGTAACGTCGGCGTGCATGGCCAATTTTTTTTGGCTAAAGGGCGGTCGGTTGTACACCCCAAGCCTGCAAACCGGCTGCCTACCCGGAACGACCCGCGAGTTTGTAATTGAGAATCTTGAGTGCGACGAGGTTGAGGCCGGGATCGAAGCCTTGCATGAAGCCGACGAGATCTTTCTAACTTCAGCCGGGATCGGAGTCGTTCAGGTAGCAGAGTTTGACGGCCGGAAATTGCGGTGCGGCGACCATCAGATCACGCGAATATTACCTTTTTAAAAATTATCCACGAACCACTTGTCACTATCCACTCGAGAAAAACAGTTCTCTTCAGTGGATAGTTATTAGTGGATAGTGGGTAGTTAGGAAAACAAAAACACGTGACCACGCGATACTTACTCGCATGGCCACGTGCGTTGATCTTATCGGCCTAACTAGGCTGCCGTTTCGAAGAGGGCGAGTATTTGCTTACCTTCGTGGGACCGTGGATCGATCGTGCGGAGGTGCTTTTGGCCCTGCATTTCCCAGATGGCGGTTACCGTTCCATCCTTTTCGACGGCCTGGTAATGTACATCCTCGACCTCGGCCGGTTTTTCTTCGGCGGGGGCGGCCTGGGCCTGCGTTTCGCCTGCGCTTTCAGCGGTCGTCGGTTTTGCTTCGGTACTTTCCGGGGCCTCTTCGGCGGCCTTCACTGCTTCATCTGACATCTACTAAATATATCTCCTTTGCTTAGGCTTGCTACTCCTGACCTTCTCGCTCAGCGATCGTAATGGTAGGTTTCCTATCCGTGTCGCCCGATTCTCTTTCGGCGATCGTAATGGTCGGTTTTGCAGCTGCTTCCGTGTTTTCGTCCGTTTCTTTTGACTCGGCACCTTCGTTCGACATAAAGTGCGTCTCCCTGTTACTCGCTTAAATTCTTACGGGGTCAAACAGTGATTATGGCATATCAAGGCCGCCAATGTCGAACTTTTCGTGGCCGAGAACTGAACGAAACTCGATATTACTTCGCGTTTCCGTTTAACGTTACTTCTCCTTCTGCTTCATATTCTGTGGTTCGGCCTGAAACCCAACCACGGAATAAGAGAATAAGAGGAACAAGAAAGAACGATCGTCCGGACAAATCAGAAGTCAATATATACGCTGCTTACCGCGATGCGGCCGCTTACCGCGATGCCGCTGCTTGCTCGACACGTTTTGGGTGCAGTTCATAGAACCAGAAATCGTTATTCGGCTGGTCGATCTTTAGCTCATCGGTCCTGCCGTTCTTGTCGATGGTAAAGGTCACAAAGCCGCGCGGAAAATTGTATGAGACCGACGGGCGCCACTTGATCTGGAACGTGTCATGATGCCAATGCTCAAGGTCCGCGACAAAGTTCGGCGAGTGCGAGAACCGCATTACAAGGCGGCCGTTTTCTTAGCGCGACGTTGATCGCGCCGTAAAGCTCGTCCGAATATGTTGCGGCATACCCGGCTAGCTGCAGCGTCGGCTTCGTGTTCGGTACGCGGGCAGCGTCAACCTTTTTGTTCTCGGCATCGGCGGCGGCCTTTCCTCGTTTCATCTGCTCGATCGCCTCGGCATTATAGTCGCGCTTCGGTGCATTCACCAGAACATCGCGGATCTTATTCATCATTACCGCAAACGGAGGAAATTCAGAATTCGTAAGCACCACAAATCCGGCATTTTCCTCAGGGATCAGGACCGTATATGAGAGCATCCCGTCAAGCCCGCCGCTGTGATTGATTATCTTCCGGCCGTGATAATCGTAAACGAACCAACCGGAAGCGACGCCCGAGAAATGCCGGGTCGGGATTGCCTTTCCACGACTGCTCGGAGATCTGCTGTGCGAGAAACGGCTGATGCATTTGCCAGGCCTGCGCTTCGCTGAATATCTGTTTACCCTCAAATTTGCCTTTGCCAAGCTGCGTTCTTACCCATTTCGACAGATCGGCAACCGAGGAATTCAATGCGGCCGCCGAATAGGCGCCGTCCACGTTCCCTCGCGGCAGAACGCGGAGTTTGCCGCCCGATTCGTTATGCGGAAAGGCCGCGTTGTCCGGCAAGTTCTTGATACTGCACGTGGTCCGGCTCATGCCCAGCGGCGAGAGGATCCGCTCGGTCACAAAATCGCACCAGGGCTTGCCCGAAACCTTTTCAATTACCTTTCCCGCGGCGATGAACATCAGGTTTTGATAGCCGTAACGCGAACGAAAACTCGACACGGGTTTGAGATGGCGCACACGGTCAAGTATTTCGTCGCTTGTGAAATTTGCCTCGTACCACAACAGATCGCCGCTGAAGGTGTCCAGGCCGACGCGATGCGTCACCAGGTCGCGGACCGTCAACTCGCTCGTCACCCACGGATCGTACATTTTGAATTCGGGCAGGTATTTCGAAACCTTGTCGTCCCAGGCAAGCTTTTTCTCGTCGATCAGGATCGCCAGGGCGGCCGTCGTAAACGCCTTTGAGTTTGACGCTATGGCGAAAACAGTGTTCTCATCGACTGTTTCGTTTTTGCCCAGCTCCCGCGAACCGTAACCTTTTGCGAATATGACCTTGTCGTCTTTCACGATCGCGATCGCCATCCCGGGTCCCTTCCAGGTATTCGATACGACGTTCGCATAGTCGTCGATCTCTTTTATTTTTTCTTCAAGCGACTGTGAATAAACTAAAAGTGGAAGCGCAAGAAAAACAACAAAAGCTAACAATACAGTTCTTTTCATAATCTATTGATCAATTAATAGGGCCGACAGTTTTTGCGGTATTCAGTGGACCACTGTGAACAGCCTCCATTCGCCCTTGATCTCGGGAAAGGAGTGCATTCCGATCTCCTGAAAATCGAGGCCCGACCCCGGCGACAAGATCTTTTACGGTCCGCGAAATCAACATGTTTCCCGGCTTAACGGTCCTCCGCCCGCGCTCGAACTTGAAAATCGCCAAACCAGTAAACGTTTCCACCTGCGACATTCGCAAGACAAGAATCAGGAATCTTCAGAGAGTTAACAAAGAATTTTACCGAAAGGACTGGCAATTTAGACGAATTTCGGGTAACAATGATGATACCGCAAATCGATTTTTCGAGATAGATTCCAGGAGGTCGCATCATGAAGCAACGTCAAGGCGAAGCCATTGACCACTCGATCGGCGGAAAGCTCTTACTTCGGCGTTCGGGACACGCCTATTGCCCGGTCTGTTCAAAACCGGTCGAACTCATCTCCTTCACCGAAGCGGCGGACCTTTTTCACACCGATCTGCAGGACATCCAGTTCCTCACCAAAAGCGGCGAGGTGCACCAGATCCATAATCGAAAAGGAAAGCTAATGGCCTGCACCGTGTCCCTCTTCGAATGCTTCGACAACCGCCGGACCCGCCTCCTCGATTCAAGCATTTTCGACGGAAATGCGGAAAAGAGCGTGCTCGAATTGACGGATGTCGATATCGAAGCCAACAAGATCGTCCATTGACCGCGCGGTGGCGCCTTCAAAGGCATTGACGCCTCGAATGCTGCCCTGTCCCTGAAAGGGACCGAGTCAATAGCGTAGGGTGAAACGAGGGACGAGTGGAACCCTGCGAAAGGAATCAAATGGCGCCTGCTCCCTGAAAAGGAGCAACGCTATTCAGCTTAGTTCGATCCCTTCAGGGTCGGAATAGTATTTACAACTGATCCTCGGGTGTTACCCGACTCTATTGAATACGTCCCTTTCAGGGACAAGAGGCCGCGAGACATTTTATGGTTCGCGGTCTTTTCTTTCTTATTTCCTCCGGTTCCTCTCATTCCGTGGGTTATCTCAAAAAGCCCCGGCCACGGAAGAAGATGACCGAAGAAGAAGTCGGGTTGAGTTGAAGGCCTACTCTCTTCAAAGGTTCCGGACGGGTCTCAGGTATTTCAAAGCTTTCCCAGTTCCTGTATCCTTTCTCAACAGCCAATGACGCCGATCATTATTACACTCTTCCTGCTGGTACTTGCGATCACGCTGTTCGCGACCGAAAAGCTGCCGGTCGATGTTGTCGGCATTCTGCTCGTGATAGCTCTTGTGATG
This sequence comes from uncultured Acidobacteriota bacterium, assembly GCA_963763355.1. Taxonomy (GTDB): domain Bacteria; phylum Acidobacteriota; class Blastocatellia; order Pyrinomonadales; family Pyrinomonadaceae; genus OLB17. Next base: position 830,936 of record CAVXOI010000007.1, read on the forward strand.
ACGCAGGTGTTGACGGTGCAGGAGGGCGTGGCGGGGTTTGGCAACGATATTATTATCACTATCGCGGGGCTGTTTATCCTTGTCGGGGGTTTGATAAAGACGGGGATAGTCGACATTATCGGGCGGAGATTATACCGCGTTGCGGGCGGCAACGAATTTCTGCTCACCGCCCTCATTATGACCACGGCCGCGGCGTCGGCGTCGGTGTCTGAAGAACACGACGACCACCGCGATGTTCCTGCCGGTGATCATCGGCCTTGCGGCAAAGGCAAAGATCCCTCCTTCCAAGCTTTTGATGCCGTTGGCTTTCGGGGCAATTCTTGGCGGAAGCTGCACGCTGATCGGCACGTCTACCAACCTCGCGGTCAGTGGCGCGATCGTCCGGTACGGCCAGCAGCCTTTCTCGATGTTCGAGCTGACTTCGGTCGGCATCATCGTTTTCGCCGTCGGCATGCTGTATATGCTTTTTATCGGCAGGCCAATGCTTCCAAGCCGCGGCGGCGGCGATTCGCTGACCGAGACTTACAGCATTCGCGAGTATATTTCGGAGCTTGTGGTACTGCCCGGATCTCGCCTTATCGGGAAATCGATAGCCGAATCGAATATCAATACCGAACTCGAGCTGAATGTTCTCGGTATCATCCGTGACGATCAAAAACGAGTCGCGCCGAGGGCGGGCGAACGCCTTGAGCTAAATGACCTTTTGATCGTCGAAGGCAAGATCGAGGACATCCTGCGGGTAAAGGAAGAGGTCGGTCTCGAGATAAAGCCGGATTTTAAGCTGAATGACGGCCTGTTGGAAAGCGGCAGCATCGAGCTGTTCGAGGTGCTGGTGATGCGCGATTCGGTCCTTTCCGGCCAGACGCTGAAAACGCTCCGCCTCAGACAGATCTACAATCTGACGGTCCTCGCCATCAATCGGCACGGCGAAACATTCCTTAACAAGCTTAGCGACGTGGCGTTAAAGTTCGGCGATGTGCTGCTGGTGCAGGGAACCCGGCACCAGATAGAAACGCTTGTGTCGAACGGGCAAGTGATACTTCTCGAGGACGTCTCGGCGTCGAGCACGCGAGTAGAGAAACGAAAATGGGCAATAGCCGCGTTCCTTCTTTTCCTGACGCTTTCGCTTTCGAAGGTCGTAACGGGTTTCGAAATTCCGCTGGCTGTGTGTGCCCTTACCGGCGTGATGCTGCTGCTCGCGACAAAAACTGTCCGTTATCCCGAGATGTATTCGCTGATCGATTTTCGGCTGCTTGTGCTGATCGCGTGCATGATGAGTTTCGGCGTGGCGATGGAAAAGACGGGGACGGATATCTATCTTGCCGGGCTGATCCAGGCCTATTTCAACTACGGGCCGATGTACGTGCTGGCCGGATTCTTCCTGCTGACCGTCGTGCTCACGCAGCCGATGTCGAACCAGGCAGCGGCCCTGGTCGTGCTGCCGGTCGCAGTAAAGACGGCCATCGCGCTCGGGCTAAATCCGCGCACGTTCATCGTTGCGGTCACCTATGCGGCTTCGTTTTCGTTCATCACGCCGCTTGAACCCGCGTGCGTGCTTGTTTACACGCCGGGCAAGTACCGATTCATGGATTTCGTAAAGATCGGAACAATATTGACCGTGATAGTTTTCGTAGCCGCGATGTTCCTGGTCCCGATCTTCTGGCCGCTTTAGGCGGAGGGCCGCCGTCCGATCTCGCGTATCGAAAGGCCTCGTTTTATGATCAGTGTCAATCCGACGCCGGTCCAGAAAAGTATCCGGCCCTTTCGAATGATCGCCAGGGTCACACCGACCGCGGCCCCGAGAGCTACTGTTTCGGCGACGAACTGCGCACCCGCTTCGTCCACGCCAACAAGAAAAGGAACAAGTTTGAATACGATCGTGATAAGCCGACTGACTGATTCAAGAAGAAATGCATTTAGCAGTGACGACGCGTCGGTTATCCGGCTGAGAATGAACAAGACCTCCGCTATGCCGAGTACGTGAAATGCGCCTTCGATAGCACAGATCGGCAGAAAGCGTTCCGGGTGGCGGCGATAGAACCCGTAGATCAGATTCTCAAAAAGCCGTACCTCGGACCGCCCGTGTTCGAGAAGGCCGCGGGCTATTCCCGACCGATACAGCATCTCGCAGGTCTCGCTGGCAAAATGCCATTGCTTTATTACCATTACGACGCCGGCGATCAGTAAGAAAATAAGTATCCCGATCAACACGTCGATCGAAAGACGCCAGCCTTCATCAAGCTGGAAGTTCCTGATGAACGTGAGCGCGCCAAGCATCAAAAACACGCTTGTAGTAAAACTGTAAAAAAGATTTTCGGTCGCGACCGACGAAAGCCCGATGACCAGCGGCACACGTTTCCTCACCGATACCGCCTTTGCAGTTCCGCTGACCAGGATTCCCAACGGGATCATGCTGCTCATCGCCTCGCCGATGATGACCGCGGGAATTGTGTCGCGAAGAGACAGCGAATAAGGGTCGTAAACCGACAGCTTCCAGGCGGCCGCGCGGAGGCAGATCCGGAAAAAATAGATGACGAGGATGACCAGAAAGCCGGCGAATCCGAATTTAGAGATGTCGTTTAGTATCTCGCTGACGCCGACCGACCATACGAAATAACAGAACAAACCCACGCCGCCAAGTGTCAAAAAGAAACCAAGAAGCTTTAGTCTTTGGATATGTTTTGCTGAGACCGGGGTGGGTTTTAGGCCTGAATTTTCAACGTTTGGTTCGGAGCTCACTGCTTTGCCATTGCGCTGCCGCGCTACTAAAACGGTATTTTATCTGACTCCGCTTTTCTCGGCGCCTATCCTCCGATAGTAACCGTTGAGATGAATAAGTCTACTCGCCGCGAACGTCTTCGACTGTACGCCTACGCCAACCCAAAATTCGAACCCAGAAGCACCATAGGAAAGAAACGCGGCTTATCTGCATAAGGTCCGATAAATCGATCGCGGAAGCAAAGTGGCTCTGCATCGCCGACTACAAACACGAGTTTCAGTTTCGCCGCGGCAATGTCGCGTTATGGGAAAATCGTAAGTGAATCAACGCCATAAGGGGCGCCTTAAGCCCGCTTTTCTTTCATCGCATTCCCTTTCTAAACGACCGTATGGCTCCAGCTTAGGCCGGGCCACACGGCGGTCGGCTAATCGGTGCTGAGTTCCGATCGATGGTAAGATACGTTCAAATCAGGGCGTTTTTTCCAATGGAAAATCTTTTATTTGTGGCGAGGATGTGTCATAATCCCTGAAAGTTGCACCGGGCAAGACATACGATCATCGATCATTGCTGAGTAATCGACAATTACTCACACTCCTGCTATAAAGCATCCAATGACGGCCAGCGGAGTCCGGTGAAAAAGCATTGGCTCGGCTATAAACCGACGAGATGTACGATCTCGCCTGCCGGACCAGCTTAGATGAGTTTCGATAAGGGCGCCAAACTTGGGCGCCCTTTGTGTTTTTTCGATCAGGTTTGGACAGTAAATGTCGTATCACGGTTCACTGTCCGCGGGTCTTTACGGATGCTCTCCACGGAGGATATCGGGCGGAGAGATCAGTAAGCGTAATCTCAGTCGACAATTTTTTGTTTGCGACTTCTACAAGGACGGCTAAACCGGATTGCTCGGAAATTTCAAAAATGAGGATACTCGTTATAGGAGTCAAATGGCCGTTGAGCGGTTTGTTCTCTGATCTGCCGAAGGAATCGCTGGACGCTTTCTCCGAACACGCGATCACACACGGCTTTCCCAAGGGTACAACGCTTTTTGTTGAGGGACAGCCGGCAAACGGTGTTTATGTTCTTTGTTCGGGTAAGGTCAAGCTTCTTACTTATTCCGAGGATGGCAGAGCCATTATTGTCCGTGTGGCTGAGGCTGGCGGTATACTCGGCCTCCCGGCCTGTGTTGCGGGCGTTACTTTTGAGGTTTCGGCAGAGGTGATCATCGACTGCCAGGTGAATTTTATACGGCGAGAGGATTTTCTTTCGCTTTTGCAGACCGACCATAATGCGGCTCTCGGCGCCATGCGCGAACTCAGCTTGCTTTATCACAGCGCCCATACCCAGATCTGTTCCCTCGGCCTTTCGGCCTCCGCCTCGGACAAACTGGCAAAACTGTTTCTCTATTGGTGCGATAACTCAGGCGATGCCCAGAATTCTGCGCACATCCAATTGAACTATACACATGAAGAGATCGCAGAAATGATCGGAACAAGCCGGGAAACCGTAACCCGCTTGATCAAGACATTTAAGATGCTGAATCTGATCAGGTTGGACGGGTCGAAACTGATAATTCCCAACAAAAGAAATCTCAGGGACTCCATCGGAACCCGCAATAAAAATGTGACAAGCCTCACAGCAGTAAAGTGACGACCGTCCTATCGGTTCGAAGGCCGCCGCTCATAAGATTCCCAAATGCGGCAAGCGTCAGGGCAATTACCCATAAGGGCTGTTGCCGGTAGCGATTCGCTTTATAAATACGCTCTTCCAATCCGGTCTAACCGCCTTCGTTCGTACTTCGACAGTTCACCGAATGTACTGAGATCAAGTGTAATTCGGGTTTATGATCCCGGTACCTACATTTTTCGCATCAATTCCGCGCCTTCTCGGGTCTGGTTGGTGCTTTCGGGCGATGCACGACTGATCTTTCCATCCAACGGAGTTGTACGTTCGGTCTCGCGACTCACGAGCCCGGGCGAACTGATCGGATTATCCGAAACTATTGCCGGGATCGCATACGGCGCCACGCTAAAAGCGGAATCCGAGTGCCGATGTCTTAGCAGATCGCGCGAGGAATTGGTGGCCATTCTTTTGAAGGACCGTATCCTGCAGGAGGAGTTGCTCGTTACCCTGTCCGAAGGGCTAAATGAGGCTTCAATTCTCGCTCGGGCAGATCTGTGATTGGCGTCACATACGCTTGCACCTTGCCTGCTATATTATTGTTGCGAGCATTCCTATTCCTTGAGTAACAACAGCTTATCGTTCCGTGAAAGCCGGTACAAGAGGCGGAAATGGTATTTAAGTTCAGACGATTTAAAGTAGGTCTTCTGGCCGTGTTCGTCGTTGTGGCGGGTTTCGGGCTGCTTGGCGGAGGCATGATCCCAGCCGCGGGAACGGGGGTGAGCCTCATTTCCGAACCGAACCCGCTGCAGGACAAGTACGTCGGAAGCGAAACCTCCGCTGCTTGTCATCAGCCCCAGTTTGACAAGGTGGCCCGAACAAAACACGGGAATCTGCATACACTGTCTTCATGGAAAGGAAAGGTCGTCGGATGCGAATCCTGCCACGGCCCTGGTAAAGATCACGTAGACGGTGCCGGCGATAAATCGAAGATCATTATTCTAAAGAATTTGGATCCTAAGGCCGCCTCTGAGTCGTGCCTCGCATGTCACGCAGGCAAGGAAGCGCACAACAATTTTCGCCGGGGCGAACACTGGCGTAACAATATCGGATGTATTCAATGCCATGCGGCGCACGGTCCCGACCTTCCGAATTTCAAGCTCGGTTCGTCGACCCGGGTCTCAGATTCCTCGGTCCAGAATCCCGGTCAGGCGGAAAGGGCAATGCTCCGGTCGCGCGAACCTTCGCTATGCATCGGATGCCATAGCGAGGTCAAGGCACAGTTCAGCAAACCGTTCAGACATCGCGTTTTGGAAGGCACGATGAATTGCAGCGATTGTCACAATCCACACGGCGGTTTTGAGAACAAGCAAACCAAACTTGCGGTTGCTGCCGATGCTGCCTGTATAAAATGCCACGCTAACAAACAGGGGCCGTTCGTCTACGAACACGGCCCGCTTAAATTGGAAGGCTGCACCGCGTGCCACACTCCGCACGGGTCTTCGAATCCGAAAATGCTTAAGCGGTCACAGATCCGCCAGCTTTGTTTCGAATGTCATACGGGAATTGCTGACGAGCTTTCGCCGCAAGTGCCAAGCCGGCATAATCAGGCGCAGTTACGTGAACAGCAATGTACGGTTTGCCATTCGGCGATCCACGGGTCTAATTCCAGCCGCCTGTTCTTTAGATAGGTTCATTGAGGGATCTATGGACAAATTAAGTTACTGCCGCCTGGTACTGCCGGCGATTGTTGTCGCCCTTCTTTTTTCGGCAACTCCCTTTTTCGGCCAAACTCCGACGACGTCTCCATCACCGTCTTCAAATACCGGCACGGGTGACTACACGATAACTTCAAGTGTGGAACTCGGCGTCCAGGGCATCCACGTGAATGGAGATCATGAAAAATACCGGAGCGATCTTAATTACCAACCTGGTTTCCGGATATTTGATTCAAGTATTTTGATCCAGGATAACCGCTCAGCTCGGAGGGCTTTTGACAGCGCCCTTTTCCAGATGAGCGGCTGGGGAGCAGATCCATCAAGCTCGTTCAGAGTGAATATGGACAAGCTTGGAATATACAAATTGGACGGAAGTGTCAGACGGGTAAGGTATTTTAATAATCTCAAGAACCACGTCGCGACCTTTTCGCAGCCCGTACAAACCGGTTCCCAGCACCGAGCGAATACGCTGCATCACTTTGGCGATTTTGACCTGACCCTTTTTCCTGAGCGAAACCTTAGATTTCGTCTCGGATACGGGTTTAACGATACGGAAGGGCCTGGGACAAGCACGTTACGGTTCAGAAGTGATGAATACCAGATAGATTCGCAGGTTAAGACCCGGTCAGACGACTACCGGGTAGGGGTCGAAGGTAAACTGCTCGGATTCAACCTTGGCTTGCTTTATGGTCACCGCAGGTTCAAAGACGGTACTCTCTTTTTCCAAAACGGTGTTAATCCCGGCAATAATCTCGCCACCACCACCTCGTTCCTTAATAACTCAACGCGCCAATTCAATGTTGTAGGGACAACGAATTTCGTCAATTTCTATTTTCAGCGGACGTTTGCCGAACGACTTGATGTGTCCGGGCGCGCCATATATGCCGAGTCGGAATCCGACATCCGTGAGTCGGACCTTTTGACAGGCCGGGCATCCTCTACCGGGGATTTTATCGTTTCGGATCAGATCGCAGTACCAGGCTTTGCGGGACGCCCGCAAACCAGAGCTGATCTCGGCGTTACGTGGCGGGCGACAAGGAAATTCAGGCTCTCCAATACGTTTACCTTCGATCAGTTTAGTATTAGCGGCGCAAATACGCTGTCCGAATTGGTACTTCTTACAAATGCGGCTGGAGCGCCGCTGCCGAGCACGTTGTCAAGGTCGAGCGCGTGGAGATCGACGGCATATCAGAGAATTTCAAATCTTATCGAGGGAGATTATCAATTCAGCAACCGATTCTCGGTAAATCTAGGATATCGATACACAAACAGAGAGGTTTTCCTCGGCGCTCTGGACAAGAATTTGCTTACTGGTGCAACCACGTTAAATGAGTCCGACGAAGCGGAAAACTCGACAAACTCAGTGATTATCGGTTCACGGATCAAACCAATAAACAATTGGACCATTTACGCAGACGCCGAGATAGGTGAGGCCGACAACGTTTTTACGCGTTTAGCAAACAACGATTACGTCAACTTCCGCGTGAGAAGCAGGGCAGCAATAAAGCAGTTTACATTCGACATTTCGTTCATTACCAAAGACAACGATAGCCCAGGCGTTTCGTCAGAGATCTTTAATAGTTCGGGGGTCCTTCTTTTCCCGGCAACGGAAACGGTCGCTAATACGAAAACGCGGATCTTTTCCGGAAATGTCGAATGGTCTCCGATGTCGAATTACAGCGTCAGCGCCGGCTACACCTACACGTTTCAAAACAGCCAGGCTGATATCATCGTTCCGGTCGGAACGCCGATCTTTCCAAGCACGCAGTTTCTGCTTGGGCGAAGCGAGTTTTATCAGCGGGATAACTACTTTTACTTTGATATCACCGCCAATCCTATCAAGCGGCTTTCGATCTACGCGGGGTACCGGTTGAATGACGATGGGGGCCAGGGCGATCGGATGATCACCCGTCCCCAAGACATCATTACTGGCTATCCGATGCAGACGCACAGGCCGGAGATAAAGCTTGCGATTCGGCTGACAAGAAATATCGATTGGAATGTTGGCTATCAGTATCACTCGTATGAAGAACCGCCCTTTGTTCCGCCTTTTGTAACCCCGGCCACGGTCTATCCGGCGCAGAATTATACAGCCCACATGCCCTACACGTCCTTGCGAATCTATTTCGGCAAGTCGGCCGCGGACCGTTAAGCGATATCAATTGCGAATAACTGGGCCGGCGAAAGCCGGCCATATTCATTGGATCACTGGTTTCTGCGGAATTTTACCGGTTCGTAGTTTCCGGAGTGACACTCGCTGCACTGAAATGCGGAAATGTCGCCCAAGTTTAGCGGGTGTTTGAATCCGCGGTCTCCCTTATGACACGCCGCACACTGAAAGGTATTCCTGTCACCTAGATTGACCGGGTGTTGGAAAACACCATCTGCAGGTTTGATCAGCTGGCCCGAGAACGATTGGTCGATCGTTGTATGGCAGATCGCACAATCGTTACGGATCACTTTGCCCTCGCGGCTGACGTGCTGGCCGTCGTGACAGCGGAAACAGCCTTGGGCGTTATAGTGCCCGATGTTGTTGATGTGTGACGTCCAGTTCGTTTTCATCTCGGGGAAAAAGTAGGTCTGATATATTCGCTGGACCTCAGACACTGCCGCATTTACTGCATTCTGCTTTGCGGTAAAGACGTCGGCGTGATTCGTTCGATAATAATCGGTCAGGCCGGCGGCTATCGCCCCGACAGCCTGGTCGTTTGTTTCGTACTGCCCCGAAAGGACCTCGACCGCCTTCGCTTTTATGAAAGGCAATGTAAGGTCCAGGCGACCCGCGGACAATGATTGGTCGACCGCCTGATTCGGTGACAGATAAATATGTGTCGGGCGGTTGTGGCAATCGATGCAATCCATTCGCCGTTTTGAGGCTGCGTCAATTTCCTGAGCCGACAGGCCTCCTTCCTTCGCCATATATTCGGTCACCGTTCCATCTTTGTCTCGCATTCGCACCCAGGGAATATTCTGGCGCTTCTCGTCGGTCGCGACATAAGTGATCTCATTCGCAACGTTCATATGCCAGTGGATGCCTCCGAATCCGCCGGTTTTGGGGTCGCCGCCGCCAACCTTTAACAGCATCCGCGTACGGTTGAGCGAACTTGCCTCGTCAAATCCGTAATGGTCGAAGACGCGCAATACGTCGCCGTTGAATTTTTCAGGCCAATGGCATTTTGCGCACGTGTCATCAGCCGGCCGCATGTTATGGATCGGTGTTTGGATCGGCTTGTTATAAGTATGAAAAGTAACGGCATAAAGCTGGCGCATGCCGTTCAACTTTGATCTTACATACCATTCGGCTCCGCCCCCGACATGGCATTCCACGCACCGCACGCGGGCGTGCGGTGAGGCGTTATAAGCAACAAATTCAGGCTTCATTACCGTATGACATTGCTGCCCGCAAAATTCCACAGATTCCGTGTATTCAAACGCTCTGTAGCTGCCAAAGGCACTCATAAAGAGGAACGCAAAAAGAAGGCAACTGATGATCACAAGTGAACGCCGCCGGGAAGCGACATTAAGATCGAGGATCGGATACTGGGGCAGGCCGGCATCCGGATTCTTTCTCCGCCGGCGTCTCTCAAGGATGACGCCAAGAATAATGAGTGCTATCCCGAAGACGAGCACACTGGGAAGAAGGATATATGTGACGAGGACCGTGTACGGGTTGTCCGAGCCCTTTGAGTACTCGACCAGGATCAGGAGGAAAATGCTTGAAAGGCACGCAACAACGACTGCCATGCCCAGAAAGCTAATGTAGTTCTGGAGGAGACTCGGAAGCTTCGCGGGCGCAGGTTGTTTGGAGTCTGGATCTTCCGCCGTCTTTTCAGTGTTTTCACTCATATTGGTCTCCGGAACAGATCAGCCTCGATCCTGAACACGTTTTTGAAGCAGCAACTAATCATCACCAACCCCAAACCGGGGCCGCTACGGCGCGACATCCTGGTTAGGTACTGACGTTTACTGCGGAACGCTGAGAGTCCAGGTCGTTTAGCTCGCAGGTTTTCGCAAACCCTGCATAAATTCGATCAAGGCCTTCGCCTGGTCCTCTTTTATCCCTTTCGACTCAAAGCCAGGCATATGTGGCGGTTTCGCTGCCTTTTTACCTTTGAGCACAGCCGTGAGCTGCTCTTCCATCGGCAGATCGGGGTTGTAGGATTTCGCGGCCTTCGGGCCGTGACACATCGCGCACTTCGCTTTGTACACCGCCGCGGCATCCTGGACGGCCACGGGGGTTTCAGCCGCGGTCGGAGTAGCTCGAAAAACGGAAACGAGTAACATCGGCAATGCAAAAGTTATGATCGCGTATATTTTTAGACGATTTGTTTTCATTATCTCTCCTAAACTGAAACGGCTCACCGGAAGCGAATTTGCCTCCATCGCTAGAATTTGAATGTGCTCCCTTCATGGCATCTCTTACAATCCGAAAAGTCAGTTCCCCCAAAGGCCCTTCGATTGTTGTGACAGGCGGCGCAGCTTTTCGTCCGGGCGTTTGCGAAATGCATCGATACCAGCGGCGACGACACTTGTCGTCCTCGCGGCATTCCAGCGCGGACCATATGGCATTCGGAACAGGAAAGCCCCTTTCTCGTGTGCTCGGAATGGCTAAAATTTACCCTAAAGGCTCGCGACGCAGCCGAAAACCTTCCCGGCCGTCCCGATTCGTGGCAGGTCGAACACGAACCGATGTTCTTATCGCCCGCGGTAGCATCAGGGCCATGACATTGGAAGCACGTGGCGTGGCCATTGAGCCGCGACGGTACTGAAAGGGCCGCACCGCGGGACGCAGGCTTGTGACACGTCGCGCAGTTGGCAACGCTCATATGCCGCCCGTGATCGAACTTGGTTCGAAAGGTTTTCAAGGTCGGAAACGGTTTTACGTCCGTCGCCGTGTGACAGATATAGCAGATCGGCTGCTTATTGTCGGTCCACTGCTGTTGGTGACAAGACGCACAGGGAATATGGCCCGGATATCGCATCGCCGCCCGGTTATCGTTTCGAACATGGCAAACCAAGCACGGCATTCGCGTGTGCTGAGGCGTGTCATGGCGGAAGCGGGAATAGTCCTGCGTTGCAGCCGGATCCGCAACTTCGGGCGGCGGCCGCTCATCGCGCGTAATAGGCGGCCCGCCGGAAAAATAGCCCAAGCCGTAAGCGGAAACCGAAAGCGCAAACACGCCGAACAATACCGCCTGCTTCCGCATGCCACGGCGTCCGGGTTTGAGCTTTGATCGTGCCGACGGGTTGGTCACGGCGTTACACCTGCCTCCTTTAATGCTGCAAGATGCGACGCGGGAACCGGCCGCTTGCCGAAGATCACGTGGCACTTGCTGCACTCGAATTTCGGATCTGTTTTTCTCGAGAAGAATTCCACGGTCAACGCCCCGCCTTCGTCGGGCGTGGCTGTAGCGTGGCACATGCTGCAAGATGAAATGCCGACCCGTTTTGTAGCGGCATCAAGCGTATTCATCGTTTCCACGTTGTGGCACGTCGAACAGCTTAGATCCGCGTGAGGAGCAAATTCGTGTCTGAATTTGCCCGTCGAATCGCGCTCTTTCCACGCGTCGACTATCACCCTCTCGAGCCTTCCCGTTCGTGCAGCCAGCCTTGCATCGAAATCTGCCGGACCTTCCCTTGGCTTGATCGAATGGCACGAAGCACAGTTATCGGGTGCTACCGAAAGTCCTGCGTCGGCCGAGTGGCATGTGAAACAGGTCGTATGGCCTGTAGGCACGCTTTTGAACGTGCCTCTTTTTAACCAGAATCCATCACCAAGGTTGGCCGGCGGCTTTGTTTGATATTCTTCGGTGCCTTCGCCTTGCGGGTTGATCGTTTTGTGGCAGACGGCGCAGCTTTCCTCGGCCGCGAACCGTTTTGAGTTGAACGAGGCCCGTCGATACAACTGAGGCTCGGTTTCAGATCGCGAAACAATTTCAACATGAAGTGCGTGGTTAAAATTGATCCCAAAATCAGAAACAGCGTTCCGTCCTTTCGGCGACACATCGAAATTTTCCCGCGGATTCGGAAACGGATGACGGCGGCTGTCCCGCGGTGACGGGTTTACGTGACAAATGGAACAGATCGCCGGCCGGGCCCCTCTGAAGAACTGCTGCTTATGACAATTGAGGCACGATTCGTGTCGCGGATATTCGGTAATGTCTGGAAAGGCGTCGGCTTCTCCGCGTACTGTTTTCCAGTTGGGTGAGGGGAACTTGTGACAGTTATTGCAAGCCATGGAATGAGCCTTCACGTTATGAGGAAAACTCGAATATCTACGGATGACCGGTCTGGCCTTGCGGACGTTACGGGCCCTCTTTGATTGGGAAAGAACACTGACGGCAAGGTCAGAAGGCAAGAAAAGGACCGCAGCCGCGAAGGATAGAAACACACCGGTCGCCGCCGCACGGACCAAAATGTTCCTGTATCCAAGGCGTATATACATCGAGGCGTTCAAATTTCGACACTCTAGTACCTGACAGTCTAAGGCGGTAACCCTCTAAATGACTGTGACACACGTCACACCTTCAACTGGCGCTGTGCTGTTAATCTATCCGTAACTCCGGGTTTTCGATTTCGTAAGTAATAGCGACGCGTGCATTTACCAGCGATCCCTCGCCTTCATGGCGCCGACTGTATGTCCACAGTTGAAGAGAAGATCTTGCCGGCACCGGCCGTCACACCGATCCAGCGATCGATCGGTGCTGTGCTAACCAAAATTGTTTGGTTCGCTTGTTCCGTTCGACTCGGGGTTACTCTCTTATGCCTTCTGGGACTGGCCTGCCTGATCGGGATGCTTGTGATGCAGCAGAACGTGGATGGTTTTGAGAACTATTACGCTGCTTTGACCCCGGCGCAGCGATTCGTTTACGGCAATCTTGGCTTCTTTAATATCTACCACGTTTGGTACTTCAACGGCCTGCTTGGCTTGCTATCGCTGAACATCATACTTGCGTCGATCGACCGTTTTCCGAAGACGTGGAAGTTCTCCTCGAAACCTCAGGTAACGGTGCCGCTGCGTTGGCTGACGGACCAGAAGCTTTCGGCGACGTTTTGTCAGGAGCCTGAGACCGCTATCCGTCCAGGGGCGATCGTACGTCAACTGAACGCCCATGGCTGGCAACGCACCAGGACCGCGGAAAAGAACGGCATCACATACATCTTCGCGGAATCGGGAGTATGGAACCGTTTTGGTGCGTACGCCGTTCACGTAGCTCTGCTGACGATATTTCTCGGAGGGTTTCTAACCGCGCAATTAGGAACGACCGGCAATTTGCCGCTGGCGCCTGGAGAATCGTCGGACCTTATGCGCGAAAATGTTGTCGACCTCGACCGTGTGAGTGAGGTCACCAAAAAGCTGCCTTTTGAGATCGCGGTTACGGACATCGAACAAAAACTGATCAAGGACGACGGCTCTATCGCGGCCGGAAACACACTGGATTGGATAACGCGTTTCACCATCACCGACGAAGGCGAGACCCACGAAGCAATGGTACAGATGAACCGTCCGTTCGATTACCGGGGCTACAGGTTCTTTCAGGCGAGCTTTACCCCGGTAGGACGAGCCCGGAGCATAACTCTGGATGTAACGTCCGCCAGCGGGGGCGAACCCGAGCGACTTAAGATCGGACGCGAAGGAACTGCGACACTGCCCGACGGAACGCTTATAAGATTCGATGAGTTTCGCGGAAACTTTCGCATCGGGCCCGAAGACCCGAACGAGGACACGACCGCGTACCCAAATCCGGCCGCGGTACTTCAGGTGGTCCCGCCCGGCGGGACCGTTCAAACCGCCTATGCATTCGGGCCGGAAATGGCCAACATCCCAGCGGCCCAAAAGCCGACGGCCGGTTATACGTACCAACTTGCTGGTTTTGAGAAGGTTTCGGACCGCCACGTACTGTCCGTTCAGCGCGACCCTGGGGCCACGGTGGTGTATGTCGGATTCACCGGGTTGTTCCTGACTCTGGTAGCGGTCTTTATGTTTTCACATCAGAGGGTCTGGGTCGCATTGGAAAAGCCGGATAACGGCCCAGCCCGCATAGTTGTCGCTGGGAACACAAATCGAAACCCGAATCCCTTCGAGGAAAAATTCAACCGTTTCGTGAATGATCTGCCGCGCCGACGCGATAAGAGGTGGGACTATATGAACCAGGAAGTCTTGAGTCAGCCGACAGTTCTTTTGCCAACGGAGATCCAAGAAAGATCCAGCCGGTTTGGCCTTTATTTACCGGCGATCTTTGCTATCGCGGCGCCTTCCTGCTGGTCGCCGCTCGTATCAGCGTCGGCCCGGACCGCTTTATTTCCGACGGCGCTCTCATGATGCTCGCTCTTGCATCGTATTTGATCGCGGCGGTGTTTTACCTGACGAACTTCTATGCGCCGTTCCGGCTTGCCGAGCGGCTCGGGCTGTGGGCGGCGACCGCCGGCGTTTTCTTCAACCTTTCAAGCTGGCTCGTCCGCTGGGTCGCAGCATACGATCGCGAACTGGACATCTTCACGGAGCAGGGACGGAGTGCAGCGGATATGCCGTGGGCGTTCCGTTACGTGCCGTTCGCGAATTTGTACGACCTTAGCCTGGCATTCGCGTTCGGGGCCGGTATTACGACGCTGCTGGTGATGAAAAGGCGGCAGTTCCGGATGATCGCGGCTCTCTCGCTTCCGCTGGCGGCGATCATTCTCGTCCTTGCCAGATTCATCGGAAGCGAGCTCATCGACCTCCCGCCTGTACTCGATTCGTACTGGCGGCCGATACATGTCGGGATCGCGTCACTCAGCTACGGGGTTGCTCTCGTGTGTTTTGCGATCGCCGTTTTCTACCTGCTTAAGGACGGGCTGAGGGTAGAGAAAATGGCCATCTGGGTAAGCGTATTTTCGCTTTCTGTTTTTGCGACGGTCAGCAAGTTCAGCATCTTTGCTCCGGCAACTTTCGGTACTTATACAGCTTCGACCTTCGTAGGCGACTCGCGAATGTCGCTTGCCCTTCGGGCGGACATTCCATACGTCGGGTGGTTAATCGTCGCCGCGGCGGGGTTGCTTTTGCTGTCGGCATTTGCGTTCGCTAAAGACCTAAGCGCCGTCGACGAGAAAATGCGGCAGGCAGGTAATTGGCTTCTTCGATCGGCCCTTATTATTCAGGCCGCCGGGATCGCGATGCTGGTCTACCAGTTGAAAAATATTCAAGATGTTCTCGGCCTGATAGACTCGGCCCAGTACGAACGGTTCGGTGTCTGGATGCTTCAACAGGAAAATGTGCCGCAGGCCCAGATAAATCAGATACCCGCGGCCCAACTTTACCAAATAGCCGCCGAGTGGGTCAGCCGGAACGGCTCACAGCTGCATCTCAGCCTAAATGCAAATCCGGTCGAACTTTCGGCCCTGATAACCGCTTTCGCCGGAACGTTTTTCGTTGTACTGTTCAGCATTAGGACCGACAAGATCCGCCAGGCTTTGCCCGATGCCGAGCGGCTGGACGGTTTGATGTACAAGCTCGCCGGCGTTGCGTTTGCCGGCCTCGCGCTTCTGCTAATGACTGGAGCGGTCTGGGCGAATGAGTCCTGGGGTAGATACTGGGGCTGGGACGCGAAGGAGGTCGGAGCGCTGGTCGCGTGGCTAACTTATGCCGGTTTCCTGCATTCGCGTATAGCGTACGGTTGGAAGGGCCGACATTCGGCCTACTTCGCGATCGTCGCTTTTTTGTTCGTGATCTTTACTTACCTGGGCGTCAGCTATTTGCTGCCCGGGCTGCATTCTTATGCATAGATCAATATGACTAAAGAGAATCTTCTATTTGCCGTTATCGGTCTCCTTATCGGTCTGATCGTCGGCTTCTTTGTTACGAATTCACTCAATCAGAATATGCTCGCACCGGCGACAACCGCGACACAACAGCCGCCGGCCGGTCTTCCCGCCGGGCATCCCGCGGTTCCTGACGGAACTGGTGGAACTGGCGGAGGCGGTGCCGTTCCGGAAATTCAGGCGGCCATCGACAAGGCCAAACAGGATCCCAACGATTTTGAAGCGCAAATGAAAGCAGCGGAGCTTTATTACCAGATCCAGCGTTTCGACGGCGCGGCCGAGTTCCTGAAAAAGGCCAACGCGATCCAGCCGGATAATTACGAAGTGATCGTTAACCTCGGGAACGCCTATTTTGACGCCGGCCGTTATGACGAGGCCGAGAAATGGTACACGACGGCCCTTGCCAAAAAGCCGGACAATCTCGACGTGCGGACCGACTTCGCTTTGACCTTTGTTTTCCGCGCCAAGCCTAATTACGATCGGGCGATAACTGAATTCAAAAGCGTTCTCGAATCAAACCCCGCACATGTGCAGGCGCTTCAGAACCTGACGATCGCTTACACTAAGAAGCCCGACTATGCGAATGCCTCGGCAACGCTGGCCAAACTCGAACAGGTCGATCCGTCAAACACTGCCATCGCCAAGCTTCGTGAGGACATCGAGAAGATCGCAAGAAAATAGTCCGGCGGGCCGTTAAGTATCAATCGCGGGATCATTCGGGGGTTCTTTCTATAGACGGTAAAAGCTTCTCCTAAACACCGCTAAAACAAGAAGAGAATAGAGGTGCCGTTATGGCAACATCCTATGATGGTTGCTGGCGATCTCGTCATCGATAAAGACCGCATCGGTATTCAGAATGAAAGCCTCAGTATTCGATGTGGCCCGCTGTTGTCCATCCGGCGGGTTTCGGATCCGTTCGCAATAGGCATACCACAAGATGTAGAATATTCAACGTTACGTATAATGAAAATGTAGAGTTTATGATATTATGTTGATTTCTTGGCCGGATCAGTAAAAGCTAGATATGACAGGGAAGGAATTCAAGATCAAGCGCATCAACCTCGATCTTACTCAGACACAGCTTGCCGCGGAGCTTGGCCTCCAGGCCAATACGGTAAGCCGTTATGAGACAGGTGAGATGACGGTACCGAAGGCTGTCGAATTAGCCCTCGAGACGATCGAACGCCGACTGGCTGCACAGACTGCCGAGAACTAAATTCGCTATTATTTGTATCCTGGCGAAATTCATGATCCATAAGTGTCTAAGTTATTTTTAATTAACAACTCTTTATAGGAAAAATTTATGAGTACTGCAGTTGGGGCCGCGTTGTCGAATACGGGATTGACCGTGCTTTCAGAAGACGAAGAACTATTTCGCGCATCGGTCCGCGAGTTTGCCGAAGGCGAGGTGCGGCCAAAGGTCGAATCGATGGAGCACGCGTCGAAGCTCGACCCCGGCATCATCAAGCAATGTTTCGAACTGGGCCTGATGGCGATCGAATCGCCGGAAGAATACGGCGGAGCGGGTTCGACTATATTCAACGCGATCATAGCCATCGAAGAATTGGCCCGCGTCGACGCGAGTGTTTCGGTGTTCGTCGATGTTCACAACACGCTCGTCACGAACGCTTTTATGCGTTGGGCGAACGACGAGCAAAAGAAAAAGTACTTGCCGCAGATGGCTGCGGAGCGGGTCGGTGCATACGCATTGAGCGAAGCAGCATCGGGCTCCGACGCATTCGCGCTGAAGACGCGGGCCGTCGACAAGGGCGATCACTTTGAACTGAACGGCCAAAAGCTCTGGATCACGAACGGCAACGAGGCGGAGATCTTTATCGTCTTCGCGACCGTCGATCCTGAGGCCGGCTACAAGGGCATCACGGCGTTTATCGTCGAGAAACAGTTCGAGGGCTTTTCCGTCGGCAAAAAAGAAGACAAGCTCGGTATCCGCGCATCTTCGACGACCGAACTGATCCTCGACAACTGCAAAGTACCGAAAGAAAACGTCCTCGGCGAGGTCGGCAAAGGCTATAAGGTTTCGATCGAAACCCTCAACGAAGGCCGCATCGGCATCGGCGCCCAGATGCTCGGCATCGCACAAGGTGCCTTTGAAGCCGCCTTGAAATACACCAGGAACGCGAACAGTTCGGCCAGGCGATCGGCAGCTTCCAGGCCGTGCAGTTCCAACTCGCCGAAATGGCCGTCGAGATCGAAGCGACGCGCCTTCTCGTCTACAACGCCGCCCGCCTGAAAGACGCCGGCAAAACCTTCCTGAAAGAAGCCGCCATCGCGAAACTCTATTCATCCCGCTGTGCCGAACGCGTCTCGTCCAAAGCGATCGAGCTCTTCGGCGGATATGGCTATGTAAAGGACTACCCGGTCGAAAAATTCTGGCGCGACTCAAAGATCGGTTCGATCTACGAAGGCACATCCAATATGCAGCTTCAGACGATCGCGAAGTTGATTCATGAAGTAGGAATGTTCTTGAGTCGCCAAATGACAATCTGGATAGATTATTTGACTGAGCTCTCCATTGCGATTGCATTGGTCGGGTCTTAATGTCGTTTGCGATTTCACACAAGTCTTATGGGCGATAGCTGAGGGATTGGCAGTTGGCGAAAAAGAACTTGAACAATTTAAGTCAGACATCGGCTACGATCCTGGAATTCGTTTTTCGGGCGCGATAGGCGGGACGTACGACCATTTCGCAGTCGATTATGGTTGGCTCGCTTGCTTATATGGGATTTGTATCGCCGCCATTCTCCTCACGCGTTGGGGCGTCCATCCACACGTTATAAACATAAGTAATGTGTTCGCCGGACTATCTTTTTTGTTGATCCTGTATACGCTTCGCATATTGATTCGTGATAAAGCGATGGTTGAATCATTTTTTTGGGAGGGCCCGCGTAACGCATTCGCTCAGTTAACGATCACCTACGATTGGCTTCTGGTCGTACTTACAGTCTTTTTGATCTCTTTGCAGCTAACTGTAATCATTCTGCGCTGGAAGTTACGTGGTCCACATTCATGGTTGAAGTTCGTCGGGTAAAAATGCTTGATTCACGTGCAATGCAGATACTTCAAGCAATGCAGGATCGCGGGTGGGTATTGATCAAGCCGGCAGATGATGATGGTATCGCGGAAGAAGCGACTGTTAGTCAACGGATGACAGATGAGGAATTCGAAAGTTACGCGACTGAGCTTTTGGCTAGATAGATATCCGTATGACCTCTGATATTTGTATCCGCCAAGCCACATCCGAAGACGCAAAACTGCTCACCGATCTCGCGTACACCACCTTCTGGGACGCGTTTGCCCATCATCCAAAAAATGCTCCGGACGACCTGAACTATTACATGCGGCAAGCGTTCAACCTTGAACAGATCGCGTCCGAGCTAGCCGATGATAAGAACATTTTCCTGATAGCCGAGCTAAAAAACGAGGCCGCTGGATACGCAAAGATCATCATCGATAACATCGAGCCCGGTATAACGGCCGAAAGGCCTGTCGAGCTGAACCGGTTGTATTCGCACCAGCGCTTCCTCGGGCAGGGTGTCGGCCAGAGGCTGATGGAAGCGTGTTTCGACCGCGCCAAACTGGAACAACGAGACGTAATGTGGCTCGGCGTTTGGGAATTCAATCCCCGAGCACAGCGTTTTTATGAAAAGAACGGTTTTCGCGTCGTGGGCAGCCATACGTTCCTGCTTGGCGAAGATCCGCAGACCGATCTGTTGATGCAACGGGATATTTAACGCGGAGACGCGGCGACGCGGAGGTTAGGAATAAGGGAAAGTCACCACTGCCTTATTTTTATTTTTGCATCTCTGCGTCTCTGCGTTGAAATTCTTGCTTTATATTCCCGGATGCATTATCGTTGCATCTGTGCGACACATCAAAAATCCGCCAAATCCGTTCGACAGATATTCAGCCGAATACATAGGCGAGCCGCCGCCAACGAAGCTCGAGGTTTTTGAGGAAACGGCGACCAAAAAAGTAATAACAAAGGCCTTTGCGTCCGATTGGGAAGGCGGGTGGCGTTACACGGTCAATTGCTACCGCGGCTGCGTCCACGGGTGCACTTACTGTTTTGCACGGCAGTATCACGAGTTTCTCGGTTATGGTGCTGGAACGGATTTCGAGACAAAGATCGTCGTGAAACCAAACGCTCCCGCGTTGTTACGGGAAGAGTTGAAAAAGACTCGGCACAAGATGCCGCACATCGATTTCTCGTTCGCGACCGACCCGTACATCGCGCTCGAGGCGGAATATCAATTGACCCGGAAGTGTCTCGAGGTCTGTGCCGAATTCCGCGTTCCGGTCGGTGTAATTACAAAGAGCGCACTTGTGACGCGCGATATAGACGTGCTCAAAAAGCTAAAGGTGACGGTATTCTTTTCGCTTCCATTCCTCACAAAGGAAACTTCAAATCCGTTCGAGCCCTATACTCCTGTCCCCGAAGCGCGTTTTCGAGCGATGAAGACGCTGTCTGATGAAGGTATACCTACAGGCATCGGCATTGCGCCGGTGATACCGGGTTACAACGAACCGGACATCCCCGGATTGCTGGAACGGGCAAAAGAATGCGGTGCGGGGCGTGCTTTTATGTCGATGCTGCATCTCGATTCGGATTCGATCGAAGAATACTTCGTTCAAAAGATGCACGAACGCCTGCCGCCGACTCGCGTGAAGAAAATAATTAATACTATGAGCCGCGAACGCGGCGGCACCCTCAGGCATCGAAGCTATAAGGAACGCGGCGAGGGTAAGACCGAGCAGTGGGAAGTGACAAAAAAGCTGTTCGATTTCCACGCCCGCCGACTCGGCCTGATCGGTCATGAAACGCCCGAACCGGTCGAACCGAATGTTCCGGTCCAGGCCACCCTATTCTAAACGGCCCGTTACCGCGGGCTAGGTTACACTCCCCGTTGCACATATAATCTTGTTTTAAAGTTGCGAAAGGAGACTTCGTTATGCGATCAATTGTCCCGATTTTACTGGTTTCGATGTTCATTTCGTTGGGGATCTCAACGGCTGCGGCACAGAATAAAAATACCGGCAAGGAGTTAAAAGCCGCGATAGACCGGGTTGATGATTCGACCGAGGTAATCACCGAAATAATGCGGATCGCGGAAAAATCGATACCGCGCGACCTGTTGCAAAAGTCCAATGCGGTCGTCGTATTCCCGGGAGCATTAAAGGGCGGATTTATCGTCGGCGGCCAGGGCGGTAAAGGTGTTGCCATTAGAAGAATAGGCAAAGGGTGGAGCGCTCCGGCGTTCGTCAATATGGGCGGCGGAAGCGTCGGCCTGCAGGCGGGCGGACAGAAAACGGATTATGTTCTTTTGATAATGAACGAGAAGGGACTAAAGGGCTTGCTCGAAGATAAATTTGAGGTCGGCGCCGAGGCAAGCGCCGCCGCCGGGCCGGTGGGCCGGGCAACTTCCGCATCGACCAATGCAACGATGGACGCCGAGATCCTGACCTATTCACGCAGCAAAGGGCTTTTCGCGGGCGTCGCCCTGAAAGGCGTTGTCATTTCGCAGGACCACAGTATGAACCAGGCGGTCTATCAAAAGCCCGTCGGGCAGATCCTCGGCGATCCGCCGCTGCCGTCGGCCGAGGCACCGGCGACACTGCGAAAGCTGGGCAATACACTGGCGGACTATATGCAGTAAAACACCGTCACCTGATGAGTTTCTTGACGTCGTTCCGGGCGGCGTCTTTATTTTTGCTTTAGTTGTTTAGACGGTATTCTTGATCTGTAATGACAGACCGAATTGAAGTGTTTGAACAGATGCTTGCCGCCGACCCGGCAAATACGATGGTCATGTTCGGCCTCGCGAAAGAGTATGAAAAACTCGAGCGGTTCGAGGACGTGATCAGAATTCTGGAAGATTACCTGGCGAAAGCCGATGACGAGGGTAATGCCTACGGCACGCTGGCACAGGCCTATGTAAGAACCGGCGACCGCGAGAAGGCGGTCGAAACTTACCGGAAAGGTATCGACGTTGCGATGGCCCACGGCCATCCTTCGATGGCGAATGATTATCGGATGACGCTGGATCTGGATTTCAGCGACTAGCAACCAGATGCACGAGTATACGGTAGAATTCAGAATCGAGGTCCCTGGTAGTTCAGTCAATCAAATTTCCGATCAACTCGGATTGCCCCCCAGCCACACCCGGTTCGAAAAGGAAAAAGGATACTCAATTTGGGGTTTCAACGGTTCAAACGATTCGGAACGGTTGCCTGTATGGAACGACCTTTCAGAGGGAATCTTATTCGTTGCCAAACGATTGGAACCGCAGCTACCTCTTATTCGCCGATTCATCTCCGTGTATCGCTGTTATTGGTGGTGCGGTCATTTTCATTCGGGTTTCGACGGAGGGCCGACATTGCTCCCGAACGTACTGACAAAACTTGCGTCGATCGGGGCGGAAGTTTATATAGATACCTACCACTCGGACGAGTGCAGTTCCGGCCCCGCTATTTGATGCTGCACGGTGCCACTGTTGCCTTCTTTACCCTCACCGGCTTCTCGGGCTTCTCTTCATGCACCGGTGCTTTGTTGATCGCGTCAACCACTTCCATGCCTTTTGTGACACGCCCGAACGCGGCGAATTTGCCGTCCAGGTGCGGCCCGGCCCCAACCAGAATGAAGAAACTCGTCATTGCTGTATTCGCCTCCTCACCGCGGGCCATGGAAAGAATTCCGCGTTCGTGGAGGATCTTGTTCGGCTCATCGGGCAGCGTCCGGCGGGCACGCATTCCTATCTCGTAGGTCATCTTGCCCTCGCGTGAATAAAGATCGCCGCCTTGGATTACGAAACCCGGCACAACGCGGCCGAAGACGGTCGTATCGAACAACCCGGCCGCCGCAAGATTCAGGAAATTCCTGACCGATTCGGGAGCGTGCTCGGGGAACATTTCCATCTCGATCACTCCGGCCTCCGTGTCGAATGTCACGCATTGTGCGGCCATCGTTTTCACGTCGGCTTTATCGAACGGCTCTGCCCTGGCTGCTGACGGTTTTGGCGTCGGGCGGGCATTGGTCTTGACCGGTTCCTTTATTGACGGCGTTGTTATAGTCGTCTGGCTGAATGCCAGGAATGACGAGGCTGTTAAGATCATCAAAAATACAAGTAACTTGAGCATTGCACTTTGATTTTCCGCAAAACGCGTTCGGGTGTAAAGTAATTCCAAAACCACTTGCTGCCGGGTTCCCGCCGGATCAATACGAATATGAACAAATGGACCGCCGTACTACTTATCTTGCTTATTGCCGTTTCGTCCGCGTTTGCTCAACGTGAGCTCGGTGTTCGCCCGACTGAAACGGGCGGGCCGCTAATGGCCGAACAGGCTGTTTATGACGTTCAGACCTATGACGTCGCGTTAAAGGTGGATCCGAAAGCGAAGACGATCTCAGGCACGACCGTTATGACCGCAAAGGTCGTAAAGCCTACCGATGTGATCGTATTGGATCTTGATACGCCGTACACGGTTGAACGCGTATTCGGTCAAACGGGCGACCGGCAGGCGGGCTTGAAATACGAGCGGCGCGGCGGAAGGATCTGGATCTGGTTCGCGGCCAAAAAACAGCCGGGCGACGTGTTTGAAACATTGATCAGCTATTCGGGAACACCGCACGTCGCGCCGCGTCCGCCCTGGATCGGAGGCTTCATCTGGACCAAAACGCCAAACGGCGCCGATTGGGTATCTGTCGCGATGCAGAACGACGGCGCCGACTTGCTGTTCCCGGTGAAAGACCATCCGTCGGACAAGGCCGTCGACCGCCACTATCCGGGTAACCGTTCCGGACCCCCTCGTTGCCGCCGGCCCGGGTAAAGTTGATCGAAACCATCAAGAACAACGATGGCACGTCAACCTATGTTTGGCGGATGACCAACCCGATCCCGAACTACTCGATCCTGTTCGACGCTGCACCGTATCGCGTCATCAAGGACAGTACGAAGAGCATTACCGGCGAGACGATCCCCATCGAGTTTTACATCCTGCCGGAGAATTTCGATAAAGGGCCGCGGCTGATAGAAGAAACGAAAAAATACAATGCATTCTTCGAGAAATACCTCGGACCTTTCCCCTTCAGATCACAAAAGCTGGGCATCGTCGAAACGCCCCATCTCGGGATGGAACATTCTACACACATAGCGTACGGCAATAAGTATCAGTACAACGAAGACGGTTTCGACTGGCTGATGCTGCACGAATTCGGCCACGAATGGTGGTCAAACCTCGTCACCGCGAGCGACTGGAAGGATTTCTGGATACATGAAGGGTTCCAGTCGTTCATGGACACGCTCTACCTCGAACACTTAGGCAAAAAGGATGCCTATTTCCAGGCGATGCGGGGCCGAGCAAAAGGCACAAGAAACATGCAGCCCGTCGCCCCACGCGAACCGAAGATCGCCTACCAGGTCTATATGGCCGAGCCGGATTATCTGAAATCCGACGGCGACATCTATACCAAAGGCGCCGTCGTCCTGCACACGCTCCGCTACCTCATCGGCGACGACGCCTTTTTCCGCGCCCTTCGCCATATGGCCTATCCGACCAAGGAAATGGAATCCTGGACCGACGGCCGCCAGACACGCCTTGTCAGTACGGACGATTTCTTAAAGATCGCCGAAAAGGATTCGGGAATGGAACTTGATTGGTTTTTCGAGGTGTATCTTCGACAACCGAAACTGCCAAAGCTTGTAACCGAAATCAATGGCAACACGCTGACGCTCCGTTGGGAAACGCCGAACAACATGCACTTCCCGATGCCGGTCGATATTGAGGTTGAGGGAAAAACTCAAAGGGTCGAGATGAAAAATGGTAGAGGTACCGTTAGCTTCTCGGGTACGACTCCCGTCGTTGATCCGAAAGGCTGGGTTTTAAGGGCCCAATAACGCTTCGCACAACATAAATTTCCTCGACGCCATAGCTACATCGTCACGTCGAGAGCTACAGGTTAATTGCCCGAAACTCGCTGTTTTGCTATCCTAAAAAGTTACCGCACCATTAGAAATATTTATTAAAAGGATCATCGTAAATGGCCACAACGGTTAAGAAGTTGAACGCTAAGGGCAATAATAAAGAGGCAGAAACAGTGATAGCTGAACCGGCAAAGGTAACCGAGGCGGACGGGTTCGTGCCGGAGGAGATCGTGCACGAAACAGCGAAAGGCACAGCGGCCGCTACCGAGCCGGCGCGGACGCTTGACCGGCAGGGTCTGGATGAAAAGACGCTGATCGGCATTTACCGGACGATGTACATGTCGCGGCGGATCGACGATAAAGAGATCCAGCTTAAGGGGCAGAACAAGATATTTTTCCAGATCTCCGGTGCCGGGCACGAAGCGTTGCTGACCGGTGCCGCTCTGGCGATGAAGCCGGCGTACGACTGGTTCTTTCCTTACTATCGCGACCGTGCGTTGATGCTCGGGCTTGGGATGACGGCGCAGGAGATGTTGTATTCGGCGGTCGGCGCCGAGGTCGACCCGAACTCGCACGGGCGGCAGATGCCTTCGCACTGGGGACATAAAGATCTGAACGTTCCGTCGCAGTCTTCGTGCACCGGCACGCAGGCACTGCACGCCGTCGGCGCCGCCGAGGCGAGCTATCGAGCGTCGCTCGTCAAAGAACTGCAGGACAAGGTCGTCGGCTTCAAGGGCGACGAGGTCGTCTATATGTCGGTCGGCGACGGCACCACCAGCGAGGGCGAATGGTGGGAAGCGCTGAACACCGCCTGCAACCTGAAACTGCCGGTGATCTTTGTCGTCGAGGATAACGGCTACGCGATCTCGACGCCGGTCGAGGTCGGCACTGCGGGCGGCGATATCTCAAAGTTGGTTGCCGGTTTTCCGGATCTTTACATACAAAAATGTCGACGGCACCGACCCGCTCGAAAGTCTACGCGACGTTCAAGCGCGCGGTCGAATATTGCCGCGAACGAAAAGGCCCGGCGTTCGTTCACGCAAAGGTGATCCGTCCTTATTCGCACTCGCTGTCGGACGACGAAAAGCTCTATCGCCCTGAAGAAGAACGCGAAGCCGACGCCGCGATCGACCCGATCAAGACGTACGCCGAGTTTCTGATGACCGAAGGGCATCTGCTCGTCGGAACAGCTCGAAGCCTTGCGGAAAGAGGTCGACGACGAGGTCAACAAAGCGGCCGACATCGCGATCGAAACGCCGCAGCCGGCACCCGAAACCGCATTCCGAAATGTATTTTCGCCGGACGTCGATCCGACCGACCGTCAGCTTTTCGATACCGAGGACGGTGCCGAGCTTTCCGGCAATCGCCGGCACGATGGTCGATCTGATCAACCGCTGCATGCACGAAGAGATGGAACGCGACCCGCGGATCGTCGTCTTCGGCGAGGACGTGGCCGATTGCTCGCGTGAAGAATATCTCGAACAGGTCAAAGGCAAGGGCGGCGTGTTCAAGGTGACGGCGAACCTGCAGCGAAAGTTCGGTTCGGCGCACGCGTTTTCAATTCGCCGCTGGCCGAGGCAAACATCGTCGGGCGTGCTGTCGGCATGGCGATCCGCGGTTTGAAGCCGGTCGTCGAGATCCAGTTTTTCGACTACATCTTCCCGGCGTATGCACCAGATCCGCAACGAGGTCGCGGTGACGCGCTGGCGTTCGGACGGCGATACGAAATGCCCGATGGTGATGCGTGTTCCGGTCGGCGGTTATCTGAAGGGCGGTGCCGTTTACCACTCGCAATCGGGCACGACGCTGTTTTCGCACACGCCCGGTTTGATGATCGTTTACCCGTCGACCGCGCTCGACGCGAACGGATTGCTGCGCACGGCGATCCGCTGCGACGACCCCGTGCTGTTCCTCGAACACAAGCATCTTTACCGCCAGGTCTATAACAAATCGCAGTACCCGTCGAGCGATTTCCTGATCCCGTTCGGCAAGGCGAAAAAGGTGCGCGAGGGCACCGACGTAACGATCGTCACCTTCGGCGCGCTGGTCGAACGCTCGAACCAGGCCGCAAAACGCCTCGAACAGCAGGGCATCATCGGTCGAGATCATCGATCTCCGCACGCTCGTCCCCTACGATTGGGAAGCGATCGCCGAATCCGTCAAGAAAACCTCGCGCGTCATCGTCGCCCACGAAGACCCGATCTCCTACGGCTACGGCGCCGAGATCGCCGCCCGCATCTCGGACGAACTTTTCGAATACCTCGACGC
Source organism: uncultured Acidobacteriota bacterium (assembly GCA_963763355.1). Classification (GTDB taxonomy): domain Bacteria; phylum Acidobacteriota; class Blastocatellia; order Pyrinomonadales; family Pyrinomonadaceae; genus OLB17. The sequence continues at coordinate 857,995 of CAVXOI010000007.1, forward strand.
CCCCGTCCGCCGCGTCGGCGCCACCGACACCTTCGTCGCCTACGCCCCGCAGGTCGAAGATTTCATCCTGCCGCAGAGCGAGGATGTCGAGAAGGCGGTGCAGGAGTTGATGAAATACTGATCTAAAAATAGAATCCCTCTGTTGCGTCGTTCAAAGTTGCGCTTCGGCGGCACATTTAATGCCACGTAAATATCAACGAGTCACAGACGAGATATTTGAGAGTGTCGACGTTCGCGAAAAGGCTTTCGATCGAGTGTTCTATGAAGAGGTCCGGTGGTGGGGAAGTCGATTCACAGATTGTTCGTGGACGGACTGCAAATTTCGCCGCACTTCGTTCGCAGAAGATACAGTATTTGCAAGGTGTAAATTTCAGTCCTGTCGCTTTTGGGCACAACACACTTATCTCGGCGGGCCGTCGCGTTTTGAAGATTGTCAGTTTATAGATTGCAGTTTCAATGATGTCCAACTGTGGGAGGCTGACTTTGTTCGATGCATCTTCACCGGGTCTTTCAATAACCTTGTGTTTTACGGTCCCGAAGAACTGACGCCTGATGGATGGCAGACAATTCTTGAAAATGTTGACCTATCCGGCGTCAATATGGAGTTGACCGATTTTCGGTGCGGTATAGACTTAAGTACAACGAAAATGCCCGAGTGAGCGTAAGAGTATTACAATTACGTTTTTTCGCAGTGATGTTCCTGCTTGCGTTCGCGGGCTTCTCACCTTTTGCTCAAACTTCTAATTCCCCTTCGATCCTTAACTATCGTCGGGCAAACGAACATCAGCTTTGACAATCATTCGATTGCTTTCCATCCTAACCTAGCAACTGAGATAACGAACATGAACGAATACATTCGATTGCTTTCCATCCCTAACCTAGCAACTGACACAACGAACATCCGCAGAAACGCCGACTTTCTCGTCGAGCGGATGCGAAAGACTGGGTTGAATCCGCGGCTGCTTGAGGCGGCCGATAATAAAGTGCCGCCGGTGGTTTATGGGGAATACAACACGCCGGGGGCGACGAAGACGGTCATTTTTTATGCACATTATGATGGGCAGCCGACGGATGCGAAGGACTGGACGGGAAGCGAGCCGTGGAAGCCGGTTCTCCGCGATCTGGGCGGACGAACCGTCGGGCTTCATCCTAAGACACGTATCGGTCCCAAGTGGCGGATATATGCGCGGTCGGCTTCGGATGATAAGGCAGGGGTGTTTGCGATCCTCACTGCGTTCGACGCGCTCAAGGCAAAGGGGATAAAGCCGACGGTCAATATCAAGTTTTTCTTCGAGGGCGAAGAGGAGGCGGGTTCGCCGAATCTCAAAGAGATACTTACGAAACACAAAGACCTGCTCAAGGCCGATGCGTTTATCGTTTGCGACGGGCCGGTGCATCAGTCGGGGCGGAAGCAGGTGGTGTTCGGAGTGCGCGGTGACGTGAATGTCGAGCTCACTGTTTATGGGGCGAAACGGCCGCTGCACAGCGGGCATTATGGGAATTGGTCGCCGAACCCGGCTTTGCTTCTGGCGAAGCTTCTTGCGTCGATGAAGGACGATCGCGGGCAACATTATCGTAAAAGGCTGGGCGGATGACGTTGAGCCGCTCGGGCCCGCGGAAATGAAGGCGATCGGCGACGCTCCGCAATATCGACGAGCAGCTAAAGCGTGAACTGGGGATAACCTACACCGAAGGTGCCGGCAAGAGCCTTCTCGAACGCATCAACCAGCCTTCGCTTAACATCAACGGCATCAAAAGCGGCGATGTCGGCGAGCAGGCACGCAATATCATTCCAACGACCGCGACAACGGTGCTCGATCTCCGGCTCGTCAAGGGAAACGACCACATTCGCCAGGTCGCGAAACTGCGAAAACATATTGAATTGCAAGGCTATTACGTCATCGATCGCGACCCGACCGACGAAGAGAGGCTGAAACATCCGCTGATCGCGAAATTCATTCACGTTCCCGGCAGCTACAATGCGCAGCGAACGCGGATGGACCTGCCGATTTCGCTCGCCGTCGTCGACGCCGTTCAGGCGACGGTTGCGGAGCCGATCGTCCGCATGCCAAGCCTTGGCGGCAGCTTGCCCTTATCGATCATCAGCGAAACGCTCGGCATGCCGACGATCACCGTGCCGATAGCAAATCACGACAACAACCAGCACGCCGAGAACGAGAATATACGTATTCAAAACCTTTGGGACGGGATCGAAACGTTCGCAAGTTTGATGACGATAAAGTGGAGGGCGGACACTCTTGTCCGCAACGCCGCGGTTTCCCGCGGCGTCGTCCGCTGACCGTTGGACTTATCGATTCTTCGGCGATGGTTCGCACTTCGTGCTCATCCGGACAGGAGTGTCCGCGCCCCGTTCTATTCCGCATACGTGACGCGGCTTCGACGAAGAAAACTATCTTGCAACAAGGTGATAGATCCCCGTGCCCAGACGTTCGGCAAAGCCTTCGTCCACAAGCTGATGGTTCGCGCGGCCTGATTCCCACCGGTAAAATCCGAACGCCCGGGAAAGGTCGCCGAGCAGCGTCATTCCGCACATCGAAAGATAACAGCGGGCCAGTTCGCGGACCGCCTCGTCACGCGGTATTTTAACTTCCATCTCGTCCGGGAAACGCGCCTCGGGCAGTGTCCAGATGTAGGTGAATTTCGGGACATAGACCACTTCGGCAGGCAGGACCTTCATTCGCTTCTGCAGCTCGTCGATCGCTTTGGTAAGATCGGCCTTGTTCTCAAAACCGCACGCGGAGCGCAGGTCGCTCGTTGCCATTTCCCACTCTTTTCTGAGCACTTTCAACACCTTGCGGGCGTTTTCCGAAAGCTCGCTCTTTTCGGCCCTTTTGGATACGCCCCAGATCGAGTTGAAAACCGGAACCATCCGCGGTGCGAGGAACATCGAATTGCCTTTGACGAGTTTTGCGTAATAGACCTTTCCGCGAGCGATCACTTCGTCCTTCAGGACCCAGGCCCTGCTGGCTTCGTAATCCTTTTGGACGTTCCGCGGCATATGGGCATCACGCCGGCCGCAGACAGCGATATAAACGGACGGGAGCCCTTTGCGCGCGTCGGTTAGCCCCAGGCAAAAGCCGAGGTCTTCGACCATCGCTTCGACATCCTCGACGGTCTCGACCCGAAGCGCCTCCTCGCGGCGCCATTTACGGTCGCGATATTGTTCTATCTCGTCGGGGAGAGGTCTCATTCAGGTTTTTTGCCGCGGATTTTCGCGGATGACGCGGATAAGAACGTTTTGAAAGCAATGATAGGGAATAAGGAAACGACGGGCAATTGAGACTGCCCGTCGTCACTAGTTTTGATCCGCGCCAATCCGCGGCTAATTGTCATTAACCTGCTGATCGCGGCGGGCCGGCGAAGACGACGCTACCGTCAGGACAGAGCCCCGCTGCAGCTTAATGTCCTCACGTCCCTGCACGATGACCGAGCCCGCACCGGCGCCGCCGCCGATGATCGCTCCGATCGCCGCACCTTTTCCGCCGCCGAAAATTGCTCCTATCAACGCACCGGCACCAGCTCCGATACCGCCGCGTTTCACCGTTTCCTTGGTCTGGCTGTCGCTCTTTGCTATTCCTTCGGCATCGACCTTCACATCTTTGCCGTGCGCGTCGCGGATACTTTGGAGCGTTCCGGCAAAATCGTACGCCTTGCCGTCGGGCAGCGTTATCTTTGTGAAATTAAATTGCACGTTCGACCTGCCCGAAACCTGTCCCGAACGGCCCACGCCGGAGATGTAACCTTCGACGATCGCTCCGCGAAACTGACTCGGCGATTGTACCGTCATCCGAAAGCGGTCGTTGTTTTGCGAGACATTTGTATCGATCGGGTTCTCGAGCAGCCCTGTAACGAGCGTACCGTTCGGCACGATGAACTCGCCGATACGCGGCGTAACGACCGACGGCGAACGGCCGATCACGGTCTTGTTCTCATTCGGATCGGTGCTCGAGTACGTGCCGTCGTTATCGCTGCTCGCGGAAACCGGATCAGCAGGGGCCGGCTCCCTATCGACGCCGAGGCGAGCGGCCACATCGGAACGGTTGTAAACACTCTCGGCAAAAATGGTTTCGGCGAGGTATTCGGTCGTGATCCTTCGTGTGACCTTTAACGTCCGTCCGTTATCGCCAGGCGAAAAGGTGACGGTGTAATCCATCTCATCGCTCAGGCTCGAGACGACCAGGTCCTGTCCGCGCATGGTCGCACGGAATCTCACAGTCTTACCGCCTACGTTCTCCGTTTTTTCTCTGCCGTCCGCAACAAATGTGACCGGCGGAGCTTTCGATGTGGCAAACGTCACCTGGTTGCCACGCACCTGTATCGCTATCTGCTGCGGAGCTTCCAGTTTCGATTCCAATTCCACTTTCTCGGCGCCCGCCACATTGCTGTTTAGAATTGCCTCGGAAACATTTTCGGTCCGCGTTACATCGAGGTCGTAGGTCCCGTTTAGGCCGGTGGAAGCATTAATCTCGGCGGAACGGTTAACGCCTGGTCGCGCGTTAGTACCAGCGGAATGCGGAGGGATCACACGTACTCCGCTTGAAATGGTCGAAGACATGCTCGATGTCGAGCGGGAACCCCAGTTCGACGGCCCGCCGGATCTCCTGGCAAGCGAGTCTACCGAGCGTTTAACGACCGACCATTTGTCCTCGAGGGCCCGGTCGATATCGGCGGATCTGAGAATGACATCAACTTTTCTCGCGGCCGCTACGACCTGATCTACGTCATCCTGACTCTCGCGGCGGCTTAAAACGTTATCTTCGAACACGACAACCTTGTCGGCGAGTTCCTCCAGGCCCTGCCACGCGGCCCTCATCTGCGAACCGCCGCCGTTGTTTTTACCCTCGAATTCAATGTCGGACTGCAGGTCGACGATCTGGGCGTTGAGCGTGCGGATGGCGTCACGCAATTGGCGATCGGACCGCTGCTGTGCCGCGGCCGACGCGATCAGGAAAGTAAAAATTAGGGCAAGCGAAACAAACGAACTAACAATTCGCTTCATTACTGTAATCTCCGGAAAAAGAATGATGGCACAGATGGCCTTGCGAGTTTTGAAGCATTTTTCATACCAAAAGTTGTTCAAAGAGTCGCAGTCGGGCCCATATGTTAAGATAACTCCGTTCTCGCAATTCCGTATAGAAAAAACTTCGATATGTCAGCCAATTCCTATTCGGCCGTCGTTCAGTATGCCGGCGACGAATTTTTTATCGGAACGCCGCCGAGCGGACACGCCCAAGTCATTGATATGAAAGGCGATAGGAAGGCGGCACCCAGTCCGCTGGAAATGCTGCTCGTCTCAGTGGCCGCCTGCACCGCCGCCGATGTGATATCGATCCTGGAAAAAAAACGACAGGATGTGACCGCCTATCGCGTCGAAATAACCGGCGAACGGACCGAAGACCATCCTCGCAAATTCGTCAGTTTCCACATTAACCATATCGTGCACGGGCGTAGCGTTTCAGCGAAAGCGGTCGAAGACGCCGTTCACCTATCAGATACGAAATATTGCTCGGTCGCCGCGACCGTCCGTCCGACCGCGGAGATCACGACGAGTTACGAGATAATCGAAACCCGGTAAGGCGCAGTTGTCGGCCTGATATGAATAGATATCACACTCTAGAAAGGCGCCTGGGGGCTTTAATTGTCGATTTGGTTGTCGTTGTCGCGCCTCTCGCCTTGTTTGATTACTTGATACTGGCTTCGGAGATTCCGAGGCCGCTATTGGTCGTTTGGCTTTTGATCTCAAACGGGGCAGGTGCTGTTTACCACATCTTGCTCCAGGGCCTGTATGGGCAAACGCTAGGCAAAATGCTGTTCGGGGTCAAGGTGGTAAGAAATGACGACGAGACGCCGATCACAATGTACCAGGCGTTTCTCCGTGAGGTCCCAACGATCCTGTTCAATATCATTTCGTTTGCGGGCCAAGTATCTTCGATTTTATCGGGGGTGGCGATCGATCGAGCTGAGCCAAACCCGGTCCTAATGGTTCTCGGGGTCCTGGCGTTTCCATGGGTTCTTGCCGAGGTAATTAGCGCCCTTAAGACTCGAAAACGACGGGCCATTCATGATTTCATCGCCGGAACCGTTGTCATACGAACTGATCTAGCTACAAGAGCTGAAGAAACCAGAACCACTGCGGGGTGACTCGAATCTGTAAAAGAAATGAAATTTATTAGTCGAAGGTCAGTCGTACTATCCACGTTAATAATAGGTGCCCTATTCAAAAGCACTATTTCGGGCCAGCAGCTGATGTCGCCGGTCGTCGGGAACTATAAGATCCCGAACGACATTGTTATGAAGATCCTAAAGGCCGAGGATTCGCGTGATGCGGCACCGGTATTAGAAATGCTGACCAACGTAAACACGACGGTCCGGTATCGCGCGGCTCTTGCGGCAGGAAGGATCGGCGATGAGCGCGCCGTTGCCCGGCTTATCACACTCCTGGGCGACACCTCGGTCGAGGTTCGCACGATGGCCGCATTTGCGCTCGGGGAGATCGAATCGATCACGGCAGCCGATGCAGTCATACAGGCGCTTCGGTCGCCGGAAACCGCGGCTGCGGTTCGCGCCCGCCTTGTCGAAGCGGCGGGCAAGATCGCCGCCGCAAACGCAGGCCCGGCAAACACGCCGCCGGAGGCGAAAAACCCAAAGGTCGCCGAACTCGGGAAGCGTTATCCTGGACACGCTGGAGGCCGAGGGGACAAAAGGCTGCGAGCCAGCATAAGGAAACGATCATGCTCGGCCTTACCGCTGCTTTGCGGGCGCGCCCTGACGGTTCGGAAAATGTTATTGCGGCCTATCTTACCCATACGGACCCGCGTGTCAGGGCCGACGCCGGCAATACGCTTTCGCGATTAAGGGCAAAAAACTCAAACGCCGCTCTGCGTGCAATGCTTAAGGACGACGCGGACCCGATCGCCCGTGCGAACGCGGCCAGGGCCCTGGGAGCGGCCGAGGACAAGGAAGCGGTCAATATGCTGATCGATGCGGCGACCGAGGACACGGACAGCCGCGTTCGCGTGTCGGCGACACGGTCGCTCGCCGCCCTGCGTGATCCGTACGCCGTCGAAAGGCTGCTTGGGCACGGTGAAAAACTACTAGCGAAATTCGCGACCGCAAGCGGCAGCGGGCGGCCTCCTCGCAAAGCGTCGGTACCCGCGAACCCTGCCGAAAAAAGCGAGCTGCTGGAGATAGCCGCGGCACTCGGGCGCCTAGTTCCAAAGACGAACGACGCACGGACGGTCAAGTTTCTGACGGCGCTCGGCGAGGCCGACGCTTACCGCTCGCCCGAGACCGAAATTGCCTTTGCTCGTGTGGCACCGAAAAAGTACACGGAATACTTGCTATCAAAAAAGGCTGAGACGAAAAGCTCAAGGGCGGCGGTCGACGCAGCACTGCAGGGCATTCGCGAGTTTGCGGCGCTCGGCAGTTCGGACGAAGAGACCGAGCTGAAACGTCAGGCCGTCGTACAGCTCCGCCGCGGACTCGACAAATACAAGAGCCGGCGAAGCCAAACCCGACCGCGTTCGCCGTTCCCGAGATCTTGCGTTCCTATGCCGCCTTTAAGCCTGAGGGCCTGGACGCCGAACTGCGTCATCACTTAAATGATAAGGATGTCTTCATTCGGGCAACCGCCGCAGATCTCTTGGACGATCTGCCGGCTTCGACGGAAAACGCCAATGCGTTGAGAAACGCGCTCATTGCCTCGATGGAAAAGGATAAGACAGTATAACGACGCACAATTGGCGATCCTCGAAGCACTCGCGAAGGTCGCTGGTCGAAATTCGATCTCCGCCGTGAGCTTGGCGTCTTATGCCTCCGACTATCTTGTCAGAAAAAAGGCGGCAGAAGTGCTAAAACAATTCCCGGGATGGAGTGATACACTCACCGACCGCGGCAAAGAGTGGCTACAAAGCGTTTCGTCGCTTAAACCCTACGATCCAAAAAGCGGTACCAGACTCGGCCAGGTGCTGAACACCGACGTCGATTACCGCCGGGCCGCCCAGCGCCGGAACGGCACGGTCAAGGCGGTTTTCACGACACAGAAGGGAACTTTCACCATCGACCTCTTGCCCGAGGACGCACCGTTGACCGTCGATAATTTCGTCAAACTCGCGCGGGCCCGGTATTTCAACGGCCTCGAGGTCCACCGCGTCGTACCGAATTTCGTAATGCAGGACGGCGACCCCCGCGGCGACGGCAACGGCGGACCCGGCTGGTCCATACGCTGCGAGATAAATATGGTCCGGTTCGATCGAGGCGCCGTCGGCATGGCCTTGAGCGGCAAGGACACGGGCGGCTCGCAATGGTTCGTCACCCACTCGCAGCAGCCGCACCTCGACGGCGGTTATACTGTTTTCGGTAAAGTGAACGAAAAAGATATGAAGGTCGTAGATAATATTGTCCGCGGCGATAAGATCCTGACCGTCAGGATCGTAGAACCGTTGACGTTTCGAGTGACGAGGAGATAACGAGTTACGGTAGATGGAAAAGATCGAACCCCGCCGCGCCTTCGGCGGGATAACAAAGGAAGATCGGCGAAGTGTCGAGGTTGAGAAAGGGCTGGATGATCTGGCTTATTACCTCGACGGGCTGTTCCGCGTTCCCGGGACCGGCTGGCGGTTCGGGCTGGATTCGCTGATCGGGCTGATACCGAACGTCGGCGACACGCTTACGTCGTTCGCTTCGTTTTACATTCTGCTGGCAGGCGTCCGTTACGGCGTGCCGAAGATAACGCTGCTGCGGATGGCTTTTAATATCGGGCTTGGATTACCTGGTCGGTACGATTCCCTTCATCGGCGATGCATTCGATTTCTTCTGGAAGTCGAACCAGCAGAACATGGACCTGATCCGCACCAGGGCGACGGGAAAGGATAAGGCCACGACGAGCGATTATATTTTTGTGTTCGGGATAATCGGCGTGCTGATATTGCTTCTGATCGGGTCGATAATGATAAGCCTATACGTGATCGGCGCGATCTTTTGGGAGTTGTTCACCGGGAATATTTAAGTAAGAGTTACGCGTTTACGCGTGAAGCTGCATGGCGCCCGCGCAACGCGGCTTCACGCCTAAAGGCGTAACTCTTACTGCTTAGCCGCGACCGCGTGTGCCGCGAACATTTTGTCTAACGCGGTCTGTAGTATCCCCACGCCAAATTCTCCTGCCGCTCGCGTCTTTAATTTTCCTTCCGCGTCGAACAAATAATACACCGGCACCCAGCCCTGTTCGTTCTGGAAGGCGTTCTTCAGCTTGTGCAGATTATCGACCGCGGTCGGTTCGGTTATGTTGTGATCCTGGATCATCTGGTTGACCATATCCAGGTCGGTGTCCGCTTCGTAACGCGGCATGTGGATCGAGATAACCTGCAGCCCAAGCTCGCCATACTTTTTCGCGATCTCGTGCAGCTGCGGCATCTTGTCCTTGCAGATCCCGCAGGACACGGCCCAGAAATGTACCAGTGTCGGTTTACCCTTAGTTCTTTCGGTTACCCTTTCCAGCGAGCCGTTGAACCACGTCGTTGCTCCATCGAGCGACGGCATCGCGTCTCCAATTCTCATTGGCATTGATTTATACCTCGGTTGAAATTCAAACACGGATCTTCACGGAAACTGAACTGATTTTCACGGATCAGAAAGCTCAGACCCGTGAAAACCCGCGTATTTCAGTGAAGACCCGTGTTTCCATTGGCCTATACTTTTAAGATTCTCCTGTCCCGGCGTCCAGTCGGCACCGCACAGGCCGCCGGTCTGGAGTCCCTGCAGGACGCGAAGGGTTTCATCAACCGAACGGCCGATATTCAGGTCGTGGACGACCGAATACTGCAGCACGCCTTCAGGGTTGATGATGAACAGGCCGCGGAGGGCGATGTTCGCTTCCTCGACCAGGATGTTGTACTGGCGGGCGAGCTTGCCACCTACGTCCGAAGCGATCGGGTATTTGACGCCCTCGATGCCGTTCTGGTCCTGAGGCGTTTTCAGCCACGCACGGTGCGAGTGGACCGAGTCGGTCGAAACGCCGATAACCTCAGCCCCGACGCCCTGAAACTCTTCCAAACGGTCCGAAAAATGGATAAGCTCGGTCGGGCAAACAAATGTAAAATCGAGCGGGTAAAATAACAGAACTAACCATTTGCCCTTATAATCCGAAAGCTTCACGTTCTCTTTCAACGTCTCGATGTTCTTGGTCGACGGCATGTCGAAATCCGGTGCCGGCGTTCCGACCTTGGCCAATCTGAATGTGTTCTCAATTGCTGTAGCTGTAGTTGATGACATGTATGTGTGTGTATTTCTCCTTGATTTATGTTCTTTGCCACGAATTACCCGAATCTCACGAATGAAAATTCTGAAAATCTTTGTGTATCCGTGCAATTCGTGGCTAATTCTTCGCACATTCCGGACACTTGCCCCGAAGCGTAAATTCCAATGATTCCGGTTTGAATCTTGACTGCTCGGCGGCTTCGTTCAACATCGAGCCTGGAATCTCCATCTCGATATCGACCAATTTGCCGCACGCGGTGCAGATCGCATGATCGTGCCGGTGCGTTATCCGGTCATACCGGCTCGCCCCGTTCCCGAAACTGATCTCGGCAATGTGCCCCGCTTCCTTCAGGTACCGCAGCGAGTTATAAACGGTCGCAAAACTGATCGTCGGCAGCAGCTTTTTAGCCGTCCCGAAAACCTCATTCGCCGTCAAATGCTCCCGTGCATCCCGAATGACCCGCAGCACAACCTCACGCTGCTTCGTCAAACCTAATTCTTTCGTGCTGTTAGTTTCCATGAAAATGTCAGGACAAAACTTCGTTGTCCTGACTTGGTATTAGAATAATTCTAATTATATGGATGTCAAGACGGCGAATGGGTATTCGACTTTTGGAATAAATTGATCTGTCTCTAGCCCCAGCGGGGCGGCACTGTTTGTAGCGTTGAATCACCCAAATCGGATTCTTTCAGCCCCGTTAGGGGCGGCCGATCAGGTCGCTCCTACGGAGCTCTGAGAAATTCAATTTATCGGTTTCTACAAACAGGACGCTCCTCGGAGCTTTGAGAAAGTCGATATCGTTCGTTCCAGAGAATTACTCGCTAGGGTAAAATAGGAAGTCGTTTTCGCGGGCTGATCGTAAATTACGGTATATCGACCCTGCACGCTTTATGCCGGGTTCTCGCACACAATTATTCATTCCTGGGGAAATTTTCGAAAGTGATGTGGCGGTTGATAATCCGATCGTGATATCAAACGTTGCTGCGACATCTGCCTTTCGGTACCGTGTTAATGAGCTATGAACCCAACATTGTCAGGATTGTTCAAGAGCTCCGCTAAGGAACTCATCCAATCGCCCTCTAACGTCGTTCGCCAAGAGTTTGCCAAACTCATCCGACTACACGGGTATGCAGCCCAATGACACGCGGCGGTTTCAACGCGGCCGTATCGGACACTCCTTCGGGAAGGCCCGAGATCTCGACTGTCGCGGTCACGTTACTGTTATTCATTTCGCGGGTAGTCCCGACCTCTAACGCTTCGTGTCCCTTGCCCTTTGGTTATCCTCTCCTGCCGAAACGGTCCAATGAAAGCTCAGACCTTCATGAATCGTTCAGCGGCGGGTTGCTGGTGAAGACCATAAAGTCTCCGGGCTGCTTGATGCCCGCGGGACCAACGACTGAGATTGTTGGACACTTTGCCGGGATCTCGGTTTGGCCGATTACAGCCGAAACGAGAGCCATTCCGAGGGCGAACAGGATTATTAGCTTTCTCATACCTAGGGAGCCGGATTTTCCGCACCAGGCGGAACCCTGTAAAGTTTGGTGTAGACCTTGCCGCTCAGATGCGTGCCGCCTCTGACGATCGTGATGCGTGAACGATCAAAGTTGCGGAAGTTGACGCTCTTGACGATCAACCGTTCGCGAGCCGCCATCTCGTTTTCGGTACCGTACACGATGATATAACCCTGGTTGTTAGGGTTGTTGGCCAACTCGACGAAGAACTTTTTAAGCCTCGGCTTGATAGCGTTGTTCGTTAGTCTGCCGAACTCGTCGATCAACAACGGGTGCGGCCCCAACATAAACTCAACTTTATCTCCGGCCGTATCGAGGCAATCTTGGGGCAGTCCCGCTACGTGGACCGAGGCATTCATTTGAACCGGCCAGGTATTCTTCGCCCTCACCTCTATCTCGATCGTGCCTTGGCCGTTCAAAAACTCGCCACCCGAGACAGTCCATTCATATTGCAGATTCCCAAACCTCTGCTGATCGTCGATTTGCACTTTAAATGTTGCGACGTCGCCGGGCTGAATGATTCCAGCTGGACCGACGACCATGATAGCTGGACACCCCTTTGGATTACATTGCTCACACTTTGGATTCTCGGCACCCGGCGGAACTCGCCATAATTCGACTAAATCGACCTTTCCGTACCATCGAGCGAACGTAAGTCTCGAACGATCATAAGAACGTCCCATCAGTTTCGCGAGAACTTCTTTCAGCTTTATTTCGCGGGCAACGAACTCAGATGGTTTCGTTTCTGGCTTCGACCCGATGATGATATATCCCTGGCTATTAGGATTTCTAGCCAACTCTTCTGCAAATTCTTTGAGCTTTTCCTCGGAGACTTCTGTTTCGAAGGAGTAAAGCACTCCCAAACGAACAGCTTCGGGCGGCGAGTCCTGGTAAACGGTTTCACTCGCCATTGATGGGCAATCCTTTGGCAGGCCGGTTACTTCGACCGTTGCAGTAAGACCTTTTTCGCGGTTCCATTTTACTTGGATCGACGCTGTTCCTTGACCTAAGACTATTTCGCCTTCACTGGTGGTCCAACGATACCCCAGGTCATAGTCCTTTCCTTTCTCGTCTATCTGTCCGCTGTAAACGAGGCTGCTTCTCGCGACCGCGGAATCCCGGCCGGGCCGTAGACCGCGATCACAGGGCATTCTGCTGGTGCGTCCCAAGTGATTGTTCGGCTGGCGGTTTGCAGGCAGTGATTCTCCTTTGGAGTTCCGTCAATCTCGATTGTCGCCGTTAAGGTTGAGCTGGGAGTCTTTTCAACTTCGATCGTGGCTGTTCCCTGTCCTGAAAGTATCTTGCCGTACGACAAATGCCAGTTGTACTTGATAGGTAGTTCAGGTCCCACCTGTTTTACGTTCGCAGTTAATCTCGCTGTTTCGCCAGGCTTGAGCAACCTGTCCGGTCCATCGAGAAAATCGTCGGACAAACATAGGAAGTAGGGTCTTGCGCCGCGGCGATCCCGCACGAAATAACCAAGGCTACGATCGACGGCATGAGTCGGTGCATGCCTACTAAAATACAACTTTATTCCGTTGAAACTCATCCGTTTTCTCAGGGAAAGACATACCGCAGATTTGCTTGTCGAAAAGGGATGCGGATATCTTGTACAATACGAACAGCGTTTACATAGGCCATATATGAGTATTTCAGCAGTAGAGGTTCAGCCGCTTGCGGTGGAGGTGGCGTTTGCCGAGGATGCGTTGAATGTCGGCCTGGCGGACGGGCGGATCATTTCGGTGCCGCTGCGGTGGTTTCCGAGGCTCGAGAGCGCATCGCCGGCAGACCGGAAGAACTGGGACCTGATCGGCGGCGGCCTCGGGATTCGCTGGGCCGCGATCGACGAGGACATTTCGGTCGAAAGCATGCTTCGCCTGCGTTAGGAGGATCTATCTTCAGGGCTGAGGGCCGGTTTTTCCATTAATAATTATTAATTAGCTAATTGCTAATTATTAATGAAAAGCACGCGTCCAAAGGCCAGTGTTTTTTTCGCTTACCTGCCTCTTTTATGAACATCATCGTCGGCACGGCGGGGCACATCGATCACGGCAAGACCACGCTGATAAAAGCCCTAACCGGCACCGACACCGACCGGCTTCCTGAAGAAAAGAAACGCGGAATAACCATCGATCTTGGTTTTGCTGAGCTTACCTTCGGCGAGCATCGCATCGGCTTTGTCGATGTGCCCGGGCACGAGCGGTTCGTCAAGAACATGCTCGCCGGCGCGAGCGGCATCGATCTTGTCTTGCTCATCATCGCCGCCGACGAAGGCGTGATGCCCCAGACCCGGGAACACTTTGACATCTGCCGGCTGCTGGGCGTTCGCAACGGGCTGGTGGTCGTGACAAAAAAAGACCTGGTCGACGCTGAGATGCTGGACCTTGTCCGGTTCGAGGCGGCCGAACTGGTCGAAGGCTCGTTTCTGGAAGATGCGCCAGTCACTGCCGTAAGCTCCACAACCGGCGAAGGCCTGGACGAACTAAGAAATGCGATTCTCCACGCCGCAGGCGCCGTCAGCTCGCGGCGTAACGATCAGATAGCTCGGTTGCCGATCGACCGGAGCTTCGTGATGAAAGGCTTCGGCACCGTCGTCACCGGCACGCTTGCCGGCGGCGAGATCCGCGACGCTACCGAGCTGGAACTGATGCCTGATCGCCGCCCGGCCCGTGTCCGCGGGCTGCAGTCGCACGGTAAACAGGCAACCACGGCAAATGCCGGCCAGCGAGTCGCTGTCAACCTTGCCGGGATCGATCACGACGACGTCATCCGCGGCATGTCGCTTGTTGAAGCGAATACCCTGGAGCCGGTGCAGATCCTTGACGCGCAGATCGAAGTGTTAAAGACGGCGCCAAAACCGCTCCGCTCACGCCAACGCGTCCGCGTGCATATTGGCACGGCCGAGGTCCTGGCGCGCGTTCAGGTTATCAACACCGACGGCGAAATAAAGCCCGGTTCAACCGGACTACTCCAGCTTCGCCTGGAAATGCCGGTTACGGCGGTGATGGGCGAGACATTTATCATCCGCAGCTATTCGCCCCAAACGACCATAGCCGGTGGCAGCGTGATCGACCCAATGCCGACGAAACACCGTGTCCGGGATACTGCGGCGGCAAGCGCATTTCTGGAAAAATTGATCGACGCCGGCGACGATCATGCGAAGGTGATCCACTTGTTAGTAGAAGGTGCGGGCGAGCATGGCGTGACAGCGAAAGACCTTCAGGCACGCACCGGATGGCGAGCGGGGATCGTTCAGGATGCTCTAGCAACAAACAAGACGGCGGATGCGATAACCGAAGCCGGCGGTTTCTGGATCGCTTCGTCAGCTTTTGCGGAAATGCAGAAAACCGCGCTTGCCGCCGTTGCCGGGCACCATCAACGCGATCAGCTTTCGCTCGGAATTTCCCGCGACATACTAAAAGAGAAAGCCTTCAAAAAAGTCCCGGCGGAAATTTTCAAAAGCGTGATCGCGGCACTCGAACAAGACGGAAAGCTAGCCGTGGACCAGGAACTCGTCAGGATACCTTCACACTCGCAAACGTTGACGCCGGACGAAAGCGGTTTTCTTGAAAAGGTAAGGGCCGAGCTCGCGTCGGCGGGTTTAGGCCCGGACAAGATCGACGAGGTCGTGGCCAGGGCCGGGAATGGGCTTAAGATCTCAGCCGCACACGGACAGAAACTTCTTGCAGCGGCAAGCGATCTGGTAAAGGTATCGAATGAGTTCTACTTCCATAAGGCTTCGATTGACGCCCTCGCAGAGTCGCTTCGCAGCCGGGCCGACCAACTTCCGAACCGGCTGATCGACGTACCTGCGTTCAAGGACATTGCAGGTGTGTCGCGGAAATTTGCGATACCGCTTCTCGAATACTTTGACCGCATAGGCGTGACCAAACGTGCCGGCGACAAACGGATCATAACGTAGAACGGGCTTTCCAGCCTGTTCTTTGCCGAGTATTGGGCGCAAAGAGTGTGGGAGCCACAGGCTGGAGCGGCCTGTCGTACGGTTACAAATGAAAAAATTTCTGACCGCAAAATGGCACGACCTGATAATGGTCAATTACGAAGTGGACCCGAAGCTGCTCGAGCCCCGCGTTCCCGTCGGCACCAAGCTTGATCTGCAGGACGGCAAGTGTTTCGTCAGCCTCGTGGGTTTTATGTTCCTCGACACACGGGTAATGGATTTTCTCGTGCCGTTCCATATCAATTTTGAAGAAGTAAACCTGAGGTTTTACGTCAAACGTGAAACCGAGGACGAGCTTCGCCGGGGAGTCGTTTTTGTAAAAGAGATCGTGCCGAAGTCCGCCATCGCGGCCGTCGCTCGCATCCTTTACGGAGAGCCCTATGAGCGGCTGGGAGATGTCCAATTTTCGTGACGACAAAAACGTCCGCTACAATTGGGCGCTGGGTGATTGCACGAACACGCTAAGTGTCGAACGCGGAGAGAATCTAGGCGTTCCGGCTGACGGCTCGCACGGAGAGTTCATCATCGAACACTATTGGGGCTACACAAAACGCGGAGAAGACCGCACCGACGAATACAAGGTCGAGCACCCGAAATGGGAGCTCTACGCCGCCGAAAATCCGCACATTCGTGTTGATTTCGGCGCGACCTACGGCAAGGAGTTCGGCTTTCTTTCTGACACAAAGCCGTATTCGGTACTTCTCGCCGCGGGTTCGGACATTGCGGTTTATAAAGGCAAAACTATCTACTACTAACTGTCCACCACCCACTCAAGAAAGAATATTCTCCAGTGGATAGTTAATAGTGGATAGTGGATAGTTATTCGTATGGCAATAATCGGAATCGTTGCGGTCGCGCGGAACAACGCCATCGGCAAGGACGGAAAACTGCCGTGGCATTACCCGGCCGACCTGAAGCATTTTAAGGAAACCACAACCGGCCAGGCCGTTGTGATGGGAATGAACACCTGGCGGTCTATCGGCAAGCCGCTGCCCAACCGTTTGAATATTGTTCTAAGCCGCTCCGCGCAGATCGATAAAGCCGAGAACCTGATCTTTCTCCGCAGCGAAACCGAGGCGCTCGATCTGGCAAAGTTTCTGAAATGCGATCTTTTTGTGATCGGCGGTTCAAAGACCTACGCCGAATTCGCCGATACGATCAACGCCTGGATCGTGACGCGCATTCCTTTAACGGTCGATGACGCGGACGTTTTTATGCCTGCCGAGTTTCTGAGCGGTTTCGAGATCGTCGAATCGCGTGAGGTAGGCGACAGCCTCACGGTGGAAACCTTTCGACGCTGAAGCGGTTTTGATATAAAATCTCCTGCATACAGATCCACAAAAGGAGAGCAAACCTATGATGGGCGGAAGATCTTGGGACGATTGGATCGAGGAATACTCTCACAGCCACGAACACCCGATCAACAGGTTAATGCACAGCATCGGCATACCCATGATCGCGTTGTCGCTGCTTCTGATCCCTTTATGCCTTTTCGTCACCGGCCTGTGGCGCATCGCTCTAGGGCTTTTTGTCATTGGTTGGGTGCTCCAATTCATCGGCCACTATTTCGAAGGCAAGCCGCCCGAGTTTTTTAAGGATTACCGCTTTCTTTTCGTCGGCCTTCGCTGGTGGTTCAAGAAGGTCCTGGGCGTGAAATAGCTCTGTTTTCTATAACATCACAAGCCGCGGAGTTTTCGTTCGAACGCGGCGGATCGATGGCTCCTTAGGAGCCGAATGTTTATAGCCAGTTGACTCAGAGAAGGTCGGAGCCCCGTTAGGGGCGGCATGCTCTGTCGCCCCTAACGGGGCTTTTTTGAGGTTTTTGTCGCTTGCTCCCTACTACAAACAGGTCGCTCCTAGCGGAGCTGCGATGGAATATCGAGTGTTCTTTCTAACCTTCCGATATTTATCCAAGTACGATGTCTACCGAGAAAAACCAACTCATCCTCGCCCTCGACATCGGTACCTCGAGCGTGCGCGCGGCTTTATATGACCACACGGGCACCGTCTTGCGGCAAACGATGGTCAAGAATGAGCGCACTCTGAATGTGACCGACGATGGCGGCGCGGAAATCGACGCTGAGGACGCATTCGATCAGGTGGCCCGCGCGATCGATGATGTTCTAAAAAAGGCAGCTAAAGTTAAAGGCGAGATCACGCACGCCGCCGCAAGCTGCTTTTGGCACAGCCTCCTCGGTGTCGACGCGAAAGGCAAACCTACAACAAAAGTTCTTGGATGGGCAGATACGCGCAGCCGCGATCACGTCTCCACGCTTCGCAAAAAGTTCGACGAACCCGGGGTCCACAACCGCACGGGTGCCCGCTTTCATTCCAGTTTTTGGCCGGCAAAACTTTCCTGGGTGAAAAAGGAATTTCCGGCCGTGTGGAAGAAAACCACTCAGTGGCTGAGCCTGAGTGACTACATTTCGCTGCGGCTTTTTGGCGATGCGGCGACAAGCGTTTCGATGGCGTCGGCGACCGGAATTTTTGATATCAGAAAGTTCCAGTGGGATGATGAGCTTCTGAAATACCTGAAACTCGGAACGGAAAACTTTCCGGCTGTCGCCGCCGATCCCGAAACCTTCCGCCTCAACGCAAAATTCGCGAAACGCTGGCCGCGGCTTGCGGATGCCGAATGGTTCCCCGCGATCGGCGATGGTGCCGCGAACAATATCGGTGCCGGCTGCGTTAAAAAGAGCAAGGCCGCGTTAATGATCGGCACATCGGGCGCAATGCGCGTCGCATTTAGGGGCGGGCCGCCCGAACGGATGCCGCCGGGCCTTTGGTGCTATCGCATCGACCGCCGGCGGGTGATAATGGGCGGTGCGCTGTCGGACGGCGGCGGATTGTTTCGCTGGCTTAAGGATAATTTGCGGCTCGTCGAGGACGACGACAAGACCGAAGCCGAGATCGCAAAACGCCCGCCCAACGGCCACGGCCTGGTCTTTCTCCCTTTTCTCGCCGGCGAACGCAGCACCGGCTATCACGAAAATGCCTCCGGCGCCATCCTCGGCCTTCACTCGTCCACCGACACGATCGACATAGTCCAGGCCGCGCTTGAATCGGTCGCATACCGCTTTGCCGAGATCTTCGACCAGTTGAACAGCGTCGTTAAGATAGGCGAGATCATCGCCTCCGGCGGCGCCCTTCGCGAATCTCCCGTCTGGACCCAGATCATAGCCGACACACTGGGCCGCAATTTGACCCTCCCCGACACCCGTGAAGCATCTTCTCGCGGTGCGGTTTTGCTTGCTCTCGAAACAATTGGCAAAATAGAAAAGATCGAAGAATTCCGACACCGAAAGGGACCCCTTTTTCGCCGGACAAAAATAGGCTGAAAATTTACACGGCCGCCAAACGGCGGCATACGGAACGATACCGACTCGAATTGAATCAGAAGCGGTCTCGTCATGCCGCCCGGGGCGGATTTGATTTCGTTAAGTTCGAGCCGACCAGAAATTAATAAAGGCAGGAGATTACAAAGCCAAGTGAAACTATTTCGTTTCGACTGAACTTCATACAATGGCAACAGCAACAAAACCTACGAAATCAACCGACATCGACACAGCTTTGTATCAACACCATCCGCACGCTTTCACTCGACGCGGTGCAGAAGGCGAATTCCGGGCATCCGGGCCTGCCGCTTGGAATGGCGCCGGCGGCTTATGTGCTGTGGACGAAATTTCTGCGGCACAATCCGAAGAATCCGAAGTGGTTCAACCGCGACCGGTTTCTGCTTGAGCGCCGGGCACGGCTCGATGCTGATCTATTCGCTGCTGCATCTGACGGGATACGATCTTCCGCTTGAAGAGCTGAAAAATTTCCGCCAGCTTCATTCGAAAACGCCGGGGCATCCGGAAAATATTTTGACGCCGGGCGTCGAGATCACGACCGGGCCGCTCGGGCAGGGTTTTGCGAACGGCGTCGGGATGGGCATCGCGCAAAAGCATCTTGCAGGCGAAGTTCAACCGCAACGGGCCATAACGTCATCGACCATTTCATCTACTGCATCTGCTCGGACGGCGATCTGATGGAAGGCGTCAGTTACGAATCGGCCTCGCTCGCCGGGCATCTGAAGCTCGATAACCTGATCTACCTTTACGACGACAACAAGATCACGATCGACGGCCCGACCGATCTCGCGTTTACTGAAGACGTGACGAAACGATTCGAAGCCGTGCGGCTGGGACGTCTCGGTCGTTGAGGACGGTAACGATCTCAATGGCGATCGAAGAAGCGATCAAGGACGCGCAGGAGATCACAGACAAGCCGAAACTGATCCGCGTCAAGACGATCATCGGCTTCGGAATGCCGAAACAGGGCACGAGCAAAGCGCACTCGGACGCTCCGGGCGAAGACGCCGTAAAGGAAACAAAACGAAATCTCGACTGGCCCGAGAACAAGAGCTTTTTCATTCCCAAAGAAGTGCTCGCGCATTTCCGCACGGCGGTGAAGAACGGTGCGAGGCTGGAAAAGGAATGGGAAGCGGCTGGTGAAGAACTACGCGAAGGAATTCCCGGAACTGGGTAAGACGCTTGCGAGACACGCGAGCGGACAAACTGCCTGACGGTTGGGAAAAGAGCGCTGCCGAAATTCGACAATGTCGAGGCGAAGGCCACGCGCGCCTATTCAGCGGCGATGTGATCAACGCCATCGCCGGAAACATCCCGCAGTTGATCGGCGGCTCGGCTGACCTGACGCCGTCGAACAATACCTACATAAAATCGTCAGCCGATTTTCAGGCCGAGCGGTACGCGAACCGCAATATCCATTTCGGCATCCGCGAACACGCGATGGGCTCGACGATGAACGGCATGGCCCTGTACGGCAGCGTTATTCCGTTCGGCGGAACGTTCCAAACGTTTTCCGATTACATGCGTCCGGCGATCCGCCTCGCGGCCCTCTCGCACATTCAGGTCGATGTTCGTTTTCACGCACGATTCGATCGGCCTCGGCGAAGACGGCCCGACGCACCAATCGGTCGAACATCTCGCCGCCCTGCGTGCGATTCCGAATCTCGCCCTCATCCGCCCCTGCGACGCCCACGAGGTCCGCGAAGCGTGGCGAGCGGCATTGAACAGAACCGAACGGCCCGACCGCCTTCGCCCTTTCACGGCAAAAGGTCGCCCTGATCGACCGCAAGAAATTCGCCGACGCCGACGGCCTGCACAAAGGCGGATACGTTCTGGCCGAAGCCGAAGACAAATCGGGCAAAAAGGCTGCAGCCGAAACTGATCCTCATCGCCACCGGCTCCGAGGTCGGCCTGGCGATCGAGGCCCGCGAAAAACTCAACCGCTCCGGCATCCCAACCCGCGTCGTCTCCATGCCCTGCTGGGAGTTCTTCGACGCCCAAACTGCCAAGTACAAAGAGTCCGTCCTCCCCGGCAAACGTAAAAGCCCGCCTCGCCATCGAAGCCGGCGTCTCTCTCGGCTGGGCACAAATACGTCGGCAACAACGGCGACACGCTAACCGTCGACCGTTTCGGCTCTTCGGCACCTGCGGAAGATGTGTTTAGGGATTATGGATTTACTGTGGAGAACTTAGTTAGGAAGGCGAAGAAACTTATCTCCTAGATTTTGGTGCCAGCGGAGAACAACAAAAATCGAATCATCCTCCGCCGGTCCAAAGAATCGCGAGTGCTTCGCGGATTCGGCATTGCGGCGTATTCTATCCTGGTTATCTTCCTAGTTCTGGCATTCGTGAACAGATGGGACAACGGGATAAAAATTTACTTATTACTGTGGGCATTAGTTCTTCTGCCCGTTTTCTTTGTTTATATTCGAGAAGTATTTCGACGAGTCATCCTACTGGAGGGCTACATTTCGTACACCTCTTGGCACGGGATACCAAGAGTACGTAGCTATGACGAGATTTCCACTATCGAAACTGTGGTTATTAACGAAAAACGGATCTGGAAATGGGAATCAGAAACTTGCGTGAGGATCACCTTTAACGATGGTAGATCCTTGACGGTTCAGAAAGGCCTGATGAGCCCTGCTAAGTTCAGAAAACTTATTCAACAGAGAGCTGGCCGAAAACTCGGCAAGTCTTCAAAACGCCAGAGAAGCTAGCTACCGGTCGTAAACCTCACGTCGATGACCAACCTTAACAACGATGACAATCAAGCGGTCGTCCTCGATCTTATAGATGATTCTGTAGTTACCCTGTCTGATTCGATACTTTTCCTGCCCCGCTAGTTTTTGGCTTCCGGGTGGCCGCGGATTCTCCGCCAGAGATCGCGTTTTTTGTAGAAGTCGCTTGACGTCCTTCTTTGGGATAGGGCCAAGACTTTTATAGAACGCCTCGGTGTAAAGAACGCTATATTTTCCCATCCGCCTTCAATCTGGCCAAGAGTTCCTCGTAGGGCATGAGAGGATCATTCGCATGTTCCTCGAACGCCCGCAAGTCCTCTTCGTCCTCGCTAAGCGTCGCAAGCAGTGCATCGTTAACGATGTCTGAAATGCTTTGGTCCGTGACCGCAGCTTTCAGCTTGATCGCTTGATGTATATCAGGTCGAATATAAACGGTCGCACGCTTCAACTCGGTTCCCATAGCACGAATTTTAACGTTATAGCGTTAAAACGTCAAGACGTTTAACAAAGGGATTCAACGGTCGGCAGCGATGGGTGACGAATCTGGAGGTCGAGGCGTGAACTTGTCTTGCAGTAGTAACTACGGCTGATCTTTGAATCTCAGCCGTAGTTACTACCTTTCGGGCTAAGGTAACGGGGGTGGGCTAAATGCCTTAGCCGGTACTCAACGTTTTCCTTCCACTGATAGATATTGCAGTCGAATGTCTTGGCTGATTACGGAAGCGGTTCCGACTGGATGCGCGTCGCCCTTCCCGTTGCCGTGCCCGCGAAAAGCAGTGTCGTTCCGTCAGGGGTGAAAAACTCTACTGTCGCCGGGCCTTCCCAAGTGTTTCCCGAGCTGTTTAGAATAACGGTTTGCCGGACTTTCGATAGGAACGTCGGACTTGAATCCGGGGCGTAAAAAAGCTGGAGAAACGTCACCGCGTAGGTTCGTGAACTTGTACCGCCAATCCGTTCCCAGACGCCGTGCCCCGGGCTGGCGCCGGAGAAGCTGTCTCCGTCTCCTGATCCTATAAAGTTGCCGTCGGCCGTGAAATTCATCAGTACCCTGAACGGCGGCGGCCCGCCCGGTCCGGAAGTTACGGTGCCAACCCAGGCGCCCGCCGGGCTTGTCCAGGACGGCGCGGCACCTTTTTGTCCAAATGCCGTAATTGTCGTCATTGCGGCGATGAATAATGCGATAAAGATCTTTTTGGTGAACATGTTTTTCTCCTTTTTTGTTTGAATCCGCGTAATTCGCGGATCGTTTTGAGCCGTGCCGCCTTTTGCAGGGTTGCCATCCAGCGGCGTTTGACGCCTGTTGCAGGCGAGTTGTTTTTCGTAAACGGCACATCGCTTTTTTCTGACATATTTCAGCAATGTGTTAAGTTTGTGTTCGAAAGCCGACCACCGAACAAATGCGATGTCCTGCTTTACGTGGACTATACTTTCCCGGCTTTTATGGCGTCCTCTGGAATTCATCGAATATTTCTCGGAAAATTCTCGGAGCGTTTAGTCCAGGGTTTATGGGAGGAAATCAGACATATCTTTTTGAATTTGGTGACTTTCGCCTCGACCCTGCGGAGCGCCAGTTGCTGCGAAGTGGGAAAGTCGTGCCCCTGACGCCGAAGGCTTTAGAGCTACTTTGCTTACTGGTCGAAAACGGCGGACATCTTTTGGGCAAAGATCGTTTGATGGAAACGCTCTGGGCCGATGCCTTTGTCGAGGAAGGGAATCTGGCCGACAACATCTCCAAGATCCGGCAAGTTCTGGGTGACAGCCGGAAAGAGCCAAAGTACATCGAAACCGTTTCGGGACGCGGTTACCGTTTCGTAGCGGACGTGCGGCGAATTGAGCAAGCGGGTAAAGAACAAGAAGACAAGATAAAAAATGAAACGGCGATCTCGGAATCGTCAGCGGTCGGGTCGGGGAACTCAGATTTGAACTTTTCCCACGGTCGACTGCAAGAAAATAACGAAACTGAGTTCGGGAGTTTAGAGTCTGAAATTAGCCCGGCCCCAAAACCAGCGACGGACGGCCGGCGAAGAAATCGCTTCGGGTTGGTCACCCTGGCGATCTTAGGAATTCTCGTCCTCGGCGCAGCGGGATTTTTTCTCTGGCGCGAAAACGGAAGATCCGCTGATTCCCCGATAAGATCGATCGCCGTGCTGCCGTTTAAGCCCCTGGCGGCGAACAGCCGGGACGAGTCGCTAGAACTGGGAATGAGCGATTCTCTTATTACCGGCCTCGGCAGCGTCCGGCAGATCGCCGTGCGTCCGATCAGTGCGGTCCGGCGGTATACGGATCTTGAGCAGGACGCAGCAGCGGCCGGTCGAGAGCTGCAAGTCGATTCCGTACTGGAGGGAAATATTCAACGGGATGGCGACCAGATCCGAATAACGGCACGTCTCGTGCGGGCCAAAGATGGAAAGACACTATGGACGGAAGCATTTGATGAAACGTTCACAAATATTTTTGCCGTGCAGGATTTGATCTCGCAAAGAATAGTCGGGGCGTTGGCGTTGCAGCTGAGCGGCCATGAGCGGGACCACTTAACAAAAAAGTATACGACCAATACAGAGGCTTATCAGCTCTATCTCAAAGGCCGCTATTTCTGGAACAAGGCAACTCCGGATGGCTTCCAGAAGAGTATTAGCTTTTACACGCGGGCGATCGAGATCGACCCGAATTACGCGCTTGCCTACGCCGGACTCGCCGACGCATACAACCTCCTCGGCAGTTACGGCGTTCTGCCCATCAAAGAGTCGCACCCGAAAGCGCGGGCGGCGGCGGAAAAGGCCCTTCTGATCGACGGCGAACTTGCCGAGGCACATACTTCATTGGCGGCGGTCATTGCCGACTACTATTGGGACTGGACCGCAGCAGAGTCGCATTTCAAACAAGCGATCGATTTGAATCCGAATTACCCCGTCGCGCGCTACTGGCATTCTCAGCATCTCGCGCGAATGGGACGGCTCGACGAATCGATCGAAGAAGCGCGGGTGGCGCGACAGCTCGACCCGGTTTCCTCTCACGCCATCGCACACGTCGGATTGGCCCTTTACCGTGCCAGGCGATACGACGAAGCCATAGCGGAATTGCAAAAAGCACTGGAAATTGATCCCAAGACCTTGGACGCTCACATTCTTCTTGGTTTTGTGTACGTGCAGCAGAAAAAGAGCGAGGAGGCGATAAGGGAATTTCAAACCGTGGCCGAATTATCGGAACGAAACCCGAGTTTGCTCGCGCTGCTGGGTTACGGTTACGGAACAGCCGGAAAACGCGGGGACGCAGAAGCTATTCGCAATGAACTGGCAACGAACCTTCGGCCTTACCCGTTTGAAATTGCGATGATCAATATTGGACTCGGCGAACAGGAGCAAGCGTTCGAGTGGCTGCATAAAGCATATAACGAGCGAGCCTGGCAATTGGGCTTTCTCAAAGTCGAACCGTTATTCGACCCGCTAAGAGGCGATCCGCGATTTGCGGAACTGTTGCGGCAAATTAATCTCGAACCTTGAAGATCTTGAAGCGGCGAGAAGGTCCTAGGAAAGCTTCTTTGATTGTAATTAATCTTGAAAGGATCTTGTATTGCCGGCACCGGAGTCGATAGACAACGGTGCCGGCGATCCGCGTTCGAGCCCTATAAGCTTTAGCATCCGGGTGGAAGCTCTAAGGACGGTATCCAGATACTGCTGTCATAAAAGCAGAGAAACTGGGTTTCTGAAAGATTACCGGTAAACCCGCCATCTGGGGCGAGCAAGATCACCGACGAAGAGTTTGTTGAGGACGCTCCGTCCCAGTCGATCCACAACTCGGCAGCGGCATCGGAAGGCGTTCGCCTTACGATCACCCCATTGCCGCCGATCGGGTTGTGAACGGCATACCAGCTGATATCGGCGTTATCGCCGTCCCAATTCGTTCGCAGGCATCCGAATGGGCAAGCTAAAGCATTTTCCGTAACCAGGCTGGTTCCAAGGGCGTCGGGGTGTATCACCTGGCTAAAGGTGCCGATGGGATAGAGACGCGGAATGTAAGGCCGAAAGTTTAGTGTGAACGCGCTTTCCAAATCGAATTCACGAGTCACCTTCATTCTGTTGATAGGCTGCCCGTTGCGCCAGAATTTGTAAGTTGTCTCAACCGGAACGCCCGCGGAAACCGGCGGACAGCCGTTGGATATGGAATCGATCTGGACTTTGCTGTCGGGCCCGGGTTCTCGCGTTCCGGTCGTTCCGGCGCCCACCAGCACCCTGCCGGCCGGCGGATCGGGCGGTGCCCAGCTGTTGCCGAAGTACTCGACGTTCCCGTTAAAACAAGGCGGCGAGCCTACGGTTCCTGTTCGGGTAAGATTAGCCTCACCACCGCTTAGCCCCGCCGAGTTCCACTTAATGACCTCGATGCGCTCGGGGTCGTTCGCACTCCATTCGACATAAAGATTTCGACTCGCCGCTGTATTAGAGGTGATCTCCACCGGCTGTCCGACGACGACCACAGCGCCCGAGCAAACCGTGATAAAGGTCAATAGAGCTGATAGCTTCCAACGCCCGCCAAATAATATTCTGTTCATCGAACCTCCTCTTGGGACACTTAGGGGGAATACTCCGGTTCTGGCCGGGCCAAATATTCTTGAACCGTTCAAGAGCGACCGGTCCGGCTTTTCCCGGGAACCAAAGAAACGTCACTCGCCTTTTTTGAAAGTAAGCGCGTCGATGATATTCCAGTCTTTTGGACTTGGCAATACTTTTCCAACGCTGTTTCCGCGGAAAAAGAAAATCGGCTAGGCTCTTTCTCCATAACCCGTTGGATAAACAGGCGAGTGTGCTTGTATCATTACCCGGTAACCTGTTACCGCCGACAGAAATGGACATCCAAGCCATCAATACCCCGACCCTTCTTCTGGATTCAGATCGCGTAGTAAAGAATGCGGAAAGGATGAGCGAAACCGCTGTTCGAAATAATGTTCGCCTGCGGCCACATATCAAGACGCACAAATGTATCGAGGTGGCGCGGATCCAGACGGCTGGGCATGACGGGGCGATAACGGTTTCGACACTGGCAGAGGCGAGGGCGTTTGCGGACGCACGGCTTTAGTGACATTACTTACGCGGTGCCGATCGAGCGTGGGAAGTTCGGCGAGGCGATCGAGATTTTGAAAGGCGGCGTGAAGTTGAACCTGCTCACGGACGATGCGGATACCGTGAACGGCCTTGACGAAGCGGCGGGGAAGGCGGGCGTAACGTTTGATGTGTTCGTGAAGATCGACTGCGGCACGCACCGCGTTGGTGTCGAACTCCATTCGCCCGAGGCGATCGAGATACCGCGGCTGATCTCCGACTCGAAAAACCTGAAGTTCGCCGGCATCCTCACGCATGCCGGGCATTCGTACGAAGCGAAAAACAGGGACGGGATACATCGACGTCGCCCGACACGAGCGGGATTCGATGGTCGAGCTGGCCGAGCGGCTGCGACGACATGAGCATCGAGGTGCCGACCGTCAGCATCGGCTCGACGCCGACGATGTCGACCATCGACCATCTCGAAGGCATCGACGAGATCCGGCCCGGCAATTACATTTTCTTCGACAACTTTCAGGCGACGCTTGGAAGCTGCTCGTTCGAGGATACGGCACTGACCGTGCTCGCCGCTGTGATCCACAAGGACAATACCCGCAGACGCTTTGTGGTTGACGCAGGGGCGATCGCCTTATCGAAGGACCGAGGTCCGGTAGGGCTCGATCCGGGTTGCGGTTATGGGCGTGTGCTTGATATCGACGGCAGCGAAACCGGCATGCGCGTCACTGGGCTTTCGCAGGAGCATGGCGAGATCGAGGCGGGCGACAGCGTCGCGTTCGACCGCCTGAAGGTAGGCGACCGGGTGCGGATCCTTGCGAATCACTCCTGCCTGACCGCCGCCCAGCATTCGCATTATAATGTCGTTGAGAATGGCGAGATCGTCGACCGATGGGAGATCCATCGAGGGTGGTAGATATGATCAAGGAAACACTGCTGAAACAATATGACCGCTGCTATAACGAGAACGGCTGGTTCGTCGCGGTGCGAAACGCGGTGGAAGGAGTGACGGCCGAACAGGCCGCGTGGAAGCCCGAGGGATCGGACAATTCGCATCTGGGAATCGCTCGCCCACATCAGCTATTACAACAACGCCTACCTGCAGCGTTTCAAAGGCATCGAATTCGAATACGACGTCGCTGACAACGACGAAACCTTCCGAGGAGGCGAACCGACCGAAGAAGCCTGGCGGGCCGAGGTCGAGAAATTCGACTCCGTGATGACAGAATGGCGAACGCTAATCGAGCAAGCCGGCGAGTCCAAATTCTCAGAAACGGTTCCCACCCATACGCACCGCATCTGGACTGACTTGCTAGCGGACGTCAACGCCCACAATGCATACCACGGCGGGCAGATATTATTGCTCAGAAAAATGCAGGGTGCATGGAATCCTGAAAAGGGAGTGTCGTGAAGAACCGACTCTATGGACGGATAATACCGTGCAGTTCCTGAACTTTTCGACGGGGCTTAATACTGGACGGCAAGTTCGGATGCACATACTTCGCGAAGAAATCATTCGCATCTTTAGCAGATTCCCATAATTCGATTATCCGCCACCCGTCTTCCGCTTCGTGCGCCGTATGCAAGATAAGTCCCGGTGCCTGTTTCAAGACCGGCTCAAGTGCCGTTCGGATCGCCTCATATCCCTCTCGCGTTTGGCCTGCGACTTCGGCCGTAACGATCACTGCCATGATCTTTCTCCTTATCTAGTTAGTACAACGCTTTCAAGGACGTTCGAAGGCGGCTTACGACATCCTTTTCCGGCGGGGTGTTATTCGGATAAATAACATTCGTATTGAACACGATGATCGACGCCTGACGCGTTGCGGGCTCAAAGTCGATGTAGCTGATAAAACCGTTCTGATCGCCGCCGTGGCCGAGGAAGGTGCGGGTGTCGCGGCGGTTGAGGAAGTAGATGAGACCGATGTCGGTGGTGAAGCCGCTGTTGCCGTTGGCATCGACGGTTGGTGGGGAGTTGCGGCTGCCACATTTCTTCGAGTGAGGAGCGTTTGAGGACCGCGTCGTAAGGAGGCCGGTCGCCTCCACCACCCCGTCAGCCGAAGCGGCTGCCACCCCTCCTCGGGCAGGAGGGGAGCCCCCGATCAGGAAGTTCAGGTACTTGACCATATCGGAGATCGGCGAGTTCAGGCCGCTGTTCGAGACCGTGATGCCGGTGTTTACGTCGAATCGGCCCTCGGTTCGTTTGCCGATTTGGACGTAATACGAATGCGACCGGTGTTTGAGTAGGTGGTACGGCGTCGCGTCGAAGTAGCTGCGGTGCATTTCCAGCGGTTTTAGTATGTTCTTATCGACGTAAACCTCGTAATCGTCGCCGGTCAGTTTTTCGATGATACGGCCGAGGAAGATGATGCCGGGGTTTGAGTAGCTGAATTTGCTGCCGGGTTTGAACAGGATCTCGGTGAACGGGAACATCGCGACAAGCTGTGAATACTCCGTAGGCTCGTACGGTTCCCAATCCTGGCCTTTGTCCCACGGCCAGGTCGAACCGCGAAATCCTGCCGAATGCGTCATCAGATGGCGGATCGTGATCTCGTCCATCGAGCCGAACCTGTTGTGCACCTCACGCAGCTCCGGCAGGTATTTCGTCACCGGATCGTCCAGCTTCAGCAAGCCCGCGGTCGCGCAATTGCATGATCGCTATCCCAGTGAACGGCTTTGTGTTCGACGCCCAGTGGTAAATGGTGTCCGCATTGACCGGCTGCTTTTTTTCGAGGTTCGCTGAGCCGAAATGGTCTTCGGCTGCGACCTTTCCATCTTTCAGAAACACGAAACTGCTGCCGACGATCCCGGCGTTTTTGCATTCGCTACGGAAGGCGGTCGTGAAAGCGGAGTATTTGTCAGTGGCTTTTTGTGCCGTCATTGCGGATGAAAACAGGAGCACGCTAAACGCCGTCGCGAGGAAATATTTCATAAAAAGTGAATTGAATGGAACCGTACCGCTGACGGTCATTCGACGATCCGAAAGATCTCGCGATAGCCGCCGTCGACCATGTCCATATAGCCGGCCATCGCCTCCTGTACGTCGCTTCGCACGCCATATTCCTGCATCATCGATGCGAAGCTTGCCATATCCTCGACCTCGGTTTCGATGACGACAGTCCAAAAGGTGGCTACCTCGTCTACCAGTATCCGCTCGCTATACGCGGCACCGGCTTCCTTCATTATTGCCGTCGATCTTTTGAACTTTTCGATAATGTTTTTGGCTTGTCCGGGCTTGCATTTAAAGACGTTACGGATGACATGCATTGACCTAACTCCTCCTATTTTAACTTTTTGAACGGACAATTTTGTGCCCGTTCCGCTTTCATGTCAATCGGGGCAGATCAATGCTGTCAAATTCCGCGATCTCGTGTCAAAATCGTGCATCTATGGCGCTTAGGTGGACACATCTTGCGATCGGCATCATATGCTTCTTCGTATTTACAACAACCGGAAGCTATATGCGCGCCGACTTTCCTGACAAGGACGCGATCCCGCAGGAGTTCAGGATCCTCATGCGGTCGCGGCATATTTATATTCTGTTTTCCGCCCTGATCCATCTCGCACTTGGCGTTTATTTTCAGTTGCGGCCCGAAAGATGGAGAAAGATAGCGCAGTCCGCAGGTTCGATCGTTCTTGTTATCTCGACCGTTTATCTTGTACGAGCATTCGTGGTCGAAACATATTCGACGCAGCATTTTACGGACATCAGCCGGTCAGGTATCTACGCCTCACTTGCGGGGATCGTGCTCCATTTGATCGGCGGCCTTAGGCAGAAACACGACCAGTAGGGAGTGTGGCTGATCGCCAGCTTAAGGGCACACTCGCTAACACTCAGCGTTTCCGCCTGTAATACAATAGAGTTTTATGAGCTCGTACGAAGAAATCTCTGAGACCCAACAGTTCGCCTGCCGCGTCATCGCCGACCACGCGCGGGCGACAGCGTTCGCCATCGCGGACGGCATCCTGCCCGGTAACGAGGGACGCAACTACGTCCTCCGCAAGATAATGCGCCGCGCTATTTATCACGGCCGCGAACACCTTGGGTTGAAAGATGCGTTCTTTTACAAGGTCTGCGATCTGGTCGTGGAAAGGTTTTCTGCTGTTTTTCCGGAAATTGCCATCCAGCGTGATTTTATCGGCAAAATGGTCAGGCTTGAGGAGGAACGTTTCGGTAATACGGTTACCGTGGGTCTTGGCAAGCTCGCGGAGCTGAGCATTTCAAAGGATACGCCGGCGGACGATCTTTTCGTTCAGGTCGCAAAGCTATACGACACCTTCGGCACGCCGCGCGATCTGATCCGCGTTTATCTTGAAGAGAAAGGGCTCGAATTCGAAGAGGAAGATTACAACGCGAGATTCGACAGTGCCCTGCAGGAGCTGCAGAAGCAATCCGGGATCGGGCAAACGCATAGAAAATCCGAGATCAGCCCGCTGTATGCTGAGGTTCTTGGAAAGATCGGAGCGAATAAATTTCACGGGTACG
Organism: uncultured Acidobacteriota bacterium; assembly: GCA_963763355.1. GTDB lineage: Bacteria > Acidobacteriota > Blastocatellia > Pyrinomonadales > Pyrinomonadaceae > OLB17. The sequence goes on from CAVXOI010000007.1 coordinate 889,371, forward strand.
AAACTACTTCGCGGGACGAATCGAGAATTGTTGCGATACTCGACGGCGACAAGCAGATCGAATCATTAAGCGAAGGCGAGCAAGGCAGCGTCGTGCTCGACGAAACGCCGTTCTATGCCGAATCGGGCGGGCAGGTTGGGGACACCGGAATTTTGGTGAGCACTGCGAGCTCCCCTCCTTACGAAGGAGGGGTGGCACCCGCTTCGGGTGACGGGGTGGTTCTCGCCAACGCGGGCGATGTGCAACCCGGATCGAATTCTGACAACGCTTCAGAGAACCACCCCCCGGCCGAAGCGGCCGGACCCCTCCTTCGTAAGGAGGGGAGCCTGATGCGAGCGACTGTTGCGGACACTTATTCGCCGGTCGCGGGGCTGATCATTCACAAGGTGAAGGTCGATCAAGGCTCGCTGAAAGTAGGTGACTCGGTCAGACTGCGATCGTCGACGTCGAAAAACGCGACGCCACGCGGCGCAATCACACAGCGACCCATCTCGTTCACGCGGCGTTGAAGGAAGTCTTGGGTACTCATGTAAAGCAGGGCGGTTCGGTCGTCGCGCCGAATTATCTGCGGTTCGATTTCACGCATTATCAGCCGATGAGTGAGGCGGAGATAAAGGAAGTTGAAGATCTTGTGAACCGCTACATCCTCGAAAACGACCCGGTCACGACGAACATGATGGCGATCGAGGAGGCGATGCGGACCGGGGCCGTTGCGATGTTCGGCGAGAAATACGGTTCCGAGGTTCGCGTGCTAAGCGTCGGCGACGGTAAATTCTCGATGGAGCTTTGCGGCGGCACGCACGTGCGGGCGACGGGCGATATCGGCAGCTTTAAGATCATGTCCGACGAAGCTATCGCGTCCGGCGTTCGACGCATCAGAGCGATTACCGGTTTCGACGCCTTCGAGCGTTTCCGCGAGGACGAGGTTCTTGATCGACCGCAGCCTCGACGTTTTGAAAACCCAGCGTGATCAACTTGCCGACCGCCATCGAACGCCTGCAGGACGAACTTAAACGCACGCGCCGGGAGATGGACGATCTGAAGCTAAAAATCGCAACCGGAGCGATCGGCGGAGCGTCTTCAAATGGAGACGAGGCGCGCGATGTTTCGCGGCGTGAAGGTCGTTGGCAAGATCGTCGAGGGACTGGATGCGAACGGGATGCGGCAGCTTTCCGACACTTTGCTTGCCCGCCTGAAATCCGGCGTCGTCGTGCTCGGCCGCAGGGACGAAGGGAAGGCCGGCATGATAGTCCGCGTTTCCGACGATCTGAAAGACAAGATCAAGGCCGGCAACGTGATAAAAGAGATCGTCCCGATCGTCGGCGGCAAAGGCGGCGGCCGGCCCGACATGGCCGAAGGCGGCGGTCCCGAAACTGAAAAGCTCGGCGAGGCGGTCGAGGCCAGCTACAAAGTAATTGAAACCTTTTTGACCGGCTGATCCGTTTAATAAAACAGGTTCGCTCTTTGAACACCGAATTCCGACGCAACAAAAGTTGTCATAAAAGCGTGGAAGACGGTGTTTATTTTTTGACGGCGATGTGTCGGTTTGCTTCCAGGTTTTGAAGACGAAGTGTTAACTAATTGATCCTTCGCACGTCTTAGTTATAGGGACTTGAATAATGTTGACGGGCCAACAACTTGGGAGATACGAGATCCGCTCAAAGATAGGCGAGGGCGGAATGGGCGAGGTTTATGCCGCCCACGACGCCGAGCTTGACCGCAGTGTCGCGATAAAGCTCCTTCCCAACGAGTTTACGACCGACCCCGAACGCCGCCAGCGTTTCCGCCAGGAAGCACGCGTAGTTTCCGCACTCAATCATCCGAACATCATCACGATCTACGAGATCGGCGAAGACCTGAATGGGAGCTTTCTTGCGACCGAGTTTGTCGACGGGCGAACGCTGCGAGAGGTTATCCGCCAGGAATCGTTCACGTTGCCGCGCATCCTTCGGATCGTCGAACAGGCCGCGAACGCTCTTGTCGCCGCTCATTCCGCGGGTATCGTTCATCGCGATATCAAGCCGGAAAACATAATGGTCCGGCCGGATTCGATAGTGAAGGTGCTCGATTTCGGCCTCGCGAAACCGAACGAGCAGATCAATCTCGTCGGGTGATTCGTCCAGCAATCGTACCGTGCCGGGAACGGTAATGGGCAGCGCCCGATACATGTCGCCGGAGCAGGCACGCGGGCAGGATGTTGACGGGCGGACCGATATCTGGAGTCTCGGCGTCGTGCTGTACGAAATGCTCACCGGCGTGGTGCCGTTCAACGGCGAAACGACAGCGGACACACTCGCGGCGGTTATTTATAAAGAGCCGGAGCCCATCGCCGCATTGCTTGCCGAACACGCCGCCTGAGCTGCAGCGGATACTTCGAAAGTCTCTGCAGAAAGACCGCGAAGAGCGGTATCAGAGCGTAAAGGACCTCGCCCTCGATCTTAAAGATCTCCTATACGATCTTGAGCATGCGAACAGCGGCAACCGGCCGGCGCACGTCACTTCGTCACCGAATTTCAGCGAAAACCCGACGATGATCCACCAGACGCGGAGCGGGAATCATCCTACGGGGCAGAGTGCCGTGATGACGTCGATCCATGTTCCAGCACCGGCCCGCAAGCGTTCCCGGATCGTAATGCTCGCGGCAGCGGCGCTTTGCCGTCACAATATTCGCCCTCGCCGGTTTCGCGTTCTACAACTGGGGAAGCGCCGAGCAGCCGCTCGCCGTAAACGCTTTCTCGAGGCCGCAGATAAGCCGGATAAATACCGACGGTAAAGTGAACCTGCCCGCCATTTCGCCGGACGGCCGATACGTTGCGTACGTTGCCGGGCGACCTCGGAAGCCGCAGCCTCGTGGTGCGGCAAGTGGCAACCGACAGCGTCATCACGGTAATACCGCCGACGAACCTCAATTTTTTCGCTGTCTCGTTCTCGCCGACCGGCGACCACATTTATTACTGCGAGACCCGCAGCGATTACAGCGTAAATACGCTTTACAGTGTGCCGACGCTTGGCGGAACGCCGAAGAAATTGATCGAGGACGTCGACAGCCAGGTGACGTTTTCGCCGGACGGAAAGCAGTTCGTTTTCATTCGTCACGTATCGGCGTCGAATGATACGCACCTGCTTGTCGCCGATGCGGTCACGCCTGCAGACAGAGAGGATGATCACTGCGAAAGAGTCCGGATACGATTTCTTTTCCGGCCGGCCTGCCTGGTCGCCTGACGGAAGGGTGGTCCTCGTCGGCGGCGGTAAGCGGCAGAACGGATCGGTCAGCGAAATGGCGATCGGCGAGATCTCGGTTGCCGAAAGGAAATTCACGCCGCTGAATTCCGGAAAGTTCTTTACCGCTGCAAACTTCGTGTGGTTCACCGACGGCTCGGGATTTGTGTTCACCGGCCGCGAATCGCAAACGGCGCCGGTCCAGATCTGGCGTTCGTCCTATCCGGATATCGACCTTCATCAGGTGACCAACGACTTTAACGATTACCTCGAAGTGGGCCTTTCGAATGAGGGCAGGTCGCTTGTCACGTTAAAAGGCGAGGTTAACTCCGCCGTGTGGCAGCTGTCGCCCGTGACAAAAGAGATGTTGCAGCTCACGCCTGACGGGCGCAACCCCGAGGGCACGCTCGGCCTTGCGCAAACCGCTTCGCGACGCATCGTTTTTACGCGGAAGGAAGGAAAGGAATCGAAGGTCTTTGTCGCCGATGCGGACGGAAAAAATGCCCGTCAGATCGGCCCCGAATCGGGCCTTGTGATCGGGCCGGTGGTCAGCCGTGACGAGAAATACATTTATTACAATCTGCAAAAGCAGGGGTCGTCCAGGATATGGCGAGCGGATATCGACGGCAAGAATGCGGTACAGCTGAGCGACGACGGCAACCACGGCGACTACAACCCGCAAGTGACGGCGGACGGCAGCACGGTCATCTTTCAGCGGCAGATCAATAATGACGATCGCTCGCAACTAATGAAGATTCCTGCGGCCGGCGGTCCCGCGACGCCGTTCTATTCGAACGAGAACCGCGGTGCCTGGGGACCGAGAATATCGCCCGACGGCGAGCGGATCGCTTTTACCACGTACGACATCAGGACCTACGATAAGAAGATCATCATCGCAAAACTGAACGGCAGCGAATTTGGCGGTATCGAACGCGAGCTCGATTTCAACCTGGTCAACCAGATCGCCTGGGCACCGGACGGCAAGAGCCTGACGCTGCTTTCGAGCCGTTCCGGTTTGCCGAACCTGTGGAGCCAGCCGATCGACGGCTCGGCCGCGAAGCCGCTGACCGATCTCAAAACGGGCCAGATATTTAACTTTGCCTGGTCGGCCGACGGCAAAAATATTATTCTTGCACGCGGCGCGATCAATAACGACCTGATCCTTATCCGCGATCCGGAACGTACCTCCGTGAATTCAGGACCGTCCAAAAATGTGGCGAGAAAACGATCATTCGCGCGAATGTTTTTCGATGCGTTCACCTCGACCCTCGCGCGAATTGCTCCACCCCGCTGATCAGCCGCTCGACTTCTTCGCCGGTCGTATAAACGGAACAGCCTGCACGCGCTAAACCCTGTTCCTCGACACCCAGCCTTTCCACTACTGTCGCCGCGTAAAAATCGCCGTGAGAGAGAAATATGCCGTCGGCCGCTAATGCCTTTGCAAGTTCGCTCGACGGTTCGTCGCGAACGGTGAATGATACGAGCGACGTTCGGTCAGCAGTCGGCGGCGGCCCGTAAAGACGAACGCCATCGATGCGGGACAATCCGTTCCAGAGCTGTTCGACCAATTCGCGGTCGCGTTGGTGCATGCGTTCGAATGCGTCGACGATTCGCATCCGTCGTGTCGCTCCGCTGCCGAGCGATGCGATGAAATCCACGGCCGCCGCGGCACCGACGATCGACTCGTGGCTTTGCGTTCCGGTCTCGGCGCGTTCGCACGAATTATCTGGCGCGGGCTTGAGCTTCGGGAAATCGGCTGCTTCGAGCAGCTCTTTTCGGCCGAACAGTATGCCGATATGCGGGCCGTAGAATTTGTAGGCCGAGCATGCGAGAAAGTCGCAGCCGATCTTTTTTACGTCGATCAGGTTATGCGGAGCGAAATGGACGGCGTCGACAAAGCTTAAGGCTCCGGAAGCTCTGGCCATTTCGCACACAGCCGTTACGTCGTTGATCGTCCCGATCGCGTTCGACGCTGCTCCGACCGCCACGAGCCGTGTCCTGATCGTTCAGCAGAGCGGGAAGTTGGCTCATCTCAAGCTGCCCGGTTTCTATGTCCATCGGCAGCACGCGAATGACAACCCCGCGGTCCTTCTCGAGCGACCGCCACGTGTCCACATTTCCGTGATGGTCGAGTTCGGTCACGACGATCTCGTCGCCCGGACTGAGTTGCCGTCCTAGCGCTCGTCGCTAGATGAAAGGTCAGCGAGGTCATATTCTGGCCGAAGACGATCTCTTCCGGCGACGCGTTGAAAAAGTCGGCGAAGGCCGCCCGCGAATCGTCGATCAGCCGGTCGGTCTCGCTGCTGGATCGGGTATTCCCAATGCGTGTTCGCATTGTGGTGATAGAGGTAATCGCTCATCGCCTCAACAACACTGCGAGGTACCTGTGTCCCGCCGGGGCCGTCGAAATAGGCGACCGGGTGTCCGTTGTGAACGCGTTCGAGGGCGGGAAATTGAGAGCGTATCTCTGTCTATTGAGAGGGTCTTTTCTGTTTGAGGATGCATAAGTGATCGGGTAAAGCGATCCCGGTCGCGGGACCAAAACCACTTTACCCGAAAGGAAAGTTCCGCCAAAGCCGGCCGGTTCCAAAGCCGTTAGAAAGAGCGGCCTATCTTTGGTGTCTTCCCTTAGCCGCTCGAGCCCGCGCCCAAGGCGGCCGACTCTTCTATGATCTCGTAGCTCGTGATTATTTCTGCCGTTGGCCGAACGGTCGCGGCTACCGAGCAATACGTGCCGTCGGATAACGCGATGGCATCGGCGACAGCTTTTTCGGAAACTCCACGGCCTTTTACCACGTGCTTTATCTCGAACTTTATAAAAGCCCGTGGGTATTCCTCACGCCGGTGGCCGGTGATCTCGACGTGATAATCGGTTACGTCCTGCCGCTTCTTTTGCAGGATCGACTGAACATCGAACGCCGTGCATCCGGCGACCGCGACAAGCAGATTTTCAAGCGGTGTCGGTGCGGACCGCCTTTCGCCGTTCGCGTCCATCACCTGGGCGTGGCCGCTCGGCGGAATACCGACGAAAAGGTCGTCGCCCGCATATCTGACCGTTGCTTTGTAAGTATTATCTGCCATATCTCAACTCCTTCAGGCCGACGCCGATATCGGCTTGCGGTCAGCAGTCGGTGTGAGCGAGCTGTGAACCTCGGCTTCCTTCTTCTTCTCGGCCTTTGCTTTCTTGTTAGCCGTGATCAACGCCACTGAGACAACAACAACGGCAGCGCCCGCCAGCATCAACCCTGTCAGCGTCTCGCCAGCTATCGCCCAACCCAGCAGGACCGCGATGGCCGGGTTGACGTAGGCATACGTCGAAACCGCCGCCGGGGAGGCATTCTTAAGCAGCCAACTGTACGCCGTATAAGCGACGATCGCACCAAATACGATCAGATAGCCGAGAGCCAACACCGACGTCGTCGAAAATGATGAAGGATCAAGGCTCGCCCATTCGCCCGTGACCGTCCCGGCAACCAACAGGACCGCGCCGCCCGCGAGCATCTGCATCCCGGCCGTTTGAACGGCTGATCTGACCGCCGGAGCGCGAGTGGCATATAGCGACCCGGCCGCCCATGCCAGCGTTGCCGCGAGTGTGGCTATTATGCCGAGCAACTGTCCGTCGGACCCGGTTCCGCTGTCGGCTTCTCGGCCGAAGATCAACAACGTCACTCCGACAAAGCCCACCACAAGCCCGAGAGCCACTTTATAGTTCGGCCGCCCACTGCCCATGAACGCCCATCCGAGCAGTACGATAAAGAACGGGGTCGTCGAAATTAGCAGTGCCGCCAGGCTGGATGAAATGTAATGTTCCGCCAGCACCACGCCGCCGTTGCCGATGCCCAGCAGCAGCGTCCCGACGATAAGGCTCGTTTTCCAATGGGCAAGCTTCGGTTTTTCGTAACCGCTCGAAAATCTTGCCCACGCGTAAAGTACTGCACCCGCGACGGTGAACCTGACCCCGGCCATAAGAAATGTCGGCAGTGTTTCAATAGCGTATTTAATTGCGAGATATGTGGAACCCCAAATTATATACACCGCCGCAAAGGCCGCGATCAGGACCGCCAGGCTGCGTTTGTCCGTTAAAACTGATCTTGTTTCCTGCATCTTCCCTCCCTGGCTCTATCATTTGCCTTTTGCCTTGTTTTTCAGCGTTTCGGTCTCGATATTGTCGAGTGGAAGCGCACTTGTTTCCTTGAATGTCTGCAAAACCACAGTGGTCCGCGTGCCGAGGATCTTCGGGATCGGCTTGATCTTTTCGCGCATAAGCCGTCCCAACTCTTCGGTGTCGCGGACGCGTACCTTTATCAGGCAACAGTCCTCGCCGGCCACGTCGTGCACCTCCAGCACCTCGGGCATCGCGGCCAGCGCGTCCTCAACACCGCCGTAGCATTCGCTTGTGCGAACGGCGACGAAGACCGTCAGCCCCAGGCCGACTTGCCGCGGGTCGAGCTTCGCCTCATAACCCTTGATCACGCCGCGTTCCTCAAGCTTTCTGATCCGCTCCAGCACCGCAGACGGTGCCAAGCCGACCTGTCGTGCTATCTCGGCATTAGATTCGCGTCCGTTCTGCTGGATAATGTTCAAAATCTCTTTATCAATGTCGTTAATCATTCGGCATTCAACCTCCAAAACAGAATAATCGTCGCCATCTGCATTGTCAAGAGGAATTTTTGTCGGCGGATCAAGGCTTTCGCGGCTTACCTTGTTCAATTGGCAGTCTAGCGTTTCTAGACATTTTCGTTGATGTCGGAGCTGTTTTGCGAATATCATCGGGCGTATGAGTGCGGTTGTTTCGAAAAGCGTCGGCGATCTGGTTTCCTACAACCCGGCAACGGGTGCAGAGGTCGGGCGGGTCCCGGTTTATTCCTCGGAAGAGGTTCAAGCGGCCGTGAATCGATCGCGGAAAGTTTTCCACATGTGGAAAAAGACGTCGTTCGCGGAACGCAAAAGGCTGGTTATGCAGGCCCGCGAAATTATCCTTGCGGACATCGACGGTATCGCACGGCTGATCTCGGCCGAATCGGGCAAGCCATTCGGCGAGGCCATCTCGATGGAGATCGCGCCCGTTCTCGACCTGATGCAGTGGATCGCCCGCGGTGCGGAGAAGATGCTGAAGCCGCACCGGATCGGCATCGGGCTCTACGCGATGCTCGGTAGATCATCCAAGATCGTGTATCACCCGCTCGGCGTGATCGGTATCATCCCGGCGTGGAATTATCCCTTCTCGATCCCGCTCGGCGAAGCGGCGATGGCCGTAATGGCGGGTAATTCAGTCGTGATAAAACCGTCCGAACTGACGCCGCTTGTGGGCCTAAAGATCGAAGAGATCTTTGCAAAGGCGGGCGCGCCGGACGGCCTCGTACAGGTCGTGACCGGAGCAGGCGAAACCGGGGCGGCCCTCGTTGAAGCAGCTCCCGACAAGATAATATTCACCGGCTCGGTCGCAACGGGAAAAAAGATCGCCGCCGCGGCGGCAAAGAACCTGACGCCGGCCGTTTTCGAACTAGGCGGCAAGGACCCGATGATCGTTTTCGACGACGCAAACCTCGAGCTCGCGGCCGGGGCCGCCGTTTGGGGAGCGTTTTGCAATGCTGGCCAATCTTGTTCCTCGGTCGAACGGCTTTACGTCCAGGAAGGGGCGGCGAAAGAGCTTGACACGGCTGATCGTTGAAAAAACGAGGCGATTGAAAATTGGGCCCGGAGATAGCGAGGATGTTTCAATCGGCGCGATGTCGTCAGAGCGGCAGATCCAGATCGTAGAGGACCACGTAGATGCGTTTAAAGATGCTGGGGCCACGATCGAAGTTGGCGGGCAGAGGAGCGCGGACACTCCTGTCCGCATGAGTCCGAAGGACGAAAAAATTGCCGGTCCGTCGAGAGGCTCAATTGACGAAGACAGTTTCGCCGGAGGAACCGGCGATGCGGACAAGAGTGTCCGCGCTCCGCTTTTCTACGAACCCACGGTCATCACGGGAGCAACAAACGAGATGCGCCCGATGCGGGAAGAAACGTTCGGACCGACGCTTCCGATAGCGACATTCAAGACCGAGGAAGAAGCCATCCGCCTCGCGAACGACAGCGAGTTCGGCCTGACCGCCAGCGTCTGGACGCGCGATTACGCAAAAGGCCGCCGCGTCGCCGAACAGATCGAAGCCGGGATCCGTCTGCATCAACGAAGTCCTCTACACCCACGGCATCGGCCAAACCCCGTGGGGCGGTTTCAAAAACTCGCGGCCGCGGCCGCACCCACGGCCTCGAGGGCTTAATGGAACTCGTCCAGCCCCAGCACATCCACACCAACCGCCTCGCCGTTGCTCCCCAACGCCTGGTGGATGCCGTATTCATCGACGGCGGTCGAAACGTTTCGGGGATTTGCCACGAGATTTGCGTCAGGTTCGCTGGCTAAGACAACGCGTCTTATTCCGCAGCTTTCACGCCGGATCAGGGAATTATTAAGATCAAAGTAAGGGAGCCGATCGCTGATGCGGGCGGACCCGGACAAAATGCTGGAACAGGTCGAATGGCCGGCCGCAAAGCAAAATTAGCTGTCCGATCACTCCTTCTCGATGTTGATGATCGAAGGGTCGGAAAGCGGCCAGAACTGGATGTCGAAGAGTGTAACGGTGGTTGCGGTGATGATAAGAAGTTGGCCCTCGCGGCTGAGGCCTAGCCATTGTCCTACGGTGAGGACAATGCCGAAGATGAAAAAGAATTTGGGCGCAATGCGGAACAGAATCTCCATACGCTCCACGATCGCCTTTCGCAGCAGCCAGCCGAGAACAAGTCCCGCGACTGCGATGATCACGGCCCACGGGCTCGCGAGAAAGAAATAGCCGGCGAGCGACATCCCAACCAGGGCGGCCAGTAGGAAGACGACTTTTGCAAAATCTTTGTTTCCGAATTCGTTTCGGATGCGGGTAAGGCGATGGATCATCGTGAAGGTCGCCCGGTGGGTCGGGCTACTCATTTTACCTTAATGATACGCGGGCCGACAATTTTTTTGACGCTTCTTCCCAAGGCTTCCAGCCCGCCGCTATCATGTTCTTCGTTGTGTCATGAGACAGGGGAGAAACGGAAACATCGTTACACTTCAAGTTCAACTATGCGCCCACAAAGCATAAAGGATTAGAGGATAGCGTTTGTGACATAATACGCTTATGCCGCAAACAATGCCGGTGATATTTTTCGGGCATGGGAACCCGATGAATGCCCTGTACGATAACGCCTACACACAGGGTTGGGCGGAGATCGGGCGCACGATCCCGCGGCCGAAGGCCATACTTTGCGTCTCAGCCCACTGGTATATTCCGGCGGTCGCCGTGACGGCAATAGACCAGCCGCGGACGATACACGATTTCGGCGGGTTTCCGCGAGAGTTGTTTGAAGTCCAATATCCGGCACCCGGCTCTCCAGAGCTGGCCGAGCGGGTCATCGAACTGCTCGGCGATAATGTTTTAAAAGATGACGGGCAATGGGGGTTGGACCATGGCACCTGGTCGGTGCTGTGCCATGTGTTCCCGCAGGCGGATGTTCCGGTTGTCCAGTTGAGCATCAATGAGGCCGAACCGGCGCCATTCCACTACCAGCTTGCACAGCGTTTGGGACCGCTCAGAGACGAGGGCATTCTTGTGATAGGCAGCGGAAATCTCGTGCATAATCTCCATACTTACGCCTGGGGCAAAAAGGATGTCGAGCCGTTCGATTGGGCGTTACGGTTTGAAGAGGCAGCTCGCAACCTGATCGCAGCAGGCGAACACGCACCGCTAGTCGCATATGAAGAGATGGGCTCGGATGCGATGCGGTCGGCGCCGACGCCAGACCATTATCTGCCGCTGCTTTATGTACTCGCGATGCAAAGGCCGGATGACAAAGTAACCTTCCCCGTCGAAGGGTTCGACGGCGGATCTGTTTCGATGACTACGGTAAAGATCGGGTAGAGTGGGCGGGAGCTCACGCCGCGTCGGGTTGAACGGCTTCAGCCTCAGCTTCGGGCCTGTGGGTCTTGATCCAGAATAGGTGGATGGTAACGCCGATGGCTACGGCGGCCAGTATAACCGTGGTCCAGAACGCGCCGCCGAGCAGCCAGATGCTCAACCCGATCGACACCCAGAGCGTGATAAGAGTCGTGATCTTTTGCCTTAAGGTGATGCCTTTTTTCGCCCGGTAATTCTTTATATAAGAACCGAACCAGCGGTTGCCGAGAAGCCAATTGTGAAAGCGGTCAGAGCTGCGCGAATAGCAGTAGGCGGCCATCAGCAGAAAAACCGTCGTCGGCATCAGCGGCAGGAACATACCCAAAACGCCCAGCCCTACGCAGAGCGTTCCCGCAAAGATCAAAATTGCCTTTCTAATGTCCATCGCAGCCTAATGGCGAATTATACCAACTTTTAACGCGTGATAATAATCGATTTCAGCGCGCCTGATAAGGCTGGATATAGCGCCGTCCAGATAGTATTGTTAGTTAAAAGAGCGAAAACTTCATCATCCGGCTGCAGCCGACGTTCGGCGGCGGCCATTCGACCAGGAGGGAAATAAATGAGCAATAACATTCGGGTACTTGGCATAGCGGGCAGCCTTCGTGAGAGTTCGTATAATCGTGGAGCATTGCGTGCGGCTGTGGAACTTGCGCCGGAGGGCGTTACGATCGAGACTTTCGACATCAACGGGATACCGCCATTCAATCAGGACGACGAAGGCAGCCCACCCGAGATCGTGACCGAATTCAAGCAAAAGATCCGCGAGGCGGATGCGATAATTTTCTCGACGCCGGAGTATAACTACTCGCTGCCGGGCGTTCTGAAGAACGCGATCGACTGGGCTTCGCGGCCGTACGGCGACAGCGCCTGGAACGGGAAACCGGCGGCGATAATGGGAGCTTCGCCCGGCGCGATCGGGACCGCCCGGGCGCAGTACGATCTGAGAAAGGTGATGGTTTTTCTGAACATGTTCCCGATAAACCAGCCCGAAGTGATGATCGGGAAGGCGGGCGAGAAATTTGATGCCGACGGAAACCTTACCGACGAAAAGACAAGGGAATTCATCGCCAAGCTTGTCTCTAACCTTGCCGACTGGACCCGCCGGCTAGGTGCGGGCAGCGAAGAACAAAAAAGGACCACGGCAGGCTGAAGGCCGACGGCCCCGGCGTAAAAAAAGCGAGGCATCCTGCGATGCCCCGCGTGTCTGATCGATCCTTCAGTTAGAGCTAGGGCTTGATCTCGTAGTCCGGCCAGCAGGCAGTCGGATCGAGATAAAGCTGCAGCAGCTCCATCGTAAAAGCATTCGCTCTCGAACCGGCTCCCGATTCCTTTGGATCGAGTATTTTTTCGATCTGATCGCGAACGCCGTCGAGGTGGACCTTCGTTGCACGATCAGTCGTTTTCGCCGCTGCCGCCTGGGCTGCTGCACTAAGCTCACGAAGCTCAGCACGGTAAAACGCCTTTTCGTCGCCGCTGGTAACGAACATCGCGGCAAAGCCGGCGGGCAGCCCTTGCGGGAGCGTTTGCGCGGCGCCGTTCAGCTTGGTGTTCGCGATATCCAGGAACGCCCGCTGCAGGTTTCGCCGGTAGGGATCGATCGTCACCGATGGGTCGTTCAGCTCGGTCCAGACACCACTTCGAACGTCTGCAAGCAAATCGGCCGGCTGATAAGCCGCGGCGCCATCCAACGCCTGCTGCTCGACAAGCCTTGCAAAACGCGAGCTCGACAGCAGGTTGTTCAGGATGCTGTTCTGAGCATTCCGAACACGGTTGAGCGCTCCGACCGGCTCGATCCTTCGCAGGATATCGCTGGTCGATCTGCCACGTCGGCGAAACGAACGCGTTCTGGTTCAGGAACCTAACCGCCTCGGCCTGTTTGGCTTTCGGGATAAGGTTGAAACGCACGCCGGTCTGCCCGATGTGTTTTTGCTGCGAGTTATATCCGCCGACGATCGCCGCGACGTGGTTCATCTCCAGCGTCCACTGTCCGAGCATGCGGCCGTAAAGCTCGCTGAGGTCGTCGTACGGACCGGCCCTTTTCGGTTGTCGTCGCGGGCACAAGCAGTTTTGCCACACGTTTGAGGTTTTCCTGGCCCGAGCGTCGTGGACTTGACCGCGTCGGCGTCACCGACGGCCTCGGTCAATTCGCCGGGGTCGCTGCCGGCCGATCCGTCGGTCGAAAATCGGAACCACGGTGTTTTGTCCTGTTCGCGTGCCCATTCATCGAGAAGCGGCCGTTCTGAGTCAGGCGTTTCGGCCGTCGGGATCGGCTTGTAGCCCCACGCAGTCGCCCAAATATCGTACGGCCCGATGCCCGGAACCAGGTCGGCGACGTCGATCTTGTCCTCGGGCTGGGCGACATAGTTGAATCGCGAATAGTCCATCAGCGTCGGCGTGTGGCCCATCTTCTTGACCCACTCGCGGTCGCGGACCTTTTCCTGCGGGTACATCGAGCTGGCCTTCATGTTGTGCTGGAAGCCGAGCGTGTGTCCGACCTCGTGAGCCACCACGTATTCGACAAGCGTTGCCCATCAGGTCGTCGGGCATCGGCAGCTTGTGGACACGCGGGTCGAGCGGGCCGACCTGCAGGAAATACCACGAACGCTGAAGGTTCATGATGTTGTGATACATCTGGATGTCCGATTCGAGTATCTCGCCGGTCCGCGGGTCGTTAACGTGCGGGCCCGAAGCATTCTCGATGGTCGACGGCAGCCAGCGGATGACCGAATAACGAGCATCCTCGGGATGGAACTCGGGATCTTCGGAGGCGGACGGCTGCATTTTCGCGATGATCGCGTTCTTGAAGCCCGCAGCCTCAAAAGCCTTTTGCCATTTCTCTACGCCGCGCTTCGTATAGGGCACTAGCCACGCCGGCGTTGCACGATCGATGTAGTAAACGATCGGCTTTACCGGCTCGGAGAGTTCGGCGTTCGGGTCTTTCTTTTCCAGCCGCCAGCGCGTGATGTAGCGGCGTTCCTGCGAACGGTGCTCCGGCCGGCCATAGTCCATCTTGGCGACCGAGAAATAGCCGACGCGTTCGTCAAACAGCCGCGGCATCATCGGGTTCTCGGGCAGTTTGACCATGCTGTGGTGCAGGACGACCGTCGCGCTTCCCGGGTTCATTCCGGCGGCGGCAAACGGGTTCGGCGGCCTGCCGCCGGCAGCCCGGCCGGCGTGGCGATCCGCGTGTAGGTTTGCGTCGCCTCGGCCTCGATATTCGTTGGATAGGGTGAGATGCGTTCGATGTACGACCGCGTCGCGTCCATCGTTGTCGCATTCAGCCTCTGCCGTGCGCTCGAATTCGAACACGTCGGTCGTAAACAGGCGCGCGACTTCGATAACGGCGGATCCATTGTTCGGCCCCCACGCCGCGACCGGGAATGACATCAGGATCGTTTCGTTGTTCGCATTCCGCACCGCCTCGGCGATCGGCAGTTTCGGATCGGCGACGACGCTGTAGTTCACGTTTCTCAAGTAGATCTTGTTATCGTTACAGTTCCCATCGAACTACACGCCGTCCAAGCGCCTGGCCGCCGTAGCCGACGCCGAACGTCGTCTTGGCGATCTGCGTTACCCAAAGGTACTCCTTGCCGAGTTCGATCTTCGGGATCTCGTAATAATACTTGTCCTTTACCTTGTGGACCTTGAAGAGGCCGTCTTTGGATTTTGCATCCTTCGTGATGACCTTTTCGTACGGCTGCGGGTCCTGCGACGGCGGCGTCATTCCGGGACGCGGGCCGGCCGGGCCGGTCGCGGGCGGTGTTTCCTGCGGCGTCGGGTCCTGGGCGATCAATACAAATGCCGGGGCCGCCAGCAGCATACAGAGCATTAACGCTAATATCGGGGTACTTCTCATCTGAAATTATTCCTCCTCGGGGAAACTCATGGGCCGAAAGAAACCGCGGGCGAAAGGGAGTTCGGCGAAACACTCTTTGGCGGCGTGGGATGTTCTATTGAACTAAATTCCGTTTTTTGAACAGATTGGACGAATATTTATATCACCGAACCGAAACCCGGCGCAATAAAACACGTTAAAAGATGAAAAAGGTTCAAAAAATTGAACAGGGAAATCTTTGGAGCAAATGATGGTAAGTACGTGTTAAGTGATAGACGAGGCGAGGTTTTCTGGTTATCACCTATTACTTATCAGTTTTCACTTATTCCGAAAAAGAATTGATAAGGCAACACCAGCCGAAATTGCCCCACCTGTGACGACCTTTGCATTTATGCCACGCAGATTGTGACGACGGCCGAATTCGGAATTAGCGAATTTCATCGCGTCCAGGCCGAAACGTTCGACGAATTTCTTACAGCCGAGATGCGGCACCGGCGTTACTTCGATAACAGCGGAACCGATCGATAGCTGTGTTCCAGGCGGCAGATTACCCGGGCTGAGGTCGAGGTCGACAAACAGCTGGTCACCGGCCAGAGGGACGCGGTCGCGGCTGCCGGCTATGAGATCGGCAAACCGAACGTTCATAACATTCAACTGCATTTCCGGATGGCCGCGGCCGTCGGCCGTTCGCGAACTCCCGCGTTTGAGCCAGTTGTCGCCGATAAGGCCGAGTTCCCTGTCCAGCTGCGCTTCGATTCAGTACCTGCCGATCGTTCACCTTTGGCCGCGCGACGATCAGCTCAAGCACGCCGTTGTCCTTCGGCGATGCGAGAACGTGTTCCATCCCGTTTTCTATTTCATCGGCTGATAGATGAATGTCGAAAAGTAAGCCTTCCATGATCAAACAAGAAATGTCGCGATAACCGGTGCGTGGTCGCTGGGGCTGTCCCATCCGCGCGGTGTTTTATCGATCCAGCAGCCTGTGCAAAGCTCGGCCAGCTGCGGCGAAGCCCACAGATGGTCTATGCGGATGCCGCGGTCTTTTTCGAAGTCATTATGGAAAACGCTCCACCACGTATACTCGCGGGCCTCGTCGTTGAGCTGGCGGAAAACATCGACGAATCCCCAGCGTTTCACGTGCAGGAGCGCGTCCCGTTCCGGTTTTGAGAAATGCGTCTTGTTCTTCCACAGCGAGGGCTTCCAAAGGTCCATCTCGTGCGGGGCTACATTCAGATCGCCGGCGAGCAGAACGTTTTCCTCGAGGTAAAAATTCTGATCGAAATATTCCCGCAGCCGCTTGATCCAATCGAGCTTGAAAGCGAACTTGTCCGAACCGATCGCCGTCCCATGCGGTGTGTAAACATTCACCAGCCGCACTCCGCCGATCGTTCCCGCGATCAGCCTCCGCGGAGCATCGTCCTTGTCAGCCGGAAAGTTCTTTTGCAGATCGTAGATGCGGTGTTTTGAGAGGATCGCGACGCCGTTGTAAGCCTTTTCACCGTGAAATTCGATGTTTGGAAAACCCGCCGCTCGAAGCTTTTGAACCGGGAATTTCGAGTCGACACATTTCAGCTCCTGCAGGCACAGCACATCCGGCTGATTCGCGGCACACCAGTCAAGCACGTGCTGCAGCCGTGAGTTAATGCCGTTGATGTTCCAGGTTGCGATCTTCACGTTCCCTGAATTTTAAGGGCACGATTCCACAGTCGCAACCGGATGACAGAGAAACCGCGAGGCCGACAGTCTGCCGTGACTTATTGACCGATCGCTTTCGGCGACTGTTCTTCGGCGAGCCGATCTTCGCCGCGTAAAGGATCGGACTCAGGAATATTGCAAGGTAAATCAAATAGATCCAGGGGAATTGCCCAACGTAAAAATCGTAAGGGCTTAGCGAAATAGGATTTTCTATGAGCACGAACCCGACAAGATCGACGATCAAGGCCAGAGCCAGCCAAAAAAACCCCAATGTCCACGCCTCCGATCGCAGGTCCGAATCTCCTTTTGGAGCTTTGAAATATATCCAGCCATCGGGATCCAAACGATCAAATTGATGAGCGGATAGAATCGTTGAGAGAAAATATATGCGGGATTAAGTACCATCTTCCCGGTATGGTTAGGCTGCATTACGGCTTCCACAGACATCGCCAGTGCAATTGCCAGTATCGTCACCAGGACATAGCCCAAAAGGAAGAGCAGGACTGCGCGTGAAAAGCGTAACCTTGCAAACATCGCGTCTCCTTTGTCGTCAGTAGCTTTTCCATCTACGCCCTTTCGTCGATCATTGTTCCCGTGTTTGTTGCTTCGCCGGATCCGGGGAGGTGATTTTGATCGGTCTCGAATCACGACCCAAACTGTGATATATAAAACCTATCATGAAAATTGATCGCCGCGATTTCCTCGTTGCTTCATCGTCTGCGTTTTTACTTACACAAGCTGCACAGAATATCGATGCGCAGGCCCCGTCGTCCGACAAAACAGCCAAGCCGGTGACGCGTTGACGGCAAGCGGGTTTCGGTCTTTACTACCGCTAAAGACTCGGGCCAGCGAATGGCCCAGAGCGGAACCGTCGAGTTCAAAGCGATGGGACAGCCGAAGGAAACGCAGACGTGCGTTTTTGTCGATCCTCGTCGAACTTTTCAGACGTTCTTAGGGATCGGCGGAGCCATCACGGATGCGTCCGCCGAGACCTTTGCAAAATTGCCTCAGCAAAAACAGACGGAAGTGTTGAAAGCCTACTTCGACCCGAAGGACGGTATAGGTTACACACTGGCCCGTACCAACATTCACAGCTGCGATTTTTCAAGCGGAAGTTATACCTACGTCGACGAAGGCGATAAGGAACTGCGATCGTTTTCGGTCGAGACATGACCGCAAGTTTCGCATCCCGATGATAAAGCAGGCTATTGCCGCCGCCGGCGGAAAGCTTACGCTATACGGAAGCCCCTGGAGCCCGCCTGCCTTTATGAAGGACAACAACAATATGCTCCGCGGCGGCAAGCTGAAGCCGGACCATTACCAGGCGTGGGCAAACTACTTCACGAAATTTGTACGGGCCTATGAGAAGGAAGGGATACCTGTGTGGGGAATTTCTATCCAGAACGAGCCGATGGCCACGCAGAAATGGGAGTCGTGCATATTTACGGCCGAAGAGGAGCGCGACTTTTTAAAGATCACCTTGGTCCGACGATGAAAAAGGAAGGCCTCGGCGATCGTAAGATCATCGTCTGGGACCATAACCGCGACCTGATCTATCAGCGTGCGAGCACGATGATGAACGACCCGGAAGCCGCGAAATACGTTTGGGGCATAGGCTACCACTGGTACGAGCCATGGAGCGGCGGCGAAATGATGTTCGATAACGTGAGACTCGTGCGCGAAACGTTCCCCGATAAGCATCTGATCTTTACCGAAGGCTGCGCCGATTCATACGATGCGGCAAAGGTGAATGACTGGACGCTAGGCGAGCGGTACGGACGTTCGATGATCCACGATTTCAATAACGGGACCGTCGGCTGGACCGACTGGAACATTCTCCTGGACGAGACAGGCGGCCCGAATCACGTTCAGAATTTTTGCTTTGCCCCGGTCCACGGAGACACGCGCACGGGCGAGGTGACGTATACAAACTCGTACTACTATATCGGGCATTTCTCAAAGTTCATCAAGCCGGGAGCGAAGCGGATCGCAAGCTCGCCAAGCCGAAGCTCGCTCATTTCGACCGCATTTAAGAACCCGGACGGCACCGTGGCGGTAGTCGTAATGAACAAAGGCGAAGCAGCCGTTACCTTCTCACTTTGGCTGGATGGCCAGGCCGCGGAAGCCGCAAGCCCGGCCCGTTCGATACAGACGTTTGTATTTTGATTTCCGTCAGTATGTTTTTCTTAGGCGATCGTGATCGGTCTTACTAATCGCCTGCACGCGGTTGGCACGTCTTCATAAACGCTTATCGCTTGCTCCGTCGTCCTTCCGCAAACCTCCAATCGCGATGGTGGCGATGTAAACCACGAATACAGGAATAACCAGGTAAATAGACAGGAACGTGAGCACGAACAGGATGGCATAGGCGGTGATCATTCGCCGTCCCGGGTTCGCGGAGTCCGCCCATGACGTCGAAGACCGCTCTTTCCAGATTCAAGACCGTAAGTGTCGCAACGATTGCCATCATCGGCAGGAGGGCCGAGACAACAACTGTGAATATCTTAAGTCTTGCAAATCGACGTAAATAATAGAACAACAGGGCCACACGCCACAGAGCAACCGCGGCAAGGAACCAGACGTTCATCGAGCGCGCTGTAGAAAGTTCGAAAAATCGTTCGACCGGAATTGCGTAGAGCAAGGCAGGCGGCGAGGTTAGGGAAACAAAAGTGAGCACACGTTTGTATGTCCAATCGGGCGGGCTGAACGGGCGAACGACCAGCCATAACACGAAGGCGAGCACAAATATATAGATCACCGATCCAACGCCTAGGTGCTGGAGCAGGTTTGCACCCGGATCGTCCCACCAGCGACCCATCCCAACGATCCAGGTTAAAACCAACCCGACTGCGAGATGACCATAGTCAAAGCGAAGAAAGTCTTCTCTGGAAAGCCGAAATGTCAGAAGCCGCCAAACGTCACTAACGACGAGCCTGAAATGTAGAGGTGGTCTCACGTGTGTCGGTAGAAGGACTACTTCATTTTGAACTCGGCAACCACAGGAGCATGATCGCTCGGTTTTTCGAGTGCCCGCGGCGCTTTGTCTATATGGCAGTCCGTGCATTTTGCTGCGAGTGAGGGCGAGGCCCAGATGTAGTCGATGCGGAGGCCGTGGTTGCGTTGCCAGGCGCCTTCGCGGTAGTTCCACCAGGAGAACTCCTTTGTGTCGCGGTTTATTTTACGGAACAGGTCGACGAAGCCCCATTGTTTGACGTTATACATCGCCGCACGCTCGGTTTTGGTGAAGTGCAGCTTGCCTTCCCAGGCGCCTGTGTTCCAGACGTCCAATTCCTCCATCGCCACATTGAAATCGCCGCACAAAAGTACGTCGCTGTCGGTCGAACAGTGTTCGTCAAAATACCGGCGAAGACGGAGCAGCCAGTCGAGCTTGAACGTGAATTTGTCCGTCCACAGCTCGGTGCCGTTCGGGATGTAGGTGTTCACGATGCGGACGCCCTTGACCGTTGCGGCGATCATACGTTTGGGCGATTCGTCATCGTCATCGAAGAAATTCTTATGAACGTCCTCAATGGGGTGCTTCGATAATATCGCGACCCCGTTATACGATTTTTGCCCGAGAAAAGCCGCCTCATAGCCGAGGTCCCTGATCGCCTGTATCGGAAAGTTCTCGTCCACGGTCTTTGTTTCCTGCAGGCAAATTACATCGATGTCCTTGTCCTCAAGCCAGCCGATCATGTGGGGCATTCGGATGTTGAGCGAATTGACGTTCCAAGTGGCGATCTTCATACGGAAAATTTCATCACAAACGGGCGAATCGCACAAAGCAGCATAACGTCGGTCATTTCATATACCTTTTGAACCATTCGACAATTTTCCGTTCGCGGTCGAGGCGATTGATGTTGATCCCGTGGTCGTCTCCGGCGTAAATGTGCAGCTCGTAGGTTTTACCCAAAGCCTGCAGTTTATTCGCCAGCCCAAGGGCTTGACTTCCGACGCCCGAACGCCAGTCTGCGCCGCCATGTAAGATCAAAACCGGCACGTTTATCTTGTCGGCGAATTCGACCGCCGAACGTTCCCGCAGCACATCGCCGGTTTTGTCGGCATAGCCCGGCACCAGCCTGCTCAAAGTCCGCTCCGCGACCCAGGGCCATTCTCTCGCGACCGCCGGCAGGTCGGTCCACGCACCGTGAACCGCAACGGCGTTGACGGGCATGCCCTTCTTGATCGCCAAAAACGCCTGCATGCCGCCACGCGAAGCCCCGTGCATGAAAACATTGTTCATATCCACGTAGCCGAGCGAGCGGGCAAGCGGGATCAAATTTAAGACATCGTTCACGTCCTCGCCGCCGAACTCATCTTTCCCGTCTCCGCCATCAGCACCGCGATACTGCGATCCGATCACCACAAATCCGCTTGTCACGTATGGATAATAAAAACTCTGAGGGGTCAGAATTCCGAGGTTGGGATTGCCGCCGCGGTTGACAATAACCAGTGGAAACTTTTTGCCCGCCATGTTCTTCGGTTTCCAGATGAATCCGGAGATCTTCAGCCCGTCGCTGATGTACTTTATCTTTCGGCACTCAAAGTCGGTGAAAGACTCGCGTCGCTCGAACTCTTCACGGTCCAGAACGAAACGTGGAAGATCGTCGAGGTAATTTCGTTTGAAGCCGGCTTCGGCCGCGACCCTGATATCCTGTTCGATCGAGGCCCGTTGCTCTTTCAGATATTGATCGTAGGTCCTTTTCGCGGGTGCGGCGCACGCTGAGCTTTCAACGATCTTGCCGTTCTCGGTCTTGTTTTGCGCGATCGCGTCGCCGCAGCAATATAGAACGGCAATGGTCAGGAGTATTGTCAATTTTCTCATTATATCCTCTGAGGTTATCGAGTGATCGTTCCGGCTGATCACTTCTCACCGATAACTATTTCGCACTGTTGCGTTCCCAAAACACGCCGTCGTCAAATCCCTGGATCGATCTGTCCTTCTCGGCCATCTCGAGCCGTTTGGCGGCAAGAAGGCAATAGCTCTCGTCCGATTCGATCACCACGAAATCGCGGAGCAGCTTTTTCGCGACGACGGCGGTCGTCCCGCTGCCGGCGAACGGGTCGAGGACCAGATCGCCTGGGTTGGTGCTTGCGAGAATTATCTTTGCCAATAACTTTTCGGGCTTCTGCGTCGGGTGGTCGGTGTTTTCCGGCATCGACCAGAACGGGACGGTTATATCGGTCCAAAGGTTCGAGGGATGCGTGTCGCGATAGTTTCCGGTCTTAGTCTCGTCCCAATCCTTTGGCTTTCCATTCTCGCGGTACGGGGCGATCACGCGGCGGCGCTGTTTTACGGCGTCGAGGTTAAACGTGTATTCGTCAGAGACGGTAAAGAACCAGATGTCTTCCGCTGCGTTCTTCCAGTTAGCCTTTGCCCCGCGGCCTTTCTCTCGTTCCCACGTTATGCGGTTCCGGAGCTTGAACAAGCGAGAGCACGCTCGTTCGATGGCCGAACCGGAGCGCCAATCGCCGCAGATATAAAGGGAGGCGGTCGGTTTCAACAGTGGCTCGCAAAGTTTGAGCCAGGAGGTAAGCCATGCTTCATAATCTTCCGGGCTCTGCCGACTGAACTTTCGGCTCCCGAATTCCTTGTCGAGGTTATAGGGCGGGTCGGCGAACAGCAGATCGAAGCTTTGTTCGGGGAGCTGCCCGAGTACTTCGAAGGCATCGCCACAGATGATCTTGTCATGGACGGCGGGCGGGGTTTTTTGCTCGTCTGCGAAGACTACGCGATCCCGCAACGAATCACGGTCGATCTCGTCCAACTCGATGGTCCGGTTTCGAGGGGCCCTTGCCTTTTTATTACCTTCCACAGGCCAAAAGATAGCATAGGCAAGGTTCCGGGCGGCCGGCCCGCCACTCGCTTGACCCTCGAAATCAGCGCGTGATAACCTTAATTCTTTTGGGTACAACCCTATTTTTAGCGAGTCTTTACAGGCGTTTTAAGAGAAGTTTATGTTCCTGCTGGCCTTTGCAGAAGAATCGATCCAGCTATTTCCGGACGGCACGATCTTTATTCACATCGCCCTGATCCTGATCATGATCTGGGTGCTGAACCGGACATTCTTTCGGCCGATAAACCGGCTTCTCGAATCGAGGGAGAAGCATAGTGGCAGGGCCGGCGGCGAGGCGGAAGCCCTTTTGGAAGACGTAGCCGAACGCGAAGCCAACTACAACCGTGCGCTGCTTGACGCAAGGAGCGAAGGTTACGAGCTTATTGAAAAAGAGCGAAGCAAGGCCTTGGCCGAACGCCAGGCCGAGGTCGCCAGGGTGAAAGAGGAAACGGCCAAGTCGCTCGCCGAACAGAAGAACGAGATCCGGACACAGGTCGAGGCCGCCCGGGAAACGATCGCCGTCGAGGCGGACAAAATGGCCGACAAGATAGCCGAAAACATTTTGAAGGTCTAGCTTGCCGGGCATTGCCCTGCATCACGAAATTCAGCATTTCATTGTTATGTTTGCCCTTATATACAAATCCGTGCTCTTACTCTCGGCCGCGGCCGAGACCGGCAGCCAAGGCGGATTTACCGAGTTTTATAACAAGTACTTCAACTATCCGGGCTTTGAGCTTTGGAAATTCGTCAATCTGGCGATCTTTGTCGCATTTGCTGTTTACATCGGCAAGAAAAAGCTGGCGCCGAGTTTCGTAGCAAAGCGTGAAGAGATCCGCGCCGAGTTGATCAAAGCCGAGGAAGAAAAGCAGAACGCTCTCAAATTGCTGACCTCCGCCGAAGCGAAATTAGCCGGTCTCGAGACCGACAAGGCTGAAATTCTCAAGAGGGCGAAGCTCGAGGCGGAGGCCGAAAAGAAGCGTCTCGCCGAACAAACGGAAAGCGACGTTAAAAGGCTTCACGAAAAGGTTTCGAGCGAAGTAGGCCGCCTTCAAAAGCAAGTTCTTGTCCGGCTAAGACTTTTTTCGGTGGATGAGTCCCTCCGGCTCGCGGAAGAAAAATTGAAAGCTCAGATGGATCGGGATAAAGATTCGCGTCTGGTCAATAACAGCATATCGTCTATCGGAGGTATGAGCTGAAATGATCATTGATACCATTGCCCGCCGATATGCCAATGCGCTTGCGGACATAATCATTGAGTCGGATGAAGAGGCGGCCGTAAAAGCTGAACTAAAGACCTGGGAAGAGCTGCTCAATGCCGACACCGAGATGAGAACTCTTGTGAATCCGACCATCGATCACAAACTTAAGCAAAATGTACTTGAGGAGTTGATCTCGAGAACTCGCCCTACGGCAACCACTGCGAACTTTCTTCGCGTGCTGGTAAAGAATAAGCGTTTGCGCGTGCTGCACGAAATAAATTCGGAACTTGAGAGGGTACTCGACCACCGCGGCGGCAGCGTCCAGGCAAATGTTACATCGGCCCGCGAGTTGAGTGACGGCGAGAGATCGGAGCTGATCCAGAATCTGGTCAAACTTACCGGGAGGCGGGTAAAACCGAGGTATCACGTCGATTCCGAATTGATCGGCGGCGTTGTCACGCAGATCGGCTCGACTGTTTACGACGGCTCGGTTAGGAAGACGTTAGAGAATCTAAGAGAAGAATTGGTCAATGGATAGTGAACAACGGACGATCAAGAATTGTCTGTTGTCCATCGTAAAATTGTCCGCTAAAAGAACATGGAAGCAATCAAAGCAAACGAGATAAACGAGATCATTCGTGCCCAGATCGAAAATTTTGATACGAGTCATGAAGGTCGACGAAGTCGGTACCGTGATCAAAGTCGGCGACGGTATCGCCGAGGTATACGGTCTGGAAAAAGTAATGGCCGGCGAGCTGCTGGAGTTCCCGCACGGCGTCCGCGGCCTGGCGCTCAATCTTGAAGAAGACAAGGTCGGTGTCGTGCTTTTCGGAGATTTTCCAGAAGATCAAGGAAGGCGACGAAGTAAAGCGTACCGGCCGCATCATGAGCGTGCCCGTAGGCGATGCTCTGATCGGGCGCGTGGTCGATGCGCTCGGCAACCCGATCGACGGTAAGGGTGAGATCGTAACGGACACCTTCCTCCCGGTCGAGCGTATCGCTCCCGGCATCATCGACCGCCAGCCGGTGAAAGAGCCGCTTCAGACGGGCCTTAAAGCTATCGATGCGATGGTCCCGATCGGCCGCGGCCAACGCGAGCTGATCATCGGTGATCGACAGACGGGTAAAACCGCCGTCGCCATCGACACGATCATCAACCAAAAAGGCAAGGACGTTATCTGCGTTTACGTCGCGATCGGGCAAAAGGCTTCGACCGTTGCACAGGTCAGCCAGAAGCTTGAAGAATTCGGGGCGATGGATTACACCATCATCGTCAACGCTTCGGCATCCGACCCGGCCGCCATGCAATATCTTGCACCATATGCGGGCTGCGCGATGGGCGAGTATTTCCGCGACAACGGCCGGCACGCTTTGACGATCTACGACGATCTTTCGAAGCAGGCCGCCGCTTACCGCGAGATCTCGCTGCTGCTTCGCCGTCCGCCGGGCCGCGAGGCTTATCCGGGCGACGTTTTCTATCTCCACTCACGCTTGCTCGAGCGTGCCGCAAAGATGTCCGACGCACGCGGCGGCGGCTCGCTGACCTCGCTGCCGTTCATCGAAACGCAGGCGGGCGATATCTCGGCCTATATTCCGACGAACGTGATCTCGATCACCGACGGGCAGATCTTCCTTGAATCCGACCTGTTCAACTCGGGCGTCCGGCCGGCCATTAACGTGGGTAACTCGGTCTCGCGTGTTGGCGGTTCGGCACAGATCAAGGCTATGAAGCAGGTCGCCGGTACGCTGCGTATCGACCTTGCCCAGTTCCGTGAGCTGGCGGCCTTCGCGCAGTTCGGCTCCGACCTCGACAAGGCGACGCAGGACCAGCTCGAACGCGGAAAACGCCTGACAGAGATCCTCAAGCAGGGCCAGTACCAGCCGATGGAGGTCGAGAAGCAGGTCCTGATCATCTGGACCGTGTCCAACGGCCTTGCCGATGATATTGCGGTGTCAGACCTCGGCCGATTCGAAACGGACCTGACCACATTCATCGAAAAATCGCACCCGGCGGTGCTCAGCACGCTGCGTGATAAAAAGTCGATCGACGACGATCTGAAATCCTCGATGAAAGAAGCCGTTGAAGATTTCAAGGCCACCCGCTGGAACAAGGGTGAAGCCGGGGCTGCGGCGGCGTAAAACTTAGTTCCGAGTTCCTGGTTCAAAGTTCCGAGTTTGCAGAACTTGAACTTGGAACTTTGAACTTGGAACTCGAAACTCAAAAGAATGGCAAGTTTGTTAGACATGCGCCGGCGGATCAAGTCGGTTAAGAATACTCAGCAGATCACCAAGGCGATGAAGATGGTCGCCGCGTCGAAACTGAAGCGCGCGCAGGAACGCGTGACGAATTCGAGGCCGTTTGCGGCGAAGATGTCCGAGGTCCTCGGCGACCTGAGCGTCAAAGTCGCCGACGAACTCTCACACCCGCTGCTGGACGAACGAGGCGATGAAAAATATTTGATCGTACTGATCAGCGCCGACAAGGGCTTGGCCGGGGCTTTCAACGCCAACATCATAAAGGCCGCCCAGGCCTTTATGAACGAGCATTCCGCGAAATCGACGGAGATGATCCCGATCGGCCGCAAAGGCCGTGATTATTTCAAACGGCGGGAAGTAAAATTTCTCGACGAATACATCGGCCTGACCGCCGCCGGGCAGGTGAAGCTTTCGGAAGCGGTCGAAATTCGCGCAAAAGCTGATCAAGACGTTTACGGAAGACGGATCGATCGACAAGGTATTTATCGTCTTTACCGAATTCAAAACGGTGCTCTCGCAGACCCCGGTTATCGAGCAGCTCCTGCCGATCCCTAAACACGAAGCTGAAGGCGAAGAGGCTGCCGGCCCGCAGGCCGAGTATATTTACGAGCAGCCGGCCGCTGAGATCTTTGGCAAGCTGCTGCCCAAACAGGTCGAGACGCAGATCTACAAAGGAATGGTGGAGTCGGTCGCCTCGGAGCAGGGCTCTCGAATGACTGCAATGGACTCGGCGTCAAAGAACGCCGAGGAGCTTATCGATACGCTTACGTTGAACATGAACCGAATTCGCCAGGCCGGCATCACGAAGGAGATCATCGAGGTCGTGTCAGGCGCGGCGGCGGCCTGACCTAACGATTTGAGGTTCGAACATCGAGAAAACAGGCGGCGCGGGCGACTTATCGCTTACGCGCCGCTTTTTTTGTGGGTCGTTTTGATCCTCGTCCTTGGAAGCAGCACGGGGTCGATGGCACAGACGTCCCGTTTCATTCGGCCGCTGATCGAGTTCCTTTTCCCTTCAGCCTCTCCCGAAACCATTTTGATGATCCATGCTGCCGTTCGTAAGTCGGCACATTTTGTCGAATACGCGGTCCTCGCGATACTTGCGGCGCGCGCCTTCGGGCGCTCTGCGTCTAACTTGTCCGGCGCAAAATGGGTGTTGTGGATCTTGATAACGGTAATCGCGGTGGCCGTCGTTGATGAATTTATCCAAAGCTTTAATGCCGCTCGGACGGGCTCGCCCTACGACGTTTTGCTCGATCTCGCCGGCGGTGTCGCGGGCCTGTTACTGTTTGCCGCGTTCGGCCGTTTCCGGACACGCAGGGCCGACACGCGTTAGTCCCCACCGCTCTCAAGTTCTTTCAAAATAGCGAACTTTATGTCATATTTTATCGTTAGACACCTTAATCAAGGAGATCTGATCAATGAGTATTCTCGACAAGGTAAAAGAAGCGGCGTTGAACCAGTTCATTGAGGTTATTGAATGGCTCGACAATACGCAGGACACGCTGCTTTATCGCTTTCCGGTTTACCAGCAGGAAATAAAGAACGGGGCCCAGCTCATCGTTCGCGAATCGCAGACGGCGGTTTTTGTTTTCGAAGGGCAGGTGGCCGATGTTTTCACACCGGGCCGCTACACCGTCGAGGGCGGTAATACGCCGATCTTGTCGAAACTCGGTGCCTGGAAACACGGTTTTAATTCGCCGATAAAGTCCGAGGTCTATTTCGTCAACACCAAACAGTTTACGGACATGAAATGGGGCACTTCGAACCCGATAATGCTCCGCGACCAGGATTTCGGCATCGTCCGGCTGCGGGCGTTCGGCGCCTACAGCCTTCGGGTTGCCGACCCGAGCGAGTTCATCAAGCAGGTGGCCGGGACGAACGCTCATTTTCAGACCGAGGACATCGACGGCCAGTTAAAGCGCGCGATCGTGACCGAGTTTTCCGATTCGTTAGGTGAATTGAAAATTCCTGCATTGGACCTTGCGGCCCAGTACAAAGAGCTGGGCGAAAAGATCCGCGGAATGATCAACGAAGACTTCAAGGGTTACGGTCTTGAGGTGACAAAGTTTTATATCGAGAACATCAGCCTGCCGCCCGAGGTCGAGGCAGCGATGGACAAGCGTTCTTCGATGGGTGCCCTTGGCGATGTTGAGCGTTATAAGCAGTTTCAGGCGGCCGATGCGTTGCGTGATGCCGCCCAGAACGAAGGCGGCGGTGCGGGCCTTGGGGCAGGCCTCGGAGCAGGCTTTGCTGTGGGGAACCAAATGGCCAACGCCTTTGGCGCCGGGCCGCAGGGAAACACGGCCGCAACACCCGCAGGTGCATCACCCGCAACCACGACGTGTCCCGGCTGCGGCAAGCAAAACGCCGTCGGTGCAAAATTCTGTGCCGATTGCGGCGGCAAAATGGAGGTAGCGCAGGTCCCATGTGTTAAGTGCGGTGCCACGCTTCGCGAGGGTGCAAAATTCTGTTCGGATTGCGGCTCTTCGCAGGAAAAAATAAAATGCGCCAATTGCCAGGCCGATCTCAACGCCGGTGCAAAGTTCTGTCCCGAATGCGGAACAAAGACGGAACCGGCCGAATAAAATCGGCCCAAGCGAGCAACCAGGTAAGGACAGGCCTCGAATAGGTCCTGTCCTTTTCGATTTGGACCACTTGCTGTAATAAACTATTGTCATTATGCCGATCAGCCCCGAACTGCTGGAAATTCTTCGATGTCCCAAATGCCGGTCAAAGGTAAAGATCAACAAGGAACAGACAAACCTCGCGTGCGAAAACGCCGAGTGCCGGCTTGTTTACCCCGTCCGCGATGAGATACCTGTTATGCTCGTCGATGAGGCGACAGTTGCCGAAAAGTGAAACTTGAACCCGATCGACTGGAAAACCGTTAGGCGCGTTTTGGTGGTAAGGCTGCGGTCGATCGGCGACACTGTCCTGGCTACGCCTTCCCTTATCGCCCTGCGGCGATTTCTCCCCGACACTCAGATCGATATTTTGCTCGAAGATTGGGTCGCACCGCTGCTTGACGGGTTCGACGGTGTCGACAATGTGATTTCCGTTGGAAAGGGCACTCTTTCACGGTTCGCGACGTTGTTGAGGCTCCGCCGCGAGAAGTACGATGTCGCGTTCAATCTGCACGGTGGCACGACCAGCACGTTCTTTACAGTCGCAAGCGGAGCGCGGCATCGTGTCGGTTACGAAGAATACCGATATTCCTTCCTTTATAACCACGCCTACAGCTCGTCTGCCGATTTTTGGGGAAGGGAAAAGACACATTCCGCGGAGCAGCAGCTAGCATTGCTGGGGTTTGCGGGCGTTCCCGTCGAGGACAAGCCGCGAAGTGAGCTCGCCGTCTCCCCGGATGCGGCACGCTCGCTTGCAGGCAAGTTTGCGCAAAAAGCGACGAGGTTCGAGGAATTCGGCCGGTTTGCATTGATCCATCCGGCGGCCGCATTTGTCACAAAGCAATGGGCGACCGAGAACTTTGCGCAAACTGCAGCATTTCTCGCGAAGAAAGGCTTAAGATCGGTCGCGGTTGCCGCCCGGCACGAATCGGGCGTATTGGACAAGCTTTCGGCGTTGGCGCCGCTGATCACGTTTGATGATCTGTCGCTGCCCGAAATCACGGCTCTTGCGTCGAAGGCCGCCATATTCATCGGGAACGATTCCGGCATCGCCCACATCGCCGCGGCGATGAATACGCCGACGGTCGTTATCTTCGGTTCATCGAACCGCGACCATTGGCGTCCATGGACCGACGCTCCGAACGAGATAGTCTTTGATGAATTTCACTGCCAGCCTTGCGCCGGTTACGAGTGTAAGGAATTCGGCGAACCCCGATGTATTCTGGGCGTAAAACCCGGACAGGTCGAGGCTGCCATCGAAAAAGTCCTGGCGGAAAAACGGAAAGGCGAGCGCCCGGCGCCCGCCATTTCCTAGTTGTATCGCTGTGGTTATCTTCGGTTCGAATTGGTCGTGTTTCCATTGACCATCTGATTGGTCATTGAGTCGCCCGCCTTCACGGTCAACTGGTTTTTTACGCCTTTCTGGCCCTCAATACCTTTCGCGACCGTTTCGGCCTGTGTTTTCTGTGCGGCGGAGCCGACAGTTCCCTTAAGTGTAATAACGTCATTCACGACATCGACATTGATCGTCGAATCGCGAAGGTCATCGGTCGTCGCAAGCGCCGTTCTTGTCTTGAACCAGATCCAACTATCGTTTACACCCTGGCCGATGGTGCTCGAGCCCTTGTCGCGCTCATATTCGGCCCTATTCCTGTCATATTCTTCCCTTGTAATGTTGGCATTCGACCTGTTTGTGTTCGCTGGCGCCGCATTTGTATTAACCAGAACCGCGGTATTGCTGTTCGCATTTCGCACGTTCACGTTGGTGTTCGCCACCGGCGTCGTGCAGCTTGCCATGCTCATGACAAACAGGATTCCGCCAAAAACAAATAATAAAAGGCTAAGATTTCTCATAATTTACCCTCCCGTCTTCTCAAAAAGGTGTGTATCAGTTAACTACACTAAAATTTCGCACCTAAGGGTCACTAAGCAAACTCTGTTCCGAAACGGGCAGAAGGGCCGTTTCCTTGACACTCACCCTGTAAATCCCTAAGATTTATAGTTTCGACTCTTGTAGGCGAAGTGTACCTGTATGTTCGAATCGCTGTCCGATAAGCTTAAGAAAACGCTGAAAAATCTGCGCGGGCAGGGCAAGTTGACGCCTGAACACGTGGATGCGGCGCTTGCGCGAGATACGGATGGCGTTGCTTGAGGCGGACGTTAACTACAAGGTCGCAAAGGACTTTGTCGAGTCGGTCCGCGCGAAAGCCGAAGGTCAGGAAGTTTGGCAGGGGCTCAAAGCCGCACGAACAGGTCGTCAAGATCGTCTACGACGAACTGGTCGAGCTGATGGGCGGCACATCGTCGCGGCTCGTTTTTACCAAGCAGATCCCGAACGTCGTGATGATCGTCGGGCTGCAGGGTTCGGGTAAAACGACCTCGACGGGAAAGATCTCACGCTGGCTGCGCGGACAATCAGGAACGAAAGCCTTTGCTCGTTTCGGTCGACGTTTATCGTCCGGCGGCACGCGAGCAGCTTAAGAGTTGTCGGCGGAGCGGTCGGCGTTCCGGTCTTTCAGGACAAGGAGACCAACGACCCGATGACGCTTGTGCGCGGTGCGATGAAGCACGCGCAGGAAATGGGTTTTGACACGCTGATGATCGACACGGCCGGGCGTCTGCACATCGACGACGAGCTGATGGTCGAGCTTGAGACAGATCAAGGCCGAAACCAAGCCGATCGAGGTTCTTGTTCGTCGCCGACGCGATGACCGGCCAGGACGCGGTGCGTTCGGCTGAAGTTTTTCACGAGCGTGTCGGCATTACCGGCGTTGTTCTGACCAAAATGGACGGCGACGCCCGCGGCGGTGCGGCGCTTTCGATCAAGCAGGTCATCGGCCAGCCCGTGAAATTCGTCGGTGTCGGCGAAAAATACGACGCGATCGAGCCTTTCTATCCTGACCGCATCGCGCAGCGGATCCTCGGGATGGGCGACGTGCTCACGCTGATCGAGGAAGTCCAGGGCAAGATCAACGAGGAAGACGCTCAGGCACAGCTCGCGAAAATGACGCGTAACCAGTTTACGCTCGAAGATTTTCGCAGCCAGCTGGGCCAATTCAAAAAGCTCGGGTCGATGTCCAAGCTGATGAAAATGCTGCCGGAACAAATGACCGGCGGTCTGCAGCTTTCGGACGAGCAGTCGGCCGAGGTCGACGTGCAGATGAAACGCACCGAGGCGATCATCGATTCGATGACGCGCCGCGAACGTAATGAGTCACAAGATCATCGACGCCAGCCGCAAAACGCGTATCGCCAAAGGTTCGGGCACGTACCATCGCTGAGGTCAACCAGCTTCTCCGCCAGTACGAGCAAATGCGGAAAATGATGGCGCAGATGAACAAGGGCGGATTATTCGCCGGCCTTGGGCGAAAGATGATGGGCGGATTGGCAGGCGGTTTGGGCGGAATGCTCGGCGGCGGCGGCATGCCGGGACTTGGCGGAATGTTGGGCAGCGGTTTGGATAACAGTGACGATGAACCGAACGGTTCAGCATCGAAAAGTATTAAAAAGAAGAAAAGACATAAGAAACGAAAATAGGTTTTCCATTAATAATTACTAATTAGCTAATTATTAATTACTAATGAGAAAAACCGCCGAAGATAAAATATGTTAGCAATCAGCTTAATGAGAATGGGCGCGAAGGGTAAGCCTTTCTACCGCCTCGTGGTAAAGGAAAAGCGGTCCAAACGCGACGGAGCTTATCTTGAGAATTTGGGCACCTACGATCCGATGGCGGACCCGGCCGAAGTCAATCTGAAGCACGAACGTATTCAGTATTGGATCGGCGTCGGTGCACAGCCGACCGAAACTGTGGCCAGCCTGATCAAGAACAACCCGGTCCAGACCGAGGAAGAAAAGGCCGCGGCTCTTCAAGCCCGAGAGGCGAAGAAGGAAGCCGACCGCAAGGCCCGCGACGAGGCGAAGCGTGCGGAGGCCGAGCGCCTTGAAGCCGAACGTGCAGCCGCAGAGAAAGCCGCCGCCGATGCCGCTGCTGCTGAGGCCGCTGCGGCCGCGGAAGCTGAAGCTGCCGAAGCTGCTCCGGCCGAGGGTGCTGAAGCTGAAGGGGCTGCTGAAGTTCCGGCTGAAGAAGCTCCGAAGACAGAGGAATAATGGAACGCGGACTTCGGTCCGCAACGCGCCCCAGGTTCATCGCGGACTGAAGTCCGCGTTCCGCCTAAGATGAAGGATGCCATCGAAAAGGTGATCAGGGCCCTGGTCGGTTCGCCCGACCTGGTCGAGGTGTACGAGAACGGCGACGGCAAGAACGTTCGCTTTCGTGTGCGCGTCTCGCCTGACGATTACGGCCGCCTGATCGGCCGCGAAGGCCGCACCATCAAGGCGATCCGAAGCCTGCTTTACGTCAGCGGACAGAAGCACGGAAAGCGATATCACTTGGATCTGGAAGAAGATCGATAGTTCGGAGTACACGCTTTAGCGTGTTGCTCGCCGGCGGGAGGCAAACTGAAGTTTGAACTCTGAACTTGTGGCTATCGCTAAAATCGTCCGAACACGGGGCTTGAGGGGTGAGGTTGTTGCTGAGCTCCTGACGGATTTCCCCGAGCGTTTCGAAGGGCTTGAAGAGGTTATGGCCGTCTTCGAAAACGGCGACAGACGGGAATTGAAAATTGAAAGGTTTTTCTTTCAGAAGGACCGGATCGTGCTTAAGTTTGCCGGTGTCGATTCGATCGAGACGGCCGAAACGTTACGCGACACCGAGGTCTGCATAAGCGAGGCCGAGGCGGTGGAACTCGAAGAGGACGAGTACTTCGACTGGGAACTTGAGGGCTGCGAGGTCGAAACTGTCGAGGGTGAAAAGATCGGCACGGTTCGCGAAGTGTTGCGAACGGGCGGGACCGAAGTGTTGATAATTGATGGTGCGGAAAGGGAGTTGATGATCCCGTTCGCTGAGTCGATTTGCACCGAGGTGGATGTGGAAGGGAAACGGGTGATCGTGGATCCGCCGGAGGGACTTCTCGAATTTTAGGCTTCGGATCCGAATTCGCCAATCTGAGATCTGAAATTTGAGATCTAAGATGCAGATCGACGTTTTAACAATTTTTCCCGAGTTTTTCGGGCAGGTCTTTGATTTTGGAATAATCCGCCGGGCGAAGCTTGCGGGCATCGTCGAGATAAATGTCCACGACATTCGCGGGTTCGCGGCCGATAAGCACAAGATGACGGACGACCGGCCGTTCGGGGGCGGCGACGGGATGGTTATGAAGGCCGAGCCGATCTTTGCCGCGGTCGAGCATTTGCTCGGAACGAGTGACCGAGAGAGCTATTCGAAGGGAACGAAGGTCGTGCTGCTTTCGCCGCAGGGGCAACCGCTCAAACAGCCGCTCGTTAGATCGCTGGCGGATGCGACCGAGCGGATGATCGTAATTTGCGGCCGGTACGAGGGAGTGGATGAGCGGGTGAACGAAGCCCTTGTCACGGATGAGATATCGATCGGCGATTACGTACTTTCAGGCGGTGAACCGGCGGCGGTTGTGCTGGTAGATGCGATAGTGAGATTGTTGCCTGACGCTTTGGGAAGCGAAACATCAGCCGAAAACGATTCGTTCTCGAATGGGCTGCTTGATTGCCCGCATTACACGCGTCCCGCAGATTTTAGGGGAATGAAAGTTCCCGATGTGCTTTTGAACGGCAACCATGCCGAGATAGAAAAATGGCGCGGCGAGAAGGCGCTTGAGAAGACAAGGAAGTTTAGAAAGGACCTTTTAGAAGGAGAAAATGGTGAAAGTGGATAGTAGAGGTGCGGAGTTATAGGGTTACAGGAAGTTACAGAGTCGGAAGATCAACTTTGTAACTTCGTAACTCTGAAACTCTCTGCAACTTTCTTTCGACCTCTGGCCGACATCGATATGAACCGATTAGATCTGGTTGAGAATACACAGTTAAAAGAAAACATTCCGGCTTTCCAATCGGGCGACACCGTTAAGGTGCACGTCCGTATCAAGGAAGGCAACAAGGAACGCCTGCAGGTTTTCGAAGGCATCGTTATCGCCCGCAAACACGGCGGGGCCCGTGAAACTATTACGGTACGCAAGGTCAGTTTCGGCGTAGGTGTCGAGCGTATCTTCCCGCTTCACGCGACGGTCGTCGACCACATCGACGTCGTCCGCCGCGGTAAGGTCCGCCGTGCAAAGCTTTATTACCTTCGTGACCTCCGCGGCAAGGCTGCCCGTATCAAGGAAAAAGATACGCGCAACAAGGCACAGTCGGCCAAGTAAGAATGTTCTTAACTATTAACTTGTCACTGTCCACTATCCACTGAAGAAAATGGATCTCTTCAGTGGGATAGTGACAAGTGAATAGTGGATAGTTGGCAAATCTTAAATGAAAGTAGGGCGTCGCGAATTCGTCGTTGCATCTGGAACGGCGGCAGCGTACGCCCTTTTGCCGTCTCATCCAGTTAGTGGAGAAATGAAAATGCATGGATTGATCGGGAAGGCGGTCGCTATCGAAGGCAAGCGGGATGAGCTGATAAAGATCCTGCTCGACGGTGTTTCGGGTATGCCCGGATGCCTAAGCTACGTCGTCGCGAAAGACCCGGCCGACAAGAATGCCATCTGGATAACCGAGGTGTGGGACAGCAGGGAAAGCCACGATGCTTCACTGCAAACTCCCGTCCGTCAAGGCCGCTATCGCCAAGGGCAGGCCGTTGTTCGCAAGCTTCGAGATGAGCCAGACGACCGAGCCTGTGGGCGGCCATGGCCTGCCGAAGAAATGAACGAACCCATAATTCTCTTCAATCTTAGAAATGATCGATCTGGTTTTCGTCTATCGCACCGTCACGTTATAGAATTCTCAGCGTGAACGATTTTCAACTTTCCGCAGCCAAACCGGTTTGGACGATCGGTTACGATTTTGAGGACCAGGCCGCCAGCGAAGGTTACCGGTTTGTCGCGGGTATCGATGAGGTCGGCCGCGGCTGCCTTGCCGGGCCGGTCGTCGCCGCGGCGTGTATTCTGGACAGGAACAAACCGCTGCCCGAAGATTTGGACGATTCGAAAAAACTAACAGCCGCAAAGCGGGAATCGATCGATGCACACCTTCGGGAAAGCGCCGTCGCGTTCGGTATCGGAGCGGTCGAAGCCGAAGAGATCGACCGGATAAATATCCTCGAAGCGACGAAGAAGGCTATGTCGCTTGCCATCGCGTCACTCGCACCGGCGGCTGATTTTCTTCTTATCGACGCCCTCCACTTAAAACTCGTCCGCTTCCCGCAAAAGGCGCTTATTAAGGGCGATTCCATCTCGTTTTCCATCGCGGCCGCTTCCGTCATCGCAAAAGTTTTTCGCGACGAGTTGATGTGCCGTTACGACGATGAATACCCGCAATATGGATTTGCCGGGCACAAAGGCTACGGGGCGTCGGTTCATCTCGAAGCCCTCCGAAAGCATGGTCCATGCCCGCTCCACCGCAAGACGTTTCGCGGCGTTCTATCCGAACGCCTGGCGTGCTTAGATCTCCTTAAGCAAAACACATCCGGAGAGATCGTCATTTGATCGATTGAAAAATGTGCCGCTGCTGTCCAATTCGGCGGCGGAACCGGAGGTGTTAGATGAGTTTAATCAAAACTTCGACGGACGGTTTCGTGTTTCCGCGGAGCGAGAATCCCAAAGGAGCCTTTCTCGCGGACTTCGATATTGACGGTGCCACTCTCAAGAAGGACCATCGGGACTGGCTTGACGGCAACGTTATTGCGCCGGCAAAAGCGAAGGGTCATACATCGGGCGGTTGGCAGATAGAGTTAAATGGCCGCGCTAGCAAATCGGGAAGTGACGCCCATAATATGTGGCTCTCCGACCAGCGCGTTCACGCGGTTGCGAGCTATCTTTACAAGAAACTGAGCGGCCTCCCAGTTATGTTCGTCCCACGCGTCCTCGGCGAATCGTCGCCATACGATGGTGACGAATACGAGCATGAACTTGACCGGTCCGTCGAGGTAACCGCTAAGTTTCTTTCAGTTAAGCCTCGAAGGATCATCAAGCCTGTCATTCTGATCCCCAAATTTCATCCATGGAAACGCCCGGTGAACCGGAAGGTCCAGGACTTCAAGCTCAAAGTGCTCAAAGCAAAAATTTCGGTCTCCACTGTCGATGTGAAGCTGCCATTCATCAGCGTCGGCAACGGCGACTTTCGGGTAAAGATGCTTATAGACATCGACGAGACTGGAACGCTGGACCATGCGCTTTACGAATTCGAGGGGTCGATGGGCAAGGGCATGATCGTAAAATTCAGGCCTCGGGTAAGACCGGGTGCCGGTTTCAGCAAGTATCGCGCCACTCACGAAGCGGGCGAAGCGCATCCATTCGCGACAGAAGTGGAAATGGACGCGCAGGATTTTGAAGGACCGGCGTTCTTCAAAACAGACGCTCTCGGGCGTACTTTCGTCTTCGGGCCTAAGCCCAGCTTTTTTAGCTCGCAGGAAGCGATCACAGATCTGAGCCTCGGCCCCGCGTCCAGTGAAAGTCCGCTGAAATATGTCGAAGGGGCAGTATTCGGAGAGATGAAACTCGTCGAATCGACACCCGATTGGGCACGCTAGCGCCTCACGATATCGAAGAACAGGAAATGCTCCGAGCGATCAAACGCCTTCGGAGTGTTTTCTCCGTCGACTGCATACTTTTCGCGTTTTGGTGCATCGAACGCATCGAACAAGCCAAAATTCTTCTAGACGGATGAACGACGAATTTTCTGACCATCGATGCCCATCGGCGTTTGAAACAATTGTTTACGGTGGTTTGACGATCGGCGTACTGGATCTACTCGACGCTTCCATTTTTTTCAGCCTCTACTCCGGGGCGGCTTTCCAGCGTATTTGGCAGGGAGTGGCAGCGGGCGTGTTAGGACGCGACGCTGCCGTCGCCGGTGGCTGGAACACAGCGGCTCTTGGAATCTTCCTGCATTTCGTGATCGCCTTTCTCATTGCCGCGACGTATTTTATCGGAACACGCATTACAGGTTTTCTGGTTCGCCACGCGGTGATCTCGGGTCTCGCCTTTGGCGTCATAGCGAATTTCGTGATGCAGTACGCCGTCATTCCTCTGTCGGCAGCCGGCGGCCCGACGCCCGCTCCTTTTCGCTGGCCTGTTTTTCTGAACAGTGTGATCGGGCACGCGTTTCTTGTAGGCCTGCCGGTCGCCCTGATAGCTGCTTGGTCGGCGAGAAAAAGATCCAGCCTGCCCCGCTAGAAACCTTTTGATTCTCGCAAAAAAATGAAACAATGACTGACCAGAATCGTATTTTGGTCAGCATTCTTTTTCCTGGAGCCTATTTATGCGATCTATATCAACATTCCTTGGATCAGTTCTTTTAGTTTTTGTACTTTCCAGCCCGCTTTTTGCCCAGCCAACAGGGGCCCAGGCGGCCGCCGTTCGTCATGCGCAGGCGATCGCGGGATTTATTACCTCGGGTGACCGCTGCCGGGTACACGAAATTTGTAGAAGCCAATTTCGGTGCTGAGTTAATGAAAATGCCGGTCCAGCGTCATCTTAATTTTATTTCCGCTCTGCACGACCAAACACGCGGCTTTGAGGTCGGCGACGTTCAGGATTGGAACACGAATGAGGTTGTCGTCCTTGTTAAGAGCAAACTCACAGGTGCCTGGGACGGACTGCTCGTACGGGTCGAGCCGGAGACATACAAGATCGCGGGCATCGGCTTGCGCCCGCCGAAGAAGGCTCCGGTCGAATCGAAACGTCTGACGACGAAGGAGATCAGTACGGAGCTCGATGCATTCACCAAAAAGCTTGCTGATGCAGACGTTTTTTCAGGAGCGGTCCTGTTGGCAAAAGACGGACAGGTGATCTATAAAGGCGCGTTCGGGATGGCGAACAAGGATTTCGGCGTGCCGAACCGCACGGACACGAAATTCAACCTCGGCTCGATGAACAAAATGTTCACGGGCGTCGCGATCGCGCAGTTGGTCGAGAAAGGAAAGCTGTCTTACGACGATCCGCTTTCGAAATTCATTCCTGATT
The DNA here is from genome assembly GCA_963763355.1 of uncultured Acidobacteriota bacterium. Taxonomy (GTDB): domain Bacteria; phylum Acidobacteriota; class Blastocatellia; order Pyrinomonadales; family Pyrinomonadaceae; genus OLB17. Next base: position 928,004 of record CAVXOI010000007.1, read on the forward strand.
TCCCGAATCCTGAAGCGGCAAAGAAGATCCAGATCAAGCACCTCTTGTCGCACACGGCGGGACTCGGGCGGTTATTTTTCGGAACGATATCAGAAACTCGCCCGCGACCAGATCAGGACGGTGGACGACATGATGAAGCTTGCCCGTGAGGACGAAAAGGACATCAAGTTCGAGCCCGGATCGAAGTGGCAGTACAGCAACACGGGGATGATGGTGCTGGGCAAGGTGATCGAGATCGTTTCGGGGCAAAGCTACTTCGACTACGTCCGCGAGAATATCTATAAACCAGCCGGCATGACCAATACCGATTGTTACGAGCTGGACAAGGTGAATGCCAATCTTGCGGTCGGTTATGACAAGCGGTTTTCAGACCACGGCATTGAATGGGGCAACAATATCTTTGCTCACGTTCTCCGCGGTGGTCCACAGGGCGGAGGGTATTCGACCGTCGAGGACCTTCTGAAATTCGACCAGGCGCTGCGTTCGGGAAAGCTGATCAGCCGGGCAACGTTCAAGCTGATCTCGACGCCGAAACCCGAACTTAGCTCGTCCCAATACGGTTACGGATTTTTCTTTGACAAGGACCGCGACGTCACGGGCCACAGCGGCGGATTCCCGGGCATCAGCTCGAACCTGGATATGTATCTTGTCAGCGGCTGGACCGCGATCGTAATGTCCAACTACAGCCGCGGCTCCGGGCCGGTGAGCCAAAGGATGCAGCAATTGATCACGTCGAGCGGGAATTAGATCGACTTCAGATAAGGGCGTGTTTCCGGTTCGGCTTGATCGTTCGAAGCACGTCTTTTTCCTTTTTTTCGGCGACGTACAGGTCCCGCTTCATCTGTAGATTAAGCCAGAAGTCCGGCGTCATATCGAAAAATCTCGCGAGCCGTAATGCAGTACTCGGTGTGACGCCCCGTTTGCCTGACACCAACTCGTTTATCCGTTGAAACGGAACGTGTAACGCGTCGGCTAACTGTTTCTGCGTGATCCCCATCGGTATGAGGAATTCCTCCAGAAGCATTTCTCCGGGATGCGTTGAAGGCCTATTTTTGGGAATTCTCACCATGGTCTTATTTATGCGTCAATGGTAATCTACTATCTCTACACTTTCGGCGTCGCCGGTTTCCGTCCATACAAAACAGACACGATATTGATCATTGATCCGAATGCTGTACTGGCCCCGCCGATCGCTTTTAAGCGATTCGAGTCTGTTCCCCGGCGGCGACTTTCAGGTCGCCTAATCGTCCGGCGGAGTCTATCTGGTCCAGCTTTCGAAACGCGATGTTCCATAGTTCCCGCGGTAATAGTTTTCTTGCATCCGCCGAATTGCGTCCATCGAAGATATCCTCAGTACCGCGATTCGCGAACGAGACGATCATTGGTTAACATGATAGCACAGATGCCGTGCTATCGGAACTAAAATCCGATCCACTCTGTCGGTTCGATATGGCTTGAAAGCGTGATCTTGGTTTCGGCCGGGAATAGCGGCATCCGCATTTTTAACGCGGTTTCGGCCGTTATCAGGGCGAGGTGGCGGTCGTTGGCCTTCTGTGAAAGGTGGGCGAGGACGATGTGTCGGGCGGTGCCGTCGAAATCGTTCTGCAGCCAGTCGGCCAGGTCCTCGTTGGAAAGGTGACCGCGGCGGCCGGCTATCCGCTGTTTGAGCGACCAGCTGTAAACCGGGCACGCCCGGAGCATGTCGCGGCTATGGTTCGATTCGATTATGATCGCGTCGCAGTTGCGCAGCTTTTCCCGTATAAGGGGTGTGACGTGGCCAAAATCGGTGAGCGCCGCAATGCGGACGCCGCCGCTTTTTGCCACGAAGCCGAAATTATCGACGGCATCGTGCGGAACGGTAAACGGTTCGAAATCGATATCGCCGACATTGAAATCCTCCTCGGTCTTTATCTCAACGCGGCGGCCGTTCAGAGCATCGCGGCGTTTCTTGCCTTCTTCATCGACATTGCCGTTCCACCGCCGCTGTGTGTAATAAGCTTCTTCGGTCTCGCCCGAAATAAAGACGCGGCAGCGGGTTTTCGCCAACAGATTCTTTAGTCCGCCGACATGGTCGCTGTGTTCGTGAGTGATGATCACAGCGTCGAGCTCGCTGGGATCGATCCCGACTGCGGCGAGCCGCCGGAATATCTCGCGGGCGCTCAAGCCTGCATCGATCAGCACTTTTGTTGTTTCAGTCGCGATCAGGACCGCGTTGCCGGTCGATCCGCTGCCAAGTAATGTGAACTTCATTTATTTTCTTGAAACCGCCCCCGCATTCCTTTTGCCATCGCGCGGGTGATCAGCGAGTTCGGCACGATATTTACAGCCGAGGCAACAAGCCAGTTGGTCCAGCCGGATACTATTTTCGCACGCCCGGTCCCGACAGCGCGAATCGCCGTTTCGACAACGTCTTCGGCTGATTCCTGACCCTTGAAACCCATCGCCCGGTCCATTCCCGCGGCTTCGTGAAAATTGGTCTCGGTCGAACCGGGACAAAGTGAAAGCACCTGAATGCCGTAGGGCCGGTTCTCTTCGGCGATCGCCTCCGAAAAGGAAGTAACGAAGGCCTTGGTCGCCGCGTACGTGGCCATGAACGGGATCGGTTGAAATCCGGCCGCGGAGGAAACATTTATTATAGTTCCCCGCTTTCGTTCCCGCATCCCTCGGAGATAGCGATGCGTCAGCGCCACAAGACCGCGTATGTTCAGGTCGATCATCCCGAGTTCACGGTCGAGCGGAAGCCCGGAAAAATCACCCATTGAGCCGAAGCCTGCGTTGTTGATCAGCCAATCTACCTCGACGCCTTTTTCACCGGTCTTCTCGAACAGCTTTTCATCGGCGTCAGGCTTCGGTAAGATCGATGGCGAAATGATCGGCTATGATCTCATGTTTTCCCGACAGTTCATCGCCAAGAAATTGCAGCTTGTCCTCGGAGCGAGCCACCAGGAAAAGGTTGTGGCCTTCGCGCGCAAGGCGGCGTGCGAACGCTTCGCCGATGCCGCCCGAAGCGCCCGTGATCAGGGTCGCCTTCATATTTCCTCAAACTCCTGAACGGGCGAATGAAAGGCGTGATAGATAGACAGGGCCGAGGCCGCGACGATGGTCAACGTTCCAACGGTGCGGATCAGGCCCGCAACGATCTTTGTCGAGTTCAGCAGCCCGAGCCGGTCCAGCATATAGTTCCAATCGTGAAAGCTGCCCTCGCTGCCGGTGAATCCGCTGGTCAGAACAAGCTGCATCACAACGGCATCCGCCGCGTAAACGTAAACATTCAGTATGCTTTGCCCGACCCAGAAAAGCACTATCGCCGCCGAGTAATATTTTTCGTTCCACCAGAAATACCCGACGAAAACGGCGGGCACGACGACCTGGAACAGCGAACCGCCGGCAATGCCCATAAATTCGCCGAAGATACGAAAAAGCAAATGGCCGGTCTCGTGTATTGGTAGATCGACGAGATCAAGAAAGCTGCCCTGCATCGGGTCAAATGCTATCCAGATAAAGTAGATAGTGAATAACGCGGCGAAGATCAGTTTCGGGTAGCTTAGGTTCATATCGGGCTTTACCGAGGGTGGCCGGCTAGGCTGTACAATCACCTGCATTCCGCTGAATGGGTTGCCCAACAGCTTTTTCGTAGATAAATTCGCTCACGGCATCGTTGAACTCGGCGGGTTTTTCGAGCTGCAGGAAGTGGCTGACGCCCGTCCACATTCGAAAATCGAGGTCCGGTGCGACTCTTTGTATTTCTGCTCCAGGTCAGGCGGCCAGAATTCGGTTTTTGCCATTACGGCCAGCACGGGAACGTTTATCTTTCCGTGCGGAGCGTAGGAATCGTCCAGCATCAGCCGCATTGCGCTTGCACCGACATAGTCAGGCGTCGCCAACATGCTTGAACGAACGAAGGGACGCACCTCGGCCTGTACGGTCTGCAGCATTCCGTCGACAAAAGTTGTTGCCCCGGCCTTGTAGTCCTTGAACATCGGCTCAAAAAACTTCTCGACCTGGTCACGCGGCCCGAACGGCATCAGGGCGCCGTCAACTATGATCAGTCCGAGTGTCTTCGCCGGATATAGCTCATAATATTTCCGGGTTATCGGTGTGCCCATGCTGTGGCCGGCCAGGACGGCGCGTTTCACGCCTGCCTTTTTCATTACCGCGTCTACGGCCCGGGCGAAAAATTCCATCGAATAATCGACCTTCGGCTTATCGCTCTGCCCGTGGCCAGGGAGGTCCATCGCTATCACGCGATAGTTCGGGAACTTCGTGTAGTTTTCCTTCCAGAATTCGACGTTGCACGTCCAGCAATGAACAAAGACAAGGGCATCCTTTGCCTTTTTGTTGCCGAGGTCGTAATAGCGGAGCTTGCTGCCTTCAAACTCGGCCCAATTGCTTTTGACAGCCGGCTGGGCGGCCACTCCGATGCAGGAAGTAACGATAGCTAACATGCAGGCCGAAATAGTGCTTCGAGTTCTCATTGCGCCGTATTTTCCTTCAGAAAATCCTCCTTTGATATTGCGTAGAATTTACATTCCATTCCGTACGCCTTCTTCATTCCTTCGAATGTCATTCCGCATTTTTCCATTATCCGCCACGACCCAATGTTGTCTTTATCGGCGACGGCAACGATACGCTCCAGGCCGGCGGCCTCAAAGCCGTACCTTAGCCACGCCTGTGCACATTCGTACCCGATGCCCTGCCGCCAATAGTTTTTCTTAAGGCTGTAACCGACCTCGATCTCGCCCGTGTCCTCCAACGGCTGCAAACCGCATCCGCCGATGGTTTCGTCGTTGCCCTTCCAGATCATCGCCGACATTCCGAACCCGAGCTTTTCATAACACTGCATATAAAAATCGAGTCGCTTTGTTATCTCCTCACGGTTCTGCCGTTCGGGCCCGCCGAGGTATCGGTACACTTCGGGGTCGGTGCGCATTTCGATCAACTCTTCGAGGTCGTCGGACGTGTATGGGCGGATAAAAAGCCGTTCTGTTTCGAGCATAAGGGAAATGGAAGAAAACTCACGGGTCGTCCGTCTAATTATCGACTAAACATCAAACGAGGACAACAGAAATGATCAATACAGGCAATTCAAGACGCGATTTTATCAGGAACGGGTTGGTCACGGCCGCTGCGTTGCCGCTGCTTTTGAATTGTAAGGGAGATGCTCTTGCCGGCGATGATACTGCAAGCGTCCTTGCACGGCTCAGGAAAAACGCACAGGGCCGCGGGACCGAGGGGACGGGTGCGATCGAGGTTCCGGACAATGTTTCGTGGCGAACGGCTTTTCCCATTGCGAGCGAGGACGGCGAGCCGATGATAATTTCGGGTACTGTTTTTAAGGCCGACGGAAAAACACCGGCACCCAATACTCTCATTTACTTTTACCACACCGACAAGTTCGGCATTTATGGCCGGGAAGGGCAGCCGAAGCACGGGCGATTCCGCGGGTGGATGCTAACGGACGCCAAAGGCAGATATGAATTCGCCTCGGTTCGTCCGGCGTCCTATCCGAATTCGACACAATCGCAGCACGTTCATATGACGATAACAACGTTAGAGAGCCGCGAGGACTGGATCGATTCAATCCTGTTCGAAGGCGACAAGTTCCTGACGGAGCGTGAACGTGCATCGTCGGGAAAACGCGGCGGGTTTAACCCGATCGTCACTTTAAAAACGGACAAGGACGGTATCCAGCGCGCCGTACGCGATATTCAATTAATGTCGTGAGTCTGAAGGAGAAATGACAATGATCTCGAACAGGTCTGTTTCAACGATCGCCTTCCTGGCTTTGTTTTGGACCGCTGCGTGCAACGTGCAAGCAAAGGACCAGAATATCCTTGTCGGAAGCATTCCCGGCGATCAAACAGCCAAACAAATGCTTGCGATCGACCCGGCTGAGAATGTCGATTTCATTCGATTACGGATCGTATTGAATGAAGGCGACAGAAAATTCGATCTCAACGCGACGTTTGGGATCGGAAAGCCGAACACACGCGACTTTGAGAACGGCGGGAAATCGATCTCGGCGAAGGGGCAATTGGAGATAAAAGATAACCGCAGTTATCTGGTTTATCGTCTTTTCAATGACGAGGCCGGCGTAGACCTCTCGCTGATACGTTTGAACGACCGCATGTTTCACGTTTTGTCGCGGGATGGACGTTTGATGTCGGGCAACGGCGGCTGGAATTATACGTTGAGCCGCGAAACGGAAACGAGATCAAGATCGGAATCTCTGCCGAACGGAAGAAAAATTGACGCTTCGAACGATTCGGAAATCGTCGTCTTTGCCGGACGTACGCCGTGCCTTGAGATCGCTCGGGAACTGAAAATTCCGGTCACCGATGATTGTTTCAAACTGAAATGGAAGTTAACGCTTCGTCGCGATCTGAGCTCAAGATCGCCTGCGACATTTACGCTTCAGGGAACGTTTCGACGCCCGGAACCTCTCGAAGGAAACTGGCGAATAGTGACGGAAGCCGGGTCTGCGATCTACCGGTTAGAGGGAAGCGACGGTTCGAAAATGTCCTTTCTGCGTTTAGACGATAGTCTTTTGTTTTTGGATAACGCGGGACGGCTGCTAAAAGGTAACGGCGAATTTGGTTACACCCTCGACCGTCAGAGGAACGCCGCCGTGCCCGATATACAAAAGGCAAAAATGGAGTAGAATCGCGCTGATAAAAAATGGAGCGGCTCGAATTGGTAACCGAAAACTGGTCGACGACAGAACTGATCGCTGAATGCCAAAAGGGCAGCCGCGATGCGATGCACGCATTGTTCACGGCGCATCAACGACGGGTCTATTCTATCGCGCTTAACTTTTTCGGCGGCGATGCGGACAAAGCGGCAGATGTAACGCAGCTGGTTTTCCTAAAGCTTTTTACCAGGATGAATTTTCGCGGCGATGCAGAGTTTACGACATGGCTTTATAGAATGACGCTTAACGCGTGCATAGATGAAACACGAAAGGCCCGACGGCTCTTCGGGCTGGCCGATTGGTTCACCGCGGCTGAGCCGGAGGTGAGAACTTCGCTGGACGAACACATCAGGTCGATCGAGATCGCGCGAGAAGTACAAACGGTGTTAGGTAGTTTGAAACCAAAATATCGCATCCCCCTGGTGCTGAAATATGTCGAGGAGCTTTCATATCAGGAGATAGCGGCATATTTTGGACTGTTCGATCGGAACAGTTTCATCGCGGCTAAGCCGTGCGGATAAGATGCTTGCCGCGAAACTGCAGCATCTGAAAGGAGAGTTATTGTGACCCAGGCAGCGGCCGGAGCATGTGAGGGAAAAAGGTTAGTTGGATGAACAGCGATCACGTAAAAGAGAATATTTCTGCATTTCTCAATAACGAGCTTACTCAGACGGAAAAGAAGCTTGTGGCTGAGCACATAATGCAGTGCGAGACATGCAGGAAGGAGCATGACGAAGCGAAACTTGGCGTCTTGTTGGCCGATCAACTGGGGTCGGCGGATGCGCCGGAAGCCGTCTGGACAAACATTCTGAATTCGGTCGAGGATCGCGGCGGGCTGAGTCTAGGCCTTATCCCGCAGGTCTCATGGTTCAGCATACGAAAAGGACTGGCATTTGCACTTGCCATCGCGATCGTATCGATCGTTTCGGCGCTCGTTTATCTGAATCTGTTCAGCGGTGACAAGCACCAGGTTGCTGACGTTCACAATACCGGCCGGCAAGGAGCGGCTCCGGTCGGTATCCAGCCTCCTGCTAATATTGAAATTCCGGGCGCGGTCGGTAATTCGAACGATCAGATCGGAACAAATACAAACACTGATTCGAACGTTCAAAATGCGAATTCAACGGTGGTTCCACCCTCGACGCTTCCATCATGGCAGGTCGAAACCATCGCCGGCACACCGAAGATCGCCGACGGGACAGCGGCCCAAATTGCGGTCGGACAGTTCCTTGAGACGGACGGCCGGTCGAAAGCACGTATAACGGTTGCCGATATTGGCAGTGTCGAGATCGCACCAAACTCCCGGGTTAAACTGGTCGGTACCAGCGATGCCGAACACCGGCTGGCTCTCGAACGCGGCCAGCTACACGCCAAGATCTTTGCTCCGCCGCGATTGTTCATTGTGGACACGCCGTCGGGAAAAGCGGTCGACCTGGGATGTGAATACACTCTCGAAGTGGACCGTGCCGGCAACAGCATACTTAAAGTTTCGACCGGGTTCGTGGCACTGGAAGACGCGGGCAGAGAATCGATCGTCCCGGCAGGCATGATGTGCCTGACGAAGAAGGGTAGGGGATTAGGTACGCCGTTCGCCAACGACACAAACCCGGAATTCCGCCGCGCGCTGGAGAACTTCGATTTCGGCAGCGGCGGGAGTGCGGCGGTGGGTTCCTTGCTTACAAAGGCGGATGTTTACGACATAGTAACCCTCTGGCACTTGCTGAAACGTGTGGCACGGAACGATCGCGGTGCCGTTTTCGACAAGCTGGCCACGTTCGTCGCGCCGCCCAGCGGAGTAACACGTGAAGGGATCGTCGGACTTGATAAGAAGATGCTTGAGGCGTGGAAGGATGAGGTCGAGACCGCGTGGTTTAACTAGAATCTCACGGGGACAATCTCACTATCTCCCAACCTTCCGGTAACTTCGAATAGACTATACGGTCGTGAAGTCGGCTCGGGCGGCCCTGCCAGAACTCGAACCGTTCCGGCACCACGCGGAAACCGCCCCAAAACGGCGGACATGGAATTTCGTCCTTAAATTTCTCACGTGTCTCGGCGACGCGTTGTTCCAGCTCGTCGCGATTTCTGAGAATGGTGCTCTGTTTAGATGCCCAGGCTCCGATCTTGCTTTCCAGGGGCCGCGAACGAAAATACGTTTCCGATTCTTCACGTGAGACTTTTTCTGCCGTACCTCTGACCTCGATCTGACGTTCAAGTTCGGGCCAGAAAAAGTGGAGTGACGCATGCGGATTTTCGGCCAAGTGCTTCGCCTTACCACTTTCGTAATTCGTAAAAAAAACAAAACCTCCGTCATCGAACCCCTTGAGAAGCACTACGCGGGCGGCCGGCGCTCGGTCACTGCCGACTGTCGAAAGGACCATCGCGTTCGGCTCCAGCGGCTGCGATACGATGTATTCGTCGAGCCAGTTGGCAAATTGTACGAAAGGGTCGGCCGCGACTGCCGCTTTTGAGAGCTCTTTCTTCGAATAGTCGCGGCGGATCGCCGCAAGCTCCTTGGGTTCCATCGGCGTTTAGATGAGATGGACAAGAAGGCCGTCCTTAAGCTTCGGCTCGAACCAGGTCGATTTTGGCGGCATTATCTCGCCGCGGTCGGAAACGGCGAACAGGTCGTCCATCGTTGTCGGGAACAATGAAAACGCAACGGCCGCACGGCCTGAATCGACATACTGTTCAAGCTCGTCAAGGCCCCGCCCGCCGCCGACAAAAATGATGCGCGGGTCGGTACGAACATCACCGATACCGAGGACGGGTTCGAGAATGTTTCGCTGGAGTATCTGAACGTCCAAGCGATCAAGCACGTCGGGCTCGCGAACATAGTTGACGTTATAGCGGAGACCGTACCATTTTCCGCCGAGATACATAGCGAAATTACCGGGCTGTTTCGGAGCCCGTTCGCTGGTTTCGGAAACGATGAAACTTTCCTGCAGACGTGTTAAAAACTCTTCCTCGGACAACCCGTTCAGATCGCGAACCACGCGGTTGTAAGCCATGATCGCAAGGTCTTCAGCGGGAAAAATGCCGGCCATGACGAAGTTGTAATCTTCATTCCCGGTATGATCGGGATCTCTGTCGCGGAGCTCTTTTCGCGCCAGCGAAGCGCTTTCGGCACGGTGATGGCCGTCGGCAACATAGAGTTCGGGTACGCGGGCGAAAGCTTCGACAAAGCTTTTGGCCTCCGGCACGCGCCAGACGGTTTGCCGAACTCCTGCGGGGTCCGCGAAATCATAAAGCGGCTCCTGCGTCACCGTTTGTTCGATCAGCGCCCGCATCTCATCAGTATTCCGAAATGCCAAAAAAATAAGGCCCGTCTGCGCTCGCAGCTCAACCATATGGTTCGTGCGGTCGCGAACCTTATCAGGCCGGGTCTTTTCGTGTTTTTTGATCAGGCCGCTGTCGTAATCGTCGATCGAACAGCAGCCGACGATACCGGTTTGCTGATGATCGCCAGCCGTCAGGCGGTAAACGTAAATACAAGGTTCGGGATCGGGCGAGAGCAAACCGTCATCGACAAACCGTCGAAGTAGCTTCTTCGCTTCGGCGAAGGCAGCGGATGGGTCGGCGGTGCCGAATTCGGCTTCGGGGCGCGTCACCCTCAAAAAACTTTTCGGATTTGCAGAGGTTATTTCCCGCACCTCGTCATCTGATACGACATCGTACGGGACGCAGGCAACTTTATCGGCCTCGGCAACGGGCGGCCGCAACGCCTTGAAGGGTTTGACTGTAGCCAATCGGGGTTCTCCTTTTTTACGGTTGCGCCGTCGCGAACGGCTCGGGGGTTGGCCGCTGGTCAAAGATCCGGTCGAGTTCCTGGGCGCTCTTGTCAGCCTCCTCCATCATCCTCTGAGCAAAACCCTTCTTGTCGATCTTCCACTGGCCGCTTTCCATTACGAACGGGACCGTTTCCCATCGCCCGAATGTGTTCTCCACCTCAAGCGTGGCAATGTCGCCTTCGATCTTCTCGTTTCGCAGCTTTACCGTCTTTTGATGTTCGGCAAAGAGCGTCTCGTTCCGGACGACCTCGTCGACGGAAACACCGCGTGCCTGCGCCTCCAACTCGTTCATTTTCATTGTCGCGTCCGAAAGCAGCACCTTCATTGTGGCGACGTCCTTGTTCTTGACCGCTTTTGTGTAGGTCTTGAAGGTTTCGATCGGGGTGGCCGGTTTGGTGTCTGCAGACGAGCAGGCAAGCAGGCCCGTCAACACCGTGATCAATATGAGTGCCCTGGATAAAGTATTCTTCATTACCGCAACCGATAAAAGTATATAATTCACTTCAAAAGGCCAATTATATCGTAATTGCGGAGAACCCAGAAAAGATGGAACGAAAGAAACTTTTGTCGGAAGAAGTGTTGGAAAGCCTGAAGGACCTGTCGGGCTGGACCGTCGACGGTAACGCGATAAAGCGCCGGTTCGAATTTAGGAATTTCGCCGAAAGCCTTGAGTTCGTTAACCGCGTCGGAGCAATCGCGGAAGAGGCCGACCATCACCCCGACATCACTTTTGGGTGGGGCTACGCCGAGATCGCTACGACCACACACGACCGCGGCGGGGTAACGGATATGGACATTGCTCTCGCAAGAAAGATCGAAGGCCCGGCTTCATAGCTTCTACGGGAGGTGGACTGTATCTTCACGCCCCAAAACTTTCCAAACGGGAATATTATTTTTTGATAGGCTGGTATGTGGAGGGTTGCAATTATGAAGAAAACTGAAATCGTCGAAAAAGAGGTGGTCGCCGTGCCGGTTGAGGCCAAGGGCGAATCGACCGCCAGCAACGCTATATGGGCTATAACATTTATCATTATACTCGGCCTCATCGCCGGTGCGGTCTATTACAGCGGAATACTGAAAAAAGCTCCGGCTGGCGGTCAAAAGGTCGACGTGGATATTTCCGTACCTAGCCGGTAGTTAAGATTCCAGGTTTTGTCACAAAGTTTCGCTCTGCGGCGAGGCCTTTTTCGGTTATTTGACGAGCGAAACCACACTTACCTTAGATACCGTTGCCGTAGCACCTGTATCCTGTTTCTTGGACCTGATAAAAGATGCTGAGTTTAAGCTCTTAAATTCCGTCCACAATCGCATTCAGCGTAGCTGAAGGTCTCATCGCGGCATAAGCTTTTTCCGAATCTGGATGATAGTAGCCGCCGACATCTTGTGGCTTTCCTTGTGCCGCGATCAGTTCTTCATTGATCTTTGCTTCGTTTTCCTGCATCGCTTTGGCTACGGGAGCGAATTTTGCAGCGATTTCGGGATCCGCGGTTTGATTTGCCAGAGCTTCCGCCCAATACATCGCCAGATAGAAATGGGAACCGCGGTTGTCGATCTGCCCGACTTTTCTTGCCGGAGATTTGTCGGTCGCTAAAAATTTCGCATTCGCTTCATCCAAAGCATCCGCTAAAATTTGTGCTTTTTTATTGCCTTGAGTTTGAGCCAAATGCTCGAAACTTGCCTGTAAGGCCAAAAATTCGCCAAGCGAATCCCAACGCAAATATCCTTCTTGCACAAATTGTTCGACGTGTTTCGGTGCCGAACCGCCGGCTCCGGTTTCAAACAGGCCGCCGCCGTTCATCAGCGGAACTATCGAAAGCATTTTCGCGGAAGTGCCGAGTTCCAGGATCGGAAACAGGTCCGTCAGATAATCGCGCAGAACATTTCCTGAAACGGAAATGGTGTCTTTGCCTTCTCTGGCGCGTTTCAGAGTTTCGGTCATCGCGTCTTTGACATCCATAATTCTGATGTCGAGACCTGTCGTATCGTGATCGGCAAGGTATTTTTCAACCTTTTTTATGATCTGTGAATCGTGAGCTCGGTCTTTATCCAGCCAGAAAATGGCGGTCGTATCGGAAAGTCTTGCACGGTTCACGGCCAGCTTTACCCAATCCTGGATCGCCGCGTCTTTGGTCTGGCACATTCTGAAAATATCGCCGGTCTGAACGTTTTGTTCCAACAGAACATTTCCGTTCTCGTCTTCGACCTTCACCGTGCCTTCGCCTGAAATTTGGAACGTCTTGTCGTGTGAACCGTATTCTTCGGCCTTTTGGGCCATCAACCCGACGTTCGGAACGGAACCGAAAGTTTTCGGGTCGATCGCTCCGTTTTTCTTCATGTCCTGAATGACCGCATCGTAAAAGCCTGCGTATGTGCGGTCGGGAATAATGCAAACGGTGTCTTCTTCTTTGCCGTCCTTATTCCACATTTTTCCGCCGCCGCGAACGAGCGCGGCCATCGAGGCGTCAATGATCACGTCCGACGAAACGTGGAAATTCGTAATTCCTTTGTCCGAATTGACCATCGCAAGCCGGGGGCCGTTCTCGATCGTCTTTGCGATGTCTGCTTTGATCTCGGCTTCTTTCGCATGGCCGGAAATTTTCTCGAAAAGCGTCGCTAATCCGAAATTCGGATCGATCTCCAATTCCTCGAAGGTGTCTTTATATTTTTCAAAAACGTCTTTGAAATATGTTTCGACGATCGCCCCGAAAATGATCGGGTCGGAAACCTTCATCATCGTCGCTTTCAAATGTGCGGAAAGCAGAACGTCTTTTTCTTTGGCTTCAGCGATGGCTTGCCCGACGAAGGATCTCAATGCCGAGAGATTCATGACCGAAGAATCGATCACTTCGCCTGCTTTCAGCGGCGCAAGATCTTTCAGAACTTTCTCGGAACCGTCATTTCCGTAGAAAACGATCCTGAATTTTCCGTCCGTTTCGACCGTGGTCGAAGTTTCCGATCCGTAAAAATCTCCGGACTCCATGTGTGTGACCGAAGTTTTGGAATCCGCACTCCAAACTCCCATTCGGTGAGGATTTGCTTTAGCGTAATTCTTTACGGCTTTCGGGGCACGCCGGTCGGAATTTCCTTCTCTAAGCACAGGATTTACCGCACTTCCCAAAACCTTCGCATATTTTTTGTTGATGGCTTTTTCTTCGTCCGTTTTAGGTTCGGCCGCGATAATTCGGCACCGCGAAACCTTGTTTCTGAAGCTCGGCGATCGCTTCTTCCAACTGCGGGACAGAAGCAGAAATGTTCGGCAGCTTTATGATGTTGGCTTCAGGTTTTGTCGCCAGTTCGCCCAGCTCCGCAAGCGCATCAGGAACTTTTTGGTCGTCACTCAAGTACTCAGGGAAGTTGGCCAAAATTCTTCCCGCAAGCGAAATATCCGGAACTTCAATTTCGATATCTGCGGATTTTGTAAATGCCTTTACGATCGGTAAAAAAGAATGCGTTGCCAATAACGGTGCTTCATCCGTCAATGTGTAATAGATCTTCGATTTTTCTGCCATTCTATTGTTTTTGTTATTTTTCGTGACCTGTTTTTAGGACGATCAGTAATTAACACTATAGTAGGGCGCTTTGAGTCAAAACGTAAATTTGATCGGCGTGCCCGGACGGCTTGCCGACACTTTCATGGCCGCTCGTTGGCATCGTCGCTTAGTCGCGCGGCGGGCGAGGTCTCGCCGGGGAATTTCGGATTTGCGTTCACGGTACAAGTTCTTTACCTTAAAGGAAATGCGGGGTTTTTGCGTCAAAACTACTTTTTGGGCCACTGGTCTTTTCATCACGCTGCTCGCGGCTTTCGCTGTTGCAGAAATTCGGGCGCAAACAAAAGTCCCGACAGCTCCGCCGGGAAAGACCATCTTTCGGGACTCGGACGGAAACCTTATCTCGAACAATGAATTCGTGGACATTCGGATGGCGAATTTTAATTATCCGGACGCCACTCTCGTCAAGCAGTTCGAAGACGGGACGGTCGAATTTCGCCTTCAAAAGATTCCGCAGGAAGGGATGGCCGCCCCTAATTTTTCGGTCCGTACGCTCGAGGGAAAGACCGTCTCGCTGGCCGATCTGAAAGGAAAGGTCGTTGTGCTCAACTTTTGGTTCATCGGCTGCCCTGCCTGTTTGGATATGGAACCGAAGCTGAACGCCTTTAAGACAAAATTCGCGGGAAATGACAATGTTGTTTTTCTCGCGATGACGACCGATCCGCCGGGTGCGTTGAAGAAATACCTGTCGAAAGTTCGATTTGATTACCAACAGGCAGCCGACGCCAAGGCGGCGATGGATATGTTCGTGTTCGCGGGCTTTCCGAAGAATATCGTGGTCGGCAAAACCGGCGAGATCGTTTACTGGCGCAGCACGATCAAGGCCTGGGACAAGTTCGAATCGGTTGTCACGGCGGAACTTGCGAAGGAATAGCATGGCCAAAATACCACTCGTCTCCATCATTATGGGCAGCAAGAGCGACTGGTCGACGATGGAGATCGCTTCGCAAACGCTTGATGAGTTCAGCGTCCCGCACGAGACAAAGATCGTATCGGCACACCGCACGCCTGATCTGCTGTTCGAATTCGCTAAATCGGCTGAAGGCCGCGGGATCGAGGTGATTATCGCCGGTGCGGGCGGCGCGGCACATCTGCCGGGAATGTGCGCCTCGCAAACAGTTTTGCCGGTGCTTGGCGTTCCCGTCGAAAGCAAAGCATTGAAAGGTCTCGATTCGCTTCTTTCCATCGCCCAAATGCCCGCTGGTGTGCCGGTCGGCACGCTTGCTATCGGCCAGGCCGGAGCTAAAAATGCGGCCCTTCTTGCCGTTTCTATCCTGGCAAATTCTCGTCCTGAACTCCGTAAGAAGCTTCACGATTTTCGTTCGAAACAAACCAACACTGTCCTTAAAAGCAAGCTAAGCAAATGACGGTCGACGAGGTGATCGCTGGACTCAGGAAATTGGGCAACCCGCAGAATGTTGCCGGAATGGAGCGTTTCGCGATCGTTACCGGAGAATCGTTTGGCGTCCCGGCGCCGGTATTGAAACAGTTCGCGAAAGAAGTGAAGAAACAGGCGAGCGACCGCCATGCTTTGGCGCAGGAGCTTTGGGAAACGGGAATTTATGAGGCTCGTGCTGTCGCGTTTTTGATCGACGATCCGAAGCTTGTCACCAAAAAGCAGATGGATGAGTGGGCACAGGATTTCGACAACTGGGCGACCGTTGACGGCACCTGCGGCTATCTGTTTTGCCGAACGCCGTTTGCTTACGAAAAGGCGGCCGAATGGACCAACAAAAAGCCGGAGTTCATTAAACGAGCTGGTTTCGCGATGATGGCTTATCTCGCCGTGCACGATAAGAAAGCGCCGGACGAGAAACTGGCCGACTTTCTTTCGCTTATCGAAAAACACTCCGACGACGACCGGAATTTCGTCAAGAAGGCCGTAAACTGGGCGCTTCGTCAGATAGGCAAACGGAGTGTCGGTCTGAACAAACTCGCCATCGAAACGGCCGAACGGATCAAGCTTCAGGAAACCAAACCTGCCCGCTGGATCGCGGCGGACGCTCTACGCGAACTGAGAAGCGACGCCGTCGCTAGAAGGTTTAAGAAAAAAAGGAACCACAGATAACACCGATAGACGCGGATGACGGCAAGGAACTGCCAAAATTCTTATCCGTCTCAAACTGTGTTAACCTGTGGTTTCATTCTTCCCCGTGACCAAGCAAATCCTTCCAAACTCAACTATCGGCGTGTTCGGCAGCGGCCAACTCGGACGAATGTTCGCTATCGAGGCTCGCAAGATGGGCTATCGCGTTCACACGTATTCCCCGTACACCGGTACCCCCACGGGCCAGGTGGCGGATATTGAAACGTGCAGGGAATATGAGGACCTTGATGGCGTGCGCGAATTTGCTCGATCGGTCGATGTTATTACGTTCGAGTTCGAGAACGTTCCGTCCGCAACGGTCGAAGTTGCGGCCGAATTTGTGTCAGTGCATCCGAAGGGCGAGATCCTCCACACTACGCAGAACCGGCTGCGGGAAAAAACGTTTCTTTCGGACAACGGCTTCCCGGTAACACCTTTTCGACATATCAAGTTGATCGATGATCTATATCGAGCGGTCGATGATCTTGGGTTTCCGTCGGTACTGAAAACCGCGGGATTCGGTTATGACGGCAAAGGCCAGGTAAAGCTAAACGCGCCGCACGACATCGAGCCCGCATTCGCGGAAATGAAAGGCGCCGAGGCGATCCTGGAAGGGTTTGTCGATTTTGAAAAGGAAGTTTCGGTGGTGTCTGCCCGTGACCAAAATGGAAACTTTGTCGATTACGGTGTGATCGAAAATGAGCACGCCAACCACATTCTCGATATATCGTTCGCGCCGGCTCTGGTCTCCGACCGGGTCTATTCCGACGCGGTCGATATCGCCCGAAACATTGCTGAAACAATGGACTACGTCGGAACGCTTTGTATCGAGTTCTTCCTCACAAAAGACCAAAAACTGGTTGTGAACGAGCTTGCTCCGCGGCCGCATAATTCGGGCCATCTCACATTCGATGCCTGTGTAGCCTCGCAATTTGAACAGCAGGTCCGGGCAGTTTGCGGACTACCCCTCGGCTCGACCGAATTTTACAGGCCTGCGGCGATGGCAAATCTTCTGGGGGACCTTTGGTCGAATGGTGAACCCGATTGGTCCGCGGCATTGAAAGATGCCTCAGTAAAGCTTCACCTTTACGGAAAGGCCGAGGCTAAGCCCGGCCGGAAAATGGGTCACCTGACCGCTCTCTACGACACTGTGGAAGGAGCTCGGAAGCTGGTGACGGAAGCCCGTCAAAGGTTGAACGCATAAAGGTTGATACTTAAATATGGAGCGGTTCGCTTCGCTAACGGATCAATTACGAGTTTTCGGCGGGAGACTACTGTTTCGCGGCTTTGCCGCTCTATCTGCGGTGAAGCTATGCTTCACCGTCCGTCCCATCGATTCTTCTGCGGCTATGCCGCCGGTGCCCGACTTTCGAGCGGCGGCATAGCCGCAATTCCATTCCTAGCAGTCGGAAAAGCAGAGCTTTTCCGCAAATAGAGCGGCAAAGCCGCCAACCCTAGTTTATTCCTATTTGCTGACAAGATAATCGGAACGATAAAATAACGCCTATGGCTGAAAGCATCGCATTTTCAAAGGCCGCGAGCCGAGAGACCTTGTACACGGAAATCGTTCCGCAGATCGAGGCACTGGTCGCGGGCGAGACCGATGCGATCGCCAATCTTGCGAACATCGCCGCCGTTCTAAAGGAAGCTTTTGGCTTTTTCTGGGTGGGATTTTATCTCGTAAAGGCCGATCAGTTAGTGCTCGGGCCGTTTCAAGGGCCGCTTGCCTGCACGCGTATCGATTTAGATAAAGGCGTTTGCGGGTATGCGTACACAACTCGAGAGGTGGTAGTAGTCCCGGACGTGGATAAATTTCCCGGGCATATCGCCTGCAGTTCGGCCGCACGGTCCGAGATCGTTGTTCCCTTTTTTCACGCGGACGGCCGTGTAGCCGGGGTTATCGATGTCGACAGCGACAAGCCGGAAGATTTTGACGAGGCCGACGTTAGCGGCCTGAAGGCCGTTGCATTGATAGTTGAGAGAGTCATTCGGAGCCACACGAACTCCGAAAGACTTGAATGACACCTGTTGAACATCCCCTTTGGGTCTGGTTACTCTTTTTTTCGATCGTACTAGTTGCCCTTTTCGTGGACATCGGTATTGTGAACCGGACGTCCCACATACCCACGCGCCGTGAGACCATCCGTTGGAGCATCGTTTGGGTTTCGCTTGCCCTTCTTTTTAACGTTTTTATCTACTTCCAGATCGGGTATCACCACGCCGACTGGGACCTGGCACTTGCGCAGGCGAAGCTTTTCCTGACCGGTTATCTCATCGAATTATCGCTATCGGTCGATAATCTTTTCGTTTTCCTGCTGATATTTACCTTCTTTAAGGTGCCGAAAAAGTTCCAGCACCGGGTCCTGTTCTGGGGCATCATGGGCGCGCTTATTCTGCGAATGATCATGATCTTCGCAGGTGCCGAGTTGGTCGAGCGGTTCCACTGGATCATCTATGTTTTCGGGGCGTTCCTGATCTATACCGGCCTGAATATGTTCCGGGACACCGAGGACCATTTTGAGCCCCACGAAAGCGTCTTTATCCGGTTCATCACTAAATACATCAGAATTTCCCGGCACTACGAGGGAGAAAAATTCTTCGTGGTAAAGGACGGTGTGCGGACAGGGACGCTGCTCCTTTTGGTACTGATAACTGTTGAGTTTACAGACCTTGTGTTCGCGGTCGATTCGATCCCGGCCATCTTCGGGATCACCACGGACCGCTTTATTGTCTATACATCCAACATATTCGCCATATTGGGCCTTCGGACCTTTTTCTTCCTGCTGGCCGAACTTGCCGATCGGTTCCATTTTCTCAAGTACGCTTTGGCGTTCATTTTGACCTTTATCGGCATGAAAATGTTACTGCCATTATTGGCCGCCGGTCTGCTAATATTAATAGGTGGAGATTCGTCCACGGCATTTGCCGAGCTGCTTCGGGTTTACCTCGACCCTGCAAGAAACGAGCATATCGAGCAAATGGTGATCAATATCTCACTAGGAGTGGTAGTCCTTTCGATCACGATCTCGATCATCCTATCCCTGCTAATACCGCACAAGAAGACTGAGGTCCTTGACGCAGCGAGCGACAGCGATCCCATCGCCGGCTGACACTCGATGGAAAGTAAGTACAGAAAAATTTACGTCGAATGGTGGAAGATCCAGCGAAACACGATAATCCGCTTGATCGTGTTCGTCTGCGTAACCGGAGTCGTCGTATTCGGCGGTTGGTGGGCGATAAAGAACAATTGGTTCGTTGCGCAGGAGAATTCGGATATTCCGAAAAATGCGGCGCGGATCATCTCATTTGAAGGCGAGGTGCGGATCACACGGTCCGCTACGCGCGAGACGATCCTCGTCACCAAGGAAACACACGTTGCCGCAGGTGACACGATCCAGACCCAAGCGGACGGCCGGGCGATCGTTCAGATGATCGACGGCTCCGTCTACACGGTGCGGCCAAACAGTACGGTCGTTATTCGCGACAATTCCTCGCTTTTCGGCGGGAACAACGTTCGCGTCTCGCTGGATGACGGCCAACTGAACGTGCGAACCGACGACCAGCCGGCAAACACCGAAAACGTCGTCGAAATGCGCGATTCCGAGACGCAGATCCGCTCGCAAACGGACGCGAGCTTTAATGCCGACGACCGTGTAGCCGAGATCCGCGTCAGCCGCGGCGGCGTCGAAACCACCGTGGGCGGCGCCAAGACAACGATCACCGAAAATGAGTTTGCTTCGGTCGACAACGGCCGGCTCGCGTCAAAGGAAACGCTGCTGCCGCCGCCGAAGTTGGCGTCGCCTGCAAACCTCGCACAACTTGTCGATGCGGTCGGCGCCGGCGCAAATGTTACATTGACCTGGCAGGATGATGGTTCGACGCCGCTGTCCGGGTTCTATCTGCAGGTCGCGCGATCGTCGTATTTTGCATCGGATTCGATACTGATCGACCGCAGCGCGTTGAGTACACGCGATTTCCGAATGGGCGGGCTTTCGCCCGGTACCTATTATTGGCGTGTGAGGTCGACCGCCCGCTCAGGCCAGGTGAGCGATTGGAGCGAGCCATGGAAATTTACCGTTGCAAGACGAGAGGCCAGCCAGAGTATCCAGGTTGCGGCTTTGAAGGTTGAGAATGTCGGTGGAAACGTGTACATATTGAGCGGCCGTACACAGCCGGGCGTGCAGGTCAGGGCGCAGGGCAACCAGGTCTTCGCAGCATCTGACGGATCGTTCCGGCTTCAGATCTCGACACCGCTTTCTGAAACAGCGGTCGAGCTGGGCGACGATCGCGGGAACCGGGCGGGAGTTGTGATCTCGCTGAAAACATCTAAGATATTACGCAAGTTTTAGGGTAAGAGGCAGGAAAACGAAATTGTCCTCAGGACATACACATTCGCACGGGCCGCGGTCGGACGCGAGCGTAGTGCGCTTGAAAATAGCCCTGGGGCTTACGTTCGTCTATATGATCGCCGAGGCGGTCGGCGGTTTTTTGACCAACTCGCTGGCCCTTCTTGCCGACGCCGGTCATATGCTGACGGACGTAGCGGCGATGGCCCTGACGCTCTTTGCATTCTGGTTCGCCGCCCGGCCGGCAACCCCGAAAAAAACTTACGGCTATTACCGGATGGAGATACTTGCCGCCTTCGTTAACGGCATAGCTCTCGTGCTCCTCTCGCTTTGGGTAATTTACGAGGCGGTCGAGCGGTGGCAGTCGCCGCCGGAAGTAAAGGGGACCCAACTCCTTGTGATCGCGTTTGGCGGGCTCGTGGTGAACCTTATCGCGGCTTGGCTGCTTCATTCGGGCCACAAGCACGACCTGAACATGCGCGGAGCGTTCCTGCATGTGATAGGTGATCTGCTCGGTTCAGTCGCGGCTATCGTCGCCGGTATCCTGATAGTAACGTCCGGATGGATGTGGGCCGACGCGGCCGGCAGTATCCTGATAAGCCTGATAATCATCGTCGGGGCGTGGAGGCTGATACTCGATTCGGTCAATGTACTTCTTGAGGGCACGCCCAGGCATATCGATCTTTCGTCGGTCGAGGATTCGATCACCGGAACAGCGGGAGTGATCGGTATACATGACCTGCACATCTGGACCATTTCATCCGGGATCCACGCCTTGTCGGTCCATATAAGCCACGATGAATCGGTCGTTCACTCCGACCTTTTATCGGTGGTCCGCCAACGGCTGCACGACGGCTTCGGCATCGATCATTTGACCATCCAGATGGAAACCGCGGCCCGCGAGACCGAAGCGGTCTATATCTGCGAAACGGGCACAAAGTGCTTTGAACCGTCGGTCAAGTCGAAATTTGCGAACGGCTAAAGGTACTTGATCGAACGAATGGCAACCACCGAACTCAAATACGGGGATTCTCACTTTTTTTTCGAGTTTGATGATGAGCGGTTCCGGGTGCTTGAAACCGGCAAAATCGGACCCGCGCTCACGGACCTAGATATCAGCGAGAAACTCAACGCGCCGGTCGGTTCGCCCATGATCGAAGATTTCGTCGAGCCCGGCGAAAAGGTGCTGATCGTTGTTCCTGACGCGACCCGTGAGGTCGGATGCGGACAAGTGATAAACGTCGTCGTTCGACGCCTGATTGCGAATGGGACGGCGCCGTTCGACATAAGCATCATCTTTGCGACAGGCATCCACCGCCGCGTGACCGACGAAGAGAAACTAAGCAATCCTCACGCCGTTCATCGCCCAACGGATTAAGACCCTCGATCACAGCCCGCGAGATATAGCCCAATTGGTTCGTCTCGGTGAAGCATCCGACGGGATCCCGATCGAACTGAACCGGGCGCTTGTCGATAACCAGAAGATCGTATTGATCGGCGGCATCGGGTTTCATTACTTCGCTGGTTTTACGGGCGGACGGAAACTGATCTGCCCGGGCTTGGCTTCATCGAAAATCATCTCGGCAACGCACAAGCTGGCGTTTGATTGCGAACGAAAGACGCGTCGCGAAGGCGTCGGCACGGCGCTTCTCGACGGCAATGCCGTGCACGAAGCCTTTGTCAACGCCGCGTTGGCCGTCAAGCCGGTGTTATGCATAAGTACTTTCGTAAATGATCGGGGCGAACTGACCGACCTTGTTTGCGGCGATCTGATCGGTTCACACCGGACAGCGTGCGAAAAGTATTCAGCCGAAAATTCAATTGAGATCGGCCAAAAACGGAGCGTTGTTATCGCAAGCTGCGGCGGCCTGCCCTACGACATAAATCTGATACAGGCCCACAAGACGCTGGTTACAGCCTCCCAAGCGTGCCTAGACGGCGGATCTATCATTCTGCTTGCCGGGTGCGGCGACGGTCTTGGCCGGGCCGACTTTCTTAAATGGTTCGAAGCGCAAAACAGCAGAGAGCTCGCCGATAAACTTTGCGAAGGCTACCAGGTCAACGGCCAGACCGCGTGGAACCTGATGAGGATCACCGAGAGATTTCAAGTTCGGATCGTCACGGAATTATCCGTTGGAAATGTCGAGAAAATGAAAATGAAACACTGCCGAAGCCTTGCAGAGGCTCTCAATGGGGTGGATCTTGTGATGGGAGGCTATATCGTACCGGCCGGATCGCGGATCAGGATCGTGAATGGCGACAATAATTAAGGCGAAATAGCCTTAAATGCAAAAAGCACCCGATCGGGTGCCTTTCAAAGCTGAACTTATGAGATCTTATTTCTTCTTGACCTTAAAGGTACGGGCGATCACGTCGGTTTGATGTCTGATCGAACGTAACTGGTCTCGGAAACCAGTAAATCGAAGGACATAGAGCGACGTTTCGTCAGGCTTAAGGAAGTAAAAACGCCCGCTCATCGGCCGCCCGGCCCGGACGAACTCGAAATTGAAGACCAGGCCGTTCAAAAATCCGCCGAATTGCTCTTCCTTGCCGGCAACGTAACCCGGCAAAAACTGCAACTTTTGCTCCTCGTCCTTCATCACATCGGAGATAACTGCTTTGTTCGGAATATTTATGCGTCTCACCTCAAGGTGGCCGTCGGTCCGGTCGCCGTATACGTACTCGACGTTTGGCGTCGTCGCGGACGGTTTGACGGTCATTTTCCACTTTTCATCCGGAAGTTCGAACGAATAATCGACGTCGGCGTTGGTAAAGCTCAAAGCTTGCGCCGCCGCCGCATACGGCAGCACGACGACCGCGATGATCGCTAATAGGAGAGTGCGGGTGCCAGGCTTCATTACTTGAATTTCTACAGCTATGAAAAGATATTAACCCAAAATCGCTTTTAGGCAAATATTTTGATGTTTCCGCTTCGGAAAGTGTTGTATCTACATTATTTCCTGTTGTCGACGACCGCGACCCTATAACCGTCGATTTTTTCGCCCATAGCGAAAATAGAAGCGTCTAAGCTACAAGTGCCGATCGTCATCGTTTCTCGGCACCAACGAATCAAAAAGAGAAATTCGCGCCATGAAAAGCACTAATCGTATTTTTTCCAGATTTTATGCCCTGTTGGTCTTAACGGCCGTCACCACTCCGTCGTTCGCGTTTAGCGAGAGTGCGGTCAATGACAAAAAGGCGCTGAGCCCTGATCAAAAGGTGGTCCATGTTCTGAACCGGCTCGGGTTCGGGGCCCGGCCCGGCGACATTGAAAAGGTCAAGACGCTCGGCATTCGAAAATACATCGAACAGCAGCTCGAGCCTTCAAAGATCGATGACGGCGTCGCTGAAAAGAAGACGGCAAACCTCGAGATCTTTAACATGACGACCGCCGAAGTTTTCGCCAAATATCCGAATCCGGGTGCATTGCTCCAGGCTCTTGAGGGTCGAAATGCAGCTCAAAACCCTGCAGAAATGACCGAAAAGGACCGGCAGGAACGTCAGCGAAAAATCCGGGAATATTACGCTAAATACGATCTTCGCCAGGCAAACCAACTCCAGCCGCAGATAACGGCTAACCGCGTGCTTCGGGCGGTTTACTCGGAACGGCAGCTCCAGGAAGTGATGGTCGATTTTTGGCAGAACCATTTCAACGTTTTTGCGGGAAAGGCGGCCGTCCGATGGTACATCCCAAGCTATGAACGCGATGTTATCCGCAAGAACGCACTTGGGAATTTCCGCGATCTGCTGGTCGGGACCGCACAGCATCCGGCGATGCTTTTTTATCTTGATAATTTCGAATCGCGTGCCCCTAACCCGCAGCAAGCACAGCCGGGCAGGATCCAGCGGCTCGTTCGCGACGGTAATCTGACGCCCCAGATGCGCGAACGGATCAAGCGGAATCAAGGTCTGACCGACGCGGAGTTGGACCAACGGATAAAACGGGCTCAGGACGCGATGCAGAACCCGCAGCGGCGTACACCACCGGGACTGAACGAGAATTACGCCCGCGAGCTTATGGAGCTGCATACAATGGGCGTCGATTCAGGCTATACACAAAAGGACATTGTCGAAGTAGCAAGGGCGTTTACCGGCTGGACGATAGCGGATCCGCGCGGCTACCGGCGTGCCGCCGCCAATGAGATCAAGGACGTTGAAAATCGCCAGATCGAACGCTTGCAGCGAATGGCGGGTGTACCTGACGACATCGAAAGCGGCCAGTTTTATTTCAACGATCGCTGGCATGATAGGGATCCGAAAACCGTACTTGGCCAAAAGGTAACCGAAGGCGGTATGAAGGACGGGTTAAAGGTCATGGACATTCTCATGAAACATCCTGCGACCGCCAAATTCATCGCTCGAAAGCTAGCGGTAAAGTTCGTCAGCGACACGCCAAGCGAGCGGCTTGTTAACCGCGTCGCCTCCGCATTCTCAAAATCGAACGGCGACATCAAAACTACCCTCCGGGCGATCTTCGATGACGACGAGTTCTTTGCCCCGGCGACATACCGGGCAAAGATCAAGACACCGTTCGAGCTTGCGGTCTCGGCTATCAGGACGATCGGGGCCGATACGAATTCAAGCCCCGCGATACTCGCTATGCTGAACAAGCTTGGCGAAGTACCGTACGGCTACCAGGCCCCCACGGGCTATCCGGACACGGCCGAGGATTGGGTCAACACGGGAGCGTTGCTCGAGCGGCTGAACTTCGCCGTCGCGCTTGCAAGCAATCAAATTCCCGGGACGCGTGTCGACCTGAAACGATTTGAGGCTGCCGACAAGACGGCGATCATGAACAAGGCGATCGCGGCCGTTTTGGATAATGATCTTTCACCTGCCACCCGGTCCACATTGCTCAAACAGGTCGAACAGCCTTTGCCTGAAGTAAAGGCCGGTCCGGACGACAGCGATGGCCCGGCAGAGGTGCCTAATATGCGGCAGCCCGGACAGCAAGGCGGCCGAAACCGGCAGGTAAGACTTCTCCCGCCGAGCGGAAATCCGGACGTTTTCAAGGTCGTAAGCCTCGTTCTCGGTACACCGGAGTTCCAGCGGCAATAGAGCTTAGCTCTCACGCCATACGGCCTGTATGACACGCGGTTTTTTCGCGGATACAGGCCTTTTTCTCGAATCAAACGAGCGGCTTGATGAAGGCAGGATTACTGCAACGCCTGTTAGCCAGTTTTCGCGAATCGTTTAATTTTCCAGAACCTTTTGATAAAGCTCTTTTAGATCGCGGAGATGAGCGGTAATGCTGAAATTTTCATTCGCGTAGGCGAGCGCTTTCCTGGAAAGCTCCTTTCGTTTCTGTTCACTACTTAGAAGGCCGGCCAGCTTTCCGCTTAAGGTTGAGGCGTCTTTGACCGGAAATGTTTCTGCAACCTTGCCGTCTGCGGTCGCTTCGAGCAGCGGCGGTATCTCGGACACGATCATCGGGACGCCTGCCAGCATCGCTTCGGCCACCGCGACCGGCAGCCCTTCGTAAAGCGAGGAGAAAACGAATACATCAAGCTCGGCCAGGATATCGGGTACATCGCCGCGGGCACCGACGAAATGAACGCGGTCTGTAAGGCCGCGTTCAAGGCAAAAGTTGAGACAGTCCGCCATTTTATCTTCCGCGCCGTCTTCTATCCCGCCTGCAAAGATACAATGTGTTTCGGGAAATTCTGAAAGCAGGGCCGGCAGGGCTTTGCACAACGTCAACTGGTCTTTTCGCGGGTCGCGGTAGAAATTGGCGACCATCCCTATCAGCATCGATCCCCGCGGCAACCCGAGCTCGGCTTTGATCGACCGGCCGGTGGGCCTCAGCCGTACCGGATCGGCGCCGTTGTAGATGACGCTGAAGTTCTTTGAGGTGTCGAATCTATCGACCTCGGCAAGCCATTTCTTTAGTCCATGGCTAACGCAGATATTCGCATCCATCCTCGATATCAGGAATCGTGTCGCTACACGGTTACGCTTGTCCTGGATAAAACCCTGAAAGCTCAACACACGCTTTACCTTTTTCAGGCCGCGGCTGGCAATGTAAAGATGAACCCCGTCAACGGCTTGATACCCGTGGACGATCTCGATCTGCCTTTCCTTTATTATTTTTCTTAACTGAGAAGCAAGATACAGATCGACCGGAAACTTTCGCTGCAGCCGAATAAATTCGACACCCGAATCGGCAAACGCATCCTCGAGAGCTCCGCCGCCGCCGGCTACGAAGGTGATCTCGATATCGGCACCGGCCGCGTTCCGGCAAACATCAAGTGCCTGCATCTCGGCCCCGCCGCGGCCTATAGTGTCAAGATAATAAAGTACCCGCATGCATTTAACGTCGTTCGAAAACCGGCTTGTTTGAAAGTCTCGCGGACGAAAACTTAGAATAGACCGCAGATGCCCGACATTACCGTTCTCGTACCATCGTACAATCACGCAGCGTTCATCGAACGCACGCTGCGGTCGATCTTTCGTCAAACGCTGAAACCTAAGCTGCTGATTGTAATTGATGATGGTTCGGTTGACGAATCGGTGGAGATCATCGAACGGCTGTTAAGCGGGTACCCGTTCGAGCATAAAGTCATTTCGCGTGAAAACCATGGGCTGTGCGCGACGCTGAACGAGGCGCTTTCGATGGCCGAAGGCGAATATTTTGCCTACATCAGTTCCGACGATGTTTGGCTGCCGGAATTCCTCGAAAGCCGGTCCGCGTTACTGGATAACCGGCCCGAAGCGGTGCTTGCCTACGGCCATTCGTTCCTGATAGACGAGCAGGACCGGATATTCGATTCGACCGCGAACTGGAGCGATTACACCGACGGCCGCGCCACATCAATGCTGCTACACCCTATCATTCCCGCCAGCGCCAGCGTTCTTTACCGCCGCAAAGATCTAGAAAAATTTCGGTGGAACGAATCTTCGATCCTGGAGGATTACGAGTTGTATTTGCGGTTGAGCAACGCCGGGGAATTTGCGCTCGACAATCGGATCCTTTCCGCCTGGCGTATACACGACCGAAATACAAGCAGCGATTTTCCGCGAATGGTTAACGAATGGCTGGCGGCACAGGCCAGGGTCGCGAATGAGATCGGAATAAGCGAAAACGAACTTGCCGGAATTCAGAAAAATGTTCAGTTCCACTGTATTTCTTCCTACATCCGATACGGCAATAAATCGACTGCGGCGAGGCTGCTTTGGGAAAATGCCGGAGGAACGCCGATTCGAACGACAGCGGGCCTGCTGCTTCGTTTGGTGATTCCGGCACCGATCCTAAGATGGCGCCGAAACCTGGTAAAGGATCGTATGATCGCAAAATACGGGAGTCTCGATCAACGCTGAGCACCGCGATAGCCGGCGATTAGTTTACGATCCTCCAGGATCTCACCTGTTTTTTGGCCGATGAAGTAAAATGCCGATGCGGCGTCTATGGCGCCCGGTTTATCGATCAGAAACAGGTCGAGATACTTGAGCCAAAAGCCGGTAAGGCTGCCAAAGGCAAAAGCAGCATTCTGCAAACTCTTGCTCGTGAAAAAACTTCGCAGCAAAAATGCATAGGCCCAAGCGAGCGACGTGCCCGGGCCAGCGACAGGGCCGCTGGATAGCTCGGAGAAATTTTGAAAAAGCTTGCGATGGCCAAGATGAGAAAAGCGTAGAAAATCGTACCTTCCCATATGCACCTGCTGCATAAACGGCGTTTCTCCGTAAACGAGCCCACCGGGCCGCAGCACGCGCTCGATCTCGCTCACACAGCGAAACGGGTCAATTACGTGTTCGAGAACCGCCTGGGCGATCACACCGTCGAACGAGCCGTCTACGAACGGGAGGTCGTGTGCATCGCAGATCAGCCCGGTACGGTCGCCGAATGCTACGTCGGTTTCGACGAGCTCAATCGCCGGGTCGATCGAGCTTGTGTCCAACCCCTGGCCTTCAATGGCGCCGCCGATTACCAGAACCCGCGGAGCTTTATTAATTTCCAGCACGTTACTAAAAAAGGTTTCGAAATTTTCCTTCGAACCCAGATTCAGGCTGATCGAAGGCACGGCCCGGAGGACGAGCTTTTTCCAACCGCGTGAAGGATTTCCGTAGGTGGTCTTACGCTTTTCGACAAAGTCGGAAACCGAGAACAGGCTCCGGCTATCAGCGATCAGAACGGGAACGTCATTTACTAAAGGATATTCAATACCGCATTCATCGCATGAAAGACGTTTCCCCGGCGCAAATCCGTGTTTGCAGATCGGGCAGGCCAGTATCTTGACTGTTTCAAGGTTTAACATGAATAAAGGTTTTGTCGCCCCTGGTTGTATGCGCAGATCATACAGAAGATGCGCCGCCCCCGATAAGGCTCGATAACGCCCTACAATCCCCAGTATATGGTTAGCTTTGTGGTTTAAGCGGCGAAACCGTAAACTGAATGCCTGAGGTCTTGACCCTTCTGCCGTCTTAGCGCCGCACGGTTTCGGCCAGTAACGCTGAAGTCTATTTTGGCGCAGACACCGACGGTTATGAAGCCGCTGCCGACGGCTCGGTCTATGATCCCGCCCAACTTCAGGCCGAAAGATGCAGGAGATCGAAATAACAAGAATAGCACCTGGCGGCCGAATGCCGCGCTTCGACCTGAAAGATATTTGGTTACGCCGCGAGTTGCTTTATTTTCTGACGTTGCGCGATGTAAAGATCAGATACAAGCAAACCGCGATCGGGGTCGCGTGGGCGGTCCTGCAGCCTGTGCTGACAACCGCGGTTTTCACAGTTTTGTTCAGCACGTTCGCCAGATTCGAGACTGGCAGCGTTCCATATCCGCTCTTTGCGTTGAGCGGCCTGATGATCTGGCTGTTCGTTCATAACGCCGTGACGATGGCGAGCAACAGCTTTGTCAGCAACACGAACCTGGTGACAAAGGTTTATTTTCCTCGGCTCATTGTTCCTCTGGCAGCAGTGCTGGCGGGCTTATTCGATCTGTTGATCAGCTTTTTGATCCTTGTCATTTTGATGTTCTGGTATCCGTCCGCTCCGAATAGGAATATCGTTTTCTTTCCGCTCTTTCTTTTTCTTTCTCTCCTCTTAGCGACCGCGTTGGGCGTTTTGTTGTCGGCCGTGAATGTGAGGTTCCGTGACGTCAAGTTTGCGCTGCCCTTCCTTTTGCAGGTGTGGCTGATAACTTCGCCGATCTTCTATCCGACATCTATATTGTCTGATAAATGGAAGCTGGTATTCGCCGTGAACCCGTTGACCGGTGTGCTCGAAGGAGTGAGAACGTCGCTGTTCGGCGGAGCTTTTGATTGGCGCGTTATCGGTATCTCGTGCGTTTCGCTGCTGGTGCTTTCGGTCGGTGCGCTGTTTATATTCAAATGGATGGAGGACGAGTTCGCAGACCTGATTTGACCGCCTGCAATGCACGCCATCACCGTTGACAATGTTTCAAAGCTTTACCACATCGGCGAACGCGCGCCGAGCGCGCTGAGTGACGTTATCGCGCGCCTTTGGCGAAGTTCCCACCAAGGCCGGTCGAAGAGCGAGCTTTGGGCGCTAAAGAATGTGAGTTTTGAAGTGCAGCAAGCTGACACACTTGGAGTAATCGGCCGCAACGGCGCCGGTAAATCGACGTTGCTGAAAATACTTTCTCGAATAACAAAACCGACAAAAGGCTCGGCCAGCATTCGCGGCCGGGTAGGAAGCTTGCTTGAGGTTGGGACCGGCTTCCATAACGAACTGACCGGACGGGAAAACATCTATCTGAATGGGGCGATCCTCGGGATGAAGCACGCCGAGATCGAGAAAAGATTTGATGAGATAGTGGCCTTTTCCGAGATCGAACAATTTCTCGATACGCCCGTAAAGCATTATTCGAGCGGGATGTACATGCGGCTCGCTTTTTCGGTCGCGGCGCATCTCGAACCGGAGGTACTGATCGTTGATGAGGTTCTTGCGGTCGGCGACACGGGCTTTCAGAACAAATGTCTCGGCAAAATGGACGAAGTCAGCCGGTCGGGTCGGACGGTCCTTTTCGTCAGTCACAATCTGGGCAGCCTGGCGGCAGATATGCAACAAGGGAATACTGCTCCACAAGGGCGAGTTAATATCGAGCGGCGATATCCGCGACACGGTGAACGACTATCTCAAACTTTCGGACGATGGGAACATCTTTGCGCTTGAGCCGCTGGACCCGAATGCCGACATGCAGGTACTCGAGGCCGCGGTGACCGACGCGGCCGGCCGCTCGATCAGCGAGGTGCCGCACGACGAGGATTTCCTTGTTACACTGCGCGTGAAAATAAATCGTTTTCGACGGGGAGCCATGTTCTGCGTCGCGCTGCTGAACAAATACAAGCGACGCGTTTTCACCGAGCATAAGGACATCGAAAAGGTACTCGATGGCCGTCCCGGCCAGTACCGCGTTTCATTCTGTGTGCCTGGCCGTCTGATCGCTCCGAACAACTATTCATTCCTGATCCAGATTTTTTCCACCGAGGGCGAAGTGCTGCAGGAGTTGTTCGACATTTGCCGTTTCGATGTAATCGATGCGGGTTCCGATCTTGCGGCCTACAAGGACTACGGCTACGTACAGGTGAAGGGAGAGTGGCGAGTATGGCGGGATTAGATCTCGAAAAGCAGATCGAACGGGAATTTCTCTCGATGCCGCTCCGGCCCGGGACAATGACCTTTTACACGGTTCGCACGTCGATACTTGCCGCGGTCAAGGAAGCGAGTCCCAAATTTTTCGGCGAGGTTCTGGACGTCGGGTGCGGATTCATGCCCTACCGCACGATCATTGAATCTATCCCCGCGGTTGAGAGCTATACGGGAATGGATCTCGAGCAGCCGACATATTACGGAAACGTCGAGCCCGATCTCAAATGGGACGGACAAACGATCCCGCGAGAGGACGGGAGCTTTGATTGCGTGATCGCAACCGAGTTCCTCGAACACTACCCGGAACCGGAAAAGGTGCTCGCCGAGGTGCGGCGCGTGATGAGGCCGGGCGGATTGTTATTTGCTACCGTACCGTTTGTTTGGAACCTGCATGAAGTGCCATACGACGAATATCGTTATACGCCGTACTCGCTCCGGCGGCATCTGGAAAGTACCGGCTTCGAGAGCATCGAGATCCGACCGCTCGGCGGGATGGAATCTTGCCTTTGCGCAGATGATAGGGCTCTGGTTAGGTTTTGCGCCGATGCGGCCCCGTCTTCGGCAAGCGGCCCGGCTGGCGGCATTTCCGTTCTACAAATGGCTGATCCGAAGCGACCACCTGCCAGACGATTTCGACGGGGCCGAAGGATCGATGTTCCCGGGTTTGAAAATAACTGCTCTCCGATAGTCTTAGAATGAAGGAGATATTGTTCATAGGCCACGATGCGGGCCGCTCGGGCGCGCCCATCGTGTTGCTGCATCTTATGCGGTGGCTGAAAAAGCGTCACCCGGAACTGGACATGGATCTTCTCCTTTTGCGAGGGGGCGTGCTTGAAAAGAGCTATCGAGAAACGGCGGAGGTGTTTGTCGTACCAGAACACGGGGACCGCTCGATCACTGCGCGTGTAGCCGAACGCCTCATGAATAAGCTAACCGGGGCCGGATCACGACCGCCCAAACTGCCGCCATTCGAACGCGATTACCGGGTCGTGCTCGGAAACACAGTAGCGACGCTCGAGCACCTGATGCTGTTCCATGAGCGAGGCACTCGAACTATTTGCTGGCTTCACGAAATGGAATATGCGATCACATCGTTTTACACGGCTGAGCAGTTTGCGAACCTTTCGGGTGGGGTCGATCATTTTATCGCGGCATCGCGGGCGGTGGAAGCCTCGCTAAGTAAATTCGGGGTGGCAAAACCGGCGGAGGTCATCTATGAATTTTCCGAAACCACGCCGCCAGCCGCCACGCCCGACGAAGTACGAAAGGAGCTTGGCATCGGACCCGACAGTCTCGTTGTGGGCGGCGGCGGCACGATAGAATGGAGGAAGGGCACCGATCTCTTTTTGCAGGTGGCACGGAAACTGTCGACATCCGATCCGACGATCCGTTTTCTCTGGGTCGGCGGCCGACCCGATATCGGCGGCGAGGAATATCGGCGAATGGAATTCGATATCGAGCACCTTGGTTTGCAGGACACCGTAAAGTTGACTGGCATTAGCGGAGAACCCGAAAAGTATCTGGCCGCGATCGATATTTTTGCTTTGACATCCAGGGAGGACCCATTTCCGTTGATGTGCCTTGAGGCAGCGAGTTTCGGCAAGCCGATCGTGTGCTTTGCCGATGCCGGCGGAATGCCGGAGTTCGTTGAAAGGGACGCCGGCGCTGTGGTTCCGTACGGCGACGTCGACAGCTTCGCCGCGCGCATCCGCGGTTTCCATCTCGATAGGACGGCTCTCGCACGAGCCGGAGAGAATGCGCGAGAAAAGCTGCTTTCGCGGTTCAATGCGGAAAACTCCTGTCGGGCGATCGGAGCGTCTGCTGCTGGACGGGAGCCGAGGTTGAATCGGTGGGCCTTAAAGCACAAAAAATATCGATCGCGCTATGTACCTACAACGGCGCACGCTTTTTGCCCGAACAGCTTGAGAGCTTTCTCGTTCAATCAAGGCTGCCTGATGAACTCGTGGTCTGCGACGATCGCTCGGTCGACGATACCGTCCCGATCGTACGAGCGTTTGCCGATAGAGCGCCGTTTCGTGTTGAGATCAATATCAATGAACGGAACCT
Organism: uncultured Acidobacteriota bacterium; assembly: GCA_963763355.1. GTDB lineage: Bacteria > Acidobacteriota > Blastocatellia > Pyrinomonadales > Pyrinomonadaceae > OLB17. Next base: position 961,141 of record CAVXOI010000007.1, read on the forward strand.
GGGTTCGACCCGAAATTTCGAAAAGGCGATAAGTCTTTGCACCGGCGATCTGATCTTTTTGGCCGACCAGGACGATGTGTGGCTGCCGCAGAAGGCCGAAGTGATCGAGCTGCGCGTTCGATGACCCGGCAGTCGTCATGTGCTTCTCGGATGCGACCCTGGTGGATGAAGATCTCGAGCCGTTGGGAATGCGGCTGTGGGAGCATGCGTTCCCCTCGAAACACCGCGCGATGGCAAAGGAGGGACGGATCGCGGAAGTCCTATTATGGCAAAACGTTGTAACGGGAGCCACGGTGGCGATACGCTCGATGGCGCGTGAGGCCTTTCTGCCAATTCCAACTGAGATCCCGAATCTGATCCACGATGCGTGGATAGCTCTTGTATTGTCGGCGTGCGGCAAGATAGCGATGGTGGACGAGCCGCTGATCAAATACCGCCAGCATCACGGTCAGCAGTTGGGAATTCTATTCGAACCCTTGGCGCATTTGTCCTACGCCGATCGCTTAAAGTCGTACGATCGCCAGATCGACTTCCTGAGACAGGAGAAGACACGGCTTCGGGAATTGCGAAGAATTCTGAAAGATCTCCCACCGTTTTCAGGAACAGGTCTTGAAGAAATGGCCGATAATTTTGCTGTGATGAAGGAGGAGGTAATAACCCACTATAAGGCGAGACGGGATTTGCCTCTTCAGAGAGCGAGAAGATTAGGACAAATATTCCGCGAGATCAGAAGCGGACGATATCACAAACATTCTCGCGGCCTGTTGAGCGCTGCCAAGGATCTGTTTGAGACCTGGTAAGCCGCCTCGTATATGTCGTTCCGCTCGAAGACCCTAATGACACTTTCCAGAAGGCTGATTCGCGGGCTCAATACACTCCGTTCCGATCTGGAGGAAAGAATCAGATGGCGACTGTGGCTAGGCTCGAGAAGAATCGAGACGGCCAAATACCGCGACCAATCGTCGGATGTTATCGCGGCCCTCGCCCTAAAGCCGTTGATCTCTGTCGTTCTTCCTGTTTACAACATCGACGAACGGATTCTACGCCGATGCGTAGAATCCGTTATGGCACAATGGTACCCGCACTGGGAGTTATGCATCGCCGACGATCGCAGTTCCGCACCGCACATAAAGAATGTCCTTGAAGAACTGGCCGAAACCGACCAGCGAATAAAGCTGGTGTTTCGCGATGTAAATGGAGGAATTTCCGCGGCGTCAAACTCCGCGCTTGCACTCGCCTCGGGCGAGTTTTGCGCGTTGCTGGATCACGACGATGAATTGGCTGAGGACGCGCTTTTCTGGGTCGCTAACGAGATTAACAAGGTTCCGCATGTGGATCTGCTGTATAGCGATGAGGACAAAATAGATTCGGCCGGCCGGCGTTTCGATCCGGCATTCAAACCCGACTGGAGCCGGGATCTTTTTTATTCGCTTAATCTTCTTAATCATTTAACGGTTTACAGGACGGAATTGATCCGGACCGCAGGAGCCTTTCGTGAAGGGTTCGAGGGGAGCCAGGATTACGATGTCGCCCTGCGCGTTTTTGAACTTATTCCTGATGAGGAGAATATCAGGCACATCCCGCGTGTGCTCTACCACTGGCGGGCTTTGCCAGGCTCCGTCGCATTGGGTGGCGGCGAAAAATCTTATGCTCACGACCGCGCTCGCGTTGCTCTAGCCGAACACTTTGGGCGGACCGGTGTCGCGGCTGCAGTTGAGCCTGCGGCGAATAACTGGCACCGGGTACGATACCCTGCCCGCAAACCCGGCGTCAGAGCAGGCCTGTTCATTTTTGGTCAGGATCCTGTAACGGTCGAGGAATCCACTGAAGAGTTGCGACGTCTGACCAGAGCCGAGAATCTTGAGTTCAACAAGATCACGTACCCGCCGGCTCAACTTGCTGCAGCCTTGAATGACGCGGTCTTCAAATCGCCGGCGGACGTTCTCTGCTTTGTCGCCGCAGGCCTCGCGCCGCTCGCAGGGGATTGGTTGGACGAATTGTGCAGCATAACGCTGCATGAATCGATAGGTGCGACGGGAGCCAAATTACTGGGAGCGGATGAAACGGGAACCGGAACCGGGCTTATCAGCGGGGCCGGAAGAGCGGTGGAAGCAGCTCATTACGGTCTGCCGCGTCTGCACGGCGGCAATATCGGGCGGAACTTGGTGATCTGCAACTACTCAGCAGTCTCGATAATGTGCATGGCGACGCGGCGTCAGCTTTTCGAGCAGATGAGAGGATTCGACTCAACGAATCTGCCGTCGGCTCTTTTCGATGCAGACTATTGTTTAAAACTGCGGCAACTCAAATTCCGGATCGTTCTTACACCTTACGCGGAATTAATACGTTCACGGCAAACGCCGGTGCGAGATAATGCTCCCCAAAACGAGGTGGAATACTTCCGGAGTAAATGGCATGAACAGATGGAAACCGATCCGTTTTACAATCCGAACTTCTCGAAAGCGAACGGCCGGTTTCGGATCAAGATCTAAACACGTCGGCCGATAGCGAAAAGCTTTACCAGCGCAACGCCCGCGATGAATCCGCCGATGTGCGCCGCATAAGCCACGCCGCCGGTTCCCGCCGGAGTAAGGTATCCGACTATAAGTTGATATGCGATCCAGATGCCTATCGCGACGAACGCCGGAACCGTCGTCAGGAAATTGAAAATGAGGGCCCTGACTTGCCGCTGCGGAAAGAGCAGAACGTAGCCGCCCAGCACACCCGAGATCGCACCTGATGCGCCGAGCATCGGGATAACTGAATCCGAGTCCATTATGATCTGCGCGAACGCTGCAGCTAAACCGCATGCGACATAAAACGCGGCAAACCTGATGTGCCCAAGCAAATTCTCGAGATTATCACCGAATATCCACAGGAACAGCATGTTGCCGAAGATATGCGCGATGTCGCCATGCATGAACATCGAGCTCAGGAAATTGAAGTAAACCGGCAGCGGCGTAGCGTAATGTCTGACCTCGCCCGTGTTGCCGAACGCATCCCGTACTACCTGTACGCCCGAAAGGTCGATGCCTTCCGTCACCTCCTTCGGAACAAGCGAGAAAGCGTAGCTGAATGCATCGTTTCCGCCCAAGCCCTGAAGAAGCACGAAAACGAGAATGTTGATGCCGATAAATAAATAGTTTACAAACGGGGTGATAGTGCGGTCCGAATTGTCGTCGCCGATCGGGAACATCTTTGCTACCCCCTTGAATTAATGATCATTACGTTAAATTTTACGCTTAATTTCAACCTATTCCAACATCTTCCTGCACCTTCAACAGCTCATAACCTTCGCTTTTAGCTACGAATGTCGCGGCCGTGAGATCGCCGACCACGTTCAAGGTCGTGCGGCACATATCCAGAATGCGGTCCACACCGAGAATGATGGCGATCAATGCCGGATCGATACTGATCATAGCCAGAATGCCGATAATAAATGGTATCGAACCGGACGGAACGCCGGCGGTACCAATACCGCCCAGGATCGCCATGTAAACGACCATCAATTGTGTGCTGAGTGCTAGATCGACACCGGCGAGCTGGGCGAGGAAGAGTACGGTTACGCCCTCATACAACGCGGTGCCGTTCTGATTAGCCGTCGCACCGACCGTAAGCACAAAGCTGTTTATCTCTTTCGGTACGCCAAGGTTTTCATTCGAAACACGGAGAGCCGTAGGCAGTGTCGCGTTTGACGAGGATGTTGAGAACGCGGTGACGATTACCGTGCGGACGCGTTTGAAGAACTCGAGCGGGTTGATCTTTGATAGAAACCAGACAGAAAGCGAATAGACGCCGAAAAAATGGAGTGAAAGCCCTAGCAAAACGGTTCCGACAAAAGCCGCTAAGGAAAACAACAGGTCAAGTCCGAACTGAGCGATGTTGTTGAAGATAAGGCACGCCACGGCGTATGGCGCGAACTTCATGATGATATCGATGATCTTCGATGTGATCGCGAAGACCGACTCCATCACACCCACGAACGGTGCCGAGACCGTGGCGGGCATCAGTGTGATCGCGATACCGACGATCAACGCAAAGAACATGATGTGCAGCATGTTCGGGCTGGTGCCGGAAACCGAATTGAATACGTTGCTCGGGACGACCGTCTTGACCGCCTGCATGAGCGGCGAATCAGCTTTTGCCGCCGCAGTCGCTTGCTTCTGAGCCTCGGTCGCCGATGCCGCACCGCCGCTGAACTTTTCCTTTAGCTGAACCTTTACATCGTCGGCGATCCTCTCTCCCGGCCGGATCGTATTCGCGAGAACAAGCCCGATAATCACGGATATTGCCGAAATGATCAGGCAGTACGCGAAGGACTTAAATCCGATGCGCCCAAGCTTTCTGATATCGCCAATGCCCGCGACGCCTACGACGAGTGACGCAAAGACCAAGGGCACGACGATCATCAGCAACAGATTCAAAAATACAGTGCCGACGGGCTGAGTAATATTGCTGACAAGCCATACAACATTCGGATGACTGCCTCCGAGTGTCCAATTAACCGCAAGCCCGCCCAGGACGCCGACCAGCAGCCCGATAAGGATCTTTGTATGAAGTGCCATGCCTTTCGGCCGGTCGGGGGTCTCATCGTCGAGATCGGTATTTAGCTCACGTTCGTAGTCGTCAGCTGGGACATTGTCGTTTTCTGCCATGATCGAAGTTCTGCCTTATTCGAGAATTGAATAGTTTGAAGGTGCGATTTTGGAAGAGTTTAGCAGATAAATTGCCGTGAACAGAATCCTAATACCGGTGGCCCGAACGTTCCGGGTTGCCAGCAGTTCTCCAACTAACTATGCTTGTTTACCTGTCTCATAAGTTATCGGGCATCGAAATAGGTTAATTATGAACGCGGGTTATTCGGGCACGCCATTGGCGAAAAAACTCGGGATGAAGGAGGGCATGGCAATAGCCGTTGTCGATGCTCCAGATAGTTTTATCGAAACGCTTGGGATCTCGATGATCGATCTAGACAGCAACAAACTACGAAAGGTCCCCACGGCTCTTTGCGGTAGGGAGGATATTGTCCACCTCTTCACTAACACGCGCGAAGGTCTCTTTCGCGGACTTGTCGATGCGAAAAAACTTATCAAACAGAACGGCATGATCTGGGTTTCGTGGTATAAAAAGGCCGCCAAATTGCCAACCGAGATAACCGAGGACACGGTCCGGGAGGCGGCGCTGCCGCTTGGCCTGGTCGACGTAAAGGTCTGTGCGGTCGATGAAAAATGGTCCGGCCTGAAGTTGGTCATCCGGCGCGAAAATCGTATATAATCTTGCAGTTCCCAAGAGCCAGAAAACCGTGATCGCCGCAGCGAGGAGCTTCCCATGCCGACGACCGATCCCCGAATTGACGCCTATATCGAAAAGTCGGCCGAGTTCGCTCAGCCCGTCCTGATCCACCTCCGCGAACTGATCCACAAGGCGTGTCCGCAGGTTTCAGAGACTTTGAAATGGAGCATGCCGAGTTTTGAATACAAAGGAATACTTTGCGGCTTTGCGGCGTTCAAGAACCATTGCACGTTAATGTTTTGGAAGCAGTCCCTGATGGAAACCGACGCCTTTCCGAAGAATAAGACAGCGATGGGCAGCTTTGGCCGGATAACCTCGCTTAAAGACTTACCGTCCGACAAAGTAATCATCGGCTTGATCCATCAGGCAATGGAGTTGAACGAAAAAGGCGTCAAGGTGCCCAGGAAAGCTGCGGCCACAAAGAAGGACCTGGTCGTGCCGGACGACCTCACTAAAGCACTTTCAAAGAACAAAAAAGCGAAGGCCCAATTCGACAAATTCAGCCCTAGTCATAAGAAGGAATATGTTCAATGGATAACCGAGGCTAAAACGGAACCGACAAGGAACAAGCGGCTTGCCACGACGATCGAGTGGCTGGCCGAGGGTAAGAGCCGAAATTGGAAATACGAAAATTGTTAAAGGAGACCATAATTATGATTGGAGTTAAACCATATATCGCATTTAGGGGAAATTGCCGCGAGGCCATCGATTTTTACAAACAGGCACTGGGAGCCGAAGAGCTATTCTCGCAAACCTACGGCGAGTCGCCGATGGCGGACATGGGAAGTGCTGATGCCATAATGCACGCGACGATCAAGGTCGGTGATACACACATTATGATGTGCGACGATTTTCACACCGAGAATTTCAAGACCGGTGGCAACGTATCGCTGGCCGTGGGCCTCAACGATGTTGATCGCGCCAAAACGATCTTTGAGAGCCTTTCCGACGGCGGCAATGTAACGATGCCGCTCGATAAAACCTTCTGGGCCGAGGCGTTCGGGATGCTCACCGACAAGTTCGGCATCAACTGGATGGTCAATTGCGATACTCCGCAGACTGAGACCGAAAAGGCGGCCGCGTAATAAACTTTTGCCCGCGAATATCGCGAATCTCCGCGAATTCCAGGAAAGGTTGTTCCCTTATTCGCGCCTATTAGCGTAATTCGCGGGAAAAAAGATCGAACATATGGCAGAACCGATCCTCGTAGCTAAAAACGAAAAGGCAGAGTTTTATCTGCTGCCGCAAATGGCGAACCGGCACGGCGTGATCACCGGTGCGACCGGTACCGGCAAGACCGTCACGCTCCAGCGGCTGGCCGAGGGCTTTAGTCGTCTCGGCGTGCCCGTCTTCATGGCCGACATAAAAGGCGATCTGACAGGCGTGACCCAACCGGGCGGCGGCAATGCCAAGATCGACGCGCCGCAACCAGCAGCTTGGGATCACGCCGAATTTCGAAGGCTTTCCCGCTACGGTCTGGGACGTTTTCGGCAAACAGGGCCATCCGCTGCGGGCCACTGTCTCTGAAATGGGCCCGATCCTGCTCGCTCGTCTGCTGCAGTTGAACGAGACGCAGGAAGGCGTACTGTCCATCGCGTTTCAGTACGCGGACGACAACGGCCTGCTGCTGCTTGATCTGAAAGATCTGCAGTCGCTGATGACGTTCGTCGGTACAAACGCCGATGAGATGACGCTCAAATACGGAAATGTTTCTACGGCCTCGGTCGGGGCCATCCAGCGCGGCCTTTTGCAGTTAGATCAGCAGGGCGGCGACCTCTTTTTCGGCGAGCCGGCCGTAAAGCTTGACGATTTCATGCAGACGCTCAGCGGCAAGGGAGTAATGAATCTGCTCGCCGCCGACGAGTTGATCAACGCGCCGAAACTTTATTCGACCTTTTTGCTTTGGCTGCTCTCGGAGTTGTTCGAATCGCTCCCGGAGGCCGGCGATCTTGAAAAACCAAAGCTCGTTTTCTTTTTTGACGAAGCGCATCTGCTTTTCTCTGACGCGCCGCAGGCATTGGTCGAAAAGGTCGAACAGGTCGTAAGACTGATCCGGTCGAAGGGCGTCGGCGTTTATTTCATCACGCAGAACCCGGCGGACATTCCCGAAAAGGTTCTTGCGCAGCTCGGCAACCGCATCCAGCACGCATTGCGTGCATACACGCCTCAGGAACAAAAGGGCGTTCGTGCCGCCGCTTCGTCGTTTCGCGAGAACCCGGGGATCGACACCGAAAAAGCGATCACCGAGCTGGGCGTCGGCGAAGTGCTCATCTCGACGCTTGACGAAAAGGGCGTACCGACAATGGTGGAACGCGCATTGGTCGTGCCGCCGGTCGGACACATCGGGCCGGTCTCGTCCGAGCAGCGGCAGCAATTGATCGCCAATTCGCTGGTCGCCGGAGTATATGAGAACGCACTTGACCGCGAATCCGCCTACGAAATGCTGACGCGGATCACCGAGCAGAAAATGGCCGCCGAGGCCGAAGTCAAAGCGGCCGAAGCCGCCGAAAAGGAGGCTGAACGCCAGGCAAAAGCCGAACGCTCTGCCGCCCGCGCGCCCGACACGCTGGTCGAATCGATAACCAAAAGCGTGGCCCGCTCGGCCAGCAGCTCGATCGGCCGCCAGATCGGCAACTCAATTGTCCGCGGCGTCCTGGGGAGTATCTTCGGCGGCGGGACGAAAAAGAAAAGCAGTTGGTTCTAGGCGGAGTGCGGATACTCCTCTCCGTAACGCCGCTTCCTGGCGGCGTCGGTCGGTACAAAGCAAGACTTGTCAGATCACACGCGGTCGTTCGTGTTTCACGCTCATGCGGACAAGAGTGTCCGCGCTCCTTATGAAAAAGGACTGGACCAAGTTCACGAAACGCATAACGATAAACTCGACCGCCCGTTCGATATACAACGCATGGGCCATTCCCGTCGAAATTGAAAAGTGGTTCCTGTCGTCGGCCGACTACATGACCGCTGACGGGGACGCCCGGACGAGGACCGAACGCGTCAAGACCGGCGATAAATACACGTGGCGTTGGTTTGGCTTTCCGGGCGGGGCCGCCGAATCGGGACGTGTCATCGAAGCCAACGGATATAACAGCTTCCGGTTCACGTTCACCGATAATTGCATCGTCGACGTGGCCATCCTTCCTGAAAGATCGGAAAAAGTGGTCCAGCTCACACAGAAAAAGATAGCTCCTGACGAGCAATTAAAGGTCTATCTCGGCTGCGGCGAGGGCTGGACGTTCTATCTCGCGAACCTGAAGTCGTACCTCGAAGGCGGCATCGACCTTCGTAACAAGAACGATAAGATCAGGAGCGTAATTAACTCTTAAGGAATCACGGATATGCCCGATGGAAAGCTTCTTGTCGGCACCGCTAAAGGTGCCTTTATTCTCGAAACAACTGGGAACGGCTGGTCGATAGACGGGCCGCATTTTGCCGGACGGTCCGTATACGCGATGATGCTCGACCGCCGCGCCGGCCGGGACCGGATCTGGGCCGCCGCCACCAGCTGGCATTTCGGGGCCGAGCTTGTCTTCAGCGACGACAACGGCAAAACGTGGGATATGCCCGAAGAGATGCGCGATCAAATTTCCCGAGGACACCGAAAAATCGTTGGAGAATATCTGGCAGATCGCTGAGGGGGCGGATGACGAAACGCTCTACGTCGGCACTGCCCCGGCGGCCATATTTGAATCGCATGACAACGGCCTAACCTGGTCGCTTAATCGCGGTCTGTGGGACCACCCACATTGCAAAGAATGGACACCCGGCTTCGGCGGGTTGGCAGTGCACACTATAATCACCGACAAGGACGATCCGAACGACCTAAAGATCGCCATCTCGACGGGCGGTGTTTATCAATCGTCGGACGGCGGCAAAAGCTGGAATGTTACAAACAAAGGCGTAAAAGCATACTTCCTGCCCGATCCGTACCCGGAGTTCGGCCAATGCGTACACAAGATCGTCCGCCACCCGTCGAACAAGGAGACATTTTTTCTGCAGAACCACCACGGCGTTTACCGGAGCCGCGACGGCGCCGTTACGTGGCAGGAAATCGAGAACGGCCTTCCGTCAAATTTCGGCTTTCCCGTGACCGTCACCGATAACGGCAACGTTTTTATCGTACCGCTGAAAGCTGACGCCGAACGCTTTACCTGCGAAGGAAAACTTCGTGTTTACCGAAGCAGCGATGAGGGCGAAACGTGGGAACCGCTGACCAACGGCTTGCCGCAGGAAAACGCTTTCGAAGTGATCCTGCGCGACACACTTGACTCGACCGGCAACCAAGTTTATTTCGGCACAAAGAACGGCAAGCTTTTCGGCTCGACCGATAACGGTGATTCGTGGACAATGATCCAGGGGTCCTTGCCCGAGATAAACTGCGTCAAGGCCTATTCGTCTTCTTAGGTTTTCCTTTGCGTCTTAGCAGCTTTGCGGGAGAAAGATTGTTTCCCGCAAAGTCGCAAAGTCGCAAAGAAAGAAATAAAGTGTTCAAAGTCATCTTAAGCGGCCATCTGAAAAGCTTCAGCGGAGGCAGGACGGAGTTCACATTCGACGGCCAATACAACACGGCGGTTGAAGCGCTTAACGCACTCTGGATCGAAAGTCCCGCCCTCCGCGACCGCATACTCAACGAACAGGGCGAGATCCGTCAGCACGTGAATATCTTTTACGGCGGCCGGGATGTCCGCCGGTTGAACGGTTTGGACACATCGATAGCTCCCGACAGCGAGCTTTATATTTTCAATGCCGTGAGCGGCGGATGACCTTCGGAAATTGAATTCAAAAACAAAAACAATATGAGACTTTCGCTTAGTGGGATCTGTTTTGCAATTTTCCTGACGGCCGTGTTCGCGGCCGCGGGAAGCGCACAGGTAAAGAGGATGAAGATATTAATATCGGCCGACATGGAAGGCGTGGTCGGGGTCGTAACGGGCGAGCAACTGTCTCCGCAGGGCTTCGAGTACCAGCGGTTCCGCGAGTTTATGACCCAGGAGGTAAATACCGCGATCGAGGCCGCGTTTGCCGCCGGGGCGACCGAGATCGTCGTTGCCGATTCGCACGGCAACGGCCAGAACCTTCTGATCGAAAAACTGCCCAAGAATATAACGCTCGTCCGGGCCTGGCCGCGGCCTCTGTTGATGGTTCAGGGAATTGATGAAACGTTCGCCGGGTGTTATCTTTCTCGGTTACCATTCCGGTACGACCAATCCGACGGGCGTCCGGGCTCACACCATGTCCAGCGCCACCCTGGCCGATGTGCAGTTGAACGGCGTATCGGTGCCCGAAGCCGGAATAAATGCCGCCATCGCAGGACATTTTGATGTTCCGGTGATAATGATCACGGGCGACGATGCGGCGGTGAAAGAGGCGACCGCATTGCTCGGCAATATCGAAGGGGCAGTCGTGAAATGGAATTACGGCTTTCATTCCGCACGAACGCTGATGCCCGCAGGCGGCGAACGATCTTATCCGCGAAAAGGTAACACGGGCGATGGGGCGGATCGGTGAGTTCAAGCCCTACAAGGTCGCAAAACCAATCCGCCTCGATGTGCGCTTTAAGAATTACCGGCCCTGCCGAAGTGCTGAGCTACCTTTCCATCATCGAACGCACCGACGCCCACAGCATCCGCTTTCAGGGCCGCGACATGATCGAAACGGCGAAGTTCATCGAATTCATGATGCACTACGAGCCGGGGACTGACGCCCTAGCCGGGAGCGAACGCCGGGTACGCACGTCCTGTCCGCATGAGTGCGAAGCACGAAAAAATGCTCGTCAAGAAACGCAATTCTCAACCGAATAAGATCGGGCGAGATCTCGCTCATTTTCCGCCGTTGGAAACGCCCCGGCGTAAAGGCCGGTGGCACGCAGATGACGCAGCTGGGCGTGCTCGGGATCGATTCGGTCACGGTCGTCACGGAAAAGCAGATCACCGAGAAGGACGCGAAACTGCGGGCTTCGCATCAAAACACGAACTCCTCGCCGACCTCTACGACCGCGACGAAGACATCTACCGCATCGAACTGCATTGGGTCGGCGAAGACCCGCGAAAGGAACTCAGGACAAACGACAAACTCACTCAACAAGAACTGGACGAGATCATCGACAAACTCCGCAAACTCGACGGCGGAAGCCAACGCGGCAACTGGACGCAGTTGTATCTGCAAATGATCCACGACCAGCCCAACACGCACGCCCAGATCCTCGCCGAATCCATCGGCCTCACGATCCCAACGTTCAAACCCTGGGTCCGCAAACTAAAAGCTCTCGGCCTTACCGAAATCTCTAAGGCCAGGTTATAGACTGTCTCTGCGCGGTCAAAACGTGCTCGAAGCATTAAGGCAGAAAAGCACGCGGTAGCGAGTTTGCCCCCCGAACAAATATGCAACCGAGAATCGAACTGATAAACGAAAAGAGATTCGCCGGCATACGCTTGCCGATGTCCTTTGCCGGAAACCGCACGCGCGAACTGTGGCAGAGCTTTATGCCACGGCGACGAGAGATCGCGGAGGCAGTGGGAACCGAGCTTTATTCAATAGAGGTTTACTCGCGAGATTTCTTCAACGCTTTCGACCCCGACACCGAGTTCGAAAAATGGGCCGCCGTCGAGGTGAGCGGCTTCGACAAGCCGCCGGAAGGTTTGGAAACCCTAACTGCTCCGGCCGGTCAATACGCCGTCTTTCTCCACCACGGCCCGGCGAGCGAAGCGATAATCACCTACACCTACATCTTCCAAACCTGGCTGCCCGGTTCCGAATTCACGCTCGACGCCCGCCCGCATTTTGCGGTGATGGGGGATAAGTACAAGAACGAAGATCCGGAGTCGGAAGAGGAGATCTGGATTCCGGTAAAAGCGAAATTGACACCGGATAAAAGCTAACAGATAAGGTCGGCGAACTACTGCGCAACGGTAAGTTCCACTTTGGGAAAGTATCGTCGAAAACGTCTTGGGTCGCGTGTTAATATGCGAAAATCTGACACTTCCGCGTGAGCACCGATAAAGAAGTCGGGCATAGGAGATGTTCGCGAGCCGCTTCGTCTTCGATACTTTACGAACGCCCGCCCCGCAAGAAAAGCGGCTTGGAAAGGTATCGGATCTCTTCGATAAAGATTCAGCGGGAGTGCCTTGTTAAGATCGTCGGCGTTTCGGAAGGTAAGGGAAACCTCGGCGAAAATGATGGGGTTGATCACGACGATGGATTCGTTCATCGCCATATCGAGAGCTTCCGCCGACCGCTCGAACCACGTTTCGTCGAGCGTCAGGATGTCGATGAGAACACTGCTGTCGACAAGCGTTTCTTTCAGTCGTCACCTCGCGTCAAGGACAAGATATCCGCCGTCGATAGCCGCTTATCGGTCGCCGAACCGGCAAGAAGTTCCACCGCCCGCCCGCCGCGGCTCAGCCGACGGCCCTTTTTTTGCCTGGATTTTACAAGTTTTGCCGCATCACCGTGCACAATGAATTCGACCTCAGTGCCGGGGAATATCCCTAATTTTTCGCGGACATGCTGCGGTATCGTGACCTGACCTTTTGTTGTGACTCGCATAGTAATACCGTTGACGGTAATACCGTCAACGGTAAGATAACTCATCCCACCCCGTTAATACAACAGAAATCGAGCTCGCAGATCAGCAAACTCATTAAGCCCACTTCGCCATGAATCCTGCACATCTGCTAGTGATGCTCCTGTCTCGATCGCCTTGCGGATCTTGTCCGTGCCGCAGACAACATCGAAAGGGTTCTTGTCGAACACGTACTCGTATGCCTCGCTGTTTCCATTCGAAATTGGTCGGGGTAAAGATCGTAGGCGGTCTTGATCATCGCGATGCCGACGATGACTGGTGTGAACGCTTCGCGGTCGGTGACGTGAAGCTGCAGACCGCCGCAGGTCACTCTGGCGTGTTTTTGAAACGTCGGCTGGAAGTACGTTTGGCGGAAGGAGACGCCGGGGAAATTGAATTTTTCAAGCTCGGCGACCCACGCCCACGGGTCGATGTAGGGAGCACCGTTGAGCTCGAAAGGCTTGGTGGTGCCCCGGCCTTCGCTCAATTCGGTGCCTTCGAGGTGGACGGTCGCGGGAAAGACGACGCAGGTGTCGACGGTCGGGATGTTCGGCGAGGGCATTACCCACGGCAGGCCCGTGTCTTCGAACCACATCTCACGTCGCCATCCGTCCATCGGGACGACCTGCAGGTCGCAGCCGATGCCGAAATGTTCGTTGAACATTTTCGCGAGTTCGCCGGTCGTCATTCCGTGTCGCGTCGGTATCTCGAATTGGCCGACAAACGAAGTGAATTCTGTTTCGGTGACGTTGCCCTCGACGGCAACGCCGTTGATCGGATTCGGCCGGTCGCAAACGATGACACGTTTGCCGAATTTTTTCGCCGCACGCATGCAGTTCGCCATCGTGTAAACGAATGTATAGATACGGCAGCCGACGTCCTGCAGGTCGAAAACGATCGTGTCCACATCCTCGAGCATCTTCTCCGTCGGCTCGCGGGTTTCGCTGTAGAGCGAATAGATCCACAAACCGGTGTGCGGATCGACGGCGTGGTCCGTCTCGATCATATTGTCCTGCACATCGCCGCGGATGCCGTGCTGCGGGCCGAAGAGCGTGGTTAGGTTGATATCCGGATGTTCGAAGAAGACGTCGGCGGCGTGCCGCAGATCGGGCAGGACGATCGCCTGGTTGCAGACAAGGCCTATGCGTTGGCCGCGGACGAGGTCGATCTTGTCAGTCGAGGAACACTTCAATACCCGGGCGGACCTGTTTGGAGGAAGTCGTCATTTTGATCTTCTTATGTCTTCCTTTTGCGTCTTTGCGACTTTGAGGGAAACTTCTTCTTCTTGCAAGACACAAAGACAGAGGAAAGCCCTGCCTTATTGCGGGGCTCTTTATCGCAATTTATATCCCGACCTATTTCGCGGCGGCCTCGGCTATGGGTGAATCTGAGGCATTCTTTTCAACCGATTCGATCCCGTTTTCCATCGACCTAACAGACGCGTACATTTCGCTTTTGCCGATCGGCTCGCCGTTCGCGGCTTTCAATACGAAATACGACGAACCGTCCTTAGCTTTCTTTCGATCAAATCGGCCGCTGTTCGCCGCATTCTTTCTCACGGATTCGATGCCTTTTTCCGCCGCCTTTCGGTCTCTGTAGATTTCACTCGATAGGACCACTCGACCATTCGACGCCTTCAAATTGAAACGCACTTTCCCGTTTTTCCTGTTTTGATCTCAAATTTTCCTGCCATTTATGTGCACGTCCTTGTTTGTTTCTGCTGTCTGAAGTGGAAAAAGCTGATTTGGCAAAAGGATAACATACGCCATAGCCTATCCTGAACTATCGAGCGTATCGCCGGCCGACTGAACGTGCGGCCGCAACTTGTTCTGATTGATAATGCGGGCGCACCCATTCCAACGCAGGATCGCTTCCTCGTTACCTTCAGGACGCATTGTTTCGGCACGCTCAAACCACTCCATTGCCTGCTATGAAAAGCTCGTAGCTTTGCAGGCCGCCTTTAGCGAGTGTTGCTTTGGCTCTGCGTTCGTAAACGATGCCTGTGTAATACGCCTTTTCATAATTGTCGGTGATCTTTCCCAGATATTCGTTGATATTGGTGTCACCGACGGCGTAGTCCTTGCCGAACCGGTCGCTCATCGCCAGCACGATATTCTTCAACGCTTCCTGGTTATCGGGTTGGACGGCCAGAATATCGAGATAGATGCTTTCGGCGGCGCCTGGTTCGTTCAGCAGGCGGTATCGGTTGGCCTTTTCAAGGGCCGCTGGGACCGCTTCATGCGATAAAGGTTTTAGTTCGAACATAGCGTAAGAGTTGATGTAAGAATTACGCCTTCAGGCGTGAAAACCGTGTTAGCTTACGCTTCCGAGTCGGGACCGCGGTCGGCGGCGAATTCCGCTTCATGCCGCCGCCACTTTAAATAACCTACGATCAGGCCGAACAACGTCCCGTGAAGGATAAAGGTCAGCCATGTGCGCGAAGCGGTAAAGTACTGCCCGAACGTCTGCCCCTCGGCACGCAGCAGGAACACGCCGAATGATCTGCATCACGACAGCGAACGGGCCGCCCGTGAATAGAATGCCGTCGATAAGCAAATAACGAACAAGGCCTCGCTTGCGTTTTTCGGCCCAGATCTCTGCAGAGAAATTCATTTCTTATTTCATTGCCCCTAGCTTAGCTGCTGCTATGAGATCGGCGATTATTTTCTTCTAAAGATCTTCACCAACTTTGCTATCGGATCGTAATGCTCATCGACGACGCGTTCCTTTAGCGGAATGATCGCGTTATCGGTGATCGTAATATGCTCGGGGCAGACCTTTGTGCAGCATTTTGTGATGTTGCAGTAGCCGATGCCGAACGCGTCTTTCAGTTCTTCGGTCCGATTTTCGGTATCGAGCGGATGCATTTCAAGCGCAGCGGCATAAACCAGAAATCGCGGGCCGATGAATTCTTCGTGTTTCGCGTGATCGCGAAGCACGTGGCAAACATCCTGGCAAAGAAAGCACTCGATGCACTTGCGAAATTCCTGTACGCGGTCGATGTCCGCCTGCTGCATCCGCCACGTGCCGTCCTCGGCGTCGGGCGGACGCGGGTTGAATTTCTTGATGCGTTTCTTGACCTCGAAATTCCACGAAACGTCAGAGATCAGGTCTTTCACCGGCGGGAAACGCACGCATCGGTTCGATCGTTACGGGCTCGGTCGAGTCGGATCGTATCGAGCCGCGTCATGCACATCAGCTTCGGCATGCCGTTGATCTCCGCCGAGCACGAACCGCACTTGCCCGCCTTGCAGTTCCAACGGCAGGCGAGATCAGGCGCCGTTTCGGCCTGTATCTGATGCACCGCGTCGAGCACGACCATGCCTTCGGAGACCTCGGTCTGATAATCGACCATCTCACCGCCCTCGCGTCCGCCTCGTCTTATGCTGAATGTTGCTGTCGCCATAAGAAATTAACCACAGATAAACATAGATGGACACTGATCAAGAAATCTGATCTATCTGTGTGAATCTGTGCTATCTGTGGTTCCATCTTTTTATCCCATCTCTTCGATCACTTGTTTCAGCTCGGCAGGCATTTCCGGCAATGGGACGTGCGAGATCTGCATCTCGCCGTCGACTTCTTTTACCGCAATGTTGAATTTCGCAAACTCCGGGTCCTTGTTCGGATAATCCTCACGAAACTGCCCGCCGCGGCTTTCTTTTCGTTCGATCGCCGAAAGTGTGATCGCTTCGGAAACGGTCAGCAGATTTCGCAGGTCGAGCGCCGTATGCCAGCCGGGGTTGAAATCGATATTGCCGGTGACCGAAGATTTTCGAAGCGCGATCGTTGAGTTTCCGCAAGCCATCTGAGCGCTTCTTTCATCTCGTCTTCCAGACGTACGATGCCGACCAGCTGCTGCATCATGTCCTGAAGGTCGTTTTGGATGTTGAACGGGTTCTCGCCGCCTTCACGGTCGAAGGGTTCGAGAGCGCGTTTTGCTTCCGCTTCGATCTGTGCATTGTCGATCGAACCATGTCCGTTCTCTTTTGCGAATTGCAGCTGCATATTCGCCGGCACGTTTGCCGAAAACGATCAGGTCGGAAAGCGAATTGCCGCCCAGACGATTCGCACCGTTGATGCCGGACGCGCATTCGCCCGCAGCGTACAGTCCGGGCAGCGTCGAGGCCTGCGTGTCCGCATCAACACGGATGCCGCCCATGATGTAATGCGTCGTCGGCCCGACCTCCATCGGCGTGGTCGTGATGTCGAGGTTCGCCAGCTGAATGAACTGGTGATACATCGACGGCAGCTTCTTCTTGATATGCTCGGCCGCGTTCGGCAGCTTTTCCTTTATCCACGCGATGTCAAGATAGACGCCGCCGTGCGGTGAGCCGCGTCCGGCTTTCACTTCGCGGTTGATGCAGCGGGCGACATGGTCACGGGTCAGCAGTTCCGGCGGGCGGTTGGCGTTCTTGTCGCCCTGCGTATACCGCCAGCCTTCTTCCGGATCCTTCGCCGTCTGGTCTTTGTAGTTGTCGGGGATGTCGTCGAACATGAACCGTTCGCCTTCGCTGTTCTTCAATATCCCGCCCTCGCCGCGAACGCCTTCGGTCACGAGAATTCCGCGAACGCTCGGCGGCCAGACCATTCCCGTCGGGTGGAACTGGATGAACTCCATGTCGATCAGCTCCGCCCCGGCGTGATAGGCAAGAGCGTGGCCGTCGCCGGTGCCTTCCCAACTGATTCGAAGTGATCTTGTACGCACGGCCGACACCGCCCGTCGCGAGAATAACGGCCTTCGCCTTGAACACGCGAAATCGCCCATGTTCGCGTTCGTATGCGAAACACGCCGACAACGCGGTCGCCGTCTTTCAGAAGCGAGATCACGGTCACTTCCATGTGGACGTCGATGCCCTGATGGATGCCGTGGTCCTGCAGCGTTCGGATCAGCTCAAGGCCGGTGCGGTCGCCGACATGTGCCAGCCGAGGATAACGATGTCCGCCGAAATTTCGCTGCAGTGATCTTGCCATCTTTTGTGCGGTCGAACACAGCTCCCCAGGCTTCGAGTTCGCGGACGCGATCCGGAGCCTCTTTCGCGTGCAGCTCCGCCATCCGCCAGTTGTTGACATACTGCCCGCCGCGCATCGTGTCGGAGAAATGCACTTTCCAATTATCGCGGTCATCGACGTTCGCCAACGCCGCCGCCATCCCGCCCTCGGCCATCACGGTGTGGGCCTTGCCAAGCAGCGATTTGCAGATCAGCCCGACCTTAACGCCCGCCGCCGACGCTTCGATCGCCGCACGCAATCCCGCACCGCCGGCACCGATGACGAGAACGTCGTGTTCGAATGTTGTGTAATCAGTCATTCAGATCGTTTCACCACAGAGACACAGAGACACGAGAAATACACTCACATAAGACTTTCTCTGTGTGCTCTCGTGTCATCTGTGGTGAATTCCATTAAAAAATTCGGTAATCCGTCCAAGCCCATCGAGCACATTCGGACGTAGAAATCCGAAAAGCCGACCCAGAACAAGCTCATCCACGCGAACAGCATGTGCCGCCTGTTCAGCTTGCTGACCCATCGCCACAGGCCGTGCTGCACCGGCTTGTTCGAAAGCGTGTCGCAGCGGCCGCCGACCAGATGCCGAAGGCTGTGGCAGCCGAACGTGTAGCCGCCGAGCAGGATCACGTTGAGCGACAGCACGATCGTTCCGACGCCGATACCGAAACCGTCGCGGAACTGCGTTGCGGCGATCGCGTCGTAGGCGAGAATGACGATGAAGATCAGAGCGAGATAAAGAAAATAGCGATGAACGTTTTGCAGAATGAGCGGAAACTTTTTCTCGCCGCGATATTCGTGCCGCGGTTCGCCGACGGCGCACGCCGGCGGGTCGGCCCAGAACGCTTTGTAATAAGCGCCGCGATAGTAGTAACAAGTGAATCGAAATCCGCCGGGAGCCCACAGGATCAGAAAAGCGGGCGTGATCGGTAGAATGATATTCGGCATCCACGACGGCCATGATCCCAGCCACGAATGTCCCGACAGCGGCTGTCCCGCCGCTTCCCAGATCAGCGGCGAATACATCGGCGAAAGGTACGGCCCGAAGGTGTAATGCTCGCCCTGAAACGCCGCCCACGTGGAATAAACTATGAACGCGGAAAAGCCGAGAAAGGTAACAAGCGATTGCAGCCACCACGCTCCGCGGCGGGTGGTTTCGCCGAATCCCCGCCGGGTGATAGAAACCAGGTTTGATGCCATTTACACTGAAAGAAAGAAATTTAAGTACGCTGACCGAGACTTGTAATGTTTTACGCGAATTAAAAAATCAAGTCAAGAAATCACCTGGATCAGGCCGGCTAAACCTTATCGAAATGTCCCGGCCTGTGGTGTTTGCCAATGCAAGGTGTCAAAGTGTACAAACCTAAACGGGGTCGTGAATGATATGATACGACATCTCGGGGTTCCAAAAGACATATGGCAATTCTTGTAACAGGCGGTGCGGGTTATATAGGAAGCGTGGTCGTTGACGATCTCATAGACAGCGGCCATGAGGTGGTCGTACTCGATAATCTGTCGCGTGGCCATCGGGAATCGGTAAACGAACGGGCGAAGTTTTATGAGGGCGATATTGGCGACCGCCGCCTGGTCGGGCAGATCTGTTCGGAGAACGATCTGGACGCGGTCATGCATTTCTCAGCGTTCGCGTACGTCGGCGAATCGGTCGAGCAGCCCTCGCTTTATTATAAAAACAACACGATCCAGACCGTTTCATTGCTCGATGAGCTTATCGCGAATAACGTCCGCAAATTCGTGTTCTCATCGACCTGCGCAACATACGGCGAGCCGCAAAGGCTGCCGCTTGACGAAACGCATCCGCAGAACCCGGAAAATCCCTACGGCTGGACGAAGCTCTTTGTCGAAAAGGTGATGCAGGATTATGACCGGGCGTACGGCCTGCGGTTCGTTGCATTGCGATATTTCAACGCGTGCGGGGCGACCGAACGCCGCCGCGAGCTTCACGACCCCGAGACGCACCTGATCCCACTGATACTTGACGCCGCTGCGGGCAAGCGTCCGCACATTTCCGTCTTCGGAGGAGATTATCCGACATCCGACGGTACCGCGATCCGCGATTACATTCACGTTTCCGATCTCAGCCGGGCTCATTTGCTCGCGTTCGATTATCTTCGGGGCGGCGGCGGATCGACGGCCGCAAACCTGGGCAACGGGAAAGGCTTCTCGGTGCTCGAGGTCATCGAGGCGGCACGAAAGGTCACGGGTGCGGAAATACCGGTCAAGATGGAGCCTCGCCGCCCGGGCGATCCGTCAAGCCTGGTCGCGAACGCCGCAAAGGCAAACGAAGTATTGGGCTGGAAACCGGAGATAAATTCGATCGAGGATATAATCCGGTCGGCTTGGCTGTGGTACCAAAAGGAACGCGGACTAAGCAGTCGATCGAATTAAAGAAAAGCGGCCGAAGGATCAGGCTTCAAACGGGATCTCGGCGTTCTGCAGGACACTGACCTCGTTCCGGGAAACACGGTCCAGAAGCTTCGGATCATCGAACATTTTCAAAAGGCCGTTGACCGTTGCATACCGAGGCTCTTCGGAAACAATGACCGGCAGGTTGATAAAGTTTCTGATGTATTTCTCGATACCGTCCAGCAGCGCTCCGCCGCCTGTCAGGATCACGCCGCGGTCGTAAATATCGGCGGCCACTTCGGGCCGAAGCTCCGTCAAAGTGTCGCGGATCATTTCAGCGATCCGCCTGACTATTCCTTCGACGATCGGATAAACCTCGCCGGTCGTGATCTCGACCGCCGACGGGCTTCCGGTCTGGACGTCGCGTCCGCGGACCTCGATGGATTTTGATATGTCGTCGGGAAGAAATGCGGATGCAAAGGTGGTCTTAAGAAACTCTACCGTTTCCTCACCGACCTGTAATCCGCGATGACGGCGCAAGTGTGTGGCCAGCACTTCATTGATCGCGCTGCTGCCGTATCGCTGCGACATGGATGTTACGATCGTTCCCTTTGCCACGATCGCGATATTCGTCGTTGCGGCACCAATATCGACTATTGCGGAAGCCCGTTTATCCGAAGAAAGCACACCGGCGCCGAATGCCGCCGCAAGGCCTTCTTCCATCATAAAGACCTTTCCGATCGACGATTCTTCGGCCGCGTTCAATAACGCCCGCTGTTCGACGTGCGTGACGTCCGAAACCATGCTCATCACAGCCTGAAGCGAAAGGTTCGAACCGCCGGTCTTCGCTTTCTTGACGAAGTGGGCCAGCATCTTTTTCGTCCGTTCGAAATCGCCGACCACTCCGCCTATCAGCGGAGCCCGCACGACAACGTCGCGGCCTTCACGGCCCGACATGTCAGCGGCTTCCTGCCCGAACGCGACGATCTCGTCGGTGATCTCGTTGATCGCGACCAGTGAAGGCTCGTCAAGAACGACGCCTCGCCCTTTTACGGCAATGATCGTACTGGCAGTGCCAAGATCGACCGCCATTGAATCGGTGACGAGTTTCTTTAGGGAGGAAATCTTTAACATGATTGTAAATGCTGCTCTTGAATTATATTCCTTTTGAATCGCGCCTTTCAACAACTATTATTGCGGCCGTAAAGCTATATTTAACCCCATCTTACCTCCAGGACGCTGACCGGCTGGACCCGGTTTTTCACTGTCAAGGGGTCCATAATATTTACGGGAATTAGGTTGCCGCTTGCGGCGGCGGTGGCCTCGCTCATGAGGATCTGGCCGCCCAGGGCATTAGATTCCAGTCTGGAGGCAAGGTTGACCGTGTCGCCGATGGCCGTATATTCCGATCGCTTATTCGAGCCGATGTACCCGATCGTGGCTTCGCCCGTATGCAGGCCGATGCCAACCGAAACGGTCGCGTAGCCTTCCCCGTGAAGCTCAGTATTTAATTGGACCAGTCTTTTCTGCATTGTGACCGCGGCCTTCACGGCGTTAAGTGCATCTTCTTCGCTTGCCGTCGGAGCTCCGAATATGGCCATCAGGCCGTCGCCGATATATTTGTCGAGCGTCCCGCCGTGCTCGAAAATGATCTCGGTCATCACCGAGAAATATCGGTTCAGCAGACCGACTATCTTTTCCGGGTTCGCCTTTTCCGACAGCGTCGTAAATCCACGGATGTCGGCGAAAAGCACCGTGACCTGTTGGTTCACGCCGCCCAGACGGAAAGAGTTCGGGTTTTCGAGCAGCTGTTTGACCACATATTCCGGCATGAACCGGCTGTAGTTCGCCCTCGCAACTTCTTCGCGGGCCAGCCGTTTGTGGGCCTTGACCGTTTCAACCGTCACGGCAGTTTGCGCCGCTACGGCGCTGATCAGCTCAAGATGATCGGCCGTGAACGTCGCAAACGGATCAAGCCGGTCGGCATACAGCACGCCGTGAACATTGGATTCGGTTATCAGCGGTGCACAGATCGTCGATCTCACTCCCTGCGAAACGATCGAATCCGACACCGGAAAACTGATCGTCGGTCTTTGCGTCCTGCGATAGAACAGCTACCTTTTCCCGCATCACTTTTTGCGTGATCGTGCGGCTGATCGTCAGTTTGGCGGTCAGCTTGTCGATATGTTCATCGCGGGTCTTGACGCCGATCGGGAACAAGCTGTAGTCAAGGATCTTGCCGTCAACTGTTTCATCTGCTATCAGCGCCACAACCCGATCGGCAGGCGTCCCTCGAAATATCAGGTCGGTCGCCTTGCCGAATATTTCTTTCAAGTCAAAAACCGTGCCAATGGACTTACTCATTTCGTAAAGCAGCTCGAGCATCTTGGCCTTTCGGCGAAGATCCTTGATCTCTTCCGAGGTGGCAACCGCCGCCTCGATCGAAAGATGCGATTGCCGGCCGATGATCTCGTTGGCCGACATTTGCACCTGCGTGTGGCCGAGCGGCATGTCGTCATAATTGACACCCTCGTTGACGACGGCTACGGTCTCCTCATCATACTCTTCGCCGGAGACCGACTTTTTCAGCACTTCGGGCAGCGGGCCGGTCGCCTTTAACGGCTCCGGCTGCGCAAATTCGAGCCGGCTTTCTCCGATCACGATCGCGTCGCCGGAAGCGAGGCGCTTTTCAAGCGTCGGAACACCGTTTACGAAGACGTGGTTCACGCTTCTTATCAGGCTGCCGTTCTCGATATAACCGTCGATGACCGTGATATGCTCGCCCTCGCAGTGTACGCGGGCATGCTTCCGCGAAACGCGGCGGTCGTTCAGCACGATGTCATTCTCCTTTGCACGCCCGATCGAATAGATCGCGTTGTCGGCAAGTTCAAACTCCCACAGGTGCCCGTTGGGTTCGGTTATTTTCAGGGATGCAGCCACGGTATCGGTAATTGTAATGGCTAAATGCCAAATGGTAAATTGAAGGCGCCTTCTATTTAAGCCGACTTATGATCTATCTCGACAACAACGCGACGACACGCTCTGGCGCCCGAGGTGTTGGAGGCGATGATGCCGTTCCTTTCCGATGAGTTCGGTAATCCATCCTCCGCGGATCAGCTCGGCCGAACGGCGGGCGAAGCGGTTGAAGGTGCGCGAGTGTCGGTCGCTGAATTGATCGGCGCGGCCAGCCCCGAGGAGATCGTTTTCACCTCCGGCGGGACCGAAAGCGACAACTGGGCAATTCTCGGATCACTTCCGCCGGGTGAAAAACGCCACGTGATCACGACCGAGGTAGAACATGAGGCTGTTCGGAGAACGGTCGACAGGCTTGAGGCGGAGGGCTGGCGAATTACCCGGCTCGTCGTCGACGGATCGGGAATGATAGATCTCGACGACCTTTCAAAAGCCCTATCGCCTGAAACCGCGATCGTTTCGATAATGCACGCAAATAACGAGACCGGTGTACTGTTTCCGATCCAAGAGGCCGCCGCGATAGTGAAGGAAACGTCTGACGCGCTCTTCCACGTGGACGGTGTCAACGCCGTCGGAAAGGTTGCCGATAGACCTAAAAAGTACCGACATCGATCTTTATTCACTATCGGCCCATAAGTTCCACGGGCCGAAGGGAATCGGAGCGTTGTACGTGAGAAACGGGGTGGAGTTGAGACCGATGTTCACCGGCGGCGGCCAGGAAGGGAACCGGCGTTCCGGTACACAAGCTGTGCATCAGATCGTCGGGTTCGGCGCGGCGGCGCGTTTTGTTTCTGACCTTTCGGCAATGGAACGAGTGCGGAACCTTCGCGACCGACTTGAATACGAGATCCTGGAAAAAATTCCAAATTCTCGGTTGAACGGGACCGGCGATCACGCCCGCCGCGTTCCCAATACCACAAACATTTCGTTCGAAAATACGAACGGCGAGCAGATACTTGCCCGGCTGAACGACCGCGGCATTTTTGTCTCGACCGGCTCGGCGTGCACCTCAGCGGACCATTCAGCGTCGCCCGTCCTGCAGGCGATGAATGTTCCGTATTCCTATGCGATGGGTTCGATCAGGTTCTCGCTGGGGCGTTATACGACGGATGAAGAGGTCGATACGGTGATCGAGATTTTGCCGGAGATCGTTGCCGATCTAAGAACTCTCGCCAGAGTCCGCGTGAGACGAAAAAGCTCCCCTCCTTACGAAGGAGGGGTGGCACGCGTTTTTTGCGTGACGGGGTGGTTCTCTCTCTCTCGGCCGAATTAGTAGTCGAGTTAACCCAGAACTGACGAGTGGTCATACATGGAGAGAACCACCCCGTCACCGAAGCGGCGACACCCCCTCCTTCGTAAGGAGGGGAGCCTGAACTGAGATATCAGGCGGCCCTCTCTATCCCATATCGCGATAGTTTCAAATAAAGCCCGCGCCGCGTCAGGCCCAGTTCGTTAGCTACGCGCGAGATGTTCCAGTTATGACGGGCGAGCGAGCTTTTTATCATCTGTGTTTCCAGCTCGCCTACGGCGTCCTCTAATTTTCCGCCTGCCACGTTCGGGTCAAAAGACGAAATACTGTCATAAGACGTTATCGGCCTGAAAGAAGAGCCATCCGAAAAGCTTGTCAGAGGCCGGGCGCTTCGTTTTAGGTCGGGCGAAAGGTGGTCCGGCGTTATCACTTCGTTGTCGACGGCACGCGCTATTATCCGCTGCACCTCATTGCAAAGCTGCCGTACGTTTCCATCCCACTCGCACACCATCAGCAGATCGACGGTTTGAGGGGTAAATGTGATGTCGTGTTTCCCGAACCTCGACGAAAAGTGATTGACGTAATAATTCACGATCGGCGGTATCTCCGACCGCCGCTCGCGCAAGGGCGGCACGCGCAGGCGGATGACATTGAGCCGATAATAGAGGTCCTCGCGGAACGAGCCCTCCGCGACCTTTTCCTCAAGCGGCATATTCGTCGCCGCGATCACACGGACGTCGACCTTTATCGGCCGCTTTTCACCGATCGGCTGGACCTCGCCTTCCTGCAGGAAACGAAGGATCTTCGGCTGAACGTCAAGGGGCAGGTCACCGATCTCGTCCAGGAACAAGGTGCCGCCGTCCGCTGCCCGGATCATACCCGGTGAGTCTGTGACCGCTCCCGTGAACGCTCCCTTCCGATAGCCGAATAAGTGGCCTTCGGCAAGTTCCTTCGGCACGGCAGTGCAGTTGAACGGAACAAATATCTTGTCCTTCCGGTTCGAGATCGCATGGATGGCACGCGAGACCAGTTCCTTACCGGTGCCGGATTCGCCCGTGACTAGAACAGTAACGTCGGACGAACGGATCTTGTAAACTTCTTCGACCAACGCTGTCATTGCCGGTGAAGAGTGTATGAACCCGGGCATCAGGCTGTTCGATGTGTACGGGCTCGTCTCTTGTTCGACCGGCGCCGATCTGTCGCGTTCGCGAAGGGCGATCACGTCTATTCCAAGCTCGACCACGCGAAGCAGCGGCTGAATAGGACTGTCATCGCTTAGGACGGCACCAGAAGCGGGATTTATGAAAAGCAGTGCGGGAGCACCGTTGGACGGCCGCAGTTGAAAAACTTCAAGGTCCTTGTTTCTCAGGAACGCCTTCTCATTGCCCTTTTCGCGCGCTGCCTCAAATCGAGTAACGATCTCGTTGCTTTCCTCAGGTGAATAGCCGTGGGTAATAAATGGGCGAAGGCGTTTATTTTCCCCAGGTTCGGCTACAAGGATCCGCTTTGCCTGGCTTTCCTGCTGGAGCACGGCGACAAGCTCCCGGAACAGAAGTTCACGCGTCGCCGTCGCCTCGGCCAGCCTGACCATCAGCAACTGCGAAACGACTGAATTTCGCCTTGCAGGCCCATCGTCGCGGGTCGTTGACGGCCTTGCCGTCCTGATCTCGCGGATCTTTTCATCGACCGCGTCGGCATACGGCCGTATCCCAAGTCTCTTAAAGATCTCACCCGCGGCGGTCAGGTGCTTTATCGCGCGTGACGATCGGTGAGATTCCAAATTGGAACCGATCAGAAAGTTGGCCAAGGCCGTGTGATAAAGGTCTTCGGCCGCCTCAAAGATCGTGAGGCTGCGGTTAAAATGGTGTACCGCAAGCTGTTTGTCGCCTTCCGCCAATGCCGCGAGGCCGCGGATATGCTGGATATTTCCGAGAACAAAGAAATCAGAGGTCGCGTCGGTCTCCTCTATCGAACGAAGGTACGTCTCGCACTCGTCCGGCCCTCCTATATGCAATAGGCTTTCGGCGAGCACAAGGCCGGCCATGTTCGCATAATGCTTGTCGTCTATCTCGCGCGAGATCTCGATCGCGGCCCGGGCAATTCCCGCGGCTTCCTTAAACCTTCCTTGCGCAAGCCGGCAGCGGGCCAGGTTGCGCATCGCCTGGACGGCGTACCAGCGGTTCTTCTTCTCCTCGGCCATTGCGACGGCTTGACCGAGCAGCGTCTCGGCCTCATCAAGCTCGCCCCGTAGGATCTTAAGTTCGCCGAGCGAATCAAGAATGCCGGCGACATGAGCATGATTGCTGGCTGAAGCCAGTTCAAGAGCTCTCTTTATCATTGCCTCGGCGCGGTTCCAGTCGCCGATCAGCAGCAGGTTGAGGCCCAGGTTGTTGTACGCAATTACCGAATTGAGAACATGGTCGGTCCGGTCGAAAAACTCGATCGATTTTTCAAGGCAATTAATGCCTTCCTGCGGTTTTCGCAAGAACACATAGGCGCCGGACATTTCGGTATAAAGCCGTCCAAGCATGAACGGAGCCGACCGGTCCCCGATTATCTGGATACCCTGTTCGAATGAATCCAGAGACTTTTCGCTGTTACCCTCGAGGTGATAGGAGAGCGCGACCTCACGATATGCTTCGGCCATCCCTAGCCAATTGCCGTCTTCGCGAAAATAAGTCAGCGACTTTTCCGCATAATCGCGGGCTATCGGATACTCGTTCAGCTTTCGGTAAACGCGGGAAAGGCCAATGTAAACAATACCGGACAGGCGAACAAGCTCGTTGTCTACCGCCTGTTTAAGCATTTCCTTTAGAAGCGTGACGGCCTTCGGCTGATCGGCGAGGTTGCTGTAGCCGATCGCGAGCTGTGTGGTTACCCTGATCTGCGTCTCATGGTTGAGCTGCGCAAGGGCCGAGGCGTCCTCATAGGGTTTAAGGATATCAAGCGATTCTTTATACCGGCCCAGGGTTTCAAGCGTGAACGAAAGCAGCCTCTTAAGGTTCGCTAGGTCGTTCGGATCGTGGCCGCACGCTTCGATGGCTTCGATCAGCACCTTTTCCGCTTCGCCTGAAAGGCCCTCGCGGAGTTTCTGGCCAACCCGTGAAAACGCGTTATCCAGCTTTTCCCGTGAAAGTTCCGGCTCCCGTCTCGGCACGCGCGCCGCGACGCAGCCCAACAAGATTGGACGAAGCAGAGGCCTTAAGACCCTGACTATTCGAGGCCGAATTCATAGGAATATACTTTCGCCCTTAAAACGGCTAATAGGCGGCCGGTTTCAGAACGTAGAGAAACGCAAAATTGAATACTTAGTAAACAGCGCATCAGAAATCTAACAGAAATGCCGTGTCGCGTCCACAGTTTTCTTTTTCTTAATGAGGTATTGGAGTGAATAACCGATTGTGCAAGAATCTCTTATTCCCTTATGAAGAAAAAGCCCCAAAAGGCCGAACGCCGCCGTCTTTACGAGGCGAACGAACGGATCGCCGACTGGAAGGAATGGGGCCCGTATGTCAGCGAACGGGCCTGGGGTACCGTTCGCGAAGATTATTCCCATGACGGATCGGCCTGGGACTATTTTCCGTTCGAACACGCCCATTTGCGGGCTTACAGATGGAACGAGGACGGCCTTGCCGGGATATGCGACAGGTTTCAATCGTTTTGCTTCGGCCTTTCCTTATGGAACGAAAAGGACAAAATTCTTAAGGAACGCCTTTTCGGGCTTCCGGGCCCAAAGGGAAATCATGGCGAGGACGTAAAGGAATATTATTATTACCTCGACAGTACGCCCACGCATTCCTACATGAAATTCCTCTATAAGTACTCTCAATCGGAATTTCCTTACCAAAAACTTTACGAGGAGAACGCACGCAGGGACAAGAGCTTTCGCGAATTCGAATTGGCCGATACCGGCGTTTTCGAGAACGACCGCTATTTCGACATATTCGTTGAATACGCAAAACAGCAACCTTATGAGATCTGCATCAAGATCACCGCCGTAAACCGTTCGTCGGAGGCTTCGCCGCTTCACCTTTTACCGACAGTGTGGCTTCGTAATACCTGGTCGTGGGACGAAAGCGCGCGGAAAGGGACGATCTCGGTGGACGACCACACGGGTGGCAGATCTATTCGGATCGAGTGCGATCCCGAGCGAAAATACCGGTTGTATTTCGATGGGGAGCCCGACCTGCTGTTCTGCGATAACGAGACAAATTGCCGTTTACTTTTCAATTCGGAAAACCCTTCGCGTTTTACTAAGGACGGCATTAACGACCACGTCGTAAACGGCAATCCCGATTCGGTAAATGCGGCCCTGAAAGGAACAAAGGCCGCCTGCCGTTACAAATTCGAGCTCCAGCCCGGCGAAACCAGAGAGATCTATTTAAAGCTGATCCGGTGAGAATTCATCGGTAAAGGACCTGCCTCGCGAGTGCACTAAAATTTTGACCCAGCGGAACGCGGAGGCAGATGAGTTTTACGCCGAGATCATCCCCCCAAACCTCGGGGCCGACGGCTCAATGGTCATGCGCCAGGCTTTTGCCGGGCTTCTTTGGTCGAAGCAGTATTATCACTATGTCGTTAAGCAGTGGCTTGACGGCGACCCGGCCCAGCCTCCGCCGCCGGCCGAGCGTCGCGCCGGCCGCAACAAAGAATGGCCGCATCTTTACAACGACGACATAATCTCGATGCCGGACAAATGGGAGTACCCGTGGTACGCGGCGTGGGACCTTGCATTCCATTGCATCCCGTTGGCGCTGGTCGACGCGGGTTTTGCCAAACGCCAGCTTATTTTGCTGCTTCGCGAATGGTATATGCACCCGAACGGCCAGATCCCGGCGTACGAATGGGCGTTCAGCGACGTTAATCCGCCGGTTCACGCGTGGGCCGCCCTGCGTGTCTACCAGATCGACAAAAAGGAAAACGGTATCGGCGACACTCTCTTTCTCGAGCGGGTCTTTCAAAAGCTGATGCTCAATTTTACCTGGTGGGTCAACCGCAAGGACGCCGAAGGGAACAACGTTTTCGAGGGCGGCTTTCTTGGGCTGGACAATATCGGGATCTTCGACCGCAGCCAGCCGCTTCCGAACGGAGGCCACCTGGAACAATCCGACGGCACAAGCTGGATGGCGACGTATTGCCTGAACATGCTGGCGATCGCGCTCGAGCTTGCCCGCACCGAGAAGGCTTACGAGGACGTGGCGAGCAAGTTCTTTGAACATTTCGTGTTCATTGCCGACGCGATGAACAATCTCGGGAACACGAACACCGAGCTTTGGAACGAGCATGACGGGTTTTATTACGATGTGCTCCATCAGGACGGCCATCAGTTTCCGATCAAGATCCGTTCGCTGGTGGGCCTTATCCCGTTATTCGCGGTCGAAACAATCGAGAGCGATCTGCTTGACGAATTGCCCGATTTTCAAAGGCGCTCGAAATGGTTGATAGAGAACCGGCAGGATCTTGTAAAAGATATCGCCTGCATGAAGACGATCGGCGAGGGCAAAAGATTTCTTTTAGCACTGGTCGATCGCGAGCGGCTTCTGAGAGTGTTGGAAACGATGCTCGACGAGGCGGAATTCCTTTCCGAGTTCGGGATACGTTCATTGTCGAGATTTCATAAGGACTGCCCGTACTTCCTGATGATCGATGGGACCGAACATCGCGTCCAATATGAACCTGCCGAATCGCAAAGCGGGATGTTCGGCGGCAATTCGAACTGGCGCGGGCCCATTTGGTTTCCCGTGAACTACCTCCTCATCGAAGCGCTGCAAAAATTCGATCATTATTACGGTGATGACCTATCGGTTGAATTCCCGACCGGTTCGGGAAAAAAGATGAACCTTTGGCAGGTTTCGCAGGAGCTTGAAAAACGTTTGTGCAACCTATTTGTCAGGGACAGTAGTGGTAGCCGGCCTGCTTTCGGCGACACGGAATTATTCCAGAAAAACGAGTACTGGCGCGACAACCTGCTTTTTTTCGAATACTTCGACGGCGACACGGGCCGCGGCCTTGGGGCGAACCATCAGACCGGCTGGACCGGTTTGATCGCGAAGATATTTAAACAGCGGGCAGAATATTCGGAGAAGGACAGATGAAAGCCGTAGCGGTGATCCCGAAAAAGCAAAACAGCGTCCACCTGGTCGAGATGGACAAGCCGAAACTGGACGAGGTCCGCGGCGGCCGCGGCGTGCTGGTCGAAGTGCTCCGCGTCGGGGCCTGCGGAACCGATCGTGAGATCAACAACGCCGAATACGGTATCGCGCCGAAGGGGTTCGATTTTCTCGTGCTCGGCCACGAAAACTTCGGCCGTGTCGTTGAGGTAGGGGACAAGGTTACCGAACTCGAGCCCGGAAATTTTGTCGTTGCTACAGTTCGCCGCCCGCGTGGTTCGAGCATCTACGACAAGATCGGCGAGCAGGATTTCACGACCGACGATAAATATTACGAACGCGGCATATCACGCCTGCACGGTTATATGGCCGAATACTACGTCGAGGACGCCGATTTTTTGGTGAAGGTCCCGCCGGCTATCGCCGAGATCGGCGTGCTGCTGGAACCGCTTTCGATCATTGAAAAAGGCCTGAAACAGGCGAGCGATATCCAGGAACGGCTAAAGATCTGGCATCCGAAAACGGCCGCCGTCTTAGGTGTTGGAAATGTCGGACTTGCTCACCGTGATGGCCCTGCGGATGCGAGGCTATGCCGTTCACGGCTTCGGCCGCAACGCGCCTGACGGTTATCTGAATGCAGAACTATGTGAGGCGATCGGCGCATCGTATGATTCGACCGAGGAGATGGGCGTTGAGCAAAGCGTCGAAAAATACGGCCAGTACGACCTCATTTTCGAATGCACCGGTTTTTCGCCGATCATCTTCGACGCGATGCAGGCGTTGAACGAGAACGGCATCCTCATCCTCGCCTCGGTCACTGGCGGCGACCGCAAGACCGACCAGGTGCCGTCCGATAAGATCAACCAGATGTTCGTCCTCGGCAACCGGGCCATGGTCGGCACCGTCAACGCCGGCCGCGAACATTTCGAAATGGGCGTCAAAGACCTCGCCCTCTGCGAAGCCATGGACCCCGGCTGGCTCGGGCGGATGCTGACGCACAAAGTCATGGGACTGGAGAATTTCGCTGAAGTGTTCAATGTCCTAAACGATTCTCACAAATACAAGGCGATAAAGACGTATTTCGAAGTCAAAAAGATTTAGGTTCCTCACGGCTGCCTGTTTTCAGTTTTAAGTTTTCCCTTTTCAGTTTGTCCGGAAACCCATCCGAAAAACTGAAATCTAAAAAGTGAAAGCCGAAAGCCCAAGGCCTTGCTAAAGCAGTAAGCAACGCCGTCTTTGTGATAACCTTTTAATTCTTAACTATTCGATCCCGCTATGCCCGAATTCCCGGACATCGACCGCGACATAGACGTTCTGACCGAGCAGGAAACCAAGCTCGAAAAACCGAAGCTATTCAAGGTCCTGCTCCATAACGACGATTTCACGACGATGGAATTCGTCGTTTTTGTGCTTGAGTATGTCTTTCATGCGGTCGACCGCTGGAGGCTTTCTCGATAATGTTAAAGGTCCATAACGAGGGCGTCGGTGTTGCTGGCGTTTACCCGTACGAGGTCGCCAACATGAAGGCCGAGAAAGCGATGAACCTCGCCCGGCGACGAGAGTATCCGCTTCTGTGCACGGTGGAAGAGGAATAGCCGAGCGAATCGAGCTGCGTGGAAAAAATCCTGCGTTGTGCTAATCTATTTATTGAATTATGCGGAGGCCATCGCCCATTATAAGCAACATTTGTGGGACTTTGCTCGACTTGAGTTGAGCGGTGGCAAACTTTGCTATGAGGTCCCAAGCTAAGAAAATGGCTTGGGGCTTTTTGATTTATTCGATGACAGAAAAACTTGGATCTAAAGAAAACCGTAAATCTGCCGAAGACGGATTTCGCCCAAAAAGCGAATCTCGGCCAGAGCGAGCCTGCGCGATTGAAGAAATGGCAGGAAATGGGCCTTTACGAGACAGATAGCCGAGGCGCGGAAGGGCCGCGAAAAGTTCATCCTGCACGACGGCCCGCCGTACGCGAATGCCGACATTCACATCGGCACCGCGCTTGAACAAGATCCTGAAGGATTTCGTCGTCAAGACCC
Source organism: uncultured Acidobacteriota bacterium (assembly GCA_963763355.1). Classification (GTDB taxonomy): domain Bacteria; phylum Acidobacteriota; class Blastocatellia; order Pyrinomonadales; family Pyrinomonadaceae; genus OLB17. Next base: position 993,733 of record CAVXOI010000007.1, read on the forward strand.
GTTCGATGATGGGCTACGACGCGCCGTATGTTCCCGGCTACGACTGTCACGGCCTGCCGATCGAAACGCTCGTCGAGAAGAAACTCGCCGAAAAAGGCAAGAACAAGGCCGACATTCCGGTCTCCACCTTTCGCCGCATCTGCCGCGAGCATGCCTCGACGGCGATGGACAACCAGACGCGCGATTTTCAAACGGCTCGGCATCCTGGGCGAATGGGAAACGCCGTATCTGACGATGTCGCGCCGAGTACGAATCGTCGACGGCGCGGCTGTTCGGCAAGTTTCTCGAACGCGGCTATGTTTACAAAGGCCTGCGTCCCGTTTACTGGTGCATCCACGATCAGACGGCGCTGGCCGAGGCCGAGGTGGAGTACAAAGAGCACACTTCGCCGTCGGTTTACGTGAAGTTTCCGCTGAAGACCGACCCGGCCGAGATCGATGCGGCGCTTGCCGGAAAGAATGTTTTCGTCGTGATCTGGACGACGACGCCGTGGACGCTGCCCGGCGAATATGGGCATCGCCGTGCATCCGGATTTCGATTATTCGGCGATCGAGGTTTCGGACGGCGAGGTTTTCATCGTCGCGTCCGAACTCGCGAAGGCGTTTGCCGAAACGTGCGGGTTTGCGGAGTACGAAGAGATCGCCCGATTCAAGGGCTCAAAGCTCGACCGGCTGGAAGCAAAACACGCGTGGCTCGACCGCACGTCGCTGATAATGAACGGCGAGCACGTCACGCTGGGCGAGGCCGATGCCGAGGTCGAGCTGGATGTGCGTTTTGAAAACAAGTCTGCCGGCAAATCCGGCACGGGCTGCGTTCACACCGCTCCCGGGCACGGTGCCGACGACTTTCACATCGGGAAGAAATACGGCCTCGAGATCTATAATCCGGTCGATTCCGCCGGCCGATTCATCTCCGGAGGTCGAACACTTTGCGCGGGATGAACATCTTCGACGCGAACCCGAAGATCGTCGAGTTCCTGCGCGAGAGCGGGATGCTCGTTTACTCCGAGAAATACAAGCACCGCTATCCGCACTGCTGGCGATGCAAGAACCCGGTGGTTTTTCGCGCGACGCCGCAGTGGTTCATCTCGATGGATGAAGTGGGCGGCGAAGCTTCAACAGAAGGCCTCCGGGCAAAGGCGCTTGAAAGAGATCGAGAACGTCAAATGGCATCCCGCTTGGGGCGAAGGCCGAATGGCGAATATGTTCAAGGGACGTCCGGACTGGTGCGTTTCGCGCCAGCGTTCGTGGGGCGTGCCGATCCCGGTGTTTTATTGTCAGGCGTGCGATGAAGCCATCGCCGACCCGAAGATGATCGATCACGTCGCCGACATCTTCGCAAAGGAGACGGCCGACGCGTGGTACGCACGTCCCGGAGCCCGAGCTACTGCCCGAAGGGTTCAAATGCCCGAAATGCGACGGCGCCGATTTTCGAAAAGAGACCGACATTCTGGACGTTTGGTTCGACTCCGGCTCAAGCTGCGTTGCCGTTTTGGAAACGCGAGGCGAGACCTTGCGCTTTCCTGCCGACGTTTATCTCGAAGGCGGCGACCAGTATCGCGGCTGGTTCAATTCCAGCTTGAGCTGCGGCATCGCCGCGCACGACCGGCGCCGTACAAACAGATCATCACGCACGGCTGGGTCGTGGACGGCGAGGGCAAAAAGCAGATCAAATCGCTTGGCAACGTCACCGCCCCGCAGGAGATCATCGACAAATCCGGGCGCCGAAATTCTGCGGCTCTGGGCGGCGGCGGTTGATTACACGGAAGACGTGCGCTGCTCGGACGAGATCCTTTCGCGCGTCGTCGATGCGTACCGAAAATTCCGAAATACGCTGCGGTATGCGCTTGGCAATCTTGACGGTTTCGATCCGATCAATCGGATTCGGTTGCCGAAGAACGAAATGCTCGAGATCGACCGCTGGGCACTTGCGAACTTAACGAAGTGACCGCGAAGGTTTTGGAGGGTTACAAGGCATATAATTTTCAGGCGGCGTATACGGCGCTATCTACAATTTCTGCACCGTCACGCTTTCGGCGCGTTATTTCGACATCATCAAGGACCGGCTTTACATCTACGCACCCCGAGTCGGTCGAACGACGTTCGGCCAGACGGCGCTTTACCAGATCACCGACACGCTTTGCCGGCTGCTGTCGCCGATCCTTGGTCTTCACGTCGGACGAGGCGTGGGAGAACATCCCCGGCCAAACGGTTGTCATCGGTTCACATCGCAGAATTTCCGGCGGCCGAGGGAGCAGCGCTGACGGCAGAGCTGCTCAGCTCGATTGGGAACGGATCTTCGCGATCCGCGACGAAGTGCTGAAAGCGCTGGAAGAAGCCCGCATCGCCAAGCAGATCGGCTCGTCGCTGGAAGCAAAGGTTATCCTGACGGCCGACGACGGAACGACGCGCTTCCTGCTCGATTATTTTGAGCAGCTCCGCTACATCTTCATCGTCTCGCAGGTCGAGGTGCACGAAGGCGACGCGTTGAAGGTCGAGATCCAAAAGGCCGACGGGCAGAAGTGCGAGCGGTGCTGGAATTACTCGGTCCGCGTCGGCGAATTTGACAAATTACCCGACCGTCTGCGAACGCTGCATCGAGGCGTTGACCGAGATCGAAAAAGCGGCCGCAGCGTAACTCGTGAACCTTCAGGACGGCTGAGTTGTCTTGCCCCTGGTTAGCAGGCCGGTATCAAAGAATAGGGCATAGCCAAAATCGCGATGAGGGATCAGCAGTGAACAGATGAGATATTCTTTCGCAAAGTGCTTTGAAACGATCGGTGTTAGTGATGCTTCTCGCTCTTGCCTTCGCTCCGGCAGCCCAGGCTCAAGCGGCCTACACGCCGGAAAAAGGCTCGGCCGAACGAAAAGCGATCCTCGATGCTTTGCGCGTCCCTGTCGAACGCCAGTTAAAGCAAAAGGTCGTATTCGTCGCCGATAATTTCAAGGTCCAGGGCAATTGGGCATTTGTCGGCGGCACGGCCGCAGAACCCGAACGGCGGCGAGCCGGATTATCGCGGGACCGTATATTACGAGGCGAAAGACCAAGGAGCCTTCGACAACAACTTCTTCGCCCTGTTCAAAAAAACAAACGGCAAATGGCGGGTCGTAAAATATATGATCGGCTGTACCGATGTTTGTTACGCTGACTGGTGGAGACGGCACAGGGCGCCGAAAGCGATCTTCCCTTACTCGGAATAGGCGGCAATGATGCGAAACAACGCGGCGATCGGAGTCGTAAACTAAGTTACGGTCAGTTAATACCAATTCCGGAGAATTTATGAAGAAGACATTTATTCTTTTCGCTATTCTGCTTTTCAGCCTCGCCTCCGTTTTCGCTCAGGACTCGGAAAAAGACGCGGTGCGCGTTCCGCTTGAAAATTACATCAAAGCCCATGCGACCGGTGATTCTGAATATGCCCGAAAGGCGTTTCATACTGAAGGGAACATGATCTTTATTCGCGAAGGGAAGTATTATGAGCGAGACGTTCGATTCGTTTATCAAACGGGCATTTACCGGCAAACCGGCGGCGGACGAAGAAAAGCGGCAAGGACGGCCGAAAGATCGAGGCAGTCGAAGTCAACGGCAACGCGGCCGTAGCGAAGATCGTACTCGATTATCCGAGTGTAAAATTTGTCGATTATATGACGCTTCTCAAGATAAACGGCGAGTGGAAGATAGTGAACAAATCGTTCTACGCCGAACCGAAAGGCCGGCAAGAAAAGCCAGTGAACAAAAAGCGACATTATTTGGAAAGCTAGTTTACCTCGCCATCGCCGGCGGGGTGTTTTCTGATTGACCAGGCGACCAAGGCGTGGGCGGTGCGCCGGCTGCGATTCGGTGACGACTGTTGACGTCATTCCCGGATTTCTTGAATTTCGCCTACGCCCAGAACCCGGGCGTCGCGTTTTCGATGCTCGACGATCACGGCGACGCGGGCCGCTGGGGACTGTCGATCGTCGCGCTGATCGCCGCGGCGCTGGTGCTCTACTTTTTCTGGCGAACGCCGCGTACCGACGACCGCATACTGGGCGCCCTTGCGTTGCTTCTCGCCGGCATCGCCGGAAACGTGACCGACCGCATCCGCCTCGGCTTTGTCATCGATTTTATCGACGTCCAATTCGGCTCATGGCATTATCCGACTTTTAATGTTGCTGACATGGCGATCGTGATGTCGGTGCCGGACTGTTGATCCTCGATATGTTCTTGTCGAAGCGAAAGCAACAGGCGGAAACACGAGCCGCGGGGAGTGTGCCCGAATAGCGACGCTCAAAATGTTCCTCATTAAGATAATTAACTAATTGATCAATTATTAATTCCCAGTAATGACATAGAACTGAATGTACCCGGAACTTATTCCGCATCGGCAATTTCCCCGTGACAAGCTACGGCCTGTGGCTGGCGGTCGGGATGCTGCTTGCGCTGTTCGTCGCGTCGCGGCTGGCGGCGCGTGACGGGCTGCCGCGCGAGCGGATCTACGATCTGGGCCTTTGGACACTGCTCGGCGGGCTGCTCGGATCAAAGGTTCTGATGGTTTTCGTCGACGGAAGCGTCCAGATCTTTTCCCTGGATTTTCTGCGTTCGGGCGGCGTTTATTACGGCGGGTTCATCGGCGGGTTTCTTACGGTCGCGATACTTGATCAGGTGGTACAAACTTCCGTTTTGGAAGGTCGCAGATGCGTTTGCTCCCGGCGTCGCTCTGGGCCAGGCGTTCGGCCGCCAGGGCTGTTTTGCGGCGGGCTGCTGCTGGGGAAAGCCGACCGACTTATTCTGGGGCGTGCATTTCACCGAAAAGGGGCACGAATACACGGGCGTCCCGATGTACGGCCCGACGGCAGCGAGCTTTTCCTGCATCCGACGCAGCTTATCGAATCGTTCACAATGCTTGCGGTTTTCGGGCTTCTCTGTCTGGCTGCACCGCCACAAAAAATTCGACGGCCAGGTGCTGATCGCATACGGCATTATCTACGCGATATTCCGTTTCTCTGATCGAGTTCATCCGCGACGACCCGCAACGCGGCGATCTGTTCGGCCTGTTCGCGGCCACCGGACTTTCGCCGTCGCAGATCATCAGCCTGGTCGTCGCAGCCGCGTCGGCTAATATTTATGATCTGGCGGCTGAAACAGGCGGAAACACGAGCGGTAGCGAGTGTGCCGGTTGATCGTGTAGCCCTGTTACGAGCACACTCCCTACCGCTCGTATTTCCGCCTTTATGTCACGCAAATTTCTCAATCAAACGCTGATCATTACTGTCGATCCGGACGATCACCGGAAAGCGCCTCGACGCATTTCTTGCCGAACAGATCGAAGGCTGGTCGCGATCTCGTCTGCAGCGGCTGATCGAAGACGGCGACGTTCTTGTCAACGAAAAGGAAGCAAAGCCATCGTACAAACTCCGCGACAGGCGACGAGATCGACATCGATCTGACCGAAGAACCCGCCGCCCGTTTCGAACCCGAAGACATTCCCGCTCGACATCGTTTTCGAAGACGAATATCTCGCCGTCATCAACAAACCCGCCGGAATGGTCGTGCATCCCGGCGCCGGGGATCTCACGGCACCCTGGCAAATGCGATCGCGTGGCATTTCAAGCAGAAGCTCCCCTCCTTACAAGGAGGGGTCAGGCGCTGGCTAACTCGGCGTCTCTCGCCAGCTGACGGCAGGTGGTTCCAAGCAGACCGCGTCGGCATCGTTCACCGCCTCGACAAAGACACCTCCGGCCTGATCGTCGTCGCCAAAGACGAGCAAACCCACGAAGCCCTTGCCGAACAATTCCGCAACCGCGAGGTTTTCAAATCCTACGTCGCGCTCGTCCACGGCAGCCCGCGTGAAAATTCCGGCACGATCGACCGCCCCATCGCCCGCGACCGCTGGCACCGCACAAAAATGACCGTCGCCGCCAACGGCCGCCACGCGCTTTCAGCTATGGAAAGTGCGACAGCGATTCGAAAAATTCACGCTGCTCGATGTCGAAATAAAAACCGGCCGCACCCATCAGATCCGCGTCCATCTCGCCTCGATCAATCACCCGGTCGTCGGCGACGCCACCTACAACGAAGGCCGCGACAACACGATCGCCGAATAACGAGATCAAAAAAGCTGTCGAGAAACTCGGCCGCTTTTTCCTGCACGCCGAGAAGCTATCTTTTACGCATCCCAAAACAGACGAGCAGCCTCTCCTCAGTTCGCGAACTCTGCCCCAGAACTAGCAGACATTTCTCGACAACCGTCTCGGAGTGTAACCAATCCAGGCGTGAAACACGACCGGTAGGGAGTGTGCCCCTTTCGCGTTATTATTCCCGCAGGGCACCCTCGCTACTGCTCGGGATATCTGCTTTCGTCTTCATTCGCGGAGATTCGTGTGATTCGCGTGCAAAAATATCCGGAATATCCAAGAATTTCTCTGCGTCTCTGTGTCTCTGCGTTGTGATTCTTCCTCGTCGACCGTCGGGCTCCTTCGCGCAAACGCAAAGACTTCACTCGCCACGTCAATCCATTCATCGGCACCGGCGGGCACGGGCACACGTTTCCCGGGGCGACGGTGCCGTTCGGGATGGTGCAGCTTTCGCCCGACACCCGCATCGACAACTGGGACGGCTCCAGCGGCTATCACTATTCCGACGACATCATCTACGGCTTCTCGCACACGCACCTCTCCGGCACCGGCATCCCCGACGGGTGCGATATTTTGTTCATGCCGACCGTCGGCGAACCGCGAGTTCTTCAGTCGATGGAAGGCAACGGGTCCGTGAATGGCTATGCCTCGAAGTTTTCACACGCGAATGAAAAGGCCGAGCCGGGATATTACTCGGTGAAGCTCGATGAGATGGAATTCTTGCCGAGCTGACGGCGACGAACGCGAGTCGGATTTCATCGATACACATTTCCCGAAGACGGCGACAGCGAACATCGTTCTCGACCTCGGATGGCGGGACAAACTACTCGATTCGCAGATTACAGTTGTCGGTGACCGACAGAATCGAAGGGTTTCGACGATCAAGTTCGTGGGCAAAGAATCAGACCGTCTATTTCGTCGCCGAATTTTCTAAGCCGTTTGCAAGCGCTGCAATACGGCACACGTTGATGGCCGGAGTCCAGGAGCGAGTCGAAACGGACAACGAGAATCCGAACGCATCTTTCGATTCGGCGTTCAACCGGCGAAGAGATCCGATTCTCGTCAAAGGTCGCGATCTCCTACGTCTCCATCGAAGGTGCCCGAAAGAATCTCGAAGCCGAGCTCCGCACTGGGATTTCGACAAGGTCCGTGCCGACGCAAAGGCGGCGTGGAACAAAGAGCTTTCGAAGATCGAGGTTTCCGGCGGCACGCCCGAGCAGACGACGAATTTCTACACGGCCCTCTATCACACGATGATCCACCCGAACGTCTTCAACGACGTCGACGGCCGATACAAAGGCCACGACGGGAAGATCCATCAACTGCCGGATACGCGTACGCAGCTCGCCAGCAGCGAAGCACGGAGCACTCGCGAGACGTGGAGAGGCCACCGCAAGTCGTAAATCGCCGGAAAGCCAGCGTTCGCAAAATCGGCGAGCCGTCGAGCACTACACGGTCTTCTCCCTCTGGGACACGTTCCGCGCGGCGCATCCGCTTTACACGATCATCGACCAGAAACGCACGGTCGATTTCATCAACACCTTCATCCGCATCTACGAACAGGGCGGGCGGCTGCCGGTTTGGGAGCTGTGGGGCGAAGAGACCGACACGATGATCGGCTACCACGCCGTTTCGGTGATCGCCGACGCGATGGCAAAGGGCATCAAAGGCTTCGACTACGAAAAAGCCTACGAGGCCGCCAAACACTCCGCCGAACTCGACCACTTCGGCCTCGCCGCCTACAAAAAACGCGGCTACATCTCGATGGAGGACGAGAACGAATCGGTCTCGAAAACGCTCGAATACGCCTACAACGATTGGTGCCTGATGCAGATGGCGATCGATGCTGTTGCAATCAGCGGTCACTGAGCAGACGCCGGAAACGACCGGGCCGAGACGATGCCGAATATCTGAAAGCTATCGAGACGACATCGAACGACTATCGCGTCGCGCCGGTAATTTCGAAAATCTCTTCGACACGGAAACCGGCTTTTTCCGCCCGAAACAGAACGGCGGTTTCGTCAAGCCCTTTGCACCGAACGAAGTGACGTTTCATTTCACCGAGGGCAATTCGTGGCAGTACTCGTTCTTCGTCCCGCACGACGTTACGCGGCTGATGGAACTGATGGGCGGGCGACGAGAAGTTCGTCGCAAAGCTCGACGAGCTCTTCACGACCGATCAAAAACTCGCCGGCCGCGAACAGCCGGACATCACCGGCCTGATCGGCCAATACGCCCACGGCAACGAGCCTTCGCACCACATCGCTTATCTTTACAACTACGCCGGCGAGCCGTGGAAAACGCAGAAGCACGTCCGCCGGATAATGGACGAGTTCTACAAGAACGCGCCCGACGGCCTGATCGGCAACGAAGACTGCGGCCAGATGTCGGCGTGGTACGTACTGAGCGCGAGCGGTTTTTATCCGGTGCTGCCCGGGCGACGCGCGTCTACGACATCGGCACGCCGCTTTTCAAAGAGGTGACATATCAATCTCGAGAACGGCAAGAAGTTCATCGTCCGGGCACCGAAGGTTTCGGCATACGAACATTTACATCAGGTCGGCGCAAGATGGAACGGCCGGCGCCTCTCGAACTCGTACATCACGCACGATCACATCATGGCGCGGCGGCGTGCTCGAACTTGACATGAGCAGACACGCCCGACGATAAAGCGTTCGACTAGGCCTCCACCGTCCGCCGTGTATTCGCGATCAGCCGCGCCGTTCCGGTGATCGACGGCGGCGGCCGCGTTTTCGATTCGTCAACGCTACGATATCGCTAACAAGCACCACGCCGCATGCGCCAGCATCCATTACACGCTCGACGGCAGCGAACCCAACGCGAACTTCGGCCGTTTACATCGGCCCCGTTCACGATCGACAAGACCACAACGGTAAAGGCATTGTCGATTGCCGCGGGCGGATGCAGCGGTCGCTCGGTGGAAGCGGCGACATTCCACAAACGCCGAACGACTGGAAGGTCATAAGATCCTCTCCGGCTACAGCACGCAATACACCGGCGGCGGCGACAACGCGATCGTCGACGGCATTCGCGGGACTGTGAATTTCGCGAGCGGCGAATGGCAGGGCGTTCAGGGAAAGCCGTTACGAAGCGGTCATCGATCTGAAACGTGAAACCGAGATCCGCGAACTCGGCGGCAAGTTTTCTGCAGGTCGCCGGGCCGTGGATATGGATGCCCGACCGGATCGAGTTTGAAACGTCGAACGACGGCGCAAACTTTCACAAGGTCGCCGAGATCAAACCCGGCTTTCCGCAGCGGGAGATGACGCCGACGATCAAAGAGTTCACGTCAGAACGATCACACCGACAAAAGCCCGCTACGTCCGCATCCGTGCTTTCAATTTCGGCAAGATCCCGGCCTGGCACCCCGGAGCCGGCGGCGACCCGTGGATATTTGTGGATGAAGTAATAATCAGATAGTCGGCCGGAACGCAGGCACCTTGCCTGCTCGCCGCAGCATTTTTGCGGCGAACCCGTCGGTAATTCCAAAGTGCGAAGGCGGCATTCTTGTTCGTGCATCGCACTCATGCAGGCAAGGGTGCCTGCGTTCCGGCGGCAAATCGTTGCCGCTGAAACATTTATACGGTATTATCCTGATAGCTCCGATCATTCCCGGCTCGAAAGTTAGGGGTTGAAGTGTCGTTACAGATGCTCAAATTCGCGATCGTGGGAATTGCCGTCGGTCTGGCCGCCGGCATCGGCGTGTACACGTTCGTTTACGCGAAGGGTTATTCCTACCTGAGCAATGATCCAGCGTCGTGTGCCAACTGCCACATAATGAATGAGCAGTACGACGGCTGGCAAAAGGCGAGCCATCATACGGTCGCGACCTGCAACGATTGCCACACGCCGCATAATTTCATCGGCAAATACTACACAAAGGCCACCAACGGTTTTTGGCATTCTTATTATTTCACTACCAACACGTTCCACGAGCCGATCCAGATAACCGAGCGAAACCGCCAGGTGACCGAAGAATCGTGCCGCTTCTGCCATCAGCCGATGGTCGAATCTATCACCGTTTCAGCTGACGAAAGCCACTTTACCCAGGTTTCGTGCATTCGCTGCCACCGTAATGTCGGACACCAGCATTAGCATTGATCTGAAAGGGAAAATGTTATGAGCGAAGAAAAAACCGAACGCGCCAGGACCGAAGCCGCGGAAGAAACGAAGCCGCGTCGATCGGGCTTTAGGTTGATGTTGATAGTTGCGGTCGTTGCGTTCCTCGGGGCGATCGCCGGCGTCGCGCTTCTTACGAACATATTTCAGCGAAAGCAGGAGGCAAGAAGCCCGTTCTTTCGCGTCGTCGAGCTGACCGACGACACCGAAGACCCTGAGATTTGGGGAAAGAATTTTCCGATGCAGTACGACGGCTACAAACGAACGGTCGATCAGGTCCGCACGCGATACGGCGGGAGCGAAGCCACACCGCGCACTCCAACAGATGCCGATCCCCGCTCCGCCACCGCCCAGTCGCGGTTAGAGGAAGATCCGCGGCTTAAGACGATGTGGGACGGTTACGCATTCGCCGTTGATTTCCGCGAGGAACGCGGCCATGCCTTCATGCTCGCCGACCAGACGTTCACTGAACGCCAGCAGGTCACGGCACAGCCGGGAACATGCATTAATTGCCACGCCTCGGTCTATACGGCGTACAAGCGGCTTGGGAACGGCGACATCGTGCAGGGCTTTCGCGAGTTGAACAAGATGCCGTATTTCGAGTCAAGAAAACAAGTCTCGCACCCGGTTGCCTGTATCGATTGCCACGATTCGCAAACGATGGCTCTCCGCGTAACGCGTCCTGCTTTTATGGAAGGCATCAGAGTGGCAAAGGCGGCGCAGGGCGTGCAGAATTTCGAGGTGAACCGAGATGCCACACGGCAGGAAATGCGGACCTACGTATGCGGCCAATGCCACGTCGAATATTATTTCAAAGGCCCGGAAAAGGAACTTACCTACCCGTGGCAGAAGGGGCTGAAGATCGAAAACATCACTGCTTACTATGAAGAGGTAAAACACAAGGACTGGACCCACGCCCAAACCGGGGCCGACGTGCTAAAGGCCCAGCACCCCGAATTTGAAATGTACAACCAGGGCATCCACGCCAGGGCGGGCGTCGCGTGTGCCGACTGCCATATGCCGTACACCCGCGAAGGAGCGATGAAGATAAGCAATCACCACGTCCGCAGCCCGCTGCTGAGCATAAATCAGTCTTGTCAGGTATGCCACAAGGCGACCGAGGAAGAGCTGAAGTTCCGGGTGGAAACTATCCAAACGCGTACCTTCGACCTTCGCGGGCTGGCGATGGATGCTCTGGTCCAGTTGATCACGGACATTAAATCGGCACGCGATGCGGGCGTGAGCGACGCGATGCTGACCGGGTGCCCGCGAGAACCAGCGGAAGGCGCAGTTCTACCTCGATTTTGTCGAGGCAGAAAACTCAATGGGATTTCACGCTCCGGCGGAGGCGGTACGGATACTTGGCGAGTCGATCAATTTTTCGCGGATCGGTCAGGTGTCTCTCCGCGATGCTAGATTGGGTGTTGCAAGCGGCGGCCCGGCTGTAGCTTCGAAATAATAGAAGGGCCGTTCACTTTTCCCCTTCATAAACGTCCTTCTTGGCAAAGCCGCTCTTTTTCACTTTGCGCAAAATGGTGCGCAGGTCGCTGTCGGCCCTGGTGATGAGGCGACGGAGTTTTTGTTCGGGCCGGGCCATGAAGTAGGTGACGTGGTGGGTTTCGTAACCGTTCGGTGAATGCGGCGAGAAGTAATAGTTCGAGATACAGCGTCGCGTGCCGTCCGCCTTGACCTCGTTTACCGAATGCCAGGACTTGTCGTTCGTCGACATCAGGACAAGGCGGTTGAACACACTTGGTATCTCGACCGGATGCCTTACACCTTCATCCCAAAGTTCCAGGTTCCCGCCGTTTTCGGGTTGCCAATCAGGTGTTACGTAGTAAAGCAGATTCAGAACGCGATAGTTCCTCTGCTCGCCGTCATGAGAATTATCAATATGAGGCTGAAGAAAATGCCCGCGTTCCATAGCACTGATGCCGCCGGCGTAAAGGTGCGGATCACCGACGGCGTCTTTGATCTCGGTCAGCTCCGCGACTTTGTCGATCACTCGTTTGTCCTGGAAAGCGAAAGTAATGTCGGCGATGAGCGGATTGAATTGATCAAGCGATTTCGATGTGTATTTTTTCTCTCGAAAGCTGTCTAAAAGCCGCATTTTCTCCGAACCCGGAAACGCGTCGGCGATCTGGCGAGCTAATCGCCTGCGGCAGAAGCTCGTCAATCGGCGCAATATCTAGCTTTTATAGACTGATCAGAGCCGAATTCCGAGCGTATCTTTTCCGCATCTCGGTCAAGCCGTTCAATGATCAGGTTTACGAGTTTTTCCCGCATTTCGCTCATTAAAATGAATCTATTACGAACGAGAGCCAAACGCAAAAGAGAAAAATCTGACCAAGCCGCGTTCCTTTGCGTCTAATAGATTGTTCGCCGCGATCGCGAGCCTTATCGGGTATGAGGTATTAAAGAGATGGATAGACGTTTTTTTCTAAAAAGCAGCGGTGTCGGGCTGGCAAGTTTTGGCCTGATGGCGGCCGCGCCTGAGTTCTTGCACCAATTTGCGTCCGCGGCCAGCCTAAAGAAGGGATACGGGAAAAAGAAGGTGTTGGTGACAATTTTTCAACGCGGAGCTGTGGACGGCCTGAATATGATCGTGCCGCACGGCGATGACCAGTATTATGCCTTGCGCCGGTCGATCGCAATACCTTCGCCGGGCAAAACTGATGGTGCCGTAAACCTTGATGGAACGTTCGGCCTGCACCCGGCGATGGCTTCGCTTGAACCGTTTTGGAAATCGAAGCAGTTAGGCATTATTCATGCTTCTGGTTCACCTGACAATACTCGGTCGCACTTCGACGCCCAGGATTATATGGAATCCGGCACACCCGGATACAAGGGTACTCGCGATGGCTGGCTGAACCGAGCGTTGCAAGGGACGAGTAAAAAGGACGATTCGCCGTTCCGTGCGGTTGCGATGACACAGCAGCTTCCGCGAGCGCTCTATGGCCGGTCGCCGTCGATCGCAATGACCGATCTTGCGGATTTTACGGTAAAGGCGGGCAGATACAGCCGCGAACTAAAAGGCGGATTCGAGGGCATCTATCAGCAAAACGCTAAAGACGGCCTCGGTGAAACAGGCAAGGAAACCTTTGAGGCGGTCAACTATCTGAAGCAGGCAAACCCTGCCCAGTATCAGCCGGAGAATGGAGCTGTTTATCCGCAGTCACCGCTGGGTAGGTCGCTGCTGCAAATCGCCCAGATGATCAAGGCCGGGATCGGGCTGGAGGTCGCGTTCGCCGAAGCCGGCGGTTGGGACACGCACGTAAATCAAGGCGGATCGCGGGGACAGCTTGCCAATCTGCTTCGTGATCTTTCGAATTCGATCGCCGCGTTTGTAACCGATCTTGGAAAACGAATGGACGACGTCGTCTTGATGACAATGTCCGAGTTCGGCCGGACCGCACGCGAGAACGGCTCACGCGGCACCGACCACGGCCACGGTAACGCGATGCTCATTCTCGGCAATTCGGTCCGGGGCGGTTCGGTTTTCGGTAACTGGAAAGGTTTGCGAAACGATCAATTGAACGAAGGTCGAGATCTAGCCGTGACAACCGATTTTCGCGATGTGTTTGCCGAAGCGGCGAGCAAACACCTCGGCGTTCGCGATCTTAATGCCCTTTTCCCAAAATACCAGGTGAATAAAAACAATTTCCGCGGTTTTCTCTCATGATTCTCCTCCAACCGGAGCATGAAAACCGTGCCGCCGCTTGAGCGATCGAGCGGTGTGGCGTGTTTTCAGAAGATCGAGGGCGGCCGCTATCGATCCCGGCCCCGACTTGTTATCCTCGACCTGTGTTCAAGTATCGAGCGACAAAACCGGAGCGGATAGATACCGGCGATTACACGCCCGAAGAGTATCAGCGGTTTCTGCGTGAGATCCGATTTATCAATCAGCGGCTAGGCGACCGAACGGCGCTTAAAAAGACCCTCCTGGCGGACATCGCAGGACTCGGCCTACAAGAATTCAGCGTCCTGGATGTTGGGGCAGGAACCGGAGAATTGCTTGGTGTAATCGCGGAATTTGCGCGGTCGAATGGAAGCAAAGTGAAACTCGTTGGGCTGGACCTCAATGGCCTTTCAGTTCGAGAGATCGCTGCTGAATCACGGAGATTCAGCGATATATCGCCTGTTCAGGCCGATGGTCTTGAACTGCCTTTCGAAGATAACACGTTCGACTATTCGATCTGCTCACTGTTTACACATCATCTAACGGAGGAGCAGCTTCCACTTATTTTGAAGGAAATGTCCCGCGTCGCCGGACGTGGCGTCCTCGTCATCGACCTGGAACGGAGCGTACGAGCGTGGCTGTTATATCAATTGTTTTGCGCGGCGTATCGGATAAGTCCGCTCGTGAGGCAGGACGGATCATTGTCGATAAGAAAGGGATTCCGTATCGGTGAACTGACCTCAGCGGCGACAGCCGCGGGGCTCAAGGTTGAAGCCGAACTGCGCGTCTCGCCTTACCGTGTCGTATTACGCGGCAATTGAGGTAATCACGCTCACGCCAGTCCTGTTCGGAGCCTTATTTGCTAGGCCGCGGTCGAGCCGGCCTGACCGTCGCCGAAGCTGGCGATGCCTGCGGCCTCAGAATCGTAAATATCGAAGACCGTATAAAGCTTGGTGATCGTCATAATGTCGGTCACTCGCTCGGGCAAATTGATGAGCTTAAGCGAACCGCCTGCGGCGCTCAGCGTTGAATAACCCGCCACGAGCTCGCCGAGCCCGCTCGAGTCTACGGCCGATACTTTTGCCATGTTGAGAACAACGTTCTTTTTCCCCTCAGCCACCGCCTCGCGAAGCGCTTCGTGAACCTGCCTGTTCGTTTCGCCCAGCGAAACACGCCCGTCAAGGTCCATCACCAAAACCCCATCCACCTCTCGCTTGTTAATACTTAAACCGCTCATATTTTTCCTCCAGCAATGCCAGCTAAGACAGCGTGGCTAGTATGCCGCGACAACACATCCCGAAGCGCCTGAACAAACCAACCAGTCTTTGAACAGAGCTAAGCATACACCCCTACGCCTTCTCAGACAATAATGTTCAATGATAGCCACCTTATGTAGCTAACTTTCCCTGTTCGGAGTTGATCCGCTCGAGCACATCCGGCTGCTCGCCTTCAAACTGCTGGTAACGCTGCTTGTCCTTCTCGCTAAATTCGACAGCAAGCTGCAGATGCTGGCAGTGGACGCAGCCGTATGCACGGATCTTACGGGTTCCAACACCGAACATACTTTTCCAGACCGAGACATCATCGAGCTTGAAGCCGGTCGTGCCGCCGCTCGAATATCGAGCACCGTCCCGGTAACGAGTGCGCTGCTTCCGCATGCTAAACAGTTCATATCTGACTCCCTCACGAGATAAGATCTTAGACTTGCGCCAAGATCGCGTGATATCTAATCCATCTTCCTCAGCCTTAACCGCAATGCCTGAAGCTTAATAAACCCTTCGGCGTCGTGTTGGTCGTATGCGCCGGCGTCGTCTTCGAAGGTCGCAATACGTTCGCGATAGAGCGAGTTCGGCGATTTGCGGCCGTTCACGGTGACGTTGCCTTTATAGAGCTTCGACGCGAACGTCGCCGGAGACGGTTTCCTGCGTCTGGTCGATCATCGAGCGGAGGATCTCGAATTCCGGGGCGAACCAGAAGCCGTAATAGACGGACTCGGCGAACTTGGTACCCAGGCTGTCGCGAAGGCGCATCACTTCGCGGTCCATCGTGATCGATTCGAGCGCCCGGTGGGCGGCCTGCAGGATCGTCACGCCCGGCGTTTCGTACACGCCGCGGCTCTTCATCCCGACAAAGCGGTTCTCGACCAGATCGACGCGTCCGATGCCGTGCTCGCCGCCGAGATAGTTCAGCTTGGCCAGCAGATCCACGGCGCCGTGCAGATCACCGTTCAATCGCGACCGGCTCGCCTTTTTCGAACGTTATGGTGATCTCCTCGCGGCTTGTCGGCTGCGTTTTCGGGCGATTTCGTGAGAAGAAAAATGTCCTCCGGCGGCGCGGCCCACGGATCTTCCAGAATGCCGCCTTCGTACGAAATGTGCATCAGGTTGCGGTCCGTCGAATACGGTTTTTCGGCCGTCGCGGTGATCGGAATGCCGTGTTTTTCGCAATACGCCATCAGGTCCGCATCGGCCCTTGAAATCCCAATGCCGCCACGGGGCGATCACCTTGATGTCCGGCTGCAGGGCGTAATAGGTCAGCTCAAACCGGACCTGGTCGTTCCCTTTGCCCGTCGCCCCATGAGCGACGGCATCGGCGCCTTCGTGCTGCGCGATCTCGATCTGTTTTTTTGCGATCACAGGACGAGCGAGCGAGGTGCCGAGCAAATAAACGCCTTCATATAAGGCGTTCGCCTTGACGGCCGTCCAGACAAAATCGCGGACGAATTCTTCACGAAGGTCCTCGACGTACAGCTTTGACGCACCGGTTGCCTTTGCCTTCTCTTCCAGCCCGCTCAGCTCTTCGCCCTGGCCGACGTCGGCGCAGTAGCACACCACCTCGCAGCCGTAAGTTTCCTTAAGCCAAAGCAGCATCGCCGACGTATCCAGCCCGCCTGAGTAGGCGAGAACGACCTTGTTTATCTTCTTCTCCATATTAGTTTGCCCGAAGACAGCCCTTTCCCAAGCGGATTCATTCGGGTAAATTAAACTTACAGCGTATCTTGCGGCTTTGGCAATTATGGTGATGCTGACAGAGCTTTTGGGGTATCAGGTCCGGGACCGGCAAGGGCGCCAGGCGCCCCTTGCCGACCTTTGCGTCGCCTTGCTCGAGGACGACTACCCGCCGGTCACTTACCTGCTCATCTCTCAGGATAACGAGCAAAAGCATATAGATTGGAGCGAGGTCACGGCTATAGATGGAAGACGGCGTCGGATCGAGGTGGCCGACCTTGCGCACGCGGAAACAATTGGTGAGGAGAAGGATGTCCGCCTCGCTCGCGACATTCTTGACGCCCTGGTCATCGATCTGCTCGGCCGAAGGACAACGCGCGTGGCCGACCTCTTGCTCCGGGATGAAGACGGCCTCCGGATCAAAGGTGTCGATGCGGGGCTCGGCGCCATGCTCAGGCGTCTGACGCGCGGGCGGCTCGAGGCGCCTCGACCGTGATGCGCTTTTCGACTGGAAGTACGTTGAATTCCTGCGGGGCGACCCGGCGGCGGTCGACAGCGGAGCGGGTTACCGGCTGCGAATAAACCGGCTGCCTGCGGGCGAGATCGCCCGGCTTGCCGATCTTATTCCTTACCTTCACGCCGCCGAGCTCATCAAGCTGCTGCCCGACGAAAAGGCTGCCGACGTACTCGAGTCAATGTCGATCGAACGCCAGTTGCAGGTGATCGATGAACTGCCCGAGGACGAGGCCGTCAAGCTCATATCGCTGATGTCGCCGGATCTGGCAACAGATCTGGTCGGACGGCTTGAGCTAACGACCATGAAGCGGTACGTGAGTAAGATGCCGAAGCGCATACGCGAACGCGTCATTGAGCTCCTCCGCTACCCCGAAGACACGGTGGGCGGCTTTATGATCAACGATATGGTATGCCTGCCGGGCCGGCTGACCGGAAGGGAAGCGACCAACGCGATAAGTAAATACTTAAAAGACACCGACTTTACCACGCTCATATTTGTGATCGACGATGAAAAGGACCGATTCTTGCGCGGTGTAATTACCTTAAAACAGTTACTCACGATGAACCCGGA
The DNA here is from genome assembly GCA_963763355.1 of uncultured Acidobacteriota bacterium. Classification (GTDB taxonomy): domain Bacteria; phylum Acidobacteriota; class Blastocatellia; order Pyrinomonadales; family Pyrinomonadaceae; genus OLB17. The sequence continues at coordinate 1,011,703 of CAVXOI010000007.1, forward strand.
CGACGAGCTCCAGGACGTAATGGACCCATTTGCCGACGCGCTCGATCCGCTTCAGCCGGTGACCGACGCGGCCCATCGCATAATTGAGTCGAGCGTGGACGCAATGCCGGTGATCGATAAAGACGGCCGCGTCATCGGCGCGATGACCGTCGATGCGGCGATCACGTCCCTGTTTGCGTCTACGAGCGAGCTGCAAACGCTGAGGATCTTTTCATGAAGAAAAAGGAAAAACCAGCGGGCCTTGAGCCGATCGGCGAGTATGCGGAAACTGCTTTCCCCGACATTCCGCAAAAGCTGCCGTCCGGCGTGAGGGTAAACATTCGCGGCCGCAGCATTCTGCTGCGCGGGCTGCGCCTGCCGCCGAAAGGGATAGGGAAATGGCTGGTGATCCTCGGCCCGGGGCTTATCGCGACGTCGGCGGGAAATGATGCGGGCGGCATCGCCACATACAGCTCGGCTGGGGCGAAGTACGGCTACCAGATGATCTGGGTAATGGTCCTGCTGACGCTGTGCTTCGCGGTCGTGCAGGAAATGTGCACGCGGCTGGGAGCAGCGACGGGCCGCGGACTGCTTGATCTCATTCGCGAGCGATTCGGTATCGCGTGGACGCTGATCGCGATAGTCATCATCGTCGTCGCGAACGGCGGCGTGACGATCAGCGAATTCGTCGGCATCGGGGCGGCGTCCGAACTGCTCGGCGTAAGCCGATACATCTCGGTCCCTATTGCCGCTGTCGGCATCTGGTATCTGGTCATCTTCGGGTCGTATGCGCGCGTGGAAAAGGTCTTCCTTGCGATGACCCTTGTTTTCTTCGCTTATCCGGTGGCGGCCATACTTGGCGGGCCAGACTGGTGGAAAGTGGCGGAAGGAGCGTTCGTCCCGAGCATCAAATTCGAATCCGAGTTCATCTTTTTGGTGGTCGGCGTGCTGGGCACGACGATCACTCCGTATATCCAGATCTTTCAGCAAAGCTCTACCGTCGAACGCGGAGCAGCCCGCAAGCACTACGGGCCCGAACGTATCGACGCTTACGTCGGGTCTATCTTCTCGAATCTAATGTCGATCTCGATGATCATTGCTACAGCTGCCACACTCTACGTTGCCGGCACTCGCGAGATCGAAAGCGCGGCCGATGCGGCCAAGGCGCTTGAGCCGGTTGCGGGCAGCTCTGCATCTATATTGTTTGCCGTCGGTCTCCTCGGGGCCTCCCTGCTGGCTGGCGGCGTACTGCCGCTTGCGACCTCTTACGCGATCAGCGAAGCGTTTGGCATTCCGAAAGGCGTTAACCTCGATTTTCGCCGGGGTAAAACGTTCTTTGGGCTCTTTACGGCGTTCGTCGTCATTGGCGCGATCGTGGCCTTGATCCCGGGGCTGCCGCTTTTCGCACTTCTCGTCGCCATACAAGTGCTGAACGGAGTGTTGCTGCCGGTCATTCTCGTTTTTATCCTCTTGCTCATCAACAACGAGTTACTGACCGGCGAGTTGAAGAATTCCTTTACGTACAACGTCCTTGGTTGGGGCACGTTCACACTTATCACGATCGCTGTTACGATAATGCTTGCCGGGCAGGCCTTAGAGCTTTTCGGGATCGACCTGTTCGGCTAAGCACTCGCTATGACAACATCCAAACTGTGGGGCGGACGGTTTACGGGGAAGCCGCGACGAAACTTTCGCCGCGTTCAACCGGTCGTTCGGGTTTGACATCCGGCTTTTTGAGGCGGATGTTCACGCCAGCATAGCGCATGCCCACGGCCTCGAGGGCGCCGGCGTTCTGACCGATAAAGAAGCCGCCCTGGTCACCGGTTCATTGCGCACCCTGCTCCTGCTTGCCAAGGAAGATCCCGATTACATGATCCTCGATTCCGAGGATGTTCACTCGTTTATCGAAACCCGGCTCGTTGAGTTGGTCGGCGATCTTGGGAAAAAACTTCACACGGGCCGGAGCCGGAACGACCAGGTTTCGACGGCTTTCCGCCTTTGGCTGCGGGATGAGATCGGCCAGTTGCAGCGTGACCTTCGTTCGCTCCAATCTGCACTAGTGGCCGCTGCCGAACGACATTCAAAGGCCGCGCTGCCGGGCTACACACATCTCCAGCGGGCCCAGCCGGTGATGTGGGCCCACTGGTGCCTCGCCTATTTCGAGATGCTGGAGCGCGATATTGATCGCCTCGCGGACACGTCAAAGCGTGTCAATGTTTTGCCGCTTGGGGCGGCGGCTCTCGCCGGAACAAGCTTTACGATCGATCGCGAGGCGGTCGCAAAGGAACTGGGCTTTCACGGCATCGCACAAAACAGTCTGGATGCCGTTTCAGACCGCGATTTCGCGATCGAGTTCGCCGGGGCCTGTTCGCTGATCATGGTCCACCTTTCGCGACTTGCTGAGGACCTGATCATTTATGCATCCACCGAATTCGGATTCATCAGCTTGAGCGATGCCGTTTCAACCGGATCCAGTCTGATGCCGCAGAAAAAGAACCCGGACGCGCTTGAGCTGGTCCGCGGAAAGGCCGGCCGTGTCTTTGGCCATCATGCGGCCCTGTTGGCTACGATGAAAGGCCTGCCGCTCGCCTATAACAAGGACATGCAGGAAGACAAGCAAGCGGTTTTCGACTGTCTCGACACGACGCGGATCAGCCTGGCGGTTACCGGTATTGTGTTAAATCATCTGTCGGTCAACGAGGCCCGGGCACGCGAGGCGGCGACAAAAGGCTATCTGAACGCGACCGAACTTGCTGATTATCTTGTAAAAAAAGGAATCCCGTTCCGCACCGCACATGATCTGACCGGGCGGATCGTTCTCGCGGCGATCGAAAAGGGCCGGGAACTGCACGAGCTGCGGCCTGAAGAATTCCATGAATTTTCGAACCAGATCGGGCCGGATGTTTTTCAGGCATTGTCGCTTGAACACACGGTAGGCTCAAAAACGGCGATCGGCGGGACCTCGCCGGCGCGTGTGGCGGAAGCGATAAAGCAGGCGAAGGCGAAGCTGAATGGATAAGGAAACCATAGTAAGGGACGCCGGCGACAACGAGTTGATGAAGTTCCTTGGCGTTCGGATAGAGGTAGTGACGGCCGAGAAAGTCGTGCTGACGATGGAAGTAACGCCGAAGGTCCACCAGTACGTCGGAATAATGCACGGCGGCGTTTCGCTTTATTTATCCGAGACGGCCGCATCAATAGGGGCCGTGGCCAATGCCGACCTGAGCAAGGTAACGCCGGTCGGCGTCGAGATCAACGGAAACCACGTTCGTGCCGTAAGTAAAGGCACGCTGACCGTAACGTCCGTTCCTGTCTTCACCGGCCGGACGATGGCCGTTTGGCAGACCGAGATACGAAACGACAGAGATAAACTGGTTTGCACATCACGATGCAGCTTCCTACTACAAAGAAAGCCCGCTTTTCAGGGCGACTTGCCGGAAAAACTGAAAACTAAAATGGAAAACGATCTATCTTAATTTTTCATTTTCACCTTTTAGTTTTCAGTTTGTCCGGAAACGACGGTTTTTTGCTTATAATTTCAGCGTGCATAAATTCGTCCGAAGCCTGATAACGGAATGGCGAAGGCTAAAACTGCCTGTCTCGGACGAAACTATCGTAGTCGCCGTCTCGGGCGGCGCCGACAGCTTAGGCCTGCTCCTTGCTCTCCACGACCTTCGCACCAGGAAAAAACTCGACCTGCGCATCGTAACGGCCCATTTTAACCACAAGCTTCGCGGCGGGGAAAGCGATGCCGACGAGGATTTCATTAAACAATTTGCGTCGGACCGTGGATTGGAGCTTGCGGTCGGTCATGGTCGGATCGAGGATAAGGGAAATACCGAGCAGAATGCTCGAATAGCGAGATATCAGTTCCTGCTGCGTACGGCTGAAAACGTAAAGGCGGGTTATGTCCTCACCGCTCATACAATGAACGACCAGGCGGAAACGTTTCTACTTAATTTGATCCGAGGCAGTGGTTTCGACGGGCTCTCGGGAATGCTGCCGGTAAGGGATTTGGGGAGTGGAGGAGTGGAGGAGGAGAGGAGCGGAGGAGGTGGAGAAGAGCCCGGCCTTGGCGAAGACCTGACTCCTATTCTCCCTTTCTCGGCCACTCTCCTCATCCGCCCCCTACTGCATTGGGCAAAGCGGGAAGACACCGAGAACTTCTGCCGCGAACCAGGCGTCGAGTTCCGTTACGACACAATGAACGAGGATATGTCGTTCAAGCGTGTTCGGGTAAGAAAAATGCTCCTGCCGATGCTAATGGAATTTAACCCGAGGATCATTGAAACACTCGGAAATACAGCGATTTTGATGCGATCTGCGGCCGAATCGTCGGCAAACGGCTTGGATGGGCCGTTGCCCGATCAGCTTTCGATCAAAGACCTCAGGGATATGGACCCGGGCCCGCTCCATCAAACTATCCGATCATGGCTCAAACAGCAGCGTGGCGGCCTGCGTACCGTAAGCCGGAGGCACATTGAAGCCATCGGGAACCTTGCGCTGAGTACAAAGAGCGGAAAAACGGTCGAATTGCCTGGTTTTGGGGTCGTAAGGAAGCAGAACGGCCGATTGGTGTTCGAGAACATAATGGTTGATTAATAAAGGCCTCTGCAACTACAATCATAGGTTGACGCTTCGCACCGGTCGCCGGACCGGATTGACAGCAACGGGAGAGTTTAAATTCTCATCAAACGTCATTATTGGGGTAATTCGCCGTCTGTGCGGAGTTAATTTGGAGGCTATAAATTGAGTTCTAAAGTTAAACAGATCTTATTGTGGTTGGTGATCATCACGGGCGCACTCGTTTTTGTCTGGTTCCTTAACAATAAACAGAGCAAACCGTCGAAGGACCTGGCCATCAACATGGCGATCACGCAGTTAGAGAATAAAGAATTTAAAAAAGCAGAATTTAAGGCATCGGCGGTTGAATTCACCGATATTAATGATAATAAGTTCGTAACGACCATCGGCAGCGACGCTACCCGCGAGATCCTGATGAAGAAGATCGACGGATTTCAACACGGCCAACCCGACGAATGCCGTTGAAGCCACCGAAGAGGCCGCCTCCAGCGGACTCGGCTGGTTGATCCTTATCCAGGCACTTCCGTTCCTGCTTCTGATCGGATTTCTCGCATTCACGCTTCGGCAAATGCAGGCCGGCGGCAATAAGGCTCTCAGCTTCGGAAAATCGAAGGCAAAACTTCTTAACAATCAGCAAAAACGCGTGACGTTCAAGGACGTTGCCGGTGTTGATGAAGCCGAAGGAAGAGCTGCAGGAGATCATCGAATTTCTGAAAGATCCGCAAAAGTTTCAAAAGCTCGGCGGCAAGATCCCGAAGGGCGTTCTGATGATGGGCCCTCCGGGAACAGGTAAGACATTGCTTGCTAAGGCCGTCGCCGGTGAGGCGAACGTTCCGTTCTTCTCGATCTCGGGTTCCGATTTCGTCGAAATGTTCGTCGGCGTCGGTGCGAGCCGTGTCCGCGACCTCTTCGAACAGGGCAAGAAGAACGCGCCGTGCATCATCTTTATCGATGAGATCGACGCGGTCGGCCGCCATCGCGGTGCCGGTCTCGGCGGCGGTCATGATGAACGCGAGCAGACGCTCAACCAGCTTCTCGTCGAAATGGACGGTTTCGAATCGAACGACGGCGTCATTCTGATGGCCTCGACGAACCGCCCGGACGTTCTCGACCCGGCGCTTCTTCGTCCGGGACGATTCGACCGCCAGGTTGTCGTTTCGTATCCGGACGTTCGCGGCCGCGAAGGTATCTTGAAGGTTCATACGCGTAAGATCCCGCTCGATGAAGGTGTCGATGTCAACATGATCGCTCGCGGTACGCCCGGATTCACCGGTGCCGATCTTGCGAATCTCGTGAACGAGGCCGCGTTGGTCGCTGCCCGTAACGAACAAGAAGGTCGTCACACTTCAACGATCTTGAATTCGCCAAGGACAAGGTGATGATGGGCCCCGAGCGCCGCAGCATGGTGATGACCGACAAGGAACGCCGGCTGACGGCGATCCACGAAGCCGGCCACGCGCTGGTCGGGATGAACATTCCCGAAAGCGATCCGGTCCACAAAGTTACGATCGTTCCGCGTGGACGTGCTCTTGGCGTCACGTTCTTCCTGCCGGAAGCCGACATTCTCGGCCGGACGAAGGAAGAGCTTGCTGGCGATGATCGCGAACTCGATGGGCGGGCGCATCGCTGAAGAGCTGTTCATCGGCCGGATAACGACCGGAGCTTCGAACGACATCGAAAAGGCGACCGAGACTCGCCCGTGCGATGGTTTGCCAGTACGGCATGTCCGATCTCGGGCCGCTTGCCTTCGGCAAGAAGGAAGAGCAGATCTTCCTCGGCCGCGAGATCGCACAGCATCGTGATTTTTCCGAAGACACGGCGATCAAGATCGACCAGGAAGTCAAGCGGATCGTGTCCGAGCAGTATGCTCGGGCGACGAAGATCCTCGAAGATAATCGAGAGGCGATGGACCGCCTGACCGAGGCATTGCTCGAGCACGAATCGCTCGATAATGCCCAGATGCGGCGTGTAATCGCCGGCCTGCCGCTCGAAGGTGACGATACTGCCCCATCGACCCCCGACGAAGGCGGATCGGCTGATGCGGAAGAATCAAAGAGCCGCTTCAAGAAACCGATACTTCCGCCGATAACGCCGAACAATCCGGCCACGGCGTGAGGCAAGGATGAGGTTAAAAGTTAAGGGATGAAGGTTTCGGCTTTCGTCCCTTTTCTTTTTCCATTAATAATTAGTAATTGGTCAATTAGTAATTACTAATGAAGAAACTCCAAAGGACCTGGAAAACGTCTCGCCGCAAGATCGACCTGTCGCGCCCGATCGTGATGGCGATTCTGAACGTCACGCCGGACAGCTTTTCCGACGGCGGAAAGTTCGCTGATCCCGACGCCGCTCTTCGCCAGGCTGAGAAAGCTCGCGGCCGAGGGCGCCGACATCATCGACATCGGCGGCGAATCGACACGCCCGGGAAGCAGCCGGGTAACCGCGGACGATGAGATTGCTCGCGTGGTGCCGGTCATCGAAGCGATTACAAAGCAAATCGATATCCCGATCTCGATAGATACGTCCAAGTCGGAGGTCGCGGCCGCTGCGGTCGACGCGGGAGCCGAGATAATCAATGACATTTCCGGTTTGAGGTTCGATCCGCAGCTCGCGGAGCATCGCGGCAAAAGTCGGGACCGGACTTGTGCTGATGCATTCGCGCGGCACATTTGAGGCGATGCATGAGCAGGAACCGGTCGATGACATATTTGCCGACGTGGCTGCCGATTTCCGGCGAAGTACTTCGCTCGCAAAGGACGGAGGTGTTCGGCCGGAACAGATGGTTCTCGATATCGGCATCGGATTTGGCAAAACGCTTGAGCAAAATTTAGAGCTGCTTGCCAAACTTGATAGACTTATTGCGGAATTTCCCCAATACCCGATGCTGGTCGGAACGTCGCGAAAGTCTTTCATCGGGAAGCTCTTGGGCGGCCTGCCGCCGAACGAACGCCTAAGCGGCTCACTAACGACCGCGGCGATCGCGGTCTGGAACGGCGCGAATATCCTGCGCGTTCATGATGTAAGGGAAACGGCCGAAGCCATGAAGATCATTAAAGTTCTGAAGGACAGCATAGCGGCCTGATTTTACCGACGGGGAAGTAAAATCCGCGTGGGATCTTATGGCTCGTCGGACATGCTTTCTTAGATTCCAACGCGCCGGAAGGCCATGTGCCGATCGCGTACGTCCCTGAATATTAATCTATTTCTATAGGAGGTCAGCTTATGAAAGGTCAGAAAGGCAGTTGGTTGTGGGCCTCGGATATGGACGGCTCACAAGGGCATAGTGTGACGACCCAAATTAAAAATCGGGATGTGTTCGCTGAGATCGCTCTGCACGATATCTGGGTAAGGTTCGAGGAAGCCCACTCGTCGATGGCGTACATCTCGCAGATCGTCAGTGACAGCGGAGTTGAGAATTTTGAGGATAATCCGATACCGCGAGCGTTCCGGAAGAATGTAACGAGCATCACCTTCAGAATTCACGTCATTAATTGCTACGCCAGCGCCAGGTGGATGGTCAATTTCTGGTCGTAGAGTATTAGGAGAATCCCATATGAAGAACCAGATCAACGTTTCGGTCGAATCGACCGAAGATGTGGAATTGGCCGAAGCTCAGTGGTGTTTGATTTACGAGAAACCGACCGGTAAGGTAATTCATATACATCAGTTCCTGCCACTTACGGCGAACGATAGAATGCCGCGTGAAGAACTCGAAAAAGCAGCGATGACCGCTCTCGAACCTGAACGTCGAAGTCAAACCGAGAGTCTTGGCGTTTTTCACGCCCAGCCAGGAGATCGGCTCGAACCAGGTAGGATTTACAGCGTCGATCCCGATTCCCTCAAGTTGTCGGAAAAACGGATCGACATTCTTAAGCGAACTGAGAAGGCTCGACAACCCGGTAAGAAAAGATGAGGTTATTGCAAACTACGTACGCAAGAGTTTTGTGCGTGCTGATACTTCTCTCGATGGTTTCCGGTTTTACCGACTGTTATAAACCGGTCACCAGCAGCGGTCTGCCTAAACACATCAAAACAGTCGCTGTTCCGGCATTTCAATTCGAAGCTCAGGCGTTAAGATATCGTGTAAGTTCGCGGTTTACCGATGCGGTGTCGAAGGAAGTAATTCGCCGGGGCAGCGGCCTAAAGGTGCAGGGAACGCTGCTGGGTGCCGACGCCGTGATCGAAGGAACGATACGCGATTTCAGCTTTACCGGCGTCTTGCTGGACCGTGACGGACGTGCACGTGTTTACGAGGTAACGATCATTTCAGCCGTTACCATTCGCGATCTAAAGGAGAACAAGGTCCTCTACGATAATCAAAATCTGGTTTTCCGCGATTCGTTCGAATTCTCGTCCGACCCGCGCTCGTTCTTTAACGAAGAAGACCCGGCGGTGGAACGCATCGCACGCGCCTTTTCGGAATCGGTTGTGTCGACCATAGTTAACGGAATGGGCGTTCGCGACGGGAAGGACGACTGATCGTTATCAGCCTATGCCTGGATCGACGCGCGAAGCTCTAAGAGAGCAATTAAAACGCGGCGAGATATCGCCCGTCTACACGTTATTTGGCGAAGAAACGTACCTTCGTGATACCGCGGCGCGGTATATCGCGGACAGGTGTTTCGCCGATGGCGAACTTCGCGATTTCAACGAGGCTGAATTCAGCCTAAATTCACCCGAAAATTTGAAAGCAGCGTTGGCCGCGGCCGACCAGTTGCCGATGATGGCGGCGAAGCGCGTTATTCGAATTGTCGACGTTCGCGTCTGTGCTGCATCAAACCGCGATACGCTTAAAGAGGAATTTGAAGAATCGATCGCGGCCTATCTCGAAAAGCCCTCTGAATCGAGCGTAGTTATATTTGTTTCGGATGAGCTTAGCGGCAATCGAAAGCTCGGGAAGCTTTTGAGAGAACGGACCACGGCCGTTGATTTCAAGCGGCTTGACGAGCGCGAACTTCGGAAGTGGGCCGGAGACCGTTTTCGAGAGCTCAATGCGGCCATCAGGCCAGAAACGGTTAACCATCTTGTCGATCTTACGGGAAATGATCTTCGCCGGTTAACAAATGAGATAAACAAACTGGCCGCGGCTTCACTTCCCGAAGGGACGGTAACAAGTGAGTTGGTGGCGTCGCTTGTACCTCATACTCGGGAGCTTTCGAATTTCGCGCTGACCGACAATCTTGTTGCCGGCAGGAAAAAGGAAGCGCTTCGGTCGCTGAAGAAAGTTCTTGACGACGGCACAGACCCGCTTGCTATGCTCGGCCTGATCTCGTCGAACTATCGCAGGCTCTTGATCGCTCACGAAATGCTTGCGCGCGGCGAAGCGCGAAATCGCGTCGAAACCGCCGCAAAGATCTTCGGTCCCGGCCTCGAGCTGGCTCGACGCGTTGAGACAAAGGCGCTCGTAAAAGCCCTTGAGCGAATTGCCGAGACCGACCTTGCGATCAAGACTTCTGCTGGGGGCAGTGGGCCGGTGGGAGCCCGTCTTCAGATCGAAATGCTTGTCTGCGAACTGGCGCTTCTTTAGAGGTACGACAGGCTTTCCAGCCTGTCGTTGTAATTCTCCTATTAATAATGAGAACAAAAAACAGGCTCGAAAGCCTGTTTTACTAATTATGAGATTGTAGGGGCAGCAAGCGGCTGCCCGCTCAAACGTGGCCTGGGAAAAGGCAGAACGGCGGGGTTACTAGCCCTGCCCCTACAATTCTATGAGGACCGCGAGCTAATTTGCCCGCGATCCTAAGGCCTGAAAAGCCCGCTGAAAATCTAGATCGGCTCAAGGCCGAGGCCGCGATTCAGATAATGATATAGCTCGTTGAAATCGAGCACTGCACGGTTCAGGATCAGCGGCAATTGCGGGAGGTCGCTTGTGTTTACGATAAGATTCAGATTTCGCAGGAACGCTTCGTGAGCGTTCATTGTCGTGCCGCCGTCCTCGAGCGAAACCAGGAATAGTCGCCTGCGTTCGGACGAGTACATCGCGTTCGCCTTTTGCTGAAGGATCGCGGCACCGCCAAATTCGGCGGCGAAATCGGGCGAGAATATTACGATCTCGGTCTTGCCTTCACGCAGCCGCTCGTTCGCCTGAGCAGGAGTTTGCGCAAGGTACACGCGGTATCCGCTGTTTGTCAGTATCTGTGCAACCTCTTCCTTTCTTTCGCCAAGGCAGAGAAGCACTCGCCGGGGTTTTTCACTCTTTTCGTCGCTTGCGTCGATCGAGGTCTTACCCGACTGCAATGCCGATAGCAATGATTTCAGCGCGTTGTTTATCTGAAACTCGGTTTCCTTCTCGCGAAAATTCCCCGAGTTACCGTCGGCGGCCGGAGCGGCCTTGTTTTCGGCCAATTGCTGGGCTGTTGACGACACGCGGCCTTTCGGGTCCTTTATCGCGCGGAGCATGTTCTGGCACCGCGGGCAACGGACGGTGAAATTGCCGCTCGGGATCTTTGATTCGTCGAGCTGTAACGAGACTGAGCAATTGTCGCAACGAATTATCATGGCAGTGGTCAGTGGTCGGTGGTCAATGTGTCGGGGTCTGAGTAACGCTGAAAGTTCAACCCGTCAGCTGTTACTCGATCATATCCAGGACTGAGGACGTTTTGGCCGGCGGCGGCGGCGGAGCCATCGGTGACGGCATACTGACCGGCGGGCGGTCCTGATTCACATAATCCTCGGTCGAAGAAAGCCCTTTGAGCTGCAAAAGCAGGTTGTTCTGATTCGTGGCGTACGAAAGGCCGTCCTCGAGCGTGATCGCCTTGGCCTCGATCATCCTGCGGATTACCGAATCGAAATCCTGCATACCGTCGATCTCGCCGTCGCTTATCGCGTCGAGCAGCGTCTTGCCTTCGCTTTCGCCTTTCTCGATGTATTCGCGGGTACGGGGGTTTGATTTCAATATCTCGACCGCAGCGATGCGTCCCGTACCGTCGGCCTTCGGGATCAGCCGCTGCGAAACGATATAGCGGAATGTTTGCGCAAGCCGGGTACGAATGATCCTTTCCTCGTTCTTCGGATAAAGCCCGATGATGCGGTCGATGGTCTTGGAAGCATCGATGGTATGTAGCGTAGATAGGACAAGGTGTCCGGTTTCGGCCGCTTCGAGTGCGATCTCGGCGGTTTCGAGATCACGCATCTCGCCGACGAGAATTACTTTCGGAGCCTGTCGGAGAGCTGCGCGTAAGGCCGATGCAAAATCCTTTGTGTCGGCACCAACCTCTCTTTGGTTGATCGTGCTTTTCTTGTGATTATGCAGGAATTCGATCGGGTCTTCGATCGTTACGATGTGATAGCACTTTGTCTCGTTTATCCTGTCGATGATCGCCGCAAGCGTCGAACTCTTTCCCGAACCGGTCGGGCCGGTCAGCAAAACCACGCCGTTCCTTATCTCGCAGATATCGGCAAGCTGCTCGGGGACGTTAAGAGAGTCGAAATGTCGGGACCTCGTGCGGGATGACCCGCATGACGATCGAGTAAGAATTCCGCTGTTGAAAGATATTCACGCGAAACCGGCACTTTCCGGGCAAGGCATAGCTCAGGTCGGCCGTGCGGAATTTGGCAAGCTGCATTGCTGCGTCCGCATTGTCCCTCGAAGATCGACATCGCGATCATTTCCGTCTGATACGCGGTGAGCCGGCCCAGCCCGAGCGGCGATCGCCGCGTAAAGCGTGCCATTGATCTCAACCTGCGGCTTTTGGCCGCACGAAAAGTTCAGATCGCTGACGTTATCCGACATAAGCAGCATCTGCTCAATAATCGGTGCTACATCAAGCAAACTCATTTGTTTGGAAAACTCCTGGAAAGTCTCAAAAAAGGCGGGTCAGGGAAGAGCTAAGAGTGAAGCAGCGTAAACCGAACCGTTTCGCTGGTCCTATTATCACTTATGTAAAAGGGATATGCAAGCATTATTTAACTTTGTTGTGCTTTGTTATTTACCAGCTTTGGCCAGTTCAGACAAATACTTATAGTTGTCGGTGATCGATCCAGGCCTCTTGAAAAGGGAACCTATTACTGCTGCAGAATCTCCGCCGGCTTTCAATACTGAACCAATATTCGTTTCTGTTATCCCGCCGATCGCCACGACCGGAATTTCGCCGGCCAGGGCTCTGACCTCGGCCAGCAGCTCCAGCCCGACCACAGGATCGGCTTTTTCCTTGTTCGAAGTAGGAAAGATCGGGCCGAAGGCAATGTAATCAACCGGCAGTTTGATAGCGGTTTTCACTTGAGCGATTGTGTGCGTTGAAAATCCAATGATGGCTCTGTCGCCCAGGAGCCAGCGTGCCTTCTCGGGCGGGATGTCCTCCTGGCCCAAATGAGCGCCGTCGGCACTGCAGACGAGTGCAATGTCGACGCGGTCGTTTATCAGAACGCGGACATTGCGCTCTCGTGCAATCTTAAGGCCTTCAATGACGGCTTCATAAAATGCCCGCGACGATGAATGTTTGTCGCGGACCTGAACCAGGGTCGCACCGCCTTCGGCGAGGCGGCTTATCTGCTCGGATACTGTCAGGCCTGAGATCTCGGGATCGGTGATGGGGTAAACAGCGGGAAGGTGGAGTTTCACGTTCGGAACGTCACGGATCATCAGTTGATCGCCTTCATCATCAGAAATCCGTCCTCGCCGTTATTGTAATAATTTGAAAGGCGCTGGACGACCGTAAAACCGCATGCTTTGTACAACATTTGGGCGGGAACATTGCCGACACGGACCTCAAGAACGACCGACCCGATCTTGCGTTCCGCCATCGTTGCCGTCAAATGATCGAGCAGCATTGCGCCCAGGCCGCGGCGCCTGTGTTCAGGAGCGACGCCGATGGTCGTGATGTGGGCGACTCCATCGTTCCCGACAAGGACGCAGAGAAAGGCCGCCATTCTGCCTTGGGCAGTTGTCACCTGAAAACAAAGGGCGTTCGCCTGGGAGAGCAGATAAGAGAAAGTATGTTTTGTATAATTTTCGCCGTTCTCGAAGCAACGGTAATTGAGCCTGAGCACATCGTCAAGATCGGCGGCCGCCAAGCCTCGAACCGAATAAACTGTCGGCACCGCGGGTTCTATCGCCGCGAATTCGCGGACGCGAGACGGAATGAAAAAATTGCGTATGACCTGTAGGACAGCCATTATCTCGACCGATCACTCGATGAACATACAGTCGCCGTAACTATAGAATCTATATCGCGACCGAACTGCGTGCCGGTATGCATCCATTATAAGTTGATGCCCGCCAAAAGTTGCAACCAAAATTAAGAGAGAGCTTTCGGGCAGATGAAAGTTCGTCAACAAAGCCCCGACCGCCTTGAACTTATATCCCGGAACTATCGTCAGGTCTCCGCGCCCCGTGAGGGCCTGAAACGAGCCTTGGATCGTCAGGACGAATTCCAACGTTCGCGTGGTCGTGGTTCCGACAGCAACGACCCGTCGGTTCTCACGTCTGGCTTTCTCAAGTTTTTCCGCCGCCTCTTCAGCGATCTCAAATCGCTCAGGCGCGACCCTATGGTCCGAAAGGTCCGTCGCTCTTACCGGCTCGAACGTGCCGTACCCGACGTGTAAGGTGATCTGGCCGACATCGATCCCATTCGCGGCCAGTTCCTTAAAGGTCGCATCCGAAAAATGCAGCCCGGCGGTCGGTGCCGCTATCGCTCCTCGCTCGCGGGCAAAGATCGTTTGATATCGGTCGCGGTCCAGATCGGGCATGTCAGCCTCTCGTTTGATATAGGGTGGCAGCGGCGTATGGCCGATCGCATCGACAGCCGGATCAAACGTTGCGTCGTTATTGAACCGGACGATCACCTGTCCGTTGTCGCTTTTTTCAAGAACTTCTGCGGCCAGATCGTCCGCGAACCGGATCCTTTTTCCAGCCTTAACGCGTTTGCCGGGACGGGCGAGGACGATCCAGTTTCCTTCGACAGTTTCCTCGATCAGAAAAAATTCAATCCGCGCACCGGTTTCGGAACGGCCGAAAAGCCTGGCAGGGAAGACCCTCGTGTTGTTCACCACGAGCAGGTCGCCTTTTCTCAAAATCCGGGAAAACTGGGAAAAATCGCTGTCGAAAAAGCTTCGGTCCGCCCTGTCAACGACCAGCATCCGTGAATCGGAACGTCCGCCAAGCGGCTCCTGCGCGATCAATTCCTCAGGCAGTTCGAATGCAAAATCGGAAATGAGCATATGAGCGTGTGGCAAAGCGATTACTTGTCCAATATAATGGCCCTAGTTCAGAACGAGACTCCCATAAGAATATACGCAACTAATGTAAAAACCTTGCATCGAAGTCGCAGGAGAACTCGCCGGCAATTTTTGGCGGCTCTTGCCTCCCCGAAAAATTAGATTGGAGGAGAAAGCAGATGAAAAAAAGAAGGGCACTTTTGCTGACCGCAACGTTATTTCTGGGTGGATTTTTCCTGACGGCCTCGGTCCCGACGTTTGGTCAGGGCCGTTATGCGAACCGCTACAGCAAGCTCGACGTCAGCGGGATAATCGCGCGGATGGCAACCAGCAGCGAGGCGTTCCGCCGCGATTTTGACCGCGCGATGGACAACAGCAGTTTGAACGGCACCTCTCAGGAGGACCGGTTCAATAACATTGTGGGCGATTTCGAGAGTGCTGTCGCTCGGCTTCGGCGTGAATTCGACCGCAACGAGACCTGGTGGAATTCCCGCAACGACGTTCAGAACATGGTCCGACAAGCGAGTCCGGTCAACAATATGATGACCAGTCTGGCGTTCCGCCGCAACATTGAGCGGCAGTGGAACCGGCTTCGCAATGACATCAATACAGTGGCCGATACGTACGATCTGCCCGGCCTGAACGGCGGCGGATGGACAGGTGGCGGCGGATGGACAGGTGGTGGCGGAGGCAATGGAGGCGGGCAGGCAAGCACCCCGCCGTCATGGGCCAGTGGGACCTTTTATTCCACCGACGGCTCGAACATCATGATGACCATCAATTCGAACGGCCGAGTGACGGTTGTGAACGCCGGAAATACCTACTACGGCACTTTTTACCGCAACAGGATTAATCTCAACAACGACACGTCGGATATTTCGCGCCAAGGTGATGGCATTCGCACCTACAATCGCAACACTGGCCAGTACACTACCTATTCTCGCCAGGGTTGGGGCGGCGGAGGCGGCGGTAATACCAGCCGACCGCCAAGCTGGGCGCAAGGTTCCTGGGTGGCCGTGAATAGCCCTGACTCGATCTTGATGACGATCGATTCAAATGGCACGATCACGTTGAACAACAACGGCCAGACATACTACGGGACTTACTACAGCGACACGATTAACCTGAATGGTGATATTTCGACCGTGACCAGAAACGGGAATCGTTTGCGGACCTACAACCAAAACACCGGCCAAACCACCAACTACCGACGTCAATAAGCGCGTCAGTCCATCGTTCAACAGTTAGCCCGGCATTTCCGGGCTTTTTGTTGAGGGAAGTCTCGGCGGATTAACCGCTCAAAAAAAGGCTGCCTGAAACTAGTTTCAGACAGCCCTTTTGTTTATAACCCGAACTCGTTGTTCGTTTAGTTTTTAATTACCTCGTTTGAATTATTTGTCATAATATCACCCCCAGTGCGATCTATGATGCCACAGATCAGGCCCGATATGCCAGCGATTTTTTGCTTAATTGACGGCGGATCCTAAAGTGGTGCCGGAGGTCGGACTCGAACCGACATGGGGTTGCTCCCGCCAGATTTTGAGTCTGGTGCGTATACCAATTTCGCCACTCCGGCGTGAAATTTCAGATGATACGACCTGCGATCGGGGAGGTCAAGACATCGGCCGTCAGTTTAGATCGGCTTCAGGATGACGATCTCGACCCGGCGTTTTGCATCATCGAGGAACGTCTCGATGCATCGACACGCGCTTTAGAATCAGTCAAAAGCTTGTCGACCACCTGCCTCGCCTTCTCAAGCGGTCGGGCACGATCCACGCCCGGGTACTTGATGCGTAAAATCGGGGCGCCCAAACATCATTGTAATATCGTCGCTCTCTTCCTCGGCGAAGTGATCACGATGAACGACCGGAACCGAAAGTCGATGATATTTTTCGATCGCGACTCGCTTGCGCGATGATCCCTTGAAAATTCTCGTCCGTAATCGACTCAGAACCCGACCGTTTGCAAACGCCGTCTGAATTCCGCGGATGGATGGAAAACAGTCCAGAATTCTCTCGATCTCGTCATCGATCTCTTCCTGTTGAGGGCGTTGGCCGCGGCATGCGTTGTGCCTCTAAGGCGAAGATCCGCAGATCTATCGACTCTGTAAGAGCGAGCGTTAAGATCTTCCTAGCGTGGCGGTGAAAGCGGCACACCGTTCTTAACGGCCAGATGCCATACTGAGATCGGAATAGGTTATCAGCTCGGTCCTGATACCCGTCGCTAACGGTTGCAACCGTCTTGTCCACAACGTTTTGGCCGCTGAAACCTCGAATCAGCGGCCAGAAGAAGCATCGCAACGAACTGCGACCCGAAGTTCATTAAGCACTCTGTTTACAGTTCCGTTTTGCTTTCTGAACTCATCTGTTTCTCGATTTTTACGTTTCTGAAGGACCGAGTCAATCTGAGCGAGCTTTGTTAAAATGCGTTGACAAAATGCACAAAAACATTTTTAATTGAATTGGAGGTCCGATCGACACCTCTGGCAGCTGCCCTCACCTTCTCACCGCCGTATCTAAACTATTGTAAACAGTCTCGCATACGGTTTCTCGCAGACCATTAAATGACCGCACCTTCTGCTTCTAAACCACAAAGCAGGGATTTTCTGCCTTTGGACGAGACCGGCGAACAGCCGGTCGGATCTGAGATTCATTTCCGACCTCGGCAGAAGCCTGCTCTTCACCGTACACCCGAAAAAGGTCGCAAGCCGCGTCGCGGAGCGCGATCCAGGCGGTCGTTGGGCGCCGAGGTGTGTGCGTTTGTGGCGGAGCTCGAGAATATCGGAATTGTAAGCTGCGCGTTCGACCGAAAGGGCGAGATCGACTCGCGGGCATTCCCAAAGGCGAGCTTCGAGAAATGGCTCGAACTTTTGCCGCCGCAGGTCGGTTACCGCGAAGAAAGCGAACGACGAATTTCCTGATCGAGGAGCAGGCTCACAAACTTGAATATGTTTCGCCGCTGCATATCAATGGCGAGATAAAGGGTGCGATCGTGGTTGGTTTCGCCTCAAAACGTGATTTCACCGAAGCAAAAAGCATTATGATCGACGCCGCGACGCAGATGGCGGCGATGAGCGTAAACCTCTCGGCGCATTACGAAGCGGCGATAAACAATTCGATCAACGCAGGCCCGGGACGAACACCGCCGGTTCACCGAAGCCGTACTCGATGCCCTGCCCGTTTCGCTCTACGTCGTCGACCGCGACTATCGGATCGTCACGTGGAACCGCCATCGCGAGATCGGCGTACAAGGGCATTCCGCGGGACGCGGCGATCGGGCGAAATGTGTTCAAAGTGCTATCGCAAATACCCCGAAGGCCGGGTCCGCGAGGAATTCGAACGTGCGTTCCGAACAGGCCAGATCGAACGGATCGAACAGCAGACAATCGGACGAGGACGGTTCGACGCAAGCATTGGATGGTAAGCAAGGTCCCGATGGCTGACCCCGAAACCGGCGATCGTTACGCACGTGATCACCGTCGGTGAGGATGTCACGGCTGCGCGTCGATGCGATTCACGCCGTCGCACGCGCGGAAAAGCTCGCTGCGGTCGGCAGGCTTGCGGCGGGCGTCGTTCACGAGATCAACAATCCGCTGGCGACAATCTCCGCGTGCGCTGAGGCCCTGGAACAGCCGCGTTGATGAGGGCGACTTTCAAGGATTCCGAAGGCGTCGAAGATCTCGACGAATATCTCGGCCTGATCAAAAGCGAGGCATTCCGCTGCAAGTCGATCACGACGGGTTTGCTCGATTTCAGCCGCCTCCGAACAGGCGATCGCCATCCGCTCGACATTGCCGAAATACTTCGCTCGTCGGCGAACCTCATCTCACACCAAAAACGCGGCGACAAGATCGAGATCAGAGCTAGAAGCAGATCCTGAACTCCCCCTGGTCAAGGCCGACGGCGGCCAGATCCAGCAAGCCATAATCGCCCTTGCCGACCAACGCGATCGATGCGATGCCGGACGGCGGCGTTCTTACATTCGCGTGCGACGGCAGAGCAAAAACGCGTCGTCGATCGAGATCGAAGATACAGGCGTCGGCATCCCTGTCGAAGACCTTTCGAAGATCTTCGAACCGTTCTTTACCACCAAAGAGGTCGGCAAAGGCACGGGCCTCGGCCTCGCGGTTTGTTACGGCATAATCACCGACCACGGCGGCCGCCTAAGCGTTCGCTCGAACGTCGGCAAAGGGACAACGTTCACGATCAACCTCCCTGTCGGTCAAAAGATCAGGAGCGATACTTAATCGAGTTTGCACTCAGACCTACAAGAACAAAGCCTCCCAGCCCCCAATTCCTATATGGCAAAACTACTTGTTGTCGATGACGAAAAGAACCTAAGGCTTGTCGTTCAAAAAGAACTGAGCCGGCAGGGGCACGAGGTTGACACCGCGGCTGACGGCGAGGAGGCGTGGGAAGCGATAGAGTCAAAAGATTTCGACGTTCTCTTATGTGACATAAACATGCCGCGGCTTGACGGGATCGGCCTGCTTCGCCGTGTTCGTGAAAAATGCCAGACACCGCCCGAGGTGATAATGCTGACCGGCCAGGCAACGGTCGAGACCGCGATCGAAGCGATGAAGCTCGGGGCATATGATTACCTGACAAAACCTTACCGTATTGAATGAGCTTGCGGTGCTCGTCGCTCAGGCATTCGAGAAACAGCAGCTGAAGATCGACAACCAGCGGCTGCGGGCGCAGATCGAACGGACCAGCAAACACCTGCCGGACATCGTTGCCGAATCGCCGCAGATGAAGGAAGTGCTTCGACTCGTCCGCCGCGTGGCACCGGCCGAAACATCGGTCCTTATCACCGGCGAGTCCGGGACCGGAAAGGAGTTGATCGCCCAGGCTCTGCATCGCCTGAGCGGCCGGGCCGATAACGCTTTCATCGACCTCAACTGCGCCGCCCTTCAGGACAGCCTTCTCGAATCCGAGCTTTTCGGCCACGAAGCCGGTGCCTTCTCCGGAGCCAGGGCGCGAAAGCTTGGACTTTTCGAACTCGCAGACGGCGGCACGCTTTTCCTCGACGAGATCATGGAGATGCCGTCGCAGCTTCAGTCGAAATTGCTCAGGGCTCTTGAGACGCGTTCGTTCTTCCGCGTCGGGCGGCGTCAAGAAA
The DNA here is from genome assembly GCA_963763355.1 of uncultured Acidobacteriota bacterium. Lineage (GTDB taxonomy): Bacteria > Acidobacteriota > Blastocatellia > Pyrinomonadales > Pyrinomonadaceae > OLB17. The sequence goes on from CAVXOI010000007.1 coordinate 1,031,539, forward strand.
GTAGAAGTTGATGTCCGGTTGATCGCCGCAACGAACCGCGATCCCGACCAGGCCGTTGCCGAAGGCGTCTTCCGCGCCGACCTGCTCTATCGCATCAACAGCTTTGAGGTCAACATTCCGCCGCTTCGCGAACGCGTTGAGGACATCGAACCGCTGGCGCGCCATTTGCTCGATAAGATCGCCGGTGCAGGGAACGCTGAGTTAACGGACGGGGCCTCAGAAGCGCTCAAGGGATTCAAATGGACGGGGAATGTCCGCCAGCTTCGCAACTGCCTTGAGCGTGCGGTGCTGCTGTCCGACCAAAATCAAATAACCGTTAAGGAACTGCCGCCCGAGGTGGTTTACAGGCTCGAAAAATCCAATCTTTCGGTAAGCTACGCGTCAACCGGAAAACCGGGCGTGAATTCCTTTCATAACGTTTCGCCGACAAACCTGCGCGAATCGGAGCGTCAGCAGATCTTGAACGCTTTGGAAAAGACGGGCTGGCATCGCGGAAAGACAGCGGAGCTGTTGGGCATATCGCCCTCGACGCTTTATCGGCGCCTTCGCGAGTACGATCTTGAGGTCAGATAAAAGGCAGGACATCACAATGAAAAAAGCAGCATCATTTATCTTTCTGATCGCAGCCATTTTTGCGTCACATCAGCTTTACGCCCAAACCCGAATGGCCGGAAATGTTGTCGAGGTTATGGACGGCAAGACGGTCGTGATCGATGTCGGCGGACGCCGTCTAACGGCCACGCTTCAGTATATCGAGGTACCCGAACCGGACCAGGTTTTGCACCAGACCGTCCGCGAGCACCTGGAAAAGCTAACGCTTGGGAAACAGGTCGAATTCCGCCCGAACGGTTTCACTCCGGGAAAAGCTGTCGGGCAGCTCTTTCTGAACTCGGCCGATGTCGCCATCCAATTGCTGCGCGACGGTGCGGCCTGGCATGTCAGTCCCGAGAAGAGCGGACAGAAAACCGACGAAAGTTCAGCGTATGCCTTTCAGCAAGGTCAGGCAAAAGCAGAGAGCCGCGGCGTTTGGGCCGTAAAGGACCTCAAGCCCGCGTGGGAACATCGGGCCGCAAAGATCGAAGCCGAAAAACAGGCCAAGCTCGCCGCGATAAAAGCGTCCTCGACTAGAGCGGATGAAAAGCAGGTGCCCGTTTCGGCCAAGGCCAAGGCACGCGGCAACGGCATCTGGTCCGACGTCAACCCTTGGCTCAAAGACCCCGGACCGCTCGTCAACGGTTACAACGCCGCGAGCAGGACAGGCTATGTCGGAACCTCGCTGATGGGTGTCAAAGAGCAGGAGGGCGTACCGGCAGACTATAAAACTGCCGTCGACATTACCTACGTTTACAAACAGGATGAAAAGGCCGGCCGCAAAGGCGTGTTCGTCGTGACCGTGATCTCATCCTCTGATAAATGGCGTTTTCTGAAAACTAATAACCTGACGATGATAGTCGATGAAAAGAAATTCCCGGTCGGCGTACCCAAGAGGACCACATCGAACGAAGACGGCAAGCTAATTGAAAAGCTGACCTACGAAGTAAGCAAAACGACCATCGAAAAGATCGTCTACGGCGGCGAGGTGTTCATCAAGGTCGGCGACTATATGATGTACCCGACCCACGGAATGCAGCTGCTTCTTTACAACATGCTGCAGGTTGCTAACTAGCGTCAACTTGTAAGGTTCCTTTGCCGGAGTCCTTAATTTTCCAATATGAATAGGAATCGTTGTTCGGACAATGGCATAAGTTTCTGCCGATAACTGGCCTTTCGCCTGTCCAATTCCTCACGGAGATTGTTGCCGCCGAATAGCAGCATCTTTCGCCCTCGGGACCATTTAAGCAGCCTCGGCAGACGCTCGGAGAACTTATCGAGCGCCCGGCAGGTAACGAAACCGCACCCTTCCGGAGAGGCTTCTTCGAACTGCCGGTTTACGATCGACGCCCGGCCGGCTAGCCCAAGCTGTTCGACCGTCGAAGCGAGAAACGCCGCCTTCTTTTCCTTTGACTCGATCAGCATTCCCGCCAGATCGTCCCTCACGATAAGGCACGGTATCGACGGAAAACCGGCACCGGTCCCCACATCTGCGAACCTGGCATTTGCTGGAAGATGTTCGAGCAGCGTCAGTGATTCGAGCACATGGCGGATCGCAAATTCTTCCGCCGAACACGGTCCGACCAGATGAAGCAGCGGGTTGGCCGCGATCACTAGTTCGTAATGATCCGCAAGCCGGCCGACGATCTCATCGCGAAGGCCAAGGCCGAACGCTGCCTGGTTATCGAAGACCGCTTTGATGAACGTTTCACGCATTCCGGATCGATCCCGAGGCTCGAGGGGCATAAGAAAGGGACGAGCGAATTTTGATCACTCGTCCCGCAATTCTTTCTAAAGTTGGTGCGGACGAGAAGAATCGAACTTCCACTCCCTTGCGGGAACAGGCTTCTGAGACCTGCGCGTCTACCAGTTCCGCCACGTCCGCTCGCGTAAGGCGAACCTAGAGAATACTAGGTCGCACGAGGGAATTCAAGGATGGGGTACCTGCCTATTCCTTCCTTAATCCTTGCGGCTCCGCCGCCCTATTTGCGGAAAAGCTGTGCTTTTCCGATGTCGCTACACAAATCTGCGGCTATGCCGCCGCTCCGTGCTCCCCCTTCATGTTGAAGTCCCAGGTCGATTCAAGCGTCCGCCGGATGATCTCGACAAGATTGGACGGAGAGCGGCGGCATAGCCGCAAAGAGTTTTTTCAGCTTTCGGTAAAGCAGAACTTCACCGGAAATAGAGCGGCTGAGCCGCAGGAGCCATGCATGAATCGGTGAGTTGCCAACGTTTTATTGGGGAACCAGGGCATCGTTCCGGTACAAACAGGACATCGCCTTTTTCGAGCATTGGGTCCGGGTGACGACCCATTCTGATTTCTTGTAAATTGCCTTCCAGTTCAATTCTGAGATCACTCCCGGAAGAGCGCCGAAGAAGGTAGACCAACCGGCCGGCACTGGGAGTGAGTCCTGTCGCGTATGCCAAACCCTGGGTCAGGGATAGTGGCTTTTTCGACAAAATAAGTTGGGGCCGCGAAACGTGCCCGGCGACCAATATCCTCTCGCTGTCAGGTGATAAACGATACCGGGCAGTTACCTCCGACAATATGGCGGTTGCTGAAAGGCGACAGGTAGCTTCCTTAGGTTTGGCACCTTGAGCAAATGCCGGTTCCGGAGTATAGAAAGAAAACGCGAAATACAAGAATGCGATGCACAAGCCAATTTTAGCTTTCATTAACGATTCGTAGGGCCGATCAAAATTACCCACAATCCGCTATCGTAACGAATACATAGACGAGCCGTCGAGATGGAACCACAGCCTTAACGCTATGCTTTCGAAGTACGGGTTTTTTGTTCCTTTTGGCTGCTTTTTTCTGTCCCAGCGATCTTGAATATCGGGTCGCCGTTTTTGTCTTTGTCGGGGACCTTGTCGAGTTGTTTTTTTAGTTTTTTGTCTTTGATGATCATCTTTGCCTCGGTCACGCGTTTTGCCTAACAGTGTATGGTTTTGGGCGAGGGACGACAAGGCCGGTTCCGTGACGGGGGAGGCGGGCGGAGCGGACGGTGTCGAGCACATTGGATTGGTGCATGTGTTCGTCGGCTTCGGCCTCGGTATCCATGGCGGCCCGTAGAAGGTTTCCTCTTTCCGCTGCATCCACGATAAGGGCAAGTTTTCGCATCTGGCTTACCTGCTCAAGGAGCTTTGACGCCTTTTGAGCGTGCCACTCAGATTCGATCGAAAGCTCTGCGGCCGACATATCCTTTAGGAGTTTGTGGTTTCGTCGCGTCATATAGCGAACATTAATGCAATTCTGTGACCAGAGCCGTCGAAGCAGGGAGATATCGGCCTGAACCTTTGTTATTATTGGTTTTGTGTCCGAAGACGTTACAGCGAATCTTGCCGAGGTGAACGAGCGCATTCGGGCGGCTGCCGGGCGGGCGGGTCGTGAGGCGGGCGACGTAAAACTGATCGCCGTTAGCAAAACGCATCCGGCCGAGGTTTTGCGGGAGGCGATCGCGAGCGGCGCCGCCGTGTTCGGCGAGAACAAGGTCCAGGAGGCGGAAGGGAAGATCGCCGCGGTCGGACGCGACGCCGCGGAGTGGCATTTGATCGGGCATTTGCAGTCGAACAAGGCGAGGAAAGCGGTGCAGTTGTTTGACGTTATCCAATCGCTCGATTCGGTCGAACTGGCCGGGCGGCTGGAGCGTATTTGTATTGAGGAAGGCCGCGCGGAGCTGCCCGTGCTGGTCCAGGTGGACCTGGCGGGCGAGGATACGAAATCGGGGATCGATGAGGCGGACCTTGCGGAGCTGGTGGAGTTTTTGAAGGGCTGCGAGCGGTTGAAATTTACGGGCCTGATGATACTGCCGCCATTATTTGATGACCCGGAGGCGACGCGGCCGTATTTTGTTCGGCTCCGCGAGATGCGCGATCGGCTGGCCGGGGAAGGAGTTTTCGACGGCGGCCGCGGCGAGCTGTCGATGGGGATGAGCCACGATTTTGAGGTTGCGGTCGAGGAAGGGGCGACTGTGGTCCGGGTGGGCACCGCGATATTCGGGAAACGATCCTGAAGGTTTGTAGAAAATGATAACTGGCTATCTTTCATTAACAGTTTACCCGATCGTCTGGATGATCTTGTGGGGAGCGTTTCTGGTGTTTCTCGCATTCTTGATCGTCCGGCTTATTTACAATTACTCCGACCCGAATCCGTTCGGAAAGATCGGGCGGTTTGGGTTCTGGATACGCAAGAGGACCGAGCGTTTTGTTTATCCGGCGGCACGCCTGCTGGCGCAGTTTCGGGTCGATACCAGATTGGCGCCGTTGGTGACGATGTTCATCGGGCTGGTGCTGACCTATTTTGCGAGCAGCATTATCGGGAACACTTTGTTTGTGATCGATGGTTTAACGGCAGGTGTGGTTACCGGAAATCCAAAGGTGTTTATTGGGTTTGTGCTTTACGGGCTGTTGAGCGTTTTGATCCTTTTCATTTTTATCCGCTTTATTTCGTCGTGGTTCGTGTTTACGAGAAATACGTTTCTCGGGATTCGTCCAGAAAGTGACCGACCCGATCATGATCCCGGTCCAGAAACTCATCCCGCCGATCGGGATGTTCGATATTTCCGCGATGATCGTTCTGTTGCTGATCGGATTTCTGCAATCGTTGGTGCTGAATATTTTTGTGAGGCCTTAATGTTTGTTAGCCGAGTCGCGGATGGTGAACATCTCTGAGAAAGATGGCAGTATCAGCTTTACGGTCCGCGTTGTGCCGCGGGCTTCGAGGACGGAAATTGCGGGCGAATTGGAAGGGGCGGTGAAGGTGAGAGTGGCTTCACCGCCGGTCGACGGGGCCGCGAATGCGGAGTTGATAAAACTGTTCGCTAAAACGCTGGGCGTCGGGAAAAGCAATGTCGAGATCGTCGCCGGGCACGCGTCTAAGACCAAACAGATACGAATAACCGGCGCGACGGCTGAACAATTGCGAAACGCCATCGGTTAGCAGGCCGTTTCTGCCGCCGATACGCCTCTGATTGCACAAGCCCGACCGTTAGGAAGGGCGAAATACTCAACACCCGCATATCGCCCTTGCTCACGCGCGGGCTTTCGCAATTGAGGGCCGCGATGCCCACTTCAAACAGAATCCTTTCTGAAAATGGGCCAATTTGTCTGCGGGAAAATCGGCGTGGTATATTTTCAATTTCGACCACAACGGGCGGAAACACGACCGGTAGGGAGTGTGCCCCTCACAAATACACATCAAGGACGGTAATCGATGTCAGGACACTCCAAGTGGCACACAATCAAGCATAAGAAAGGCGCGCTCGACGCTAAGCGTGGAAAGATCTTCACGAAAATGATCAAGGAGATCACCGTCGCGACCAAAACCGGCGGTAGCGGCGACCCGGACTCGAACGCGCGCCTGCGCAAGGCGGTCAGCGATGCTAAAGCTCAGAATATGCCCAACGACACCATCGACCGCGCGATCAAGCGCGGGATGGGCGAGGGTGAAGGGGCTAATTACGACGAGGTCGTGTATGAAGGCTACGGCCCGAACGGCGTTGCCGTAATGGTCGAGGCGATGACCGACAACCGCAACCGCACCGTCGCCGAGATCCGCCACATTTTCTCGAAAAACGGCGGCAACATGGGCGAATCGGGCTCGGTCGGGTGGATGTTCGACAAGAAGGGCTACATCGTCGTGGATAAGGCCGCGAAGAGCGAAGAAGAACTTTTCGAGATCGCCATCGAAGCCGGTGCCGACGATATGCAGGACGACGGCGACGTCTTCGAGATCTTCACCGCGCCCGACAATTTCGAAGCCGTCAACGACGCGATCAAAACAGCCGGCATCGAACCCCAGGCCGCCGAAGTTTCGATGATCCCGCAAAACTACATCAAGCTCGAAGGCGGCGACGCCAAGACGATGATGAAACTCTACGACGCCCTCGACGACAACGACGACGTGCAAAAGGTCTATGCGAATTTTGATATAGACGAGAGCGAGATGGAATAACGCGCTGGACGCCGGTTTCAAAATGTTGGATAGGGATAAAAGAAGGTGTATGCGCGGAAGAAGAAGGTGTTTAGCCGCTTTATTTCGTCCTTGGCATAATCTGCGCCACGATTTGGTCCACAGTCACGATAAACGAGCAAATGTCCGTGCGTCCGAGGAGCAAATACTAGGAGCCGCCGCCCGACTTCGAGACTCAGGTCATTACACATGCTGGGGCTGTCGAAGTCTGCGAGCGCCGTTATCGAGTCGCTTCGAGAACCCTTCCATTGCTTCTCAATTTTGAACTTGACCTGGTACGGGAAGGACTTAATGTCATCTTGTTCGTTACCGGTCCAGGGCCGCTCCTTAAATTCAACTACTTCACCTATGAACACAGAGTCGGCGCTCCGGAATCTCTGTCTAAGGCTCGGGTCGGCGGATGAGCAGCCGAACACTGCTGGAGCCCCTGAAACGAGCGCTATAGTAATAATTACTAATCTGCAAATTTGTTTTACTTTCATCGCGACGTATAAGCAGGATTCCCTCACGGTTTGGGCACGTCCAAGTCCTGACAAATCTTCCTCGCTAGAAATTCGTTAATTTCGCGATGCCTTGGGATGGCTGTCGATTTCCGTTTAGCTCGATTAACGTAAACAGTATGATTACCGCCTTCGCGGAGTTTCTCGCAACCGTGCTGCTCCAGGTGGCGGATCAGGTCGCGGAGCTTCATGCGGCGTTCAAAAGCAGGTGTTCGCGAATAACATCCGCGCCGTTAAGATTTTCCTCAGCTAGCTGACGATTGGCTTCGAGGACAAGTTCTATAGCTTCCTTCAGATTTTCGCGTGTTTCCTCAAGGGTCGCACCTTGAGTGTTTGCTCCCGGCAGTTCTTCAACGTAGCCAATGTAACCTTCAGGAACCTTCTTAAATACGGTGGTAAGCGTAATATTCATTACTGTGCTCCAATACCCTTGATTATAGCAAAAGCTGATAAATCAGGAACGATAACTCGTTCTAGTGTAGCTTCTCACCCTTTGCCAACATTGTCAGGAATGTTTTCATCCGCCGCTCTCGCGTTTCCGGGCGTTTCGCGGTGTGGAGGCGAAAGGCGATAGCGAACTTGTTGGTCTTGTTCAGGGACTGGAAGAATTCGTAAGCCTTTTTGTCCTTCTTTAATTCTTTCAGGAAACCGACCGGGACCTCCATGTTCTTTGGCGAATCGTACGCGTTTTCCCAACGACCGTCCTTTTTTGCCCGTTCGATCTCGGCGAGGCCTGCGGGCGTCATCTTTTTTTCTTTGACGAGACGTTCGACGTTTTCACGGTTTCGCTTTGACCAAATGCTTCTAGATCGTCGCGGCGTGAACTTTTGGAGGAACGAAACCTCGTCGTGACTATTCCTTTGCCCGTCTATCCAGCCAAAGCATAGAGCTTCATCGAGCGCCTGTTGGTGCGTGACCGACTTTTTTCCCGAATCTTTTTTGAAGATCCTCAGCCATAGGCCGTCCGAGGCAGCATGGCTTTTCTCAAGCCACTCGCGCCATTTCTGCGGAGTTGTAAAGGCCTTGATCGGTAAATCTTTTGATGTGCTCATTCGCTAATTAACTTTTCCGCGCAGCTCCGGCAAAAGTTTCTTGAGATTCTCTCCCGGGCAGGCGGTTTTGGCATAGTCGCTGTGACCTTTTATATTGGCGGCCGGGACTTTGTATTTTCGAGCGAGCCACGCGACCGTTTGTTTTAGCGAATCGATCTGTGCGGTCGTCGGGTGGGTGGTATTGAAGTTGCCTTCGAGGACGACCAGGGCGTGGCCGGTCGGGTCGTATTCGGTATTCGTGTCGCCAATGTATTTCAGCTCGCGGCCTTCGGCGATCTGGCCGTCGACGGCAATGTAGAAATGGTATGGGATGTCGAGCCAGGCGGGTTTGGTCTTGCCCGACGCGAGCTTGTCCTCACGCTGCGAGAAAGCCTGTAGATTGCGCATCTTTGTACCGATGAGAATGTCGGCACGCTGGTTCGTAGCGGTGTGATGAATGGTTATGAACTTGATCTTGTGCTTTTTGCGTTCGCCGACCGGTTTGTTCGCCGCCCATTTGGATCTTGGGATGATCGGGGGGCGGTCCGCCTTCGACTGGCACCAGAGAGGTCTGGCCGTTGGCGCGAGAAAGACGGCCAATAAAAGGAAAGCGCAGCTCAGAAAAATGGACTTCATTTCGTCAGCTGGCCGAATACGATCCGGTGCCCGTCGGGTGTGACGACGGTGAAGTCGCGAATGCCCCAGGGTTCGTCGGCTATCGGCGAGAGGATCTTAGCGCCGCGGTCAATGAATTCCTGGTATACGTCGTCGACGTTTTCGACAAGGGCGTGCGCGAACCATGAGTGGTTTCCGGTTTCTTCGGCGGTCATTTCATCGGAGCACTCGCCGAGCATAACCTTGAAATCCCCGAACGAAAGAAACTCCCAGCCCGGAGCCGTGAAATCGCGTTCGAAACCGAGTTTGTCGAGATAATAATCTGCCTCGAGCTTTAGGTCCTTTACTGCGAGAACGTGACGTGTTCCGGTTACCTTACGTTCCGACGTATCTGTTCCAGCCATAGTCCTCATCCTTTATCTCTAAGTTTTACTGCAGCGTTTCGAGCAGCCGCTCGGCTTGAGCGCGGTATTCCGGCGTATACCGGTTTGCGAACGCGCGGGATGCATCGAGATATTCTTTTAATGCCTTCCGCGCCTCGTCCTTCATGCCTGCTTCAAAGTACAGCGAGCCGAGGCGGAAGAACACTTCCTTCGATTCGGGAAGCAGCTCGGTTTTTGCCCTGCTCCTGACACGCTCGAGTTCACGAAGCGCGACCTCTTTCTTATTCATTTGATACAAAACGATCGCAAGATCGACGGTCATTGCCGCCGCATACATCGGAAGGACCGATCGCCCGCTGTCGAGGAGTTTTACGGCATCGTCATGTTTGCCTTGCTCAACATATGTCATGCCAAGCGTTCTATAGGTTTGGAAAAGCGCCAATGGTTCTATCCGCTCACCGGGGAAATACATTGCATTCGCGAGATCGCTCTCCGCCTCGTCAAACCGCTGCAATCTCATTAAATTCATCCCCCGTCCCAGATGCGCCCGCGGCGTTGCTTTTTTATTGATCGCCCTGGTATACGCCTCGATGGCCTCTTCGGTCCGTCCTGCATCGGTCAACGCAGCTCCGAGCTGCACCATCGTAAATGACGAATCGTCTATCTGTGCTGTACGTTCCCACACGGTCACTTCGGATTCTACCGACCTGCTGTATGTGTAAGTTTGGATGAATAGAGGAATGCTTAGGACGACGGCCGCGATCAGAAGGTTTCGATCAGTCAGAAATTTCGATACGAGGGTGACGAGGACCATCAGCACCCCCAGCAGAGGCAAATAAAGGTAGCGGTCGTGAACGATCTGATCAGCTGAGAAGGCGGTCGCATTCATTGCCGGGATCAGCGGCAAGAGAAACAACGCTGCTCCGATCCGGACCTTTCTTGAGCTCTTACCGAGATAGATCAGTGCGGCGATCACCGCGGGCGTTACCAACGCAGGCAAAATGAAATTAGAGATCGTCGGATGTCCAACCGGCACGATTGGATAATTGAACCCCATCCAATAGGGAAAGAAGATCTGCCGAAGATAAAACGTGAACATCAGCGGGATGCTGACGAGCGTAGAGCCGAGGCCCGCGGCATCGTCGGGCGATCGCGAGATAAAACCGAGAATGTACCAGCGAAGCACGAAAAAGATACCTGCGATCAAGGCGATCAGAACAAGCGGCAACACTAGCGACCGATCTTTCTCGGTCTCGGTCCTTTCACCGGCCAGTATAAAATAATAGATCGGCAGGCATAGAATTCCGATCTCCTTTGTCCCCAGGGCAAGAGCATATAGCAAAAGCACCAAGCCGAGGTGAACGGGAGATCCTGTTCGGCGATAGCTGACCGCGAACCACAGCGAACCGAGAAAAGTGAGAGAAAACAGCGCGTCCGGAAACCCGGTGATCCACGCGACGCATTCGACATGAACGGGATGAACGGCAAATATCAGGGAAACTGTGAAAGCGGCCGCGACAGTGAACGTAATACGCCGGAGCAACGCGTAGGCAAGCACACAAACGCCGGCGTGAAGCACGATATTTGCAATATGCCAGCCGACCGGGTTAGTACCGAAAAGACGGAAATTAACGATCTGCCATGCGGTCAGGATCGGCCGCCAATTGTTGCTTGCAGTGATACTGCCGCCGCCCTTCGACGCCCAAACATCCGAGGTCAGTGCCTTCCAGATCAGCGAGTTGTCCTGGATCAAACCATTTCTGGGGATCTGCCGGACATCGTCATAAATGAATGCACCGCCGACTGCTTCCGAAAACGCGATGCCGCAGACCACAGCGAGGATAGCCATCCATTTCCATTCCTTTCTGAGATCCATAGGGCGTTATTTCGATTTGGAAGCGGTGATCTCGCTTTCCTCCAGTCGGGACCTTACCTCAGCGATGAATTTATGTGTGTCGGGATCGCCCGAATTTGCAGAGGCCTCGCTGGCCTTTGCGAACCATTTCTTTGCTGAAGAAAGGTCGCCTTTTTCGATGGCAAAGATCGTCAGCCACGCCGCTGCCTCAGCCACGCCTTCGCCAATTCCGTTGGGATGAACTTTACTATAACGGTCGCAAGCTTCTTCCCACAGAATTGCGGACTCGTCTCGCTTCCCGAGCCGGTTCTTGATCACGGCGGGATATCGTACAGCATTTGCGTAATCAAGATCGTCGACGCTGTGGGCCCGGTATAGATCCAGCGCTTCGTCGTAAAATTTTTCGGCTTCGGTAAGACGCTCGGCGTATTCGTGATTGATGCCGATATGACGTTTGACCCACGCCTCTTCGAGCGGCAGGCCGAGCTCGGCATAAAGAGCAGCAGCTTGCTCGTAGGCCTTGTTAGCGGCATCGCGAGTGAAGGATGGCCGCCGGAGAATATTGCCGAGCTCCTTTAGGGCGTCGGCCAGCACCCGAGGGCCCCCTTTTTCTTCTGCTTGGCTTACGCGTTCTTTAGCGCCGGCTAGGCGGGCGTGAAAGTTTGCATGTTCTTCCAGAACGGCGGCGACGCGCCGTTTGGTCGACGCATCCGGGACGGCCTGTTCGTCCCACCACTCACGATATCCGGGATCAACTTCAGCCCCGGCCCGCACCAGCTCTTCAATGATCGCCGCATGATCGGGCTTGTATTCGTTTACAGCGGACCACATCGCCTGCTCAAAAACGGTCCCGCCGTACATGTTCTTTTCTTCCATCGACACCTTCCGCTCGATCAGCAGTTTGATCACGCTCAAACGGCCGCTCGATGCGGCGTAATGAAAGCCGTTCAAACCGGTCCGTGTACCGGCTAGGGGATCGACGCCCTTGTCGAGAAGATATTCCGCCGTCCGGTCGTGCCCGAGCATACATGCAGCCGAAAGGACCTCGGCCAAGGTTTTCTGCTCATCCTCGAAATAACCCTTCTCGAACCAATCGACGATCACGTCTTGAAACGACGCGGGGCCGCCAACGGTCGATTCGAGAGCCGAGAAATCTCCCCGCACCATTGCAGCGACGGCGTATTGAAAAATAAGCGGCTTCTTAGCAGGCCTTTCGGTCCACGCGATCAGGGAATCCCAGTCGGAAAAGCCGATCTCGTCAGCGACCAGAAGCTTTGCCGTTTCCATGTCAAACGAGCCTATAGGGAATTCCAGGCCGCGATCGTTTCCGATCTGTTTCAGTCGATTTGAAACGTGCTGTCTAAATTGGCCGCCCCCGTTTTGATAAACCTCGAGGACGCTTTCGGCCAATTTTTCAAGATCCGCCGGCGTATGCTCGGTCATTCGGAGGGTCTTGCTCCAAAGCGTATCTAATTCAACTCGGTCCATATCCTTCTAAGTCATAGTTTGGCTGCCCAATCCCGGACGGTGCGCGCTATTTCAACGAAAACGTCTTCTTCGGTTTTCCGTGAACGCTTGAGCACCTTGAAACTGTGGTCGGCCGTTTCCACCAAATGAAGTTTAGCCGCCGGCCCAAGCTTATCGACAACCGGTTCCAAAAGATCAAGCCGGCCTAATTCGTCCCGCGTACCGCTAAGGAAAAGCATCGGGGCCGTTACTTTGTTCAGGTGTTCGGCTCGCTCCGTACCGGGTTTTCCGGGCGGGTGCAGGGGGAAAGCAAAAAAGACCAAACCTGAAACTCCTTCCAACGGCGATTCGGATGCGGCGGTCGAGGTCATCCTTCCGCTGAACGAATGTCCTCCGGCCAGGATATTGAGATCGTGAGCCGCGGCCTTCGCAGCAGTGACAGCCGAGCGGACCGTCGCGATGCAAACCGGGTTGGAATCGCGGCCGCGGCCGTTTTCGGAATAGGGAAAGTTGTATCGAAAAGTGGCGATACGAACATCGGCCAACGCGTCCGCGATGTTCTGAAGCATCGGTGTGCGCATGTTCGAACTGGCCCCGTGGCCGAGGACAAGTAGATGCGTCGCTTCGTCCGGCCGCATAAGAAGTGCGGAGACTTCGCCTTTTTCAGGCGTCGCAAGGAACCTAACTTCTTCGATCTTGTGGGACATTTGATTTGACCGGAAACGAATAAGCCTACAAATAACTAAACAACCAATGTCGGCTACGACTCTTTATTTTTCCATAGTATGCACACAACGGATAAAGAACAATAAGTCCGGTGATCCAGACTGCATAAACCACCCACAACGGGGACCCGTGGCCCGGCGGGGCCGTCTGCCCCATTTCAAAAAGGCCGCGGAACAAGTAACTGACATCAACGCCGGCAAGAAGACCAAGCAGAACACCCGCGGAGTGTGCCACTACCCATTGCAGAACATAAAAGAAAAGCGGAACGCGGCCGAAATTAATGCACACACGCTGCCACAGCGAACGGCCCTCAATACCGTCCGCCAATGCGAGTACAAGCAATGCAGGGCCGAGCGTCATCAACAAGAATAGTAAGGAGGGGGGATATTTAGTGGTGTTCAAAAAAGAGAGGAACGTATATTCCGCACCTCGGGGCTTTGGCGGAACATTGTTAACAACCGGAGCTGTCGCTTTGGCTCACAGCGGGCCTTTCTACAGGCGTGATCCACCGTGACGGGTCGCCGTAGACGTTAACGAACCGGAGCACAATGAACAAGATCGTCGCGGCCAGGCCGAGCCGAAGGAGCAGCTTCCGGCGCCTGTCCGCTTCCCACGAATAAACAGTGCCAAGGGCATACCCGACCATCATCACGCCAACCCAGGGTATCAGCGGGTACGCAACGAAAAGCTGTGAACCGCCAAACAACGGGATAACGCCGGCCTGGTGCAGGATCAGCCATAATGACTGTCCAAGTTCGGGTGGCGGCGTCCCGGCAAAAGCAATGTTCAGCGGGACTTGGATCCCATCCAGGAGGTTGTGCGATGCGATCATCAGCAAACCCGCGATACCAACGACCTTGACCGGCAAATAAACAAGTGCGGCCATGACGATCATCGAAACGCCGATCACCCAGATGACCTGCGCCATCCCGAAAAACGAATAATCAAGATTGAAGACAATAAGAAAACGGATGAGCGTGAACTCAAGAAAGATAAGCCACAGCCCGCGAGTGAAAAGAAATCGCGACAATTCCGCATTTGTCTTATTCGCCCTTTGCAGATAGATGCTGACGCCGGAGAGAAAAACGAAAACGGGCGCGCAGAAATGGGTTATCCAGCGAGTGAAGAAAACTGGAATTGTAGTCGATGTAGGGTCTGTGGGATCGGACTGAAGTGCCCCTGCATAAACGAAATCGCGTACATGATCAAGCAGCATTATCATCATGACAATGCCGCGAAGCAGGTCCACAGCCAGCAGCCGCTGTTTTACTTTTCCGGAGAGGGCGTCAGTATCCATAGTTTGGGCAATGATACTAACAGAGAAAGGAAAACGTATTTAGTAATTTCTGAAAAAAATTCTGAAACTTCGTGTGATTGGCCGGTCCGAGGGTGTCAGATCATTCATCATCGATCTGCTTTTGAAAGCAGAGGTTGTAGCCGTCCGGATCGCGAAGCGAAAGCTGCCGCATTCCGTACGAAGCATTGCCTGGCGGCTTTGGAGACAGGCCTTTTGAGATCAGGTAATCATAAACGGCATCGGGGTCGGCACCGAAATAGAGGGCAGTGTCCTGATGCCATTTTGCCCGGTCGGGCGGCGGAGCGTCAGGCACATGGCCGGGTTCATACTGGTCATTCAGCATCAGGTGACAGCCGTTCAGTTGCAGCCAAACCCAACTTGAATCGTCACCGCTGCCTGAATCCGTCACAACCCCGAACCCGAGCAGGTCGCGGTAGAAGGCCAGCGAACGCGGCATATTGAAAACCTGTATTAGAGGTGTGAGATATTCGATCTCGATCGGCATAACCGGTTCTCCCGATCATCTGCAGAGTTCAACCCGTGCCGAAACGTATCGCGGCACGGGCCTTTGCCCTCGCGGCTTCGGTTTCGCGGTCCCGCGGCGGCGCTGTCGTGACAAGCGAGTTGAGCATTTCCTGCGCGGCTGCTGCGACACGCTCGGCCGCGAGCTCGAATGCTTCCTCGTTTGCCTTCGAGGGGCGATTAAAACCCGACAGCTTTCGGACGAATTGAATCGAAGCCGCCCGGACCTCGTCCGTGGTCGCCGGCGGTTCGAAATTGAAGAGTGTCTTTATATTACGGCACATAACGTTCTGATCTCGGCCTAAGATCTCGCTCGACATCGGCCACGAGGATTTACACGGCGTTTGCTATCGATTCGGTGACCGGAAGGACAACGGAGAACGTCGAGCCGTGTCCTTCGCCGGCGCTCTCGGCCACGATCGAACCGCCGTGAAGTTCGACAATATGGCGGGCGATCGCCAACCCTAAGCCAAGTCCAAGGCGGCGGTCCTTTGCTTCGCGGGCCTGTTTGTAACGGTCGAAAACGTAGGGCAGAAACTCGCTGTCGATTCCTCGGCCGGTGTCCGCCACCGCGAGCCGGGCCTTTCCATCGTCGTATTTCAGGCTTACCCTGATCTTGCCGCCTTCGGGCGTGAACTTTATCGCGTTTTGAAGGAGATTATTTACTACCTGCTCCAACCGGCTGGGGTCGCCCTGGACCCATTTGACGGTATCATCTGCATCGGATTCGATGGTGATGGATTTCGCCTGCGCCGCCGGATACGCCTCGTCCAGCGCCTGTTCGATGATAGACCCGAGCACGAGAGGCTGCTTTTCGATCCAGAGATTGCCGCTCGCGATGCGGGAAATGTCCAGAAGATCATTTACCAGCCGGTTCTGTGTTTTAGCGCTTCGCTCGATGGCGTCGATCGCACGGGCATAAACGTCTTCGTTCCCCTTGTTGCCGCGCAGGATCCCGACCCATCCGAGCATTGCGTTCAGCGGCGTCCGAAGCTCGTGCGACACCATTGCAAGAAAGTCGTCCTTTGCCTGGTTGGCCGATTCGGCATGCGTGCGTGCTTCCTGATCGAGAATTCGCACGACGCGCTCCTCCTCCATCTGCTTTTGCTGAATGGCATATCGGATCGAACGTTCAAGGTTGGCCGAGTTCAATTGCCCTTTGACCTGAAAGTCGGCGGCACCGGCCCGCATGGCCTGAAAATCGAGTTCGACGTCGCTTTGCCCGGTCAACAGAATGAACGGCCGGGTGACCCCCTGGCGGCGGGCCTCGCGAAGAAGCTCGAGTCCATTGTGCGAGCCCAGCCGGTAATCAAGAAGGCAGATATCATAATCGCCGGCGGTTATGTGCTCAAGCCCTTCTTCAAAGGTTTTTGCCCAGACGGGTTCGAATTTGTCCGAATGGATCTCGGTAAGAAGCGAGGTCGTTAAAATATAATCGTCCTCATCATCCTCGACGAGCAGGACGCGGATCTTCCCGCTTTTCAACCAGTTTTCCATAAGCAGATACTTAGTTTACTCCGGCAATTCGACGATCTCGACCCAGTATTGTCCAAGAGTCCTCATAAGTTCCACAAGCCGTTCGAAAGTGACTGGTTTTGTGATAAACGAACTGGCGCCGAGATCATAGCTTCGGTATATATCTTCTTCGGCTTTCGATGTCGTCATCACAACGATAGGTATCCGCCGCAGATTGGCGTCCGCCTTGATCTCCTTTAACGCTTCACGTCCATCCTTCTTGGGCATGTTCAGGTCCAGCAGGATCAGGCCGGGGCGCTCCGCATCAGCAAAATCACCCCGTTTATAGAGATAATCCATAAGTTCTTCGCCGTTCTCCACGAAGCGAAGGTCGTTGAGGACGCGGCTTTCCTCCAATGCTTCCTTTGCAAGCATTCGGTCATCGGCGTCGTCATCGGCCATGAGGATAATTATAGGTTGTCCAAGGTTCGTCACTTTTTTCCAAAGGTCTCCTTTGCTTGTTTTACGGGAAGAGTCGCGATAAAAGTTGAGCCTGTGCCCGGCTTGCTGAGAGCCGTAAGGCTTCCGCCGTGGCGTTCGACTATCTTGCGGCAGACCGCAAGGCCGATGCCAGTTCCTTCAAATTCGTTTCGGCCGTGAAGGCGTTGGAACGGGGTAAAGATACGGTCAAGGTATTTTTCGTCAAAACCGATGCCGTTGTCCTCGATAGACAATCGATACATCCCGCCGCTGCCGTTCAGACCTTCATTCTCGCCTTCCTTCAAGAAACTGCCGCCGATCTTTATTATAGGCGGAGCGTCCGGCCTATGAAACTTCAGCGCATTGCCTATCAGATTCTGTAATAACTGGCGGATCTGCAGCGGGTCGGCATCGATGGTCGGGAGGTCGGTCACCTCGACACGTCCGCCCGTCTCCTGGATCCTGACCTCAAGGTCGCTTAATACGTCTTTTGTCGCCTGGTTAAGGTCGGTCGGTTCAAACGGCCGTGCCTTTGTCGTAACGCGCGAAAAGGTCAGCAGGTCGTTGATCAACCGATGCATCCGGCTGGCAGCGTTCTGCATTCTGATGCAGGTAATCCTGCGCCTCGTCGTTCAATTTCGCGGCCGTGCCTGGTCTTTAAACGATCGCCAAAGGCCTGTATCTTTCTGAGCGGCTCCTGCAGATCGTGTGAAGCGACAAATGCAAAATCCTGAAGCTCGCGGTTGCTTCGCTCAAGTTCTGTATTCGCGTCGTCCAATTCGGCCGTCCGCTCTTTTACGCGCATCTCCAGATGATCATGCGCTTCCTGAAGTCGCTCTGCCACAAGTTTTCTTTGGGTGAGATCGCGGACCAGGAGATAGTAGACAAGGGCAAGAAGAGCAAGCGTTAGCGTGTTGGCGGCCAGGAACGTCAGCATCGTGTTCCGCGAGCTCGTTCTCGATTGCTCGGTCCGTACCGCCAAAAGCCTATCTTCTGCGGCCTGAATCTCCGCACCGACGCGGCGAACCTCGTCCATCTCACTTTTACCGGACAACATGCGCCCCTGTCGCAGGAGAGTATCGACACCGCCTGTCTCGCGAAGCTTAAGGTTATTTTGAAGAGTTTCCATCCTCCGGCTGACGGCCCCGTCGAAGGACCTTATCCGGTCCTGCTGGTCTTGATTGTCCTCTGCAAGTTCGGTTAACCGGGATAGGGTGGCGGTTACCCGCGGGCGTGCGGCGTCATATTGAGCCATAAAGCTGGCATCGCCGCTGATGATATAACCTCGCTGGCTGGATTCGGCGTCGGTGACCGCGGAAAGGGCCTCGCTAAGCGTTTCGATCACTTGCATCGTGCGGACAACACGATCGTTGTTTTGGACAAGCGTGTTCACCGCGCGGAAAGAGACAACCGCATTGGCGATGAGCAGAACAATGGCCAATGCAAATGCGGCCGTTAGCCGCGTGCCAAGAATCGAAACCATGTCACTATTCTGTCAGAATTATCCGCAATTCACCATACAGCGAATTCGTTAGCCGCACGTGATAAATGCGGCGAGGACGGACGCTTAACACGCCGCAAAATACGTGTCAGTTAGATATCTCACTGCCGGTGCATTTTCCGGCCCTGATGCAGAGAAAAAGCCTCCGTAAAGAGGCTTTTTCGAATAATTGATCGTGACGCCGTCAGCGGATTGCGAAAAGAAAGTTTATTTATACGCGACGCCTGCGCTGGCCGGTCCGGAAAGATGTATCACCTCGGCCCGCTTGAATCCTGCCTCGCGACACCAGCGGTCAAAATCCGCTCCGGAATAATCGAACGCTTCGCCGAACTCGATGAGCATGTTCAGCGACATCATCAATCCGAAAGCATTTTCGCGGCGGGCGTCGTCGATCAGGGCCTCGATCACGATGAACGCTCCGCCTTCGGGCAACGCGTCGTAAGCTTTGCGGATGAGCATCTTTTTATTCTCCAGGTTCCAGTCGTGCAGGATCATGCCCATCGTAATGACGTCCGCTTTCGGAAGTTCGTCCTGGAAGAAATCTATGTTCGCTGCCGTGATCCGATCCGACAATCCAGCGGCCTCGATCTTCTTCGCGGCAATAGCTGTCGCGGGCGGCAGGTCGGCGGATCGTGATCTTCAAATGCGGATGCCGCCGGGCAACGATAGTGGAAAGCGTGGCGGCCGCACCGCCCACGTCGCAAAGCGTTTTGTATTTTGAGAAGTCGAACTTCTCGGCAAGGGCCATAAAATTGCCCGCCGAGATGCCGGCCATCGCGTCCATGAACTGTTCGAGGCGTTCCGGCTGGCTGTAGAGCTCTTCGAATACGCCTTTGCCGCCGTGTTTTGTTTCGTTCTGCGGTTTTCCGGTTTTTAATGCTTCGTCGAGATCGCCCCAATAACGATACAGACGGTCGTGGGCCATCTCGAGAAAGCCGCCCATAAATGCGGGGCTGCTGCGGTCGAGAAAAGCCGCCGTTTCGGCCGTGTTGCGATACTTGGCTCCATCGCCCTCGCCGTCCCGTTCGAGAAAACGCAAAGCAACGAGTGTGTCAAAGAAATCGGGCGTCGAACGCGGATGCAGGCCAAGAGCATCACGAAGCTGCTCCCCGGTCAGCGCATCATTTCCAAGTTCGGAAAAAACACCCAGCTTAACCGCCGTCAACAAAGTTCTCGCTGGCCAAAATGCCATGCCGACTTCCATGATCCGAGCGGGCGTCAAGGTGCTCGCGTTTGCAGCTGTCATAATTTGAAGATTTCCTCCAAGATGAACACGCGTATTATGGCAGCGAATTCTATCTCGTCCAATCGTCCTACGGACGCCTCCAGGGTTGGCAAGGCCTAATGCCGACCGAAAAAGCGGGATCCCCGCAAGTTATCGGCCCCACGACGGGCGCAGGCCATTACGAACAAGTAAACGCATTTCACCGCTGTTCGCATCCGTGATCCAGAGATCGCAGTTCTTATCATCCTCGTGCGCCCTACAACGCTCAAAAACCACTGACCGGCTGTCCGGCGAGATACTGAACGACTTAGCAAACTCGTTTTTCAGACGCGTGATCTGCCTTACCCGCTTCGTCGCGAAATCCCACCGGAAAATATTGCCCGAATCGCGGAACAGGTTGACGGTCGAGTAAAGAATTCCCGAGCCGTCGGGAAGCCATTGAAGATCGTAAAGAAGCTGGTGGTCGAGATCGGAAAATTCGGTCAGTTTCGTGCCCGGGAGAGTTCCGCCTTCCGTGATCCGAAAAATGCTCGAGCCGGAACCATTGTCCGTGTAGATGATCTGATTCGCGGTTTCAGGAGTCGGGCCATAGTCCCACGTGCATGCCCCCGAGGGATGCTTCCCGCTGAAAAGCGGATCGAAACTGTACTGACCGGGAACCGGGTTAGCGGGAATATGACTTACGACGCAGTGGCCGGACCGGTAGCTGATCCGCGAACCGTCGCCGCGCCACGTCGGGCGAAAAGCGCCGAGAAGCTCGATGCCGTCACCACTTATGGTCAGCGGTGCAGCTACATTCCGACCCGCCTGCACGTCGACGCCGGGAAAGTGCCAGCGGTTCGGCCCAAACATCGCCACGACCGGTTGTACGTGTTTTCCGAAGTCTGCAACGGACTTGAACACGACCGTTTTTGATGAACCTGCGGGAAGCACGATCTGCTGCGGCTCGTCGGCTCCGGCGACGTAGATAATGAAGGTGCCGGGCGTAGTGCTTGCCGGTTGGAAGTTGCGAACGGTGACCGTTACGCTTCCTTTCGGAAAGCGAGCGAGCTCGCTGTGATCGGGAGCGTTCGTCAGTTTACGCAGTCCCGAGCCGTCAGCTTGGATGGTATAAATGTCGGCGTGGTAAAACGAAGTGACGTTGCTGTGCGAACTCGAAAACGCCAGCTCTTTGCCGTCGGGCCGCCAGTCGAGTTCGTACAAACCGATGTTATTGGTCAAGTGCGGATGCGTCCACAAGCGACGGTCGTTCGTGCCATCGGGAGCGATCAACCTGATCTCGGTATCGTTGCGGGTGTAAGCGATCTTGCCCACAGTCGACGATCCGGCCGACGAAGTCGATCCTTGTCGTGAAGCAGATGCCGTCTCTTCGGTGGCCGTGCGTGTAGCCTGCGGCCGTTCGTCGCCGGCCTTCCGTCGACCCGGCGATCCCGCGGCCGGCCGCGTTTCATCGCTCGCCGGTCTCGAAGCGTTCTTGCTGCCGCGCCCGAAAGTAAAATTATCGAGGACAAGACCGGTCTGACCCCTCGCGGGAGTAATGCGAAGCGACGTTATCGCAGAGTCTGAGACGAAGCCGACAAAACCCGCCGCGGGGCGGTTCGGGGTGTCGATGGTCAAAGTCTTGCGTCCGTTGGCCGTTACGACCTCTACATCCACCGGCGAGACGTAAGGCTGGGCAGCCCAAAGATCGACGCCGACAGCGGTCGTTCCCCCCGGGGGAATAATATCAAGGTAGGCGTTGCCGGGCTGGTTCGGCGGCGCCCAAATAAGCTTTGCACCGCTTGTCGTTTCGTAGATCGGCCCGGCCAGATACCAAGGCCCGACGACAGTTATATGCCCGGCCCCGAAGCGCGCTCCGCCGCCGGGACGGAACTCTATTCCGGCGGTTACGAGGCTGCCTTCGCTCTTGAAATTTCGAAATCCGCTGTTCGGCACGATGCCTTCGAAATCGATTGTCGTAAGATTTTCGGCGTCTGATGTGAACGATGCACGGCTCGCGTATGATGCTATGCCGGATTGAGCGAAGACGGCGGAATTCAGCGAGAGAACAATAAGCAGGATCGCGGTGAGAGATCGGGAAAACATCGCAAACACTCCTTGGCAAGTGGGATGAAGGCCAGTGAAGGGCCCCCGTTCCGGCCTCTATCAGGCACGGCCTAAATCGATAGGAATATTTTTGCTTGGATCGGAGTTTTGGCGCAAGAGAAATTTCGATAATCGACCGCGGTTGAAGTCCGAGCGAATTTCGTTGAGCGCGGCAATGCAGATGTCTATCCGCCGTTTGCCGTCCAGCGGATAGACACGTCCGACATGAATGGCGCAAACATTATTTGCTATGTGCTTGCTGCAAACTTGCGTCGAGCGTGATCTCGGCGCCAGCGAGTACCCTTGAGACGGGGCACTTTTCTTTTGCTGTCTTTGCGATCTGCTGAAACTCTTCGTCCGTGATGTCCGCGATCTGCGCCCTTGTTATCAGGTCGATCTTCGGGATCACAAATCCCTCGCCCTCTTTTTCAAGGTGTACCACCGCTTTTGTACTGATGCCGATCGGCGTGTGCCCGGCCCTACCCAAAAAGCCAGAGAGGGCCATCGTATAACAACCCGCATGTGCCGCAGCGATCAATTCTTCAGGATTGGTCGCGACCGTGTCGTCGCCAAACCGCGAGTTGAACGAATACGCACCTTCGAACGCTCCGCTGCCGAGCCGGATATTCCCTTTACCCTCTTTAATGCTGCCTTCCCATTTTGCTTCCGATGATCGTTCCATTCCCGTTCTTCCTCCGATTAAATAGCTCTACAAAACTAATTTGATAGTACACAAAGACAACCCGACATACGAGCGACATTCATCTACGGTCGGCTCTATGTCGAATTCAGGATCTCTATTTCGGCTGCAGGTACCGATTCGGGACATTTTCGAGCCGCGGCATTTTTCGGTGAGCTGCCTTAAGCAGATATTCGATGTTGGCATAAATATCGCCCTCAGTTCGGTGAACCTGCGGCATTAGGCCGAATTGGGCATACGAAACGGGCGTCACGTCGAAAAAGACGGTTTCCCACGGATAACCTTTTCCCCAATGAACGCCGGCCAGCCGCACGGTACAATCGGCCCCGGCTTCCACGAGCATTTGCATTATCGGAGCCGAACGATTTCGATTTGAGTTTACCGTGTGAAAGATCGGCGTATGCCCGTTAAAGCCGCTCTCATCCGTGCCCGCGGTGAAATTTACATCGGCACCCAACTCGATCAAGGCCCGGGCGGCGTTTTGGTTTCCATATTCCGCCGCGACATGAAGCAGCGATACGTCGGCCAGCGAGGTGAACGCCGATCGAAGGGTAGTGCGATGAGCCTGTAACGACTTGTTCTCGGCGAATGCTGCATTCACACCCTCGGCATCGTCTAGAAGGACCGACCTGACCACGGGATCATCCAGGTTTGCACCTCGCTCGAAAAGCAATTGAAGACAGCCCGGGAGCCGGTCCGACCGCGTGTATTCTTCGAGAAGCCAATAGATCGGCAGCTTACCGCGAACAGGCGAGCAGGCATCCGCCCCGGCGTCGAGCGCCGCGCGCACGGCATCAATGTCATGCCCATCGAACGCCGCGAGAAGTTGTTCGTTCAGGTCGGACATTGAATGCCGGGTTCCGAATTCCTTCGGGGAAGATCAATTCACTTCAGCTTTACTGCAAGCCAGTCGGTGACCGTCGCCACGACATCCGCCCGCATCACCATCGGCGACGGCAGCTTAGAATAGTTGCCGGGGAATCCGTCGGCATCCTCGACAAATAGATGGTTTAGGCCGGGCACTACACGCGCGGTCACATCTTTGTTGCCGCCCTCTTTGAACGCCTTTTCTTGTACCGCTACTTGCTCGGGCACAGCCTGTTTGTCATTTGCTCCCGTGAGGATCAGCACCGGCGTTTTCACGCGGCGCATCGTGGCCCCGGGATCGTAGGTCAAGAAAAATTTCATCCACGGGTCGGCCGCCATCATGCCATCGATCCGCTGGGGGATCGCGGCGATCATCTCGGCTCGTTTTTCCGGCGTGAGCTTGGCGTCGTGGTCGTACATGTTCTTGATCTGAAAGTGCAGAGCACTCCGGGCCGGGTCGGCGACACCGGCGAGCAGCACGATGGCTTTAAGGGTGGGCTCTTTTTCAGCGACCATTGGTGTGATCACCGCACCTTCGCTATGACCGAGCACCCCGAGACGTTTCGCATCGACCTCGGGCCGCGTACGCAGATAGGCCAATCCGGCACGGATGTCCTCGCCAAAATCGGCGCTGGTCGACCCTTTGAACGTTCCGCCCGACGCCCCCGTCCCGCGGTCATCCATCCGCAGCGAAGCAATGCCGCGGCGTGCCAGCGAATCAGCGATCTGGCGAAAGGGCCTATACTCTCCCATCCCGAGATAGCTGTCGCGGTCCTGCGGGCCGGAACCGGATATCGTGATGATCGCCGCGACAGGTTTGGCGCCACTCGCAGTTTTGGGTAGCGTAAGCGTGCCCGTGAGCGTGTGACCCATAGGCGTTTTCACGATCACCTCTTCGGCCGTATACGGAGCATCGGCCGGAGCGGAATAATCCGGTTTTGGCTTCGGTGCCGGCGGTGAAGCCGGCTTCGCGGTTGCTGCCGCCGGTTCATCACGCTTGAAGTTAAGCGGGATCGCCTGCCCGCCCTGCGTAAATTTCCCGGTCAGCTCCGTGCGTTCCTTGTTCAGAACAGCTTCGTAAACGATTCCGGCTGCCTTAACCTCCATCCGCACGTCGTCACCGCTGAGCGTTACCGTATCGAACGGCACAGTCGCCCCCTGGTCCAGGCTTTCAAATTTTCCGGCGTACGTCCCGGCGTCCGACTTCGTCACCGTAACAACGATGCGAAGCTTCTGCCCGCCCGCCTCAAGCGTACCGTTCCACGAACCTTCAAACCCTTTCGCGGCAGTTTGAGCAAAGGCCTGAAACGACAGGCCAATTAGAAACAACAATATCAACAAGCTATTTTTCATATTTCTTTATTTTGATTAATTACGGACGAAGAGCGAACTTGTTCCACCATTCTTTTTGTGAACCTCGTTTCCTGAGCTTCACTTGGGATCGACAAACGGCTTTTGCGTTATCGGATCGACCATTATTTCATCGCCTCGACCATTCTCCAGCATAGCTGCGTAATGTCGAAGCAGCTCGCGGCCTTCATCGAGATCTTTACCTTCAATCCAGTCGTATTCCCGTAGGCTGAACGGCCAGTTCTCTCCGAGAGGCCAGCGCCGTTCACCGCGACCCAACTCGTTGATTCGCAACAGCAAATCTCGTATGTCTTCCGGAAAACGGTTGACCTTGTGAATAATTAAATCACTGAGTGGATTATCGTGAAGCTTTCCGTTCATTGCCCGTCTCTAAAAAACTTGCATGTCCTTTGCACGGGCAATATTACTCAGGGCTTTTTCAACAAACGCGGCGTCACCGTTTGCCTCTTCAAAACACGCTTCAAGATAGGCAGCTCTTTCCTCGGGCGTATTCAAGTATTCCTCCACATCGTACTTGGTCGTTATTGTCTTTCGCATAACCGCTACAGATCCGCGGAGTCAATTGTGATTGTTGCGTAGTTTATCTACGGTTTTATCGCAAGTGAGGGAGCGGACGCCGGAGCTCCGCGAAGCAGACCCTCGGTGCTAAGGTCTTCGTCGATGTCGGGCCAGTGGATGCCGTAACCGCCTCCTGCAACCTCCCAATTATTTCGCTGCTCTTCCGTCGCGTGTAAAAGTCTGGGATACCAAGCAAGGGGTACAGAGATCGTTCTCCCATCCATGAGTCGAACGCGCAGCTCATCCTCGGTCGTTTCTACGTCCGCGACCCTTTCGTCAGCCGATACTGCCAAAGTACTCATTCCACGCCTCCAAAAAGAATACCCTCCGTTCTTCTACCACGCTTTCGAGAATTCGCAGCTCTCTGGCGTTGAACCGCGATTTCGGGCGAGCGAAACCGGCTGGAGCCAGAACTTGACCGACAGGTTATCCCGATCTATATGTATGTGCGGCGGTTCGTTCGGTTCATGGCTATAGAAATAGAACCGGTACGCCAGGTGTCGTAAAACCGTCGGCATCTTCGAACATTATAAGGGAATCTCGGTCTAAGCCCTAAAATTCTTCTTCAACCCCTGCCAAACCTCAGAATATTCGTGCTGCAACTGTGCAGTTTCCATCGCGAACTTTGTCGGGCGGATGATGTATCGCGATTCGAACATGAACGCCAGCGTGCCCGAAAGTTTCTGCGGCTTCAGGTCGGCGTTCGAGGCTTTTTCGAAGGCGTCGAGGTCAGGGCCGTGGGCGGACATTTGGTTGTGGAGCGAGCCGCCGCCGGGGACGAAGCCTTCTTCCTTGGCGTCGTACTGGCCGTAGATCAGGCCCATGTATTCGCTCATCACGTTGCGGTGGTACCACGGCGGGCGGAACGTGTCTTCGGCGACGAGCCAGCGGTCGGGGAAGATGACAAAATCGCAATTCGCGACGCCCGGTTCGCCGGAAGGCGAGGTCAGCACGGTGAAGATCGACGGATCGGGGTGATCGAACGAGATCGAGCCGATGGTGTTGAACCGCCGCAGATCGTATCTGTATGGCGCGTAGTTGCCGTGCCACGCGACGACGTCGAGCGGCGAATGATCGGTCGTGCACGACCAGAGATTGCCGCCGAATTTTGCGACGATCTCGCACTCGCCGTCTTTATCCTCATACCATGCGACCGGCGTCTCGAAATCGCGCGGGTTGGCTAGGCCATTCGCTCCGATCGGACCAAGATCGGGAAGGCGAAACTGCGAGCCGTAATTCTCGCAGATATATCCCCGAGCGTTGGCACCCTTCCTACCGGTCGGGTTTCCGCCTGCTGCGCCGATCGAGACTCGGAATTTTAGTCCTCGGGGGAGGCAGCATAACTCGCCAGGATTGACCTCGATCACCCCAAGCTCGGTGTAGATCACCAGTCCGCCCATCTCTGGCACGATCAGCATCTCGCCGTCCGCGTTGTAAAAGAACCGGTCGGCCATGTCTTTGTTGCAGGCATAGATGTGGACCGCCATCCCCGCTTGAGCAAAGCTGTCGCCGTTTCCGGCGATCGTCGTAATGCCGTCGACAAAATCCGTCGGCTCTGACGGCAGCGGCAGCGGGTCCCAGCGAAGTTGGTTCGGCGTGGTTGCGATCTGATCAAACGGGGACGAACTGAAGAGCTTGTTGTCGATCTGCTGAAACGGCTTATGCAAAACGCTCGGTCGGATCCGATAAGTCCACGTGCGTTTATTCGTCGCCCGCGGCGCCGTGAATGCCGTTCCTGAAAACTGCTCGGCATACAACCCAAGCGGGGCCTTCTGCGGCGAATTCCGCCCGACCGGCAACGCGCCCTTCGACCGCCTCGGTCGCAAATTCGTTCCCGAAACCTGTTTGGTATTTCAGCTCCATTGAAAAGGATTTTGCCACTATTTTAATTTCATTTCATGTGTAGGCAGCCATTTACGTCGAAGCTATGACAATCCGAGGCTGCCGGTGAGTTGAGCAAATCGAGGGTCTTCACGAAGGTCATTCCACTTCGGTTCAACCTTTAGAAAAGTCATACGCGGATCGCGTATTTCAATTCCTTTCTTTAACCATCTGAAGGCTTTGTCGCGATCATATAGACCCGCATAGATCAATGCGATGTTATAGGGTGATACGTAACTGGTTTCAGACAAAGCGATCAATCGATTGACTTCTTTTAGAGCATCGTTCTTGCGTCCTGCCCGGGCCAATGCAAAGCCCAGAAAGGATGCTGCAGCGTGGCGCTTTCATACAGGCCACGGGCACTTTCTCCTTCTTTAATCGCCCTCTCGTAATCTGCCTTCTCAATATAAGCGCTGGCAGCATAGAGATGCGCAAGCCAGTAATTTGAATCCATTTCGAACGTGTTCTGAAGTTCAGCGAGAGCTTCGTCCGTCTTGCCAGCGTGCAATAGAAATTGTGCCCGGAGTGCGGCGGTCCTCAAATTCAGAGGGTCCAGCTCGACCGCCTTTTCTGCCTCGGAAAGGGCCTCGGGATGCCGTCCGAGGTTCGACAGCAAATTTGCGTAGAAAATATGAGCGTCGGCGTTATTAGGCCCGAGTTCGATCGCTCGTTTGAATTCGTTTTCGGCTGCGGGCCAATTCCAGTCGTACCAAAACGTGATGAATCCAAGCACGGCGTAAGAGTCAGCAAGCGTTTCATCCAGTTCGATCGCTTTTTGTGCTGCCGCTTTAGCTTTCGGCAGGATGTCAGCCGATGGCATTTCACCCGATAAACTCAAAAGTCGATATGCGTCAGCTAATCCCGTGTACGCGAGAGCATAGGTCGGATCCGTGTCAATAGCCTTTTGAAAGTATTCGATCGCTTTTTCAGTTTCAGGCCGCGTGATCTTCAGAATGTGGTACCGGCCTTTTATATAAAGCTGATAAGCAGCAACATTTTGAGTGTCAGAAACCCTTCGCTTTGCCAGATTTGCTCTCAAAACGGAAGCAACTCGCCCGGTGATCGAATCCTGGACGCTGAAGATATCAGTGAATTTTTCATCAAACTGCCCCGCCCACAATTGCCTTCCGTCACTGATACTAATAAGCCTCGCGGAAATTCTTATGCGGTTATTAGCTGCTTGGATTGTTCCGTCGAGAACGGCCTCTACTCCGAGTTCAGATCCAGCAGCAACGGGATCTTGATCTGCGGAACCAAACCTGCGGACTGTGCCCAACGGGCGAACAATGACGTCATTATCACTGCTCAGTTTGGCAATTAGCGTGTCCGCCATACCTAATTGAAGCTCATCATCAGTGTTGTCGGTGCCCAATGGCTTGAACGGCAAAACGGCGAGAGTTCGGATCGCTCCGCCGTTCTCGGCGAAATCCGAATTCTGTCTCCACAGGTAAATGGCTACTCCGATGATCGCAATGATGCCAAGAGCCGAAAGGGTTATGATAGTGTAATTTCCCCTCCTGGCTTGACCCGAGATCGCTGCCTCTTCCCGCGCGTTTCGTGTCTCTCGCGTCAACTGTATCGTCTTCACTCGAAGTCGGCTCATCGACTCGACGAACCTGAGCTACAAATTTAAAGCCCCGACCCGGAATCGTCGCGATAAACTTATTCTCGTTCCTCCGTTCACCAAAGACTTTCCTCAGCGTTGAAATGTGCTGGTTGAGATTGTTCTCTTCGACAAAAGTATCTGCCCAAACAGCAGTCAAAAGCTGGTCCTTTTCGACGGTTTCGCCGGCATGGGTAACCAGAAATAACAGCGTATCAAACGCTTTTGCTGGTATAGCCACTGTTCCGCCATCCGGCCCCGTCAGCACGCGCTTTGATTCGTCAAGGCGAAACCCTTCGAACTTAAGCGCTTGTTGAATGGTCGCTCATAGCTATTCAGGAGTCTTCAGAAGAATTCAGGACCATTTTAAGTACTTTCAGAAGTGATGGAAATGAGAATAGCACTCACCGACCCAAAATGGCTCGGAGAAAAACGGTCAAGGAGAACAACAAATGAAAATGAAAGTATTTCTATCCATCTTTACATTGGCTGCGGCAGCGGGCTGCCTCCTCTGGAGCGGAATGACGATTATCGCGTAAGAGTCTGCGGAGTGCGATGCCGAATGCCGAGCACAACTCGCCCAGGCACGTGCCGGGACCGCCGTATATCATGATTTCGATACGGCGATAGCAGATGGGTTTACGGCATCCGGCGGCTGCGTTTCCCTTCCTGACGGCTCCCGCAATGGGTTATCACTATCGAAACGCTGCGCGTGTCGATCAGATCGTCAACCCGGCTGAACCAGAGTTCATCATCTACTTGCCCAACGAAGACGGCGAATTGCAGCTGGTTGGGGTTGAATACATCGTGCCTTTCACGGGTTCAAATTCTGCCCCAGAGCTGTTCGGACAGACGTTTCATTACAATGCGGCTCGCAGTCGGTATGAATTACACGCGTGGTTGTGGCGAAACAACCCGGACGGTATCTTCGCCGATTATAACCCGCGACTTCGTTGTCCCAGTGCTTAAGCCTTCCTTCTTTCGGGCGGACAGACAAAAGTAATTTCGCCGGTTCCGCCCGCTACTAAAAACCATGAAAATGATCTGCATACCAAGTTTCGTCGGCCTGGTATCCGCCATATTTATATTTAATTCCATTACTTGCGACACTTCTGATAGCGATGTCGAAAGAGAGATCAGAAAACTCGACTTGGAAGAGGCCGAAGCGATTCAGAAAAAAGATGTTGAATGGTTCAGCCGGTTGGTCTCTGATAACTTTGTCGTTAATTCGCCTCGAAACGAGATCATACGCGGCCGGGACGCTGTGGCAGCTTTGTTTCAAACGGAGTTATTAATTACCGGTCACTCGATCGTCAAATCGAGTCAGTCTCACTTCAATAGAGAAACAGCTATCGTAATGGGGCACGAGAGCGTCGTTACTGAGGATCAGCAGACAATAAACCGCCGCTACACAAATATCTGGGTCAAACAAAACGGGAGATGGCTGTTGACCGCGAGCCACTAGCGTGATCTGCCCACAAAGCCGTTTCCTCGTTATGTCTCCCAACTAAATGACCTAGAGATTGCCCCGGCGTCGCTGCTCTTCCTCGATCGAAACGAACAACGCTTTGAAGTTGCCCTTGCCGAAACCTTTGCAGCCTTTGCGTTGGAGGATCTCGTAGAAGACGGTCGGGCGGTCTTCGACCGGTTTAGTGAAGATCTGGAGCAGGTAGCCTTCGTCGTCGCGGTCGACGAGGATGCCGAGGCTTTTGAGGTCTCGATGTCTTCGTCGATCTCGCCGACGCGGTCGACGATCTCTTCGTAATAGGTATCCGGCACGCGGAGGAATTCGACGCCGTTGGCCTGGAGTTTGGCGACGGTTGAACGGATGTCCTTGCAAAGCAGTGCGACGTGCTGGGCGCCCGGCGGAGCGGTAGAAGTCGATGTATTCCTGGATCTGCGATTTGCCGCCTTTGCCCTCGGCGGGTTCGTTGATGGGAAACTTGATGTTGTGCCCGCCGTCGCTCATGACGATCGACATCAGGGCGGAGTACTCGGTCGAGATGTCTTTGTCGTCGAATGTGATGTAGCGTTCAAAGCCCATCACGTCGCGGTAAAAATCGCACCAGTAGTTCATCTTGCCAAGCTCGACATTGCCGACGATGTGATCGACAAGCTGGATGCCGACCTCGTCGCCGGCGACTTCCTGCGCGACAAAGCCCGGCAGGAACGGGCCGGAATAGACGTGAGCTTCGGGGCAGTCGCACGCGGCAGCGGCACTGTCAGAACCGAAGCGGCAGCGACGGGGTTCTTCTCCGCGTTGCCGTTGCCTTGCGTTGAGCCCTTACTTACGTGCGGGCTACTGACACTGTTCGGCTCCGATACGTCATACGAGAAGAACGAATGGATAGTGTCGCCGTATGCCGCGATCGACGCGTGGCGGACCATTCCGTTCTCGTCGCCGTGATCGTGCGGCTCCTCGACCGGCTTCGCTCCGCGTTTCACCGCTTCGTTAAACGCATGATCAGCATCCTCGACCTGAAACGCGATGTCGTGCACGCCGTCGCCGTGCTGCTTGATGTGCTCGGCCCCCGGATGCTCAGGCGAAAGCGGCGTGGTCAAAATAAAATTGACCCGGTTCTGCCGCAACAGATAACTCGTCACCTCGCGGTTACCCGTCTCCAGCCCCATATACCCGGCCCGCGAAAACCCGAACGCCTTCCGATAATAAAACTCCGCCTGCTTCGCGTTGCCGACGTAAAACTCAACATGATGTATCTTCTTGAGCCCAAGTGGATTCTTCACCGCTATCGTATCTGTTTCAATTGCCGTATCCGTTTGTGTAACCATTTCAAATGTACCCTAGATTAAAATAAGCCATTGACGTTCGACCGCGTGACTGTCTCGACCGGTTTAAGGCTAAACGTCATAAATATTAAAGGGATTAGCCTTTGGCGGAAAAAGATAGGTGTAACCGGCATCAACAAGGGTCGCTATTCCTACACCGATCGCAAGTGCGAATGCCGCACTACCCGACACCAGTAAAACGTTTCTCAAAGCCACTCTGTTGTTTCGCCGGTTAACATCAGAAACCAATTCGATCGCATCAAGAGTTTTGAATTTCGACAACACCGTCATAGCGACAAACACCGAAATCGAACTGACGGCCAATGCTGCTACTGAAGCAATCGACAAGGAACTGGAACCGCCGGAAAAACTGGATTTCAAATCGACAAGGGCCAGGAGAATTAGAGCGCTAATCCCCGAAAGCGCCAAGTTATCCATACCACGAAGGAATCGCTCATCAGGCCTTTTCTCGAAATCCATCCGATCCGTTTGAGAACCGAATAGATCGCTACGAGCGGAAGTCCGATAGCTACTAGCGCGGAAATCAGCGAAATAAAGTCCCGCAACTTCATAACATTAAGGGTTCAAAACGATTCGATATACTTCCGCGTCACGTCCTTCAAATAGCTGTACGACGGAACGACATAAAGCACCGGCTGCATGTCGCTGTAGTCGTACGGGGTGTTGATGACCTGTTCGAGGTCGAACGGGCGGCGTTCTACTTCGTCTGAGAAGGCGTGTTCAAGTTCGCCAAAAGATGACAGCAGGCCGGCTCCGTATGCTTTTATTTCGCCTTCGTGTTCGACCATTCCGAATTCGACGGTGAACCAGTAGAGGCGGCCGAGTTCTTCGAGTTGTTTGTCTGTCGCGACTCGGGCTCCGTGGCCGATGAACTGGGAAAAGTCGGCGAAATTGGGGTTCGTGAACATCGGTATGTGGCCGATCGATTCGTGCACGACGTCCGGCTCGGGCGTGTAATCGGGCCGCGAGTGGTGGCGGATGTATTGGGTCGAAAGCATCACGCGATACGAAAGCCAGCTCAGGAAGGCGCGCGTTTCGACCAAACCTTCGATCGGGGCGAGTCGAAAGCCGGTCAGCTCCTTCAGGCGGCGGTTCATCTCGGTCAACTGCGGAATGCGCTCGGTAGTAATGCCGAGGTCGCGTTTCGCTTTTAGATAAAACGGTGAAGCGTGTTTCTCATGCAGCTCAGCCAACTCTTCGGCCACATAACGCCAAACCCGCTGTTCACGCGGTGTGTAATCCACGTCCGTGATCTCACCCGTTTCGCGGAAACGCCTGGCCAAGCTAGCAATATGATCGCGCCGCTCGCGGTATTCCTCATCGCTTGCCCCGGGATGGTCGAGGTCGAGTTGGTTGATGTCCTCGAATTTCATATCCCGAAATTCGGGCAAGTCCTCGTCCGACAGCCGAAAATTCTCAAGCGTTACGGCCGGTTCGTCGATAGTTGCGGAAAGCGTTTCGGTCAGCATAGCGGCTCCTGTCATAAATACGATGCCCTCGGTTCGTTGTGGGTTCTCAACTTTCTATTCTAACGGGTCGGACAAACCGGCTGAATGGGGAGTTTAAGTTTCTGGCCCGAAAGGAGCTAATAATGTTAATAAAATTTTCTAAATACATTACTATGTTAAGTGACTATTCGGTATGACTGATGCTATCGACCGCAAGCTACTGAACGAACTACAGTTGGACGCCCGCATAAGTTACGCGGAACTCGGCCGACGGGTCGGCCTGACCACGCCCGCAGTGATCGAGCGCGTACGCAAGCTGGAAGACGCGCGTATCATTCTTGGTTATCGCGCCGAGATCGATCCCGCAAAGGCGGGTTTGCCGATCACCGCCTTCATCCGAATGAGTATCAGCGGCGTCGATTACAGCCACATCATCGAGGTGGCGCAAGAGTCGAACGAGGTTCTCGAATGCCACCGCGGCACCGGAGGAGATTCGTTCATAATGAAGGTCGCGGTCGCCTCGGTCGAACATCTGCAGGAGGTCATCGACCGCCTGACGCCGTACGGCATAACTACTACGACGATCGTACTTTCGTCGCCGGTGAAACAAAGAGTCATAGAGATCAAATGACTGCGGAAAGGAGGCTCCTTCGGAAATAGCTGATAAACTGAAAACTGATAATTATCAGCTATCAGTTATCACCTATCACTTATTCCGGAGAAACTGCTTATAGCGACCGGTAGGGAACTCGTGAAAAAAGAGCCCGGCAGAATCGTAAAAACCTACGTCGTCCTGGCGCTTCTCTCAACTTTCGCTTCGTCGTTCATCTGGGGTATTAATACACTTTTTTTGCTGGACGCGGGCCTGACGGTAACGCAGGCGTTTGTTGCCAACGCGTTCTTCACTGCGGGCCAGGTTGTGTTTGAGATACCTACCGGCGTCGTTGCCGACACTCGCGGGCGGCGGACCTCGTTTTTACTCGGGACGGCGACGCTGGTTGTTTCGACGCTTGCTTATCTCTGGTTGTGGCAGATCAAAGGGCCGATGTGGGCGTGGGCAGTCGTTTCGATCCTGCTGGGCTTAGGATTTACATTCTTTAGCGGGGCGACTGAGGCGTGGCTCGTGGACGGGCTGAAGGCGAACGGTTACAACGGCGAGCTTGAGGACGTTTTCGCGAAAGGCGCCGTGGCGAACGGCGTCGCGATGCTGACGGGAACGGTCGCGGGCGGTTTAGCGGCCCAGTATATGAATCTCGGCGTCCCTTACATAATGCGTATCGCCGCGCTCGGACTGACATTCGCGATCGCATTTTTCCTGATGCACGACGAGGGTTTTAAGCC
Organism: uncultured Acidobacteriota bacterium; assembly: GCA_963763355.1. Lineage (GTDB taxonomy): Bacteria > Acidobacteriota > Blastocatellia > Pyrinomonadales > Pyrinomonadaceae > OLB17. Next base: position 1,065,820 of record CAVXOI010000007.1, read on the forward strand.
GAAAAAGAAGGATTCATTCGTGGGCGAGGTGCGAGACGTCGTTTCAGGCGCCGTTGAGTTTGGCGTGCGGAATGCTCCCATCCGCTGGATGATGCTTTCGTCCGTGTTCACCGGCGGTGTAGCGATCTTTGCTTTCTACGCTGCACAGCCTTATCTGCTGCAGCTCTACGGCGACGAGTCAAGCTATGCCGTCGCCGGAGCCGCTGCCGCTGTTTTCGCAGCAGCACAGATCGTTGGCGGGTTGCTCGTTCCGTATGCCGGCGAAATATTTAGGCGCCGCACGTCGCTGATCGCCACCGGAACGGCCGTTACTGCGATAGCTCTGGTCCTGATCGGAATTGCAGGTAACTTCTGGCTTGTCATCGCTCTCCTCGCCGCTTGGGCTATTGTCTGGGCCGCGATCGGGCCGGTCAGGCAGGCATACGTGAACGGGATCGTTCCGTCCAAACAGCGGGCCACGGTCCTTTCTGCCGACAATATGCTTGGTTCGCTGGGCGGTGCTTTATCACAGCCCGCACTCGGCAAAACCGCCGACCTTTGGGGCTATCCCGCTTCGTACCTTGCGACAGCGGCGGTGCAGGCGTTAGCGGTTCCGTTTGTGATCCTGGCTCGACGCGAAAAAGCCGAATCCGACGCGATCGAATCGGACGAGCCAGCGGGCGGCAGATCGCCGGCCTAAGAGCCTATCTCACGGCGTTGTTCTCTTGAATTCAACTCCCGCATAATTGAGCGAATCCGCTTTGTCGCCCACCATATTGAACCTTATCACCTCGCCGCTGCCGCCCGGAGTCATTTCGACGCGAATAGTGTCTTTCTCGGTAAACGGCGTAGCGACCGTGCTGATCCTGCCCATTCGAACCGCGAGAGCGTTCTCTTTAGGCGATATCTCGATCGTGCCGTGGATATCGTTTGCATACTTGCCGGCATAGTCAGCGAAGGGCTTGGATAGCTGCCAGGTCCTCTTCGCCCGCTCCAACGCCGACGAGTGAAGCTGCTGCTTTCTTTTTTCGTAACTGTCGAAAAGGTCCTGCAGCTGCTTGGCATAATCGGCTTCGAGATTCTCCGTGTTCAGCCACCAATCGTATCCGTAGGTGGCGATCATATCGGCTGCACGGCCTCCGGCGGTGTCGTTGTTTACCAGCACGCCGATGCCGATCTTTCTGTCCGGCATAAAAGAAACGTGGCTCCGATACCCCGCAAAACCTCCGTGGTGATAGATCACTTTTTCGTTGCGGTATTTACCGATCTGCCAGCCCAGGCCATACTCGCCGTCGCCGGAGAACGGCGGCTGATCGCGCACGGTTTTCGTATATCCGGTGTGAGCCTTGCGGATCAGGTCGGCGGAGATGACCTGTTTCCCGTCGAGCTTGCCGTCGTTCATATTCAGATTGATCCACCGGCCGAGGTCGGAAATACTCATGAACATTCCGCCTGCCGACTGCATGTTCTCGTCAGTTTTATGAAGCCCCGACCGGATGATCTTGCCCGAAGACTGGTCGAAGACGTAGGGGGCCACGACATTCCACTTCTTCGCACGGGCCTGCGAGATGCGGGCGGTCGTATGCTTTAGCCCGATGGGATCGAAAACCCGCTTTTGCAGCAGGTCCTGCCATTTTATCTTCAGCGAATTTTCGAGCAGAAGCCCGTAGATGTTGTAGCCGAGATTGTCGTAGGCGTATTTTCCGTAATTAGCGTCAGTAAAGGTGGTGGCCTCGGCGAACACCCGATCGATCTCGCGCGGCTCGATCTGTCCCGAAAAAGCGAGGCGATTGATCAGCGCATTGTTCTTAAGGCCGCTCGTGTGCGATCAGCAGGTCGCGGACGGTGACCTTGTCCGGTATCTGATCCTTAAAACTAACGCCCGCTGCATATTTGGTCACCGGGTCCGAGAATTTGATCTTCCCTTCCTGATCCAGCATCGCGGCGGCCAGCGCGGTAAAGGCTTTGGTCGAAGACGCGATATAGAACAGCGTGTCCGTGTCCGCCTTTATTCCCGCTTCCTTGTCGGCTGTGCCGTACGCACGGACAAATATAGGTTTATCGTCCTTGATCACAACGACAGCCATCCCCGGGATATCCGGGAGGCGCTCCATCGTCTTGCGAATATACGTGTCGTAACTGTCGGTAAACTCTTTCGGCGTTCGGTCGGTTCGCGGCTGCGAGAAGGTGCAGACGGAGTTTAAAAGTAAGGCGATCGCTACTGCGGCAGGAGCTTTTCTCATAGTACTGTCCTCTGGAAGTGTGGAGTAGAGTCGAGATGTCTACGGAACGATGGCCGGGAAAGTTCACAATTTTGAACTACTGATTCCATGGAACCTGGCTTCGCAAACGCATCAGAGTGCGTTCCAGCCCTATCACCTCAAATACCGAGAGCATCGACGGGCCGACGGCAACGCCGGTCAGAAGCGTGCGGGCTCCGTTCATTATAACGCCGAGCTTGGTGCCTTTTTCTTCAGTGAAGGCTTTGACGACGGTTTCGATGTTCTCTTCATTGAATATGTGCTGCGTTGAGCCCTTACTTACGTGCGGGCTACTGACACTCGCGGCTTCGCCGAACTCGGCTGCGAACCTGTCGGCCAGTTCGGGGAGCCAGGTTTGGAGGTCGGGGAATTTTTTGAGGTTCTTTTCGACGGCGGCCGGGTCGAAGTCGAAGTCTTCACTGAAATACGCACGGCCCTGGGATGAAAAATCCTTGAGCGTGAAAAATCGTTGGCGGATCAGGTCGACGGTGTAGACGAACCAGTCGTGCGAGCCGATAGAACGCGGTTCCAGCGCTGACTGCGGCCGGGCGGCCGTCAGGGCCGAGATCTGCGGTCGACGGGATCGCGGCTTCGAGTGCGAGGCCTTCTTCGTCGTATTCCTCACGCCAGAGTTTCGCCGCTTTCAGTTCCGTTTTGACCAGCGGCAGCAGCTCGGCCAGCGGCATCGTGCGGATGTACTCGGCGTTCATCCAGATGAGCTTTGTCGTCGGTCCAGCGTTTGGGGTTGTTCGGCTCGTAATTGAAGATGGCGTTCGAGCGGTGAACGCCTTCGAGCGAGAATTTTTCGATCAGTTCTTCGAGCGAATAGATCTCGCGTTCTTCGCTGGCCGACCAGCCCATCAACGCGAGGAAGTTTCGGAACGCGGCGGCGACGAAACCGGCGTCGCGATATGTCGTCAGACGACGATCTCGCCGTGTATCCGCTTGCTCAGCTTCTTGCCGCCGGGAGCGAGAATAAGCGGAAGATGGGCGAAGTTCGGCGGCGTTACGCCGAGCGCTTCATAGATCAGGATCTGCTTGTGCGTGTTGGTCAGATGGTCCTGGCCGCGGATGACGTCTGTGATCTGCATCTCGATGTCGTCGCAAACGACGGCGAGATTATAGAGCGGGTGCCCGTCCGAGCGGAGCAGCACGAGGTCTTCGGTTTCGGCGTATTCGCGTTCCTGCAGGCCGAAAACGCCGTCGGTGAATGCGGTCTTGCCCGTCTGCGGCACTTTGAGGCGTATGGCGAACGGTTCGCCGGCGGCGGCCCGGGCGTCGCTTTCGGCCTCCGACAATTCGCGGTACGGGTTGTCGCGCATATTCTTTTCGCCGCCCTGGGCACGGGCACGTTCTTTGATCGCTCGCTTTTACGCTTCCATCGGCCGGGGCTTCCTTGGGCGTAAAATCGCGATAGGCCTTGCCCTCTGCGAGCAGCTTGTTCGCGGCGGCGCGGTGCTTGTCGGCATTGGCGGACTGAAAAACGATCTCTTCATCCGGCTGCGAGGCCGATCCACGCAAGCCCTTCGAGGATCGAGCGGGTCGACTCATCGGTCGACCGCGCAAGATCGGTATCCTCGATGCGAAGAAGGAACTTTCCACCCTTCTGCCGGGCGTAAAGATAGTTGAACAGGGCGGAGCGTGTGGCCCCGACGTGCAGATAACCGGTTGGTGAAGGTGCAAACCTAACTCTTACGGACATAAGGCAAGATTTTAAATGCGGTTTACAAAAATAGCTAATAGCTATTGGCTGACAGCTATTAGCTAAACCCCTAAAGCTCTCTTATGCCTGGTGTATCTGGATATAGTTCCCGCATGTATCGTCGAAGATAGCCTGCGTTCCCCATTCGGTTTTGGTTGGTTCCTGCTTGAATACGACGCCCTTGGCCTTCAGGCGCTCGTACTCGGCCCGCACGTCGTTGGTGCCAAAGATTATGACCGGCACTCCCGCGTCGTAGATACCTTCGTAGTACTTGTCGGAACCGAAACCGCCGCGCGGCTCCAAAAGCAGCGTCGTTCCGTCCGGGTCCTCGGGCGATACGACGATGGCTAACTGCATATCCGGCATGTACATCTTTTCCACGAAACCCAATGTTTCCGTATAGAATTTGAAAGCTGCGATCGGATCGATCACGCTTACGCTTGTCAGGGCGATTCTCATAGCGTTATTTTACCTAATTTTCGTACTGGGCCCGAGCGGCCGGCAGAACCTCGCGTTTTCTCAAAAGCCCGGCACTGACCAGCGTGACGACGATCCCGACCGGCATGATCTCGACCATGCAAATGAGAAAGAACAATAGCGGATTCTTAAACAATCCCGCCATCATTTCAACTTCTGCTTTTGCGGCGTCGATCTCCGTTTGGGCGGCACCTTGCTGTTGAAGCTGGCCGACTTTGAGATCGGAAAATCTGCTTCATAAACCGCTCGTCGAACCCCGGATGCACGATGCCGTATGAGGTCGCTCCGGCCCAATACAATACCCCGGCGATGACCGAAATGAGCAGCCCGACCTGAACGCCCTTCCAAAAGGTGATCCGTCCGTTCGAGTAATTATCGCGATACGACTTGATGCCAAAGAACACCATCGTTAGTGCGACCAGCATGCTCGCGTACCCGACGACCTCGAGCCGGTCGAACCCGATGGCATTTGCTTCGACCAGCGACGCCGTCAGCCAGACAATGCTTGCAATGATCAGCCCTGCCAGCAGCCCGAATGTTAAAACAACTTTTTTCATATCAGTTTCCTCCAGTTTTTTGGACAAAGATTCGCATCTTTCGGCGGCTGACACATCGGCCGAAAGAATGAATTTGCCCTGTTTTTGGTAAATCGGAAGAAAGTACTATGGGATTATACGCAATTCTTTTGCGCGTCTGATGGCTTGTGTTCGGCGGCTGGCATCGAGCTTTGCGAGAATGTTCGAGACGTGCGTCTTAACGGTGCTTGTCGAAACGAAAAGCTTTTCGGCTATCTCCTGGTTCGACAGCCCGACGGCCAGCAGCTCGAGCACCTCGTACTCACGTTTACTTATACCGACCTGCCTTAGATTCGATTCATCCCGCTCGAACGGCCCCGCGGCGATCACGACCTTTCGCGACGTCAACCTCAAACCGGCCCAGACACCGACAGCACCGAATAGAACGGCCACGAGCCCGATATAATACTCAAGGGGCACCTCGCGTACGAAGTATTTGTATTCAACGAACTTTAGGGCGCCGAGCAGCAACGCCATCGCGATGCCGTAGATAATGATGGTGCGTCGCATCCGCGGGAAAAACAGAAAGGCCGTCAAACCACGCGGGCTTGACGGCTTAATAGAATCTGATGGCGGAGACGACAGGATTCGAACCTGTGAAGGGCTTTTGACCCTTAACGATTTAGCAAACCGCCGCTTTCAGCCGCTCAGCCACGTCTCCGTATAAATAGCACTCCGGACTCGTCGGCATCATCCGAGTGAGTTTTAATTCTAGCCGAAGGGCAAACTTTGTCAAGCTTGGGGCATCGAATCGGGTACGAAGCACCGTGTTTTGTGCTTGACACCGTTGCTTATTATCAGGAAAATAGTCGAGTTGTTCGAAATGGCCTTAAGGAAAGGACATTTCCTGGTCCTTCCGCTTTTGATTTGTCGCGTTTTTCAATGATCGCAACTGCATTAAAGAAAACGTCTCTGGCATCGCTGATTTTCGTGGCTGCGGCTGCGCCGGTGACTTTTGCGTCCGGCCCCTCGGTCCCGCCTGCAGAGTCTGTCTCGGCAAAGACTAATCTCGGCGTTATCAAAGGCATAGTCAAGGACCAGGCCGGCAGCCCTATCGCTGACGCCACGGTCGCTATATTTCGTGTCGGCACCTCAAAGCTGCTCAAACAGGTAAGGTCAGCTGCCGACGGAAGCTTTATTGCACGCATCATTCCCGGGAACATATACGGTCCTTGCCGTGGCGGAAGGGTTCAATCCGGTCACGCTTGCCGCGATCGAGGTCGACAGGGCATCGCAGCTGAATTACGGCTTCAAATTAGAGCGTTCCGGCAGCGGCAACACGCTTCCGGAAAAGAGGCTTGACCGCAATAACCCGAAATGGGTAATCCGGGCCGCGCAAACGAGCCGAGCTATCTATCAGAACACCGATGGGCCTCAACCGACGACGGCTGCAAGTAATGTAGACGTTACGCTTGAGACTCCGGAAGTCGCGGAAGAGCCGCCGCGCCGCCGGACGCAAACGGTCGTTGAAACTTATTTCGGTTCGTCCGACGCAGGTTTTGGCACGGGTGTGAATGCCGCGACGCTTCTCCCGATCTCAGACAATGCCGAATTTGTTATTGCGGGCCAGGCCGGCCACGGCAGGAACATGCCGCAACGGGTTGAGACGCAGTTCAATTTCCGGCCGATCGGACCTGCACCAGCTAAGGTTCAGCGGTTCGTTCGCAAATCTGGCATCGGTCACGACCGACGCCGGCGAAAAACCGCTTTCGCAGGTAAGCGTAACGGCGACGGATGAATGGAAGATACGCGAAGGCGTGATCCTTGTTTTCGGAATAGATTATTCCAGGTTTGTCGGCGCCGGTGACGATTTCTCGCTCAGTCCGCGGCTCGGCTTGCAGTTCGATATTGATTCGAAAACGCGGTTCCGGTCGGCCTTTACGACCTATACCGAAGACCGGACATGGTCAAAGGCGATCGAGTTTGAGAACGCCCAGGTTCTTTTCCGCGAACCGGCCGTCGTTCAGGATTTCGTTATCAGTCAGGACAAGCCGCTGATGAACAAGAGCCGGAGGCTCGAGTTCGGCATCGAACGCGTTCTCGATAACCGTTCAAGCATTGAGGCGAATGTTTTCTTTGATACCACGCTGAATCGAGGAGTCGGCCTGACGGGTATGCCGTTCGATTCGCTCGATCCTGAAGGTTTCCATGAGATCACCGGGAACCAACAGGGCAGCGCTCAGGGTTTGAGGCTTGTATATTCCCGACGGCTTAACGGTACTTTCAGCGCCGCCGCCGGATATAGCTTTGGTCTCGGACAAAAGCTTTCGTCGGAAGGTATCTCAAACCCGGCCGACCTTTTCCAGAACGCCGCGTTCCAGTCCTTCTTCGGACAATTCGAGGCCGACCTCAAGACCGGGACAAGCGTCAAGACGATCTTCCGACTGTCGCCCCAGGCAACAGTATTCGCCATCGACCCGTTCCAGGGCCGTCTGGCGATCTATGACCCGAGCTTGAGCATCCTGGTTACGCAGAACCTTCCCACGATGGGCCTGCCCTTCCATGCCGAAGCCGTGGTCGACGCTCGAAACCTCTTTGGATTCAGCACAGGTGTATCGGGCGATGACGGATTGATCAAGCTCAACGGCCAGGGCCGTGCCCTTCGCGGCGGCATCCTGGTAAGGTTCTGATCGCTCGAGCGATGTTTGTAACCTGCTACATCGATATCTGCCGTGCCTCGCTGCCTTTCTGCGGCTGCCTACTTTCTCCAAATTCTCGGATTGTCGAGCAAAAATCTGAATATTTGGCTTTGATCGACAAGGTTTAGAGCCGGCAAACACAGGTTTTCGCACGTATAAATCGAGCAAAAAACTCCGATCACCCGAACGTTCGAACTGGAACAAATCTTGCATCTGGTTTCAACGGCGAAGTTTGCTCGAAGTTTGATGAAAGGAAAGGCGTTAACAAGCTGGAGCTTGATATGGTTGGTCGCGACCGTGCTTTTTGTCGCGGGCGGGGCTCTAAACCTGCTCTCAGCGCGCCACCGGTGATCTGGCTCCGACCGACGGTGTGCTGTGGGTCCAAAAGGCCGATGGTATTTATGCCGAAAAGGTTCTGCCCGGCCTCGCGGCGTCCCGTCAGGGCATTTCGACCGGCGATAAACTCCTTAGCGTAAGTTTGGACGGCGAGAATTTCGACGAGGTCGCGTCCATCGCCGACATTCCAATGTATCTCGACGCGGCGGGCGTCGGCGGCAGCCTGACCTACTTCTATCAAAAGCCTTCCTATTCGCTCTCAAACAGTTTTTATTACGCGGATCTGAAGAACATCGACACGCTTCCGCGCTGGAGCCCGTCGATCATATTCCTGACGATCGTCGGGATTATCTGGCTCGGCGTCGGCGGGTTCGTCCTGTTCAAACAGGGCAGCCGGTCGCCGTTCGTCATTCATTTTGCGACGATCTGCCTTGCCGCTTTTGTATTTCATGCTTACCGGTCGCTGAACCTCGGGCAGGATTTCGATCTGGCGGTAAGCCTGCTGGACGACATTGCGTTCGCCGTCTTCGCTCCGCTGTTCCTGCATTTTTGCCTGAGGTACCCGGTTCGAAGCGAAGTGTTCGATTCGTCGCCATGGAAGACATACGCATTGTATGTACCGGCGGCGATCATCAGTTTTGCGCTGCTCTTCTTTTCTTTGGGCCAGTTGATTCCGATCGATTCGTTCGCGTTCGGACTTCGCGAACTTAACGCCGGCTATAAAATTTTCCCGACGATCAACCTGATCCTTATCGTTCATTTCGTGGGCGGGATCACCGCCGGGGCCGTTGTCCTTATCTGGCGATTTATGAGCAGCCGCCAGACGCTGGTCAGGCAAAGGCTGAAATGGGCGATGTGGGGAACGATCGCGTCGGTCATCCCGATACTCGGTTTTCAGATCGCAAAGCGCTTTGTTTACCTGCCGGAAGATACGTTGACGATAGGTTTGACCACGCTGCCCTTGGCGTTGATACCGCTTAGCTTTGGCCATTCGGTCGTCCGGTACCGGCTGATGGACGTGGACGTCGTGGTCCGCCGGGCTCTCGTTTACGCGATGACGACGCTCGCGATCGCGATGATGATCGGCACGGTCGCATTGGGGCTTGTTTTCCTCGCGGTCGGGGAAGACCTTTCAAGGACCGAGATCACGCTGCGTGCTCTGATCGCGATCATTTTCATGGCGGCCATCGTCATGATGAGCGAGCCGCTGAAAAATTTCCTTCAGGAACGCGCCGACCGCTTCTTTTACGGCACTCGTTACGACCTTCGCCAAGGACTGCTGGATTTCGGCCGAACGCTTTCGGCAACAACGGCGCTGGAGCCGCTGCTTGATTCTTTGGCCGCGAGGCTTGTCGACAGGTGCTCGATGTGGAAAAGGTCGCGGTCTTTGTCGAGGACGAGCGTGCGTCGAGCCATTACCGCATCGCCAAATCGATCGGCTTGAGCGAGACATTCGATATCCCGCCTGATTTCAGGCTGATGATCCGCGAAAAATCGGCGGAAAAGGGAATTGTCCGGGCCGACGAGTTTGAAACAGAGTGACGCGGACACCTGCCGAAATGAACGGTCACAGCACGGGCACCGTCGCAGGCTCAGGAGCTGCATTACTTCGTCCCGTGCGTCGTCCGCAGTCAAGATGGTCGCCGTGATCGGCCTCGGCCGCGGCCAGCGATGGCTCGCTGCTGTCGTCCGAAGATCTTGAGATCCTGCGGACCGTTTCCGGCTATATCGCCGTCGCGATCGAGAACAGCAGGCTTTACCAGGAACAGCGAGCAGCATACCGAAGAGCTTGCGCTTCTTAAAGAGTTCAACGAATCGATCGTCGAATCGGTCAATGTCGGCCTGTTGGCGGTGAATGAGGACGGCCGGATAACCGCTGCAACTCGACATTCGAGGAAATGATGATCCTTGAGCCGCGAAGAGGCGATCGGTAAGCTGGTCGAGGAAATTTTCGATGACAGCCTTTGCGGCTGAACCTCAACAATATCCTTGGTAAATCGCGGTGGCACCTGACCGAGATCAGAAACGCTTATAAACTGCACACGTCGGATTCGAAGGGCCGTTCGCTCATCCTTAACGTTGCGGTCGCACCGCTCCGGTCAGTCTCGAACGAGCAAACCGGGGCCATTATCGTGCTCGAAAATGTTTCGTCGCGGGTCAAGCTGGAGGAAACCCTTCAGCAAAGCGAAAAGCTTTCAAGCATCGGCCTGCTGGCGGCGGGCGTCGCGCATGAGGTGAACACGCCGCTGACCGGCGTTTCCAGCTACACGCAGATGCTGCTCGGCATGATCCCCGAAACCGATCCGAAACACGCGTTGCTGCAAAAGATGCAGCGGCAAACCGACCGGGCTTCGAATATCGTCGGGAACCTGCTCAATTTTTCACGTACGGGCAACGCTATCGAATCGTCCGAGGTCGATATAAACAAGCTTCTCGACGACACGCTGCAATTGCTCGAACCGCAGCTGCGGAAATCGAATGTTCAAGTCGTCAAGAATTACGCTCCCGCACCGCCGAGAGTGTTCGGTAACGGCGGAAAGCTGCAGCAGGTCTTTACCAATCTTGATTCTCAATGCCCGCGACGCGATGTTCGACGGCGGCACGATCACGCTGGTCACAAGGACCGGCGAGGCGGACGAGGTCTTTATCGAGGTGACCGACACCGGTGAAGGAATTCCGGCAGAGAATCTGAACAAGATATTCGACCCGTTCTTCACCACTAAAGGCGTCGGCAACGGTACCGGCCTCGGGCTCGCCGTGAGCTACGGCATCGTCCAGGAACATGCCGGCACGATCGAGGCCCGCAGCGACAACGGCAGCGGCACAACCTTCAAACTCGTATTTCCTACCGCGGTCAAACAGCGTCAGCGGGCCGTCAGCTGATCTCCAGCTCCTTTTTACCGAAGGTAATAAACAGCAGCCAAGCGAACAACGCGATCAACATTATGGCCGAGGCGGTCCAGAATGTCCGATAAAGCGTCGAATCGTCCACGCGGTTAAACGCGTTGTTCAGCAGGACACCGCCCAGCATAGGCCCGATCGCGCGTGCAAGACTGGCGCCGGACTGCATAATGCCGAGCGAGCTTCCTTGCTGGTCTTCATCGGATATACGCGACACGAGACTCGTAAGAGACGGCGATGCCAACGCATTGCCGAGCGACAAAAGGATGCAGATACCCAGCAGCGCCGCCAGCCCTCCATAGTCCGGCCCAACGACCGGTATGACAAAAAGGCTCACCGCCATCATCAAACAGCCAGCCGCTGTCAGGACGAGTTCGCCGAACCTGCGGACGAGGCGGCCCAGCAACAAGCCCTGGCCGATGACCGAGACCAGACCGACGAACGTGAACAGATAGCCGTTCTGCTCCGCGTCGTAACCGAACCGCGAACCCGTATACAACACGAACGCGTAGGTCATTATCGAAAACGAGGTTACGAGCAGAAAATAGGTGATGTTGATGTTAAGGAACGGGCCTTCGCGAAGACGGACAAGAGCGGCGAATGGTCCGCCGGGATCTTTCGCCTGATCGTTTGCCCGATCTTTTTACCAGAGACTCCGGTAAGAAAAACAGGGCAGCCGCGGCGCTCGTTAGCGACAAGCCCGCCGCGACATAAAACGGCAGGTAAATACTGAACTTGCTCAATATCCCAGCGATCCCCGGCCCGAGAATGAACCCGAGGCCGAATGCTGCGCCGAACAGTCCCATGCCTTTGGCGCGGTTTTCCTTTGTCGTAACGTCGGCGATATAGGCCTGTGCGGCCGAGATATTTGCTCCGGTTATTCCGCTAACGATCCGCCCGACAAATACAAAAGTAAGCGTTGCCGCAAACCCGATGATCAGATATCCGACGGCGGAACCGAGAAGGCTGAGAAACAAAACGGGCTTGCGGCCGTACCTATCCGAAAGGCGGCCGAGAAGCGGCGAGAAAAAGAACTGCATCCACGAATACGCCGAGAACAGGAGACCTATCTCGAATGGCGTTGCCCGAAACGGCTCGTGCTCGGCATAGAACGGCAGTATCGGGATTATCATCCCGAAACCGACCAGATCGATAAAAACTATCAGAAAAATGACCGCCAGCGGCATCGTGAAAAAGCGGCCCGGTTCCTGCGGCGCTTCCTGCGGTATTGCGTCTCTGTTCATCGTTCTTCCGAGTGTCTGATCGGCCTATCTATAGTAAGATATTAGGTAAGCTTAAGCCTCATCATCCTAACGGAGTTTGTATAAGTAATGTCCAGAATTCTTCATCGAGCGGTCCTTTCGCTCTTCGCAGTTACAGCCATTTTTTCTATGTATCGAGAAACACCGGCCCAGCCGCGCGCCGCCAGGGAAACGAAACCGAAAGCCACGCTGAATCAGGATGCGGCGCCCGAGATATCCTACAGAGTTTCAATGTCAAAGCCGTGGACCCATCTCCTCGAGGTTGAAATGCGTCTCAAATGGGCCGCGGCGCCGCAGTCAGTCGAGCTGAAAATGCCCGTATGGACACCGGGCAGCTATCTGGTCCGTGAATACGCCCGGCACCTGCAGGATTTTTCAGCCAAAACGGGAGCGACCGCGCTCGCCTGGCAAAAGGTGAATAAGAACACGTGGAACGTCGACACAAAAGGCGCGAATGAGATCGTCGTTAGCTATCGCGTTTATTCGAACGAGCTGACCGTTCGTACCAACGAGCTCAACGACGAGCACGCGTTTTGGAACAACGGTGCCCTGCTGTTGTTTCCTAAAGACCAGTTAAAGGCTCCATCGACTGTAACGGTCGTGCCATATCAGAACTGGAAAGTGGCGACCGGCCTGCCCGCCGTGGCCGGACAAACGAATACGTTTCGGGCCGAGAATTTTGACGTCCTATACGATTCGCCGTTCGAGGTCAGCAATTTTAACGAGATCTCGTTCGACGTTCGCGGAAAGCCGCACCGGATCGTCATCACCGGCGAAGGCAACTACGATCTTCGGCAGATGGCGAAGGATGTTACGAAGATAGCCGAAGAAGGCTACAAGATCTTTGGTGAATTGCCGTTCGATCATTATGTTTTCATCGTCAATCTTCGCGGCGGCGGCGGCCTCGAGCATTTGAACTCGACCGCTCTGCAATGGAACCGGTGGGGCTTTAAGCCGCAGGGACGCTACACCGGTTTCTTGAACCTCGTCGCTCATGAATATTTCCACTTGTGGAACGTCAAACGCATCCGACCCGATGCTCTCGGGCCATTCGATTACGAGAACGAAAATTACACAAAGTTGCTTTGGGTGGCCGAGGGCATGACGTCATATTACGAAGGAATCCTTCTTCGGCGAGCGGGCCTGATTACCGAGCAGGAATTTCTGAGCGGCAAGGCCTACGGCGATCGAACAGCTTCACGAACGGCCGGGCCGATTCGAGACGAGCCTCGAAGAGGCAAGTATGGACGCCTGGATCAAGTATTATCGCCAGGACGAGAATTCCGTTAACAACCAGATCTCGTATTACGACAAGGGCGATATCGTCAGCATGATGCTCGACTTGACCATCCGGTCCGCGTCCGGCGGTGCCAAATCGCTTGACGATGTTCTTCGCCACCTTTACAACGAGTTCTACAAAAAGGGGCGTAACTATACGCCGGAAGACCTGCAAAAGGCGTCCGAGCTGGCGGCCGGCAAAAGCCTCGAAGATTTCTTTGCCAAGTACGTTCGCGGTGAGGCTGAGATCGATTACGACGCGATCTTTAGCGGAGTCGGCCTGAAGATGAATGTTACCGAGCCTGACCGCCGCCGTGCATATATCGGCGCCGACACGGCGGAAGAAGGCGGCCGGCTGACGATACGTTCCATACCGGCCGACACGCCCGCCTACGAACAAGGCCTGAACACGGGCGATCAGATCGTCGCCATCGACGGCTACCGCGCCAGCCAGTCGTTCCTGCAAACATACCTCGGCGAGAAAAAGCCGAACGACAAGGTCAGGCTTACGATATTCCGTTTTGACAAGCTTCGGGACGTCAACTTCACGCTCGGCAGCAACATCCGCAAAGACTATCAGATCGTTTCGGTCGCCGAGCCGACGGCCGCACAAAAACAGATGTATAAAGGTTACTTGATCGGTGAGTTGTGATCACCCTTGGATCGGATATCTAAGAATGTTTCAGAATAAACCGCTCAGGTTCATTTTCATCTTTGGCGTCCTTTTTGCTTGCGGTAAACTGTACGCAGAGCACCGAGCAGCGCAGCCGGCAATCGGTCGTCACTCGGCTAAAGGACGTTCCTTCAGTCCGACTGAATTACCGCTACGAGCCCGACGTTCCGCCGCCCGATCTCGCAAAGCGAACGGCCGAGGAACGCAGCCCGGCTATCCAGGCGGATTTCGACCAGAACCGTCTGAACGAGCTGTTGGACAAGACGATCCAATCGCCTGACGGAAAACGCATCCTTGCCGTCTATCATCAGCCGACTGATACGCAATCCGAATTCAGGCTGGATATGTATTCGGCCGAAGGCGTTCTGATGCGCAAGATCACGGCTGACGCAATGGCGGCGCATTTTCCGGATACTATCGTCTGGTCACCTGACTCGTCCACCGTCGCGTTCGTCGCCACGACGCGGACGATGCCGAATACGCTGGCCACGCCGACGCCATCCGAAAGCGGCAGTAACAGCCCGGCCCCGGTCCCGCCCGTGGACGTAAACTCAAATTCGGCACCGAACGTCGACCCGGAAGCCAGTCCCGAAGGGACCGCGACCCCGGCGCAGCAGCCAACTCCCGAAGCGCCGTCGAACGTCCTGACCTTTCGGACCGAGCAGATCTATATCTGCAATTCCGACGGTGACGGCGTCAAACCGCTGACGCAGAACGAAGGGCTGATCTATTTTTATTATGTCTGGTCGCCGGACGGCTCGATGCTCGCGGCCCTGGCAGCCACCGGGCGTGAATGGCAGTATCTCGAACTGCAGGCTAATGAACGCAAAGAACAGTTCGTGCCAGTTGGGCGTCCTCGCCTGATCGAAAAGAACGGCCGAGAACGCCGTCTGGATGACGGTCTGACCGCGGTGCAGCCCGTGTGGTCCGCCGACTCGGCCAAGGTCGCCTGCGCGTTCGAGCATCAGGTCCGTGTGTACGATTCGCGCGGCGACGCGCCGACCCAGGCCGCGATTCCGCTCAGGAACAATCTACTGATCTCGTCGCAAGCATATGACCGCGACCAGCAATCGAAACTTAACGCGGAACCGGACGCAAATCAGAACGTGAACGCCAATACCAATTCAAAAGCGAATTCGAATTCTAATAGTAACGCGACGCCGGCTCCGAGCCTTCCGCCGACGGCCCTGCCCGATCCGAATACGCTTGTTTCGTTCAACCCGATAATCGCGCTCGGCGTGGCCGACCGACGACCAGCTTTATTTCCAAACCGCGTTCGTAAAAAGAATGAAGAACGAAGCCGACAGTGTGATGAGCTTTCCGCGCTCGGCACCGGCTGATCCTTACGCCGCAGCCGCCGGTTCTGGGCAGGTGAATAGTTTCGCTAGGCTCGGTTTTGTAGCTCCGTTAGGAGCGGCATGTTCTTATGTCTTGTCTATTAAAGGCCGCCCTCATGGGCTTTGGGGAATTGGTCACACTGGCACTCTATAAACAGGCCGCTCCTGCGGAGCTGAACGAGGAAAGTATGCAATATCAGACGATCTCCGACATTTACGAATCGAACGATCGCATTCGCTCAAAGCTCAAGGATACGCTCGCGAGCGTAACGGAAAGCCAGGCTACGGCGATGCCCGATGGTGAAAAATGGTCGATCGCCCAGATAGCCGAACATGTCTCGATGGTCGGGAACGGAATGCAACGCATTTGCGCGAAGCTGTTGTCTAAGGCGGAAGCAAGCGGAAAGATGTCGGACGGAGCCATCGACCTGAACGCATTTTTCGAAAAGGCTCAGGGTATTGCCGATGTAAAGCTCGAAGCTCCGGAGATCGTCCAGCCTTCGGGATCAAGGTCGATCGCCGAATCGTTGAGTTCTCTCGATGCAACGCAGGACGCTTTCCTGGCACTCAAGCCGCTTTTCGAAAAATATGATGCGAGTTCCGCTAAATTTCCGCACCCTTATCTTGGCGACATGACGGCCGTCGAATGGCTGGCGATGTACGGCGCTCACGAGGGGCGGCATCTGAGACAGGTCAAACGTCTTTTGGAGCGATTCGACTGATCGAACCAGGCAAAAACGAAGTCTTTCTCTATTCGTTCTTATTCCTCTTATTCCGTGGTCAGTTTTAAAACGTGACCACGGAATAAGAAGAATAAGAAGAAAATAAGAATGACGATCGGCGGATCGGGTCCGAACGTTACGACTGTCTCCGGCTCGCTGGATCGATCGTATTCATGCTTGGCTTGTGCTAATCTTACAATCTGCTTTCCATAAGGAAACTTGAACGTAAGCACTTCATTGCGTTATGGATAAATTTCTGGTTAAGGGCGACATTCCTCTGAAAGGCAAGGTTGAGATAAGCGGTGCGAAGAACTCGGCATTGCCTTGTCTTGCCGCCGCATTGCTCACCCAAGAGACAGTTACGTTGCATAATGTTCCGTATGTAAAGGACCTTATTACTCAACGCCGTTTGCTAGAGGACCTCGGCGCGACCGTGCTGACGCCCGAGCTTCGTACGCACAAGATCACCGCCCGAAACATCGAACGGTGCGAGGCACCCTATGAGCTAGTAAAAACGATGCGTGCCAGTGTGCTTGCGCTCGGGCCGCTTCTCGCGCGTTTTGGCCAGGCGAAGGTGAGCTTGCCCGGCGGTTGTGCTATCGGCACGCGGCCGATCGATCTTCACTTAAAGGCGTTCGAAAAACTCGGTGCGGTCGTCGAGCTGGAATCGGGCGACGTCGTTGCTCGTGCGCCGAAAGGCCGACTCGTCGGAGCGGACATCGAATTTGAAAAGGTAACTGTTACCGGGACCGAGAACGTGATGATGGCAGCCGCCCTTGCATCCGGTAAAACGAAGATAAAAAACGCCGCACAAGAGCCCGAGATCGTTGACCTGGCCGAGCTGATGAACCGGATGGGTGCGCGGATCAAGGGTGCCGGCACATCAGAGGTCACTATAGAAGGCGTCGAAGCATTGGGCGGCGCCGAGCATACGATCATTCCGGACCGGATCGAGACGGGCACGTTCATCGTCGCTGCGGCAATTACCGGCGGCGATGTTGAAATTACCCGCTGCGATCCCGAACATTTGCGGGCCGTGATCACAAAGCTCGGCGAGGCCGGTGTTGAGATAGATGAGTTGAATCAGAGCACGCTGCGAGTAAGGCGGTCGTCCAACGGCCTCACAGCCAGCGATGTGACGACCGAGCCGCACCCGCTGTTCCCGACAGACATGCAGGCGCAATATATGGCACTGATGACCCAAGCCGAGGGCGATTCGGTGATAAAGGAAACGATCTTTGAGAACCGCTTTATGCACGCATCCGAGCTCGTTCGAATGGGAGCGAACATCTCGATACACGGCAACGAGGCCACTGTTCACGGCAGAACACCGCTCGCCGGAGCAAGGATCCTGGCATCTGACCTGCGGGCTTCTGCATCACTTGTACTTGCGGCCTTATGCGCGAAAGGCGAAACGATGATCGACCGCGTTTATCATATCGACCGCGGTTATGAGAATATCGTCAAAAAGCTTGTATCGTTAGGTGCGGGTATCGAACGCATCACCGAAGACGCAGCTTCGACCGCCGAAGTGAGTTGAACGCCGTTTATGAGTGAAAAGGACTGCCTTTTTTGCAAGATCGCCGCAGGCGAGATCCCATCGGACCGGGTGTTCGAAGATGATGTCTGTATCGCATTCAACGATATCACTCCCCAAGCTCCGACGCACATTTTGCTGATCCCTCGAGATCACATCGATTCGCTGGATGAGGCTGGAACGAAGGATTCAGCGACACTCGGACATTTGCTGCTCACGGCGGCGAACATAGCCCGTGACAAAGGTTTCGCGAAAAATGGCTATCGTATCGTGATAAATACGAACTCGGACGGTGGCCAGACCGTATTCCATCTGCATGTTCATCTGCTTGCCGGCCGCCCGTTCATTTTTCCGCCGGGATGATCTTTAGTCTTTTGTGATGATGAGGACGAATCTCGCCCTGATATTGATCGTTTCCGCCGCCGCTGCCGTCTTCGCGGCCTGTTCTGGTAATGAGAATCCGCCCGACGCCAACGCCGTTCAGGTCGGTGACCGCAGCTACGAAAATATCCCGATCGCAGATATCCCGAGCGAGTTCGTCTCCGCGGCCGACGCCCTCGCGGCTGGTAAGCGCCTGCTCGACGCCGGCGAAACCGCACGTGCGATCGACGCTCTTCTTCAGGCGGTCAAGTTCGACCCTGACCTGGCGGAAGCCTATTTCCAGCTTGGTATTGCCTACTCGCTTGTAGAAGCCGACATCGATGCGGCCGTCGGTGAGCAGGTCACGACGGACAATTCGGGAAAAACCGCCCCGAAAAAGAAAAACTCCGAAAAAGCTTTTGAGAGCGCCGTCGCCGCATATAAGAAGATCATTGAAAAAAATAAGGACGACGACGTAGCTCACTTCTATTTGGGCCTGACCTACAACAAATTGAACAAGGATGGGGATGCGGCCCGCGAACTTCGTGAAGCGGTCCAGCTAAAACCCGAAAACTCGGAATATCAAACCGAGCTCGGATCGATACTTATCAAGTTGGCCAAGTATCATGAGGCGGTAGCGGCACTGAAAAAGGCCCTTGAACTCGACCCTTCAAATTCGGAGGCTGAAGAATTGCTCGAAGAGGCCGAGGCCGGCCGCAAGCGCATCGATTTTGTCCCTCCTAAAGAAAAGGGAACCGGTAATTCGAACACCAATCCTAATGCTAACAGCAGAGCCAATGGAAAACCTGAGGTTCCGGCTGTGACCAATACGAACACAAGATCAGCCCCGCCGAAGGTCTCGAAAACTCCACCAGCACCAAGCAGATCGCCCGGGTAAAAAATATTTTTTTGAATCGTAATAACACACTCGGGTCTCGCCGTGTATCACCTTGACATAGGTGTGTCGCAAAAGGTAATAGTAAACCATTGCCTCTGTGTTATGAAGATCGAACTTGATCAATCGCCCGCCTTGACCCTCGAAAGAAAGGTCCGCATGCACGAGGTACGCGAGGCCATAATCGACCGCCTCGCCCGCGACCTGCCTACCAAGATCGATCTCGAAAGGTTCCTAAATGTCGTCGTGTCCGAGATCGGTAGAATGATCGGGGCGGACCGCTGCGACCTGTTGCAGCTAAACGGCACCGGTGAACTTAAGATAAGCCATGAGTGGCGGGCGGACGAGTCGGTACCCGAAAGCAAAGGCACTGTGATCCCATTTGCTGCCGATAAGCTTCTTGAAAAATTCGACATTTCGGAGCCGATAAAGATAAACGATACGGCAAACCATAAGGATCCGACGCTGAAATTCTTTGCAAAGGCGCTGGAAACAAGGTCGTTACTGATAATTCCTATATCTGTCAGCGGAAAGGTGATCGGGCTGCTAGGGCTTCACGACACGCGAAAGCCACGCGAGTGGGAGGATGAGGAGGTTTCTTTTCTTCAAGCGACGGCCCGGCAGCTTGCGATCGGCTATCAGTACACGAGCATTTTCGTCGCCCAGGAACAAGAGTCAAAACGCACGAACGCTCTGCTTGTGATCGCCAACACGCTGAACTCGCATTCGAATTTCAACGAGGTTTCCGAGGATGTCCTTGAGCGCGCGATCGCGCTCGTCGGTGCCGATTACAGCGCACTCGGGATCCTCGACAGAACCAGCCAGCGCATCTCGCTCGTCTCCTTCAAATCGGCCGAAGGCGTAACGCCCGGACGCGTGCTGAAGCTTGTCGAAAAGCACGGCAAGTCGTTAAAGACGGACACGTTCCCGGCGATCAACGACCTGCTCCGCGACGGCAAGACCATCTACCTGAACGATAAACAGCTTCCCACGGCGCTTCGGCTGGTGTTCAACGCGACCCTCGGCGGCAAAGCCGCGCTTGTGGCTCCGGTGCGCGTCGGGGGAAACGTGTTCGGACTTTTGGGTTTTGTTTGGGGTAAGGAAAGCGTTTTTGCGGGCCACGACATCGCACTTGTCGAAGGGATCGCTGACCAGATCGGTACCGCGTTGGAACGCGACCAGTTATCGGCCGAAGTGATGCGGCTGAAAAGCGAACTATCGCACCGGAGCAGTGAGATAATCGGCCAGGCTCCGTCAATTCAGCGTGCGATAGAGCTTGCGTTGAACGTGGCGGACACGAATACGACAGTGCTTGTTCAGGGCGAATCGGGAACAGGCAAAGAGCTGCTTGCGAATCTTATCCATTTCAATTCCGGGCGCGAGGACATGCCGTACGTGAAGATAAACTGCGGGGCCATTCCCGAAACGCTTCTTGAATCGGAGCTGTTCGGGCATGAAAAGGGCTCTTTCACAGATGCGAGAGCACAGCGGCAGGGCCGGTTCGAAGAAGCGGACGGAGGCACGCTTTTCCTGGACGAGATAGGGGAGATGTCGCCCCAGGCGCAGGTTCGCCTGCTTCGAGTTCTGCAGGACGGAGAGTTTACGCGTATCGGCGGCAGCGAGGTGATCAAGTCCGATGTTCGCGTTATCGCCGCGACGAATACCGATCTTGAACAGGCGATCGAATCTGGAAAATTCCGCCGCGACCTTTTTTATAGGCTGTCGGTCTTTCCGGTCACGCTTCCCCCCTTACGCGACCGTGTTGAGGACATTCACCCGCTGATCTTTCATTTTCTCGAACGGTTCAAGGAAAAAACCGGACGGAACGTTACCGGCATTTCTCGAGAGGCGTTGCGGGCGCTCATAAGTTATAACTGGCCGGGCAACGTTCGCGAGCTCGAAAACGCCATCGAACGCGCCGTTATAATCGCTTCCGGCCGGCAGATCGAGCGGGACGACCTGCCCGAATCGATCAGCAAGGCGGCCGCGGCCGCCCAATCCTACGTCCGCCACGAACGCGCCCGCGCCGCCGGCGAAGGCCGCCAGATCGGCCTCGAAATAGAGCTTCCCGCGACAATGGACGAGATCGAACGCCTCGTCATCGATGCCACGCTCGATTACACAGAGGGCGACAAATCCCGCGTGTCGCGGCTGCTGAACATTGGACGCAAGACCTTGTATAGGAAGCTGGAACAGAATGAAGTATAGGAAGCTCGATGATCCTTATTGACCAGCGAGGAATTTCGTAAACTTGGTTTTCCTGTCGAACGCGCCAATCAAAAAATCATTCCGCCCGCCGCCTACAATCCACGTTTCGATATTCTCTTTCTGACACAGCATCGCCGCCTCGAGTTTCGAATTCATCCCGCCGGTGCCAAGGCCGGAGTCTCGTTCTTGGACAAGGTTACGTGCTTCAGCGATGTTCCTCACCTCGGGGATAAGCCGTGCTTCGGGGTTTAGGTGCGGGTTCTTGTCGAAAAGGCCGTCGATGTCGCTGACCAGAACGAGCAAATCTGCGCGGATGAGGACGGCGACCAGGGCGGAGAGGCGGTCGTTATCGCCGAGCAGGATCTCTTCGACGGCCGTTGTGTCATTTTCGTTGATGATCGGCAGGTAGTGATACTTGATCAGTTCGGTGATGGTGTTCAGCGTATTTTGGTGCGATGCATCGTCCTCGAAATCGCGATAGGTCATCAAACATTGAGCGGTCTGGATGCCGAGATCGCCGAACACCTCGTTGTACGTCCGCATCAGCAGCGGCTGTCCGATCGCGGCCATGGCCTGTTTTGATTCGATCGGTTTACCGGCGTCCTTGATGTTGATGTACTGCTTCGCCGCGGCAATGGCACCGGACGAAACGAGAACGATATCGTACGCATCCCGAAGTGCGAGAATTTGCCGCCCGATATCCTCGATCTTCCCACGCGATATCAATCGCGTTCCGTTGGTCAGCGTCGAGGTGCCTATTTTTAAGACGAGCTTTTTCTTCATACAAAAACTATTCACTATTCATTATTCGTTATTCATTACTCCGGAGGTGTCTTATCCTTTAGCAAGAAACGCGCCGGAATAACGAATAGTGAATAATGAATAACGAATATTCTTTCCTGCTAACCACGAACGTGCCCTTCGCCGTAGACGAACCATTTGTTCGTCAGCAGGTGCTCGACACCGAGCGGGCCGCGGAAGTGAAGTTTCTGCGTCGATATCGCGATCTCGGCCCCGAGGCCGAATTCGCCTCCGTCGGTGAATCGGGTCGAGGCGTTGTGGTACACGGCGGCACAATCCACGTCGCTTAAGAAACGTTCGGCAGCTGCGGCATTGGCGGTCACGATCGAGGCCGAGTGCCCGCCCGAATATTTGTTGATCCGCTCGATAGCGTCATCGACGGATGCGGCCACGCCTATCACGATCTTAGCCGCGAGAAATTCCTCGTACCAGATAGTGTCATCTTTAACAGCGCGGATCGTCGGATCGGCAGAACAAGCGGACGAGTCGCCAAAAACTTCAACACCTATTTCCTGAAAACCGACTGAAAGATCACGAATTCGAGAGTCAAGACCGGCGAGGTTTTCATCGATCAAGATCTTGTCGAGCGCGTTACACACGCTGAGACGCGATTTGCCGTCGATAGCTATTTTCAACGCCATCTCAAAATCGGCCTCCCTTTCGATATAGAGAAAATTATTTCCGCGGCCGCTGACCAGGACCGGAGCTTTGGAATTCTTTAACGCAAAGTCGATCAACGCTTCGCCGCCGCGGGGTATCACGAGATCGAATTTTTCAGTTTTGCCTGCGATCAGCTGCTGTGTTTCCTCGCGTGTTATGTCCAGGTAGCGGACAAAGCCGGGATCGACGCCGTTTTGCTCCAACGCCTTTTGCCACAAACCCGCGAGCACGAGATTGGTTTCGCGGGCCTCTTTACCGCCTTTCAACAGAATGCCGTTGCCGGCCTTTAGCGCGATGATCGCGGCCTCGATGCAGACGTCGGGGCGTGCTTCGAAAATTATCAGGATGGTGCCGAACGGCACACGCCGATTCTCGATGCGAAGCCCGTCCGCCCTTGTTTGTGTGGAAATTATCGATCCCACTGCGGACGGCAACGCGATGACCTTCTCGACCGAATCGATCATGCTGTCCACTTTCGCATCATCGACCTTCAGCCGGTCGTATATAACGATATCATCCGCAGGGCACGCGGCCAGATCAGCCTTATTCGCCTCAATGATAGCGGTACGCTGTTCTGCCAAAAGGCGCGGCAAGGCTTCGCAACACATCGTCGATCGTGCCTTCGTTCGTCGCTGACGCGGGTTTTGGGTTATTATCAAGAGCCATCATTTTGCTGCAAGATATTATAGTTTAACGTCACGCTTAGTCCGACATACGTTCTTATGAAAATCGTTATCACCTTTCTTTTTCTCGTTTGTATTTTCGCTATAGATACGGCCGCCCAGGAAAAGACCATTCTCCTTGTACGCCACGCCGAGAAGGCCGATGACAGTCAGGACCCGGAGCTTTCGCCTCAGGGAAAAGAGCGTGCCCAGCGGCTGGTGAAAGCGATCAGAAAATATAAACCGGGCGGATTTTATTCGACTGACTTTAAACGCACACGCGACACGCTTGCTCCGCTTGCGGCAAGGCGTGAAAAAAAGGTCGAGATCTATGACCCGCGAAAGCCGCAGGAACTGATCGAGGCGATAATGAAAAGCAAGACCAAGCGGTTCGTGATCTCGGGACATTCGAATACGATCCCCGGCCTTGCAAATCTGATCGCAAAAAAAGAGGTTTTTAAGAATCTGAATGATTCCGAATATTCTGTTATTTGGCTCGTGCGCCTCAAAGACGGCAAGGTGACCCGGCTTGAATTGCTCGACTATTGATCGGCGCGCCTATATGATACCCGCACTCAAAAATGTGACATCTCCGATCAAAATCTTGATCATCGCCGCTGTTTTCATCCTGGGTGCCGGCCCTACCTCCGCGCAGTCGCCGGTGGATAGTTTCTGGTCAGAACTTCAGAAGCTTTGCGGCAAGGCTTTCAGCGGAACTATCTCGGCAGATACATCTAACAGCCCGGATTTCGCCGGCAGGACACTGGTAATGCACGTACGCTCGTGTGAACCCGATCGCATACGTATTCCTTTCGTTGTTGGTGATGACCGTTCGCGGACATGGGTCCTGATCCGAAAGGGCGACCGCATCCAGCTGAAACACGACCACCGGCACCAGGACGGCAAACCGGATGCGGTAACGATGTACGGAGGCTGGTCAACGAACGCGGGTATGGCGACCAGGCAGTTTTTCCCCGCCGACGAGGAAACGTCAAAGGTCGTTCCCGCACCGGCGGGAAACGCTCCGTCGGCGGCCGCAAATGTTTGGTGGATAGAGCTGGTCGGCGGTTCGCATTTCTCCTACAATCTCCGTCGCGTGGCAAGCGACCGATATTTCTCGGTCAGGTTCGATCTGACAAAAGAAGCAAAAGCCCCGGCGGCCCCATGGGGCTGGAAAGAAAAATAGCCGATGAAATATTTCGCCGTTCAGCCAAAGCCGTCGCTCGCCCGCTACGTACGCTGTTTCTGGGTGTACGAAGGTGAGGCTTCGGAAGCAGCGCCCTACATATATCGGGGCTTTGCGGACGGCTGTACCGAACTGGTGTTTCATTACCGCGGGCCGTTCGACCGGGTCTTGCCGGACGAAGCTTGCGAACGGTCGATCGCGGCCGGCATTCACGCGCAGACGCGTACGTACACACGCTGGGTCGTAAGACAAGACTGGTCGATCTTCGGCTGTTACATTTACCCGTATGCGATCCCGAGGATCTTCGGGTTTCCGGCCAACGACCTTACTGACGAGCTGACCGACCTCCATTCATTACTTGGTCGGGAGGGCGGTGAATTGGAAGAACGAATAATGTCCGCAAAGGACAATGCCGCGCGAGTTGCAATTCTTACGGCATTTTTCGAGACCCGACTTGACGGCGACCGAAGAGAATTACCGTCCGTCGCGGCTTCGATCGATCAGGTGCTTAGCCAAAAGGGCCGTGTCGACGTACGGAGGCTCGCACGGTCGTGGTATATGTCGGACCGCACGTTCGAGCGTCGTTTTAAGGAACTTTCCGGATTCGCACCAAAGCTTTATGCGCGTATAGCGCGTTTTCAAGCCTCTCTTGATCATTACGGCAGCGGCAAGCCGCTGACCGACATCGCCTACGAATGCGGCTATTACGACCAATCGCACTTCATAAACGATTTCAGGGAATTCTCGGGCTACAGTCCTAAAGTTTATTTCGCAGGCCTGGCCGAGGGCAGCGAGCATCTGGAATCGTAAGGTTGTCGGATTTTTCCAATTTTTCCATTTCCGCCGCAGCTAAGATAATGTCCTGACGATCGGTTTTCTGAGATCGGTGGGAGATTCAACTATGTCTGAAAACAATTTGGCTGCGGAACAAGAACTTCGACAGCTCGGCGCCGAATGGGCGGCGGCGATGGTCGCAAACGACGCGGAACTTATCGGCAGTTTTATGGACGACGACTGGGTTATCGTTTCGGAACGAGGCATTTCAGGCAAAGAGCATTTTCTGGGGTTTGTCCGTTCGGGTGCGCTGACGCACAGCTCGTTCGCAATGGCCACCGGCGACGCCCGGATCAAGGTCTATGGCGAAACCGCCGTATTATCGTGCCGGGTAGTGAACACCGCCCATTTCGGAGGCCAGCAGTTCGATGCCGACGAATGGACGAGCGACGTATTCGTAAAGCGTGGCGGGAAATGGCTGTGTGTGCTCAGCCACATTACACCTGTTGATAAAAGCTGGGAAAAGGAGATGTGCAAAACGCAATGAATATTCCAAAAGGCCAGAAGCACTTGACTAAGGCTCAGCTACGGTAATGGAGGTCGCGGATCAAAACTACGGAAGAAGCGGCGGGGTCACCGATCCGTTTGGAAAGTTTGGTGGATCACATCTGTGATCGAATAAATAATAAATAAGGAGGACGTTATGCAGGGCGTGATACCGATGATCGCTTATGAGGATGGGCTGGCCGCGATGGACTGGCTGGCCGGGGCCTTTGGATTTCACGAGGTGACCAGAATGCTTGGGAATGAGGGGACGTTGGCCCACGGCGAGATGGAAACGGGGGATGGCCTGATCATGCTCGCCATGCCGTCGCCGGATTACGAAGGCCCAAAACGCCATCGCGAAACATGCGAAGCCGCTAAAAAATGGTCAACCGTGCCTTGGGTGATCGACGGCGTGCTCGTTTATGTTGACGACGTAGACAAGCACTTCAAACAGGCGAAAAAGTTTGGGGCAAGCATTCTTAGTGAACCGGAAGATGGCCCGCCCGGAAAGCGTTATCGCGTCGAGGACATCGAAGGACATCGCTGGATGTTCATGGAGAAAGAAAAGGAGGAAAAATAATGGCTGTACCTGAACATTATTCACCCGTAATGCCTTACCTCGTGGTAAGCGATGCGGAAGGATTTATCGATTTCATTAGAACGGTCTTTAATGCCGAGGAAAAGCTGCGGGTAAACACCGAGGACGGCTCGGTGATGCATTGCGAATACAGCATTAACGGCGGGACGATCATGTTCGGCCAGGCCGGCGGCGAATGGCCTCCGTTCACCTGCGGGATGTTTCTGGTCGTAAAGGACGTCGACGGTCTCTACGCAAAGGGCCTGGTCAACGGGGCGACCGGCAACCAGGAACCCGGCGACCGCGGTTACGGCCGGGCCGCCGGGTTTATCGACAAATGGGGCAACCAGTGGTGGCTGAACGATCCCGAAACGTCGGAGTAAAACTTATTTCGTAACGATCACGGGCAAATTCTTATCGTTATAGCTCTTGTTGAATGCCGTTATGTCCTCGGACTTTATCTTCGCGAGAGCCGCAAGCTGTGCGTCGATCCTGGCCGTCAGGTCGTTGTAAACCTCATAGCTTTGCATGGTCGGGGCGTGATCGCTGCCGTCGACCGAGGACGAGAGGGCGGCGAGTTTATTGTTCAGCTTGATCGGGAAGTTCAGCGCGTCTTGCGACGATTTTATCTTCGTCTGCATCAATTCCTCTTCGACCGCCGTGAGCTTCTTGCCGATCTCCGCCGCCCTGTCCTTCAAGTCTTTGTTCTCGGATTTGAGGCGGGCAGACAGGTCTTCGAATTGTTTGCGCAGGTCGCGTACCTCGAGGATGGCCGAGTGCGTAGCCGACAGCTTTTCATTTGCCTTGAGCAGAAAATCATATTGCTTCTGAAAATCCTCCTGAGTCGTAGCCAGACGCGGATCGGCCCTGACCGCAAATGCCTCGGTTGCGACTGTCCGACCGTCGACAATGAGCCTCACTTGGTAATTGCCGGGCACGACACGCGGTCCGGCCAGGCTGCCGCCCCACATGATCAGCCCAGGCAACGTGGTTGCGTTCGGCAATCGGAAATTCCAGACAAATCGGTTGAGCCCGATCTCGGTGGCTACCGGCGGTTCGCCGGCAGCCGGCGTGGGCGCAGGCTGTCCCTCCGCGGGCGGCTTGCCCGTGAACTTGCGAACCACCTTGCCGCCTGCATCGATAAATTCCAAGCTAACTTCCTTAGGCTTCGTTTTTAGCCAGTAATGCACAACGGCCCCGTTCGGCGGATTTGCCCCGACGGTTGCCGTGGCGGACGCTCCAAAACCGCCGCCGCCTGCCTGGCGATACGCGTCCTCCGGTTTGAAGAGGAACGGCCCCTCGGTGCGGCAGAGCGTCGGCGGATTGATGAATGCATCGGTAGGTTGTCGAGCACGTAAAATGAGCGTCCCTGTGTCGCGACAACGAGGTCCTTGTCGCGTTTGTGCACGGCCAGATCGGTGATCGGAACGACGGGCAGATTTAACTGAAACGATGTCCATCTTTCGCCGTCGTTCGGTGAAACGTACATTCCGGTTTCCGTTCCTGCATATAAGAATCCCTTGCGATTCGGATCTTCCCGCACGACGCGCGTAAAAGCGTCGGCACCGATGCCGGTCACGATCTTCGTCCATGACTTGCCATAGTCCGCCGTCTTGTAGATATAAGGTTTGTAATCGTCCGCTTTGTAAGCTGTCGCGGCAAAATACGCGATGCCTGCGTCATGCGGCGAGGCCTCTATAGAGTTGATCTGAATCCACTCCGGCATGTCTTTTGGCGTCACATTGTTCCAGTTCTTACCGCCATCCTGGGTCACGTACACGAGGCCGTCGTCCGATCCTGTCCAGATCACTCCGGGACGGACGGGTGATTCGGCGGCCGTGAAGATCGTCGAATAGTATTCGACGCTTGTATTGTCCTGAGTGATCGGCCCGCCTGACGTGCCCTGCCTCGATTTTTCATTTCGGGTTAGGTCAGGTGAGATAGCTTGCCAGCTTTGTCCTTCATCCAGTGATCGAAAGAGAATGTTCCCGCCCGCGTAGAGCGGATATTTCCCTTCGGTTTTATGCGGCGAAAAAAGGATAGGGAAGTTCCATTGAAAACGATATTTCATCGCTTCCGCGCCGGCTCCCATCGGATTGTCGGGGTAGACATTTACGTTTCGCTGCTGTTTCGTTTTGTGATCATAACGGGTTAAAAATCCGCCGTAGCTTCCTGCGAATACGATATCCGAGTTTTCAGGATGCGGCGCGATCCAGCCTGACTCGCCGCCGCCGACGTCATACCAATCGCGTTCGGTGATGGCGAAATCATTCGTTCTCGACGCGATCTTTATCGTGGAATTATCCTGCTGGGCGCCGTAGATGTTGTACGGAAAATCGTTGTCGAGGGCGACGCGGTAAAACTGTGCTGTGGCCTGGTCCTGTTCGGTCCAGGTTCGTCCGCCGTCAAAGCTCACGTTGGCCCCGCCATCGTTTCCTTCGACCATTCGCTGATTGTCGCCCGGCGCGATCCAAAGATCGTGGTTGTCCGAATGCGGCGTGCCGACGGTCGAAAACGTCCGGCCGCCGTCGATCGATCTGTGAAAGCCGACATTGAGTACATAAACAATGTCCGCATTCTGCGTGTCGGCGTAAACGCGGGTGTAATACCACGGCCGCTGTCGGATCGAAGCGTTGTCCGATGTTCGCTGCCACGTTTCGCCGCCGTCGTCGGAGCGGTAAAGGCCGCCTTCCTTCGCCTCGATCATCACCCAAACGCGGTTCGGGTTTACCGGCGAAACGCTGATGCCGATCTTGCCAAGCAGACCCGCCGGCAATCCGCGGTTCTTCGAAATGTCGGTCCACGTGTCGCCGCCGTCAGCCGACCTGTAAATAGCTGATCCCTCGCCGCCCGAGATGAGGCTGTACGGGGTTCGCTGGATCTGCCAGAACGCGGCGAACATCACATTAGGATTGGCTGGGTCGAACGAGATGTCGAATGCGCCGGCCTTATCGCTGCGGAACAGAATGTTTTGCCAGGTCTTTCCGCCGTCGGTCGTGCGAAACAGTCCGCGTTCCTTGTTCGGCCCCCACAGATGGCCCATCGCGGCGACGTAAACGATGTTCGGATCTTTCGGATGGATGCGAACACGGCCGATCTGCCGTGAATCGCCAAGGCCGACATGCTTCCACGTCTTGCCGGCGTCGGTCGACTTGTAAACTCCGTCACCGTGCGACACATTTCCGCGTACCGGCGATTCGCCCATGCCGACGTAGATCACGTTCGGGTCGGACAGCGAAACGTCTATCGCCCCGACCGATCCGGTCTTGAAATACTTGTCCGACACCGGCTCCCAATTCACTCCCGCGTCCGTCGTTTTCCAAACACCGCCGCCCGTCGCTCCGAAATAATAGACCTTCGGCTGCGACGGCACGCCGGCAACCGCGGTCACCCGACCGCCGCGAAATGGGCCGATGAGGCGATATTGAAAGAGTTTCAGCGGATCTTCAGATCGCGCCGGCTGCGGCATGCCAGGGCCCGGCGTTTGGGCATGGACGAAAGCTGTTAGCGGGAGGAGGAAGAGAACGGCGATAACGATCCACCGCGAAACGCTAGAGTGTGCACGCATATGAGGTTCCCTGATTATTTGAAATTGAAAGAAATGCTATGAGAAATCTAATCGAAGTGGGCTGGCTTTTACAATCGAGCCGAAAAAAAATGCGGAACAGCAAGCTATTCCGCATTGTTCGATCCTGGCATTCTGCCCGCGCCTATTTCTTTCCGCCGGTCTTTGCAAAGTATCCCTGGCGATGCGTTAACTTGATCTTCTGTTTTGCCAATTCAGGATTTGCCAGCTGGATCTCGATCTTGCGGTAGGTGCCGTCTTTCGAAGGATTGGACGGCTCGTAGGCGAGCAGATACTGCGACCGCATTTCTTCCTGGATCTGTTTGAACGCTTCACGAAGCTCACGTTCGTCGCGAGGGAAATAAGCACGGCCGCCCGTTCGCTCAGAGATCTTGTTAAGCGTACCCTTATTGATCCCGCCGTAATAATCGTCGCCGACGCCGATCGAATAGATCACGGCCTCGGCCTTTATCGCCGCTTCGACGGCCTCGTCGAGTTTCTTCCGGCCTGATGTGTTAACACCGTCGGAAAGCAGGATGATCGCACGCCGGGTTTTTTCAGGTGCGGGACCCAGGACCTCGGCTGAGGTTACCCAGATCGCGTCCCAAATAGCGGTGGAACCGGCGATAGTCTGGTTGCCGCCTGAGATTGGCGGCGTGCCCGGGGCGATCACTCCGCCGCCGATATAGCCTGAAGGCGGCACGAATTTTACCCGGTCTATGGCCCGTCGCAGACGCGTAACGTTGTTGGTCATACCCTGTTCGAGCGTCGATTCGCCAGTAAAGGAAATGACCGAGACCTCGTCCTTTGCTGGCCGGATGACCGACTCAATGAATGCGATCGCGGCTGTTTTTTCCTCAGGCAGCGTACGTTCCTGCGATGCACTCGTATCGATCAGGATTGCAAGGCTCAGCGGAAGATCTATCTGTTTAGAAAAGGCGCTGATCTCCTGCGCCTGGCCGTTCTCAAATATCTTTACGTCTTCCGGCTTTAAGTTGAGCAAAAGGCGGCGGTCCTTGTCCTGCGCGGTAAAAAGAACGTTGACCGCCTCGGTTTCGACCTTAATGATCTCTTCTTCTTCGACCGGAGGCGTCGGCGTCGGGTTTGCTGTCCTCTTTACCGCAGCGGAAGGTGCGTCCTGTGCACCCGCCGGTTCCGAAAAGTACAGGGAAGCCAAACCTAAAGCCGATATCGCGATCAAAAAAAGCGAATTCTTATAAACTGATCATTATCAACCTCTCGGGGACGTAGGCCCCGATCCCGCTCGTTACTTCAAACTGTCCTTGACGGCCCGATAGCTGGACTTTGTCCTGATTCTGTACCTTTCAGTTTTTTCACGATCTGTAAAGCGGACCTCGATCTTCCGCTCCCGCCCGTCAAGATTCTGATTTGCGGGCCTGTATGTGATGTTGTACTGCGAGCGGAGTTCCTCGGAGATCTTTTTGAAAGCACGTTCAAGTTCGAGCATATCGCCGGTAAAGAACGCTTCGCCGCCCGTTCGCTCGCACAGCTGGGTCAAATACTTATCGCCCTTGTCTTTTACAGTGCCGGCTTCGACGCCCGGAACGCTTCCGAGGAAACCTGCTTTTGTCGAGATACCGAAAATTGTCGTTTCCGTACGCTGTGCGATATCGACCGCGTCGGCCAGGTCCGCACGGCTGAACGTGTCGTCGCCGTCGGTTATAAGCACAATAACACGCCGGCCCGGTACATTCCGGAGTTTTTCCTCGGCGAACAGATAGACAGCGTCGTAAAGCGCCGTCTGTGAGCCGGTCTTTTTGACCTTGTCGACCGCCGTCTGCAGCAGGTCAAGCTTGTCGGTGAAATCCTGCTTTATCGATATCTCGTGGTCAAAGGTCATGAACGCCGCCTTGTCCTTTCGAAGCTGGACGACCGTGTAAAGAAAGTTTGCGGCAGCTTCCTTTGAAAAGCCGAGTTTTCCGGCCGTGGACGGCGACGTGTCCATCAGCACGCCGACAAATACCGGCGGGTTCGTTTTAGCGTCGGTGAACGATGTGATCTCCTGCGGAACGCCGTCTTCAAGAACGACAAAATCGCCCTTTTGCAAACCCGAAACGAGCTCCTTTTTTAGAAGCACTGTTACGGGAAGCCGCACCTCAAAGGTTTTGACCTGACCCGGTGCGTCCACAGGCGGCGTCGGTACCGGAGTCTGTGCATCAGCGAGTGCGGTCAAAACGAACGCACCTATGACAAAGCCAAGTAATACATCTCGCATGGTTCTAATCATAAGGTCTGACCAAAGCGGGGCAGCCACGTTAGCGGACATTTTTTCGATGCTAAATATCACGCCGTTGTTGCCCTTTTGACAAATGGTAAGTATATCAACAAGCAGCGGGTTTCTAAATACAAGCGCGTTGGAAAAGCCGGTAAAAACGGTTAGTATTGCCTGCTAGACGAAGCAGATCAAGGGTTTATGAACGAACATATCTTCAGAGAATACGACATACGTGGCATCGTCGGGCAGCAGTTGACCGACGAAACGGTTGAATTGCTGGCCAGTGCTATCGGCACGTTTTTTCGCCGGAACGAGGCAAAACGGATCGCACTCGGGTATGACGCGCGTGAAAGCTCGCCCGGATTTTGCCGGTTGCTTTCGGAGGGTTTCAGAAAATGCGGCTGCGATGTCGATCTCATCGGCCGCGTCCCGACGCCTGTACTTTATCACGCTGTTTTCACAAGGGAATACGACGGCGGCGTGATGATCACCGGTTCGCACAACCCGCCGGATCACAACGGCTTTAAGATATGCCTGGGAAAGTCGACGCTGTTCGGTTCGCAGATACAAGAGATAAAACAGATCGCTCTCGCTGGTGAATTCGAAGACGGCGAAGGCGCGGAACGGGTGATCGAGGTTTTGGACGATTATTGTGACGACATCGTTTCTAAGATCGATCTCGGGGCCCGCAAGATCAAAGCCGTGGTCGACGGCGGCAATGGAATGGGCGGCGTTACGGCTGTTCCGGTCTATGAGCGGCTTGGCGTCGAGCTGGTCAAACTGTTCACCGAACCCGATTCCAGCTTTCCGAACCATCATCCCGACCCGACAGTTACCGAAAACCTACAGGAAACGATCCGGGCCGTTTCGGATTCGCGTGCCGACCTCGGCATAGCTTTTGACGGCGACGGCGACAGGATCGGCATCGTGGACGAAACGGGACGGATCATCTGGGGTGACGAGTTGATGGTCCTGCTGTCGCGTTCGATCCTCGCCGAACGGCCGGGCTCGACGATCATCGCCGAGGTCAAATGTTCGCAAAACCTGTTCGACGACATCGAAAAGCACGGCGGCAAACCGATAATGTGGAAGGCCGGCCACTCGTTGATAAAGGCGAAAATGAAGGAAACGGATGCGGCCCTGGCAGGCGAAATGAGCGGCCATATCTTTTTTGCCGACCGCTTTTACGGCTTTGACGATGCAACCTATGCCGGCGCCCGGGTGATTGAGATACTTTCCAAAACCGATAAGAAACTCTCCGAGCTGTTGTCCGACCTTCCCGAGACATACTCTACGCCGGAGCTTCGTGTTGTCTGCTCCGACGACTTAAAATTCGATGTCGTTACTCGCATTGCCGCGCATTTCTCTAAAACCAACAAGGTCATCGCCATCGACGGCGCCCGCATCCTCTTCGATCACGGCTGGGGCCTCGTTCGCGCTTCGAACACGCAGGCGATACTTGTTTTGCGTTTCGAGGCCGATTCGGACGAGCAACTTCGCCAGATACGCGAAATGGTCGAATCAAAAGTAAGCGACTTATTCCACATGAATCCGCCGCTCGACTGATCCTCTCAGCGAAAGTCCGTAACGCAGAGAGCACAGAGATTTCGCAGAGATCGCTGAGGCTGATACATTCCTCCAACGAACTTCGCGTATGAATGTGACGGCGGATACCGGCCCGTCGATCGCATTCATAAAATAACGGAGTTCATTATGTTGAGAAAATTTTCATCGATGACTATTTGGCTGGCTATCTTCGCTGTTATGATCGCCGTCCAGGCATATTCGACGTTCGGCCAGGACCTGGCCGGCACATGGAAGACGGGCAGCGTCGGTTCGATACAGTATCAAAATCAGGTCACCGGTGCGACCAAATCGGGCCGCGGCCATATCTTTACCTACAAGTTTCTCGCCAACGGGACCTATGAATTTGTCGGTTACATGGAAACCAGCATGTACAACTGCACGAACACGCTGTTCAATAACATAGCGGCAGGTATAGCGTTGACGGCGACACCATCAACCTAAACCCGTCGCGCGATCTCTGGAAAAGCACCAATTCATGCGCCGCCAGCGGCAACAAGCAAACAACCAAAACACCGACTCGCAAAACGCTTCAGTTCGACAGGCGCGAGGACGAGTATGGCAAGCAACTTCTTTGCATCAATGAAGGCGGGACCGAAACCTGTTACCGTCGGGAAAACTGATCCGTTTTGACAAACAATAAAGCCCGCAGGTCCGAGGATCTGCGGACTTTATTTTTTTGTTAAACGGATCAGTTACTTGTTCCTGCTTGCCGTTCCGGAAGACCTGCTCCCGGACGACTTGCCGCCCGACGTCTTTGACTTTTTCGACGCGCCGCTCGAAGGCGACTTACTTGCAGCCGTTGTTCTGCCCTTGGAACCGGTTTTAGAGGCAGTGCTGCTTTTAGAACTCGCGCTGCTTTTTGATTTGGCGGACGTCTTCGATGAGGTCCCGCTTTTTGCCGAGCCGCCGGATCGGCCGTTGCCGGATGCCTTACTGCCGGAACTCTTTGCAGTACCGGTTTTCGATTGCGCTTTCTTTCCTCCGGCTGTCGACTTTGCCGCGCCACTTGTTTTGCTGCGGGAGGCAGCCGAACCGCCCTTCGAACCCTTTGCGCTCGAGCTTGACTTGCTGCTTGTACTGCGGCCTTTTCCCGTCGTGCCGTCGCTTGTGGCCATTTCGGCGGCGCTCGATGCCGCCCCGAACAACGCGCCGGTCGCCGCCCCGCTAACGATCTCCGCGACGACATTCTTAGCCCGGTCCATTATGTTGTCGATCGTGCCACCTTGTGTTGAGGTACGCTTTTTAGATCCCGATCCTCGTGATTCTGATCCTTGTGTTTGTTTAGCCATTTCGATCCTCCCATGTTCGAATTTGATGCGCTTCTGATGGCGCTAACGATCAATGGGCAACGACCGTGCCATCAAATGCGGTCCGGACACAAACATCAGTATATCTATACCGAAGACAGCTTAATATTCCGTGGCCGGATCAGCTCTCGTTGACCTTCAGCACCGCGAGAAAAGCTTCCTGCGGGATCTCGACGCGGCCGACTTTTTTCATCCGCTTTTTGCCTTCTTTTTGTTTTTCGAGCAGCTTGCGTTTGCGCGAGATGTCGCCGCCGTAGCATTTGGCGATGACGTTTTTGCCCATGGCTTTGACGGTTTCGCGGGCGATGACCTTGCTGCCGATAGCGGCCTGGATGGCGACCTCGAACATCTGCCGCGGGATGAGTTCCTTCATCTTCGCGGTCAGCAGACGGCCTTTCGCGGTGGCGGTGTCGGTGTGAAGGATAAGCGAAAGGGCATCGACCGGCTCGCCGGAGACGAGGATGTCGAGCTTTACGAGCTTGCTTTCCTGATAGCCCGACAGATGATAATCGAGCGAGGCATAGCCCTTGGAAACCGATCTTCAGACGGTCGTAAAAATCGAGAACGATCTCGTTGAGCGGCAGCTCGTAAACGAGCATTACGCGGTCCGTCGTTATGTATTCAAACTTTTTCTGCACGCCGCGTTTCTCATCGAGCAGCGGCAGGATGCCGCCGAGAAATGCGTCGTTCGTGAGAATCGTCGCCTCGATAAACGGCTCTTCGATCTTCGTGATGCGGCCGGTGTCCGGCATCTTCGACGGCGAATCGATCTCGGCAACCTCGCCGTCGGTCGTCGTCACGCGGTAACGCACGCCCGGGGCGGTGGTGATCAGGTCGAGATTGAATTCGCGCTCAAGCCGTTCCTGGATGATCTCCATGTGCAGCAGGCCGAGGAAGCCGCAGCGGAAACCGAAACCGAGCGCGGTCGACGATTCCGGCTCAAAAAAGAACGAAGCGTCGTTCAGCCGCAGCTTTTCCATCGCGTCGCGAAGGTCTTCGTACTGCGCCGAGTCGATCGGGTAAAGTCCGGC
Organism: uncultured Acidobacteriota bacterium; assembly: GCA_963763355.1. GTDB lineage: Bacteria > Acidobacteriota > Blastocatellia > Pyrinomonadales > Pyrinomonadaceae > OLB17. Next base: position 1,101,894 of record CAVXOI010000007.1, read on the forward strand.
GAAAACCATCGGCTTCACTTCCTGAAATCCGGGAAACGGCTCTGTCGACGGGCCGCGCGGCATCGGTGATCGTGTCGCCGATCTGAACGTCGGCGACGGTCTTTGATCGATGCGGTCAAAAACCCGACTTCGCCGGCGCCAAGCTCGTTGATCGGCGTCGGACGCGGGCGATTGACGCCGATCGTTTCGACCAGATATTCGCGGCCGGTGTTGAAGAATTTGATCTTCGTTCCTTTTTTGATCGTGCCGTCGATCATGCGGAAAAGCACGATCACGCCGCGATAGCTGTCGTACCAGCTGTCGAAGATCAGGGCCTTCAGCGGCGCGTTCACGGTCGCCTTTGGGCGGAGGCACCTTTGCGACGATCGCTTCGAGAACTTCCTCGATCCCGAGGCCGGTTTTCGCCGACGTCAGCACGGCCTCGCTTGCGTCCAGGCCGATAATGCTTTCGATCTGCTCCTTGATCCGTTCGGGTTCGGCGGACGGCAGATCGATCTTGTTCAGAACCGGGATCAGTTCCAGATCGTTCTCGATCGCAAGATAAGTATTCGCCAGCGTCTGCGCCTCGACGCCCTGCGAGGCATCGACGACCAGCAACGCTCCTTCGCACGCCGAAAGCGAACGCGAAACCTCGTACGAAAAATCCACGTGGCCGGGCGTGTCGATCAGATTCAGAACATATTGCTTCCCGTCCTTCGCCTTGTAATCCAGCCGCACGGCGTGGGCCTTGATCGTGATGCCGCGCTCACGCTCCAGGTCCATATCGTCGAGCAATTGCTCTTCCATATCGCGGTCGGCGACCGCACCGGTCAGCTGCAGGATGCGGTCGGCAAGCGTCGATTTGCCGTGGTCGATATGGGCGATGATGGAAAAATTTCTAATGCTCTCGGGGTTCATATTTACAACAAACTGAATCCTCAAGAATAACAAACCCGCCGATTTTCCGCACGGTAGGAGCCTTTCGCGGATTCCTGGTCGCGCCGACTCGGCGACTCGATGCTCTATCGGATGAAGATCGACAACGCCGGCGGCGGGCCGAAACCATCTCGCAGCGGTTCCACCAGACGGCATTCGATATCGTTCCGGCCGATCACACAGCAAAAGCCCTGAGCGAGCTGAAATGACCGTCATAAAAAAATTTTGGCGTGCCGCAAAGTTCTGTTACAATTGAGTTTCACTTAATTCGGGAATTTTTTGACGCGATAATCAGGCGGAGGAACCATCAATGAGAAACGAATATGACCGAGACGAAACCAGCGCCACTACCAAGCTTACATACCTTTTGATCGGCGGCGGAATCGGAGCGGTGATCGCTCTGCTTTTTGCACCGAAATCGGGCGTTGAGCTTCGAGGCGATATCGCCGACGCGACCCGTAAAGGGATCGAAAAGGGACGCGAAACGGCCGCCCAGCTTCAGGAAAAGGCAGGCGAGTATTACGAAGTATCACGCGATCGCGCAGGCGAGCTTTACCAAACAGCTCAAGAGAAGGCGGGGGCATTGAAGGAGAAAGCAAGGAGTGCCGCCGCACAGTCAGTAAATCCGTTTACAGCCGCCGTCGAGGCGGGCAAAGAAGCGTATGTCGCCGAAAAACGAAAAACGGAATCAAAGGCGATCACAGAAGGCAGGCCGAGCTATCCGGTCGACACGCCCGAAGAAAACAATTAAGCTATGAGCCCGAATGACCCACAGTTTTGGACGATGATCTTTACGGTCGTCATCGCGATCTGCTTTATCGCCATGGCCATCGCGATGATCGCCATTGCCGTTACCGTTCGACGGGTGACGGCAACGGTCAAACGGGTCGAGGATCGCGTGGAGCCGTTGATCGATAAACTGAATCAGATCAGTGTCCAGGGCAAGGAGATCTCGGTCGGAATAAACGAGGTCACAGCGAATTTGACCACCGCGACGCGCTATTTGGCCGAGTCGACCGAATTGATAAAAGAAGAGGTCCAGGACCTGCGGGCGATCGTAAACTCGACGGCAATAACCGCACGTGACAAGGTCGAGATGGTCAGCGATACCATCGACCGAACGCATCGGCAGGTGACAAACACCACAGATTATGTCCAGGCAAAGATCATTGAGCCCGCCCGCGAGATCGCAGCCGTTATGGCCGGTGTTAAACGGGGCCTTGAGGTACTGTTCGCGCCTGCTCCGAAACAGATCGACCGCGTTTATGTCGAGGAAGAGATGTTTATCGGATAAACACGGTCCGGTAATTGGTTTTGAAATGACGCCTGGGAAGTTCCGGGCGTTATTTTTGTGTAACAGTGCCTGCGTGCCGAAGATAGTTTCGGATCGAATGGTTATTGATAAAGTGTGTATTTCGTCAGAAAAAATGGGACCGTAAGCGGTCCCACAATGCGAAAGATCTTATCGATCAAACGTTAGTTGTCGTTAGACTTATCAGTAGGAGGAGTCGTTGAACGTCTTTGCTGGCGCATCTGCCGGCGTTCTTCTCTTTGTTTTTGCATCTCCGCCTTGCGGGTTTCGATCTGCTGCCGCTGTTCGGGGGTGAGGACAGCAAGTACCTGCTGGCGAACCGATTCGCCGCGGGTACGCATCTGGTCACGAAGCGCCTGGGCCCGGGCCTTTTGGTCTTCGGTAATGGCTCCGTTTCGACGTGCTTCACGGATGGCTTTCAGCTCTTCCATAGTCGCCGCGTCCGGTTTATTTGCTTCGTGGATCTGCTTGATCTGGGCTTGCTGGGCTTCGGTCAATTCAACACCCATAAAACCTCGCATCCCGCGAAAACCGTCTCGTCCTCCCCGATGGCCAAATCCTTTGCGTTCGTGCTTTTCGGCCTTTCCCTGCTCCGTAACGGCAGGTGAGTCCTGTGCCGAAGCAGCGACCGCGAACGTGCCGACCGCTACCGCCGAAGCGAACACAGAAATCAATTTAGTCTTTAATGACATTTGGTTACCTCTTGTTTTGGTTTATTAAAGCGTGAGAGCTTTCGTGTCTTTTGACGCCTCATAATCGGTTTTAGTCTTAGGAAAAGGCTGTAGAACTGTAAAGAAATGTAAAGCTGGGAAGGATCGCCAACTTTTCCGCCGTTGCCGGCGTTTTACCAATTCGCCCCGTTCACGTTAAAATACGCACTTTGGGCAAAGAATAAGCGATCTATCCGAAGATGAGATTTTATATCCGAGATCAATTCACCGGCCGACCTCCGGCAGCTCCGGGTTGAGGACCTGCAGGAAGTCGCCGACGAGGTCGGGCGTTTATCATCGAAACGTGCTCGCGCGTCGGCGGGCACACGGGTGCCAGCCTCGGCGCGGTCGAGCTGGCGGTCGCGATGCATTATGTTTTCGATACGCCGAATGACCGGCTGGTCTGGGACGTCGGGCATCAGGCGTATGCTCACAAGATCCTGACCGGCCGCCGCGACGAGCTTCATACGATAAAACAGCCGGGCGGATTGAGCGGGTTTCTGCGGCGCGACGAATCGGAATACGACACGTTCGGCGCCGGCCACGCTTCGACATCGTTATCCGCTGCGCTCGGAATGGCGGTCGCCCGCGACATAAAGAAGGAAGATTTTCACGTCTGTGCATTGATCGGCGATTCGTCGCTTGCCGGCGGAATGGCGATGGAGGCGATCAACCAGGCCGGGCATTTGAAATCGCGGCTTGATCGTTATCCTGAACGACAACGGAATGTCGATCGCTCCGGCGGTCGGCGCCTTGAGCCGATATCTAAATCGAATCAAAGAAGCCCAGAGCTACCAGCATCTGAAGGAAGAGATCGGCGACGCGCTTGAGAAGCGTTCCCGGCATCGGCGACTCACTTCGGCGGGCGGCGAAATCGTTCAAGGATGCGATCGCCGCGGCCGTGCTGCCGGGCGCGTTGGTCAACGAACTTGGCTTCAAATACATCGGCTACGTCGACGGCCACAACGTCCCGATGCTCGTCGCGCGCGCTGGAAGAAGCGAAAAAGGTCGACGACGGGCCGGTCATCGTTCACGCGCTGACGACAAAGGGCAAAGGCTTTCCGAATCCGGAAAAGAATTATTACGCCTATCACGCGACCGGGCCGTTCGATCCGAAGACCGGACTTGCCGTACAAATCAAGCAAAGCAGCCCCGCCGACCTACACGGAAGTATTCGGCGAAACGATGTGCGAGCTGATGGAGCGCGACGAAAAGATCGTCGCGTCTGACCGCGGCGATGCCGGACGGAACCGGCGTCGATAAGGTGCTGGAAAAGTTTCCCGACGCGGCGTTCGACGTCGGCATCGCCGAACAGCATGCGATCACTTTTTGCGCCGGAATGGCGTGCGAAGGCTTAAAGCCGGTCGCGGCGATCTATTCGACATTCCTGCAGCGCGGATTCGACCAGGTCATTCACGACGTTTGCCTGCAGGATCTGAACGTCACCATTCGCGATGGACCGGGCGGGCATCGTCGGCGCCGACGGTCCGACGCATCACGGGCTGCTCGACATCGCCTATTTCCGCGGTTATCCGAACATCGTTTTGATGGCGCCGAAGGACGAAGCGCGAGATGCGCGACATGCTGCTGACGGCGATCGAGCATCCCGGGCCGGCGGCGTTGCGCTATCCGCGCGGCAACGGCGTCGGTGTCGATATCAGCGCGCCGCCGCAAAAACTTGAGATCGGAAAGGGCGAGGTCGTCAGGGAAGGCGACGGATGTCGCGATTGTCGCGTACGGCTCGATGGTCAATGCCGGCGGTCGAGGCGGCCGAAGATCTTGCGGCCGACGGCATTGAGGCAACCGTTGTAAATGCGCGATTCGTCAAACCGCTCGATGAGGAGCTGATGCTGCGCTCGCGGCGATCAGCACCGCTTGATCGTGACGATCGAAGAAGCCTATCTGGCAGGCGGATTCGGCTCGGCCGTGCTGGAGGTGCTTGAGGCAAACGGACTTGCTCGAAACGATCAAAGTCGTCCGCATGGGCGTGCCGGATGAGATCGTGACACACGGCGATCCGAAGGCCCTGCTCGCCGCTTACGGTTTGAACGCGGAAGGCATCGCGGCCCGTGTTAATGCCGAAATGGAGGCGTCGGGCGGGAAAAAGCCCGAGAATAAACGTTTTAAGGTAGTTAAGTGAAAAAGGCGATCAAGCGGAAACGCTTGACCATCCAGAAACCAGAATGAAAAAAGAAGCAAAGCAGAACGGAAATTTGCCCTTGATAATTATCGGCGTTGTCCTCGTGGCGGCTCTGGTCGGGGGGTATTTTTACTACAATTCCGCGAAGACTCCGGCGGGCAACTCGAACCGGGCCACAAATTCGCAGAACACCAGTGCGAACCGGGCCCAGACCTATGCAAACGCACCGCTTGGGGCAACTCCGCCGAATATGATGGGCTCGCCGACCGCATCGGTGACGATCGAAGAATTTGCTGATTTTCAGTGCGGTGCCTGTGCCTCGGTCCACCCGACCCTGAAGCAGATCCAGTCAACATACGGCAGCCGCATCAGGTTCATTTTCCGCCATTTCCCGCTTGCCATCCCCGCACACGACAAGGCATATGAGGCAGCGGTGGCGACCGAAGCCGTCGGGATGCAGGACCGGTCAAAGTTCTGGGCGATGCAGAATCTTCTGATGGAGAACCAGGCATCGTGGACCACTAATCCGAATTACCGTCAGATGTGGGAAGGTTACGCGCAGCAGCTCGGCATCGATGTCGAGAAATTCAAGGCAGATATGGCGGGCCGCGAAGCTAAAAAACGCGTTGACGACGACCTGGCCCGCGGCCGGCCCTCAGCGTCGACTCGACGCCGACGATTTTGGTCAACGGCAAGAACATTCCGTTGCAATCGATCACGGAGGCAGGCCTCAGGCAGGTGATCGACGCCGAGATACAGAACGCTATCAAGGTTAGCCCGCCCGCAAACGGAACGACCGCACCGGCCGGGGCTCCGGCTGCCGCAAGCTCGAATACGAACTCGGCGAAATAATGACCGACACGAACGAACCCATTGAAGGATCAGGCCCGATCCAAAAGCTGCCTATCGCCGCGGCAATACTGGCTTTGGCCGGGCTTGTCGATTCGATCTATCTTACGGTCAAGCATTTACAGGACGAAAAGGTCCCGTGCAGTTTAATATCGGGCTGCGAAACCGTACTGACCAGTTCATATGCCGAGATCGCCGGCATCCCGCTGGCGGCTTTCGGGGCCGCCGCTTACTTTACCGCCTTTTCGCTTGCTGTGCTGGCGGCGTTCGGTAACAGATACGCCTGGTTCATTTTCGGTATCTGCGCGGCAGGGATGGCCGGCTTTACACTTTGGCTTCTTTACCTTCAGGCCTTCGTGATCGGGGCTTTTTGCCAGTTTTGCCTCATCTCGGCCGCCACTTCACTCGGGCTTTTCATTGTGGCCGTCCTTTCAAAGTTCTGGCGTCGCGCGGTCTAGTCCGATAAGGTAAAGGAAACCTACCAGCTATAGATCTATGACGAGACCCAGGACAAGCAAACACCCATCGACGGGGGTGTCTTCGATATCACGTCCGAAGGCGAAGTTATTATCCCTATCGACGCCAAGTTACAAGCAAAGAATCCCTCGACCTTCGCAATTACAGTCGAAAAACCGGGCGGTGTGGTAGTTTCAAAGGGTGAAAAGGTTGCGGCCCTTGCCCCGGTGAAACCAAATCAGGTATAACACGTAGTAATAGCAGATTTCGGAATTACCATCCGGGCAGCCCGTTCTTGAGAGCGGACTGTTCGGTATTGCACATTCCTTTTACAACGACATTCAAAAATACAGGAGTTTGTCATGCGAGTCAGAGAGATCTTCGTCGGACTGCTTGTCGCATTTGTTATGTTTTCGACATCAGTCCCGGCCCAAAACTTTGAAAAGCTCCCACCGCTAAGCGTAAAGGAGTACAACCTTAAGAACGGATTGCGGGTCATCCTGCACCAGGACAAGTCGACGCCGATAGCGACCGTCGGCGTTTGGTATCACGTCGGTGCGAAGAACGAGACCCCGGGACGCACCGGATTTGCCCACCTCTTTGAGCACATGATGTTCCAGGGCTCAAAGAATTACGACGCCGATTATTTCACGCCGCTGCAGGAAGCCGGTGCGAACATAAACGGCACTACCAACCAGGACCGCACATGGTATTTCGAAACGGTCCCGTCAAATTTTCTCGAGCTCGCGATCATGCTAGAAGCCGACCGCCTCGGCGGACTGCTCGAAGCGATGACGCAGGAAAAGCTCGATAACCAGCGCGACGTCGTCAAGAACGAACGCCGACAGCGTGTCGACAATCAGCCTTACGGCACTGCGTTCGAAAAGATCGGCGAGATAATGTATCCGAAGGGCCACCCGTACAACTGGACGACGATCGGCTCGCTCGAAGATCTGCAGGCAGCCTCGATGGACGACGTAAAGTCGTTCTTCCGCCAGTATTACGTGCCGAACAACACGATCGTCGTGCTGTCGGGCGATTTCGATGAAAAGCAGGCCCGTACCTGGATCGACAAGTATTTCGGCCCGATCGCAAAGGGGGCCGACATCAAGCGTCCGAACAACCCGATGCCGAAGCTCGAAAAAGAGATCCGCACGACGGTCGAGGACACGGTCCCGTTCCAGCGGCGGTATATGGTATGGCACGGCGTGAGGTCATATGCTCCGGACGAACCCGCCTGGACATGCTCAGCTTTATCCTTTCGACCGGCCGCACATCGCGGCTTCAGAGCAATCTGCTTTACGGTAAGGAAATGGTGTCGCAGGTCAATGCGGGCAACGGCACGAATGAGATAGGCGGTACTTTTCAAATAACGGCCACGGCACGCCCCGGCAAGAATCTCGACGACATCGAGAAAGAGATAAACGCCGAGATCGAACGTATCAAGAAAGAGCCGCCGACGGCCGAAGAAATGAGCCGTGCTCTCAATACTATCGAATCGCAGACCATCTACGGGCTGCAGACGGTCCTGGGTAAGGCGGGACAGTTGACGACGTTTGCCGGATATCTCGGCAAGCCGGACTATTTCCAGACTGACCTCGACCGCTATCGCAGGGTGACGCCGGCCGACGTTTCACGTGTTGCTAACACTTATCTAACGCCGAACAAGCTCGTGATGTCATATGTTCCGCGAACTGGCGAGGCACCGCGTTCGGACCGTGCGGCCGACCGCGGTACTTCGGTCAAGAAAGCGAAAGTCGATGAGGCAAAACTCGCGGCGCAGACAGCGGCATTGCCGAAACCGGGCCCGCAGCCGAAATTCACGCTTCCGCCGATCGAGAAGACAAAGCTCGACAACGGCCTCGAGATCTGGATGGTCGAACACAAAGAACTTCCGATCGTTTCGATGAACCTGGTGTTGAAAACCGGTTCGTCCAACGAGCCGGACAATCGGACGGGTGTTGCCTCCATGACCTCACAGCTTCTCGATGACGGTACGAAGACGCGGACCGCGGTCGATATCGTCAACCAGCTGCAGGGTCTCGGCGCGAACCTCAACGCCGGTTCCGGTTGGGATTCGACCAACGTTACGCTTCAGACGCTTACCAAAAATTTGGACCAGGCGCTTGAGGTTTACGCGGACGTTATCCAGAATCCGGCATTTCCCGCCAAGGAGCTCGAGAGCATGCGGGCACGCTCGCTGATCGGTCTGAGGCAGCAGCGATCGAACCCGAACGCGATCTCGAACAACGTCTATAACAAGGTGCTGTACGGCGATCACCCGTACGGACGCGACAACACCGAGGCCACGATCAAGGCGATCACTCGCGATGACGTCGTGAAATATTATGACGCGACATTCCGTCCGAACAATGGCGTTTTGATCGTCGTCGGCGACTTTGACAAAGCAGCGGTCAAAGCAAAGATCGCAAAGGCGTTCGGCGGATGGAAAGAGGGTGACATTTCGGCACGCGCGCTGCCGGCGGCAAAGCCGATAGAAAAGGCCCGGATCTTTATCGTCGACCGTCCCGGCTCGGCACAGTCTGTCGTTTCGATCGGCCAGATCGGCGTCGATCGTTCCAATCCGGACTATTACGCGTTGAACGTGATGAACCGCATTCTTGGCGGAGCGTTTACATCGCGTATCAATATGAACCTTCGCGAAGACAAGGGCTATACCTACGGCGCCCGGAGCGGATGGTCGTTCCGCCGCGGGGCGGGACCGTTCTCGGCGGGCGGCGATATCCAGACCGCCTACACCAAGGAAGCCGTTTCCGAGTTCATCAAGGAACTCAACGACATCCGCGGCGGCAGGCCGGTGTCGGAAAAGGAGCTGGAATACAACAAACAGAGCCTGATCCGTCAGTACCCCGGCGGGTTTGAGACCGTCGGAGCGATCTCGAACAACCTCGCGAACCTGGTGACGTTCGGCCTTCCCGATTCCTATTTCAACGATTACATCGCAAAGGTAAACTCGGTAACGCTAAATGACGTGAACCGTGTTGCCCGCCAGTATCTCGACCCTGAGAAAATGGCGATAGTGATCGTTGGCGATAGGAAGGTCATCGAACCGGGCTTGAAGGAGCTTGGCTATGGGATCACGATCCTCGATACAGAGGGAAATGCTCTTGAAACCGAGGCGGTGGGACCTGGTTCGAAATGAGCGGGTTCACTAGACTAATCAATTGCCTCCAGCTTTAGCTGGAGGTTATGGCTAATAAGCGAAGGCTTTAGCCAAATCTCTGTAAAAACAAATCCTATTGGCTTCAGCCCGAAATTTCGGGGCTAAAGCCAATAGGATTTTCTTTTATAGCTTCCTGTTTGCCGATCCTCACCTCCAGCTAAAGCTGGAGGCAAGTGAATAGGATCAAGCGGCTTTTTTCATTTCATTTTGTTTCTCATCGCCCGGTATGTCCGACCGCCTTTCGACTGGCGCCGTAGCCCTCATGGGCTTTGCGATATCCACCAGCGGTGTGCTCAATTTTTGAACCAGCCATTGACGGTAAACCTCGGCCTCCTCCAATTTTCCGGTCCAACGAGCTCGATCAAGCATAGTCAACCCCATTTCCAGCGAATGATGCTGGCCCGCCCGGTCCTTGTGCTGATCGAAATATCGATAGGCACCTTCGAGCACGTTTACGCTCCGCTTTGCGGCGTCCAGGTCCTTAAAACCCAGCTTGCCCTCGAAATGCTTCGAGTAGACGTTCATTGAGTGCGACGTCGAAGTGTAAAGATCGAAATAATTGTCTATCAGTCCTTCTCGCTGCAGGACGGCCCCGACGTAGCTCGGCCGCGCGCCGGAAATAGCGGAGATCGCCTCGATCTCGGTCACGCCCGACCCGAACAGCGAAAGGATCATATCCTTCTTGCTCTTTATCGTTTCTTTTTCCCTGTTTTCGTTAAACATCTTTCCATTTCACTCCTGTTTTTCTTACATATTTAAGATGTTTCATCTCTGAAACGCGTTGCTTTTTTTCTCCGGTGTTCGCGAAATGTAAATGTTCTATTCAGGGAAGTTAAAGCCGATAGAACCCAGGCAAAGTGATGGAAGAAAGAAAAGAAAAACCCGACCATTTGGCCGGGCCTATTCCCTCATCATATCAAGCCGGTTCATTTGCGAACGAGCACTACAGGCGACTGCTCGGCAGCGTGAAGCCTGCCGAAAAAGCTTCGAACCGATTCGTATTTCTCCGGCGGCACGGTCGCACGATTCAACTCGAGTTTTCGGTTGAACAACAACTGCCCGCCCTCGACCTTATAGGTCATGTCGAACTTGCCGAATTCGGTCTCGAATTTCGCTGCTTCCGGAATTTCATCGACAGCGAACCCGTCAGGCAGCTTGATCCGAACCGTTTCCGAGTAGGAAGAAGCATCGATCATGTACGGATTAAGCCTTGGCCCGTCAGCGAACGAAAGCCGGTCAAGCCGGCCGATTATCGCCGGCTTAAAGACCATCAGCCGCTGCTGCATAAGCTGGGCGTATGAATTGGCCGTGAACTCGACCTTCAAATCGAATTTTCCTTCGTCGTGCTTGTCCGTAGGAACGATGCTTGTGGTTTTCGCGCCGGCTGCGCCGCGTGATATCCAGCGGCCGATCACCGTGTTGTATTCAGTGACCGAAAGGCCCTTAAGCCGCGCACGTTCGTGCCTTGCCGGCTGTCCGAGCGAGTTCTCGACAACGGTGCCGTTGATCGCGCCGTCAGGCGAAAGGGCGACATCGACAGTACGTTCCAGCTTGTTCGTGTTGGCCGACATCACCGGCATTCTGATCAAGTCCTTCGTGTCCTTGTGATCGATCAAGGCAAGGCTGCCCTGCTCGTCTTCGGGAAGGTCGCCGATCGGCGTATAGGCATCTGTCGGATCAAATATCAATAGAGGTCCAAGTGTCGGGTGGGTCACGATCGATTCAACCTTCGTGTCGGCCCCGACCTTTACCGCGATGATGCAGTGGTTGAACTGATGCGGCGAGGCCCATTCGGCACGTACATAGCTCGGGTCGTCAGCCGTTATGCTGACCATAAAAGATTCGATCCCAACGACGCTCAGCATCGCCCGCATCAGATTAGCCTTGTCCTTGCAGTCGCCGTATGAACGCGAGAAAACCTCGGCCGACGCACGCGGTATATATCCGCCGCCGCGGCCGGTGCCGATCTGGATCGAAATATATTGGATCTGCTGGACGTAGCGGGAGATCGCTCGGATCTTTTCGAACTCGGCCTTCGCGTTCGCGGTCAATTCCTTTGCCTTGGCAATGAGCTGCGGGCTCGTCGTCATTTGTGGGTCTTCGATCTCGGCCATCCACCGTGCGACATCGTTCCAGTTCCCAAATGTCTTAAGCCGGGTAGCGACCGCCTGGTCGGGAAAGATACTCACCGCGAGTCGGGGAGCGATGCTCGAGTGCCGCGGGCTCCGCGGTTCGGGCCTGATCGGTTTCAGGTCCCGCATTTCCCACGAATAGGACGAACCGTTTATGACCGGCTCAATCTTCGCCGCGTTAAAAACCACGCCGTTGGCCTTCCAGCCGGCCGGCATGTTCATTGTGAATCGCGAGGTCACAACGGGAATATCGATCTGAAACTCGAAGCGGAACTGACTGAAGATGCTTTTCTCTTCCAGGACGGATTCGAAAGCGAAGACGTCGCCGACCTCGGCATCGTCAACGGCCGCCAGATATGAAACACGCGCCTCGTTGTAGAGGTCGTTATCGACGAGAGCCACGTCGACAAGTTCCTTTTTTCCATATGTTTTCGACGTGCCGGCACGTTTAATGAGCCAGGCATCGAGAGCCTTTACCTTGTCGGTATCGGTTTGATAAACGACTCGCGCGACAGCCTCTTCGCGGCCTTCGCGTTCGAGTACACGGATCGCCTGGCGAACGGTTCTCAGAATGGTACCGTCGGAGCTTACATTGACGGTTTCCTCGTTATACAGAACAACGGCCGGGACATTCTTTAATTCGTACGTTGGGGTCGGAGCGCCCGCCGCTTGGGTGAGCCATTGGGGAGCTTTTGATTGCGCTGACGCCGTCAGAGCGGTGCTCGCTGCGATCAAAAGCGCAAAAAAGGGCAATAAGGATATTTTGAACTTCATTTTTCCTCGGCGGAGTTAGGGCCTCTGTTTATTTGCCTCCGGGGGTTCCGCTGGCCGCCGCGGCATCCGCCTTTAACGATAGTTGGTGAACATCGGCTTTGTTAAATGCATCGAACAATGCCTTAACAGCCTGATAACTTTCAGCCGGGAAACGGATCAATCCCCCGTTGCCGAACGAAAATTTTCGCGTGTAGCGAATGCTTCTGCCGTCTTTGCCGACCGCGGTATTCGATTCGTGTGAACCGATGCCCTGCGAGTCCTTGATCCTGCCCGGCATATCAGGACTCTCCAGGCTGAAACCTTTGGGAAGCTCGATCGACACGTTGTCGTCCTCGGCAAACGGGAATGGGAAATACACGTCGTATTTCCTGGTGTTGGAGGTAAATTGAGGCTGCGAGCCGCGTTCATACACATTCGGCTGGAAGAAAAGCCGTCGGCCGGTCTTTACCGCATATCCCGGTACTCTTATCTTAAAGGTATAGACGAGCGGCTTTTCAGGATCGTTGGCATTTTCGATCGAGACCTTTTCGATCTCGGCGGTGCCGGAGACGGCCGAGCGAACGTAGCTTTTCAGCCGATCTTCCCGGGCGCTGACCGATTCGTCGCGGTTAACCATTTTCTGCATAAAGCCCTGATGCCCTGTAAACTCGACCCGGCCCTCGCCGGAAAGCGTCCCGTCCTCGGAAAGTACGAACGATCCAGACCGCTTTTCCATCGACGCGTCTGCGCCCGCAAGAGGTATCTCTTTCCAGATCAATTCCGTGGAGTCGGGAATGAGCGCCACCTGATTCTCTTCGAACCAGTTCAACATTCCAAACGGGACAAAATAGCTGGCGGGGCTAAAAAAACGCCAATTGTTACCGACCTTTACCGCGATGCTCGATGAACCGAGCATAAGCTGCATGTTCGGAACATTCGGGTTAAAGAAAAGCTCGTTCCTGTTGCCTGAGAGAGCGATACGGGCGTCATAGCCGGCGGCACGGGCCATAGCTCCGAACAGTTGGTCGACGTCGCCTGCTGTTCCAACCCGGGCCTTCAGCGTATCGGCGGCCGACTTGTTCTTTGCGGCCTGTTTACGCTGGTCCTCGGTCGCATCTTCGGCATAGGTCACATTCTTTATCTGCGACTTTGTATATTCGTAAATGCGTTTTAGCTTATCCTCATCCGTGGGAGCACCGTCCAGCAGACGGGCCGTTTCTGCCTTAACGTCTTCGCTGGCCTTCAGGGCATTTTTCTGAACGTCAAATGTCCCCTTACTGATCATCTTCCAGTATTCGTCCGCGTTCTTGTAATTGCTCTGGGTGTAATAAATATAGATCCACGATTTCACCTCGTCCTCGGGAAGCATGCTCGGCTCTTCACGGAAAGCCGGGACGTTGCGCATCGCTACCTTGTAATACCCATCCTTGTCCTTTTCGAATTTGGTGTTGCCGACATTGAACGGCTGGTAGGCAAGAGCTCGTTCGCCCGAGAACGGGCGAATATAATATGCGATATCGCGAATCGGTATCTTTCGTTGAAAGATCAGCCGCATGGTCGCTTCGCTGTTGTCTACGACCTCTTTGTATCTGTATTCGATGATCGAGCCCATCTCCAGGCCCGGAAACGCGATCGTTTTTGCCTTGACCTTAAAGCCGTTCGCTTTGACGATCTCGCGCTCAAGAACCGCGTCCTTATTGACAAGCGATACGGAACCGTCGGGTTTCGTAACGCGTGCCTCGAAATCCTTGATCCGCGTGCCTTTGGTAAAGTTCACGTCATGCTTCGAGAATTCCTCGCGGCCCCGTTCGGTAAATATCTTGATGCGGACATAATGGCGAAGCGCAAGCTCGTTCGCAGCGCTGTCGTCCACGCGAACCTGCCAGAAGATCGCTTCGGCGTCGGCGTCCGGTTCAACAGCCGGCGTTTTGGCAGAAAGCTCTTGAGGCGTAACGGGTCGCCAGTCCTTGTCCTGGGCGATGGCAGGCATGGAAAATAGAACGAGCAATGAGGCCAGGGAAATACACAAATTTCCCAGCTTGAGGTGTCTCATAAAGAACTCCAAATTTTTATTTAAGTAAAGGGTGGCGATCCACAAACTACAGCATCGCTATAACCGGGGTCGAACCGAGCAGAAAGGTCTAAACTGACCGCTCATCACGCACAGCTCAATATCTTACAAAATAAATCAGGCAAAAACCAACGCTTTTTCGAAATGAGACGATTTTCGCCCGTATGGTATAATCCGCGTTTAACCGGAGAACTATTATTTCGAGATAATTGGAGAAGGATTATGTCTCAAGGCTATAGCAAGGGCACCGAGGGTTATGGAAGGATCCAGGAACTTTTGGGCGAGGAAGCTGAATCGCTGCTAAATCACGTATCTAAAACTATTTCGAAGGACGATCTTCATCTTCCGGGCGGCGATTTTGTCGACCGTGTTTGGCGTGATTCGGACCGTTCGCCCGCCGTGCTGCGAAGCCTGCAGTCCCTGTATTACAGCGGCCGTCTATCCGGGACCGGGTATCTTTCGATCCTGCCGGTCGACCAGGGCATTGAGCACTCGGCCGGGGCCAGCTTTGCGCCGAACCCGCAGTATTTCGACCCGGAAAACATTGTAAAACTGGCGGTAGAAGGCGGCTGCAACGCCGTTGCTTCGACCTTTGGAGTGCTTGGAGCCGTCGCAAGGAAATTCGCTCACAAGATCCCGTTCGTCGTAAAGATCAATCACAACGAGCTTCTGACCTATCCGAACAAATTCGATCAGGTTATGTTCGGTAACATCGAAGAGGCACGCGATATGGGAGCGGTCGCCGTCGGTGCGACGATATATTTCGGCTCGGACGAATCGACACGGCAGATCACAGAGGTTTCCGAGGCTTTCGCCTATGCTCACGACCTCGGAATGGCGACGATCCTTTGGTGTTATTTGCGCAACCCCAAGTTCAAGACGGCCGACGGGGACATGCACACGGCCGCAGACCTCACAGGACAGGCGAACCATCTGGGCGTGACGATCCAGGCCGACATCATCAAACAGAAGCTGCCCGAACGGAACGGCGGTTACAATGCTCTGAACATCGAAAGCAGCTACGGAAAAACGAACAAAAAGATCTACGACGAGCTGACAAGTGAAAATGCGATCGATCTTGTTCGATATCAGGTCGCAAATTGTTACATGGGCCGCTGCGGGCTTATCAATTCGGGCGGCGAATCTAAAGGCTCGGGCGACATGGCCGATGCGGTCCGCACCGCTGTTATCAACAAGCGAGGCGGCGGCACGGGTTTGATCTCGGGCCGAAAAGCCTTTCAGAGGCCGATGGCCGAAGGCGTAGAACTCCTGAACGCAATCCAGGACGTTTATCTTACGCCCGAAGTTACTGTTGCGTAACGGAACATAATATCGTTCATTTCAGAGGCGGGTCTTTCAAAAGGCCTGCCTTTTCTATTATCATCCTTAACTGCGTTGCTAAAACCTTTGCTGCCTTCCCGCGGCCATCTAAATCATGGACCACTTCAAGTTTTCCGGTCGCAACCTGCTTCCAGTTTCGATCGGAGCGATCGTTCTTCTCGCACTGCTGCCGCAGATACTGTTGTGGACGGGCGAGTGGCACGGCTCATACTTCGTATCGAATTATGACGAGCCCGCCTATTCGGCCTATGTGAACTCGCTGATGCAGGGCCGGCCTAGAAAGAACGATCCTTTCTTAGGCCGCTCCGACGGCCCGGAAACTCCGCAGCCGGAAACGCTTTATTCGATTCAGTTCATTCCCGCTTATTTCATTGCGTTGCCCGCCAAGGCGCTCGGGTTGAGCGTATCGACCGCGTTCATTTTGCTCGCAATATTCATCGCCGCGGCATCGACACTTGCTCTTTATAGGCTTTTACTTGAGGCCACCGGCGATGAAGTTGGTCGCGGCCGCAGGGCCGGTCATTATCCTTTGTTTTGGGACAGCTGCCGCGTTTCAAGGTGAGTTCCGGTACCTGATCGAAGGACGCGTTCTCACCGATTTCCTGCCGTTTCTACGACGATATCAACCCGGCGCCGCATTTCCGCTCTTTTTTGTGTTTTGCTTGCTTGTCTGGAGGGCGGTCCGCTCGCTCGACGTCAAGCGTACAGTGTTATTTGCAGTCGCGGCCGGGCTCGTATTCGGGATCCTGGTCTTTTCTTATTTCTATCTATGGACCGCGGCGGCGGCGTGGCTGGCCTGTTTTACGGCCGTTTCTTTAACACTGAACAAAACAAGCGCTAAAAACGTCCTTACGGCTTTCGGTACTGTTTCGGGCTTTGCTATCGCCGCCCTTCTGCCGTATTTTTATCTGCTTTCGCAGCGCTCGTCGGAGCTCGACAAGGTCCAGCTGCTTTCATTCACACGAATGCCCGAGCTAGCGTCGCCATCGATGTTGATCGGCATTTTAGTCGCTGCATTGGCCGCGTATCTGTTCCGAAAAATCAAGGACGTCCCGCGTGATCGTGTCGCGTTGGTAATGTCACTCGCGCTGACGCCCGTGATCCTTTTTAACCAGCAGGTCGTGACAGGACGGTCGCTGCAGCCGGTCCATTACGAGCTTTTTATCGCAAATTATATGGTCCTTACGGCGGCGGTGATCCTGCTGTCGACGCGGCTTTCGGGAGATGGCGCCGATGCAGCCCGGCAGCGAACGCACCGAGTCGTCGCGTATCTGGCGATCGCTGCGTTCGCGTGGGGAACGTTTGAGGCGTACGGCTCGGCCCGACGGAATATGGTGCCGGCCCAGATCCGCGACGCGTCGGTGCCTGCGATAGAGGCTGCTGTCCGCGAAAGCTCTGCTCCGCCAGTCATTCTCGCGACCAATTTTGTGACGGCAGACTTTATCCCGTCGGTCGGCAGCGCCAGGCCGCTATGGAATCCTCACAGTTCGTCGGCCGGGGTCATCGGCATCGAAGAAAATCGGCGGCTTTTCTATCTGTATCTTTATTTTTCAGGGTACACCGAACGCGATCTCGACTCAGCTCTAAAGGCCGGTTCATTCGAAGTGACGGCCGCTATATTCGGTTCCGATAGGGCATTGCCCTCGCTGGCCGGCAGTGCAAAGGGAATAACGCAGCAGGAAATAAGTGCCGAGGTTGCAAAATTCGCCCAAATGACTCGGGACTTGACGCCGTTCGACGCCTACTCCCCGGCTATCGATCACATTATCGTGCCGACGGAAGCCGAACCAAACTTCGCGAACCTAGACCAATGGTACTCACGAGACCAGGGAAAGGTCTTCGGCCTTTTCAAGCTGTATCGCCTCACGCCAAAACACTTAGGTGCGTCTGACCAAATTACTACTTCCTGGAATAGCTCTGGTATATCGTCTCGATCCATTGAGGCGTCTTGATGAAGCCCGAACCCGCGTCTTTGAACTTTTCAGGCAGGCCGGCCTTTTTGATCTCATCGAGCGATCTTCCCGTCTTCATCGCGTCCTGAACTATCTTGCTCGTTTCCACAAGGAGCTGGTGATAGGCCTTCAGGTCGCTGTGTGTGGAAACGGGCCCATGGCCAGGGATAAGCTTTGCATCGGCCGGTATCTGCGAGATCAGGGCAGCGATATTGTTGATCAGTCCCTGGACGCTGCCGCCGCTGTCAAGATCGACGAACGGGAACCGCCCGACGAAAAAGTCGTCGCCGAGGTGGACGACGTTGGCGTTCGTAAAGAAAACGATAGTGTCGCCGTCGGTGTGGCCGTTCGGAAAATGTACGGCCTTTACTTCCTCACCGTTGAGGTGGATGGACATACTTTCCGTATAAGTGACGATCGGGAGGGCGAACGCCGGATATGGCGCCGTCTTTTGGCCGAATACAACCGGCGGATCGAGAAGGCGTTTTCTGACGTTGGCGTGGGCCACGATGGTCGACGTCTTACCGAAAAACTCATTTCCCTGGGTGTGGTCGCCGTGCCAATGGGTGTTCAAAATGTATCTCGGCGAGGCCGACCCGAGTGCCTTCAATGCCTCGCTTAACTTTTCGCTTACCTGCTTGTAATCGTCATCCACGATCAGGATGCCTTCCATCCCGACCAGCGCACCCACGTTCCCGCCGCGACCCTGCAGCATATAAACGTTGCCGTTCACCTTTAAAGTTTTGACGGTCACGTCCTGAGGCCGCGGGAAATGGCTGTCGTTGCCGTGGGCGTGAAGCGAAGAAACTGTGAAGGACAAAGCGATGACCAGGCAAAGTAATCGTTGCATATCGGCTCCTTTCGAATTTTGGCTTGTTCGCGTTTAGCGAATAGATAATAGCAGATATTCGGATCCGGTCAGCTCAGCGGCTTGCCCTTGAAGTACACCAACTGCCATAGGCTTACGCCCAGCATGTCGATGCTGAACAGATCACATACTACAGGTTCGAAATGCTTTGCGAAGATCTCCCGCCATCGATCGAGCGGACGGCCATAGTCGCCTCGATCATTCATCGCGAGAAACCGCGGGATCCCCCGCTCATCCGGCAGCACGAGGTCGATGATATGCACGTGCCCGTCAGCGGCGACGATACGCGAAAGGCTGCCGAGGACCGAGTCGGTCTCTTCGTCGTTAAGGTGATGGAGCAGGCTATTCAAAAGAACAAAATCAAACTTCTCGTCGTCGCTAACTTTATATTTGGTAACGTCCGCGACCTCGAACCGCCCTCCAAACTTCCGGCGAGCGTATTCGATGTATTGCTCGTTAATATCGATACCCAGATAATCCTTGCCCTTGAAATAAGGACGATTCGTGCCCGGGCCGCATCCGACATCCATCACGCGCCGAACTGTGGCGAGATCATTCTGGTTTAAGATGGGCACGAATTTTTGGTGCAGAAACGGGGCCTGCCAAAGGCGGTACGCCGTCGTCTGGTCCATGATCCGGGATGCTTTCTTTAGAATGGGCATTGATATTACAGATTATGGTTTTAGGCTCGTGACCTCAACAACGCGCCCAGGTTATCTATCGTACACGGCTGAAAAATGCCCTCGCTCGCGTCCGACCGTAGTGTCCGGGCCGTGTCCGCAGCGTACCGTAAAATCCTCCGGGAGTGAAAGAATATTTTCGCGGATCGATCTAATAAGTTCCTGGTAATTTCCGCCGGGCAGGTCCGTTCGGCCAATCGCCCCCTGGAAAAGACAATCGCCGGTAAAGACGGTCCGCTCGCTTTTTTCGACCAGGACGATATGGCCCAGCGTGTGGCCGGGACAATGCCGTATTTCGAACCGAAGTTTGCCTACCTCCAACACCTCTTCGTGCTCGGCGAAACGCGTTATTTCCGGCGGGTCAGCGTAATTCATCCCCAGAGCTTCGAACTGGTGGGGCTGAATGCCCATAAACAGCGGCTGCTGCGGCAAAGAATAATACAGGTCGGCCTCTTCGCGGTGAGCGACTATTTCGGCGGCCGGGAATTTCTCGTGAAGATACGCGGCCCCGCCAACGTGGTCCAGGTGCCCGTGCGTCAGGCATATGGCCGTGAGCTCAAAGCCGTTTTCATTAAGACATTCGACAACCGCGGGCGATGGCTCTCCTGGATCGATACAGATCGCCTTGCCGGTATCTTCACACGCGACAACGCGAGTATTTTGCTGGAAAGCCGTTTGGACAAACTCTTTAACGAACATTACTTCAACAGATTATCAATGATCGGACCGGGATCGAAACCGTCCGCCGCTCGTTTCTTCAAAACAAAAAGAATGGCCTCGCGATAGGTCCTTTCATCAGGTACGCCCTTGAAGCAAGGCGCTTCTTCATCGCTAAGACTCAAATAGCTGTTGAGACAATTCAACAGCATCCAGAGCAGCACTTCGTTATCGCTTCCGATGGGATTATGCTCGATTATCGAATTCTTATCGGCGGCAATGCCGGCGCATATCCGCTCAAATTCGCTTTTTGAGATCGTAGTCATTACAGTGACGGAACTATACTATCGCAACTCTTTCTGTGAATCGAAAGCGGACACTGTGTACGCCGGATTTCAAAATGTGTATGCAATCGAAACGTAGAACCTCGCCATTCAGATATCCAGATCGCACATAATTCCGATGTTTTCGATCGTCCCGTTTGTGGCACGCACATTGCTAATTAGAAAAGCATTGATAGGACATCTTCGTCACTGACGAAAATCAACAGTAGCTCCAGGGTAACAAACGAACGCAGGGAAGGCGACGGCCCGGTCGAAAGACCGGGCCCGCTTGAAAGGGCAATTTCGAGTTACTTGATTTTTGAAAGCTTTGAGAGAGTGGCCGGATCGCTTGGGGGTAATCTTCGCGTGTGGGCACGAAGACTGAAACGGCCTCTCTCTCAAACCTGTCGAGAAAAATTTTTTGATATTTGAAAACTGCGAACCGCTTGCCTCTCGATTCTTGTTTTATAGGGTGAACATCTTTCTACAATAATCTCGCTTATTCAGAGCTTGCGGATACAGTTTTCAAAAAAGCCGGACGACCCTCCCAGGGCGTCCGGCTTTATTCGTGTTCTTCATACATATAATAGATCGAATTCTGCATCCCGAGCTTTTCGTAAACACGCTGAGCATGAACGTTCTCCCGTTCAACGTAAAGCCTGAAGCCGCATACATTTGCGTTCTTTGCCGCCTCAGCCTTTACGTGATCATAAAGCAGCCGATAGATCCCGCGGCCGCGGGCCTCGGGGACGATGTAAACGCTTTGTATCCACCAGAACCACTTGTTACGCCAGTCGCTCCATTCGAATGTGACAAGTAGGCCGCCGACGATCGAACCGGCGTCGTCGGCAACGACATAAAAGCCCTTGTTCGCGTCCGCAAAAACAGCTTGAACACCGGCCGTAAGCGTGGCGGTGTCGAGCCGCTTGTGCTCGGTCTCCAAAGCCATCTTCTGGTTGAAATCGACCAGCGACGCGGCGTCATTGATCATTGCAGTACGGATGTTCATGCTTGACGAGCGCGGTTTCGCCAACTAACCTAATATGTTTTGCCTTA
Source organism: uncultured Acidobacteriota bacterium (assembly GCA_963763355.1). Lineage (GTDB taxonomy): Bacteria > Acidobacteriota > Blastocatellia > Pyrinomonadales > Pyrinomonadaceae > OLB17. The sequence continues at coordinate 1,123,293 of CAVXOI010000007.1, forward strand.
GGGCAAGTCCAGCTATTTATGAAACTTAGGATACTTTATCACGGCAATTGTTTCGACGGCGTTTCGTCGGCTGCGATCTTTACCAAGTTTTACCGCGCCAAGATCAACGCCGACGCCGATGTTCAATACACGCCGACAATGCACCGCGCCGGAAATGCCTTCGACCGGGAACAGTTCGACGGCGACGAGAACGCGATCGTCGATTTCAAATACTGCGCCGACGAGCGCCTGACGTGGTGGTTCGACCATCATCAGTCGGCCTTTCTCTCGGACGAGGACGAGAAGCATTTCATTGCGGATACGTCCGGCAAGAAATTTCTTGATACGACAAGTAAATCATGTGCCGAGTTCATCGCCCGGATCGCAAAGGAAAAGTTCGATTTCGAGGACCCTTCGCTGGCCGAGTTGATCGAGTGGGCACATATCATCGACGGCGCCCTCTATGAATCACCCGCCCAATGTGTCGAGCTTCGTTCATCGGCACTGAAATTGATGCAGGTGATCGAAGGCGAAAAGGACCCGGCGTTTGTCGAGTGGATCATCCGGCGATTGACTGACAGGTCGCTCGATGACATCGTCTCAAGCCCGGAGATCAAGGCAAAGCTCGAACCGATACTGGAACAGCACTGGGAAACGGTGGAGTTGATAAAGCAAAGGGCGGTTGCCGAAAGAGGCGTCGTAAGCTTTGACCTGATCGGCACCGGCATTGAAGGCTATAACAAATTCATCCCATATTACTTCCATCCCGAGGTCACATACGTCGTCAGCCTGAGCCAGAGCTCATTTCGCACAAAGATCTCGGTCGGCTCAAATCCGTGGGCACCGCGGCCGCGCGATACACAATATCGCCGAGATCTGCGAACGCTACGGCGGCGGCGGCCATGCAGTGGTCGGGGCGGTATCGTTGAAACCGGAGGATCTGGAACTTGGGCGGAAGTATATGAGGGAGATAATCGACGAGTTGCAGTTCAAAGAGTAAGAGTTACGCCTTTAGGCGTGAAGAACGTTGAATTAAGGCAACGCGGCTTCACGCCTAAAGGCGTAACTCTTACTTCCCACGCCGAAAAGGCGTAACGTTTACGTACGTATTCCCGCGTTTCTATCCCTTATTAAAAACTAACGTCGAGGTGCTCGTCCCACGCGGGCTGGTCGATTCGCGATTAACGATTAGCGACTTGCCGTCGGCGCCGAGTTCCCAGGTCTCTTTCGTGGTTCTCGTGATGTCGCCGCCAGGTGTCGACATCGTCATTGACCGGGACAAATTCAGCTTGTTCCCCTCAGCCTTTGCCTTAAGTAACTCCGGGATCTTGCCGTTCGGTCCATCGATCTCCAGCTTTGTTTCCTTGCCTTCCAGGCTGTAAACGGCCTTGCCGTCGCCGCCAAATCCGCCGCGTCCGCCACCGCCCGGCCTTACTGGAGCATCCGCCGGAGGTGCCGGACGCTTGGTTTCGGTCGTTACACTGAGCTCGGCCGGTGTCTGGGCGACCGTTATCGTCATCGATTCAATACGCATACGCTCGTCAAGCTTCGATTTGGCAACATCGAGCGTCCACGTCCCCGAAAAATCGGCCCCTTTCTTGTCCTGTGCAAAAGCAGCAACAGCCAGCATGCAGACCGCGGCCGTCAAAAACAGTAGTTTTTTCATAATTTCTCCTCGATCATATTTCGAAATACCCGGTTAAGACGCGCTTTAGCAGGCATTAGTTCCGGAAAATCTGTAAAGTTTTGTAAACGCAATATCAGAGCGAACGGGCGGCCCGTTCCATTAAGCCGGAGGCGGAAGGTCGGCCGTACTCGGATTATTGAGCTTACTGTGCCTGTAGCTGTAGAGAAAATAGATCACAAAGCCGATCAACAGCCAGATACCGAATCGTATCCAGTTCGTTATGCCCAATTCGGTCATCAAGTAGGTACAGCACATTACGCCCAAAACCGGGATAAGCGACAGCCGTTTTACAAAGCAAAGTACCGCCATAACGATGGAAAAAAGCAAAAAGACGAAGTAGGGTATCTTGTGAATAAACGCGACCTCTTCAGATGAGGTGTAGTCGGTAAAGAACGCCCGCATCGCCTCGCCGTTGAAATAGAACAGCCCACCCAGGATCAGCACCAACAAGGCAGGTCCGATGAATCGCGAACTCATATACGGCACGAAACGCTTTTGCCCGGCAAATTCCTTGTCCTTGACCAGTACGCCCGCGCAAACGATCGTGAAAGCGAATAGCGTCCCGATCACGGATAGGTCGGTTACCTCCGATAGATTCATGAACAAGGCGGGAACTGCGACCAGCACGCCGGTAAGGAGCGTCGAGAACCACGGTGTACGGAATTTTGGGTGAATGGATGAGAAGATCTTCGGCAGCAGTCCGTCACGACTCATTGCCATCCACAAACGCGGCTGGCCGAGCTGGAACACCAGCAGGACGGTCGCTATCGCGATGATCGCACTCACGGCGATGATCCCCGAAACCCAGGGAATATTCACGCCTTCAGGGCCGAACACGAACGCCAGCGGATCGCCGACGGCGAGTTTGGTGTAAGAGACCATACCCGTCAGGACGAGAGCGAGGGCCACATACAGCACCGTACAGATGATCAGCGAATAGATCATTCCACGCGGCAGTGTGCGGTACGGGTCTTTGCATTCTTCAGCCGTAGTCGACAAGGCATCAAAACCGATATAGGCAAAGAACACGGCAGATACACCGGTCATCACACCGGCGAATCCGTTGGGCATAAACGGGCGCCAGTTCTCTGTGTTTACGTAGAATGCGCCGAGCACGATCACGAGCAGGATGATCGCCAATTTTATAGCGACCATGATGTTCGACGCGGTCTTCGATTCGCGAATGCCGACATACACCAGTGCAGTGATCAAAAAGACGATCCCGAGCGCCGGAAGATCCAAAACTATCGGCCAACCGGCTATCTGCGGCGCCGAGGCATACGCGGTGTATGCGTCCAACTGACCACACGAGACCACGGCGTCCTTTGCTTCGCAGGCGGCGCGAAGTGCCTCTACGGACGTTCCGCTGCTTACGGCCTCCTGAACAGCATGATATCCGAGCCCGGCCGTGCGAAAATCCATTGTGTAATTCAACGGAATATTTATCCCGTTTGCAGCCAGCAGGCCGGTGAAATAATCGCTCCACGAGATCGCGACGGCGATATTGCCGATCGCGTATTCGACCAGCAGATCCCATCCGATGATCCAGGCGAGCAATTCGCCGAAGCTCGCGTATGCATATGTGTACGCAGAGCCGGCTATCGGGATCTTCGACGCGAACTCCGCATAGCAGAGTGCCGCAAAACCGCACGCGATCGCCGCAAAAATGAACAGTAGGATAACTGCCGGTCCGCCGCGGTTTGCGGCGTTGCCTACCATCGCAAATATCCCGGCGCCGATTATGGCCGCGATCCCGAGCATCGTCAGGTCGAACGTCCCGAGCGAGCGGCGCAGGCCCGTCACGCTCTCTTCGCCCGGCTGGCCCGGGACCAATTCCTCGTGCTCGAAACCTGCGGCAGCGTCGGCCTGTATCTGGGCGATGGACTTCTTGCGGAAGAGTGAATTGATCATAGAATTATTGGCCGGAACCGAAAAATTCAGCTATTATGCGGAGGATAATTTGACGAACGACGGCGACTAGCGAATTTTGAATGAAAAACTCAAAAGTTGCAACGGAAATCATTTGAAATTGGGACGTCGTTCGTGAACCTTTCCGCATTAGTAAGACACTTCCGCGTGCTTTAGTACGTAGACAGCGTTCAGGTCGAGTTGAGCTGGCATCTGATCCGGCCATACAAGGTCCCTGGCTCGTTTTCGGAAGTTTGAAACGGGCGCCGTACCGATTACAATCCACCTTATATGGAATGGAAAGTATTCGGTACGGCTTTTTTGACGTTGTTCCTTGCCGAACTAGGCGACAAGACACAGCTTGCCGTAATCACAATGTCCGCCAAAGCGGAGAGCAAGTTGGCAGTTTTTGCGGGTGCAAGCCTCGCCCTCATTCTGGTCACGCTCCTAGGTGTCCTGTTCGGGGGCCTTCTTACACAATTCGTTCCTGTCGAATGGCTCCAGCGGATTGTTGCGGTTGCTTTTATTGCTATCGGAGTATTGATGCTTTTTGGAAAGCTCTGAACAAACGTCGCTGATCGTAAGGCTAAATGAGGCCGGGTCACGGAGTTTAGCGTTTTAGCCTGCTGATGTATTTCTGCCGGAACTTTGCTACCTTGGGCGCAACGACCGCCGCGCAATATGGCTGGTTCGGGTTGTTCGTAAAGTATTCCTGGTGATAATCCTCAGCGGGCCAGAATTTATCAAACACCGTCACCTCCGTAACGATCGGCTTATCATAAATGCCTTCCTTTTTGATCTCATCAATTATCTCGTGGGCCGTCCGCTTTTGTTCATCGGAATGATAAAAGATCGCCGAGCGGTATGAGGTACCGATATCGTTGCCCTGGCGGTTGAGCTGCGTGGGGTCGTGAACTGAGAAGAAAACCCGGAGCAGATCGGCGTACGAAAGCTCAGCCGGATCAAACGTGATCTGAACGACCTCAGCGTGGCCGGTCGTTTCGGAGCAAACTTCCTGGTAGGTCGGGTTTTCTTTATGACCGCCCGAATAGCCGGAAACTACGTCTTCGACACCGCGCAGATCGTCGAACACCGCTTCTACGCACCAAAAACACCCCGCTGCTAATGTTGCTGTCTCCATAATTGATCGTGTTGAAGATCTTTCCATTAGTAATTATTAATTGATCAATTATTAATTATTAATGAACAAGAAACTATTCCAACGCTTCGAATGATTCGACAACTCGGTGGTTTAAGTCGGCCTCGATCGGAGCGTTTCCGGGACGGACCGACAAGGCTGTCTGCAGGCCGCTGGTGCGGGCGGCATCCAGCTCTGCTGGAATGTCCGAGACCATCAACATCTCCGCCGCATCGCTCTCTAGAGCTTCGGCGATGTCCTTATAGCTTTTTGCCTCGCGCTTCGGACCGGTATTGGTGTCGAAATAGTTCGAAATAAACGGTGTCAGATCGCCGCGGTCCGTGTATCTGAACAAGAGCTGCTGAGCAAGGATGCTGCCCGAGGAATAGATCGCGATGATCTTTTCTGCAGCCTTCCAGCGACTAAAAGCCGGCGGAACATCGTCGAAAACCGGCGAAACCAGATCGCCCGACTCATACCCCGTTTGCCAGATCATTCCCTGAATTGCCTTTAGCGGCGTCGATTTGCGGTCGTTATCGATCAGATATTTCAGATAGTCCGCAACTGAATTCGGCGAATCGCGATCAAACCCGTTTTGATATGCTGGGTCGCCAGCATGCTCGTCGACAAGCTGGTCGATCTCGAATTTCAGCCCATTCAAATTATCCAGAATGAATCCCGGGATGCGTGCCTTGGCATAGGGAAATAACGTCTCGTGGACAAAACTGATCGGCGTGGTCGTGCCTTCGATGTCGAGTAGAATTGCTTTGGTCATTTTTTACCACAGAGGGACCGAGACTACATTTCAAAATCGGAGATCTAGCGTTAAAAACTCTTTCTCTGTGTCTCGTGTCTCTGTTCCTCTGTGGTTAAGTTCCTAACGGGATATACGAAACACCGAAACAAACCGGTTGATAGCCCGCATCGACGCCCGAATCCGTATAATGCGGCGTCCAGCCCGTAACGTCCTGGAACAGTCTGATCGCCCGGACGGTCCGGTCGCCGCAGAGGTTGAACCAATGTCTCGTTCCGCGCGGCACGCGGATCATGTCGCCGGCTTCCATTTCGATCGAAACGACATCACCGTTCTCAGGTGCGATATGAAACAGCCCGTGCCCCTTCACAATGAACCGCACCTCGTCCTCGTCGTGCCAGTGTTCCTTGTTGAACTTATTTAGCATCGCGTCGAGCCCGTCGGTCGTCGGCACGATGTTGATGACGTCGGCGGTCACGTATCCGCCTTTTTGTTTCAACACCTCGATCTCGTTCGCGTAGCTGTCGAGGATCTCCTGATCTGTGGCGTCCGCGGGGATCTGTTTTAAGTTTTCCCACCGCTCATAATCGATGCCGATACCGCCTAAGTACACCGCTATCTCGCTCGTATCACTGAGCCGTAAATTTTTATTTGGTACATCTACAATTGCCATATTAGCCGGGAACGCAGGTGCCTTCGCCTGCATGAGCGTGAAACGCGAAGAATCCGCGGATCATTATCAATCTGTGAACCCACCGGTTGACGCCGCCGAAAAGCAGGCGGCGTTGCAGGCGAGGGCGCCTGCGTTCCAGGCTCTACTTAAATTGCCGCCCGATCACTTCAAACAAAAACTCAAATATCTCAACATGCCGTCGAGCCTCCGCCACGCTTTCGCCCCAGGTGTAAAGCCCGTGCCGTCGGAGGTAGATGCCGTGGATGCCGTGGGTGTCGCGGATGACGTTTTCGATCACGTGCGACAGAGCAATATAGTCCTGCGAATTTTCCACGATCGGCACCTTTTCCGTGTGCTCGTGCGTTTTGACGCCGGCCAGGCCTTTGAGCATCTCGTACCCCTCGATCTCGATAGCTCCCTGTTCGAAATAATGGTCCGAAAGGATCGTTCCCCAAACGGAATGGGTGTGCAATATCGACCTAGCCTTCGGCATAAAGCGATAGATCGTCAAATGCAGCAGCGTTTCGGCCGACGGCTTTCCAAAGCCTTGCAATATCTCGGCGTCGTCATCGAGCTCGAGAAAATTGGTCTCGTCGAGATTACCTTTTTCGATGCCGCTTGCGGTTACGCAGATACGCAGCGGTTTTCGCGCCAGCAGCATGCTGAAATTGCCGCTGGTGCCAAGCACCCAGCCGCGGCGATAAAATTCGCGGCCGGCGTCGGCCAGCTCGGCGGTTGATGCAGTGATCCCTGGTTTTGCGGCCATCCCTTTATTCTTCGTCCTGCCGTAATTTTTCAAGCACCGACAGGTCCTCGAGCGTCGTCACGTCGCCTGCTACTTTTCCACCGCCGGCGATCTCGCGTAGCAAACGCCGCATTATCTTTCCGGAGCGTGTTTTCGGCAAGGCATCGGTGAATCGAATGTCGTCTGGCTTTGCCAAGGAGCCGATCTCTTTTGCGACATGAGCACGAAGCTTTTCCTTCAATTCGTCATTACCACTTCGGCCGCCTTCAAGTGTAACAAACGCCGAGATCGCCTGTCCTTTAACGTCATCGGGCCGGCCGACGACCGCGGCCTCGGCGACCGCTTCGTGCGAGACAAGAGCCGATTCGACCTCGGCGGTCCCAAGCCGGTGGCCGCTGACGTTTATGACGTCGTCCACGCGGCCCATTATCCAGAAATAGCCGTGCTCGTCGCGCCGCGCGCCGTCGCCGGCAAAATAATAGCCCGGGATATTCGGACCAATACGTTTTCTTGTACCGTTCGTCATCGCCCCAGATCGTTCGCAGCATAGACGGCCACGGCTGTTTGGCAACCAGATAACCGCCCTCGTTCACGCCGACCGGCTCGCCCGAACTGTGAAAGTATATCGAGCGAAATTCCCGGCAGCGGCCGGGTGGCGGTTCCCGGAACCGTCGGCGTCGCGCCCGGCAGCGGCGAGATCATGATCGTACCGGTCTCGGTCTGCCACCATGTATCGACGATCGGGCATCTTCCGTTTTCCGATTATCTCGTGATACCACATCCAGGCTTCCGGGTTGATCGGCTCGCCGACGGTTCCGAGAAGTCGGAGGCACGAAAGATCGTGTTTCAGCGGATATTGCTCGCCCCACTTGATAAAAGCCCGGATCGCGGTCGGAGCGGTGTAAAAGATCGTTATCTTATTTCGCTCGATGATGTCCCAGAACCGGTCAAAGTCGGGAAAGTTCGGAGCTCCCTCGTACATGAAAACAGTCGCACCGTTCGCCAGCGGGCCGTAAACGACGTAACTATGCCCGGTCACCCAGCCGATATCGGCCGTACACCAGTAAACATCCTCGTCCTTGAGATCGAAGACCACCTTCGTCGTATAAGCGGCCTGAGTAAGATACCCGCCGGTCGTGTGCAAAATACCTTTTGGCTTTCCTGTCGTTCCCGAGGTGTAAAGAATGAAAAGCGGGTGTTCGGAATCCAGTTCCACCGGCGGACAATCCGCGTTGACGGTCTGCATTAGCTCGTGCCACCAGTGATCGCGGCCCGCCTTCATTTTTACCTCCGAGCCGGTACGCCTGAAAACGACTACCTTTTCGACCACAGGTGTTTGTTTTGCGGCCTCGTCGACAATGGATTTCAGTTTGATCTCGGAGCCACGGCGATAGCCGCCGTCCGCGGTCACGATCAATTTACAGCCGCCGTCCGTTACGCGGTCACGGATAGCATCGGCTGAGAAACCGCCGAATATAACAGTGTGCGTTGCCCCGATCCGGGCGCAGGCGAGCATCGCGATCGCAAGCTCGGGGACCAGCGGCATATAAAGTGCGACGCGGTCGCCGGTTGTCGACGCCCAGTTTTTTCAGGACATTTGCAAAACGGCAAACCTCGGAATGAAGCTGCTGATATGTCAGCGTCCGCTGCTCGCCCGGTTCGCCTTCCCAAATAAACGCCGCTTTGTTCTTTCGCCAGCCACCGAGATGGCGGTCGAGGCAGTTGTAAGAAATGTTGATCTTGCCGCCGACGAACCATTTTGCGAACGGCTCATTCCATTCAAGAACGGTGTCCCATTTGCGGGACCAGTTCAATTCTTCGGCCCGCTTTGCCCAGAAAGCCTCGGGGTCGGCGGCAGCTTCTTCGTAGAGTCGCTCATATTCTTCAAAGTTCTTAATATGCGCATTGGCGGCGAACTCCGCAGGCGGCGGGAAAACGCGAGATTCGCTCAGGACTGACTCGATCGCTGTGGTCTCTGACATAGGGTTCAATTATAGAATAGGGTCCGTGCAACTGGGGAACCGGATATGACGTTCCTTTTGCGGAAGGATCAGAGATTGGCTATTAGCTGTTGGCTAATAGCTATTAGCCAATCGTTGGATCTGATTTCCCTCTCAGGTCGACCTGAACCTTACAAAAACGATTTACCTAAGTACTTGGGTTTAGTGCGAGATGCGTGTAGAATCACGAAAAGACCTTTTACCAATATTTCCCTTAGCAGCAGCGAGTAAGCCATATGTCTCTGCTCGAAATGAAGGACATCGTCAAGGAATTTCCCGGCGTCCGGGCCCTTGACGGTGTTAGTTTTACGCTCGAGGCCGGCGAGTTTCATTCGTTGGTCGGCGAAAACGGCGCGGGAAAATCCACCCTGATGAAGGTGCTCTCGGGCGTTTATCCCACCGGGACCTATGAAGGGGAGATATTGATCGATGATCAGCGGCAGGATTTTCGCGGTATCCGCGATTCCGAGAACGCAGGCATCGCGATCATCTTTCAGGAGCTTTCGCTGGTTAAGGAACTGACTGTAGGCGAGAACATCTTCCTCGGGCAAGAGCCTGCAAAGCTGGGTGTCATCGACTGGTCTAAGCTCTATCACCGAGCTTCAAAGCTTTTGCAGGACCTGCATCTTCAGATCGACCCACGCGTTCCGGTCGGGAGCCTCGGCATCGGCCAGCAGCAGTTGGTCGAGATAGCCAAGGCTCTTTCAAAAAAGGCCCGGATACTCGTTCTGGACGAGCCTACCGCCGCATTGACCGAATCCGAGGTCGAAACCCTTTTCGTCATCTTAAGGAAACTCAAAGCCGGCGGCGTTGGGATGATCTATATCTCGCATAAGCTCGACGAGGTATTTGAGATGAGCGACAGGATCACGGTCCTGCGTGACGGCCGAACGGTCGCGACACATGCGGCGGCCGATTTGAACAAGGAAAAGGTCATTCAGCTCATGGTCGGCCGCGAGGTCGGTGATATATTTCCGAAAGTCGATCACGAGCTTGGCGAAACCGCGCTCGAGGTCAGAAACCTCACCGTTTACTCGACCGACGACCCAACGAAAAAGCTCGTGTCGGACGTTTCATTTTCGGTCCGAAAGGGGGAGGTCCTCGGCGTCGCGGGCTTGATGGGCGCCGGGCGCACCGAGTTGCTAATGGCTATCTTTGCCGCGTGGCAGGGAAATTACAGCCGTGAGATCGTCGTGGGCGGAAAGGCCGTTTCGATCGATTCGCCGGCCGATGCGATCTCAAAAGGCGTCGGTTTTGTGACGGAAGACCGGAAGCGGTTCGGACTGATCCTTGAGCAGACGATCATGGACAATATGACCCTCGCCGGCTTACGCGAGATCTCGGGCCGCTTGTTTACCAACCGCTCACGCGAGCTCATGGCAACGCGGGCACCGATGGCCTCGTTGAGGATAAAGGCAAATTCGCCGCTAACCATCGCTGGAACATTGTCGGGCGGAAATCAGCAAAAAGTAGTGCTCGGAAAATGGCTGCTCACGGGGCCGAAAGTTCTGTTCCTTGATGAGCCGACCCGCGGCATCGACGTCGGCGCAAAGCAGGAGATATATGCCGAGATAAACAAGCTTGCCCGCGAAGGCCTGGCGATCGTTCTCGTATCTTCGGAACTGCCCGAAGTGCTCGGGCTTTCCGACCGGGTCCTCGTCCTTCATGAAGGCCGGGTGACAGGCGAGTTCACCCGCAAGGAAGCAACGCCCGAAAAAGTAATGACCGCCGCGACCGGTCATTCGACAAACGGAAACCAAACCGAAAGGGACAATAAATGAGCGAAACCACCGAGAAAAAAATTTCGACCTCGGCTCTTCGGGCCTACATCATGATCTTTGTGCTGGGCCTGATCTGGCTTTATTTTCACTGGGCGACCGATTACATATTTTTGACCTCGCGAAACCTGTCGAACCTGATGACGCAGATGGCCGTCACCGCGATCCTGGCTGTCGGGATGCTGATGGTGATCGTTTCGGGCAACATCGACCTTTCGGTGGGCTCGGTGCTCGGTTTTGCAGGTGGGATTGCGGCCTATTCTCTTACAGTGCTCGAGCAAAGTCTGCCTATCTCGATCCTCCTCGCGATCGTTGTGGGAATCGCGATCGGGCTATTTCACGGAGCTTTGACGGCTTATCTCAATATTCCGGCATTCATTGTAACTCTTGGCGGGTTGCTCGCCTGGCGAGGTGCGACGAAGTGGCTGTTGGGCGGAAATACAATCCCGATATCAAGCGACACATTCAAATTCATCGGGCAAGGAAACGTACCGCTTAATGATCGGCTGGATCCTCGCAGCGGTCGCGATCTTGTTTGTATTGTTCATGGCCTATCGGGCCGCTGCGTCTGTAAAACAATACGGCCTGGGCGAAGCGAATTATGGCGGTGCAATGTTAAAGGCACTGCTTCCGATCGGCGGCATAGTTGCATTCATTTGGGTGATGAACTCATACCTCGGCGTTCCGATTCCTGTCTTAATTTTGCTTGCGGTCGCGTTGCTCGGTGCTTTTCTCACAAACTCGACGACCTTCGGCCGTTACCTTTACGCGATCGGCGGCAACGCGGACGCCGCCCGCCTATCGGGCATCAATAACAAGCAAAATATCTTAAAGGTTTATGCCCTGCTCGGAGCATTGACCGGCGCCGCCGCGTTCATTTTTACCGCCCGCGTCGGCAGCGCTTCGCCCGACGCCGGAACGCTCAAGGAGCTCGACGCCATCGCCGCCTGCGTCATCGGCGGAGCCTCGCTAATGGGCGGCCGCGGCACTATATTCGGCGCCTGCCTCGGGGCCCTCATTATGGCAAGCCTCGACAACGGAATGTCGCTGCTGAACGTAAAGGATTATATGCAGGACATCATCAAAGGCTCGATCCTGGTGGCGGCGGTTGGGTTGGATATGATGGGGCGAAAGCAGAGTTAAGGACTAGCCACCAATAAAACTCATCGTCCTTTCTGGCTGAACAAACGCCGGGTCATTTATTCGATGGCCCGGTTCTTTTTTTAGGACCGCCTTTTCGATGAACTCGATGACTTCTTCACGGGAGGCACCGCCTCGGATCATTTCCGCGGAGATTGTATTCGGTTGTTGAGAAAAGGCAAGTGCGGATCTGGCCGTCGGCGGTTAGCCGGATGCGAGAGCACGCCCCGCAGAACATTTCGGTGACCGGTGCGATAATGCCGATCTCGCCGGGCGCGCCGTCGGCAAATACATATTTCCAGGCGGTCGAACTGCCGCGTGAGTTTTCTTTTAGTTCGAGCGGAAACACCGCGTTGATCGCATCGCGGATCTCGCGGCCGGAAACAACCATGTCGCGACTCCAATCGTGGCCCGAATCGAGCGGCATGAACTCGATAAACCGAAAGCTTACATCGTTCTCGCGGGCAAAGCGGGCAAATTCTACAAGCTCGTCATCGTTCCTTCCGCGGACTATCACAGCGTTCACTTTTACCGGAGTTAGACCGAGTTGCTTTGCGGTTTCAATGGACTCGAGGACGCGACTTAACCCGTCAACGCCCGTTATCTCTCGAAATCGCTCAGGCCGCAGGCTGTCGAGGCTAAAGGTTACCCGGTCCAATCCCGCATGAGCGCAAGCCGGCGGAATGCCGTACGAAATCGTAACCGTTCGTGGTCAAGGCGATATCGGTCAACCGCGGTTTCAGCTTTGACAGCTTTTCAACCAGCACCGGAACATCGCGTCTGATCAACGGTTCGCCGCCGGTCAGGCGTATTTTCTCGATCCCAAGTGAAACGAAGATCTCGCAGACGAATTCCAGTTCTTCGAACGTCAACAATTTCTCTTTATATGCCCACGACGGCTCGCCGTGCGGCAGGCAGTAGAAACAACGAAAGTTGCACCGGTCCGTCAGCGAAATTCGCAGGTCGCGGATAGTTCGGTTATGGGCATCTCGAAGCATCTTTCAAGATAATACCGCGCGGAGCGGTGATAACTGAACCTTTAACCGAACGAATTGTTCGCGGTTTTTCTTCGAACAACTGAAAACTGAAAGATGAAAACTGAAAATTGTTGAAATAACAATGCCGTTTTCAGCTTTTAGTTCTCACTTTTCAGTTTCTCCGGAACCAACTTTTGACTCAAAGCGGCTGCATTGCGCTTAAGGCCGGGCAGCTTTGTGCGCTTCATCGCCGAGCGGCGAAAACGCTCGACATATTCCGGGTGTTCCATTGTCGCAAGCTTTTTGAGATCGAGAGAAGTTTCTCCAGATCGAGGTTCGAAAGCTTGTTCGTCCGAAGGTTTTTCGAAGCGGTTCCACGGGCAGACATCCTGGCAAATGTCGCAGCCATAGATCCAGCCGTTAAGATTCTCAGCGATATTTTCCGGTAAAGTCTCATCGCGAAGCTCGATCGTCGCGTACGAAATACATTTCTGCGAATCGACAACATACGGCTCGACGATCGCTCCCGTCGGACAAGCGTCGATGCATAATGTGCACGAACCGCAATGGTCAGCGATCACGTCGGCAGTATCGTCGAATTCGAGGTTAAGTAGTATCTCGCCGAGAAAGACCCATGAACCGAATTCCCGCGTTATCACGTTCGAATGTTTCCCGATCCATCCAAGCCCGCCTCGGACCGCCCAGGCTTTGTCCATGATCGGCGAGGTATCAACGCAAACCTTTCCCTCGGCACCCGGAACTGTCCGCCTTATCCATTCGAGCAACGCCGAAAGCTTAGCTTTGACGATATCGTGATAATCGTCACCCCACGCATATCGGGATATCTTGCCGGCATTCGAACCTTCTGCGTGTTCGTAAGGGGTAAAGTAATTCACGGCGGCCACTAAGACGCTTTTCGTCGGCGGGAACAAGAGTCGCGGGTCGGAACGTTTTTCCGGATCGCGTGCCATCCACGCCATCTCACCCTGGTATCCGCGGCCAAGCCATTCAAGTAAACGCGGCCCTTCCGCCGTTAACTGCGCAGCCGGAACAACACCGATCTTGTCGATGCCAAGCTCCCGAGCCTTTCGTTTGATATTTTCGACCGTCAAATTCACTTCGTCTTAAATTATCCGATGAGTGAAGTCGGAAATAAAAAGGCCGGTCGGGCGAGCGCCAAAACCGGCCAAACGTATTCGATCCAAATTGAAGCTTAAAAATGCAGCTTCATTCCAAACTGAAATTGCCGCGGGTCATAAGACGCAGTTGCAACGCTGTAGTAGGTATAGGTCCGTGCTCGTTCCCCGAATGCATTGACGTCCCTATAGTTCGGCGATGCCGAAGCTTCATTGAATCTGTTGAACAGATTGAAACCCTCGGCGATGAGGTCAAGACGGATCCTATCGGTGAAGTAGAACGAGCGGGTCAAACGAAGATCAAAAGACGCGTAACCGTGCGTGATCCCGCGATTTCTGCCGAGCGTGCCTGTCGAGAACTCGCCGTCCGTGATAAGCGGCGTGATGCACCCGGGCTCACCGGGAACGCAAAGCGTGAAGTCCGGGTTTACGCTCGGCCGGTCGGTTTGAGACGACTGATCGTTATTCGTATCAACATTGGTAATGATGTTGAACGGACGGCCCGAAGATAATTCGACGATCGGAGCAACGGCAAAGTCCGCGAACACCCTCTTCCAGCCGCTGTCACTGCTTCGCCATCCTGAGGGTGACGTCAGCACTCCGCTGAACACGAAACGATGACGCTGATGGAACAGCGATTCGGCCCACTCAGCCCGCGGGTTGTTCACGTCCTGAGCAATAAGCAAGGTTTGGAGGTCCGAGGAATCGTCCGCCGAATGTGAGAGCGTGTACGAAGCCAGGAACTGGAAGTTATTCGCGTACCTTCTTCGCAGCTCGACATTCAATGCCTTGTACTCAGAGTTGCCGTCTGAAATATGTGCATTCACCGAACCGAACGGGGAAATAACGCCCGGGGTGCGAAGGCTGCCCGGAAGCTGTGAATCAAGTACTGCTTTTGTAACGCCGCCGCCCGACAGGGCTTGTGCCAGGAAGTAGTTCGGGGCGTTCGGCCTGAAGAAATTCGCGATCGCCGGAGCGACGACGCGCCCGGTCGGGCACTGGGCGACCATGCCGGGAATCACTACCGCACAGCCGACACCTGTTGGCGTTCCCGGTCCCGTCGTGGCTATCGAGAACGAGTTTGCCTGCTGCGTAGAAGCCGGCAGCGCGCCGCCAAAGAAGCGTTGGAAATTCTGTATCTGAAGAGCGGTATTTGGAGTATTCAAATCGGTCGGCCGCGGCAGGTGATGGGCGCCGACGAAAATGAATGTTCCCGCGAGGGACATGTTTCTTGTCAACTGCGTTTCAAAGCCGATGTTCGCCTGGGTCGCCGAAGCATACTGAAAATCCTTAGCTATTGGCAGAGAAAATGGAAGAACCGGCCCGAAACCCGGAAACGTCTGGTCATTGAAACGCTGGCGGCCGAACTGGTATTGGGCGCTTGATGCAACGCCCGGGGTGACCGGGCTTCCGAACCCGGCGCAAAGAGCGGCGTTCGAGCCCTGAGCACCGCACACGGTTCCGTGAAATACAAGGGCCGCATTCAACAGCGTCGGCTGGCCGAACGTTGGTGACCCCACCGTAAGGTCTCGCGGCAGCGGCGAGCCGGCGGTCAGGACAGCTTGCTGCTGTTGAGCGGCGTCGGCGATGTCCGAATTGAATGCCACGGCAAGAAGCGGGTGATCGTAAAACAGGCCGATCGCTCCCCGAATGACCGTATGGCCCTTTCCGCCGACGTCATATGCAAAACCGAACCTCGGGGCGAAATTATTTGTATCGCGGGGAAGTCCCTGCTGAACACCGACCGCATCCTGGGCGGCCAGAATGTCGGCCTTCGGTCAGGTTGATACCGGAAAGGGGATCTTGGAACGCGACAGGCGCAATAGTTTCTGTCAACTCGACGTCATAACGGATCCCGTAGTTGAACGTCAAACGGCTCGATGCTCGCCACGAATCCTGTGCAAAGAACGAGATAGGTGTGTTTTTGATCTCGCTGATCGGGTTTCCGAAGCCCTGAATGTAAATTGACGGTAAACCCAAACCGTAAGATTGAACCGGAGTAAAAGCTGGGGCCGTCGCCGGGAACCCAAAATTGGTCGCGGCAAAATCGCCGAAGTTGAACAAACCGGCGAAGTTGAGTTCGAACAGAGCCTCGGGGATGTTTATAAAGTTCACATCACCGCCGAATTTGAACGAATGGTCGCCTACGACCCAATTGATATTGTCCGCGAATTGATACCGCGTTTCGGTGCGGTCAACGGGCGAAAAGAGTTCGCGGCCGATAAAGGCTGTACCGGAAATATTATATGCGACCGCGTCGCCGTTCTGCGAGCGAAAGATCGTATCGCGACGGCCGTAGCTGAAACGAAAATCGTTCGCGACGTTCGTGCCCAGTACCGATGTCAGCCCGGCCGAAAGGGAATAATCGGAAACCTCCGTAATGCCGGTGCGTGAGAAATCGTTCTGACCGAGCGACTGGTTCTGCGACTCAACCTGAATGCCCGTAACGGTCCCCGGATTGTAACCAAAGCGGACGCTTAACTGGTGGTTCTGGTTAAAGCTGTGGTCGCCGCGAACCGAGAAATAATTACTGCGGTCAGTGACCGGGAAAACACGCTGAAGATCATTGAGTGGACGGAATGCGATAAATTGCCCTTCGGAATTGGTCGTACCAAGCGGCACGGGAGCGCCGGTAATAAAGAACCGCTGGCCGACTACCGTTCCGGCGGGAATCGCCCCACCCGCGCTGATCAACGGATTGTTACCGGTCAGGGCCGTATTGCCTCCGCTGGACGCAAGATAAAGATATTGCACAGCGGCGCCGATGTTCTGCGGGTTGCCTGTGCTGATCAGCGTTTGTGCGAATGCCGCCTGTTGCGGCGTGAGTCGCGAGAATGTTTGGGTGAAGGGCAGTATCGGCGCACCCAGCGTGACCGAAGCCGTTAGGTCGCGTGAGACGTCGCTCGTAAAGAATCCGGATTCATTCCTCTGCCGACGTTCGTACGCCGCGAAAAAGAACGTGCGGTCCTTTATGATCGGGCCGCCAATCGTTCCGCCGTATTGCGTTCGCGTGTACGCCGACTTAAATGGTGCAAACGGGTTCCGGGCCTGAATGCTCTTGTCGCGAATAAAACCGAAAACGTTTCCTGTAAAGTCGTTCGTTCCGCGTCGGGTCACAACGTTCACGATACCGCCTGTCGCACGTCCGAACTCTGCCGTGTATGAGTTGGTCGCGACCTGATATTCCTGAACGGCTTCCTGAGAAACGGTTGAACGGGAGGCGTTGATGGAATTGTCGGTAAAATCGGCCCCGTCTACATTGACCTGGGTCGAGCGGCCACGCTGGCCGCCGATATTAAGGCCCGAGGTCGGTGCAGGCCCGATCGGGCGGCCGTTGTCGCGCCCGACGGTCGACAGGGTCAGTGCAAAGCCGGTCGCACTGCGTTCGTTGATCGGCAGATGTTCTATCCGCTCCTGGCCGATCGTATTCGCTACTGTTGTCCGCGTTGTTTCGACTATCTGCAACTCGTCGCCGCTTACATTGACGACGGCCGACGCTTCGCCGACCTCAACCCTGAGCGTCAGTTCGGCACGCTGGCCGACCGTTAGCTTTACTCCCGACGCCACGACCTTTTTGAACGTCGCTGCTTCTGCACTTACCTCATAATCGCCGGGCGGCAGCCCGATAAATTGGTAATTACCGTCGGCGCCCGCATTAACCGTTCGTGTTATACCGGTCGCGACATTCCGGACCGTAACGGTCGCTCCGGAGACTACAGCTCCTGTCGGATCGACCACACTGCCGATAAGGTCGGCCGCCGTCGCCTGCGCCTGGCCAAAGCCGGCCGAGGCGGTGCAGGCGACAAAGATCGCCAAGACGACAAATCTTAAAGTCGTCTCCCAAACTCTTGAGGTAACTGCTCTCATCGTTGATTCTCCTGGTCTTGAAATCTTGTCGAGACTCGTCCGCGCGGGATCCGTAGTTCGGATGCGAATGTACACCGGCGTCATGGTTCGGGGCCGAGAGTTGGGAGTGCTCCTTTTCGATAACGCCGTCGATAAAAGCGCTGGACGGATACGCTTTGAAGGTTTTATATCAAATCGCACCTATAAGGCAAGCTAAGTTAATGAGATCCGAACCCTTTAGGGCAGTTTTGCTCCCGCTGACGCCCGGGCCGTGTAAGCCCCGCTATGTATTCACGACTTCGCTTGCTGAGTTCGAGAAACCTGATCGCTAGCGACGGGGCCACAGGGAGAAAGGCGGTCCGTCGCAACAGCGAACAAATACGCAGCCGCGTAGAAAAGGTTTCGCGATAAGCCGTCTGATAATTGTCCTTCACCGCTTCGAAGGAACTCCGGTCTGTTTCGATCGCTTTCGCCAATAACGCCGAGCTTTCCAGTGCCATAAGGATACCGCTGCCGGTAAAGGGATCGATAAAGGCAGCCGCATCGCCGACGGTGAAGAGATTTTTCACAGAACCCGGGGCCGACCGGCCAAACACGTTAATCGATACAGCAAGCCAGTCGCGAACAGGTTCCGCGTTCTCGAGTGCCGATGCAGCCCTTCGATTTGCTCCTACGGCCTTTTTCATCAGTAGGTTCGGGTCTGTTCCTATTTTTCGTGCCGCACCCGGGTCCATCAAAAAGCAAAGATTAGCCAAGCCATTCTCGACGGTCGTCAATCCGCCGTAGCCGCCGGGAAACGAATAGATCTCGCATCTTTCAGGTGGAAGCCGCGTGCCATCGAGATGAGTTTTGAACCCAAGAGCCATAGACGGTTTACCCGGTACCCGATTCCCATTTGTTTCGCAGCGTCCGACGAGCTTTGATAGGGCCCGGCTTCGGCCTGTGGCATCAACGAAAAGATCCGCCGATAAATGTTTGGCGCTCGCCGTTATCATCGGCCGTATCAATGGCCCGTAACTTATCGCCCTTCATATGGGCAATGATAGGCCGGTAGCCTTCCAGCACATTAACGCCGGATTCACGCGCACGCGTTAGCAGGCGCGCATCCATCTCGGACCGGCTTAGGCTTAAGGCATAACCGACGCCGTCGAACACGCCGCTCGGGACCGCAAAGCCTTTTCCGCGACGATCGTAAAAATGCGTTTCATAGATCCGCTCTCCTCCTGCGGCAAGCATGCTTTCAAGCACGCCCAGCTCTTCAAAGTGCGACAAGCATTCCGGTGATATAAATTCACCGCAGAGCTTATGTCGCGGAAAGTGTTCGCGCTCGATAAGAGTAACGTCAAAACCGGTCGCGGCAAGCCGAATAGCAAGGCTCGAACCCGCCGGTCCGCCGCCTACAATAACGACTGCGGAATGCGGATTTCGGATCGCGGATTTTTTGTCCATAACGCGTTTACCGTTATTATAACAATGAACCAAGGCAGGCATCGACGGCCTGCGGAAATCCGCAGTCCCCAACACCAAATCCGCAATGAAGATAATCCCCCTCTCCATCCCGACGCCCTTTTATGTCGGCGACGTGAATGTTTACCTGATACGCGAGGATCCGGTGACGCTGATCGATGTCGGGCCGAAAACACCTGAGGCTGCCGAAGCATTGCGGCGAGGGCTGGCGGCTCACGGCGTTAAATTCGCCGATGTGCGGAGGATCGTTCTGACCCACGCGCACGAGGACCATTGCGGCCTTGCAAAACAGGTCCGCGACGAGGCAAAGGATGCCGATGTATTCGTCCACGAATGGGAAAGCGGCAACCTGGTCGGGAGGCTTTCGCAGGACGCAAACCGGCGGTTGCTTCTTCGGTCCGGTGTTCCGGAAAAAGTTTTTGGCGAGATGCGCGAACTTTACCGCAAGGTGAGCCTGCTGACCGATTCGCTCGCGGACGGCGAATTCAAACCGCTAACGGACGGCGAGGAACTCGAATTTGCAGGGGGCACCATCAAAGTTATCCACACTCCAGGGCATACGCCAGGTTCGTGCTCATTCATTCGGGAGGCGAACCGCACGATCGTTTGCGGCGATTGCGTTCTGAAACGAATAACCCCGAACCCGATCGTGGCGCCCGACCCGGTCGATCCCGATCGCCGATTCCGATCGTTGTCCGAATATCTTGTCAGCCTTGCGCGGATCCGCGAGCTCAGGCCGACACTTATCTACGGCGGGCACGGCGAGCCGATCACCGATTTTGAAGAGATATTCAATCGTTACGTCAGAGCGATCGATGAACGGCAAAGAAAGGTGCTTGGGTTGCTTGACCGAAACGGATCGACCGCATACGAGGTCGCCCAGGTCCTATTTCCAAATGCGGCAAATGACGACGTGCACCGCTTTCTCGCCGTTTCCGAAGCGATTGCGCACCTTGACCACGCCGAAGCCGAAGGTAAGGCGGTTGTGGAACTAAAGGAAGGAATAGAAATTTACAGAAAGAATTAAAGAGGCGGCCGAGCGCAGCTTGTTCGACTTAAAATTCTCGCAGATCTGCGAGATGCGGTTGGTAACCTTAGTTAGATCAGCGAAACCCGGCAGCCTGCGGGCCCGTACGGTTACGGTCCTGTCGAGCTGATCAACACCGTCACCACCCGAAAACAACATCGCGATCGAATACTCGGTTCGCTTCTTCGCAAGCGACCCCTGTCCAACCGGGCGCCAAAAAGTCTCTACCACCTTCCTCGCTATCTTTTGCGCCGTTTCGCTCTTTTGCAGCTCAAGCTTTGCAACGCTCCAGTAAAAGTGAGTATGCGCCGCCTCTTCGCGGATAATGCCTTCGAGTATCTGGGACAGGACCGGATGGCCCGCAATGTCCTTCATTCGGCGATAGGCTTGGGCCGTGGACATTTCATGAATAGCTCCAAACGCCATGTGCGTCGCCGTGAACGTGCTGCCGAGCAGATTGGTGAGCGAGGTCAGCAGGTATGTGCTCGCGTGATAGGACCGAGTGACGTTTTTGTGAGTCTGGTCCTGCCAGTTCTCCGGCGTGTCGTACCCGGCTTCATTGAGAAATCGATTGATCACCTGGCCGTGGGTCACTTCTTCGACGCCCCAACGTTCCATGAATTTTGCGATAACGGGGTCGCGGCCGGTCGGCGTTCGGCGAAGTTCGCGATGATACATATCCGTCAAAACCTCGACATCGCGCATATAAAGCAGCACGGGTATGAATTTCGGATCGAGCGGCGTTTCCTTGACCGTGTTCCAGGGCAAGCCGTCGATGAACTTATCAGTAAGAGTACGGTCTTGTTTTTCGTACCAATCCAAAACGTCCTTGCTTGTTTCAAATGCCATATTCTTTGAGCGGCCGGGCTGTCGTCCCGGTTCTTATTGAAAACGACTTTCAATTACATAGCTTATTCGTTAAACTTATCCTTTTAGATGCTGCCCAATATACGCGACGATAATACCATTACGATTATGAGAGATAAATTGTCCTACATTTTTCTGATTTTTCTTGCAAGTGTCAACACACTAGCGCAGGGCCCGCAGCTTTGGGTCGAAGGCGAGAAACATATAAAGAACATCCGACAGCTTACATTCGGCGGCGAGAACGCCGAAGCTTATTTCTCGTTTGACGGAAAGCAGCTCATTTTCCAGTCGAAACGCGACGGCAATAAATGCGACCGCATCTATTCGATGAATATCGACGGCTCGGCCGTAAAGCAGGTCTCGAACGGCGAAGGCCGCACGACCTGTTCTTACTTTTTTAAGGGCGGAAAGCGGGTCGTTTATGCCTCGACCCACAGCGGCGGGAAGGATTGCCCGCCGGAGCCGGACCGTTCAAAGGGCTATGTTTGGCCGGTCTACGGCGACTATGAACTCTACACGTCCAAAGCCGACGGGACCGATATCCAGCGGCTGACGAATGTTCCAGGCTACGATGCCGAAGCGACCGTTTCGCCGAATGGCAAGAAGATCGTATTTACATCCGAACGCGACGGCGACCTCGAGCTTTACACGATGGACGTGGACGGCAGGAATGTAAAACGCGTTACCAGCGAGATCGGGTACGACGGCGGCGCGTTCTTTTCGCCCGATTCGAAGATGATCGTCTATCGCCGATCAACCCCGAAAACCGAGGCCGAGATCACCCGTTACAAAGAACTGCTCAGCCAGGACCTGGTCGTTCCGACAATTTTCGAGGTCTGGGTGATGAACGCCGACGGCAGCAACAAGCGCCAGGTGACGAACCTCGCCTCGGCATCGTTCGCCCCGTTCTTCACGCCCGACGGCAAGCGGCTTATCTTCTGCACAAACTATTTCGACGAAAACAAAACCGACCGCCGCCGCCAGCCGAATTTCGACCTGGCATTAATAAACCTCGACGGCACGGGCATAGAACGCGTGACATTTAACGGTACGTTCGACGGTTTTCCGATGTTCTCGCCGGACGGTAAGAAGCTCGTATTTGCGTCAAATCGGAATGCGGCGAAATCCGGTGATACGAATGTTTTTATTGCGGAGTGGGTCAACTAGCCATTGGCGCGGCGGCGGATCAAGAGTCTGCTCGTTTTAGCCCGAAGTACCAAACCCACCAGATAAAGAATATCTGCAGCGGCACACGGAATAGCAGGTACAAGGGGCCGTATTCCATTCCGCCGAAGTTTACCGACTTCAGGCTGCCGGCAATATTTGCGGGTAATACTAAGACAAAGAAAATAATAAGAAGTATCGAAGCCAGGCGGGCCGTTTTTTCCCAAAGCAGGCCGACGACGGCGGCGAGCTCGCAAACGCCTGTAAAATAGATCAGCTCGCGTTTTGCCGGCATAAAGTCGGGCATCATCGCGACCATCTCGTCCGTGCTGGTGAAATGCGAAATGCCGGTTACTATCAGCATCACCGCCATTGATGCCCGCCCGATGAACGAAAGCCCGAGGCGGCGACCGAGAACAAATCGGTCGAGCAGATACAGCAGGACGAACGTCGCCAGCAGGAATATCAGCGGTGCCATAATTTGAAAATACTCCTTCTGCAATTATCATTCAAAGACCGGGCATGCGACGTAAGAGGCCGGTCGGTACTGCCCTTGGTTTGACAAGATGATCCCATTCTGTAAATTCCACGGCTTTGGCAATGATTACATCGTCATCGAGAAAGCTGATATTCCGCCGGGCACTGATCTGTCCGACCTTTCCAAAGCGATCTGCCATCGACACACCGGGGCCGGTTCGGACGGTATCGCGGTTATTGAAAGGCTCGACAAGAGCGACGCCGATTTCTTTTGTGAGATCGTCAACCCCGACGGCAGCATCGCCGGCTTTTCCGGCAACGGCACCCGCTGTGCGGTTTCGTATATCTATTACAAAGGTTTGTGGTCGGAGCCGAATTTAAGGTTAAAGGTGCGGAGCGGCGTGAAGAGTTTTCGGTTGATCGAAGAGGCGTCGCCGGGCCATTACTGGTTCGAGGCAGAGATCGGAAAACCGGACTTCACGAGCACCGGCGTGCCGGTCAGAACACCTGAAGCGGCAGACAGCGTTATCGACTTTCCTATCGATGTTGACGGACGAACCTTTTCGATGTCTTGCGTAAATGTCGGCAATCCGGTCGCGATCACGTTCGTCGATAATTTCGACTTTGACTGGCGGCGTTACGGCCGCGTGCTGGAAACGCACGAAGCCTTTCCCGAAAAGGCGAACATCGTATTCGTAAAGGTCCGCGACCGCGAAAATATCGACATTCGAATTTGGGAGCGGGCCGCGGGCGAAACGTCTTCGTCGGGAACCTGTTCAAGCGGCGCGGCTGTACTGGCCGCTTTCACCGGACGAACGGGCCGCCGCGTTTCCGTTCACGCAGTCGGCGGCACGACGGAGTTCGAGTGGCGCGACGACGATGAAATGCTAATCACCGGCCGCGCCAACCTCGCCTATTGCGGCGAATGGCCCGCGTAAGAGTTCCCCGTAAGAGTTACGCCTTCAGGCGTGAAGCCGCTGAATACTCGGATTCTCGAGAGCTTCACGCCTGAAGGCGTAACTCTTGCCTCGTTTACTTATTCTTAAGATATTCCTTAGGGATCGGGGTTTCCGGCGTTTCGGCCTGCCAATAGATATTGATCACCCACCAGCGTTTTCCGTCGTTCATTAGCTGAAAGCTGTTTATCCCGCGCATGAATGGGTCCTTGTCGTCCTTTTTGCGGAAGGCGTGGTAGGTGGAGAACACCTGCGCGATGTTTCCGTACTGATCGACGTGGCGTGCGAGTTCGCGCTCGTGAAAGCCGTTCTGCTCCAGGTTCGGCCCGCTGCGCGTGACGTAATCCTCCGGAGTGAGGAATCTTGCGCCCTGGACGCCGGTTTGCGGGTTCTTGCCTGACGGTATCAGTTTCGCGTCCTTATGAAACAGCGAGCGAAAACGGTCCCAATCGCGTTTTTGGCCGGCATCGCCCGAGATCACCTCGTAAACAGCCTTCATTATCGCGTCCAGCGTGGCAACATCGGCCGGGTTGGCTTCCTTGACCGGTGCGGCCGCAGGTGCGGGCGCCTGTGCCATCGCGGAAAGAGAAAAAAGTGAGATCAGTGTAACAAGCAGTATTTTTTTCATTCGTTTTTTTACGGAAAAAGAAAACTAATGTTTCAGCGGCGTCGATAATCCATCTCCATCCGCGTTTCTATAATATCCTGAAGTTCCCGCGAAAGTTGAGCGAGCAGATCATATCCGGTCCGCTCCTCGATCGCACGGATCGTGGTTCGGTATTGCTCCCATCTATCGTTTTCGATCCCTTCAATGTTCGGCATATCGACCGCGATTATCCGTGTTCGCGTATCGATCTGTTCAGGCGCCCGGCCTCTTGGCAGAAAGGCCACAATCTTCCAGCAATTCGAAGGAACGGCCACTTTTTGTTTCAGCCGCCCGATGCCGCCGTAAACACCGGCGATCTGATAGGCATCAAAGCCACGCTTTACCTGGCCACGAACATATTTTTCCAGCCTTTGCCACGGATACTGGTTCAACGCGCCCGTTTGCGGAACGATATTCGTCATCATGAACGTTTCTTCGTTCAAGGCCGCATCGCCGAACCGGTCGGCGCTCGGCACCAGATGGCCGCGGTCGTAGCCGCTGCCGGAATAATCGGAATAGGTGATCGGTTCGAACGACCCCGGCAGCCTCGGATCGGGCCTAAAGTCAGGCCGCGGCAGCGTCGGACCGAGGTCCTCGCGGGTCGTCTTCCATGCGATCCAATTGGCAGTTCCTCGTGAGCCGTTGTAAGAGATGACCGAACTGTTGCCGACGATAAGGTAATTGTCCGGATCGCTATCGTTGGCATTCGAAGGATTGCCGAAGAACAGATGTTCTCGATGTAATCTCGAAGCCGCCGGAGCTCTATCAGCCTCGTCCTTCCGAACGATCTGCTCTTGGAACCGCTCGCAGCCGAAATTTATAAACACGGCCCCGGCGATCAGCCAAGTTAGAAATACACGTAACACATAACGCGGAATTCTCATCGAAGGTAAGTCTAGCAGAGAGAAGATCTTTGCGACTTTGCGACTTTGCGTCTTTGCGGGAAACCTCTTCGCAAAAGACGCAAAGTCGCAAAGCGGGGACGGAAAAGATAGAATTTAGTGAATGTCAGAACGTCAGCATCTAACCGGGTTCACCCGCCAGGAGCTTATTGCCCTTTTCGAAGAAATGGGCGAGCCGCGATATCGCGCCGATCAGGTTTTTCGCGGTCTCTACGAACGGCGGATGACTGCATTCGACGATATGACCGATCTGCCGAAGGCGTTGAGAGAAAAGCTGAACGAGCGTGCAACTGCGTCCACCCTGACGGCCGAATCGAAATACACCTCTGTCGACGGTACACGCCGCTTTCTGATGCGAACAGCCGACGGCAATCCGGTCGAGGCCGTTTTTATTCCCACAGAGAACCGCGACACGATCTGCTTTTCATCACAATCTGGCTGCGCCTTGAACTGCGACTTCTGTCTGACAGCAAAACTCGGCTTGCTCAAAAACCTGACCGCCGGCGAGATAATTGAACAAATTATCCTTGTCCTCAACGACGTTTACGGCCCCGGCGTAGAAACCCCGCACGGCACCAATCTTGTCGCGATGGGCGAGGGTGAACCGTTCATGAATTTTAAGAATCTCATAAAGGCGATCGAGATAATGGCGGACGACAAAGGCCTTTTCATCGTTCCGGGTCGGATCACTGTTTCGACGGCGGGCGTGGTGCCGAAGATACACGAATTCGCTGCCCTCGACCGGCGTCCTAATCTTGCGATCTCGTTGTCAGCTGCAAACGACGAGCTTCGAAACAAGCTAATGCCGATCAATCAGCGTTGGCCGATAAAAGAACTTTTTGCCGCGGCAAAAGCTTTCGAAAAAACACTAAAACGAGGCGAGCGGTTCACATTCGAATATGTGCTCCTTGGCGGCGTTAACGATTCGGACGCGCACGCCGAAGAGCTTGCTGCCCTGCTTCGCAAATACGATCTCCGAAAGGCCAAGATCAATCTAATTCCTCACAACCCGGCTGAACAGCTTGATTATCACCCGTCGGAGCCAGAGCAGGTGAAACGTTTCAAGGAGTTATTGGAAGCGAACGGTGTTTCCGCCTACGTTCGAACACCGCGCGGCCGTGACATCTACGCCGCCTGTGGGCAGCTGGCAGCGAAGCAGGAGCCTAATCTCGCCCAGATCGCGGGTAAATAATAAATGGAAATACTCGTTCCCGGATTGATCCTGGTCGGCCTGATGGTGTGGCTTTCGACCCGCATTAAACGTAACGCTGCAAAGGCTTTCGAGCGTGAAGAAGTCGAAACCCCCGATTTCTCGCTTACAAAGCCCGAAGGCTTTCTCGCTCCGGTCGACCCGGCCGACGGTACGGTTTTTTCGGCGTATTCAAAAGAATTTGGGACCGACGGGGCAGAACGCTTACGCCGGGCGACTGTGGAGTTGCGGCTTTTTCCGAACGCTCAGCTTAGCGATGTGATCGAACAGTCAAAGGACGGCGCAACAGAAACTCTCTTCGAACAAACAGGTGTCATTGACGGCAACAAATGCGCTAACATTGTTGTAGAGCGGCTCGAAGAAGGTATTTCGCTCGAAAGCCATTACAAGATCATCGCCGGCCCCGCTTCGGTTTACCAGTTGGTGGTAAACGTAATTTCCGAGTACAAAGACGAATTTCAACCAAAGATCGACGAGCTTCTAGGCAGTTTCTCCCTCTCTTGACCGGCATCCTGAACCTCAATCCCACCTCGGTCCTTACTTTTATGAATTACCGCAGTATCCTGTCGATATTATTTGCAGCAGTTTTGTTTGCAGGCAGCTCATTGATTGTCGTCGCGCAGGAGGTCAGCGTCACCTTCACCGAAGGGCCGGTGAAACGAGGATCTACAGTTAAAGGCGCCGTTCTGGTGTCAATTCCCGATGGGCTGCACGTTAACTCGAATAAACCCAGCAGCGAGTATTTGATCGCAACGACCGTCCGGCTTTCGGGCGATGGCATAAAGGTCAGAAAGATCGATTATCCGGACGGGGCGAACCGCAAATTTCAGTTTTCCGAATCTGAACTGAATGTTTACGAAGGCGATATCTCCATTCCCTTTAGCGTAAGCATACTGAAATCGTTTAAGGGAAAACAGCTTTCGATAAAAGCCCTGGTGCGTTACCAGGCGTGTACCGAAGAGGTATGTTACCCGCCGAGGAACAAAGAGATCGTAGTGACCGCTCAGATCAAATAATTCATTTCAACCCGATAACCGACATCATTCTTCCCGCCTTTCCGTAAAGCTTTTTTTCGACACGATAGGAAAAGAAAAGATCGGTGCGCTCGATAGTGCAGAAGGGCGCCGTAAAGATGTTAGGCTCCTTCACGCCGCACGCGGTCAGTTGGTCCTTGTTTGCCAGATGGAGATCAACGAGGGCGTGCCCGTCACGGGTCGCAGAAAAATACTTTTCGTGATCGGTAAAATTCGAGGCGAAAGCGTCGATCACGTCCTGTCCGATCTCATATCTGCCGCACAACGCCGCCGGCCCAACAGCGCAGATCAGGTCCGACGGCTTGCTGCCATAAGCTTCGCTCATCTTCTCGACGGCCTGGCGGACGATCGACTTTGAGGTTCCACGCCAGCCTGCATGAACGGCGGCGAAAGCGCTTGTTGCCGGATCGCCGATCAGGACGGGAACGCAGTCGGCCGTTTTTACACCGACCAAAATGTCGGGCAGATCGGAAACGAGTGCGTCGAATTTTTCCTCCGTGTTTGCGGCGTCCTGCGCGGTAGCTACCACTTTTACGTCGTCGCCGTGGACCTGCCAGGCGGATGTCAGCTTGTAATTTCCTTCGAAAACATCCAGAAATCGCCGCCGGTTCTCGACGATATTCTCCGCCGTATCTTCATCGAACCCCGCAAGATTAAGGCTGTTCTCGGGGAAAGCCGAAACACCGCCGTGCCCGCGTCGAGAAACCATTTGTAAAGCCCGCCTCTTCCAGCGGGCGGCACACGAGCACTTTAACGCCATCGCGTTCTCGCCAATAGAAGCCGGTTTCCGCTAAACTCTGTTCATCCGAAATGATAGTTTCCATCGGCATCGACATAGTTGAAGTCTATCGCATCAGCGAAACCATGAACAGAACGCCACGGTTCGCCGAACGTGTGTTCACGGAGAATGAACGTAGCGTATTGCGACAGCAAAGGAGCAGCCGCGTATCAGTCGTACGCCGGTAGGTTTGCCGCAAAGGAAGCATTTCTAAAAGCCCTGAAAACCGGCTGGCGAGGGAAGTTGACGTGGACCGATATAGAGATCCTCTCGGATGCGGAAGGCGTACCATTATTAAAGATCACGAACGAAGCTGCAAGGTTGATGGATGAGCTTGGGGCGACGGATGTTCACCTTTCTATCTCGCATACAAAGGATCATGCGGTCGCTCAGGTGGTTTTGGAAAAAGGCGGGTAAAATAATAGCTAATAGCTATTGGCTAACAGCTATTAGCTACTTTTCTAACTTTCTTGGTTCTTATTGCCCGCGTGCCGCCGTCAGATCGTCCATCGTAAACAATGCGATCGCCGGATCGTGGTCGGAAAAGCGTTCGAAACGATTTGGATCGTTTCTCAAGATCTCAGGATGATCGGCGTTTATCCGCGCGTAACCAAAACCTGAGGTGTGTTTCCGTAAGGTTTCGCTTATCAGGATGTGATCGAGCACCTGAGAGTTTCCGTCGAAGATATATGAATAGCGTTGCGGCGCCGCGATCGCTCCGACGAGATTTATCAGGTCCGGGTTGACCAGATCGTCGGACGCGATCAACACTTCGTCCTTGCCCGCGGGCTTGCCCGTAATCGTCCCGATCGGGTCCATTATCCCGTCGGGGAACTGGAACGAATTAAAATCGCCTAAAACAATAATTTTCTCCTTCGGATTTGCCGTCTGCCGTGACTGGACCAGGCGGGCAAGAAACTCGGCCTGCAGTTTCTTTTTCAGCCTTACATTGTCCATCTGTTTGGGGTCGTTATATCCGAGGAACGATTTTAGATGATTCACGAACACTGTGAACTCGAACGGCTGGCCGGTTTTAGCATCATCGATCGACGCCCGCAACATCAGCGGTGGGCGGTCGTTGAGGAAATTGTCTTCCTTTGTGTTCGGGTTCTTAAATTTATCGCTCTTCCCGAATTGTCTGGTCTCGATCACCTTCACCCGCGACGTTTTCACAAGAAAACCGTTATCAATACCGCGGCCGTCGTTTCCATCTATCAGGAATGCCTCATACTTCGGGTCGGGTTTTCCGGCCGCGACCGTGTCGGCATTTAGCTTTGCGGCCAGCCGCTTTAGGGCCGGCAGGCTCTCAGCCTCGATCACACCGATCACGTCCGGCGACTGCATAAATTCTCGTATCGGCTCGCGAGATCTTGCTCAGCCGCCGTGCAAAAGCTTCCGGCGTCGACACGTCTTCCTTGATATCGGGATCGTCCTCGTCGTCGAAGAAATTTTCAAGATTCATCCCTGCAATGATGAACTGCCGATCCGTCGGCACCGGTAACGCATTCGGTTTCGACGTTGAAGTTACGATCAACTGACTGTCCGGGTCGGTTAGGACCGTGTATTTTCCATATGAGTAATGAAGTACGCCGATGACGTTCTTAACCTCGGACATTGACGAAACTTCGCAGCGGTTCGGCACCAATCTTTGCGTCAGCGACGGCAGCTGTTCATCGCAATTGATCCGGACCACGTCGGGATTCGAATCGAACAAAACGGCCTTCGGAAATTCCTTCTTGAACTTGTCCTTGTCCGCGGTCGTCGGCAGCTCGCGTACGTCGCGGCCGGGTTCGCGAAATGGCCGCGGGACCGGTTTGATCACGGCAAAAAACGAGCGGTCCGAAATAGAACTGAAATTCTTTATGTCCACGCGTCCGCCGGTTGGCGAACTTGCCGTCATTTCATCTATCTGGACGCGCATCCCCTCGTATTTTTCGATACCGTCGACCGAGTTCGACATGAAATCGCCGGCTGTTAAGACGATCGGCTTCGGAAGCGTATTCGATCTCGAAACGACCTTTATTTCGTCCCGGTCCTTTCGCATCGAGAGCTCGGTTATGGTCGTCGCCAGAGTGTCCGATTCCCGTCGAAACTCCTCAACCGTTCCGGTCACCGAAACCAGATTCCCGTTATCCGCCTCAACCGGCGGCTCTGTCCGCGTAAAAACAAAGATCCCTTCGGATGTATTTTTGTTCGAGTCGGCCTTGTCGTCGGGCGTCTGGATGAAGAAACCCGTTTTTGTGCGAGCGGTGACGACGCCGGTCAGGCGAATGTTCTGAGCGACGACGGATGAGGTATTTCTTTCGCCCTGGACCTGGGCGATCGTCATATCCTTTTGCGGCGTGGACGAAAGTGGCGAGGTACAACAGGCAGGCAAATACGCTTAGAGTTCTCATTTTTCGATCTGGGGGTGGGATCGGATCCCATCGGGTATTCGATGCCGAAATATTAAAGCGTGTCGCGCCTTCTTTCGATCAGTTCCTGTGTATTCTTCGGGATCGCGCTAAAGAAGTCCTGGCCGGTCAGGTTCTCGACCGTGTTCACTGTGACGCGGAAATTCCGCCACGGGGCGTTAATATCCAACGGCAGCTGATTCGGCACAATGATGCCAAAGGCCCGCGTTCCTTTGCTCACCCGCAAAAGATCGTTCGAGCCGTTGGGCATAACGAGAACGACCTTCCATGTCGACGCCGGCACGGTCACGCGGCCCTGTGCGATGGTCCCGATATTTCCCGCCGGGCCTGTGAAGATATAGATCTCGTTCCCCTGCGACGCAAGCGTACGGCAATACGATTCAAATTCTTCCCACGGCCCGGTGTTATTTTCCTCGATCTGAGGAACCATATTTGTCATTAAGAACGTCGCCGAATTGTTAGGCACCGAATTTGTGCGGTCACCCGAGGGGCACATATGTCCTCGCTGATAACCCGACCCGGAATAATCCGTGTCCAGGACCTGATACCAACCTGCCGGCAGGGTCGTATCCGGACGAAAATCATCCTGCCGCGGCGTTGATCCGATCCAACTCGAGTCCAGCCGCCACGCAACCCAATTGGCCGTCGCTTTTCCCCGATTGTACGAGAGCGAATACTGCGGCTTATGCATCAGGTAATTGTTCTCGTTCGCAATGTCGGGCGTAGCGTTGCTCGGGTTGCCGAATAACAACGGGTCCTCTCCCGGAAGCGGGGCGTTGACCGTGATGCTCGTATTGACGTTTACGACCCGCAGCTGAGCGTCTGTTGCCGTGCCCGAAATGTTTTTGATCCCGCCCGCCGTGCCCGCGGGAACCATTGCGAGAAATGAATAGACATTATCACCGGCCGTCGCGTCGCCGTTCGTGCCGTTGTCAAAGAATGCCTGCGATGCGGCACCGCCGATCTGAGTCAGATTGCCCGTCACTGCTATTTCGGTGCTCGGCGGCGTCGTTGCGGGAATTACGGTTACCGTCAGCAGCGAGTTGCCGCCCGGCGATATCGTATTAGGGCTGGACGACATCGCGGCAAAAAGCGTGGTCCCGCCGCCGCTGCAGGGTGCCGCGGCCGTTGACGCGTTTCTCGGGGCCGCAGGTATCGTCGACTCAAAGTCGTTCGCGTTGCTGTCCGTATCCTGGCAGCCGCCCTGTTTTCTCGATTGGCTGTTGTTCGCTGCCGGGGCAGCCGTGACCGCCCCTTCAACAAATATGTTATTCGCCGTTCCCCAACCGACCGAATCGATGATCGCGCCCGTGTTGTTGTCGCCAAGCCTGATCGCAAGCCCGCCGCCTGCCCCTCCCATAGAGCACTGGCAGGTGGTCGGGTTATAGGTCATATTCGGCGCGACAGTACCGTCATACGATGTCGATGCGACCAGATAGTAGCCGCCCGGCGGAATGATCGTCGATGACGTCCACACCGCAAACGGAACCATAACGTCGTTCGAACCCGTTGCGGAACGATAAACAAGGCGATAGCCATTCAGGTCAACGGGCGCCGCCCCGCGGTTGAAGATCTCGACGAACTCGTCGTTGAACGTCCCTGCACCGCCGCCGCCGGTCTGCACCTGACTTATGACGATGTGCGGCGAAACAGCGGGGCCCGTTAGCGGTTTGGCCGATGTCGCCAGGTCCGTCAAAAAATAGAGCGAGACAACCGAAAGAACGACGACGATGGGAAAATACTTTTTCATTAGAGGAAACTTCGACAAAGGCCGGGGAGTTCCGGCCTGAAAGGGCAAACTAGATTTGTAACACATCCGGAATTGAATTTGTAGACGACCGGGACAAGTCAGCCTCGAAAACGTCGCAACAATCAGAGCGAGGCTGGCGTTTGAACGTCTCTACTATCGCTCGGCGGCTGGCCGCAACGTATTTTTTATAATAAATGTATCCCGCTATCCGCGACGCCTCGACGGGCTGGTTCCAGGCGCCGTCCTGCTCGTTCGTTTGGGCAAGAACATCGACGCAAAGGACAAGAATTAAGAGGAAGCTAAATTTCCGCGAGACGCTTTTTTATAAAGCGTCGGACGGATTCGTTTCTAGTGAGTGACAGTGCTTGTTGATATGCGGGTTTGGCCTGCATGCCGTCGTTTAGAAGCGAAAGAAGATGGGCCCGGGTAATGTGATAGAGATTATAAGAACTAAGATCGTTTCCGTCCGTCAAACTTTCGAGCGCGGCAAGACCGGCCTCGGGCCCATTGATCTGGCCGACAACTACTGCCCGGTTTAGTTCGGCGATGCGTGAGAAAGAAATTTCCCGAAGGATGTCGTAACAAGCGAGGATCCGCCTCCAGTCCGTCGCCTGATAATTTTCGGCAAGCGTATAGATACCGGCTATCTCGGCCTCAAGGTGGAAAGTCGAGATCTTGTCACCGTGGGCCGAATTGAGCAAATGCCGCAATCCGCGAGCGGCAAGGGTTTTGTCCCAAAGCGAGCGGTCCTGGTCGGGAAGCAGCACCAATTCGCCGGTGTGGTCCGTGCGGGCCGGAAACCTCGCGGCCTGGAAAAGGAAAAGCGCGGCGGCCGCGTGGACCTTCGGAAGTGCGGTCAGCGGATGACGGGACAGTATATCAACCAAGCGTATAGCTTCAAAACAAAGGTCGCGGCGCAGCAACTCGTTTCCTGCCGACGCTCCGTAGCCTTCGTTGAATATCAGGTAGAGAACCTTTAAGACCGCGTCGAGCCGGGCGGTTATTTCGCCGGCTACGGGAATTTCCGGCCCGACGCCTCTCGTCCGAAGCCGCGCTTTCGCCCGTGTCAGCATCTTTGCGGCCGCCTCTTCGTTCGAAAGATAAGCGCTCTGCTATCTCGGCTACGCTGAAACCGCCGACGATCTTCAGCGTCAGGGCAACCTGGCTGTCCGGTGCGATCGAAGGATGGCAGCATGCGAAGATCATTCGCAGCTGGTCTTCGCCCATTTCACTTGGGAAATATGAGGGTTCGGGAGCAGAAGTGTCCGCCAGATCGAACGTTTCGTCTACGGGCTCCGAACGCTTGTCGCGCCGCAGAACATCGATCATCCGGTTTCGGGCCGCTTGCGTTAGCCAGGCCGTCGGGTTCTCCGGGATGCCGGTGAAGGACCATTTCCTTAAAGCGGCGACCAGCGCGTCCTGAACAGCGTCTTCTATCAGCTCGATACGCTCGAAACCGAAGATCCTGCATAAAACGGAAACCATCTGCCCGGCGTGATGCCTGAACAGATGGTCAACCGAGTCGCGGACCTGTACTTCACTAACCGCCGTCATCGCTTCAAGAGTTGAATTCGATCTCGCGGACTTCGATCCGTCCGCCGTATTTCAGATGCGGGCAACTCGACGCCGTTTCAACGGCCTGGTCGTAATTATCGGCCGAGATCGCAAAGTAACCGCCGATCAACTCCTTTGCTTCGGTATACGGTCCGTCGGTTACACGTAAGCTGCCGTTACCGCCGGACATGTGTTTCCCGCCTTCGTCCTTCAGCTTTGCACTACCGACGAATTTGCCGTCGCTCTTCACCTTGTCCCGCCAGGCAGTGTACTCGGCGATAACGCCTTGTATCTGTTCGGGTGATAGATCGGCAAAGTCCGCGGGCGATTCGTGAAGCAGCAGCATATAATTGGGCATAGTTCTTCTCCTTGACTTGTTAATTTGAATTCAGCATTCTCTGCTTTCGTTCAATAGACGAACGGACTCGCCAAAATGGACAAGGCTAAGTAAAAAATTAGCCGGCCCTACTGATCAGACTGCCATCTGGGCCGGCTGACTCTGCTGCATCACCCAGGCAAGGCACCATCGCTCCGTCCCTTCTGATCAGGGCGAGTTTGCGGCCATTGAGCGTCCTTATCAAGCTGAGTTCGAGTTCGTCGATCATGAACTCCACCGCCGCGCGAACCTCCGGCGGATGATAAGGCAGCACTTGAGGTCGGCCAGAAGGAACGGGCCGAGCCAACAAGTGGCTACAGTCCGGGCGTGCATGTGCATCCCGTTATTTGTTATCCTGATATTCCCAGCGCACCGCCGGCCGACGTTGTCGCCCGGTGAAACGCGCCTGATCGATCATAAGTTCGTCCACAACCCTAGGGTCGTCCGCCCTGACGTAGTCTAGGATTCGGCGGCTGCTGTTCTGACATCTGGCGGATGTTGGATCCAGCCGACGGCGATGCCGATCGGAGTTCTAAGAAAGGACAATTTACGTCCTGTCCGGGCCGGCGCCGAGTGCGTCCAACCGATCGTTGATCCTTTGAGTAACGTTTTCCAACGCTATCGATTCAGCACTGAATTCGGTAGCTGTGAAGTAAAGCCAGTCTCCCGTTGGCACAGCTGCTGTTCCCTGGGTCGCAGACGCCACCCCCGCGTAGCATACCGTAGCCGCATGAACCGGTTGGACATTGTGGTAGAGGTTCTCCATTAGACATAATTAGCCTCCATTTATCGAGAATCCTGATCAAGTTCGGAACGGACAAAAATTACTACGTCCCATTCACCGAAATACTACCTAAAATTGGTCAGCATTACAGCGTCTGACGTGTCGGTGCCGCGGCCTAAAGCAAAATGGCCATCAGCGGATATACCGAAGCGGAAGATCCGGTCCTCTTTAAAGCGCGTAAGTTGTCTGGGGTCGCCGCCCTCGAGCGGCTGGCTCCAGATATTGTCTACTCGTTCGCGGCTATCG
Source organism: uncultured Acidobacteriota bacterium (assembly GCA_963763355.1). Classification (GTDB taxonomy): domain Bacteria; phylum Acidobacteriota; class Blastocatellia; order Pyrinomonadales; family Pyrinomonadaceae; genus OLB17. Next base: position 1,158,706 of record CAVXOI010000007.1, read on the forward strand.
GAATATAGCATAGACCTGCCATCCGATGACCAATAAAACACACGTGATCTTAAAACACGTGGAAGGTCAAGGATTTTGACGGGTTCGCCGCCATCGACCGATATTAGCGCCAACCTGGACGACGGGGACGAGAGACGCTCACCGTATTCGCACGCAAAGAATCTGCCGTCAGGCGACACGACCGGCCGAGAAGATTCCATATTTGTAAGCCTGACCGGCGTTCCGCCGTCGATGCTTACCTTCCAGATCGAGTTCTTTTTCTCCGGGCTGTCCCATTGGTAAAAGACCCATTTGCCATCAGGAGAAACGCTTGGGTTTATCTCCGCTCCCGGGCCATCGGTGAGTAAGACCGGATTCGACCCGTCAATATCCATCCGCCAAACGCTCGGGCCTCCACGTCGTGTTGAAACAAAGATGATGTAACGGCCATCCGAGGTGACGGCGGGAGAGAAATTGCTTTCGAATTGAACGTTAGCTGATGGTTGCCGGTGCCGTCGCGGTTTATTATCCAGATGTCTTGATACACCCTTGATCCGCGTCGTGTAAACGATCCGCCCGTCGGGCGTCCATGCAACGCCGGACATCCCTTCATCCTTGCCGACCTCGGTCGTGATCTTTGTAATATTTGCCGCATCGCCCGGCGACGAAACCCAAATGTTGGAAAAGATAATTTGCTGCGTGGTGACGACGGTTCGGCCGTCGGCGGTCAGGCTCAATGCCTGGTAGTTGTTGAGGTCGTTGGTTATCCGCCGCGCCTCGCCGCCCGGATAGCTTACGGTCCAAAGCTGGGCGAGGTCCGTCTCGGGGTCACGGCCGCTAACCACAACGCCGCTTCCGTCGGGCAGCCACGCCAGGCCGCGGATCCTTTTCCATTCGGGCGACGGAAACGGCTTTTCAGACCCGTCGTTCATCCCGATCTCGATAAGATGTTCGCGGCTGTCCGACGGGTCATAAACCGCCGCCGCGATCTTTGTCTTGTCGGGCGCCCACGAAGTGACCACGAATACCTTTCCTTCGGTGAGCCGCATCACCGATCTGATGTCGCCGCCGTTACGGTCCGCGGTCAATAATTCTGTTTGGCGTCGAACGAACGATATACGGTCGCCGGCGGGCGAAAAACTTATCGGGCCGGAGGCGTCGGCGACGAGCTTCCTCGGTGTGCCGCCAAGGGCCGGAACCTGGTAGAGTGCTGACATTCCATGCGGCTCAGATACAATGTAATAAACGTTGGCGGAATCAGGTGAAAAAATGACGCCGTTGTATCTGACGTTCGCCGCGGGTATAAGAGGCACATTGCCGCCTGTTCCTGTTTGCTTCGCCCACAGCCCCATTTCACCGGCTTCGCTTGTGACATAAGCGATAAGCTTACCGTCAGGCGACACCGCGGTATTTCCGACCGAAGTGGAAACGTTTCCGGACGATGTTAATTTGGATGGCCGCATCGACTGGAACGCGTCATTCGCTGCACTGCCGTTGTAATAGTCCACGCCGGCATAACCCGCGAGCCCGAGAACGATCGCAAGCAGCGGCGATCGCGGCCCCGGAAAAAAGCGGGTGCAGCTTTATTTCGTCAAAAATGACGGCGCTTATCGAGCTTCTCGTTTCGTGAGGAAGCTCAGCGGTCGACACGGCCCTTTCGAATGTGTCGTGTGTCGATGCGACATACGCGGGATCGCTGAAATGTCCATAGGATCTGCCGGAACCGTTCCCCAGCGAGAGGGTTTCACGCACATCGCGAAGATCGGCAAGCATCTCGCGGACGGATTGATACCGTTCGTCGCGGTCCTTTCTCAGTGCCTTTCGAACCACCGCCTCGAATTCCGTCGGAGTTCCAGGGGCCGCAACCGACAACGGTACCGGTTCCTCATTGAGGATGGCGACAACGATGTCGGCGTTGTTGTCGCCGATGAAAGGTCGCTTGCCCGCAAGCATCTGGTAAAGAATGTGCCGAAACTGAAAATGTCGGACCGGGCATCAACCTGCTTTCCGCGGGTCTGTTCCGGAGACATATAACCGATAGTCCCCATTACCAGGCCCGGGCTTGTCTTGAAGATCGTTGACAGGGCCTCAAGGTTTTGTGCGTCCGGCTTTTCGGTGAGTTTCGCAAGGCCGAAATCGAGCACCTTTACAAGGCCGTCGGGGCGAACGATCACATTGTCCGGCTTGATGTCGCGGTGGACGACGCTAGCCTGATGTGCCGCGGCCAGGGCGCCGGCGACTTGTATCGCGACGTCCAGCGTTTTCGCCAGGTCGAGGTCGCCGTTCTTGATATAGCTCCCAAGCGTCCGCCCCTCGACAAGCTCCATCGCGATATACAGCGAGCCGCCTTCGTCGTCTATCTCGTAAATTGTGACAATATTCGGGTGATTGAGAGCGGACGTGGTCCTGGCTTCGTGCTCGAACCGAAGCATGCAGTCGACATCGCCGGCGATCTTAGCCGGAAGCACCTTTAGCGCGACACGGCGGCAAAGCTTTATGTCTTCGGCAAGGTAAACCTCGCCCATGCCGCCTTGCCCGATCTTGCTGACGATCTGATAACGTCCGATTTGTTCGCCCGGGAGCATATTAATACCCGCTAAGAACCGACATTAACGCACCGGTCGCGGGAAGCTGACCGGGCTCCGGTTCCCGGATCGGTCAACTGCCCGAACGCCGAAAAAGTAATTATCTTTAGACCGTTTTTTTACCAGATATTTGCCGACATTTCCAACAAATTTTTTTCCGGTCCATTCCGCGGCCGTCGTATCACGCCAAACCACCTCGTAACCAGCCAGGTCCGGATCGGTGTTCGCGTCCCATTTTAGCTCGGTATCGTTGGTCAAACGGCCCGTTACGATGCCGACATTTTTGGGCTTTGCCGGAGCTTTTGCGAGGCTTGCCAGGGCGATCAGGTTAACACGCGTAACGTTCGCCGTGTATGCGAAATCGACAAATTCTGGCGTATCGCCATAAAAAATGCCGTTTTCGGTACGTAAATTCTGGTGCTGGTGCGTGTAATCTTCATCCACCTCGGTAATGCGCACGGCCGTAAACCCACGCTCAAGGAACGGGATATGGTCGCCGCCGCGTCCGTAGCGGTCCCGTCGATAGATCATCCAGACCTTGAATGTCGTCAGATATCTGTCCGCCTGCTCCCTTATATATCGGGCCAATTGCCGCGAAGCCGAATCGTTCTCGCCGCCGACGCTCCGCCGCGTATTGGCCTGTTGAGCGGTTTCATCGGACGGCACTCCTTCGCTGAATACACGCACACGGTTGCGGTTCGGCGAAGCTTTTTGCGTCGTCACCCCGCCGATTATGTCGTTGGTGAACATTCCTTCTATGTTCACTGCCTTTTGTTTTGCCTGTTCGGCGTAATAACCGGCACCCAGTAGGCCCTGTTCTTCGCCCGGAACCGCCATAAAAACGATCGTCGCATCGAATTTCCGTTTTGGACATCACGCGGGCAAGCTCGATCACGGCTGCTGTGCCAGATGCGTCGTCGTTCGCACCGGGAGCATCGCATTTGGCGTCGGTCGGGCTGGTACACATCGAATCGTAATGCCCCGAAACAACATAAACGCGGCCGGGATCCGTCGTGCCTTTTAACGTTGCAATGACATTGGTTAGCGTTGTCGGCTCAGGAATACGGTTCGCCTTCGGCTGGAGGAACGATTGCTTTTCTACCGCCAGACAGCCTCCGCAGGCAGAGTTGATCTTTTCGAACTCACCAAATATCCAGTCCCGGGCCGCACCGATACCCCTGTTCGGGTTGTCCTGCTCGGACAGCGTGTTCCGCGTACCGAAAGAAACGAGTTTCCTGATACTCGATTCAATATTCTTAGCCGAAACCTCGCGGACCATCTTCTGTATTTCCGGATCAAGCGCCGCCTGCCGAGACGCCTTTTGTGCTGGGATCAAAGCGGCCATAGCGAACATAACGATGCAACAAAGTACTGTCTTTTTCATTGTCGGATGTGTTGAGGAATTGATCGGTATTAATGTAAGGCGAAACGCACAGTTAATCAATTCGGCACCATTATTCGTTATTCGTTATACGCTATTCGCTATTTCGAATGAATTTTGGTTTGCCCGAGTCTCCGGAAAAATGAATAACGAATAACGGATAGCGAACAATCGGCAGCGTTGACACCCGCACATTTGGTGATAAACTGCCGCCGCAATTCATGTCCGCGTTCGCGTGCGTTTTGCGTCAACATGTATTGAGGCAAGGAGTGGCCATATGAAAATAATCTTAATTTTCCTTTCATTACTATTTGTATTTGCTGCTCACGGTCAGCATGGGCATGGTTCGCATTCGACGCCGGTGAAAAAGCCCGTATGGCTCGACGATGGGCTTGGTAACGTTGACCATCCGGTGACCACGCGAAACGCAGAGGCTCAGAAATTCTTCAATCAGGGTCTGGCTTATCTGTACGCGTTCAACCACGCCGAGGGCATAAATTCGTTTCGTCACGCGGCCGAGCTCGATCCGGAAATGGCGATGGCATTTTGGGGGATCTCGCTCGGCCTGGGTTCGAACTACAACGTCTCGGCTGATGAAACCCAGCTGGTCGAGGCGTACGAAAACCTTCAAAAAGCGATCTCGCTGGCGCCGAAAGCTTCGCAAGCGGATCGCGATTACATCGCGGCGCTTACAAAAAGATACGCGAAAGACCCCAAATCGGACCGCGCCAAGCTCGCAAACGACTATAGAACGGCGATGAGCGAACTTGTCAAAAAATATCCCGATGATCTCGACGCCGCAACGCTTTACGCCGAGAGCATGATGAATCTGCGGCCGTGGCAGCTCTGGTCGCTGGACGGCAAGCCCGCGGAAGGGACGCTCGAGATCCTCGCCGTGCTCGAGGGCGTGCTGAAACGTAACCCGAAACACACAGGGGCGAATCATTATTACATCCACGCGATCGAAGCCTCGCCCAACCCGGAACGCGGCCTCGCTGCGGCGGACCGCCTGCTTGGACTGGCACCGAACGCCGGACACCTCGTGCACATGCCGTCCCATATTTATCTGCGAACCGGCGACCACGACGTAGCCGTAAAGAGCAACGATCTCGCGATCGTCGCGGACCGCCGTTACCTCGACAAAAGCGGCGGCGACGGGCGTTTACCCGTTGATGTATTACAACCACAACATCCATATGCTCGCGGCGTCGCACGCCGGGGCAGGGAATTTCGCCGGCGCGATCAAGGCAGCGAAAGAACTTGAAGCAAATGTAGGGCCGAACGTCAAGGCGATGCCGATGCTCGAGATGTTCATGCCGTACCACCTGATCACGCTCGTACGATTTCAGAAATGGGACGACGTGATGGCGTATCCGCAGCCCGATGCGGCGATGCGAGTGACGAACGCATACTGGCAGTTCGCTCGCGGCATCGCGATGAACGAAAAGGGCAAAACACGCGAGGCCGAAGCGGAACTGAATTCGCTGCGCGCTACGATCCGCTCGATCCCTGCCGACGCCGGCCTGGGCAACAGCACGGCGCACGGCGTGCTTAAGGTTGCGGACGAACTTCTATCCGGCGAGATCGCAATGGCAAAGAACGACATTAAAGCGGGCCTCGATGCCGCTCCGCCGTGCGGTTGCCGCCGAAGACGCGGTCAATTACAACGAGCCGCCCGACTGGCATTTGCCCGCCCGAGAATGGCTCGGGCGCGCTTTGATGCGAACCGGCGAGTTCGTCGAAGCCGAGGCGGTGTTTCGCAAAGAGATCGAAAAAAATCCAAAGAACGGCCGGGCACTATTCGGCTTAGCCGAGGCGTTGGAAAAGCAAGGCAAAGGCACGTCCGCGGCACTCGTCCGAAAAGAGTTTGAAGCGGCCTGGAGGAACGCGGACACAAAACTTTCAGCCGGTTCCTTCAGTAAACCGGTGGCGGCCGGTACAGGTGTTAAGTCGGGAAAGGTGAAGCTGAGTACCGGCATAACGATGAAATATGTCGAGGCCGGCGACCCGGCCGGCCCGGCCGTTCTACTTATTCACGGCTACACCGATTCGTCTTTTTCTTACAGCCGGGTAATACCGCTGCTGGACAAGCGTTACCGGATCTTCGCCATCGACCAGCGCGGCCACGGTGAAACGGACAAGCCCGAGAACGGCTACGAGATGCGCGACTTTGCGGCTGATACCGCTGCCTTTCTGGATGCAATGGGCATCAAGTCGGCGACGGTAGTCGGACATTCGATGGGCAGTTTTGTTGCGATGCAGACGGCCCTCGACCATTCTGCCCGGGTGCAGCGGCTTGTGCTCATCGGCACGGCCGCAAGGGCCGGGAACGAGGTCGTTAAAGAACTTCTCGATGCCGTGGGCACGCTGACCGATCCGGTGCCTCGCCAGTTCGCTCACGATTTTCAGGTCAGTGCGTCGTCACCGTCGCTTCCGAAGGAATTCATGGAAAATGTTGTGAATGAAAGCCTGCGACTCCCGGCAAACGTCTGGAAAAAGGCGCTCGCTGGTGTCGCAGCACGCGACTATACCCCGGACCTGAAAAATATCCGAGTGCGGGTTGTGATCTTCTGGGGCGAGAAAGAGACTATTTTCAAACGTGCCGAACAGGAACCGCTGATCAAAGGCCTGCCTGATGCAAGGTTCATCGTTTACGCGAACTCGGGCCATGCTCCCAATTGGGACCAGCCGGAAAAGTTTGCAAAAGACCTGAATGAGATATTGGCGGACGGCCTTTCCAAAAGATAAGACGCCGCTGATAACTGGATGATGAAGATACCGAAGACCTTCGGACCGCTTAAGTTTACGGCGATCCGAGGGTCTTCCCTCGCGCCGCAAAGGAATTACTGTTGCCACCATCGCCAAAAGCGGATATGATACTAGCCCTCCGCTGGAGCATCTAAAAAAATATATTGGTGATGCTGCAAAGTTGTGTATACGTGCAGGCTTGGCTTGCTAATGTAGTTCGAATTTGAGGATGGCGCGAATCACGCCTGTCAGGGCGGCTTCTGATTTTCCGCTAACGACGTCTTACCACCACTAGTCGTATAACTTGGGTCTCATCCCACCTCAACTCGAAGTTGCCGGTCTTATCGGTCTATTAGATCGATCGGTAATCCAGAATACACAAACTATTTTGGTTGTGTGTTCTATTTCTTCCACTGTTCACAACGCCAAACCGGATAAATTACGTCACGGGGTATTCGCCGGCAATGATGCCGGTGCATTCGAGGAACTTTGGAGGAATTAATATTGATGTCGAAGACCCAAATGCCGTCCCGCCGTTTGAGCTATCGCATTGCATTTCTGATCACTATCGGAGATGCTTGTCACACGTTTCAGTGATCACCGCATCTGCTCAGGAAAACGTCTGGACCGCGAACTACGAAAGAAAAGAAAATATTACTAAAAATAAGGCCGCAGGCCGCCAGTCGTTTCCGACAGATTTCAAACTATTCGATCTGAACATGGCCCCGCTAAGGCAGCAGCTGTTCACCATCGTTGATACGAAGATCGATGCGAGCAAGCAGCAGTCTATCGTCGTCTCGGTGCCCAATGCCGATGGCGAGATCGAGCTGTTCGAACTGTTCGAAGCCTCCAACTTCGATCCTGAACTGCAGGCCAGGTTTCCTGAGATCCGGGCGTATTCCGGCCGCGGAGTTTCCGACGCATACGCAACCATAAAGCTTAGTTTTTCGCCGCAAGGTGTTCAAGGTACTGTTTTCCGGAACGGTTCCGACTTCTTTTCACCGGGCGGTCAGACCGAGATCATCGAACCTTACTCGGCGGACGGCAGCGTTTATGCCGTGTTCAGGGCCGACCGAAAGTCCGGCGAACTGCCGTGGTCGTGCACGACCCAGGAACAGGCTCTTTTTTCCGAGTGGAAATCGAATATCGCTGCTTCCGACGCACTTTTGAGCAGCGAAGGTAATATAAGAACACTCCGCCTTGCTCAATCGGTAAACGCGGAATACTCGATCTTTTTCGGAGCGACAGCCCCGGCGGCAATCGGCCCTGGTCGCTGCCGCGATCAACGCGACACTAACGCGTTCCAACGGTATTTACGAAAAAGACCTTGGCGTTCATTTGAACTTGATCCCCCAGTCAACGGTGCTCTGGTTTTACAATCCCGCAACCGATCCTTACGGCACAAGCATCGGCGGGTGGAACAACCAACTGCGGGATGCGATCATTGCCGCGGGCATCACTATCGCGGACTACGACATCGGCCACATGTTCGGATCAGCCGGCGGTGGTGGAAACGCCGGTTGTATTGGTTGTGTGTGCAGCAACAATCCCGCATCAACGCACCAAGGTCATGATAAGGGCCGCGGCATTACGTCGCCGGCCGACAGCATTCCGCAGGGCGACAACTTCGACATCGACTACGTTGTGCACGAAGTCGGCCACCAGCTCGGCGCTAACCACACCTTTTCATTCTCAAACGAAAGTACGGGAGTAAATAAGGAAGTTGGTTCCGGTATTACGATCATGGGTTACGCCGGCATCACGTCTCAGGACGTGGCTCCGCACTCGATCGATATTTTCCACCAGGCGTCGATCGGCCAGATCCAGGCAAATCTTCCTCTGCAGCCGTGCCCGGCAGCCGGTATTATGCCGGCCAATAACCAGCCGCCTGTCGTTGCACCTGTCGGGAATTTCACAATTCCGATCACGACGCCGTTCGCTCTTACGGGTTCGGCAACCGATCCCGAGGGCGATCCGATCACGTACAATTGGGAGCAAAACGACAATACAACGACGACCGGAAATAATAGCGTAGCGTCTCCGACAAAGCTGACCGGCCCGAACTGGTTGTCGTTCGGATCGACAGCATCACCGACGAGAACATTTCCCAGGTTGTCGACGATCCTTGCCGGCCTGAATGTAACACCGACGCTCGGCGGCGACGCGATCGCGAATGTAGAAGCATTGAGCTCGGTCTCGAGAACGCTGAACTTCCGGTTGACGGTCAGAGACAACCGGCCCATACGTACCGGGTGTGACGATCGGCCAGACGCAGTTCACGGACATGGTCGTGACGGTGACGAACACATCAGGTCCGTTCCAGGTCACCTCACCGAACACGAATGTAAGCTGGGCGGGCGGCTCCGGCCAGACGGTAACGTGGAACGTCGCGAATACGACATTGCCGCCCGTCAGTACCGCGAACGTCAAGATCTCCATGTCGACCGACGGCGGCATTACTTTCCCGCATGTTCTGGCGACAAGCACGGCGAACGACGGTTCGGAAAGCGTTACGATCCCGAACGCCCCGACCTCGACTGCGAGGATGAAGGTAGAGGCAGTGGGAAATATCTTCTTTGATATTTCAAACTCGGACTTTATCGTCACTCCGGGAGGCGGCCCGACGCCAACTCCGACGCCGACACCGACACCTACGCCAACTCCGACGCCAACGCCGGTTCCTACACCGACGCCGACACCAACACCAACTCCAACGGCTACGCCGACACCAACACCGACACCGACGCCGACGGCAACCCCGACGCCGACGCCAACACCCACTCCGGGGCCGGGCGTGTGCACTCCGTCGTTGACTGTGACAGAAGTGTTTCCGGGCAGCCTTGGAGCATTCGATGCGATAACGGCCGGATCCGGGACGGTTACGGTAGACGCTGGTCCTGCCTCTTTTGTAGGACTACACGGCTTGACGCTAGTTAGCGCAACTAACGCGACAGTCAATATTCCGGCATTTACGCCCGGAACGTTCAGTCCTGTGACCACAACATTTACGGTCCCGAACACGTCTCAGCCCGTTGACTTCACGATCAGGGCTTCGACGCGGTTTAATGCATTGCTGATCAGGGCACAGTGCTCGGGCGGACCGCCGCCAACACCGACGCCGACTCCGACAGCGACGCCGACGCCAACACCGACGCCGACGGCAACGCCGACGCCGACGCCGACGCCGACACCAACACCGACGGCCACGCCGACGCCTACTGCGACGCCGACGCCGCCGACCGGGCCGTGCACACCCACGCTGACCGTCACGGGAAGCACCGCTGTGTTCGATTCGATCACTGCCGGTGCTGGAAACGTAACCGTCGACATCGGGATTGGTTCCTTCCTCGGGCTTCAGGGGCTCACGGTCGTTTCGGCAACGAACGCGAACGTGACGATACCTGCGTTCCCGATCGGAACGTTCGATCCGGTGACGGCAACATTCATCAGGCCGAATCCTTCAGATCCGGTCGACTTCACGCTGAGGGCAACTTCACGCATCAATACGGTCCTGATCAGGGCACAGTGCCCGGGAGCGGCTCGCTCCGAGCAAACGGCGAGGACTACAGGACTGCCGGTCTGGATGCCGAAGCAGACCACCGGAAGCCTCGATGGGCTGATCAGCCTGGTGTACTACGTCTTCGGCACCGAAGGCAGCCTAAGCAACGGAACGCCCGGACCTCTCCCTTAACTGGGGATCCGTACCGGCATAAACGCGTCGGCCAGGGTCGTGATATCGACCCTGGCCTTTGCCCATAAGGCGCTAGTTTGAGAAACCGAATGCACTCGGCTAACGGTTCCTACGTCCAATTTTTTGAACATTCAGTTAAATCTTTACATTGTGATTTGCCTAACAGAGGGCGATATGGCATAAGTGTAGAGCCGCATTTTCAGGAATTGTAAGCTGCAATACAAACAGATCGTGACCTGTAGTCTAAAGTTTCCTGAAGTTCGTCCAAATCCAAAAACTTAGACGCTCGCTTTTAGCTTGTTTCCTGTGCGTTGGTTCAGGCGGTTCAAAGCAAGAGCTCGGAGGAATGCCAATGCCTGATCTTCGCTCCCTTTCATCGGGGGTCTCCTATCTTCGCTCGAAGGTATGGAAGCACCGGAGCCTTTTGCTGTGCTTCTTTGTTCTCGTCTTGATCACCGCGGTAACTATCTTGCCCTTTAAGTTTGGCTCAACTGTTTCCGGCCAAAATAGCAAAGATCGACCTGAGGTTGAGAGCCCGCAACCCGAGTTTCCGAATTACGATATTCGAAATGATAAATATGCCGAGGTTTCGGACTATTTCGTAGCCGCCCGCACCGCGCAGCACAAGACTGCGTCGAAGGTAGCCGACATCCGAGACAATTTCGCCCGCGGGGAAGGCGAGCTGAAAGACCGGGTCCCGCACGTAAAATTTGAGTACAACACCGACCTTCGCGCTCCCGAAGTGATCACGCCCGACGTATGGCAGGCGAAGATCGAACCTCTGTCGGAGCCTTCCGGACTTACACGTTCCGAGATACTTCGCAATTTTGTAAAAGAGAACAATCGGCTGATCGGCGTCACTGATACGCAAGCGGTTGAGCTAAAGGTCACGGCGGATTATACGAATCCTAACGGACTTACCTCGTTCGCCCATCTCGAGCAGGAAATCAACGGCATTCCGGTGTTTCGCGGCGAGGTCAAGGCCGGTTTTAACCAGGACGGCCAGATCATTCGCGTGATCAACAATCTGGCTCCCGGCCTGGAATACGCTCAGGTACCGACCGATTTCGGCGATCCGCTCGACGCGGTCAAAGCGGCCGCGACGCATATCCGGCACGAGTTCAAGGCAAGCGACCTTTCGCGAAATGGAAAGGCCTCCAAGAACAATAAGGCTGTCTTTGGCGAGGGAGACTGGGCCACGACCGCCGAGAAAATGTATTTCCCGACCGAGCCGGGCGTCGCCGTTCCGGCTTGGAGAGTACTCATCTGGCAGCCGGTCGATGCGTACTACGTTATAGTGGACGCCCGGGACGGCACGATGCTCTGGCGAAAGAACATCGTCGACCATCAGACCCAAGCGGCTACCTATCAGATCTATGGCAACCCAAATGCTTACATCGATGTCGCAGACAGCCCGGCTCCGGCTTCTCCGTATACAGGGGTCACGCCGGTCGCTGGAACTCAAGGTTTGTTGATCAACCGTACCACCCGTACGCTGATCGGCAACGAGGGCGACCTGTCTTTTAATAACAACGGCTGGGTCACCGACGGTGCGAACATAACGGACGGTAACTCGAACGAGGCCGGCATCGACCGCGTCACCCCGAACGGCAACGAGATCGTTCCAACCGGAAACCCGAACAGGATATTCGACTCGACCTGGAACCCGCCGCCGGGAAATCCTCCGCCTGGTGACGACCCGCTTACGGCCCAGGCCCAACGCGGTGCCGTGATCCAGATGTTCTATGTGATGAACCGGTATCACGACGAGCTTTACAAGCTCGGATGGACCGAGCAGGCCCGCAACTTTCAGCACGATAACTTCGGCCGCGGCGGGTTAGGAAACGACCGTGTCTCGTCCGAAGGCCAGGACAACTTCGGCACGGGCTGCACAAGCAACTGCTTCAACAATGCAAACTTCGCGACACCGGCCGACGGCGGCCGCGGCCGCATGCAGATGTATCTGTGGAACGGTCCGACGCCCGATCGCGACGGAACCGCGGACGCCGACATCATCATCCATGAGGTGACGCACGGCCTCTCGCACCGGCTGCACGGTAATGGCAGCGGCCTTGGCAACCAGGGCGATATGATGGGCGAGGGCTGGGGCGATTGGTACGGCATGACGTTGCTGGCCGAGCCCAGCGATGGTGTTGACGGCATTTATGGTATGGGCGGCTACTCGTTGTTCCAACTCGGGGCCGCGACGTTTACCTCCAACTATTATCACGGCATTCGCCGCTTCCCGTCGGCCAACATCAACGTTACGGGCGGCCTGAACAACAGGCCGCACAACCCGCTCACGTTCGGCCACATCAACACAGGCTGCGATACAACGCTTGGCACGACCGCTACAGCCGTCGCCAGTGCTTTTCCGCGTAACCCGATTATCGGGACCTCCGGAAGCTGTTCGCAGGTACACAATGCGGGCGAAATTTGGAAGAGCGCCCTTTGGGAAGTTCGCGGATTGATGGTGACCCGAATGGGCTTTACCGACGGTACTCGGCGGGTCCTTCAGGTCGTGACGGACGGAATGAAATTGTCGCCGATCAATCCGACTTATCTGCAGGAACGCGACGGGATAATTGCCGCCGCGGTCGCTCTGGGCGGCCCCGGAGTTGCCGCGGACGTCCTCGACATCCGCGAAGGATTCCGCCGCCGCGGAATGGGGTTCTCGGCTAGTGTTCAGACCGCTGGTGCGGTGACCGAAGCCTTCGACGCGGCCGACATCACCGCCGGAGCGGCTGTCGTCACCTCAGGCAACGCGATCCTGGAACCGAACGAATGCAACACCGTGAACGTTCCCCTGACCAATAATTCGGGCAATCCCGCAACAGGGATCACCGCGGTCCTTTCGACAACGACTCCGGGCATCACGGTGACACAGCCGAACTCCGCTTATCCCGACATCCCAGGCGGCGGCGGTCCCGTTAACAACACGACGCCCTTCCAGGTTTCGGTCGACAACACCGTCGCCTGCTTTACGTCGGCCAACTTCACGCTCACGGTTACTTATACCGGCGCTGGCGGCGGCTCTCCGGAATCATTCAACTCCGCACTTCCGGTCGGTCTTGCCGGCTTGAACTACGCGTTCGTTCCTTCCGCCGGGGCTACGATCCCCGCGGGCGGCACGGTTGTTGCGGGCAGCGCGGACGATGATTTTGCGGTTAACATTCCACTGCCTTCCGGGTGGGCCTCGACGGTCTACGGAGTCTCGGTCAGTTCGCTGAGCGCCACTACAAACGGTGCGTTGAGCGTCAACAGCGGTTCCGCGACGACAACGACCAACACGGCGCTTCCGGGCACGACCTTCCCGGCGAATCCAACGCTGTTCGCCTTCTGGGACGACATTGATATGGATCCCGAGGACGTAACGAACGGCGGAATCTTCACCAACACGATAGGTTCCTCGCCGAACCGGCAGCTTATCGTCGAATGGAGAGGCCAGCATTTCAGCGACGGTACCAACGGACCCATCACGCTTAACTTCGCGATCGTTCTTACCGAAGGTTCGGACACGATCCGATACATCTATGCAAATACCTCGACTGCTTCGTCATTGAACGGAGCAAGTGCCACAGTCGGTGTACAAAGGACGAATTCGGGTACGCAGTTCACTCAGTTCTCGTTCAATACAGGCAGTTTGTCGGCCGGATTGCAGCTGACCGGAACGCGGCCGGCTGGAACATGTACGCCAGGCTCAGGCACCTGCGGAGGCCCGCCGCCGACGCCGACACCTACGCCGACTCCGACACCGACGGTAACGCCGACGCCGACTCCGACGCCGACGCCGACGCCAACACCGACGCCAACACCGACGCCGACGCCAACACCGACGCCGACACCGACGCCGACACCGACGCCGACACCGACGCCAACACCAACGCCGACGCCAACACCGACGCCCAATCCGGGCATCTGTACGCCGTCGTTAACGGTGACGGAAGTGTTCCCGGGCAGCCTGAACGCATTCGATGCGATCACGGCCGGGCCAAACTCGGTAACGGTCGATATAGGACCTGGGTCGTTCTCGGGGCTGCAGGGTTTGACGCTTATCAGTGCGACGAACGCGAACGTTAGCATTCCGGCGTTCCCACAGGGGACGTTCAACCCTGTAACGGCAACGTTCACCATCCCGGACACGTCTCAGCCGGTTGACTTTACCATCAGGGCATCGGCCCGGTTCAATCCGCTGCTGATCAGGGCACAATGTTCGGGCGGACCACCACCTCCGACGCCGACTCCGACAGCGACGCCTACGCCTACGCCAACTCCGACGCCGACGGCAACGCCGACGCCGACACCGACGCCAACACCGACGGCCACGCCGACGCCTACTGCGACGCCGACACCGCCGACCGGACCGTGCACGCCCACGCTGACCGTCACGGGAAGCACCGCTGTGTTCGATTCGATCTCGGCTGGTGCGGGAAGCGTGACCGTTGACATCGGGACCGGTTCGTTCCTCGGGCTTCAGGGACTCACACTCGTTTCGGCAACCAACGCGAACGTGACGATACCTGCATTCCCGGTCGGAACGTTCGATCCGGTGACGGCAACATTCATCAGGCCGAATCCTTCAGATCCGGTCGACTTCACGCTGAGGGCAAGCTCTCGCATCAATTCGGTCTTCATAAGGGCACAGTGTCCGGGGACGCTATTGACCCAGGAGGAGCCGTTGGCGGCGAATATACCGATCTGGATGCCGAAGCAGACAGCCGGCAGCCTTGATGGGTTGATCAGCCTGGTTTATTACATCTTCGGCGCTGAAGGCGCCTAAAGCATCGGAACGCCCGGAACCTGACTTGGTAACACAAGTTAAGTTCCGGCATTAGATCGAACAGGCCGAAGCCGTCCCGAGGATGGTTTCGGCCTGTTTTATGTTGGATCCTGGACCTTTTACACCTGCTCACTGACTGCGTTTTTTTGACAACATTTTGCCAACCCATCTCATCCAAATCATGGTTGACAGCCAAGGCCCTCCCGATCTCTCCAGGCAAGGTTGTTGGCCGTCAAGGAGGTAATATGAAATACATCAAACATATATTTATTACATTCTTCGCGATCTTACTTTTGGGAAGTGCGCTCGTCCTCGATGCCCAGGCGCAGAGTCGGAGGACCGTAGTGGTCCAAAGACCAGTTGTGGTCAATCGGGTAATAGTTCGCAGGCCGTTCTGGGGGTATCGGTCTTACCGCCCTTATTGGGGTTACAGCGGGTTCTATGATCCTTACTACTACAGTCCGTACCTGCGTTACGCAGAGCAGAAGTACTATCTCGAACGTGAGTTGAGGGGCAATCAGCGCGAGTTGGCTGAACATCAGGAAAAATATCGTGCTGACGGCGTGATCACTGCCAAAGAGCAGCGAGAGTTGGACGACGATATAAGGGATGTTCAAAGGGCAAGTGCGAATCTGAACAGGTTCTTAAGGTACAACTAGGAGCTGTTGAGGTTGGCTAAATGGAAAAAGAATGGCTTCGCAGCCATTCTTTTTTGTTTTGAGCTTTTAGCTAGTAGATCCGGTAAGCCTTGCCGTTCCAGATAGTTACAACCGTACCGAAAAAGCTCTCGGCAATACCGCGAAGCCCGACGTCCAGCTTTTGGTAGTCGGCGGTGTTACGGCGAACGTTGACCGTGCCCTGGCCGCGATAAGTGGTGTCGAACCACGCACCCCGGCGGAACTCGAACGTCTTGCCGCTTACCTGTTTGCGGTTCAGGTCTACCCTCCGGCCGTTCGCGGGCAGTTCGTCGATCTTTCTCTGTGAGACATCGCTCTCGGCTGCACGCGCGTCCGTCCGATCGTCACGCGAGGGGGCGGTTTTCTTCATCGGGGCACCGGCCGGAGCGGGAGCCGACCTGGCCATCAACGATTGCTCCTCACGTTTGAGCTCTTTCCCGGCTGCTACAGCCGCGGCCTTTCGATCCTTGTCGGCAGCCTCATTCAATTTGTCCAAAGACTTTGGCTCGTTCTTTGCCGGCTGTGCCAACGCGGGTTGCTGGGGCGTTACCGATACGCCGTCAAGGGCAAAGTTCTGGTCTTTAGCGGCGGCGGTATTCGCCGACGTGTTCGCAGCTAAAGGCGCCCGGAGCGGTGTTCGTCATTGCGGAGTTGGAAACCGCATTTGCTGCTACGGCTGACGAATTGCTCGCGTTAGCCGGTATCGACGCCACATTCGCGTTCTGGAATACAGCGCGGTCTTCGGCCAGTGGTTCTGTGACCGGGGATTCGGCAGCCCGAGATTCACTGGGGTCCATCTGCGAAACTTCCGACGCGGTATTCTGATACGAATTAAAGACCGACAGGCCTATAAACCCTCCGAACAGTATAATTAGCCCGCCCATTACATACGCGAGGTTCGGGAAAAGGAACAAGCGTCGATACCACGGAACCACCGCCGCGACAGGCGCAGCTATGCCTTCCGGGGCCGTGGAAACGGTTTCACCGTTTAGCACGATCGCGTTCGACAGCGTCCGGCGGCAAGTGTCGCATCCCGCAAAATGCCCGATCAGCTCCCGGCGAGAGCTCGCTGGGACTGCGTTTTCCAGAAATGCAGCTATCTCGTCCGCATCGGGATGAAGGCCGGCAAATTCGCCGATAGTTATGGTGCGCGCCGCTCCCTCCCTGCGGATCAAAGCATCTATTTCCTTGTCGAATTCCAGTTCCATCGATCTAAGTTAAAAGGGGAAAACGTGAAAAAGTGAGAGCGTGAAACTGTGAAAATATGGCGGACGGTTAGTGTCCTCCACATCGCTGCTCTTCACTTTTTCACTATTCAACCTTTTCACTTTTTCACATTAAATCCCCATTTACTGAACGGCGCCCGTCAAAACTTCTTGCACCAGGGCCGCAACCAACAATGCAGTGAACATACGCTCCACGCTAATGCCGAGTTTGGTCGCCGTGTCGGCGAGATGCCGCTTTACCTCCGATTCGGTCCAGCCGCTCCGTTCGCGAAGGTTTTTTTCCACGCTTTTGCGTATTTCCGATTGCACGCGCACGAGCTTTCGGCTGGCGGTCGCTTCGTGGTATCCGAAGGTGGCCGCAATATCTTTCAATTTCAGGTCGTCAAAGTAATAAAGCTTCAATATCAGCCTGTCCTCATCCTCAAGACTCCTCGATGGCGGCCTTTAACGCCGCGGAAACATCCGCGGCCGAGTGTTTTTCAGTGATCAGTTCTTCCGGATTGTCGGCGTGCGAGACGATCGCGTGATTATTATTTGTGCCTTCCGCGGCTTCATTCGCCAGGTTCTCGAACTCGCGTGTCTCCTCGACCTGGACGAACTTCGACTGCTTTCTATATTGGTCCACCGCCAACTGCGAAACCACCGCCCGCAACCACCCAGCCAGGCTGCCCCGTCCCGAGTAATAGGCCAACTTGCTCTTCTTATTCCCCTCGGCGTCCTGACGCAGCCCGTATAGCTCCGCCCAGATCGAGCTCGCAAGGTCCTCGGCATCCTCGTTATTCGCCGATATCTTCCTAGCCGCCGACTTAACTGTCGTATCGAACCCCGCCACCAGGTCTTCCCACGCCTTTTCATCTCCGCGTTCGCACGCGATCACCAGGCAAAGGTCATCCGCCCTAAGCTCATCAATAAATGCTTTAATTTCAGCATGCTGCGGCCGCGAGTTATCGCGGAAAAGATATTTCCCCAACGCCAACTGCACCCGCACGCCCAAGTCCGCGGCCTTCAAACCCCGCGAATCAGACGCCCGTCCCAGCAGCCGATCTATCGACTCCTCAACGACCATCTTAAAATTGTCCGCGATAGGTTCCACAGCCCAAAATCCGAGGGAAGTTTAGCACTTATTCGATGTGAGGTGGAACATTAGGGTTTGTATGGTGTCGCAAATCAACGGTGGGCGTATTCGACGTAAAACCGTGTTAAGATTTGAAAGGGATCGATTATGAGCACTATAGTTGACGCAATTTTTGACGGGACGGTTTTTCGGCCGAACGGGAAGGTTCCGCTTAAGCCTAATACACGTGTGCAAATCACGGTCGAGGTTGATGAAACGCAGGCCGAAAATGGCGAATCATTCCTTTCGGTGGCCCGCTCTCTTAAACTTCAGGGGCCGGAGGATTTCTCGGCACGCATCGATGAATATCTTTATGATGGAAAAGATATAGATGGCGAATAGTGTATTCCTCGACACGTCATACGCTGTCGCTTTGTCCGTTGAGTCGGATTCCAACCACCAAACCGCACTTCAGATTGCAGGGTTTCTCGAAACCACCTCTACTAAGATCATAACTACGCGTGCGGTGCTGCTTGAGATCGGCAACGCACTCTCTAAACAGCGCTACCGAAATGGGGCAGTCAGATTGCTCAACGCGCTCGAACACGATCCAGCGGTAGAGGTAATAGGAATCGCCGACGAACTCTATCATCGCGCGATATTTCGGACCGGACAATACTGATCGACTGTATATCGTTTACGTGATGATCGTCTGACTGACGCCCTCACGGCAGATCTTCATTTCGAGCAAGCTGGATTCAAACCTTTGCTGCGTTCGTGATAAGTCTATTTCAAGTGCTTGTGCAGGTACGAAATGATCTTGTACCCATCCAGATATACCCACGGCTTTTCGCCTAAAGTATAGTGTCCGCATGGGATAGCGGCTTTCGAATGCGGGATCTTGCGGCGGCGGAGTTCGCGCATAACGTCGCGGGACAGTTCGACGGGGAAGCTGAGGTCGTAGAGGGTGTAGATGTACCGCTGCGGCCGCGGCGGAAGGGCGGCGAGCTTTTCCATGTAGGCCATGGGCGACACGGGCATCCAGTATTCGCGGAGCTCGTCGAGGTGGAGGTTGTCGCCGAAGCCGCTGCGGACGTGGTAGGTCGATAGGCCGTGCCAGACGACGTCGGCCATGTAACCCGACACATGATTGAAAACGGCAGCGTCGATCCGCGGGTCGTGAACCCACGCCATGAACGCCACGCACGAGCCGATGCTGGTGCCGACGATGCCGACCTTTTCATAGCCCTGCTCTTTAAGCCAGGCGACCGCCGCACGCGTGTCCAGCACAGCCTGCCTGATCGATTGAAGCGACCGGCCGATATTCGGCGAGACAAGATGATCGGCCCGTTCCAGCTCGGGCGGCATTCGTTCTTCGTGATAGGGAAGCGTCAATCGCAACGCTGACAGGCCGACCTTGTTGAGGAATTTCGCAAGATCGAAATAGGTCCCGGCCTTGGCGTTCCAGTGCGGCAGGATGATGACGGCGGCCGGAACGCGAACTTTAGTTCGCGATGCGGACTGAAGTCCGCGTTCCACCGGAAAATAGGTGGCGTACGCTGTGTTGTTCTCTTTGGAAACGGTCTCTACCGAGCTTTTCCACGTCAGCACCGGTATCTCGATCTGCTCGGGCCGTATTTTCAGCTCTTCAGCACTGAGCGAAGCGGCGGACGGATAAAGACGTCGTTCTAAAGTGAACTCTATACCTTCGGGAGCCGCAAAATATTCGTCACTATTTGCGACGGTCGTTTTTGAAAACTCAGCCAACACCGTTTGCGGGTCGTCCCCGTTAAGGTGATCGGTAACAAACTCCGCTCCCCACTCGAACGACTGCACCGTGCGATTGTCGTTCAACATCGCAAAGTGCCGTTCGCGTTTGTGCATGTAGCGTTTGAGCATACTGGAGCGCGGACACTCTTGTCCGCATGAGTGCGAAGCACGAACACCGTGCCGATGATCGGGCAAGCCATATGGTCACGGCTTTACACCGCCAAACCACGGCGGCGTTGCGGACAAGAGCGTCCGCTCTCCGCTTCACGCCGCAGCCGACTGAGCCTTGTGAACGACGCTTTCGTAAAAGGCGATGTACTGCGGAATTATCTTCTCGGTGCTGTATCGCTCAACGGCCAGCTCGCGGCCCTTTTGGCCAAATGTACGGATGCGGTCCTCGTCGCGAAGAAGCGTGAGCGTGTCTCGTGTCATCTTCTCGATATCGCCGACATCGCTCAGGTAACCGGTTTCGCCGTCATTTACGACTTCCGGGATGCCTCCGATGCGGGTAGCGACGACAGGTAGTTCGCATGCCTGGGCTTCGAGGGCAGCAAGGCCGAACGATTCGAGCTCGGACGGCAGCAGGAAAATGTCCGACACGCCGAGATAATCGGAAATGTTCGCCTGCTTGCCGACGAAGATCACGTCATCCAGGATGTCCAGTTGCTCAGCCCGATAATACGCGGCGGATCGCTCCGGCCCGTCGCCGACCATAACAAGCCGCACGTTCTCGCCCTGTTGTTTTATTTTCGCGAATATCTCGACGCAATCGACCGGGCGCTTCACGGCACGGAAATTCGAAACGTGCACTAGCAGCTTCTCGCCGTTCGGGGCAAGCTCGCTGCGAAGCGGCGAATCGGGCAGCTTTTTATAATGAAGCGAGCAGATAAAATTCGGGATGACCTCGATGTCGTCAAAATCAAAGGTCTCGATCGTCGCCCGCTTCAAAAACCTCGAAACCGCCGTGACGCCGTCCGATTGCTGCAGGCCGTACCGCGTGATCGGGAGGTAAGATCTGTCCGCCCCGACCAGCGTGATATCCGTTCCGTGCAGCGTGGTGATCACCGGCACGTAACGCTTCTGCTTGATCGACTCACGCGCAAGAATGGCGCTGATCGAGTGCGGGATGGCGTAATGAACATGAAGCAGGTCGAGTTTTTCGCTGCGTGCAACAGTCGCCATCTTGGTCGCCAGTGCAAGATCGTACGGCTGATGTTCGAACAGCGGATACGACATCATTTCCACCTCGTGAAAATGCACACGCTCGCCAAGCTGGGTTACACGCGTCGGCAGCACCGACGAGATGAAATGGACGTTGTGGCCGCGCTCCGCCAGGTCGCGTCCAAGCTCGGAGCCGACGATGCCGCTGCCGCCGTATGTCGGATAAACCGTGATGCCGATATTCATAAAAACCCGCCCAAAAGCGTAACCGCTATGGTAACACGGCGTGAATGAAAAACGAGATGGAGTGCCGGGACCGTTCTTTGCGTCTTGGCAGCTTTGCGTGAGATGGGCCATTTCCCGCAAAGCCGCAAAGACGCAAAAGAAGAAACAAGAAGGATAGGCTAACAGCTGAATCGACCGAGCGCGGCTGCCGCGAAGATGAAGAACGCCAGGCAGGTTTTAGGATCGACGTTTTCCGGAGTTGCGACTGGAGTTTGATCGGCCGGCACGGGCGGCTCGGCAGGG
The DNA here is from genome assembly GCA_963763355.1 of uncultured Acidobacteriota bacterium. Lineage (GTDB taxonomy): Bacteria > Acidobacteriota > Blastocatellia > Pyrinomonadales > Pyrinomonadaceae > OLB17. Next base: position 1,180,286 of record CAVXOI010000007.1, read on the forward strand.
TTTGGGTTGTTTGCAGCCGTCAACGTGCCTTTCTTTCGCACGAGGTAAACTATGCCGGAATGATCGTCAGTGAAAAGGAACGAATTCGGGTCGAGCTTGAACACATCGCACGGCCGGCCGAGCACTTTTCCGGCTTGCAGGAATCCGCTAAGCAAATCCTGCAGCGGTTCGCCTTTTCGCATTACGACTAGCTTGTATCCATGCCCGATCGCTTTATCGGTAGAGCCGTGCAGGGCAACGACGAAGCCGCCTTTGATCGCCTCGGGAGCCTCCGGGTCGTCGAAGTAATCGAAACCGAGTGCAGAGCTTCTTGGAGGGAAGTAAGCGTAAGGAGCAATAACCCCTTCGCATCCGCCGGGGCGTTTGATCTTCGGGTCGGCGACGATACGGCCGCTCGTGGAATGGCAATAAGGCCAGCCGTAATCAGCTCCGTCCTTAACCGCATAAAAAGTCTCGTCCGGCCGCTGCAGGCCGAGATGGTCCGAGCCCTGATTGGTCGCGAAAAGGAACTTGCCATACCAGCGGAGGCCGACTGCATTCCGCAAGCCTTTTGCAAAAACACGCTGGTCCGATCCATCCGGGTTCATTTCGAGAATGGCCGCCCGCACATCCTCTTTCTCGACGCATGAATTGCAGCTCGAACCGACCGAGACGTACATTTTCCCGTTCGTGCCGAATGCGATCGTCCGCGTCAGGTGCCAGCCGCCGTATTTGTAGCTGAGGCCGTAATCGGGAAATGTGGCGAGCGTTTGGGGGCTCGTGTCGGATGGTTGCTCTTCGCCGTTCTTAAACTTTCGCCGCGTGAGTCTGCCTGTCTCGGCGATGTAAAGCCAATCCTGGCCGTTTGTATCGCGATAGAACTGAACACTGTTCGGGTTGTGCAGGCCGGTAAGATAATTTTTAACGGCCGCGAATTTGCCGGTTTTCGAATCGAAGCCGTCAAGTATGTAGATAGTGCCGCGTTTATTGTCGGCAAGATTGTACATATCGGTGACAAAAATGCGGCCATCCGGAGCCTTGGCAAAGAAACGGACGCGTTTGAGCCCCTCCGCGGCGGGGATGATCTCGAGATCGGATGCCAGGTTCAGGTTGAAAGATTTACCGTTCTTTAGTGTTATCTTTTGTGGAACGAGCCTCGGTTGAGTGAAGACGGCCAGCGGTATCAAGAGGATCAGCAGCGTTAAGATATATCGCATAGCAAAGGTTGGAAGCACTCGTTCGAAATAATGAATAACGAATAGTGAATAATGAATAATGTTCTTTCTTTCCGGAGTATAACGGCATTAAGCAGACTTTGAAAAATAGTATCGCTGAGCAAAAAGGACCGAGCAATGTGATATCACTCCATGCCGCAAAAAGTCTCTTGAACACGACAATGGAACTCACTCACCTGATTAATCGTTTACCTAGAAAAAGGAGGCCGAAAAACTGATGTTTTGTCCTGATTGCGGCATCGAGGACAAACAGTCGAACCAGTTCTGCAGGGCGTGCGGTTCGGACCTGCGGTTCGTTCGAATGGCCCTGGAGTCGCCGGACAACATAACTGCTTCGGCGGTTTCGGCGCGTGAAGAAATTGGGCGGGCGATCGCGGCGAGGATCCGAGAAACGCGTACAGCCGAGGAACTCTCTACCGTTACCGAGGACGTGCTGCCCGAGATCGAAAAGTTTCTCGAGTCGCCCGAAGAAAAGCGGCTTCGCCGAATGCGCACGGGCATTGTCCTTTCATCGATCGGAGTTGGTGCGGCCGTCGGCATTTCGGTTGCCAGCATTTTCATGAACGACCGAGACGTCATATTCCTGGCGGGCCTCGGGATCGTTCTGTTCTTTATCGGGCTCGGTGTTCTATTGAACGGTGTATTTCTGACCGTTCCTCGGAAGGAGGTTGCGGATCGTTCGTCGGACGCCGACCGCCAGAGGGCAATTGATGGTTTGGAAAGCAGCACGAACGACCTAAGGCTGCCCGACGCTCCTGCGGCGAGTTCATTTTCTTCGGTAACGGAGAACACGACGCGGCACCTGGAAGAAAAACAGCCCGAGACTTACGGCAAGGGATAACGCCGTCCGCGCTATTCGTGCGGAGGTTTCTGCACGGTCTCCTTCGGGTTTGCGAGCGGGACAAGCCGCATGATCCTGTCATCGTCCGCCGCGGGCCGTCCGCGGCCGTCGCGGTTAGATGTTGAAAAATATATGAATCCGTCCGGCCCTTCGGCCACCTCTCGAATTCGGCCGAGATTTCCTTCGAGCAAGTTTTCCTGACGTACGACCTTTCGCCCGTCGAGCACGACGCGGATCATGCCGCACTCCGCACAAGCACCCGAAAAAGAAATTCCCCTTGAACCCAGCCAGCTTGTCGCCGTTATAAAACGCGCCGCTTGCAGGTGCGCAGGCCGGGGTATATTCAAGCAGCGGCGGCTCCAGGCCCGCCTGCGTTTTGTTACCCCAGATCACGGGCCAACCATAATTCTTTCCGGCTTCGACAATGTTCACCTCGTCCGCACCGCCGCCGCGGCGTTCAAAACCGCTCGGGCCGTGTTCGGTCTGAAACATCAGACCGCTGCCGGGCTGCCACGCCAGGCCCTGGGCGTTTCTATGCCCGGTGGACCAAACCTCGGGGCGGTAGCCCGTTTTGCCGGCAAACGGATTATCCGCCGGCACGGAGCCGTCATCATTAAGCCTGAGCGTTTTGCCGGCAAGGCTACCGTTGTTTTGAGCGAGGTCCCAATTTGTCGCATCGCCTGTTGTGACATAGAGCTTTCCATCGGGGCCGAAATCCGCGCGGGTGCCGGCGTGGTTCGGAGCGGCGGGAATGTTCTCTATCACGATCTTCGGCTCGGTAAGTTTGCCGGCCGTGTATTTATAGCGGACCACTTTTACGCGCTTTCCGTCGCTGTTGTATGCATAGGCGAGATAGAGATAGGAATTCGACGCAAAGTTCGGATGGATCGAGATATCCATTAAGCCGCTTTCGCTCGACGGTTCAACGTCGGGAACGACAAAAACCGGTTCAGCACGGAGCTTACCCTTTTCAATGATGCGAACGCGCCCCGGCCGCTCGGTGAAGATAAGGTCGCCGTTCGGCAGCCAGGCGAACGCCCAGGGAACCTCAAGTCCGGATGCAACGGTTTCAACGCGAAACCTTGTCCCCTCCTGCCCTTCGAATACGGCATTCTCGGTTCCGCCGGTCGGCCGTGCATTGCCGCAGCCGAAGGCTAACATCATAACGGCGGCAAGGGCCACGATGAAATTCGTCAGGCTGACGACTGTGTTTTTGATAGGTTGCATTTCAAGTTAGACGATTCACATCGGGTTTTTGTTTCCTCACCGAACGCTAACCCGCTCGGCCTAGACGCCGACAGGAAAAGTCTCCGGAATGTCCTCATGCGACCAGCTTGCTACCTTATCAAGCGGTTCAACACCACGAGTGCGATCGACGTGGATCACCCCATCGAACTGTTCCGGCAGAATGGCGTAAAAATAATGACTTACAAGCTCGGTCTCGGGGCGATAAATGACGCCGATCGCGCGTTCCATGAGCGGGCGGCCCATCGCATCCGCGACCTCGGGGTCCCCGAGGTTGAGAAAGAACTCGGACACGCCCGCGCGGTGAAAGATCTCTTCGACTGAACCCTCCGGCGCGCGATTTATCCTTTTAACCGCGGCAGGCTCGTCCCAATTCGAAGTTGCGGTAACGGTTCCCGCGTAGGTCGTGAATCCGATATTTGCCGTTTGTCCCGTGAATTTTTCGCGGACGAGCTGGCCGACATTCCATTCGCCGCGGCGGCCCATATCGGTGGCCCGTGCATCGCCAAGATGGGAGTTATGTGCCCAGACAATTATTTTGGCCGGCATGTTCTGCCGTTCCAGATGCGACGACAGCGATACAAGCGTTTCCGTCATATGGCGGTCGCGCAGATTCCAGCCTGATATACGGCCGCGGAACATCTCGCGATAATATTCTTCCGCATTTTTTACGAGGCGTGCATTTTGCTCGGCGAAAAAATATTCGTCGCGGGCCACAAAACCATCCCGGTTCATGTAGCTTTCGGCGGCCCGACGAAGGTCGATCAATTGTCGGACAACCTCATCCTCGCAGGATCGCGACAGGTCAAAACCGGCAGCGTATCCATAGCTTTGCGCGTCCTCGCCGAAATCCTCAAAACACGAGTAGCGGTATCGCGCCCGGCTTGCAGCCGCCGGATCGGTCTTATCCAAATAGTTCAGAACAGCCTCCATCGATGCGTGAAGGCTGTAAAGGTCGATGCCGTAGAAACCGACCCTTGATGCCGCCGGCAGATCGTCGTTATGCGACCTGAGCCAGCCGACAAAATCTAGGACGTCCGCATTACGCCACATCCAAAGCGGATATCTTTGGAAATCGTCCAGCGACTCTGCCGCGGTTCGATCGCGGCCTTCACCGCGGACGTATCGATTTACGCGATATGCATCGGGAAAATCAGCTTCCGCGGCTACAGCTGAAAAACCCTTTTCCTCGATCAATCTTTTTGTGATCTCCGCACGGCATTTGTAAAACTCATGTGTTCCATGAGAAGCCTCGCCGAGCAGAACATAGCTCGCGTCGCCGACCAGCGCCAGCACCTCGTCCGGCACTTCCGCCGGACCACCGATCCCGACGGCTTTCGATCGGACCAAATTGCTCAGCGCGTCGTTCATATTATTCCCGGTCAGACGCGACCCTGTTGTAAAAGGCAGTCACGGAACAATTACGATTGGCGAGCCCTCCGTGGCCGTGAAGCTGGCGGCTCGCAGCAACCTGCTAACCTCTTCATCCGTCGTTTGGGAAAAATCCATATACCACATGCCGACACCGTAAAACGGGCGCGGCGTTACGGCGCACACCACCTCATCCGCTTCTTCGCGAAGTTCCGCGCAGGTCTCTGGCGAAGACACCGGTACCGCGACTATGAGTTCCTTTGGCTCCTGCTGCCTTAAAGCCTCGACGGCTGCCCTCATCGTCGCCCCGGTCGCGAGACCGTCATCGATCAGGATCACGGTGCGGCCTTCAACCGAAGGGCCGTGTCGGCCGCCGCGATATTTTTGTTCGCGCCGTTCAAGTTCGGCCTGTTCGACCCGCGCCACATCCTCGATCGTCTCGTCGCCGATCTTGAGCGGCCCGACGACGTCCTGATTGAGCACGCGCGTTCCGCCCGAAGCGATGGCTCCCATCGCCAATTCTTCATGCCCGGGTACACCGAGCTTACGCACAAGAAAAACATCGAGCGGCGCGTTCAGCCTTTTTGCCACTTCGTACGCCACCGGCACGCCGCCTCTCGGCAGTGCCAGCACCAGCAAGTCGTCGCGATTCGCGTGAGCGGCGAGTTTGTAAGCAAGTTTTTCTCCCGCATCTCTGCGGTCTTTGAATATCATGGCACGTACCCATGACGCGCGGACCGCGCCGTTTTTACCTTCGGTCAGACCGGGCGGATCAACTTCCGCGAAGGAACCCAAGATTCAAGCTTTCACGCAGCTCGGCGATGCCGTCCGAGATGTCCGAACCACAGCCGGGGGCGTCGCATTCGGCCGCGGTGATCGCGGACGGGTTGATGACCTGCTGCAATGCCCCTGCGCGATAACGGGTAACATCCTCGGTATTAATTCGCCGCGGCGCGTGTCCGGCGTTATGCGCTCCTTCTACGACACTTTTTTCGTACTCTGTCCGCTTCTCGAAAGTGGTCGGATCCAGTAGATCAGCCTTGTTGATCATCACTTTTACCTCTTTAATTTAAGTCCTTCATCCTAATAGATCGGACTCCGAGTTCCGGAATTCTCGTACCCGCGGCTGCGGCGTTCGCCCTCCGGATCATGCCTCCTTAGTGCAGGCAGCCTGGGTGGCCGCACTTGCACTCGTTGTCCATGCCGCCTTCCTGCGCATTCGCGCAGTAGTCGCTGCAATAGTCGCCGACGGACGGCCGCGCACATTCGCAGCTGGGATGCCGGCATTGATCGTCTTTCTGGATCTTTTCCATGATGCCTCCTCCGGACTGCCGATCGAATGAAACGTCTCCGTCTGCTCTCCACGGCTCAGCTTCTCTACAACTTCCTCGACCGTTGCTTTTGTCCTTGATACATCTTTAATTTCCCTGGCCGCCCGTCTGGCCGCCGCCCGGCTGACCTCCGCTCCGCGAGCGTCCGCCGCTGCTCGATTTGACCCCGCCGCCCGACTGTTTATTGTCGCCCGGCTTTGAGCCGCTTTTCTGTCCGCTGCCCGAGGAACCGGACTGCTGTCTTTCTTCCGTTTTCGTCTTATCTCGCATATTCCTCTCCTGTTTTCTGGCCGCAGTCGTAAACGTGATCGACGGCACCTTTTACGCCCTCCTGCCGCGAGCAGAAGGCGCAGCAATAGTAGTTTTCGTTTGCCTCGATCCCGTGACCGATAACTTTGCATCCGCAATGAGCGCACACCGGGGCCAACTTGTGTATCGCACACTCGAAACAATCGAAAATATGGTGGTTTCCAGCTGTAACTACTTCAAAAGAAAGGTAATAATCGTTGCCGCAGACCTCACATCGTGCCATCCTGGGTCCTCCGGCCGCTTTTAGCGGGCGTAGTAATTCAGTTCACAAAAATCGATAAAAAGGATAAGACGCAAGTAAAATGCCATACGAGCGCCTCGCCGGTTCGGCGGGAAGGTGGGCAGTATGTGTCTTACAAAAAGGCGGGGATGTGGGTCCCTGCCTTCTTCTGATCGACGGCTTCCATTTTAGGTTCCCGACGATTTTCCTCTAGCCTGCTGTGTCCCGGTAGTGGTTCCGGTCGTGGAGGTGGTCGTCGAGGATTCCGTGATCGAGGTGTCCCGGTTAGCATTGACCCTCAGACGGTTCTCGACGTTCTTCACGCCTGAGACATCTTCCGCTATGTCTTCCGCGATACGCTTTCCATAACGGCTGTCGACCGTGCCGGAAAGTGTTACGTCACCGTTTTGAACTTCGACAGTGATGTTGGTCGCGTCGATGTAATCATAATCGGTCAAACGGTCATTGATATCCTCTTTGATCCGATCGTCCGACCGCGAATAACCGCTCGGCCCCCGGCCCCGATGGCCGCCGCCCATTCGTTCGTCCATCCGCCGCCTGCGGGCCGCTTCTTCGTCGCCGAACCATGATGCGACCTCGTCCGAGGTCTTGTCCCACCAGCCGCGGTCGCCCTCGTCATAATCACCCGTGTAATTGCGTTCCGACGACGGATATGACGAGCCGTAGCCGGAACGGTACCGGCCAATATCTTCGCCGCCCTGGCCGCCCCAGCGGTCCTCGAACCGAGTGCTTCCATAGTTGCCGTAGCCGCTCGTCCGTCCGGAATATCGTCCGCGGGACTGCCCGCCGCCCGAATAGCCCCGGCCGCCTGAGGACCCGCCGTAACCACGGCTTGATCCCGGTCCTGTCTCGCCGCCCCAACCCTGCGAATAGTCACTTCCTTCCCTATAACGGCCGCCTTGATAGCTTCCGTAACCTTCCGACGATCCGCCGTATGGCTGGTCCGGCGTGTAGCCGCTTCCGTAGTTTCCATAATCACGATCGTCGCTTTCGTAGCTGCTGCCGCCCGTATACCCCTCACCGTAACGGCGGCTTCCGCCAAAGTATCGCTCGTCGTCATCGAAAGCCGTTGAACCGGACCCGCCTGAACGGCCGAAGTTCCGGCCTCCGTACGCCTCAGTGTCGCGATGTTCGCGGCCTTGCCTCCCTATATCTCGTCCATATCTATTTGCCATTTTTTTACTCCTTAATTTGTATCTATTTCGTACCGATCGCGGGGGTATGAATCTCTTCTGTAATTCGGACCGTGTTCAAGTGCGACCTCTCGCCGTCTGAAGCGATCCGGAGGCCATCACCTGTTTCCCGTTCCCGTCGCTCGGCTTTCGCCATCGCGGATCTAAGCAGTGCCGCGGCGGCGAAGCCCGCACCGGCGAGAACACCGGCCGTAAGCAGCGGATGCAGCTTCGCCCTCTGGTACAAGCTTTCCTCCAGCACGAACCGGTCCTGGGAACCGCGTTCACGTAGATTCGAATTTGTCTGGTGCAGTCCGTCGCGGCGGTTGATGACCGACGGTTCGCCGGAGTCCTGGGCGGATGGTGCGACCCTTTCCGCGAATTTGTCGTGGAGCCGGGGAGCATAGGTTGCCATTGCCGAATTCAGGGCCGCCATTTCGCCGACGAAAAAATCGCGCGTCGGTGTTTGGGCACAGTGCAATATCGCCTCTGCCACAAGTTCGGGTGCATAAACCGGCGACGGCAGCATCGGCTCGTTGGCCATGTAATTCTTAGCATTTTCCGGGAAGGGCGTATGGGTCGCCGTCGGTTTGATCAACGTGACCGATACGGGCAGCCCGTCGGTTTCCACTTCCATCCTTAGCGCGTCGGTGAAACCTTTGACCGCGTGTTTGGATGCCGAGTACATTCCGATAAGCGGGACCGGGCTGTCCGAAACTTCGCTGCCGACATTTATCAGTGCACCGCCTCGTTCACGCAAATGGTCGACGGCCACCCGCGAGCCGTTCACGACGCCCCAAAAATTCGTTTCGAACAGACGACGCGAATCCTGGTCGGAAACGTCGGTGATCCGTCCATAGATCGCGCCGCCTGCATTGTTGACCCACGTATCTATGCCGCCGAACTCTATAACTGCTTTATTCGCCGCTTCGCGCAGGCTGCCTTCTACCGCGACGTCGGCCGCGTGATAAATTGCACGGCCGCCGCCGTCGTTGATCTCACCGGCCAGCTCGCGCAAGGCCTGTTCGTTTCGTGCTATGAGGACAACGCGCGCACCTTGCTCCGCCGCCATCCGGGCGGTGGTGAGACCGATACCGCTGGTGGCGCCCGTTATGACGATCACTTGTTTGTTGAGAGTTTTTAAGTTCATATTCATTTCTTACGGTGTGCGACATCCGACGCCGATACGTCCGCGGGCGCCGGGAGGGGGTTTTAGATAAGGATAATATTCAGGCGCGGACCATAATGTTCCTTTGGGAACATATTCGCCGGCCTGTCCGACAGTCGCGTCGGCAGTTGTTAATTGCTAAAATTTTGAATGCAAGAGTTTTCGGAGGAGCTCGTCCGAGCTGAGAGGCGTGTCACGCGACATGCGACTCCTTGAACCTGATGCGGATAATACCGACGAAGGGAGAAAAACGATGAAAGAACAGTTGACGGAAAAGTTGTCAGTGGTCAGTGGTCAGTTGTCAGAGGAAACCGCCAGATCCCAAATCCCAGATGCGGGATCGGGACCGTCTTCCCAATTCACAAAAGGTCTACGTCGAAACCAACGGGCTTCGGATTCCATTCCGGGAGATCTCATTAACGCCGTCCAAAGCAATGGACGGCACTATTGAAGAGAACCCGCCGGTCCGCGTTTACGATACCAGCGGGCCGTGGACCGACCCGGAGCAGACCCATGACGTACGTGACGGCCTGCCTGCTCACCGCCGAGAATGGATAATCGCCCGCGGCGATGTCGAGGAAAGCAAGAGTTACGCGTTTACGCGTGAATCCAACGCGGCGGATGCTCAACACGGTTTCACGCCTAAAGGCGTAACTCTTACGCCGCTCCGCAGCCAGGTCCGGCCGTTGCGTCACCCAGATGCATTACGCCCGCAAAGGGATCATCACGCCGGAGATGGAGTACATCGCCATGCGTGAAAACCTTGGCCGCGAAAAGGAACGCCGGCACCTTGCCGGACATCGAGCGCGATGACCGCAGCTCGCTGAACCACCAGCACAAAGGCGAATCCTTCGGCGCCTCGATCCCAGAATTCGTAACACCCGAATTCGTTCGCGACGAAGTGGCTCGCGGCCGTGCGATCATCCCGGCGAACATCAACCATCCGGAATCCGAGCCGATGATCATCGGCCGCAATTTCCTGGTGAAGATCAACGCCAACATCGGCAATTCCGCGATCGCATCGTCGATCGAGGAAGAGGTCGAAAAAATGCGCTGGTCCACGCTCTGGGGAGCGGACACGGTGATGGACCTCTCGACCGGAAAGAACATTCACGCGACACGCGAGTGGATACTTCGCAATTCGCCCGTGCCCATCGGGACCGTTCCGATCTATCAGGCATTGGAAAAGGTTAACGGAAAGGCCGAAGACCTGACGTGGGAAATATACCGCGACACTCTGATCGAACAGGCCGAGCAGGGCGTCGATTACTTTACGATCCACGCGGGCGTGCGACTGCCGTACATTCCGCTGACCGCAAAACGCACTACGGGAATTGTCAGCCGCGGCGGGTCTATCATGGCGAAATGGTGCCTTGCGCATCATGAGGAAAGTTTTCTCTACACTCGGTTCCGTGAGATCTGCGAGATCATGCGCACGTACGATGTCAGCTTCTCACTCGGCGACGGATTACGACCGGGAAGTATTGCAGACGCGAACGACGAAGCGCAGTTTGCCGAACTCGATACGCTCGGCGAGCTGACCAAGATCGCCTGGGAAATGGACTGCCAGACAATGATCGAAGGCCCCGGCCACGTGCCGATGCATTTGATCAAAGAGAATATGGACAAGCAGCTCGAGGTTTGCGGCGAAGCGCCGTTCTACACGCTCGGGCCGCTGACCACCGACATCGCTCCCGGCTACGACCACATCACGTCCGGCATCGGCGCCGCGATGATCGGGTGGTTCGGAACGGCGATGCTCTGCTACGTAACGCCGAAAGAACATCTCGGCCTGCCGAACAAACAGGACGTCAAAGAAGGCGTCATCACTTACAAACTCGCCGCCCACGCCGCCGATCTGGCAAAAGGCCATCCGGGCGCGCAGTATCGCGACAACGCCCTGAGCAAAGCCCGATTCGAATTCCGCTGGGAAGACCAGTTCAATCTCGGCCTCGACCCGGAAAAGGCAAAGGAATTCCACGACGAAACTCTCCCGGCCGAAGGCGCAAAGCTCGCCCACTTCTGCTCAATGTGCGGCCCGCATTTCTGCTCGATGAAGATCACACAGGACGTCCGGGAATATGCCGAGAAGCAAGGCCTCGAAGCCGAAAAGGCCGTCGCGGTCGGGATGAGCGAAAAGGCAAAGGAATTCGTCGCAACCGGTTCCGAGATCTATCACGGCAACAGGCCTGAGGGTTCCGGGGATCATCATTGACGACTACGGCTTCGCCTTCCTATGAGCCGAAAGGTATTGCGGCCTCGCCGTGCATCTACGGAAAGGTGCTACGGCTTCGCCGCCCGATGTGCGGAAAGGCTGTGCCTTTCCGGTGGGGCCCAACCCCTCGTCCAGGAGGCTATGCCTCCACCGCTAAGGGGCACGGCTCATCAAAGCAGGAGCACTAATGGCCTGGCTCTTAATAAGAAACCTGTTCTTCACCATCCTGCAGCCCGGAACGGCGGCGGTCCTCATTCCCTGGCTATTGCTGAGAGGTACGGGAACGCCGCTCGTTCCGGCCGGTTGGACCGCTTTGCATTATCTCGGTCTCCTGTTCGTGATCATCGGGCTTACGATCATGATGATCTGCATTTGGCGTTTTCCCTCGGAGGGCCAGGGGACCATTTCGCCGATCGATCCGACCAGGAAATTGGTGACCGGCGGGCTGTACAAATATTCTCGTAATCCGATATACGTGGGCGTGACGATATTACTTCTCGGCGAGGCGATCTACTTCTGGTCAGGACGGCTGGTCGTCTATGCGGTGGTGCTTTTCATTGGTTTTCACATATGGATCCTGCTTCACGAAGAACCGCGTCTTCGCCGGGTCTTCGGCAGCCGAGTACGATGAGTACTCGGCGCGTGTGCGTCGGTGGATCTGAGCATTTCACCACTATCTGAACACTGTTGTCCTCACCCATGACGGCCGCTGCATTTCGCCGTTTTTTGCTTCCAAGGCGAAGCCGGAGAAGGTGTCGCAATTAAGGATCGTCTTGTCCTCTTTCAGGGCCTGCATTCCTGGATCGGTCACCCAGCCTTTAGCGAAATGTCCGTTCGCTCCATCTTTGTCGACATAATGCCGAAGTTCATGGATGAAAATAAACGCCGCAAAATCCGGAATGCCCGTTGCGAACAGCACACCACGGCGAAACACGATCTTACCGGTCAGGTCGTTCTTATCGAAGAAACCGCCCAGCCGTGCAAATGCCACCGTACTGATATTTTCGCCCTCGTTTGTCGTGTCGAGCGTTGTAAATGCTTCGGGCCTATCGAGCACGTTCAACATGAAGCCGTAAGTGTCGTGCATCTTTTGCAGCACGGGACGTTTCGACTTTTTTGAAATTATCGATACGGAAATGTTTGTTCAAAAGCTTCATTCGGCTTTCACGCGTCGGGCCGATCATACCGGGGAAATTGTTGTCAACGACGTTCATCGCCATCGAAATATTCGCCATCGCCGCGTGCACGCATGAACGAATGAACGGCACGTGCTGAAGCATCCCGGCAAGCAGAAATCCTTCGGTTTTCAGGCTCAGCGGAATGGTCGGGAACACATTCCGGTTCCGCAACTGATTCAGCTTCGCAAGCGTCTGCTTTCCCGGATCGATCCGCCCGTCACAGCCCTGCCAGCCGAAATGCTTCTTCTGAAAATCGCGGATAGCGCCGATCGTCTTCGGTCCGCATTTTCCGTCGATGACAAGCTGCGGGCTCGGGCCGCCGTCTATCGGTGCTACCTGATCGAGGCCGTACTGGATGTTGAAAACGTCGTCGTAAACATTCGCGCCGCCCTGGCCGACCGATTTCGAAATGACGATATCGCCTTCCGGCCTCCGCGGGTCGAATTCCTGATTGGTCGGGCGACGTATCTTGCTCGACCTTACAGCCGCCGTCGTCAAGCATGTGAGCACATTCGGGCATTCTTCTTCGGGCCTCCCGTGTCCGCGGACACTTGGAGATGACGGTAAAGGAAACGTATATTTGCCGAAACCGTTTTGAAAGGATGTGAATCTCGGCCTTCAATAGCGTAAACTTTGCGAGTGAACCCAGACTCGATCGCCGCGGACGGCGAGCTCCAGCCTCTCAAACCAACCACAGCCGGAATGACCACAAAGGTCGTCAAGGGCACTCTGTGGACAATGATGGGATTGACGGTCCCTATCCTTTTCTCGCTGTTCGCAACGCCGCTGAATACCCGGCTTCTGGGTGCCGAGGGCTACGGGCTCTTCGTACTCGTCCTGCTTATCCCGGCATATTTCAGTTTTGCGGATTTCGGGATGAATATTGGCTCGACCAAATTTGCATCCGCCGCCTATGCCGAGGGTGATCCTGAAAAAGAAGCGCGGGTTGTTAGGACGGCCGGATTGATCGCTTTGATATCTTCACTGCCGATTGCCGCGGGGATCGCGATCTTTTCACTCCAGATCCTCGACCTGTTCAATGTTCCTCCGCATTTGGTTTCGGAAGCGGCGTTGGCCCTCAAGATCGCCAGCGTTACATTCGTTTTCAATTTCCTTGCCTCGATCTTCAGCTCACCGGAGCTGACTCGATTGAGGATGGACCTCAATATCTCGATCACATCCGGAATCCGTCTTGCGGGAATTATTCTTACTCCGATCGTCATTTATCTGGGCGGCGGCATTGTAGGTGCGGTCTTAGTTGCTCTTGCGGTATCCATTCTTACATTGGCGGGCCACATGATCGTTTCAACGAAACTGCTGCCCGAGTTAATGGGTTCTTCCATCGACCGATCTTTGGTTCGTCCGATGCTAAAGTTTGGCGGTTCTCTCGTGATAGCCGGCATTGCGGCGGTACTCTTGACCAACCTTGAGAGATTCGTCCTAACGCGTGCGACATCGGTCGAAACACTCGCGTATTATTCGATCGCTGCGACGTTCGCCGCAATGTTGACGCTCTTCTCCGGATCGATATTACAGTCGCTGATGCCCGCTTTTTCCCAGCTTCAAGGCGAGGGAGATCGAACGGCACTAAATGCACTTTACTCCCGTGGAATTCGATTAACGCTTGTCTGGCTTGTGCCCGCCGCGGTGTTCATGGTGTTGGTCGGCAGGCCGTTCTTCACCTACTGGTTCGGCCCGGATTTCGGACGCGAAAGCACCGTGCCTTTTTACATTATCGTTGCCGGTTTTCTATTCAACGTTCTGGCATTTTTTCCGTATTCGGCGATCATGGCGTCGGGACGCTCGGATGTATTTGCTAAGATATACTGGGCCGAGCTCGTTCCGTTCATATTCCTGACCTGGTTGCTGGCAACCCGCTACGGTGCTGTCGGAGCGGCACTTGCCTGGAGTTCCCGGGTGGTTTTCGATGCACTGTGGCTGTTCTGGTTTGCGCATAAGGTCGGCGGTGTTTCGTACCGGCACGTCAATCCCGGGGTTTTCGCCGCGGCTGTCGGCATCATGCTCATCCCGCTTGCCGCGTTGGTCTGGTTTCAGGAGCTGAGTTTTCAAGTTATCCTTATCGCTGCCGTCTGCGCTGTCACCTACGCCCTGATCGCCTGGAAAAAGGCGCTTGACCGCGATGAGATCGCCTGGGCAAAGGCGAAAGCGGCCGCGATGATCTCGTCGGTGCGCGCTTCCTAAATTCTATGAAAGGAGAGATCGAAAAGATCCTGGAGTTAATGCCTTCGGTACGCGTCGCCGTCGTCGGCGACGTTATGCTCGACCGCTACCTCTGGGGCCGCGCGACCAGGATCTCTCCGGAAGCCCCGGTGCCCGTCGTCGCGCTTGAACGCGTATCCGACCGCCCCGGCGGTGCCGGAAACGTTGCCGCGAACATCGCCGGTCTGGGCGCCGAAGCCAAACTGGTCGGACTGGTCGGCAACGACGACGAAGGCCGCTCTTTAAAAAAGGCCCTGGAAGCGTTCGGTATCTCTGACAAGTATCTCGTCGAAGCAGGCGAAAGATCGACCACAACAAAAACGCGCGTAATGGTCCACCACCAGCAGATCGCCAGGGTCGACAACGAAAATACCGCCCCGGCGGACGCTGAAACGGAGTCGGCCGTGATCGAGCGATTGAACGAGGTCATTCCCGGATCCGATTGCGTCGTCATATCCGACTATGCAAAGGGATGCATTACGCAAAACATCGTGGCCGCGGTGACAGAGATCGCCCGCAAGCACGCGCGGCCGGTCATCGTCGATCCGAAAAGCCGCGAACTGACCCGCTATAACGGAGCGACGCTTCTAACGCCAAACCTCGCCGAAGCACTAACGGCCGCCGGTATCGTCGGCGGCGAAGAGCAAGCCGATGAGGCCGCGAAGATACTGTTGTCGAACGTAGATGTAGATTCGATCCTGATAACCCTCGGCGAGCACGGAATGAAGCTCTATCGCCGCGACCAGGCCCCGGTCCATTTCCCCTCTACCGCCCGGCAGGTCTTCGACGTAACCGGCGCCGGCGACACCGTCGTCGCCCTCCTCGCCGCCGCCCTCGGAGCCAAGGCCGATATCAACTCCGCCATCGAACTAGCCAATATCGGTGCCGGAATCGCCGTCGAAAAGGTCGGAACGACCGTGATCGGAACGGACGAACTGCGCGCTGGCAATTGAGGGCCAAATATCGCACGCTCACGAAGCCGGATAGTCGCAGAAAGCGGTAGAACCACTTGAAAGACAATTGGTTTACGCTGAAATCGGTGCGCGTCGGAACCGTCCCAACCTAGGACAGTCTGGATACACTTCTCGCTGTTAAGCCGTATAGTACGAGCATTTAGCGGAAAATGTGCCACTGTCCTGCGAGAAATACACAAATGACTTTCTGAGGCGACGGTTTTCAAAGAGCAAGCGAAAGCCGATCCGCTAGGCGGTAGTCCTTACGATCTTGTCTCGAGTTGTGGTGTCGAGTTAAGGCATCTGCTAATGTAGGCGCTTAGAACCAACCATGAGATATACTTTCCACTCGATATCGGCTTGCAATATGTGCGGGTCGGAGCGCTTTAAGGTTCTCGGCCGTCGGCTTAACACCCCCCAGGGACTTCGCCCGAAAAAGAAAGTCGGAATCTCCGTTACGGTGATGAGATGCACCGATTGTGGGCTGATCTTCCCGCAACCCTTACCCATTCCTGCGCAGATTTCCGACCATTATAGCGTTCCTGCGGAAGATTATTGGCACACCGCGGATTACGAGGCCGTCGATGACCATTTGCTCGGGAAGATCGAGCGTATTAAGCAACTGGCCCCACACACCAAAACGTTCTTGGATATCGGAGCCGGAACGGGAATCGTGATGAAAACCGTCCCCTTCGACGCTTATGGGATTGAGCCGTGCGAGCCTTTCCGCGTTCGGGCGATCGAAAAACTGGGGATTGACCCGGAAAGAATTCAACCCGTCGGAATTGAGGAAGCTGAGTTTTCCGACGAATCGTTCGACTGCATTTCCTTCGGTGTGGTTCTTGAGCATCTTTACGACCCTTCGGCATCGATCAGGAAGGCTCTCCGATGGCTTACCCCGAATGGCATTATTCACATCGAGGTTCCCAGTTCTGCTTACCTTTTTGGCAGGCTGTTTAACCTGTATTTTTGGCTTGCCCGTACCGATTTTGTCGTCAACATCAGCCCGATGCACGTTCCGTATCATATCTACGAGTTCACGGAGAAATCCTTCGAGCTTGGCGGCCAGCGAGACGGCTACACCGTCGCCCACATTGACCGTTACGTCGGAGTGCCCCCTGTCTCGGGAAAGGCCGCAAAGGGCGTTTTCCGTTTGCTGTCCCCCGTCATGAACGCGACGGATACCGGCATAGGTTTGGTCGTGTATTTGAGGAAGCGTTGAAGTCATCTGTTTAAACCAACATTTCTGCTTTCCTGAATAAGTGCATGACTCCATGTCCTCGATGCTTTCTGAGTAACCGAACTCGGCAGGGGACAGGTCTGTCGATCTCGAGGAACCGGCATAGCATCAGAAACCGCATATTGACTAGTTGCCGAGAACGGGTTGTTGATATATTCCAGGCAAGTCTCTAAACTTTTGATGTGACTGAAGACATGGCTCACCCGCGATCCCAAAGGAAAAAGCTCCATCGACTGCCGGAATGACGACAAAAGTCGTCAAAGGCAGCCTATGGACTCTCATTGGACAAGTGGCCCCGCTGGCCGTCTCGTTCGTGACAATGCCGTTTACGATTCGCCTGCTCGGTGCCGAAGGCTACGGTGTACTAATCCTTGTCGCGCTTGATTCCGTCATACCTGGGATTTGCTGATTTCGGGATGTCAGATTGCGTCGACCAAGTTCGCGTCAGAGGCTTACGCTGACGGGCGATCTGAAAAGGAGGCCCGAATAGTCCGCACGGCGGCCCTGATTGCGTTCATAGGAGCCTACCGTTCGGCTTTGCGATATTCGCCCTTTCTCGGCTGGCTGGCAGATGTTTTCAACGTGCCGGAAACCTCGCAGCCGAAGCTTCGCTGGCATTAAAGCTTGCCGTCATTACTTTTGTCATAACTTTCCTAAACAACATTTTCAATACTCCCCAACTCACCCGTTTGCGTATGGATTTGAATACCCTCGTGACATCCGGGTTTCGAATTGTTGGAATTGTTGCTACACCTTTAGTTCTTTATTTTGGCGGCGGGGTTTTCGGTGTCGTCACCGTCCTCATGATAGCGAGCGTGTTGACACTGACTGGACACATTTATGCATCCGGCCGATTCTGCCGTAATTTTTTTTCCGGCACCATCGACCGTCAGCTCATTCGCCCACTGTTGAGATTTGGGGGTGTTTTGGCGGTTTCGGCGGTCGCTGGTGTAGTGCTTGCGAATCTCGAAAAGCTGGTACTTCCGCGTGTAACATCGTAGAGGATTTGGCTTATTATTCGGTAGCATTTATGCTGGTCTCGATAGTGCCGCTGTTTGCATCTGCGATGGTACAGTCGCTGATCCCGGCATTCTCCCAGTTACTTGGTCCTGAGAGCCAGACCGCAAATGATGAATTTGTTCACGAGAGCTATGCGGATAAACGTCATTGGAGTTATACCGATACTTGTTTCATTATTTGTTTTGGCAAGGCCGTTTTTCGCCTTGTGGACCGGAGAGGAATTTGGAAATAAAAGCACCGCAGCGTTTTATATCTTAATTGTCGGTGTTTTCTTCAACATTGTTGCATATGTTCCTAACAGGACTGTTGTTGGCATCGGGTCGTTCCGGCTTTTACGCAAAGCTATATTGGCTCGAATTAATTCCTTATCTTTTATCTGATTATTTTCCTAACAAGCAGGTTGGCGATTATTGGGGCCGCTGCTGCCTGGACCATCAAAATGTGTGTTGAGCTCTGTATTGATAGCCACATTTGCTGAAAAGAGTCGCCGGTGTTCCCTTTAGGATATTCGAAAGCCTTGGTACCGTATTGATCCTGGTCCTGGGAATCTTTCTCCCCCGGTGATCGTAACATTGCTTCTTCCTGATTCGCCGGCCTTGCCTGCCGTTATACTTCTATTGAGCCTCATAGCCTATTCTTTCGTCACTTGGAAACACTTGCTAGCAGGCGAAGAACGCGAATGGCTGCAATTCAGACTTAGTGCATTAAGGAGTCAATGAAGAGCGAACCTACACCTACCACGACGCGGCCTGAATTATAAGGGGAAAGCAATATCCTTATTTAACAGATATTTCGGTTCGAGAACTCTTCAGCCGATGTTTGAAAAGGCTCAACTCTTATTGTTGAGCGGAATGAATATTCGGCGGCGCAACGTTGGCGTATAGCTCAATGGCGAGACCGAAGTAATGCGACTCATAAAGAACAGCTATGAAGCGGGTACCCCTCTAATTGTATTCGACGTCGGAGCCCACAGGGGAGATTATGCAACTCTTCTACATGAGATCTTGGGCGGTTCGACAACAGTTTATTGCTTCGAACCCTCGCGAAGGTTGTTCGGGGAGTTGCAGGCCAACCTTAACGGAGAAGAGCTCCGAACTATTTAACTTGGGCTTAGGCGACCGGAATTCGGAGATGAGTCTGTATATATCGGACGACCTGATACCGACAGTTCTCGATGGCTCTTTCGAGATTACCGGCCAGTCGTTTGTTTCTGAAGAAAAAATCCGGACGGTACGCCTTGACGATTTTTGTAAAGATCAGAAAATCCCCGAAATTCATTTTCTGAAAATCGACGTTGAAGGTTTCGAGATGAACGTTCTAACAGGGGCGGGCAACTGGGTGACGGACGCTAGGATAGACTTTATCCAGTTTGAGGTTGGACCGCATTCCATTGCTTCGAGGACGTTTATGCATGACTTTTTTCAAATGTTAGCACCGTCATACGGGCTCTATCGTATTTTGCGAAATGGTTTATACGAATTGAAGACTTACAGCCCCAGGCTAGAGCAGTTTGCAACGGCGACAAACTACTTAGCTATCTCAAGGAAGAAGCTGGAGCAATCTGAACTAAGGACATGATAAGAGCGAGTCTTTCAAGTTTCTGAGAATTACCCCCTCGCTAACCTCGAGATTCGAAGGGTAGATCATTGCATCGTGACCCGGTCTCAACTGGTGTTCACTAGTCGCGGTGTCCATAGGGCCAGCCTGTTTGAAAATATTCCCCTCCGAAATCGCCTGCAGATGAACATCGTCGGCGGAATGTCGATTCTGAAAAATAAGCTTGAGCGCCTCGAAAACCGGGACGACTACTACTTTTTGATGAATGCTTGGGCAACAGGATACCACCATTGGCTAGCGGAAGTTGCTCCGAAATTCATTCATTTCGAAGAGGAATTGCGTAGAGGCAAAATTTTGATGCCCAAACATCGCCCACACTTTATTTCCGACTTTCTCGACACGCTGAGATTCGAGAACGTAGTGGATATTGAGGAGAATGCATACGCGAGCAGAATAAATATCGTGACAAACCCGAATTCCGGCCACTATCATCCCGCTCATATCTCAGCTTTCCGACGCGCAGTGCTGGCACGACTTGGGGTCTCTGCCGAACACGGATCACGAAGGATATACTTAACTCGAAGGAACGCACGGGCTCGGAGAGTCCTTAACGAATCGGAGGTTGAAGAATTCCTTTTTGCTAATGGGTTTGAAAGCATTGAACTCGAAGACGTCTCTTTCAGACGCCAGGTAGAGCTTTTTGCGCAGTGCAAAATATTTGTCTCTTTACACGGTGCAGGTTTAACCAATTCTTTATTTATGCCGAAGAATGGCAGCGTTATTGAGTTTTATCCGGAGTTTCGCGATCGTGAGCGTGAGCTCAATGCTTGCTATAAGCGTCTATGTGGGGTCCTTGGACACAAGCACGAGTTTTTGTTCAGTGATCGGCGGCAAACCGGAAGGAAACCGGATTTTCATCAGGATGACATAAAGGTCAGCATACCGGCCCTTCGCTTGGTACTTGAGCCGTTGCTGGAGGCAAGAATATAAAAGCGTTTGCAGACCGTCACTTAAATGTCTTTAGTAGTAAAAGCTTTAGCGGCATATAATCGGAGCGGGTTGAGGGGTGGCTATCGCGTGAGCGATTTCCTTGCACGTCGAATGAAATCGCTTCAATCAGTGCCAATACAGGTCGAAGGCGGCACCTTGTACGCAGATTTGCGAATTGGCTCCGCTCGCGGAATTCTGGCTAATCCGAAAAGCCTGAGCGGAGAGGACAGGGTTATGCGACGCTTTGTTCGGTCTGGCGATACTGTCTTTGATATCGGCGCTCACCTTGGCTTTTATACGTTGCTGCTTTCGGCTCTGACGGGTAGCGAAGGCAGGGTGTTTGCGTTTGAACCAAATCCCGAACTCATGCCGAGCTTGAAGCGAACAGTACATTCTCTGAGAAATGTTAGGTTGTTTGAGTACGCCTTATCTGATCGAGACGGCGAGATCGAGTTATTCATACCGGAAGATGCTTCGATGGCCAGTTTAGCCGATTGGACCGACGGAGTCGTAGGAATGGTTCACCCGGTAAAATGTGAGACGAAGGTCCTCAACGATATATTCCAGGCAGGTACGATGCCTTTGCCGAGTTTTATTAAATGTGATGTCGAAGGAGCGGAACTTTCTGTTTTTTCGGGAGCCGGCAAATTGCTCGATCGAGGTGATGCACCGGTGGTGCTGTTCGAACTAAACAGAAAAGCAGCTAAAGCCTTTGGCCGCGATACAAGCGAATACTTTGAGTACTTTGAGTCGCTCGAATATCCGCGATACTCATTTTTTGAAGTATTGCCTCAAGGCCTTCAAAAACTCAGCACTCGGAATCTCGAATATACAAATATTGTAGCTATTCCGGAGTCGAAAACTGCGATTGACTGATGAATCGAAGAATCTCGGTTGTAATTCCGACGTACAATTACGGACGGTTCATCGCAGAAGCGATCGAAAGCGTCCTTCAACAAACTTATCCGCGAATTGAGATAATTGTTGTTGACGATGGTTCGACGGATAATACGGAAAAAGTCTTGTCTTCATTCGGCGACCGGATTCGGTATATAAGGCAAGCAAATCAGGGCGTAGGAGCCGCCCGAAATACGGGAGTAAAAGAATCTAGTGGTGAACTCATTGCATTTCTTGATGCAGACGATTATTGGCACCCGCAAAAACTCGAAAAACAGGTCGAAAAGTTGGTGAGCGATCCTGAAATTGGACTTGTTCATTGTGGACTGCTAAAAGTTGATGCAAGCGGTAATCCGCTCGAGGAAAACTGTGCGGGGAAAGAAGGCTGGGTGGCTGACGACCTTTTACTGTTCGAGCCGGTTATTGCGGGGCCGGGCAGCTGTACATTAGTCAGGAAAGAAATATTTCTTGAGGTCGGCGGCTACGATTTGGACATGTCGATGCATCCGTCGGAAGATTGGGAGTTATCCTACAGGATAGCTAGAAAATGTAAATTCGGTTTTGTTCGCGAGCCGTTGGTTTTTTATCGCCACCACGGCGGGGGCGGGCACGAAGACATTCCTCGAATGGAAAAGTCGACTCGTTTGGCGTGGGGTAAGATCTTTGAGACGGTTGATCCAGGAATAGTGAGGTTACGGCGTCAATCGTATGCCAATCTATATAAGGTTCTGGCCGGCTCGTATTTGCACGTTGGACGATATCAGGATTTCCTTAGAAATCTTTTGAAAAGCCTATGGTTCAATCCATCGCTCATGGGTTATTATTTAAAGGTTCTCAAAGAATCATCAGCGGTAAAATCAGACCTGAATGAAACGAAAGCTTTTAGAAATACTCGTTTGCCCGAAATGCAAGAACGATTTATTTACCGCGTCAACAGAAGACGCCATCATTGAGAGCACACTTGATTGCCGGCGGTGTAATAAGGAATTTCCCGTATCGAATGGGATACCACGCTTTGTGGGCTCGGAGAACTACGCCTCGTCATTTGGTTATCAATGGAGTTTATTCCGCAAGGAGCAGATAGATAGTTACAACGGAACAACGCTTTCGGCTGACAGATTTTGGTCGGAGACTGATTGGACGCCCGAGAGATTGAAAAACAAGTGGGTGCTGGATGCTGGGTGCGGTGCGGGTAGGTTTCTGGATGTGGCGGCCTCGAGCGAAGGTGAGATCGTCGGGATCGATATCAGCAGTGCGATCGATGCGGCGAAGGAAAACTTACGTGGCCGCGAGAATGTGCACTTCGTTCAGGCAAGCATATACGATCTGCCATTTCGTGAGGGTACGTTCGATCTGTGCTACAGCATCGGGGTGATTCAACACACGCCAGGGCCGGAAAGATCGCTACAGTCGCTTGCGACAATGGTCAAGCCGGAGGGTGAAATAGCCGTCACGATCTATCCCCGCAAGCCGTGGACAAAACTCTATTCAAAGTACTGGCTCCGACCGATCACAAAGCGGATAAAGCAGGAGAGGCTCTTGAAGCTCATTCGAGCGCGTCATGCCGATCGCTTTTCCATTGACGGATGTGCTGTTTCGAATTCCCGGTCTTGGGGAAGCTCTTTAAGTTTGCGATACCGATAGCCAATTACGTCCACGAAGAACAACTCAACCGGAAGCAGCGTTACGCTTGGGCGGTCCTTGATACGTTCGACATGTTGTCTCCCCATTTTGACCAGCCGATGACCGAAGCTGAAATTGTTCGGGCCCTTGAAGGATCCGGCATCGGCGAGTTCTCACGGCCGACAAATGCAGGAGCCAATATTGTCGGGAAACGACATGCCGCCCCCGCCGCCTAGATGGCCAGATCACTTTACATATGTTATTTCGGAATACGCGAGCCGCTGGTGCAGACCCAGGTGCTGCCTTATTTGCGTGAACTAAAAAAGGATAAGCACGAGATAATATTGTTGACTTTTGAACCGGACTTTTCCAAAAGCTGGACGATCGGACAGATTGCGGTCGAAAGAGAAAATCTGCTTCGTGAAGGGATCGAGTGGCAGTGCCTACCTTATCACAAACGCCCTTCTGCGTTGGCGACTGCTTATGATATTTTCCGCGGCGCTTTGAAAATTCGAAGACTTTTGCGGTCAAGGAGAATAGACATTCTTCACGGTCGCGTTCACATTCCGACACTGATGGGGGCAATCGGCCGGAAGCTCTCGCGGTGCAAAGCGAAACTGCTTTTCGACATTCGGGGCTTTATGCCCGAAGAATACGCTGACGCCGGGATCTGGCCCGAGGGCGGGCTGATTTATCGGACTGCAAAACGGGTCGAAAAACGGTTGATGAAGGAAGCAGACGGCTTTGTTGTGTTGACGGAAAAGGCGAGAGAGATGCTTTTTCCAGAAGCCAACGAGACACGCTTCGACAGATTTGGAAGACCGGTAGAGGTAATTCCCTGCTGTGTCGACTTCGACAACAGGTTCGCCCGAAACGGAAATGAGCTTAGGCACCGTTCCCGGCAAGATTTAGGCGTGGAAGATCGATTTGTAATCGCACATCTAGGTGAACTCGGAGGGTTGTATTTGACTAATGAAATTGCTGACTTTTTAAGAGTAGCCAAGTCAATCGATCCGAAAACTTTCGCTTTGTTCTTAACTAAAGCGGATCCCAACCGCGTTATTCCGCTGTTAGAAAAGGGTGGATTCTCAGATCGAGATTTTTTGGTTAAACGAGTTGACCCGACGGAAGTCCCAGGCTATCTCAGCGCATCAGATGCAGCGCTCTCGTTTGTAAAGGCAGGATACGCAACAGCATCAAGGTCTCCGACAAAGATTCCGGAATATCTGGCGTGTGGCGTGCCGGTTGTCGCGAATAAAGGCGTTGGGGATGTGGATAAATTAATAGTTGAAACTAAAACTGGGGTTTTGGTTGACAATTTCGATCCGAAGAGCTATCGGACGGCATTAGAAAGGATTCAAGAATTGTGCGATATCCGGGAACGCTGCCGTCAGACGGCCAAAAACAAGTTTGACCTCGTCGCTGTTGGAGGCGAGCGTTATAGGCGCCGATGATAATGCGCTGTTGGAGAAGAAGAATTAAATGCGCGTTTTAGCGTTAGTGCCAAACCAAAAAGGACACGCGCCGGGTTAACGCGGCAGCATTGAGCTTTGGGAGTCTGCGCTTCATACCGCTGGCATTAATCTAGACTATGCGCCGTTTGAAACGTGAAAACTCCGGCAAATTCTTCATCAGAGTGGTAATCAATTCGGTAAGGCAGTCGAGATGATCCGTGCGTTCGTTGATCGCATCGGGCTTCTGAAGCGGCTTGATGACTACGACGCAGTATTTGTTTATCGCGAGGCGGCACTTTTAGGACCGGCGTACCTTGAAAAGCGAATCGCCAGAAGGAAGCCGATAATTTACCAGCTAGATGACCCTCTGTTTATGCCTTACAAGAGTCCGTCAAATGGATATTTGTCCTACTTGAAGTTCTTCGGCAAGATAAAAGAGATCATCCGGATCAGCAAGGTTGTGGTCGTCAATTCGACGCCCATTCGCGAATATGCGGAACAGTTCAACACTAATATCTGGCAGGTGCCGAGCGTCGTCGACACAGGAAAATTCGAGTACAAACCGTTTCCCAAAGAGGTTCCGCGAGTTTGCATTGGCTGGAGCGGCAGTCCGTCGATACTCCACAACGTAAAGCTAGTGGAAGCCACTTTGCAAGAGATTTCCGCCAGGAACATTGCTGATATTCATTTGATCGGCGGCGAGGATTTCGGGCTAAACGATGTTAGGCATACCGCTCAAAGGTGGAACGAAGAGACGGAAGTAGCGGATCTTCGCAAGATTCAGATCGGGCTCGTACCTTTGCCGAACAACTCGTGGAACAAATACAAGTTCATAATGAAAACGGCGCAGTACATGGCCTTGGGTATCGTACCCGTCGCAACTCCGATGGCATCGAACACGGAGGTGATTCGTCACGGCGAGAACGGTTTTCTTGCGGCCTCAGACAAGGAATGGCTCGATTACCTTACCGTACTGGCGGAAGATTCGGAACTCAGGCACCGGCTTTCGTCTAATGCCGCCGCGGACGCGCACGCTAAGTACAGCCTAAAAGCGGTCGAACCGAGAGTGGTCGAGGCCTTTCAGTCTGTATTAAGTTGATGGAGTGACTTGGGAATTGGACCTATGCCCGTAACACATAATTTCGGGGCTTTCGTGGTATCGCTCGACTTCGAGCTCTATTGGGGTGTTCGAGATTTTATTGTGTCGAACCGGGAATACCAGAAGAATCTGCGTCGGCGAATACGAAGCTATTCCGGCGATTCTCCGATTATTTGAGGAGTTTGGTATCTCGGCGACCTGGGCTACGGTCGGATTCTTGTTTGCTGATTCGGCCCGGGAGCTAAAGGAATTTACTCCAAAGGTTCTCCCTCAATACGACGATCCCGCCTTGTCGCCGTATACAGAGACGTTTGAAAAAACGCCGATTCAATTATCGGTTCACTACGCGCCCGAATTGATAGACCTGATCAAAAAGTCTCCTGGGCAGGAGATCGGAACGCACACCTTCTCGCATTACTATTGTCTCGAGAAAGGGCAAACGGCTGAAAGTTTCGCATCCGATATTGAGAGTTCCGTGGCGATAGCAAGAGCAAAGGGAATCAAGCTGCAGGTCCATCGTGTTTCCACGAAACCAGCATAATCCTCATTATGACGGGATTCTGCTCGACCACGGAATAGAGTGCTATCGCGGGAACCAGGATTCGTGGATGTACCAGTTTGACGGTCGGACCCAAACAAACCCTTTTTACAGGGCCGCCAGGCTGGCGGACACGCATCTTAATGTGTCGGGCCTGAACACCTTCCGTTGGGAGGATGTCTGGCATGGGAAAATAGCTAATGTCCGAGCGAGCATGTTTTTGCGTCCTGTTTCGCGGGGCGATGGTTTTGCGCAGAGTTTCCAGTACCGAAGAATAACGAAGAGCCTGGAATTTGCCGCTAAGAATAGGCAGATCTTCCACCTCTGGTGGCATCCGCACAACTTCGGATCGAACCTCGAGCCGAATATTGATCTTCTTAGACGCATTCTCGAAAGATTTAGTGAATTGCGGGATCAATACCAAATGCGCTCTCTCACCATGACGGAAACCGCCGAGGCCGCACGTGAAAGTTTCCGCCCCGGGTAAGAATGAATCGAAAAGGCAACATAGTCCTGCTTTGTTCGGATGGCGACTCCACTCGGGCAGTGTACAGGGCTCTCCGCGATCGATTTGAAAATGTGTCGGTTGTAATCGAGCCTCCGTTGTCGTGCTCGGAGATGGTAAAGAAGAGGATCAAACGTCTCGGTGTCATAAAGGCTACCGGACAGGTTCTCTTCGCGGCTGTGATCGTACCGTTGCTATCCGGCCAAAGCGGTCATCGGGTTACGGAGATTGTACGCGAATACGGGCTATCGCGTGAATGGAACGGCCTACAGCCGATTAAAGTAGATTCGGTAAACTCCGAAAAACGTGCGAGATCCTGCTGCGAATTACAGCCCGATGTTGTTGTTGTGAATGGCACGCGCGATTATTGGAAAAGAGACGCTGCGATCTGTGAACGCACCGTTTATTAACACACATGCTGGAATTACACCCCTTTATCGCGGTGTTCACGGTGCGTACTGGGCCCTTGCCGAACGCCGGCCCGAACTCGTCGGAACGACGGTGCATTTTGTCGACGAAGGTATCGACACGGGAAACATCATCGAACAAGCATTCTTTGCCGTAACCGAAAAGGACAATTTTGCAACTTATCCCTATTTACACACTGCCGCCGGCATTCCGATATTGGTAAACGCGGTCGAAAATAGCATTAACGGAGAACTCAAGCCCAGAAACGAGATGATGGATCTTCCCTCGAAGTTGCGATATCATCCGACGATTTGGGAGTATATACGTAACAGAGTTAAGACCGGGGTAAAATAAGCCCACCATTTAAAGATAAACAATGCGGAAGAGACTATTGGACATACTGCGGTGCCCGAATTGCGGCTGGGACTTTTGAACTTACTCCGTTCAAGATGAATGGAGATGAAGTTGTGTCAGGGATTCTCAGCTGTCCGGAGCCGCATTATTTTCCTGTATACAAAGGCATCCCGCGAATGCTGCCAAACTCGCTGGCGGATTATTGGCGAGAAATCGAACGCGATGTTCCAATCCCAACTCCTGCCGTCGTCGATAATTTGATCGTAAGAGAGCGGTTTAAGTCGCAAGGCGAATCATTCGACAGTCGGACCAAGGCGAATTTCAGCAACGAATGGGATAACCACGACATTGGCGGGAAGACATGGACTATGGAGCTGGCCGATCGCGTTCAGTGGTTCTTTCTGGACCCGATCCGAATTCCGAAAGAAGACTTGAAGGGAAAATTATTGTTGGACGCCGGATGTGGTAACGGCAGCCAGTCGGTGGCGTACACCGAGTTTGGGCTTGAGGTTGTGGCGTTAGACTTGAGTACCGGCTTGGAAAAGGGGCAGGCTTTTCGTGACGTATATGAAAAGGGGAGCAGGGAGAATGTGCATTTCGTCCAGGCTGATCTGCAGAAACCGCCGCTCGCCCCCGATTCGTTCGACATCATCCATTCGACCGGTGTGCTGCACCACACGCCCAATACGCTAAAGACCTTTCGAGCGCTCTGTCCGCTGCTGAAGGGCGGCGGAACGTTTTACGTTTGGCTCTATAAGTTTGAGAAGATCGTTACGCCGATCGTCAATTCAATGCGGGCGATCACCACGCGTATACCGGCCGGACTCTTCGCCCGAATTGCGGACGCGACTGCCGTTCCTTTCATCGGGTTTTGCTGGACGGTGAATAAGCTTGGGATCAGGCGATATGAAACAATCAGCCGACGAGAGGCGGCCTTGGCGGTGCACGATATTTTCGGGGCGCCGTACGCCCATTACCACAGTTACGAAGAGGTTTCGGGGTGGTATGAAGCTGCGGGTTTTGACGAGGTTTGGGGCTGCAACGATGACCGGCGTGGATTTGGGATATGCGGAAGGCTTGGGTCAGCGGCGGCCAAACAGTCCGTTGGCGCCGTATCGAGTAGTTAAGTGAATTACAGTATCCGGACCGCTGTGTGTGGTTTGAGCAAGCCTGTGTTTATCGAGATTCAGGGCCCAGTTAGTTTTCATTCGAGATGCAGACGAACTTAGACGCAAGAACAGTGGACGGATTCGGCGAGGAATGGAGCCGTTTCGACCAGGCGAGTTTAAGCGGTGAGGAGCTGTCTGCGGAATTCGAAAGGTATTTCGCCATTTTCCCCTGGACGGCGTTGCCGCCCGATGCGGTTGGATTCGACCTGGGCTGCGGCAGCGGGAGGTGGGCGAAGCTGGTCGCGGACCGCTGCGGATCTTTGTACTGCATTGATGCGAGTGAATCGGCATTAGCTGTCGCCAGGGGGAATCTTGCGGGAAAGGACAATACCGTCTTTCTTCACGCATCGGTTGACGCGATTCCGTTGGACGACGCCTCGATGGATTTCGGGTATTCGTTGGGTGTTCTTCACCATATTCCGGATACATCTGCTGGAATTCGGGCGTGCGTTAGGAAGTTAAAGGACAACGGGCCGTTCCTTCTCTACCTTTACTATGCTTTCGATAACCGGCCTTTTTGGTTCCGAAGCGTCTGGCGTATTTCTCGATCTTTTCCGCCGGGCGATCAACGGCCTCCCGTTCCGGATAAAGGCGTTTGTTACCGACATGATTGCCGTTTTGATCTACTTCCCGCTTGCGAAACTTGCGTTAATACTTGAAAAACTGGGATTTGATGTTGATGTCCTACCGCTTTCGACCTACCGGAGACACAGTTTTTATACGATGCGTACGGACGCATTAGACAGGTTCGGCACACGGCTTGAGCGGCGATTTACCCGGCAGGAGATCGCGGCAATGATGGATGCGGCAGGGTTGGAGAACATTACGTTCAGCGATAGAGTTCCTTACTGGTGCGCGGTCGGTTATAAGAAACCGGGACCTGATTAGTGCACGGTTCGATGTCTGCACCTGCGACTGTGGGTTTGTAAATCTGCAAGAAGCAGCTTTGCTTTTTTCTGGATTCTCGGATTTAGGTATTGCATTACTGTCCCATCTGTGATACATTGTTTCTCGGTCAAAGCGCACGCGGCTTGCGGCCATAAGAGTCGCATAAGATCCGTGAAACTTATAAAACGCCCTTAACGCCATAGAATCTGCTATTCCGATCATTGCCTCTTTCAAATAGGTGACACTGGGTATTGGTTCAAAACCTCGAACCTCCAGACTCCTTTCCGAAACCACCTGCCTCAGTGCGAAGCTTTGAAACCTGAAGCTTTGAACCTTGAACTTTGAACCTTGAACTTTTCACCCACATGCAAAACCAGCTCGTCATCGATAAGGCCAGATCGCTCTATCTCAAACACCGCGGTCGGCATCACCGGCTTATAGAAAGAGAAATGCACGATCTTGGCTGCCTCCGCTTCACACGCCGCAGTCTTTACAACCAGCGGACAAAAACCGGCCTTCGCCTCGGCTGGATCGAACGTTTTAAATGGAAAGACCAACTTCATCCGCTCGTGTCCCTGATAGGGGCCGAAAAACTCGCCCCGGGTAAAGAAGAGGCCCACAACCTGAGAAAGTAATCATTTCTCAGATCCGGTCCCCGAACACGAGCAGCAGCCTGCTGGCCGCGACGCTCATGTCAACGGGCCGCAGCCTGATCGGACAGTTGCAAACCCCAGACCGGCAGCCGCCGAGTTCCTTTCAGGAATGGTTGAAACGCATCTCTCCCAACATGACCTGGTCGTGGCCTTACCAGGAGCTTATTTACGAAAAACTGCAGCAGGTCACCGACGGCACGTGTAAACGTTTGATGATCTTCTTGCCGCCCCGACACGGAAAATCCGAGCTTGTCACTGTCCGCTATGCAGCCTGGCGGCTCTTACAGGACCCGGGCGCCTCCATAATACTCGGCAGCTACAACCAGCGTCTGGCAAACCGCTTCTCACGCAAGGTACGCATCACCTGGGAAGACAGTATTCAAATGGAGAATGCAAAATTGAGAATGGAGAATGAAGCGGCCCGATCGAGTGTGAATAGCCCGCACATAAGTAAGGCGTCAGCATTTGCTCCCGAAAACGAATGCACAGATCAGCCCGGCTCGTCGCAAACCAATTATCCATTCTCCACTGTTCACTTTCCATTGTCTCGTCGTCGTCTCAACACCGTCGCCGAATGGGAAACAGGTCTTGGCGGAGGCCTTCGTGCCGTTGGTGTCGGCGGCGGCATAACCGGGTTTGGCGCCAATCTTGCGATCATCGACGATCCTGTCCGCAGCCGTTCCGAAGCCGAAAGCCGTACATATCGCGACCGGGCCTACGAATGGTTCAATGACGATCTTTCTACAAGATTGGAACCCGGCGGCGCCATCATTCTCATCCAGACCCGCTGGCACGAGGACGATCTGGCCGGAAGACTGCTAAAGGAAATGCACGACGGCGGCGAACACTGGGACGTGATCTCATTACCCGCCCTCGCCGAGGAGCGGAGCGCCGATGAGCCCAGGCGGACACTCCTGTCCGCATGAGCCCAAAGGGCGAAACCACCCCGGATAAGCGACGGACCCACGTTGAACTCCCATAAAGGCCCAATCATCCCTCCCCCAACCCCTCCCGCCCAACCCCGCCTCTACCACAACCGCGACGAGTGGAAAGAATACGACCAAAAGCTTGCCGAATACGAAGATCTTCTCCGGCAGCAGCAAGCGAGAGAGGAGCAAGAGGCCCAGGCACGCAAGCCGGAGAAACAAGTTGACCCCGAGCCGGTCGATGCGCTTGGCCGCTTGCCCGGCATTGCTCTCTGTCCCGAGCGTTTTGATGAGAACGAACTGGCACGGATCAAGCGAAGGCTCGGCACCTACAGCTTCTCCGCACTCTACCAGCAGCGTCCCGTTCCGCCCGAAGGCGGGCTCTTCAAACGGGCCTGGTTTTCCAGGATCGTCGATCGGCCGCCCGATGGCTTGAGATGGGCCCGTGCGTACGATCTTGCCATCTCGACGTCGCGACAGTGCTGATTACACTGCCACTTTCAGGTGTGCCTTTGATAAACAAACCGGGGAACTTTACATCGCCGACGGCTTTCGTCAAAGGATCGAGTTCCCCGAGCAACGACGTCTCATCATTCAAAAAATGACGCTGGAGAAAAATACCGAGCACGGCATCGAAGAAGCTCTCCACGGTCTCGCCTTCATCCAGGAGCTAAGACGTGACCCTCAGCTTTTTGGAAAGACATTTCGGGGAATACGCACCACCGCCGACAAGTTCACACGGGCACTCACCTGGGCCAACCTCGCCGAAGGCGGAAAGGTCATCCTCGTCCGCGGCCCTTGGGTCGCGGACTTCCTCGACGAGGTCTGCACATTCCCCAACGCCCGTCACGACGACCAGATAGACGCCGTCTCCCTCGCCGTCCAAATGCTCAACCGCCAAAAACGCTTCGGCTGCAGCTTCTAACTCCAAGCCCAAGCTCACCTTTGCTTCCTTTGCGTCCCTTTGCGTAAAACTTTGCGACCTTTGCGGTAAAAACTGATTTTCTAACCTCAAAGTTCGCGAAGTTAACGCAAAGTTCCCCAGCCGCCCCTTACACCGGTCACGCATTTGGTATACTTTTTGAACACGGATAGTGCGCGGAATATAGTCGAATAAATGTACATTTTAGGCCTCACAACTCTCGGTGATTCGGCAGCGGCGTTGATAAAGGACGGGAAACTTGTAGCCGCCGCGGAAGAAGAACGGTTTTCCCGCAAAAAACACCACAGCGGCTTCCCCTACAACGCTATCCGGTTCTGTCTTGATCATGCCGGTATCGAGCTAAAGGATGTCGAGCACGTCGGCCATTACTGGAAACCGTGGATCCTGCGCCACAAGGCGATGCAGGCGGTCAAAGGCGGCGTTTGTTTCCCCGGATATGTTCAAGGCCCGGGCGGACCGCGGCATCGCCCAGGTTACCGACAGCTATCTGGGGATGTTCCGGCACCCAAAACGCCTTCGCGAGCATTTCGGCCCGAGCGATTTCAAGTTTCATTTTCTCGAGCACCATCAGACGCACGCCGCCAGCGGCATTCTTCGTTTCGCCGTTCGAGACGGCCGCGGTCCTGACTTGGGACGGCACCGGCGAGGAAACGACGACGATGTTTTCCCGTGGCCGCGGAAACAAGCTCGAGGTGCTGAAACGCATAAAGCTGCCCCACAGCTTGGGCCAGTTCTACTCGGCGGTGACGAACTACATCGGCTTCGACATGTTCGCCGGCGACGAGTGGAAGGTAATGGGCCTGGCCGCCTACGGCAAGCCGAAATTCTACGACTTTTTCCGCGAAAAGGTGCTGACCACAAACGGGCACGGCGATTTCAGGTTCAATATCCAGGTGCTCGACCATCATCTCGCCAAAGCATTACAAATTTCCCGACGCGATCGTAAACGAGCTCGGACCGGGCCGAAAACCCGGCGAAGAGTTGAGCGAACATCATTGGAACATCGCCTGCTCGGCGCAAAAAGCCCTTGAAGATACGGCGATCTACCTTGTAAAGAAACTCAAGGAGATGACCGGCGAAGAAAATCTATGCATGGCCGGCGGCGTCGCGTTCAATTCCGTGATGAACGGCCGGATATTTCACGAAACGCCGTTCAAGAATTTCTATGTCCAGCCGGCCGCGGGCGATGCCGGATGCAGTCTCGGATCGGCTTTGATGGTCTGGCATCAGATACTTGGGAAACCCGCGTGAGTTCGTGATGGACCACGCCTACTGGGGGCCGGGCTATTCGAACGATGAATGCCGTGCGGCGCTCGACGAAGCGGGACTTGCAGTATCGAAACGCTCGACGATGCGGTCCTGTTGCCAAAGCTCGCAA
This sequence comes from uncultured Acidobacteriota bacterium, assembly GCA_963763355.1. Lineage (GTDB taxonomy): Bacteria > Acidobacteriota > Blastocatellia > Pyrinomonadales > Pyrinomonadaceae > OLB17. The sequence continues at coordinate 1,213,386 of CAVXOI010000007.1, forward strand.
AAATGATCGCCGACGGTGCGATCATCGGCTGGTTCAACGGCCGAATGGAACTCGGGCCGCGAGCCCTCGGGGCCAGAAGCTTTCTGGCTGATCCTCGGCGGGCGGACATGCGCGAGATACTGAATCATAAGGTCAAGCTTCGCGAATGGTTCCGGCCGCTGGCCCCGTCGATGCTCGAAGAACACGGCCGCGAGGTTTTCGGCGTCGAGCATCACGATCCGTTCATGATCACCGTCATCCAGGTTGCCGAGGAATATAAAGATAAGATCCCGGCCGTCGTCCACGTCGACGGCACCGCCCGGCCGCAGATGGTCAGCCGAAAAACCAATCCGCGGTATTGGAACCTGATCAACGAATTCAAAAAGCTGACCGGCATTCCGATGCTTTTGAACACGTCCTTCAACGTTCAGGAGCCGATCGTCTGCACACCTCAGGATGCGATCAACACGTTCCGGAATGCCAATTTCGACGCACTGGTTCTTGAGAACAATCTGGTGATACGGAAAGTAAACCTCGAATGCGGGACAGATTTTTCATTACATCCTGTTTGGTCATCGTCACGTTGGGGATGATAACCGTCGCGTTTCCCGAAGGGGCGGCGTCGATACTGATTGTGCTCGCTTTCTCAACTGTCGCATTGATGCTCTTCCGCCGGTTCACCGAGGAAAAAGATTTTATTACGACGGTTTTTCTCGGAGCGCTTTTGATCCGGCTGGCATTCGGGATCTTTGTTCACGCCTTTGAGCTTCGCGAGTTCTTCGGCGGCGACGCGCTTGACTTACGACTATTAGCGGGCTGGCGGTTAGTGGATTACTGGACGGGGCAGATTCCAGTCGGACGATCATGGCGCTGCAATCGGACCCGATCGACATCGGGCCCGGGCTGGGGAATGAATTATCTGGTCGGCGGTATTTATTATCTTCTCGGCCGAAACATCTTTGCCGCCCAATCGTTCTGCGCCGTTTTCGGCGCGGCTACCGCCCCGATGGTTTATTTTTGTGCGGCGAAGATGTTCAAAAACAACAAGGTTGCAAAGATATCCGCCGCTTGCGATCGCATTTTTCCCGTCATTCGTCATCTGGTCGTCGCAGCTTGATGAAGGATGGGTTGATCATATTCCTTCTTGTGTTGGCGATGACAATGGTCCTGCAGCTGCAGGAGAAGTTCAACTATGGGGCCCTCCTGCTTCTTCTCTTTTCGCTATTCGGGATATTGTCGCTGCGGTTCTATATTTTTTACATGGTGGCGATCGCGGTGGGCGGTAGTTTTCTTATCGGTGCTTACCGGCTCGCTCGCGTCTATAATTCGTCGCACCGCGGTCCTAGTTTTGCTTGGGCTGGGGCTTGACCTATCTGGGGGTCATTCGCAACGCCAGCGTCGACTTTGAGCGGTTCGGAAATCTGGAGAGCGTTCAGCGAAGCCGCTCTGGATCTGGCGACGTCGGCTGAATCGGGATTCGGCGAGGATATCGACGTTTCGACGACGGAAGGCGCGATTTCAGCCGTTCCCGATAGGATTTTTGTATCTGATGTTTGCGCCTTTCCCGTGGGAGATGACCAACTTTCGACAGGCGATCACACTGCCCGAAGTGCTGTTATGGTGGGCCATGATGCCGCTGTTGGTGGTCGGGCTTTGGTTTGCACGATCCGCCAGCGTCTGCGGAGCTCTATCCCGGTACTAGTTTTCAGCCTGATGCTTACGCTTGCGTATTCCATCTTTCAGGGAAACGTCGGTACGGCTTATCGCCAGCGGACGCAGATCCAGGTATTTTTATTCATCTTCATCGCCGTCGGATTGACACTGTTTTTGGAAAGGAGAGAAGATGTACCGAGCGGCATAGGTCCGAAAGGCGTAAGCGCGTCGAGGATGGCTTGCGAGCACGGATCGAGGCTTAAAAAAGAATGTGCGGAATTGTCGGATACGTTAATGCAGCGGCTGCCCGGATCGACGCTTCGATCCTGGAAAGGATGAACGCCGCGATCGCGCACCGCGGGCCGGACGAGGACGGGTTTTTCGTCGACGGCGGGGTCGCGCTTGCGATGCGGCGGCTGGCGATCATCGACGTCGCCGGCGGCAAGCAGCCGATCCACAATGCGGACAAGACGAAATGGATCGTCTTCAACGGCGAGATCTACAATTTCCAGGAGCTCCGCGACGATCTCGAGAAACGCGGCCACCAGTTCTATACAAAGTCCGACACCGAAGCGGTCATTCACCTTTACGACGAGTACGGCGTCGATTGCCTAAAACACCTCCGCGGGATGTTCGCGTTCGCGATCTGGGACACGCGTGAAAAATCGCTTTTCCTCGCCCGCGACCGCGTCGGCAAAAAGCCGCTGCTTTACTCGCATCAGCCGAACGGCGACCTGATATTCGGTTCGGAGTTTCAGGCGCTGCTCAAGCACCCGGCCGTGTCCCGCGAGGTGGATCTCGAGGCGCATCGACAATTATCTGTCGTATCTGTGCGTGCCTGCTCCGCAGACGATCTACAAAAGATCCGCAAGCTCGAGCCCGGACATTGGCTCGGTGGAAGGACGGCGCGATCGAAACCCAGCGATACTGGCTGCCCGATTTTTCAAAGAAGATAAAGATCACCGAAGAAGAGGCGATCGAGGAAACGACCCGCATCCTGCGTGAATCGACCAGGCTGCGGCTGATATCCGAGGTTCCGCTTGGCGCATTTCTGTCCGGCGGCGTCGATTCGTCGACGGTCGTCGCACTGATGGCGGAGGAGAGCCGACCGGCCGGTGAAGACGTTCTCGATCGGCTTCGAAGAAGAGGATTTCAGCGAGCTTAAGTATGCGCGGCGCGTCGCCGAGCACGTCGGGGCCGAGTATAACGAGTTCATCGTTCGCCCGAACGCTTTGGATGTGCTCCCGACTTTGGTCGAACATTACGGCGAGCCCTACGCCGATTCCAGTCGCGATCCCGACCTACTATGTGGCAAAGGAAACTCGCAAGCATGTGACCGTCGCGCTGAACGGCGACGGCGGCGACGAAAGTTTTGCCGGCTACGAACGCTACGCCGCGATGAAGCTCGCCGAAAGCTACCGGCGCCTGCCCGGGCCACTCCGCAGACAGTTCATCGAACGAGCGATCGGCATACTGCCGTCGTCCGAGCTGAAACGCAGCCGCATTCGCGACCTCAAAGCGTTTTGTCAGGGCGGCCGAGCTGCCTAAAACCGAGCGCTATTTTCGCTGGGTTTCTACATTTGATCGAAAAGCGAAGGCTGGTATCTACACAGACGATTTCGCGAGCGCGGTGTCGGGCGAAAACTCGTCGCTCGTGCTCGACAAATGGTTTGCGACGGCGAACGGCTCGGGCATCCTCGATGCCGCGATGCTGACCGACCAGATGACATATCTGCCGAACGATCTGCTGGTAAAGGTCGATATCGCCTCGATGGCAAACTCGCTCGAGGCGCGGTCGCCTTTTCTCGACCACAAAGTGATCGAATTCGCCGCCAGCCTGCCGGCCGGTATGAAGATGCGCGGGCTTCAGACAAAATCGCTGCTTGAAAAAAGTGGCGGCAAGGCTGGTGCCGCGCGAAGTGATCTATCGCCGCAAAATGGGTTTTGGCGTGCCGATCGGCAAATGGTTTCGCGGAGAAATGAAGGACTTTTTGACGGAGGTTCTTCTGTCCGAAAGGTCGCTCAACCGCGGCATCATCCGGCCTGAGGTCCTCCGCCGTTACGTCGACGGAACACACGGCGGCCGAACGCGACCACTCGTTCCAGCTCTGGACTTTTCTCATGCTCGAGCTTTGGTTCCAAAGATTTATCGACTGATCTAGTGGACTGTAACTATTCAAAGTGCTGGCACCGATTCTGGTTGAAATAATTGATTACGGTTTTCCTTTGCGTCCTTTGCGAAAAACTTTGCGCACTTTGCGGTAAACAAAACCAGCTATCGATGTACCAGCAGATTCACCCACTAGACAATAAAACCTATCAATGAAAGGTGTAATTCTCGCGGGCGGCCTGGGTTCACGGCTTCACCCGTTAACTAAAATAACGAACAAGCATCTGTTGCCGGTGCATGACCAGCCGATGATCTATTACCCGATCAAAACGCTGATCAACGCCGGCATCGAGGACATAATGATCGTCACCGGCGGCAATTCGGCCGGTGACTTTCTGCGGCTGCTTGGGCAACGGAAAGGACTTCGGCCTGAAGCATCTCAATTACACCTACCAGGAAGGCGAAGGCGGCATCGCCGATGCGCTTTCGCTGGTCGAACATTTTGCCGATGACGGAGCCGATCTGTGTCGTGCTCGGCGACAACATTATCGAGCGAAATATCCGCCAGGCGGCGGAGGAGTACCGAGCGCAGGGAAACGGAGCAAAGATCCTGCTCAAGCGTGTTCACGACCCGCAGCGTTTCGGCGTGCCCGAACTGGACGGCGACCGCGTCCTCCGCATCGAGGAAAAACCTTCCGAGCCGAAATCGGATCTCGCCGTCATCGGGATCTATTTCTACGATGCTACCGTTTTCGACGTCATCCGAACCCTCGTCCCCTCCGGCCGCGGCGAACTCGAGATCACCGACGTAAACAACCATTACATCAACCGCGGCGAGATGACCTGGAACGAGCTCGAAGGCTGGTGGACCGACGCCGGCACATTCGAAAGCCTGCTTGAACGCCTCAAACCTCGTCGCCAAAACCGGAGCGAACAACATCTAAAAGAATCTTCGCGAACTTTGCGTAAACCTTTGCGACCTTTGCGGTAAAATTCGATCCTTAACCGCAAAGGACGCAAAGTCCCCGCAAAGGAACGCAAAGTAAAGCATGAACGAAAACGCTCTCTCAAACCTGGTGATCAACCGGGCCTTAAAGGTCCACACCGCGCTAGGACCCGGCCTGCTTGAATCTTCCTACAAGGAGTGCTTATTTTATGAACTCGTGACATCCGGCTTATTTGTCGAAAAAGAAAAACCACTGCCGCTCGTCTATGAAGAGGTCAAACTCGAATGCGGCTATCGAATAGATCTGCTCGTTGAGCGAAAATTGATAATCGAGATCAAAGCCGTAGATGGTATTTCTGACGTCCACCTCGCTCAGGTGCTGACATACCTAAAGCTCTCCGGCTGCAAGCTTGGCCTCTTGTTGAATTTCAACGTAGCCTTCCTAAAAACCGGTATACGGCGAGTGGTTAACAACTTGTAATTCTTTGCGAACTTTGCGGATTTCCTTTGCGGACTTTGCGGTTAAAATAACCCTTATAGCAAAGTGATCGCAACGACATATGACAAAAACACAAGAGCAAACGAAGTTTATAAAAGGCGAGATCGTCGATGTTGTCGTCTATAAATTGAAAAAATACCCCGACGAACGCGGCTGGCTTGCCGAACTCTTCCGCCATGACGATCTTAACGAAGAGTTTTTCCCCGTTATGTCGTATATCTCGTTCACAAAACCCGGCGTCCAACGCGGCCCGCACGAGCACGTCGACCAGGCCGATCTTTTCTGCTTTATCGGCCCGTCAACATTCAACATAAGGCTTTGGGACAACCGGCCCGATTCGCCGACCTATAACAATATGATGTCCCTGGACGTCGGCGAGCTAAGATCCGACCGCGGTCATCGTTCCCAAGGGCGTGGTCCACGGCTACAAGAACATCGGCGAGGTCGATGGTATGGTTATCAATTGCCCAAACCGCCTGTACATGGGCGAAGGCAAAAGCGAGCCGATCGACGAGATCCGGCACGAGGACGATCCCGATACGATCTACCGGATGGACTAAGAAGCTAGAGTTCCCGCTCTTTCTCTCAAATGAAGATCATCCGCATCATTGCCCGTTTGAACGTAGGCGGCCCGGCCCGTCATGTAGTATGGCTGACGCGCTCGCTGCAGGATGATGAGTTTGAATCGCGCCTGGTCGCCGGCCGGGTCCCGCCGGGCGAAGAAGATATGGCCTACGTTGCCCGGGCAAACGAGGTCGAGCCTGTTTTCATCGAGGAAATGAGCCGTGAGCTTTCGCTAAGAGACATTGTCTCTCTCATAAAGGTCTTTCGCCTGCTTCTTCGCGAAAAGCCCGATATCGTTCACACTCACACCGCAAAAGCGGGCACGGTCGGGCGCGCCGCCGCCTTTCTTTACCGCTGGCTTACGCCCGCCGCACTGGTCGGCAGGCCGCGGCGTCTGACTGTCGTTCACACCTTTCACGGCCACGTTTTTCACAGCTATTACGGAAAATTCAAAACGTCGGCCTTCGTACTGATCGAGAAACTTCTGGCCCGGCTCGCCACGGAAAAGATAATCGTAATTTCCGACCAACAGTTCGACGAGATCCACCGTCAGGTCGGCGTGGGAAAGAAGCGAACAGTTTGCCGTTATTCCGCTGGGAATAGATCTCGCTCCGTTTGCCGGTGCGGTTTCGCGAAAGGATGAGCTCCGACAGGAACTATCGGTTGACGACGCGACCATGCTTGTTGGATTCGTCGGCCGCCTTACCGAGATAAAGAACCTATCGCTTTTTCTTAAGGCTGCCCGGGAATATGAAAGGCTTGACGACGCGACGCTTCCGACGCTGCATTTTGTGATCGCCGGCGACGGCCATCTGGGCCCGGCGTTAAAGGCAGAGGTCGCGCGAGCTTAATATTCAAAACATTTCGTTTCTCGGAAATCGCGAGAAGATCGAGTCAGTTTACGCCGGACTCGATATTGTTGCCCTTACGTCGTTGAATGAAGGAACTCCGCTCTCGCTTATCGAGGCGATGGCCGCCCGCCGGCCGGTCATCGCGACGACGGTCGGCGGCGTGGTCGATCTTTTGGGAAATGTGCGGGAGGTCCACGATGGCTTCGCGGTCCACGAGCGTGGCGTCGGCGTCGAACCCGGCAATGCCGCCTCTTTTGTTAAAGGGTTGATTTATTTAGTGAAAAATGAAAGATTACGAGTAGACGTATCTAACTTAGCATTTGAATTTGTGCAGGCGCATTATGCGAAAGAGCGCCTGATCGAGGATATCCGGAAGCTTTATCGCGATCTGCATCGATAGGCGGGTTTTATTCACCCGGAACCCGATGTACTCCCGGACGCTCTAGCTAATGGCGCAATTGTTCTCAAATCCCTTTTTCATCGGCGGCATCAGCGCCGCTGTTGCCGTTTTGATGACCTTGCTTGTCCGTTCGCTCGCCGTGCGGTTCGATTTTGTTGCCCGGCCAAAGAGCGACCGCTGGCACAAACGGCCGACGGCAATGCTGGGCGGCGTTGCTATCTTTGTGACCACGGTCGTAATGTATGCGGTCTTCGTCCCGCATACTTTTGAATCGTTCATCGTCATCGCGGCCGCGTCCTTTCTATTCATTGTCGGGCTGCTCGACGACATCCTCAACATAAAACCCTACCAGAAACTTATCGGCCAACTCATCGGCGCAACATTCGTTGTCGGGTTCGACCTCAAACTCCCGATCACGGGTTACGAGCTGATCGATATCTGGATAACCGTTTTCTGGCTGGTCGGTATCACGAATGCCGTCAATCTCCTGGACAACATGGACGGCCTCGCCGCCGGCATCGCGGCGATCGGGGCGTTTTCTCTTGCGATCGGATTTTTTACGAACGGTCAGACAACCGAGGCGCTTTTAGCGTCGATCTTCATCGGGGCTCTTGCGGGTTTTCTCGTTTTCAACCTGAATCCCGCGTCCATATTCATGGGCGATTGCGGTTCGATGTTCGTCGGTTTTCTGCTTGCGAGTTCCGTGCTCTTAGGGCAGACAGGCGGGCGTTCACGGGGCATTTTTTCCATCCTGGCGGTGCCCGTGCTCATCTTGTTCGTGCCCATCTTCGATACGACCTTCGTTACGATCCTGAGAAAAATGTGGGGCCGCAAAGCGTCGCAGGGCGGGCGTGACCATACCTCTCACCGCCTGGTCGCACTTGGGCTTTCCGAACGGTCCGCCGTCTTCATGATCTACGGCTTCGCGGTTGCCGCCGGCGCCTTGTCGCTGATGGTCGGAACGCTGGAAACAACCCAGAGCCTTGCGTTGATAATTTTCTTCACTATCGTGCTCACGATAGTCGGGGTTTACCTTTCGAAGGTGAAGGTTTACGAAGAACGTGAAGAAGCTCTGGCATCAACGGACAACGCCGTTTTCGCTTTTCTCGTTAACGTTTCTTACAAGCGGCGGATCTTCGAGGTATTTCTCGATACATTCCTGATCATGCTGTCATATTACGCGGCCTATTTGCTTCTGTTCGGCTCGTTCGAGTCGACCGCGAATTGGGACCTGTTCATGAATTCGCTGCCGCTGTTGATAGTTTTGAAATTGTTCGCTTTTCTCGCAGCAGGGGTCTATCGAGGACTTTGGCGCTACACCAGCATTAACGATCTTATTACGTTTGCAAAGGGTGTTGTTCTCGGGTCGGCACTCAGCATGGGCGCGATACTTCTTGATCTACCGGTTTCAGAATTTCTCGCGCGCCGTTTTCATCCTTGACGGGTTGATCCTGCTTTTTGCATTGGTGGGAAGCCGGCTTGCATTTCGGTTTTTCCGTGAAATGTTGCCGCTCTCACCGGCGACGGACGGGCGAAGGGTCCTTATTTATGGCGCGGGCGACGGCGGCGAGCTTGTTCTGCGCGAGCTCCGAAACAACCCTAACCTGAATTATCGTCCCGTAGGTTTCGTCGACGACGACCCGCTAAAAAAAGACAAGATGATAAACGGCCTACGCGTTTTCGATTCGAACGGCACACTGCCCGACCTATGTCGCGAGAAAGATATTCAGGAGATATTGATCTCGTCCAGTAAGATACCGGCCGAAACGCTTCGCTCGCTGCGTGCGCTATGCCGCGATTCTAACATTGAGCTTAAACGGGCCCATTTGAAAATAGAACCGGTCGATTTTGAGTGAACCGCAGTTTTTTAGAACTCCTATTGTGCATATACGAAGTCTTCAACTCACGGGAAGCCCGGCCAAAGCGATCCTCATTGCGGGAACCGTACTGTTCGTTTTCCTCTGTCTTTTGACGGCGAAATGGTCGTTCGGAAATGTGAATGCGGTACAGGCGGAGGAACCCGAGGTCGCTGAGTTGGGAGTACAGCTCGCCGGGCGTGACCCGTACGCGCATTTCCGGATGGCATCGCTTCTCGAAAAGACACTTCTCGCCGGCGATCAGGTCAAGGCCCTTCATCATTTCGAAGCCGCTGCCGCTTTATCACCGGATCACTACGCCTACTGGCTTGCCCTCGGGCGTGCCCGGGAACAGGCGGGCGACAGTGAGGGAGCGGAACGGGCCTTAAGACGGGCGGCGGATCTTGCCCCCTTCTATTCAAGGGTGCGTTGGGCTCTGGGCAACCTATTGCTCAGGCAGGGCCGGACGTCAGAGGCGTTCGCCAACATCGGAATGGCGGTAGCGGCGGACCCGGCGTTAGCGGCTCCCGCGGCAGCGACGGCCTTCCGGATATTCGGTGGCGATATACAAAAGATAAGCGAGGCTATCGGCGATGAACCGCTCATCAGGATCGCGGTTGTCGTTCAGCTGGTCAATGCGAAACGCCTGGCCGAGGCACGAGAGATATGGCGTGGAATAACGGCCGAAGACAAACGAGCGGTCCATGCCCGACGTCGCAAAGGCCTTATACGCAAAACTCATTGAAGGAGGGAAGTATGCTTCGGCCATCGAGGTCGCGGCCGAAACCGGATTGTTCGCCGACGCCGACGCCGCGATCGGGACGATCTCGAACGGCGGATTTGAATCGGCGCTCGCGGCGGAAAATGCTCATACCTTTGCCTGGTCGATCGCGGACGGGACGCAGCCGCGTATAGGCTTGAACGAGGGCCAAAAGCACAGCGGCAATTACAGCCTTTTGATCAGTTACGGCTCCCGGGGGGACGGTTCAAGGCCGATAATACAAAGGGTTGGAGTGGAAGGCGGAAGCGCGTATGTGCTTCGGTTTTTTTACCGGTCCGAATTAAACAACACAGGCGCATTCCGTTGCGATATTCTGCCGGCCGGCGGCGGTGACCCGATCGCCGGCGTTGTATTGCCAGCCGTTGCGGAATGGACGGAAATGCAGCTTGATCTCGTCGTCCCCGCCGATTCAGAAGGCATTGAGATCAAGCTGTTCAACGCTTGTCCGCCCGCAAATTGTGCAGTATCGGGAAGCATCTGGTTCGACGATTTCACCCTTTCCAAGCGCTGAAGATATGCAACGCAGGACCTCACAACGGCCGGACGACCGAACATCTTCCGATAACTCGGATGAACAAACGACACGTCACCGAAAGATAGCGGTCGCCGTAACACTCGCGATCCCCTTCATTCTTACGATCGCGTACGGTGGCGTGGATGTCTGGGCGTTGATTCCCTTGTCGCTGATAACGCTGCTCGCGGTCGTTTTTTCGACGGTAGATAGCCTTAAGACCGGTCTGTTGAAATTTAGTTCGTCCCCTCTGCAATTGCCGGTCGCGGGGCTCCTCGCATTGGCCGTATTTCAGCTTCTTCCCATTGCCGATCCAGGTTTGTCGGGTGAACTCCCAAATGTTTCCGCCTCTGCATCTTTGTCGATGGACGCCTCCGCGACCAGCTATTTTGCGATAAGGCTTCTATTCTTGCTGTACTTCTTTGCCGCGACGCTTGCGATTCTTAGCACTGAAAAGCGGATCGAGCGGATCGCGGTCGCGGTCGTAATTTTCGGGTCGATCATGGCATTCGTCGGCATACTTCAGCGACTTGCCAGTCCCGAGGCTATCTACGGAATGCGGCCTACGCCCCAGGCCATACCTTTCGGCCCGTTCGTAAATCAGCATCATTTCGCGGCCTTCATGGAAATGACGATCGGTCTGACACTTGCGTTTTTATTGAGCGGTTCGACCAAGAGCGATAAGAAAGCTCTATTTTCGATCGCTCTCATCCTGATGCTCATCGCGGTCAGTATGACGGGTTCGCGGGGCGGCATGATAAGTATTTTCGCCGTAATTTCGATTGCTTTGGCCGCGTCTTTTTTTAGCCGGACCGAGCCGCGGCCGGATCGGGAAAGAAGTATCGGACCGGCAATTATTGTCGTTGTCGGAGCGATAATTGTCATCGTCGGTGGTGCCGTTGTATATCTTGGCGGGGCCGATCTGCTTGTTCGCGGAATAGGGCTTCAGGGCGATCAATCCGACCCGACAAGCGGCCGTATGCATTTCTGGGGCGTCGCGTGGAAGATATTCCTGGACCACCCGGTCATTGGCGCCGGGTTCGACGCCTTCGGGGTCGCCTTTACGAAATACGACACATGGAACGGTTCTTTTCGTATCGAGCAGGCCCACAACGATTATCTGCAAATGCTTGCCGACGGCGGCATCATAGCTTTCGCCTGCATTGCAGCGTTTATTTATTTGCTGGTAAAACTCTCGCTAAAGCAGATCACTTCGTCCGACCAGAAACGCCGGACCATAGCTATCGGAGCGTTCGCCGGTTGCTGCGGTATTTTAGTCCACAGCTTTTTCGACTTTCCGCTTCGAACTTATTCAAATTCGTATTTTTTCTTATTGCTTGCAGCGTTAGCTACTGTTGAGGTTGGCAGGGCAAAGGCGAAGCTTCGCAGAAAAAGGAAAAAAGAACTGTAGTGGGTCACTTTACGCGAACGGAGATCTCTTTTTTGCCGCACGGCGACTCGAAATTTACCTGAAACGTCCCGGTTCGCGTGCTGACCGATTTGACCACAAAGAACCTTCGCCCCGAAAGGCCTTCGATCTCCGGTTCCGGCCTGACCTCGACATCACGCGAGCTGTTCGATGAAGCGGCCAGATCTTTTAATGTGCCGTCGCCAAGGATCGTCACAAGGATGCCGATGCTTCCACCGCCGTTGAGCAGCGCAATGCTTTCCTCGCTCACATCGATCGAGCACTTCTGATCCGATTTTATTTCTTTCCCCTTAACAAGCCGTGTCCGCGTCGACCCGGATCCTGTGGGATTATCGCTTGCACTGGTCTTGGACTTAGACTCCGGGTTAACTTCGGACTCGGCCCTGATCTCGTCAGTTGTTTTGCCGGTCTGTTTCCAGCTTTGAGGAACGGTAATTACGATCGGTTCAAAAAGAGACTTGGTTTCTTGTCTTAGTTTCCGGGACTTTTTCGGCTGGTTTGAGCGGGTCGATGACGATGACTTCCGCCGCGGCTTTTTTATCAGGAGGTAGCGATGCAGGTTCGGTGGAACGGTTCGCGGAGCGGCGTTGACGGTTTCGGCCTTCGCGCCGGCTTTGTCACGCTTCGGGGCCTACATCCGTCTTTGGCAGATCGGTCTTTGGCTGTTCTGCGGGCACGCCGGTCGTCACGTCGTTGACAACTTCCTTCTTCGGTTCCAAGGTTCCGTTTTGTCCGGTTCCTTAACAGAGGGCTCGAGTTTCCGGTTCTGCCGAAGTCACCTTTAGATCAGCAGATTTTTCAGCGGCTGGACTGTCCTGGCCGGAGGCCGGAGACGGAACTACGGCCGTCTCGGGTAGATCTGTTATCGGTTCGGAAGCCGTAAAAGCGGTTTGAGTGCAAGCTCGGTAGAAAGCCCGCCTTCACTATAATGTTCCGTTTCAACGTGATCGGCCGGCCTCTTCTTACTGAGCAGCTCCGCCAGTGACACAACGACGGTATCTTTATTTTCAGCGGACTTTTCTTCTACCTGTGCCGCCGGGACAGCGGCGTCAGCCGATCTTACTATGATCGGAGGCTTTTCTATCTGCCGTTCCGCGGCCACAGTTTTTGCCGCAGCCGTGTCAGTCTGCTTTTCCGGCTCCGTCAACTTGGTCTTTGGCACATCGGCGGCCTTCGAAGTTTCGGGTTCCGCTCTGGTCGCGATATTTGCTTGTGTTTTGTCCGCTTCCGTCAGCCGAGCCTTAGCGTTGAACTTTTGTGGTTGCTTCGCCGGCCGCTCGGAAGCAACATCCGCATTATTTGCGACGATCGACGAAGGAACGGGTTCCTTTGCGGCTATATGAACATCCGTTTTCGGCGCGTCCCTGGCCTCGCGAGGCGGATCAGCGGCCGGCGCCGAAACCGAAGGTTTTCGATCCTCACCGGTTTTCGGCTGTATCGATGAGATAGCTGATTGCGGATGCGCGCCGATCATGTCTTCCAGGCCTTCACGATTTCCGTGCACCTTTACATAAAGCGATTCGATCACGCTGTACCGCAGTGCGCTAGGACGATCGGTCTTGTAACTCTGAATGTAGCTGTCGAGCGCTTCCTTGTCCTTTCCGTCGGCTTCGAGGGCAGCACCCAGCCGCCACATGCTCGACCGCCACCACGCGCTTTTGTCCGGCAGAACGCTGATGGCCCGTCGAAGGCGTACTATTGCCTCCGGGTAACTCTTCTGTTGGTAAAGTGTCCAGCCGGAAAGCTCCTCGATCCGGCCTCGTAAAATGGCTGATAGGGTTGGCCGTGGAACATCCGGGACGAGCAGGAACTCGTTTCGCGAGAATGCGACGGCGCGGCTTTCGTAAAGTTCGCTAGCCATGACCGCGGCACCAGGAGCAGCAACGTCCAGCCCAGCGTCGGCGTTACCCAGCGACGCTTTCAGCAGCTCGGCGACCTTTGCCAGCGCTATATTTTTCTGAAGAAAAACATGAGCGATATAAAGCTGGCGGTGCAGCCTCATCTTGTCATCGCCGCGAACGAATTCATCCGCAAGCGTCGTAAGCTCAGCTTCGTCGGAGGTCGATTCGACCTTCTTGCTGACCTCGAAAAGCAGCCGCATCTTTTCCGACGTTTCGAGGTCGTCAGCCGCCGCCGGAGAAAGAATGCTTGCACGCCGTTCGTTGCCGACCGCTTCCTGAAAGGTTTTGCCTTCGCTTGCGATCCGGCCGCCGAGCTTCGTGCGTACGACACCGTCCTTTATCGTGAAATTCTTGCCGAGCTCTTCGATCGCCTCGCGGTATAACCCGGCCATAAAGCGTGCCGACGCTATCTCATAATCAAGCGTAGGAAAGTTGCCGTACTGCCTGGCCTTTATCAATGTTCTTTCGGCTTCGACAGGTTTGTTTTCCTTCATCAGCCCGCGTGCCATTGCGATATGGCCCCAAATATAACGCGGTTCGGCGTCGATAGCCTTTTGAGCATACTCGATTGCTTTCGCACCCTGGCTGTTCGCCGCATACCAATAAGCGGCCCCGGCAAACAAGGTGAAATTGCGCGGATCGCGTTCTATGGCACGGGCTAGTTCTGTTTCCGCCTCCTTGCGTTTGCCAGCCTCGAAAAGCGACAGGACCATCCCGGTGCGAGACGGAGTGTCGTCTTCGTTCGAGGCAAGAATGGAGCGATAGATCGCAGCGGCCTCTTCCGGTTTTCCAAGAGCTCGGTTCATTTCAGCGAGACTCCTTTTCGCCGTCAAGGAATCTGGATCAAGCTCCGCGGCCTTCGCGTATGCAGCAGCCGAAGCTTCGAGATCGAAATTCAAGCGATGAGCGAGGCCAAGTGCCAGATAACCGGCAGCCGCCGTAGGGTCCGCGGCGATCGCCGCCTCAGCAAGCCGTCGGGCCTCTGCTCCGTTCTCGGTTCCGAGGTACAACGCGGCAAGGCCAAGAAGCTGTTTGCCGTTACCAGCGACCTTTTTCTCGATCCGGCCCGCGATCTCGACCGCCGGCTGCGGCTGGCCGCGTTGATATAGATTCAGGACCGTTTTAAGAACTACATCATTGTAAAGACGATCGGGAATCGGGGTCGGGGCCTCATCGACCGCCAGTCGAAAGCTTGCCATTGCTTCGTTCAGATCGCCCGACTGGAGCCTCTCACTTCCAACCATTGCCCGGGCCGTAACCAGATATTCAACAGCTTCGACGGCATATGTCGATTCAGGAAATTTGTCAAGGAATATCCGCAGCAGCCGCGCCTTTTCGGCTGCCGTCGGGGCCGCTATTGCCGCTTCGAACCGTTTCCCGCCCATCTCCGGATCAACCGGCGGAGGCGACGGTTCGGGCGTTTCAGCAGCGTTGACGGCCGTCGTTTTTTGCGAAGACGTGTCAGACGCCTCCGGCATTTTAACCGCGGCGGTGCCTTTCTTCGCCGTTATACTGCTTTTCTTTTGAGTTGACTTTGCCCCGGGTCGGCTCTTTGGAGGCTGTTCCGCCTGGCCGATGGCAGAAATAGCGAGAACCCCTAGTACGATTAGTGATAAGACCTTTTGCATAATACGGAACACGGCAGTACCTGCTTCGCCGTTAAAAGAACTCGTTCACCGTTCCTCAATCATACCACGAAATTGCAATTCGCCCCGACCGGTTCTATCCTGCAAGCGATGAGCGAGATGGACGAAATGTGGTCCGAGATGCTGGCCGAGGCCCGCGAAAATGCTCGCGCCGCGGCCCGGCACGACGTTGCCGATTATCTCGACCTCAAGGCAACGAACGACTTGATCCGCCAAACGGGCGTTGCCTGGCTGTTCGAAACCATCATCACGATGGTTGCCGCCGCGAACCGGTCGACCGTCGGCGTCGCGATCGAGCGGACCGAACCGCACAGCTTCAACTATCGCGGCGCGAACATCGTCGGTTCCTCTGTCAGCTTTCGCTACGGGGTCAGATGTTTGACCGTCGAAGCAGGTTGGACGCGCACGCCGGCCGATGGTTTTATGCGGGGCGGCGGGCTGGCGTTGGCGCGGCTGCGGCATTTCGGAATTCCGGCAAAAAACGTCGAGATGGCCCTTACCGGCACAAGTGGGCCGCCTGTTTGGCGGATCGTTCGCGAAGATGCCATGCTGGACGAGGTCCGGTCCGATTTTCTTCGTTCTCAAGTCGACCTCCTGACCGGTGATTAGCCGCGACTTTTGATTTGGCCCCTTATGCGATAAACTAAAAGTTACGCCTCGGGGCAGTATCCAGGAGAAGTTCACCCGTGAAAGCAGAGCTAGAGAAGTTAATAGAGTTACAAAAGACGGACACCAACATCCGTCGATTAAGAATGCAGGTAGAAACTGCTGACCAGAGGCGTGCAGAGATCGAACAAGAGTTTGAGCGGCACGCCTCTTCTATACGCGAAATACAGGGCCGGCGGGACACCCTGAATGCAGAACGGACAACCCTCGAGAACCAGGTCGCGGAAAACAAGACCTACCTTGAGCGTGCCGACCGCAACCTGAAACACGCCCAGAACCAAAAGGAATACGAGACCGCGATGCGCGAGATGGACGCCCTGCAAAAGCAGATCTCGGCTTTCGAAACGCAGATCGTCGAGAAAATGACCGCCTCGGAAGAGGTCGAGAAAGAACTCGAGACCCGGGCCGAAGAGATCAATTCGATCGACGCAAAACGCGAGGCCGCCATCGGCGAATTCGAAAAAGAGCTTGCATCAAACCGTGCCGAACTCGCCCGCGACACCGCGGCCCGCGAGATCGTCTTTGCCACGCTCCCGGCCCAGCTCGCCTCAGTCTACAATCGGATGGCCCAGCGAAGCCGCGACGGCATCGCCGTGGCCGAGGTCGTGAACGGCTCTTGCAGCGCCTGTTTCATGGCCCTGCGGCCCCAAATGCAGGTCGAGGTTAGAAAAGGCCAGCAGATCATCACCTGCGAAAGCTGCACCCGGATCCTTTATATTCCATCAAAGACCGAACCGATCGAAGCCACTGCCAGCCAGGGTTAATTTACGCCGCTATCTTGTCTGGGTGCGTATTGTGCATTGTAAGCATCACTGTCCCCTTCGCCTCAAAACGAGAAATACGGCCATTCCTGCCATGAGCACGATCGCGAAAAGGACAGGCGGTTTTCGTAAGTATCGGGTGACCGAAGCGACCAGCCCACCTGACTCACCCGGTGACGGCTGCGACGGAACCTCGGCAGACCTTTCGATGAGCCTCTTTGATCGGGTCAGCATGTCCTTGACCTTTGTTTCAGACTGGCCCGCGACTACTGTGCGTTTCAGGTCGCTGAACGATCCGGTCAGCGAGTTCGATCGGGAGATATTAGTGAAAACAAGGTAGTTCTCATTTGCCGACTCTCGAACCAGCATAACCAAAGCCAGCGACGAGTCCACATACCGGGTGGCGTAAATGCCTCGGGTCGCGATCAAATATTGGTCAAAATTGTTCCGCTGAAAGGCAAACGATGCGGTATGCGTAATGGTCAAGACAGGTTTTAGGCCAAAATCGACCTTTGTCCAATCAAACTCGTGCTCGACACCTGGTAGGTCCACTGCCGGGAAATTCCTGATATATTTGCCGAAGTCCGGAGCCAGTTCGTCCAGAAAAAGTACCCCTTCCAGTAACATCCGATGGTCGTCGGCCAGTCGGACAGGCGTTTTACGATTGTCATACTGCAGCAGGGCTTGGTCGCCCCGCTGGATATAGTCGACCACGTACTCTGCGAGCATTTTTTGAAACAATTGCATCGCCTCGGACCCGTACTCAGGAGCGTTCCAATCGATCTCATTTTGCAGACGCGTGATCATTGCGGCAGACATTTTCAGATCGCATTCGCCCACCTCGCAATCTTTCATATCCTCGACGTCCCGGTCCTCGAGCTTAAGCGATCGCAGGTCGTCGAAAACGGGGGGAGTGCTGAATTTACCCCAGCTAAGCACGGTCTTGTCGTCCTGCTGGGACATTTTGACGACGAATGACTTCAATGACATATCCCCGATGTCCCGCAATTTGATCACGCCGCAGACCGATACTTCCCGCTTATCCTCACTCGGTAGTGACCGAACGACGGCTTCTCCCCTGTCAAGGGCGGCAAGATCCTTCTCGTCAAATGCGGCTTCTTTGCGGAGCAGTGTATTGAAATCGCTTGCTGAGATTTGGGCCGATGTACTTGCGACGCAGGAAAAGATCAAGACCGCGAGCGGCAGTATCCGAACGGCAATTAAGATACTTTTTAGCATTTTTACTTGGCAAAAATTATATCTGTATTCAGTGACAAGCGAAACAATACGACATGAACCCAAAATATTGTCCGATTGGTCGAAATCTTAGGGCCGTACTGTATTCGAAAGATAAGATAGCCGAAAGGTCTCTTTTCGAGCCGAATTCTGAGACACGCGTTACCACCCTAGCTTAAGGATTGCTTGTGCCTGAATCCTAAGCATGACTAAGGCCAGGACCCTTTAAAGGGCGTCCTGGCCTTAGTCACGCTTTACCGGAGGTGGTCGCGATCAGCTCCCGGCTATTTCGCCGCTCTCGTGCCGCGGTCCCGTTATCCAACTGAACAAACTGACGAGCCCCGCGAACGGCGGTGCTGTAGCCGAGGGCATCCAGAATGACGCCTCGGGTGCCCATCGTTGTAGCGCTTGTAAGTTAGCTGCTGAAATACCACTACACTGTGCACGGATCAGGATAGCATTGCGCCGCGATTCCGCCCGCAATGTGAAATCGACAGGCTGCAACACGTTCGGAACCGTGAAGGTCGCCGTCACCGGGTTGAAGGTTCCCGATGAAAATGGCGGTATCGTTACGTTCGCGTTCGACGAACTGACGACAGTAAAGCCCTGCAGACCCGGCTTAGAGTTCGCCGGATCGACCGTCACGGAACCGTTACCGGCGGTGATCGAAGTGAATGCGCTCAGGCTGTTCTGTCGCACCTCGGTAACCGTCAACGTCGGCGTACACGTGCCTCCGACCGGAGTAGGTGTCGGCGTCGGTGTCGGAGTTGGAGTTGGGGTCGGGGTTGGTGTCGGCCCTCCCCCAGTGGTTACGGTGAAGTTCGAGTTGGAAACATCGAAAAAGATATTTCCGATCGCTTCTACCTTGATCCTGCCCGTTGTTGTAACACCGGTTGGGATCGTTACAATTTGCGAACCGTCATTCGGCGTGCTCGCAGCCAGCTCGTGAGGGAATGTATTGCCGCCGTCCGTGGACATCGTGATCCTCACACTGGCTGTGCTCACCGGTACCAGGGTTGTGTTCGCGACGTTCCACGTAACTGTCTGTGACGAGCCGCCGGCCCAGCTCACATTCGTGTTGGGCGAGGTCACCTGGAACGGTCCTGCGGTGTTCGTAACGGTCACCGTCATGTCGCGAAACTGCGTCTGACCGATGGTCGACCCCGGCACGTACGGACGGTTGTCGCGTACGGTGAGGCGGAAATTTAGCGTTCTCGAAACCGAGCTCAATGCCTCAACATTGGCGATCGCATCGCCGCCGAGGGTCGGGGTGACGTTCAGACCGGCGAGTATCGTAGACATTCGCGGGAAATAACGCGTCGGCGAGGTCGTCGACGGGAACGTGAGCCAGTTTGGCCCGGTCAGTTTCGTCGGTGAAGCGACACTTCCGCTCCCTGTCGTCGTTGAGTTATCGTTCTGCTCCCAATTGTATGTTATCGCGTCGCCCTCCGGATCGCTCGCCGAACCTGTAAGTGCGAACGGCGTCGTGACCGGTATAGTGTAATTCTGAAGCGACGCGACCACGGGCGGATTGTTGGCAGTCATCTGGGTAATCCCCGCTGCCGGGCATGGCCGCGAGGGGAGATTTGACTGGATCTGGCCGATCGAAGCCTGGTGGAATACGTCGATCGAATGCGGTGCAACGTCGTAGGACGTTATGCCCGCATAGCCCATGATCGTAATGCCGGAACCGACTTCCTTATTGACGCCCGTGCCTTCGTTCGAGACATCGAGAAGGTATGGTTGGCTCCGAGCTGATGGCCGACCTCGTGTACGACATAGTCGATATCGAAGTTGTCGCCCTCGGGAATTCCGTCGGCCGGTGACGTGATCCCGCGTCCCTTGGAGTGGTCAGAACTGCAAACACAGCCGATGCAGCCCGCGTTTCCGCCGCCGCCCGCCGCCCCGAACATGTGGCCGATGTCATACATCGCGGGTGTGATACCCGCGTTTTGAATCGCGGTCGCCAACTGGTTATTCCAGCTGCTTATATTGGTCGTGTAAGGGTCTGTCTGGGGATTATAGAAGATGATGCTGGTCGTTTGCGGGATCAGGTTCAAATGCACGCCCAGATCCTTCTCATAAACGCCGTTCGAACGGGTCAGCGTGGCGTTAAATGCGGCGAGGACCAATGCCTGGTCCGCGGCAGTGCCGGAAGTAGATGCGCCGAAATAATCCGAGTATTCGCCGTTGCAGGATTGCGCGAGGCGAAGGGTCCTGATCTGGCCGGTACTCGCCATAAGAGCGTCCGAGGAGCCGATCTTGCGATTTCCATTCGGAAAAAAGCTGTTGTTCCTCGGTCGTGCAGGCCCACGGAAGCTCGCCCGGCTTTCCGTTCGGTCTTGAATACCGCGTAGGTAGCCTTGTCAGCCGAATAAGGTTCTATGAATTCAGTTTGCGATATCGGTTCGATGAACTCCCCGCCGCTGCGAAATACCGTTCCTTTAACGCCCAGCGGCGAAATGCTCAGCTTTAGTACGGCGGACGGGTCGGATATGCCGCGGCCCGAATATGCCCGGATCTCCGGGAATTTGGCCTGCAGTTCGGGGTCAAAGTTGGAGGCCTCGAACACCTCAAAATATTCCACATCGCCGGCTGCGTTCGGAACGGTGATCACGGTTGAACCCTTGTGGGCGGCATCGCCCGCGATGGAGAAAAGTTCCTGCCTAAGCGGATCGATGTTCAGATCGAACAATTTGAACTCGGCCGGGAACGATTGCCGTTGCACGGCCTTTCCTCTCGCGATCTCCGAGGGCCGCCGGTAATTGGCGGACCAAACGTTCTGCTGCGCGAACGTGTCGACCGCGAAGGACGAAACGAGCACTATCAGGCCAGCAATCAATGAGAGCCGGCTGAGCGATCCGCCGGTAAAAACTTGGCTTTTTGACATCTACTTAATTCCTCCAGAAAAACTACTGCCGCGAGGGAGCAACCATCATTTGGCTGCACGAGATCAAAATAAACTCGAACCGCTCCAGAACTATTCCGTTCCCGGCGCAAAATCACTATCAGCCCTCAACCCGCGCAATAGGCCGGCTGAGTTTCCTGTGCCGACCCGATTCGAAACGTTAATTTGGTTCTGGGAATGTTAGATCACAAACACTGCATTTTGTGTATGCAAGCAGACAATTTCCTCGTTCGATTAAAGGACTATAACCCAGAATGATATCTGTGACAATCGATTTCTTATGAAGGAGATCACGGAAGGAGATGACGAAAGGTTAACCGTAGGTGAAGAATAGTACAAGGAACAGGCGACGGTTATCTGGGCGGAAGCGCTGAGCACAACTCCTTCTTCTTTATTCGGTCGGAATCAAAGCCTCATAGTGCACGAACCGGAGCATGTACTTCGATCGTTGTTCCGGCTCCGATCGCCGAGATGACCTTTGCCTCTCCTTTGACCGCTCTCATGCGTTCTTCAATGCTTATAAGCCCGAGCGACTCTTTCGCCTTGGACGCAGTTGGATCGAAGCCATTTCCGTTGTCGGAAATCGACAAATGAACCTCGCCGTTGTCGAACCTGATGCTGACATCGACCGAAGTAGCACCGCTGTGTTTGATGACGTTATGCAGGGATTCCTGCGCTACGCGGTAAAAACATAACGAAATATCCTGAGGCAGATCGCGCGGCAGGTTTTTCGCCTCGAAATCAATTTCGAAGAGGTGCGCCTCGGTGAGTTCAGTGCAGAAACTGCGGAGAGCCGCTTCAAGCCCAAGCTGGGTTAGCTTGGCCGGGTGAAGTTCGTGAGAGATGCGGTGAACGTCTCTTGATAAGTGCTCGACGTCGGAAACAAACTGGTCGAGCTGAACTTTAACATATTCAAGGTCTCTAGGTTCATTGCGAAGCATCGTCAATTGGATCGCGTGCAGCGCGATCCTCTGGCTGAGGTCGTCATGCAGCTCACGCGCCAGGCGGGCACGTTCTTTTTCCTGAGCGTTCATCAGCTTGCCGCTCAGTTCGTGGATGGCTTCTTCGGCCATTTTCAGTTTGGTGATGTCAACGATCGCTCCGCGAATTACCCTGGAACCGTTTGCCGTCTCGACTTTACCGCGTGAATGGATCCACCGAACATTTCCATCGTCCGACAAGACCCGATATTCGATCTGGTATTCGTTTTTCCATTCTTCCACTTCATTAAAGTTAGTGATGTACGGTTCACGGTCAGCCGGATGAATACGTTGAAAAATATCTTCCCGTTTAACCTGCGTTCCGCTCGGAAAGCCTAAAACATCAGCGGCTTTTTCGCTGAACCAGATCTTTTCCTCGCCGATCCTTCTGGTCCAGAACCCGACGTTCGCCGCTGCCGCCGATAACTGCAGTTGATCCAGGGTCTCGGCCAATCGCATCTCGCGTTCCCGAACGGCTTGCTGCGCGGCATTTCTCTCGGTAATATCCAGCGCCACGCCACGCAAACCGATGATGCCGTTCTCTTCGTCACGTAGCGGAGTGACGTGATTTTGTACCCAGCGAATGCGGCCGTCCTTCGCACGCCAAGGGTATTCCATCACCGTTCCTTTCCCGCCTTCTGCCACTTCTTCAAGTTCCCGCTTTACCCGTTCACGGTCATCCTGCGGGACAATCCTGAATCCGAACCCGGGCTGCCCCGCTAACCACTCCCTGGAGGAATAGCCCAACATCTGATCTACATAGTCGCTGATGAATGTCGTCTTTCTCACGTTCCCGTCTGGATCCGTCCTCGATTCCCAAACAATGCCGGGAACGTTTGCAACGATTTCCGCGAGCCGGCCGCTCAGGCGCGCGGCTTCGGTTTCCGCCTGACGGCGACGCAGCCGAAGGTACAGTAACCATGCGATCAACAACGTTTCCACAATGACTGCTGCAATTAAACCGATCGCGTACCACTTGTACTCCTCCCAGACCGTCGGTTGCCTGAACTGTACGATGCTGCCCTGCGGCAGGCTTGCCTCACTGATGCCCCAGCGTTTAAGCTGCCGCCAGTCGAACATCGGTACGGTTGGTACGTCTTGTTGGGGGATGTTCTTCGGTTCTTCTCCTGCCAGGATCCGCTGCCCCACTTCGGCGGCACGTATTCCCATCGATTCGAAGCTCAGCACTTGACCGCCCAAAACGCCGTTCCCCATCGAGGTGTCGAGTATGGAGTAGACCGGAGCATTCGCCGATGGGGCGATCATAGTTGCGCCCTCAGCCACGTTCATTAAATTTCCGGAGCTATCGGGAGGTGACGAAATAAAGAGAATGGGGGTGTTGGGTGGCAACTCGGCGAGCTTCGATCTGAGGTCGTCCATCGTAAGACCGCCCGTCTGTTCGAACTCGATACGGTCCGCATAAGGAGCAAGGTCCTTTTCAGCCAGATCGAGCCATCTTCGATCGCCCGACGGGTCTCCGGTGACGACTACAACGCGCTTTGTCCCGGGGTTTTGGGTCAGAATAATATCCAGAGTCGGCCCGATCTCGATCTTGCTTACAATGCTCACCGACCGCGGAAGGTCGCTCTCGTGTTGCGCTAATTGACTACGATCATAATAAATGAGGACCTTGGGAACGCCCGCAAACAGGGCCTGCTCGTGTTTCGCCATGAACCGGATCGTCGCTGCTCCAATCATTACGATCAGATCGGGTTGTTGAAACTGATATTTTTGTTGTAGATATTCAACCAATCCGGATTCAAAGTCACTGATTCGAATACGCGAAACGTCGAGCGTTTCCCGATAGTAACTCAAGCGGAATGGCGAACTCGCCGTAAGAGTTCGTCTAAAACCCTCATCCATCTTTGCCACGGCCGGAAAATCATTGCTATCGCCCGCGAGGATCAGCACGCGCTTCTCAGAATCATTTGCGACCGCGGCCTGACAGAATGCCGGGACAACAACAGCCAACAGTAAGGATACAAACAAGGACCTTGAGCTAAATGCTAAGGCGGTAAATTCACGTCGCGAACGTTCAGCCCTCCAGAAACGCAAATACATCAACCCGAGTGATAAATACACTCCGGAGAGAATCAACATTGCGTTGCTGACGATTCCCATGATTATTCTCGTAGAAAGGTCATCGCGAACGATTCGTAAGGTTAGCATCCACCTTGAGACGTGCTGATCAGTTCCGAGCCGAGCCAGGTCCTGCCATTCCTTCTTACTAAGCTACGTGTCTTGAAAATATCTTCCTTGGGAGGGGGTCCTTAACAGCTAACTGTATCCGCAGACGCGGAGCGAAGTTTGGTTTCCGAGAGTATAGAAGTAAATCGCTAAACTTCAAAGTATTTCCTCGTCGGGGGGGTACGGATGGCGGGCGATCAGTTGCGGAAAGTAGAAAAGGCACAGGGTCCAGAGCGAAGTTACGGCAGCGAAGTAAGGTCACTGCCCTGACATTCATTCTCTGTATCCCTGTGCCCTCCGTCGTGAGGAGACGTCGTGGGTGTAAGGAGTCGGTCTCAGGGGGCAGCTTCGCCGAACCCTGAGACCGTTTTCTCACTCCTTACTCCGAATCGGTGCAGACTCCGACGGTGTCGCCGTGTCTGAGGTGATCGGCCATGTCTCCCACGAACGGGACGTTGATCGTATGCGCGTTTCCGGGATTTCCCGGAGGTGCGTGGCAGATGTTGACCTTGTCCATGCTTGATTATCCAGCCGGCCGCGCCGCGAGGGCCGGCACCGCGCCCACATGTGTCGTTCCGTCGGCAGACATCGAGGACGTGGACCACAGTACCCAGCCTTCGAAAAAGGTTCCCTGGGCCTTCAGGAAGTTCTCGAAATCGACCGTTCCGAGTTCCGGGCGTCCAAAGGAATGCCCTGTTGCCGCCGGCGATCGCCGGGAACTGGGCTGTACGAACCGCCGAGACCACCAACGACCTTGCCGTCGTCACTGGCCGAAAGCGCGTAGGCCGAGCAAATTCGGGGCCAGTTCTGTCGAGCAACTGTAGCCCGCCGTCGCGCGTCCAGATCCACGGATTCTAGCTTGGCGGGCCGGCATTAGCCACCGGTAAACGTTGAGCCGTCGGGCGTCACATACATCGCCTCGCCGACCAATAGCGACGGAGTGCTGAATTCCTGCATACACTCCATTCACCCAGCGAACGCCCATGGCGAGGAGCCGAGTGTGTCGTGCCAACCGACGATCGTCGAACGGTCGTCCGACATGCTGTTCAGCCTGGACTGTTCTGACCGTCAGGAACGGCGAGGAACATGCTGCCGCCGTCCGCGCGTCCAGATGAACGGCCGGGCCTTGACATGTCTGGCCGGGCAAGCTTCCGTTCGTATCTACATAGCCAAGTCCCGCGACGGTATTTCCATCTGCGGCAATACCGCGATAGAACTGACTGGTGGACGCAACCCGTCGGCATAATGACCGCAGGAGCTTCGGCAACCGGAAGAGGAAGCTGCTGCCATGAGGCCGCCGAGTAGCTGAAGCAAACTCGCGACCCTCTTTCCGTCTGGTCCCAGGCGTTTCGCTCGCAAAAGCGTAACCCGTCCCGTGACATCACCGGTGCTCGGCATCCCTCGTCTCGTTCAAAATCTCGTATCCGTCCCTCTTCGGTCCATCGGAATGTTCCGCCGGGCGAGACAGACCCGCCGATGACACGTCCGTCGGTTGAAACGTGTTCTGGCATAGGCGTTGGGCACCATCGGGCTAAACTTCGGAGCACCTTTCACCGAATTCAGCACGATATCGGCTGTCGTGGTCGAACCCGGCAACAGCAGTGATCGGCTCAGACCTGGCAACGGTCATCGATAAGGCCATTGCCGCTCTCGTTCGCGCCGTTGTAGAACTCTTCGCCTTCCGGCAAATATAACGGCTGCATCGTCGGGAAACCGCCTGCCACGATCATGTCCGTGTAAAGTGCGTAGCGGGCACCCGGGGTCAGGCCGTTCACCGTGAACGTTCCGTCATTGCCGGCCGCGACGCGGACATAATCGCCGGACATCGCCGAGACTGCATCCGCATACGGGTTATCCAGATTACGAGCGATCACGTTTACTCCGGTTATTCCGTCCTCTGCCGTTGGTTTGCGAGAATGCGGCCGGTGATCGATCCCCTTGCTGCTTGGATAACCGGCCTCGGGATACAGATTGGATATCGCCGCCTTGTCGTCAGCGAGGTCAACAGTGGATTGAGCCTGTACCGCTGCCGGTCGGGCTTTGGTTGATGAACGGGTACATCGTCTCGATATCGTTGATCGTCATGCGTGGTCGCGTAAGGCAGCGTCGTGCAGCTCCTGGGGCCGTGTTTGTCGTTATAGAACGTCGATCGCGCCATTCGTTTGCGAATGGGCCAGGTTGATCGCATGGCCCAATCTCGTGCGTGAAGACACCGGCGTATATTCAGCGAGATTGTTGTCATTGAACCAGCGCTGTTTGGCGTTAATGATGACCCAGCCTTCGGTGATCGTCCCGGTGGCCTCGTCGGCCCATTCGGGACTGGCGATCCCGAGCACGTTCGATGGAGCACCAAAGAATGTCTGCGATGATCTTGGCGTCGGCATCATAGACGACGTGGAGGCCGCCGCCGTTGTCCGCACCGAAAACGAGTGCTGCGGTTGCCGCGTCCTTGACGTCGGGCAGACCGATCGAGGCGAAATCGCCGGCGACCTCAGCCCGGAACGAGGACGTTTCAACGTCCGTCCATTGTGCGGCGGCGAAGGCGACTGTCGCGTCCGCCGTTTCATTTGTGACCAGCACGCGTCCCTGCCGGGGGATTCGCCGGAAGGACCTCAAATGGTCCGATGTCGGTGTAGATCTTGACCGGCGATGTGACGTCCCAGCGGTAGGGAATTCGCTGCTCGGCGTTCCACATACACAGCGGCCCGCCGGCGTTTACCGCGATGGCTGCGAAGACACGACCAGTAACAGTGCAGTAATTGTGAATTGATATTTATTTCTTTGCATGACGCATTTTCCTCCCTTCTATCCATTTGTCTTGCACAGCACGTCGCACGAATGAGAGGAAGCCCTCTGCGTTGACCGCGCCTTTCTTTGTAGCAAGCAATCTTTTGTCCTTGTCATTCAATAGGTTTGCGTTCACATCGACATTCTCGAGAAGGCCCACGTTGCCAGCCTGGCTGACCGCGTTGCCGCCGTCAAACACGACCTTGCCCTGGCCGAGCCCGACAGTTGTCTGAAGGCCGGTCATTGATGCGGGTTTATAGAGAAATAACATTGTGTTTTCTCCGACCGCGTACTTGGACCAACCTTCCGGTGAAACGCCCAGGTAGACCTTTCCATTCCCCATGCTTCGCGGTTTGGTCAGGCCGAATTGCGGAAGGTGTACTCGGCACCGACCTGTCCGCGAAGGGTTTCGCTGACCTCAACGGTTACTTGCGTGTACGGGACCCGTTCTCGAAACCGTCCGTCACTTCCTTGACCGAACCGCGGATTATCAGTTTCCGAATCGCCGATCAGATCGACTATGTTCGGGGCACCCGAGGATACTTCGTCAGTACTTGTCTGTTCAGTGGTGCTGACAGCCGTGTTGCTGGTCGCCGGGGCCGCCTTTGTGGCCGGCCTCAATTGTTTCGAAACGTTGCTTTCCGTGCTTCCCATCAGCATCCGCTGCACGGGGCCGGCTTGCGACACGCCCAACAGCACTGCTATCCC
Organism: uncultured Acidobacteriota bacterium; assembly: GCA_963763355.1. Lineage (GTDB taxonomy): Bacteria > Acidobacteriota > Blastocatellia > Pyrinomonadales > Pyrinomonadaceae > OLB17. The sequence goes on from CAVXOI010000007.1 coordinate 1,240,745, forward strand.
TGCTGCCAGGAGGCCGAGCCGCTGAAAACTCTTCAATCGCTCTTTAATTCTCTTCATTTAATAAAATCTCCTTAATGTTCGTTACCCCTTACCTGCCTGGCGGGAAGCAGTCCGAAATCCACGTGGTCAATGAGGCCAAATACCGGCTTGCGTAAATGCCACGACTTTTTCTTTCAGTGCCTGTATATCTGGCGTACAATGGCTGAAAAACAGGTATTAAATATTGAACGTGCATATTGCGCAACGAAAGCTTTTCTTACCGAAGTCTGTCTAAAAACTGTCCGGGCCGATGATCGATCAAAGTGCTCAGAACATTCGATTTGGGCCGTTCATTCTGGAAACGGCCAGCCGCTGCTTACTCCGCGAGGGCCGCCGTGTCCGCATCAGCCCGATAGAATTGAAGCTGCTCGAAACACTTCTTATCCACCGCGATCGCGTACTCACCGGCGATGACCTGCGCGTTTTGGTATGGGCGGATGACCCTTCGATCGGATTCGTTCCGGCCCAGGACGTCAATTCGCTTTACGTCGCCATTCGAAAACTTAGGAGGTCGCTTGGCGACCACGGCAAATGGATCGTGAACATACCGAAGGTGGGCTACGCGATATCCGATGATGCCGAGGTTGAGGCGGATAACGCAGAAAGCGGCGAACTCGCCGCCAGCGACCATCTTTTTGTCGGACGCGAGGCCGAGCTCAAAAAGCTGAAGAAACTCGTCTCAAGTTCCTGCCTTATCACCCTGACGGGGCCTCCCGGCGTAGGCAAATCGCGCCTTGCGTTTGAACTTGCGGCTGAAACAGCGGACCAATTTCCGGATGGGACCTACATCGTAAATTTGGTCCCGATCGAAAACGAGTCATTGGTAAACGGGGCGGTCCTCGGCGCTCTTGAGCTGATCGAGCGTGCCGAAAGCACGGAGATCGAGACCATCTGTGACCACTTGAGCGAAAAAAAGGCCCTTATAATTCTGGACAATTGCGAACATCTGATCGACGCCTGTTCCAGCCTCGTAGAACATTTGATTCGCACTCTGCCGAATTTGCGGGTGGTTGCCACAAGCTTTGAACCGCTTATGCTGCCGGGCGAGCGGGTAGTGCCCGTTCGACCGTTAAGCCTTCCGAACAGTATCGGAAAAGATGGCGGGAATGCCGGGGCGACGGGGACCGCGGTCGAGCTTTTCATCAAGATCGTTAAACAGCATCGAAGCGACATTGAGATCGAGAAGGAAGATCCTGAACGCATCGGAGATCTTTGCCGGCAGCTAGAAGGCTTGCCGCTGGCAATCGAGCTTGCTGCCGTACAGGTCGGAGCTTACACCGTCGACCAGATAATCGAAGCGATGGCGGACCGATTCAGGCTGTTAAGGCGACGAGGCGGCCAAAACGCACGTCACAAGGCGCTGGAAGACGCGGTGGACTGGAGCTTCAGCCTGCTTACCGAAGAAGGGCGGATCCTTCTTCAGCGTCTTTCGGTCTTTAACGGCGGGTTTTCCGTTGAGTCCGCCCAGGGAGTCTGCAGCGGCAGCGGCATCGACGAGGGCGAGGTGGTACATCTGCTTGCGCAGTTGGTCCGGCGGTCCCTGATACAGCTCGATCCATCGCATGGGTCCGAGCGGTACTCGATGCTCGAGACGATCCGTCAGTTTGCACGCCGCTGCTTGCGGCAGTCAGGCGAAGAAGAAACGATGCTTGACCGGCGCGACCGCTTTCTGCTCGAGCTGGCCGAAAGATCGTTCGAGGCAGGAGGCGACGCGTCGGCGATCGAAAAGTTGAAAACGGAATATAACAATATACGCTCGGCGCTGGATCGTTCCCTTAGCGGGAGCCGTGATATTGAGACCGCGTTGCGGCTTTGCGGGGCGATCCCAAGGTTCTGGTACAATTACGGCCGTTTTAACGAAGCGAAGTTTTGGACAAAACGAGCGCTTGAGGCTGACGGTGGCAACAAGAGCGAGGCACGTGCTCGTGCCTTGAGGAGCGCGGGCTTTTTCTACGGCCAGTTTTCCGGTGCGGGTGAAGATCCGGAGGTCGGCCGATCGTATTTCGAGGAAAGCCTCGCATTTTGGCGGGAGATCGGAGCGAAAAGCGAAGAAGCATTTACGCTGGTGCACTATGCGTTCCTGCTATACCGATTGGGACGGCCCAATGAGGCAGAGGCCGCCGCGAGGAAAAGTTTCGACATAAGTTCATCTTCCGGTGACCAGGCGAATATCGCGCGTTCGGCGAACAACCTGGCGCTTGCATTGCTGGACCTGGGTGAAGGCACGCAGGCAAGGTCTTTTTTTGAGATCGCGCTATCGGCCGCACGTCTTGCGGATGATCAATTTCTTATAGCCCTTTGCGGTTTTTACCTGGCTGAGATCGCCTTTCGTATGGGCGAGCTTGAAGATATTCCTCAAATACTTGACCAGTGCCTCGACCTTTTCAATTTGAGCGGAAACCGCCCGCATGCAGCCCGAACTATCCTGCTCCTCGGCGAGACCGCCTCATTGCAGGACCGGCATAAAGAAGCTCTTGAATTTGAACGTTCGGCCCTGCGCGAATTCAGCGATATAGATGATCAACAGGGAATTGCCTCGGCGCTCGAAGCTATAGCTTGCACCAGGTCGATGAGTGGTTCCGAACCGGGTTTGTTTCTGACATTGAGCTCAGCCGCCGCGAAGATCAGGCATAATTCCAAGCAGGCTGCAAAAACACGTCGGGAGGAAACTTTGGAACGTTTGTCCAAGAAAGCGAAAACATCTCTCGGTAAAACCGCTGCTGCGGCAGCAATCGAGAGAGGCACGGCCATGAGCGTCGAAGACGCTATCGAGATGGCTATGTTGGACTGATGGAGTTTCAAGCCGCGAACCCCACTTGTTCGAAAGAGTTGTAACTCGACCCCTTGTACCTGCCCTGGGGTTCGCGGCTATCTAAGGTCTCGTCATTTTGCCAGCCAAGCAGTGGGAGCCGTCATGAACGAGTACCTGAGGAACTAGGCCCTAGCGGCCATTTTGGCCTCCGCCAGCTTGCGCAGCATGCGACGCGTCCTTTCGGCGAAGGCGAGATCGTCTGCAAGACAAGTCTCCAGCAGCACCCCGACGCCGTAATTACCGGTGAAATCCGCCGCGGCCACCAATGCCATCCACTCACCGGCCCGCCACTGAGCAAGATGGATAGCTTTTGCCAAAACGAAGATCTTCTTAACAAGAGGGGAACTCAGCGTTGCAAGTTCTTTGCGAAAGTCTTCGACAAAGACCTCCTGAATTTTGCCGGAAAGCTCTACCGGTTTTTGTCCGATGAGCCTGAAAACCTCATCGATCTTTTCAAGCTCCGTCCCTCTGGCGAAAGCTCGCGCATTGAGAGCTTCCTTGATCTCGTCATTCTCGGCGATCTTTCCCAATTCTTCGTAGATCTTGTTTGAGCGGTCTGTAGTTTGTCTTACGTGACTGAGCAGTTTGACAAACGTTTCCTTTGGATCATTAGCCATAATAATTATCTCCTTGAAATGTTCCTGGCGCCGATCCGGCAAAACATCTGCGGATCAACGCTCTGTTTTCAAGACGAAACGTACTTTCTGATCAAGAGAGGAAAGAAGAGAAGTGCGTTCCGACCCGCCCTTGCTGGGCCGGTAAGTCAAAAATGGAGAAAATGGGGGTGGCGGGTACGAGTTATGATCGGTTTCTCCATGATGTCCGAGGACTGCCTCACCTGGACCGTATTGTCTGGATAGGGCTTAAAACCCACCGATTTGCCAGCAAAAGTATATTGAGGCGTTTCGGGTAGCCGCTTCAATCAAAAGTACCCTGTGAATCTTATACTGCAGGCCGGAGGCGGGAATAACACCTGTCAATTTAAACAGGTCGGGGAAGTTTTTTGAAAACGAAGCAGCAAGCCAATTACTTTGTGCGGGTTTCGGTAATTACTTGGCCCATTCATCGGCGATGTGGATATCTACCTTCACCGGGACCTTTTTGACGAATTCCTGGCCGGCGGTGCACATTGCGTTTTCGAGGATGGCGGCGGTGGCATCGGCATCGGCGGCAGAGCATTCGACGATCACTTCGTCATGGACAATATTAACGAGCCGGGCCGAAGTGCCGCGAATTTGTTCGTGCAGTAGGCGAAGGGAGCGTTTCAGAATGTCGGCCGATGTGCCTTGGATCGGCATATTGATGCCGTAACGGCGTGCGGACGAGACCTGTTGGCGGTCGCTTTCATCAAAACGCAGCCGGAGCAGCCTGCCCGACGCCGTCCGCGCATTTCTTTCCTCGACAATCCGCCGTCCCGCTGTGCGCAGATATTCGTCCAACTTCCTGAATGTCCCGAAATATTTTCGCATCGTGTCTTCGGCCTGCGTCTGCGACAAACCCGTCATTAGGCCGAAACGCGACGCTCCAATTCCGTACACGATGCCGAAATTCAGCCGCTTTGCGAACGACCGCTGTTCATCGGTTACCTCGGCCGGACTGACGCCGAAAACCTGCGAAGCGGTCGCCGCATGAAAATCCTGGCCCGACACGAACGCGTCGATAAAGCGTTCGTCGCCCGAGAAATCGGCCAGGATGCGCAGCTCGATCTGCGAATAATCGGCGATGACCAGCTTGTTACCGGGCTCGGCGGTAAAGCAGCGGCGGTATTCTTTTTCGTGCGGGATCTGCTGCAGGTTAGGGCTCGAGCAGGAAAAGCGGCCGGTCGGCGCTCCGATCTGGCGGAAATCGGCGTGGATGCGGCCGGTGGCCGGTTCGATGAATTCGAGGATGTTCTCGCCGAAGCTGGTCAGCGATTTTGCGACGCCGCGATACTCGAGCAGTTTCGCCACGACCGGATATTCGACCGCAAGCGGCTGAAGCTGCCATGCCGCGAGTCGTCGCCGGGACCGGCACGCCGAGATTTACCAGGGCGTCGGTCACCTGCACCTGCGAATCGAGATTTATCTCCGGCCGGCCGAACAACGACGCTTGGGCCACGCCGGCCGAAAGCAGGTCCTGGAGCTCGTCCGCCGCTTTTACCTGCGCGATCTTTACGCGTTCGAGCTGCTCGCGCCAGCGTGCTTGATCCAGGTGGACGCCGTTAAGCTCCATTTCGGAGATCGGCATCAGGCAGTCGAACTCAAGAGCGGCGACACGCTCGAGGTCGTCGTTTTTCAAACGCTCTGCCAATTGATCGCGAAGCTGCGTCATCACCGCCGCGTCGCGGGCAGCGTATTCGACCTGCGAGTGCGAAAGCTCGTTCGCTGCCCAGTCGCTGACCTGCAGCGATTTGTCGAGTTCGATGCCGGTAAAGAACTGCGTCACATCCGCCAGCGAGTGGCGGCGGTCCTGGTCGCCGGCAGCGATAAGCTGGCTGGCCAGAAACGTATCGAAAATACCGTTCAACTCGCAGCCGAGGTGATGGCGGACCCATTTCGCGTCAAATTTCGCATTGTGGGCAACCTTGATCGTCTTTTCGTCGCCAAGCAAATCGAATAAAGGCGCAAGGCCTTCATTCCCGCGAAGCCCGCCGTTGCTGCCAAAGTGCCTCAGATCAATAACCTGCGTCTTTTTGCCGTCGCTCAACTGTACCAACCGCAGCTCGCCCCGATAAGGGTCAAGCTCGGTCGTCTCGGTGTCAAAGCCGATAAATTCCGCCCGGCGAAGATCGGCGACAGCGTTCTTGAGGCTCTCGGCGTCGGTAACAAGCTGAAAATAAACTTCCATAGAGACTGGGAACGCCGTTCGGGCTGAACAAGTCGTTATTTGAATCTATTATTGTAGCTTGTTCAGTGTTTGTCTCACAGTCTCGGCGACGCACGTAGCGGTGGGACAGGTCGCATCGTGTAAGCCGTCGGTTGGACCTTAACGCGGAGTGGGTAAGCACGGGCGAATTGCGCGACGTGCCACATATCGACCTTACTTACGCACGGCTTCCGTCCGCAATCTAGTGCCTATTTTTTCGATCCACGTTTCCTATTTGTGAAAATTTGTTTATACTGAAAAAAGTTTGCCGGTGGATCGGTCCCGGCTTAGAGACTGGACGGGCAAACTAAAGGATCTTAAAGACATACCCGAAAGCGCTCGGGGTAAACAGAAAATGACGGTTGAGCACGATCCTGACAGCAGGGTAAGGTGCTCCCTTAAGTTGTTAAGCCTTACGGGCTTGTTCAACTTTACAGGCTTCTCGCGTGAAAACGTTCAAAGTTCTTTGTTTTGGAACTTTTCTTCCAAGACCAATACCTAAAGATCAATCCACGCTAAGACTCTGTTCGGCCGGTCTTTCCGGTTGAGTGTCTGCCTAAGATCTGCTTAATTACTCCTCCGCTTCTTCCGATCCAGAGAGCGAAAATAGAACTATATTTAAGGAAATTTACCCCATATGGCGAAAGAAATGATCGTCAGCGTCAACGGACGCGAAAAGATGATCGCGATCCTGGACAACGGAAAGGTCACGGAATTTTACATTGAGCGTGGCGAAGAAAATTCAGGTATTGCGGGAAATATTTATAAGGGCCGGGTGCAGCGAGTATTGCCCGGCATGCAGTCGGCATTTGTCTCGATCGGGCTGGAGCGTGATGCGTTCCTCTACGTTTCCGATTTCTTCGACGAAGAAGAAGAGATCGAACGTATCGTGATGGAGAAATCCAAGAAGGGCTCGCCCGAGGAAGCGAAACGGGAGGCCAACGAACAGATCGACCGTGCCCGGGTCAACCGTGAAAAGCAGATGGAATCGGTCCAGGAACTCGCCGAACCGCTTGCAGCGGCCCCCGAGGAACCTGAAGAACAGGAGCCGGCGGCCGAAAAACGCGGCGCCAGGGACCGGAAAGGTGCACCGGCTCGCGGACGCGGCCGAAAGGAAAGAGAGGCGATACCGGTAGAAGCTTTTGCCGAGGCGGAACCGGTCGAAGTCTTTGCCGAGGCGGAACCGATCGACTTTGCCCTGGAATTCGAGGATTCGGGATTTGAACGGATAATCGATGACTCCGAGACAGGCGAAATGTTCAAGGACGCCTTTATGCAGGAAGCGATCGTCGATCAGGTAAGGGCGGTCGAATTCGATATGGAAAGCACGGCCGGCGCCGAGGTCGGGTCGCTTCTCGGTTCGGCCATGGATCAGCCGAGCGGGTTCGAGCGAATCGCTGACGAAGACGACGATACGCAGGCCGAAAAATCCGCAAAGGGCCGAAAGAAAGCCACCGCCGGCAAATCAACAGCCAAAGGCCGATCGAAGAAAGCGAAAAATGAAGGCGATGAGGTCCAGGCGGACTCCGGCGAGAAGCCTGCGAAAGCAAAGGGGGCCAAAGGATCAGCACGGAGCCGTTCGAAAAAGAACGAAACACCCGAGGCACTTGAAGATGCCGATGCCAGCGTAAAAGAGTCTTCGGATACCGCGGAAATGACCGTACGCCGCGGCGGACGCGGCCGACGACGCGGCGGTGGGCGGAACCGGCGGCATGACGAAGCCGCGACCGGCGCCGATTCATCCTCTACAGGCGAGACGGACGAAGGCGCTCCGGAATTCGGAAATGACCGGGAAGGCGGTCCGGACGAGACGGCAGAGTTGGCAGCTGTCGAGACGGTTTCCGCAAACGAAAGCCTCAATGTGAACGGGTCCGACGCGGAAGCGGATGCGGCCGACACAGAACCGGCACGTGCACCGGCCGATGGCCGCCCCTCTCGCAACGAAGGCCGGCGTGATACCTGGGACAACCGCGAACGCAAGGGGGACGCGACCCCGCGACACCCGCGACACCCGTAACCGACAGGGTGGCGACGGAAAAAGATTCGAACGCGGTGATAAACGCGACCGGCCGGCACAGCCGACGATCTCCGATCTTCTGCGCGAGGGCCAGGAGATCCTCGTCCAGATCGCCAAGGAGCCGATCGCCCGAAAAGGCGCCCGCATCACATCGCATATCGCCCTGCCGGGACGATTTCTCGTTTACATGCCGACGATCGAACATCTCGGCGTTTCGCGAAAGATCGAATCGGCCAACGAACGCGGCCGGCTTCGCACTCTGATCCAGCGGATCAGGCAGGAAGAAGAATATTCCGTCAGGCGGCTTTATCGTCCGCACCGCCGGTATCGGTATCTCGGAAGAAGATCTGCGGCAGGACGCCCGCTATCTCGTGCGCACGTGGCTGGACATCAAGAAAACGTCCGAGAAGGCAAAGTCGCCCGGCGATGGTGCACCAGGATCTCGATCTCGTCCAGCGACTGCTTCGCGATCAGCTGTCCGATGATTTCACGGCGATCCGCGTCGACAGCGAAGAGGAATATCTGCGGACGGTCGAGTTCATCAACCGCATTCAGCCGCGGATGGTCAACCGCGTGAAACTTTACACACGCGAAGAGCCGATCCTCGACGCCTACGGCGTGCAGGAAGAGATCGACAAGGCGCTGAAACCGCGCGTATGGCTGAAATCGGGCGGCTATCTCGTCATCAATCAGACCGAAGCGCTCGTCGCGATCGACGTCAATACCGGCAAGTTCGTCGGCAAGGGCAACGCCCGGCTCGAGGACACGATCACGAAGACGAATATGGAAGCGGTCGACGAGATCGCACGGCAGATCCGCCTTCGCGACCTCGGCGGCATCATCGTGCTCGACCTGATCGACATGGAAGACCGCCGCAACCGGCACAAGGTTTCGCAGGCACTTGCAGGAGGCCCTGCAGCACGACAAATCGCCGACCAAGGTGCTGTCGTTCAACGATTTCGGGCTGATCATCATGACCCGCAAACGCGTCAAGCAGTCGCTCGAACGCACGATGTGCGCGCCGTGCGAATATTGCGAAGGCTGCCGGCTGGGTGAAATCGCCGCCAGACCGTCTGCTACGAGATCCTCGCGGAAGCTCGTCGCTTGTCGAGGAATTTGAACGACGTACGTCAGACGACGCTGCGGGTGCATCCGGAGGTGATCAAGGCTTTGCGAAGCACCGAACGGGCCGTTTTGGACGAGATCGAGGCTTACCTGAATACCGTCGACCTGACGGCAGACCCGTCGGTCCACCAGGCGCAATTCGACTTTGCCGCTCGTGTGATCTCTTGATCGCTCAACGAATAAAGGCTGTCTGAAAGGCAGCCTTTTTCAATTGCCTCCACCTTTAGGTGGAGGTTAGATCAGCAACATTCGAGCGGCTTTAGCTGAATCTATTTAAAGAAATTCCGCTCGCTTTAGCCAAATGTCGCTGTTCCGTTTGGGTTGAAGCCATTAGGGAATATATTTTATTGTTCCCGGCTAAAGCCGTTCGCAAGGTGGATCTTTTCCGCCAGCTGAAGCTGGCGGCAATTGAAAAAGCCACCGACAAATGAATTTTACGGTAGGCCCACCTGCCGAAGCATTTCAATGTATCGCTGATCGCTTCGAAGGACCTCGAATTCAGGCGCAGCGGCTATCCAGGAGGTCCATGGGTGGTGTTCCTCGATCGACCGACGCAGCCACTGGATCGCTTTCTCGGTATCGCCAAGGTAGGTCGAAAGATAAGCGAGGTTGTGGGGATTGGTCCCGGGCGGGTTCATCCGCCATTCATAAAGCAAAAGTTCAATAGCGGCGTTCGGGCCCGAGCCTTCAAACTTCGTTCGGACCTTTTCCGCCAAAGGAGGATTTTTGTCGAGTTCAAGCGCCCGGACGATCTCGCGAACAGAATCTTCCTTTCGCCCCTGCAGCCAATAATTCCGGGACAGCAGCCACCGGGATGCGCCGTTCTTTTCGTCGAGTTCGAGAGTTTTAAAGTACTGGCGCTCAGCCGCCGCAAAATCTTTCTTACAGAAGAATGTGAGTCCGAGATTCGTGCTGCCGTTTATCGACAGCGGATCGAGTTCAATATGCCGTTCGAACTCGTCGATCGCCTCGTCAAAACGCCTTATCCGAACGAGCAATGCCCCGTACCGCATGTGAGCGGTCGCTGAATTCGGTCCGACGTTAACGGCATGTTTCAGCGTTTGTTCCGCGCCTGCCCAATTCCAGTCGTAACCCATCTCAATAGTCCCAAGCGTGATCAAGGCATCGGGCGAATCCGGCTTTAGCTCAAGTGCGCGGCGAAGGTTACTCTTTGCTTCTTCAACGACCTCGGGCCGCACGTCGATGTTGTAGTTGAATAAAAGATGCTGCGTATCCGCGAGGCCTGAGAATGCCTCGGAAAATCCAGGGTCGAGCGTCGCGGCACGGCTAAAATATTCGACGGCCTTGCGAAGTGAGTCCTCATCGCGTCGGTTCCAGAAGAACCGTCCTTTTAGATATGCTTCGTACGCTTCGGCGTTTTCGGTCGGCCTTTTTGCGAAAACATCGCCTGCGGTTGCGGCTTCGTAAAAGGTTTGCGAGACCTTGGACGAGATCGTGTCCTGCAGATCGAGAATTCGGTCCGCCAGCCCGTCAAACTGGCCCGCCCACAGATGCTCGCCGTCCGCGACACGTACAAGCTGGATCGTCACTCGCAGACGCTCGCCCTCCTGCTGGATCCGCGAATCGACGATCGCATCCACCTTCAGCTTTCTCCCGATCGACAGGCCGTCCTCTTCCGTGTTGGTAAAAGGCATGACCGCGCTCGTCGGCCGCACCGCTATCCGATCGAGATTTCCCAGGCGAGTGATGAGAGCGTCGGTGATCCGTATCCGAAGCTCATCATCGTCGGACGCGCCGGAAAATGATCTCACCGGCAACACCGCGATGGACCTAACGGTAGGGGAAGCTGCCGTTTGAGGAGTCCTGAAATAGTTCCAATACAAAAATGCACCGATGAGCAGCGCCGCGACAGCCGCAAATCCGATCGCGAGGCGCCCGATGCCTGACTTTTTTGGCTCGGGAAGTGTAAACGGTCCAGCCTCCTGCTGCAACGCGTCTTCACCGGGAAATTCTATTAAGGTCTGCGACCGTGTGTGCCGTTCGATCACAAGATCTTCGTTCGCGGCTTCACGCAGCTTTCCGGTGAACCTGTAACCTCGCCTGGGAACGGTTTGGATCAGGTCTTCTTTCTCGCCGCACTCCCTAAAGATCTTGCGAAGAAGGTAGATATGCCGGGTCAAGTTGCTTTCCTCGACGTAAGAATCTGCCCAGACCTTTTCAAGTATCTCGTCTTTCGTAATTACTTGTCCGGAATGATCCGTGAGGACACAGAGAAGCTCGATCTCTTTCAACGGGATGTTTACGGGCTGATCATCGAACCATAGAACACGCTTCCGTGTATCGAGGCGGAACCTGCCAAATTCCCGTAACTGACTGTCGCCATTGACCATAATGCTTCGGAGACAGATTGGAGAAAAATTGGAGAAAAAGTTCAAGACCTTTTTCCGCAAATCTCCATAAATGTAATGCGTCAACGCAACCAGGGTGCAGGAGACGGCGCAACCGGGGGCAAGCAGCGGAAAGGATGAACAATTGTTTCGGACTAAAGCGATTCTAGAGCATATGCAAACGAATGAAAAGCAAATTCTGATCACGACCGAAACTCGCGAGGTAGTCGTTATCCGAAAGGGCAACGTGAGCCCCCAAACAGGTTTCTGCCCGAGATGCGGTGAAAGGGTTGAAGCATTGAATCTTGATAGGCCCACGAGCCAACGGGTCTTGGGAGGCGGCGGGCTAAGGCACCCGTCGGAGACCGATGCACGCTGCTCTATCGAAACGGCCGCAGGATATCAGGGGACCCTATCGGATTAACGAAATGGCTCCCGTGGTTTAGGAGGAAATATGAGCGAGAACACCTTTTTTATTGAAAGGCCCGTAGGAGCAGGCGGAAAGAATGATTCGGTTGACACCTTTAAGGTGCAGGCGTTGTTGAATGCGGCACGCGTGAGGATAAATATGGCGCCGATCGGCCTGGACGGAGACGTGGGACCCGAAACCATCGGAGCCATTTCTGATTTTCAACGGCAATGTTTCGGCAAGGCAGACGGCCGCGTTGATCCCGGATACAAGACGCTGAATCGACTAATAGAGATATATGTCGAACCGAAGCTTTCTTCGCCAACCACCTTTATGTCGGGAAAGAATAATCGATACAAGGTGACGGTCGGAGCGGACGGGCGAATCATCGTCCAACGCGACGATTGGATAAGTAAATACTCGGCAGCAATTTATAAGGATTACATCCATATCGAGGATTTCGGACGGTACGAGAACGGCCAGATGGGCAGACTTTCCGATCCGAATCTGATCCGTACCGGCGAGGTCATCTATCACATACCCACCTTCGAGAAGTTCATGGGCGACAAGATGGGCCCGATACCGACTCTCCGGAACATGAGCGACGAAAGAAAGAAACAGATAACGCGGGACGCAGTAAAGCAGGATTTCGATCTAAAGGGAGATTACGGGTTAAAGATCGCGGACAGGATCGGGGATCTGTTTCAGTATGGCTCGCCGGTCGTGGACGTTATCAGTTGGGCCGCCCCGGCCGTTGAGGCCCTTGCCGAGCGGGTCGCTTTGGTTGCGGTCGTATTTGAAACGTACGGAATGCATCGGGACTTTTTGAACGTTAGCGACAAAGACATACGAATGTACGGAATGCGGGCGGCGGCGTATTCGACGACCGCTTGGGCATTTAATAAGCCGATGCCGAGTAGTTCGCCGACGATCCGAGGCTTCCATAAAGCTCAGCCAAAATCGCCGCAGCAGATGAACCGACTGGATCAATTCTGGATGCAATCCGCAAAGGCCGCAAAAGCCGCTCAAGAGCGCTTCGCCGACGAGAAATTCGGTGGCCCGAGCGTAGCCAGAGAGAAAAAACTCGAAGCGTGGAAAATCGCCCTTCGCACCCGCGCGGACGACAGTCCGGCAAAGTTAAGCAAGGCGCTGATGGCGGAGCTAGGCGAATTGTCGTTGGAAAAGACCATACCTGCGACAAAGAAGATCTGGGAGTCACAATTGAGCGTTTTATATCCGGACTAGACCGGCCGGATCACGCATTCGAGCCTAGTCCGATTTTCTTGAGAAATCTAGCTAGCTCGATCATAAGGGAGGATTCAATGAACCGACTGATCACTGTCGCGGAGCCCTTACCATGTTAGGCCTCTCACAAACGACAGTGCCGCAAACGAACGAACAGCCGCCGGTTGGTCCATCGCCCAGTACGCCACGCTCGACCTCGGCGAAACGAACGTCGGGCCGGTGAATAACGCAATTGGCTTTGGCCCGGATAGCCCGATGATCCGGCTGAATCCGGGCCTCCGATTCAAACCGTGGGCTGCCGGAAGAACCTACACCGTCGAGGCCGTCGCCACCGATGACCTCGACAACGTCGATCCGTTCGCCGTCGCGGGAACGTTCGCCGTCGAATAAGGTGGCCTGAAAGCCGCCATTTGAAAGCAGTAATCCTTAGAAACAGATTCTCAGCAGTCAACTGAAAAGGGAGTAAAAATGACACGATATCTATCACTTGCAGCGTTTAGCTTGATAATTTGCTTTGCGGCCGCAACCTCGACGTACGCAACTTTGGTTCAAACGACGACCAGGACCATCAACAATGGCTCGGCCGATTTCGGGTCGGGAACTCACTACGGCGGCGGGCCCCAGGGTGCCGGGATTATCACTTACGACTGGAGCACGACCGCTACGGGCCTGCTAGGCATCACCGGTCGCGTTCGCGGGACGCTTTACTGGGATTCTCTGTGGAGCTCCGGCTCCGCGAGGTTGAGCATCCAATACAGGAACGTGGCGGGAGCGAACCTATTCGTGCGTAATATCCCCGTCTGCGGCACGGGCGGCAACGCAAACAACGCAGGGAACAAAATAGCCGTGGACGACAGTTTCGGGAGCACGGCATTAGATCACATCATCCTAACCACAGCGGTCATCCAAAACGGGGCTCCGGTAGGAGCAGTGTCAACGACGATCACACAGGTCCGGACGATAATTCACGACGTAGCGATCGAGAACGGCAGGGCCGATTTCGGTGACGGCTATCATTTCGGTGGCTTCCCGCAGGAAGCGGGCATAATCGCCTTCACCCGCAACAACAATGCAACGGTCACGGCCGCGGTGGAAGGGATACTTTTTTGGGATTCAATGTCACCAAGCGGCGACGAGTGCTCCCGGCTGTTCATCGACTGGCGAGATCAGGAAGGCGCGGTCCTAAGAACCGACCCTATATTATTGTGCAATACCCCCGGCGGCGATGCGAATTCGGGCAGCAACCAGCTTGAATTGTTCAATTTCAACGTCACAAGCGGGCGCCTTGCCCAGGTCCGACTACGCCTTGACGACTCTGGCGTAATCGGCGATGTGTCATCAGTCACTTTCGGATATTCGGGACGAATAGGTAGTTGATGCCAGTTTCGCTGAGTTTCCCGCATTCCGACAGTTACAAGAATAGTGCTCGCAAGTGACGCGTTTCACGTCGCCTGCGGGCACTCGTGGTATGCAAACGATCCCATTAACCAGCTTTTTGTGAGCGACGTTTCCAGGAGCGGGTCTCTATTCGACCGATCCGGGCGGCCAGCCCGAGTTATGGAGATTTAACTTCGCCGCCCAGTTTTAGCAGCCCTGCGGTGAAAGCGGCCGCTTTTCTTGTCGGTTGCGGTGCAGCGAGAAAGTTACCGGAATCACGTGTGCCGTACAAGCACCCTTTGCCACGGCAGGCGATACGCCCGAACTACGAGATCCTGCTCAGATCAGGAAATGAGTTTAACAAGTGCCGCAAACCTGGGATCGGTTCGCAGCCGGGCAAAGGCAGGATCCGCCCCAAGAGTGTGCCACATGCCGCCTCGGGTTCCGCGATTTTTCTCAAGGTAGCGCAGGCGCGTCTCCGGGTCGTCCAAAAGCAGGTATCGCGAGGCGATGTGATAATCGAGATTCGGGTTCTGAATTGATTCGGAAGTCATCAGCTCGATCTGTTTCGTCCAGAACCCGCGGCTTCCGCCGAGCTTAAACGCCGTTCGGAGCGGATCGACCCATTCGGGTTTTGTGATCGCGTATTCCCGGAGGTTGGATTCGATAGATTCGTCATACCGGCCCAGCCGCCTCATAGATCCGGCTCAGGTAAAAGTGGGCGGTCGGGGTATTCGGTGTAAACTCAAGCACCCGGTTGAATTGGGTGATCGCCTCATCGAACTTGCCCGCGAAGTAATAATTCGCTCCGATGTAAATACCAATATTCAGTGAGGTGGGATCGAGGCGTTGAGCCTCTTTCAATAAAGCAAGCCCTTCGTCCGATCTTCCAAGAACCGACAGCGTCATGCCGTATCGAGCATAGGCTTCGGCGTAGCCGGGGTTCAGCTCGATCGCACGCTTCAGGTGCGCTTCCGACTCAGGCCATCGCCAATGATAAACACCGACAATGCTCCCGAGCGAAGCATGGGCCTCGGCAAGATCCGGATCGATCTGCAAAGCCGTGCGCGAAGCCATCTCGGCCTTCGGGAATGCGTCGTCGGTCGATAAAACGTCTCTTTGATTAAGCAGATAGTAACAATCCGCGATACCCGCGTAGCCGGGCGCGAAGTTCGGATCCAGCCGGACGGTCTCCTGAAAGAAATCGAGAGCCTTCCAATAGGCTTCAGGGGTGCGGAGATTCCATAGATAGCGGCCCTTGAGATAAGCCTCGTAAGCAGCCGCGTTAACGGTCGGACCCGTCCCGGGCCCGCGCCGATCCTTTAGTGAGAATTGACGCTGAAGATCAGCCGCGATGAGGTCCTGCAGGGCGAGGATCTCATTGGTTTTCCCATCGAACTGCCCGGACCACAACTGGGCGCCGTCCTTCACAGATAGAAGCTGAAGCGTTACGCGTAAACGGTCGCCCTCGACCTGCACGCGACCGTCGATCACGGTATCGGCCTGGAGTGTCTTGCCGGCCTCGATGGGATCCGGGTCTCCGTTGCTGAACTGAAGAACAGAGCTTGTGGGGCGAACGGCGAGATGCTGCAAGTTTCCGAGCCTGGTGATCAGCGCGTCCGTGATGCGAACTCGAAGCTGGTCGTTTCCTTCATCGGGGGTGAGCGATTTGAGCGGAAGAATCGCGACGGAACTTGCATCGCCGAGGCCGGATCTTTTAGCGACCCGACCGTAATTCCAAAGAGCGAGTCCGATCGAAAGCGCCCCGAAAAAGAGAACAGTCCAAACCGCAAACGCCTTGTAGGTGATTCGGGCTCCGCCTCCCGGCGTCGAGGGCAGCCTTCTCAGGGAAGGGAAGCTCTCTGATCTCGTCGTCGCTGATCTCTGCGAGTACGCTGCGTTCAACGATCTCATGCTCAATCGTGACTTCGCCTATCGGTTCGCGAATATTGCCCGCAAAACGATAGCCCCGCCGCGGGATCGTCTGGATCGCGTCTTCCGCGAAATGAAGGTCTCTGAACGTTTTTCGCAGGTGGTGAATGTTCTGCGAGATGACGCTTTCCTCCACGAACGCGTCGGGCCACACCTCATCCAGGATCTCGTCCTTCGTTACCACCTCACCGCGTTTTCCGACCAGCGCGCAAAGTACTTCAACCGCCTTTACCGGCAGATTGACGGGGGTTCCATTGTGCCAAAGAACCTTCTTGCCTAGATCGATGCGAAACTTATCGAATTCCAGTAAGTGCTTGGAATTATTGATCATAACGGCAAATAGAAAACTATAACGAATTCATAAGAAAAGCATAAGGACTTTTCCTACGCCCGCCCCTTATAAACCCACTAGACGAAGATTTGTGAACGGAATCTTACGCGATTGCTATGGCAAAAGCCAAGAAAATTCTTCTGCTGACCGAACGCCGCGAGATATTCCGGCTGCGGATAAATAGGCAACACGGTCGACAGTTGTGCCCGCTATGTGAAGAAGAGGTTGGCTGGCTGACGGGTGCCGAAGCCGCGAAGCTGTCCAACCGGAGCGAGCGAGAGATATTTCGGCTGGCTGAAAATAGCGGCCTTCACTTTGCGGAATCCGAAGACGGTCTGTTAATGGTTTGCGGCCGTTCCCTCGGATCATCTGCTCCGGAACCTAATCCGGAAAGAACTCAAAAGGATCGAATTCAAAACTCAACATAACTTGAAAGGAGAAAAGAAAATGAACACACGAAAAATGACATACCTATCCCTGTCGGTGATCGTCATGACCGCGCTTTTGGCAGCAGTTCACGCTAATGATCGCGGAGCGGGCGCGCAAGCTCTTGTCGGAAGCTGGAAAGTTCGGATAACCCCTGTGGCGCCGCCGCAGCCTCAGTTTGACGAACTTATGACCTTTAGTCCGGGCGGAGGGATAGTGGAGAGCAACAACTATCCTTTTTTCCAATTAGGACTGGGAACTCCAGGCCCCGGGCAGGGAAGCTGGAGTTACGAGGGAAATCAAGAATTTGCTTTTACCTTTATCAAGCTTCTCTACGCCTCCGGGGGTCAAGCGGCCGGAACACTAAAAGTTATCGGCACGATCAATTACGCCTCTGAAAACGACACCTGGTCCAGCCCGGCCACGGTTTCGATCTGCGACAACCAGGCCGAAAACTGCGCGGTCATCGGCACTACCCAAGGCCAGGCCACACGTATCGTCGCGGGGCAGTGAACAAGTACTTGAAAAATTTCCAGGAATCGGCAAGGAGAAACATATGTCTATCAATACTTCCAAAGATCGGCCGTTCGACGAGTCAGCCGCTGAAAGAGCGAGACACGGAATGGTTCTAATCGCATCTCGCATCGTACTTACGACGCTATTGGTGTTTGCATTTTTGACCGGCGGGCTTCCCCTCGATGTTTCGCCGGAGTCCGCCGGTGCGGCAGCTCCGACAGCAGCATCGGTTATGTTGCCCCCCGCGACCTTCACCGTCACCAATACAAATGACGCCGGCCCTGGCAGCTTGCGGGACGCAATAAATCAGGCGAACGCAACGGCAGACCTGGATACGATCGCGTTCAACATCCCTTCCAGTGACGCGAGCTGTGCTGTAGTTACCGGGCACGGCACGGTTTGTACGATCAGCCTAAGCTCTCAATTGGATATCGTCTTTCCGGTCGTGATCGACGGTTACACGCAGCCGGGGGCCAGCGAGAACACCAATCCGATCACGATGGGCAGCAACGCAGTCCTGCTGATCGAGATGAGGTCGGCACATCCTCCGGGAAGCCAAAATTCCGGCTTTGTGCTTGGAAGTAATAGCGGCGGAAGCACGGTACGCGGGCTTGTTATGAACCGGTTCTCTAGTGCCATTCAGCTTTGGGGAAGCAGCAACAACATAATCGAAGGCAACTATCTCGGCACCGATCCGACGGGTTCCATCGCTCTGCCTAACATCAACGGCGTGCAAATGTTCTTTGGCGCCAACAACAATGTTGTCGGAGGCACATCGCCCGAAAAGCGCAATGTGATCTCGGGCAACAGCGGTAAAGGCATTGAGATCGCCGTGAATTCCACCGGAAACGTGGTGCAGGGAAACTTCGTTGGGACGAATTCGGCGGGCAATGCCGCGCTGGGGAGTACAGCCGGGTCGGACGGGATCTCCATAACTAGCAACGCTCCTAATACACAGATCGGAGGCGACACCGTGACGGCGCGGAATGTGATCGTTCCAGGCGTCCAAGGCGACGGCATCGAGATCGTCACGTCTACCAACGTCAGCATCAGGGGGAATTTCATCGGAACCGACCTAACAGGAACCATCCGCCTGGAAAATTCTTCGAGAGCAGTCGACATGCGGCAAACGTCAGGTACGACCATAGGCGGTCCGACGATGAGTCCCGGCTTTGCTCCCGGAAACCTTATCGCAGGCGGTAGTTACGGTATCGGGGGACAATCGATCAGTGGTCTTTCAGTCAAGGGCAACCTCATCGGGACGGATATAACAGGAGCTCCCCTGCCTTACCCTGTACCGCCGTCTTCCTTGAGCTATGGAGTGAACCTCGATGGAGCAGGCATAATTGGCGGCACCGCTGCCGGCGAAGGAAATGTTATAGCCGGCCACACAGACGCCGGAATAGCGAGCGCATTTGGTAGCGCGATCACATTGGCCGTACTGGGCAATTCGATCCACTCGAACGGCGGCACGGGACCCAGTGGTTTGGGAATAGATATGTCAGGCAGCGGCGTATCCCCTAACGAATCCTGCGACAGTTTCCACCCCCAAAACTTTCCGGTCATTTCATCGGCGTCCTTCGGCGGCGGGGGCGTAACGGTTTCGGGGACATTAAACAGCGTTCCGGGGACCCAGTTCCGTTTGGAGTTTTTCTCAAACGCGATCAGCGATCCATCCGGCCATGGGGAAGGGGAAGTATTTCTCGGTTCGACAGATGTCACGACGGACGGAAGCTGTAACGCTGAGTTCGGGCCGACAAACTTTCCGCTCCAAAGCGGCCAGTTATTTGTAACAGCGACCGCGACCCGGCTGGAGGCGGGATCGCTCGATCCTACACTTACTTCTGAGTTCTCAGCAGCGGTTGCAATAGCTGGAGCCCCGACGCCGACGCCAACACCAACACCAACACCAACACCGACGCCAACCCCTACGCCGACTCCAACTCCTACACCCACTCCGACACCGACTCCAACTCCTACACCTTCTCCAACTCCAACTCCAACTCCGACGCCTACTCCTACACCGACACCTACGCCTACACCGACACCTACTCCTACACCGACACCTACGCCTACGCCGACACCGACTCCGACACCAACGCCGACACCTAGCCGACGCCGACGCCGACGCCGACGCCGACGCCAACTCCGACGCCGACACCCTCAGGTAACTGTCCTTTGGAGTTTGGTTTCTGGAAGAACAACCCGGACGCTTGGCCGGTCGAGACCTTGACGCTCGGGTACGCAGAGTTACACTAAACAAGAACTTCATCGCGATCTTGGACATCCCGATCGGACGTGGCAGAGGAGCGGATGCCAGCCTTATACTCGCAAGGCAATTGATAGCCGCGAAGCTGAACATTGCATCAGGATCCGACCCGGCCCCGATCGTCGAAACAATTTCCCAGGCGGATGCAAGCCTCGCGATGTACCCCGCAAGACTTCCTTACAGCGTCCGGCCGTTCACCGTTGAAGGCCGGGAAATGACAAGCCTCGCCTCGGCTCTCGGAGATTACAATTCGGGATCGCTGAGCCCAAATTGCACGCCTCGATTGAGCGCGAACAAGCCCGGATCTTCTAGGGGACAGATATCTATACCGCTCGAATTTGCGATCGGAAGTGAGCAATACACTTTCGATCTATTGACCAAGTTGACGAAACCACCGGTCACGGTTTGGGAGCTCCTTCGCAATGCCCGCGGACGCCACGATGGCTTCCGCGGGTCATATCGGCAAACCTATCAGGGGATGGACGGTGACCGAAGTTCCGAAAACGAGTTCGGAAGGTTAGACGGTGGTTTGATCGTTTTGGAACAGACATAACCCAAAGGGATAACAAACTACCGGCCCTGCAAGAAAAGTTTTTATGAGTTCTCGAACGAAGGAGGAACCGCACAAATGACACACGACAGAAAGAAACTTACAAGACGAGATGCTCTGACGGCGCTCGGCACCGCAGCGGCGGGCGGAGTTTTAATGACGGCGACGAGCAGGGAAGTTCATGCACAGTCATCAACACTGAGTTTTCTTGTCGATACCTACCGTGCCTATTACCATTCCGCGCCGCAGTATAGCTGGGAAACAAGGATCTACCTTTACAGCGCCAATCACGCGGAGTACTGCGTGCTCTTTTTTATGAAGGACGGGCAGACGATCCCGGCGAATACAGTGTCCGCAACCGGTAATTCGGCAAGTGTCTATTTTGCGCACAGCCGTCTTGCCGAGATACGTGAGTTCCTTCGAAACGAACGGCCGGTCAGGGTCACGATCGTCGGCTCGAACGGCATTGCAACATTGTCGAATGAGGACTATGAATTAGTCGGCGACGGAGACATTTGAGAATCTGCCTGGATCTCGGAAACTCGGACCCTTTTGCCTTCGCCGGAACGTTGACCGTTCCACGGTACTGAAAGGAGCGAGAATCAGCCTAGGGATTACGCGGCGCAAGCGCAGAAATGGACAGTGAAATAATTTAGCACTGTCCATTTCTCTTAAAGTTTAAGATCCTTTTTCAGGTCCTTCGGGTTGGCGGGCTTTGCGAAGATCGAATCGGGGACCGTGCGGTTGTATTCGATGGTTTCGTAATTGATACGCGAGGTCTGGGCACCGTTGGTGAAACGGTCGACGATGAATGGAGCGCGGATGCCGCCGACATCGACGAACTGTGCGTAGCGGTCTTCTTCCTTGAACTCCACGCCGTCGGCATCGGTTCGCGTGTGGATGGCCTTTACCGGAAAGCCCTCGTCGGCAGAGAATTCGAATTCGACGGTCAGGCCGTCGTCGTAAGTGAGCTTTACTACGTCGTTTCGCTTGCCAAGCGAAGCCTGGCGTTTGCCGACGTAAGCGAGCTTTGCTTCATTTCGCCATTGGCCGCGAAGCAGATTGTCGAGGCTTGTACGGATGCCGTGCTTGAAACTTTGGACCTGCTTATCGCCCTGCACTTTGACGACCTCGGCCTCGTTGTCGAATGTCCAACCCGTGTTTCCGACATTCGTCTGAATGCTTCGGGTGCCGCCGCCCTTAAATTCGGTACGCTCCTTGTCGGGAAACACGATGACATCGAGAAACGACTGGAACGAAACGGTCACGCCGTCCTTCATAAGGCTGAAACGGCCGCGGCCGATCTGCGTTTTTACACCCAGATACTTATCGCCGCCGAGATTTTTGATCGCTTTTTGAAGAACCGCTTCGGCCTGGTCGGCCGGTTGCGCGGCCTGTCCCAATACAAACAAGGGAAGGGCAAATACGATCGATAAAAATAGAACTAAGTGCTTCATAGGGAAAAGGCTTTGATGATTTTATCACCAAAGCCTTTTGATGCCGAGAAATGATCCCGGGTTTAGTTCAAGCTGAAATCATCGTTCGGTTTTACGACGATATCCTCGCCTTCAACATCGACCGTAAACTTTCTGCCGAGCTTCCATTCGTTGGTGATCGGAAGCTTTACCTTCTGGTCGATATGACGCTTCAGGAAACGCGCACCGTATGCCGGGCTGAAAAGCCTTTCTCGGTCAGCAGGTCGAGCGCCGCGTCGGTGATCTCGACGAGCCTTGCCCTGTGCTTCCATCTTGCGTTTGAGTTTGCCGAGATAGATCTGGGCGATCTCGCGGACCTCGTCCATCGTCAGCGGCGAGAAGACGATGATCTCGTCGATACGGTTGCGGAACTCCGGCGTGAACCGCGTTTCGGCAGCCTTCATCACTTCGCCTTCGGATCTGCTTGATGTCGCCGAGCGTTTTCTGCCCGAAGCCGAGCGGCTTTTCGTAACGCTTGAAGCTCTCCGAGCCGAGGTTCGAGGTCATGATGACGATCGCGTCCGAAAGATAAACCTTCTTGCCGCGGCCGTCCGTCATCCAGCCTTCGTCGAATGCCTGAAGGAAGATGTTCATCAGATACGGCGACGCCTTTTCGACCTCATCGAGCAGCAAGACCGTGTACGGATTGTCGCGAAGCTGCTCGGTCAGAATGCCGCCGCGTTCCGATCCGACGATGCCGCGCGGCATGCCGATCAGCTTTTCGATGCCGACCGTCCCGTCGCCATATTCGCTCATGTCGATGCGGACCATCTTGCCCTCGTCGCCGAACATAAATTCGGCAACCGCCTTGGCAAGCTCGGTCTTCCCGACGCCCGTCGGCCCGAGGAAAAGCAGCACGCCGTCCGGAGCGTAATGATTGTCCTTCAGCGGCCCTTTGTTCAGCCGAAGCCTTTCGGCGACCGCACGAACCGCGTCCTTCTGTCCGATCACGCGATGCGCCGAGATCCGACTTCCATCGCCGAGAACCGGTCGGACGTGTCGCGATAGATCATGTCCTTCGGAATTCGCGATTCCTGCGAGATGACGTCGATGATGTGCTCCGGCTCGGACGATCAGCTTCGGCGGGCTCGTTGATCTCGACCTTTACCGAAGCCGTATCGAGCCAGCCGATCGCTTTGTCGGGCAAGATGCAGGTTGCGAATGTACTTCGGCGACATCTCGAGCGCCGTATTGATCGCTTCGTCCGAGATGGTGACCGAATAATTCTTTTCAAGCCGCGGCCTCAGGCCCATCAGGATCTCCTGCGTTTCGTCGATGGTCGGTTCGTCGACCTTCACCAGCCGGAAACGGCGTGCAAGGGCTTCGTCCTCGCCGATGTATTCCTTGTACTCGGTCATCGTCGTCGCACCGATGATCCGCAGCTCGCCGCGGGCGAGGCGCGACTTGAACATATTCGCGGCGTCGCTCGATGTGCCCATCGCCGCACCGGCACCGATGATCGTGTGAGCTTCGTCGATGAAGAGGATGATGTTGTCCTTTTCCTTGACCTCGTCGATGATGCCCTTGATACGCTCTTCGAACATTCCGCGGAGCATCGTTCCGGCGACCAGGCCGCCCATCTGAAGCTGAACGATGTGCGAATCTCGAAGCCGGGCCGGAACTTTTTCCGGTTCGAGCTCGATCAGCCGTGCCAGTCCCTCGACCACCGCGGTCTTGCCGACGCCCGGTTCGCCGACAAGCATCGGCGAATTCGACCGTTCGCGGTGCGAAAGGATCTCGATCATCTGCAGGATCTCTTTCTCGCGGCCGATGGTCGGCGGGATCTTGTCCTGCGCGGGCAAGCTTGTTCATCGAAACGCCGAAATGACGCAGGAACGACGGCAGTTCGTATTTCTGCCGTGTCCGTTCCTCTTCCTTTTCGCGCTTGCGAATTCGGGTGCGCGCGGTTTGGGCGACTTCGTCCGACGGAACTCCCAGATTCTGAAGAACGTCATTCAGGACGCTCCGCTCGTCGTTCGAGAGAACATAAAAAATATCGCTGCCGTCGATCACGCGGCGGCCTTGCGACCGGGCACGGTCCATCGCCCGCTTGAAAAGCTCGGTCGTTTCCGGCGCGATCCGAAAGCCCTTGCCGGTATGCTGTCGGCCGGTCTCCATCCGCTTTTCGATCAGCAGCTTGACCGAACGCGGATCGACCGCAAGATCCCGCATCGTCGAAGTGAAAAGGTCGTCCTCTTCGTTCGCGACAGCATGCAGAATATGCTCGATGGCAACGTAATTCTGATCGCGCTTCTTCGACTCGTCCAAGGCCGATTCCAAGACACGCTTCGCCCGCTCTCGCTGAATTTATCTTTGTATGCGTCTATATCTGCCATAATTCTTCGTAAAACTACCGGAGATTTGGATGCGGAAACGGGTGCTATCGGTTACCCAATTTCGATCATAACATTTCGGTCCTGCCTGAAAAAGATTTTTCTGTCAACCTGTTAACACGATCCTCGGCCTACTCCGCCGCTGTTTGCGCCTTTCCCTTTCCGACCTGAACACGCGCCGGACGGAGAAGCTTGTCACCGAACCGGTAACCGCGCGAATACTCGGCCGTGACGTTCCCGTCTTCGTCGGCGTCGACTTCGGCTCATGTCGATCGCTTCGTGCAATTCAGGGTCGAAACGTCAGCCGACAGCGGCACCGGCTCGACACCGACGCTCGATCAGCGCCTGTTCGAACGACCGCAGCAGTGCCGATCACGCCGTCACGAAGATGCTCGATCGACGGGTCCGTCTCGCTGGCAGCGACCGCAAGATTAAGATTGTCGAGCACCGGCAACAGCGTCGTCAGAAAATTGAACTGGGCCTGTTTTGCCCGGTCCTCAAGCGTTTTCATCAAACGCGAGCGCATATCGGCGGTCTCTTTTTCCAGATCCGCCTTTGCTTCTTCGAATTTGGCCTGAACGCCGACAAGCTTCGCTTCGGCCGCCTCGCGACGTTCCGTCTCCGCCTTCAGCTTGTTCTCAAGTTCGACTTCGGCCTGCGATCGCACCGGTATCGCTGCGGCTGGTTCGTCTTCACGCACCCTTTCGCCCTTGTCATTGAACCGCCTTTTGTCGTTCGGTCCGAAGCACCGGCTCTTCGTCGAGGATCTCCTCATTCAGCGGTCATTTTCGTTCATCGCTTTTCTCTTAAACATACTCTATAGATACTAACCGCGTAAGCCGCGATATTAAAGGAAACGCGGCTTTACGCTTTCACGGAAGGCTGTCATTAACTTACCGCCGCTTTCTGTTCGCCGTCTGCCGCGGCGAATCTTCATCTCGCCGTCTTTCGCCGATACCCTTACCGTTTGTCCCGCTCGCGATCTCGCCTTGCAGCAATTTCACCGCAAGCGGATTTTGGATCAGCGTCTGAATCGCACGCTTCAACGGCCGCGCACCGTAAACCGGATCGTAGCCTTCCTTGATCAAGCAGCTCGCGTGCCCGATCGTCAAGCTCGATCGTGATGCCGCGTTCTGCCAGGTTCGGCGCAGCTTTTCAAGCTGAACGTCGATGATCTGCGCGATCTGCTTCGCTGCGCAAGCTGTTCGAACACAACGATATCGTCGATCCGGTTCAAAAACTCCGGCTTGAAATGGTCGCGAAGAACCTGCAACACGTTTGTTCGGATGTCCCGATCAGCAAGCGGGTTCTCAGCCGCAGCCTGGATCTCGCGTGAGCCGAGGTTCGAGGTCATGATCAGAACCGTGTTCTTGAAATCGACCACGCGTCCTTTCGAATCGGTCAAACGGCCGTCATCGAGTATCTGAAGCAGCACGTTGAAAACATCCGGATGCGCCTTTTCGATCTCGTCGAAAAGGACGACCGAATACGGCCGCCGCCGAACGGCTTCGGTCAGCTGGCCGCCTTCGTCATAACCGACATATCCCGGCGGTGCTCCGATCATGCGGGCGACGGCGTGCTTTTCCATATATTCCGACATATCGAGCCGGACCATCGCCCGTTCGTCATCGAACAGAAATTCTGCCAAGCGCCCGCGCGGTTTCGGTTTTACCGACGCCCGTCGGCCCGAGGAATATGAACGAGCCGACCGGACGGTTCGGGTCCTGCAGGCCGGCACGTGCACGGCGAACAGCATTCGCAACCGCCTCAGAGCCTCGTCCTGCCCGATCACGCGTGTGCGAAGATTGTCTTCCATCTGGATAAGCTTCTGCATCTCGCCTTCGAGCATTTTCGAAACCGGAACGCCGGTCCATTTCGCGACCACCTCGGCGACGTCTTCTTCGTCAACTTCTTCCTTGAGAAAAACGCCGTCCTTTTGCAGTTCGTTCGAGCCGCTCCTGTTCGACCTCGAGCAGCTTTTCGAGCTCGGGGATGCGGCCGTACTGCAGCTCGGCGGCCTTGTTCAGGTCGCCCTGCCTGCCGGGCCTGTTCGAGTTCGAGCTTCGCCTCGTTCGAGCTGCTCCTTGGCGGTGCGCATCTTTTCGATCTCTTCTTTTTCCGACTGCCACTTGGCCTTCATCGCCGACGACTTTTCGTTCAGATCGGCGATGCGCTTTTCGATGTCGTCGAGCCGCTGCTTTCGATTTTTCGTCGGTTTCGCGCGCAAGTGCCTGGCGTTCGATCTCAAGCTGCAGGATCTCGCGTTCGAGAACATCGATCTCCTGCGGCAGCGAATCGATCTCGATGCGCATGCTTGCTGACGCGGCTTCGTCGATCAGGTCGATCGCTTTGTCCGGCAGGAAACGGTCGGTAATATAACGATTCGAGAGCGTCGCCGCCGCCACGATCGCCGCATCCTTGATGCGAACGCCGTGATGAACTTCATAGCGTTCCTTCAAACCGCGAAGAATCGCGATCGTGTCCTCGACCGTCGGCTCGCCGATGTAAACCTGCTGGAAACGCCGTTCGAGGGCCTTGTCCTTTTCGATGTATTTCTGATATTCGGCCAGTGTGGTCGCACCGACCGCGCGCAGTGTCCCGCGTGCCAAGGCGGGCTTTAGCATATTCGAAGCGTCGATCGCACCTTCGCTCGCCCCCGCGCCGACGAGCGTGTGCAGCTCGTCGATGAACAGAATGATCTGCCCCTCGGCCTTTTCGATCTCTTTAAGAACGGCTTTCAGACGGTCCTCGAACTCGCCGCGATATTTGGCTCCCGCAAGCATCGAACCCAGGTCGAGCGAGACAAGCCGTTTGTTTTTTAGGGTTTCCGGAACATCGCCCGAAACGATCCGCTGGGCCAATCCCTCGACAATCGCCGTTTTACCGACGCCCGGCTCGCCGATCAAAACAGGATTGTTCTTCGTTCTGCGCGAAAGGATCTGTATCGTCCGGCGGATCTCATCGTCACGTCCGATCACCGGGTCGAGCTTGCCTTTGCGTGCCCGTTCGGTCAGGTCCTGCGCGTATTTTTCGAGCGCCTGAAAATTTTCCTCGGCGTTCTGGTCCGTGATATGCGAGCCGCCGCGCATGTCGGTGATGACCTTTTCCAGGTCGTCGCTGGTCACGCCGTTCGAGCGGAGAATGCGGCCGGCGTCGCCCGTCTTTTTCAGCCGCGATCGCGAGCAGCAGATGTTCGGTGGAGATATACTCGTCCTCCATCTTTTCGGCATCTTTCTGAACGTCCTGAAAGATGGTGTTCGTCCGCGAGCTGAAATATTGCTGTCCGCCGGAAACCTTGGGAAACTTTTCGATCGCTGCCTGCAGCTCAGTCAGTAATCGTCGCGACATTGACGCCGATCTTGCCGAGGATCGGCCGCACCACGCCCTCTTTCTGCTCGAGCATCGCCGTCAGGATATGCTCGGGTTCAACCTGCTGGTTCTGGTTCTTTTCGGCGACGCCGATGGCTTCCTGGACGGCTTCCTGTCCGCGGATGGTAAATCTGTCGAATCTCATAGTTTAGTATTTTACTGCAGAGACGCGGAGACGCAGAGATTTTTCATGATGTTTCCCTGCGTCTTCGGCGTCTCTGCGTTTGAGCCGTGCTCTTTACGCTTTTGCCTTATTTGCCTGTTCCGCCTCGATCGTCTTCGGCAGCGCTGGATCCCACGCTTCCGATCTCGATCTTCCTTGCCTTTGTCTCCTCACGCTTCGGCAAGCTGACGCGAAGGATGCCGTTCTCAAAATCGGCCGTTGCTCCTTCAGCCGTCACGGTCTGCGGCAGCGTGAACGAACGGGTGAACGAGCCATAGCTCCGCTCGACGCGGTGATAATTGTCGCCCTCGACCTTATTCTCGAATTTCCGTTCGCCTTTTAACGTGATACGTTATTTTCAATCGAGATCTCGAAATCCTCGCGGTTGAGGCCCGGCAGATCGGCTTCGAGGATCAATTTGTCCTGGTCCTCAAAGATGTCCACACTCGGGCTCCACGAGCCTCCGTGCCATTTCCTCGCGGCCTCGAGGCGCGGTGCCGATAAAAAGCCGGTTCATTTCATCCTGAAGATTACGAAGTTCCCTGAACGGGTCGTACTTAATTATGTTCATTGTTCATCTTCCTCCATACGTATGAAAGTTGATTGGTTATAAGACTAAATACTTAGTCTAACAAGATAATAAAATATGAGTGCTCTATTGTCAAGTATATTTTTCAGTGTGGAACAGATTTGATCTATACGTACATATCAGTTTCGCTCGTGACAGTATTGGCATTTGTCGGTTATATTTACATCCGCACCTTACAACCCGACCAAGATCGAGAATTAACTTTTTCTACGGATGAAAATCGTTCGCGAAATTATTTGGCCGCTGATCGCTGTATTTGCCGCCTTCGTGGTCGGCGGCATTATCATTTTGCTGATCGGCGATGATCCGATAACGGCATATTCACTGCTTTTGTCAATTCGTTCGGATCGCTCCAGGACATTGGCTGGACATTGCATTACGCGACGCCGCTCATCTTTACCGGATTGGCGGTCGCGGTCGCGTTTCGCTGCGGGTTGTTGAACATCGGGGCTGAAGGGCAGTTTATGTGGCGGCTTTTGCGGCTGCTTGGGTAGGGATAAAGTTCGGCGGAACGATGGTTAAGATCTTCGGGGCGAAGGAAAATTGGTCCTGGGCAAGCCTGCCGGCGATCCTTCTTGTTCCGCTTTGCATGATGGCGGCGATCGCGGCGGGTGGAATTTGGGGTGCGATCCCGGGATTACTTAAAAGCAAAATTCGGTTCGCATGAGGTGATAAACACGATCATGCTGAACTTCATCGCCATCGCCCTGGTCAGTTATTTTACGCAGTATTTCTACAAGATCCCGGGCGACCCGATCATGCAGACGGCCGAGATCGGCGAAGCGGCACACATTCCGCGGCTGAGCGAATTTCATCCC
This sequence comes from uncultured Acidobacteriota bacterium, assembly GCA_963763355.1. GTDB lineage: Bacteria > Acidobacteriota > Blastocatellia > Pyrinomonadales > Pyrinomonadaceae > OLB17. The sequence goes on from CAVXOI010000007.1 coordinate 1,269,732, forward strand.
CGGTATGTCCGGACTTCGTTCCGCTAAGCGTTGCATTTCTGCTTGCGATGCTGATGTGCGTGCTCGTTTACATGTTTCTTTGGAAGACCAAATGGGGCTATGAGCTGCGGGCCGTCGGCGAGAACCCGTCGCGGCCGAATACGGCGGTATATCGACCAAGAAGCAGATCATAATCGCGATGACGATCTCGGGAGTGCTGGCCGGGATGGTCGCGATCGGCGAGGTGCAGGGCACGCGGTACCATTATTAGGACGGATTTTCCGACGGACTGGGGTTTCCTCGGCATAGCCGTGGCCCTTTTCGGGCGGAATCACCCGCTCGGAATCTTTGTAGCAGCGATATTTTTCGCCGTTCTTAAACGCGGCGAGATATTCGTCGACGCTTTCACAAGATACGTTTCGAAAGACCTTGGCTGAGGTCCTGCAGGCGGTGATCATCATTTTTGTGCCAGCCTTCAGAGATACTCGAAAGCGAAAGGGAGGGCAAAGATATGAACGAAGCCGTTCTTGTTTATCGCTTATCTTTTCGACGATCCGGTCGGCGACGCCGCTGATCTTCGCCGCTCTCGGCGGGCTGTTCTCGGAGCGTTCGGGCGTGATCAACATCGCCCTCGAAGGGTTGATGCTGGCCGGGGCGTTTACGGCGGCGGTCGTCACGCTACAAACTCACAATCCATATCTCGGGTTTTTTGCCGGGATTGCGGCCGGAGCGGTATTGGCGCTGGTTTACGCTGTTGCAGTGCATCAAGTTCGAGGCGGACCAGGTCGTCGCGGGGTTGGCGATCAATATCCTGATGCTCGGCCTGCCGGCGCGTGATCAGCGGCGGGATCTACGATTCGACCGGTTCGACGCAGCAGATCGCGATCAGAAGATCATGATGCCGATGATCTCGAACAGCCTTTCCTGGGGCTCGATCCTCGCATTTCTGCTCGTTCCGATCTGCTGGTACGTGCTTTACAAAACACCTTTCGGATTGCGGCTGCGGGCGGTTGGCGAAAACCCGGAGGCGGCCGATGCTGCGGGCGTCAACGTCATAAGGTTCCGATACATCGCGGTCGTTATATCGGGCGTACTTGCGGCCGCGGGCGGTGCGTATCTGTCGATCAGGCCAATCTTCGCTTTTTACCAAGCAGATGACCGCCGGACGAGGTTTCATCGCACTTGCCGCCCTGATCCTGGCTAAATGGAAGCCGGTGCCCGTCCTGCTGGCGTGCCTGTTCTTTGGGTTTACCGAGGCACTGACGATCAGATCCAGGGTCGTGGTAAGACTGCCGTCCGGCGAGGACATCCCGGTGCAATTCATTCAGATGATCCCTTACGTGCTGACGATCATCGTCCTCGCCGGTTTCATCGGACTCTCGCGTGCACCAAAGGCTCTGGGCATTCCGTACAGGAAGGAAAACTGACGGCCCCAAATTCGCTTCCCGTATGGTTTCGTTTATACTTTCGTAATCCGGATAGCTTTAAGAGCTTGAAACTTGTTTCCCGAGATGTGCGGAAGCGACGCTGAAAATGTCTTACGAGAACGCGGTCGAGGCGGCCGAATTTATCAGATCGAAGTATGCGAAGCCTGTCACAGACCGCGATCGTTTTGGGCAGCGGACTGGGTGCATTTGCGGACGATCTTGAGGATTCGGTTCGAATTCCTTACGAAAAGATCCCGCACTTTGCGCGTTCCACCGTCGAAGGCCACGCGGGGCAGCTTGTACTTGGCGAGATCGACGGGATCGCGATCGTCGTTCAGCAGGGGCGATTTCATTATTATGAAGGCTACGAGATGGAGCAGGTGATGTTCCCGATGCGGGCGTTCGGGTCGCTCGGTATCAGGAACGTGATTCTGACGAACGCGGCCGGAAGCCTGAATACGGACATGACCCCGGGAAGCCTGATGCTGCTCACCGACCATCTGAACTGCATGGGCATAAATCCGCTGCGCGGTGCGAATGATGAAAGGTTCGGTCCGCGATTCCCGGACATGACCGCGGTGTATGATCAGGAGTTTCAGCAGATCGTCGTTGATGAAGCGAACGCGATCTCGCAGGAACGATTCGACAGTGGCCAGGACAGAACACTGACGGATTTTCTTCACCGCGGCGTATATTGCGCTCTGTCGGGCCCGACATATGAGACGCCGTCCGAGATACATATGTATCGCCTTCTCGGAGCGGATGCAGTGGGAATGTCGACCGTGCCCGAAGCGATCGCCGCTCGGCACCAGGGAATGAAGGTCGCGGGAATTTCGTGTATAACCAATTTCGGAGCGGGAATGACCGACGAAGCGATAAACCATCAGGAAGTGATGGAAACCGGGGCCCGCGTGGCCGAGTTTTTAAGGAACTGCTTCGACGCGTGATAAAGAAGATAGAAGGATGATAATCGGCATTTGCGGAGGAACAGGTTCGGGCAAGACGACGATCGCACGTGCGATCGTCGAGACGGTCGGCGCGCGAGAATGTTGTGCTTGTCGAACAGGATTCCTATTACCGCAACCTGGCGGACATGCCGCTCGACGAACGCCACCAGGCCAATTTCGATCATCCGGATTCGATCGACAGCGACATGCTTGTCAATCACCTCCTGCGGTTGAAACAAGGGCTTACGATCGAGATGCCGCTTTACGATTTTGTCACGCATACTCGCAGCGACCGATATCGAGATTATCGAGCCGAGGCCGGTCGTGATCGTCGAGGGAATACTGATCTTTGCCGAACCGCGCGTTCTCGATCTTCTGGATGTTCGCGTATTTGTCGATACGCCCGACGATATCCGCCTTATGCGGCGGCTGCGCCGCGACATCAACGAACGCGGCCGGACGTTCGAGCGAACTCTCGAGCAATATGAACGCACGATCAGGCCGATGCATTTCGAGTTTGTCGAGCCGTCGAAGCGGCACGCGGACATCATTATTCCCGAAGGCTCGAACACCGGCATAACCGTCGAATTCCTTTGCAGCATGGTCCGTGAGAAACTCCATGAGCAGCAGATCATGAGTCGATAAAGCCCCGGTCATTCATTAATTATTAATGAAAACCGGGCCGAAACCTGATGAAACACACCGACGATGAATTGATCGCGGCCGCGGCCGACGTTCGTGAGAAAGCCTACGCGCCATACTCGAATTTCAAGGTCGGGGCGGCCGTCGAAACCGAGGATGGCAATATTTACACCGGCTGCAATGTCGAATCGGCCAGCTACGGCCTGACCGTCTGCGCCGAGCGCGTAGCCATTTGGAAGGGCATCTCCCGCGGCGAGAAACGATTTGGCCGAATCGCCGTAGTTGTCGACACCGAAGAACTCACACCGCCCTGCGGCGTCTGCCGCCAGATCATCTGGGAATTCTGCGGCGACGTGCCGGTCATCCTGTCCAACCTTCACGGTAAGACGTGAAACCGTCCAGATGAGCGAACTTCTGCCGCGGGCGTTCGATTCGAAGTTCTTACGTAAATGCGAAAACCAAAGTTGCGCCGATAATCCATAGTTCTCGTTTTCGCGTTTTGCCTGCAGGTGATCGGCCCAACGACGCGGCTGGCCGGCCCGCTGCGGATGGCCTTGATCTGCTCATCGTCGGCGGGACGATCGTCACGATGGATCAGGACCGCCGGGTGATCGAAGACGGGGCGATCGCGATCAAGGACGGGAAGATCGTGAGCATCGGGAACGGCATCGGATATCGCGGGGCCGGGCGGCGAGGCAGACGATCAATGCGGCGGGAAAGGTGGTCATTCCCGGGCTGATCAACACGCACACGCATGTTCCGATGGTGTTGTTTCGCGGCATCTCGGACGATCTTGATCTCAACGAATGGCTGACGAAATACATCTTTCCGGCCGAGGCGAAGAATGTCGATGAGGCGTTCGTCCGGGCGGGTACGCGGCTTGGGCTTGGCCGAGATGATCCGCGGCGGTACGACGACGTACTGCGACATGTACTACTTCGAGGATGCGATCGCCGACGAAACGAAAAAGGCCGGGTCCGCGGCGTGCTGGGCGAGACGATCATCGATTTTCCGGCGCCGGACAACAAGACCTGGGCGGCAGGCGCTGGCCTACACCGAGCGGTTCATCAACAAATGGAAGAACGATCCGCTGATCGTCGCCGGCGGTCGCTCCGCACGCGCCTTACACGGTCTCGCAGGAACATCTGCTCGAGGCCCGCGACGCTGTCCGATAAGACTAAAGGCACCGCTCGTCATCCACTTGGCGGAGGCGAACACCGAGACCGAGTACATTCAGCCAAAAACATCAGGGCCAGCGGCCGATCGAGTTTGTCGAGAAGATCGGCTTTTTCAACGACCGGACGATCGCCGCTCATGTCATTCACGCGAACGATGCCGAGATCGACATGCTGAAAAAGCACGGCGTCGGCATCGGCCATTGCCCGCAATCGAATATGAAGCTGGCCGCCGGCACGTGCGCCGGTTCCGTCGATGCTGCAGAAAAGGCCTGCGTGTCGGCCTGGGCACGGACGGAGCGGCATCGAACAACGATCTCAATATGTGGGAAGAGATGGACACGGCGGCAAAGCTGCACAAACTGGTGTCGCGGCGACCCGAAAACGCTCTCCGCCGAACAGGCTTTCGCGATGGCGACGATCGGCGGTGCGCGTGCCCTTCATATGGAAGACCTGATCGGCTCGATCGAGATCGGAAAGCGTGCCGACATCGCGATCGTCGACTTCGACAGCCTCAATCAAACGCCGCTTTACAACATCTATTCCCATCTTGTTTACGCCACCAAAGCCAATGATGTCCGCACCGTCATCATCCAGGGCCGGGTGGTGATGCTGGACCGGCGTTTGCTCACGCTTAAACGAAAGTGTTATAAAAAGAGACGCAAACGCTTACCGCACAAAAATCATCCAAAGCCTGTCTAAGTAACCCTATCGCGGGTGCCGAACCCGACGAGGAATTTTGGTTTTTGTCGCTAATAAGCGTTTTTAGTATTAGGCAGGTCGCCAAAAGTGAGCCTTCTTCCAGTAGTAGTTCGCTTGACCTTTACGGAAAATTTAAGTCATCAGGAGGACTAAAAATGCCGGTAAATGTCAGAAGGTCATACACTTCGATTTTACTGACTCTTACAATTCTAGGCACTTTCGCGAGTGCCCAGACACCGCCGCCGGTTCCCCCGGCCGAAACGCAGACAGCAGCGACAACGACGCAGCCCCTGCCGGTCAATCCCCCGACCGCGGCCGAGGTGATGCGCGAACGCATTTCAAAGGCCAAGGCTTTCATTGCCGTCCGCAACTATAACGCTGCCATTTACGAGCTCGAGAACATCCGCCGCGAGACGAGCGACCCGTCGGTTCAGGCCGTCGCGAACGTTCTGTTGATGAACAGCTATCTCGAACAGGGCGATTACAAACGGGCACAGGATTTTCTGACCCAGGCATTCAATACCCAAAAGGCCAATCGGGCCGGCGCCGCCGATATTTACAACGCCGTTGCCGGCCAGGTGATCAAAGGCGCCCGGTCGAAGGTTGAGCGTTACCGGTCGCTTGGGCTGATGGTCGCGGACCGTAACCTTCCGCTTGAGGCCGTGACCGATATCGAGCGGATGCGTGAGACGGTCGAACTGGTCATCACCCAGGCAAAAGAGAACGGCAAAGAGGCCGCGAAAGCGAACACCGCGATGGCGCTGCTCGAAGAAGCGACCGCCTCCCGCAGCAATCTCGCACGCGACAGCTACGACGCCCAGCGGTGGAGGAACGAGGTCGCCGATTCGCGTGAGCAGCTCGCCAATTCGCGAAGCGTGATCACCAATGCGGTCGATGGAACGACCAGCCCGAATACGGCCCCGGTCCAGACGGTTGCGGTTAATAATCCAGCTCAACAGACAAACGTTCCGGCCGCAGGGTCTTCGCAAGCTCCGAGCTATCAGCCGCTCGTTCAGAAAACGGCCGACAGCCGACCCGTGAACACTCCGCCGGTAGTTCCGGCTGGCAATTCCAGCAATAAACCGTCCGACACGGCAGCTGCCGCAAATAATAAGCCTGCTGTTTCCGAACCGGCGAAGCCGATAGTAGTGCAAAACCCGCCGCGTGAGAACCCCGAGACGGCAAAACAGGCACCGCCGGCAAACGAAACCGCAAAGCCGAAGCCGACGCCGCCAAGAGCGAAGGTCCGATGGAGATCGGATCACTTAAGGAATACGCCACCAAGCAGACGCTTCCGACATATCCGCCGGCCGCAAAATCTATGCGGACCACCGGCATCGTCAAGGTCGAACTGGTCATCAACGAATCAGGCGATGTCGTCGAGGTCCCGAACACATCCGGGCCGGCCCTTCTTCAGGGTGCCGCGAAGGACGCCGCCCGCAAATGGAAGTTCAAGCCCTTTACCCGCGACGGCCAACCGGTCCGTGCTACCGGGTTCGTCAATTTCAACTTCTCGCTTTAACATTTCGTTCCGGTCATGTTCCACGGCGTTCCATCCTCGGGTGGAACGCCGAACTTATTGATAAGCAAGGATTTCGGACACTGTAATGCCAATGTTCCGCCTTTTTTGAAACAAGACTTAGAAATCGCGTAAGTCTTTTGTTTGCAACAGGCCGTTCGCGACGACCTTGGAACGCCCCGCAAGCGTTCTGAAATAGCGGCTAGTTCTCGTCAGTCTTTTCATTTCAAATTTTCAAAGATCGGACCCTGCCATGTTGCGGGTATGAGACATCATACCATACACCGGACAATCACCCAAGCTTTTCGTTGTTCAAGCCCTCGCGAAACTGGTTCCCCTCCTTCTAAAGGAGGGGTGCCCGAAGGGCGGGTGGTTAAACGCCCGCGAGGGCGGAGATCTCGTGGATGATCAAAGTCGTTGGCTCGCTCACAGAGTTCAGCCTCTCGGCTGATTGACCACCCCGTCATCCCGCAAAAAACGCGGGCTGCCACCCCTCCTTTAGAAGGAGGGGAGCTTTGCCTGGCGAACTTATTGCCTGGGGTGACGCTCTAAACGGAATAGGCGTAAAATTAAAGCCGATCCTTTCTTTCCTGATACCCGAACCTTATGAAATTGCTGATTGCCGTGTTCGTTCTCGCTATGTCGTCCGCCATTTTTGCCCAAACTCCTCCGATCGAACCGGGCGTATCGCAGGAGCTGGCCCGGTGGCGGGCGGCGCGGTATTCGGATGTGCGGTACAAGCTGAATTTGACGCTGGAGAAGATGTCGCCGGTGTTGAAGGGGACGATGGAGATGACGGGTGACGGTCGGAGCGGGAACGCCGGCACAAAGCTCCCCTCCTTACGAAGGAGGGGTGGCCGAAGGCCGGGGTGGTTCTCTGCTCGTGTTGGATTGGAGAAAGATCAAAGGTCACGAAGGCAAGTCAACCATCTCGAACGTCACCGTTAACGGCAAGCCGGTCGTACTCCTACCGCGAGAGAACCACCCCGTCGCCGAAGCGGCGACACCCCTCCTTCGTAAGGAGGGGAACCAAGACGCCGCCGCCGCGTTCCACTATGTCGAACAAAACGAACACCTCATCTTCCGCGACGGCGTGGTCGCGGGCGAGAACGTGATCAAGCTGGATTTCACCTCGCCGATATTGACCAGCGGGTCGGCGATAACGCGGTATGTGGATAAGGAGGACGGGTCGGAGTATATCTACTCGCTCTTTGTCCCGAGCGACGCGAGCACGGCGTTCCCGGTGTTCGATCAGCCGGATCTGAAGGCGAGGTTTCAACTGAATCTCATAGTCCCAATCGATTGGAAAGTAGTTTCCAATAGCACACCGCAAGATGCTAGACGATTGGATCGAAGTGCATCACGGCGTCAAGATCAAGAGGGCTTCATCACACTTGCATATAACACGCTATGTGTTCCCGACAATCGAAACCCATCAGCACCTACGTCTTCGCGTTCGCGGCGGGGCCGTGGGAGCGTGTCAGTAGCCCGCACGTAAGTAAGGGCTCAACGCGGCCTTGACGCATCGATGAGCCCTCCCTCACGGTCGGGCTACGGACACCTGCTGCCGACACAGGCGGAAACCTGAGCAGTAGCGAGGGTGCGCAACCTGGAGCGTCCGACTCGCGCACCCTCCCTACCGGTCGGGTTTCCGCCTCCGATGCCGCGTTGTCCACCTCCATTTACGTTCGCAAATCCCAGGCGGCCAAGTTCAAGCCTCACGCTGCAGAGGTGTTTCGGCTCAACCGCGAGGCGGTCAAGTATTTCGAGCAGTATTTCGATTACAAGTTCCCGTTCCCGAAGTACGATCTGGTTTTGATACCGGAGTTTCCGTTTGGCGGGATGGAGCATGCGGGGGCTACGTTTCTTAGGGAGTCTTCGATCATCTTTCCGCAGGAGCCTACGAAGAACGATCTCGTGTCGCGGGCGACTTTGATCTTTCATGAGGCGGCGCATCAGTGGTTTGGGGACACGGTGACGATGCGGTGGTTTGACGATCTGTGGCTGAAGGAGGGTTTTGCGACGTTTACGGCGTACAAGGCGATGGAAAAGATCATGCCCGAGATGAACGCGTGGAAGGTCTTTTACGAACGCATCAAACAGGGCGCCTACCAGACCGACTCCACCCGCGGCACCACCGCCATCTACCAGCCCATCGCCAACCTCTCCGCCGCCAAATCCGCCTACGGCAACATCGTCTACAACAAAGCCCCGGCGTTCCTGCGTCAGGCGGAGTTTTATCTCGGCGAAGACAAGTTCCAAACGGCCGTGCGGGCGTTTTTGAAGAAGCATGAGTTTGGGAATGCGGGGTGGGAAGATCTGGTGAGGGAGTTTGAGGCGGCCAGTAAGCAGGACTTGAAGGAATGGGCAAACGCTTGGGTGACAGACAACGAGGCGTACCCATGTATTACGTCAGACCTTCAGGATGAAAACGACACAGAACGGACATGGATATTCGCTATGGAGTAGATGCAGGATGACTCCGTCACGACGTGAAGCGAATTTGGCCCGCACGCTCAAAACTTATTGTTCGAGCCTTATCCGACGGACGGCATGGATGAGAGCGATTCCACAATTGATTTTGGCTCGATCTCAATAAAGAGTTCACTGGAGCCGAGTATCAGCTTGCGATTCATTGCAGCTGACATTTGATCGAGACGGTTCGCTTCATCTTTCCCAACTACGGCGACTACGGCTACGGCATTTTCCTCCTCGACGAGAAGAGCCGCGATTATGTTCTCAAGAACATCCAGAACGAAAAGGACCCGTTCCTGCGGACGATGATGTGGGGAGCCCTGTGGGACAGCGTCCGCGAGGGCGAGCTGGACCCGCGGGTGTTTGTGGAGCTGGTGGTGAAGGTGTTGGGTAAGCGTTACGCGCTAACGCAGTGAACCACCGCGTCGCCGCGAACGCGGCGTCACGCCTGCAGGCGTAACTGTAGGGGAGCTCTTACGGAGGAGGACGAGAGCACCATCGCGACGCTGCTCGGGCGGACGGGGACGGCGTTGAATTACTACCTGTCAGAACCGCCTGCGTTAGCGGGCGGCCAGAAACCGGCGCCAGCTCAACGAACCGGCCCGCCGCTAACGCAGCGGGTTCTAACCTGCGGACACGGGTCGAGGACTTGCTCATCGAGCGGATGCGGAATGCGCCGTCGCTTGGGCAGCGGATCACTTATTACCGGGCGCTTTTGAATATCGCGGCGAGCGAGAAGGCGCGGGGTGTGTTGAAGACGCTGCTGGCCACAGGCGGAAACCTGAGCGGTAGCGAGGGTGCGCGACGCGGAACCTCCGACTCGCGCACCCTCCCTACCGGTCGGGTTTCCGCCTCCGGTGCTGCGGCGAGTATCCCGCTTAAGACCAAGGACCGTTTTGATATTGTCACGCGGCTGTTGATATTGGGCGATCCGGAGGCTCCGAAGCTGTTGGCTGATCTTGAAAAGACCGAGACGAGCGATGATGCGAAGCGTTATGCTTACGCGGCAAAGGCCGGGATCGGGACGGCGGAGAATAAGGCGAAGTATTGGAAGGATTTTACCGAGAACAAGGAGATCAGCGAAAGCTGGATCGAGGCGGCGTTCGGGCCTTGGAATTCGATCAGGCATTCGGAGCTGACATTGCCGTATCTGGAGCGGGCATTGCGGGAACTGCCGAACCACAAACGCAACCGGAAGATCTTCTTCGTCAACGGCTGGCTCGGGGCGTTCATCGGCGGGCAGCGGAGCGCGGAGGCCTTGGCGATCGTGAACAAGTTTCTGGCGGATAATCCGGGACTGGACAATGATCTGCGGTTGAAGATCCTGGAAAATGTCGATTTGATCGAGCGGGCGGTCAATATTCGTCGGAAATTTCCGCAAGTCTAAAAGTTTCGTGTTTTGATTGTGGATTTTGCGAAAGGCTGATATAATTCCACCGAGCCAAATAAAAACTACGGTTACTTTTTGACAGTTTCCGCAGGGAAATTGTTAATAATCTCAGTTCCTGTCCCGTCGACGGTCAGCAAACGAAAGCAGCCAAATTATCAAATTCAGGGTGAAAAATCGATGAACGGAAAGAAATATTATTTCGTTGCCGCACTTGTGACGGCGATGCTATTAGCACTGGTTTATTTTGCGGGCAGCGAATCGCACGTGATCGGAGCGGAAACGGAACGAACATGGATAACAGTTGATAATTCTGAGCTTCAGGAAATCGCCGACTCCGCAAAAAAAGCGAGTCAAGAATTCTCTCCGGGCGTCGTGAAAATTGAAAACGGCATCGCGTTGATACACGCAACCGATCAAGAAATAGCGATCATCTCCGAGCATGCACACAAGACGTTGCACAAATGCGGGGGGTTTATCGCTCACACAAGCGAAACTGATGCGCTGCAAACGATCGAACGGTTTGCGGCCCAGTCCGAAAATCCAAGCGCCCCTTTAGTTGAATATTCGATCAACAATGCTTCCGCCGTTCAGCCCGTTATCAACAACCTTGCCGCCTCTCGGATCCTCGAAACAATAACGACGCTTTCAAATTTTACTACCCGATATTATCGTTCTACAACGGGTGTCGAATCGGCAGCTTGGATCAAAGATAAATGGACCGCTCTTTCGATAGGTCGTTCTGATGTCACCGTCGAATATTTCAATCATCCGACGTTTGCGCAGCCATCTGTGATACTTTCCATTCAAGGCAGCAGCCAGCCGTCTGAAGTTGTAGTCGTCGGTGCTCATCAAGATTCGATACGCACCGGCTGTAGCCCCTCTTCGACATGCTTAACCTTGCCCGCGCCCGGAGCTGACGATGATGCCTCAGGCGTTGCAGCATTGACTGAAGCCATTCGTGAATTGATGGCTCAAGGTTACACCCCGGAAAAAACCGTTAAGTTTATGGCGTATGCCGGTGAAGAAGCCGGCCTGCTCGGGTCCGGCGCAATTGCACAAAACTTTCAAGCCAGCGGTGTAAATGTCGTCGGAGTGCTCCAGCTGGATATGACGAACTACAAAAGTCCATCTGCGGATATTGCCATGATCACGGACTTCACAAATGCGCCGCAAAATCAATTCGTTCGAGATCTTGCAAATACGTATTTGCCAACGCTTGTTGTGACAAATTCTGCGTGTGGATACGCCTGCTCCGATCATGCTTCCTGGCATAATCGCGGTTTTCCGGCATCTTTTCCTTTTGAGGCTCCAATTAGTTCGAGTAACCCTTTCATCCATTCGGCAAACGATACGCTTGCAAATTCTGATACGACCGGAGCCCATGCCCTGAAGTTTTCCAAACTTTCCGCGGCATATGTGCTCGAATTGGCAAAGGGCTCACTAGGGACGCCGCCGCCGACCCCGACCCCGACGCCAACGCCTACGGCAACGCCGACTCCGACGCCTACCGTCACGCCGACTCCAACTCCGACGGCTACGCCAACGCCTACTCCGACGCCGACAGCAACGCCGACTCCGACCCCGAATCCGGGTGTCTGCACGCCGACGCTGACGGTGACGGAGGTGTTCCCGGGCAGCCTTGGTGCGTTCCAGTCGATCAGCTCCGGGTTGAACTCGGTGACGGTGGACCCGGTCAATTCCGGTGTCGGCCTTCAGGGTTTGACCCTGGTTAGCAGCAGCAACGCCAACGTGACCGTGCCGGCGTTCAGCCTTGGCACCGTCAATCCGGTTACGACGACGTTCACGATCCCGAACCCCGGGCAGCCGGTGGACTTCACCCTGCGCACGTCTGCCCGCTCGAACGGGCTGCTGATCCGTGCCCAGTGTGCGGGCGGAGGCCCGGGTCCTACGCCGACACCAACGCCAACGGCCACACCGACACCGACCCCGACACCAACGGCTACACCTACGCCGACACCGACCCCGACCCCGACACCAACGGCTACACCTACGCCTACGCCGACACCAACTCCAACGGCGACGCCAACCCCGACGGTGACACCGACGCCTAGCCCGACACCTGGCGGTACCTGTACCCCGACGCTGACGGTGACGGAAGTGTTGCCGGGCAGCTCGGCCGTATTCGAGGCGGTCACGGCGGGTTCCGGATCGGTCACGGTGGATGCCGCGAACACGGGAATAGGGCTACACGGATTGACGCTTGTAAGCTCGTCAAACGCAAATGTCACGATACCGGCGTTCACGCCTGGAACATACGCACCGGTGACGAGCACGTTTACGAGGCCGGATCCGTCTCAGCCTGTGGACTTCACGCTGAGAGCCTCATCGAGGCAGAACGCGTTGCTGATCCGTGCCCGGTGCAGTGCTCCCGGTTTCGCTGCTAACACTCGGACATCACTAGTCCCGGACGTTTCGTTCTGGATGCCGGCTCAAACCGCTATTGCGGTCGACGGGCTGGTAAGCCTTCTGTTCGGCCCGGGCGATAACGAAGCGGAAAACGATGAACTAGGCCGGAGATAGAATTCCGGCATAGACGAGAAGAGCCTTCTCACAAAACAACTTGTAACCTACTCGGCATACTCGACGTATTACTTTATTAGCCCTTGCAAGCGCGAAAAATCTAATAATTGGAAACCTTTTCCGCTGGTTCGCGTTAAACGAGCAGAAGCGATCCGATATTCCCCATAATTTTCTTTGCAGGATTGGAGAGGAGTTTACCCTATGAAACGACGTGAATTCATTACGAAGAGCTCGATCGCGTTGGCTGCCGTGGCGGCGAGCGATCTGTGGGTCGAGAAGATCATGGCGGGCGAGGCGGTGGGGCCGGCATCGCTGCTGGATACTTATTTTCATGTGACAAAGGCCGATATAGCCAAGGTTTTGGCCGCGGCGGTCGCGAAGGGGGCTGAGTTTGCCGGATGCGTTCTTTGAATACCGCATTTCGTCGAACCTTTCGTTTGAGGAGGACATTGTTAAATCGGCCCGGCGCGGCATTGTGCAGGGCGTCGGGATCCGGGCGGTGAAGGGCGACCAGATCGGGTTTGCGTTTACCGAGGACCTGTCGCTCGCGAGCATGATGGAAGCGGCGAATGCGGCGGCGGCGATCGCGAGCGACAATCGTCGCGAAGGCCCGCATCGTCGGCATGAGCGACCAGAAGGTCAAGAACCTTTATCCGATCACGGAGCTTGCGACCTCGACCGAGCTGACAAAGAAGCTCTCCTTCATCAAGGAAGCGAACGCGGCGGCGAAGGCTTACGATTCGAAGATCGTCCGCGTGAACGATCGGGTTCAACGACGAGGTGAAGCACGTCGCTTACGCCAATTCGGACGGCGTTTACTGGGAAGATTCGCAGCCGCTGTTCATGTTCAACGCGTTCTGCATCGCCGAGACTGGCAAGACGCCGCGAGACGGGCTACACAGGCGGCGGCGGGCGTATCGGGATGGAGTATTTCAACAAGACGCAAGGCCGCCGACATCGGCAAAGAGGCCGCCCGGATCGCGATCGTGAATCTTTCCGCGTGGAAGCCGAGGCCGGGACGCAGACCGTCGTGCTTGGGCCGGCGGAAAGTGCGGTGCTGCTGCACGAGGCGGTCGGGCACGGGCTCGAGGCGGACTTCAATTATAAGAAGCTGTCGAATTACTCGGGCCGCGTCGGGCAGAAGGTCGCGTCGGACCAGTGCACGGTTGTTGACGAAGGGCTTGTTCGCGAACATGCGCGGGACGATCAATGTCGACGACGAGGGCAACGCTCCGCAGAGCACGACGCTGATCGAGAACGGCATTCTTCGCGGCTATATGAACGACCGCATCTCGGCCAAACAGCTCGGCGTGAAGCCGTCGGGCAACGGGCGGCGTCAGGCTTACAATCATCCGCCGATGCCGCGTATGACGAACACTTATCTGCGAGCCGGGCAAGTATTCGGCCGACGAGATCCTGAAATCCGTGAAGGACGGCGTTTACGCCAAGGGCTTCACCGGCGGGCAGGTCGATATCACGAAGGGCGATTTCACGTTCTCGTGCTCGGAGTGCTACAAGATCGAGGACGGCAAGATCACCGCTCCGCTCAAGGGCGTGACGCTGGTCGGCAACGGGCCGGACGTTATGACGAAGGTGACGATGGTCGGCAACGATCTGAAATTCACCGACGGCGGCTGGACCTGCGGCAAGAACGGCCAGATGGTGCCGGTCGGGATGGGTATTTCGACGGTCAAGGTTTCGGAGATCACGGTCGGCGGCACGAAGGTCAAGGCCGCAGGGCAAGGCTTAAGGGCGAGGAGGTGCTAAATGTCGATGAAGGATTATAGAAGTTTAGCGGCCGAGCTCGTCTCGGAGTTAAAGAAACAGGGAGCCGACGCGGCTGACGTTTACATCGTTTCGAGCGTCGGGTTCAACACGACGGTCCGCTTGGGCAAGATCGAGCGGCTGCAGCAGTCGATCAGCAAGGGCCTGGGCCTGCGGGTCATCAAGAACGGCGCGATGGCGAATACGTTCACGACCGATTTCATGCGATCGTGCGGTGAAGGACCTCGCCCGCGAGACGATGCAGATCGTGCAGGTTTCGAACGCGGACAAGGACAACGGCCTTGCGCCGAAGGAAATGCTCGGCAGCTATGACGGCAAGCTGATGCTGTTCGACGAATCGATCGCGAAGCTCACGCCTGAGAAGAAGATCGAGATGGCGCAGGTCGGCCGAAGAGGTCGGGCTCAAATACGACAAGCGGATCAAGAACGCCAACGGCACTTCGTGGAACGATTCGCGGTCGCAGGTAACGCTGGCGAATTCGGACGGCTTTGTCGGCCAGTACCAGATGACACAGGCGAGCCTGTCGGTCAGCCTTTTGGCCGAGGACGAGGACGGGACGAAGCAGACGGACGGGCATTACACTTTCGGACGTTTCCTGAACACGCTTGCTTCGCCGCAGGCCATCGGCGAAGAGGCCGGTCGCCGCGTGATCAGGAAGCTGGGCGGTCGAAAGGTTAAATCCGCCGTTGTTCCGGTGGTTTTGGATCCGCGGGTTGGGAGCCTGCTCTTGGGTGACGTATTTGGGGCGGCGTCGGGCGGGAGCATTTATCGGCAGATGTCGTACCTGGTGGACAAGGTCGGGCAGCAGGTCGCTTCGCCGATGATCACGATCGTGGACGACGCGATAATGGCGGACGGGGTGGCTTCGCGGCCGTTCGATGCTGAGGGCGTTAGGTCGTCGAACGTTGTGGTGGTCGAGAAAGGCGTGCTCAAGCAGTACGTGTGCGATTCCTACTCCGCACGGCGGCTGAAACTGAAACCGACCGGCAACGCGGCCCGCAGCTATCAGGGGAACCCGAACGTCGGCAGCACGAACCTGTACATCAAGAACGGCGACACCATCCCTGAAGACATCATCAAGTCGGTCAAGAGCGGCCTTTACCTCGACCGTGTAGGCGGCCAGGGGCTGAACTCGACGACCGGTGATTTTTCGATGGGTGCAAACGGGCGATGGATCGAGAACGGTGAATTTACCCACGCCGTGCAGGAGATCACCGTTGCCGGGAATGTCCTGAAGGTGCTGAGCAACGTGAAGGCGGTCGGCAACGACCTGAGCTTTAAGCTCGGTACGACGGCGGCGCCGACGCTGCTGATCGGCGAGATGACGGTCGGCGGGGAGTAGGAACTCACCAGAGCCGATTGCTGATCTTAGGCGGCGCCTGTGCGCCGCCTAATCTTTCTTAGACGCCAAGCCGCTTTCGATCAGAGTTGCTTGCGAGAACTATCTGCCTTGATATTGAGACTGCCCGCAACCATCGCGACCGAACCGGTGCATACCATAAGCGTCCCTTCTACGGTTTCCGTTGAGTGGATCTGATCGTTTTCGGCCATCCGAAAAACAGCCAGTTCCGAAAGCGAGAGGATCGTAGCCGATTGCCCAACGTTCGAATGCTGGACATAACCTCCACACTCCTCGCAGTACAGCCGGGGACTCGGCTGGGCCGTTCGGATGATCGTCAACTCGTGCTTTTCCCGTCTTATTTCCGTAAGCCGTTTTATTTTCATACCCATTTGCAGACAGGAGCGGAACCGAGGCAGTTCCGCTCGTCAGAGACGCCTCAAAAATCCGTTAGATTCATGGCTCGATGCGGACGACTTCGCCGATGCCGCTGAAGATGCTGTTGTTGGTTACATAAATGGTGCCGTCCCCATCAACCGTTATTCCGCCGGGAGCAAAAAGAGTTGAAGCTATTTCAGCTCGGCTGCCGTCCGGCGCCATACGAATTACGGCACCCGACCAGTCGTTGTCGATGAAGCCGGCCAGCAATCCATTTTTCGCGAGCTCGAGAACGTACATAGAACCGTCCGGGCCGAAGGCAACATCTATCACTGCCGTGAATCCGGTCGCAAATACCTCGACGGGCCCGCCCTTGGCGGGGACACGGTAAATGTTGGCGCCGTCGACGGGGAACGGAAAGCCTGTTAGTTGTCCGACGTAGAAATTACCGTCAGGGCCGACAGCGACCGAGGTCGGAACGGTGTCCATCGGTATCTGGGTGCCGGGCGGCAGGCCGAGAAACGGTGGGGCGTCGACCATTCGATCGGGGAACACGGCGAGAGTGGAAATTTTTCCGTCCGCGGAGATCTGATTAAGGGCGTTGGCGCCGGCATCCGCAACAACCTGTCTGCCGGGAAGTGAAACGATGCCGTATGGATTGGTGTCCACTTCGTCGCCGGTGGGATTGTTCGCTGTTTCGTACTCGCCGAGGTCCTGCTCCAGGGTCCATTCGCCGTTACCTCTCAGGCGGATGACATGCGCAAGACTCGCGGCCGGCAGGCCCGAACACCGATCGACCTGCAGGGTGACCGCCAAAGCCGGTCGTCATACGGCCATTGCCTTTGCCCAGAAATGAAATGTCGTGGACGCCGGTCGCAAACATGCCTTCAGTAGCTAATGATGGGAGCCCTGTGGCGATCCGGGTCATCTCTCCGCTTGCGAGATCGATACGAGCTATCGAGCCCGTCGGCCCGTAACAGCGTGGGCCTTCCGGGCCGTCGCCGCACGGGCCCGCGCCGCCGGTGCCGGCCTCGGCAACATAGATCGCCCCGTCGGGACCGAAATTGATCCCACGGGGGTTGTTGAGCCCCGAGGCGATGACCGACGAAGTCGTCACGGAATTCGAAGAGCTTGCGCTCACGGGCTCTGCCAGGCGTAAAAAACTCGTGGGCGATAGAGCTGTCACACTCAACGCGGCGAGTGTTGTTAAGCTGAAGATGCTGTATTTAATGTTCATTACTTTCTCCTTTGTAAATCGGAATGCTTTTTCCGACTGGGCCGTCAAACTTCGAGAAGTTTTCCGGCAGCAGCGGTTTGTCTGTTAAGATTTAGGCAAAACTCCGGATATTGTGTGTCCTAGTGCGGTTTTGCATCGTGATCAGTAGCATCATCCGCGGCGGGCCTCCAAAAAGTCTTAAAAGCACGGGCAAAATATTCCAAATTCTTCAAAAATCGCGATGGCGGCTGGCATTACCAGAGGTATCTCCTTTGCGGAGTTCAAATTAGATCTCGATCGCCGGAGGCTGCTGCGCCAGGGTGAGCCGCTCACGATAAACGCAAAGACTTTCGATCTCCTGACATTTTTGGTTAAAAACAACGGTCGGGTAGTTTCGAAAGACGAGATCCTCGAATCGGTCTGGGCAGGGCAGTTCGTCGAAGAGGCCAACCTGTCGGTGCAGGTTTCCGCATTAAGAAAGGCACTCGGTGAGAAGAAAGATGCTCCCCGGTTCCTGATAACCGTGCCCGGTAAGGGCTATAAGTTCGTTGCGGATCTGACCGAGCCGGCCGACGAGGTGATCATTGAAAACCGGACGATCGAGCGGATCATACTCGAGGAGGAGATGGAGCAAACGGCGGACCACGATCCTCTGCGTTTGGCCGCGTCGCCCGCACGGAATAGAACCTTCCTTCTGATGCTGGCCTGCGTCACATTTACGGCGATCCTGTCGTTCGGGCTGTACAAATATTATCCCGACGGATCCACACCCGAGATAAAGTCACTCGCTGTGCTGCCGTTTATCAACCAGAATCAAACAGCCGACACTGAATATCTGAACGACGGACTGGCGGAAGGTGTGATCCACTCGCTTTCCAGATTTCCTGATCTCCGGGTCATGTCGCGAAATTCCGCGTTCCGGCACAAGGGAAATGATGTAGATGCAAAGCGAGTGGGGTCCGATCTCAACGTTCAAGCTATCCTGACCGGGAGGATCACGCAGGCGGGTGAAAAGCTCACGGTAAGCACGCGGAGCTGATCTCCACATCTGATAATTCAGTGATCTGGGGCGATCAGTTTACGCGAAAAGCCTCCGAGATAGAGCACCTGCGGTCGGATATCTCCGGCGCGATCGCGAGGAAATTGCGGCTGAAGCTTTCGGGCGGGAACGATGCGGAACGGGTGGCCGGGAACCCGGAGGCCTATCGGCTTCATTTACTTGGCCGATACCATATCAGCAAACTTACAGACACAGGTTTTCATAAGGGCCGGGATTATTTTCAGCAGGCGATCGCGATAGACCCAAATTATGCTCCGGCTTACGCCGGGTTGGCTGAAGCTTATAACCGGCTAAGCACGTATAACGCTGTGCCCCCCGCTGAAGGATTTGCAAAAGCGAGATCTGCTGCGATCGCCGCCCTCGACCTCGACGAGGATTCGGCCGACGCTCATGCGGCGCTCGCCACCGTGAAACATTTTTACGATTGGGACCGAAACGGGGCAGAAAGGGAATTCAAGCGTGCTATTGAGATCAATCCGAACAATGCAGATGCGAGAATGCAGTACGGCTACCATTTGGCGTCGATGGTCCGCCTTGACGAAGCTCTTTCGGAAATGAGAACAGCCGCGGAACTGGATCCGTTGGCTCTTGAAAAGATATCAGCGATCGGGGACGTCAATTATTTTCAACGCAATTTCGACGGTGCCATTGACCAGTACCGAAAGATCATCGAGATGGACCCTGGCTCGGGCTTTGGCCACTGGGCACTCGGGAATGCGTATCTTCAAAAGGGGATGTACGATGAAGCCGTCAAGGAGTACCGGATATCGATCCCTCTTTCCGGAGACAGTCCTGATGAATCTGCGACACTTGCATGTGCTTACGCCCTTTCGGGCGAACGGCGGGCGGCGCTTCAGATAATCGAAGAACTAAAGCAAAGATCGGGACGAAGCCATGTACCGCCCAGCATTATTGCTTTTATTTATTCGGCGTTGGGGGACAGGGAGCAGGCCTTTGAGTGGCTCGAGAAAGGGTACCACGGCAAGGATTTTCTGTTGTCTGTTCTGAATATAGAACCGCTTTTCGAGGGCCTTCACGGGGATTCCCGCTTCGACGACCTGTTGAAAAGAGTTGGACTTCCCAAAATGGATCTGCCTCGTAAATAAGCGATCTCCAAAACTTGATCATTATGTATAGAAAAATAATTTTGTTTTTCTCGGCCCCCGTTATTTTCAACGCGTTTGGTTATACCGCAGACGCCCAGACGCGCAGCAAACGGCCGACGGCCCGTCGGGCCGCTGTCAAGAAACCTATGAGCACACAAGCAAAACTTTCCTCCGGAGCGGTGAAGACCACTTCCGGGCTCGTTTATTTGATCACGAAACAGGGAACCGGCGCTCAGGCCAAGGCGGGCGATACCGTTATGGTGCATTACACGGGCACGCTGACGGACGGGACAAAGTTCGATTCGTCACGCGACCGCGGTGAGCCGTTCGAGTTTGCGCTCGGGGCCGGGCGCGTGATCAAGGGCTGGGACGAGGGCATCGCGCGGATGAAGGTCGGCGATCAGGCGATCCTTGTTATTCCGGCGTCGCTGGGATACGGCTCGCGGGGTGCTGGCGGCGGACTGATCCCTCCGGAGGCGACGCTTATTTTTATTGTGGAGTTGGTCGGTATCAAGTAGGGGTTATGGAACAAGATGCACCCGACATCGCTACCAGGCTTGCCGCCCGCGAACGGCCGGACGGCGTTCCGATCATGTACCAGTCGTGGCACCGGCTGCTGTTTCTGCATTGGGAGGTGCCGATCGAAACGCTGCGGCCGCTGATCCCGGAGGAGTTAGAGATCGACACGTACGACGAGAAAGCGTGGCTCACGATCACTCCGCTCACCATCTACGATGTCAGTCCTAAATTTCTGCCGGCCTTGCCCTATGTTAGCTGGCTTTACGAGCTGAATGTTCGGACGTATGTGCATCTGGACGGCGTGCCGGGCGTTTGGTTCTTTTCGCTGGACGCGAACAATATGCTCGCCGTCTGGGGCGCGCGGACGTTTTTTAGTTTGCCTTATTTCAACGCACGGATAATGTGCGAGACGGATGGCAATGACGTAAGTTTTTGGTCGGCACGGGACGAGACGAAGGCCGAGTTCGCCGCTTCGTGGACGATCGGCGATGAGCTGCCGAAGGCGGAGCCGGGCTCGCTGGATTTTTTCCTCGTTGAAAGGTACTGCCTTTATGCCGCCGACGGAGACCGCATCTATCGGAGCCGTATCAACCACGAGCCATGGCCGCTGCAGGAAACCTTGAATTTGTCGGGGCTGAGATACGGCGTAGTTGAGGCGGACGGCATTGCCAATACCGAGTGGGGAACCAAAGCTGCACTGCGGCGGGCCGGTGCATGTCGATGTATGGGCACCCGAGCGGGTAAGATGGCACCTTAGCCAGCAGGGTTATGGCGAGATGTTGTAGGCCTTTTAGAAATCTGGTTTGCCAAGCCCCGGCCGGGACATAGCGGGAGCGATTCTAAGCCGCCCCTACAGGGGCTTTTGACAAGAATCAAGTGCATAAATACCTGCAAAGTCTACCAGTATCAATATAACTGCAGTTCCGATAGGCTCGTCAAGCCTATCGGGCTCGCCGTGAATTTTATAGTGCTTTTCGGGCTCCGATCCGAAGGGTGGCTTGCGCCTTTTTACGGCCCTCAAGACTAAACGATTTTCCCCTAAGCTATGACCGAAACACACACCCGCAAACATCTTCGACACGCTCGGGTAACACCAATGGCATCTATTTTCGGGAGCGGTTTTCTCGTGATCGTCCCCGTCCTGAAAGGGGCTGTCGGCCCCTACGCCATACTGGCGATGGCCGGTGTCTGCGCTCTCGCCTATGCAATGGGGTCGGTCATACGTTACAACATTCGTCACGTCGAACCGGTACTTGAGGCGGGCACGGCGTCGCCCAGGCTCCTCAGATACGGCAGCGCATGTCCAATCTTGCACTCGTACTTGCCTACGCGATCTCTGTCTGTCTTTACATCCATATCCTTGCGGCGTTTGTACTCGGGGCATTAGGTATCAACACGCCGTTCCGTGAGAACATCTTCACCGTCCTTGTGGTCGCGGGAATCGGGTTCCTTGGCCGCTTCCACGGCTTGGACATGCTTCTCGTCACGGAGCGATGGGCACTGCGTGTCACGGCCGTTTTGCTTTTTGCTATGGTTGCGGGATTTATCGCCTACGATTGGAATGCATATACGACAAACTCGATCGTATTGCCGCCTGTTCCCGAGCAGGGCTTATGGACCGTCCTCACAGTTTTAGGCGGGACGCTGATCGTCGTGCAGGGTTTCGAAACGTCAAGGTACCTGGGCTCCGAGTATGACCGGGACCTGCGGATCTGGTCTTGCAGAAGCTCGCAACTCGTCTCTACGTTGATATATCTTGTCTTTGTCGCGGCCGCTACACCTCTTATGCATTTCCTCGGCGATCAGGTCGAGGACAATGGGTTGCTAATACTGGCGGCAAAAGCGGCATATTGGCTTGTGACTCCGCTGGTACTCGCCGCTGTGCTCAGCCAGTTCAGTGCGGCCGTAGCCGACGTTGTCGCGGCCGGCGGTACCGTGGAGGAGTCGACACAGGGCCGCGTGGACGACCGTCAGGCCTACGTTTTGGTATGCGGCATAGCGATCATCTTGGCGTTCGCCCCTACGCTGACGATCCTTTCTTTTGCCTCGCACGGATTTGCCTTCTATTACTTTTTACAGTGCCTCGTCGCGATCTGTGTTACAGAGAAACGGTGGCAAAAAGTCGCGATCGGCGGGCTCGCGGTAATATTGGCATTCATCACGCTGTTCGCGGTGCCGGCCGGGTAGACGCAGAATTATCATAGAGGCCACAGCGACCACTGAGAACTGCTTCTCAGGGCCACACGTCCGCCCTGTGGAATACTTATATTTAATCTTGACCAAAAAGTAATGATTTGAGATAATCTCCCCAGCGGGTAACTCCAAATCTTTATCGTTGTTTAGCTTATGAAGATCTCGGCACAAGAGGAATACGGGCTGCGGTGTTTGGTGCAGCTTGCAAATTTGCGGGATGGCGAGAGCCTGACGCTGCCGCAGATCGCGCAGCGTGAAGGCATTTCGACCGCCAACGCGGGCAAGTTGATGTGGCTGTTGAACAAGGCCGGGTTTGTCCACTCGACCCGCGGGACCAAGGGCGGTTATTTTTTGGCACGGCCGGCGGGCGATATTTACTTGAACGAGATCATAAAAGTTTTGGACGAGGACGTCTTGAGCTCACATTGCGACAGCTATACAGGCGTGATGGACAAATGCGTGCACACCGGCGACTGCGGCATCAGGCCGGTGATCGTTGGGCTTCACGAGATAGTGGAGAATGCGTTGTCGCGGATAACGCTGGCGAGTTTGGTCGGATCGGAAAGTTCGGTCGATGCAATGTTTCATAAGATACAGGGGATCAATCGGACGATCGAGCCGCAGAGAGTTTGAAGTAAGAGTTGCGCGTTACTGAAGTGGCCCGAATCACACAAGCGGCTTCATCGGCAATATGCGTAACTCGTGGCAGAAAATAAATGTCTACAGCAGCAGAATTATTAACTAATCGGGAATACAAATACGGTTTCGTCACCGATATCGAGACGGACACTATCGCCAAAGGACTGTCCGAGGACACGGTGCGCCTTATTTCTTCCAAGAAAAACGAGCCCGAGTGGCTGTTGGATTTTCGGCTGAAGGCTTTTCGCAATTGGCTGAAGATGGAAGAGCCGAATTATTGGGCGAATTTTGATTATCCGCGGATAGATTTTCAGAACATCTCGTACTATTCGGCACCGAGACAGAAAGCCAAAAAGGCATCGATGGACGAGGTCGATCCGGAGTTGATCAGGACATTCGAGAAGCTGGGCATTCCTATCACCGAGCAGAAGATGCTGGCGAACGTGGCGGTCGATGCGGTGTTCGATTCGGTATCGGTCGCGACGACGTATAAAGAAAAACTGAAAAAGGCGGGTGTTATTTTTTGCTCGTTTACCGAGGCGGTGGCGGATTATCCGAGTTGATCAAGAAGTATCTCGGGTCGGTCGTACCGGTGAATGACAACTATTACGCGGCCCTGAACTCGGCGGTTTTCTCGGACGGTTCGTTCGTTTTCATCCCGAAAGGCGTTCGGTGCCCGATGGAGCTTTCGACCTATTTCCGGATCAACACCCAGGAATCGGGGCAGTTCGAACGTACGCTGGTCATCGCGGAAGAAGGTGGTTACGTTGCGTATAACGAAGGCTGCACAGCGCCGCAGTTTGATACTAATCAGCTTCACGCTGCGGTGGTAGAGTTGGTCGCTCTGGACGATGCCGAGATCAAATATTCGACCGTGCAGAACTGGTACGCCGGCGACGAGTCGGGCAAGGGAGGCATTTACAATTTTGTGACCAAACGCGGTGCCTGCCGCGGCGTGAATTCGAAGATCTCGTGGACACAGGTCGAGACAGGTTCGGCGATCACGTGGAAATATCCTTCAGTCATTTTGCAGGGTGATAACTCGATCGGCGAATTTTACTCGGTCGCTTTGACCAACAACGCCCAGATTGCCGACACCGGCACGAAGATGATCCATCTGGGCAAGAACACGAAATCGACAATCGTATCGAAGGGAATTTCTGCAGGTAAATCGAATAATTCATATCGCGGTCTGGTAAAAGTGATGCCAAAAGCCACGAATGCACGAAATTATACTCAGTGCGACTCGATGCTGATAGGCGGCAAATCGGAGGCGAACACGTTCCCGTACATCGAGGTGATGAACAGCTCGTCAAAGGTCGAGCATGAAGCCACCACGTCAAAGATCAGTGAGGAGCAGTTGTTCTATCTGCAGCAGCGAGGCATCTCTCAGGAAGATGCGGTGTCATTGATCATCAACGGATTCTGCAAGGAAGTGTTCCGCGAGTTGCCGATGGAGTATGCAGTGGAGGCGCAGAAGTTATTGGGGTTGAAATTGGAAGGGAGTGTTGGGTAGGTCAGAACACCTCGCAGGACGGGTGAGTTCAAGTCAATTTCGAAGTAGACCGAAGAGAGAAGAATCGATGAAATTTTTACTGTTTGGGTTTTGGGATATTCCTGTCAGTTCTTATCTGATGTTCTATGGAGCTCTCGGCATTGCCGGGTTCTTCTTTTCATACTTGCATCGTTACCTACTCGCATTGGCTATTCCGGTAATTGTCTGGTTTGCTGTCGCGGATTTTCAGGGTTTTTACCGCTACAACGTCGGACCTGCAAACGATTACGTTTTCCTAGTTTCGCTTTCGATGGTTTTTGCGGTAATCGCGTCACTAGCTGGGGCCGCGCTAAATAATCGAAAGGTCTTAAAGTTTAACTGATTTATGAATCTATGAATTTCGCAGTCGAACTAGAACAAGAAGACGACGGCCGATGGATCGCTGAGATTGACGAGCTTGATGGTGTTTTGGTTTACGGTGCTACAAAGGAAGAGGCTATCCGAAATGTCAAGGCACTTGCGCTTCGGGTGATTCCAGATCGATTTGAAGAGCGCGAATTGAACGCCGGAGGCGTGAAATATTTATAGAAATGAGTGGGCATATGAATGGGAGTTCCGTAGGAACGGAATATTCCATTGAGGGGACATATGCCGCTCCTACGGAGCTGAAATATCACATCGACGGCTCGCTGCTATAAATATTTCGCTCCTACGGAGCTTAGGTTGTGAAATGGTTCGTGCTGCTATAAATATTTAGCTCCGATGGAGCTAAGAAAAGACTCAGATGGCGAATACGTATTCTCAGATCTACGTCCAGCTCGTTTTTGCTGTTAGCGGGCGTCAGAGTTTGATCGATCAGGAATGGAAGGACGAACTTTACAAATACATTACAGGCGTCGTAAGAAATAAGGGCCAGAAGCTACTAGCGATAAATGGAGTAGCTGATCACATTCATATTCTCTTGAACATTCAGCCTAATATTGCCTTGTCGGAAGTGGTCAGGGACATAAAGGCGAATTCGAGCAGATGGATAAATGAGAAACGGTTCGTTAGAGGCAAGTTCCAATGGCAGGAAGGGTTCGGAGCATTTTCATACTCGCTTTCGCAGCTTGGTGAAGTGATTCGCTACATAGAGAATCAGGAAGTTCATCATGCAAGCAACAGTTTTAAGGACGAATATTTGAAATACTTAAAGCGGTTCGAAGTGGATTTTGATCCGAAGTATGTTTTTGACTGGATCGAAGAAGGTCAGGAAGAAAGGATGTAAAGACCATGGAAGGCGTACAGATGGGAT
Organism: uncultured Acidobacteriota bacterium; assembly: GCA_963763355.1. Lineage (GTDB taxonomy): Bacteria > Acidobacteriota > Blastocatellia > Pyrinomonadales > Pyrinomonadaceae > OLB17. The sequence goes on from CAVXOI010000007.1 coordinate 1,295,554, forward strand.
ACGCACCGGCGAGTGCGGAGTTTGATGCGGTTTTGCGGGAGCAGCTTCTTGAGCGGCGGGATAAGCTTCAGGAAGCGAGGCCGCGGATCGGGTTTGATCCGGATCTTACGCGGCTGCTGAATGAGGTGGACGCGGCGCTGGCGAGGTTCGAAAAAGGTACGTTTGGGCTGTGCGAGGCTTGTCATGATCCGATCGAATCGGAGCGATTGATATCCGACCCGTTGATCCGTTTGTGCCTTGGCGATCTAACGCAGAGGGAACTGGACCGGATACAGGACGACCTGCTGTTGGCGGCGGAGATCCAGAAGGGTTTGCTGCCAAAGCGGGACGATCTTTCATGCGAATTTTGGAACGTTGATATTGCATTTCAGCCGGCGGGCGTGGTCAGCGGCGATTATGTCGATGTGATCCGTCAGAACGGCGAGCTTTATTTCATGCTCGGTGACGTTTCGGGCAAGGGGATGGCGGCGTCGATATTGATGTCGAATTTGCACGCGATGTTCCGTGCATTGATACCGCTGGACCTTCCGCTTTGCGATCTCGTCAAACGGGCGAACAGTTTGTTTTGCGAGAGCACGCTGGCCAACCAGTACGCGACGCTGATATGCGGGAAGCTGAACGGACGCGGTGAGCTGGAGTTCTGCAACGCCGGCCACCTGCCGCCGATCATTGTCAGTGAATCAGGGACGGTTCAGCTGGAATCGACCGGACTGCCGTTGGGAATGTTCGCAGACAGCAGCTTTATTTCCAGCGGAGCGAAATTGAATCCGGGCGAAACGCTGCTGCTTTTCTCGGACGGCGTAACCGAGGCGTTCGACGAGGCGGGGCAGGAGTTTGGAGTGTCGCGTCTGATCGATTCGATAAACGGATCGTCGGGAAATGAACCGACCGATCTGCTGCAAAACTGCGTCGCTTCTGTAAGCGGTTTTCGCGGGAACGCTGTGAGGAATGACGACCTGACGATGATGGCGTTGAAATATGTTGGCTTGCCGGGATAATTTGCGGACGACGGACAGTATTCCATTAATAATTACTAATTAGTTAATTACTAATTACTAATTGAAAAGAAACCTTTAGCGGATACGGATAGAACAATGAGGACTTTGCAGCCACAAGACCAGCCGAAACCCAAAGGGCATTATTCGCCGGGGATCGAGCATAACGGGTTTGTGTTTGTTTCGGGACAACTGCCGATGACGCTGGATACGCGTGAGCCGTTTACTGGTGATATCGGCGAGCAGACGGAACTGGCGTTACGAAACGTCGAGGCGGTTTTGAAGCAGGCCGGCTGCGGGTTGCAGGACGTGGTGCAATTTACCATCTATGTTTCGGACATTGAGCTATGGGGTGGGGTGAATGAGGCGTACGCGCGCGTGCTGGGTGATCATCGGCCGGCGAGGGCGATTGTACCGGTTAAGGACCTGCATTTCGATACCAAGATCGAGATACAGGCGATAGCGGTGAAGAGTTGATTTTGAAGCGGGAAGACGAGAACCACCCCGTCGGCCGCCAAAAGCGGCGGCTGCCACCCCTCCTTCGTAAGGAGGGGAGAATTGGCTCTCGACCCATTAATAGATATGCGAAGACTTTCAATGATCGGGCTTGCGTTGGCCGGTTTCGCCGGCCTTGTTTTCGCGTTGTTTGCAGGCGTTGATAGTGAACATGTCGAGGCACAGGTTTCGGGCAAACGTGCAGTTGAAACGCCCGAGGCGCCGAAAGCCGTCGGGCCGTATTCGCAGGCGATCATCGCGAACGGTTTTGTCTACACAGCGGGGCAGCTCGGGAGCGACCCTAAGACCGGTGCTTTAGTCGAAGGCGGCATTGTTGAGCAGACCGAACAGGTTTTGAAAAATATCGAAGCCGTATTGAAAGCTTCGGGCGTCGGGATGGAAGACGTTGTGAAAACGACGGTTTTCCTGGCGGATATGAACGATTTCGCCAAGATGAACGAGGTGTACGCAAAACGGTTCAAGCAGCCTTATCCCGCACGCTCGACGGTGCAGGTAGCGCGGCTGCCGCGGGATGCAAAGATCGAGATCGAGACGGTCGCTCTTGTCAGAACCCGGAAGCCGTAGCGACCGTGTGAAAAAGTAATGCATCTTGTGACCGTGTCAGAGAACCACCCCGTCAGCCGAAGCGGCTGCCACCCCTCCTTCGTAAGGAGGGGAGCCTAAGAGCTATGCAATTTTACGGCGTAGATTGGCTGGCGACCCTTTGCGGATTGACGGGTGTTTATTTGATAGGAAGCAAAAAGCGCGCGGGCTTTGTGATATTGATGCTTGCAAGCCTTAGCTGGATGACCGTCGGTTTTCTGATACAGAGTTTTGCACTCATGATCGGCAGCACGGTTTACTTTTCGCTGCATGTTCGGGGCTGGCTAAAGTGGCGAAGCGGCCTGGAGGAGGCCGGGAAAATAGGAAGCGATGAAACTACAGATATACCAGGTTGACGCTTTTACGTCTGAGCCGTTCCGGGGAAATCCTGCGGCGGTCGTTCCGCTGGATAAATGGCTGCCGGATGACGTGATGCAGAACATCGCGCTAGAAAATAATCTTAGCGGAGACGGCTTTTTTTGTTCCGGGCGAGAACGGATACGACCTGCGGTGGTTCACGCCGACGGTCGAAATGGACCTGTGCGGCCACGCGACGCTCGCTACCGGGTTTGTCGTTTTTGAGATCTTCGGAACCGACCAAAACATCTTGAAGTTTCAAACGCGGAGCGGCGAGCTGACGGTGGAAAAGGACGACGGACGCTACGTCTTGGATTTTCCCTCGCGGCCCGGCGTGCCGACCGAAACCCCGGCGGGGCTGATCGACGCGATCGGAGCCGAGCCGAAGGAAGTTTTTAAGTCGCGGGATTATATGCTGGTCTACGAGAGTGAGGCTGACGTTCGCGCGATCGATCCGGATTTTGGTGCGATGGTAAAGGCGAGCCCGGATAACGTTATCGTGACCGCGAGAGGCGACAACGCTGACTTTGTTTCGCGGTTCTTTGCGCCCGAAGTCGGAGTTTGGGAAGATCCGGTGACCGGGTCGGCCCACTGTACGCTTATTCCCTATTGGGCCGAGCGGTTGGGCAAAAACGAGTTGTTTGCGCGGCAATTGTCGGCCCGCGGCGGCGAGCTCTATTGCACAATGAGCGGCGACCGCGTGAAGATCGCCGGCGAAGCGGTACTTTATATGAAGGGCGAGATCTATGTCGCGAGCGAGAAAAGCGCCGGTGCATGAGGTCGAGATCCAACGTGCGGTACCGGGAGATGAGGAGACGATAGCGGGGTTGATATTGGATGCGTTCGCTCCGTTTCGTGATGAATACACGCCGGACGCGTTCGATTACACCGCTGCGTCGGTGGACAGAATTCGCGAGCGGTTTGCAGAAGGGCCGATGTGGTTGGCGTATCATTGGTGACGAGCCCGTAGGAACGGTTTCGGGCCTGCCGGAAGAAGAGCGGTTTTATATCCGCAGCATGGCTATCAAGCCTTCGGTGCAACGCGGCGGCATCGGACAGAGGCTGCTTGATACATTGGAGGCGTTCGCGTCGGAGGCAGGATTATGAAAAGCTATATCTTTATACGACCTTCGTCCTGCCCGGTGCGAAACGGCTGTATGAGAAGAACGGGTTTTATCTTTTGCGAGAGACGGCGCCCGAAGAATGGTTTGGCATGGGCGGGCTGGAGATGGAGAAGAGGTTAGGAGTTGATAATGAGTAATTTGCTTCCCTACTTCTTCCTTTTGGCGGTCCTGATCTCGGGTTGCTCCGCCAAAGTTGAACCGAAGTCGAAAACTCTGGTTCTTGATTATGGCGAGCTTGGACCGAGTTCTCTGACTTACGAGATCGTCGGGAACGAATGGTACCAGTGGAATAATCACGGAGACAGCGATCCGAAAAATTTTGATGACGTAAAAGTCGTGGTTTATCGGGATATTCCGCTCGAGGAAGTGAGGCAAATGTACCCTGTCGACGAAAAGAGATTCATGGACTACCGTTATCTCGATTATGAAACGGCAATAGATCTGCTGAGCAAACATGAAGGCGAACCCTACTTGGATAGCTTGGGAGATACAAGGAAGAAAATCATTGAGAACTTAGGATCGTAGCGGTTAATCGAAGGAAAGAAATGTTATTAGAAGTAAAAGATCTGCATGCCGGCATCGACGGCAAAGAAATTTTGAAGGGCCTGAATCTTGCAGGTCGAATGTGGGCGAGGTGCACGCGATCATGGGGCCGAACGGGTCGGGGAAATCGACTTTGTCGAAGGTCCTGGCCGGGCATCCTTCGTATGAAGTGATCTCGGGCGAGGTGCTCTACGAGGGCAAGAACCTGCTCGAACTTGAGCCCGACGAGCGCGCACGCGAAGGCATTTTTATGGCGTTTCAATACCCGGTCGAGGTGCCGGGCGTTTCAAATTCGCAGTTTCTGCGGCTCGCTTATAACGAGAAGATGAAGCACCACGGGACGGAGGAGCTGGACCCGCTCGAGTTCAACGATTACCTGAAAGAAAAGGCGAAGGTGGTCGATATGGATCCGCAGTTTTTCAAGCGGTCGGTGAACGAAGGTTTTTCCGGCGGCGAGAAAAAGCGGAACGAGATACTGCAGATGGCAGTGCTTGAGCCGACGCTGGCGATACTTGATGAAACCGATTCTGGTCTCGACATCGACGCTCTGCGGATCGTCGCCGAAGGCGTGAACAAGCTTCGGTCGAGCGACAACGCGATCATCCTTGTAACGCATTATCAGAGATTGTTGAACTACATCGAACCCGATTTCGTTCACGTGCTGGCGGGCGGCAAGATCGTCAAGGAAGGCGGAAAAGAGTTGGCCGTTGAACTGGAAGCGAAAGGGTACGACTGGGTGAAGGCGGCGTCAAAATAGAGGCATATTATGCAGCAAACATATACGGCGATAGTTAAGGAAGCGGACGGTTGGTGGATCGGTTGGATAGAGGAGATTCCGGGAGTTAATTGCCAGGAGAGCACGCGTGAAGAACTGATCGAAACTCTGAAAGTCACTCTCATCGAGGCTCTTGAGTTGAACCGTCAAGACGCAAGGGCGCTAGCCGGAGATAACTATCGTGAGCTGCCGATTGCCGTATGAAGCGTAGGGATCTGGTGCGTCATCTAACTTCCAACGGTTGTGAGTTGTTGCGTGAAGGCGGTCGACATTCGTGGTGGCACCATCCTGAGCATAATCGCCGATCGGCGGTGCCACGGCACAATGAAATTCCCGACGAGTTGGCAAAGAAGATCTGTAAAGATCTGGGTATCCCGAAAGTAAAGTAATAGCTTTGGCCGAAAGTACGAAAAATTCAACTCCTTTCGGTTTGCCGGCAATCGCTGTTGCGGTCTGGGCTGTTGTACTGATCGTGGCCTTTCTCGCGAATCGCGGTTCGGACGTGGGGCAAATCCTACGGCTCTTTGAAAATCTTGGCGGCGCGCCCTTAGTTGGCGGCGGGATCGTGGACAGTTTTTTCGCGGTTTTAATTTCGCTGGGAATTGTGAATGCCTGGTTCGGTGTAGGAAATTTTGCAGTTTCGTTTCTTAAGACACCGAAGAGTGAAGAACACTCACACATCCTGGAACTCGCGATGAAAACTGCCGTCGGTGCGACGATTTGGTCGATGCTTTGGTTCTTTCTGGGGGTAGCGGGTGCGTATTCGAGGCCGGTGGCGGCGGTCGCGGTAGTTGTCGGACTTGGCTTTTCTTTTTTTGGTATTCGAAGAATACAAGAGGCAAGGGACGAAAGCAGAGTTCCCCAAAAGACGACGGTCTTTGACAAAATTATTCTGGGGCTTATCGCCGTACCGGTCGTACTGTCGTTGATCGCAGCGTTGGCTCCGCCGACCGCCAAAGACACGCTGCTGTATCACTTTGCGGTGCCGAAGGCGTTTATCGCCCAGGGCAGCAATGCGTTTATCGAGGGGAACATTGCGAGCTACCTGGCGCTCGGGGCCGAGATGCATTCGGTTTGGGCGATGCTGCTAGGCGGCGATACGCGCGCGGCGGCGGCCGCGGCTGGTGCGACGATCTGGATGTTCTTTCCGCTGCTGCTTGCGGCAATTTTCGGTTGGGCACGGGAGATCGGGATTTCGCGGCGATGGGCGTTGATCGCGGTGTTGATGGTCGCCACGGTGCCGAGTGCGTATCACGTAGCGGCGAGTGCTTACATCGATATTGCGTTGGCGTTGTATGTGACGGTTGCCGTGTATGCGTTGTCGCGTTGGTGGCGAACGCTGGAGAACGGCTGGCTGGTTTTGGTTGCGATATTTTTAGGGGCGGCGCTTTCGATGAAGTTGACGACGGTCGTCGTTATCGCGGCGTTCGGATTGATCGTTTTGCTTCGAGTTCGAAAGGCGAAGGAGAGCGGAACGGACAATATTTCAAAGATACTCGTCGGCGGTTTCGCGGCCTTGTTACTTGCGGGCCTGATCGCGTCGCCATGGTATCTGCGGACCTGGCAGCAGACAGATAGCCCGGTGTTTCCGTTTTATTTGAGCATCTGGCCGGCGGAAGCGCCGGGGTGGGACGCAGAGCGTTCGAATCTGTTCCAGGCGATGAATTCGCAATACGGGCGCGTTACTGGCACGGCGACGGATTATTTATTGGCTCCTTGGAATGTTTCTGTCGGAGCACAGCCTGAGGAGGCGAAATTTTTCGATGGTGTGCTTGGGGTTGCTTTCTTGATCGGGCTGCCGTTTTTGGTCTTTGCTCTTTGGAAATTTGATCTGCCGGTTGAGGTGAAGATTGGGGCCGGTGTTGCGGCTGTGGTCTTTTTGTTTTGGCTGTTCTCAAGCATGCAGCTCAGGTATCTGTTACCGATATTGCCCGTATTGGCTATCGGCATAGCAGCGGCGGTCGAGGTGGTGGCGGCTAGACGCACTCCGGTTTACATCGCGGCGAAATATTCGATCAGCCTAGCGGCGATCTGCGGACTGCTGACGACCACTGCGTGGTTTTTGCAGAAAGCTCCGCTGCGTGTGGTGCTCGGCGGCGAGACGCGGGACCAATATTTGACGCGTAATCTGGATTATTACCCGTACTACCAAGCTTTGAACACCACGACGGCGCCGGACGCGAAGGTTTGGCTGATCAATATGCGGCGGGACACCTATCACCTCGACCGTCCGGTTTTTTCGGATTATTTGTTTGAGGATTGGACGCTTCGCAAGATGTTGTGGGAATCGCGCAGCCTGCAGGAGTTAAAGGCGAAAGCGGCGGCGATGAATGTGCAGTATATGCTCGCGCGGTACGACTTTTTGTTCGATTACGATCGCTCGACGCTTGTTGACGATACGAAGCCGCAGGCGGAGAACGAGGCGAAGTTGAAGATCGCGAGGGATTTTATTTTGGATAAGGCCAATACTGTTCATGCGGACGCCAAGTTCAGTTTGGTGAAGTTGTTTTAGAAGAAAGAAGTTTCCCGCAAAGTCGCAGAGACGCAAAGCAAGGCGGGAAGGAAGAGTTTTAAGAAGAATGGTTTCATCGATAGCAGTTAAGGAGACGCAGTTTGCGGAAGAGTTCAGACGGCTGATCGCTCAGGAGAGCGATCAGACACTTCGGGCTTTGCGTGAACGGGCGTATGACTATTTTGCGGCGAACGGTTTGCCGACGCCGAAGCATGAGGATTGGAAATACACGAACGTCGCTGAGATCGCAAAGCGCGAATGGGAAGCCGGTAAATATGGATTTTCGCTCGCGCAACTGGATCCGGATGTGCGGCCTTTGATAGAACGATTTGCTTTTGACCGGAACGGGTTCACGGCATTGAACCTGGCTTTTGCTGAATTCGCGGTCGTGCGGATACCGAAAGATACTGTCGTCGAAGAGCCGATCGAGTTCGACCTTTCGGCACCGGACGGCAAAGCCGTTTTTCCACATGTTATTGTGATCGCCGAAGCAGGCAGCAAGGCGACGCTTGTTGGCGTGTACGAATCCGACGCTGCCAGTTTCACAAATGCGGCGGTCCAGATCATTGTCGAGGACAACGCGACATCTTACGCATTATCGAGTTCAAAAAGAATCGGCCGAAGCGTTCCATTATGGTGTCGACCGAAGTGACTTTGGGCCGCGGGAGCGTTTACAACTCGACGAATATAAATCTCGGCGGTGCTATATCGCGGCACGATATCGACCTGAAATTTACGGCCGAAGGCGGCGAGGCGTGGGTTGACGGGCTGTACATGCTTTCGGGCGAGCAGCACGCGGATACGCATTCGATAATCGACCACCTGGTGCCGAATTGCACTTCGCATCAAAACTACAAGGGCGTTTTGAACGACCATTCGCGGGGCGTTTTTAACGGCAAAGTTTTCGTCCGCGAGAACGCGAGCGGCACGGACGCGAAGCAGTCGAATAAGAATCTGCTGCTGTCGAACGATGCTCGTGTTGATACCAAGCCGCAGCTTGAGATATTCAACGACGATGTGAAATGCGCGCACGGTGCGACGGTCGGGCAACTAGAGGAAGAGGAGCTTTTTTACTTGCTGACGCGCGGATTGCCCGAGCCCCTGGCCCGAAATCTGCTGACCTATGGATTTGCTGAAGAGATAATAAACAAGATCGGGATCGAATCGATCAAGAAAGAACTGGACGAGGCAGTATTGAATCGGCTGAATACGACATTGGAAGGATAACAATTTATGCGAACTAGAACGGCGTTAATTATTGAAGAATCGTTATTGAAAAAGATCGATGAGATCGCGGGCGAAAAGCATCGGCGTGCCGCGGTGATCGAAAAGGCGTTGAGAGAGTTTATCGCACGCGAAGAGAAGAAGGCCGCAAAGAAATCCGCCCGCTCCTGAGACGGCAAAGTCTAAGGCTATCGCGGCGGCGAAGCGGTAAACCGGGGGTTAGCACCATGACTGCTGTAAAGACAATGGGCAACTGGGACGTTGAGAAAGTCCGAAAGGATTTTCCGGTGCTTTCGCAGGAAGTGAACGGAAAGCCGCTGGTCTATCTGGACAACGCGGCCTCGTCGCAGGTGCCGCAGGTGGTGATCGAGCGGGGTGCGAAATATCTGCGCGAAGAGCATTCGAACATCCATCGCGGCGTGCATTATCTTGTCGCAGCACGCGACGACCGCTTATGAAGCGGCGCGCGAAAAGGTAAAACGGTTCATCAACGCGCCGGATGTGAACTGCTGCATCTTTGTCCGCGGGACGACCGAAGGCATCAATCTGGTCGCTCATTCGTATGGTAAGGGATTCATCAGCGAGGGTGACGAGATCGTCGTCTCGCAGATGGAGCACCATTCGAACATCATTCCGTGGCAGGTCGTTGCCGAGGAGCGAGGCGCGAAGATCCGCGTGATCCCGATGAATGAACGCGGCGAGCTGATCATCGAGGAATACGAAAAACTGCTGAACGAGCGGACAAAGATCGTCGCGGTCGCGCATGTTTCAAATTCGCTCGGGACGGTCAATCCGATCAAGGAAATGATCGCGACGGCGCATAAATTCGGAGTGCCGGTTTGCGTCGACGCGGCCCAGAGCGTGCCGCATTTTCCGGTTGATGTGCAGGACCTGGACGCGGATTTTTTCGTTTTCTCCGGGCATAAGATGTTCGCACCGACGGGCAGCGGCGTCGTTTACGGCAAGCGCGAATGGCTCGATAAGATGCCGCCGTATCAAACCGGCGGCGGGATGATAAGGACGGTTTCGTTTGAAAAAACGACGTACGCTCCGATACCGGAAAAGTTTGAGGCGGGAACGCCGGCGATCGCGGCCGGCATCGGGCTTCGGTGCCGCGATCGATTACATGAACTCGATCGATTTCGAAGCCGCCGCGGCTTACGAGCACGAGCTGCTCGAATACGCGACGCAACGTCTTGCCGACATCCCCGGCGTGAAGATCATCGGCACCGCCGCCGAAAAAGCGAGCGTGCTGTCGTTCACGATCGAAAACGTTCACCCGCACGACATCGGCACCATCCTCGACCAGCAGGGCATCGCCGTCCGTGCCGGGCACCACTGTGCCCAGCCGGTGATGCAGTTCTTCGACGTGCCCGCGACCGCCCGCGCGTCGTTCGCGTTTTACAACACGCGCGAAGAGGTGGACAAGCTGGCGGATGCGGTGCAGAAGGTTATCGAGGTGTTTGCGTGAATCGCGCCCGTTCGAGAATTGTGATCGCCGCGGCCGGAGTGATTCTGGTCGGCGTTGCGGTATTCGCCATTATCTTAGTCGGAGTCCTTCGGTCGACTCCGAGGGAGGCTGTTGTTAGGCGTGAGTTTCTGGATCGATATCACGGACGCGACTATTCGCAATGTAGAGTTGATCTTTGAGCAGAACGGAAACGTAGTTTATTTGATTACCGCTCGAGAGAAACACGAAGCCGAAGAAGGTAAATACGATTTTCCACTTCATTATTCAGATGGAAAATGGTCTTGGTGTGATCGCGCAAACGGACAGAAAATGTAAACAACTTTGGGAGTGAGATTTCCAGCCTGAGGGTGAAGGTGTTGTTATGAAAACTATCGGCCTTATTGGAGGAATATCGTGGCAGAGTACGGTTGTTTATTACCAGGTGATCAACCGGAAAACGAATGAGCTGCTTGGTGGTTCGCATTCGGCGAAGGTGTTGTTGTATTCGGTTGACTTCGATGAGGTCACACGGATGCAGCATGAAGGGCGGTGGGAAGACTTTCAGCAATTGTTATTGACGTCGCGAACGAGCTTGAACGTGGCGGGGCGGATTTTTTCCTGATATGTGCGAATACGCCGCACATTGTGGCCGACGGTATCGAGCAGGCGGTGAAAATACCACTTGTGCACATCGGCGACGCGGTCGGGCAGACTATACAGCAGTCCGGTATGAAAAAGGTCGGCCTGCTCGGTACGCGGTTCACGATGGAGGAAGATTTTTTGAAATCGAGGTTCGCGGAGAAGTTCGGCATCGAAGCGATAGTGCCGGACAAAGAAGACCGCGACGTCATCCATTCGGTCATCTATGACGAGCTGGTCAACGGCGATATCCGCGACGGATCCAGAAAAGAATATCTGAAGATCATCGACAAACTGACCGCGAACGGCGCCGAAGGGATTGTCTTGGGATGCACGGAAATTCCACTGCTCGTAACGTCCGCCGATACGGATGCGGTGCTTTTTGATACAGCGAGAATTCATGCCGAGCGGGCCGTCGATCTTGCGTTGGATCGGGCCGACGCGGCGACCGTATGAAGAGGTACATTGACCTGAGCCATACGATCGAGGACGGGATGGTGACTTACAAGGGCCTTCCCGCACCGGTCATTTGCGATTATCGAAGCCGCGAGGATTCGGGAAAGTTCTACGAGCCGGGCACGGAATTTCAGATCGGCCGGATCGACATGATCGCGAATACGGGCACGTATCTGGACACTCCGTTTCACCGTTATGCGGACGGGCAGGACCTGTCGGAGATCGGGCTTGAGCGGCTGATCGACCTTGAAGGCGTGATCGTCAGAATTCCGCATCGGGAAAGGCTTGCGATCACGGATGACGACTTTGCCGGGCTGGATGTTGCCGGGAAAAGCCGTACTGGTGCACACGGGCTGGAGCGAGTTTTGGAATACGGAGCGGTACTTCGACGATCACCCGTTTCTCACTGAAGAGGCGGCGCGGTTTATTGGCGGACGCGGGTGCGAAACTGGTTGGTATCGATTCGCACAATATTGACGATTCTAGCGGCAACCGCCGGCCTGTGCATACGATTCTTCTTGGCGCGGGAGTGTTGATCGTCGAACATCTATGCGGTCTCGAGAATATCCCGGACGGAGAATTTTCATTTACCGCCGTGCCGCCGAAGTTCAAGGGTGTGGGGACCTATCCTGTGAGGGCATTCGCATCGGTGGTTTAATGATGGAGAAGATAAGTTTAAGCGAGAAGCTGGCACTGATAAACGAGCACTGGCGGCCGAAAGTGGTTGGCGAGTTGAACGGACAGGAGGTGAAGCTCGTTAAGTTTCAGGGCGAGTTTCCATGGCATCATCACGAGAATGAGGACGAGATGTTCCTCGGGTTGAAGGGCAATTTCACACTGGAGTTTCGCGACCGAAAGGTCAACGTCGGGCCGGGCGAATTCGTGATCGTGCCGCGCGGTGTCGAGCACCGTCCGGTTGCCGATTCTGAAGTCGAGGTGATGCTGTTCGAGCCTGCCAACGTGCTCAATACCGGGAACCTAGTAGATGAAAACTACACCGCGCCGGTCGGTGATACGGTTTGATAGGAATAATCAGTTAAATGTCGGAATTAAGCGATCTGTATCAGGAAACAATCTTGGAGCACAACAAGAATCCGCGGAATTTTCGCGAGATCGAGGGTGCCGACAAGACGGCGGACGGCAACAATCCGCTGTGCGGCGACGCCCTTCGTGTTTATGTGAAGTTGGACGGCGACACCGTAAGCGAGGTGGCGTTCAAAGGTTCGGGCTGTGCTATCTCAAAGGCCTCGGCGTCGATGATGACGCAGACCGTGAAAGGGAAAACCAGAGAAGAGACCGAAATGTTGTTCGATGAATTTCACCGCATGGTTACCGGCGGGCTGGATGTGGAGAGCGAGGAAAATCATCTTGGTAAATTGAAGATCTTTGCCGGCGTGTTAGAGTTTCCCGCACGTGTGAAATGCGCCTCGTTGAGCTGGCATACGCTGAATGCCGCGCTGCATGGGGAAGATGTGGTAAGCACCGAATGAACGACTTGGTTGAGTGAAAACGCTGTCGCCCGCTAACGCGGGCTTTTATTTTTGGATGGTGCCATACCCCAGGTTCCGCTTCGCTTCACCTGGGGCTAAATTCTGCCGCTGCTACGCAGCTTAAGATAACGGTCTAAATTGAAAGCGATACTGCAGAACGATGCTCATCGACTCGACGCCTTTCAGTTGGCCCTGACTTCTTTACCTCGCACGACTGACCGGAAACGTTTTCCCGTCCGCGCGGTAAAAGGTTCCTGAATTGTAATTCTCATCGTCGAAACGAAATTCGTTTCGGCCGCCGCTTTTGTTTTCTTCGGATTCGAAAATATTCGCATCCTTGTAGAAAAAATATTCCGAGCCCTTTCCTTTCGCCCATCGGACCTCGAACGCCATCCGGTCGGGTCGCACCGTGCAGGTAGTTTCGCCTACGCGATATGTGCCTTCGAATTCGCCCGTTACGTTTTTGACTGGCGGAGCGTTGGTTGATGAGTTTCCGTAGGTTTCCTTTAAAATTGCAAGAAGGGCATGGCCGGCGTCGTATTTGATGTCGTCGATCTTCCATTTGCCGGCGACGTTTTTCATAAGGAATGTAATGCGTTTTTTCTCGCCGTAATTTGTGTAGCTCGCGGCTATGGTGGCCGTATCACCGTTCACAGAAGCTTTTCCGACCGAGAAACTCTTTTTCTCGACATCCTGCGCGTCGTAAAGTGGGTCGAAATCTATTGCACCTATTTCACCCTTCGAACTGTTCGCATCCTTCCAGATAAGATCGGCGGTCGTTTTGGTGAAGAACCTGTCCACTCGGCTGCGGTCGGCGGTCTGGAAAAAGGGGCTCTTTTTCGAATCGTGCTGTTTATAGAGATCGGCCACCAGGGTCTCGGCTTCGGCGGCGCTCGATTGACCAACGCCGCTTTCCGGTTCACCGGCGTTGATCTCGCTGTTAGCATTGGCCGGAACTTCGGTGTTGGCAGCCAGGTTGGTGTTCCCCGAGTTTTGCCACGAACAGCTTATGACGGCCGTCAGGCAAATCAGAACGATAAATAATTCAAGGAAAGGATTTCTCTTCATTGTTTTTGTGAAACGGTCTACCAAGAAATAAACGCGTAAAAGATGGAAGAATTTTATCGCTTCCGACGCGGCAGGTTTATTTCTCTCATATCGTATAGCTTTCCGCGACCGAGTGAAAATCCCGGATCTGCCGCTCGATCCATTGTTCGTCGCGGCCAAGTTCGACGGCCATTATCTCCGCAGCAGCAGGTGCGAGTTCCATCGCGGCTGCCGCATCAAGAAACAATGCACGGCTGCGGCGAGCAAGTACGTCTTCGACGGTCCGCGCCATTTCATCGCGAACAGCACGGACCACCTGGCTCCGCGTTAGTTTTATTCTCGGATGCATTTGTTCTGAGGCCTCGGCAATTCCAGGCGGATCGATCGGGAGTGACGCCGTAATACACAGCCGCTTTTCCAGGCCGGTGTCCTCGGCGGCCCTATCCACAGCGTCCTGGGCCATCTGACGAAAGGTCGTCCACTTTCCGCCTGTTATCGTTACCAGGCCGGACGGGTCGACAAACAGCTCGTGGCTTCTCGAAAGCGATGAGGTTGCTGCGTCCCCTCGTTTGATCAGGGGCCGGATGCCCGCGAATACAGAGAGAATGTCTTTTCGCTCCGGCCCGGGCGTTAGATAACGGGATAAGGTCTCAAGAATGAATTCGATCTCCTGTTCGAGTGCCCGCGGTTCAAGTTCGGCCGATTCGACCGGTGTGTCCGTTGTGCCGACAAGTACGTGATCGAGCCAGGGAATACAAAAAAGCACCCGGCCGTCCGAAGTTTTCGGGACCATCAACGCTGTTTCGCCCGGCATGAACCTGCGGTCGAAAACAAGATGGACACCCTGGCTGTAAGCGAGCACAGGCTTTGAATGCGCATCAGACATTTCCTGGACTGCCGTACAGAACGCTCCCGTTGCATTGATCACAGCCTTTGCGGAGACAGCATATCGTGTACCGTTTTCAACGTCTTCGAAATCCACGCCGTTAAGCCGTCCGTTTTCTGATCTTCGGAGAGAAACGACGCGGGCATAATTCAAGACAACGGCACCGTGCGCAGTTGCGGTTCGGAGAATATCGATCAAGAGCCGCGCGTCGTCGAACTGGCCGTCATAATATAGAACGCCGCCCGACAGATCTCGCGAATCTATATTCCTGAGTCGTTCGAGGACCTGATCGCGGTCAAGTATACGCGACCGCCCCATCGAGAATCTTCCCGCCAAGAGGTCGTATACTTTCATCCCAAATCCGTAAAAGGCCTTCTTCCACAGGCTGTTACAGGGAATGACGAATTCTTGTTTATGTACGACATGGGGCGCATTACTAAAAAGCTGTCCCCGTTCTCGCAGCGATTCGCGCACTAGTCTAATGTCACCCTGCCGAAGGTATCGGACGCCGCCGTGAATGAGTTTTGTCGAGCGGCTCGAGGTTCCCTTGCCGAAATCGTGCTGCTCAAGCAATAGGACCGAGAATCCGCGCGACGCAGCGTCGAGAGCACAGCCAGCACCAGTCGCCCCGCCGCCGATGACGACGATGTCCCAGGGTTCGGCGCGTTCGCGGACGGTTTTGAGATTTAGGTCTCTGTTCATCGCGGTGGATCCACTGCCTTGAGCGATCCGGGCATGGTTTATTCAGTTGGCGAACTATCCCGAGATAGTTTCCCGCAAAGACGCAACGTCGCAAAGCCGGAACAGGATGATTAAATGTGAAGAGGCCGAAACGTGACGGGTTGAAAATCAAACGGAATACTACGACAATCGTTTCGCTTGGTGCGGGAAGATCAAAATACGAGAATACAGGCGAAGACGCTGCGGGCCCTTCTTGGTACTATCGCTGTGGTCGGGTTGATGACGTTCGTTTTGTGGACGCAGGGCCGGATCTGGTGGTGCAAAACAGGCGATCTGGCCGTCTATATTAACCAGGCATGGAACAGCAGCCACACGTCGCAGCATTTGTTCGACCCGTACACTTTTACGCACGTTCTCCACGGTGTGCTGGCCTTCTGGCTTGCAGGTCTTCTCTTAAAACGTCTTGATATGCGATGGCGCTTTGTTGCCGGGATCGCCGGCGAGGCCGCCTGGGAGTCGTTGGAAAATTCGAGCTATATTATCGAAAAGTATCGCGAAAATACCGCTTCGCTCGACTATTTTGGTGACTCGATAATGAACTCCGTCGGGGACGTACTTGCCTGTGCGATCGGATTCGCGATCGCTGCGAAACTCGGCCGCTGGAAATCACTCGCCTTCTTCGTCCTGGTTGAGTTGGCATTGCTCTTTTGGATCCGCGACGGACTTTTATTGAATATTCTGATGCTTATTTATCCTATGGACCGGATCAAGGCCTGGCAACTTGGGTAAGACGGGCAACCGACGGAATGGTCTACGAAAACCTATCGCTCTCCGCGGGCGGCCTCGACCTTTGATTCGAGTTCGACGGCCAGCCGCCTGATCCCGGGCTGATCGAAGGTTTCCATGTTCCGAAGCGTTTCGTCGAGGACGCGAAGCTGGAACTGCGGCCATTCGGGCGGGCCGACGACGGATCCGTATTCACCCGCGTAATAAGTTGTCCGCGGCGGACGGACGCGCTCGGCAGCGAGTTTATCCACTGAAACTACGACGGTCGGAATGCCGTCCGTTTCTATCGTGCGCGCGATAATGCCGGCCGACTGGTGGCCGAGACGCGATGCTGGAATGATAAGAGCGGCGTTCACCTCGTAACGTTTCAGCCGTTCGGACAACATCGGTGCGATCTCTTCAGCGACGAGCTGGGCGTTCGGGGTCCAGCTGCTGACGCTCCACCAAACGTCGTTGAGTTTTCCGATAACGGCGTTTGCCTGGTATTCGAGAAGGCGATCGACCGGGATCTGTGAATTGCGGTCCTGTTCGACGGCCTTTGTATCGTAGTCCTTGACCGCGTACCGCAGGTCGGAAGCTTCTACCTCGACAGGGATCTCGTGAAATCCGGTGTCGCCGTCGCGAGAATCCAGATCGAACGCCTCGGTGCCATCAATGTAGGCTCCGGCCAGCGAGATGAGCCCGAGGTTCAGCATCGGCAGCGCACGTTTCAGCGTTGTGAGTGGTGCGTGAACATTTTCGACCCACGGATAGCCGCCGAGGCGCTCGTCGCCGCGCCATGCGGAGAAACGCTTTGAATATCTGTCAGGATTTTCGATGATCTCCATATCAGGACTTTTTGAATTCCTTTGAAAAATCGAACGGGTCGGTCGTCGTGGTCCTTGAGGACAAGGCCGGGGTGCCGGATCGGCGGTTCGCGATCAGAAAAAAAGCGAGCATGCCCGCGGCCATCGCGGCAAAAAGCACCCAGACGGAATACTCGTGGAGGTTATTGAACTGGACCCTTAGCGGGTCATCCGCTGCTAATTCATCGATCGGCTTGCCCATCTGCGAACGCGTGAACTGGAGCCAGAGTGCAATTACAAATTGTCCGACCGCACACGCCGCGGCCACGACCACCAGCAGAAAACGCTCTGTCCAAAGCCAGAAGCGCTTTGCGTTTCCACCGATCAGCGAGGTCAGCACCAACACGAGCGCGATCCCCAGCCCGCTCAAATTCAGTATCGCCAGGTTTCGGCCGACCACGGCCCCGGCCAATTCCCGGCTGGGAAGCGTCGAGAATGCGGTCTGTGCCACGCCGATAAAAAATACCGCCGCTCCAAGCCAAAGGCCGAGCAGCAGCAGTCGGAAATCGGTCAAAAATCTCATGTTGGTTGGCGGTAATTACGTGAATATTATGTAGCTTTTCGGACCGAAAGGGCAAAAGGCGTTCTTTTCGGCATCGGGCTCCGGAGGAGCCAAATGTTTATAGCTTGAGTATCGACAAATGTCGGAAAGCCCCGTTAGGGGCGACACCAAATCGACGCGAATCTGCCGCACCTACGGAGCTTTTTTCATCGTTAGCAATTATCATTCTATAAACATGTCGCTCCTACGGAGCTAAGAATATGCCGAGTCACCCTGTTTTGTTAACTTTTTCGCCGAAGTATTTGCCGTGCGGCTTGCCATATGAACCGCGGATTAAGGATAAGATATCGCCGCCAGAGGCGTTTTGGTTCCTGGGTCAGCCTGTAGAGCCACTCGAGGCCGAGGCGGCCGAGCCAGGCGGGGGATTCCTTTACGTTGCCGGCGTAAAAATCGAACGACGCGCCAACGCCGAGCATCACGCAGCTCAGGCGTGTCTTATGCTCAGCCATCCAATTCTCTTGCTTCGGACAGCCCAGTCCCATAAAGAGTATCTGTGTGCCCGATGAATTTATGTTCGCCGTTATCTCTTCATCTTCTTCACGTGTCAGAGGACGAAACGGCGGCGAGAAGGCGTAGGCGATCTTGAGGTTTGGATGTTCGTGTCCGGCCCGTTCGAGGATCGCGTCGATGACCTCCTGTTTGCCGCCGTAAAAGCCCACCTTCAAGCCTTCCTTTTCGGCACGGGCTATCAACAGCATCATCAGGTCGTTCGCCCGCACGCGTTCCGGACCGCGTGCCTTTTGCAGCCGCTGCATCCAGACTGTCGGCATTCCATCGGGAACGATCATGTCCGCGGCGTTCACCCGATCACCGAACTCGGGAGAGTCGTGCGATTCCATGATCATATGCACCGTGCCGAAGCAAACATATGCACCTCGGCCTTTCCGGGCGAGGGCCATCACGCGCTCGACTGCGGAATCGTGCGTACAGCGGTCGACGTCGAGGCTGACGACGCGGTAACGTTCTCGGACAAGTTCTGGGTTCATTCGGCGGCGCTCCGATAGATCTCGTCGAGTTTTTCTATGTAATTAGAAATGTCGAACCGGGTACGGACCGTTTCGATCGCGGCATCCTGCACCCTTTTCCACTCCGGCCGGCTGTCGAGAATCATTTTGAGGCGGCTTACTAGCTGGCCGGTATTTCGGGGCTCGATGAGATGGCCATTCACGCCGTCCTCGATAACGGCCGCGACCGATGCCATCTCGGAAGCGACGATCAAACAGCCGGCGGCCATAGCTTCGAGGATCGCCATCGGCAGGCCTTCGCCGTAGATCGAGGGCAGAAGAAAGATATCGGCTTTGTCCAACTCGGCATATTTCTCCGAGCTCTTCAGCACGCCGCCGTAATGGAACCTTTCGCCGAGCACTTCGGCCATCTCCGACAAAAACACGTCTTTCATGGGGCCGTCCCCGAAGCAATTGAAGTGAAAATCAAAGCCATTCTCCTTCAATTGCCTGCACGCTTTCACGATCTCTTCGAGGCCCTTTGATTCGTGAAGCCGGCCGAAGAAGATCATCACCGGCACCTGGTTGTCTCGTTCCGCGGGCCCGCCGTTACGCAAGGGTACAGCGTTTGGAAGTACGCGTAACGGCAAATGCTTCCAGCGTCGTTCGATCGAAGCCTTTTCCAGGTCACTGTAGACGACGACCAGCGTCGCGGCCCGCAGAAGGCTTTGCGTAGCGGCCGCTGCCTTCGAGCCGTCGAAATCGTTGACAAGATATTTTCCGCCGTGAACCGACAAGACGACCGGACGCCCGGCGAGTTTCGCCGCTCTGATCAGGGCCGCGTCACGCCAGATCGAAAGGTCGGTCAGAGCGGTATTGATATGGACAATGTCCGCTCGTTCCGAAAGGATCGTTGCCAGGAATCGAATCGGCAAGAAAACCTGTTTAGCCAGCCACGTCGTTCCGGTCGGCTCTCCGTCAGCTCGTCCCGCCTGAAAATGCGAGAACTGATGCGGGCAGTGCTCGATTATCTGGCGAACGATCGTCGAAATACCGCTGACGTTCTTGGACTCATCAAGGCTCGGTGCTGTAATGACGATCTTCATTTTGGGAGAAATAATATCCTAACCCGCCGATATTGTCAGACGGCCGGAGATCCGGCAAGTTGCAGTTATCGGCGGTTTGCCTTAATAAAGAAGAGGACAATGAAAGCCGAGGCCGCGATAAAACCCCGTGTAAAAGCACAAAAGGCCGAGCAGCAGGTTCCCGTGTGGGTCATGCCTTCGACCAAGGCGTTGGTATTTGCGATCGACGCCGTTCTCGGGGCTGCATGCTTTATCGCGGCTTTTAAATTGCGTACGGGCGCGGATGCGTTATCGCAAACGGCATGGGCATGGTCGAAGGAGTTTGTCCCGTACGCCGGAATTTTGGTTTTCGCCGTGGCGGCCCGCCTTGCAATGCTCGTTTACGAGCGTGTCTACAATTACAGCGGCGTTTTCTCATATACACGCGAAGGGATAAAAATATTCAAGGCGGTCGCGGTTAGCTCACTTCTGACCATAGCCTGGGCTTTTCTGTTCCGTGGCGGTTTTGCCTTTCGTGAGTTCTCATATTCCCGCGCCGTATTCGTTTTCGATTTTCTGATCGCCCTGGCCGTCTTCACGGGTTTCCACTTGGGACTCAGATTCCTTCAGGCAAGGATCAGGCAGCGTGGGGTCAACTTGCTTCCAACGTTGGTGGTCGGGACAAATGCCGAAGCGGTCGGTACCGTAAAGGAGCTTCGCGAACGGCCGGATCTTGGATATCGTGTGATCGGTGCAGTAGCCGGAACTCAGGCGGACGAGACCCCAGAAATATTTGAGCGTGAGCATGCTATCCCGGTCGTCGGCCGGGTGGACGAACTGCCCGATCTGATCCGCGCGTACGACATTCAGGAAGTAATAATTACCGACAACTCTATCCCGAGCGAGCTTTTGTTCGAAGCAATGCTGCGCATCGGGCGGAAACGGCGTGTCGAATTCCGTTTTGCCCCGAGCTTATTTGATCTGCTGCCGCAAAAGACGAGCGTGGAACAAATAGGCGTGCTTCCGATGGTACGGCTTTTCCGCGAGCCTCTGTCGGAGATGCAGCGGTTTGTAAAGCGATTGTCCGACATCGTTATTTCCGCCCTCGCGCTTATCGTTGTCGCGCCGGTTTGGTTCGTGATCGCGGTGATGATCAAGCTCGATTCCAGAGGGCCGGTGATGTTCCGGCAGGAGCGCGTCGGGATGGACGGGCGCATTTTTCTTTGCTACAAGTTCCGGACGATGAACGTCGATGCCGACGAAAATGTGCATCGCGAGGCTTATCAAAAGAACATCGGCGGTGAGATCGAGGCAAATGCGGGCGACGATCAAGACCCGGTTTTCGGTAAGGTAAAGGACGACCCGCGGGTCACGCGCTTCGGCCGGCAGCTGCGGCGGTCGAGCTTTGATGAGCTTCCGCAGTTCTTGAATGTGCTGAAAGGCGACATGAGTGTGGTCGGCCCGCGTCCGCCCATCGCTTACGAGGTCGAAGAATACGACATCTGGCATCGCAAACGGCTGGATATGAAACCTGGCATTACAGGCTTGTGGCAGGTGTCGGGCCGCAGCCGGCTGACGTTCGAGGAGATGGTCAAGATCGACCTGTACTACATCGAGAACTGGTCGATCTGGCTCGATATTAAGATAATCCTGCTCACGCTTCCCGCTATCGTTCGCGGCGAGGGCGCGCGTTAGGCTCCGAATGGAAAATATCGATTTACTGCTGCGTGCCGCCGAGGCCGAACTTGAGGCCGCCGGCATTCCCGATGCCGCGCCGCGAAGCTTCGTCGCTGCTCGCCGCGGCCCTCGAATGCGACAAGGCTTTTCTGATCGCTCACCCGGAACACGTTCCGGAAACGCGATCGCGGGAACAGTATTTTGATCAAATAGCGAGGCGGGCGGGGCGAGAGCCGTTTCACTATATAACGGGAAAGAAAGAGTTTTACGGCCTGGAGTTTACGGTCACTCCGGCGGTCCTCATTCCGAGGCCGGAGACCGAAATGTTGGTTGAACGCGCTATTGAGCTGCTTCGCGAGCGTGAAAAACCCAGATTTTGCGAGATCGGTATCGGGTCAGCGTGCATTTCGGTTTCCATACTGGCCAACGTTCCACGAGCGGCCAGCGTCGGCGTAGATATTTCCGAAACGGCGATCGAGGTCGCACGGGAGAACGTTCAGCGTCATAACGTCGGATCTCGCCTCGAACTGCGGGTCTCGGACGTGTTTGCGGACCTTCAGCCCGGCGAGAAATTCGACCTGATCGTCTCAAACCCGCCGTACGTGCCCGTCGGCGACATCGACGGCCTGCAGCCCGAGGTACGTGATCACGAGCCTATTATTGCGTTGGCCGGCGGCGAGGACGGATTATCCGTGGTTCGACGGCTTGTCGCGGATTCGCCGCATTTCTTAAGGTCGGGCGGTCTCCTGATGTTTGAGATCGGATTCAGCCAGGCCGACGCGATTCTCGAGATGTTCGACCCGAACATCTGGCTGTCGGCCGGCACGGAGAGCGATTTTCAGGGCATTCCGAGAATAGTAACCGCAAAGCTGGGAGGATAGCTGAAACATTGATAAATTCTATATCGTACACGATCTTAAGCGGGGAAAGATGCTTGCCTTTAGGGGCAATTGGAGTTAACATAGGCGCGTTTCAATCAGGAAATATTGAAAAGCGAATAGGTATATTCGAAGCGCTTTGTCCTTTAAAGTTCGGAACAAGGCACTTGCATTACCTCTAACCTAAATAAGTTCGAACTTTTTCGACGATCGGAGGTGATCTTTGTGAAGGGTGCGCTTAGTGGTTTGTTGGCTTTTGTATCTCTCGTTCTTGCGGCAGGATCTTTTTACATGTATACGACCCGTGACGGCCAGGCTTTATGGCTGGTCGGGCTTATTCTGTTCGTGATCCTGCTGTTGGTTTTCGGCGGGATGTTCCTCTCGGGCCGGGTCAATAAGACCGAAGAGATACACATAACAGAATAGTTCAGTTTCGACGGCCCAGGCGGATGTGCTTGTACGGGCCATGGATACAGAACCGGAACCGAAACCGGCCCTTTTTTGCCGGCTACGGGCCGGTTCTTTTCGTTCTGTTTCAGAACGGTTCGATGTCTGCTTAATGTTGACAAAAATGTAAAGATTAGCAATTATTTAATAAGGGAATTATTGCCGAAATGCCGAAGATAGCAGACATACAGGAAACACCGAATCCGAACGCGGTAAAGTTCATTTTGAAGGAGCCCGTGTCCTACGGGACCTCGCATTCGTTCAAAAACGCCGCTGCGGCCGAAGGCGATGCACTTGCCAAATCGCTATTCGATGTGGGCGACGTCGAGTCTGTGTTTTACATGGACAAGATGATAACGGTCGAAAAATCCGACGAGGTCGAATGGGATGAGATATTGCCAACGCTTGCGGTCCCGATAAGGGCGGCGGGCGCGGTCGCCTCGACGAACGGGAACGGAAACGGGGCTGCGACGGCTGTAGGCGGCGCGATCGCGGCGGCGGCGAACGACGATCCCAAGATCGCGGAGATAAATGCCGCTTCTTGACGACCGGATCAGGCCGTATTTAGCTGGCGATGGCGGCTGGCTTGAGGTGATCGGTTTGGAAGATTCAACACTGAAGATCAGATACGAAGGCGCGTGCGGGAGCTGCCCGAGTTCGCTGACCGGGACCCTTATGGCCATCGAGAATATGATACGCGAAGAGATCGATCCGGACATCTCGGTCGTTGCCGTTTAGAGACCGAATGGCTGTATAATCTCACCAGCGGCGTGATTTACGTCGGCAGCCGGTGTAAGAATTTCTTGACATAAAACGTCGAAATCCGTAATACTTTTTATTGGCGGGTCGAAGCGCCCAACGCTTGTCCCCGGTAAACGCCAGTTTACACACCAAATTCCGCCTGCCGCAACCGCGCAACATATCACCCGTTTTTTACAATTTTGGAGGAGATACCCACGTGAACAGTGAAGAACTCGAACTTAGTCTGAAAACCGAATTCGAGAGTTACCTCAAAGGTTTTCTTGCCGATATAAGGCAGGAAGTATCGGAGTTCCAGAAGAACCTCGAGAGCGAGTTCGAGAAGCACAGGTCCCAAACCGACGAGGCGGTCCGCAAGCTTGTCGGCCGCCTGGACACCGGCTTTCAGTTCGACCAGGCGTTCAACGAATCGGTCGTCGAACATTTGCGGCTTGCCCGCGACGAAGGTGCGACGATCACTGCGGTCGCCATTGGCGAGGCCGAAAAGCTCAAAGAAGAATCGACGCCGGTCGTCGAATTCGACAAGATCCGCGATGCTATCAACGACATCAGCAGCAGGACCTCACAGTCCGAGATCTTGAAGTCACTGGTCGAACATGCTGCTGCCTTCGCGCCCAGGGGTGCGTTCTTCATTGTCAAGAACGAACATTTCGTCGGTTGGAGGGCGTTCGGCGCGGAAGCGACGGTCGACGAGTCAACCGTTCAGCAGGTACAGTTCGCGATGTCGGAAGACACGGTCCTGGCGGATTCGATAAATTCGCTTTCGACCGCGGCGGCTGCCTCGGGGTCGCATCAGGACGATTCGTTGTTCCTTGACCCGCTCGGCTTCGGCACGCCCGACCGGATGTATGCGATACCGCTTGTCGCTAGAGGACGCGGCGTTGCCGTGCTGTACGCAGATTTCGGCAGTCAGGGTTTTAGTCTAAATCCCGAAGCGCTTGAAACACTTGTCCGCGTTGCCGGCCTTACGGTCGAACTTGCAGCCGCCGGCTTACAGCCCACTCCTGCATCCCCGCCGAGACCGGTTGAAACGGTCGAGCGCGAGGTGCAAAACCGGTTTGAAAAAGAGACGGCCGCCAGCCCGGTTGAGGCCGCCGAAGAAGCTTTTCCCACCCCCGTTGTCCCGGTCGCCGAAGAGAGCCATTACGAACCTGTGCCCGAGACCGTCCCGGCCGAAGAGGTCGTGGCAGAACAGGTACAGGAAATAGAGCCTGAGGCTGTGACCGAAGTTGAAACCGAGACTTTTGGCTCATACGAAGAGCCGGTACAAGAGGTCACATATTTTGAGCCGGTCGAGGAACAGCGGTTTGCAGAACCGGAGTACGTTCGGGCGGAAGAGATCCACGAATATGTCCCGGCTCCTGAAACGGAAGAGTTTCCCGAAGTTATTGAAGAGACGGCCAGCGAACCTGTCGCAACCACATCCAGATTCGAACCGATTTCGGAGGCCCCGGCACCTGTTGAACCCGTTGCCGAGGTTGCGTCCGCCCAGGGAATGCGGCCTAAATATCGCGACCGTAATGTCGACCTTCCGATCGAAGTGCCCGAGGAAGAACGGCGTCTGCACAATGATGCCCGCCGATTTGCCCGGCTGCTTGTCTCAGAGATAAAGCTTTACAATGAGCAAAAGGTAAATGACGGCCGTGCCTCGGGCGACCTGTATGACAGGCTCCGTGAAGCCATAGACCGATCGCGCGAGATGTACGACAAGCGCGTTCAGCAGGCGGTTGCCGATAAGTTCGATTACTTCCATTACGAACTCGTGACCTCGCTGGCCGAAGGGGAGGATGTAAAACTCGGAGCTAGTTATCCCGGCAGTAAGGTTCCGGCCTAGTAATTCGACAGGTAAAATAATAAGAGGCTGTCCGAACGGACGGCCTCTTTTCAATTGCCTCCACCTTTAGGTGGAGGATAAGTCCAGATTCAAAACAGGCTTAAGCCGAAATTAAATAAAGAAGAGCTTCCCTTCGGCTTTAGCCAAATCCTCTATATCATTTGGGCTAAAGCCACAAGGAAGTGCCTTTTCAGAATTTCGGCTAAAGCCTCGGTTCCGGAGAAACAAAACCTCCACCTAAAGGTGGAGGCAATTAACGGAAAGTAAGAGGCTCTCGCCAGGCCATTCTTTAATTCTCAGGGAGCGTTGTTTTTTCAGAGTCGAGCACGGGACGATTCGCCGCTGGAGTGGACGGCGAGGTGTGTAGATGTACGACCTTCCAGTCTTTGCCCGCGCGTTTGAAGATCAGAGTCATTCTTCCGGCGGCGTTCTCGAGCTTGCCGTCATAAACTTGGGACTGCGTCCAGGTGCATGATACGTACGCCGCGGTTGGCCCGAGCAACTCGACGCGAACGCCGTCCACGTTGAGGGTAACGTCCTTGGTTTTGGCATAGCTGGATTCACGATTGCTCTTCATTTGGTCCCAGCCCAGCGTGATTGAACCGTTGTTATTGAAGAACAGCGTTCGCGGGCTTTTGTCGTAGGCATCCATCACCTTAACGACATCGACCTGACGAATGCCTTCAAGCAGCCGCTCAAAAGCGTCGCGTACGGGTTTTGCCGGGTCCGGCTTTGCCGCGGCGGCCTTTTGCGCATTCATGCTGCCCGTAAACAAGATCGCAAACACGGCAATAGAACCGATATATCGAATTATTTTCATATTGCGTCGACGGCCATCCGTTCCAAAATTCTACTCTTTGAAAAGGCGCCGGCGCAACGTACAGGCTGAAACCGCTTATACCATTTGGTCCAGGCCGTGAAAGGAACACGCACGATTTCGTCGTGCGGCGTTTACACTTCATTACAAAACCCCAGTTTTCCTTACGTTAGATGCCTCACAATGTGAGGTATGCTTTTTGCGTTCGGAAGCGGCGACGGTCGGTTGCTCTTTTCCGACATCACTCTTCCCGAGAAAAACAAAACAGTTGGAGGGTAACCGTATGGGTTCCGCGAAGAAGGTCTTTTGGTCCATTTTCTTGGGTCTGACGCTGCTGTGCGGCGTTACGCTTTCGGTGGACGACGATGAAGACGAAACACCCGGTGTGACCGCGCGCGTTTCGCGCATCAGTTTCATCCGGGGCGATGTCCAGATCAAGCGGGAAGGGAGCCAGGATTGGGAGAAGGCGATCCTGAACCTGCCGATAGTCGAGGGCGACGAGATCACGACCGGCATTGGTGCGCGTGTCGAGATCCAATTGAACATAACCTCGCATATTCGCATTACCGAGAATAGTTATCTCAAGTTTAGCGGTCTCAAAGAAGGAGCGGTTGTATTGAGCCTTTCGGAAGGTTCATTGAACGTTCGGCTTACGGAATTTAACAAGGACGCTGCGTATTTCGAGATCGATGCTCCCAAGACCACGATCGCGATCCAAAAGGCCGGAATGTACCGTATCGACGCCGGCCCGGCCACATCCTCGGAGGTACGCATAATCGCGACCGAGGACGGCGAAGCCAGGATCTATTCCGACAATTCGGGCTTCACCGTTCGAAACAACCGCATGGCGAGTGTAAAGCTGGACGGACCCACAGCGGGAGAATGGGCGTTTGCGGATGTAGTGCGTTTTTATGACGAGTTCGATGAATGGTCAGTAAACCGCGATTCGATCATCGCCCAACGCTTGAAGACCGCGTATTTCGATAAATATTACGACCAGGACATCTACGGGGCTGAAGAGCTAAGCGACAACGGCGAGTGGGTCAACCTGCGCAGTTACGGCTATGTTTGGCGGCCGTATCGGAGTGCAATAGCTTCGTACGCGAATTGGTCGCCGTATCGTTACGGGCATTGGCGCTGGGTGCCGCCGTACGGGTGGACGTGGGTGAATGACGAGCCGTGGGGATGGGCGACCTATCATCATGGCCGCTGGTTCTTATGAGAAAGGGCAATGGTACTGGACGCCGTACGGATACGTGCGGCGGAGCCGGAGTTGGTGGTTCCCGGCGTTGATCGGCATAACTATCATTAATCACAATATTTGCTGGTACCCGCTGCCGCACGGCTATGGATACTACAACTACAATAATCACTATGGCGGATGGGGTGGCCCGCGTGGCGGACATCACGGCGGGCCTCGCGGTCCGCGCGGTAATAACGGTGGACCGGGCGGCCCCGTCACGACGCCGACTCCGCCGAAATATGTCGGGCCCCTTCCGGGCCAGCTTGGCCCGTCGATATTTACGAACAACGAATCGCGACGCACATGGTTCACTACACCGCCCTTCCTGCGGGTGCCGCCGGGCGCGGTGGTTGCGACGCCGCTAAGCAGCTTCGGCCGCGATACCGTTGGCATTGTGACCGCATCGGAGTCGGACGCCAAGGCGGTCCTTACAAAGTCGCTCTCGCAAAACGATCCTGTACGGATCCTACCGACATATCAGGAGCTGGAAGGCAAGGTCGGCCACGCGATCAAGATCGAAAGGCCGCGGCTGAACGCACCTCCGACAAAAGCGGTCGGGGTCGCGGTGAGAAATGCCGATGGCGGGCCGGTCGACAAGACCTTGCGGCAAACGAAGATCTACGGTGAACGCGAGCCTGTTCGTCCCGAGCCCGACCGCGGAACGACGACCGGACCGCGGAAGACCGGTGCAGTTACTCGTGAACCGGTGAAGACGTTCGACGATACCCCGGTCAAGCCGGAGATCCGGACCGAGAGGACGAAGCCGACCCGGCCAGATCCGATAAGGCCGGAGCCGTCCGTTTTGCAGCCGAGTAAGCAGAGGGAGACCCGATCAGATGAGCCGGTGCGTCAGCCTCCACGAACGGAGGCGCCTCAAAAGCAGCGTGACGATCCCGTTCGCCAGCCGCGAAACGATCCGCCGCCTACCAAGAGCGAGCCGATAAAAACGGAATCGCCACGCAATAGCGATCCTCCGCCTACGAAGAGCGAGCCACCGAAAAGCGAACCCTCGAAGAGCGAACCGTCTAAGGGCGAGCCAAGCAAGCCGGCTCCATCAGAAAGGAAGAGCAAGGATGGTTAGGGGGTAATTAAGAAAGGCGGCCGGAAAGGCCGCCTTTTTACTGAACAAAGACCGTGCGGTCGATGGCGGCCGGGTTACCGAGGTATGAGAACCGGAGGTTCTTCATATATTTGTTCGCAACGTCGCGAACGTCCGCCGGCGTAACGGCCTTAACGCCGTTCATGAACTCGAACGCGTTTCGCCACCCGCCTCCGATCAACTCATACTGTGCCAACTCCGCAGCCTGGGCACCGCTTTTTTCCTGGCCGATATAGTGGCGCGTCAGAAAGAATGCCGATATCTCATCGATCACTTCCGGATTCAGCGTGTTTTCCTGAAGCAGTTTTATTTGCTGCTTCATCTCCGCTATGGCCTTGTTCGGATCTGTCGTGGATACGGAAATGTTAGCTGTATTTGCGGCAAAGCTGTTCATCGACGCATCGGGTGCATATGACAGTTGAAGCTGCGTTCGGACCCTTTGATAAACCAGTGTTTGGAGAATCGAAACCGCGACGCGCATCGAATAATAATCTTTGCTTCCCGGCGGCGGTGCGGCAAAGGTCCCCTTCACGTAGTTTGTCGGAAGCGTCCGCTGAGCTGTGTCGAGCGTAGCCTTCGAGAAGTCGAGAGCCGGATACGGGGCTTCTTTGTAAGTGCCTCGCGGTAGCTTGCCAAACGTCGACGCGATCCTCGTTTTAAGTACCTCCGGATCAATATCGCCGACCATTACGAACAGCAGCCGCGACGTTTCCATGATGCTCTTGTGGTAAGCGCGAATGTCGGCTGGCGTAATGGCGCTGACGGTCGCTACAGTTCCCAATACTTCGTTAGAATACGGATGACCCGTGTAGATAGCCTTGTCCTGCAGCGATTCCAGCGCGCTTTCGGGCAGCGTGCCCGATTCGCGGAGACCGGTCAGTATTTGTTCGCGGACCCTCTTTATATCTTCTTCGGCAAACGCAGGGTCCATTACAACGCTCGAAAAAATCTGCCAGAAGCGGTCGAAATTCTGCTTTGTGGTCCCAAAGCTGATAACGCTGTAATCGTTGATAGCTGAAGCACCGATGGCGCTGCCCATGCTTGCCAGCTCGCGGCGAACGGTCTGGCGCGGCATGGTCTTTCCCGCCTCGACAGCGGCAGCCAACGTAAGATTTTCAATGCCCGCATTCTTTTCGTTGATATTACGAGCCCCGCCGCGAACAAATAAACCGCCGGCAATTGTAGGTGAATTAGCTCGTCGCTTTAGAATTACCTTCAGCCCGTTGACGTCGAATTCGCTTACGAGCGACGCCTGTGCCGCAACGTTATCGGGTTTTGCAGTCTGGGCTGATACCGCGAAAACTGTTGAGAGGAGAAAAGAGACGATGATGATCAGAGTGTTGCGTTTTGACATTATTTCGCACCTCCGATCAGGTCTTGCTCGGTCAACGCGGCCTGTTTCTTTCCTTCCGGCGAAACGAGCGCGATAGCAATATGATTTTTGCCCTGGACGTAAGTTTTTATGTACCGATTTATATCCGCGCGGCTGACGGCACGCAGTTTCGCGTGATAGCTGCGGAAATATTCAATACCCGTCGACGACCACCAGAAGCCAAGGGTGTGGGCATATTCGCTCAATTCTTCACGCTCGAACAGGTCGTTCGTTTCAAGGATCGTTTTAGCGTTTTCTAACTCGGCATCGGTGAAATACGCCGGATCGGCGAACTGATCGATTTCGGCGTATGCCGCTTTTAACGCGGCCTTGGCCTTGGCGGGCGTGGTCGTCATCACAAGGTTGATCGGCCCTACGTTTCGTTGGGTGTAATAACCAAAGCTCACGCCCGACGCGAGTCCTGAATCCACCAGGTTCCTCTGAAAGCGGGAATCCGGCTGCTGGATGATGTAGGAGAAGACGTCGGCCGCGTAGGTTGCGGCGTCGTCCTTTCCGATCGAGGGGCCGTGCCAGCCGATCATCGCGAATAGGTTGTGTTCACCCGTGGGGGAAGAGATATCTTCGGCTTTTTTCTCCAAAATCGATCCTTCGCTTTTGGTCAGCGGCGGGTGCTCGACCAAGCGGAAATTCGACGAACGGATCGACGGCCCGCTTTTCCCAATTGCCGAGTATCTGCTCGGCGAGCCGGAACACTTCTTCGGGCTTCGCATCGCCGGTTACGACCAGTGCCGCGTTGTTCGGGACGTAATAGCGCGACTGGATCGTCTTCATTTTATCGATCGTAGCGGTCCCGACCGACTGGCGTGTGCCTTGCGGGTCCTTTCGCGTCGGATATTTGTAGAAAAGCTTTTGCTTCATCGCAATATCGAGAAACCCGAACGGATTGGCTTCGTGGCGGTCGATCTCGCCGATGACGACACGCTTTTCAGCCTCGAACTCCGCCTCGTCGAAACGCGGGAAACGGACCGAGTCGTTTATGTACTTTATCGCCGTTGAAAGGTAAGGCGAGGTCGTCGTGAAGTAATAATTCACGATCTCTTCACGCGTCGTGCCGTTATAAATGCTTACCTTGTTCGCGTCTTTCAGATAGGAAATATCGCCGATCCGCGATTTGAGGTTCATCACGCCGGAACAGGCCGCGGCGGCCGCCGTAAACCGGCCCGGCTGGCCGCTCTCGCATTCGCGGATCATCATCGCGAAGTTCGGCTTAAAGAACATGTGCTCGTAAAGATGCGACAGGCCGTGCAGCTCGGGCGGCTCGGTGAACGAACCGTTGCGGACTGCCAACTCGACCGTGACAATGGGGACGGACGAGTCTTGCAGAACGATGATCTCAAGCCCGTTAGACAGCTTTTTGTTAACGAACGGGACCGCGTAATCCTGCTTTTTCTCAGCGGCGGCCGGGGCCATTTCGCGTACGGCCGGGACAGCTGTTTGGGCCAAGAAAGTGTTTGAAATTAACGAAAGAATTAAGAGCGAAGAAAAGAAAGAATATTTCACTAGACAAAACTCCGTAGGCTCGGTTTCGTTCCTCGAAAAAGCCGGCCTTGCTTTACCGAGAGCCAGATGTTTAATCTACCATACGGAGACTAAATCTATGGAACGAGATAATTTGATGCACGGAGCCCGGACCGCGTTGAACACAATTCCCGAAATGCGCGAATGGGCGGAGAGCTATTTAAAAGAGAAAACCCGTTCGGAGAATCCGGATATGGGTGAGGAAGAATTCGAAAAGTACTGGAAGTATCATAAGCCTGAGATAATGCATGCCGGAGCGGCGGAAGCCTCCCAGGCTTGGAAGAATCGGGAAAAGCAGTGATTTTGATTGGCTAATAGCTATTGCTATTAGCTATTAGCCAATCATTGGCCGTTCTAAACTCCTGGCATTGCTTTCTTTAGAGGCTTGAGGATCGCAAACAGCACGACTGCCATAACAAGGGCCATACAGGCGAGTACCAGGAAAAAGCTCGATTGCAGCCAAATGTCCCAGAATACTCCGATCTGAGTCAGTTTATTTCCTATCGCAGTAGCTACGAACCAGCCGCCCATAAGAAGCCCGCGTTTGCTGATCGGGGCTACCTTTGAAACCAGCGACAGGCCCATCGGCGAGAGCATCAGCTCTCCGAGCGTGACGACCATGTACGCGAAGATCAGCCAGAACGGCGAAACCCGGAACAAGATGCGCGGCTTGCAGGATCTTCTCTTTATTTGCGTCACCGGCACCTGGCTCGATCTTATTAATGGCCGCGATCAAGCCGTCTCCGCCTGAAGTCTTAGCCTTTGTTGCTTCGTCCGTCGTAGGTGAGAACTTTACGCCGTTTATGACGGGCTTACAGGTTTTGCCCGCCGGACATTCCTGAACAATTGTGGATTCGCCATCTACTGTCTTCGCCGCCATCAGCTTGTCCACGGTCGTCTGTGAAACGCCTGCCGCGACGAGATTTTTTGCAACACGCTCGTTGATCCGGAATTCGCCGGTCGCTATTTGATCAGGTGTGCGAACGGAATTTTCTCCGATGCTTGCTCCATACCAAAGCACAAGGAACGATAGGCCCGTAAGGGTCATTCCGATGGCCATCTTTGTCGGGGTGGACGGCTCCTTGCCGCGGCGGTCCAGGAACCCCCAGAATGCGACAAGCGGGAACGTGAGGATCAGGATCCAGATCGCGTTGATCGAATTAGAGATCGTGCCGGTCACGTTCCATTCGGTGTTGTCGTCGGCAAAGTAAGTGAGCGTCGAGCCGTTCTGGTGAAACACCATCCAAAAGACGATAACGATCGCGAACACGACGATAAGCGCCATTATCCGTTTGTTATCGGAGACCGTATTCATTAGGTCGCGACGCCTTTTGCGAAGTGCTTCGCGTATCCTGGTGGCTGACGCCATGCGGTGGAGCATCAGCTGCGGTCGCCGCGGCGTCGGCGGGCTGATCGTCCACGTGCTCCGTCGACTTGATACCGCCGCAACTCTGCGAGCGTGCGCTTATCCGCCGGCCTGAACCAGGCTCCTTGAAGTACCAAAGGATCGACACCGAGATGACCATTCCGAACGCCGCGACGGCGAACGCGGCATGGAAACCCCAATATGCCTTAACGATCTCCATCACGATCGGGGCCAGAGCGGCGCCGACGTTGATACCCATGTAGAAAATGTTATATGCCCGATCTTTCAGGTGACTGCCTTCTGGATAAAGGTTGCCGACCATCGTCGAGACATTGGGTTTGAAGAAGCCGTTACCGATGACAAGAAATGTGAGCGCGAGATAAACCGCCCAGATCGCGGGGATCGAAAGCGTAGCGTGGCCGGCCATAAAGAAAAAGCCGCCGATCATAACCGCCTTGCGATAGCCCGTCCATCTATCCGCGATGAAACCGCCGACCAGCGGGCTCAGGTAGACGAACATCAGGTACGTCGAATAAAGCCAGGTCGCTTCAGCCGCCGTCCATCCAAAGCCTTGGTTCGGATCCCGTAAATAGAGGGTAAAAAGGGCCAGCATGGAGTAGAAGCTGAATCGCTCCCACATCTCGGTTGCGAACAAAACGGCAAGGCCTTTTGGATGACGGTCAATATCGCCGGCATGCGCGGCGGTCATTGTCTGTGCATTTACGCTCATTAAGTTTTCACCTTGAATTTTGATTTAAGGAAGAGAATTAGGCAGAATATAGCAGATAAGTCGTGCGACGAAAAGCAGATCGGACGCCCTGCCTTATATCGGTATTAATTCTTGAACCGCCCTAACACCGTACTTTCCAGATTTTCAGCGCCTGCTGACCGCGGCAAAATGTGCGGGTGACGGGATACCTCGAAATGAACGAGACATACAGATCCACAAAAACCTGGGCCCTTTTAGCTATAGCCGGCCTTGCGTTTACCACCATATTCGACGCCTTCACCTTGCTGATCGGAACAGCCCAGATACTTGGGCCCGATCTTACGGTTCAGCTCGACGATGGCGGCGAGATGTCTTCGTGGCTGATGATCCAGGGCATTTTGGCTCTTTTGCAGATGCCGGTCTATTTGGCCACGAGCATTTTGTTCCTGGTATGGCTTAATCTTTCGTATAAAAATCTTTATGCCCTTCGCCCTTCTTTTCTGAAATTCAGCTCCGGATGGGCGGTCGGATATTGGTTCATTCCTTTCCTGAATCTTTGGAAGCCCTTTCAGGTCGTCCGAGAGGTCTGGTGGGAAAGCGATCCGGAAATCCCTCAGGACCAGATGTTCCTAACCGAAAGCCTGCACGGCGCCCCAACCTATATGGGAGTGTGGTGGGCGTTCTGGCTCGGCTCGAATATTGCGAACAACATCGCGGGCAGAATGTTCGACCTCGAGGGTGCGGGCAACACAGCTGCCGCGGGAGTCGTGTTCGTCGTCAACGCGATTTTGTCGATAACGGCGGCCATCCTGGCGATCATGGTCGTCAGGGACATAACGTCACGTCAGGCCGCCCGATCGCTTGCAGTAGGTTCCATGGAAGATCGGGCCGCCGGGGCCGCTTATTCGCAGACGGATGTTAGTGCACCTGACTGGAATTAACCGGAATTTGCCAGTCAGGAACGCATGATCTAAACTTGATATTCATGCCCTTGTAGCTCAACGGTTAGAGCAGCGGACTCATAATCCGTTGGTTGTAGGTTCGAATCCTACCGAGGGCATTCCATTCGCTGTTTGAAAGCTGCGTCATTCTGCTAAGTTCTGAAATCAGATGATTTACAGAGACATCGATTTGACGGATAAAGCGGACAAACACGACAAAAAGGCGATCTTTGGACTCCGTTTGGACACGAAATCACAAGAAGCCGGACTAAAAACGGCCCCGCCGGGCAATTTGCTCAGCGGCCAGTGACTCGGATGCGAGTTCACACGCTCTTGTGACGAGTGGCGAGCTCTGTTTAACCGAAGGGTTGTAAGTTAGAATCTTACCTGCGGAGCCAATAAAGTCAACAACTTATGGACGCCGACCACGCGTCCGTTTTGAGTTTTCTCTCCGTTTTTCCCTATCAAGTAATATTTATTGCGAGTATTAGCCGCCTAGCTTTAAGTATTCTGCACACGGTATCCAAGGAAGAACTCGAAGAGGTTGAATCAAACTCCCCACCGGGGAGCTGCTCTCGCGTGCACGGTACCACGGCGCATCATTCATGATTGAGCAAGCTATTTGGCGCATTCCGCCTCGGCTTTTTCAGACCGGTACTGACGGCGTTCCTAACCCGCCGCCCCGGTAAACTCACAGGACATACACCCTTCGCTTCGCCGACGTTCTCAGCCGCACCCCCTGGCAATGCCACGCCTCCAGGGCACGTTCGTGAGCGAATAGGAAGAGGGCCTTAGGCGAATGCAAGACGGACAGGTCGCTGGCGTTCGATAATAGGATGAGTGTGACGATAACCATAAAGACGACCGCGGTCCTTGGTGCCGCAATATTAATGATGACCGCCGCGGGCACGGCCCGGGCGGCAGGTCGGGACCGAAATGAACGATGTACGGACCGTCGACGGTATGACGGTGCACGGCCCGGTTGGGGGCCAGTATTTCCGGATGCAGCTGCGCGGTAAGGACATCGGGCGTGTGCGCACGAAAAAGAAATACTGGTACCGGGTTGACGGCGTTCGGTTCGAGTTCTTTTCCGAGGACAAGAATAATTTTGTGATGACCGACGTGCCTAAGGCACTCGACGATCGCGTCGTCCTCGATCTCTATCGCTCGGACTATCTGCGGCGCTTTGCCGGTAGTAAGCCGCCGAATTGGCGTACGTCGTGGATCAAGCTCGCGAGCGGCAAGACCGCTCTTTTCTGGAGTTACAGAAAGGACGCGGCGACACCCAAGCCCGGAAATATCTCCAACCATGAGATGTTTCTGGTCGTGGCCGGGCCGGGTTACGTCTTCGGCCTCTTTGCTCAGGTCCCTCCGGGACGCACCGAAGCCGACATCCGCGCCGTCCTCACCCGCACCCTTGGCACACTCACCTTCAGCGACGAGCCTTTCGACGAAGCCGAATAGTGCGACCTCTGCTTCTTTAGGGCGGCGAATCTGGTGCGGCGGCCGGTGCTAAGACCCAGGTACCATCGCTTTCAAGATCACTTTCCCCGTCGGCCGCCCGCCGGCGACATGGCCGTCTTTCGCGAAAGTCCCATCCCTTTGAGCCATTTGAACCCGGTGAACCCGAGGTCCGCTCCATTACCCTCGACGACACGATCCGCCTAGAGTTTCTTCATCGGTGCATCTGTTTCTACAAGGAAACCTTTGATTCTCTATAAGCGCGACGAGAAGCTGCTTGATGCTGCGAGTAGATCGGAAGACGCCTGCCATTTCGCAAAAGTCCTTTATTTCTTGGGATCGGAACGGCACTCACCAAACTTCAAGGCATCGCTTTCGATAACATGAGCCCTTTCTAATGAGTTTCTAATAGCTTTCTAAGAGCTTTCTAATACTCTTCGGCAGCAAAACACAACTAACCGAACGTCCATAAACCCGGTGCGATGATTCTGTACGCAGTCAGCAAAGCACCGCACTACCGTCACGCATCTCGAATGAGCGGGACGCAGGATCGTAAATGGGATTTGGTTGTTTGTATATGCGGGCGAGGGTCGAATGACCAGGAGTCTAACGGTAACCCGACCGCCAATAATTAGAGAGAGAAGAATAAGCAAACGCCTTCATTCAGGGAGCAATCGATCAGTTGCCACGATTTTAAGCAACGTCATTCGTTTATAAGGAGAATTACCATGCCATCAGACCACGAGATACATTTTCACCGAAGTTTTTTGGGACTTAAACTGGCCCTGGCCATCTGGAACGAAGACTATACCTATCAAAACCAGCGAGGCGGCCCGCCCGATCGGCAAAAAAAGCGCGAGTCGGATCCGGTTTACGATTACCACGTTCGACAGGGGCCGCATTATCCGGCAAAACCCCCGGGGGACCCGCTCGCTGATAAAAAATACGACGCTTTCATGGCCCGCAGCGACGGCGGTTTCGACGCCTTGATTATCACCACCAAGAGAGGAATGTCGGGTCAGAACTTCCCCGTCGCGGCGACGCCGTGGGAGGTCACGAACAGTGTGTTGTGCTTTGGTACCGGTAAGTTTACCCCGGTCGTGAACGCAATGATGGAGGTGACAGGCCATTACGCGAATCTCCGGGACACGCAACTTATCCGTCCCGCAGGGATCAACATCACCGACCCAGCTGAATGCATTACGAAAGAGGTTCCACTCTACCTCTGGATACAGGAGTTTAGCTCCGGCAAGAATGTGGTGGACAACCGTCCTGCCCCTGAAGGGTGGGAAGCGTTTAGGAATTATCACGGGGGGATTGATGTTCTTGTCCTGCCGAACGGTGAAGTTATTGGCGCAATGGGCAAGGCTTTTCAAAGCAACAACGGTTCTACTTATTCGGTAATATCTCCACTCGACTTTTGGGCTCCTGGCTCTCGCGCGGTTGCGGCCGGGATCAGGGGACTTACCAACAGAATGACAGCAGCAGCTTTGAGGGGATTAAAGTCGATCTTTCGATTCCTACGAAAGAACTGGCCCTATTGTCCGCGTCCCGGCTTTCGAACACCCTGCCGGGAGTGGCAGTCTCGACGCGAGGCGTGGTCCCCTTTGAGCATCTGGGCCGAAGGACCCTCATTATGGGTGAGGACCTCGCTAAATTCCGCGCCTACATGGCTCGGTCGCACTCGCAGTCTGGGTTCTACGACGTAATGGTCCACGCCGATTCAAACTCCTTCTACATCCTGGAAAAGGCCGGCGGAAAGGAGGTCTGGAGGGAGGTGAGCATCCGCGAGGTTGCAGCCATCGTCGGGCCAAAGCTAGCACCGGGCGACAAGATCCGCCTTTTTGCGTGTGAAGCGGGTTCGCCCGGAGGGCCCGCACAAAAGCTCTCAAATGAACTTGGCCGCACGGTTTGGGCACCAAATACGAAATTACCCGCAACTCCCAAGGGCAAGTTCACCGAAAGATCGTTTGTCCCGCTCCAGGGCGGCAAATTCTACGAGTTCGTCCCGGAACGCGGCGCGGCCCAGTTGGCCGGCAACGGCGCGAAGGTAACCGGAAATGAAGTGCGAGGCACGATCAACAATGCCCGGTGAAAACATGGAGATCCAAATGGGGCGGGAGAGTCAGTGGTCCTGATCAAATCGATCGGAGAGTTCCTCGGCCCGCTTTTCCGAAGGAAGTATCGAAGTCCTGTTGCCGGTTTCTCGAACGCCTGGGTGAAACCGGCAACATGGTCACTTCGTCGGGAGCTGGTGGGCCGTTTACGCAAAGAAAGGATTCGGCTCGCGCACCCAGGCCGCTACAATAAAACATAACGGCTCCGCGAGACGCATGACCTCTTTCTGGCGAAAATTTGGAGCAAGATTGCGCAGTAGCGAGTAACAAGTGAGAAGCAGTATCCAGAAGTGAGAAGTCCGCAGGTCAGAGATTTCGCCGTCTTTTAACGCTCGACGTCGAACGTCTATCGGCTGTCTTCGCCGTCCGACTCTTGGCCTTCGTGTTCGATTTGCTCTTCGACGGCGCTTTGGCCTTCGCTACTTTCGCCTTCGTGTTCGATCTGCTCTTTGCCGGCAATCCCGCCTTAATTTTGGTCGCAGCCTCGCAAACGTCGCCGACACCATTACCGTCGCTGTCGGTCTGCGTCGGATTTGGCATTCCGACGCAATTGTCATAAGCGTCGGCTACACGATCGCAGTCCCAATCTTCGCTTACACTTAGCTCGACCCCGTTCTTCACCAGATACGTTACTTCACCGGTCGTCTCGACGGGGCACGGCCTTGCCGTTATACGCGAGATATTCTGGTGGAGATCGGCGCCCGGCTGCGTCTGGGTGTATGCCTGGAGAGCGGGCAGCGTGATCACCGCGATAAGAAAAGTTAAGCGAGCAAGAGATTTTGGAGAGGGAACGGAGTTCGTGCAGTAGTTCATAACGAGACCTCCTTTCTTTTAAAAACGACAAATAGGCCTCGAAATTAAGAAATATTGCCGTTGCCTTTGGGCACCGGGGATGGGCCTCATTGGTCCGGAGTGAGAAATTTATCGGGATTCTCTTCTCGTCCGCTATACTGAAGCATAGCGAAGTCGTTGATCAAGGGGTGTGTTTCCGCATTTACGACCGGCGGATCACGCGAAAGGTGTGTAAATGCGTCCGAAAAACATAGATAAGTATTTTCTTGCGTCAATTGTGGAGTCTTCGCAGGACTCGATCATTACGATCGACTTCGACCTAACGCTTACAAGCTGGAATAAAGCCGCTGAATCTCTGTATGGGTACACTGCGGCGGCGGCGATCGGTAAGCAGCTCACCAGTCTCACACTCCCCAAGGATCTGCAACAGATCCTGACGAATGTCGATAATGTTCGAAATGGTCGCGTGGTGCCCGCATTCGAAACGGAACGGGTGGCAAAGAACGGAAAGCATATGATCCTCGAAGTGGTCGTGTCGCCCGTGAAAGATGAAAATGGGGCCGTGGTTGGCGTATCTACTGTTGCCCGAAATCTGACAGAAAGGAGAACGGCCGAGAAGGCGACGGCAGAAGCTGAGATTCTGCGAAGGTTACTCGTTGCTCAGGAAGATGAGCGGGCACGTATTGCTCGCGACCTCCACGATGAACTCGGGCAGCAGGTAACGATCTTAAGATTCAAGCTCAGCGCGGCGAAGCAAGAGTGCGAAGACGAAGAAGTATGTAACAGGATCGATGAGATCGATCTCGTCGCGGAAGACATCGATAGAAGTGTTGATTTCCTTGCCTGGGAACTTCGACCTGCCTTGCTTGAAGGTATAGGATTAGTTTCCGCTCTGAATAACTATTTAAAGCAGTGGTCGAATCACTCGGGCGTAGCGACGTCACCGGTCGTATCCGGCCTTCGAGGGAAGCGGCTGGACGAAAAGGTGGAAGCCAATTTGTACCGGATCGCGCAAGAGGCGCTAAACAACATCCACAAACATGCACAGGCTAAGGCCGTAGTGCTGGTTCTAGAGAAGCGGGGCAATTCAGTCAAATTCTCTGTCGCCGATGACGGTAAAGGATTTAGCCGTAAAAAAAACGGAAAAGAAGTTAAGGGTATGGGCCTCACCGGAATGAAGGAGCGAGCGACTCTCATTGGAGGCACATTCGAAATCGAAGCCCCTCGCGGGAAGGGCACAACCGTCTACGTTACAGTTCCAATAAACAATCGAGGAAAAACGAGAAGCACCACCAAGTTCGCGACTGGGCGATAATTTCGGGACAAAACTCATCTGACAATACCTCGCATGAGTCGAGGTTTTGCCAACGAGTGTTGCGAGGGAATTCGTGCAAAATTTGAGCCTTCCTATTTTGTCCGGCACAAACGGTCGTTTGTGCCGCCTATTTGATTGCCGAATCTATTCTCTGGCGGAGATTGGCAATGTCGCGTTGAGGCGGCGCTCCGAATTGTTTCTTGTAGTCGCGGCTGAAGTATGACGGGTTTTCGTAGCCGACCTGCATTCCGGCGCTCGCGGCGTCGAAGTCTTCCCCGAGCATCAAGTGCGGGGCTTCCTGAAGGCGGATCTGTTTCTGATACTGCAGCGGGCTCATCGCCGTGACGCTCTTGAAATGGTGATGGAATCCTGAAACGCTCATACCGAACTCGCGGGCGACGTCTTCGATCTTCAACGG
Organism: uncultured Acidobacteriota bacterium; assembly: GCA_963763355.1. Classification (GTDB taxonomy): domain Bacteria; phylum Acidobacteriota; class Blastocatellia; order Pyrinomonadales; family Pyrinomonadaceae; genus OLB17. Next base: position 1,335,816 of record CAVXOI010000007.1, read on the forward strand.
CTCATCGAAATGCCGGCGGAGGTGCCCGATCGCCTTCGATATGCGTTGAGTGTCCCCGGTCGATACCAGATGTCCCAGCCTTGCTGTTTGTCCACCCGCAACCAATCGAAACACGATCTCCCGAATGAGAAGAGGAGCCAGCACCTTACTCTCGGTCGGATCCTCCCCAACCCGCACCAATTTGACCACCGCGTCGAGCAGATCGGCACCGACCGAGCTAACATCCATCGCTTGTGCTCCGGCGTCGCCCTTGTTGGCTGAGATGCCCGACTCCAACATCACCGACGCGACCACGGACGGGTCGAGGTTCAGTCGAACGCCCAGACAGGGCCGTTTTTCAGATCCCTCTTCGATTTGAAAGATCAACGGCAGATCCACTGTGAAGATAAGGTAGTGTCCCGGATCGTACCGGTAAACTTTCTCAGCGAGCAGAGCCCGCTTGCTGCCTTGCGCGATAAAGCAGAATGCCGGCTGGTGTACGGTATTCAGCGAATCCAGCGGTTTCGACGAACGGGTTAGGAAAAAGCCGGGAACCGTTTCCTTCCAGCCGTCTTTGGGTAGGGCTTGTGAAATGCGCTCGACAATCTCCTCCCTACCAAGCTTCATTCGTTGCTCTTCGCGTTCCTTTTCTCGGCTTGCCATAAATCCATACTAGCTTTTCTAAGTACCGATCGGTACACCAAAATCGTCGGTTTTGCAGGATTGTGTAATCATTCGCGACTATCGTTTTACCCTCCTTAGCCGCGCGGTCATCATAATCACAATTATGAGGAAGACCACATTATTGCTTGCTTTGTTTTTGTTATTTCACTTTTCACCACAGGCACAGACCATGAAAACTGAAGACAACCTGAACAAACGGATCGGCGAGATAGAGGACAGGATCGCTCTTAAAGAGCTCGTGGACACCTTCTCCACTTTGTCCGACAGGAAGGCAGTGCGGGAGCAAACGCAGCTTTTCACCGCGAACGCGACGGTCGAAACCTATCGTGGCGGCGTTCTGGTAACGAAGCTGACTGGACGGAAGGAGATGGAAGACGCGTTCGGCAGGTTTCTCAAACTCTTCGACACGGTTTACCACATCAACGGGCAGCAGACCGTGACGTTGAACGGCGACAAAGCTTCCGGGGTTTCTTATTGCATGGTCACCCTGATCGGCGTGGAGAACGGTAAGAAGATGAAGACTTCCATTGGGGTCTACTACAACGATGAGTACGTCCGCGAGAACAATCGCTGGCTGATAGCCAAAAGGGTTTCCAATTTTCATTGGGAGGATAAACGGGAACTGGGCCGCTAAGGTCGGTAAAGAGAAATTCGAAAGAATGAAAGAAATGCGAAAACGGAAATCTAGAAAAAGTATCCTGAATTTGAGACTGCTCGCTGCCGTCCTCGGCTTAGTGATAGGCACACTGGCGGCGGAACAGGCATTGGGGCAATCAGCATCCCTAGCGGCGGCTTCACCTAATACGGAGAACCGGCAAGTAACGCCTTATCCTGGTGGTAAATGGGAGCCCGGACCGGCCAAGTACGGGGCCGAGGTCGTCGACGACGTTGCGGTGACGATGGACGACGGTGTGGTGCTCCGCGCCAGCATCGCTTTTCCGACTGATCTTCCGACGGGCAAGCGGGCTGCGGGCCGTTTCCCGGTTGTGATCGAGCACATGCCTTACGTGCGACTCGCCGCCCCGGTTAATGTGAATACGTACTTCGCCCAACATGGCTATATCACCGCGCTCGGTTCGCGCTCGCGGACTAGGCAAGTCCGGCGGAGAGGTACAGTTCTTTTCACCACGCGAGGGCCAGGACGGAAAGAACATTGTCAACTGGGCCGCGCGAAACCTTGAAGGCTCAGATGGAAGAGTAGCCATCGTAGAGCTGCTCGTGGCCCGGAGCCATCGCCATGACCGATGCGGCCCATGTTGGCAAAGCCTCGCCGCTTAAGGCAGTCGTTGCCGCGTGCTCCGGTCTGGAAAACATGCCCCGCCAGTCATGGATGAGCGGCGGTATGCCCACCATGAGCTTCTGGAGTTTCGATGTTCGCGGGGCAGACCTGACGGGAAACTCGCCCGCCGGCGTCCGCTTTTTCCGTGCGATGACCAAGTCGGTCCTAGAAGGTGGCGACGTGGCTTACGATCGAGAATATTGGAGCAATCGGGGCCGCCTCACCTTCGCGGAGAAGATCGTGGAGAACGAGGTTCCGGTTCTTCTTTGGGCCGGTTGGGGGGACGTGGTGGAGACCGGAACCGTCCGCGCGTACACAGCCCTGCAGAACGCCTACGCCAAACGATCGGTTTACGCGCAGATGGACACAAACCAGCCGACAACGCCGCGCTATCAACTCATCATGGGAGGTTGGGACCACGCTCAAGGCCTGGACGCCGGCCTCTACCTCCAATGGATAGAAACCTGGCTGAAGGGCGTGGACACGGGCATTCAGAAGACGAAAACGCCCATGCACGTCTTCGAATCGGGAACGGAGCGTTGGATAAATCTGACCGGATTTACCAACGTGCCGAGATCTACCCGCTGGCGTTTGGCTTCGGGCGGAGCACTCGCTTCTACCGATCCAAAATTCGAACCCCGAGACCCTGAAATTCGGCCAGCCTAATACGGAAGGCGGGAAGCTGAGCTACACCACCGGGCCGCTGGTGGAAGGTGTGACGCTGTCGGGAGCGATGAGCGCGACGATCTACGCGAGCTCGAGCAATACAAATATGGTGTTGATCGGGCGACTTTTCGATGTGAGCCCCGACGGGACAGCGAAGCTGATCAGCGCGCGGAGCGGTGGTCGGGAGTCTGCGGGATCTAGATCTGGAAAAGTCTTGGAGGGACAAGCAAGGCACGATCACCTGGCCGTGGCCCAAACTCGAGCGAGACGAATATCTCAAGCCGGGGCAGGTATACCGCTTCGATCTCGCGCTGGCTCCGCGGCAGTGGGGATTGAATCCGGGCCACCGCGTGCGATTCGAACTCACCACTCAAACCCCCTCCGATCTGTGCCCGGCCACAGGAGCTCCGCCAAGCAATGATACGGACCCTGCCGCCTGACCGGTCCTCAGCAGGCGACGGTGCCGGGGGGGATTTATACGATCCGTTACGGGCCGGACACACCGTCAACCCTTAACCTGCCGCAGCTTCCGTTCAAGGCTTTCCCCGAAGTGCGCTCGGGTCCGCTGCCGACACCCTGGAGTGAAGGCCGCCGCCGTGTTGAAGAAAGTGAGGCGGGCGATAAGATCCGTTCGCTGCCGCTCGACTGGGGAAGCGATAACGAGAGGACCGGGCTATTTGCGTCGATAAGAAGGAAGAAAATATGAAAGACAAAAAGGAAACACTAAGATCCAACACTCATGAAAACGGCGGCGGCAGCCGGCGCGACTTCATCGCGAAGACCATCTTCGCCGGCGAGGCTTGGCCGCGTTGGCGGCCGCATCGAATGAAACCGTCGCCCAGACCACACGGAGCAACCAATCGAACACGGTGAAAGCCATTACGGGGAGACGCAGGCTCGGTGCGTTGGAGGTCTCTCCGATTGGCCTCGGGTGCATGGGCATGATCGGGGTGTACAACCCTCCGGTGGATAAGAACCACGCGATCGCGGTGATAAGGGCCGCGTACGAACGCGGCGTGACGTTCTTCGACACGGCGGAGAACTATGGGCCCTTTATGAGCGAGGAATTCGTCGGGGAGGCACTTGCACCGTTCAAGGGCAAAGTGGTCATCGCATCCAAATTCGGATTCGCGTTCGACGGTACAAGATCCACCGGACGTAACAGCCGCCCGGAGAACATCCGCCGTGTTGTGGAGGGATCGCTCCGGCGACTGAGGGTGGATGCGATCGACTTATATTACCAGCACCGGGCTGACCCGAATGTGCCGGTTGAGGACGTAGCCGGCACCGTCAAAGACCTTATCCAGGCGGGCAAGATAAAACACTTCGGCCTCTCGGAGATGTCGCCGCAGACGATCCGCCGGGCCCATGCCGTTCACCCGGTCGCGGCGGTACAGTCTGAATACTCATTGATGGAGCGGGTCGTGGAAAATGGTGTTCTGTCCACCTGTGAGGAATTGGGTACCGGGTTCGTCCCTTGGGGCCCGACAGGTAGGGCGTTCCTCACGGACCGGTTCAACGAGTACACCCGATTCGCCCCGGAGGATCGCCGCTCCGCGGTTCCGATGTTCACCCCCGAGGCGTTGAAGGCGAATATGCCGCTCGTTTCGCTCGTGCGAGAGTGGGCCTCGCGGAAGGGTATCACAGCCGCTCAGTTCTCCCTCGCCTGGCTGCTTGCGCAGAAACCCTTCATCGTCCCGATCCCGGGCACTATTAACCCGCTTCACCTTGTCGAGAACATTGGGGCGGCGAATGTGCACTTACACCCAATGAGCTGGGAGAGATTCGTACTGCCCTTTCCAAGATCAAGGTGCAGGGAGCCCGAACGCCCGAATCCGCTCTGACCAATCAGTAGATTTGGAGGCGGCAATGGAAGCAAATGGTAGAGTTTTCAGCTCTGTCAGATCCGCCGCATTGGCGGCCGGTCTGTTGATCGGCGGACTGGGCGCGTTTATGCGGGCAGAAGCCCAACAACTGGGCGACGTTCACATTCAGAAATCACCACTAGTATTGAGGGCTCAAGGCAGCTAGTTTTCCCTTTAAACGGTCGTTGACAGAACGCGGGCGAGATCTTCCGGAGTATCAACGTCCACCTCGCCTTCGGGGAACGGCAAGAAGGTCGCTTCTGCAGCGTGTTTCCTGATAACCTCTTTCGCGCCGGCCGGCCCCCTAAGCCGTGCCAGTTCATCGAACAGCGGCCTCGTGAACAAGGCCGGCACACCAAAGCTCTCACCGTACTTCGACGCGATCACAGAGCCGGGGTTCAAACGGTGCGCACTAACGAGGCGGGAAACAACATCGGCAGTAACGTAGGGTTGGTCACACACCATGATGACCACCGCGACAGCGTTTCGGTCAATGTTGAGAAGACCGTCGAGGCCCGCGGCGATCGACGATGCCATGCCAGTCTGCCAATCGGGATTCAAAACTTCTCGCACGTCCAGCCCGCTAAGTTCGCGTCTTGATACCTCGGCGTTTGCGCCGGTGACGACGATAACGGGTGAACACCCGGCACCGAGCGCGGCTTGGGCGGCTCGTCTTAAAAGGCTTGTGCCTTCGAACTCAAGCGTCTGCTTTGGTCTTCCCATGCGAGATGATGCTCCCGCCGCCAGGATGACCGCACCGACGCGCTGCCCCGTACCATCGTTCGGCGAACCATCGCGATCAGGAGAGGGTTGAGGCCGAACAGGTTTAGAGCTTGCGTTGTTGCGCGCTGATCCACGAATCGGCCCACGGCTTTTTCGCAACATTCCACCCTCGCGCCCGTTCTGCACCGCCTGCATCTCGCCGACGATCGACAGAGCGATCTCCCTGGGCCCGTTGGCTCCGATATCCAGACCGACTGGTGCATGAAGGCGTTCCAGATTTGTTTCTTCAGGAAGCCCTAATTCTCCATTTGCCCTAAGTTCGTTCAGCATCCGGTCGGTGCGCTTTCTCGGACCCATAACTCCGATATATCTCGCGGGCGACGCCAGCAAGAAACTGAGCAGTGCCAGATCGTGAGAGTAATTGTGCGACATCACGAAGCGTCATGGTGCGCGGCGTGATCACGACGTGCGACGCGACATCCTCCGGACGTGCGAGTATGACGTTGTCGGCCGCCGCAAACCGGTCGACGCTCGCGGGCCGGGCTTGCGGATCAACTACCTCGGTTTGCCAGCCCAATCCGCGTGCCAGCTCGACGATCGGCAGGGCGTCATGCCCCGCGCCGAAGATAACGAGTGGAACCGGCGGCAGCAGCGTCTCGATGAACACTTTCGCCGCGGAACCGCCCAGATCAAGATCGAATTCACCGGATGAAACCGCCGTGTTCACGTTAGCTCGAACCGCATCCAGGATCGCCGCGGCCGAGCCGTTCAGGTTTTCGAAGCGGACGTTATCCTGATCGCGGATAAATAATCGCGCTCCCGTTGCGATAACGGGAGCTTCCGACGACGAGGGTGTGCATTGATACACAGTCGCGGCCAGAGTGTGAGGCGCGTCCGGCGGCAACTCGTACGAGTTTCGCAGCGCCTGGATATACAACGATCCCGGATCGATCGGCTCGACCAGGACCCGCACGATCCCATTACACCCAAGCCCCAGGCCCCACGCCATTTCGTCGTTCGTCGACGAATTGTCATACTCGACAAGTTTAGCCTCAACTGTGCGGATGACGCGTTTCGCATGTTCGATGACGTCGTCCTCCAGACATCCGGCGCTGATCGTTCCGGTAGTGTTCCCGCTCTCGCTGATCAACATTCGCGCCCCGGGCCGACGATACGAAGATCCTTCGACACTCACGATCGTGGCCAGAGCACATCGCTCTCCGGCAGCTACCGCTCTGTCGAACGATTCGACCAATGCCCGCACTTCGTTCATACCGCTCTCCCTTCTGCCAAAAGCACTTTGTCGGGCGTGATCGGCAGGTCCCTGAACCGCCTCCCCGTCGCATGGAAGACGGCGTTGGCGATCGCTGCAGGTATGCCGACCATGCCGAGTTCGCCCATCCCCTTTACGCCGAGAGGGTTGACGACCTTGTCATCCTCTTCGACAAAGATCGTCTCGATCTCGTGAATATCCGCGTTAACCGGGACGTGGTAATGCTGCAGGTTCGGGTTCATGATCCGGCCGTACCGGTGATCGATCTCGGTCGCTTCCTGCAGGGCCATCCCTATGCCCCAGACGACACCGCCGATCTCCTGGCTGTGCGACGCTTTCGGGTTGATGATCTTTCCGCAAGCGGTCACCTCGATCGCACGCGTGACCCGGACGTTGCCGATGTCAGGGTCGACCTTCACCTCGACGAACTGCGCACCGTGGGCCAGCAGGGCGTACTTCTGCCGTTCGGGCGAAGGACGCGACTCGTGCGTCTCGGTGATCTCGGTGAGGTTGTTCCGCTTCATCACATCTGCGATCTGCACGAAACGCGAGGGGTCGCTTTTGAGACGCAGGCGGCCGTCGAGCATTTCCACGTCGGCGGCTGCGGCGGACTTCAGCGGCGAGTCTGCCTGCTGGTTTGCCAACGCAAGGAGGCGAGCACCGACGGCAAGTGCGGCGCCGTAGACTGCCGAACCGACACTCGATGTTGTTTGTGATCCGCCCTGTGATGGCGCACGCGGAAAGCGCGTGTCGCCGAGCTCGAATTTCACTTTCTCCGGCGTCGTCCCGAGATACTCGGCGGCGATCATTGTCATCACGGTATAGGTTCCCGGTCCGATGTCGCTGGTCGCGCTCGTGACGTTCGCCGTGCCGTCAGCTCGAAAGGTGATCTTCGCACTCGCTGGCCGTTGAAACGCTCCCCAGACGCCGGTTGCCATCCCCCAGCCGACAAGGAGCCGACCATCCCGCATGGACCGAGGCTCAAATTTACGGTCCTTCCATCCGAACTTCTCCGCGCCGAGTCGATAACACTCACGCAGGGCCTTGCTCGACCACGGCCTGCCGCTTTCGGGGTCGACCTCGGCGTAGTTGATGAGACGCAGCTCGAGCGGATCGATCTTCGTCGCGTAGGCGAGCTCGTCCATCGCGCATTCGAGCGCGAACATGCCGCTGACGGCACCGGGTGCCCGCATCCAGGTCGGTGTATTGAGATCCGTATTCGCGATCCTTACCGGAGCGAATAAGTTCGGACATGCATAAACCTGCCGCGTAAAGCCCGTCGTACCGTCGTTGAAATCCTCAAAGCTGGAGGTGTTATGCACTGCGTCGTGGATCATCGAAGTTAGTTTTCCGTTACGCTCGGCTCCGAGGGCGATCTTTTGGATAGTGTACGGCCGGTACCCGTGACCGGTGAACATTTGCGTTCTCGTGTAGACGATCTTGACCGGGCGCCTGAGCTCGCGGGCGGCCACCGCGGTGAGCGCCGGATAATAGTTGGGCCGCAATGACGACCCGAAGGCGCCGCCGACGAACGGCGAGATAACGGTGATGTTCTCCACAGGAATGCCCAGCCGTGTCGCGAGGTGTTGGCGCACGCCGTACACTTCCTGCGTCTTGTCGAAGACGGTGAGCTTGTCGCCCTCCCAAACCGCGATCGCGGCGTGGGGTTCCATCGGGTTATGATGTTCGATCGGGATGCGAAACTCAGCTTCGATCTTCACCGGGGCCGTACGCATCGCCTGTTCCGGATTCCCCCGCGGCCTGGGCGCTTGCCCCGGAACCTTAGCCTGATCGCGGAGCGTTTCCGTGTCCGTCACATGTTTCTCGGCGTTGTAGGAAACTTCGACCAGCCGGGACGCATAGCGTGCTTGTTCGTAGCTCTCGGCTACAACGAGCGCGACCGGTTGCTGGTTGAAGTAGATCCTGTCCGACTGAAGCGCGCGGAAAGACTTGTCCCTTTCCGGTTGGTTTCCGCGCGGCGGAGCATCTTCGGTCGCGTTCGGGCCAAGCTTAGGCGTGTTGAGGTGGGTGAAGACACGGACGACCCCGGGGGCACGTTCCGCATTCCGGGTGTCGATCGATTTGATCGCCCCTTTGGCGATCGTGCTGGTCACGAGAAACCCATACGCCAGGTTCGGCACCTGGAATTCTGCAGCGTATTTCGCCTTGCCGGTGACCTTCGCTACGCCGTCAACACGGCTCATTTCTTTTCCGATATATCTGGCCATCTTTTTCCCTCCGTGCTTAGGCCGCTCCGCCGTTCATTGCCCGCTGCAGAGCGAGCACTATCGCCCTTTTGCCCAGTTCGACTTTATATGCGTTGTGCTCCAGCGGTTTTGCATTTCTCATCGCCGCCTCGGCCGCCGCCCGAAAGGTGGGATCGTTTGCCGGTTTTCCGACCAAAACGTTCTCCGCTTCAGCTGACCGCCACGGTTTATGGGCGACGCTTCCTAGGACGACGCGAGCTTGTTTGATCTCGCTTCCGCTAGTTTCTAAGGCCGCTGCCACCGCAACAAGAGCGAAAGCATACGAGGCGCGGTCGCGAACCTTCAGGTAATAGGACTTGCTCGCGAAATTGTTTCGGGGTAGGTCGATGCCGACGATCAATTCCCCGTGCGCGAGATCGTTGTCTTTCTCCGGCGTGTCGCCGGGGAGCCGGTGGAAATCCTGGACCGGCATCGTCCGTTCCTGCCCGTTGGCTCCGCGAATCCTGAACCACGGCGTCGAGCGCGTAAAGCGCGTTCGCCATATCGCCCGGATAGGTCGCGACGCATTTGTCGCTGTAGCCGAAGATGGCGTGGATGCGATTTATGCCCTGCAGGGCTCCGCAGCCGGAACCGGGATCGCGTTTGTTGCATGGCATCGCGATGTCGTAAAAATACTGGCACCGCGTCCGCTGCATCAGGTTTCCGCCGTTCGTCGCCATGTTGCGGAGCTGGCCCGATGCCCCTGCGACGATCGCCTGAGTTAGAAGAGGGAAGTTTTGACGGACGAAAGGGTGGTTCGCGGTGGCGGTGTTGGTAGCAAGAGCTCCGATACTCACGCCGCCGTTTGTTGGTCTAATGTCGGCGAGTTTCAGCCGCGTGATGTCCACCAACTCGGTCGGTCGCTCGATGTCCTCCTTCATCAGATCGAGGATGTTCGTGCCGCCGGCGAGAAACTTAGCGGTTTGGTTTTGCGAGACGGTCTGCACAGCGCCCGCGGGATCGGTTGAACGCGAATATCTAAACGGTCGCATCGTTTTTTCCCTCCTCGTTCATTGCGGCTGCGATTTCATCGTCAGTCGCGAAATGCCAGGTCTGTGCGGTTTCGCGGCCGCGCCTGTACTTCCCGTATTGCCGCGACGATTCCCGGGTAGGCGCCGCAACGGCAGATGTTGCCGCTCATGCGTTCGCTGATCTCCGCGTCGGACAGTTTAAGGTTTCGGCCCCGGACGCGAACATTCAATGTGGCGTGACTTGCGTCGCCGCTCTTCGCTTCCTCCAGCAGAGCGACCGCGGAACAGAGCTGCCCGGGCGTGCAGTATCCGCATTGGAAACCGTCGTGCTTGATAAATGCGGTCTGCATCGGGTGGAGCTCGTCGCCTTTGGCGAGACCTTCTACAGTGGTCACGGATCTGCCCTCGCATGACGCGGTAAGCGTCAGGCATGCGAGGACCCGACGGCCGTCTACGATCACGGTGCACGCTCCGCACTGGCCCTGATCGCAACCTTTTTTGGTGCCGGTCAATGCCAGTCGTTCGCGGAGCGCGTCGAGAAGAACGGTTCGGGAATCGACGTTCAGGCTTTGCGTCGAGCCATTGATCTTCAGAACGACCTTGACCGCATTTTCAATCGAAGGTGTCGACGCGACGACCGCCTCTGTTGAAACAGGGAGGGATGCGAGCGCTTTCTCCTTCGCCAGGAGTTGTAATGCGAAAATACCGAGCCCGCCGGCAATGCCTTGACCGAGAAACTTGCGGCGATCTATACCCCGGATGCCGAGTTCGTCGAGCAATTTTTCCTCATCCTCGCTCGGCTCCCAGTCATTTGTGTAGTTAAGATCGTACGGGTCCTTTTGGTCCTTCATATTCCTCCTTGTGAAAAGCCACTCCACTTCATTCCGTTCGAAGTTCATTCGACACGCTAGATGGTTGTTTGCCCGAGTCTACAGCAGTAAGCACATTCAAACCAGAATTGAGGCCGCCCGGACGGGGCAGCGAAGCTCATCAGCCGGGAAGCGGTGGTCGGGTGTAACCAGCCAGCTCCACGGTTCCTGGCGAAATCTGTCGTTGCGACGAGGAGACGGATGATTAATAGAACGGCGATCTTGAGTTCCATTCCTTTAGAGTCACCTTTTTTGCTGAAATACCTCTCTCGCCACGCCGACGGCAGTGACGGCGCTCGGCCATCCCGCGTAGAAGGCAAGGTGAGTGATCACCTCAACTAACTCCTGCTCCGTTACGCCGTTGTCACGAGCCCTGGCCATATGCGACCGCAGCTGATCAGGACGGTTCATCGCGATGAGCGTGGCCACAACTATAAGACTTCGGTCGCGTTTGGCAAGCCCGGGACGCTCCCAAATATCGCCGAATAACACTTCATCCGTTAGATTTGCCAGTTTGGGTGCGATATCACCCATTAGTCTTTGGGCCGCGGTAGGCTGCCCTGCCGCGGTTGTTGCTGCATCCCGAACCGCGGCGCTGTACTGAGCATCGCTGACTTTTTCCATCCACTGGACGGCCGGGCCATCCAGTGCCTCGGAGATAGCTATGTGAGCCATCGAACTGTTGCGGGAAGCTCCGTGCCAATGCTTTTGGCCGGGTGGGATCCATACGATATCTCCCTGCCGGATCTCATCCACCGGATCGCCAAACCGCTGTACGCGGCCAACTCCGGCCGTTACGATTAGGATCTGGCCCAGCGGATGGGTGTGCCACGCGGATCGCGCAGCTGCCTCGAATGTGACCAGGGCCCCCGACGCTCGCGCCGGAGCTTTCGCTTGGAATAAAGGATCGACACGAACTGAACCGGTGAAGTTTTCAGCAGGCCCGGAGCGGGATGGCTGTGACCCGCTTCGCGCAATGATGATCGGCTGAGAGGACGGAGCCGTCTGTGCGTCAACGGCTGGAACAAACCCTATCGCCAGTACGGCTAGGATCAGCATCGCTGATGTGTTAGGTCTCATCTGATCTTTCCTCCTTGTGGGTATGCCCGCTTTCACATTCTCCAATGATCATCCGGCTAACGATTGATCATCTTCTGCGGAGCTTCGACGCCTGAGAAGACGAGCACCGCGTCCGGCAGTCGTTGCCCCCTGACCTCGATCGCCCTTACAGCGGAGTTCAGCTCAGCGAGTTCGGCGGCGGTGAATTTGACTCCGTCCGCACCGCTGTTCTCGACCATGTGCTGCATGACCGTCGTACCGGGGATAGGAACTATCCAGGGCTTCTGCGCCATCAGCCATGCAAGGGCGATCTGCGCCGGAACGGCTTGCTTGCGTACCGCCCAGGTCTTTATCAGATCAACGAGCTTCATGTTTTGAGCGAGGCTCTCGGGCGAGAATCTCGGAGTGACTGCACGGAGATCGCCGGCGGCGAACCGCGTGGTTGCATCTATCCAGCCGGTTAGTAACTGGCAGTCCAAAGGCCACCACGGCACAAAGCCGATCCTTAATTCTTCGCAAAGAGGTATGACTTCCTTCTCCGGATCCCGGGTAGCCATCGAGTACTCGTTCTGAATGGCGGTCAGCGGCAACGCGGCATGAGCGCGTCGGATCGTTTGAGTGCCCGGTTCCGAAAGACCCCAATGCAGGACCTTGCCCTGATCCATGAGCTGCTTTACCGCCCCCGCGACGTCCTCGATAGGGACTGCAGGATCAACACGGTGCTGGTAAAGAAGGTCGATGCGATCCGTTCGAAGGCGCTTGAGCATTCCCTCGACAGCTAGCTTTATATGGTCGGGCTTGCTGTTGAGTCCAGGGCGTCGCTGTCCGGTCTCAAGGTCGATGTTCCAGCCGAATTTCGATGTGATGACGACCTTATCTCTAAATGACTGAATTGCTTCACCTAAGATCCGCTCGTTTTCGTGCGGCCCGTAAGCCTCGGCGCAATCGAAAAATGTTATGCCGCGATCATAGGCCGCGCGGATGATCTCGATCATCTCTGGCCGGTACGGTACGGTGGTTTCGTACTTACGGTGCATGTTCTGCACACCCATGCCCACCGCAGAGACCTCGAGCTTGCCCAATCTTCGTTTTCCAGGGGCAACCTTCCGATTCTGTTGACGTGAGGTCTGAGCATCGCCGCGTTGGGTAATCATCGCGAGGCTTGCGCCCGCGACGATGGTCCGGCCGATGAAGTTGCGTCTATTGATCCCTTTATTTTCTTCGTCTTTCTTATTCATTTCGATTTTTTTTGCTCTCGTAACTATTCACTGCAATATCTTGATCCTTCTCAGCCAGTTCCTCACTTCACTTTCCACTTCCGCCGCCCGCTCGTTCTTGATCGCGAGAAGTACTCCATCTCTTTCTATTCCGCCTCTCGTAACAAAGCCCTCCAGGACCGTGCTTTCCGGGCAGAGTTCTTTCACCGTCGCTAAGCTGCTTCCCTGGCCGTACCCTGCATGCGTATTGAAGGGAATGACAGTTTTGCCTTTGAAGGTGTATTGACGCAGGAAACTCTTAACCGGCGGCGGCAGCTGCATCCCCCACGTCGGAAATCCCACGAAAACGGTATCGTACTGTTCGATGCGGTCGATCTTTGTCTTGAGCGGCGGCAGATAACCTGTTTCATTCTCCTTAGCCACTTGCTCGACGGTCGTGCGGTAATCCGCCGGATACGGTGTTTCCAACTCAAGTGCGACCAGTGTTCCGCCTACTTCGTTGCGGATGAATTCTGCAACCGCCTTCGTATTGTTCGTCCGTGACAGGTACACGATGAGGATCTTGCGATCCTGTCTTGAGCCGTTCGCCTCCACAGGTGGCTGCTGCGCCCTAGAGCAGCTTGATAGGAAACAGATCGTTGCCGCTATCAGCAACGAGTACACAGTCGCGCGTTTTATCATTTTCACCCGGATCTTAACCCTACCCCCGTGGTGTTAATTGTATTGTCCGCAGGTGTACCTAAGGTATGACAATAATGGCAGATCCTTGTACGATCCTGCAGAAAGCAGAAATTACCGCAGGTGATGTGGCGGGGATGGTTTATCATTAGATCATGAGCCAAGGGAGTCGATTGGACACCGAAAAGACAGAAATGGTGAGGGAGGAGATCGTCGAGTGCATTGCGCGACTCCTGCCCGAGGACGGAAGAATTGATGCTTTCTCGGATTTTCGGATTCTCAGATCCTCCAGCCCGAACGAGCCGGCGGAGGCGATCTACGAGCCCGCATTTTGCTTTGTCGCAGCAAGGCAGGAAGAGGGCGAGCGTGGGAAATGAGATCTTCACGTACCACCCGTCGAATTACCTCATATTCACGGTAGACCTGCCGGTGACGTTCGAGATCGAAAGAGCGTCGAAAGACGTTCCGTACTTAGGAATGCGGTTGAATCTGAACCGGTCGCTTGTAGCGTCGGTTATCGCTGAATCGGAGCTGCAGGTCCACAAGGGTCACGCGGCGACAAGGGCGATGGACGTGAGCCCCATCACCTTCGAATTGATTGACGCCGTAGCTCGATTGGTGAGGCTGCTGGAAAGTCCCCAGGAGGAAGCACGAGTCCTGGCACCGCTTGTGATAAGAGAGATCATCCTGCGCTTGCTGATTGGCGGGCAAGGGGCCCGGCTCGCTCACATGATCTCCGCCGGCGAAACCCGTCGCGTTACTAAGGCAATTGCCCACCTCCGCGACCATTACGACCAGCCGCTGAAGATAGAGAACGTAGCCCGCGAGCTGGGAATGAGCGTTTCGGGTTTTCATCACCAATTCAAGTCGGTCACTTCAATGAGTCCGTTGCAGTTCCAGAAGCAGATTCGTTTGCAAGAAGCTCGTCGACTTATGCTCGGCGAAGACCTCGACGCAGCCACCGCCGGCTACCGCGTCGGCTATGAAGACCCCGCCTACTTCAGCCGCGACTACAAGAAGCTATTCGGAGCACCGCCACAGCGCGACATAGCTCGACTAAGGACACAATTGTAGAGTTACGAAACCCTGGATCCGTTCATGAATGACCATTCAATTTGATATGAGAAGGCCGATCAAGCCAAGCATTTCTAAACCGATAAACAAATCAAGCAAGCTTGCCGATGTTTTCTATGACATCCGCGGTCCGGTGTTGGAGCTGGCCCAGCGGATGGAGGAAGAGGGGCAGAGCATAATGAAGCTGAACATCGGCAATTTGGCCTCGTTCGGCTTTGAGCCGCCGGACGAGATAGTGCAGGACATGATCCGGAATCTTCCTCATACGGCCGGGTATACGGACAGCAAGGGACTGTATGCTCCGCGGCGGGCGGTCGTTAATTACTGCCAGGAAAAGCAAATACAAGGCGTGACAGTCGACGACGTCTATCTTGGCAACGGAGCTTCCGAACTGATAACAATGTCGTTGAACGCCTTGCTCGACTCGGGCGACGAGATACTTGTACCGGCACCGGACTATCCGCTGTGGACCGGGGCGGTTTCGTTATCAGGCGGGCGGCCCGTGCATTACATCTGCGACGAGGCAAAGCGAGTGGCTGCCCGATCTCGCGGACATCCGTCGAAAGATAACGCCGCGGACACGCGGCATCGTGGTAATAAATCCCAACAATCCGACTGGGGCATTATATCCGGACGTCATTCTTCAAGAGATCGTCGAAATTGCCCGCGAACATCAGTTGATCGTTTTCGCCGATGAGATATACGACAAAACGCTATACGACGGCAATACGCACACCAGCGTCGCGTCGTTCGCCGACGATGTGCTTTTCGTTACTTTTAACGGCCTGAGCAAGAACTATCGCTCATGCGGATACCGTGCGGGTTGGATGATAGTGTCGGGCGACAAGCGCAATGCGGGCGATTATGTCGAGGGATTGAATATGCTCGCCTCGATGCGGCTGTGCTCGAACACTCCCGGACAGTTGGCGATTCAGACCGCACTCGGCGGTTATCAGAGTATCGACGATCTTGTCGCTCCGGGTGGGCGGCTTTGCCGGCAGCGGGACCGGGCCTATGACCTGTTGACGCAGATACCGGGCGTTTCCGTCGTCAAACCGAAGGCCGCGCTCTATATGTTCCCGCGGCTTGACCCGGACGTTTATCCGATCGAGGACGACCAGCAATTCGCGTGTGAATTACTCCGCGAAGAAAAGGTCCTGATCGTCCAGGGAACCGGTTTTAACTGGAAACAGCACGACCATTTCCGGCTTGTATTCCTGCCGAACGTCGACGACCTGCACGAAGCGATCGGCCGGATAGCTCGATTCCTCGAACGCTATCGCGAGCGGTGTCAGCCGAAAAAGTTTTTTGTTGAAGGTTAAGTGGTACCAGGTACGGGAATCGAACCCGTCTTTCGAGAATGAGAATCTCGCGTCCTAACCGATAGACGAACCCGGCAGGTTGGGAATTATTATTTTTGCTTAGAATTCCGCATTTTGCAAGTTCTTCAGCTGTGGAGTGAGAGCTCATTTTTCTTTGGGCTTTGCCCACCGATGTGCGGAAACCGGCGTATGGCACAGCCTTTCCGCACATCGGACGGCACAGCCGCAAAAAAGTCACTAGTGAGTTTGATCTAAAAAGAAAACGTATATGTCACGCCCGGATCCGTTCCGCGGATCATAAGGAATGTGAGGGCGTGAGTGTCGTTAAAGGTATAGGTCAGGCTCGGGTGCACTTTGACGCCGTCGAACTGGATGAGCGACGTAAAACGATGCGGAAATCGGATATTCAGCCCGCCGATCGCCCGCCAGCGGTGTTCGTAAGTGCCGTACACGATCCCGCCGTACGGAGCGATGGGCAGGCCCGTCCAATGCTGAAGGTCTTTGCTCGCGGTCAGATAAAATGAAGTGCCTTCCGGCGTTCCGATGCGGTCGGAACTGATGCCCATGATGATCGCCGGGCGGTTTTGCGTTTCGGTCACCGGGATCACGGTGAGCAGCGGGTGGACCTCGCCGACCTTCGGATTGTATTCGATACCGAAATGCACACGCGGGTGCCAGCGGTAGATGAGCGTGGCGCGCACGGCGGCCCGGTCGACCTGGCCGCTCAAAAGCCGGATACCGGCGGTGAATTTCTTAGGGTTATCGGCCGTCCCCCGGACAGCCTGGCCTTCGCCCGGTCAGACAGGTCAGGCGGGGACGAGCGAAGCGTTCTTCGTTTTCTCCTTTCCTGCCTTTGCAACTTTCGCTGCTTCTGTGACCTTCGGAAGCAGTATCTTGTCCAGCTCCTTTCGCAGCACGTCCGGCTTGATAATGCCGATCTCACGCCAAACTATTTTTCCCTCGCGGTTGATGATGACGGTCGCGGGCAAAACCGTGCCCACACCGAAGCGTTCCATATCGTCGGTGGTCGCCCCAACCCAGACCGGGAAATTCACTTTGAATTCACGCGTGAACTTTAGAACCTTGGCCGCCGTCAGCGGCTTCGTCACCCGCCGCCCCGATAACCTGAACGCCGAGCGCGGCATAATCATTCTGGATCGCCGACAGGTCCGGCATTTCCTTTTTGCACGGCTCGCACCACGTGGCCCAGAAGTTTAAAACGACTACGCGGCCTTTGTACCCGGCGAGGCTTTGGTCGGCTCCGGTCAGATCTTTTAAGGCAAGCACCGCGTCATCTGAAACAGGAACAGGTTTGGCTGCCTTTTCATCGAGTACCTTGAGTTTGTTTACTTTAATAAATCGCTTGTCCTTTTCGGTTCTGACTTCGCCCTCGACCTCGACCGTTTTGGGCACGATATCAAGAAAATCCTTGCCTGTCGGCTTGAACGCTCCAAGCTCCATCGTGTAGAGCGTAAAGCCTTTTTCGTCTTCGACGGCCAGGGCCTGCGGAACGCCTTCCTCGGAACAATCCAGCGCACACTTGATATCCGCTGCGTTCCCGTAAGGCGTTTTCTTGCGGTCTTTTGACTCAAACCAACAGACCGAACACACGACCTGCCCTTTGAGTTTCACAGCTTTCGCCGCCTGGCCCAACGCAGAAAATACAAATACGCCGATGCAAAGGCAAATGAAAATAATAGCTTTCATATAATTGGGAAAAGGGAGCATCCGTGAAGATGCTCCCGTAATAATAAGGGTTGCAGCGGCTTTAAGCTAAACCGCGGCTGTCTCGGTCTTTGCTTTGCCTTTGCAGCAATCGCAATTGTCGCAGCAGCTTTTACCTTCTTCCGATGTGGAGACGGCGGTTGCCTTTGCCTCCCCACCATCCTTTTTCTTCATCGGGCACGAATCACCGCAGCAATTGTGGCCTTCCATTTTTGCGTGGTCGCCGCTCTTGCCGTGCTCGCCCTTCATCGGGCAGCTATCGCCACAGCAATTATGGCCTTCGCCTTTAGCGTGGTCTTTGCCGTGCTCGCCGCCCTTGTTTTTCATCGGGCAGGAATCCTTGCAGCAGGATGCCGTTGCCGTGGTGTTTACAGTCGTTCGTGTGTAAGCGTACGCCGCGATCGTAAGGCCGAAAACGGCCATGATCGCAAATATCGCCAGAATTTTCTTTTTCATTTTAATGTCTCCAAATTATTCAGAAATCCTTGAGTCTGCCAGTTTTCTCGGGAATGAACAGATCTCGGCAAAACGAGATCCAATCGAACTGGCGCAACAATGCTCGCGGATATCTCTAAATTCGTATGACACCGTTCATCAGGCGGGAAATACGTCGGTCGAGAGGCGGCCCCCGGTATCGAGGTGGTATGTTTATACTGGTCCTGCTGAAAAACGCGGTTTCGTTAAAGCCGAACACCGGAGCCAGGACCCTCGCCGGAACTTGTGCATAGAAGGAACTCTTTTCGATCGGCCCGGCGATAAAGCTGACCGTCATCGGGCAGCAATCCATCTCACTTCCGCCAGCGACGATCAATCTTTGCTCATCATCACCTTGATTATCAGGATCACAGTGCCCGGACTTTTCCTTCAACGAGGAGTGCTCTCCGGTCTCGTGTGCAGAATCCAATGTCGACTGACAATAAGCCACACACAAAGCTCCGCCAGCGTTCAGGCAGACAAAAGCTACCAGAAATACCGCGATCAGCTTTGTTGTCAGCAACTTTGAATGCATAGGCTAAAGAATGCAGCTTAGACAAAATAATAATATACGAAATCTCAGAATTATCCAGTGACTTTAGTCACACTCAAGGCCCGTCAAACGTTAAAGCGGAAGTCCACAACATCACCGTCCTGCATTATGTATTCCTTGCCTTCCAGCCGGCGCCAGGCCTTTTTCGCTGGCTGCCTTTCGCGAGCCGCACGCGACGAGGTCGTCGTAGCTTACGATCTCGGCCCGGATAAAGCCGCGTTCGATGTCGGTGTGGATCTCGCCGGCGGCCTGCGGGGCTTTGGTGCCGATCGGAATGGTCCAGGCACGGACCTCCTTTTCACCGGCGGTCAGGAACGACATCAGGCCGAGCATGTGATAAGCGGCTTTGATAAGCTTGTCGACACCGCTCGAGCTTAAACCCAGATCTTTTAGATACTCATCGCGTTCTACAGGGTCGAGGGCGACGAGCTCGGCCTCGAGCTTTGCACAGATCGGCACTACGTCCGCGTTTTCCGATTTTGCGTGCGCCGCTACGGCCTGGACATAAGGATTGGACATCGAATCGGCCAGCGTTTCCTCGTCAACATTTGCGGCGTAGATCGTCGGCTTTGTCGTAAGGAAAAACCAGGTTTTGACGATAGCACGCTCGTCGTCGGTCAGGTCGGCGGCCCGGGCCGGGCGGCCTTCCTCGAGGACCGGCTGGATCTTGTCCAGGATTTCCAACTCACGCTTTGCATCTTTGTCACCGGCTTTCGCGGCACGCGTCGCTTTGTCTCGGCGTTTTTCCGCGGACGCGAGATCGGCAAGCGCAAGCTCGATCTGGATCGTCTCGATGTCGCGGACCGGATTGACCGAACCTTCGACGTGCACGATGTTGTCATCGTCAAAACAGCGGACGACCTGAATGACGGCGTGGGTTTCGCGGATGTTGGCGAGAAATTGGTTGCCGAGGCCTTCGCCTTTCGAAGCGCCGCGTACCAGGCCGGCAATATCGACGAACTCGACCGTCGCCGGTACGACCTTTTGGGCCTTGTTCATCTTCTCAAGTACCGGCAGGCGTTCATCGGGCACCGCCACCACGCCGACATTCGGCTCGATCGTGGCAAACGGATAATTTGCGGCAAGGGCGGCTTCCTGCGCGGTCAGCGCATTGAACAAAGTAGATTTTCCAACGTTGGGCAGGCCAACAATTCCGGCTTGAAGCATAGGGCTTAGGTTCCGAGTTCAAAGTTCCAGGTTCCAAGTTCGAAGCAACTGTGCGCGTTTCGGGGCTTGGACGAAACCGTAATTGTAGCTAATCGGCGTGGGTATGTGAAACCGGGCTGCGGAAGCCCGCACGAAGTAAGGGCACCCTTGGTCTAAGATCGGTGCCCTTATTCGTGCGGCTTCTACAAAAGAACCCTTATCGCGGCAGATAGGCGCCCGGAATTGTCTTGTCGCCGTCGGCGCCGAACGGGCGGACAACGTAGCTGCCGGTGCTTTGGCTTATGTACCAGGTGTTGTCGGACGGTCGAAAGACCGCCACATCGTAACGCCCGTCGCCGTCATAATCCCCGGTTGCCGGAAGATCGCCGTCGACGCCGAACTGCTGCACATAGATTCCTTCGCTGGTGCGGAACAGGTACCATTTGCCCTCCGACGGGCGGAAAACAGCCAGATCGGCGCGTCCGTCGCCATCGTAGTCACCCTGCGCTGGAATGTCAGTCGAAACGCCCCAGGTAACGACAAAATAATTTCCGGCGGTGCCCTGGACGTGCCAATTTCCATCGGACGGACGCCAGATAGCGAGGTCGGCTTTGCCGTCGCCGTCGTAATCCGCTGGAGCGGGCATGTCGCCGGCCTGTCCGAACGTCAGCTGCAGCAAGCTGTTCCGGCTGTCTGAAAATGCAATGTACCAGGTGCCTGTCGACGGACGGAAAACAGCGACATCGGTCCGACGATCACCGTCATAATCGGCGGGAGCAGGAATGTCGCCCGGCTCGCCGTACGTACGCACGGTAAAGACGCCTTTCATCCGGAAATACCACGTCGAGTTGCTCGGGCGAAAAACAGCAAAATCGGTCTTGCCGTCGCCGTCATAATCGCCCGGTGTGAGAATGTCTTCGGCGACGCCGAACGAATGGACGCTAAAGCTCGGGCCAAGTGTTCCTGAAATAAACCATTCGCCCGTGGCGGGCCGGAAGACGCTGATATCGGTCTTCCCGTCGCCGTCAAAGTCGGCAACCTTGTTTCGCGGCACGGGAACGCCCGCGACCGGCCCGTCCGAAATGTTGCCGTCAATGTTGAATGTCACTCCGCCCCATGTCTCGTTGTGCGGTGCCTGCCACTGTTTGATCCGCTGGTGATTGGCCCAAACATTGTTCGGAAAATTGGCGAACGTAATATACGTCCAAACTGAAGGCACGTTGTCCCAACGCGCCATCCAGACCGCGTCCATACGGCTTTGCTCGGGCATCGACTGCCAATCCTCGATCGCGTTCTTCGGCGAACCGTATACTCCCGAAACATATCCGAGCTGCTTTATGCGTTCGGTCCAGCCTTTTAGGAAAGCCACGGTCGCCGTACGGCAGCCAAGCGTGTCCGGCGTCGGCGGGTCGTACCGCTCCATATCGTAGTAAAGGACCGAGCCGGGTGTCAGGCCTATGCTCTGAGCATCGGTTGCCGCGATGTCCGCCTCGCCCCGGCCCTGCT
Source organism: uncultured Acidobacteriota bacterium (assembly GCA_963763355.1). GTDB lineage: Bacteria > Acidobacteriota > Blastocatellia > Pyrinomonadales > Pyrinomonadaceae > OLB17. The sequence continues at coordinate 1,357,125 of CAVXOI010000007.1, forward strand.
GTTCCGCAACCGCGGGATCGTAGCTTAGCTTTGCCGTGGTGGCCGAAGAAGTACAAGGAGATTGATAACCCACGACCGTTGGGATCAGGCCCCAACCCATCGCCGAAACCTGGTCGATCCAAGATGGATTATTCGTAAAAGGCTGCGTAGGACACGCACGGTTACGGCCGCTGAAGTAAATGTTTGAGTCGAAATGATAAGACTGGTCCCACCAGATCCGCATCTCCGCGACGGTTCCGGCCTGGCATTTGTCGAAGCCGCGGTTGAGGCTGATACGAGTTGAACCTCCCGGCGGCGCGGCGAACATCCGGTTTTGGTCCGCCTCGAGCTTTGCAGCCTCTTTTTCGGCTCGGTTCAGATCGATGATCTGCGGCGGAGTAATATCTTGAAATGAAAGTGTCGTGACGAGGCCTTTCGGCGTTCTAACTTCGTGGGGTACTAACTTATACAGCTTGGTAGCCTGTACACAGCCGACTTTGAAACCGGAACAAGAGCCGCTCTGTGTAACGAACCAGTCCGAATGAATCCGGAAATCGTGATGTCGGTAGGTCTCATTTCGAATCACGACAGGCTCTTCCGGAACATAACCGATTCGAAAACGGTCAGGGAACGAATCAGCTAGGACGCCCCACTCCTCTTTGAGACTTCGCACTCGCTCCGGATCGTTCGGATCTTTTTCGGAGATCGACCGACGGCCCCAAGTCGATCCGCCGGGTCTCCGTCGGTAACTAACCGTCTGATCGAAATTTGAACTTGTTGCCAGACGAAACTCGATAATTTCCGTCCTATCGTCATCCGTCCAGATCTTCGCCGAATCGAGTTCGGCATTTTCAAGGTCGTTAGTTAGTTCGCGAGTTTCCTGCAGTGGGACTTCGACCCAAGAGCTTCCTCCGTCATATGTGTCGAATCTTACAAGCCGGAACCCGACGCGGTCTACAAAAACGGCCGTTCCGTTCTTTTCATCGGCAAACCTGACATTTGCCAATTGAAGTGGGTAAAGCCGACGAATCGGCAACTCGACCCAGGTTTCGCCGTTGTCGTAGGTACGGTAAAGCGCGGTGTTTGTGTAGGCGATCCCGGAGCTTTTGCCAAAGACCTGGATCCCTTGATGACCGCCGATCTCGGCGGGTGCGGCTTCGTTTTGATAGAAGACGCTGAAACGATTGACGGATGCGGAAAACGCGGCAGCCGCCGACCCGGTCAAGAGTGTAAGTGCGAGAAGCGTGACGCTTGTGATCTTCATTCCTTTTCTCCGGGATTCAAATCAGTGATGGAAATTGAAATAAGTATAGCTCAACGTGATGCTTTAATTCTAGGTTGTCGTCGGCGCGATCTTTGGCAGAATACGATGCCCTTACTTGCATGCGGGAACGGCCGGACGGCTTCATTTTGTGACCGGCGAATGTTAGGTTACTTTTAGTCGGGCGGGCGCCCATCGCTTCTATGCTTCTTGCGATCCTTTTGATCATCGCCGTTTCTGCCGGCGGGTTTGCTCTTACCTACATCATCGAAGACGACGAGCCGTTTCTTTGGCGGTTCGCGGCGGGCGGCGTTATTGGCTCGGCTGTGTTCGGGACCGTAAGTTTCGTGATCGCTCTTGGTGCCGGTTTTAATGCCGGGAGCATAGCAGTCGCGTTGATCCTCACACTGCTGCCTATTTTGTTGATCGTCCGCGGCCCGCGGAGAAAACTGTTTGATCACGATCGTGCACGTGCGATAGGGAAACTGCAGGGAGCGAATCTTGCGAAAGGCGTGCGGGCGTTGTATTACGCCGGGTTTCTGGCGCTGTTTTGCCTGTTTTTCGGACAGGCGATGTATGAGACAGACCAGGGAATTTTTACAGGCGGTTCGAACAATCTCGGTGATCTTCCTTTTCATCTAGGCGCAATTTTGAGCTTTACCGACGGGGCGAATTTCCCGCCCGTAAATCCCTCGTGGGCAGGAGCAAAGTTCTCATACCCGTTCGTCTCTGACCTTTTGACGGCATGTTTTATGAGGCTCGGAGCTCCGCTGCGGGAAGCGATGCTTATTCAAAACGTCGCCTGGGCGTTTGCTCTCCTGGTTGTCCTCGAACGGTTCATCTTGAAGCTCACTGGTGACAGGCTTTCGTCAAAGCTCGCGCCGCCGCTGCTCTTTTTTAGCGGCGGGCTGGGATTCATATGGTTTTTCGCCGACTTCGGTGCGCAAGGTAAAGGCCTTGTCGAATTTTTGAGCCAGCTTCCAAAGGATTACACGATCGGTCCCGAGTTTCGATGGGGAAATTCGATGATCACCCTTTTTCTCACGCAGCGGAGCCTGCTGCTTGGGATGCCGATCACCCTTATCGCGCTTGGCTCGTTATGGAAGGTTTTTAACGCGGAGACGCGGAGACGCGGAGAAGCGGAGAATAAGGAGGGTTTGGATTTTGCCTCGCTGCTTCCGATATTTGTGGTCGGTTCGATAGCCGGGCTATTGCCGCTGGTTCATCTTCACAGTCTCGCGGTGCTTTTCGTTGTGACGGGAGTTTTGTTTTTCATGCGGCTCGACCGATGGCGTGAGTGGATCGCGTTTGGAGTCGGCGTTTGCGTTGTGGCCATCCCTGAATTGCTTTGGTCGATGACGGGAAGCGCGACCGAATCGACAAAGTTTTTCGAATGGCATTTCGGATGGGATTCAGGAAAAACGAATATATTTTGGTTCTGGTTAAAGAATACAGGGATCTTTATTCCCATTATTGCTTTTGGAATTTTTCTGAGCGTTTTCCCGCAAAGACGCAAAGAAGCTAAAGGCGAAGATAAGGGTACGAGCCGCGACGCCGGCCAGCCTTTTATTGCTAACGCTTCATCGCTTCTTTTGTTTTATGTTCCTTTCGTGCTTTTGTTCGTTATCTCGAATCTCGCGAAGCTTGCGCCGTGGGAGTGGGACAATATCAAGGTGCTGATCTATTGGTTTGTGGGTTCGCTGCCGTTCGCGGCGTTCGCGATCTCGTGGCTGTGGAAAAAGAGCACAGGGTTAAAATTCGTTGCCGCCACATGTTTTGTGATGCTGATCTTTTCCGGTTCGCTCGATGTGCTGCGAACTATCACGGGTACGGTTAAGTCTCGCGTCTTCGATGGCGACGCGGTCAAGCTCGCGAACCGCGTCAAGGGAATGGTCCCGCCGAACGCGTTATTTCTAAACGCACCAACATATAATTCGGCCGTTGTGCTGACCGGCCGCCAATCGTTGATGCGGTACCCGGGCCATCTTGCTTCGCACGGCATTGATTACGTCCAGCGGGAAAGCGATGTGAAGATGATCTATGCGGGCGGCCCGCAGGCCGAGGAGCTAATGAAGAAATACGGGATCGACTACGTACTGATCTCGCCCGAAGAACGCAGCTCGCTGCGTCCGAACGAAATGTACTTCAATCGGTTTCCCGTGCTGGCCGAAGCGGGCCAATATAAGATCTTTAAGGTCAGGTGAGCGACCGGGCATCGTTTCCATTAATAATTACTAATTGAATCAATTACTAATTACTAATGAGAGACCTGCTGAAGTTTTAATCCGACATTCGATGGAAGAGTTAGAGAAAAAACAGAACGACACGGTTTGGCTCGCGAGCTGCGCTTTTGTTACGGCCGTCGCGGCGTTTCTGCGGTTTTATGATCTCGGCCTTAAACCGTTCCATCATGACGAAGGCGTCAATGGCTATTTCCTTACATCGCTTTTTCGCGACGGAATGTACCGGTATGATCCGGCGAATTATCACGGCCCGACGCTTTATTACATCTCGCTGGTTTTCTCGAAGGTCTTTGGACTAAACACGATCTCTGTTCGGGCAAGTGTTGCTGTATTCGGCGTTCTAACTGTCGTTCTTGCTTTCTTTTTGCGAAGCTTTATCGGAAAATTCGGAGCGCTTGCGGCGGCGGCATTTCTGGCCTTATCGCCGGGAATGGTATTTATCTCCCGTTATTTTATCCACGAGATATTTTTTATTTTTCTCAGCCTGGCCTTCGTCCTTTCGATCCTGTTCTTTATCCGAAATAAAGAGGCCGGGCCGTTCGCTGTAGTGTGGATGGCCTTGCTTTTGCTTGTTTGCTTTCTGCCGTCGGGCATTTTGCTGGCGGGATATTTTGGCGGCGACAGCGCGACGGCCGTGTGGGCGTTCCGAGCCGGCTTTTTTATCATTGAGGCGGTTCTCGTCTTTTTGGTGATGCGGATGCTTCTTGCATGGCGGGGTGGGCGGCCGATCTATATGCTGCTTGCGTCGGCGTCCGCGGCGCTGATGTTCTCTACAAAAGAGACCACGTTCATCACTCTCGGCACAATGTTAATTGCCATCCCGTGCGTCCTCATTTGGCAAAAGCTCTATGGAACGCGTCCGGCTGAATTCGATGATGGCGACGCGGTGATCACGTGGAGCAATTTTCGAAATGCTGCGGGCGAGGGCTCTGAGCTGTTGATGTTGATCGGGGCGACCGCGCTTGTGTTCATCTATGTCAACGCCCTTTTCTTTTCATCTTTTTTTACCTATCCCGATGGAATAAAAAAAGCGTTCGAGGCTTATGCGATCTGGACCCAGACCGGTACCAAGGACCACACGCAAAGCGGTTTTTGGGCGTACCTGAAATGGGCTTTTGGATCTAACCAGAGAGGATCGAAGCTGGAGACGGCTGTCGAGGCGGCGGTCATAATCCTTTCCGCGCTCGGCACTGCTCTCGCATTTTTCATAGGCCGCAACCGTGTCGCAATGTTTATCGGCCTGTGGGCGCTGGGGCTGTTCCTTGCTTATTCGCTGATCCCGTACAAAACCCCGTGGCTTGCGCTGAGCTTTCTTCTGCCGATGTGTATCATTGCGGGCTACGGAATAAACGAATTGATAAGCTGGAAAAATCCGGCGATACGCTACGGAGGCATCGCCTTGGGCGTCGCCGCGTGCCTGCTTCTCGGCTATCAATCGTACGGCCTGAATTTTGTAAATTACGACAACAACGACCGAACGTACGTCTACGCGCACACCAAACGCGAGTTCCTGGCCATGATGTCGCGGATAGAGCACTACGCGGCGAAAAGCGGAAAGGGACAAGAGGCGACCATCGACATAATGTCGCCCGATTATTGGCCGATGGTTTGGTACACGAACGATCTTCCGAAAGCTGTGTATCACGGCCGAATGACCGATAACTCCAATGCAGAGGTCATCGTCGCGAAAAAGAACGACCAGGACCGCGAGGTGATCGCACGTTATGCAAGTAAGTACAAGTTTGAAGGAATATATCCGCTGCGGCCCGGTGTCGACCTTGTGCTGCTTGTAAGAAATGACCTCGCCGAGCCGGGGGCCCCGGATGTTTATCGGCTCAGAAATCCGTAGGCCTTCTTCCGCTATTTTACTTTTCTAAACTGGTACGCAGGTTTGACGAACTTTGTATAATAGCCGCCGATCGAACGGCGCGTCCATAAACGATCGGTGGACTTCGGCCGGGACCTGAAAATATTGATAAACTCCACCGTTGCGCAATTCGACCTCAAGGATCCTGTTGTCCGGATCGTAACCTGATAGACCTTATGCTCGTTGACGAAACACGTTCCCGATTCACGATTAATACCTCACACCGAGCGTATGACACTGCACCTCTAAATTCTTATGTCCCCGATCTTCTCGGGCTTTTTATCGTTCGTCGGCTTCAAATAGGGAGCCTCATCGTGATCGCGTTTTGATTGCTCGCCTGCTGAGTGCCATTTCATCCATTCGGCCGGGGCGTCGAAGGTTTCGCCGCCGTGGGCGGTGATGCGTTGGCGGATGCGGCACATTACCGGAGTGTTGATGCCGACGCCGGAGATGATGGCCTGGCCCTTTGGTGAGAGCGGGAAGCTCGGCGAGCATGGCCCGGCCGGCGCCTTCGACCGATTGAGCGACAGTTTGCTGGTCGATCGGGTTTACGATCCGCATTATGATCTGTGTCATGCACTGTGACAGTACGTCCTGGTCGAGTTTGCCGGGACGCTGCGTGATAAGCCCGATGCCTACGCCGAATTTCCGCCCTTCACTGAGTATCTGTTTCAGAACGTTTGTGGAAACGACGCTATGTCCGGCTGGCGCGAAATCGATGAGCTTCCTCTAAGAGCGTGAAAACCGGATAGTCCAGAAAGTTCTCACCTTTATCTACGTGGTTGCCGACGGTCAGCTCGCGGGCCTTGTTAACACGGCGGAGCAATGTGCCGACGATAACCTGCTGCTCGGGCTGTTCGATCTCGGAAAGCTGCAGGATAGTGCAGCGGCCGGGACGGTAGAGTTCGGACAATTCGAGATGTTCGTGAGGATGAAAGATGCTGTCCGCGCGGTCGAAACGCGCGTCCAGGCGCCATAGGAGGCCCTGGATCGATGATACGTTCCCGCCGTCGCCGGCATCCTTATCATCTTTGCCGTATTGCTGCCTCTGCACCTCGTCGCGGAGGTCGTGATAGCTGTAAAGATATTCGCGGCGGCCCTCGGCCTTGAGGCGGTCCTGCAGGCTGCGAAACGCCTGCCGCAGGAAGTGGAGCATTTTGTCGGACGTACCGTCGGGCAGCAGGTACTTCACGTCGCCTTCAGTTAGCGTTGAGAAGCGTACCTTGATCTTGTCCGGAGTAAAGATCTTAACCTCCGGCTTGTAGCCGTCGCCGTCCGCAAACTGCGCCGTCGCCCTGGATCGACGACATCGTGTGATATTCGCTGTGCGGATCGACGATCAGTACGGCGGCACGGTTGTAGGACTGCATCAGCTCTTCGACAAGCACGCCGGCGGTGTAGGATTTGCCCGCACCCGTCGAGGCAAGTATCGCAAGATGCGTCGAGACGACATCGCGGACGGATAGCACGACCGGAACGTCGCCGGGTTCGCGTGTGAGAAGGCTGCCGATGTGTGCCGAGCCGGGTTGAGCCGTCTTACGAGGGCTGAGCATTCCAGCCAGAGTTTCGCTAGAGGCAATGTGAACGGGGTCGCCCGGCTGCGGCGGGATGCGCGGATTTACGAAATCGCTGAGCTTTTCGCTGAAATAGCCGATGGTCGAAACCGTAACCTCATATATCTCGAGATCTCCCTCTATACCGATCAGCGAAGCGACTGCAGCCGGCGGCGTGCCCGGGTCGGCCAAAAATGCGTCGGGCAGATTGCGTACGAGTTTTCGCGCCGTGATCGACCCGACTATCGGACGCCGCTCGTCACCAATATTCGCTTCATAATGCACAAATTCGCCGATCCGCGTCCGGTCGTTGTCGCACGTGATAAAAAGATATTCATGCGGAAGAAGGCCCGGGCCTTTTACGGTTCCCGTAAGCTGGTCGTTCATAGTCAAGTATTTTAATGCCCATCGACGTTAATCGTTAAACTGCGTTCAGTTTTTGAAACACGACTGATAGCTCGACCTCTAACTTTCGAGTGATCTGTCCATTTTGTGATGCCTAGCTTTGCAGTTTTTTTGAGGCCCCTTTGCGACCTTAACATCCCTTGCGTGAAATAATTGGTTTCACGCAAATCCTTAGCGTGAGATCCCTGTTTCTTCGCAAAATTGCCGCCAGACCGCAACGTAGAGACGGAGATCGAACGCGAGCATCAGCCCGGGCCTTAAATCAGAGCGTTGGAGCCGTTTCTTCGCAACGAGAATAAAAACTTCGCCGCTCTTCCAACCCTTCCTCGACTTCGAACGTCTCAAGTTCAAGAAGTTCAGCTTTGGGCACGTCTCGCTCTTTCCCCGCTGCCGCAACCGCGGCGGCCCCGGTTGCCTTGCGGCCGGAAAGTTCCCTTTATCAGCAAATATTATCGTTTCATCACATCGTTGTTGTGGAAAAACAGCGGTGGTGATAAAAATTACAAACAGATGAATCTTGTATCGGCATTCGACGGAAAGTACCTCAAATGGCTTGCCATTTGGGGCGTTTGGACATTGTTCGGCTTGTTTTTTGCGAGTCAGGTCGCACTGCAAAGTCAGCTTTCCGAAAACCCGACGCCTTTCTGGCAGATCCTTTCGTGGCAGCTCTTTTCCGGATATCTTTGGTTCGCTCTCAGCCCGATAATATTGTTACTTGGGCGGACCTTTACTTTTGATGAAGGAAGATGGAAGACCAGCATTCCCGTTCACCTTGTTGCAAGCGTCATGATCGCCGTCGGCCAGCTTGCGATCGATGCATTTGTGCTGCCAAAGCTCGGTTACATGCGGCGTTATGAGTCGGCACCCTACCTCGAAATATTCAAGATATTCCTGCTTGTAAACCTGCATTTTGGCGTAGCGATCTATTGGGGTGTGCTCGGTGCCCAGCAGGCCATAAAGTACTACCGCAAATACCGCGAACGCGAGCTGCGGACCTCACAGCTTGAGGCAAGGCTGGCAACGACCAGGCTGCAGGTGCTGAAGATGCAGCTCCATCCGCATTTTCTCTTCAATACGCTTAATGCCATATCGGAGCTTATCTATCGTGACCCTGAATCGGCCGAAAGGATGATCTCAGATCTAAGCGACCTGCTGCGAATGTCGTTCGAGAATCTCGAGATACAGGAGATCTCGCTGAAACAGGAGCTTGAGTTTCTTGAAAAGTACCTCGAGATCGAGCTCACCCGTTTCCACGACCGGCTCAAGGTCGAGATGCAGATCGCACCGGACACGCTGGATGCGTGCGTGCCGAACATGATCCTGCAACCGCTGGTCGAGAACGCGATCAAGCACGGCATCGGGCCGCGAGGCGAAGGCGGCGAGATAAATATCGATGCGGTGCGAAAGAACGGGCATCTGGACATCACTGTCCGCGACAACGGTTTGGGTGTGCCCTTAGGCGATCTCGAAAATCTTCCCGAAGGCGTAGGCCTTTCAAATACGCGCCGGAGGCTGCGACATCTATACGGCGAGGGCCACTCGTTCATTCTGTCAAAAGGTGAAATGTCGGGCCTGGCCGTTCGTCTCGTCATTCCATATAAGGAATCGACGCCTGAAACACAGGCTAACAGGGTGAAAAACTCCAATGGATATGAAGATCAATACCCTGATAGTTGATGACGAACCCCTTGCCCGTGACCGTGTAAAACGGTTTCTACGCGACGAGAATGATATCAAGGTCATCGGAGAATGCGGCAACGGCAAAGAAGCGATCGCTGCTATTCGCGAACAGCGGCCGGAATTGGTGTTCCTTGACATCCAAATGCCTGAAAAGAACGGCTTTGAGGTCGTTAAGGCACTTGATCAAAAATCGCTGCCGGCGGTCATTTTTGTTACAGCATACGATCAATATGCACTGCAGGCGTTCGATGTACATGCCCTCGACTATCTTCTGAAACCGTTCAACCGTGATCGCCTGCACAAGGCCGTGGCTCATGCGCGTGATCAAATAGCTACAAAACGCATCGGTAATCTGGATGAAAGGCTCTCTTCGTTAATTGCCGACCTAAAGGCTGAGAAAAAATATCTTGAACGATTGGTCGTAAAGTCGGTGGGCCGTGTTTTCTTTTTGAAAGTGGATGAGATCGACTGGATCGAGGCGGCGGGAAATTACGTCAAGCTGCATTCGGGACGGGATGCGCACATGATCCGCGAGACGATGAACGGCATCGAAGCAAAGCTCGACCCGGACAAATTCCTTCGTATCCACCGTTCAACGGTCGTGCATATCGACCGCATTAAAGAGCTGCACCCGATGTTCAGCGGCGACTATGCGGTGATCCTGCGGAACGGCACCGAGCTTGCTCTCAGCCGTAATTACCGCGAGCGGCTGCTGGAACTATTCGAAAATCAGGCTTGAGGTTTTACCACAGAGACCCAGAGAAATGGAGAACACGTTTCAAGATAGAGACGAGTGTTGGAATCGAGTGGTCTAAGGAATACCCTTTTAAACCCTGTGCCTCTGTACCTCCGTGGTTAAACCGCCTTTCATCACTAAACAAAACGTTTCGTCACAATTGAATTCTCTTCTAGAAAAGCTTCTGACTAATATCAGAATACGGTCACTTGCCTACTTTTTACTCGCTATGAATAAACGACACCTTGTAACCCTCCTGGTTTTTGGGATCATTTTCGTCTTTCGCGGCTATACGATCGTCATCGGCCAGACGAAAGCCTGTCCTTGTTGCGTTGAACAAGGCCGACGCGACGCTCGCGATCATCGACCCGTCGGACATGAAGATCACGGCAAAAGTTGCGACGGGCCATTCGCCGCACGAAGTTGTGCTGTCGGCCGATGGCAAGACGGCGTATGTAGCGAATTACGGCGACGGACCCACGCCTGGCAATTCGATCTCGGTGATCGACATCGCAACCGCGAAGGAGCTGCGTCGTGTCGATGTTTCGCCGCTGATCCGGCCGCACGGCCTCCATTTGATCGGCGGCAAACTTTATTTCACCGCCGAGGCAAACCGGATGATCGCCCGCTACGATCCCGCAGCCAATAAGGTCGATTGGATGATGGGGACGGGCCAAAACGGCTCTCACATGGTCGTCGGAACGGCAGATCAAAAAAGGTTTTACACCGCGAACATCGGCTCGGACACGGTTTCGGCGATCCAACTGCCGCCTTTTGTCCAGCCGCAGCGGCCGATCATGCACATTCCTGTAGGCAAACAACCCGAGGCCATCGATCTTTCGCCGGACGGCAAAGAGGTTTGGATAGGACTTAACGCCGAAGGTATGGTCGAGGTCGTCGACGTGATCGGCTACAAATCGGTCGCAAAACTAAATATCGGCGGACGGCCCTATCGCGTGAAATTTACGCCGGACGGAAAATTCGTGGTATGCACGATGATCCCTTCGAAGGAGTTGCTGGTCATCGATGCCGCGACGAAAAAAGAAGTGAAGCGAATAAAGCTTGAAAGCGTTCCGCTTGGCATCGTTTTTTCGGCTGATGGAAAGACAGCGTTCGTTACCGCAGGGGACCCCGATATCGTGCTGAAGGTCAATATGGAATCGGGCCAGGTCACAGGCCGCGTCAATACCGGCAAGGTGCCCGACGGCGTAGCGCTGGCCGGTCTTTAGAGGTAAGAGTGACGCCTTTAGGCGTTAGCTCTCGCTGCCGCCGGACTCGGTGGATCTATGTTGGGGTTCACGCCTAAAGGCGTAACTCTTACGGGTGAAAAGGAAACAAACTCATGTTCAATAAGTTAAGAAAAATCACGGCCGCATCGATCATTCTTGCGAACCTAATATTCGCTATCTCGGTTTCGGCGCAGAAGAGCAACGGCAGCGGCGGCGGTTCCTCCGCAGGTAAGTTTGGCAACGTTGAGGCCGTCAGTGCAAAGCAAATGCGCGAGTGGCTAACCTATATCGCATCCGACGAACTCGAAGGACGCGACACGCCGTCGAAAGGACTAGACCTCGCCGCGAAATATATAGCGGAGCATTTGAATAAACTCGGGATTAGGCCGGCCGGCGACGAGGGCACATACCTCCAAAAATTCCCGCTGCGGGTTACAAAGGTCGTGCCGAAAGCTGCGAAGCTTTCGTTCAACGGGCAGCAGTTCGAATACGGCACTGATTTTCTGACGACGCTTACTCCGGCCGAGTTCGCCGGATCAGGGGTCGTGTTTGCGGGCAACGGATGGGTGATCAAATCGAAGAACATAAACGCATATCAGGGCATTGACGTGAAGGGCAAGGTCGTCGTCGTGATCGGAAATAATTTGCCGAAAGGCGTCACCTACGGCGACCTGAAAGGCCCGGCGGGCGGCGAGTGGATGTCGCCTTCATTTTACGCGCAGGCGAACGGTGCCAAGGCCGTTATCACGCTCCCGAGCTTCGGCAGCCTCGCGAATTGGGACGCGATGAAGTGGACTCAGACGGAGAAGGGCATCGCAGACTTCGGCGATAACAAACCAACGCCGCTTGTGCCGATCATCTTCGCGTCGCCGAAAATGATCGCAGCCCTTTTTCAGGGGGAAAGGTTCACCGGCTCGAACATTTTCGCCAAAGCCGTTTCCGGCGAGCCGTTGGAATCGTTCGCCCTCAAATCGGAAAAACAGATCACAGCCTCGATCGCGGTGAAGACTGAAAATGTTTCGACGCAGAATGTAGTCGGCATTCTGGAGGGCTCCGACCCGGTCCTTAAGAACGAATACGTTGCGGTCGGAGCTCATTACGACCACGTCGGGATGAACCCGTACGCGATCGGGCCGGACAAAATATACAACGGCGCGGACGATGACGGCAGCGGAACCGTTGCGCTGATGGCGATAGCCGAAGCCCTCGCCAAAGGGCAGCGGCCAAAGCGCTCGATGCTGTTCATATGGCACGCGGGCGAGGAAAAAGGCCTTTGGGGTAGCGAGTATTACGTAACACATCCGACGGTGCCGATCGGGTCCATCGTTACCGGCCTGAACATCGACATGATCGGCCGGGCGCAAAGCGCAGCCGACATCGCCAACGGCAAGAACAAGAACCTGCCGAAGAACAATGAGGTATTCCTGATCGGATCCAAGATGATGAGTACCGAGCTCGGCGAGGTGAGCGAGTCGGTGAATAAGACATTCCTGAATATGTCGTTCAATTATAAGTACGACGACCCGAACGATCCGGAGCAATACTTCTACCGCTCGGACCACTTCAACTACGCGAAGAAGGGGATCCCGATCATCTTTTATATGGACGGTAACCACGACGATTACCATCAGCTTTCCGATTCGGTCGAAAAGATCGACTTCGAGAATATGGAAAAGATCGCCCGCACGATAATGGCTACCGGTTGGGAACTTGCAAACCGGCCGACACGGGTAAAGGTCGACAAGCCGCTGCCGGCTTCCGTTACGCAGAACTGATGAAGACCTCCGTATCAAAATTATCGCTTTCGGCCTTTGCCTTTTTGGCCATTTTCTCTTGTGCACGGGTCATCGGATCGCAGACCGTTGCATCGGAGAAATTGGCAGAGGTCGAAAAAGCGATAGAAGCAGAAATGGCCGCGACCAAAACTCCCGGAGCGGCGGTCGCGGTCATTTCCGGCGACAAGGTTGTTTTTGCTAAAGGGTTCGGTACGACCAGCGGGGAAGGCGGGTCGGCGGTGACCGCTGACACTCTGTTCAGGATGGGATCGACGACAAAAATGTTCACGGCGGCGGCCGTGTTGGCTCTGGCGGAATCGGGAAAAGTGAAGATGACGGCGCCGGTCGGCAACTACCTGAAAGATCTCTCGCCAAAGGTTTCTGCTCTTTCCGCGCATCAATTACTCAGTCAGTCTTCGGGCTTGCGAGATTTCAATCCGCTCGCGAGCGGAAACGACGATGCGGCACTTGGGCAGAACATCCGTCTTTGGAAGGACGATGTTTTTTTCACCGAGCCGGACAAGATCTATTCCTATTCGAGCGCGAATTATTGGTTGGCAGGCTATCTGACCGAAGAATTAAGCGGAAAGCCGTATGCCGATGCCTTGGCAGAGCTCGTTTTGAAACCTCTGGGGATGAACCGGTCGACGATCCGCTCGTTCGAGGCGATGACATATCCGCTCGCTCTCGGCCACCTGCTGTCGAAGGGGGCGGTCACTGTTGTCCGGCCGATCGACAACAACGCGGCAAAGTACCCCGGCGGGTCGATGTATTCGAACGTGAACGAGCTATCACGATTTGCGGTCGCGATGCTGAACGGCGGACGCCTCGAAGGCCGACAAGCAATTCCCGCCGCAATTGTTGAGGCTTTGCAAAAGCCGCAGTTCTATCTACCCGGCGATGAAAAGGGTTTCTATGGTTACGGCCTTCTGGGCTATGACGACAGCGGTGTGCGAACCGTTTCGCACGGCGGCGTTTCGCGCGGCTACGGTTCGACCATCTTTTTCGCGCCGGATCAAAAGCTCGCGATCATCGTGCTCGCGAACAGTAACGGACAAACTTTACCGAAAACTCGGCGAAAGATCATGGAGCTATTGCTTCCACTAGTTGCTGGGAAAACCGCCTCGCTTCCGAACGATGCTGTTGATCTCGGCAGGTACGCGGGCAAGTATTCGCATGCTCCCCAAGCGTGGACGATCGTTACCCGTGAGGGCAAGTTATTCGTGAGCAGCGAGGGCAAGGAATTCGAACTGAAGCGGACCGGCAAGAACGAGTTTTCCTACGAACGGGGCCAGATACTTTTTGTTCCGAATGCAGCGGGTGAATTCGAACATATTTTTATGGGACTCTACGCGGCACGTAGGATCTCGTGAGCACAGGAATCGAAATGGCGGGACGATTCTCAAAATTAGTCTTGGTTTTCGGCAGCGTGATGATTCTTCCGATTCTGCTTGTCTCGCAATCGGCAAATACTACGGGCAACTTTAAGGTGAACAAGATTGCCGAAGGCATTTACGCAATTATCCGAACGGAGCCCGCATCTCTGTGGTTCAACCCGAACAATGTATTCATCATCGGTAAACGAGACGTCATTGTCGTCGATTCGAACATAACGAGCGAACACACTCGCGAGGTCCTGGCCGAGCTCAGAAAGCTGACCGATAAGCCGGTCAAATATGTAGTTAACACGCATTGGCACGAAGACCACATTATCGGCAATCGCGTTTACCGCGATGCGTTCCCGGGTGTTCAATTTATCGGCCACCGAAGCACGCTGACCGACTTGCCTACGGTCGGCGAAGGCAACCGAAAACGCTCCCTGCAGAACGGGCGTGGCTTTGTCGGGTTGCTCGAAGGCAAGCTGGAAAAAGGCGAGAACCTTGCCGGGCAAAAGCTGACCGAAGAAGAAAGGCTCGGCTATGCGAGCGACATCGATCTGGTAAGCATGTACCTGGCCGAATCGAAGAATTTCGAGGTCGTCCTGCCCACCATACTCGTTGACGATCGCCTCGATATCTCCCAGGACAAGCGCCGGATCGAAGTTCGTTATCTTGGCAAGGCCCACACCGGCGCCGACCTGATCGTCTATCTGCCGGATGAAAAGATCGTCATCACCGGTGATCTGATCGTCCACCCGGTCCCGCTGGTAGGTTCGACCTCATTCCCGTTGGAATACGCCGCGACGCTCGAAAGCCTTCTCGCCCTCGAATCAAAGATCATGGTCCCGGGCCACGGGCCGGTGATGCGCGACAAGGAGTATCTCAGATCGATGATCAGCCTGCTCAATTCAGTGAAACGGCAGGCGGAAGCATCAGTCACTCGCGGCGAGTCGCTTGAACAGATGCGGAAGGGCTTCGATCTTGAAGAATTTAGAAAGATTTTCGCGGGCGAATCGCAGCACAAGAGCTTTGTGTTCAGGAACTATGTAACCATGCCGGCGACCGCAGCGGCACATCGGCAGTTGACGGAAAGAGGAAAGGATGCCGCGGCAAAAAGTGAGAAAAAAGATTAGCGATCCAAAAATATGAAAACCAGGTTATTCAGCCAAAAAATTATCGTCGCGGCCCTGTTTGCCGTGATCTTGTTGCCAAACTATGCATTTGCACAGTCCGCAAAACCGGCCGTTTACACCGCGCCAAAGAACGACATCGAACGCATCCGCGAAGAGGGAATAAAACGATCACAGGTAATGCAGACCTTGTCTTATATGACCGATGTGATCGGCCCGAGGCTGACCGGTTCGCCCGGGATGAAGAGGGCAAACGAATGGACCCGCGACAAGATGAAGGATTGGGGAATGCAGAACGCCCGTCTTGAATCGTGGGGGCCATTCGGACGCGGCTGGTCGCTGCGAAAATTTTCGGCCGCGATCGTCGAACCGCAATTCACGCCCGTGATCGCATATCCGCGTGCGTGGTCGCCGGCGACAAACGGTGTCGTTACCAGCGACGTAATTTATCTGGACATAGAATCGCCTGACGATCTTGCCAAATACAAAGGCCGGCTAAATGGAAAGATCGTGCTCGCCGGGCCGGAACGCCCGCTTAAAGCGGCCGACAAGGCTTACGTGAACCGGCTAAGCGACGCCGACCTGGCAAAACTCGCCTCGGCGGGGCAGCCCAAGGATGACGGCGAAGCGATCCCGGCTGCTGCGATGGCAGGCATCGTCGATCATTTCAACCAGCTCGCCAAAACAGTCGCGTTTCTCAAGTCCGAAGGCGCGGCAGTGATGATAAAGAACAGCGATGCCGGCGACGGCGGTACGATCTTCGTCGACGGGGCCGCCGTCGGTGTGCAGCTTGGAGACATCAAGTCGATCGACGACTTCTTCGCATCACCCGCGTTCCAGCCGCAGAACAAAAAATACGAGGCGAACATGCTGCCGCAGATCACGATGGCCAGCGAGGACTATAACCGCCTGGTCCGCATGATCAAGTTCGGCGCAAAACCCGTGATGTCGGTCGAGATCGATTCGCAATATGACGACACCGACCTGATGGGCTATAACACCATCGCCGAGATCCCGGGGTCGGACCCGGCACTTAAGGACGAGGTTGTGATGCTGGGCGCTCACCTAGATTCGTGGCATTCCTCAACCGGGGCGACGGATAACGGCGCCGGCAGTGCAGCAGTGATGGAAGCTGCGAGGATCATCCTTGCGTCCGGACTTAAGCCGCGTCGGACGATCCGCGTCGCACTGTGGTCGGGCGAGGAACAGGGGCTATACGGCTCGACGGCTTACGTCAAACAGCATTTCGGCGAAAAGAAGAACGGCAGTGTGGTTCGCGGTCCCGAGTTCGACAAACTCTCCGCCTACTACAACCTTGACAACGGCACCGGAAGAATAAGGGGTGTGTATATGCAGGGGAACGCGGCTGTCCGTCCGTTCTTCGAAGCCTGGCTTGCGCCGTTCGCGGAAACCGGTGCAAAGACATTAACGCTTTCGAACACAGGCGGCACCGACCATCTTCCGTTTGATGCGATCGGCCTGCCCGGATTTCAGTTCATCCAGGACCCCGTCGAGTACAACACCCGGACGCACCACTCGAACCAGGACAATTTCGACCGCATCCAGGCGGACGATATGAAACAGGCGTCGACCATCCTTGCGGCGTTCGCCTATCAAACCGCGATGATGGACGGCAAGCTCCCCCGCAAACCTATGAAAGCAGGACCGCAGCTTTAAGAGCGGGCAGGAACCGACGAAATTATGCTTTGGGAAAGACAGAAACCAGTATTTGGTGCATGCTGCATCCTCACCGTCATCGCGGCCTCGTTTGTTCATGTGTACGCCCAGGGAACTGGAAAGGACAATGCAATTCCGCAGTGGAACCGGAATGGGCGAATCTACTTCAGATCAGGGCCGCCGGGTAAGCGCGATGTCTATTCGATAAAGACAGACGGTACCGACTTAAAGCCTTTCATCACGAGTTCCGGGGAAGACTACGCTCCGCGATGGACGCACGACGGCAAACGCGGAGTCTTCATGAGCGAGCGCGACGGCGATTACGAGATCTATTCGATCAATGTGGACGGCACGGGCGAAAAGCGCCTCACGTTCAGCAAGGGCAACGACTGGGACCCGGGTTGGTCGCCGGACGGCAAGCGGATCGTGTTCATGTCAAGCAAGGACGGCAACTGGGAGATCTACACGATGAACGCGGATGGATCCAACCAGATGCGGTTGACCAACAACGCTGCCGAAGACTTTTCGCCATCGTGGTCGCCCGACGGCAGGAAGATCGTTTTTTCCTCTAGCCGCGGAGGCGATGCGGACGTTCACGTAATGAACCCCGACGGAACCGGAGCGGTGAACGTCGGCAACAGGGTAGAGTTCGACAATGCTCCGGAATGGTCGCACGACGGTAAGAAGATAATCTTCGCCCGGCGTGAGAGTAAAGACGGAAAGTTTCAGATCTTCTCGATGAACGCGGACGGCTCCGGTCTGGTTCGGCTATCGAACAACGCGTTCTCGGACCTTTACCCAGTACCATCGCCGGACGGCAAGATGATAGCTTTCCAATCCGACCGCGATGGGCATCGCGAGATATATGTAATGAACGCTGACGGCACGGGGCAAAGGCGATTGATCGGCAAGGACTGATCTTTAATGAAACGGCCAAAGTGGATACAAAAGAGCGAAGTTGACGACCGGATGCTGCCGGTGCCGACGCAGATCGTTTCGAACGAGGAGTTCGAGCCGCCGGATCAGACCGATGAACAGCGAAAGGTCGAGCATCGGCTGAATGAGTTGGCCGAGTCGACGTCGAAAAAGCTCGGCATCGGCCGCCGCGAATTTTTGGCTTCCACCGGCGGAATGGCGGCGGCGTTTCTGGCGATGAATTCGGTATTCGGCGAGTTCTTCAGCGTGTCGGCCGCCGAGCTGTTCGAACCGCTAGCGACGGACGAAAAATTTCCGAAGAAGCCGTTCATTTTCGATATCCACACGCACCATGTCGCTGCGCCGAAGATCATCCGTACTCCGCCGCTCATTCCCGGATATCGAGCCGCCGGTGCTGCCTGGGGCAACAAAGCCATCGAGGGCCGCGAGCACAAATGGGAAGATCTTTATCTGGCGAACTACATAAAGGAAATGTTCCTCGACAGCGACACTTCAATGGCCGTGATCACAGGATTGCCGGCAAAGACCGACGATCAAAATGTCCTGACGCCCGCCGAGATGATCGAAACACGGGCCGAGATAAACGGGCTGGCAAGATCGAAACGCATTATTGCCCACGGCCTTTTCTCGCCGGACCTCGGTAAACCCAACCTGGAAGAAATGCAAAGGCAGGCTGAGCAGCTAAAACCCGAGGCATGGAAAGGCTACCCGGGCCAGCCGCTCGCTGACGGAAGCGTCGGTTGGTGGATGGATGACGAAAAGGTCGCCTACCCGTTTTACGAATATTCGCGAAAGATCGGCATCAAAAACATCTGCGTTCACAAAGGCCTGCCGCTGCCCGGTTGGGAGGTCGAGCACTCGAGCCCGAAAGATGTGGAGAAAGCCGCAAAGGACTTTCCCGGCATGAATTTTCTTATTTATCACGCGGGCCTAAAGGGAGTTCGCGACGCGATGCCGGCCGTCAATGACGGCTTCAGGACCATCAAAGATGTTCCATGGATCTCGGATCTGTGCGCGATGCGGAAACGAAATCCAAAGATGACGAACGTTTACATGGACCTCGGCACCACGTTCGGGATGACGGTCATCACTCAGCCGCTGCTGTGTGCATATATGCTCGGCCTGATGATCGACGCGTTCGGCGAGGACCACGTCCTTTGGGGCACGGATTCGATCTGGTGGGGCAGCCCGCAATGGCAGATCGAGGCGTTTCGCCGCCTGCAAATGCCCGAGGACCTGCAGAAGCGATTCGGATTCAAACCGCTGACCGATCGCGTTAAGGAAAAGATCTTCGGGTTGAACTCGGCCCGAGTTTACGGCATCGACGTGAAGGCGAAAATGAACGCGATCCCGGCTGATTACGTAACGCGGTTAAAGGCGAAGTACCGCGCCGAAGGTCCACGGCCTTCGAACACGCAATACGGTTGGATCAGAACCTAAGAGATGAATCTGATATCGAAAATCGGTCTTGTTCTGCTTTTGGCGAACTTCAATGGCGCGCAGGTGCCGTCTGGTAAACATGTGTCGACTGCCGACATGGCGTTAATACCCGGCGCCGCATTCGCAATGGGCGATGACGCGGCCAACATTCCGAAACTGCAGGAAAAATTCGGCATCCGCCGGGTCGAGATGTTTTCGGAACAGACGCCGAAACATCAGGCAAAGATCGGTTCCTTTTATCTCGACCGGACCGAGGTGACCAACAGCCAGTTCAAGCTTTTCGTTGACCAAAATCCCGAGTGGCAAAAGGGAAATATTGCGGCCGAGTTTCACAACGGAAAATACCTGCAGCATTGGAACGGCGACGATTTTCCGGTCGGTCAGGAAAAACATCCGGTCGTGTACGTTAGCTGGTACGCGGCGACGGCCTATTGTCAGTCGCAAGGCAAACGGCTGCCGACCGAGGCCGAATGGGAATTTGCCGCTCGCGGCGGGCTGGAAGGAAAGGCTTTCCCGTGGGGCGATGAGATGCCGGACCAGACGCGTGCGAACTATTCAGTGAGCGGCATTAACGGGCCGGCGGTGGTCGGTTCTTATCCGGCAAACGGTTACGGCCTGTTCGATATGGCAGGAAATGTTTGGGAGTTCCTTGCGGACGAATGGCGGAAATATAAAGCTTCACCGCATAACGGTTCCGGCGCCTCCGATGCTGCTAACGGACGTGCTTATCGACAGGTAAAAACCCGACGAAGTCTTCGCGGCGGAAGCTTCGGCGGGGCTCCCGTCAATATGCTCGTAACCTACCGCGACAGCCACTCGCCCGAGAACGCCGTCGAACACGTCGGTTTCCGGTGCGCGATGACGAATCCTGTACAGTCAGAGGCCGTCAACGATCTGCTGCGACGCCATCACGCCGCTCGAGTAGCTCATTTTACGCGCGACGCGAGATCGATGATCGCTGAATTTTCAGACGATTTTATAAGCATCGCTCACGGAAAGATCAACACGCCGGCGCGTCAAGCAAATCTGGAAAGGCTTCAAAAGTATTTCAACAACTCAACATTCATCGAATGGGACGACATCTCGCCGCCGGTCGTCCGTGTATCTGACGACGCCTCGCTGGCGTACGTTATCGTTCATAAAAAGGTCCGTTTAATGGCAAAGCAGGCCAACGGAACTGAGGTTCAAGGAACTGAAGTTTTCGCCTGGGTTTCTATTTACCGGAAGATCAACGGCGAATGGAAACTGGTTACCGTTGTGTCCACAAACACACCGGAAAAGGATCAATGATGCTGCGACCGCGAACGAGAGCAATTCTATTAGCGACGTCGATTTCGCTGTTCGCTTTGCCGTTCGGGACGGTCGGCCAGCACCATCACGGAAACGTTCCCGCAACTAATTTCGCCAACCTTCCGTCGCCTCCACGGATGACCGGGATCGGCACTGCGACGATAAAGCTAACTACAAGGTCGGCTGACGCTCAAAAATGGTTCGATCAGGGGCTGAACCTAATGCACGCCTTCTGGGATATGGAGGCGTACCGAGCATTTCGCGAAGCTGCCAAAACCGACCCAAATTGTGCAATGGCCTATTGGGGCGTCTACAATGCACTCGCTCAGAATGCTCAAGAGATGGCCACCGAGCGCGGAGAGGCCTTGAAAAAAGCTATCGAGTTGATGCCGACGGCGAGCGAACATGAGCAGTATTACATCCGGGCGATCTCGCTGCTCGCCGAGCAGGGCAAAGGCCGCCCGGCGTGGATCTCTGAGATGGAAGCGTTGATCGATAAGTATCCGGATGACATCGAGGCGAAGCTTCTTCTTGCAAATTCGCTTTCCTCAGCAGCGTCGAGTTACTTACCCAACGGCCGCCCGCGTGAAGGGAAGATGTACGGCCGCTCGATCCTTCAAAACCTGCTTAGCTCACATCCGGAACATGCTGCTGTTCATCATTACTGGATCCACGCCGCCGAAAATGGGCCGCGGCCGGAAGAGGCGCTTGAAAGTGCCGAAAAATTGACCAGGCTGGCGCCGAATTCCGGCCACATGCTTCACATGCCGGGGCATATATATTATCGCCTCGGAATGTACGAAAAGGCCCGAAAGGCCTTTCTTGCGTCGCTCGAATTTGATGAGCGGTACATCCGCGAGAACAAGGTCCACCCGATAAACAACTGGAATTACACCCACAATCTCGATTACCTCGTGGCGAACTGCGCCGAAGAGGGCCGATATACCGAGGCCGCAAAATACGCGAAAGCGCTTGTCGATCTACCGACTGACGACGACCGGCAACGATCGACCGGCCTTGGTTACATCATCTACGGCGGCCACACCGCTCTCGTCCGCGTGCATATGCGTTTCGGGATGTGGGATGCGGCCGCCGCGGAGATCGAACGTACCACGTTTAAGGATAAAGAAACTCTGTCTGCGAAATATCAGATCGGGATACTTGCCTATGTCAAAGGAATGTCGGCGATCGGCAAGAACAACATCATTGAGGCGGAATCTCAATTACAGCTTCTGCAAAAGGCCGCCGATGAAATGGCCGCAACACGGGGTCAGAGTGCTTCGGATTGGTATTCGTCGCATGCAGGCCGAGTACTTGCGGTACACAGTCTCGACCTTCGTGGGTCGCTCGCCGGACTAAAGGGCCAGGTCGATGAGGCAGTGAAAACTCTGACTGACGCCGCGGAGCGAGAACAGAACCTCGGTTACTGGGAGCCGCCGCATTATACAAGGCCGGTTCTTGAAAGCCTCGCCGAGATGTACATCCGGGCAGGCAAATATGACGAAGCCGTGGCCGCCTATCAGAAAGTCCTGAAAAACCGGCCGAACAGCGGATTCGCGATCGCCGGCATCGCACGGGCCTATAAGAAGGCGGGAAATCAAACCAAGTCGGCGGAATTTTCAAAACAGTTGGAAACGGTTTGGAAGAACGCTGACAAAGAATTACCGCATATGAGCGGGTCGACGAGGTAAGTTTTCTATGAACCATCTCAAGGTTTCTATAAGGCAATGTCGCAGCCGCGTTCGGGCGGTTCAATTTCGAATTAGTTACGAGCAAACTTATGAACGGAAAAATCTTACTGATCGTTTTTGGATTATTAATTCTCGCCGGGAATATTTTAGGCCAAACGACCGCGTTCGTCGGGGTCAATGTGATCCCGATGGACCGCGAGCGCGTACTTGCGAACCAAACGGTTATTGTCCGAAACGGCGTGATCGCTGAGATCGGCGATGCGGGAAAAGTAAAGGTGCCTAAGGACGCAGTCCGTGTGGACGGCACCGGAAAGTATTTGATCCCGGGACTTGTCGATATGCACACGCATCTGCTTTCGGACGGCGACGAGTATCCCGATTCGATCGCGCCGGACGAGCTTCGCGTAATGGTTGCGAACGGTGTAACGACGGTCCGCTTTATGATCGGCACGCCCGAACTATTGAAATACCGGGGCCAGTCGGCAAAGGGCGAAATCGCCGCACCGACGATCTGGGTCGCGTCGCCGCACCTCACCGGCCGCGAGCAGGGAAACAACTTTGTGGTGAAAACCGAAGAAGAGGCCCGCGAAGCGATACGCAAATCGAAAGCCGCCGGTTATGACTTCATAAAAGTGACGACGTTCGTCCCGCCTGCGATCTATGAGGCCGCTGTGGACGAGGCGGCCAAGCAGGGCATTCGGATGGTCGGCCACGCCGACCGCGAGTACGTGACGGCACCGCGAGCGTGGAAAGCGAAACAGCAGATCGAACATCTCGACGGATATATGGAGCAGATCCTCCGCGACGATGCTCCGATGAAGGGTTCGGTCTCCGATCTGTACATGTCGAATCCGAAGAACTGGGAGAGTATCGATTTCATCGACGAGGCAAAGATACCGATCGTCGCAAAAAAGTCGGTCGAGGCGAATCCTTTTTCAGATCCGACCCAGCATTTTTTCAAGAACACGTTTGCCCTGCCCCGCAGCGAGGAATCGATACGCGCTCAGCCTGATTTTCGCTTCTATCCGAAAAAGGTGCAGGAGCAATGGCTTAATTGGTACAAGAAGTCGGCCCTTATAAACCAGGTTTCGCTCGAACGCAAAACAAAGTGGATCGACGCACGCAACAAACTGATCAAGGCCATCCACGACGCGGGCGGCAAGCTGATGACCGGGTCGGACACGCCCGAGTTTCTGTGGCTCTACGGGTTCGGCCTTCATCACGAACTGAAGGCGTTACGCGATGCGGGCATCGGCAACTACGCGGCACTCGCGGCCGGTACGCGGAACCCGCAGGAGTTTCTCGGCGTGCTTGATAAGGTCGGCACGATCGAGAAAGGGAAAGCGGGCCGACCTAGTTCTTCTGAATGCAAATCCGCTGGCCGACATTGCCGCGACATACGACCGTGCCGGCGTAATGCTTAAAGGCAAATAGTACACGCAGGCGGAACTGAACGGCTGGCTCGACGAGATCGCTCCAAAGATCACCGGCTCATTCATCGAGAAACATTAGGGCGGGCACGAAGTATGAAGCAGGAACTGAAACGATCTATCAACGTATTTCGCGCAGCGATATTTCTGTTCGCGTTCGCAGCGGTGAACTTGGCGTGCAGCTCCGCCGAACCGGCGCCGTTTATTCCCTCTGCTGATAGGGGTGAAGAGATACCTGCCGCGGCGTCGCTCGAAGTGCGATATATCGCAAACGAAGGCGTACTGATCTCGTCTCGCGACAAGAGAGTGCTGATCGACGGCCTTCATCGCAAGTACAAGGACGATTACGCTTTTCTACCCGACGCCGAACGCGAAAAGATCGAAAGCGGCGCAGTTCGCCATTCGATAAGATCGATCTCATTCTCGTTTCGCATTATCACGGCGACCATTTTCACCCCGAATCGGTCGGCCTTTATCTGAAGCACAACACAAAAGCTGTGTTCGCATCATCGCAACAGGTTGTCGATGAGGTCGCGACAAAATTTACCGAATACAGCGGCGATAAAGGGCCGTATAACACCTATTACGTACACGGTGAAAAGTATTCAGCCGATGAAGATCGCGGGTATTGACGTGACGTTTCTAGGCGTCGGCCACGGCAGCGGACGGCATGCATCTATCCAAAATCTCGGGCATGTGATCAGCTCTCGGCGGTAAGAAACTGCTTCACATAGGAGATGCCGATATTTCAGACGAAATATTCGATGCGTTCGATCTCGAGAAGCAGGGCATCGACATCGCGTTGCTGCCCTTCTGGTTCCTGACCAGCAAAGGCGGCCAGGCATTGATCGAACGCCACATTAAACCGAAACATATCATCGCCGTTCACGTCGGCCCGTCCGACGCCGAAGAAATAACTCGTGAGGTCAAAAAGGTCTATCCGGCCGCCGATGTGTTTTCGACAATGTTGGAGAAGAGGGTTTTCTGATGCCAAAGATCTGCGCTATCGCTTTTCTGTTTGTCGCCGGGCTGTCGGTGTTCGGCACGGCGTTGCATATTGCGACAATACAAGCTATCGCAGCTAACGGTCCCAATCCGCTTGCAGGACGGTGGGAAGGCGAGGTCACGCGAGAAGGTAAACGATGGAAGGTCGCATTGAATGCAGCGGAAAACGGAAATGAACTAAAGGCGTTTATCGATTTTATAGACCTGGACGTGATCGATATTCCGTTCCCGGTCACGCGAAGGGGCGAGCGCTTCAGGCTCGAACGTCCGCAGCCTAGCGGCAACCCGATCGTGTTCGACGGCGAAGTGATCGGAAATACGTTTCTCGGAAAATGGAACGGCTTTGGCGTAGACGGCAGCTTTGTGATGAAACGCAGTGTCGCCAGGGCAAAAGCCTATCGCGGAGAAGAAGTAAGCTTTTCGAACGGCGATGTGACCCTTTCCGGAACGTTGCTCATTCCGAATGATCGTGAAAAAAGCCCGGCGGTCGTGCTTGTTCACGGCAGCTCGCCGAACGAGCGAACTACCTATCGTTCGTGGGCGCGCCATTTCGCCGAGAACGGCATTGCGGCTCTTATTTACGACAAACGCGGCTCAGGGAAATCGACCGGAAATACGCGTTCAGCGAGCATGGAAAATCTGGCCGATGACGCATTGGCAGGAATAAAGATGTTAAGGCTCCGGCGTGATATCGACGCTGGTAAAGTCGGCATCGCCGGGCACAGTCAGGGCGGTTGGATCGCACCGCTCGCAGCGGCTAGGTCCGGTGATGTCGCTTTTGTAATTGTTAGCGGGGCCGCGGCGGTCACCCCTGCCGAGCAAAGTATTTTTCACCGCGCCGGAGTGATGCGTGAAGCGGGCATGACCGAGATTGAGATCGGCGAAGCAACACGGCTCCGTGAACAACTTTATCTTTTGAATCGCAAAGATTCTGGCAAACGACACGGACGTTTCGGAAATGCGGTCGGCCATTTCAAAAGAGCTCTCCGACAATAAGACGGCCCGATGGTTCGGCCCCGCCGAACTACCGCCGGAACTCAATGGCGAAGCTTCCGCCGCGCGGAGCCCTGGAGCTTTTATTTTTTGACGTTAGTTCGATCTGGCCAAGGGTCAAGGTGCCGGTTCTGGCAGTTTGGGGAAGCCGCGACACGGTTGTTCCTGTTGAAAAAAGCCGGACATTAATAGCGGAATTACTTAATAAAGCCGGGAACAGGGACCTGACGGTCAAGGTCTTTGAAGGCGTCGATCACGGAAAGGGCGTTTCGACCGTGTCAGGGGCCTGGGATTTCCCGCGTGCGAGTGCTGAGTACGATCTCGCGATGGTCGAATGGCTGAAAAAGAAGCTCGGCTGATCTGGTTTTTCCCGGACCTTTCCGGGAAATTTGTTCGTCGTCATTTTTTTCATAATACGTGCGGCGCCCGTGCGCGACTGCATTCGGTGAGCCCGAGGTTTGGGGGAACCGGTTCTTCATTCATAGGGCTCAAAGGAGCAAGACGGCCCATTCAACGGGGCCGGATCATACAAATTAGTGGAGGTAAAACTAATGAAAAAGGCTCTCATATTGGCTTGTTTATTCGTCTTCGTCTCGGCCATAACGGCTTCGGCGGGTTGGGATGAGGAAAAAGGAAAAGCGGCCATCGAAAAACTCGGCGGCAAGCTCACATGGGGTGAGGGCAAGTATGCCAAGAACGTGATCAGTGTCGACCTAAGCGACACAGCGGTCACCGACGGCGATCTTCGTCACCTGCTCAATTTCAAACAGCTCCAGAATCTGGACATTCGCGGTACAAAGGTCGGTGACGGCGGGACCCAGTACATCGGTTTTTTGAAAAACCTGAGAACACTGAATATGTTTCGCACGGGTCTGACTGACGCCGGGCTGGCAAGGCTTAAGGAGCTGGACGATCTCGAAACTTTGTTGATCGGCGGCACGAAGGTCACCGACGAAGGCATGAAAAACATCGAACGTTTTTCAAAGCTTAAAAAGCTGAGCGTTTTTCGGACCGACGTGTCTGACGCCGGCCTTATATCGCTCGGCAAACTCGCGGCACTCGAGGTCCTTCTGATCGGCGAATCGCGTATCAGCGAAGAGTCGGCCAAAAAGGCCTTGCCGAAAGTGAGGTTTTCCGAGCAGACCTAATGTTCGAGTAAAATTCGTGCATTCGTGGCAAGAGATCTAGCCACGAATGCACGAATAAAGAGATTCGATGCAGAGCGTCGGAAACCACGTCCAAAATCCTATTTACGGAGATTCTATAAAAAGGGCATTCAGGAGGATCATGAATCGAACCATCACAATATTAATAGTCACATTACTATCCACTGTCTTCGCAGTCGGCCAGGCGGCAGACGATAAGAAGGCGGCGCTGGCGGTCGTTAATCAACTTTTCACGGAAATGGGCGCGGCAAATCCGGCCGGCATTTTGGCCTTGCATACGCCGACGTCCGACCTGGCCGCGGTATTCAAACAAAAGGACGGCAAATCGCGATACTCATCGATCAACGGCGAAAAGTTTTCGCAGATGTTCACCGACAAAACGAAGGTGATGAAAGAGGAAATGTACGATCCCAAGGTCGAGGTCAGCGGAGACTGGGCAATGGTTTGGGGCAGCTACGTTTTTTTCGCCGGCGACAAGCTGTCGCACTGCGGAATAAACCAATTCAACCTTATCCGCATCGACGGCGTGTGGAAGATAGCCAACGGCGCATCGACGATCGATCCGGGCGATTGCACGGAAAAAGAGAAAGCCATGAAGCCTGACCCGGCGAAATGGCCGAAGGAGAAATAGATATGAAAATGCGATCCATCATATCGGTTTCTATCGGGACGGCCGTGATCCTCGGTTTTACACTTTCAATGCAAATGGACCTGACGGAAAAAAGCGTCAGCGCTCAGGCCGCTCCGACGCCCGCGCCATTTGATCAGAAAGCGGCCCTTGCAAAGTTGCGTGAGCAGATCAAGGGCAAAGAGAACGATCCGGCCCCGACGGTCTTCAAAA
Organism: uncultured Acidobacteriota bacterium; assembly: GCA_963763355.1. GTDB lineage: Bacteria > Acidobacteriota > Blastocatellia > Pyrinomonadales > Pyrinomonadaceae > OLB17. The sequence continues at coordinate 1,384,831 of CAVXOI010000007.1, forward strand.
ATATACAGACGATGAAGAACACGCCTGCCGGTCGGTTGCTGTCGGTAATGGAGATGGGATTTGCTCGTTCACTCGGCGTCGATTGCACCCATTGTCACGTGCCCGACAAATGGGAGATCGAAGACAAGCCGCAAAAGCAGATCGCGCGTGATATGTCGAACATGGTGTCGACCATAAACCGCGACCTATTGAAGAATATCAAGAATCTCAAGAACGCCTCGCCGATCGTCAACTGCACGACCTGCCATCGAGGTGAGGTGAAGCCGGCACTTAATCTGCCGGCGCGCTAAAACGACACTATGAAAATATTTACGACCCTTCTTCTTTCTGCGTTGATTGCCATTGCCGCAGCTTCGGCCGAGGCAAAGACCGGCGAAGACATCATCGCCGCGATGCACAAAAAGTATGACGGCAAATGGTACAAGACGCTGACGTTTGCGCAGACGGTCACGACTTACAAGCCGGACGGTACATCCGATGTTGCAACCTGGTACGAAGTGTTGAGCCTGCCGGGCAAACTGAGGATCGACATTGCTCCGGTCGAGAATAACAATGGAGTGATCTATGCGGACGGCAAGATCTTTCAGTTCCGCGACGGTAAGACGCCGGGAGGACGTCCCATGGTACATCCGCTGTTGGTGATCGGCTTCGACGTTTATATGCAGCCGGTCGAGACAACCGTCGCGCAGCTAAAAGCCATAGGTATAGATATGGCGATCGTCAGCGAGACGAAATGGCAGGACCGCGACGTTTATGTCGTCGGGGCAAAGGCGGGCGACGCAAAGGCTCCGCAATTCTGGGTCGACAAGAAGGACCTGCTCTTTCGTCGCCTGATCCAGCTCGGCGGCCGCGACCGCAAAGTGCTGCAAGAGACACAGTTCAATAAATACGAAAAGTCGGGCGGCGGCTGGGTAGCCGTCGAGGTCAAATTCTTCAACGACGGCAAAATGACGATGCTTGAGGAATACTTCGACGTACGAACGAACACCAAACTCGACCCGCAGATCTGGGACGCGGAAAAGTTTACAACAGTCGAGAAAAATTATTGGCAGCCGGGCGTGAGGTAGCTAGCCCTGCAAAATGCGTGGTACTTCGACATTCCTGGTAACGAATTCCCGGGCCGTCCCTGGCGGCGCCGGTGCTGGCGAAAACCGTCAATGGCCAAGGCTGCGAACGGTCGTTTTCGATATTGTTCTGGAGGCCGATAAATGAAAAGACACATCTCGATTTCCCTGCTACTTGTCCTACTGCTTTCTGTCGGTGTCCAGGCCCAAAAGCCTGTCGTAGCTACGGGGACGAACGCTCTCAAAAAAGAGCTTCAGCTCAAGCTCGACGAGTGGCACAAAGCCGGGAAATTTCCGGGTGCGACCTTTGGCGTAGTTCTGGCTGATGGTGAATCGTTCGGCCTGGCGGTCGGCTATTCGGACCGCGACGCAAAAACCCCGATGAAACCGACTGACCGGATGCCAGCCGGAAGCACCGGAAAGACATTTGCCGCGGCGATGGCAATGCAGCTTATAAAAGAAGGCAGGATCTCGCTTGATGACAAGATCGAGAAGTATCTCGGAAAGGAAACCTGGTTTGCGCGCCTACCGAACGCGAGGGACGTGACCATCCGCCAGTTGATGAACCATACGAGCGGGCTTGTTCGTTATGAATTCAAAAAAGAATTCACCGATTTTCTCACGGCGAATCCCTACAAAGTTTGGACGCCCGAGGATCGCCTTGCCTACCTATTCGATGAGAAGCCGCCGTTCGAAGCGGGAAAGGGTTGGGATTATTCCGACACGAATTATATCGTCCTGGGAATGATCATCGAACGCTTGACCGGCAAGAAGTTCTACGATGAGGCTTATAAACGATTCATCAAGAAGTTCAAGTTAAACGACACGATCGCCCAGGAAGGCCCCGAGCTGAAAGGTGTCGTGCAGGGTTACGCGGGTCCGAACAATCCATTCGGTGGGAAGGACAAGATGATCGAGAATGGAAAATTCATCGTAAATCCGCAGCTCGAATGGACCGGCGGCGGATGGGCGTCGACCGGCGAGGATCTTGCTCGCTGGGCGAAGATTATGTACGAAGGCAAGGCCTTTGATCCCTCGCTTTTGCCGTTGATGCTTGATGGCGTTCCGGCAAAACTGGGTCGCGATGCGAAATACGGGCTTGGTGTTATCATCCGCCCAACCCAGGCAGGCCTCTCCTATGGCCATAGCGGATTCTTCCCGGGCTATATGACGGACATGATGTATTTTCCTGAACAAAAGATGGCTGTCGCCGTACAGGTGAACACGAGTGTTCCGCAGGATCTCGGAAAACCGCTCGGCCGGGTGTTGATCGAGATTGCGGAAGCAGTTCGGGCCGCCGCGAGCACGGCCCCGGCGTCAGCTCGAAAATAGCCGGGGCCGCAATAAAACGTGGAACTCTTCGAAGTTGAAAAACGTTCTGGCAGACGGAAAAATACGCGCAGCTACGGAGGAAAATCAATATGAAGAGTCTGCATCATACAGTCGGCCATGCGATCCTTACCGCACTTGCTTTAGCTTTTTTAGGCAGCGCCGCCTTAGCCCAGATACCCGGCCAGATAACGGTCGACTACGCTGCCGGCGTACCGCCGAGTGCCGAAGAGATCGCAAAGGTCGAAAAAGAAGTCGCCGCGAAGCCGGACGACTATGAGCTAGTTCGTAAGCTCGGAAAAGGCTACTTTTTTAGATTTTTTGGGGCCCGTGAAGCGGCCGCCGTGCCGAAGGCACAAGCCACTCTCGAAAATGCACTGGCCCTGCAGAAGGATGACCCGGAATCGTTGGCCTATCTTGGTGCTCTCCACATTTTTGCCGCTGACCGGCTCGAGCAAAAGGGCAGCGCAAAGCAAAAGGCCGGCTACGACAAGGGGTTTGAAATACTCAGGCACGCCGAGAAAGTCGCCCCGCGACTCGGGTCCGTGATCTCGATCGCGAGCGCCAGTTATGTCATTCTTCCGGACTCTTACGGCATGGTGCCGCACGTTATCGAGATGATCGAAGGCATGCGCAAAGGGATGGGTCCCGCATTCGCCCGCTTTCATCACCACGGGCAGCAGCGGCTTCTGATGACCCTCGGCCTGGCGTACGCACGCCAGGGAAATCGGGAAAAGGCAAAAGCACTTTTCGACGAGGCTCTCGCCGTGAACGGCACCTCCCGTGAGGCCGGATTGATAAAGAGGGAGCTTGCCAATCTTGAAACTGCAGCTCAGGTGAAATAAGGTGGATTGACCGATATGTTAAGAAAGGCAGTACTTTTCCTGGCCGCGACGGTTGGTCTAACACTTGCCGCGGCCGCACAGAACGTCACCCATGAATCTTACACACAGGCCCGTCAGACCCTTGACCGTGCGATCGCCGCTTACGGTGGGCTGCAGGAGCTACGGGCGATAGAGAATGTTTCGATCAAGGTCGAGGGCGACACCGTCCATCGAAACCAGAGCAAGAAAGCCTTTGCCTTCGACCGGACGCCGCTTCAAGGCGGAATACATCATCGACCTGAAGAACACCCGTTACCGCCAGCGGTCTGGATGGCCATTATCCGGGCGGGTTCGATTGGGTCAACGGGTTCGCGATCCACAAGGCCGAAGGCGTCACATGGGACGAACTGCGCGGCACATTCAATCCGATACCCAACGTGCCCGCGTCGAATTTTCGCCGCCGGATCAGGACAGTTCCTCATCTTATGGTGCTTAATGCATACGACCGCGTATCGCGTCTTCGCTATCTCGGGCACCGCCAACTTCGACGGAAGGCAGCATTCCGTGATCAGTTATTCGAACGAAGACGGGCTTGAGATATCGCTTTACATTGACGATAAAACGGGTCTGCTTTCGAAGAACGAATATCTGTTCACCGACCCATTTACCGGCGATACGGTAAGCGAAATGGTCTATACCGGTTACAGGCAGGAGAATGGCCGAATGGTGCCGACCGGCCGCAGGGACCTTCTCAGCGGAGAGTTGGTAAGCGACGTCAAGATCTCCGAGATGCGATTTAATACCACTCTAACGGATGAGAATTTCAAATTACCGACCGGGATTGAAAGCCGCGACACCCGCTCCCGCGGCACAGCCGTTCACAAAATACAGCGAGAATGTTTACACCGTCAACGCCGGCGGATATAACGTGCTTGCGGTCGGGTTCAAGGACCACGTATTCGTGATGGAGGCTCCGGGCGGTGATGGTGTGTCGCGGCAGGCTATCGGTGAGATCAAGAAGCTGTTTCCCGGCAAACCGATCAAATACATCGCTGTCACCCACCACCACGACGACCACGCCGGCGGGATCCGCACTTACATCGCCGAGGGCGTAACGCTGCTCGCGATGCCCGGTGAGAGGGCCTTTTTCGAAAAGGTCGCCAAGAGCAAATTCACCATCGACCCGGACGCGCTCACGCTCAATCCTCAGCCGATCAAAGTGGAGCTGATCAAGGAAGGAAGGCGAACCCTGACCGACGGCACGACGACGGTTGAGTTGATCGATATCGGCCCCGGCGGCCACACGGACGAAATGCTCGTCGCATATTTGCCGGCTGAGAAACTCATATTCCAAGGCGATCTCCTAAATCGCCCCGCCAACGGCGACCCCGCAACCATAAACGACACGACCGTCCATTTCGCGAACTGGCTCGAATCAAGCAAGCTTCCGGTCGACCGCATCATCGGCGTCCACGGACCACCCTCGACGCTCGACGAGCTTCGCAAAGGCGTTGCGGACCGACGGGCTGCGAACGCAAGGAAATAATGGCCCTCCCGAACGGTACACGATCAAAAGCAGGCTGAAAATTTAAATTTGTTTTTGAGCTCCGTTAGGAGCGAAATGTCTGTAGAGATCAGACGGAACCCTAGTAAAGCTCCGTAGGAGCGGCAGGTTCTTCATCCGTTGATTGGAGAATGTCGCCCCTAAGGGGCTTCAAACCGAAATTCATTGCCGGTTTCTACAAACATTTGGCTCCTCTGGAGCCGTTCATACGGCTTTCAGACATCCTTCCGGTTTTGCATATCCTCCCGAACGCCTCTAAAATCGTCTCACCTCGAATATTTCCGGAGACACAATGAAAAAAGTATTCCTTGCTCTGTGCGCCCTTGCGGCGTCAGTTTCACATGCTTTCCCGATCGACATGAGCCGCGAGATCGACGCGGCGACGACGAAATTGATGCCGAAGGTGGTCGCATGGCGGCGGCATCTGCATCAGTACCCGGAGCTTTCGAACCGAGAGGTCAAAACGGCAAAGTACGCCGAGGACCATCTGAGAAAACTCGGCCTCGAGGTCCGGACCGGCATTGCAAAGACCGGGGTTGTTGGCATTTTGAAAGGCGGACAGCCGGGACCGGTTATCGCCCTGCGTGCCGATATGGATGGCCTTCCGGTCACCGAACGAAACTCGTTGCCGTTCGCTTCAAAAGAGACGGCGGAATTTAACGGCCAAAAGGTGGGCGTGATGCACGCCTGCGGGCACGACACTCATGTGGCGATGCTTATGGGCGCGGCCGAACTCCTCGCCGGGATGAAGGACAAGATCAAGGGAACCGTAGTCTTCATTTTCCAACCTGCCGAAGAAGGCCCGCCGCCGGGCGAGACGGGCGGGGCGCCGGACATGGTAAAGGAAGGTGTGATGGACAACCCGAAGGTCGAGGCGATCTTTGGAATTCACATAAATTCGCAGACCGAGATCGGCACGATCAGATATAAGTCCGGTGCGTATCATGGCCTCGAGCGATTGGTTCCAGATCAAGATCAAAGGCCGCCAGACGCACGGCGCGTACCCGTGGCTTGGCACCGACCCGATCGCGGTCGCGGCGCAAGTTTACACCGGCCTGCAGATGATAGTCGCCCGGCGGACCGAGCTGACGAAAGCCCCGGTCGTCATAACCGTCGGCCGCATAAACGGCGGCGTGCGCGAAAATATCATCCCTGAGGAACTGACTATGGCGGGAACGATCCGCACGCTCGATTCCGCGATGCAAAAGGAAGTTCACGCCAAAATAAAACAGACCGTGGCCGGCATTGCCGAAAGTATGGGAGCGACGGCCGAGGTTTCGATCGACAACAAAACCCTCGTCACCTACAACACGCCGGAGCTTGTAAAGAAAATGCTTCCGTCGCTCGAGAAGGCAGCAGGAAAAGAGAATGTGCGAGAGACCGTGTGGGTAACAGGGGCCGAGGATTTTTCCTTCTTCGGCGAAAAGGCCCCTGCCTTTTATTTCGATGTCGGTGGTATGCCAAAAGGAAAGGACCCGAAAACGACCGCGGGCCATCATACACCCGATTTTTATCTAGATGACAGCCGCCTGGACGTAGGCGTAAAGGCATTTGCCAATATTGTGTTCGATTATTCGAACTGAACCTTTGTCGAGCAGATACGAACCGTCCGTACCGTGTCAGTTCGGTTCGCCTGTTGTTTCGGCCGGCTCCGGCCCCAACTCCAACCAGGCGACCGCGTCGTCCGTGTTATCAAAGGCACGGGCGTTGACGCCCCTATTCCTCAAAACCATCTCTCCGAACCGCAGCCAGTCGAGGACGGGTTCCGCGAGGACATACGCGAGCTGGGGTTCTTCGCCTTCCCACCCGTGTTCAACGAGATTTTTGACATGTTCGGCCGCAAACTGGCCGTAATAGAACCGCTCGATGAGAAGCGGTTCGCCGTTGATGTCACGGCCGTCGAATAGCACCTTCCCGAGACCTGACTTTTGGATCGAGTCGAGTATCTCTAGAAACGTTCGCTTTGCCTCATCCAGGGAAAAGTCTCCTGCAGCTACAACATGCAGGTTTTCCGGTCGGGTGCTTATGTTTACCGTCATGCTCATAGTAGATCGGGGGCGTCCACGTCGCTCTAAACGATGGGCGTAATCATCACGTATTGACCTGCGAAAGTCAATGATCTCTGGGTGTTCCGAAAAAACATCGGCCCGGCAAACGCATAAAGAATATACGCACGCCGGGCCGATTTGTTCACGATCGCGATCTTATGCCTGGTTATGCGCCTCAACGAACCAGAGCAACTTGTCGACCCCCCTGGAAACACCCGTAAAAAGATCGGCCGTGTCTTTGTCGCCCAGCTCGTCCGTCTTATCAATGTCCGAACGTACCTTTTTCCCAAAATCCGAAAGAGCGCTCGAGAGTGCATCGACATGCGCCGTTCCGTCCGATATCTCGTGCGGATATTCAGACAGCGACGATTTGCCCGCCGCAAGCCGCACGGTTCCCATGGCGACACCGCCGAGCGTTGTGACCCGTTCCGCTATGTCGTCGACATGAGTGTCCAACTCTGTCGACACCTGATCGAACAGTTCGTGCAACGCAATGAAATTTGGCCCTTTCACGTTCCAATGGGCCTGTTTTGCCTGCGATCGCAGGTCGGCGGCGTCGGCCAGACGTTGATTCAAAATAGCAATGAGTTTTTCCCGTGTTCCTTTTGCAATATCTATCTTTGTCTTGTGCAGTTCCATTTACCCTCCTGATTTAGAATTATTCTAATTCTATTACACGAGATAAGTCAACTCGGTTGGACCGGCCATCCGGTACAAACTCGTCCGTAATCAAAAATGTACGTTTATAAGAATACTACTTGAGATGGGAACGGTGCGGCGGTCGGTGGATGAAAAAAGATAACGTCCGCCCAAAGCCCGAGCGGCCGGGCGAGCTGAACGCGTATAAGTGATCTCTTTATTATCGGAGTTATTAACGTCCCGGCGGCCGAATGCCCGGACGTATGCTGGTGGCCCCAACACCGCGGAACAGCGGCGTGAAGAGCCATTTCGAGTGGTTCTCGATACCGTAATAGGTAACGACCGACGGCATCCGGCTTTGGCTTGCAACGCCAATGAACGGAACGTCGTCTTCGACCGTCATATCCTCTTCGTCCTCATCTTCAGCATCGAAGGCACTTTCGGTATTCAGAACGTTGGCCAGTGTTACGGTATATCGGTCATAGACCCGTGGTGCCGGCGACGACGGCAGGATGCCGTTATTGTAGATCTGGACGCGTTTCGCAAAACGGGCGATCACATCCGGTTCGGGCTGGATCAGGCGCCATTTGCCATCCAGGCTAAGCGGATCGACGGTCGCCGACGGGCGGAGGATCTGTCTTTTTCTTGTGCCGTCGGGCAACCCTTCCAGCAGCTCCTCGAACGATTTGGGAAGTTTTCCCGTTCCCGGATTCCTGTTCTCGTGATAGATCGCGAACTGATGAATGGCGTTCACGATCTCTTCGCCGCGGCGGATGGCCTCGAGCTCCTTCTCACGCTGGACATCCATCTGGATCGACGGCGCGGCCGTCATCAGGACGAATGCAAAGATCGTCATGAAGATCATGACGGCGATCAGGGTCATGCCGGATTCGTTATTTGCCTCCGTCATCGTTGTCGTCATCGTCGTCGTCGCGATTCGGCCTGTTCACGTTCCGGTTCGAATTTGAACCGGGTGCGCTATAACGCGGAATATTATCGGGTATTCCCGGGACCCTGCTTGGGCTCACCGGCATTGGCGCCCCGCTCGCAGGAAAGCCCGGACGGGTTCGTTCCGGAAATCCGCGTCCCGGTAGGCCCGGCTGCGGCCCCGTCGCCCCGGTGGGAGCCGCTGCGGGTTTGATCTTTAACGGGTGCCTGAATCCGAGGCTAACGTCCTCGACTATCGCTTCCGGCTCCGAGATACTGACTACCCTGAACCGCCCGCCGACCACATCGTTAAGCCGGGCGCTTGTCGGCATCGGTTTGCCCGTTTCCTGGAAATATGCGGTGTCATTATTGCTCCGCTTGCGGGCGATCATCCCGATATAGGTGAACTGCGGTTTTGGTGCCGGTTGAATGTCGAAAGAGATCTGGTTCGAATATTTCGTCCCGTCCGCCGTCTGGGCCATCAGCCGCCGCTGGCCCTCGTTCCTGATCAGGACGTTAGGAATATCGGCGGTCATCCGCGTTTCGTTGATAAATGTGGACGGCAGCTCCTGCTGGTCCATATAGATCTTTGTATCGGGCGTAAATTTGTCGCCGGAGATCTCCATCCGGAAGCCATTCGACCCGGCGTAAACACTCTGCGGGTTTATCACCGCCAATTGTATAGGTAATGGCGTCGGCGTCGGGGTCGGCTCCGGCGTCTTTACAGGTACCGGCGTCGGAATATAAGGTGTCGGTACTGGCGGCTCGTAGAAAGGCAAAGATATTACGGCCGGCGGAAGGCACGCCAAACGCACCGGGACGGTAAACGATGGGCGTGGTCTCGCCCTGAAATACCTGGTCCTCAGGCGACGGCATTTTTAGCTGATCCGTCTTCGATTCCGATTTGCCGGATGCCTGCTTTCGCGGCGTCGGCGTTGTCTTTACGCTCGCTGTCGTTGTGCCGCCGCTGAACATTCCGCGGCCGAACGCATAGAACAGGACGATCAGGCTTGCACCGAGCAGTATCATCGCTGCGATGATCTTATTGCGTTCGCTTTTGGTTTTTCCCTCAAAAAGTTTCATCTCAAAAACTATTGCGGCCCTATTGTGGCGCAGGGCCGCTCTCGAATGTCTCCAGATTAGGACGCCTGAAATAAGCCGCCATTTCCATCTTCAAGCTCACGACCGAGCCGTGCGTTTTGCCGCGCGCGCTGCTTGGCAAATTCGGCTGGCTCGCCATCGGCTGACCGGGCATCGCCCTGTTGGTTCCCGAAGGATACATTGTCGTCAGATCGCCGCCCGGAACCCCGCCCGGTGCGGCCGGGTTCTGCTGCGGCTTTTCCTCGGCGTCTGACGGTTCGATCTCGACCGCACTGACGACGATGAACTCGCTTCCAACCTCGATGTCCTGTATGAACTGGCGGATATTGGCGTAGGGCCCCTCGACCGTCATCGTTACATAGACGCCCGGGAAGAAACTTCGGAATTTAGATTTGCCGCTTTTTTCACCCTCTTCGTGCTGCTTTCCCTTATCAAGTATCTCGAGCGGTGAATAATCCGGCCCGGCCGAATTTACCAGCCCGTGCGATGCGATCAGGCCGTTCAAACGCTGGTAAAGAGCGGTCCTGCCGGTGGTCGGAAGAGGCAGGTAGATCGATTCGAAATTATCCACGCTGCTGATCAAGGTTCCGACCTGTTCCTGGACATTCGAAATGTTGCCCCACTTTTCCCGTGCGGACGCGAGCTCTGCATCCAGCGCTCCGACGCGCCGCCCGTTTACTCTCAAGCTCACGATTGGACGGTACGACAAAAAATATATATAGCAATATGACGCCAAGGACCGCGAGCATTCCGGCGCCAAGTACACCTACTTCGACCGGGCCCCACATGCCCTGATATACCTTACGCGGGCGGTTGACCGGCGGAACGTCGATGTACTGCTCCTTTTCGATAACGATGGTCTCATTCTCGGTCAACAGGACAGTACGATCGGCTTCGTCGACAACGACGGTCGGGTCCACGGCCTGTCCGATCTCGTTTCTCAGGATCTCAGGCTTGGTTTCCCCGGGCTGGTCTCTCGGAGTGTCGATCTCGGGATGCTGTTCGCTCATTGCGGGGCACCTCCGAGTACGTTCTGCGCCACTTCGGCAGCCGGGGCCGCCGCGTAGCCGTACGCCTGCTTATAGACCAGGTGAAGCGAGTATTCGGTAAAGGTTATCCGTTCGGTCTTTTGAAGGTCCTGGCCGCGTAATTCGGCCTGGAACATTCCCGAATTGTTCATCCGGTCGATCATCGACATGACGGCAGCATAGTCTCGGCTGAGCACCGCGAAATCAAGCTCGGCCTTTACCTGTTCGCCGTCCTTGTAAACGTTCTCGACCGTTATTCGCGAAGCGCTCACCGTACCGGGCAGTACCGATTCCAGATCGGCGAAAAGCCGCGACCAGCCGAACGATTTGTTCGCCACCAGCTTGTGCGACGCGACCAGCAGCTCTCGCTGCTGCGGCGTCAACTGCTGCTGCACCTTGGCGCCCTCGCCCTTCAAGTGATTTATCTCAGATTCCATCTGCTCTATTTGCGATGTCGTTACCCTGTCCAAGTCGGAATTCTGCTTCAACTTGGCCAAAAAGAAGATCATTGCCATTCCGGCCAGCCCGAGCATCAAAAGCGATATCAGGTACGGCGTTGTACGATTTCGGAACGGACTACTGCTTAGGTTTAATTTCGTGATCACGGTTTAATAAAACGGGGCGGCTGTATACTGAAGCGCTGACACAACAAACCCCGGATTTTAACAGAAAAGATGTCCAATGTCTTTCACGGGTGATAACCGGCAAAAGTTGCAAAATTTACTCGCGTCGCGGCTTTAGCTGGCTGTCGATCTCACCGGCATCCACCGCTCCATAGATGCAAACACGGTTGCGGCCCTCACGTTTTGCCCGGTAGAGGGCGGAATCCGCCATTTCAACAAGCTGTATCGGGTCGCTCGAATCGTCGGGAAATGATGAGATACCGATACTTATCGTAACGTGATGCGAGCCCTCCGCCGCGCCCTGACGCTGTACGCTGAACTCGCGTTCGTCGATCTCTTTCCTTATTCTTTCCGCCGCCACCATCGCCTGGCCGATCTCGGCATCCAGCAGGAATGCGGCAAACTCTTCGCCGCCAAAGCGGGCGGCCGTATCGCCGCTTCTGAGGCAGGTTATTATCGACCCGCCTATCTCTTCAAGCGTCTTGCTCCCGGTTAGATGCCCAAAAGTGTCATTTACGTTCTTAAAATGATCGATATCCATCATCAAAACGCAAAACGGCCTTCGCTCGATCTTTGCCCGCTCGGCCTCGCGGCGTAGTTCGGAAAAGAAAGAGCGGCCCGAAAGCAGCCCGGTCAGATCGTCGTGCGATATAAGCCGGTGGATCTGCTGATGATATTCCCGGTCGATCTCATCGAGCAGGTCGAATCGAAGGATCTGTTCGCCGATCGTGATCTTATCGCCGTGCTGAAGAGCGTCTTCATCAACAGGCTCGCCGTTCAGCAGCGTGCCGACGCGGGAACCGAGGTCCCTAAGAATATAGCTCTTTTCCCCCGTCGCACGGTCGACGGAGCTTTCGATAGTGGCGTGCCGCCGCGCAACTTTTAGATCGTTTACGCGTACATCGGCCCCGACCTCGCGTCCGAGGACGACAATTTCACGTTCGAGAGGGATCGGCACGGCTATCAGGTCGCCTGATAGAAACACTAGTGCCGGACGCAGATCTCGATCTTGACGCTTTGGTTTTTGCATAGGAGGACGACCAGGGAAGCGGCGATCGGTGGGGTCGCGCTGACTCAATTATCTAGAATATCCTATACTTGGTGGTAATTTCCAGCTTTTTTACCTGCTGCCGGCCGCCAAAAATGAAGATCCTTATCGTAAAACTCGGAAGCATAGGCGACATAATCCACACGCTGCCGTCGCTGGCCGCGATCCGCCGAAATATGCCCGACGCAGAGATAAGCTGGGTGGCCGAATCGCGTTCGGCCGAGATACTCCGCGGGAATGACTTGATAGACCGGCTGATCGAGGTCGACACGCGTTCGCTCCGCCGGGGGCCGATCGTCGCGAGCATCCTGCCGTCGTTAAAAGAGCATTTTCGCAAGCTAAGGCGGCAAAATTTCGATATCGCGATAGATTTTCAGGGCCTTATGAAATCGGCGGCGATAGCCAAGCTCTCCGGCGCTAAGGTTCGATACGGATTCGATACCGCCTCGATGAGGGAGCCCGCAAGCCGGATCTTTCTAAACCGCACTGCCGAGGTGCCGCAAAACGCCCATGTGATAAGGAAAAACCTTGCTTTGGCGGCGGCCGCTCTCGGATTTGAGGCTCCTGCGAACAGTTTCGAGTTTCCGGTCTCGACAGAGCTGACGCACAAGCAGGAGCGCGACAAGATCGTTTCTGCGGCGGATGAGAGATTTGCGATCCTCAATCCGGCCGGCGGATGGGTGACAAAGCTGTGGCCGGCGGAAAATTACGGTGCGTTGGCTGACGTGTTGTGGAAGGAACACGGACTTAGCTCGATAGTTGCCGTCGGGCCGGAGGACGGCGAACTCGCGGCCCGGGTCCTTGCCGCAAGCCGCAGCGGCAAGGTGACCGTCGCGCGGCCTGGCCTTAAGGGCTTTTACGAGCTAGCAAAGAAGGCGTCTGTCTACGTGGGCGGCGACACGGGACCTACGCACCTCGCAATCGCGGCAGGAGCACCGATCGTCGGTATTTTCGGCCCGACGGAGTGGTGGCGGAACGGCAGCCCGTTCGCGGCGGACATCTGCGTCGAACGCACGGATATCGATTGCCGCGTCGACTGCCATCGCCGGGCATGCTCGAATTGGATATGTATGGAAATAAGCGTAAACACCGTTTTCGATGCCGTCACGAAAAGGCTCGGTGCTCCCGATCGGCGTTCGATCGCATCATAGTGTCAGTGTCTCCTCAGAAATCGCGGAAATGAATATAAGGGTTGCGGCTTAACGAATGTTGTATAATGTTCCGAGCCACTTACAATGTGTGTTTTGCGGGTCTTAGATCGTAGCGTGATGAATTATTCGAACAAGCTTCTCTGTCTTGGGTTGGCGGCCTATCTATCGGTTTCCGGCGCGTTTGCGGAAAACAACAACACAGTCGTTCCCGGAACAGCCCCGGCGTCCCTCGCGGCGGCAACGCCTTCCTATACGGCTGGCGAAGTTCTCACCTACGAAGGCAAAATAAGCAAGATCATCCAGGGAATGGCAGTTGCCGACCTCACTTTTACGGTCTCCCGGCCGGAACAGGACGGCAATTTTATAGTCAAAGCCGAAGCCCGCTCGAAAGGCACCTTGGTGAAACTCTTCAAGTACAGCTTTCTTCAGGAGATCGAATCGACATTCCGCCCGGCGGGGACGGCGCAGCTCACCAAAAAACATGACGTTCAGAAAGAGCGCGTTCGGGACAGCGAAGCGGTCTTCGATTACGGCGATCGGCAGGTGACCTATACCGAGACCGACCCGAAGGACCCGATGCGGCCGCCGCGCCGGATAGCGTCCGAGATCGGGCCCGAAACATATGACATAGTTTCGGCCATTTACAAGCTTAGGATGGTGCCGCTATCGGTCGGAGCCACATTTTCGATGACGGTCAGCGATTCGGGCCTTGTCTACAAGATCCCGGTCAAAGTGACCGGCCGCGAGGTGCAGAAGACGGTGCTAGGCAAGGTAGCCTGCTTCCGCATCGAACCCGACGTCTTCGGCCCCGGACGCTTCATCGAAAAAGAGGGAAGCATGATCATCTGGATCACCGACGACGCCCGACGCGTGCCAGTTCGCTCGCAGGTGAGGGCCCCGTTCGGTAAGGTCGAGATCAAGCTAACACAAGCCAGGAATTTAAGGATTTGACACGGCCGCCGATCTATCAATAACCCAAAGCTCCTTGTAACTTGCCGCGAAACCCTTCATAATTAACGCTTTTAGTTTACGCGCGTTTTATGAGAGAGAGATCAGGAAAGAAAATATCGAAGAAGGTCGGCAAGGAAGAAGTAGTATTCGAGCCGATCACAGACAGCATTGCAAGCTCGCCGGTAAGGAACGATGTCCTCATCGAACTGCAGGGAACCCCGGTCCCGGCAGAACCGGCTGTCGCGCAGGTTTCCGAACCGCTGCGTTCGCCGGAATTCCTCGAGCTGGCGGAACCAAAGCTTCCCAATCTTTCAAAAAGCGGCAACCGTGCACGGCTCTTGATGCAGTCGCCGAATCGGCTGTATTTCTATTGGGCCGTGGGCAAAAATCCCTTTCACACGCTCAACCGTGCCCTCGGCGAATCGACCGGATATGCACTAGTCCTCAAATTGGTCAACACGCGGGCCGACACCGAAGAGGTGCATGCCGTGGATGGAAGCGGGAATTGGTGGTTCGATGTCGAAGCCGATGGGGATTATCGCGCCGAACTAGGCTTTTACGCAGTCAACCGGCCGTACATTCGTGTTCTTTATTCAAATTCGGTAACGACGCCAAGAAAAAGTCCGTCACCCCGCCCGGCCGAAAGCGCCGAGTGGCGTGTTCCGGCACACAGATTTGCCCGCGTACTCGATGCTGCCGGCTTTGCCCGTGACGCATTCGACGTAGCCCTCGCCGGCGACGATTGGAATGCGGCCGACATTGCGACACGCTCGGCGTTTTCGCAGTTCACCGGAAAGCCTCATTCGGATTTTGTCGCGATCGGTTCGGACGAGATCAGGTACGCGATGCTTGCGCTGGCCTCAGGTGTCACGCTTTCCGATCTGCGCGGCATGATCAGCGAAGGCCTTTTTAATATATTGGCGGCTATCAAGGGAATGACCGGAGAAGATGCGCTGACTGCATTGAAGGAGCGGTTTGAATTTGACGCAGACGAGTTCGATCTCGAGGAAGAAGTACCGGGTGCCGTATTCGGCGCCAGCGTCGTTAACTTTCCAGGAAAGCCGAAAAAGGCCCGAAAGGTTCCGGGCCCCGAGCCGCTAAGTTCTTTTTCGCTGACACGGTAAGCAGGATAGAACGTCAAACTTTATTTCGTCGAGCCCTTCGACACGGCCTTCCACGGCTCCATCTTGTACACCGTTTGGCTTGCCGGCTTATCCCGGCTGGCCGGCACGTCGAGTACGGCAAGCCAGGTTCCGTTCTCCTTACGTTCGAACCTGAACATACCGCCCTTCACCGTTCCTCCTTCCGGAGCGCCAGGAACTTTTGCGGGCACAAATTGCACCATATCATCCGTGATGGAACTTGCGGCGGAACGCTGCGTGCCGGCCGAATGTCCCCATTCGCCGTCCTTTAGCTCGAATGTGCCGGTTTCCGTAACGTTTGACATCGAACCATCTTCAAACGATTCGACGATCATCGTTGACCCTTCAAATCGGATACGTTCGTAAAACGGCTTGTCGCCGACCATTCCACGCCAGCTTCCTTCAAGCCATTTCAGCTTTGCCACGTCCGCTTCCGTTATTTGATTCGAAGGCGTCGGGCCCGCATCGGCCGCGGGTGCGGTGTTGGCTGCCTGGTTACCCGATGTATTTTGATCGGCCCCGCCAGAGCATGCAGAAAAAACTAGTGCAAAAGACGCGATAATGATCAATAATCTATATGTACTCATAGTCATCCGAGGTCATTATACCTAAATGTTCAATGGTTGTTCCGGCGAACTAAAACTTTGCTGTACTCATCAAATAGTACACTCCTCTCCCAAGGCCGAAAAAGCTCTGTGAATTCGAAATGAAACTTATCCTTTTGACTGTTGTTTGCGCTGTAGTATTCGTTGGTTCCTCGAGTGCACAGTCGGGAAGAAGAATTAAGGCCGCGCCTGCCACGCCGAGCACTGACACTGCGGCAAGGCCTGTTTCCGATTCCGTCGCCGCCTCTGCTGAAGATAGCTCCGGTGGCTATTCCGAATCCGCGGCGACGAACCCCATCGCGCTTACCCCCCGCAGGAACAGGCAATCGAAAAAGGACGAAAAGAAAGCCACGGAAAACAAGGCTCCCTCAACCGCGACGGACGCAAAGCCCGCCGATCCGAATGAGGCGGACGTGATCAAGGTAGAGACTAACCTCGTTACAATACCGGTCTCCGTTTCCGATCGCGACGGGTCCTATGTCCCGAGTTTAGGCGAACAGAACTTCAAGATCTTTGAAGACGGCGTCGAGCAAAAGATCGAATACTTCGGCACCTCTGACAAGCCGTTCACAGTTGTTCTGCTGATCGACGTCAGCCCGTCCACGTCATATAAGATAGAAGAAATACAGGCAGCGGCGGCCGCATTCGTCGAGCAGCTCCTTCCGCATGACAAGGTAATGGTCATTGAGTTCGATTCGTCGGTCCATGTTTTGACCGAGCCGACCGGCGATCGCGAACAGATCCACAAGGCCATTCGAAAAACGGGCTTCGGTAACGGTACGGCCCTTTACGAAGCAGTTGAATACTCCATTCGCAAGCGGCTTGGAAAGATCGAGGGCCGAAAGGCGGTCGTGCTCTTCACGGACGGTGTTGACACGACATCATCGGGGGCGAGCTATATGAGCACGCTCCAGGATGCGGAAGAGTCCGATGCGGTCATTTATCCTATCTATTACAATACGTTCCTTCAAAATATGGGTATCGGCGGCGGCAACGGCCCGATGACGACATCGCCGACGCTTGGGATTCCCGGTCAGATCGGCATCGGCCAGACCAGGCGGATCTCCGAGGCATATGCCAACGGCCGTACATACCTGACCCAATTGGCTCAGCTTACGGGCGGCAGGGTATTTCGGGCCGAATCGACGACCCGCGGCCTTTCGGCAGCGTTCGAAAGCATTGCCGAAGAGCTTCGCCGTCAGTACGTTCTTGGCTACTATCCGCAAAACGTCGGTTCGCCCGGCGACCGCAAAGGTATACGCGTTCGGGTAAACAGGCCGAAACTGGTCATCCGTTCGCGCGACAGCTACATTGTCGGCTCGAAGTAGCGGCTTTTGTCACATTCTGCGTCAAAATCATTCAAAACGGTGCCCCGAGCTCTAGCTGAGACTTGGGGCATTTTAGCTAACTCCTGCAAACGCAAAGATTACATTTGGTGGCACGTCGATTGCTTAAATATAGGGCAAGATCCCGGCTGCGGTTCTTGCCGGCAATGGAGGGACGATATGGGTAAATTCGAATCATTTTACAAGGATAACGGGGAGGTCGAACGTTGTTCACATCGCATCCAAAACGGCGTCGAGATCTATGAACGAGAGATCCATAAGATCGCGTCGGCCGAATCGGCTGAGAACCTCTCGGCCGTGCCTGAGCCGCGGTTGATAGTTAGCGATGTCTCGACGGCGACGCGGTCCTTTATATCAAAGACCCGTTCGGAAATAGCCGGGCTGAACGCCTTCCTGCAAGGTCTTTCGACGGTTGACGTGAAGACAAGATAGAGTTGTAAGCAACTAAATAAATCACCGGGCACGACGAAGGTCGTGCTCTTTTCATTTGAAGCTTCCGAAATTCTCCCAAAATAATTGTGTCCGATCCTTTAACTCGATGCGAATCACGAAAAAACGCAACGTTTTTGCCGATTATTACCTGTATGGAAGCATACATTTCCTAGGCATCTGTCGTGCTAATATTTGGACGAAATTCAAAATTATCGACAGATCGCAAATTGACAAGCAAATCACACAAGCTCTAAAGTTTATCGTCACCCGACGATTCTCTAAACTTTTGGTTGGCTCTACCGGCTCCCAATCCACTTGCCGGCCGACACGCTTTGATTTTTGTGAGCTTTAGCCATTCTCATTCGGTCCGGTTTTACCAGTGACCAATAGCGTCGGTGATCTGCACTACAAACTGAGGAGATAGAAGATGAAGCTTCAAAAGGCGCGTCGTTCGCGACGGTATATGTTTGCGGTAATTGCGTTGGTCGCGATGTCCGCGGCGGTATTCGGTATTTGGAAAGGTACGAATACGGTCGAGGCCCAGGACCCAGTGCTTGAAAGGGCTGCGGATGTCCAGTCGAAAGCCGGCCGTAGCAGCGACAGCGCAGTTTCCGGCCAATACATCATCGTGTTCCGCGAAGACGCTCTTGCCGGGTATGACGGCAGGGTTCCCGGATATCCAAAACCGGCAAAGCTGCGAAGCAAGAACCGCCTCGATGTTAAGGGCCGTGACGCCGTCCGGTATGTTCAATATCTGGAACGTCGTCAAGCTGGCCATGAAGCAAAGATCAACCAGCTCCTCGGACGCCAGGTCGAAGTCACGAAAAAGATGCAGCACGCCCTGAACGCGATCGTCGCCAGGATGTCCGACGACGAAGCGAGCATCGTTGCGCAGATGCCTGAGGTTTATATAGTCGATCCGGTCCGCGACGTACCGATGGACACCGATGTAGGTCCCACATTGATCGGCGCCGAGCCGCTTTGGAACGGCACTAACCCCGGCCAGACAGCGGCTGTGCAAGGTGAGGGCACGGTCATTGGGATCATCGATTCGGGTATCAATTTTGGAAGCCCCTCCTTTGCCGCGCTCGATCCGGTCGATGGATATGCTCATGTGAATCCGCTCGGGGCGGGTACATTTCTCGGTACGTGTGCTCCCGGCGGTGTCGACGCCGGCCGCTGTAATGCCAAACTTATCGGCGGATATGATTTTGTCTGCACGGCGCCGGGCAATCAATGCGGTGTCGTCAATATCCGCGAGGAACCCGGTTTCGGCGACACCAACGGCCACGGTTCGCACACGGCGTCGACCGTTGCCGGCAACCGACGCGATGTAAATATTTTGACTCTGACCCGTCGCATATCCGGCGTAGCTCCGCGTGCGAATATCATCGCCTACGACGTTTGTTATACCAATACAGCAACGGGCCAGGGATTGTGCCCGAACGTTTCATCGGCCGCCGCGGTCAACCAGGCGATCGTGAACGGCGTTGTCGATGCTCTTAATTTCTCGATCGGCGGAGGCACTTCGCCGTGGACCGACGCGGTCTCGCTTGCCTTTCTTAACGCGACGGATGCAGGCATCTACGTCGCGACCTCGGCCGGTAACGATGGCCCGGGCGCGAATACGATGGGCCATCTCGAGCCGTGGACCGCCTCGACCGCCGCGGCCCAGCACGGCCGTGCGGGTATCTCTTATGTCACGAATATTACGGGTCCCGGCAGCGTTCCGCCCTCGCTGACGCAGATGCCGGCGAACGAAGGCACTCTCGGAGTTCTTCATTCGGCCCCGATCAGCGCGCCGTTGATCGTCAGTCCCGGTTATACGACGGCCAATGACGCCTGTGACCCTCTACCGGCCGGAACGTTCCAGGGAGCGATCGCGCTGGTGATCCGCGGTACCTGTTCGTTTTCGATAAAGGTGAATAACGCCTCCGCGGCAGGTGCGATAGCGGTGCTTGTTGCGAACAACGCCGGAGCAACCGGGCTGATCCCGCAGGTGCCCGGTACTACCGTTCCTGCCTTTGGGCTGTCGCAAAACCAGGGTAATGCGATCCGCACTTTTGCCCTCGCAAACCCGGGCACGACGGCCTCGATACCATATCCGGCAGTCGCGCTTTCTAATCAAGCCGACCAACTTGCCGCTTTCAGCTCGCGTGGACCAGCAGGAAGTTTTGATCTTTTGAAGCCGGACGTTACGGCTCCTGGGGTGAACGTCCTCGCGGCCTATGCCGGAACGGCGATTACTGGTTCCGAACAGCTTGTTGCCCAACTGAACGGTACATCTATGGCGTCACCGCACAATGCAGGCTCGTCGTTGCTGTTGCGGCAATTGCGGCCGACGTGGTCAGTTTCAGAGATCAAATCGGCGCTTGAAATGACGGCCGAGCGAAGTGTAACAAAGGAAAACGGAACGACGCCCGCGACTCCGTTCGATATGGGTGGCGGACGCGTCCGCGTCGATCGCGCTGCTAACGCCGGCCTCGTTCTAAACGAGACGAAGGCAAATTTCCAGGCGGCCAATCCCGCAACCGGCGGAAATACGACAACCCTTAATCTTCCGAGCATTGCGAAGCGAAGCTGCCCGATCCAATGTACATTCACACGCACGTTCCGCAGCACGCTTTCAACCTCGCAGTCGTGGGAGGCGAGTATTCAATCACTCGAAGGCACGGTCTCGCCGAGCAATTTTACGGTTGCAGCGGGTGGAACCGTCACGCTGACGATCACGGTCGATTCGACGAATATTACCCCGAACGCGGCCTTTAATTTCGGCACGCTCCGGCTTGAACCGCAGGGAGCCCCGGCCGACGCAACTCTTAATCTTCCGATGGCGATCGCCGTACCGCCGCCGGTTATCACGCTTGACCCCGCTTCGCAGAACATCTCGATCGTCGAGGGTGCGCCCGGCACCGCGAATTTCAATATTCGGAACGACGGCGGTTTTCAGCTCGAGTACAACATCGATCAGACCGGCGAGGGCGGCATGACTGCTCACAACCTGGGTCGCGGAACCTCGAATACAGGTTTCCGAAGCGGGATCTATACGGATAATCCGAATCCGCCGGCTACGTTCACAAGCGATGATATCAATCTGCAGTTCGCTACGACGATCACATCGATCTTCGCAGAAGGCTTCGTTTCCTCGAACCAGCCTCTCGCAAGCGTGGCCCAGAATCTTACCTGGAGTATTTACCCGGACGCCAATGGATTGCCGGCTGGCAATCCGCACTCGAATCCCGGTGCGGCCGCTTGGACATACACTGCCGCGCCTAACGCAGCCGGTGTGACCATCACCGGAGCGAACATTCGTCTCGACCTGCCTGCAGCGGCTCAAAACATAACGCTGCAGCCGGGTAGGTACTGGGTGGTCGTAAGTGCCCGGACGACACTTGCGAACCGCTGGGTTTGGTTCGCCTCCAACCTCGGCACAGGCAGCTTCGTTACCGCCAACTCTCCTCCGGGAACATGGACATCTCGGTCCGATTTCTCGGGGCTCGCCATGCAGGTACAGGGAACCGTGCCTTGCGGTGCGCCGTGGATCGGAGAGACGACGCCTGCCATGGGAACGGTGCTTGGCGGAGCCAGCCAGGCTGTCCAGACGCAACTCAGCGCCGCCGGTTTGTCGGTCGGTAATTACCTCGGTGCGGTCTGCGTGGCGAGTAACGATCCGGTCAGGCCCAAGGCAGCCGAGATCCTGCGCCTTGCCGTGACGCCGAACACTCCGCCTACTATCAGCGATATTGCCGATACGGCAACGAATGAAGACACCTCAACTCCGGCCATTCCATTTACGATCGGTGACGCACAGACAGCGCCTGCCGAACTGACGGTAACCGCTTCTTCGTCAGATCAGAATGTCGTTGCCGATGGCGGGATCGCGCTCGGCGGCAGCGGTGCCGACCGGCTGATCGTGATCTCACCCGTAGCAAATGCGTTCGGCTTCGCGGACATTACTGTCACGGTCACTGATCCGAGCGGAGCGACGGCGTCGGATACGTTCCGGCTTACGGTCGATCCGGTGAACGATCCGCCAACTATCACAGCCGCGACCGGCATAACCCGTCAACAAGCAGCCGGTGCATCTGTTTCGCAAGTCGCGGCTGTCGCCGACATTGACAATGATCCGCTCGCCGTGACTGTGAACGGCAGCGCGAGTGCGACGGTCAACGGCGTAACAGTATCGAATATCGTGGTCAACGCGAACGGTACGGTGAACGCAAGCATCGCGGCCGCCTGCGGTGCGTCGAACGCGAGCTTTACGCTGCGTGCGACCGACCCAGGCGCGCTGTTTGCGCAGGCCACGCTAAACGTGACCGTCACGAATGAGACGACGCCGCCGGTGATCAACCCGATCGCGAACGTCATTGCGACGCTGCCGAACGGTTCGGCGACCTCGATGGCCGTTACATTCCCGCTGCCTACGGCAACCGATAATTGTCCGGGCGTAACGGTTACGACCAACCCGCTTTCGGGCTCGACCTTCGGCCTGGGAACCACGACCGTCAACGTGACGGCGACGGACGCTGTTGGAAATACAGCGACCGCGACCTTCACGGTGACCGTCCGATATCCTTTCTCCGGATTTACCGGACGTGTCTCCAATCCGCCGGCGATAAATTATTTGACGGCAGGAAACGTGGTCCCGATCGGGTTCAGCCTCGGGGGCAACCGCGGGATGAACATCTTTACCGCAGGATCGCCATCGTCAGCGCCGGTAACGTGTCCGAGCGGAGTGCCGACTGGTATAGCGACACCGGCAACCCTGTCACCCGGACTGATTGTTCCAGAACAACCAATACCAGATGTATTGGGTTACGAACTCGTCATGGGCCGGAACTTGCCGACAATTCTCGGTTAGCCTGAATGACGGAACGACCAGAAGTTTGAATTTTTGGTTCTTCAATTAAGCGAAGAGAAGAGGATGTCTTAGAAGTCAGAGTGATCTGAGCTCCGTAGGAGCGGACTGTTTGTAGCTCTTGGGTCGGATTCAGTGAACAGAGCTCCGTAGGAGCGACATGTGGTTGTTTGTCCGCTGCAACTGCCGCCCCTCCGGGGCTTCGGCCGCTTTTAATTGCTTTCGGCTATAAACATTTGGCTCCTCTGGAGCCGATATGCTGACTCGTTGGTTGGCGTCTCGTACCCCTTTTTGTATTTAGCTCTTTCCGCCCGTTGTTTCATAAGTACAACGGGCGGAATGCTTTTAACTGCCTGACGTGATTCAAAATAGAGGGAGCTCTCTTGCGTCTTTCCGTCTACCCTGTACAATCCCGATATGCCTGTTGGTTATTTCAGCCTGATCCTGCACGCGCACCTGCCGTTCGTGAGGCACCCGGAGTATCCGACGTTTCTGGAAGAGGACTGGCTTTACGAGGCGATAACCGAGGTTTACCTTCCGCTTATTTTTATTTTCCAGAACCTTCACGAGGCCGGCGCGGCTCCGCGGCTGGCGATGAATGTGTCGCCCCCGCTGTGCGAAATGCTGGCGGACAAGCTGATCGAAGAGCGATATACGGCGCATCTCGAACGTCTGCTCGAGCTTGCCGAAAAGGAAGTGGCTCGGACCGAAAGGGAAGCGAGGGAATTTGTGCCGGTCGCACGGATGTATGTCGATAACCTTTCGGCGTCGCTGCATTTGTGGAACGACCGCTACGACCGGAACCTTGTCAACGCGTTTCGCGAGCTGCAGGAAGAAGGAGTTCTCGAGATAATCACCTGCGGCGCAACACATGGATTTTTGCCTTTGATCTCAACCCCCGAATCACGCCGGGCACAGATCGAGGTAGCAGTCGCGAACTATAAGAAGCATTTCGGAAGACAGCCGCGCGGCATCTGGCTTCCGGAATGTGCGTACGAGCCGGGTATCGAGGATCTGCTCCAGGATGCGGGTATCGAGTATTTCATTTCGGACACGCACGCCATACTTTATGGCGACCCGCGGCCGAAATATGGCGTGCATGCTCCGGTCGTGTGCCCGAACGGCACGGCCGTTTTCGCACGTGATGTCGAGACCAGCCAACAGGTTTGGAGCGACGTTGTCGGCTATCCCGGCAGCGATGTTTATCGCGAGTTTTACCGCGACATCGGCTGGGACCTGCCACTCGATTACCTGAAGCCTTACCTGGACAAAGACGGCAGCCGAAAACATCTCGGCCTGAAGTATTACCGCATCACGGGCCGTGACGTTCCGCAGCAGATGAAGCTTCCGTACGACCCGGCCGCCGCGCGCGAAAAAGCGGCCGAGAACGCGATGCATTTTATCGGCGAGCGGATAAAGCAGGCGTACCATCTTCGCGACGTGTTCGAGGGTCATCCGCCGCTCGTCGTCTCGCCCTACGACGCCGAGCTTTACGGCCACTGGTGGTTCGAGGGGCCGCAGTTCATCGATTTCTTCTTTAAGAAACTGCACTTCGACCAGTCTGAAATTCAGGCGATCACCCCCGGCGATTTTCTCGATTCTGGCACTTCCGATCCAGGTGCAGCGTCCGACCGCGTCGTCGTGGGGCGAGAAAGGTTATTACAAGGTATGGATCAATGAAGGGAATTCGTGGATCTATCCTTTCCAGCACGAAGCAGAGCGAAGAATGACGGCGCTCGCCAATAGGTTTCTAGTTCCAAGTTCCGAGTTCCAGGTCCCTGATTCCGACAACGCGGAACCCGGAACTCGGAACTCGGAACTGATGGTTCGTATTTTGAACCAGGCGGCTCGCGAACTGCTTCTTGCTCAATCGAGCGACTGGGCATTTCAAATGTACAAGGAAACGACGGTCGAATACTCGTCCCGTCGTTTCAGGTCTCACATTCACCGTTTCGACCTTCTGGCAAAAATGCTTGAGACCGGCGAGGTCAACGAATCGCTGCTTATCGAGATCGAGGGGCGGGACAACATCTTTCCTGAGATCGACTATCGAGTTTACTGTACACGGGACTGAGAGAATAAAAAGAGGCCGCCTTTTCAGGCGGCCTCTTTAGTATCGCGAACCAACTTTTTATCAGTGTTCGTTATAGTTTCCCGTCGGATAGTCGCCGGTCAATCCCCAGTTCTGCTGCCACATTCGCCTGGTGACCGGCGTCATGATATAGAAGACCCCCGGGTTGCCCGGTCGCCACACAACATATTCGGTCCTGCCGTCGCCGTCATGGTCAGCCTGGGCGATAATATCGGTCGCCGTAACGCCCCATGTGTCCGTGACCGTGGTTATACCGGCCGTACCGCTCGGTTCAAAGTCCCAGCGGATCACACCGTTGTCGTCACGCGCGACCGCAAAATCGGTCTTGCCGTCGTCATCGTAATCGCCGGGGACCACCGAGTCAGCCGCCAAACCGAACCACTGTGAATACTGCAAGCCATCGGCTTCTCGCACCCAGAACCGTCCGTTCACACCGTTCGAGTCCGGACGCTGGACGACGAAGTCGTACTTTAAGTCTCCGTCGTAATCGCCCGGCGCCGGAGAATCGCCGCCCTGGCCCCACGGCACCATTTGAATCCCCGGGGGTGACCCGATCGACCGATAGAACCATGTGCTCGGGTCGCTCGATGTCAGACCGGACCGGTAAACTGCAAGATCGTCCCGGTTGTCTCCGGTGTAGTCGCCTACGACCGAAGGATCGTCACCGGTCTACGCCGAAGGGTTCGCTGAACAACGTCGCGGTCGCGCTGCGGACGATATAGAACACTCCGGGCGATCCCGGACGCCAAACCGCGAAATCGTCCTTGCCGTCGCCGTCATAATCGGCCGGTACAGGGAAGTCGGAACCCGTTCCCCAGACTGTCGTACTTGTCGGGAACCCGTCAGACGGGAGCGGCAAGCGCCTGCTCCGGCGGAGCGGCCGCGGCTACATCTGACGAGAATATGGTCCACCATGTGAGATCGCCCGACGCCCCGCCTGCCGGCCGGATGATCGAGTAATCACTCTTTCCGTCGCCGTTAAAATCCAAAGGCGCATCGTTGGCAGGAGGCGTTGGCCCGCCGCCGATGGTTACGTCCTGGATAGTGACCGTGTAAGGCCCCGATATGAGTAAGGCCTTCCGTCGGCCCTGGATAGAAGCTGTCGATAAAGAGATATAGCGGAACATTCAACGGCAGGGAATTCATTTTCGCCGGGCTGATTACTTCCGGGTCGCTACTAAAGTTGACATCCGTGCCAACAAGACAGTTCGTCGCAGTATTGCCGGTTCCTGCCGGGCACGCGGCACCGGAGTTACTCAGGATATAAATCGGAAGTGTCGTATGTGGCATTCCCCGGAGTAACGGTGATCTGCGGAGTCGCTCCGCGGGCCGTTAATGTAAACGAATAGATATGGTCCGGGCCCGATTACCGAGTGTACGTGTAATACCCCCTTTCGATACAACCTACAGAATTTGTAAGAGCTGTCGTCACCGTATTATTGGCCGCCGATCGTGGTTCCCGTATCCGTGAAAGGGGCTGCCGCGGTGTAAGTACCACTAGGGATCGGGCTACCCGGACAGTTGTCGCCCCCGGCCATTAGCTCGACCATGTTGAACTTGGTTTTCTGCCCCGGCAGACGATACTCGCTCTGCCGCCGCAGGAGTTCCGGTTTTGAGCAGGACCCGCTTCTTATTTTCTTCAAAAGCTCTTCGGCTT
The DNA here is from genome assembly GCA_963763355.1 of uncultured Acidobacteriota bacterium. Taxonomy (GTDB): domain Bacteria; phylum Acidobacteriota; class Blastocatellia; order Pyrinomonadales; family Pyrinomonadaceae; genus OLB17. The sequence continues at coordinate 1,411,260 of CAVXOI010000007.1, forward strand.
TTTTTGAGATCCGCGGCGGGACCGCACCTTTAGTTTCCCCTGCCGACACCGTTGCTGCCTGGGAAGCAACTACCGTGGCGGCACCTGCAAATAACGACAAATAACCTAAGCGGCGTCGCCAGCGCTCGATCTCGGCTTTTCCGATCTCATGTTCGGCAGCCCTAGGCCGCCGTCCTAGAATATCGGACCGTTCGAGGGTAACGTTTCTAAATTTCATCTCGATCCTCCTCATTGAAATTATGATTGCAATCCCATTCGGCCGAAATCCGTTGACGGGTAATACCGTGCAAGATGACGGATGCGGTCCTTCTGCTTGTTGGAGAGTCCGGCTTTACCGCGGCCGGCGACGCCCTTGTTAAATCTGATCTTTCGGGATTCCGCCTCGGTTTCGCGGATCCTGGATTGGAGGGCTGTCTCATAGGCCCCAAGTCCATAAAAATTGAGCACCTGCTGAACTGCAGTAGACTTTTCGCCGATCAATTCCTCGTACGTGAGCCAATGGATCTGCAGCCGCCGCTGTTTTTCGACCAGGTCCCATGACGCCATGAACTGCAGGTACCAGGGGATCACGTTGTCGATCAGCAGGTCGATCTTGGTCTCTTCATCAAGCGAGGCGAAATCGCCCCTGAAATACGTATTGAAATACGCTCCCTGCTTATTATAAAAGTCCAAAAGGCTCATCACCGAGTCAAAAATATTTCGGACCAGAACGACCGGCCTGATCCCAAAGGCCTGCATTATATGCACGTTCGCATCCGACGCCCTGCAATGCTGCTGCGTCACCGTGTCGAAATGAGCGAATTCCCGCACCGTCGGGAGATATAGTTCATGCTCAGTCTGTCCGGCGGCATAAACAGAAAACATATCGCGGTATCCGGTCAGGTTAATGAGCAGATTCTTCAGGAAAGTCGATGCCGATTTCGGAACACACGCAATAAAAATATGGCGCCCCAGTTGTTCGGGCGTGATATCTGTTGTGAAGTCGGACAAGCGAGCCGGTTGGCCCGCAGCGGTCAACGAATTCGTCAGGTTGATACTATCGGAAGGAAACCGATGAACTCGCATCGCTTTTCGAACGCATTCCACGCTCAAATCGAACTTGGCGTATTTGAACAGGATAACGCTCAACGCCTGAAAAACTTCAGCGAACCGTTGCCGGAATCCCGCGTCCTCGGCCATCTCGCCTCGGAGCTCCAGGCTCAATGCCGATTCGGCGAACTTCAATGCCATCTCTTCTTTGCCTTCGCCGATCAACCGTTTGATAAGGTCGCGGTAGCCCAGCAGGAGGTTATGGACCAAGTGATCGTAGAACGGCATTTCCGCCGACATCTTTTGCAGAGCGCTTTGAAAGAAGGTCACCGCGACATCGGGGTTGCCATTCTTAAGCGCCTGCGTACCGAGATCGACCTCTTGCTGCAACGCGGTAAGAAGGCTTCGACTCAAATTCGTCGCATCGATAGTTTGTCGAGCTTGCACCATGGGTGGTCGTGAGTAAGTACCTGAAAGGATGCCCGTTTAGCTTACTCAATCTAAGATTTTTAGTCAATAATATTCTGGCCCGTAAAGAGACCGCGGGATGACTGGCCGAATTTCGAAGCCGAATTGCAGCTTCGCGTGGCGAACCGAAAAAAACTTTCAAAAATTCAGGGGGCCAAGGACGCCCCTGCAAGGGATTGTTCCGGATTTGGAGAATGCTCTAAGTTCGAATGGCTGAACCAGAACCCTATGGCCTCCTATCTGTCGGCTATCGCACGAAATAACTGGCGACCGGGACATCGCCGGTCAGGCCCCACGAAACCGTTCTGATATCGGCGGTGCCCGGTTTCTTGACAAAAAAGATTCCGGGGTTTCCGGGCCGCCAGATAGCAAATTCCATTTGCCCGTCGCCGTCATAATCGCCCGGTGCAAGAACATCCGTCGCGGCCACGCCCCACACACTGCGGTTTACGGTAAATCCGGGCGTTCCGCTCGGCTCAAAATCCCAAACGAAAAGTCCGTCGTCGCCAACGCGTACTACCGCCAGGTCGATCACTCCGTCATCATCATAATCGCCCGGTACTACCGTGTCGGCCGCGTTGCCGAATGGATAGGACTCAATGTATCCCCACGGATAGCGGACTAGAAAAACGCCGTGAGGGCCGTCAGCTCGTCTAATCATCATGTCGGCACCATAGCCCTGAAAGTGATGACTGGGAAACGCCTTGTCGCCGTGTTGGCCGAACTGGATAGTTTCGAAGCCTGCCGGGCCGCGAAGGGATTCCGATAGTACCAGTGACTTGGAGAACCCGGGGCGGCGCCCGGCACGATAAACGGATGGATCGGCCAGGCCGTCGCCTGTATAGTCGGCCACGACCGTGGGGTCATCACCCGTTTGGCCAAAATCGTCCATGAAAAGGGTCTGCGTCTGACTTCGAATTATATAGAATCGCCCCGGGGAGCCCGGCCGCCAGACGGCGATGATCCACTTTTCCGTCGCCGTCGTAATTGGCGGGAACCGGAATATCGCCGGTTACTCCCCAGGTCACGGGCGGCAGGAAGGTATCGTTGCTGCCGCGTGTGTACCACGTGATCTGCCCGCCGGACTCTCTGGCAATGACGAAATCGGACCGGCCGTCCCCATCCATATCCAGCGGAGCGTCGTTCGCGGGCGGTTGGGTGGTCTGGGCGACCGTCACGTCCTGAAACTTGACGGTATACGGGCCGGCCGCGGTGGAAGTATAAGGCCCGGAATCGATGAACAGGTGAAGCGGAATATTAAGCGGAAAATAACTCAAACTGTTGTTATCGAAGACTTCGGTCCCTCCGGGTTCATAACGGTCGGCGACGGCTAAAGCGTAAACGTCGTTCTCAGTTCCGGCCGGACATCGCACCCCCACCATGCCATTAGCAACATAGATCGTGAGATCGTAATTGGCATTTGTTGTAGAAACTTCGATACGTGGATTTGGGCCCCGCGCCGTTAGGGTGAATGTATAAACGTGATCGGGAGCTGATGCGTAACTATAGTAATAGCCGCCTCCGTAATTCCGAACGGTATTATTGGCGCCGGTCGTGTCGCCTGAGTTGGTATATGGAGCCGCGGCCGTATAAGTTCCGGCCGGGACCGGTGAACCGGGACAGTTATCCGAACCGGCAAGCAGGCTAAGCGACTCAGACGTACGTCTTTTTCCCGGCAGCCTGTAGTCGCTTTGGCGCGTGAGCAGATCAGATGTGCTGAATGCTTTTACGCGACTTTCGATCCGCGATCTATCTCCGACTGATCCGGTTCGCCGGCTTCGTGCGATCGTCTTCGCTACCCCAAACACCGCGAGCGTGGCCGTCTAATGACCGATGCCGCGCCAATGATGAGCGAAATACTTCCTACCCGCGATAACCACGCTGATGCCAAGTAACCTTCGCGTAGTGAGCTGCACGCTACTATGCATTGATGCGATGTGACTTCATTTTTCCCTCCTATCCGATCAATTCCCAAAATGGATGAACATGTTAGGCGGAGGCTAGCACGGCCTTTCAGGCGAATCTTTCGGTTCGGCTGAAGAAATTCTTCCTTTTTTCTTCTTTAGGCGGGAAAGGTGGTGGTTTTAGGCAAACCGCTGTATATAGATCACTTACCGGCCGTAGCATCGAATCGGGTTTCGGCGATAAATCCTCTCATTCGAAGGTAGTCGAGAATTATGCCTGCATTTACCGAAGCGGCCGTGTTGGCAGAGTCGAGAGAGATCTCGGCGGTTTCGGGTATCTCGTAGGCGTCATCGATGCCGGTAAAGTGGCTTATCTCGCCGCGGCGCGCCTTGGCGTACATTCCCTTCGGATCGCGTTCCTCGCAAACCTCGAGCGGCGTGTCGACGAATACCTCGATAAAATACCCCTCGTTGAACATCTGCCGGACATGGTTTCGACTCTGGCGATAGGGGCTGACGGCGGCGCAGATCGCGATGCCGCCGTGCCGGACGATCTCGGAAGCGACAAAACCGATGCGGCTGATATTCAGGTCGCGGTCTTCTCGCGAGAAACCCAATCCCTTCGACAGGTGAGTACGAACGACATCCCCATCCAGGACCGTGGCCCGGCGACCGCCTTCGAGCAGCCGGGCTACAAGTATCTCGGCCGTCGTCGATTTCCCCGAGCCGCTTAGTCCGGTGAACCAGACGCAGACACCCTGCTTATGTTTTGGCGGATATGTTTCGGAAAGGATCGACGCAACCGAAGCCCGCGTGAACCACGATGGAAGCTCTCTGCCCCGGCCTAGAAAACCTTCGCGGATCTCGGTCCCGGAAAGCGAAAACACGCGCTGGCCTTTTTCCACCTTGTCCAGCTCTTCGTAGCGGTCCTCGTCGGGCAAATACGCGAACTCGTTGAACGCAAGGACCTTGACACCGGTCTCGCCGCTCAAGCTTGCCGCAAGTTTTTGGGCGTCGGCCTGACCGTAAAACGGTTTCCCCGTCGAATCGACGCCCGGGCTCGCGTGATCGCGTCCGACGATCAAATGGTTCGCACCATAGTTACGCCGGATGATCGCATGCCACACCGCCTCGCGCGGCCCCGCCATCCGCATCGCGAGCGGAAGCAGTGAAAGAAGCACGCGGCCATGATCATATGCTTCAGCGGCGACCGCCTTGTAGGTCCGCACGCGCGTGAAATAATCGATGTCGCCTTCCTTGGTCATCCCGACGACCGGATGCAGCAACAGTGTTGCATCCGTCATCTCGATCGCCCGCCGCGTCATTAATTCATGGGCGTAATGGATCGGATTCCTCGTCTGGAATGCGACAACGCTTGTACGCCCCATCTCGGCCAGCCGCCGACGAGTTTCAGCCGGTGTAAGGCGCAGGTCGTTAAAATCGTGATAGACAGGCAGCGCCAGGACCCTCAGGCGGCCGGACAAATTGTATTTTCCCCACCGATGTATTTCCGAAACCAGCGGATGGCGGGGATCATCCGTTCCGAAGACATTCGCCGCCGCACTTTCGCGGTCCCATTCGTAGATCTCTTCGACGTCAAGGACGGCCAGAAGATCGTTCTTGGCGTCGCGAAGCGCGATAGGGCTGCCTGTCTCAATGCCTGTCAGATCGTCCACCGAAAGGGTTACGGGGATGGGGAAAACCGTGCCGTCAGCCAGCCGCATGTCCGCGACGACCCCCCGAAGATCGCGTTCGCCCATAAAGGTCCGGAGCGGTGAAAATGCTCCCGTCGCAAGAAGCTCAAGATCGCAGGTTTCACGCTGCGATAGCTGGATCGATCGTAGTGCGGCGGCGTATTCAAACACGTCCGGGCGTTCCGCTTCATCGACCATCAGATCGACAAGTTCGCCGCCATAAGGGCTGATAAGAGGTGCGTTCGTATCCATTCGAGATCAAATTTCGCAAAGAAAGTCTCGACGCTTTTTGGCATCGCGACAAAAAATAGAGTGTAGTTCAAATCGCACAAGTTGCCTAAACTGAGGCCGAAAGTTATGATTTCTCTTTCGGAAACAAACGTGCATGTTCGTGTTCAGGCAGTTTCGAAACGAAACGCCCTACGTGCGCGCTGAAGATAAACAATGATCGAGAAAGGAACAGAAGTAGCACCGGCAAACGGAAAGCTTGGCATTCTGCTGGTCGGCCTCGGGGCCGTCAGCACGACATTCGTCGCGGGGGTCGAAGCTATTAAGCGCGGCTTGGCGGAGCCGGTCGGCAGCCTGACGCAGATGGGCACGATCCGCCTCGGAAAGCGAACGGACAACCGCTCTCCGAAGATCAAGGACTTTGTTCCGCTCGCCGATCTGAACGACATCGTTTTCGGTGCGTGGGACATTTTCCACGACAACGCTTTCGACGCGGCGATGAAGGCCGGCGTGCTCGAAAAGGACCTGCTCAATCAGGTCTCGGAACAGCTTGCCAGCCTGAAACCGATGCCGGCTGTTTTCGAGCAGAATTACGTCAAACGTCTTCATGGCGAGAACGTCAAAACCGGCAAGAACAAGATGGAGCTGGCCGAGCAGCTGATCGCGGACATCGCACGATTCAAGACGGAGAACAACTGCGAGCGGCTGGTGATGGTGTGGGCGGCCTCGACCGAGATCTTTTTCGAAGAGTCGGCGGTTCACGCGACTCATCGAAGCGTTTGAGAAAGGCGCTTTACGACAGCGATCCGGCGATCGCTCCGTCGATGATCTACGCGTATGCCGCGATCAAGTCGGGCGTTCCGTTCGCCAACGGTGCCCCGAACCTCTCGGTCGATATTCCCGCACTGACGAAGCTCGCCGAACAGAACCGCGTTCCGATTTGCGGCAAGGATTTCAAGACCGGCCAGACGCTGATGAAAACGATCCTTGCTCCCGGTTTGAAATCGCGAATGCTCGGGCTGGACGGTTGGTATTCGACCAACATTCTCGGCAACCGCGACGGCGAGGTGCTCGACGATCCGGAGAATTTCAAGACGAAGGAAGAGTCGAAACTGTCGGTGCTCGAACACATCCTCCAGCCCGAGGTTTACCCCGACCTTTACGAAAGATTTCTCGCACGTCGTCCGGATCAATTATTATCCGCCGCGCGGCGACAACAAGGAAGGCTGGGACGCGATCGACATCTTCGGCTGGCTCGGCTACAAGATGCAGATCAAGATCGATTTCATGTGCCGCGATTCGATCCTCGCCGCACCGCTTGCTCTCGATCTGGCGCTCTTCATGGATCTCGCGCAGCGGGCCGGAATGAAGGGCGTGCAGGAATGGCTTTCGTTCTATTTCAAGGCACCGCAAACCGCTCCGGGGCTTTATCCCGAACACGATATTTTCATTCAGTTGATGAAGCTGAAGAACACGCTTCGGCATCTGATAGGCGAAGAATTCATCACGCATCTCGGGCTCGAGTATTACGATTAACGGTCCTCGCATCTCATTCAGAAAAATTTTCCAATTATTCGGGTCGAAATTCCCTTGCAATATTCACGCTTATGTGCTAACAAATAAGTAGAGACATGGCCTTCATAACGCAGGCTTACCGTCAAGGCTGTCCCCCCTTAGTCCGAAAGTCCAGCCAACGTAACAATTATTGAAATCATCTTTAGTGACGACGGATTTGCCGTACAGCAATCTGGCAAATCCGTGCTTGATAATCGTCATTCGGTTAGCGGAATGCCCGGCGAGTTTTCGGGAACCCGGTAAGGAGAGAAGCAGATGAAGAACGAAACGGCGAACAAAGAAAGCGAGATCCGGAAAAAGGGATATTGCTCGACCCCGAACGAAAGAGCCCGCGTGCAGAAGAATTCGAAGATAAGCTTTCCGGCCTTGATCGTCGGCCAGGAACGCGCCGTTCGCCGCATGAGCGGCCTTTTCCAGATCTATCTCGCCGGGATGAACAATCCGTCGCGGCCGATCGGAACGATGCTTTTTCTCGGGCCGACCGGTTCGGGTAAGACACGGGTGGTCGAGGCTGCCGCCGAAGTCCTGTTCGGCGAGCCGCACGCGGTCGTCAAGATCGATTGTGCCGAGTTCCAGCACTCGCACGAGATCGCAAAACTGATCGGTTCGCCTCCGGGATATCTCGGCCACCGCGAAACGTCGCCGATGCTGACGCAGGAGAATCTCGACAAGGCGCACACCGACGACACCAAGCTGACGTTCGTTCTTTTTGACGAGATCGAAAAGGCTTCGGATTCGCTGTGGCAGCTGCTGCTCGGAATTCTCGACAAGGCGACACTGACGCTTGGCGACAACCGCCGCGTCGATTTCTCGAGGACGATCGTCATCATGACCTCGAATCTCGGCGCCCGTGAGATGTCGGACATGATCTCCGGCGGCATCGGCTTTGCCCCGACAAGAGCGGCGGCAAGCCGAAGGAAGACAACGAGATCGACACCAAGATCTATCGCACGGCTCTCGAAGCGGCGAAGCGAAAATTCTCGCCCGAGTTCATGAACCGCATCGACAAGGTCGTCGTGTTCCGCAGCCTGAAGGAACATCATCTGCGGCAGATCCTCGACATCGAGCTTGCGTCGGTTCAGGACCGCATCACGGAATCGGCCGGAACAAAGTTCATTTTCGAATGCACCGATCGATGCGAAAGAGTTTTTGCTCAGCGAAGGAATCGACCTCAAATACGGTGCTCGTCACCTGAAGCGTTCGATCGAACGTTTTCTCGTTTATCCGCTCTCGAACCTCGTCGCTACGCAGCAGGTCGAGACCGGCGATTTTGTGATCGGTCGATTTTGATACCGAGAAGGACGCGCTTACGTTCAGCAAAGCAGTCGGGCAAGATGATCGTGAACGAATCGACCGATGATTCCCGCGACTCAAAACCGCTCACCAAATCGGACGCCGTCGGCGCTCCGCTGCCGCAGGCACAAGCCGCGACCGGCATGAGCAAATCGAAAGGCGAGAACACGGACGTCTAGTTAGAGCACATGAAAGCAAAAAGGAGGCGGGCCTTATCGGGCAGCCTCCTTTTTTAATGCGGCGACCCGCTCCATTTTTGCAAAAGCCCGCGCGTTAGCAAGGGCGTAATGCTCAACTTGAGTATCACGCCCCTGCTAACGCGCGGGCTCGCATTGGAAATTCATGTCGCCCAATTCAACGACCTGGCCACAGCCTCGTGCCATCGAGAGCGAAGCGATCCCGCTTCATCCGCCCTCATCACCGGTTCGAATCGCTCCCCTGCCTGCCAATGCTTGGCAAGCTCATCTGTCGACCTCCAGACGCCAACGGCAAGCCCGGCCAAATACGCCGCTCCGAGCGCCGTTGTTTCGGCCGTCTGGGCACGCACAACCGGTATCTGTAACAGATCGGCCTGTATCTGCATTAGCAGAGCATTCGCCGTCGCGCCTCCATCGACACGCAGCTCGTCCAGATGTTTGCCGGAATCGGCTTGCATCGCATCCAGCAGATCCGCGGACTGAAACGCGATAGCTTCCAGTGCCGCCCGGGCGATGTGCGCTCCGCCTGTACCGCGAGTCAGCCCGATGATCGTGCCGCGTGCTTCCTGGTTCCAATGGGGCGTTCCAAGGCCGGCAAACGCGGGGACAAAGTAAACGCCTCCGTTATCGTTTACCGAAGCCGCCAGCTGCTCGACCTCTCGCGCAGCCTCGATGATCCCGAGCGAATCGCGAAGCCATTGAACAACAGCACCGCCTATAAAGACGCTGCCCTCGAGAGCGTATTCGGTTTTTTCACCGATCTTCCACCCTATAGTCGTTAGTAAACGATTCTTTGATCCGACAGGCGTTTCGCCGACGTTCTGCAGCATGAAACAGCCTGTTCCGTAAGTGTTCTTGGTCGCCCCCGGTTCGAAACATGCCTGACCGAACAGGGCCGCCTGCTGGTCGCCGGCGATTCCGGCGATGGGTATTCCGCTTAACTCTTCGGGCGCCTCGATCTCGCCAAACAGACTCAGAGGACGAGCGAACCTCCGGCAGCACGGACGCGGAACGTCGAAGATATCGAGCAGCTCGTCGTCCCATTCAAGCGAATGTGAATATTGAATAGCAGCGTCCGCGAAGCGTTTGATACATCCGTGACGTGCAGCCGTCCGCCAGTTAGTTTCCAGACAAGCCAAGTATCAACAGTTCCGAACGCAAGTTCACCGGCCTCCGCCCGCTCGCGTGCTCCCGCTACATTCTCCAGCAGCCACGCGATCTTGCTTGCGGAAAAATAAGCGTCGACCTCCAGCCCGTCTTTTGCCGTATTGACTCGCCATGCGACGCGCGAACGCCGACTGCACAGATCAGACGTGCGGCGGTCCTGCCAGACTATGGCGTTGTGGATGGGAATGCCCGTTTTCCTGTCCCAAATGATCGTGGTCTCGCGCTGATTAGTGATGCCGACCGCCGCGATGTCATTCGAGGCCAGGCCCGCTGCGAGCAACGCTTCCACCGCCGTCCCGATCTGCGAGCGCCAGATATCTGTTCGGGATCATGCTCAACCCAACCGCTTTGCGGGAAGATCTGTTCAAATTCCTTTCGCGGCGATCGAGACAACAAAACCTTCGCGGTCGAATATCAGAGACCTGCTGCTGGTCGTGCCCTGGTCAAAGGCGAGAACGTATGACATAACGTCCGCGAGTTTATAACCCGAGAACATTTTTCACAAAATCGTCACGAAGGTACGCATCGATCTTATCCCGAACGCGTCTATATGCGGCAACCCTTTCTTCGTGGCTGCCTTCAGCGAACCAGGGGTCCTCGAACGCGTGGTGGACCAGTCTTTGTTCTGGCGGGGAAATAAGGACAGTTCTCACGGGCGTTGTCGCAGACCGTCAATACGTAATCAAACTCGCGATCCGGCGAACGAATCGACCGACTTCGACCAGTTGCCGCTGATATCTATTCCCACTTCGCCCAGCACCTCGACGGCTTCCGGACTGACGCCGATCGGCCGGGTTCCGGCACTGTGGATATCAAATCTGTCTCCGCATATTTGTTTGAGCAAGCCTTCCGCCATTTGGCTGCGCGGAGAATTGCCGGTGCAAAGGATCAAGACGCTTTTCTTATCATTAGCCATACTATTCAGGTTGCTACACTCTCGCCGAACTTGTTCTTCTCCGCGAGAGCCACTCTTACAAGCAGTATCAAGACCGGCACTTCGATAAGCGGGCCGATAACGGCAGCGAATGCGACGCCTGAGTTAATGCCAAAGACGGCAATGGCTACAGCAATGCCCAGCTCGAAATTGTTTCCCGCCGCGGTAAATGCGAGCGACGTGCTTTTGGGGTAATCTGCCCCAGCTTTCTTTGCAAGGAAGAAGGCGGAGAAGAACATGATCACGAAATATAAGATCAGCGGTATGGCAATACGAACAACGTCGAACGGTATTTGTACTATAAGCTGCCCTTTATAGCTGAACATCACCACGATCGTGAAAAGCAGGGCGATCAGGGTTATTGGGCTGATCTTGGGAATAAAGATCGTTTCGTACCACTCGCGACCCTTTGACCTAAGCAATAGAAACCTGGTCGCCATTCCCGCAAAGAAAGGGATGCCCAAATAGATCAGGACGCTCTCGGCGATCTGGCGGATGCTGACATCCACTTGTACTCCATCTACACCGAATAAGGGCGGGAGAACTGTCACGAAGATGTAGGCGTAAATACTATAGAACAAGACCTGAAAGATGCTGTTAAATGCTACCAGACCGGCAACGTACTCATTGTCCCCGCGGGCCAGGTCGTTCCAGACGATCACCATCGCTATGCAGCGGGCAATTCCGATCATTATCAACCCGATCATGTATTCGGGTTTGTCCGGAAGAAATATGACCGCAAGCAAGAACATTAACAGCGGTCCGATAACCCAGTTTTGTACGAGTGAGAGCGCGAGGATCCGAGTATTACGGAATACGGATGGCAACTCTTCGTATTTCACCTTCGCCAGCGGTGGATACATCATTAGGATCAGGCCGATCGCGATCGGAATATTCGTTGTTCCGATCTGAAAGCGATTGATCAGATCCGCAGTCCCGGGTACCAAATAACCTAATGCGACGCCCAGGGCCATTGCCGCAAAGATCCAGAGTGTTAGATTGCGGTCAAGAAATGAAAGGGTCCTTTTAGCTGGCCGGTTTTCGATCATCTTAAATGATTATATACGGGCAAACAGATATATCAAGGTAAGGGATGCGGTTAACGCATCCCGGGTCCCTCAGGAGATGGTGCAGCAAGAAAACCTCTTACACCCAACAACATCGCAGACAGTTTGGCAATTCACTGAAGCGATCTTTTGGTTCAGCAAAATGAGATGAAGAACGCCAACTATAAAACTCCCGATCATAACTTGAAGGGCCATCATCTCGGCCATCCATCCATAACTTCCCAGTGTCGCTGGCGACGCCAAATTCCAAGTAGCGATCGGTTTTGCCGCGAATATAAAGGTGAACGAAGCGACCTTCAATATTGTTGCCGCAACGTGTAGCGAATACTCCGCTGTAGTCAGGCCGCCGATAGATGCCGCGGCTGTCGCCTTCGCTGAATACGTCGAGCATTTCAGTTCCGAGAGCGGCGGCGACGAAGAAAACTCCCGCCCACAACGCCCAGCCGCCCGAATTCTGGTAATAAAGGAAATATGCGAGCGGCACCATTATGAAGGCGAATGCCATATGGAGTTTATGCTCGTAGCGCGATTCGGGCCGGGTGTGCAGCTTGTACTTCCAGATGTGAAAATAGAAGAGATCAACGGCTCCGACGATCATGAAGAGATTTAGAAAAATAAGGCTCAGGGTTATTAAGTGTTCCATATTGTAAATATCCTCCACTATCCTAACGCGTCATATATGTCCTGACATATATCATCAATTTGCTCAATTCCGACAGAAATTCTTAAAAGGCCGTCCGATACACCTGCTTGGGCCCTTTCCTCCTGACTCAACGTCGCATGAGTCATCAACGCAACCGGCTGGACCAACGTTTCGACCCCGCCAAGAGATGTGCCGAAAGTACAGATCTTCAGGTTATTTACCAGCGATTTGGCCGTTTCGGCCGAGCCGACGTCGACGCCGACCATTCCGCCAAACCCGCTCATCTGGCGTTTTGCGATCTCGTGATTCTCGTGTGTCTCCAGGCCCGGGTAATAGACCGTTTTGACCTTCGGATGCTCAAGCATCGTATTCGCGAATGCGAATGCGTTTGAGTTGTGCCGTTCCATTCTCACTGCCAACGTTTTGATCCCCCGTAGAACAAGCCACGCGACCTGCGGCGCGATGTTTCCGCCGTACAACTTAGCGGCCCCGTGCCGTGCCTTATCCACCAGGTCACGCCGGCCGACAAGCACGCCGGCGGTCAGATCGCTGTGCCCGCCGAGATATTTGGTCGCGCTGTGGATGACCAGATCAGCTCCTAACTCTAGCGGCCGTTGATTAAATGGTGTTGCGAAAGTATTGTCGACCACGCTTGGGATCCCGGCCCTTTTGCCGGCAGCCGCGACCTCTGCGATGTCGGTAATGCGAACGAGAGGATTCGACGGAGTTTCCAGCCAGAACATCTTGGTGTTCGGCCGGATCGCCGCCGTATATGCCTCGGCGTCTGCCGCATCGACGAACGTCGTTTCTACGCCGAACTGCTCGCCGATATGTTTGAGGAAGTTTGTCGTCGTCGAATACATCGACTCGGGCGCCACGATATGGTCGCCGGAACTCACGAGCGTGAACGCCGCTGCCGAGATCGCCGCCATTCCCGAAGCAAATGCAAGAGCGTCTTCACCTCGCTCTAATTCGGCAACAGTACGTTCCAACGCGGCAACAGTAGGGTTGCCGAGACGGCCGTAGAAGTAACCGTCCTTCTCGTAATTGTGAATGGCAATGCCGGAATCGGCGTCCGTAAAGGCGAAGACCGAGGCCGGATAGATCGGGACGGAAAGTGCCCCGAAATTGGCCTCGCGGTCCTCGCCGGCATGGACTGATTGAGTGAAAAACGACTTATCGTTCATCGGAAACTCCCATTAGCAGCAAGGTTGATTTGTCGCCCCAATGGTAGATGCCTTTTGGCTCGGCGTGCAACAAGCGGCGGTGGAAAGAACGCTTGTCTCCGTTTTTTCTCCGCATGCCGCGCCCGAAAGTTCTTCGTGGTTGACCTTGTCGCCGCAAGCACATGCGTTAGCCGTCGGCTCGGTGTTTTCGAGAACTACGAAAACTTCCCACTCGTTCCCGTCGGGATCTCTTGCCCAGGTCTTGTCCTGAAGGGCGTAGCAGCAATCGACCTTCATTTCGTCCACGGTCAATAGGCCTGACTCTACCCATCGTTCGCGCGTCTTTACAACATCGTCGGTCGAGGCGACCTGGATGCCCAGGTGCGATAGCGTACCGCCTTCCGCGTAGGGAACCTCGTTCAGGACAAAATTCAAGGCCGGGTTCTCAACGTCGAACTTAGCGTATCCGAATCGAGCCTTCTCGCTTTCTTCACCTGCCTGCTCCCGGACGATCGAATGCGTCGTGGTGTTGCCTTTGATGAATTTCAGCGGCTCGATCCCGAAAAGCTTTTTGTAAAACTCGACGCTTTCCTCGACGTTTTTCACGTTCAATGAAATGTGGGGCTTTAATGTATTTATTGTTCTTTCTGACATATTCAGTGCTCCTCTATGCAAATTCATATATGCATTCACATATATGGTAAAGCGAATATATGATCTTCGACCGGCATTGTCAATACAAAACTTCAATTTTATGCTATTATTTTCCCATGAACACAAATGCCTTGGCATATATGGAATCGTTTTACATGGCATTGGCCGATAAGACGAGGCTTCGGCTGCTGAACCTGATGCGGGACGAGGAGGTGTGCGTCTGCTTCTTTACGGAAGTCTTAGGCGACAGCCAGCCAAAGATCTCGCGGCACCTGGCATATCTGCGGAATGGCGGGATCGTAAAAGCAAGGCGAGACGGCAAGTGGATGCACTACAGTATCGTCGTACCTGAAGATGAAGGCGGAAAGCGGGTCTTAACCGAGGCCCTTGACTGGCTCGATGAGCAGCCGGAACTGCGGGCCGAGCGTGAAAAGTACAAAAAGGTCTGCTGCACGCCCGAGCTTCTCGTCCAGATCGCCCGAACGCCGATCAATTTCATGCTGCCATCGGCCGAGGAAGGGACGTGGGCCAATAAAGCAGAAAAACCAGAGGCAGTCGGACAGGCCGCGGTACAGAACGAGGAGCCGGATCTCGAATATTCTTACGCCAACGTCGGCCACAACGAGATCGACGATTATTTGCTTTGATCTGTAGAGGTTTTGGGAAATGGGCAATGCCGGCAGCCGCTGCCGCAGCAGTAACCTCGTTTTCGAAGGAATTCGGCGGTCAAGACCATCAAGCCGTTCTCGAAATAATAATCGACGCCCTCTTTGAACTCTGGCTTCGTTTCAGGAGGTTCTTCGCTATCTCCGTCGTTCATATAAAGCAAGAAATTCCTTATTGCCCTCAGCCCCGAGGATAGGCGACTCGATGAGGCCGCTTACGCGCAGGCCTAATCCTTCGGCAAAATTGTTTATCTCGGCGACGACACGCGCGTGTTTTTCCGGCTCGCGGACAATGCCGCCTTTGCCCACCTCACCTTTGCCGACCTCGAACTGCGGTTTGATCAAGCTGACAATGCGGCCGGCATCGGTAAGGAGCGGCAGGATCACAGGAAGCAGTTTCGTTACTGAGATGAACGACACGTCCATTACGGCGAGGTCGAACCTTTCTTCGAAATCTACGGCCCGCAAATCACGGGCGTTCGTCTTTTCCATCAAGGCCACACGCGGGTCGGTGCGAAGGCTCCAGACCATTTGATTGGTTCCGGAGTCGACGGCAACCACGCGCTTAGCACCGTGCTGCAGCAAACAATCGGTGAACCCGCCAGTCGATGAACCGATGTCGATGCAAATATAACCTTCGGGGTGGATATCGAAATGCAGTAACGCGGCCTCGAGCTTCAAACCGCCGCGGCTTACATACCTGGTTTCGGGCCCGCCGCCTTTGATCCGGATATTCGCATCCGCCGCATAACTTTCGGACGGCTTTTCAACCCGTTTCTCGTCGACCAGCACCGAGCCCGCCATAATGACAGCCTGGGCCTTTGTTCTCGATTCGATCAGGCCGCGATCGACCAGCAGTTTGTCTATGCGTTCGCGTTTCACTTCCAGCAAGTTCTATTTCGGCGAAACTCCACTTCGCTCCGCGGTCTCTGCGGCAAGGATCATTTGAACGCAAAGACGCCGAGGTTCCGCAGAAAGCGCTGAAAATTTTCGCCCGTGATATTCTATCCGCTGATGAATAGGGAAGGAAATCTCAGCCTTTTTGCAAAATACGCATGGTTCGTGCTCGGCTACAACCTGCTGGTCATTCTGTGGGGCGTGTTTCTGCGCGCTTCGCGGTCCGGCGACGGCTGCGGGCAGCATTGGCTTACGTGCGGCGGCGAGTTTGTGCCCTCGGCCCCTGAGCTGAAGACAGTCATCGAGTTTTCCCACCGCATCACCAGTGCACTTGACGGTTTTATTGTGATCGCGTTGCTGGTTTGGGCATTCTTGAATTGGCGGAAAGACCGCGAGGGAATTTCGGCTTATCTTTTAAGAACGGCCGCGGCCGCGTTCTTCTTCGTCCTCGTCGAGGGAGCCTTGGGCGCCGGCTTGGTTTTAACAGGGAACACAGCTGAAACACTAACGCCGGCCCGTCCATTTTGGATGGCGGCGGCATCTACTGAATACGATGGTTCTGCTTACGCTGCTGACGATCACGGCTTGGTCAGCGACGACAGGACGACGCCTTGAATTGACCGGAAACCGGGCGAACCTCAAATGGATACTCATCGGGGCCGTCCTTATGTTCGTCGTTGGAATAAGCGGCTCGGTCGCGGCGTTAAGCAGCATGATCTTTCCCTCGGGAACGGTCACGGAAGGCATAACAAAGGATTTTTCGACGACATCGCATATGCTCCTTCGCCTGCGACCGCTTCATCCGCTACTTGCCGTGGCTTCGGCCGTTTTTCTCGTTTTCTGGACTGGAGGCCTGAAACGGCAGTTTTGTGATTCTAAACGAATCGTAAGGTGGGCTAACACGGTTGCGGTCCTGGTCGTCGTTCAGGTCGCCTTCGGGGCTCTGACGCTGCTTACGCTCGGGCCGATATTAATGCAGCTCGGACACTTGCTTCTTGCCGACCTGGTTTGGATAGCGTTTGTATTATTGTCGCTGAATCTCTTGAGCAAGCAAACGACACCTGCTCAGATCGAAGAACGCCAATTCGCCCCGGCGTCTACCATCGCATCGAGTGAAAGCTGAAGTTCTCGAAGCTTTTCCTCCAACTGCGCGTCGTCCGCGTCCGGGCTTACATAAATAGGCTTATCGATCATCAGCTTTGCCCGTGTGAACGGCTTCGGTATCTGAAGCCTGTCCCAACTGCCGATCGTCCAGTATCGAGCACACTCGACAACGAAAGGCATTATCGGATTTCCGGTCTTTTTCGCGAGCAGGACCGCCCCCGGTTTTGCCTCGTAGCGCGGGCCTTTCGGGCCATCCACTGTAAACCCGGCCGCGTCGCCGTTTCGCATGGCTTTTATCATCTCAACGAGGGCTCCGACCCCGCCGCGTGTCGATGAGCCGCGGATCGCACCGTAGCCGAGTCGCTGAATGAAACGTGCTATATATTCTCCGTCCTTGCTTTGCGAAGTGATGACCGCGATGCCGCGGTTGCGGAAATACCAGGTCGAGGCGAAAATCCGGTCGTGCCAGAAAGCGTAGATCGGCAGCCTTCCGGCCCGCTCGATCGACTCGAAATTTTCCCACCCGGAAACTTCGTAACGGATTGTCCTTCCGATTACGCGTATCAATATATAGAAGGCCAGATCCGCCGCGCGGATCGTTAGCCGATCTTTTAACGGGTATTCTGCCAGCGATGCGTGCGTGAAAGCCCGGTTCCGTTCCATAAGGGGCAAGTAGGGAATCAGCGGCAAGTTACGATATGATTCTTGCAACTAGTATAATTGACATAACGTAATAATAGCGGTGGATGCCGCATTTGATGCAACGAAGGATCCTTATCATTGACGACTACGACGACCTGGCGAGCTCGCTTCGCGATGCTTTCGATGCCGCCGGACATTCCGTCGAAGTCCTCGAAAGCCGGCAGGAAGCGATGGATTACGGCGACCTTGATGGTTTCGACCTGGTCATTACCGATCTGGACGTTGACAATACGACGTCGAATTCAAACGGCCACAGCGACACCTGCCTTCCTGAATTGCCGGCCTGCAAGGCGGGCGAGCATGTTAAAGCTTTCAAATTTTGCGCGTCAAACTTCCGCCGGGACGAGTTCGACGAAAATGAGCTTCGCAATTTTATCGAGACTGTCCTTAACTTTAAGAATCGGTTCGTCGATAAAGCCGACCTGATGAAGCAGCTTCACGAAAAGATCGAATTCGAGCTGCCAAGCGCCATCTCGCCGATGCATTCGATCCTTGACTATCTATTGAAACGGGTTGAAAAACAGGGCGTCGTAAAACCTGAAAAATCGAACCTGTTCGTCGCTTTGGACGAAGCCTTCGTCAACGCCGTCAAGCACGGTAATAAGTTCAACGCCCAAAAGCTTGTTCGCATAACCGCCGAGCTCTCCAACAAGGAAGCCACCTTCACCGTCGAGGATGAGGGCGAGGGCTTCGACATAAATTCCATCCCGGATCCGCTTGACCCGGAAAACCTATTCAAGACCTCAGGCCGCGGCGTCCTCTTCATTTACAACATAATGGACGAGGTAAAGTACAACGAGCGCGGAAATCGTTTGACTATGACGAAGAAGGGTGAAGATCAGACGGAGGACGAGTAAAACGACTGAACTCGAAAATTTGATAAAAGGCGGCCGAACGCTGGCCGCCTTTTTTGGCGCCAATGACTTCGTCTCGCAATTGTTCTGGAACAAGATCGCCGAATTCGTTATCCGATCTGGCGCATCACTAATCGCCATATATAATTGAACCAATGAAGGTAACGATCGCACAGATAAATACCATAAACGGTGATATCGACGGAAACGTCGCGCGGATACTGTCGGCCATTGACCAGGCAAAGGCCGAGGGTTCGGACCTGGTCGTTTTTCCAGAGCTTGTGACGCACGGTTACACTTCGCAGGACTGGTTCGAGGACCCCGACATCATCGAACATTCGCTCGAGCCTCTTGAAAGAATTATTCCCGCAACCCAGGGTATTGCCGTTGTCGTCGGAACGATCCGGCCGAACACGGACAACGATGGCCGGCAGGATCTACAACTGTGCCGCCGTGCTCTCGGACGGTGAATTGCTCGGGTTTGTCGATAAAACGCTGCTGCCCGAATACGACGTTTTCGACGACCCGCGTTGGTTTGAGCCGAATCATGCGGCCAGGCGGCTGTTCGAGATAAAGGGCGTAAAGGTCGGCGTCGTTGTATGTGAGGATTTCTGGAACGACGAGACGTTCTGGAAAGACCGCCTTTACGACAAAGATCCGGCCGACGAGGTCATCGATATGGGCGCGGAGCTTGTCGTGTCGATCAACGCATCGCCGTACAACAAAGGAAAGATACGGCTCCGCTGTGAGATGGTTGCCCACCGTGCGAAGGCGAACCGTGTGCCTATCGTTTTCGTCAACCTGATAGGCGGAAACGACGGCATCATCTTCGACGGGGCCAGCCTCGTTGCCGACGAGGAAGGCGACATAATCCTTCAGGCTGCGGCATTCCGAGAGTTTGTCGAAACGGTCGAGCTCGATTGCCGCAAGCCCGATGTCCGCGGCATCACGGGCGCCGAATGCGAATCGATCCGGAACGCTCTCGTTCTGGGAATCCGCGATTACGCACGGAAGAACGGTTTCGAGCGGGCCGTACTCGGTCTTTCGGGCGGTATCGATTCGTCCCTGGTCGCTGCCCTGGCGGCAGAGGCGATCGGGCCCGAGAATCTGCTTTGCGTAATGATGCCGTCGCCTTTTTCTTCCGACGGCAGCATCCTCGATTCGCACGAGCTTGTTCGAAACCTGGGATGCGAGACGCGAATCGAGCCTATATCCTCCTCATTCGAAGTCCTGTTAAAGCAGCTCAAACTTAACGAGCCCACGAAGAGCGGCGATTCGCTCGCCGCCGAGAACATGCAGAGCCGCCTTCGCGGCCTGATCCTCATGGCCATCTCGAATTCCGAGGGGCGGCTTCTTCTTTCAACCGGCAACAAATCAGAGCTCGCCGTAGGTTATTGCACGCTATACGGAGACACGAACGGCGGATTGGCGGTGTTGGGCGATATTTTGAAGACCGAAGTCTGGGAAATAGCACGCGAGATCAATCGACAGGCCGAGCGTGAGATAATTCCCAGCCGGATCATTGAAAAGAAACCGTCGGCCGAGCTCGCGCCCAACCAGCTCGACCAGGATAGCTTGCCGCCCTACGAAGTG
Source organism: uncultured Acidobacteriota bacterium (assembly GCA_963763355.1). Taxonomy (GTDB): domain Bacteria; phylum Acidobacteriota; class Blastocatellia; order Pyrinomonadales; family Pyrinomonadaceae; genus OLB17. The sequence goes on from CAVXOI010000007.1 coordinate 1,431,094, forward strand.
ATGGACCCGATCCTGGAAATGTACTTTGAGCAGAAAGCCTCGCCAGCCGAGATAATTGCTGCCGGTAACGAGTCCGAACGTGTTTATTGGATCCTGAACAAGGTCGAGCACCCGGCCAACGAATTCAAGAGACAGCAGCTTCCGCCCACCCTTATCATCTCAAAGAACGCGATAGGGATCGGCCGCCGCAGGCCGATAACTCACAAATACCGTCGGCAGCCTGGATAAGCATCGAGAGATCGAGCCAATTTCGCGCGTAAAAATTGTGCAAAATTGGTCACCGCGTTCCGTTCAATACACGTCGGCAGTCGCCGAAGTGCTTTTACGGAACAATTATGTCAAGGTTCGACAGCCCGTTGAATAATATCAAGATCGCGAGTCCCTGTTCCGCCCGGTGGGAAGAGATGTTCGGCAATGAGCGAAAACGATTTTGCGGCGAGTGCAAGCTGAATGTCTACAACCTTTCGGGAATGACAAAATATGACGCCGAGAACCTGCTTTTAGTTAGCGAAGGCCGTCTATGTGTGAGATACTTTCAGCGAAACGACGGCACTGTACTGACGGCCGATTGTCCCGTTGGCTGGGCAAAGGTAAAGCAAAGATTGTCCGTAGCTGCGACCGCCGTTTTCTCAATGCTTCTCGCTTTTGTCGGCGGCCTGACGGCCCTCACGTTCCTGAATAAGTACGGCGGTCTGGTAACGAAGATCCCGAGCCCTTTCGCAACACCGACACCTCGCCCCCTGATGGGTGCGATCGCAATGCCAAGTCCGTCGCCTACGCCCACACCGAAGGCGACGCCGGGCGAAAAATTATAATTGACATAGAAGTTTAAGGCTGGCATCCTATCTGCCGCCTCCCAGAATTCGCGAAATAGTTCCGGCAATTATCTATTCGCGAATAAAGAAAGCCGCCCGCGGAATCGCGGGCGGCTTTTCGCTTTGTAATGATGCTTTTAACTTAGTTCTTCGGATAGTATCCTTGCCGTGCCCGGATCTTCAGGCCGTTCGGCGACGTGAGATCAACATCGAGCTTTACGAATCTTCCCGCTGCAAATTCAGCGTCCGAATAATACTGGATCAGATATTGCGCCCTGAGCTCGTTGGCTATCTGACGGAATATACGTTCCAGCGTTTCGGTGTTCTTTCGCAGGTTTGTTGAGTTCTGCATCGTGTCGGCGGTCCCGATCGGCTGGAATGTCGGCAAAAAGGCCGTGCCGCCCGTTTCGTCGGCGAAATTTCTGCATGTTCTCCTGCCCGAACATCGCCATCCTGATTCAATTGCACCGAGCCCTCCGCCCGGATTGATCGCATAAAGGACCGCGTCGGCGTTCTGAAGGGCCTTAAGGACCTTTACCTGTTCGACCGCCTTCGCCGTATCGCGTGCCCTAATTCGCAATTCCTTTAGCTGCTCTCCCTGAACATTGGCCGCTATCTTTCTTTCCGCATCCCAAATGGCTTTCAAAACACCGCTGCTGTTGGTGTCCTCGCCGTCGGAAATGAGAAGTATCACCTTTCGTCGTCCTTCCGGAGCATTTCTTTGCAGGTACTCGGCGGCGACCCGGACCGAATCGTAAAACGCGGTCTGCTCTTTCGTCGGGATGATCGCCTTTATGGCTGCGATCGATTTTTCGGCAGTGTCGCGGCCCTGTACGATAGTGCCCTTTTCGCCTACCGTGAATATCGTGGCGCGGTCCTCTGCCCGCATGACGTCGCGAAGAAACTTTGAGGCCGTCTCCTGCTCATACTTGAACATCGCATCCGTGCTCGCCGAAATATCGAACAACAACGCGATTTCCAACGGGACATTTTCGGCATTGCCGACATTGTCTATCGTTTGGGCCTTGTTCTCTTCGCGCACCTTGAAATTCTCGGCCTTCAACCCCAAAACCGGTTCGCCGTTGGCATTTGTGACGGAAACCGGCACGACCACAAGGCGAGAGTTCACCTTGATCACCTCGTCCTCCCTTACCGGCGGAGGAGTTGGTGATGTAGTTTGCCCGTTGGCCAATGTGCTGCTGAAACCGAGAACCGCAAAGAGGAAAAGCGCTGAAAATGCTTTGAGAAACTTCATATGTCCGGTCTGAATTATCGAACTCCCGACGATCGAACCCATCAAATGATTAGAGGGCACGCGGGTGAAAAAGGTTTGAACCTATTCCACCCGGTGCCCTAAAAGTAAATTCCGGATGAACCGAATTTAGTTTCCGTTATCCGTCTGCGACGAGGATCGGACCTCGACGTTCTGATTCAAGCCGCGGCTAACCAAAAGCTTGACCTCGACGCGTCGATTCTGCTCGCGTCCCTCGCGGGTCGTGTTGTCGGCGACGGCCTGAAGCTCGCCAAAGCCGTACGACTGGCCGATCCGGCGAAGCGGAACGTTATGATTTTCGACCAAATAGTCGATAACGGCCTGTGCACGACGCTGGCTCAGCTGCTTGTTCATTTTGGTGCCGCCTTCCGCTGATGCGAAGCCGGTTATCTCGATGACATATCCCTTCATCGTGGTGGCCGCCGACGCTACTTCGTCAAGCGAAGCCTTTGCTTCCGGCGAAAGTATCGCGCTGGCAACACGGAAGTTCACCGTCGCGGTCGACTGAACAACATAATCATCCATCGCGGTGATCCGCTTATTGGTTTCGTTAACGCCGGCTACGGCAGCATCAGCGGTTTCCTGTGCCGCTTTTGCACCGCCGCGTGCTGCATTCGAAATAGCCATCAGCTCATCTATCTGGCCCGCGACGCGTTTTGCGTTCTCTTCCTGCGCGGTCAGACGCGTCTCCGCCGGGCCTACGCGGCTCTCGATCGACTGAGCGACGCGAAAATCGTCTTTGTCCATTCGGATCTTACTTGCGGCCAACGCGCCCGATCCGTCTCCTCGTCCTTCAGCTTCCAAATACAAGCCGCGGACCAGTTGGTTGTGCGCAACCCTGTCGCCGCCGCTGAACCAACCGCCTTTCGTCTTAATGCTGGACTCGGGCGTTACGAGGACGCGTGTCTCGAATCCTACGGAATCACGCACGATAATGCTCGTATCGTCCTGGGCCACGATAACCCCTTTTACCTTGTATTTTTCTCCCGCAGTGAGGCTGCGCTGTTGAGCATCCTGCGCAAAAAGGCTGAATGCACCGATCGCCATGGTCAACGCCAAAACAGTTATTCTTCTGATCATATAGCTTAAACTCCTTGCAAATCCTCTAATATTGCTGAAATTGACACCGTACTCTTTGATCGCCGCACGCCGTATAGAAGAATCTCGGCGTCCTTTTAAAGCTTAAATCGACGATCGGTCGCTCAAGTTTAATTGAGGCACGTAGTTCAGACGGGAAAAGCCAAATCAATTTCCGTGCCAAAGTACTATTTCCGGACAGGTCATAGGCTAAGTGTTTGTTAATGAATAGCTTGCGATGGCAGAAAGTCGGCAGGGTCAAGGGGTGCTGATTGTCTGCAATGTATACACTAGAAAGGTCGAATCCGTGGTATTGTCCCGATTCGGTACATTAGGATACATAGGCCGAGGGTCAAATAAAGAAGAAATCGCAACTGCCCGAAGAGAATACACAAATCCCTCTGGTTTGCCAATACTTTTTTCGAGTTTTGAATAGGCCTGATCGCGGGCCGTTATAGTGTGAAGTCGGCCGTCTCCAGGTATTCCTTCATAAATGAAAGGAACCGCTCGGCATCGGCACCGTCCACGATCCGGTGGTCGTAGGTAAGTGCAAAGTAAGCCATTGTCCGTATAGCTATATAATCGTCGCCGTCCGGCGTCGTCAGCACCCGCGGGCGCTTTTCGATCGTGCCTACGCAAAGAATGGCAACCTGCGGCTGATTAATGATCGGCGTTCCGTACAGCCCGCCGAAAACGCCGGGGTTTGTAATGGTGAACGTCCCGTCGGCAACTTCGTCGGGATTAAGTTTTTTCGATCTGGCACGGTCGGCCAGATCGTTCGCCGCCAGCCCGAGCCCGGATAGCGAAAGCGTATCGGCCCGCTTTATCACCGGCACGATCAATCCCCAGTCAAGAGCGACCGCCATTCCAAGGTTGATGTCGCCTTTGTAGATAATATTGTCGCCGGATACTTGAGCGTTTACGATCGGGAACTTGCGGATCGCGTTCGTAACCGCCTGGAAGATGAACGGCATGTACGTGAGCTTGGTTCCGTAACGCGCTTGAAACTCCGCCTTATTCTTTCCGCGGAACTTGGCCACGTTCGTCATGTCGATCTCGTAAACGCTCGTCACGTGGGCCGAGGTCTGTTTGGAGAATGTCATGTGCTCGGCGATCCTCTTCCGCATCACCGACATTTTTTCGACGCGGTCACCCGTGCCGGACGCAGGCGCAGCGGCAGCCGGCCGAGCAGCACGTTCCGAAGGAGCGGCCGGGGCAGCAGACGTTTTGGCACGCCCGACCATCAGGTCCTGGGGACGCAGGGCGGCACCGGTTTCGATGAAGGACAGTATGTCGTTCTTTGTCACCCGGCCGCTCAAGCCTGAACCGGGAATACGCGATATGTCGATCCCATGTTCCTCCGCGATCTTCCTCACTAACGGGCTCGATTTGGTCCGGCGGAGTTCGTCAACCGAGGCACCACCGCCATTTGCTCCAGCCGAAGCTGCCGCCGTCCTTACGGGTTCCGCTCGCGGAGCTTCAACCGCTGTCGGCGCAGCAGGCTCGGGCTTAGCAGCGGCTTGGTCCTGACCTTGGTCTGTGGACTTTGGACTTTGGGCTGGTGCCGCACCCTCGGCCCCCACCCGAGCTACCACCGCACCAACCTCGACGGTCTCTCCTTCCCGCACCTTGATCTCAAGAACGGTTCCCGCCGCCGGCGACGGTACTTCCGCGTCGACTTTGTCCGTAGAGATCTCAAGGAGCGCCTCGTCCTTCTCGACCCGGTCGCCAACCGCCTTAAGCCATTTCGACACCGTGCCTTCCGTTATTGATTCGCCCATTTGGGGCATCACGACCTCGGTCGCTTCGCTTGTCTGCGGTTTTGGCGCCTCGGATGCGGGAGACTGATCAGAATAAGCCACAGCCTGGTTCGACGCAGAATTAATAGACGCCGAAGCCGCGTTAGCAAGGATCTCAGGCGTCGGAGCTTCTTCCTGCTGACCCCCGCCCGGTTGGCCACCGTCCGCAGGCTGTTCGCCTTCTTGGCCGATAACCGCCACTACCGTCCCAACTTCGACCGTCTCGCCTTCCTGATGCCTTATCTCGAGCAGCACGCCGGCGCCCGGGCTCGGGACCTCGGCGTCCACCTTGTCGGTCGAGATCTCCAGGATCGGCTCGTCCTTGTCGATCTTGTCCCCGACGGCTTTCAGCCATTTGGACACGGTCCCCTCGGTGATCGATTCACCCATTTGCGGCATCACGACTTCTACGCTCATAATTCTCCGGATCGAAAGGTTTCAATAGAATAGGATACAAGAAACCCGGGTTCACGCCAATTTCACTCGCAGCGTTCCGAGGCGGTTTCAAATGAGTGAAGCAGGGTGGGGATGTGCATTCAGTTCCATACAAAATGCCGAACGATGATCAAATGAATTCGCCGCGCGTTGTGCCGTTTCGGGACGCCTTTCTGTTCTGGCTAAAGCTTGGCTTTATCTCGTTCGGAGGCCCCGCGGGGCAAATAGCGATAATGCACAAAGAGTTGGTCGACAAGCGGCGCTGGCTTGGCGAGGAGCGCTTTCTGCACGCATTGAATTACTGCATGCTGCTGCCCGGCCCCGAGGCTCATCAGCTTGCCATCTACATCGGCTGGCTGATGCACCGTTTCCGAGGCGGGCTTGTCGCCGGACTGTTTTTCGTTCTGCCGTCCGTATTCATTCTTCTCGGCTTGTCATATATTTATGCTGCGTACGGCAGTGTACCTGCGATTGCCGGTGTGGTCGAAGGTTTTAAGCCCGTAGTCGTCGCGATCGTGGTCGAGGCCCTGATAAAAATAGGCGGGCGAGCTTTGAAACGCGGATCGCATTACCTTATCGCGGCGCTTGCCTTTGTTGCGATCTATTTTCTCCACGTACCTTTTCCGTTGATCGTTCTAGGGGCCGGGCTGATCGGACTGGTCGGGGTGAGGTATTTGCCGGCATCCTTCTCGCCTCCGCCCGAAAAGCCGGCACTGCCGACTGATAAAGACGGCAACGACCTGCTGCCTCTGGCCATCCCCGATGACGGCGAGCCGCCGCCGCACACAAGACCTTCGCAGAGCAGAACTCTAGGGATCCTTGCGGCCGGATCGATACTCTGGGTAATCCCTTTCGCTGCTTTGATCGCGTGGCAAGGGTGGAACAGCCTTCACACTCAGGAATATCGATTCTTTACCCAGGCGGCACTGGTGACTTTCGGCGGAGCTTACGCCGTTCTGGCGTACGTCACCCAAGCGGTGACCCAGGCCCCCTATAACTGGCTGACGCCTCCTCAAGCGGTCGACGGCCTCGCGCTGGCCGAAACCACACCGGGGCCGCTGATCATGGTCCTGCAGTTTGTCGGCTTCATGGCCGGTTGGAACAACCCGGTCGCAGGAATGGGTCCGGCCGCAAGCGGGGTCCTCGGCGGGCTGGTCACAACCTATGTGACCTTTCTTCCATCGTTTCTATTCATTTTTCTAGGTGCCCCGTATATCGAATACCTACGCGGCAACAAGCTTTTAACCGGAGCTCTGTCCGGCATCACCGCGGCGGTTGTCGGCGTTATTATGAACCTTGCCCTGGTTTTCGGCTTCGCCGTGATCGCGCCGAACGGCGTTGAGGGAAATATAAACTGGTTTCTGGCGGTCATGAGCCTGCTCGCGTTTGTTGCGCTTTACCGCTTTAAGATAGATGTTCTGTGGGTGGTGCTGGCCGGCGGGGCAATAGGCCTCGTCAGAACGTTTTTGCTGTAGGACGGCTTTCGCGGAAATTGGCCCAGCTTATTTTTCGACCCCCGCTTTCACCGCGCGGAGGACTGCGTCATAACCGTTGATGCTTGGCGGAATCAGCGTCTTTTCGCGTTTGTCCTTGGTAAGCAATAGGCCTTCGGCGTTGGCTTTTATCGATTCGATCTCATCCCACCCCGCCTGAAACTTCCGGTACTTTAGCCCGTTTTCGTGGATCGCGACTACGTTTCGCTTCTGCATCAGCCAGCCGATCAGAGTAAAAACATACACCACCAGAAATCCGGTTGACAGCACAAAGTAGCCGATCTGCTGCCGGATATAGAACACCACCAGCGTCACGAGAAAGAAAACGAACGAAACGACACAAACGATCGCCGCCCGCTGCAGATAGGCCGGAGACGTGGAATGACGGCTCACCAGCCGGCCGAGTTTTGTTAGAGATTCAGACACTTTTTCGAAGACGAGAGACAGGAGACGAGAGACAAGAGACAGGAGAAATTTGTGTTACCTCTCCCGTCTCCGGTCTCCTTGTCTCTCGTCTTCTTTTCAGCCGTTCGCCCGCGTCGGATCGATCATCGCGCGGACCTCGGAGATGCTGCTCGCTGGGAAACCGCTCTCGCGTGCGTGCTCTTCGATAAGGTCCTTGTTCGGGGCCGTGTAAACGCAGTAGATCTTATCGTCGGTCACATAACTGTGGATCCACTGTATCTCGGCGCCCAGCCCGTTCAACACGGAGCAAGATTTCTGTGAGGCGGCCATCAGGTCATTCGACGTCATTCCGCCGGCTCCCGGAATGTTACGTTCGATCACAAATTTAGGCATCGATATCTCTCCTGAAATATTTTCGAGAAGTATAAACCTCCTCGGGCACGTCACCATAATATGATCATTACGGACGAGAAAAAATGCTGTATGCGCACAACCCGTTACGCATCTAACCCTGGGTTCCCCGATGACTTTTCGTCGTCCGTCGGGTATTATTTCAATTGATCTCCCGGATAATCAACTGTAAAACCAATGAAAACCAGATCAATTAATACCGTTTTCCTGGGCCTTTGCTGTGCCCTGCTCTTGTTCGCGTCCGATTCGTATTCCCAGTCGCTTACCGCCGAAGACTATGCGCGGGCCGAGAAGATGCTTTCGTATAATACCGCTCCGCTGGTCGACCGAAATGGCGTGCGTCCGACTTTTTTGCCCGACGGGCGGTTTTGGTACATGGTGCTGACGCCGACCGGGCGTGAATACGTGATGGTAAACCCGGCTGACGGGTCGAAGCAGATCGGCGACAGCCTTACAAAGATCGGGGTGACCGCACCCGCGGCCGGCGGCGGGCAGGGCCGTTTTGGCGGCATTGCAGTACGCTCGCCCGACGGAAAGCGCGAAGTGTTTATCAAGGAATGGAACCTGTGGGTCCGCGATGTCGAGTCGAAAAAGGAAACACAGCTTACGACCGACGGCATAAAAGATTTCGGTTACGCGACGGACAATGCCGGATGGAAGCACAGCGACAGGGCGATCGTTCTCTGGTCGCCGGATTCGAAAAAGGTTGCGACCTATCAACAGGACCAGCGGCACGTGAGCGATATGTATCTGGTGACGACGAATGTCGGTGCTCCGAAGCTTGAGGCTTGGAAATATCCGCTGCCCGCAGGACAAGGAGATCATCAAGATCCACCGCGTGATCATCGACGTCGAAACGGGAAAGATGGTCCGCTTTAAGATGCCGCCGGACGACCGCCGCGGCACGCTGTGCGACGACATTTCGTGTTCCGGAGCGTTCGACGACAACGAATGGAGCCCGGATGCAAAAACGCTGGCATTCGTTTCAAGCACCCGCGACCACAAGGAAGCTAAATTCAGGATCGCCGATACCGCGACCGGCGACATCCGCGATGTTTTCGAGGAAAAGGTCGCGACGCAATACGAATCAGGCCAGGGCGAGATCAACTGGCGCTATTTCCCGGCGACCAACGAAGCGATCTGGTATTCGGAACGCGATGACTGGGGCCACTTATACCTTTACGATCTGCAGACCGGCCGTATGAAGAGCCAGATCACAAAAGGGAACTGGGTCGTGACGCGGATAATGAAAGTGGACGAAAAGGCCCGCGTTATATGGTTCGAGGCAAACGGCCGCGAGGCGGGACGCGATCCGTATTTCAGCCATTTTTACCGCATCGATTTCGACGGCAGCAACCTCAAATTGTTAACGCCCGAGGACGGCCATCATCAAATAACGCTGACACCGGACGGCCGCGGTTTTATCGACAACTATTCAAAGCCGGACGTGCCGACCGTTTCCGTTTATCGCGACATGTCGGGCAAGCTGATCGCCGACCTTGAAAAGGCGGACGTATCGCGTCTGGTCGCGGCGGGCTGGAAACCACCTACGCCGATCAAGGTGAAATCGCGTGACGGCAAATGGGACCTGTACGGGCTGATGTTCACGCCCTCCAACCTGGACCGAAACAAGAAATATCCGGTCGTAAATTACATCTATCCGGGCCCGCAGGGCGGCGGTGTCGGAACGCGTGCGTTCGGGCCTTCGAGGTCGGACCATCAGGCGGTTGCGGAGCTTGGGTTCATCGTCGTCATCATCGACGGCACCTGCAACCCCGACCGATCCAAATCGTTCCACGATGTCTGTTACGGAAAAATGGGGGACAATACGCTGCTGGACCAGATCGCGGGGCTTAAGGAACTGGCCGCGAAACATCCTTACATGGACCTGAACCGCGTCGGAATGTGGGGCCATTCGGGCGGCGGTTTTGCGACTGCGGCCGCGATGTTCATTCACCCCGATTTCTACAAGGTCGGCATCTCAGAATCGGGCAACCACGACAACCGCAATTACGAGGATGACTGGGGCGAACGCTACATCGGCCTTTTGACCAAGGGCGAAGGCGGAATGGACAACTATGAGTCGCAGGCGAACCAGATATACGGCAAGGACCTGAAAGGTAAGCTGCTGCTTGCTCACGGCAACATGGACGACAACGTGCCGCCGTACAATACGTGGCTCGTCGTCGAAGCGCTGAACAAGGCGAACAAGGATTACGACCTGATCATTTTCCCCAACGCCCGGCACGGTTACGGCTCAGATAGTTATTACATGATGCGCCGGCGGTGGGACTATTTTGTCGAACACCTGATGGGAGCGAAGCCGCCGAAGGAATACAAGCTCGTGCCGAAGACCGACCCGCGAACAGCAGCGGCCCGATAAATTTAGCGTGCGATGGGCTACGATTTATTCGAGGATCTTCGTTTCCTCGTCGGTCTCATCCTCAAATAGCTTGCTGACCGGCGTTTGAGGCGGCGGGAGCGACTCGTTGTAGCCGGCTAGGTCTTTTTGAAGCTGTTCGACCGCCGATTGGCCCCGTTCAAAATCGTCGCGGGCAAGTTTCAATGTCAGCTTTCCGTCGTTGTTCGGCAGCTCGGCAAGCTTTGAAAACGTCCGCATTCGAACCACGATCTTTGCCCCGCGTTTGAATAGGCCTTTGCGAAACCTTATGTCGAGTATTTCGGCGAGCGGCACGCGGACCTCTTTCGCCCCGACGCCGATCAAGCCTAACAGCTTTGACTCAAAGTCGAGGACGATCCCGGCGGCCGAAAATTTGGCCACGCCGTTAACCTGCGTCAGCCCGTGGGCGCTTTCGGTTTTGAATGGAACGCTTGTGAAACCTTGCTGCATCTAATCAATCCAGATCCTTGGCCCGCGTCTCTTCACCCTCGGGCGTACGTTCAAGTTCAGCTTCTTTTTCCTTCTCGCTCACGACCGTAAGTACCGTAAGCGCGACCGAAACCAACGATATCGCGATACCATAATACATCGTTTCCAGTGCACTTTCGGACTGCAGCAATTTCTGCAAAAACTTGACGGCCATTATCGGTATAAGGACTACGCCGAATTTCGCCTTAAGTTCGCTAAGATTCTTGACCGTCATCCAGTCGGGCACGGACAGATCGTCGACGAAGAGCTCGTATAGGCTCACTGAAATAACTATCAACGCCAAAGCAACTAGAAAACTGTCGAGGCTTTCAAAAAGTACGTAGAGGGTTGGTGAGTTCGTTTCGTGATGAAGGACGGCTACCTGGATCACCTTGACCAATTTCTCGATCCCAACGTACAAGGCTGCCAAGGCACCGACCTGCAAACCCAGAACAGGCACAAGCGCCAGAAACCTCGATTTTTCAATAAGCCATTTCATCAAGGGCTATTTCTTTAACAAATACTTTCCGATACCGAATAGGCTGATCAGCAGCCAGAAAAACTCAACCACGAAAGAGGGAAAGTTGAACTCAAAGTAAAGTGAGATCAGGATCAACACCGCGCCGATACCGTTATACAACGAATAATTCAGACTATCGCTCCGCACCTTCCCGGTCTGAAGCAGAACGTAGGTGATCACGATCGTTGCGACACCCACTGTGCCAACGACGTTATACCAGGCAAAGTTCATCGCAGCTTGGCCACCATGCCTTTGGGCCCAACCGTCCATACCGCCCTTCTTCCTTTTGCTGCAACGGAATTAAGGTCTTCGCTCCCTAGTTTGCTCCAGGTGATGCCCTGATCTGTCGAAATATCGCTCCCGTTCGTACCGACGGCAATGATCGTTCTGTCATCTACGAAAACGACGCCCGAGCGATATCCGCTCAGGCCGGAACGCCCTGCCCAAACGGAGCTCGCCGTGTGGGTCACGGCGAGAGTATTTTCCGAAACTTCCGGTTTTTCATAATTGCCGCCGACCACCACGCCGAATTTTTGATCAGACATCGCAATCGAAAAAATGCCGCTCCCGGCCGTTCCTTTCGCCACGGGTGCCTCGGCGACCGACCAGGTCTGGCCGCGGTCTCGCGACGAGAAAACGCGCGCGGTCGTTCCGCCCGAAACAAGGTAAAGTTCCGATTTGCCTCTTGTGATCAGACAGGTCCCGCTGGCGGCAAAAGCCGCTTCACCCTCCTTGGCCGGTACGGGCGGCGACCGGCGGTCGGTGCCGGGCTTTGTCCAGTTCGTCCCATCAACGGTCGAGATCAAAACGAAACGGTTGTCGACGGGGTCGCTCATTGCGACGCAGTTGTTTGCGTCCCAGCATGCGATCGCGTCGAAAAACGCCTTAGGCTCAGTGTTAGTAAACTGGAGTGCCCAACTGTCGCCGCCGTTCACGGTCTTATAGATCCGGGATGCTTCGCCGTTGCCGATGCTGAGGATGTATGCGGTATTGCTGTCAAAGGCTTCGATGTCCCGAAAATCCAGCTTGTCCGCACCGGGCACGGCCATTACCCGCCATATCTTTCCTCCGTCAGTTGTCTTGATGACGGTTCCGCCGGTTCCGCTCGCCCAGATCACTTTTTCACTGACCACTGAAAGTCCGCGGAACGAGGCGTTCGTGTTTACGGTCTGTTTCACCCATTGGGCATTAACGGCTGATGCTGCCGCGAGACAAATGAACAAAATTACTGATCTCGTCATTATTGAAGGTTCGCCAAAATGGCAGCTTCCAGCTCTTCTACATATAGTCCGCTTGAGGAGTAAACGATCTTTCCATTTTTATCGATCAGCACGATAGCAGGGTATGCTTCGACTCCATAGGCCTTCGCGATCGACTGGCCATCTGTGAGGACCGGATATTCGGGCTTGTTCTTCTGCTTGAAGAACTCGATCGTCTCTGCCGGATCGTACATGTTGATCGAGACCACGGCCAAGTCCCTATCGCGAAACTTGCCGGCGATCTGGTTCAATTTCGGCACCGCCGAGATGCAAAAGCCGCAATGCGATATCCAAAACTCGAGCAGCACCGTTTTTCCTTTGAATTCATCGAGAGACATCCGCGTGTCGGCTCCGAACCGGGCGAGATCGAACGCCGGCGGTATCTTGCCCGCTTGTATCAGCGTGAGCGGGTCTCTTTTTTCCAGCCGGTATTCTTTCTGGTAGCTGGAGAAATACCAGGAAAGTGCATTCGGCTCCTGCGGTTTCTCCGTCAGCTCGGCAAACGTCGTCCTGAGGGTTTCGTCGTTCTTGTCGTTCGTCTGAACAACTTCGACCGGGAGGAGGCTTTTCTTATCGACCGTCACTCGGTAGATCGAAGTTTGGTCGGCCTTGATATCTACGATCTCACCGTTCGCCGTCATCGCAGCCTTGGGCAGCGAGAATTCGACAAGGTAATGATCGCGGCCGCCGATCTTAGTAACCGAAACTTTCTTTTCGACGCTTTTCTTTGCGATCAATGCGGGAAACGCATATTTGAGGGTGAGAGGGGAATTTTGCAAGACAATTATGCCGATCCTATTGAAGGTTGGACTACTTTCAACAAACAGCTTTCCGCTTTTCTTGTCGGTGATGAAATTTTCTGAACCGTTGTAAACTGCCCGTCTATTCTCACCCGCGAACTGGTACCTGAACCCGCTCTGCCGGTCCGCAGGGGCGAGATCGAGATAAGCTTGTGCGTTCTCTTCCGTAGAGCTGTTTCGCGTCGGATATTTGTAATCGAATTTATACCTGTAACCGAGCCGCTTCACCGACGCAAGCTTCGCGGCTACCTTCTGCATGACCGCGTCCGCCGACAACGAATTTTGCGGCTTGGTTTGCGACAGTGCCGCGGGCACCAACAGCGATAGGATGAGGATGCAGGTTAACTTCATGTTCGTCTGGAAGCCACGGCCTGCCGCGACGCGGGTGCCGGAGTGATCCTTACTCCCAAACGATATCTTATAACTGTTTATCGGGAAAGAAGAAAAGACACCCGTAACCGCCCGGCTTTTTGCAGGTAACACAGCCGAAGGAAAGGCAAAGACCGTCACAAGCTTCGGCCGTTCATCGCCCGCCAGCGTTCGCAAAGGTCACGGCAGGCTTGCTCCCAATTCGGAAGCTCAAATTCAAAGCCAGAATCGGTCAATAGCTTCGGAACGACCCGGCGGCTTTTCAGGATGAGCTCGGTTTCGGTCTGCATAAAGAAGGCTCCGATCGCGAGCTGCCATTCCATTGCGGGCAGGCCGAACGGTGCTCCCCACGTTTCGCGAAAGATGCGCATGAATTCGCGGTTCGGCAGCGGGTTCGGCGACGAGAGGTTGATCGGGCCGGATAGGTCTTCGTGCTCGATCAGCCAGTAGACCGAACGTATGAAATCCTGATCGTGTATCCACGAGATATACTGCCTGCCGCTCGCCGCCGTTCCGCCGAGGCCTTTGCGGACAAGGCCGAGAAGCGTGTCGAAAATGCCGTCCCGGTCCGGGCTCATCGTCATAGCGGAACGCATCAGCACCTTCCGCGTTTTGGGCGTGTCGGCGTCGTTCGCGGTTTTCTCCCAGGCCGTCGCAACGTCGATACTGAAGTTCCAGGTATCGGGCGCGTCCGCTTCGTGACCGCCGATGATCCCCGTCACGTCGTCGTTCGGTGCGTCGAACCGATGAGCGTAGATCGTCGCCGTGCTCGCCTGCAGCCAAACCGTTGGCGGGTTAGCCGCCGACGGCGATCGCCTCGCCCACAATCCGCGTCGAATCAACCCGTGAATCCATCATCTGCCGGCGGTTCTCTTCGTTGTAACGGCAATTCACGCTGCGGCCGGCGAGGTTGATAACGATGTCCGAACCGTCGATCTCACTCGCCCAAGGTCCGAGCGTCTTGCCGTCCCATTTTGCCGTCCGCCATTCGCGTTTCTCAGGCGAACGGCCGAGCACTACGACCTCGTGGCCGTCGGCGTGAAATGCCCGGGCCAGTACGGTGCCGACTTGTCCAGTTCCGCCTGGGATGACAATCTTCATGATCATCTCGCATCGGTCGATATCTTATCAGCTCCGTAGGAGCGACATGTTTGTAGATCGCGACCAATAAAATTACAACAAAGCTCCGTAGGAGCGGCAGAGGAAAATGTCGCTCCTACGGAGCTTCTATTTCATTCTGATAACGTGCTACAAACATATCGCTCCTACGGAGCTAAGAACATCGGTCGAAACCGCTCCCGGTTCTGACTAATACACCATCCGCGCCTTCACCGTTCCCGGACATCCTTCAGCAGCTCGAACGCCTCTTTCGACAGCTTCGATTCCACATCCAGGATCACATATCCGATCTCGTCGTTCGTCTTCAGATACTGGCCCGTGATATTGATGCCGTGGTCCGAGAGACGCGAGTTTATCTCGCCGAGCACGCCCGGAATGTTGCGGTGGATGTGAAGGATGCGGTGCGTTCCGGCCTGCGGCGGCAGGGAAACGGGAGGGACAGTATGTGAGCCTTCCGAAGTGCCGAAATCGAGATATTTGATCAGCTTCGACGTGACGTCCAGGCCGATGCTTGCCTGGGCCTCCTCGGTCGAGCCGCCGATGTGCGGCGTCAGGATCACGTTAGGCAGGTTCTGCAGAACGCACGCAAATTCGTCGCCGGTTTTTTCCGGTTCCTCCGGGAAAACATCGACGGCGGCACCGGCAATTTTGCCCGATCTCACCGCTTTCGCTAACGCGTTCAAGTCGACCACATCCCCGCGACTATGGTTGATCAGGATGCTGCCCTTCCGCATCGCTTTCAACGCGTCGGCGTCGATCATGTTACGGGTCGTTCTATCCGACGGCACGTGCAGCGTTACGATGTTCGACCGTTTCAACAGGTCCGTCAGCTCCGCCGTCTGCTTCGCGTTCCCAAGCGGCAGCTTGGTCGCGACATCGTAATAGATCACCTGCATTCCCATCGCCTCGGCCATCGTTGAGACCTGCGAGCCGATGTTGCCGTACCCGATTATCCCAAGCGTTTTCCCGCGCAGCTCAAAGCTGCCCGTCGCCTCCTTCAACCACTCCCCCCGATGCGCCGCCGCGTTCTTGTCAGCGATCTTGCGGATCAGCATCACGCACAACCCAATGATCAACTCCGCCACCGACCGCGTGTTCGAATAAGGAGCATTAAAAACCGCAACGCCTTTCTCAGTCGCCGCCTTCAGGTCGATCTGATTAACCCCGATACAAAACGCCCCGATCGAAAGTAGCTTATCCGCGGCATCGATCACGTTCTTCGTGATATGCGTTTTCGACCTGATCCCGAGCAGATGAACGCCCTTTACGGCCTCGATCAACTGGGCCTCACTCAACGCTCCACCGATCCGCTTGATTTGCGTATATCCGCCAGCCTCAAGCTCACGAACCGCGGCGTCGGAGATATTCTCAAGCAGCAGGATCTTGATCTTGTTTCGGGATAGGATGTTTGAGATGTCATATCAGAAGAGAGTAGACGGTTTACTGAATTACTGTCCAATCCCCAGAGTAAAGCCGTACATATCAGTAATATTCGCTTTCGGGTAATTTCGATGAGTCTCCAGACCTGTTAAAAAATCTGTCGTATACGTCTGTCAAGATAATCTGTCAATTGTCTCTCGGTTTGCCTCATAGAACTCTTTTATAACGTGAGGATCTTATTAACGGTTCTGAAACCGCATTGTCCACCCGAAATATCCTAGAAGTGTGCAGAGTAATCTATCGAACGCCGGAACGAAACCAAGAACACCAAGAAGCCCTTTCCTTATCAAAACTATGTGAGCGTTCCGTCAGCGATTCAAACAGCACTTTATGTCCTTATAGATTTCAGCGATGTCCAATGTTTTCGTCGCTGTAACTATCAACGTCAATATTCCAAACTGATCGTCCATCCTGAGATGTAACGGTCGGTTGGCTCAAATACCTAACACTCTTTGAAGCAGAGAGCTTGCAACCTCTGAACATCCCCCAACTTGCTCAATAGAAGCCTAGCGTTAGACAGCTTTTCTCAATATCTTCGGTTATGGATTCTGTTGACGAAAAGTGATTGTAGCAATTGTCAACGAGGTATAACGTTCGTCTGGCTTTGATTTGGACTTAAACGCTCTAACTCAGTTCTATGTCCGTCGAATCATCTTTCAAAGGCATGCTACAGATGTCGGATTGTGCACGCCTGCCGTTGCATCGATCGATTTCCTCTAATTTTTCGTCAGGAACTCCTTAGTCGAAGCCTCAGCGTGGTTCAACTCCACAGGGAGTGGTTAACGGTGCTGATATCAGGATAAAGAACATCACGAACATCTTGTCATTATGAGATGTTCAGGACGTTACGATCGACGTAATTCACGCTTCCAAGTATTTGCTCGAGTATTGTTGGGTTGATCCGCCATGTTTTACATATGTATCGTCAGATCGTGCACACCTTCCGCCGCTTCCATTACCGATTCACTGACGGTCGGGTGAGCGTGCATGATGCGGCCGAGTTCGTCGGCGGTGGTTTCGAGGGCCATGCCGACGCAGGCTTCGGCTAGGAGCTCGGTTGCGTGCGGGCCGATGATGTGGACGCCGAGGACCTCGTCGTATTTTTTCTCGGAGACGATCTTGACGAAGCCGTCGGTTTCGCCGAGGATGCGGGCCTTGCCGGAGGCCGAGAACGGGAATTTGCCGACCTTTACGTCGTATCCGGCTTCCTTCGCTTTGGCTTCGGTCAGGCCGACGCTGGCGACCTCGGGGTCGCAGTAGGTGCAGTTGGGGACGAGGTTGTGTTTGATCGGCTGGACCTTTTTGCCGGCGATCTTTTCCACGACCATGATGCCTTCTTTTGAAGCGAGGTGGGCAAGCTGGGCGGTCGGGATGACATCGCCAATGGCGAAGATGCCGGGTTCGGCGGTTTCGCAATACTCATTGACCTCGACCGTGCCTTTCTGGCTAACTTTCACCTTGGTATTCTCAAGCCCGAGACCTTCGAGATATGCCATTCGGCCGACGGCGACGAGCAGCATTTCGGCTTCGAGAGCGACGGTGTCGCCTTTGGCATTCTTGCCCGAAACTTTTACGCCCTTTTTGCCTTTTTCAAGCTTGTCGAGCTTCAAACCGGTCTCGACCTTCATACCCTTGCTTTTTGAAGGCCCGCGCAAGCTCCTTTGAAACCTCTATATCCTCGAGCGGCACGATGCGGTCGAGCAGTTCGACCAGCGTAACGTCGGTCCCAAAGCGATGATAGACGCTCGCAAATTCCGAACCGACCGCGCCCGAACCCATAACGACCAGCGATTTCGGCACGCTCGTTAATTCGAGGATGTGATCGGAATTGACGACTTGTTTTCCGTCCGTCTCAAAGCCGGGAATCGGCCTCACGACCGAGCCGGTGGCTATGATGATGTTCTTGGTATCGATCGTCTCTTTCTTGCCGCCGTCCAATGCGACCTCGACCTTGCCCTTGCCGAGGACCTTGCCAAAGCCGTTGTAGACCGCGACCTTGTTCTTTTTCATCAGATAGGTCACGCCGGCCGAGTTTTTCGCCACGACATCGGACTTGTATTTCTGCACGCCGCCCCAGTCGAAGCTCAGCTCTTTTATCTTCAGACCGAAATTCTCAAAATGCGAGGCCTTGTCGTAAAGATGTGCCGCGTTGAGCAAAGCTTTGGTCGGAATGCAGCCCCGCAGTCCGCAAGTGCCGCCCAACCGTGCATCCTTTTCCTTTTCAACAAGAGCGACCTTTAAACCAAGCTGCCCCGCCCTGACCGCCGCGACATATCCGCCAGGCCCCGAACCGATGATAGTGACGTCAAATTGTTCAGCCAATGCTTTTCCCTCGTCTATTAAAGTATTCAAAATAAAGCGAAACAATAATTATATTAGGTTGGGAACACCTAAGCTAGTGAGGCCGCTGCAGTTTGCGTTAAACTTACGCTATATGGACCATTCGCGGGAATTTTTGAAACTGGTCGAGGAAGCAAGGACCGATGTCCGCGAGGTTTCGGTCGAAGATACACAGGAGCGTGTCGCCGACGGTGCAGTGTTGATCGATGTTCGCGAGGACAACGAATACGCGGCCGGCCACGCAGCCGGTGCCGAGCACATCGGCCGCGGCGTGATCGAACGGGACATCGTGTCCAAACACCCCGAAAAGGGCGAAGAGCTTATCCTCTATTGCGGCGGCGGTTACCGTTCGGCACTGGCTGCCGAAAGTCTTGCAGAAAATGGGTTACACGAACGTCTGGTCGATGGCCGGGCGGCTGGACGGCGTGGAAGGAAGCGGGTGCGCCCGTTGAATAGGAAGATGACAGACGAGGAAAAGAGATCTTACGACGAAAAGCGCGCCCGCACGCGCGAGTTCGCGGCGGAATTTGCCGAAGAGGTGACGCGTTCGGCTGGTTCGACGCTGCTGTATAAGGAATCGGGCGGCGACACGGAAAAGATCCCATGGGCGGACATGGTGCCGAACCGGTTCTTCAAGGAATGGGCAGAATCGACCGATTTGAAAGGTGATGGACGGCGTGCTCTCGTCATGGGCTGTGGGCTAGGCGACGATGCGAAGTACCTGCACGATCTAGGGTTCAAGGTAACCGGGTTCGATATCTCACCGACCGCAGTCGAATGGGCGAGGAGAATCTACGGTGACACCGGCATTCAGTTCGAAACGGCCGATCTATTCGAGCCCTATCGCGGATGGCTCGGGGCCTTCGACTTTGTACTGGAAATTTATACGATACAGCCGCTGCCGATGGAGATGAGGCCAAGAGTGATGGATGCGGTCGCGGCTTTCGTCGCACCGGGTGGGCGGCTTTTGGTCGTTACTCGCGGGCGCGGAGAACGATGAGGAAGTCGGCGAGGTGCCATGGCCGTTGTCGAAGCGCGACCTGTCGAGATTTGTGGAAAACGGCTTGCGTGAGATCGGTTTTCAGGACATCTGGGATGAAGAGGATGAGCAGCGACGGTTCGTGGTCGAGTATACGCGGGATCAGTCGAGCTAGGGCGGAATACGTTCCCGCAAAGACGCCAAAACCACAAAGAAAGACAGCCGCGAAGCTTACTTGAAAATTGCGCTTCGGCCGGCGAATTCGGCCTTGAGGCTGCCGCAGACGACGTCGCATAGCTCGAAAACGGACGGGTCGGCGATCGAGTAATAAACCGCATTTCCGTCCTTTCGGCGGGCGATAAGTCCCTCATCCTGCAAGATCTTTAAGTGCTTGCTGACATTTGGCTGCGTCGAACCGACCGCGGCAGCGAGTTCACCTACACTCAGCTTACCGGTTTCCAGCTGCTGCAAGATCAGCAGTCTCAACGGCTCCGACAAGACCTTGAATCTCGCCGCTACGTGCTCGAGCACTTCGGGGGCCATATTCCATGTTTTTTCTCTTCCCATACTTGACAATATAACTATATAGGCATATAGTGAATCACAGATGGATTATAGAACGTCCAAAGGAGCATTGCAAGTAAGATGATAAAACAAGTTTCGGTGCACGAAGTAAATGAGCTGCTCGATTCGGGCGGCGAGTGCCAGGTGATAGATGTTCGGGAGTTTTCCGAGTTTAACAGCGAACGTATCGCTGACGCCCAGTTGATGCCGCTGTCGAATTTCGAGAAGCATGCCGAAGAGATAGATCACAGCAAGCCTGTCTACTTGATGTGCCGGTCTGGCAACCGGGCAAAACAGGCGGCGGAACGACTAATGAAGAAAGGCTTCACAGATATTCACGTGGTTGAGGGCGGAATGGCCGCCTGGGCCGGTGCAGATCTTCCGATCGTTAAGGGCGAGTCAAAGGTGTGGTCGCTGGAGCGCCAAGTGCGATTTGCGGCGGGGCTTTTCGTTCTGACCGGTATGGTCCTCGGCTCTTTCGTTACGCCCTACCTTTACCTGTTGAGCGTGTTCGTAGGTACGGGATCTGGCGTTCTCCGCCGTTACGGACACTTGCGGAATGGGTATGGTGCTGGCGCGGATGCCGTGGAATAAGGCCCCTGCCTCCTGCGAGCCTTCTATACCGGTTTCGAACCAGGTGAGCAGATTCGAAAGGTAGAGGCCATTATGTCGGCGATCTTTATTATTGGATTGATCCTCAGTGCCGGGATCGGTTTGTCATTAGGCCTGATCGGCGGCGGTGGGTCGATATTGACGGTTCCGATACTGGTCTATTTTCTAGGTGTAACACCGCATGATGCCGTCGGGATGTCATTAGCGGTCGTCGGGGCAACCAGTTTGTTCGGATCGTTCCTGCATTACCGGCTGGAGAATTTGGACCTTAGAAGCGGCTTTCTATTTGGGGCGGCCGGGATAGTCGGAGCAATTGTAGGTTCGCCGCTGACCAACCTAGTATCGCCTGCGGCTCTGCTTCTGATATTCGGAATTTTGATGCTGGTTGTGGCGATCTCAATGATCTGGCGCCGACAAAGGCCGGAGGCAGTTCTGCCACACACTCCGCACCCGGCCCAGGGAGTGGCGGCGGGTTTCGGTGTCGGTGTCCTGACGGGATTTCTTGGCGTAGGCGGAGGCTTTCTGATCGTTCCGGCGTTGGTTTATTTTGGCGGCCTGACCATGAAAAAGGCGATCGGGACCTCTCTTTTCGTGATATTCCTGAACTGTGTCGCGGGCCTCGCGGGCCACGCCGCGCAGGGTGTTTTCGATCTTGGCTTGACGGGCCTGGTCATGGGATTGGCGGTCGGCGGTGCGGTGGCGGGAACAATGCTCTCGCACCGCTTGGCGGCACATAGATTGCAGCGTTTATTCGCGCTCCTCGTTTTGGGTGTGGGAGGGTTTCTTATCGCGAAAAATTACGCTGTTTTGATCTAGATTTGGGTATATATCCACACCTGTTCGGAGAAAAAAAATGATGCATTTCAAACAGTTCTATCTTGGTTGTCTTTCGCACGCGTCGTATTACCTCGGTTCTGGGAGCGAGGCGGCAATTATCGACCCGCAGCGGGACGTACAGCAGTATCTTGATGAGGCCGAAGCCAACGGACAGAGGATCAAATACGTGATCGAAACACATTCGCACGCGGATTTTGTCAGCGGCCATATCGAACTGGCAAAAAAGACCGGAGCACAGATCGTTTACGGCCAGCGGGCGAACACACAGTTCGACACGCTGAAGGTAAAGGATGGGGATGAGTTGAATGTGGGGAACGTCACGCTCAATTTTTTCGAGACGCCCGGGCACACGCCTGAAGGGGTCACGATCGTCTCTAAGAATAACGAAGATCCTGACGCTCCGGTGAAGATGTTTACCGGCGATACGTTGTTCATCGGCGACGTGGGCCGCCCCGATCTGATCGGCTCGAAAGGATTCACTGCAGAGCAGATGGGCGAGTTGCTTTATGACTCTCTGCACGAAAAGATATTGAAGTTCCCGGACGATACCGAGGTTTATCCGGCCCACGGTGCCGGCAGCCTGTGCGGGAAATCCCTGTCCAAAGAAACCTGGTCGACCCTGGGAGAACAGCGGCGGTTCAATTATGCGCTGCAGCCGATGTCGAAGGAACAGTTCGTCAAAATAGTTGCGGCAGACCAGCCCGAGGTCCCGGCTTATTTTCCGAAGAGCGCTGCAAAGAACCTCGAAGGCTCAGCCGCTCTCGGGGAATTGGAGCACCCGCGTGAGCTTTCAGCCAATGAGATCGACGAATTCGACGGCGTCGTTCTTGATGTCCGTAACGCGGGCGAATACGGCAGCGGGCATATCCCCAATTCGATCAACATCGGCCTTGGCGGCCAGTTTGCTTCCTGGGCCGGCACGATGATCCCGATCGGAGCGCCGATCGCGGTTGCGGCAAATACGGCTGAACAGGTCGACGAAGCGTTCATGCGGCTTGCCAGAGTAGGGCACGAAACCGTTAAGGGGTACATACTTCTAAACAATTACGGGAGCGAAAAGAGGACAGTCGAGCAGGTGTCGGTGGAGGCCGTCGCAGAGTTGGCCAAAACGGAAAAGGACTTTCAATTTGTCGATGTGCGAAGAGCCGCTGAACATGCGAACGGGCATGCTGTGAGGACGGTAAACATTCCGCTGGATAAGCTGGGGAAAGAGTTCGATAGGCTCGATCCGGAAACGCCGACATATGTCATCTGCCAGGGCGGTTATCGTTCGAGCCTTGGAACAAGCATATTGGAAAACGCTGGTTTCAAGAAGATATTTAACGTTACGGGCGGGACCGCGGCGTGGCAGGCCGCAGCGCTTGAGACAGAGGTCTCAGCCACTGCCTGTGCGAAGACCTGAAATTGACTTTATCCATTAGGGTCAGAGCAGGCTTGGAGGTAGTTATGAAATTACTAGCATTATCGATGGCCTTTCTGGCGGTGTCGGCGTTTAGCGGCTGTACGACGGCTCCGATGCGAAACATAGATGCCCCGCCGGTTGTGACCAAGATCGGCATCTCCGAGATGTCGCCCGAACAAGCGAGGCCAGGCATCGAGGCCGCCTATTCGCAGTTCATAGACGTTCGTACGCCCGAGGAATATAACGACGGGCACGCCTATAGGGCGATTAACATACCACTTGATACGCTGCCGCAAAATCTAGGGCGCCTCGAGAAGAACGAACCGGTCTTTGTCATATGCCGCACGGACAACCGATCTCGTGAGGCGGCGAAGCTACTTACCGACGCCGGCTTTCGGCAGGTCGTTGTTATCACGGGCGGAATGAACCGGTGGCAAGCTGCCGGAATGCCGTTGGCACGGAGCAACGGTCGGGGACGGCCGTTTTAAGAACAGATGAATGAATTATATGTGGTTATCGGTTTGTTTGGGCTGTGGCTGCTGCTGCAGCTTGTGATATTGCCAAAGTTAGGCTATTCGACCTGAATGCGCGGAGCATGCGGCACCGGTCGGCGCCGCGAACAGAAACAGGACAATACTGCAGGTAAGGACAAATGACGAGCGAGCCGCGATGGTGACAGGATCGCGGCTCGAATTGCGCGCAATTAGACGATGAAGGACGAAGTTGATCTCGGGCTGAGAGAAAACCTCGGCCAGTTTATTCTCCTGGTGATCGTCAACGCCTTTGTCGGCGGCATGGTCGGGCTGGAGCGTTCCATACTGCCGCAGATAGCCGAGGTCGAATTTCACATCGCGGTGAGGACCGCAATCCTCTCGTTTATCGTCGTTTTCGGGATCACAAAGGCGCTGACGAATTATTTCACCGGCGCGTTGGCGAATAGGTTCGGTAGGTGGAATTTGCTGGTTATCGGCTGGGTTATCGGGATCCCGGTTCCTTTCATCTTGATGTTCGCACCTGACTGGAATTGGATCGTCGGCGCGAATGTGCTGCTCGGTATAAATCAGGGCATCACATGGTCGAGCACGGTCGTGATGAAGATCGACCTGATCGGCGAGCGCAACCGCGGGCTGGCGATGGGCCTGAACGAATTCGCAGGATACATTGCCGTCGCGGTGGTCGCTTTTTTGACCGGTTGGATCGCGGGGACCTATGGTTTGCGGCCCTACCCGTTTTATATCGGCATTTTCCTGGTGTTCGCGGGACTGTTCGTAAGCTGGTTCTTCATCAACGATACTCGGCATCACGTTGCGAAAGAGGCGGCGAACAACCTGGTCCGAAAACTGAAAAGCGTTTTCTGGGACACGACACTCTTTGATCGGAATTTGGGATCGGTCACCCAGGCTGGCCTGATAAATAACCTCAACGACGGAATGGCCTGGGGGTTGTTTCCGATCCTGCTGGCGGAAAAGCAGTTCAACATTGCCGAGATCGGGATCGTGACAGCAGTTTATCCTGCGGTGTGGGGCGTCGGGCAGCTGTTTACGGGGAAGATGTCCGACCATTTCAACAAAAAGCACATGCTGTTCTTGGGTATGCTGCTGCAGGGCATTGCTCTTTTGTTTTTTGCCTTTGCCGATACATTGACCCACTTCATTGCGCTCTCCTCAATACTCGGCTGGGGCACGGCGATGGTGTATCCGACCTTTCTTGCGACGATCGCCGAAAATACACATCCGCACGACCGCGCCGAGAAGTCTCGGCGTTTTCCGACTGTGGCGTCGATCCTCGGATACGCGATCGGAGCGATCCTGACGGGTTTGATCGCTGACGCGTTTGGCATAACGGCATCGATCGTGGTCATCGGCGTTTTGACGGTTTTTTCGTCAGTCGTAATCGAAGCGAGAATGAGGCCCCGGTTAAGTTGAAATAAGGCCAATTAGATCTCTTTTTGAGCAAGCTTACTCCAGTGCTTGGTCCCGCGGCGGCGGAAGTCAGGAGTCGCGTTGGCCGTTTCGACGGCCTGTTGGAAAGCCTCGCGGGCCTGGTCGAGTTTGCCTTGGGCTTTCAATACTCGGCCTAAGTGGTACAGTCCTTCAACATCGGCTGAACGGCGAGCGGTGAATTTTTCGAGAGCTTCGTTGGCCTCGTTGAGCATGCCGGCGTCGAGGTAAGTGACGCCGATCTCACGCCATACTTCGCTGACGGCGTGTTTGTCGTTCTGCTCGACTACGACGGCGAAATGGTTCAGGGCCTCCTGAAGGTTGCCGTGCAGGCGTTCGATCTTGCCCATCTCGTAGTTCGCGTCGATCTCGTTCTCGTCTATCTCAAGCGCTTTCCGCAGATGTTCGATCGCTTTCGCCTCGTGCCGCCGCTGCAGGTAGATGAGGCCAAGTTGGACGTGGGCGTCGGCGTCCTGTGGGTTGACGGTCGCGTTTTGCAGAAAACGTTTCAGGTTCTGCCGCTGCCTCATCGCATTGCCGAAACCGCGCACCTCGCCGCCGATAGAACCGCCGAAATAGAGGACGAGCATGATGATCAGAAAAGGAGAGAACAGCCACGGCGAGACGTATTGAATTACGACGGCACCGAGGCTTAGGCTGAGCCACGCGACACTGATGACGATCGCGGCGACTCCCCAACCGGTGCCCATCACGGTCCGCAACGCGAAGATCATCAAAACGCCAAAAAACACGCTGCTCGCAACCCAAATGGCAAGAAAGACCCGCGGGTCGAGCGTGAGCGAAAACAATCCGGTCCCGGCGATCGCGAAAGGCAAATGGGCCGCCGCCCACGAGCTCAGGGTGCAGACGGCAAGCGTTCCGTAATCCCGCCGCAGCACAACGCCAAAGCTGCCGACACCGCCAAAAAAACTCATCAGCATAATGGCGGCGGGCACGTAAAAGACAGACAACAGCAGCAGCGGAACGTAGAACGCGCCGGGTCAAACGAGAAGAACTGAAAGAAGCGGTCGCCCACGAACGGGATAGTTTGCCTTTCAGCATTTGCTTTACGAAAGGCGGAGTCCGCACGCTCGTAACTCGCCTGTGCGGCCTCGTCGCTTTCGAACTCATGTCCCGGCTGGATAAATTCCGATGCCTGCGGAATGCGATAGGCAGCGTCCAGCTTTTCGTTCACGGTCGAAAAGAATAAAACCGAAACCAGCAGCACCGCGCCGGCTGCGAACAGCCAGTTCCCATGGTCAATTAGATCGCTCATCGCATCGGCCGGGGCGTAATAGAGTTTCAACAACGATTTAAAGTGGTCCATGATTCGGGAGGGCAAACTGCCGACCGGCGGCTTCGCACACATCGTAAAGGCGGAGCCGAATGGTTGTCAACATTCGATCGCCGAGTGTAATGTCCTAATTTGGGTTGTATATTTCTGTTTTCCATTCCTCTTATTCTTCTCATTCTGTGGTTGGAAGTCCCCCACCACGAAATAAGAGGAATAGGATGAAGTAGAAAGAAAAAGGCCGATGGTATGAAATCACAAGGAGCGGCCGTCAAACGAATTAGGATACTACAGCATGGAGTAAAATTCGGTTAAAATCGAGATGATCTAAGATCTTTAATTACAGGTAAATATTAATGTCCGAAGCTATTAAACAAGCCGCAGAAACACGCATTGAAACCGATTCGATGGGCGAGATCGAGGTCGCATCGAATGTTTATTGGGGAGCGCAGACCGAGCGTTCGTTGAAGCATTTCAACATCGGGTTCGACGTGATGCCGCGTGAGGTGATCAGAGCGCTCGGGATTTTGAAAAAGGCGGCGGCGATAGTGAACCGCGATCTCGGGAAACTGCCGGACGACAAGCTGAAGCTGATCGAACAGGCGGCCGACGAGGTCATCGAAGGAAAGCTGGACTCGCATTTTCCGCTTCGCGTGTGGCAGACCGGTTCGGGCACGCAGACGAACATGAATGCGAACGAGGTCATCTCGAACCGTGCGATCGAGATCGCGGGCGGCGAGATGGGCTCGAAGAACCCCGTGCACCCGAACGACGATGTGAACAAATCGCAGTCGTCGAACGACACATTCCCAACGGCGATGTACATCGCGGCGGCGGAGCGGTTGAACGCACTGATACCGGAGGTGCAAAAGGTGAGCGACGCGATCAAGGCGAAGGCGAAGGAATTCGAAGGTGTCGTGAAGATCGGCCGCACCCATCTTCAGGACGCGACGCCGGTGACGGTCAGCCAGGAGTTCAACGGCTGGGCGAACCTGATCGACCGCGATATCGAAAGACTGAAAGATGGTGCTGCCGGGCTTGATGGATCTTGCGATCGGCGGAACAGCCGTCGGGACGGGCTTGAACGCTCATCCGGAATTTGCGGAACGGGCGGCGGCCAAGATCGCGGAGTTGACAGGCTTGCCTTTCAAATCGCATCCGGACAAATTCGCCGCGTTGTCCGCTCACGATGAGATCGTTTTTGCTTCAGGAGCATTGAAAACGCTCGCGGCATCATTGATGAAGATCGCCAACGACATCCGCTGGCTCGCCTCCGGCCCGCGATGCGGCATCGGTGAAATTTCTTTACCCGAGAACGAACCGGGCTCGTCCATCATGCCCGGCAAGGTCAACCCGACGCAGAGCGAGGCGATGACGATGGTGGCCGTGCAGGTGTTCGGCAACGACGCGGCGATAGGGTTCGCGGGCTCGCAGGGTAATTTCGAGCTGAACGTTTTCAAGCCGGTGATGATCCACAATTTCCTGCATTCGGTGCGGCTTATCCATGACGCATGTCACGGCTTTGTCGATTACTGTATCGCCGGGATCGAATTGAACCGGGAACGGATCGATCATTATCTGAAAGATTCGTTGATGCTCGTTACAGCGTTGAACCAGCACATCGGCTACGACAACGCCGCCAAGATCGCAAAGCACGCGCACAAAAAGGGAATTTCGCTGAAGGAATCAGCCGTAGAGCTTGATCTGTTGACTGCAGAGAAGTTTGACGAGCTGGTCAAGCCTGAGGAGATGACACATCCGTGATCGTCACAGCATTGGCTGTGTGATCGCCCTGGCGAGGGCGGCCGTTCGTGCTGTGTTGGCTGCCTCGTTAGCGCGTTTTTTTGGGTTTCCTTTAGCCGCGGCTCGGTAAAAGGACAATTTTTCCAATTCTACTTCCACGGGCCGCATCGCCTCTTCGGTTGGTGCGGCCTTTGCTTTCTCAACCGCCGCGTCGACCTCGTCAGCTTGCTTGGTCGTTTTGTCGACATAGTTGATCGGCTTCGCGTCTTCCTCCGGCTCGGGAAGTTTGGCTGGCGTCGTTTCTTCCGGCTTTTCCGCAAACCAGAAATCAGCATTATAGAGATCGACCGCGTCGGACCAGGGCTGGTCCGGCACTCGTTCAAAAAGCTGGAACAATCGCTCGCCGGCCGTGTATCGCGTATCGTTGAGGACGTCGGCGATCGCCGGTTCGCGATAGTAATGAGGCGACAGGACGAACATTAAGGCGGCGAAAGCGGCGATGTCCTCGGCCTTCTCAAAGCCCTGGCGTTTGGCCGTTTCGATGCACCGGCGGACCATCGGTTTCACGCGGCCGGGGGCGGTGCCTTCGACACGGATCGGGGCGGCCTTTCGCACGGCGTTTTCTACGACCTCGGCAAGCTTTTCATCGCTGTCCGCGATGAGTGCCTGGATCTGAGCGTCTCTGATTACAAGCATATTGAACGTTTGCGATTTCATCCGCCGACGATGACGGTCGATTCACCTTTCATAACCTTGTTCGGCGGCCCGACTGCTTCGATGACAGTGTCGCCCATGCGGCTTTGAGGCAAAAAATTTGTGCTCACGGTTGCCGAACCGTCGATGACCACACCCGGGCCGTGCGGCGGCACCGGCAGCGGTGTCATACAAGAGTGAATGTCGGCACCGCCTGCGGCGCTCATGATCGAGGCCGTCATTGCGGCCAGTTGAGCCGCCTTAAGAGCTTGTTCGGCCGCATAGGCCGCAGGCTGGGCCGGGCCGACAGCGGCCGCGGTTGTTGCTTCGGCAGATTTGATCGCTATCTGAGCGGCCTGATTACCGGCCTGAATGCCCGACGAAGCGCCCAACGGGCAGCCACGCCAGGCGGGCAGAAATCCGATGAGCACGTTCAAGCTACCGGGCCCCGGTGTCAATACCGGCGGAAGCGGATGCATAACATTGTCAGTTGTTCTTGCTGCAGGTCCTGTCGGCATATTTACTTGTGCCTCCGAATTCAATTCCTTGATATCCAATTTACCGTCAGCGAGGCGATATCTAACCACGCCCCCGACCTCTTTCGATTCGATGAAAAACTGCTCGACATCGCCGAACAGCGTTTTCAGTTCGCCAGCGTTGCAGGTCGGCAGAAAAGCACGAAAAACTCGCGGGTCGTAGTACCGAAATTTAAGCGGGTTGCCTCGTTCGTCATACGCCTCGTGAAGGGCCCGAAAATGCCGTCTCATTTCCAGCATCGAACGGTGCGATTGAAAAAAGATGCCCCAGCTTTTTCCGAAGGCTTCCGCCAGGACCTTATCGGCAAACTTGCTGTCGGGCGAAAGATAAACAAGATACGGCGCCGCGTGCACGAGGTCCGGCGTTAGATCTCCGGTCAGTATGCAATGATGCGGAACACTTGCTTCCTGCAGCTTTCTCGGCAGATCGGTCACCATCACGCCATCGAGGACGCAATAGAGCCGGGTATTGGCGCTGAATAAATGCTTTCTGATCTCTTCCGGATCCATACTTGATCACTATCCGATAAGCGGAGTCGAGTACTCCGCTCCCTGAAGGTACGAATCTCCCATCGGGCTGATACCTTCAGCCGGTTGAGATGGAGCGGGCTGTACCGGTGCGTCACCAATAGGTGGATCCACGTAATTTACCGGTAAAGCCGGGGCCGGGGGAGCTGCCTGCGCTTCTACCGGCGGTTCCACGTAATTCGCCCCTTGGCCCTGGGGCTGGACATATTGAGTAGGCGGCTGAATGTATTGCGATGGCGGAGCGGCCTGCGCTTCTGCTCTTGCAGCCGCCGCCTGATCGGTCCCGCGCATCATCAGTTCTCCGAACCGTTCGGGAAACTCGGGCGGAGGGCCGCCAGGAGGAGCGGGAACATTGTCCTCCAGCCTGACCGCCTGTATCGACGCCGCTGCTGCAGCGAAGTTCGGCGGGGCCGGCGGTGGCATCGGTCGTTTCGTCGCAACCCTTTGGCCGGCTTCCGCCTTGTCCGCTTCCTTTGGCGGTTTGGGTGCTTCCGGACTTGCCCCCGGGCCCGCACCCGCGGCACCGCCGCTGTTGATCATGACCATCGCGCCTTTTATGAACACGCCACCGGAGTTGATGTTCACAAAATTGCCCCCCACCTTGAGGGTCAGGCTCGCGCCCGCTTCGATAACCGCCGACGCCCCTGCCTTTATATGAACGGAGGTTCCAGCTTCCACGTTATAAGCGGATCCGACCTTTTCCTGGTGATTGATGCCTATTTTCAACGACATCGTACCGCCGATGTCTTCGTTGTGGTTGTATTTTACCTTTAGGTGCTTGTCTTTTCGGACCTCTTCGAACTGCTCGGAATCGACGATCAAATGACGGTCGTGCAATATCGTTTCCATGCAGTCGTTTTTGACGCGGATGTCTATGTTCTTTTCCGCGTGGACAAAGATCTGCTCACTTCCTTTCTTGTCCTCGATCCGGAATTCGTTAAAGCCGCCTCCGCCCTTGGTCGAATTGGTTTTAAGGACCGACTTTGTCTTTTCATCCGGCAGTACATAGGGCGGCATATTTGCCGCGTTGTAGACGCACCCCGAGATGATCGGCTGGTCCGGGTCGCCCTCCAGAAAATCAACCTTGACCTCCATTCCGATACGTGGAATGAACATCGAACCCCACAGATTGCCCGCCAATGGCTGGGCAACCCGCAGCCAGCACGAGCTGCCGGCGTCGGCGGTACCGTGGCGGTCCCAGTGAAACTGCACTTTTACGCGTCCATATTTATCTGTAAAGATCTCCTCGCCCGCCGGGCCGACCACAAAAGCGGTTTGGGCGCCGCGGATATATGGTTTAGCCGTCTTTCGCGGCGGACGATAAGGCGCCCCACCTGCTCCGTGCTTTATGCAGGAAAAGGTCGACGTGTAACCGTCGTGAAAAATTTCTTCGGATATATATCCCGGCGACTGCATTGCTTCGTGGTGAACGCTGGTCAGTACATACGCGGCGTTGTATTTCGAGATCGGGTGGTCCTTCAATTCGAACTTGTGCCCGGCTGTCAGCCCGCCGCAGTTTCCCGAGCCGACATAGAGGTTGTAATCTACGTCGATCTCCTGCTGGCGTATCTTTGTCGACCGGGCGCGGTCCTCGAATATCTTCTGCAGATCGCCAGGACGCTCACCGCCGCCGCGGTCGATGCCGTCATACCGCTTTGCATAACCGCCGGGCCAATCGTATGACTCCAGTTTTTTGTTTGGGCCGACGGTAAAAATGCTCTGCTCGTTCTGTTCGAGGCTATTTTTGGGCAGCTGAAAGTTAAAGTCGCGCAACTCGACCTTTCCCGTATAAAAACGATCATCCATCTGCCAGGTATAGATCGCCGGGACCCAATCCTCCTGGCTTTCCGACCTTTCGAGCGCGTAGGTCACCGTTTCCATTTCAGGACAGTTGCGGTGCGAGGGCGGAGAGTTGGCAACGATCAGCTGGTGATTGGCCTCAGTATGCTCGAAATAATAGAAGATGCCTTCCTCTTCCATTAGCCGCGAAATGAAATCCCAATCGGTTTCGCGGTACTGTACGCAATAATTGCGCCGTTCAAAAGTACCCTGCAGCTCATACGTTACCTCAAAGCCGGTCAGCACTTTTCTGAGGATGTCCGGAACGCTTATTTCCTGAAATATACGGCTTTGCGTCACCTGCGTTAGCAGCCAGACGTTCGGTACAAGCTCGGCACGATACTCGGAAAACCTCACATTTCGGCTGGTCTGCGTGAAATGGATGCACATTCCGTTGAAATAGCGTTCCTTTCCATCTGACTGAACGGCGACAAGCGCCATTTGATTGCCCAGCAGCTGTTTCGCATCGATCTCGGTGGGTTTAAATCCTTCAACAGGTTCCTCGTGCAGCAGGTCGAGCTTGATGTGGAATAGTTCGTTCAACCCCTCACTGCACGTGAAGTGGTTGGCAAGCAAATAGTCCTTTCCGAGCGGCGTCGAAAGCTGCAGTGAACGTCCATCCTGTGTGGTTGCCATAGCTATCTATTCGAATTTTTCGGGTGCAAGTAGTAGACGGTCAGGACCGGAAGAATTGGGAATTCATCTATCCAATCGGTAGTTGCTTTGAACGGATGTGAGCGGTCCCCGGCATACTGACGAAACGATCAAGTTCAATTGCTTCGATTCGAAGCATAGCCTCAAAAGTTAGGGAACACAAGACGATGCAAATAGAAAAGCGGCCGCCGATAAGGCAGCCGCAGATCAGCGGTAACTGCGACAGCCGAAAGTGATCAGCCGCCGATAAGCACCCTTCGTGTCGGGACCAATGCGGTCAGTCCGATAAAGACGCCGCAAGGCGCGGTCAGGTCTCCGGAGGGCACCCATCGGGCAGCCGGCAGATTATGTATCAGGACCGAGGTCGAGCCCTTCACGATGAGATTCGGCGGGCCTGCGGGCGGCGGCGGGATCGGCGGATGTATGATGCCCGGCGGAGCGCTTATAACACCCGAACATACGACCGCGCAGCCGACGTGCGCCGCAGGAAGCATCTCGATCATCACCGGCCCGGTCACGCCGGGAGGGCAGGGCCCCGTAGGCGGCGGTCCGACGACGCCTGACGGAGCGATAGAATCGTGTGAAATAGGATCGCCTTTTCTTGCTGCTGGGAACATTGATCAATCTCCGTGATGCAAATTACATTGAACGCGTAAAAGTCTCGGGATACTTCAGCAGCTTCACCGGACCTACCGAATGTTCCTTATAGACCTTTTGTACGTCTCTAAGGAGGAATTTCGATTTCACAAAGAAAACACCTTTTGCAAATTCGACTTCCTTCGCCTCGAATCCTTCGACGCTGCTCTTCAGAAAATGAATGTGAAGCTTTATTTTGCTCAGCGTTACAGGTTCATAAGTGTCTCTCTCAAGCGGAGAATAATAAGGATTGAATTCCAACAGGGGGAGCGGCAGCTCGAGTCGCCGTTTCAGCGTATCGCCCGGAGCTATCTTGCTCGAATAGGGCGTATAGAACACCGACATGCTTTTTTCTTTAGGATAAGGAGGAAGACCGCGTATAAGCCGGACGCCATCAGCCTCATCCCAAACAGTTACCGTATTATTCAGATCAACGCTCGGCTTCATGGTCTCTAGGTCGTAGATCGGAAAAATATCCAGGACATAAATGTCGTCCTTGCTCTTGTTCTTGAGTTCGAAGTGAAGGTTCAGCTTTTCCTTGCCGACCTCGACGCTCGAACTAAAATCAACATCGTTTTCGGCTGATTCGGTAATCTTATTTTCCTCTGTCATGACGTTTGTTCCTCTGCTCTCAGCTCTTTCGATTTCCACGGGCAGTGCATTGCTAGTTCGTGAACAATGCGTCCCCGCGGAAGCCAGTGCTATGATGGTTAGCCCGACGCAAAGCGACATATCGCCGCCTGATCTTTTCAAACAAGTCCACACCTAGTAGTCCTTATGATTATTCCGCTCCTCAATGCCACGCTCGCGCCTGTATGCGTTGTCAGGTTGCGGGCCGCCAGGATTACCGATCGTATTGAACTCTTCATTGTCGGTAAAACAATCGGTTCTGGGCGTACCATCACGCGTGCCGTTCGTAAAGTGGTCGGCATGCCCCAGTTCATGATGCAGGAGCGCATCACTCGGGGCGTTGTGCTGGCTTCGCGAGTCGATGGCATTCGACACCGGGTATACCGACGGATCATAGTCGATGGTGGTATTTGTGCCTGTACCATTGCTCGCATTCGCGCCATTGACGCCGGTTGCGCCTCCATTCGTCGGATCAGCCGGGTTGTTTCTCTCAACGATAGTCACGGTATTGCCGTTGGGATTGTTCTGGATATTGCTCAGCGTTTGCGCCCCTGTCCGCGTCGTGCCGATTATCGCGAGGTCATTCAGAACATCACGCTGGAAATTCGGATTTCGCGTGCCTTGATTGATCCTGATAAGACCCATTTGATAGCTGCCGTCATCGTTCCGTCTTACAACGGGAGCATGATAACCGTCAACTGTTCTCCAGCGTCTTCCGCCTCCTCCACCACCGGTTCGAGGCCGGTCGAGATAGCCAGGTTCGCCCGTATCCGCGTGCTCCGCGTCAAGCGGATCCGCCATCTGGAACGGAGTCGTTGGGCTGGCAGCTCCACCCGAGTTGATCTTAACTATCGGACCTTGAATCGTGATACCCGTCAGGTCCACGACGATAAAGCTCGCACCTACTTTCAGGGTGATACCCTGCAAGGCTTCAAGCGTGATCGTCTGTGCATTGAGATCGCGTTTGCCGGTGATCTTTGTACACTGCTTAGCCTTATATTCTTCGCCAACGTCGCTCTTTATCGTCTCGTACGAAGCCTTGTCGATACCGATAAACTGATCGCCGGCCACGTGAAAATCGTAGTTTCCACCTACAGTGATTGCCAGGTTCCCGCCGCGGTCCTCGTCATCGCCGTCCTTTACATTCCAGCCGATGACCTCCTGCCGGTTGCCGCCGCAGGTTTCGTACATCGAGCCGCGGGCACGCATGTCGTATCGCTTTTGCGAATGGATAAAGACCTGTTCCTTTTTGGCCTTGTCCTCAAAGCGCAGCGTGTTAAAACCCTGTGCCTTCGGCGTGCTGTGCGTGTGTATATAGGACAGTGTCTTGTACTTGTCCAACTCGTAATGCGGCAGATTCTTTTCGTTATATACCGAGCCGACGATGATCGGCTGGTCCGGGTCGCCCTCGAGGAAACTGACGATTACCTCCTGCCCGACGCGGGGGATCATCATCGTGCCCCACTTGTTTCCCGCGATCATCGTGCCAACCCTTATCCAGGCAGACGCCCGCTGATCGTTGTGGTCTGAGCGGTCCCAATGAAAATGGACCTTTACGCGGCCGTACTTGTCCGTAAAGATCTCGTCACCTGGATTGCCGACGACGATCGCCGTCTGGCTGCCGTGGACGATGGGTTTTCGCGTTCGCCGTTCGGGCCGGAACGGCGCATGTCCGCCGCCGTGCGGAATGCATGTGAAATTCACGACATACGGGTCGCCGACGCGCTCGTCCGATATATAAAAGGGCGACTGCATCGCATCGTGGACGGCATTGACGACAATGTAATCGATATTGGCTTTTTTATTCGGATGATCGATGAACGAGAATTTGTAGCCGGCCGTTATGGCACAGTTGTCGGCGGTGCCGTGGGCCATCTTATAGGCGACGTCCAGTTCTTCCTGGCGTATCTTTACGGTTCGCTCGCGGTCCTGGAATATCGGCTCCAGCCTTGAAGCATCTTCGTCGCCGCTGGGATTTATACCGTCAAAACGCTTTGCGTATTCGCCCGGCCAATCGTAAACCTCGAGGTCCTTGTTCTTTCCAACATCGAAAATGCTCGTATGCGGAGCGAGCAGGTTATTGGTCGGAAGCTGAAAATGGAAATCACGAAGCTCGTATTTCCCCGTGAACATCTTGTCGTCCTGACGCCATTGATAGACGGCCGGTATCCATTTGTCCTCAAGCTCGGACCTTTCCAAAGCAAATGTTATTTTCTCGGCACTCGGCGTCGCTCGGTGTGATCCCGGCGTGTTGCCCAGAATAAGCTTATGGTTCTCCTTTGTATGCTCGAAATAATAAAATATGCCTTCTTCTTCCATGATCCGCGACAGAAAATTCCAATCGCTCTCACGGTATTGGACGCAATAATTTCGGGGCTCGAAACCGTTCGTGTCGATCTCGTTATCTACCTCATAACCCTCGAGGACCTCGTCAAGTATCTGCGGCACGGTCTTGTTCTGAAAGATCCGGCTGCGGCTGATCTGCGTCAGCATCCAAACTTTCGGCACGAGCTCGGCACGGTAACTGGAAAACCGCTGGTTGCGGGCGCCCTGCGAAAAGCTGACGCAAATGCCGTGAAAATATCGTGTGGTCGGGCCTGGAAGGTGTGCCGACACGATCATCGGGTTGCCCAGAAGGGCCGCTGGGTCGACCGCCGTCGGCTGAAATCCTTCGATCTGTTCCTCATGCAATATCTCGAGATCGATGTGAAACAGCTGGTTCAACCCCTCGGTACAGCGAAGCCTTTCTATCAATAAATAATCTTTCTCAAGAGGGGTTGAAAGCTGGATGATCCGTTCGTTCTGTGTCGTCTTGATCGCCATAAATTTTCGGCCGCCGTCACAATACGGTGCAAAACTTGACGAGTTGGGGAGCGGTTTTTGCGGGAATTTAAGCCTCAGCCCGGGTTAGACCGCGTTTGCTATACCTTTGGAGTCTTTTGATTTATCCAGCTTTGCTGTCGAAGCTGGCCAAAACCGGTCCGCCCGAGGATATTCCTCGGGCGGCACGTCCAAATTCCACTGGAAATTACTTTCTCGGTTCGCGGCGTTACGAGATCTGATACGAAAACTTTTCGTCGCCGTCGACCGAAACATGCACGTTCTTTATCCCTTCGCCGCTCGCCATTCGCGACAATACCTCGCCGCTCATTTCTGGCAAAAGCGTTCCGGTCAGGATGTTGTAAACATTGCGTGCGCCGCTGTCCACGTCGGTGCAGCGTTTCGCGACCGTCTCGATGACCGAATCGTCGTAGGAGAATTTGGCTCCGTGATTGTCGCTGATCCGTTGTTTGATCTTGCCAAGCTGCAGCTTGATGATCAGCCGCAGGATGTCATCCGAGATCGGATAGTACGGAACGGTGACCATGCGGCCGAGCAATGCCGGTTTGAACGCTTTTACGAGCTCGGGCTTAACGGCTTCGACCAGGCCGTCCGGACCGGGCTTTGTATCAGGATCGGAGCAAAG
This sequence comes from uncultured Acidobacteriota bacterium, assembly GCA_963763355.1. Taxonomy (GTDB): domain Bacteria; phylum Acidobacteriota; class Blastocatellia; order Pyrinomonadales; family Pyrinomonadaceae; genus OLB17. The sequence goes on from CAVXOI010000007.1 coordinate 1,467,868, forward strand.
CTTCATTATCGTATCTGTGCCGACGTTCGACGTTAGAAGGATGATGCAGTTCTTAAAATCGATCTCGCGTCCCTCGCCGTCTTCGAGAACGCCCTTGTCGAACACCTGGAAGAACAGCTCCATCACGTCGGGGTGGGCCTTTTCAACTTCATCAAGAAGCACCACCGAATACGGTTTCCGACGAACGGCCTCCGTCAGCACGCCGCCTTCGCCGTAGCCGACATATCCCGGAGGCGAGCCCTTCAAGCTGGAAACGGTGTGAGCTTCCTGGTATTCGCTCATGTTGATTGAGATCAGATTACGCTCGCCGCCGTAGAGCGATTCCGCAAGTGCAAGTGCGGTCTCGGTCTTACCGACGCCTGATGTTCCGACCAGCAGGAAAACACCGATCGGGCGTTTCGGATCGGTTAGGCCCGCTCGGGATGTGCGGATGCGTTGGGCAATCGCCTCCAACGCATGGTCCTGGCCGAGTACGCGTTCACGAAGGGTTTCGTGAAGGTTGAGGACCGCGTTGATCTCGTCGGCGACCATCTTGCCGATCGGAATGCCGGTCCATCCGGAGATGACTTCCGCCACCGATTGCCCGTTAACGACAGGCTGCATCAGCGGATCTTCGCCCTGTACTTCCTTAAGTTCTGCGGTCAGGCGCTTGAGCTCGGATTTCAAAACCTCGGTATCCTGCGGTTTGGCAGCCTCAGGAGCTGGCGCAGCTGCGGTTGCCCCGCCGTCGTCGCCCGGTGCGGCATCGGCTTCAGCTGTGGCGGCAGCTGCGGCAGGTTCACCTCTGCGCCGGCGAGCCGTTGCCCGCGACGGCGTCGGCAAGCTTACCGTCCAGCCGGGTCATCTCAAGCTTTTGCCTGATCGTGCGGATCTCGTCAACGAGTTTCTTTTCTTTTTCCCACTGCTCATTCAATTTTGCCAGCTCTTCTTCTGTAGAGGTCCTCTTCGCCTTCAGCTCATTAAGCCGTTCGTCGTGCCCGGCACCGGTCACCTGCTCGCGTTCGAGTGCCTCGATCTCGGAACTAAGATTCTGGATGCGCCGAGTCGCATCTTCGACCGAAGCCGGCGTCGCACCCTGGCCGATAGCGACCTTGGCACATGCCGTGTCGAGAACCGAAACCGATTTGTCGGGAAGCTGACGGCCGGTAATATAGCGGTTCGAAAGCTTGACGCATTCGACGATGGCCTCGTCCAGAATGCGCACGTTATGATGGCCTTCCATCTTTTCGGCGATGCCGCGCATCATGTCGATGGCCTTTGCCTCGTCCGGTTCTTCGACCTTAACGACCTGGAAGCGGCGGGCCAGGGCGGCATCCTTTTCGAAGTACTTTTTGTATTCGGCCCACGTCGTCGCCGCGATCGTGCGAAGCTCGCCGCGGGCGAGTGCCGGCTTCAACAAATTGGCCGCATCATTCTGTCCGGCCGCACCGCCGGCACCGATCATCGTGTGAGCCTCGTCAATGAACATTATGATCGGCTGCGGTGAAGATTTAACTTCTTCGATCACCGATTTTAAGCGATTTTCAAACTCACCTTTGATGCCGGCACCCGCCTGCAACAGCCCGAGATCAAGTGTTCGCACCGCGACGTTTTTCAACGGGTCGGGCACGTCGCCCTGCGAGATTCGCAGTGCAAAACCCTCGACAACAGCGGTTTTCCCGACGCCGGCCTCGCCGGTAAGGATCGGATTGTTCTGGCGGCGGCGGGTAAGAATGTCAACGATCTGACGAACTTCAAAATCGCGGCCGAGGACCGGGTCGATCTTTCCTGCGGCGGCTTTGGCCGTCAGGTCTTCGGTATATTGATCGAGCGCTTTTGTTTTGCCCGGAACACCGGATATACCGGAAGAGCCGCCCGAAACGCCGGCCGTTTCGCCGAGTGCGACAGCATCGCGTGCCTCTGCCGAATCGGCCGTAATGGTCGGGCAGATCCGACTGCAATTTTTCGAGCGAAATATGATCGAATTCCTTCGAGACCTCGCGGGCTATCCGTGCAAACCTGTCGTTAGCGAGCAGCGCCAATACGAGATGGCCCGACCGAACACGCGCCGCTCCGAAATCTACCGACGCTAGCAGCCACGCGTCCTGTATCCAGTTCGGTATGCGGTCGCTCAACCCGGGTGTCCGTGAATTGCCGCTCTTCAATCGATCGAGCGCCGTGCTGACATCCTTGGTCAAGCGGTCGATATTGACCTCAAAATGCGTCGCGATCTTATGAAGATCGGTGTCGTCCTGCTCGAGAAGTTTTGCAAGTATATGCTCGATCTCGACGTCATAATTCGTCCGCGAAAGACATAGCCCCGCCGCACCTTCGAGCGCTCCCCGCGACACATCGTTCAGCCTGCCAACTAAGCTCTTCAGATTTACATTCATTTCGTTTCTCCTAATGTTTAACCGCAGAGACGCCGAGGCACTGAGGTCAATTTATTGATCTATAATTCAAATATTTCCTATTCGATCTCGATCTCTCCGTGGTCGAACATCACGCGGCCATCGCCAAAACAACCTGTTCGTCATCATTCGTGAACGGTTTTGTTTTCAAGAAGGACGTCCAACCAAGCATCGGCTTTCTAAGAGCACGCGTAGTAAGAATAGTGCTTGGGACCTGCTGCGCTTTAGCAGAAGCTGGACGTCGTAATCGAATTCAAGCCCGACCATGAACCGGATAATTGACCTCAGCGGTTCGTATGCGGATCCGTTCGGAAGGAATTCCTGAAACTGCTTGAAATCGAGCGGGCCGAGACGGACCCGGAACTTGGATTGCTGTTCCCAAATGCGTGTGCCGGCGATCGAGCTTTCGCCGAGGATGCTGTTTTGATTGCCTAATCTAGTATAGTCGGCACTGTCAAGGGCAAGCCATTGCCCGAAAAACTGCCGCACGCGGGCGGTCAGTGCCGAAATAATCGGACAGGATATTTTCGAGAGCGTTGGTCGAGTGAGGCCGCTGGGCGATCAATCCGACGTAAGGAAGCAAGGATTCGTCCGCCAGGCTCATCCGCCCGCGCAATCCCTTGGTGCCGAGCCCGACCAGGTCGTACAGATAAGCGGTGAACTCGTCGTTCCCGCGTTCATAGCCGACGGGAAAGCGATATTTGCGCCATGCCCGGTAGAACATTGAAACAGCACGGTGAGTGAAAATATCGAGGAACGACCACATCGCCGTGTCGCGATGGCGGATGCGGTCGAGGACGAGGTCCGTGTAGGGCTGGGGCAAAACGCCGCTGACACCGACCATTCCCATAAAATTCACAAGCATCTCAAGCCTTTCGTCGCCGGTCTTGGCGTCGACCGTCTCGTTTATCTCGTGTACCTCGCTGGCCGGAAAATCAAGAGCGACGCGCGACCGGAACCGAACGACCTCCTCATGCGGCATCGCGTTCCTGCCGACGGCCCGCCGCTCCGGGCGCACCTTTTCCAGCAGCCGCACGGCCTGGAAGAACTCAAAGCGGTACGGTTCGTCGAGGAGAATTTGATTTAACGGTTTTTCCGTCATTCTTCTAAGTGGAGGAGAAGGGGAGTAGAGGAGGGGAGAAGTGGAAAAGCAATCGTTCTTAGACTCCTCTTCTCCTCTACTCCTTGACTCCTCTACTTCACAACAGGTCCTGCTCCCCAGCCCGGGCAGGGAATTGTTTCACTACGCCTTCGCGCTGTTCGGTCTTTAATACCATCTGATTAAACGAATTCAGCGAAGCATAAAGGCCAAGAAATCTTTCCAAAACGCACGCAAACAGGAACATCCCGCTTCCGACGAACTGTTCCTCATCAAATGTAAGCGTCGTCTCAATACCGCGGACAAAACCCGCACCGACGCGTCCGCCGATCTTTCTGACGACCTTCCGCGATTCGATGCCGGTTATGCCCAATATCTGTTTTCTCGTCACCGACGAATCGTTGAAGTTATACAGGTGCAGTACTTCCTGCAGAGCTTCGGGCACGATCGTTTCGCCGCTGACCAGCGACAGGTAATTAAGGTTCAGGTGCGAAATAAGCCGCCATTGAGCAGCTTTACGCTGCGGCGGGCGGATCGTCTCCGTCGGTTTGGTCAGGCACCGCACGCGCGAAAGCAGCGCCGTACCTTCGATCTCAAAATCGCCTTCCTTTCCGCCGAACGGCAGCCTGCCCGGCAGGTCGCGATTGGTGCATGTTGTCCTTACGTTCAACACATCGACGGATGGGACACGCGGGTTAAAGTTCATATCGACGAGCGACATAAAAATTTCGGTGCCCTCGTCGCCGGCCCTGGTCGAGTCGCGACGGACGGCGTACCAGAACGCCTTCTCCATCTGTTCGCCGAACGCATGCTTGAGCGAATAAAAAGGCGAAAATTCCCGCGTCGTATTCGTTCGCGGGTCGTTGGACACGACCTGGTCGACAGAATAGATCTCGGTCGTCGATTGCCGGTGAACGTCCGGGATCACCTGGTATTCGTATTTTTGCTGTGACAGGTATATCGGGTCGGCCAGCCGCGAAAAAAGGTTTACGATCGGCGTGCAGCCCATCTTAAACGTGTCCGCCACGACCGGCGCGATCGGCGGCGTTACGTCTTTCAGGTGGATCAGGATATCGAAGTGGCTGCCAAAGTTCTGGGCGATAGCACGATCGAGTCCAAAAATGTCGAAGAACAGGAATTTGTAAGGAAACGAGAAGTACTCAGAAAGCAGGCGGTAGCCGGCGAATGAGCGCTTTGTAAAGGGAAGCACAGCTTCTTCCTCGGCAAAACCGACCTGCTTTATGGCGTCGGCCGCTGGAACAAAAACAGGCTCGGGCAGCCTCAATTGCAGATTCGTCAGCGTCTTTAACGTCTTCTGTCCGAAGGGCGCTTCCTTCGGGCGAAACTCGACGGATGTCGCGTGATTGAAAATTATCTCGTAAAGAGGAAAGACGAGCTGCGGGTCGCCGTTCAAATAGAAGCGGAGCGACTTTGGCTTTTCGCCGGTAGCACCGATGACCATCTCCGACAGGTTCGCATCGCCAAAGCACCGAAGGCTCAATCGAATGTGCGAATCGGCAAACATCCCGCGGCCGTCCTTTGGAGCGGGAGATTCGAGAGCGGCGTCTTCCAGGTCGATCGGGGCAAGGTCGACATCATACGCGGTCCGGAAACGGCACGGCGTTCCGTCGACCGGGCGCGAGTTCAGCCGCACTCCGCGCTCGAGGCGCTGCATCGCCGTCAGCTTGTCGGTCACCGAGCCGAACGAGAATTGAGCGATCGCCATTGAAGGGATCGGCGCCAGGTAATGCGGGTAGAGAAGGTTGATGAACGATTCGGTTATCTCCGGCAGCTCGTCGTCGAGTTTGAGCCCGATGCGGCCGCCGAGAAACGCGAACGCTTCTATCATGCGTTCGACATGCGGGTCTTCGATCTTCTCTTCGTCAAGATGAAGCCGTGCGGCGATCTTCGGGTATTTCTCCGCAAACTCCCCGCCCATGCGGCGCAGGAATATCAGCTCGCGTTCGTAATAACCTAATAGTTCATCGCGCATAAAAAAGGACGGACGATGGCGTTGGCCTGAAAAGAGGCACGATCAATAGGCAAGCAGAAGTTCCGAATTTGCTATTTCTCGTTTACCGCAAATTCGCCGCTGCCCACCTGCAGAACTGTATCGAAACTTACCGGCTCCGGAACGGGTTCGATGTCCAGATGCGCCTCGATATGAAACCTCAGTTGGCGGTCGGTGCTGTCGATCGGTTCGAGCGACACCTTGACATTAATGAAACGCGGCTCAAAGACCCGCAACGCGGTCTCGATCGATTTTGCAAGCCGGTTCTGTTCGTTCGGGTTCTTTACGCTGAGGGCTGTCAGGTCCGGCAGGCCGTACACGGCCATCGATTCATTCAGCTCCTCAAGCGTTTCGGGTATCTCGATCGGCGTATGCCTGGTATTCAACAGCCACTCCAGATCGCGCTTGACAGATTTTTTCAGGTCGGCAAGCGACTGGGCCTGCGAGCGCGGCGGCTCTTTCGACATCTGCGGCTCGAAATCGAGAAGGCGGTCGAGAATAGACGGTGTAAGACGTATCTCGTGGTCGGTCCTTGCCATAAGCCTGGTACCAAGGCAAAAACAAATTCAGCGGCCTCGAGCGGTTCCGAGTTTCGTGTTCGAAACCGCTTCTGGCCGTGAATTTGATCTTCTAGTCGCTTTTCTGATTATTCCGCGACCGCTAACTTATTAGCCTTTTTCGTTGGTCTTAACGTTGTACCACTTGGTGATCCAGCCCTCGCCCGTACCGTCTGCTTTCTGCGGATTGTAGGCATAGCTGATCTTGGCGTAGTTGAGCGACCAGTTCTCGAGTGCAAGCTCGCCGCCGCCGCCCGGCGTCACGCTGTAGCTGGTGACCATCACGTCTTCAAGGGTGATCTTCAGGTATTCGAACGGCGTGTCGCCCGCTTTGCGGCAAACGATCTCGGCCTTGCCAAAGTGTTTACCTGTCGCACAGCGAAGCATCAGTTCCGGCGTCGACTTGCCGACGTACGTCATGATCGGGATATCGCCAAAGCTTGCCTGGCCGGTACCGCCGCCGCCGCCGAGGGCCATTGAACCTGACTGCGATACCGAAAGAGCGAACGATTGCAGGTCAAACTCTCCGGGATGGGTCGCGTCCTGGCTCTCGCCCGGAATCTCCTCAATCTTCAAAAAAGCATCTATCATCGAAGGCATAATTTAGAATCTCCTTAATTTATCTCCAAAATAATTCTACTCATAATTCCGAGCTTTTCTCGTCGGGTGTTTGCCTGTTGAGTCCAGCTTTATTACTTTCGTCAGCAGGTCGTGCCCGCCACAGATATACGACGTGGCGCTTGATCTTTTTTGCAGAAATTACGTGGGAAAGATCAACGATCCGGACGCCCGCCGAAAATATCGGGGCGTCCGGAACCGAAGTATCCTTTTATCCCTTCGCCGGTGCCGGCAGATCGGCCACCAGGCGGAGCGAAACTGAGAGTTCGTCCAACTGGAAGTGCGGCCTCAGGAATGCGACCGCGCGGTAACAGCCTGGTTTGCCGGGTATCTCGGCAACGTCGACGCGTGCCTCGCGTAGCGGAAACTTGGCCTTGACCGCCTGCGACGCCGTGTCGTCCGGAGTGACGTAGTTCATTATCCAACGGTTCAGGAACGCCTCGGCGTCCGCCCTCGACATAAAGCTTCCGATCTTGTCGCGAACCATCGATTTCAGATAATGAGCAAATCGAGAGACCGCGAAAATATACTGGAGCTGAGTCGAGAGGCGAGCGTTCGCGTTCGCCGCGTCGGTATCGTACTTCTTCGCCTTGTTGCACGACTGCATCGCAAAGAACGCGGCATAGTCGGTGCCTTTACAGTGGACCAGCGGGATAAAGCCATTGTCGGAGAATTCCTTTTCGCGGCGGTCCGTGATCGCCACCTCGGTCGGGCACTTTTCGGCAACTTCGCCCTCGTCCGTCGCAAAGGTGTGGGTCGGCAGCCCGTCAACCAGCCCTCCGCCCTCGACGCCGCGGATCGCCACGCACCAGCCGTGCATCGCAAATGCTTCGGTAAGGCGAACACCGGCCGCATAAGCCGCGTTCGACCACAGATACTTCTTGTGGTCTTTACCGTCGACCTCTTCTTCAAAGCGGAACGATTCGGTCGGTTTTGTGCCTGCGCCGTAAGGAACGCGTCCCAGCGTCCTCGGCATGCGTCAAGCCGACGTAACGCGAATCTTCCGACTCGCGGAAGCTGCGCCATTTGGCATATTCCAGGCGGTCGAAGATCTTTGAAATATCGCGGACCTCGGTCATCTCCGTATACGATTCCCATCCGAAAAGGTCCGGCGCCGCGGCGCTCAGGAACGGAGCATGGGCCGCCGCCGCGACCTGCGACAGCTTCTCGAGCAGGGCCATGTCCTGCGGGTGGTTTCCGAACTCATAATCGCCGATCAGCGCACCGTACGGCGCGCCGCCGAATGTTCCGTATTCTTCCTCGTAGATCTTCTTGAATAGCGCCGACTGGTCGAATTCAAGTCGCGCGCTCGAAATCCTTCAACAGGTCTTTCTTGTTCACGCTCATCACCCGGATCTTCAGCTGCGTGCTGGTTTCCGAGTTCATCACCAATTGATGCAAGCCGCGCCACGAACCTTCAAGTTTCTGAAAGTCCTCGTGGTGCATGATCTCGTTCATCTGGGCGGTGATCAGGCGGTCGATCTCGGCGATGCGCGAATTGATCGCCAGGTCCATGTTCTTTGACATGGTGAGCGTTCCAGCCATGATCTGGCCGACGAATTCGCCGATCATGTCTTTGGCGCGCTCTTTCTGAAAATCGTCACGCGCCATTCGGCCGTCGGTCAGGATCTGGTCAAGTAGACTGCCTCCGCCGTCGGCTTCCTTGGTTTGAACGACTGCTTCTGTTTCTTTTTTCGTGGCCATAACCTTATTTCTCCTTTCCTTCTAATCCAAGCGCGTCGCTCAATTCCTTTTGCTTGTCAGCGTTGGCGAGTACGTCGTTCAGTATCGATTCAAGCTTGTCGTTACCATCCATCTTCGAAAGAAGATCGGAAAGCTTCTGCCGGGCGTCGACCAGTTTGCGAAGCGGCTCGACCTGCTGGACGATCTGATCGGGCTCGAAGTCTTCCATACTGTTGAACTTCAGCTCCACGCCCATCTTGCTGCCGTCGTCCTGCAGCTTGTTCTCGGTGGTATACGCAAGCCGCGGCTTCATTCCCGAGAGGACCTGATCGAAGTTGTCGCGGTCGATCTCGACGAACTTCCGCTGCTTGACACCCGGGAGTGCTTCCTCGGGCTTACCGACAAAATCGCCGAGCACGCCTACCACGAAGGGAAGTTCCTTCAGCTCCATCGCACCGCCGACCTCGACATCATAAGTGATCTGGACCCGCGGCGGGCGAATGCGGTCGATCTTGTGTTGTATACTTTCCTTCTTAGGCATCTGCGTTTTCTCCTTCTTATTCAAAAATTAATTACTAAATAACCCTCATGACCGCACCTGCTTGAATATCCTGGGCGTCCAAAGCCGCACTACTGGGCCCATGGATCGTCTGCTGCTGATCCGACGTCCCCGCCGCTTCCATCCACGCCGAGCGTTTCACGCAGCTGGAAAAGAACATTCGGGTCCTTGATCACTTCCTGCAGCCAGGTCTCAAGGCCCATATTTCCCCATTTGACCGCACGCTGGACCAGATACGATACCGGGCTGTGAGGTTCGGTCTTTTGAAAGAACGCCGCGATCTCGCCAAGGCGGCGAAGAGCATCCTTGCGGCTGGCTATCGCTCCCGACGTCGAGCCTTCGCCTTTAGCTCCACCGTCACCCGGTGCCCCGCCTTCGGCTGCGATCTCCTCTTCCACGGGATCGGGTTCTTCAAGCCGTTTTTCTTCGAGCAGTTTCTTTACCTGTTCGTGAGCATTTTCCAGCGCCTTTTTCAGGTTAGAGAAACCAGGCGTTTGGTTCCGGTCGTATTTTTCCTCGCAGATCCTGTTGAGATCGTTGAATGCGGTCCAGCATTCTTCGATCGTGAAATTGATCGACTCCATCGCGGCACGCCGCGTTTCTTTACGTTCGACATTCCAGAGCGAAGCGGTGACACTTCGGTTCTTTTCCGCCTCGGCTCTCAGCGCGTTGAGCTTGACCTTTTCTTCTGTAGGAAGGGAATCGATGTTTTCCGGAAAGTCGTATTTCCGTGAATCTTCAAAATCGCTAAAACTGTAGCCTTTGCTTCCGGTGAACGGCGCCGTTCGAACAGAGTTTGCGCCCTGAAGGTCGAACCAGGACATTGCGTTGGCCCGGCCTTCCATGTCGCCTTCGTCTATCTCGGGATGCACGGTGTCCCAGAACCGCTCGTGAAATCCATGGAGCATCAAGAGGCTGTCACGGAACCCGGCAAAGCCGTGCTTTCTCGTCATAGCCTCGGCAAGCCAGACACCGAGCTGTAGATCCTTTGTTTGTGTGGAGAGAGCGGGAAGTGCGAGGTCGATGACCCTGCCGTAATCGGCCACCTTCAGGTCGGTGACCCATTCGCCCTGATTAAGGTTCTCATCGGCACGGCGGGCTTCGGCTATCTCGTCATAGATGCCGGAATAGCGCAGGCTTTCGCCCGACGGGCTATCCTCCGAGATCGGCTGAAGGATGACATCAAGGTCCATTACCGATGGCTTACGCAGCTCCTCATTCATCAGGAAAAAGACTCCTCGCGATTTATGGGCGGTTGAGGTCCGAACTTCTTAGTTGGCGGAGAACGGACACTATAATAAACGAAAACATCTAATAACGCACGTAGTAAAACTGGCTAGCCGGCCTCGTGGTTAAACTCGATCGACTTTATGTCCAGTATCGGCTTGTCTTTTCCGTCCATTGTAAATACACGCGTACCTTCGCCGATATAAATATCATCGCCGGCCTCACGCCAATCGACGCTTCGGCCAAGCCGTACCTGGTCATCGCCGTTCTTATAGGTATTAACGTAAAGCGACGGTAGAAAAAGCTCACCGCTGGTTCCATTTGTTAATTCGAACTGCGCCTGGGGCCAGAAAACGTCGCGCAGCGATTTACGTTCGAGAAACTCCAGGCTTTTCACGCTGGCGAACGGCAGCCAGACATATGAATCCTTCACGATCGCCTCAAACGCACACATCGTCAGGTCGTTGTAATCACGGATGTCGCTGAAGCCTTCGCCGTTCACCGTGCACGGAAATGCCGGGCGTTCCTCTTCCACTTTATCCAACAGCTCCCGTGCCTCGGCCGTCTTTCCTTCGCGGACAAGGTCGTTTGCAGTAAAAAGGTCGTTGATATAGTCGGTCGGGGCCTCGGGCGTTTCGGGCCGAAGTCCTTCGCTGAAAAACTTGATCCGGTCGCGTTCGGCCGAGAGATTCTGTCGATAAATAAGCGAACCGATGGCCGCATTCGCGTCCTGGTGCCCGATAACGTCAAGCTGCCTGTCGGCACGGTCCCAGTCACCCGAGAATAAAGATAATTCGAAAAGGAACGCCCGGGCCGCGTATACGGTCGGATTTGACTTCACCAATCCAAGTGCCGAATCGACGGCTGCGGACAGGTTGCCTTTGTCGAGATGTAGTTTTGCATCATTCATAAGCGAAGAGAGTTCAAGGTTCCGGGGTTCTAGTTTCTGGTTCGTAACCATCAAGTCGACCCGGCCAATTAGAACAGAAACGAGAAACTAGAGTCCTATTTCAAGAAATTCTGCGGCGCGCGGACCTGGCGGAACATGTTCTTATTGAACAAGATCGCCCCCTACTGCCTTGATCGTGGCAGAAACCGACTTGCCGCCGACCGTATATTTCAATGCGTATTCGCCGCCCGGCTGTTTTTCAGGGCTTCCTGCATCGACGAACTTGAACAATCCCCATTGTCCCTGGAATGTTCTGTCGCCGGATGATCCGCCGGACGGGCTGCCGCCTGCAGTATTGACGTTCGAATTTGAAGAACTTGCCGGTGTTGTGTCTGAGGTTGACGCCAGCTTGATAATCACGCCTGTTTCCGAGGAATTCGCACCCGGGAACGTGCCCTTCAAGGAACCGGTTCCTTCCGAGGTCGTCTTTTGTCCGTCGATCGAAACTTCGATCAGGTCCTTGCTGGGCTTGAGCGTAAACTCGTATTCGAACTTCGGCGTCGCGCTCTTTCCGAACAATGCCTCGCGGAGAGCGAACGCATTGTTCAAATACGCCACGAACTCATCCGTGAATTGGAATTCGCTTCCATCCTTGACGCGATATTGTCCGTTCGCAAACTCAATATAGTTCTTTAGTTTCTCGTCGTAGAACTTCGACAGGGTTCCCTCGCCCGGAGCAAGAAATGCGGTCAGAGCTTTAAGGTCGGCTTCCGACGCCGAATCGTCGAAGGGATATCCTTTTTCGATCTCCTTCGCGGCCGGCAATATCTGTTCGGCCCAGGTCTTGGTCAGCAGTTCCTTGCCGCCGGCTCCCATGTAGGTCCGCAGCTTAGCCAGCGGTTCCTGAAGCAGTCCCGCCAGCTCCTGTCCCGACGGGGTCGAGCTGAACGGTGCCACCAGGCTTGCAACTGTGGTCTCGCGTTTTTTGACGTCGAGCTTGTCGTCGTCGTTTAGCGTCAGGTCCTGCCCGAGCCGCTTCAGGTCGTTGTCCGAATTCGTCTTCGTATTCAGTGCGACGTAAAGCCGGTTCATCTCCGACGCATAGGTATCGAACTGCGATTTCTGGTCCTTCTTTCCGACAAAATCAAACAACGGACGGAACGCCTTTTCGGGCTCGGTATTTCCCGGCCCGACCGCCTTTTTCTTTACGAAAATGCTCTTTATCCACGGCCACCAGCCATCCGTTTCTGGTTCTTCAGACAAATTCGTGTTCTTGGCGATCTCTCGCGAAAGGATGCGCATCGGTGAATTCGGCTGAGAAAAGGTCTGGATGGCCGTGATCGCCGTTTCGCGGTTCCGGTACGCCTTCACATCCGTCCCTCGCACAAAATTGGTCCAATGCATCGCGTAATCGCGAAGGTATTTGTCTTCGATCTGGCTCGTTTCCGACGCACGCGGAATGTCCGCTTTGCCGGCATCGCCCATCACCCAGTCGTCCTTTTTCATTTCTTCATCGGCGTTCTGGATGGCCTCCTTCATCAGGTCATAGCCTGGCCGGGTGTACGCACTGGGCACCGTGTAGGTACCGGTCAACAGGCTCGAATCGGAGCTTGCCCGCGTCAACAGGCCGTCGACCGTCGTCGGGCCGATCGTGTCGTCGATCTGTTTCGAGATCTCGGTCACCTTCCGGCTCAGGTAACGATAAGGTGCCGGAAAGTCCTTCAGCTTATTACGCGTGTCGGCAACGAGTTTTTCGTTCAACGGTATCCGGGGAAACTGGTCGCGATCGATCTGCCTTGCCCAAAATTCGAGCTGCTGTTCGGCGACGAACCGCATATCGCCCGGTGTCTTTGATTCCGAAACCCAATAGTCCTTGAGCACGTTGCCCACATGCGACGCCTGGGCCTGATCGCGATGTTTGCCGGAAAGCATCAAATATGCCTTGAGCATATTCAGGTGCTTTTCAAGCAGTTTCTCTTCGTCTTCCGTCAGTTTCGAGGGATTTGCGACCGGTTTGCTGGCCGCAAATTTCGCGAGGTCGGCTTCGAGCTTTTTAACAGCCGGCTCCTTGAACCGCTGCTCGACGACGCCCATGTAAAGCGGCAACAGGTTCTCTTTGTAGATCTTCGTACCGGAATAAAGCCCGAACCGCATGTAAAAGGGCGGGCTGTTGCGGTCGTAATCATCCAGCCGTTCCAAGAGCTGCCGCATGTTCTCGGTCTGGTTCAGTTCGTCGCGAACGGCAGGCTCCTTTTTCGCAAGCGGCTGGCTTCCGGCATCGGCCTTGACCATTTGAAGCAGGCCCTGGCCGCGGTCCTGAGATTCCTGCAGAAGTTGTCGATTGTTGATCAGCGACACCGTGGCCATCACCAGAAGGGCAAAAACAAGCAGCCCGCCGAGTATCGTCATCAGCCAACCGAAGATCGGGGCTCGTGCGCGCGAATCGATAAATGTTTTTACAAGGTCCTTGTCGCGAAGGACGACATCGCGGAAAAATCGCTCGGTAAAATACGGGTTTCCCACTGTCGCGGGCGCATTACCTGTCGCTTTGCCTACCGGGGAAGCCGTGAAATAAAACCCACGCAGGAATGGATTTTCGCTGAACGGATTAGGACGAAACAGTGCGTTGATGAACGAGCCGAATTTCCTCCGGGCCGATCCGAAATGAAGCGGGAAGTTGAATATCCTGAGCTGACGAACCGGTGCGAACGGGGCCGAAAGCCGCACGATCCGCCGTTTCATCAGCGAGTTGTGAAGTATCTCGTATTCGCTGTCGAAGAGCGCCTGTGCGTTGTCGCTTTTTTCGATCGGGATCGTCGCTCCCCAAACTAGTGTCTTGTCCTCGTTCTTCGAGCTCGAGAACGAATCGCGAAAACCCTCGATAGCGTCAGCGTGTGTAAAAACGACGTAAACCGGAAATCGGACCTTCAGCCGCTGCATCGTTTCGTCGAGCCGGGCACGAAGAACTTTCGCCAACTCTTCCGACTGCCGTTCGTCCGCCTTTAAGATCGACTCCGCGTTAATGACAAGCAGAAAACCATCGACCGGACGATTACCTCTGTACTTCTTGATAGTTTCAAGCAGCGACGCCCATTCCTCCGAATCGACACCCTCGGTCTGATAACGGCCGGCGGTGTCGACAAATACCGCGTCGCTTGTCACGCGCCAATCGATGCTGCCCGTCGGGCGAATGAATTGCTGCTCCGATTGTCGCTGGCTCGGCAGCGTTTGAAAGTTCAAATTCGAGCTAAGAACAAGCGAACTCTTACCGGCCCGCGGAGCACCCGCGACCAGATACCACGGCAGCGAATAGATCGCATCGCGGCCGCCATTCCCTAAATTCGAGGTTTTCAGGAATTGTACCGTTTCCTCGGCACTGCTGGTCAGGTTCGCATAGCTCCCGACCGGTGCCGCTGCTGCTGCCGGTGCCGCTCCCGTCGCTGCCGGCGTTCCTTCAGCCGCCTGCTGTTTGGCCTCGGCTTCTTTCGCCGCCTTTTTCTTTGCCCGTCGGGACGCGACAAACATTATTAACAAAGCAAACGGCAGCGTAAGCAGTAAAAGGGCGACCGTCACGATCTGATACTGCCGGCCGCCGAATGTGCCGGGCGGCATGATCATGATAATGAGCGAAACGGCACCATAGAACGACATCATGCCGCCGAGCCCTATCGCATACTTCAGTTGACCTAGCTGCCTCATAAATACTACCTAACCGCCCACCGTCAGCGTGCTCACCGCGTCCTGAACGAACTTGTACGACAGGACCCACATTCCCATATAAATGATCAGCGCGATACACAGGCCCGCGGCCGCGCCGATCTTTGCCCAAGTGGGCATTCCGCGCCTTTCCGGCGGTGGCGGCTGGTCGTTGGCAAGCCAATGCGGCGAAAGCTCGACCGGCTTTATCTTGCCCGCCTTTACAAGGGCGTTCGCCGTCGATTGCATTATCGACAAAAGCTTGTCCTGTTCGTAGATCGCGTACCGGCCCTTAAAGCCCAACAGCATGCAAAAGTAATAGATCTCGATCGCATCGGCCGTCACGTCTATCTGCTGAAGCATCGCCTCCAGCTTGTCGAAAAACTTGTTTCCCGCGAGCTGTTCGCCAAAATATTCAAGCTGCAGCGGGTTTTTCTCCCACTCGTTCTTGAGCGGGAAATTTGCGGTCAACATGGTCTCGTCGACGAACGAGGCCAAAGCGAATTTCGAGACCTGGACGATCTTGTGATTGAAACGATAACGTTCGGCCCGTTTCTCGAAATCCTCGAGCATCCCGGCGATCTTCGGCCGCAGATCGTTCGAAGGCGCCACAATGCCCGCCTTTAATCTGAGGATCAGATCAAATACCGGTCCGGCAAATGTAACAAGATCGTTTTTCGAAGCAGTTTCGCTCATAACTACGGTTTTACAGCGTACATCTCGAGTTTTTCGTCCGGAATATCGTTCGGTACGTAAACTGAAACGACTTTCGAACCGTTAATTCCATTCCAATAAGGCCCGATGGTGTCGAGTCTAAAATACTTAAAGCCGACGCGGGCCGGGATCTCGGCGGGCGGCGGGCTTGCGAGCGTCAGGACAACGCCGGGCAAGGCCGAGCCAATGACCGAGTCGATGACGTCGCGCGACGCTATCTTTACAACGCGTGGAACGCCTTCCATAAGTTTCGCTTCGGGCATCTGCGCCCGAACGGCGAGGTAAAACGCGGCTTCCTTCAGAAGGCGTTCGTCCTCGATACGGCCGACATACAGCGTATCTCTCGTCTTTTCCAGCGGGATCGGAACGCAGCGGCTCGGGATGACCGTTTCAAGCAGATCTTTCAGTTGCGACGAAAGGCTGTAAAACGTGAAATAAAGATCGTCGTGATCGTATTTCACGATATCCTTCGGATGGCTCTCGATCGCGAATGTCATCAAACGGCCGACAAGTGTCGCCATTTCCAGGTACAGCTTCTCCGGATGCACCATCGGCGAATGGAAATAATGCGTCATCGACGGTATCGACGAATTGATCGTATTCAGCAGCCAGAAGACAGCGGTCTCGGACGTCGTAAAATCCGCCAGCGAAGCGTTGGTCGACCGACGCTGCTCGCCCAGACTTCCGCTTTTCGTGATAAGTATCTCGACGACCTGCCTGAGCATATTCACCAGCCAGACCGAAGCGGATATCTTAAGGATCGGCGGAATATATTCGTCAGCGAGCTTGAGCTGGCCGGTCGGGGTACGTTCAAGTTCGGCGATCTTGATCGATGTAAAGCCGTCACGCAGCTCATCATCAAAAATGATACGAAGGTTGCTCTTTGCGTAAGCGATCGGCTGCTCGTTCGTCCCGCTGGTCTCGTCCTTGACGAGAGCGCCTTCCTGAAGGAACCTTAGATTACCGTTAGCCGCGGCACCGCTTGGCTGAAAATTGGCCTCGCCCATCTTGCGGGCGGGAATGGCCAGGTGCACGCCCAGTTTCTCGGCCTCGACACCGAAATGGTTACCGACGGGCCTCAGATCCGGAACGGCTTCGGCGTCCGGGACGTTAATCAGCAAGCCCGTCCGGCAGAACGGCGCGGCAATTCGTTATCTGGAAATTACCGTTGGCGATGGCCTCGTTGTTGACCTGCAGGTCGATAACGCCGTACTCGTGCTGCATCAACGACCGCACCCGCGAATTCAGCAGCTCTTCGTGATAATTATCGGATTGCTGAAAGTGATGCGGGGTCAGGAGCATCCCCTCATTCCAAACGATCTTTCGGTATTTGCTCATAAAGGACAGGGCTAGACCATAGATAGTAAAACGAACTACCCAAAATAGTAAAACAGCGGCTAGTCAGAACCACCTGGCGGTGGCGACGGGGGATTGAACTCCTGGCCAACCAGAAGCTTAGACGGCTCGACTTCAACCGCTCGCTACTGCAGGCGGTTCCGACAATCCAGGGTCTTTCTTATGCGTCAATAGCCTAAAAAAATCATCTGCCCATGCCGGCCCGATCTTTTCATCAAATTTTTCCGTGTGCGTTTCCGCAAACTCCAAGAGCCTTATCAATAGCAGCGACGACGGCCTTTCCGAATCCGCCGTTTTTACTAATGACGCAAATGCCTTCGAAGGACTGCCGCTGATCGGCAGTTTTTCCGTATTATCGGGCCTCGGGCTCGAACAGTTCTCGGCTGGCGATGTTACCAGATATTCGCGGCATACCAGCGGGCGGTCTTCGTAGATCGAACACGATTCCGCCTCGAGGAACGGGCACGCGACACGCTGGTCGATATACTCGCTGAGCAGGGCAACAAATTCCCGCTCCAATTCCTTGCTCGGCCCGGCCTTCGCCCTCTCCGACATAGCGTCGAACTGCTCAAACCAGCCGAGCTTCTCGAAATGTTCGCGTGCCTCACGAAATCGGCGTTCGATATCGCGCCGCCTCTGTTCCGGCATTGATCCGACAAGCTCCGCAAGGTTATACGCCTCCGCCTCTGATATGAGAAGCGGCTGCCGACAGCAAGCTCCGCACGCGGCCTTGCACGAGATCGGCTTTCCCGCCTCGTTCGCTCGCTGAATGCCGCGGGCGACGATATCGTTTGTCAGCTGTTGAAAAACGGGCAGCATCCGCTGCGGTTTAACAGGTGTCGCCGGAATGGTCAAATTAATTTCGTAATGCTCGCCGCCGACGTCAAGCACCAGATCACCCGATAGCATTTCACCCGTTTCCATAACAACTTCTCCCGCGGCGTTCGGTATTAAAGCCTCAAAGCCTCTGCATTGACGCCGAATTCCTTCGGGTTTTGCGCAATCGTGCCGATCGCAAGGAACGTTATGGCCCGCTCGTATTCGGCCGAAGTGATCTTGCCTGCCTTTTCCAGGAACCAGATCGAGCGGACCGTTCGCGCCCCTTCGGTCGATTTGGTTGCCAGGTCCTGCAGCATATTGCGGATTTTCATCGTCTCGCCTGCCGCTCCCTGGTCGTAAGCCGCGACCATCAGCAGGGCATCGTCAAAATTTTCGCTCCCTATATGAATGCCAAGCTTTTCGTAAACTTCGGCAACGCTCGTGGCCGCCTGAAGCACGTCGCCGCGGCTCGAGCCCAATTTTGTCATCGCAGCAACTGCAAGAAACTGCGGTCTCAGGTTCTTTTGTCCGGCAAGGGCCTTTATCGCCGCCGCGTTCTTGCGGGCCGAGTTTATATTGTCAGCCAGGGCCGACGACCGCCCTAGCTGTTTGACCTTGGCGCCGACCTTCGCAGCCTGATCGCCGGTCAGAAATGCTTTCGGATCGTTTTGCGCGATCTGCCGGACGAAAACCGCGCCGTTCTGTTCGACCTTTGCGTTCTCGCCGGTTCCGCCTGGCGGCAGATCGGTCCCGCCGGATGTTGAAGAGTTTCCCGGGCCGCCGTTCGACGGCGTACCTGTGCCCGATGGAGTGCCGGATTTGATAGGTCTCGGTGTATCGTCATCGTCGTCCTTGTCATCCGGCTTATCGACTTCGACGGTGTTGCCGCTGTCGTTATCATTCTCAGCGACCTCTTTTCCGCCGCCGCCGAATAGAAAGACAGCCCCGATGACAAGCGCAAGAACAAAAATGCCAAGCAAAGGAGCGATTATGAAAAAAGCCGTCGGAATGCCGTCGCCTGCAGGGGCCGCTGCGGCTGTCGGAACTACGGGCTGAACACGCCGGAGGACGCTGCGTCAAAATGTGCTTCAGCGAGCAATTTCCGGAGCCGCGGCAACATCCGACGTCGGGCTTTGCGTCGCTCCGGCGGCGTTTACCTTAATCTCGATCTCAAGCCCGCCGCCGAGGTTCACCACATCGCCGTCGTTAATTTCCCTGGATTCAAAAATATCTTCGCCGTTCAGCGTCGTTCCGTTGCTCGAACCCAGGTCTGTAACATTAAAACGGCCGCCCACGCGTTCAAATCGAGCGTGTTCGCGTGAAAGTCTCCCATCCACATACACCAGATCACACTCAGAATGGCGCCCGATAGTGAACCGGTCGCGGTTCACCTCAACGATCATTTCGTTGCCGTTTTCGTCCTTGAACTTTAAAATTAAGACCGACATCTAAGGCGAGGCTTACTTCGAATAGGTTGAAAGCGGCTGAAGTTTCAGCCCGAAATCCTGCGGGTTTTCGCCGATTATCGCGGCGGCAAAGAACTTTGGTACGTATTTGAAATTCTCCGACTGGAATTGCTTTGAAAGCTTGTCGCCGTTTGCGATCAGCGTCCAGAAATCACGCTCGACGCCGGAGCCTGATTCGAGCGCCTTGACAAGGTTCGTGCTCAAACCGCCCTCGCCGCTATTATAACTTCCGATCGCCAGCGGCACACTTGCCGGCCCGGTGCCGTAGCGGCCGGTCAACGCTTTCATATATGAAGCCGCCGCACGTGCCGATGGTTCCGGTTCACATCTCTCGTCGGGGTTTGTCGGCGATGCGCCTTTTACGGTTTTCAAGCCGTGGATCTCACCCGTGGCTTTCGTAAATTGGAACATCCCAAGCGGCCCGGTTGGGCTTTGCAGGCAAACGCAATGCTCTGATTCGATCATCGCGAGATACAGGCCGATCCGCGGGTCGGTACCCTTTGCATTGAATGCGCGGACGATAAACGGGGCATTCTTGCTTGCTCGTTCGTAGGTCACCTGCAGATTGTCGCCAAATCGGCAGCCGCCCAGCGGCTTCACATTCAATCGCTTTGCGTAACCGTCCGCGAAACCCTTTATTTTATCCAGTGCCGCCGCCGGTATCGCTTCGCTGCTGTTGTTGCCGATGATCTGCGCGATCTTCATCGCACGTTCGCTCAGGTACTGACGTTTTTCCGCGTCGGACAGGTCCAGATATTTCCGGCCTTTCAAAATATCCGGCGGCGGAGTGGTGTCGCCGGCCGTGGTCACATTACCGATCGGCCCCGTGTCCTTTTCAGGTGTCGGGTCCGTCCCCGACGTAGCCCGATTTCGGCGTTGGGCTGGCCTTGGTGTTCTTGACCGGTTTATCGTCGTCCTCGCACGTCGTAATCGTCGGTATTCTGCACAACCTCCGTCTTGCTGTTTCCGAGGACCGTATAACCAATAAATACAGCAGATAAGCTTACGACCAGGATCGCACAGGCGATCAACGCGACCGGCAATATGCTGATACCGGACGGTGTAGATGCCGTCGATTGAGCGGCGGACGAATAAACCGGAGCAGCCGCGGACACAGGTTGGGACACGGGCGCATACTTTTCCGCCATCCGCACGTTCAGGTTAGTCTGGTGCCCGATGCGGACAGTGTCGCCTTGTCTCAACGGTGTACCGGCGCCGGCCACCCGTTGGCCGTTAACGAAAGTTCCGTTTGACGAGTTTTCGTCCACTATCCACACGCGGTCGCCGTCGCGATAGACGGTTGCGTGCAGGCGTGACAATCCGTCGTCCGCAAAACGATGCTCAGCCTCGCTTCCGCGGCCAAACGTCGTCCGGTCGCGGTCGATCACGATCTCCCGCGAGCCTTCCGGCGTTGGATATGTAAGTGTGACTTCGAGCATTACGGATAAAGCGTTGATATCGGCTGGTCGCGTTTCAGTCCGAATTTCTGCGGATTGTCCGCCACGATGCCCGCCGCAAAAAATCTCACAAGCTGCTCCCTTTCCGGGGCCGTTTTGATCGAATTCCAAACGTCGACGCGATTTGCCGGCAGTGTCGATTTCCACGCGGTGGCGTCGGCGGTGGATTTGCCGAATGCGACCGCACTGTAGACGAT
Source organism: uncultured Acidobacteriota bacterium (assembly GCA_963763355.1). Classification (GTDB taxonomy): domain Bacteria; phylum Acidobacteriota; class Blastocatellia; order Pyrinomonadales; family Pyrinomonadaceae; genus OLB17. The sequence continues at coordinate 1,488,606 of CAVXOI010000007.1, forward strand.
GTCGCCGTCGAACACACCGTGCACCATCGCTTTCATGTAAGTGGCCGCCGCTTTGGCCGCGCAATTTTGCGAAACTTCCGATATCGGCTGCCCGCCGCAAACGCCGTCATAAGCGTTTTCCTTTACAAATACCGGGTTCATTCGCCAAAGCCCTTCCTCCGTCCCCGCTTTTTGGGGATCGAACTTGCTTCGGCTCATCGCCAGCATATACCCCAGCGGCGCGTCAAGATTCTGTTCCCTAACGAATGCGACATTGATCGCGTCGCGGTATTTCGAAGCCCGCTCGTAATAGCCTTCCTGCGCATATTCCGCGGCCTTCTTCTGTATCTCCTGCAGGAATTGTTTGTTCGACACATTATATTTCCGGTTACCCGAAAATTGCTTGACAAGCCGCGTTGTCATCTCCTGCACCTGGATGATCGTAACCTCTTTTCCCGCGGGACCTGTCGGCCCGGTCGTCTGCTGCTGTGGCTGCGTCCCAGCGGGCCTGTCGTCGGGCTTTTCGACCTTTCGGGTTTCCATCGCGAGGAGAACCTCGCCTGTCTGCGGAATTCGATTTCCTTCATCATCCACAAGAATAATGCCGAAACTATGATCGAAACCATCGGCCAGGTCGGGATGCTCCTTCGGGTCCAGCGTAACCGTGAACGGCGGATCTTCGGTAGAAGCAAATTCTACGCCGTCGACCGTATAGATAGCTTTTGCAACGCATCCGGGCTCATCTATGTCCACCTCTATTTCCGTAGCAGTGTAAAGGGTTTCGCCCGCCTCGGGCTTCGTTATCGTTGCCTTTGCCGCGCACGCCGAGCTGCGGCTTCCGTAATAGATAGCACCGGTAACGCCGACAACTACAACCGCCAACAATACGGCACCCCCGGCCAGCATCAGCATCGTCCGCGAGCCTGCCGCCGGCGAAGGTGACGAGGCGGACGCAAGGCTCGGGGCCTGCCTCAGCGGCATCACCGACCGGCAGGTTAGGAATATTCGCCGAAGGCTCGTCAAAGGGTTCATCCTTTTCCGGTTCGGCTTCGTGCGACACCTCGTCGAACAAGATCTCACTCGACCCGCCCAAAACGATCCGGTCGCCGGGCTTCAAATACATCTCGCCCGTGACCTCGTTGCCGTTCACAGTCGTTCCGTTGCTGCTGCCGAGGTCGATCAAGCAGAATTCGTTGCCCCGGGCCTCGATCTCGGCATGCGCTCGCGAAACGTTTGAATCCTCCGGAAATGAGACGTCGTTATCCGGCGTACGGCCGAGAGTGGTGACCCCATCTTTGGGGGCGATCTCGATACCGTTGAATTTTAGCCTTACCTCAGGCATACATCGTCAAAAAGAGTGAAGAGCTTCTCACCTCCATCACCGCCGGCGACCGTTGTTCGTCCAGACACGTTCGCCCACTGTTGACGGACTTCCACGCGACGTTTTGCTTCCCAAAACGGCTCGAGATGCCGCATTTCGACCTCAGCCGGCTTTCAGCCGTCAGCTATCCGGTCCGCGTTCCTGAAGGATTAGAAATTATTTCCGCCAGCGGGTTTTGCGAGGAAGAAATAGTAAACGGCGGCCAGGAAAACCGCTAGAAAGAGCAAAATGCCGACGAGGCCAAGAAGCAGAAAGGCTACGCGCGAACCGCTCTTCGACGCAACCGGGGTCGCGTTCGCGGCAGGCAGCGGTTCTTCTGGGATCAATTGGTCCGACAGGTCCGGCTGCGGCTCTATGGCCGGTGCTGCCGACGTCGCGGCCGGTTCCTGTCCGATCCCGGTGATCCTTTCGGCAGTAAGCTGTTCGGCTTCGCCGGCCGGGCCGTCGTCCGAGCCGTCGCCGTCCATATTTACATCTTTCAAATACCCCTGAGGCAAATAACCGCTTGTCTGCTGAAACTTAGGTTTCGGCATCTGCCATTTCTGCTGGGTAGCCTGCGGCGGAGCGGCCGCTTCGGACGGCCCCGGCGGATTCGGCTCGGTCGTGTGCTCGTCCAGATATGGTTGCTCAGTAGGCACGCTTGCGGCCGCGGTTCCGGTGCCTATGTCGCCGGCTTTCTTTTCTTCACCGCTCATAGAATATTCACTCCGTTAAAGCTTGATTCTGTATCGATGATGCCGCAAAGATCAGGCTTGTCACTCATATAACGGGATCGAAAAGAGCCTATTGCGATTTACTCAAAAATGCAACCAAAAATTTATGCGGCTAGTTGCCTAAGCCCGCTCGTGAGCAAGGGCGATATGAGGACGTTGGATATTTCGCCCTTCCTAACGGTCGGGCTTGCGCATCAAGGCCCGTTCGAAACACCGGCGAACACGTCACCGCCTATCTTTGCAGCTCCAACACATCCGACCGCGTAATAATTCCCGTGATCCGCTTGAAATCCTCGATCAGCACCGCCGGGGCCTTTTGAAGCTTTTTCCTTATCTCTGCGAGATTTGTGTCCATTTCAAGCACGGGGAAAGTCTCGTCCATAACCTCCGAAACAGGAGCTTCAAGGAGGTCGCGGTTTTGCAAGAGCTTAGTCAGCACACGGCTTTCACGCAGCGATCCGACCGATCGGTGATCTTCCAGGACCGGTATCTGCGTCACGCCGCTCTCGGTCATTTTCTCAAGCGCCGCAGCCACGGTCTCGTTCGGGCCGACAAAGACAAGCTCGGCCGGCGACCCCGAATTCTTGGTTTCGACTATCAAGCCCGCCGAGATACGCTGCGGTTCAAGCAGGAGCTTCTCTTTCATCCACTCATCGGAATGGAATTTCGTCAGGTAATGCTCGCCCGTATCGCAAACGATAAACACAACGATCGCGTTCTCATCCAGATCCTTTGCGACCTTCAATGCCCCGGCAAAAATGGTCCCGGTCGAGCCGCCGCAGAAAATGCCTTCGCGGCGTCCGAGTTGCCGGGCCAGGTCGAAAGATTCGCGGTCGGTTATGTTGATGATCTCGTCGATGATGTTGAGATCGGCGTTTCCGGTCGGCAGTGCCTGGCCGATGCCCTCGACCAGATACGGCGTTGCCTCGGGCACCCGGCCCGAGTCCTTGTATGGCTTAAAGATCGAACCGTAGGGGTCCGCCCCGATCACCTTGATCGCCGGGTTCATTTCCTTTAAATAACGCCCGGTGCCGCTGATCGTCCCGCCTGTTCCGATGCTGGACACAAAATGGGTGATCTTGCCCTCGGTGTCTTCCCATATCTCGGGCCCGGTGGTGTGATAATGCGCCGCCGGATTTGCCGGGTGATTGTATTGATCGGGATAGAACGAGTTCGGCGTTTCTTCGGATATACGCTTTGCCGTCGCGACATAATGGTCCGGCGTGCCGGGCTTGGCGGCGGCGGGACAGACAATGATATCTGCTCCCAAAGCCTTTAGATAGCGGTTCTTTTCCACCGAAACCTTATCGGTCAAAACAAATTTGCACTTATACCCGCGCGCAGCGGCCACAAGAGCTAGACCGATGCCGGTATTGCCGCTTGTCGCCTCGATGATCGTGCCGCCCTTCTTAAGAACGCCTTCCTTCTCCGCCCAGTCGACCATCGATATGCCGATGCGGTCCTTCACGGAATAGCCCGGGTTCAGGCTCTCCATCTTCGCGTAAACCTGCGCCTTTATCTTGTGCTGTTTTGTTATGTTGTTGATCCTGACAAGGGGCGTCTTGCCGATCAGAGCCAGGATATCTTTGTAATAGTTCATGCTTAAACGAGGATTCGATCATTCAGGCCGGATGTTTATACCGATACAATCTTAAACCTATCGGTTGGGCGGGGCAAAAGCGTTAGCAGGGAATTGGGCTTCTAACGCTGATCCTTCGGACCAAAATTCCGACGTAAGTGAAACGCCGGGTTTATTTCCGTTGCGCGGGCAAAATGTTTCTCTGCGGACCCGTTTAACTTTAGATTTCGATGCCGGAGACCCAGCATCCAGTGAAAGTAAGGATCGTCCGGTATGAACTGGTCCGCTTGTTTCTCGTATTCCGCCGCCAGATCGGTCTGTCCAGCGGACGCAGCAGCCGCGGCCAAAAAGCTGTTGGCCAGCGGAAGCTGAGGATTGCTGTCTACTGCCGATCTCCATACATCGACTGCCTCATCGCGGCGGCCAAGCTGCCATAGCGATTCGCCCTTTTCCTCGAGCGCGGTGACGAGGTCCGGGCGTTCTAAGATCGCCGCTTCGAGGTCTTTCAATGCTTCGTCATAACGGCCGATGCGATTAAGGATCGCACCGCGATAATAAAGGCTAAGTGCACGCGCTTCTCCGTCTTGGTTCTCGGCCGCTTTTTGAAGAAGCGCTAATGCGTGCTCGCGGTTCCCACCGAGAAACTCGATCCACGCAAATTTCGAGATCGCTTCCTTATTTACGAACAGCCCGAGATCGACCGCCGCGTGAAAATGCTTTCGGCCGGCGTCGATATTTTCCCGGTCGGTCCGGCTTAACCATTGTTCAGGGTCTGCTTGCGCCAGTGCGAGCTCGTCAGGTATCTGCAGATTCTGAAACGCCCGAGCGCCCGCTCGTTCGTGATACCTGACCCATCCGCTATGAGCGTTCAACCCGAGCCATGCGGCCGCAAACAGAAGAAAGATCCAACCGGCACGGCTGACCGTACCCGCCCGCTTCAGGACCCAGCGATAAAACGAAAGGTCCGCAAAGGTAAAAAGCCTAAGCGTCCGCACGGCGAGAAACGTCGAGACCGAGGCGACGCCTAGCGCCATCAACATCGGCACAAGCTGGTAAACATCCCAAACCGCAAAAAAGCTCGCCGCGAACACGAGGGCGGCGAAGGCTTCTTCCGGCCACGTTAACGAATAGTTCTTTGCGATCGAACTCTTTACCGCAATGGCAGGTTTACCAAAACCGAAATACAGCGCGTCGTTCGGACAAACACTGATGCAGTCCATGCATTTCATACAGCCCGGATCGACGACCATTCCGTATTCCTTCACCTCGGCGTGGACCAGCACGTTCGAGGTACACGTCGCCGTGCAATGGCCGCATTGATTACATGCGTCCGTAACACGGATCTTTCCCGGTGCAAATTTGTCGGCAATACCGAAAAAGCCGCCATACGGACAGCCGTAAGTGCAAAATCCTTTTTGTCCCAGGAAATAGACCGTCATAAATCCGCAGATAAAAAGGAACGGTATTGCGACCCACACGGGCGGAAACGTCGCCCAAAACTCGGTTGTCACAATGTGATTTGTGAAACCCGGAAACAGCGGTTCGTCCGCCGGCTTTGCAAACAGCCGGTTCGCCGTCGGCCAGACGAACATATAGAGGGCGACGATCAGCGGTACAAAAACCAGCAGCCTCGACCGGAACGGCCTCGGCGTCAGGCCCATCTTTTTCAAGAGCCAGCCGCAAAAGTCCTGCAGGGCGACGATATGACAGCCCCAACCGCAAACGAACCGCCCGAAAATAAGTGTCGCGAGAATAGCGAGGGTAAAGAAAATGAAGCCGGCGTTGATCGCTCCATTTTGAAGCGTGTACATTGATTCCGACGGTTCGATCGGCGAAACCGTCGAACCCATGATCCGCCATTGAACGAAGTGCGCGATCATCAGAAGATAGAGCGCTATCAAAGATACCGCACGCCAGCGGGCCGTATTTGAGGCGGCAATTTTGCTGGTTTTTTCCTGAGGGGCCGCCAGGACGGGAAGCTCTATCGACCGGCGCTCCTTTGTCTGCTGGCTTACACAACCGCTTTTCATAAACTGCTATTATTCGTAGGTTTCCGACCGACGGAACGAAAAGCGCATTCTAAACGACCTGCTTGATAATTGCACTTAAAGAGTGTACAAGAGAATACATTTTCTTTCGGTAAAACAGCACAAAAACCAAAATCAAAGGGCTAGGCCGCGTAATTCTGAACTATGTTGAAGATCATCCTAATCGCGTTGCTTCCATTGCTTGTTATTCTCACCCAGGGCTTTGAAAAAAGTACAACACAACCTCACGGGGACCGCCAGGAACGAAATTCCGGGACCCTTGAGAAAATGATCGTCGCCAGCGGCAGCGCCGCGATCGACCTCGACACCGCGCGCCTGAACGGCGCCGCGAACCGGTCGGCAAGATCGAAAAAGCTGCGGTTCGAAGCGGAACGCGATTCGTTCTTCACCATCATTGTTTTTGATAAAGAGCTTCGCGGCCCGCTGCCGAGCGGAATGCCGCTTGTTCCGCAGGGTACCGCCGCGGGACTGCCTGAAAAGCTTAGCGCCTCGTATGGAAAGCTTGTTCTTGAGAATCTGCCCTACGGCGGAAATTACGAATTGGCAGTTCGTGACAGCGATACCGGGTTTGTTTTCTTCAATGTCGAAGGGCATGACACAGAATACGACGCGGAGCAGCGTTCCTTGAGCATCCGAAATGGACGCCTGCTTATTTCGCCTGAGTTTGCCGAAGCTCTCGGCCGCAGCTCCGAAGCCGGCACGGCCGTCGGACAGCTCAACGTGACTGCAACAATGAAACCGATCGAGGTGATCGAGGTCGTTGACGGCGAAGCCAAGTCGGCGGTCCTTCCGCCGTCGGCGGCACCGAACGCGGGCACCACTCCGGGCCCGGACGTGATCGTTGGGGATCTTTCAGCGCTTCAACAATTCGGAAGCAGTGCGGGTACGCAAGTCGGCTTGGCCGTCGCGACCGATTCGTGCAACCTCGGCATCGAGCCCCTGAACTGGTTCGCCAATCCAGCGAACGACCATCCGGTCATTCCGCAGAACCTATATCGAATGAGCGGCGGTCCTTCAAATAGCGAACGCTTCGAACAGATCGGCCAATCGAATGTAAAGCACGCATTCACCGCACTTCAGCAAAACCTTTGTAATCTTGGGTGCAACTCACATCCGAACGGCACGCGGCTTGGTTCCGGGTGCTCGGACCCCTATTCGGCAAGCCTCAACGCAGGCCCGAATCTGGGTTCCCGGGCCTGGATCAATCCATTCAACGGTGCGTTCCCTCGAAATGATTCCCCGACGCCCAACAATAACCACACAGGCCACACCCATCTGGGGCCGTCCCATCGGATCCTGACCGAGATCAACGATCTGAATACGAGCATGAATCCGGGCGCGCAGTATTTCGTCGAGGCACAATATGTCACGCCGCACGAATATGCCTGGTGCCAGGCAAATCCGGGCCAGTGCAACATGTACAACAACGTCTCGTACCGCAGGTACAACGTTTCGGGCACGGGCAGTCCTTTCAGTTTTTCGGCTGCGGCAAATACCGTACGGGAACAGCCCGCAATAAACGGGTGGCCGGGCTCGACGCAGGTCGAGATCGAGCCCGCTCCGGGCGCAGACGGGACCGGGGTCGTCGCATATAAGGTCACAAATACGGCCCCCGGCGTTTGGCATTACGAGTACGCTATTTACAACGAAAATCTCGACCGCGCCATCGGCTCGTTCGCCGTTCCGTATACGTCCGGTGCCGTGCTCAACAATATCGGGTTCCACGCTCCGCCGCAGCATCCCGGCTGGAGCGCCGACGGAACCGTCGGCAACACCGGCTACAGCAGTACGCCGTGGACGCCTGCACAGGCCGGGAACACGATCACCTGGAGCACGGAAACGCTGGCCCAGAACCCGAACGCGAATGCAATACGGTGGGGCTCGTTGTACAATTTCCGCTTCGATTCGAACAGGCCTCCGCAAACGGTGAACGCGACGGTTGGTTTCTATAAGACAGGTGCACCGATCACTGTTGAGGTCCAGGCACCGGGTGCGCCGGCGACCCCGACCCCGACGCCCACACCGGACCTGAGCATTTGCACCCCTTCGCTCACAGTGACCGTTGTATCAGGCAGCCTTAGCGCATTTGACGCGATAACCGCCGGGCCGAATTCTGTAACGGTCGATGCGTCAGCAACTTCGGGTGTAGGGCTGCAGGGTTTTTCGGTGGTTACGCTTCGAATGCGAACGTCGTCATTCCGGCCTTTCCGCTTGGGATGCTCGACCCCGTAACGGCGACCTTCACCGTCCCGACGCCGGGCCAACCGGTGGACATCACGCTCCGTGCGTCCTCACGTATCAACTCTGTGTTGATCAGGGCACAATGCTCGGGCGGCCCGCCGCCGCCGACGCCGACAGCGACGCCAACACCGACGCCGACACCGACACCGACACCGACGGCAACGCCTACGCCGACACCGACGCCAACACCGACGGCCACGCCGACGCCTACTGCGACGCCGACGCCGCCGACCGGGCCGTGCACGCCGACGCTGACCGTCACGGGAAGCACCGCTGTGTTCGATTCGATCACTGCCGGTGCTGGAAGCGTAACCGTTGACATCGGGACCGGTTCGTTCCTCGGGCTTCAGGGACTCACGGTCGTTTCGGCAACGAACGCGAACGTGACGATACCTGCGTTCCCGATCGGAACGTTCGATCCGGTGACGGCAACATTCACCAGGCCGAATGCTTCAGATCCGGTCGACTTCACGCTGAGGGCAAGCTCTCGCATCAATACGGTCTTCATAAGGGCACAGTGCCCGGGGGCCGCGGCGACGGCTCGCGTTGATTTGCCGGACGTTTCGATATGGTTCCCGGGGCCGACGGAAATGTTCGGGAAAATACTCGGCCTTGCCTTAAGACCGGCGGAGATCTCGATCGGCGAATAGGTTCGCCTTCGCGATGGTGTTTTATCTGGACTGCCGGGGTTCTTTTCAGGCCCCGGCTTTGTTTTTCAGGGGCCGCATCCGTTAAGGATCTATTGACCTTTTGCACGTCTTTTTTTCTCAAGGTTGACTTTGCAGGACAGCGAAATTAATGTTGAGTTAATTACAAAAAAAGACGAAAAAGGGAGGGTTTTATGAAGCTTGTCCGTTACGCTCTGATCTGCCTGTTCGCGATCGGTTTTGCGCTTTCTCCGGCTCTTTTTACCGCCAGCTCTCGAGGGACCGACATTACGTTACAAACCGTCCTCTCCGGGCTCTCGTCACCGCTGTTCGTCACAAACGCCAAAGACGGCAGCCAGCGGCTGTTCATTGTCCAGCAGGGAGGAATAATCAAGGTCTTGCCGCTCGGAAGCAGTACCGCGACCGATTTTTTGAACATCACGCCGCGCGTTCTTTCAGGCGGCGAACGCGGGTTGTTGGGCCTGGCATTTCATCCTAATTTCGCGAACAACCACTACTTTTTTGTTAACTACACGCGTCAAACGGACGGGGCGACCGTCATCTCGCGTTTCACCGCGATCAACAACAACACGTTAGGTGACCCTAACAGCGAAGAAATAATTCTGACGATTGCGCAACCATTTGCCAACCATAACGGAGGAATGATCGAGTTTCGCAACGATGGCGGCGTGGACAATCTTTACATAGGAATGGGCGACGGCGGTTCGGCGAACGACCCGGGTGACCGCGCACAGAACATAAACGACCTGCTCGGAAAGTTTCTGCGGATCACGCCGAGCCTTGCTGCGGACCCGCCGACACCTGCCTATACCGTTCCGTCAGATAATCCTTACGTTGGCGTGCCGGGAGCGGACGAGATCTACGCCATCGGAATGCGGAACCCGTTTCGTTGGTCGTTCGACCGCGGCGGCACGCGTCAGCTTTGGGCCGGCGACGTTGGCCAGGGTGCCCGTGAAGAGGTGGATATCATAACTCTGGGTGGGAATTACGGCTGGCGGATCATGGAAGGATCGATCTGCAACCCGAACTTCAATGGCGGCGTCTGCACACCGCCGGCTGGGCATATTCCGCCGGTTTTCGATTACAGCAGCGCATCGCCCAGCTCGAGATGTTCCGTAACGGGCGGTTACGTTTACCGCGGCACCCAGGGCACACTTCCCGTCGGGGCCTATCTTTACGGAGATTACTGCACCGGTGAGATACTGATGTGGAACGGCAGCCAGCAGACGGTGCTGCTTGACCCGGCCAGTTTCAATCTTTCATGCTTCGGCGAGGACGAGAACGGCGAACTATACGCCTGCAACCTGAACGGTTCGGTACATAAGATAGTCAGCGGCAATCCAACGCCGACACCGACGCCAACAGCGACTCCGACGCCAACGCCGACAGCCACCCCGACACCGACACCGACTCCGACACCGACTGCGACTCCGACGCCGACACCAACGGCGACACCTACGCCGAACCCGGGTGTGTGCGTGCCATCGCTGACAGTTACTGAGGTATCGCCCGGAAGCCTGAACGCTTTCGACGCGATAACGGCCGGTTCCGGATCGGTGACCGTCGATGCGAGCACAAATTCATTTGTCGGATTGCAGGGCTACACCTTGGTAAGCGCTACAAACGCCAACGTGAATATTCCGCCGTTCCCGCCGGGAACGTTCAATCCGGTTACGGCGACTTTTTCGGTCCCGAACCCGGCCCAACCTGTCGACTTTACATTAAGGGCATCGACACGGTCACAGGCCATACTGATACGGGCCCAGTGTGCCGGCGGACCGACTCCGACACCGACGCCAACAGCGACGCCGACGCCGACACCAACGGCAACTCCTACCCCGACGCCGACACCGACGCCGACTCCAACACCTACACCGACGGCAACGCCAACGCCGACGCCGTCGCCGTCTCCGACACCTGGCGGGACATGCACGCCGACACTAACCGTGACCGAGGCCTTTCCGGGCAGCGCGGTACAGTTTGAAGCGATCACCGCCGGGCCGGGCTCGGTTACGGTGGATATGGTCAACAGCGGCGGCGGCCTCCAGGGGTTCACTGTGGTTAGTGCGACGAACGCAATTGTGACGTTACCGTCGTTCCCGTTCGGCACAACCGGCCCTGTGACGGCGACGTTCACGCGGCCGAATCCTTCGCTGCCGGTCGATTTCACGTTGAGAGCGTCGTCGCGGCCTTATGCTGTTACGATCCGGGCCCAGTGCGGGGCTGCCGCGGCACAGAAACAACGGACCGCCTTAACGTCCATCTTTCCCGATGTGTCGTTCTGGCTCCCGCAGCAGACTTTGATCAGGCCTGAGGGTCTGACGGGCTTTTTGCGGTACGATCTAGGCGACCGAGATCGGCCTCAGGACAGAGCAGCGGGAAACTGACCTGGTCAAACCACGAACAAAAAGGCGGGGACCGTCCACGGCCTCGCCTTTTTATCAGGCCAATATAAAAATTGGCAATATTGAAACGCGGCAAACTGTTCACTCGTATAGTTCATCGACGAATACAGCACCTTTTTGCGTTCGTATAATAAAAATGAAGACAGTTTTATCATTTGCCCTCTTCGCCGTCTGCGCCCTTCAATCGTTTGCCCAGGCATCGGCGCCCAAAGTGCCGGCCGCAGCGGAAGTAAATGAGGCCAGGCAGAGTTCCTTTAACAAAGTTTGGACAACGATCAACGAAAAACACTACGATCCGACCTTTGGCGGCGTGGACTGGAAGGGAGTGCGGACGGTTTACGAGCCGCAGGCCCTTGCGCCCGGCCTGTCGGACAAGGAATTTCATGACGTGCTTCGGCGAATGCTCGCCGAGTTGAAGCTTTCGCATTTCGGCATCCATCCGCCGACAGCCGAGATGGTCGCAGCCCAAACCGGACGCGGCGTAACGGGTATTGATGTATTAATGCTCGACGGCCTTCCGGTGATAAATCGGGTCGACGCGGGTTCGCCCGCTGCCCAGGCCGGTGTTAGGCCCGGGCACATCGTTTTCCAGATCGACGGAAAGCCGTGGAAGGAAGTTACCGCTCAGCTCGAAACAACCCTCGCCGCGCGAAAGGTGACCGAGGCCGCGCGAAAGCTTTATATCGAGAGAACGATCGAAGGGGCGATCAACGGCAAGCCGGAAACTACGCTTGTGCTCGACGTTCTCACGACCGAAGACAAGCCGCAGAAATTCAATATTGTGCGTGCCCCGTTTGCCGGTGAAATGTCGCAGGCGCTCGGCAACTTTCCTCCGCAGGAAGTCGTTTTCGAATCGCGCCGCCTTCCGGGAAACATCGGCTATATCCGCTTTAATATGTGGGTCATTCCCCAGATGGCCAAGCTTAAAAAGGCCGTCGCCGAATTATCGACGGCCGAGGCACTGATAATCGACCTTCGTGGAAACCCGGGCGGCGTCGGCGGAATGGCGCCCGGGCTTGCCGGCCTTTTGGTCAAGGAAAAAGCGTCGCTAGGATCGATGAAGACGCGCGGCGGCTCGATGGAGTTCGTCGCGTTTCCGCAAAGAGAGCCGTTCATCGGAAAGGTCGTGGTCCTGACAAACCACGGCACCGGTTCCACGAGCGAGGTCTTCGCAGCCGGCATGCAGGAGTCAGGCCGCGCCGTCCTGGTCGGCGAAAAAACGGCCGGGGCGGTGCTCCCGTCCGTTTTTGAAAAGCTCGCGACCGGCTATCTTTTCCAATATGCGATCTCGGATTACCGATCACCGAGGAATATTCTTATCGAAGGCCGCGGCGTGATCCCTGACCTCGAAGTAAAACAAACCCGCGCATCGTTACTGGCCGGAGCTGACGCCCAACTTGACGAAGCCATCAAGCTTATACAGAAACCGGCGGCGGCCGCTGCAATGAGATAAGATACTTACGCGGCTCGGAAATTTCGTCGATCGCCCATGCCCGTCAGTCACGAAGCGGTGTCAAAATTCCGAAATACCAAACCATGAAACGAAACATCATCATTCTCTTCGCGATCTTTCTTTCGTTCGCGTCCTTTACTCAGGCCCAAAAGACCGAAACCGCTACACCGGCAGCCCCCTCGCAAAAGCCTCCATCCGTCAAGGAGGTTCTGGATAAATACGTTAAGGCAGTCGGCGGCCGGGCGGCGATCGAAAAGATAAAGTCTCGAAGTCTCACCGGGACCGTCGAGATCACTCCAATGAATCTCAAGGGTACGTTCGAGTCCTACAGCGCGCCCGAGGGCAAGTCGTATTCGAAAACAATCTTGACCGGCGTAGGCGATATGCTCGAAGGAACCGACGGAAAGACTGCATGGGCCGTGAACCCGTTCCAGGGGAACCGCGAAAAAACCGGTGCCGAGCTTGCCCAGTCAAAACTGATCAACGATTTTTATCGCGACCTCAAGCTCGAAAAACTGTTTCCCAAAATGGAGCTAAAGGGAATTGAAAAGGTCGGCGAGAAAGACGCATATGTCATTACTGCCAGCGCCGACGGCGTCCCGGCGGAAACGTGGTACTTCGATACCAAAAGCGGGCTGATGCTTCGCTCCGATGTTACTGCCGTCGCTCCAGAGGGAAACCAACCCATCTCGTTCTTCTTCGAGGACTACCGGCCCGTCGACGGCCTTATGGTCGCTCATCGGATCCGGAACCAAATGCCCAGTTTTGTTCTGACGATCACCGTTAGTGAGACCAAACACGGGCTGCCCATCGATGAAGCAAAGTTTGCGCGGCCGAAGCAGTAGGAATCGAATTCCTGGTTTCTTCCAAAGTCGTACCCCTCACTCACCTTCTTTCATCCGTCCGAAAACAGGACGCTGCAAAGATCGGTCTCGCCGACGACGGCGGAGCCGTCCGGCGGCGTCCTGTAATAGGACACCGGACAGACCTGCCTTTTCATCGAACCTCCTGTGATCTCTCGATTTAGCTTTGCGGCACGCACCTTGCACCGCCAATGCCGAATGAATCTGTCGCAATAATATGGAGGGAAAGAATGGATCAGAAACAGAGAGATGAACTGCTTTATCAGGCGCTCGAAACCGAGCGCGGTGGGGTACAGGTGTACACCGTGGCCATCGAATGCGCGGTCAACGAAGATCTTAAAAAGGAATGGGAGGAGTACCTCGACCAGACGAAACATCACGTTGAGGTCGTCGAAGAATTATTTTCCAAACTTGGCCTCGATACCGAGACCGAGACGCCCGGCCGGGCGGTCGTCCGGCATATCGGGCAATCGTTGGTAAAGGCCATGGAAATGGCACAGCAGGCGGGCGAACCGAAAGCGGCCGAATTGGTCGCGGCCGAATGCGTCGTGCACGCGGAAACCAAGGACCATCTGAACTGGGAATTGATAGGCGAGCTGGCGAAAAAGGAAAAAGGCGATGCGGGCAAGGCTTTGAAGCAAGCTCACGAAGAGGTCGAGGAGGAAGAGGACGAACACCTCTATCACACCGTCGGTTGGACGCGCGAGCTTTGGATCGAGTCGCTGGGAATGCCGGCCGTTCTTCCGCCGCCTGAAGAGGAGAAGGACGTTAAAACCGCGATCGGAGCCGCAAGGGCAAAGCATGCAAGATCGAACATGATCTAGCAAGCGGAAAACTTGATCTTAGACAAAGGCCGCCCGAGAACTTCTCCGGCGGCTTTTTTTGATCAGGTATCGGTCCGGCTGAGGATCTCAGCCCGCCGAGCGAGCAATCTTGCAGGATCATTTGTGATGATTGACTTAATGCCTAGCCTGATCGCACGCTTTACCCATCGCGGGCTGTCTGCCGTCCAAACGTTCACGGGCAGCCGACTCTTTTCAGCTTTCTCCATCAACTTCCGCGTCGCCAGCGAATAATGTATAGACAGTTCGTCGGCACCGAACTCGGCCGCGATCTTGACCAGGTGTTTCTCTTTCCTGAGAATCGTCATTATCTGCGGTGCGAACAACGCGGCCGTCCTTATCTCAGGTGAAAGCATTTTGACCCGCGGTATCACCTGCAGCTTAAAGCTCTTGACTATCGCCTGCCTCTTCAACGGCGAGAACTCCAGGTCGCGGCAGACAGCGGCCGTCAGATCGTCTACGTTGTCGTCCTCACATTTGAGTTCGATAAAGATAAGGCCTTCAAAATCGTGTAAGAATTCAAGCGTGTCGGCAAGCGTCGCTATCCGTTCGAGATCGCGTTCGCGCGACGATGACGTCAAACGTTGATGCTGATCGAACCACGAACCGACATCGATGCGTCCAAGTTCTTGTGACGACATCGCCGCGACCTGGGCGTTTATTCGTCCCGTGCGGTTGAGTGTGGGGTCGTGGATAACAACCGGAACGCGGTCGCGTGCCAGCCGCACATCAAATTCAAGCCCGTCCGCGCCGTCATCGATCGCCCGCTGAAAGGCGGCAAGCGTGTTCTCGGGCGCGGCGGCACTCGCCCCTCGGTGACCGATGATCAAGGGGCCGGTGGATGCTTTTTTCATTTGGTTCAGGAGTCGGCTGCGGTTTTCTTTTCGAGAAGAAATATCGATTTCGACCAGCCGATCGGTTCCGACAAAGGGAACTTATGCTTGCCGACGATATTAAAGTACCGTTGTGAAATTTTTCTTACATTTCTGACGGGATGGATCTTAAATTTATAAAGGAATTCGAGGACCGAACCAACAAGCGACGGCTTTACAGGAATAAAAACCAACTTGCCGCCCGGTTTCAGGACCCGCGACAGTTCGCGAAGCCCGTCGTCGAGCGAGACATACTCAAGGACGCCGCAGGTTAAGACGAGATCGAAAGTGCCGTCGGCGAACGGCAGGTCGAGAATATTTCCCTGGACCGGCGAGATGGTTTTTGACTCGATCTTCTTCTTTTCTTTTTTGAATTGGTCCCGCGCAATGCCGAGCGAGTTCGCAGAAAGATCGAACGCGACGGTCCGTTTCGGCCTGAATCCTGCATCGTAAAAAGCAAGCGTAACAAGCCCCGTACCGCTGCCGCCGTCGAGAACGAGCGAGTCCCGGCCGATCTCCAACTCGAGAGAACCAAGAAACTTGGCTACCGATGCGCGATAGCCGCTTATCTTCAACGCAAGGTTATGAACATCCGCGATGCGGTCGTAAAAGGTTTGCGTTTGGTTCTTTTTGACAGGCGCCCTTTTTGCCTTCATCGGTTATTTTTCAGCCAGAAGCCTCAACATAACTTCACGAAGCTCCTCGAGACGAGTTGGATTAGTGCCGCTTTCGATATAGCGTATCACGCCTTTGCGGTCAATCAGAACCGTGGTGGGCAAACCGGTAGCGGCATACAGCTGCTGAGTGATCGGGTCGCTCGCGACAACGAAATCGTACGGCAACTGGTGCTTGTCCTTGAACCGCTTTAAGAACTCGATCTCGCTCTGCGTTGTCCATCGAAAAACCCTCGCCCTGGCCGTAGTATCGCGTCATCCCGAGAATGACCAGGCCGTCGGCCGAATGGTCGCGATGCCATTCTGCCAGCGACGGAAATGCGTCATAACAAGGCCCACACCATGTCGCCCAAAAATCCAGCAGCACCACTTTACCGCGAAGCGACGCGAGCGTCTTTGCCGTTCCCGGAAACCATTTATCGATCGAGGTGAATTCCGGCCCGATCTCGCCGAGAAGCTTGTACTGCTTTTCCCGGGCTTTTATCATTTGTATCGCTTCGACCTGCGCCGGTTTGGTCGGCAGCTCTTTACCGGCCTGGATCAGGCTGGTCAAATAAGTTTCCATCGCCAGCTGCTTGCGGCCGCTTTCGATCATAAAGACGATCAGTTTATCCGCTGCATACGAGAACAGGCTGGGCGAGCTAACTGTTCCCGCCGTTTTTCGCAGGTCCAAAAGCGCGGCGTCAGCGTCCTTGTGGTTCCCGAGCGCCCGGTTGCTTTCAAAAAGCTGCATTCCGGTATCGAGCGTTTCATCCAACCCGCGTTGCGTGACACCGCTGTCGAGAAGCACGGTTTTTGCCGCTTTGTAAGCGGCTGCCGAGTGCTCCGCCGCTTGCGGGTATTTCTTCTCCGCAAAATACGCCTTCGCGATCTCGCTCTCCATCCGCGTCCGGTCGCTGAGCTTTACCGGAGCGTTTTTCGAATACTCGGCGATCATCGCCAACGCGTCGTCGAACCTTCGCTGCTTGGCCGCGACCACCGCGATGATCGAGCGTGCCGTCTGCGCCTTTTCCGCCGCCGGTCCGGGCGCGGCTAGATACTTTGCTAGCGATTCACTTGTTCGATCAAGGTTCTCGGATATCCAATTAAGCAGGCCAACATAATAAAGATCTTCTGTCGCCAGGTTTGCCCGAGTGCCCGCCGCAGCCGCATACTTTGCCGCAAGCTGCTTTTGTTCCCGCTCAGTCTGTATCCTTAGCTTTTCACTGTAAGCGACCTTTTTCTGCTCGTACTCGGCAAACTTTTTCTTGTTATAACCGTTTACCTCGTCGAACATCGTCTTCACCGGAACATCCGATACAATCGGTGCAGAAACAGACGAGATCCGTCCCGACTGCCCGCTGATGGCCAGGGTTAGAAACAAAAGAATGACAAATGCAAAAAACTTCATACAAGCACTGATGTTTCAATTATTCATTATTCAATATTCGTTATTCATTATTCCGGACAAAATGTGAAACATATTAGGTCTTCGTTCGGAATATCGAATAGTGAATAACGAAGAATGAATAGTGAGAAGCCGATCATCCGGCTAGGCGTTCGCATTCAAGCCCTTTCTCAGCAAAGCGTCGGGTCCGAACAGGCCGAAGTATTCCGATGCTCTCCCGCTGACTATTCGTTCCGCGATGATCCGGGCCGTCAACGGTGCCAACAGGATGCCGTTGCGGTAATGCGCCGTCGCCGTCAGCAGCCGTTCGTAACCCGGCACGTCGCCGATAACAGGCAAACCGCCGGCGGCAAACGGCCGCAAGCCGGACCAATGCTCGGCGATGGGCTCATTTGCCAAAAACGGAGCGATCTCGACAGCAGCATTGGAAAGCTGTCGGCAGCGCGTCGTCTGTCACGGCGTTGTCAAAACCGACGTCCTCTACCGTCGCACCCATCAGGATACGGCCATCCGCCCGAGGCACCAAATAACCTCGCGGGCTGTAGACGATATGCCGAAACGATCGCGTAACCAGTCTATAACTGATCATTTGCCCGCGGATCGGCGTAACATCGAACGGCAAAGCTTTACCGCCGATTTTGATGAACGACGTCCACGCCCCCGTTGCAAGAACAGTAACGTCAGCAAGCAGCCGCCCGTTCACCCGCAATCGCACCACGAACCGTATCGCCCTCAACGATCAGGGAATCGACCGCCAGATTTTCGATGATCTCAATGCCATTATCCACGGCGTACTTCTTCAGCGCCTCAAGCAGCTTCCGGTTCTCGACCTGCCAATCGTTTGGAAAGAACAGGCTGCCGCGGACAGTAGAAGCGACGGCCGGCTCTGCACTGATGGTTTCCGCAGCCGACAGCCGCCTAACCGGGATACCGGCCGCCTTTTGAAGTTCGAATCTTTTATCGAGGTGCTCGTAATCCTCTCCCGTAAAGGCCGCATACAACGTTCCGGTACGGTCAAGTTCAATATCTATTCCTGTTTCGCTTAGCAGCTCGCCCGCCAATTCCGGGAACATCCGTCGCGACTCGTCGCAGAACCGGTAAAGCTCATCGATCGTTTCATTCTCCGCATTCGGCACCAACATCCCCGCCGCCGCCCACGAAGCCTCACGACCCAAAGGCCCGCGCTCGATCAGCGTGATCCGCCTCACACCCAACCTATGCAACTCACGCGCGATCGAAAGCCCGATCACCCCGCCGCCGATTATCAATACTCCGTTATTCGCCAAATCGAGAACTTGTCCTTTAGGTTTTGCACCTGTAAATTAAGCTTATAAACATAATTACAAAATTCGCGTTGAAAACCAATAAATCCGAGAAATGAAACACACTATTACACTCATCCCCGGCGACGGCATCGGCCCGGAGATCATCGCGGCAACGGTTCGGATTATCGAGGCGACGGGCGTCGATATCGAATGGGAAACGCACATCCTCGGCGCTCAGGCGCAGGAGAAATACGGCACGACGCTGCCCGAATCGACGATCGAATCGATCAAGCGCAACAAGGTCGCACTCAAAGGCCCGCAGATGACGCCGATCGGCAAAGGGTTTCACGTCCGTCAACGTCGGCTTGCGAAAAGCTCTCGACCTTTACGCGAACGTCCGGCCGATCAAAGCCCTGCCGAACGTGCCGTGCCGCTATCCGGAGCTCGACCTCGTCGTCATGCGCGAGAACACCGAAGACCTCTACGCCGGCCTCGAGCACGTCGTCGTCCCGGGCGTGGTCGAAAGCATCAAGATCATCACCGAAAAAGCCTCGACGCGCATCGCCCGATACAGCTTCGAATTCGCCAAAGCCAACGGCCGCAAAAAGGTCACCGCCGTTCACAAGGCGAACATAATGAAGCTCTCCGACGGCCTGTTCCTCGAATGCTTCTACAACGTCGCGAAGGATTATCCCGACATCGAGGCGGACGACAAGATCATCGACAACTGCTGCATGCAGCTCGTGATGCGGCCCGAGCAGTTCGACGTGCTGGTGCTGGAAAATCTCTACGGCGACATCGTCTCCGACCTCTGCGCCGGTCTGATCGGCGGGCTCGGCCTCGCACCCGGCTGCGAATATCGGCGAGCAGGGCGCCGTGTTCGAAGCCGTCCACGGCTCGGCCCCCGACATCGCCGGGCAGGGAATCGCAAACCCGACGGCGATCCTGATGTCCGGCATAATGATGCTCCGCCACATCGGCGAAAACGACGCCGCCGACCGAGCCGAAAAAGCGATGCTCGACGTCTTTGCCGAAGGGAAAACGCTGACCCGCGACCTCGGCGGCACGGCGAAAACGAACGAGTTCGCCCGTGCGATAGTGGAAAAAATGGATCAAGGCGCAGCCGCCGCCTAGTCAGAACCGAGAGCGATAGCGACCGGCCTGCGATGCCGCCGTGTCGGTACCACCTGCGTAGCGGGTGGGGCTTTATTTCCGAAGCGTCCGATTTCCACGCAACTCCGCCCCCGCTCCACCGTTCTAACAATATGGCTGCCCTAGAAAGCCGCGGCCAACGAGGCGAATCATGAAAGCACTATTACTTACCTTTGCGGTCCTGCTCAATCTCACATTCGCATCTCCGCAAACGCCCGAGCAGATCGCTATTAGAAACGGCGAGCAGAAAGTAACAAACACCGGCCGCATCACTATCAAATTCCTCGAGCTGATCGAAGACTCGCGTTGCCCGGCAGACGTAAACTGCGTCTGGGCCGGCATCGCTAAGATAAAGGTCCAGCTAAACAAAAACGGCAAGGCCGCGATCGTCGAGCTAAACACCCAAAACGAAAAGTCCACCGTATTCCAGGGCCATACCGTCACGCTCACCGACCTCCAACCTCGCCAATCCACCACCTCCAAATACAGCCCATCAGCCTATTCGGCCACGCTGACCGTAATAAAGAAATAAAACGCCACCGGCCGGAACCCGAGTCACCATGCCTGCATCGGCCGGAACGCAAGCACCTTGCCTGCATGAGTGCGAAGCACGAACAGCCCGCCGGAGCATCCGCCCGATGATGTACCGCCGCAACGCCGGGTGATTTACCCGCTCCCTAAATCCGTCCGCGAAAAAAATTTTTCCTGGATTAACTGTACCTAACTGCCAAAATGCTCTACCCAACTTGAAGATCGCTGTACCCAGATCGATTTTTACTGTACCTAAGCCAATAAACACGGGCATTTCGTGTGGTACGTGCCACACTGTGGGACAAGATCGGTCGGGGACCGATCTTGTGGATGTCGCGAATTATTTTCCGGCCCGGCGGGAGCCGTTGTTCATTAGCGCCTCGATCTCGTCGGGGTCTTTTGGGACCTTGGCGGTGAGGTTGATGTTGCCGGACTCGGTAACGACGACGTCATCCTCGATGCGGATGCCGATGCCCCGGTACTTGGCGGCGCCGACCGGTCGTCCGGCGGGATGTAAAGCCCCGGCTCCACCGTCAGCACCATCCCCGGAGCGAACGGCCGGGAATTCCTGGCTGTCTGGTCAGTGAAGTAGCGGCCCGCGTCATGCACGTCCATCCCAAGATAGTGCCCTACGCCGTGCATGTAGTACTTCATATAGGCCTTCTTTTTTATCAGGTCCTGGGTCTTGCCCTTGAGCAGGCCGAGCTTTTTCATCCCTTCGGTCAGGAGCTCGATCGAATATTCCTGCCGGCCTTTTACCGTGTTGCCGGTCTTGGTGTACTCGACACATTTGAGCTGGACGTCGAGCACTACGTCGTAAACCTCCCGCTGGGCCTTGGTGTATCGGCCGTTGACCGGGAAAGTACGAGTGATGTCCGCCGCGTAGCCCTGGTATTCGGCACCGGCGTCGACCAGGAGCAGGTCGCCGTCATTGAGCTGGCGGTTATTTTCTACGTAGTGAAGGATGGTAGCGTTCTCGCCGCCGCCGATAATGGAATTGTAGGCGACGCCGCTGGCGCCGTTGTCGCGCATATACGCCTCGATCAGCGATTCGACCTGGAATTCATTCATCCCGGGCCGTGTTTTCTTCATCGCCAGGACGTGGGCCGCAGCCGAAATGTCGGCCGCCCGCTGCATGTACTCGATCTCCTGCGGAGACTTGTGCAGCCGCATATCGCCGATAATGACCGTCGGGTCGATGATCGTGTGCGGCGGATAGGCGGTCTTTAATCTCCGCACTCGCTGCCCCGATAGATATTGGAGAATCTGCTGGTCGAGTGCTTTGTCGACGGCGAATCGGTAATAAAGAACATCGTGCCCGTCGAGCAGCTTGGCCAGGTCGCTAGCGAATTTTTCGATCGGCTGCGCCCGGTCGGCCTTGTAGTTTTTGACCGCGCCATCAACACCCTCGCGCCGCCCGAACCACGTTTCCATCTCGAGGTCGCGCGGTCGGACGTAGAGCGTGTACGGCTTCTTGCTCCGCGGGTCGATCACGGCGACAGCGTCGGGTTCGGGAAAGCCGGTCAGGTACATGAAATCCGAATCCTGGCGGAACTTGAACTCGGTGTCGTAGCTCCGGGTCGCCTCGTGCGCCGCGGGGATGATGGCGATGGAGTTCGGCTCCATCTGGTCGATGAATCGCTTTAATTGCTCTCGCATAATCAAAAAATATAACTCAAAGCTCGGAATTTGTCAGAGCCGCGGATGTATCGGCCGGGGGAATATCCGAATTGTGTACTGAACGTAATTCGTGCTATTCGTGTAATTCGTGGCGAACTCACTTCGCATTACTGAAATATTCTTGTCGATCCAGGGCGAGTCGTCCCACGCCGGGCGGCCGTGCTCGTTCGTGCGGCTGACGGGCTGCCCGATGCGGTGTGTTTGGTGCGATAGCGAGTACACATTTTACGGCGGTGAAAAGATAGGGTTCGAGGATATCTTTGTTAGGCTCGATGAATTTGGCTGCAAGCTGGTCGAGGTGACCGGCGGCGAACCGCTGGCGCAGAAGAATGTCTTTCCGTTCATAACGGAGCTTTGCGATCGCGGATACGAAGTGCTGATCGAAACAGGCGGGTATGTTTCGACCGAAAATGTCGATCCGCGGGCGAAGATAATTCTGGATGTAAAATGCCCGGCTTCGGGCGAAGCGGAGCGAAACCATTGGCCGAATCTGGAACGGCTGCGTACTGACAAGGATGAGGTAAAGTTTGTTATCGCAGATATGAGCGACTGGGAATTTGCGCTGCGTGTGATCGAAAAACACGATTTAGTGAACAATGCCAAAGAGGTCCTTGTTTCCCCGATTCACGGCATCGAGAATCTGACTGAAATAGCCGAGGCTGTATCTCGAAGCGGGCTGAGAGTCCGGCTGAATCTGCAGCTTCACAAATACATTTGGGGTTCCGAGGCCCGCGGGGTCTGAATGCTTTCTTTGCGTCTCTGCGGGCGTCAAGCGAGAAGAATGTTTCCCGCAAAGTCGACAAAGACGCAAAGTTCGCAAAGATGTAATGGGCAATTCGACCGGAATATGTCTCGTAAGCGGCGGAATGGACAGCTGCGTTACTGCTGCTATAGCGGCACGACGAAAAGACGAACTGTGCGTTTCCTCCACGTTTCTTATGGCCAACGGACGGAAGCACGAGAACGGCAGGCTTTCAATGACATCGCCGGATCACTATGGCGTCGAGGAACGTCTCGATGTTTCGATAGGCCATCTTGCAATGATCGGCGGCTCATCGTTGACTGATGAACAGATCAAAGTAACCGAAGCGAATCTTGGGTCGAAAGAGATCCCGTCCAGCTACGTTCCGTTTCGCAATGCGAACATGCTTTCGATCGCCGTGAGTTGGGCCGAGGTTATCGGTGCGAATGCGATCTACATCGGCGCGGTCGCGGAGGATTCAAGCGGCTATCCAGATTGCCGGCCGGAGTTTTACGAAGCGTTTCAACGGACGATCGATGCCGGCACGAAACCCGATACGAAGATCGAGATACGCACGCCGATAATTCATCTTTCAAAGAGCGAGATCGTAAAAAAGGGGATCGAGCTGAACGCTCCGCTTCATCTGACCTGGTCTTGTTATCGCAGTGAAGACCTGGCCTGCGGGACGTGTGACTCTTGTGCGTTACGGCTTCGCGGTTTCGAGCAGGCGGGCGTGGAAGATCCTATTGCTTATCGGAAGAACGCGACGACCTGATGAGTCCGACGACAACCAGGCATAAACCGGCCAATGATGCCCACGAGCCCGACGACAGTAGCGATCAATGCAAAAGTAATACCGTTTCCGACTGCATCGATGCCGAGAATTTCGGCCTCGGACAACGACGAAAAACTGTAGGTGACACCGCCTACCGCACCGACGATGCTCATCAACAAGCTTCCGGCCAGGACTAGAATTCCTTTTAGAATAAGTCTCTTGTTTTTCATTCCGAAATTCTCGATCTTTGGTCTTCCAGCATCGCAATTCGTTCTTTCAAACGTTCTATCTCCTCATCGATCGCGTCCACGTTCGTTTCCGCATTGCTCAGCTTATGAAATACCGGTGTCATCACGGTAAGTGAAGCAACCAGGATCGAAAGAACGCCGAGTATCCTTGCGGTGGTTTCGTCGGAAACGGGGTCTTGCAGCCAAGTGATAAATAAGAGGACGGCGGTGAGAAGGCCTACACAAATGAAGGACGCCACGCGTGACCAGGCAAAACGGCGGTCCAATCGGGCGAGCAGCAGGAGCGACAAGTGGGACGACGCGGCGGCCAGTAACGTAACGCTGACGAACGATTTAATGAACGTTTCCGAATCGTCCAGAACGTCCCAGATGATCAGAAAGCTCATCACCGCGGCGGCCAGTGAAAATATTATTCCGGCCAACGGCAGCACACGGCCGCGTCCCGTTTCGAAATAAGCGCCGCAGGCGAGGCCGAGGATGCTGGTCATCGTAACGGTCAGCGTCGTCATCAACACGCGGATCTCGGTTTGGCCGAAATCGCCGAACAGGACGACCCCGATGCCGATAACGGCGCTCAGCACGACCGAGGCGATCAGTGAGTAAAGGAATATCCTTCTGATATTGATGCTGTCCATAGACCAGAATTCAGTCTTCATCCATAAGACGAAAAACCAATGGAAATGCGGACAAAGAGTAGGATTTTAGCCGGTTGCGATAGCTAGTTTATCACCGGAAAACCGGAAATTGTCGAGGTCTCCCAGGGCGATCGCGGCCAGGTTTTCGGTCCGGAAAAACTCGCGGGCCAGTTTCTGTACATCGTCGCCGGTAACAGCTTCCATATTGGCAAGCGTTTCCTCGATACTGATCTGGCGGCCGTGGACCATCTCGCAATGGGCGAGTGAACCGGCGCGGTCGGCGGAATCTTCAAGACCGAGCAGTATCGATGCGCGGGCCTGGTCCTTCATCAACCTGAGCTCGTCTTCGCTCACGCCGTTCCGGACGATCGATCCCATTTCATCGACGACGATCTCGGCCACTTCGCCCATCTGGTCGGGCGATGTTGCGGCTGAAACGGCGAGAAAGCCGCAATCTATGAACATCGCGGTCGCGGCGCCAATGCTGTAAGCAAGGCCGCGTTCCTCACGGACACGCTGCCACAGGCGGCTTGAAGTTCCGCCGCCGAGAATGTTGGCCAAATGGTCGGCCGCGTACCGCCGCTCGTCGCGGGCCGAAACGGTAGGCGTTGCCATCAGAAGGTGAGCTTGTTCCAGATCAGGACGGCATTCGACATGAACCGGAGCTGCGGTCACAGGCGTTCGGACCGCGATCCGCGAGTCGCGTTCCGCCCCCCGCCCGTCGCGATACAACGGGCCGACAAGCTCGACCAAATACTCGTGGTCGACATTGCCAGCAGCGACGATAACAAGCTCGGAGGGCGTAAAGGCTGCCCGAAAAAAGTCGGTTGTTCGTCGATGATCGAAGGTGCCGACCGTTTCGGGCGTGCCGGTAATCGTGAGGCCGATAGGGTTATCGGGAAAGAATTCGCGCTGAAAGATGTCGCTTAGGACGTCTTCAGGCGAATCTTCATTCATCTTTATTTCTTCAATGATGACGCGCTGTTCGTTCACCAGGTCGGCTTCGTCAAAACGCGGCCGCGTGACCATTTCGGACAAAAGCGAAAAGGCTCGGTCGAATTGATCGTCCACGACCTTTATCACAAAGCCGGTTTCCTCGTGCGTTGTAAAAGCATCGAGCCCGCCGCCCAGCCGGTCCTGCTCGGCCGCTATCTCACGCGCCGAGCGGTTTTCGGAACCTTTGAACACGCAATGCTCGATAAAGTGCGTGATGCCGTTCAACTCGACCGGCTCTCGCCGTGCACCGGTCCGGAAAAAGAACCCAAGCGTCGCCGAACGAACGCCCTCCATCCGGTCGGTTAGGA
>CAVXOI010000008.1:0-642500 GCA_963763355.1 uncultured Acidobacteriota bacterium
CAATTGCTCGCCCGGTGCTCTTTATTGTCGGTTCTACCTCCCGAACAACTCGTTGGACGTGTTGCGACGATCAATTCGCATGGTTGGCAGCTCGGCCGAATCACCTCGGTGGATTCCGAATGGACCAAAGTCCTTCTATTCGATTTCGACAGGGAAGAGACTATTGACAGTAAGCTAGTTCTCCCGCATCTTCCCGTTTCCCTGATCGAACAGGTTTTGAGCAGTGAACACGTTCGATTCCGTCTCGTTTCGAGCAATTAAAGAACATAGCCTGTCACTTGAGCGGAGCGCGTCGAGACTACGATCCGAGAAAACGCAGGCTCTGGCTGAAAGTCTATCGAGTCTTGTATTTCCAATACGTGTAGGGAATTGGAAATAAGACTAGACTCCAGGTGTGCTTAGCCTTAGCCGGCGGCAAAGCTCCGTAAGGTTTAAAGTTGTTTAGTCTAGATGAGCCGAAAGTAATATTTGGGCAGGGCCATGTGTATACTGATATTAGGGAGGGAATAACAAGATTTGGTGCTTATAGTGAAGTGCCGAAAACAATCGAGTTAGTACCAGTCTCGCACTCCGGATGTACGTGACCAGATGGCAAATCTGATTGAGCGGCTAAAATCAGGTAAATTGAAATACCACGGTTCCGAGAGGACATTTCACTCGACTTTCGTATACCTCTATAGTTACGGCTCCGTCAGTTGACGAAATGAGTTCCGAATGCTTGAGACTCACTTCGGAGCACCCGGAATGGCTCGCAAAGCAGGAACTTGACCGATTGTTTTTGTCGACCGTCCGAGCGGGGGTATTCGATTGATGATGAGAATAGCCCCATGACCGGATAAAACGGAGCCTTCTCGAGAAAGGGATTCCATGTCAGATGGTGGATGCCCCGACTCTCGTCAATCCGGACTGGCTATTCAAAATCTAGCTCTGAATATTACTGCCAAGTTGCCGGTGTCACGCCGTGGGTTCTTCCGAATGCGATTTCCTGACGGACAGATTTCTTTGTCGGACTGCTTTATACACAGAATGCTCGTCGAAACTCACGACGTCTAATGGCCTACGCAAACGTTTTTAATCGCTCGGCAAATCCTAACGGTTCCATTCGGAACACCACGACCTTTCCTTTTGAAGAGCGTTCCACGCGTATGGGGACGCTTGTAAAGGAAACGATGGAGCGGAAGCCTTACGGAGACGCCGAGCGTGTACTTTCACTACTCTGCAAAATTCTCGCGGGAAGAAAAAGCTGGAATCCTCAGAGCTGCGGTGAGGTTAGGCCGCAGGGCACCGATCATTTTATCTGGCTGACAACACCGGACAGCTTTGATGTACGACAGTCGACCGGAAACGGACGGCAGCTTGGGTCGAGGTAACTATGTTGTAACGACACCACATCAATTCTATTTATCGACAACCGGCTATAATCTTTATCGGAGAGCCATGAACACCCCATACGAAGTCAACGCGTGGTCAGAAAGGCCCCTCTGGTTGTTGCGCCTCCAGTATTTACGCTCAGTCGCTAATCAACTCCTGAGTCTTACGAAGCTTAATTGGGCCTCAACTGACTCACTTTGTGGAGAGCCCATTACGACTAAGTACGCCGGAGATATTGCCTATCTAACTTCAGCCCCAAATGGAGTCGTTCAAGCTTAACCCGGTTCTGGAGACCACGCCGTGGTTCATTTAGGTCGGAAGCTTAAAATCGACTCCGTTGCATAAGGGGGTTACAGTCCAAAAGGTTCACAGGGCTCGCACTAAAGCGATTTCACTGGGAGAGGCAATTCCGAGTGCGGAAAGTCAATTGACAGGGTGTCGCAAACGACCTTGCTCACATTTTATGGCGTGCATCCATCCACCGCAACATTCCGGGCTCCAAGCTATGGTCAGGATTGTATCAGGCCGCAATAGGGAACGAGAAAACGGGAGCAGACAGTCTTGACGAACTCATCTGAGAAAGCCTGTAGGGAAACTCCTTTCAGTTTAAGGAAGAAAATAATCGAGATCTAGGTTTATTATGAGGCGAGTCTCCTCAAGTTTCTCATCCCAGTAGTTGAGGTTCTCCCACCATTCTATAGTATTGCTCCAATCGGCTTTTGGGTCGTTCAACACACGAGAACCTGGATCTTGTTGGAAGGCATGAAAGTACATCCCTTCGTAGTTTGGTCTCAATACCCGCATTGGGTCTATATAGTTATCCCATCTCACTAATGGAGCACCATCGCCATTTTCAAGGCTGAGATATTCGTTTATGTCCGATAAGTCATGAGCTTTTAGTAATCCAATGGCCGAGTCATCCATTTCCAGGGCGTCCCAGTGATAATCGATATTAACAGAGTGTAAAAGTTTTCGGGACCAAGGTGGTTTAGCCAGCACCATAACGCGGCTCGATGGTTATCCATCATGTAGATCGGTCGAGCATCCGCCTTCCACAAAAAATTCAGTTGATCATACCAAGATGATCCAAATGTTGCTCTCTTAACGATCCACATACTTCCTTCATGATAATAGGCCCGCGATTTAGCGGGCCTTTATCATAGACATTATAAACGTCCACTACTCAGCCATCGCCATTTCCTTTTCTTTCTTCTCGCTTGATGCCGCCGATCTGGACGAGGGGTTCGGCTTTGATCTGGTTCTTTTCCATGACCATCTGGTTGTAGAGCTTACGCATCATCTGCATTTCTTCGGCAGCGGTTTTGGGGCCTTCCATTTCCGGCTTGTTCGGACGGCGTAAGGTCGACCTCGTTGAGGTTGAGGTTGTGCGATTTGTCGCCGAGCTCGACTTCTTTACCGCGTGCGAAAACTTCGTGGCGGCCGTGGTCTTTGTACCACTGAGCGACGGTCGCGTTCTGGTGCATGTGCTCGATGATGTTACGCCAGCCGATGCCGGTGTTGTATGCACAGAACGAGATCTCGCCTTCCTGCGTGCCGTACGGGATGATGCACATCTCGGTGCGGCGGAAATCGTAGTTGAAAAGATCCTGGAACCACATTCCTGCGATAAACAGGAAGTTCCACGGGTCCTGACGGCGTTTCTCGATGTCCTCGACCGTGCGGTCCGGGCCGACCTTGCCGTAATCCTTGCCCGACAGGCCGAACGATTTATCGAACTTCTTCAGGATGCCGCCGAGCGTAAGGCTGTGCGGCGCTCCGTACGGGTTGTAGTTCTTGAGAAGTGCGAGGCCCATCATCAGGTTCGAGAACCATTTGCCGCGGTTGGTGTCGGTGATGTGCTGCATGTCGGTGACCAGGCCCTGAATGTTCAGGAACTGCGGAACCGGAGCCATCTCCTTCGTTTCCTTGTTGACCATGACGGCCGTGCCGACGCCGCAGTTCGGGTGGCAGCCGCAGGAAACCTGTCCCCAATCGCTCTCGGGCCCGTGGACAACGTCCGCGAAATCGGCGAACGCTCCCATCAAGCTGAAAGCGGGAACCAGTCGCGTGTCGGCTCGGTGATGCCGACCTGGTCTTTGACGTCGTGGGCAAGGTGAGCAAGCGTGTAACGCTGCTGCAGGCGACGCTGTTCGGTGATCAGCTCGTCGCGGCCGGTGAACGATACCGGCTGGAACGCGATGAACGAGATCTTCTTCGGATTCTCGAGAGCGAAACGGATGATCGTACCGACCTGATCGTTGTTAATGCCGTTGACCAGCGTGGTGACGAGAATGATGTCAACGCCCGCTTCGTGCAGGTTGTTGATCGCACGCAGCTTTACGTCGAACAGGTTGCCGATCTGGCGGTGCGAGTTGGCATCGTTGCCGATACCGTCGAACTGCAGATAAACGAAATCGCAAGTCCGGCTTCGGCAGCCTCGCGGCAAAATTCTTTCGACTTTGCGAACTCGATTCCGTTAGTCGCGGCCTGCACCGAGTTGTAACCAACTTTACGTGCATAGCGGACAGCATCGAGGAAGTACGGGCTGACAGCGTCGGCTCGCCGCCCGAGTACTGCACCGACATCTGACGACGCGGCTTGATCTGGATGGCGTTGTCGAGGATCTCGCTGACGTCTTCCATCGACAGCTCGTGAACGAATCCGACCTGGTTCGCGTCCATGAAGCACGGGTCGCACATCATGTTGCAGCGGTTCGTCAGATCGACCGTCAGAACCGCTCCGCGGCCGTATTTGATCGTCGACGTGCCGTGGTTGTGCAGCTTTTCGTCGTTGTGCGCCTGCTGATCGCGTCCGGGGAAAAGGCCTTCGATGTGCTGTCAGGAACTTCGAGTCGATCGCCATCATGTCTTCGAAATGGCCGTGCGTCGGGCAATCCTTGATCATCCAGACCTGCCCGTCGCGCTCGATGATCTGCGCCTTGATCTCGCCGACCTTTTCATTGATAAGCGTCGCAACCTCGCGATCGCCGCTGATGATCGCCTCGCGCGCCTCGATCACGCAGTTCGGGCAAAGCTGAATCCGTCTGTCGCGGAAAGCCGAGCGTCGGCTTTGGTCTTCTGCCACGATTTCAAGATCGGCTTGTCCGACCACTTCGGGATGAACGACGGGTTCGGCTTGAACTGGTTGACCGACCTGATGGCGTTGAACGCGCCCTTTGCAACATACGTAAGCCCTTTTTCAAAGTGCTTTATTGGTCTCATAAAATATCCTTCTCCAACGAAATAATGCCGTCCACTCTTCGGGCGGCAACAACTTTCTTAATACTGCTTACCTTAATAATGACAAACGCGGCTGGCTATAGGGGTAGCGCAACTTAAAGCATAAGCAATCAGTGTGCCTTTGACCGGCATATTCGCTATAAAGGCGGAGTAGGCTGTATTAGTGTGGTCGCGAAGGAGAAGAGGCGGCTGAGGCAGTCCTTTCGGGCCTGCCTTGGCCTGAGTCAAAACAACACACCAGGGAAATTGCGTCGAGTTTCTGCCCTTTCTGACACATCCCAAAACCTGCGGAGGAGCGACAATAAGGACCGAGGTTTTCGAGATCGATTCACTAGTTAAGACGGCACTTAAGACGCCGCGATCGCGCACGCTTAAACGGGCAGCCTCCTTACTTTCACATCGACAAAATAAGAGTTGCGCGAAAGCCTTTTCAAAACGTACACTGTTTGTTCACATTAAGCAGTTGATTTAAGACATACTTTAAAGAGTGTAATGTAACTCATTGAATACAAATCGTTTATCTAGACGTAAATTTCTCTTTACAGGTGTATTGTCTTATGGTAACTTTTCCCAACCTCAAGGGAAGTAGGTCAGATTTAGCTTTTCACACTCGGTTTTTCAGATTTAAATTTTTCGGCGTCGCTGATCTGGGCGAGATCCAGCGTATAGAACTTATCCCAGATCCTCGAGAATTATGTCGATTCGCTTTGGCACTTCGGGCTGGCGAGCGGTGATCGCAGACCAGTTTACGTTTAGAAATGTCGAGCGAGTTATTGACGGAATATGCGGCTCTTTGAAAACAAGTGATTTGGCTTACAGGCCGACGCTTATTATAGGTAACGACACCCGCTTTATGGGCGAGCAGTTCGTGGCGGTCGCTGCACGGAAAGCCTCGGAACACGGTTTTGACGTTTTGAAATGCACGGCACCGGTTCCAACGCCGGCCATGTCACATGCGATTCGGTTCAATAAAGCAAGCGGCGGGATAAATTTCACCGCTTCGCATAATCCGCCTGAATATCAGGGCATCAAATTCTCAACAGCGGACGGTGCTCCTGCACTTCCTGAGATAACCCAGCGAATTGAAGAATTGATCGTTAGTGGTGAAGAACCCGAAGAAGTAAAACATGGAATCATCGTTGACCTGGATCCGCGGCCGGCATATCTGGACGATCTTCGGTCCAAGATCCGTTTCGACGCTATCGCCGACAAGCGGGGCCGATACGCGTACGATCCCTTGTGGGGAACCGGACGCGGTTACCTGGACACGGTCTTAACGGAATCGGGGCTCGAGGTCGAGACGCTTCATGATTGGCGGGATGTAACATTCGGCGGACGATCGCCGGAACCTGGTGAAGCACAGCTTGCCGAACTTCGTGAACGAGTTTTGAGCGAGGGTTTGACGCTGGGCCTTGCGACCGACGGAGACGGAGACCGATTCGGGGTGATCGACAGTAATGGCGAGATAATTTCGCCGAATCGACTTGTGGCTCTTTTAACCGATTATCTTGCGGAAAGCCGAGGATGGAAAACGGGAGTCGCCCGCAGCGTTGCGACATCCCATTTTGTTGACCGGGTCGCAAAAGACAGGGGCCTGACCCTTTATGAAACGCCGGTTGGTTTCAAGTTCATCGGCGAATTGATAAATGACGACAAGATAATCCTCGGCGGGGAAGAGTCGGCCGGCTTGTCGATCCGGGGGCACTATCCGGAAAAGGACGGGATCCTTGCATGTCTTTTGGCCGCAGAAGCAGTGGCTGTAAGAGGGGCAAGTTTGACCGAGCAGCTTGAAGATCTTTATCAACGAGTAGGAAAGCTTGAATCGGGCCGGATCGGCGTCCGGTTGACGGACGAAGTAGCAGCGAAGCTCAAAGAAAAACTGGCGGAAGAGCCTGATGAGGTCGGCGGACGAAAGGTCGAATCGATAAACCGAATGGACGGCGTCAAGTTCTTATTCGCAGACGGAAGCTGGATGCTGATGCGTCCGTCGGGAACCGAACCACTTGTTCGAATTTACGCCGAAAGCGAGGACAGTTCAGATCTCGAATCGCTTCTTGAAATAGGAAAAAGATATTTGCTTGGCCAATAACGACCGAACGTCATTAGGTAAATGAGCATAGTCAGGAACACAAAAGAAAAGTCTAAGAAACGATCGCCCGTCTCACAGTGGTGGGCCGCCGGAATAGTAATAATCCTGACTTTGATGCTCTGTCTTACGATCAACTATCGGGCGTTCTCAGAATTAAACAAGGAATCAACCGAAAATCTGGAACTTGAACAGAAGATCCAGAGTGTAACGACCAATAATCTTTTGTTACAGGAACAAATACATTACTTGAAAAACGATCCGAAAACGGTCGAACGCGAGGTCCGCAAGTTTGGGCTTCGGCGCCGACAAGAAAAAGTTTCCGTGCCGACAAACAAATAAGCGGAGAAGTTTGTTTGCCAGCACATTTCCGTCCACCACCATCCGCCTTTTGCCTATCAACTCCGCGTTGCCCTCAGGTTACCTGCCCAAATTATCGCGGCTTGTGTTTCCAGAACACAAGCCGCACCACTCTTTTAAAGGCAGCAATTAATAAATATTTCGCAGCATAGTTTTTCTTATTGGAGGAAGGATGGCGAAGATCATACTCGAGCATCCGACGTCTTTTCGATCAAAGCCCTGAGCCCGTCGAGCGTTAGGTTCTCGTCAACTGTATCCACTAATTTGCTCTGGTCCGCGACCATAGAAGCAAAGCCGCCGGTTGCGATCACTTTGGGCATTGTTCCGATCTCCGAAAACAGCCGTTCAAGAATTCCGTCGACCAACCCCATATATCCGTAAAAGACGCCCGACTCGATTGAACTCTCGGTCGTATTTCCGATCACGCTCTCCGGTTTTTTGATCGTGACATTCGGTAATTGCGATGTGTTTTGATGAAGAGCATCGGCGAGAAGCTTCATTCCGGGCGCAATGACGCCGCCCAGATATTCTCTATCGGCAGTGACAAGATCGATCGTCGTCGCCGTTCCAAAACTGCAAACTATTACCGGCGGGCCGTACTTTGCAGTGGCTGAGGATGCGTTGACCAAACGGTCAATGCCTACTGACGTGACAGGGTGATAACTGATCTTCAGGCCTAGATCGAATGAATGATCCACGAAGAGCGGCGTGACCGAAAGCAGTTCCTTCAACGCCTTGCGAAAGGTGTAATTCAGTTCCGGTACGACCGAGCAAACGACCGCACGATCGATAGTGAAAAATCGGTCGTTGATGTATTTCAGCCGGTCAAAGAGCAGCTCGTTAACAGAAAGATCCCGTGTGGTTGGGATCACGAACTTGTCGATCAAATTTGTGGAATCAAAAACGCCGAATTTCGTCGAGGAGTTGCCGATGTCTATAGCGAGCAGCATCTAGCCCTGAAGCGGCAGCCCGTCGTAGACGATCCGCCAGCCGTTTCGTTTGCTGGTCGACAGGCTTTTGGTGAACCATTCAAGCGCGGCGGAAGGGTCGTCATAAAGCTGGACAGCCGGCTGCATCTCGCGCGGGTCGACGCGGCAAATGGCGGCACCCGCGGTTGCGCTTTTTATGCACAACAGCGCGACCATGTTGTTCTTTTGAAGCACCGCGGTGCGGACCAGAACGTTATCAAGGTCGATGTCGAAATCTTCAAACTCGGACAACTCGTCGGCAAACTCTTCGTCGTCCAGGTCGAAGTCCGATAATTGGTCAAATTCACTGCTCATAACTTCTATCGTGCAGTTAAAGCTAACATTTTGGTCCACGAAGATACAAGCGGCCGATCTCTCACGCGGCCGTTTCGGCACGGAGCCGCTCGACATCACCTGCCTGAATTATCGTAACGCCGCCGTCCGGCCGCCTGACGCGAAGTGCCCCGTTTGGTTCGAGGCCGTCGGTCGTACCCGTAAGCGTTTCGTTTCCGCTCGTTACGCGGACAGCCTTGCCGGAAAAGTAGGTCGAGCGTTTTCTCCATTCATCGACGATCGCGGCCGGGCCATCGGGGACGGTCAGCATTCCGTAGAAATACGTCAGGAACTTGATCAGTGTTCCGGCCGCTTCGTCGGGCGTAACCTTTAGCCCGGTCAGCTTTTCGATCGAGGTCGCTGTGTCGGTTATCTCAGCAGGAAAATTTTCGGAAGTCAGGTTGATGCCAACGCCGACCACAACAGCCAGTCCGTTCGGGCTTTCCGCCGTTTCGGCAAGGATACCCGAGATCTTTTTTTCTTTAACGAGAATGTCGTTGACCCATTTGATATCAGGATTCAGGCCGTATTCCTGCAGCATGTCGTGAACAGCAACCCCGGTCATCAGCGTGATCAGAGGCAGGAATTGTGTTTCGAGTTTCGGGCGCAGGATGATGCTGAAATAAAGTCCCGCGTCTTTCTCCGAAACCCAGGTTCGTCCGTAACGGCCGCGGCCTGCAGTTTGTTGGCGGGCGACGATGCACAGACCTTCAGTCTGCACCTTGACGGGCGTGTTTGAGCGCCTCGGTGTTGGTTGAATCGAGCGTGTCGAATTTAAGCGTAGTGATGTTCATTCTGAAATGTCAGAACCCGAAGCGGTAGCGAGCGAGGGGGCGTTTGAATGTAACGAGTAAGACCCCGCTCGCTACCGCTCGCGGTCCTGACAAGAAGCGCCTCTCGCTACCGCTAAAGGTTCTGACAAAAGAGGCCGGTCGCTACCGCTCGCGGTTCCGACTTGGCCGCCAGAGCGAATCGAGATAAAAATTCTCGGCATCAAAGAACTCTTTTTCGATCTCAAAGCCGCTTTTTTCAGCCAGTTCTTCGATCATCGGACGCGTGTATTTTTGCGAGATCTCCATAAAGATCGGCTTCCCATTGTTCGAAATCGAAGCTGCGATCGAGTGCCTTGATGTTCACTGTTTGCTTCTCCCGGCTGATCAGAAACGAGCGGGCGGCGCATTCGGCGGGGCGGTATTGGGCGTAGTGCGAAAATTTCGATGTGTCGAAATCGCCGCCGAGCTCGCGGTTTATGCGGCGAAGCAGGTTGAGGTTGAACTCGGCGGTCACGCCCTGCGCATCGTCGTAGGCGGCGACGATCACCCGCGGGTCCTTTTGCATATCGAAGCCGATGAACAGGCGGTCGTCGGAGTTCATCACAGCGCGAAGGCGGCCGAAGAAATCGAGGGCCCGCTCCTGCTGGAAATTGCCGATATTCGAACCGAGAAACAAAAGCACCTTTCGCCGGCCGTTCGAGTTCTTAAGCGAACCCAGCACCTTGAAATAATCGCCGGTGTGCGGGTCGATCCTCAGGTCCGGGAATTGCGAATGAAACCTCTGCGACAGCACGTCGTTCGCTTCCTGCGAGATGTCGATCGGGGAATAAGTAAGGTCGACACCTTTGCTCAATAGATGGTCGATCAGAACGGCGGTCTTGGTTCCATCTCCCGCGCCGAGCTCAACAAGATCGATCGCTTCTGCTCCGCTTGTAAAGGCGTCGCCGATCGCCTCTTTCTGCTCGGTGAAGATCTTAGTTCAGCCCGGGTCAGATAGTATTCGGGCAGCTGCATGATCTGTTGAAAAAGGCGGGTGCCTTCATCGTCATAGAAGTACCGCGAAGATAGCGTTTTCGGTGTCGAGCTAAGCCCGGTTAGCACGTCTTCGGCAAATTGGTCCAATTCTGTCGATGTGGAAGTGTTCATAGTTCGGGTGCCCACTCAGCGTGCCAGCCTCAGGCCCGTGAATTGCCACCGCAGGTGCGGGTGGAAGAAGTTTCGATACGTCGGGCGGCTGTGGCCTTCGGGCGTGGCGACGGACGCACCGCGAAGGACCATTTGATTGATCATGAATTTGCCGTTGTATTCACCGACGGCACCGCCGGGTTTCGTGAAGCCGGGATACGGAAGATAGGCTGAGTTCGTCCATTCCCAGCGGAGACCCCAGTCGAACTTGCTGCTCGCCGCTTCCCACTCGAATTCGGTCGGCAGCCGCATTCCGCGCCATTCGGCAAAGGCGGCCGCTTCGTAATATGAGATGTGGCAGACGGGAGCATCGAAATTGATCTTTTTCAAACCGCCGAGAGTGAACTGGAACCATTTGGCATGCTCGTCTCCACCTGAATTCGACGACCGTGCCCGCTCTTGGATATTTGGGGCGCCCGTCGGCGTCTCATGAAGGCGGTGCCAGTGAAGTGGAGAATCGATGCCGTTTTGATTTACCCAATCCCAGCCTTCCGAATGCCAGAGACGGTGATCGCGATATCCGCCGTCGTTGATGAATTCAAGGAATACTCAAAGTTGGTCACCAGCCTGGATAGAGATCTCGAAATCGTCAAGAAGAACCGTATGTCGGGCCAGTTCGTTGTCAAAGCAGAAGCCGTCGCCGTCGTACCCGATCTCATAATTACCGCCTTCGATCCCGATGAATGTGCCGGTCCCGGATTCGGCTGTCAGCTCGGGCGTGTAGCCTTCGCGGTAAACGGGAAACAGCGGGTTGATACCGAAGGTGTATTTGAGGTCCGTTACGAAAAGTTCCTGATGCTGCTGTTCGTGGTTGAGGCCGAGCGTGACGAGCGATGCCAGGTCAGAACCGCCTGCGTAAGCGGGCGGCCAGCTCGTCTGCCTCACATTCTGGCCGCCCCCTGACGGAGGTGGTTCAGACAGAAGTTCGAGCATCTTTTCGTCGACATATTTTCTATATTCGAAAACGCGCTTCACGGTCGGCCGGCTCAGAGCTCCGCGGTGGTCGCGGGCGGTTCGGGAGCCGACCGAGTTGTAGTAGCTGTTGAACAGATAGCCGAAATCGGGATCGAAGACCTGATAATCCGCGATGAATTTCTTGAGGACCATTTCCTCGAAGAACCAGGTCGTGTGGGCGATGTTCCATTTTGGCGGTGAAACGTCTACGGACGGCTGGGGAATATAATCTTCGATCTCGAGCGGCTCGCATAGCTTTTCGGTTTGCGACCTTACGCGTTGGTAGAAGTCGGCAAGGTCTTCGGTCCCCGCTTGTTTGGTCGGCGCTGTCTGCATACGACGATTTAAACAGATGAGATCAAAAAAACAAAGGATGTATCGTTGCCAACGCTGCGACCGGGTCGATTGGTTCCAGTGTGTTCCGGGCGCGTTCCAAGCTTGGCCGGAACGTGTAACCGATTAAGGCTATTGCACTTAGAGCTGTCAAAAGCCCAAAGTCCACGATTTTTTGAAAAACTTTCCCCATGTTGTGCCGCGCCTCCGATAACGCATTTCGTTGCGGGTGTGCAACGACGTCCGAAAGACGCGACAACAAGCTTAGAGCAGGCCGCAACCGTTGTCAACAGAATTTCTCGGACCCATACTATTGCTGATCTTCGATCTTGAGGAGTGCTTCCTTACTGATTTCGGAAAGATATGGATCGGGACTATTGAGATAAGAGCGCAGCAAGGCGGCCGATGCAGGCTGTCTGATAGCGCCAAGAGCATAAGCGGCTTCGCGGCGCGTATCGTCCGCCTCTTTCTGATCTTGGAGTACCTGCGAAAGGGTTGCAATAACCGACGTGATATTAAGTGACGCAGGGAGCGGGGCGGCATCGGTGGAGCGTTCGACGTCCTTGTATTTTGGGGGAAGAAAGTTCTGCGGCGTATTTGGCGAGGTCCTGCCGCTCAAGTTGAGATCGAATATCTGGCCGATCGCCCGGGCCGATGAGCGGCGAAGGAATTCGTCGTCCTCGACCGGCTTTTTTCGAAGTACTGCGACGAGCGGATCGATAGCGGCCGTATCGCCGATCTTGCCGAGAGCAACGGCGGCGGCGGAACGGACCTCGCGCTCACGATCAGTCTTTAACACGTCCATCAATTTTTGCGTCGCGGACTTGTCTCGAACGATTCCCAACGCGTAAGCGCTTTCCCTGCGAACGAATGGCATCTTGTCAGTGAGCAAGGGCAGCAAGGCTGCGGCCGCTTCGGCAGGCGGAAGAAACACAACTGAGGCGGCTGCGGTCGCGCGGACTATCTCGTCCTTATCCTTAAGTGCGGGAACAGCGAGTCTGGACGCCTGTTCGGTGCGAAGATTTCGGATCTCGGCCAACGCGGTTCGTTTTTGTTCGGAGTTGCCGGAGCGAGGATATGCTGTCGGGATTCGGGTTGGGGCAATCTATTTGTTGACGGCACGATCGTCTATTGGGACGAGCAGTGATGATCCGTTAGCAGGATAAAGATGCCGGGCTCAGCCGTCGCAATAGTATTTTCAACACTGTCGCGGTCACCTCTTTGGCGACCGCAACCAGCCCCGTCCGCCCGCTAGAACAGCGACAGGCGTCACACCCCTCCATTCGAAAAAAACGTGGATTGATTCGATCCGTGCGAACGTTCATACCGCGTTGCGGACGTAAACGGACTGGGCGCGCTCCCATTCGGTCACCTGGCGGGCACGTTTGTTTTCGTAAGCGTTGGCCAGGGTGACGATCATCTCGTCGGACGTGTTTGAACTGGATCGGGAAGCTGTGCGGGAGGCGGCGTTGTCGGAAAGCGTTGTTTCAATTTCGCGGGCTTCGGTTGTACGTCTGGGGTTGGCCATTTTGTTGCCTCCTTTTCTTTGGGGGCAGACGGCCAAACCGCTTCTAGAGATCAGGTACGAACCGTCCGCAATGTTGTTTGGATCATCTTCAAGCTTTGTTGTTCTGTTAAAACTCCGTAATAGAACGTAACTCTAAAGTTAACACAACTTCGCCCGGTCCGGCAATAATTTCTGGACAAATAGCGGCAAACGCAATAATCTGGGTCTATGACGTTCCGGTGCCTCAGCCTCATCCTTATATAGCCACCCGGCGGGAACCACGGGTTCCGGATCGCGGTGGCGGCCTTCAAACTCAATAATAATAAGAATTTAGTCGGTGTTAAGTGGATAGAAGCAGTTCTTTCCGCTAAACTCGTAGTTTTATCGCCGGGCGGTCACGAGACTTGAGGCCCGGGTAAGGCATTTTGGTTGTGATGGACGAGAAATATTTCGCAAAAAAGATAGAGCAGAAATGGCAGAAGAAGTGGGCCGAAACCGGCGCGTTCGAGGCTTCGGCCGAGAGCGATAAGCCGAAGTTTTACCAGCTTGAGATGCTGCCGTATCCGTCGGGGCATCTGCACATGGGCCACGTGCGAAATTATTCGGCGGGTGATGTCGTGGCTTGGTACAAGACGGCTGAAGGGTTTCAATGTGCTGCACCCGATCGGGTGGGATTCGTTCGGCCAGCCGGCCGAGGATGCGGCGATAAAACGCGGCGTGAACCCACGTGAGTGGACCGAGGAAAATATCAACGCGATGCGCGGCCAGATGGAACGGCTCGGCATCAGCTACGACTGGTCGCGGCAGATGGCGGCCCACCGGCCGGATTATTACAAGTTCGACCAATGGTTCTTCTTGAAGATGTACGAGATGGGCCTGGCATACAAGAAGAAGACGCAGGTCAACTGGTGCGAGCACGACCAGGCCACCCTGTCGAACGAACAGGCGAGCGGCGGGCTGTGCTGGCGTTGCGGCAATCCGGTAACAAAGAAAGATCTGGCACAATGGTTCTTGAAGACGACCGCTTATGCCGACCAATTGCTGGACGACATGGCCGAGATCGAGGCCGGTTGGCCGAGCAACGTCATCAAGCGGCAGCGCGACTGGATCGGGAGGTCCGAAGGGCGCGTTCGTCGATTTTGAGGTGCGGACCGCGGCGGGAGCGGATGACGGGTCGGGCCACATCCGCGTTTTTACGACGCGCATCGACACGATATACGGCGCGAATGCGGTGGTCGTGGCGGCCGAGCATCCGGTGATCGTCGAGCATTTGGGGCAGTTGTCGGACGATGTCCACGCCAAGATACAGCAGATCCGCGCCGAGAAAATGAACCCGACCGACCACGAGACCGAGGCGGTCAAGGACGGGATCGACACCGGGCTTGAAAGCGATCAACCCGTTCAGCGGCGAAGAGCTGCCGGTTTGGGTCGGCAATTACGTGATGATGGATTACGGCACCGGTGCGGTGATGAGCGTGCCGGCCCACGACGAGCGGGATTTTGAGTTTGCGAAGAAATTCGGACTGCCGATAAAGGCGGTGATCATGTCAGAACCCCCTGCGTTAGCGGGGGGCCAGTCGGCCGGTACAGGTTCAACGAACTGGCCGCCCGCTTACGCAGGCGGTTCCGACTTGCCGTTTACGGACTATGGCGTGATGGTCAACTCGGGCGAATGGACCGGCAAGACGAGCGAAGAAGCGAAAGCGGGACATGACCGCATTTGCTGCCGAGAAAGGTTTTGGCGAGGCGGCGACGACCTATCGGTTGCGCGATTGGGGCATTTCCCGGCAGCGTTTTTGGGGCTCGCCGATACCGATGGTCTATTGCGACACGTGCGGCATCGTTCCCGAGAAGTACGAGAACCTGCCGATTCGCCTGCCCGAGATCCATCGAGATCACGGGCACCGGTGAATCGCCGTTGGCACGCATGCCGGAGTTTGTGAATACAACGTGCCCGAAATGCGGCGAGCCGGCTAAGCGCGAGACGGACACGATGGACACGTTCGTCGATTCGTCGTGGTACTACTACCGCTACACCGATCCGCAAAACGCCGATTCCCGTTCGATCCGGCGGCGGCGGCGTACTGGACGCCGGTCGATCAGTACATCGGCGGCGACGATCACGCGGTGATGCATCTGATCTACGCGCGTTTCTGGACAAAGGTCATGCGGGATATCGGCATCGTGAAATTTGACGAACCGTTCAAGCGGCTGCTGACGCAGGGAATGGTCGTTGGCGAGACGTTTTTCGACGATTCGAGCGGGAAGCGGAAGTATTATATGCCCACGGACGTCTTGGTTGAACGCGATGCAAAAGGCAAGATCGTATCCGCGAAAGGCGACGGACGGGACGGTCCTGAAGCATTCGATCGAGCGAATGTCGAAATCGAAGGGCAACGGCGTCGACCCGGACGAGATGGTCGATATCTACGGCGCCGATGCTGCACGGTTGTTCGTGATGTTCGCTGCCCCGATCGAGAATGAACTGGTCTGGAACGAAGCGGGCATCGAAGGCGCGGTCAGATTTCTGCAGCGCGTTTGGCGGCTGGTTTATAAGTGGAAAGATGCTATCGCCGGTGTCGGGTCAGATTCCCCGGGAGCGGCGTCGGACGAGACCCGGAAGCTGCGGCGGAAAACGCATCAGACGATCAAACGCGTCGAGGAAAGCCTGGAAAGTTTGCAGTTCAACACGCCGGTCGCGGCGTTGATGGAATTGTCGAATGCGATCGGGGATATTCAGGCCGAACCGGACACGGCGACAGATGACGTGAAATTCGCAGTGCGCGAAGCTATCGAAAGCATCGCCATCATGCTGACCCCGTTCGCACCTCACGCGGCCGAGGAACTTTACTCGGTAGTAGTCGGGAACGAGAACGGCCTCATCGCGAACGAGGCCCGTTTTCCGGCGTTCAACGCCGAAATGGCGAAGGCCGATGAGGTCGAGATCCCGGTGCAGGTCAACGGAAAGATCCGTTCGAAGCTGTTGGTCTCCCCCGAAATGAGCGACGACGACTTGCGTGAAGCCGCAAAAGCGGACGCGAAGATCAGGGAATACACCGAGGGCAAGGAGATCGTGAAGGTCGTTGTGGTTCCGAAGCGGTTGGTTAGTATTGTTGTACGTTAGTTCACCTTTCAAGGTTTGGGCCGCCGAAAATGAACGATCATGATATTCAGATCAAACGACTGGCCGAGGAGCTTACGAGACTGGTCGAATTCGTTCCGACGACGAAAGGTGAACTCGGGCTATGGTATGACCGAGCGCAATTGGTCCTTGAAGACAGTGATTTGTTAAAGGGCGCTCCCCATTTTCTTTGGCACTATCTCTCGGACGCCGACATTCGAATGAAAGATGAGGTTTATGGCGAGATGCAAGACCGGAGAATCAACTTGGTGCTTCAGCATCTGAAACGTGGTGTTATGCCATCTGACGAACATACGTACCTTGAGGATTCGTCAGAATGAAAAGGACCGTCTCGGTGATGAGCCTTTCGGGAGGCGAAAAAACGTAATACATAATGGATGGGATGCCGGGTCGCTGTTTTCCTTGCTTGAAAAACGCAAAGAAACTAGAATGAAGCCGAGAGAAGCGGCAAGACGATCCTCAAATTTCAGGTCAACCCATGACATGAATTGTTTCGCCCTGTGTTTTCGCGTTATAAACCGACGCTAAATGAAAGAATGTCAGCTCTGTAAAAACTGTTACACCGACGACGTCGCGACCTGTCCGAAGGACGGGATGCCGACGATGCACACGCTTGCGGGCGAGCCTGTGCTGGAAGGGAAATACCATCTCGAATCGCGGTTGGGACAGGGCGGTATGGGTGTTGTTTACAAGGCCCGGCACGCGTTCCTCAAGACCCAGCTCGCGATCAAGATCATCCTTCCCGACCTGGTCGGTAACGACCCGCAACTTGTTACGAGGTTTCGACAAGAGGCCCTGGCGGCGGCGGCGATCAGGCACCAGAACGTGGTCGGTGTTACTGATTACGGCGTGATCTCGGCCAGATACCGTTCCTCGTGATGGAGTATGTGGACGGTGAATCGCTGCACGACCTGCTGACCCGCGAAAAGGTTCTGCCGCCTGAGCAGGCGTTGGAATTAATGTCGGCCATCTGTGCCGGTGTCGGAGCGGCCCATCATCAGGGCATTGTACATCGCGATCTGAAGCCGCTGAACATAATGATCTGCAGCGACAAGCCGAATATGTCGCAGGCGGTGAAGATACTCGATTTCGGGTTGGCAAAGATCAAGTCCGGTGAGCTGCTCGGCTCGTTCATACAGGCCCAGACGACGGGCCTGATGGGCTCTCCGTATTACATGGCGCCCGAGCAGTGGGCGGACGACGATCCTGATTCGCGGTCGGACATTTATAGTTTGGGCGTAATGCTTTTTCAGATGCTTACGGGTGACGTTCCTTTTAAGGGCTCGTCGATCCCGGCGATCATGAAAAAGCATATCAGCGACCCGCCGCCGACATTCACCGAACTGAAGATACCGCTGTCGCTCGAGATCGAGCAGGCCGTCAGGCATACTCTGCAGAAGGAAAAGGAAAAACGCACGCCGTCGGTCGAGCATATGATCGCCGAGCTGAAGACGGCGGTCGAACCGGTGCCCGTTGGGATCCACACAACAGGCAGCACGGCGACAGGCAGCGCGTTAAACATTCGAACGGCTCCGCCGAGGTCGAAGGTATTTATTGATAACGTTCCGATAGGCGAGACGCGCGACGACGGCTGGATCACGCTCAACGGCATCCAAACGGGCAATCATCGCGTTCGCGTCAGCCACGACGGTTTTGAGGATTGGCAAACCGATGTGAACTGCGACGGTAAACCGAAGGAATTGGTTGCTGAACTACGGGCTGGAACCAGCTCGGCGGCTCCGACCGTCGCATTTAATGCCGCACAGCATAGTTCGCCCCAGAACTTTGCGACGTACCCTAGGGCATGGCGAGATGGCCAAGACGCAGGTCCAGGCCTGGAGTACGGGCGAACAGGGCGTTGCCGTGGATTCGTTGCCGCCTAAGAAAAGGGGCATTTTTTCGCCTCTTGTTCTGGGTGCGGTCGGCCTGATAGGACTTCTCCTTCTCGGCGGAGTCGGCATAGGCGGAGCTTACATGGCCGGACTGATACCCGGTTTGGGTACGTCTGGGAATAAGAAAACCCCGACACCGGCCACGCCGGGCCCGACGCAGTCGCCCGGCGGACCGACGCCCGAAGAGGTAAAGGCGGAACTTGTCCAGTTGCCCGCCGGAACGTTTCAAATGGGCTTTGGCGATGCCAATTCGGTCAGCGGCCCGGTGCATCCTGTCGACGTGCCCGCGTTCTCGATCGACAAGACCGAAGTGACCGACGCCGAATATCATCAGTTC
Source organism: uncultured Acidobacteriota bacterium (assembly GCA_963763355.1). GTDB lineage: Bacteria > Acidobacteriota > Blastocatellia > Pyrinomonadales > Pyrinomonadaceae > OLB17. Next base: position 18,481 of record CAVXOI010000008.1, read on the forward strand.
GTAAAAGCGACCGGCCACACGCCGCCTAGCCACTGGGTCAACGGTGCGCCGCTGCCCGGGACCGAAAAAAAGCCCGTGCGGTTCGTTTCGTTCGAGGATGCCGAAGCGTTCGCTAAATGGCGTTCGGAGCGGGACGGTGCAAAGTATCGCCTGCCGACCGAGATCGAATGGGAATACGCGGCGCGGAACGGCGCCAAATCAACTCTTTATCCGTGGGGAAACGAGTTCAAGAAAGAGGCAACGGTAATGGCCGTGGAAGGCTCAGAACCGGCCGAGGTCGGTTCCAAACCGAATGGTGCCACCGAAACCGGCGTCCTTGATATGATGGGCAATGTCTGGGAGCTTACCAGCTCGGAGCTCAAACCCTACCCGGGAAACAACGCCGTCGAGGTGGCGAAAAAGCCGGGAAGGCGCGTTGTCCTTCGCGGCGGTTCGGCGCACGAAGACGCGGTGAAATTGAAGATAAATGCGGCGTTCCGCGTCGATGTTGCCTCAACGCAAAAAGAAAAGACCGTCGGATTCAGACTGGTCCGCGCGGAATAGGCGTACACTTTGATTGGTATCGAGGCGTAGGGAATGTTTTCTTACGCTTTTTGTTTTGTCCAAATGACCATCACCCTCGTTGACGTAAATTCAGCGGACAACAAGTCGGAAATGTCCTTCAGCAAACCCGTCGTGCGTATCGGCCGGGAAGCCGGCGAATCGGACATTCTCTTCGACAGCGCCAAGTTTCCGATGGTCTCGCGGCGTCACGCCGAATTGAGGTGCGAGAACGGCGCCTGGCTCGTTCACGACCTTGGTTCAAGCTATGGCCTTTTTCTCAATGGCCAGAAGGTCGGACCCCCGCAGCCGCTGGCGGCTGGAAATAAGATCCAGATCGGGACGGACGGACCGACACTGCTGATCATTTGGCTCGACGCCGAGGTGACTACGCCGGCAAGCAGCCAGCCGCCGCGGGTGAAGCCTGTCGCGAGTACCCCTGCCGTGGTCACGGAACTTCCGCGGCAGCAGCCACCCAAGGCACCGGAGTCGTGGGAAATAGGGGCGCCGTCGCGACAGGCCCAGCCCGCAGCATCGTGGGAAGCCGGAGCGCCGCCTCAAAAACCGGCCGCGCCGCCCGTCCAGCTTCCACAGGCGGCGATCGAATTCGTTGACGGCCGGCAAGGCCCGCCATATTCCATTTCATCGAACAGTACCTGGATAGGCCGCGATCCTCAGTGTTCGATCGTTATCGACAGCAAGGCCGAGATGGTGTCTCGCAAACACGCTGAGATACGGATCGAAGGTGCCGAATACGTCATCGAGGACAATAAGAGCTTTAACGGGACGCTTGTGAACGAGCAGCGGATTTCGGCTGTTACGCCGCTTTATCACGACGATAGGATAAGGCTCGGACACAGCGGGCCTGTACTTCGTTTTGTTTCGCCCGAGCGTCAGGCCCCAAAAGGTGCAAGCCTGGCCGGCCAGCGCGCCGTGGCGGACAGCCAGACCGGCAGTTTTCAAAAAGGACCGGCCGCGGGGTCGAACACGATGATCCTCGACCGCGAGAGTGCCGGGAAGTACGTCAGCAAGCAGCCCGGTGCTCAGCCGCAGCTATTGATGTCGGTGGTGTTCGGCGACAAGAGCGAACTCACGATCGGCCGCGACGCTCGCAACGATATAAAGCTCGACGGCCTGCAGATCTCGAACCGGCACGCCCGTCTTGTCCGATCGGGCGGCGGCGTCGCGATCGAAGATCTCAGATCGACGAACGGCGTTTACGTCAACGGAAAGCCCATTAGCAAACAGCAGATAGGCCCGCACGACACGGTCCAGGTCGGGGCTTTTCTGATCGCGGTCGACGCGAGCGGAAATATCAATGTTTTCGATCAGCGGTCGAAGACCAGGATCGATGTCGTAAACGTTTCGCGTCAGGTGCGCGACCGCGATTCGGGCGGCCAGTTGACGCTGCTTGACTCGATCTCGCTTTCGATAAAGCCGAACGAATTTGTCGGGGTGCTCGGTCCGTCGGGTGCGGGAAAATCGATGCTGATGCATATCATGAACGGTGTCGGGCGGGCCACGGCAGGCAATGTATTTATAAACGGCCTCGATCTTAACCGCCACCGCGATTCGCTGAAACAATCGATCGGCTTTGTACCGCAGGAGGACATCATCCACCGTGAGCTGAGCGTTTTCCGGTCGTTGTACTATGTCGCCAAACTGCGGCTGTCGCGCGATGTTTCGTCCGCCGACCTACGCCAGATAGTCGAAGAGGTGATGGACGTCACGGGCTTGACCGAGCGGCGGTCCGTTAAGGTAAAAGACCTTTCGGGCGGGCAGCGGAAACGCGTTTCGACGGCGGTCGAACTGCTGACCAAACCATCGGTCATTTTCCTCGACGAGCCCACATCCGGCCTCGACCCGGCGGGCGAAGAGCGGATAATGAAGCTATTTCGCCAGATCGCCGAATCCGGGCGCACGGTCGTGCTGACGACGCACGCGATGGAGAACGTCAAGCTTTTTGACAAGATCGTCGTGCTGATGGCCGGGAAGCTCGTGTTTTACGGTAAACCGGCGGATGCGTTGAAACACCTGAACGCGTCAAGTTTCAAAGAGCTTTATGCCCGGCTTGAGCAACCGGTCGAGGAAGGCGTTCGCGAACACGGTGAATCGCACCGCCGCCAGATAACCGAGCGGGCGGCCGAAACGTGGAAAACAAAATTCCGCTCGACGCCCGAGTATCGTGAAAACATCGAAAAGCCCTTAAGCGAGCTTAAGTCGATCGAAGGCCAGGCGAAGCAGAAGAAGCATCGGCTCGGCATTATCGGATCGATCAGCCAATGGGCCACGCTTTCGCGGCGTTATTTCGAGGTGCTGCTCAGCGATAAGCTGACGCTTTTTATCCTGCTGGCGCAAGCTCCGGTCATCGCGTTGATGACGTTCTTTGTGATGGAGCCTGAGCAGCCGCGTGATTTTGTGTATTTCGTGCTGGCTATCGTCGCCATCTGGTTCGGCACGTCGGTGTCGGCGCGTGAGATCGTTCGCGAACGGCCGGTGTTTGAACGAGAGCGGATGGTCAACCTTGGCCTGCTGCCTTATTTAGCATCGAAACTCTTGGTGATCGGATTCATCGTAAGCATTCAGTGTTTGATGCTGTTCATTCCGCTGAAGCTCTTTGATCTTGCCGGACTGATGCCGATGCCGGGCGAATTGTTTGGAATACCCCAATTATGGGCCGTGCTGCTGACGGCCGCGGTCGGGGTGGCTGTTGGCCTTTTTGTATCGGCGGTCGTGCGGACGTCGGAAATGGCAACGAGCTTGGTGCCGCTTATTTTGATACCGCAGATACTTTTTTCAGGATTGGTCGGCGTTCCGGACGGGACGGTTTACCGGGCGGTCAGCATGACGATGCCGGCGGCGTGGTCGTTCGACACGATAAAGCGGTTTTCGACGCTGGACACGCTCCAGCCCGAAGGTGCGGACCCGCGCGGGAAAACAAAGGGATTAGGCCTTTTCAAGTACATTGACGCTGAAAATGAGAAGATCGTCGCAAAAGCGAAACAGGACCTTGAGGACTACAAGCGGTTGAACGAGAGCAGATATCAGGACGGTCCATCGGACACATCCACGAGTCCTGATCTGACAACGCCCTCGATAAAAAAGGTCCCGGACGATCTGAGCAGCTACGTGACGTTCCTGCATCCGTGGATGAATGATGTTTTAAATCAACTTGTATTGATGCTAATGTTTGGAATGCTCGCGATAGGGACGCTAATTGTGCTGCGTTTGAGGGATAATTAAGAGGTATTAATGAAAGCGGTGTTTCCGAAATTTGTATTATCGACAGCTATATTTGGCGCGGCCGCCCTATTGCCTGCTTGCTCGGAGTATGAGAGCTCGCAGAAGGGCCCGGCAGATGAACCGGCACAATCGTCATCGCCCGCGCCGGTGAACGGCTCCGGTTCTTCAACCGCTTCAGGTTATCCCGAAGCTCGCCTCGTCGGTCGCGACGGCTGAAATAAAAGGACTGGACGGAAGCACGTACACGTTGAATGACAAGGTCGGGAAGATCGTATTGGTAAACCTGTGGGCCACGTGGTGCGGCCCTTGCCGTGTCGAGATACCGGCCCTGGTCCGGATGCAGGAAAAGTACGGCCCGCAAGGCTTTGAAGCTCTTGGGCTGAACACCGACGAGGAAGAGGCTCAGTTGATCAACGATTTCGCGGCGGAATTGAAAGTGAATTATCCCATGGCATACGCCGACACCAGGCTGCAGGCCTCGATGCTGAAGATCAGTAAGTTTCCCGGCATTCCGCAGAGCTTTCTGATCGACCGGGAAGGCCGGCTTAGAGCCGTTTTCAAAGGGGCCAACCCGGCAGAGATCAGGAAGATGGAAGAGTTTGTAGCGAAGATAGTGAATGAATCCGAGCCTGCTCCTCACAGTGAACCTGCATCTCCCGCACAACCCGAGGAAACACTGGTCCCGGCAGAGCCGGTGTCACCGCCGAAGCCCGAGGAAAAACTCAAACCGAAGTCTAAATAACTCAACCCAGCTTTTCGACGGCAGGAAAATCAGGCTTGACCAGAAGGGTCTTAAAGCTGGCGAGGCTGACCAGGCCGGGGGCTGCGCCTTTTGGTTTGTTGACGAATTTCTTCTGCGTATAGTGCACGGCGGCTTTGACCTGCGACTTGCCCTGACTGTAAAAGGCGGCGAGCTGGGCGGCCTCTAGCAGGGTTTTTGACGGTATCTCTTTTCGGTTCGGATTTCGAATAACGACGTGGGAGCCGGGATAATCGGCCGCGTGCATCCATGTATCGAGCGACTTCGCCATCTTGAACGTCAGTATGTCGTTGTCCTTCGCTTTTTTCCCCACGAGTATCTCGAAACCGTCCGACGAGAGAAACGACCTTGCAGAGGATCCGGTGCTGTCCGCCTTCCGGCCGGACTTTTTCGTTTTGTCGATTTTCCGGCGGCCGGCAAAGACCTCGAGGGCCTCGATATCCCTTTCCTCGATAGCCTTTTCGATGTCTCGCTTTTTTCCGTTCAAGCGTTTCGAGTTCCGACGAGACCGTCTCTATCCGGGCAGCGATCTCGCGTTCGGCATTTCGGGCTTTTGTGTAACGGCGGTAATGGTTGTCGGCAAGTTCGGTTATCGGCTGGTCCCGGTCGGCGTCGACCGCTATCTCGCGAAGTGATTCATCGTAATAATCGGTCACATAGACCTTATCGGCCTCGCGTCGGGCGGTGGATGTGTTCGCCAGAAGCAGGTCGCCGATCCGTTTCCACTCATCGGCATCGCCGTGGCCTTCGAGGTCCGAACGCAGCTTTTCAAGCAGCTTGCGTCGGCGACCTATCTCATCGTCGGTCTTTTTCAGCGCCGACCGGGCGAGCTCCTTAAATTTGGTTTCCTCAGCAAGGCTTGCGTAAAAGCGGTCGAGTGCGGCTGAGGGCTGTTTCGGGTCTTGTGAAACCGCAAGATCGGCTTTGCTTTCGGTGAATTTTGGATCGGACTTACGCTCAGGCGGTTTGAAGACGTCTCCAACTTGCTGGCCTTTCCCTTCGGTCCTGCGGGCCCTTTCCGAAATTGTCCCTTCCTCGTCGGTGATAAATAGATTGGCCGAACGGCCGGTCAACTGGGCCACGATCTTTCGCTCTTCGACTACTCCCAAGTCGCCTTCGGCCCTCAGCACCAGCTCAACTACCCGTTCCGTCCCGTCGGCTCGGACCGCCGTAACAATTCCTCCGGAGGTTCGGCTTCGAACGGCCAGCGTGAACGCGTCGGAATTCTGCGACGACCGCTCCAAGTCTTTGAGCCGTCGGGTGATCAGGTATATACGCGGATCGGCGGGCGAGAAGTTGATGTATAGATAACGCGAATCCGAGAGGCGAAAGTCGATGACGATCTCATTTCGCGCCAATCTGAAACAGCTTCCCGATCCGCCGGCCTGTAAGCACGCCGGCCAGTTCGTCAGCAATTAATTTGATCGTCTGCTTGTTCACCGGATATCAGTATGAGAGGGGCATCAAAAAAGTCCAACACCGGCCGTGGCCAGGGTTGGACTCATTTTAATAAAAAGGGAACTTATACTTCGCGGACAAGGATCGTCCCGGAGACCAGATCGTGCGCCGCGCGTTTTTCTTCATTGAAGAGAAGCGGAACAAATCCGATGCCGCCGAATATTAATGAAAGCAAATAAACCGACGAGTTTACCGCGGCCTGGTGAAGCGTCGGGAACTCGCTCTGCTCGGCATCGACAAGTTCCAGCGAGAACAGCTTCATCCCAAAGGTTTGGCCGAGAAAGGTGATCGCCGTCGTCAGATAAACGAACATCACAACGAATAGGACGCTGGCAAAAAGCAGGAAGCCGGAAAAGGACATCCACCCTTCGGCAAACGCGAAAAACGGAGAGATCAGAATAAAGCTTGCAAAAGCCCCAATGATCAGGTCGAAAAGGCCGGAATTGAACCGCATCGAGATCGGAGCAAGATCATCGATCTCGTCCGTTTCAACTTGACTGTCCTCGATCAACGTATCCTCGATAGCCGCCGGCGCGTCTTCGCCCGGGCCGGCGATCTTGATCTCGATCCTGTGCGAGAGGTTTTCGCGGACGACGGGCGTCGGCTCGCTCTCGATGCTCTCAGCGGGTTTCGGCGCCATTGACTCGGCTTCAGGAATGGGAACCAGTTTGTTCGTGTCGTAACGCTTTTTCTCGATCTTTAGCGAGCTAATGAGCTTTGGCCGTACGCTCGCCGGCTCCGAAACGGCTACAGGCTTTTCGACCGGTGGTGCGGGCCTCTCTGAGGTGCCGCCCGAACGCGCTACGACGTTGAAAGGGTAATTTCGCTGGGCGGCGGCCGCCTTTGCTACACGGATCCCCTCACGCGCTTTTTCGCCGGGCAGATACCTCAGCCGCGACTGTTCGATCCGCCGCAATGCGTTTGCGACCCTCTCGTCGGTCTCGACGGCCGATTCTTGTTCGTAGTTGACCTTCAGTGCGTTGGCACCGGATGTTGCCGCTGCCGGCCGCACCGCAGGTGTTTCCGCGACCACCGGTGCGCGTCCGTTTCGCTGGCGAATGGAATTTTGAAGCTGCAGCCTCCACTCCGGGATCGGGGCGTTGTGATTTTTGAAGGCGGCCAACGTCGGACTTGTCTTTTTGATCGTAAGGTCCGATGTTTTCGCTCTTCTTTCGACCGGCGGAGGTGCCGCAGCGACAACTGGCGGCAGTCGTTTCGGCGCTTCTGGCCGGTTCGACAGCGTAGGGCTGTCGGTTCGACGGTCCTGACCGGTTCGATCGCCGGAAGATTTCGTTTCAGCGGGTTCCTCGGCAAACCGGAATTTCACCGGCGTCGCTATCGGCGAGAGGCTTAATTCGAGCTCTTCACGAACGGAATCGTTTTTCATTGCCCCGCATTTCGGACAAACGGACAACACAGGCGCGATCTCGCGATTACATACTGAGCAGTTCATAGGTTCTTTCTTGAGACTGTGGTTGGCTTAAAAGAGAGTCACCCGAGCGATTCACCGAAAGATTATCAGAAACTACTTTAAGTAGTCAACAGTAAAGTGCAGAGAATGAAAAACTTCCGGTGATGGGCGGCGGTTCGGTGATTCGGTTGGGCAAATTGCAGAAAATAGATGATTTAAGACCGATCAAAGCGGTTGGCGGCCGGCAAAACCGGTCTCTTGCTCGTGCCACCACTCGATCTCGTCCTTTTCGCCTAACTGCCAGCAAAGCAAGACGATACGGCCTTCGCGCATCGTCGGGAAATCGATCAGGCCGCGTGAATAATCCTTGAGCTGAACGCCCATTTCGAATAGCTCGGTCGTCAGTTTGCCGACCTCATAGAGCGCTCGGACGTATTTCGTGCCGCCCGCCATTCCGCCTCCGGCCTCGGACGCTTCGGCCGCGGCGCGGGCGGCGCCACGATAGCGGTCTATGTGGGCATAGAGTTTCTGTATCGCTCTGAGCTTTTCTTCCACCACCGGGAGCAGCTCATTCGCTTCGGAAACCGTAAACAGCTTCATTTGCTTTCTTTCGTGTCGACAGGTTCGTGCCTGTGCTCGGGTTCTGGATAATTCTTTCCACCCGCGCCGGTGCGCGGCGATTGATGATTTGGTTCCCGAAGGTTCGGCCGAAAGGTCCCGGAAATGCTCATTTCGTCGGGCGGGACGAACGACGGAACATCGTAATCGCCAGTTTGCGTAATGTCCTTGCGGATCAGTTCCGAGATATCGCCGAGGTCGATGAAGAAATCGGCAACATCGATCAGCCGCGGAGCGGTGTTCGACCGGAAGCCCGCGACCTCAACGCGGCAGCCTTTATAAGCGACGGCATTGATCGCGTAGACAAAATCCTCGTCGCCGGACACGAGCACCGCCGTATCGTAACGCCCCGCGAGGCTGAGCATGTCAACGGCGATCTCGACGTCGAGGTTCGCCTTTCGCGTTCCGTCGTAAAACGTTTTTAGTTCCTTCTGCACGACACGAAACCCGTTCCGCCGCATCCACAGCAGAAAGCCCTGCTGCCGCTCGGCCCCGGCATCAACGCCCGTGTAGAAAAAGGCCCTCAGGAGGCGTCCGTCGCCCAGAAGTATCCGCAACAATTTATTGTAATCGATGTCTATCGCGTGGAATCGGGCCGCGTGAAAGAGGTTGTTACCGTCGATAAAGACGGCAACTCGCCCCCGATGCCCAAACTTCCAGGATGAGCCGGCACTGGTATCGAACTGCATTCGTGTAACCTCGCGCGAACGTATTTGCAGCGATCGAGAATCAGCCGGTTATTGAAAGGAAACCGCTAAGGAGAGAGATGATAGCCGTTGGTCTAATAAGACGCTAGCGAACTACCGAAAATACCGTTGACCAATAAGGGTCGTGTTCAATAAAACTACCGAAATAATTTTTATCAAATTTTGATCTTTAACCGATTCTCAAAACGTGCTGAGCCTAGTTTGCATCTACAATCGCCGGCGGTCAAGCAAATCGGTTGCACGCCGTGATAAACTCTAGATCGGCCGTATAAGTTCCACACCCGAAGTCTCATTGATCGAACCCCTACACAATCGATGATATGGAAATACAGTCAGAGAAGATCGCGTTTGAAACGGACGAACTGCTCGCCTGTCCCAAATGCGGTAAACCGAACCCTCCGAACCGTTCAAGCTGTCTTTACTGTGCCGCGGCGCTCGAATTGCCCGCGGGCCATCAAACTGCCGTCCGCCTGAACCTGCGGCCGCTGGAAGGCTGGGAAAATGGCTTCAACATAGTGTATGTTCCGCCGGCGGAAACAGCGGACCGTGCCGGAATTGCCCGCTATCTGAAATACGAACCGGAGCTTCTGGCCCTGATGCTCAATGCCCGCCATCCGTTTCCGCTTGCACGGATCGAATCCGCGACGGAGGCGGACGCGGCGGTTAAAAAGTTAAAAGGCATGGGATTGAGTACATCGGTGGTGAGGGACATTGATCTGAAGATCGGTAAGCCGAATATTAGATCAAGATCGATAGAATTTAGTGATGACTCTATTGCGATCACGTCCTTCAATACCGCCGACGTGACGCGGCTCGAAAACGGCAGTATTGCCTTGATCGTAACGGGACGGATAGTCGAATCTAAGGCCGAATCGGTGGAAAAAAGGAAAAAGAAGGTGCGCAAGGTCCTGGATGAAAGCTCCATGTCGAGCGACGAGTTGCTGATCGACCTATATACGAAAGAAAGCGTCCAGGGCTGGCGTGTAGCGCCGCGCGGTTTCGATTTTTCCGGCTTGGGCAAGCATAAGAAACTTCTGGCGAAAGAGAATCTAGAAACGCTGCTGCAAATGTTGAGATCGTTTGCCGGCTCGGCTTCCTATATTGATGAATATGCATCGCAAATGAACGTGTTGTCGTCTGTCTGGGATATCGAACGGCAAACCGATTTTGAAGGCTTGAAACGCGCGGGCCTCGGAAAGAAGGGATTTGGAAGCGTGGTCCGCACCAGCAATCTTGCCCAGTTCACAAAATACTCGCGACTGCAGCGACTGATGCTATGAGAAAAACCCGACCTTTACGGCATGCCGGACCCGCGAGATCTGGGAATGACGTCGCACCCCGAAAACCGGCGGCCGATCGGCCCGGCCGTGGACACGAAGAACATGCTAACAATAAAGGCCTGATCTATGGGATCGGGCCCGTCCTCGAAGCCCTGAGGTCGAAAGCGCGCCGCATCGAAAAGATCATTATTGCGGAAGGCACGCGGGAGAGGCGGCTGGACGAGATATTCGGCTTGGCGTGCGAGGCGGGCATTCGGGTCGATAAGACTTCCCGTGAGGACCTCTCGCGAATGACCGGGCCGGACGCGACGCACCAGGGAATTGCGGCGGTCGCGTCAGCCGCGGAATATTCTTCGGTCGATGAGATAATTGGCCAAGCGGCAGTTCCGTTACTCGTCATTCTTGACGGTGTTGAAGACCCCCGTAACCTTGGAGCGGTCATCAGAACAGCGGAATGCGCCGGAGCGGACGGTGTTGTCATTCCCGATCGCAGGGCTGTCGGATTGACCGAAACGGCCGCAAAATCCTCGGCCGGGGCGACCGAATATCTGAAGGTCGCAAAAACCACCAACATCAACCGATTGATCGACGATCTGAAAAAACAGAATATCTGGGTCGTCGGCACAAGCGGTGATGCATCAATGGATTACACCGAATGGGATTGGGCCCAGCCGTCCGCTCTCGTGCTTGGGGCTGAGGGCAGCGGGCTTCACCGGTTGGTAAAGGAAAACTGCGATGTATTGGTAAAAATCCCGATGTATGGAAAAATAGAATCACTGAACGTTTCGGTCGCCGCGGGCGTAGTATTATTCGAAGCACGACGGCAAAGACTCGAAAAAGGCGGGTAAAAAGATATGTTTTGTCCCAAATGCGGAACCGCGAATCCCGATGACGGAAAATTCTGCCGAAGCTGCGGCGTCGATCTCGGCGGCGTATCGGCCGTGTTAAGCGGCGACCTGCCGGCAGTCCTGGGTGGGTCTTGCAGCAGCCGGGAGATGCGACAGAGGCGAAGAAACGACCCGGACGAGTTGTTTGCCGATTCGATCAGGAACATCATTTTCGGTTTCGGATTTCTCTTCATTTCGGCGGCGCTTTTGTTCACTAATGTTGCCAACGGCAGCAAATGGTGGTGGGCGATGCTCTTCCCTGCATTTTCTTTTCTGGCCAAAGGGATATCGGACAACGTAAAGGCGAGCGGGATGAAAAAGGCGCGTGCAGCAGCAGCCGGTGTACCGCAGCAGGCTGCTCAATTGAACCAGGTCTCGTTCAACACGGGGCTGCCGCCCCAGCGAACCGAATTCGTTTCACATAACGATCTGCGTTACAAAACCGGCGATCTCGTCCCGCCGAGCGTGACAGACGGCACCACACGTCATCTGGAAATGAATCCGGAAGGCGAGACGATGACGCTTCCTAAGAAGTAGCACACTATTTTTTCCGCAGGCCCATTTTGTGGCCGTTCAGCCGCTCGATCACCCTTAAATAGCTCCGCGGGAAAAGCCGTGAGATGTGGCTTATCGAACGAGCGTCTCTTCCGATCAATAGCCTCGGTTCTTTCCTGTTTATTGCACGCACGATCTCTTCCGCCGCCGTTTCCGGTGTAGTCTTAGCGATCTTGTCGAACAGTTTTGTGCTCTGATCTTTCCATTCCTGAGGTGCTTCGGTGCCGACACGGGAGTTGCGGACGATGTTTGTCTTTACGCCGCCGGGATGAACGCAAGTGACAGAAACATTCGTTTCGGCAAGTTCGTGCCGGAGGCTTTCGGTAAAGCCACGTACCGCGAATTTTGAAGAGCTGTAAGCTGATTGTTCCTCGGGCGCGATAAGTCCGAAGACACTCGATACGTTAACGATGTGCGCCTCCGGTTCCTTTAGCAAATAGGGAAGAAAGACCTTGCACCCATAAACAACACCCCAGAAATTTATCCCCATCAGCCATTCGAAATCTTCGATCGAAAGCTGCTCAAATCTGCCAACCAGGCCGACGCCGGCATTGTTGATCAAATGAGTAACACGGCCGTGTTTTTCGATCACTTCGTCAGCGAACCTCTCAACCTGATCTAGTTTCGAGACATCGACGATATGTGTGGAAACCGGCACGCCCGAGGCCGCAGCGAGCGATGCAGTTTCACTAAGTCCGGTTTCGTCTACGTCCGATATCGCGATGCCGCCGATCTTTTCTTCGGCAAGCCGGACCGTCAGCGCCCGGCCGATGCCGGAGGCGGCACCGGTAATCACCGCGATGCTTGTACTTGAAAGCGGCATTTGATGTTCGATCAACGAAAAGACGCAGCGATCATTTCTTAACAACAACGCGCGCGTTGCCCGCGTTGCCGCCGGAGTCGAAAACTCGGAGCGTAACGACATACTCGCCCGCCGCCCGCACGGGAACATCAAACGTATAACGCTCGTCCGATGAATCTGAGATCCCGTCGTCTGCAAAGACGGTGGTCCACGGGCCGCCGTTTACGCTGAACTCGGCACGGACGAGATAGCTTGAGCGGTCGTTAGCGGTGAAGGACACACGTGCGTTTTCGCCCGCTAACTTGGGGCTGGCCCGACGCGGTTACGGTCGGCTGGGTGTTGTCGAGGTCGAACGGTTCGGTCGTTCGTTCGCCCGAAAGCGCCTGGCCGCCCGGATTTTCGGGAGTGTCCTTGGCGACTACGCGGAGTACGTATCGGCCATCGGCGAGCGATTGACCGTCGAGTGTTACGAACGGTTCCGAGATGTTCTGCCGCAGCAGCTTGAAAGCGGTTTCATTAACTTCCTTGTAATAAACGTCATAAACAAGTTTGTCGCCGTTTCGGTCCTCGGCCGTCCATTGGAACGCCCTCGCCGCCCGCTGGAAAACCCGTCGCGGGACGACCGGCTGAACAGGAATTCCGAACGCCTGAGGGTCGAGGCCCGAAAGTTCGATATTCGGATCGACCTGCGCCGGAGGGTTTGCCAGAAGTCCGAGATTTGCCGGCATCATCTTGTATCGACAGCACCTCAGGCGCGATGTTTCTCGGCAGATATGAAACGCTGACCTCGTCCAGGGCCGGGGCGACACTGCCGTCCTTTAAGACGGCCCGCCATTGCAGATACTTGGCACGCGGGCTGCTGACCTGGCCGCCGCCGGACCCTGTTACGGGTGCCCACGGGCTCCAGGTTTCTTCAGGTTTTTCGGTGTTCCCCGTCCGGGTTTCTATTTGTACACCGCCCATCGCCCGCCACCAGACACGGCCCCACGTAGCGACCGATCGTGCGTCGAGCACTGAGGATTCATATGTTCCTTCAGCGACGTTTTCCGGCCCGATCTTGAACAGCCGGCCTTGATTGCTGGAGGTGGCGTAAAGGTTTGTGCCCTGGCTGATGATCGTCGATATCTGGCTCGCATCGGTTTGAAGGGCGAGCGATTCGCGGCCGTCGTTTGAGATGTTGTAGATACGGCCTTTGTCCGAGGTGCCAAGCAGTACTCCCCGACCGGTCTGGTGTGCATAGACCGAAAATCCGCTTACGGTCGCCGATGCCCACAGGACGTCCACGCCGCCGTCAGGCAAAATGCGATAAACGGCGGACTTTGCGTTGCTCAGGTCGTAACGGCTTTTCTGCGGCGGTTCGGGTGCCGGCGGTCCTGACCGGGGTGTTGGGGAAACCGTCTTGGATTCCGCCGCCGGCGTCGGACTTGGAGCCGGAGCGGCCACGGCGGCCGATTCGCTAAGTGCTAGAACATACACGGACCCGTCGGGCCCGACCGCAAGCTGGTGTATCTCACGCAGCGGCGAATCGAGCAGGGCGAACGGTTTTCCGTCGGCCCCAAACCGCAGGACGAGGCCGTTCGAATCCGTTCCGGCATAAAGGTTCCCCGCCTTGTCGGTTGCAAGACAGGTAATGTGCGAATCGCTCGTGTCGAACAAAAGCGAAGATTCAGGCGTCGCGTTCGCCGACCTTACGCGATAGATCTTGCCGCTCTCGCCGGTGCCGACAGCAAGGCTGCCGTCAGCCATTATCGCCAGCGACCAAATGTATTTTTCCTTTGCGTCAAAATAAACAGCCGCCTTTCCGGCCAGATCGATTCGGTAGACCTTGCCGTCCGGCGAGGTCGCGGCGAATATCTCGCCCGCCCGGCCTACCGTAAGAGCCGTTACATTCATCTCAGCCAGGTCCGCAAAGAGGGAGCCGGCACCTCCGGCGACCTTGAACACCTTGCCATCGCCCCCGGTGCCGAGGTAAACGTTGCCCGCCGCATCGAACGCGCTCGACCAGATATAGGGCTGGTCCGTCTTAAAGACCTCGGCCAATCGCGGCGAGAGGCGAATGCTGCCTTCGCTGTCGATAGAGACGTTTCGAGCGTCGCCGCGGAGGATGTCGGCCCGCGAACTCACCGTCCAGATCGACGGCTCGGACGCTAGAGTGTAGACGGAGAGAATTGCGAGAAGGGCAAGTGAAACAAAGCTTTTCATTTTTTAGTGCGAATAGATAAGGAGAATCCTAAACTTCCTAGATATTATGCTATACGCAGCACAAAATGACACCCGGCAGCAGATCAGGAATGCACTTTCGCCTTTGCCTGTTTTGTGGTTTGTTCTTCGGCAGAGGATGCAGCGGGCTCGCCTTTAAGGAAGAGCATTGCGTTGCGAAGCTCTTCGGCGTCGCCGGTGATAAGCCGGGCACTGCGTTCGCGGGTCAGGTAGGCCCAGAACCATTCGAGCATCACGATGATACGGTTGCGAAAACCGATCAGGAAAAATACGTGAAGGAACAGCCACATCATCCAGGCAATGAAACCTTTGAAATTCAGGCCCTGCACGTCCGCGATCGCTTTGCTGCGGCCGATGGTCGCCATCGTGCCTTTATCGACGTAGCGGAAGTTCTTTCGTTCCTTGCCCTTAAGCTCGGCAAGAATGTTCTTCGCCGTCGCGGTGCCCATCTGCATCGCGGCAGGGCTGACGCCGGGCACGGGCTCGCCGTTTTCCTGTTTTAGCGACGCCATGTCGCCGATGACGAAAACGTTCTTATGGCCGGGAATGGTCAGGTCGGGTTCGACAAAAACGCGACCGGCTTTGTCGGTCTCGACGCCGAGCAGTTTGCCGATCGGTGACGCCGCGACGCCTGTGGCCCAGACGACCACGTCGCAGCTTATCCACTCTTCGCCCACCTTCACTTTGCCCGGCGCTATGTCTGTAACGAAGCTGTTCAGCCGCACTTCGACACCAAGGGATTCGAGCTGCTTTTTGGCACTTTCCGATAGGTCGCGAGCGAATGTTCCGAGAACGCGGTCGGAGCCTTCAAAAAGTATGACCCTGGCCTTTCGCGTGTCGATAGCTTTGAAATCCTTCGCCAGCGCCTGTCGGGCGATGTCGGCGATGGCGCCGGCGAGCTCGACGCCGGTCGGGCCGCCGCCGACGACGACGAAATTCAAGCGGGTCGTGTTCGCCGTGCAGATATGCCTGGCGTTCGGCAAGCTCAAATGCAAGCAAAACTCGCCGGCGGATCTCGACCGCATCCTCGAGAGTTTTCAGTCCCGGCGCCGAAACTTCCCAATCGTCATGGCCGAAATATGCGTGCCGCGCACCGGCAGCGACGATCAGGTAATCGAAACCTAGCTCGTCGCCATCGTCGAGGCGAACCTTATTGTTTGTTGTATCAAAATCGACAACTTCGCCGAGGATGACTTCGATATTTTTTGCGTAGTGAAGGATCCGCCGGATCGGCATCGCGATCTCGCCCGGTGACAGCACGGCCGTCGCGACCTGATAAAGCAGCGGCTGAAAAACGTGATGGTTCTTGCGGTCGATCAATGTCACTTCGACGGGCTTGTTGGCAAGCGCTTTGGCCGCCCACAAACCGCCAAACCCGCCGCCGATGATCACAACTTTTGGCTTGTTACTCATAACCCGGCCCTCCACAAGTTAACGCGGACATCAATGTGTCATCATATCAACTCTGCGAGCGGTCAGATTCACGGCTGTTTCAATTTGTTCTCTACTAATGTCGGATCGCGACGAGTATCGGCTACGGCATGAACGCGGATAACATCATTTTCAACAGTGTAATAAATCGCATACGGGAATTTTGCCGCGATCTTTCTATAGTAAAGGTCGAAATGGATCTCGTGCATTCCCGCATAGATCACGAGTGACCTTAGATCCGCAAAAATGGAGGCTTCGAAATAATCACCTAACCCTGGAAATTGTTGTTCGTAAAATAAATAGCCGCCGGCAATATCGTCGGCGGCGGATTCGGTAATGGATATCCTCATTTCCGGCCGGTTTTTTCGCGGATCCTGGCCTCAGCCTCTTCAAGGGTAATTAACGGATCGGTTCCGTTTTGAAGATCTTCGGCACGCTTTCTTAGCAATTCGCCGTGCCATTCGATCGCCGGAACGGCGGAAGAATTACGCGAGAGGTCGGCCATGATCTGGTCGATAACGTCCATCTTTTCGGCGACCGTCATTTTTTCAAGCGGCAATACCAGTTCTGCGTTCATAGAAAAATACTAGCACAGTCTAGGTGCCTACAAATCGGGAATAGAGCGAACGAGCCATAGTAATATCGTCCGTACCCTTTATGATCGCACGGCCGTCGGAAAAGACGGTCAACTCTTTGCCGTCCGCCGAGAACCGAGCGAGATATTCGTTCTGTTTTACTTCGGCAATTGGGGCGAGTTTTTTCGAAAGTTCGACAAGGTCGAGCCGTACCGGGGTGGGCGGGGCAATCTGGACCGCGTTACGTCCGCAGAGAACGGCGGAGAATTCGACCGCTTCGGCGTCGAGGAATTCGAACTCGCGGCGGGCGCACGTTTTGCAGTCCGGGTTTCGCCCGGCCAGCTTAATTTTTCGCCAATCGTTCTGCCACACGTCGATTTGTACCAGCGAGCGGTGAAGGGAATCGAGGTCGCCGACGAGCAGCTTGATCGCTTCGGCCACCTGTATCGAAGAGATACTCGATATTATGGGCATTATCACACCCGCCGTATCGCAGGTCGGCGAGCTTCCGGCGTCGGGCATTTCTTCGAAGATGCAGCGAAGGCACGGAGTCTCGCCCGGAATGACGGTCATCGTCGTGCCGTAGCTGGAAACGGCGGCACCGTAGATCCAGGTTTTGGAGTGCTTGACGCAGGCATCGTTCAAGAGATAACGGACCTGGAAATTGTCCGTCCCGTCGAGGATAAGGTCGCAGCCGTCGATCAATGATTCGACATTGGAATTATTGACGTCCTTGATGACCGCCTCGACCTCGATCTCGGAATTTATCTCAGCGATCCTCGTTTTAGCGGCAGCGGCCTTAGGCAGGCGTTCGGCTGCGTCCGATTCTTTGAAAAGGGTTTGCCTTTGTAAGTTTGTGAATTCGACAAAATCGCGGTCGACGATCCGCATTTTCCCGACGCCGGCCCGGGCGAGCATCTCGGCGTGAGACGCGCCCAAAGCGCCGCAGCCAAGAATAAGGACCCGCGAATTGAGCAGCTTCTCCTGCCCGGCCTTGCCGATCTCCGGGAACAGGATCTGGCGGCTGTAGCGTTCGTTCATCATGGATCTTTCAGATCGAATAAAGCTGAGATGATGCCGCCGGCGACCGAAAAGGGGTTAAAGAAGATAGAACCGCCGTAGACGGAATGGCTTTTCACGTTTTCAAGTTTTCGGTGTTCATCGCGAAGCTTCGCTTGTTCGTCACGAAGCCCGATCTTTTGTTTTTCCCGCGCACGTGCGAGTCCGCCTTTGTCGATGAAATCTATGATCTTTGGAAGCTCTTCGGCATCGAACCAGACCCCGTGCTGTTTGCAGAGATCAATTATAACACCGGACGACTGTGCGAAGTTGCTGCGGTTCATTAGCTGTTTGCAGTCTGGGCAGGGAACGTAAGAGACAACGGACTCCCGGCGAAGTTCAAAGGTTTGTTTATTAATGAACGACAGTACCGCGGACTGCTCTTCCTTGTCTCTGCAAAGTGATTCGAACGAATCGGCGCTGGTCCAAAAGCCTCCGCAGCCCAAACATTCGCGTACGGCTGTCGCCTCGATCCGCAGCGATTCCAGCGGCCGTTTGCATCGCGGGCATTCACCCACTTTTTCGTCGGTGAAAACCTCAACTTTATTAGCCTTTCTTCCGCAATGATCGCAGAATTTGCTGCCGAGAAACATCAGGTCGAGGCAGCCGGCGCATGCGACCGTTTTTAGCCGCGATCCGCAAAATTCGCATTTCGACTTATCGCTTGCGACGGCACCGCCGCAGTTTGGACAATTAAGTGCTTGACTCGCCATCAGATATCGCTATATTGCCAAACGCTTTTCGACCGCTGTACGCATTTCGTCGACTGGCGCTTCCATCCCTGTCCAGATCCTGAATTGCTTGGCTCCTTGCGCGATCAGCATTTCGAGGCCGCCTATTGCTGTCACGCCGGCGGTCCTGGCCTCACGCATCAGACGCGTTTCGGCCGGGTTATAGATAAGGTCGTAAACGAGCTTGAGACCGCCCAGTTGAGGAGCCGTAAGAACCGCAAAATTCGAATTTGTTCCCATTCCGAGCGGTGTCGCGTTGACGACGATGTCGAACTCGTCAGCCATCGTTCGGTCGCCGGTTGAGATTTCGTAGGCCGCGCCAAATTCTTCTGCAAGTGCCGGCCCCTTCGTCTCGTTACGCGCAAAGATCGTCACTGTCGCACCTGCATCGCGAAGAGCCTTAACGCACGCCCGGGCCGCACCGCCCGCCCCGAACAGGGCAATCCGCGCTTCGGCGAGTTCGCCGTACGCGTGGGTCAGCGACGTGATAAAACCTAAGGCATCGGTGTTGTACCCCGTAAGCTTTCCCTCTTCAACTTTTACAGTGTTCACGGCTCCGATCGCCCGGGCAGTTTCATCCACTTCGTCGAGAAGTGGGATGATAGTTTCCTTATGAGGATTCGTTACCGAGAAGCCCGCAAAATTCAGTTCAACCTCGCGCGAATTCCGCATCACCATTCGTTTGAGAAAGCCCTCAACATCATTGGTTTGCACCGGAACAAACACGGAATTGAGCCCGGCCGAACGGAAGGCGGCATTATGCATCCACGGCGAAACGGAATATGACGTGTTAGCGGCAATTATTCCGTAAAGCGAAGTTTCGCGGTCGAGTTCAGGTACGCGGAACGTTTCCTTCATGTCCGCAACTGTTATTTGTCCGGCCGCCGTCTCACCGCCCGATTCCAGCGAAGCATAGGTCATAAATGCGCCATAAGCGGGCCCGAGGATTCGCGTCCATTTACCCGCTTCGCCCATTGCGATCGGTATCAGCCGTTTATTCTCTTCGTTGGCTCTTTGCAGGAGTTTCCAGATCCCGATCGTATCCAGGATGTCCTTCGAGCTCACCGCGATCTTTGCTACTTCCGAGTTAGAAGCGAGCAGATCGTAAGCCTTATTGAGGTCGGCTGTCTGGCCCTCGAAATAATGCTTTGACCGGACCACGAAAAACTGGTCGAGCCAGAACATAAATTCCTTCTGCGGCAGAAGGTCGTGCTCCTGATCTATCCATATCGCGCGGTGATCAACGGTTTTATGAAGAGCGTATTCTGTCCAGAATCCAACCCGCTCGGTCGCATTCCTTGTCGAGCTTCCGCCCTGCTCTTTGGGCCGCATTGTCAGAAGGATCTGTTTGTCAGACCGGAGCTGCGTAAAGGCGTTTCGTATACCTTCCGGGTCGAGGCCATCGAAGCGAAGTTCGATAACATCGGCATCGGCCTCGGCCCGCCTTAATTTTGAAACGAGTTCGTCCGCTGTTTCGGCAAATACTGATACGCAGATCTTTTTCTCATTCATTTCTCGAGCTCTTAAGGTTCAATACGAATGTAAAAGAAGCTATGAGGCAGGCGACCACGCCAACCGCGGCAGCCGAAACTATAGCAGTTTTCCCGCTCTGCTGCACGGCAATTGCCGTAAGGCCCCAGGCGATGGCAAGCGGAGCAAAATAATCGATCAACAGCACGCGTAAAGCGACACCGACCCCGGCTGCGACAAGCACCATCAGTGCTCCTTCGGCTTCGCCAAACGAGCCTGATCTTGATCCAAACGAAAATGCGATGACGGAATTTATCAGCGCCGCAACCACTATCCAGCCGAGGTATGTGCCGAAAATGGCTTTTAGAAAAAGAGGGGCATTCAATTCCTTAAGCTTTTTATCGATTAGAATTAGCGCCACGGCCAACGCCCAGATCAAACCGGCACAAATGACGATCTGGTCCTGGAGCCAAAAGAAAAGCCATGCGCAATTAAGAGCGCAGGTGAAAATGAACAACGAGCGGATCGGACGGCTCGAAACGCTGCCTTTGTGCGTCAATTGATAGACACTGAAAACGGCCAGGCCCAGATAGATCAATGTCCAGATCGAGAACGCATAGTCTGCCGGCGTAACGACCGTTGGATGAGCGCGAGAGATGGCCCCGGGCGTAATGCCCCCAAAATAACCTGTGGCTGCAAGCCAGTTGAAGATCAACGTGCCGAGCATTGCGGCCAAAACGAGGAACGAACGTATCCGGTCGATCTTGGTTAGCGGTTCGGGCATATCAGAAACGGGGTCAACGGTCATTCAATCATCATTCTAACTAATTTCTGTTCCGCATCTAACTTTAGGGCGGACGCTTCCGGAAATGCGGAAATAAACATTGTCAACTGCACGATTCCCTGTTAAATTCACTATTTCGTATGACAATGACCGAAAACGTAAAGTTTTGTAAAGGGCGTTCTAGCCGATAATTAAAGGTTTCCAACCAATTGGTTAGTGAAAACGTCCTAATCCCGTCTTTGGCATCACGTTTGCCTTAAAGCAAAGCGACGCACTTCCCCTTTTTCCCCGGTTGCGTTCAGATGAAGGAAAAAGGAGCCGCGATTTTGATGAATAAGTTCTGGCACATTTTATTAAGTATTGTTATGGTCATCGGCATGTCGGTGGCCGTATCGGCCCAGCGTGGCAACGATCAGAAGAAGCCGCCGCCGAAACAGGGCGACGCGCCCAAGGTTGAGCCGCGTGATAAGCCTCCTCCACGGCCCCGTGGCGGCGACAAACCGAAAAAGCCCGGCTCGGGTTTTGCTCTTATTTGGCGAAACGAAGAGACCAGGCTTTCATAATCGGTCCTTAATGACATAAAAAGCAGCCTTTCGGGCTGCTTTTTGTTGTTAATAACTCTACATTACGGAGTCGACCCTTATTTGTCTCGATCCGATCAAAGAGATCAAATTCCCCCGTTCACAATAAGAAGCAACTCGTTTCGAAATAGCGAAAACTGCTGCCGCAGGGCCGATAACGCTGTATAACTCCAAAATAAATGATTTTTCGGCCCGGATTTGACGATTCCGTGTATGCTGGCATACTGAAAAAACGCTTGAAGTCGTATTAAATTGGGGAGCTAATTGCCAATTTTTTTTTAGGCCGCTTGCGGCTTTTAACAAAACATTCTGAGTTGTTCACCCGCCGGAGTGTTTTGGGAGGCTTTAGGACTCGTCGAGTCCCTGCTGACTCCCGCAGAATGGACAAGGACTCGAAAGTACAATGGAGGATTCGAAGATGGACGAGATCAAGACAAATGTCCCCAAGACATTTAGAAATCGAATTGGTGCACTGAAGTACCTATTCGTTCTCACAGCCCTGGTCGCTATTGCGGCCGTGGGTTATGCGTACCTGCCTGAAGCCGAAGTATCGGCACAGGTGGAAACCAAGTCCGGCGTGGAACAGGACACCCCCGAGGTAGCGACGCAAGCGATGATCGATTTTGCGGTCGGAGCTCTGAAGTCGGCGTCGGAATACACTGTTTATGCCGAAAGAGGTATTACCGAGAACGGTAATGCAGAGATCAGAGGAACAAAGGGCGACGCGAGGCGAGCAGAGAGCCGCAAGTCGACCAAAGAGCTCGCGAACGCGATAGACGCGTTCAGACAGCTGCCGTGCGGCGAGATCAAGGGCGGAAACCTTACGGGGCGGACATTCGCACCGGGCGTTTACTGTCTGGACTCGGCCGAGTTGAACGGCGAGATGATCATTGACGGACAGGGCAGTGCAGCGGGAACATATATCTTCCGCGTGGCCGGTTCGTTGAATGCAAAGAACGGATCGTCGATCCGCCTTGAGAACGGAGCACAGGGCGGAAACGTCTTCTTCGTTGCAGGCGATGTCGAGATCGGCAACGACGTGGCGTTCCGTGCGAACGTCCTGTCGGGCGGCAACGTCAAGGTCGGCGACCGCACAAGCATGACCGACAAGGTGATGTCGTTGGGCAAGGTCGAGCTGAACAACAGTGCACTGCTCGGCGGCACGACCGGTTCGCTCGAAATTTGTAAAGAACAGCAGCTGCCGGTAGCGGCAGGAAATGACCTGTCGAACCGTATTTTCCACTTTGTGGTGAGCGGAGTAGCGGCAGGAGCCCCCGGCTCGGCAGCGAATCCGCTGCGTGTTCCGGTAGGTTCGTGCTCGGCACCGATCGATGTTACGGCTGGACCGCAGACGGTTACGGAGTTGAACACTGGAACGCTTATCAACCCGTCCACGGGAACGTTCACGGGCGGCTTCCTGCTGTTTGATGTAAACAATCTGACACCTGACAGCCCGTCGACGCTTGGTTTGGTTAACCTTGCAACCCGCGTTGCGAACATCAACATAGTGGCAGGCGGCGTCAATTCGCAGCTGACACTGGAATTCATCAACCGTCGCGCGATCACAGGTTTTCTTGAGATCTGTAAACGTGCCGCGACCGGGCCCGGAGCTTTTAACCCACCGGGAGCAAATCCGCTTTCAGGCGGTGACCCGGATGTGACCGGATTCTTCAATTTTACAGTTTCACAGGTATTCTCCGTGAATACGCAAAATCCGAATGTGCAGGCTCTCCAGACCTTCACGGTCCCGGTCGGACAATGTACCGGTCCGATCGCGGTTGCTGTAGGTGATCCCCCGCCGTTCGATGGCGGTACCAGCGGTAATCTGATCCTTGGAGGCGGCTGGGTCACTGAATTGGGACGCGCAGACGCTTTCCTTGAAAGTGCGACTGTCGAGCCGACTTTCCTGGACGGCACAGTCCCGGCATCATGTGGCCCGGTAATTCTCGGTCAGGGTGCCGGACCTGCCAGCGGCAACTCACCGGTCTTGTTCCCGAATCCGAACGGCGGTGTGCAGTGCGTGCGCTGGATCGAATCGGCGTCGTCTGCTAATGAAACGCTGGTAACCTTCGTGAACCGGTCCATCCCGTCAAGGCTCAAGGTTTGTAAGATTGCCGGTCCCGGCATTCCGATCAATACCTTGTTCACCTTTACGGTGACCGGTATCGGCGCTACCAACGCGGCTCCCCCGCAGACCGCCACCTATGGGCCTGTCACGCGTACGTTTGACGTTCGTGCAGGCGACCCGGCACAGGGCGGAACGTGCGAATTCGTACCGGGCTTTGGTGCGAATGCACCTGGGTTCAACCAGTTCCAAACGTTCGTGAACGGAACTCCGATCTTCATTTATGAACACGGTGTGTCGGTAAACAACACGATCCCGCAGAACCCGGGACAGCTGCGCACGTCGCAGATCAGGGTATTCGGGTCGACCTTCACGTCAAATGCGGTCGCCGGATTTACCAACCCGGATCTGACACCTGGATTCGCGGTTCCTGGTACTGGCGGGGCGAGGACGTTCACAACCGGCGATATAGCGGTGCCGATCAATAGCAACACGACTGTCGATATTCCGGTTTCCGGAATGACAAACGCCGAACCCATTCTCGACGTCAATGCGAGGGTGCGTCTCAATCATACGTTTGACGCCGATCTGGACCTCAGTCTCTTCAATCCGGGCGGTACCCAGCGAGATCTTTCGTCCGACAACGGTGGTTCAGGCGACAACTATGGCGCTGGAGCTAACGATTGTTCGGGCACGCCGACCACCTTCGATGACGAAGCGGCGACTGCGATCACGGCTGGAGCACCTCCATTTGCGGGCGCATTTCAGCCCGAACAGGCGCTGTCGGCCTTTGACGGGGGCGTGGCGAACGGCACATGGAGGTTTCGCGTCACCGATGACCTCGGCGGTGACGTTGGAGTTGTCGGCTGCGTTTCGCTCGACTTCCTGTTGGGACCAGTAGCGGGTACTTCCCGAGCGGCGGTCTTTGCCAGGGCGTCGATCGTTGAAGTTGAGTTCACGAACTTCCGCTTCAACCCGACAATCCTTAAGGTCTGTAAGAAGGCCGGAACGGACATCCTTCTCGGTACCAACTTCACCTTTACGGTTGCATTGGTCAGCCCGGTGATCGGCGGTCCGAATCCGGGTCCGATATTCCCGCCGTTCTCACAGAACGTGACGGTAACAGCCGGTCCGAACAACTCGCAGGAAGGTACCTGTGCGTTCGTCAACGGCAGTGCGTTACCTGGAGGTGCCTTTAACCAGGGATCGACAATAACGATCACTGAAGCGGTCCAGGGTTCATCGACGGTCTCGGCAATTCAGTGCCCGTCTTGCGGACCGGGCGGCCTAACGGCGAATTTGCCGGGCCGACAGGCGACGCTTAGCGGCCCGAACGGCCTGGTGGCCGGCATCAACGCGGTGATCTTCACCAACGTGGATGGCGGTGATCGGCCGGTTGCGTTCGACTTCGATGGCGACGGTAAGTCTGACGCATCTGTCTGGACACCGAGCAACGGTGTTTGGTCATGGCTGTCGAGCGACGCGGGTAATGCAATGAGGCAGCGTGCGTTCGGCCAGGCTGGCGATAAGATCGTCGCGGCCGACTACGATGGCGACGACATTACTGACTACGCTGTGTATCGTCCGTCAGAAGGCCAATGGTACTTCCAGGGCTCGACGGCGGTCTATGAATACCACAATTGGGGTGGCGAGGCTGGTGATGTACCGCTGGCCGGCGACTACAACGGCGATGGAAAGGCAGACTTCATAATCTTCCGACCGTCGAATGGAACGTGGTATGTCAAGACGACGAACGGCCAGTTCGCGATCTTCCAGTTCGGTATCCCGACAGACCGTGTAGCCACGGCCGACATGGATAACGACGGCAGGACCGATCCTGTGGTGTTCAGGAACGGAACGTGGTACACACTTGAATCCAGCCGTGGATTCCGTATCACGAACTTCGGCCAGACCGGCGATGTCCCGGTACCGGCAGACTACGACGGCGACGGAGCGGCAGACTTTGCGGTCTTCCGTAACGGAACGTGGTATATGCTGAGTGCTACGGCCTACACGGTCAAGTCGCATGGACAGGCAGGTGACATAGCTGTACCGGCGGATTACGACGGCGACGGCAAGGCAGACCTTGCGGTCTTCCGTGCCGGCACGTGGTACGTCAAGAAGTCGTCACTGGGAGAAAGCAGCAACTTCGAGACGATGAACCTTGGTTCAGCGACCGACGAAGCTGTCCCGGCCCAGTAGTCAACTAACCGATAAGGCGGACAAACCGTCCGCCTTATCATCAACCTTTCGAAAAAGGGGCGTGGACATTGTCCGCACCCCTTTTGTTTTATCGCTCGATACTTGATCGTCTTCCTTACGAGTAGACGGCGAGGCTTATTTATATATTCCGGCAGTTTCTCCAAAGACATGGCTAATACGAAACGCAACAACTCTCAAACAGCCGGCAGCCGCACTACGGCAGCAAAGAAAATTATTCTGGTCTTCGCACTGTCGGCGTTTGCCGGGTTGCTTTTTGCACTACTTCCGGATGCAAATGCGGTAGCCCAAAATGAGGACGTTTTAACCGGGGGAGAACAGCTTCCACCGCCCGAGGTAGCGACGCAGGCGATGATCGATTTTGCGGTCGGAGCTCTGAAGTCGGCGTCGGAATACACTGTTTATGCCGAAAGAGGTATTACCGAGAACGGTAATGCAGAGATCAGAGGAACAAAGGGCGACGCGAGGCGAGCAGAGAGCCGCAAGTCGACCAAAGAGCTGGCGAACGCGATAGATGCGTTCAGACAGCTGCCGTGCGGCGAGATCAAGGGCGGAAACCTTACGGGGCGGACATTCGCACCGGGCGTTTACTGTCTGGACTCGGCCGAGTTGAACGGCGAGATGATCATTGACGGACAGGGCAGTGCAGCGGGAACATATATCTTCCGCGTGGCCGGTTCGTTGAATGCAAAGAACGGATCGTCGATCCGCCTTGAGAACGGAGCACAGGGCGGAAACGTCTTCTTCGTTGCGGGCGATGTCGAGATCGGCAACGACGTGGCGTTCCGTGCGAACGTCCTGTCGGGCGGCAACGTCAAGATCGGCGACCGCACAAGCATGACCGACAAGGTGATGTCGTTGGGCAAGGTCGAACTGAACAACAGTGCACTGCTCGGCGGCACGACCGGGACAATTCAGATCTGTGCCCAACAATCGCTGCCGGTCGCGCCGGCCAACGATATTTCCAATCGTGTATTTCATTACGTCGTCACCGGAGCCGCCGGCAGCGTCGGTACCGCGGCAAACCCGGCACGCGTCGCGGTCGGAGCCTGTTCGGGCCCGATCGACGTTACCGCGGGCCCGCGGACGGTGACCGAATTGAACACAGGAGGCCTGGTTGACCCTCCCGCCGGAAGTTTCCAAGGAAATTTTGAGCTTGTCGAAGTAGCCGACCTGACGCCGGCATCTCCTTCGTCACTCGGGCTTGTGAATCTCTCTACCAGGGCCGCCAGCGTGAACGTGGTCGCCGGCGGCGAAGTCGATCAGCTCATTCTTCGGTTCACGAACCGCAGGACGATCACCGGCTTTGTCGAGATCTGCCATCGCGCGTCGGCCGGGCCACGGCAGCATAACCCGGCCACCGGTCCGCTTTCGGGCGGCGATCCGGATGTGACGGGATTTTTCATGTACACGATCGACGATGTGTACTCCGTGAACCAGCAGAACCCAACTTGAGAACGCTGCAGATCTTCACGGTCCCCGTCGGCCAGTGCACGGGCCCCATCGCTGTCAGCAAAGGCGATCCTGCTCCGTTCGGGCCTGAGCCGATGGTCACAACCGCTACGGTTTCAATGCTCCCGCGCCCGGGGCATATCTCGAGAGTTTCAACGTTACACCGCCCGAACGGCAAAACGGGCCTGACGTCAGAGGAACTATTATCGGAGTTAACCCGACCGGGGATGACGTGGTCATTCCGGCACCGGGCGGCGGGTACGTCGACGTGATCTATCCCGCGTCTGCTTCAACCGACGAGCAGAACGGTCGTGCTTTCAAGGGCACGGTCGAACCCGTCGAGAGTGAAGATATGTAAGATCGCCGGTCCCGGCATACCGATCAATACGTATTTTCGGTTCACTGTTACCGGTATGGGTACGCTCAACGCAGCACATCCGCAGTCCGCTGATTACGGGCAGGTAACGCGTACCGTCGACGTGCGTGCGGGTGACCCCGTCCAAGGCGGCACCTGTGAATTCGTGCCCGGCTTCGGCTTGCCCGCGCCGGGATGGGCACCGTTCCAGACGTTCGTTAATGGAACTCCGGT
This sequence comes from uncultured Acidobacteriota bacterium, assembly GCA_963763355.1. Lineage (GTDB taxonomy): Bacteria > Acidobacteriota > Blastocatellia > Pyrinomonadales > Pyrinomonadaceae > OLB17. The sequence goes on from CAVXOI010000008.1 coordinate 45,919, forward strand.
CACGATCGTCGAGGAAGGTATATCACCGGTAAATACCGTTGCTCAGAACCCCGGTCAGCTGCGTACCGCGAGCATACGTACGTTCGGGTCCTCATTCGCCTCAGCAGATGTAGCAGGCTTCAGCCCAAATCCGGATGTGGGCCCGGTAATCGGCCGCCTATCGCGGGCTGTCGTAGTTGCTCGTGCCAGTCTTGCTGAAGTTGATTTTACCGCTTTCCGGTTCAACCCGACCGTTTTGAAGGTTTGTAAGATTGGTATTGCGGGTGCAGCCAACAATCCGGTTGGAACAAACTTTAACTTCACGGTCAATCTGGTAAGCCCGACGTTCGTTAACGGTAGCGGTCAGACAGTTCCGATGTTCCCGCCGTTCTCGCAGGCCGTTTCGGTCATTGCAGGACCGTCAGGAACTCAGGAAGGTAACTGTACGTTCGTCAACGGCAGTGCGTTAGCTGGAGGTGCCTTTAACCAGGGATCTGACGATAACCATCACTGAAGCCGACGATCCGAATTCGAGGCTGACCGGTATTCGAGTGCCCATCATGCGGACCGGACGGCTTCACGGCCAGCCTTGGAACACAGCCGGCAACACTTAGCGGCCCGGACGGTTTGGGCGCCGGAATCAACTCTGTCGTGTTTACAAATACGGCGGCACCTGTTTATGTCGGCGGCTCGTTCGGTCCCAGATGAAAAAGCCGGAGCGGAAGGAGTCATCTTTGCCCCGTCCTGCATCCCGGGCCCTAATAGACGTTTCGATTTTGATGGTGACAGTAAAGCCGATCCGTCGGTTTTCACCCCATCGACCGGTGCCTGGTCGGTGATGATGAGCGATTCGGGTGACGCGATCACCACGCCGCGGGTTTGGTGTTCAGGGAGATCGGCCCGTTGCCGCCGACTACGATGGCGACCGAATTACCGACTTCGCGGTGTGGCGTCCGTCGACGGGCCAATGGTACTTCCAGGGTTCGGCGGCGGTCTATGAATACCACAACTGGGGCGAGGCCGGCGATATTCCGCTGACCGGCGACTACAATGGCGACGGACGGGCGGACTTCTTCATCTTTCGGCCGTCGAACGCAACATGGTATATCAAGACGACGAACGGCCAGTTCTTTACGGTTCAGTTCGGTATCCCAACTGACAAGGTTTTTACCGCCGATTGGGACAATGACGGCAGGACCGATATTGGTGTTTTCAGGAACGGAACCTGGTATACGCTTCAGTCGACACTTGGATTCCGTATCACGCAGTTCGGCTATACCAACGACATTCCGGTGCCCGCGGACTACGACGGCGACGGAGCGGCAGACTTTGCGGTCTTCCGTAACGGAACATGGTATATGCTGAGTGCTACGACTTACACGGTCAAGTCGCTTGGACAGTCAGGCGATATCCCGGTGCCGGCCGATTATGACGGTGATGGGAAATACGATATTGCCGTGTTTCGACCGTCCGTGGGCAGGTGGAATATAAAAAGGTCGTCGTCGTTGGATCTCGACATCCCGATCGAGTTGGGAACTGTCGGCGACATCGCGATCCCATCGCCGTATTGGCTGCTGCCGTAGAAAGGATAAAGGATAAGGGATAAAGGATAAAGAAGGAATTCTCTACCGGTTTACAAGACGATTAAGGGCGACGGCTAGTTCGAGCCTTGTTATCGAGACGTTGCGGGTCGAAGCGATTCCCGTCGAGCGAGATGAGATCCTTCGTTAATTGCAACGGCCACGTAACCGCGCCATTGATGGGGTATCGAATAGCCGTCAGCAACACCTGCCGGGAGTGATGCGCTCGAAACGAGATGTTCCAGCTTTGCTGCCTTTACGAACGCGATCGCGGCCGCAAGCCTCGACGTCGGCGAATAGGGATAAAAGCGTTGGCCGACCGTTGCATCTACAAAAATAGGCCCGCCCGGGTTTGACTGAACGCTTTCAACCGCGTTCCGCGTATAGTGGTCTCTGACGTCCAGGTACATCGGGTTTGACGCAATGTATTGCGGAACAAAACCGCCGCGTACCATTGCCTCGGCAAATTCGGTTCGTGTCACCGGCCAGTATGGCCTGAACTTGCTGCCGGCCGGAAGAAGGAGATTCGCGGAAAGCGACGTTTCGGCTTCGTTCAGCAGGCCGCTCGGTAATCCGGCAAGATCGTTCAACGACGGGTACTCGACCTGCGTTACTTCAACCGCTCCAAATACCCGCTGCTGCGTGCCGAGATTTGCCGTATGCCGAACCGCGGCTTGCAGGTTCTCTGTCGCGGGATCCCGAAGAGAGACTTTCTCGCGACGGCCGGTAAGTAAAGGAAGATTCAGCAGGTTGGATTCGCCGAGCAATGTGTTCGAACTGTTGTTGACCTTTAAGCCAAAGTCGTTAGTGCTCATGCCCCAGGAAATACTCACCGTCGCCTGCACTGTATTTGGAGGTAAGGCGATCGCCGTGTTCGATGCCGCACCCGGAATCACCGTCTGATCAAATGTTTGCGTCATTCGGGTCACGAACCTGAGCGGGTTCGCGAAAGCAACGACCGAAAATCGCCCATGCGGCGTTCCCGGAAGGCAGCTTCCAGGATCGCGGCATGTGTGTTCAGCATTCCGGCGCCCGCCTCGTGATAGAAATATTTCGGCAGCGGTGTCGCTGTCCGGCTGATAATGTCCCTGATCTCGGCGGGCGTAAGGGTCGGGTCCGCTTCGAGCATCAACGCGATCGCGCCAGCTACTTGAGGAGCCGAGAAAGACGTGCCCGTCGCCGTTGTATAGTAGGGAACCTCGAAAACCGTCAGCCGCTGAAGGTCTGCTCCCGCCACGCCTCCCACGCCTGTCACGCCGATAAGACTTCGCGGGCCCGCGATGTTCGTTCCGGGAGCGACCAGCGTAGGATGCTGCAGAGGGTTCCCGAAATTTCCGCGTGAAGAATAAGGGGCCAGTGTGCCGTTTTGGTCCGTCGCTCCTACGCTGATCACCCACGGTGCCGCCGCGTATGGATTCAGTGTTCCGTTGCCGGAGCCGCTGTTGCCGGCCGAAAACACGACATTCACGCCGCGGTCGGTCAACATTTTGGTCGCGATGTTGACCGGATCGTTCACGTCAAAGACCGTAGCAGCCGAAAAGCTGCAGTTGACGACACGAACGCCGTACGACGGGCCGCGGTCAAGCAGGTAATCGAAACCCGACAGCACAAACATTAGACTCGCGTCGCCGGCACTCAACCCTAAAAGGCGCGCTCCCGGAGCCACGCCCGCGTATTTGCCGTTGGATGCCGTACCACTTCCGGCGATTATTCCGCCGACGAGCGTCCCATGGCCGCTCAAAAGATCGGTGTTCGGGACATTTTCGAGCGGGGCGGGATAATGAAATCCGACCGGAAGGCCCTGAATGTCGGCCAGCTTTAAATTTTGAACGACTTTGCCGTTCAGGTCGGGATGCAGGGCGTTCAGCCCCGTATCAAGAACCGCTACCGTTACGTTCCGCCCCGTAAGGGGAAGCCCGCCGTTGTCACTCCGCAGGTCAGCGTCCGAATTCGCTCGCGGCAGCCCCGTTACGTTGAAATATGGGTCGGCATCAAATCTCAGCGTGCGGTTCCCGTAGATCGAGCGGACCTGCGGCAAGCGGGAAACGGCCACAAGCTGGTCGCGGGTTGCCGATACGATAACGGCCGGAAGTACTCGAAACCTCGTGCCGCCCAGGATGCCTAATTGTTGCAGTTGAGAAATGTCAGAATCGTTCACCGCCCGATGAAAAACGATCGCTGCGTTTATGTTGCTGTCGTCGGTGACGGAATTCAGCAGCAACGCAAGTTCGGGATCAAGGCTTTGAAGACCGCTTTCACCGGACCCGCCACTGCCCAAAATACCGTCTGCGCCAGTCAGGGTGATCCCGTCAGCTCCCGTCAACGTGATGCCGTCGGCCCCGGTCAGGGTGATCCCGTCGGCTCCGGTTAGGGTGATTCCCGTTGGTTCTGAAAGCTCGAAAACAATACCGTCCGTGCTGATGCCGGTGGCTGAATCGGCCCCGGTCAGAGTTATTCCGTCAGCGCCCGTCAGCGTAATGCCGTCGGCGCCCGTCAAAGTAATGCCGTCTTCGCCGACCATGACCATGCCGTCAGCACCCGTCAGCGTAATACCGTCGGCACCCGTCAGAGTAATGCCGTTCGGCTCTCTCAGGATGATCGTGTCCGCCGAATAGACGGAGCCGTCGGGAAGAGTAAGTGTTACACCGTCGGCGCCCGTAAGCGTAATTCCGTCGGCACCGGTCAGCGTAATACCGTCGGCTCCGGTGAGGGTAATTCCGTTCGGGCCGGTATAAGTGTTTCCGTCGGCGCCGGTGAGCGTAATTCCGTCCGCACCGGTCAGCGTTATTCCATCGGCACCCGTCAGCGTGATACCGTTCGATTGTTGCGTGAGTAGACCGTCGGCTCCGGTCAGTGTGATGCCGGACGTGCCGATGTAACTGATACCGTCGGCACCCGTTAGAGTGATACCGTTGGACCTGACGATGAGCAGGCCACCGAGGGCCTGCTGGCCCCAGAGCACTAAAAGTACCAATACGGATAAGGCTTTCCTATGCATCAATAAGCACTGAAAGCTTCTATGTAAAGCTCGAAGCGTTTCGCTACACAGGCGTATCAACTTGGTACAGTAATATCGGGGCTGTCCCCGATATTACTGCAGTTGCCCCCCATGCCAGCAAGTTTTAGTCCAGGGGACGCGTCGATTCCATCACCATCAGGTTTACCCAGGTCCGGATCGCAATAAGTGCTTTATTCATAACCAATTCTCCTTTTCCGAAAAGGCTTGGCGTTAGCCCCGATCCCGACGAGAGTCGACCGTGATCAGAATAAAGGTCGAGGCTTGAGAAAAACTTGAGGCGGTAGTGAGAAACTCGCCGCTCCGATACCGTGTCCTGGAGATGATTCAAGTTTTTCTCAAGAACAGGGGGTTATTATCCGAGTTGTATGACGATGGGATTTATAGGCGACGACGGTATCGAGCCCGGCTTTCTTTCGATAGGCCGTTCGTCGCCAATGCTTTACAACGATTCGGTGCTGAGCGATCGGACTATCTACTGTTCCGATCATCCAGTCAAAGATACGCCTTCCGGCGGTCGATGGGGCACCAATTCAAAAGGGACTAATGGCCGCGCTCAAGCGGTCGATACGAAATCATTCGGGGACGATGCTGGTCGGCAGGGCTGGGTCAGGGAAAACGTTTCTCGCGGCGAACATTGCTGCCGGTGTAAACGGCTCGGCGTGGTACTCATTGGACGCGGGCGATGCGGATTGGAAGATCTTTCAGCATTATTTTCGCGCCGTTATTCTTCGAAAAAAGGAACCAAAAAAGAATAATGAGGACGTTCCCGTAAGTGCCCGAATGCCGCTAGAACTTATCGCCGACGTTTCTTCGGCGCTTGAGCAGCGCAAGGCCAAATGGCCGAGGTTGATCGTGCTTGACGGCGTTCATCACCTTTACGATTCCGACTGGTTCAAGGACGTATTCGACCAACTGATCAGATCGCTGCCGGCACCGTGCCACATACTTTTAACCAGCAGGAGCAAGCCGCCTAATTTCCTGTGGCGAATGCGGTCAAAACAGGTGCTGAATGTGGTTGACGAAAAGTTTCTGGAGATCTCGGTCAAAGAATCCGAAGAGCTTTTTTCAAAGACCGGCCTAAGCCGTGCCGAAGGCCGGATGGCCCACCGCGACTCATTTGGACGCGCCGGTAAGCTAATGCGTATTCTCGAATCGAAAAGACCGGCCCACCTCTGATCATCGATCTATACGAAACTCCGCCGATCGTTTCCGGTCACTCGGGAATTATTTGTTTCCCCTCCGTTGTGTCATAATTCGGTTCGAATCCAGCTACTCGTTGCGATGCAGCGTTCAGGCCTTTTCCTCAAGACAAAACTCCTGCCCCCGCGGGCCGTATCGGACCTGCTCGCGAGGCCGCGGCTGACCGACCTTTTGGCCTCGAACCTGCAGGGGCCAATGACACTGGTCGCTGCCGACGCGGGTTGCGGCAAAACGACGCTTGTTGCCGATTTCGTTCGCAATCAGACACGGCCATCGGTCTGGTATCAACTGGACCACACCGATTCTGACCCATTCGTTTTCCTCGGCTATGTAACGCAGGGGATCCGCAATGTCGTACCGGATTTCGGGGATACGATATTCGATTACCTTTCGGAGGCAAACGAAGAGCTGCTTAGCTATCCGGAACGCGCCGTTGACCTGCTGATAAATGAGATACTGCAGAGCGTCGAGCAGCCGTTCATCCTCGTTCTGGACGATTATCATCACCTCGGCCGGGACACGATCGTCCACAGATTTGTCGACAGGCTGCTGCAGTACTCGTCGGACCTTGTCCACCTGATGATCACGACCCGCGACCTGCCGCCGCTTGCGATAATGAAGCGGCGGGCACAGTCGGCCGTTCTGGTCATTACCCGCAATGACCTTCTTTTTACCGACGACGAGGTACGCCAGCTTTTTCGAAACACGCTGAACGTCGAGCTCAACGATGAGCAGATAACCGAATACCGCGATCGGACCCATGGATGGATCACGGCGCTTCAATTGGTAAAGCAGGTCGCCGAGCAGGAAATAAGCGTTGCGGGAGCCGGGCGGATCGACGTGGTCGAGATACTGAAACAATCCGAAAAAGATATTTTCGATTACTTTGCCGAAGAGGTCTTTTCGAGCGAGCCCGAGGCAAACAGGAGGCTGCTTTTATCGGTGTCGGTGCTTGATTCGCTCTCTCTGGACACCTGCAGCCTCGTATTCCCCGAACTTCGCTGCTCGGCGTTGCTGCCTGTGCTCGCACAGAAGAACGTCTTTCTCACAGTTGCCGGCGACGGCACATCGGACGAAGAATACAGGCTTCACCCGCTGTTTCACGATTTTTTGCTTCGCCGGCTGCGGTCTGAGATCGGCAAAAAAGGCCTGGCGCTCGAACGCTCGCGGATAGGCCGCATCTTTCTCGAGCATGGGCGATGGGAACAAGCGCTTTCTTTTCTGCTCGACGCAGAGGAATTTGAGGAAGCGGCCCGCCTTGTTGCCGAACGGGGGGACGAACTTCTTGGGGCCGGTGCTCTTGTCACGCTTGGAAATTTTTCCAACCGGATACCGTCTCGTTACCTCGAACAATATCCGTACGCGCTTCTTCATACGGCCGAGATCGCGCGGATACAGGGCGAAACCGACCAGGCATCGAGCCTGCTTCGTCGGGCTAGCGCCATTTTTCATGAAAGCCTCGATACAGCCGGCGGGGCCGAGGCTCTTCATTCACTGGCAAGCCTCGCCAGGCGCAGCGGTAATAACACAGAAGCCCTGGAGCTCCTCGATCAGGCCGAAGCATTGGCCCCGCCCGATTCCGAAACGCTGATCAAGTGTGCGAATACGCGAGGGCTATGCCTTGTCCGCGAAGGAAAATGGATCGAGGCCGAGCAGCAATTTCGCTACGCTCTCGAGTTGGCCGAGCGGCTGGGCAGCCGGCATTATACGCGTCTGATAATGCATAACCTCGCTCTTGCCCCGGGCTTTCGCGGCGATTTCGGGGAAGCCATCAGGTGGTTCCGGCGCATATTTCGTGAAGGTGAAAATTCAAGGCGGCTCCCCCAGGAGGCTATAGGCCACCTTAACGTTGCAAGACTGCACCTTTACCGCGGCGAATTCGAGGCTACGGAAGATCACCTGGAGCGGGCAATGGAACTGTGCCAGCTTTTCAATCTCAAGTTCCTGCGGCCTGAAATATTTGAAGCGTATGCAAACTATTATCGTGAGACCAGCGATATAGCCCACGCTGAGGAATACTATGAACGCGCGGCCAAGGCTTATGACGAGGCCGAGATCGACGTTTCCACGAAAGAACTTAACGAGGAACGGGCCAGGTTCCTGCTGCGTCGCGGTGACACATTGCGGGCGCGGGCGTTGCTTGAGACCGTGATCGAAACGCGTCAACGACAAGGCAAAGAGGACGCGATCCAAACCGCGCAGCTTGGACTTGCACAGGTTGACCTGATCGAGAAAAGGACCGATGGATTGCCGAAACGGATAGAGGAACTGCTCTCGTTCTTTAACGAAAAGGGAAATTATTATGATGAAGCACTCGCGGCGATGCTTCTTGCGGAAACGCTTTTTAGCATGGACCGGGAAACAGAGGCCGTGCCGCACCTTCAACGCGTTCTGGATCTCTCGGCAAGGTTCGATTACGACTACTGGCTTCGGACGGAAATGCGGAAAAACCCCGAGATCTTCAAGATCGAGGAAATACTGGAGCGTCTGCCCGCCGATCTAAAAAGCGAATTGAGTAGTGAAGCACAGGCCGCGGCCCCAGAGATCGTGCAGGGCGCGGCCGCGGCCGCGCCGGCGTTGATAGATCTTCACATATATGTGCTCGGGCCGGTGGACATCTTTCGCGACAGATCGAAACCGTTCGGGGCCGATGCGTGGACGACGCGGCGTGCCCGTGACATTTTTTGCTATATCGCCACCAGCAAGCACCGCCGGATAGCCAAAGATGTGCTGATCGACACTTTTTGGCCGGACGATGACCCGGCGGTCGTTGAAAAGAACTTTCATCCCACGATCTCGCATATCCGCAAGGCCCTGAACAGCCGCCAGGCGTTCAAACAGAATTTCCTCGTTTTTCGCGACGGCGCATATCAGCTCAATCCGGAGCTCTCTTATTTCGTCGACGCCGAAGAATTCGACCGCCTTGTCGCAGACGCCGAGGCCGCGAAACGCGAAAAGAACGATGATCGGCTTCGTGCCTCTCTCGAAGCGGCCCACCGGCTTTACCGCGGGGAATTCGTGACCGGCGTTTATGACGACTGGGCCGAAGAACGCCGTAATTACTACAGCGAACAGTTCGCACGCGTGACCAGTGCCCTGGCAAAACTCTCCCTGAATGAGCGTCGGCTCAACGACGCTCAAAAATATGCCTCACAGACCCTCAAGATCGATCCTTACCGCGAGGATATGCATCGATTGGTGATGAAAGCACTCGGCGCACAGGGAAAGCCCGCTGCCGTCAGGAAGCATTTTGACGCGATGCGGGCTTTGCTCAAAGACGAGCTCGGCGTTGAACCTTCCCCACAGACGCAGCGGTTGGCGGCGGAACTAGGTCTGGCATAGAGCATTTAGCCCGCGAATAACGCGAATAGGCGCGAATAATCAAATTTATTCGCGCCTATTTGCGTTATTCGCGGGCAAACTTCTTCTACTCAAGTTTCCCTCAACCTACCTCCACAGGCCCTCAAGTATTTCTCAAAGATTGCTTGGTAGTATTGGCATCATTGGAACCGCAGCAGTTTAGGAGAAGACAAACAGTGAATTTCCGATCAGCTATTTTATCGCCGGCCGTACATACGACGTTTGTTGTATGCACGGCTTCATCGATCTCGAGCTTGTTGTCTTCCGGCGGATAAGGCTTGTGCTCGCTCCTCGCGGGGGCATGGGGCGGGCCAGGAGGGGCGGGGCTTATCGGCCGAAAGGCCGGTAGGCTCCGCGCCCCCGAAGAAACGGATCAAACAGAGTAGTCTGAAAGGACAATTTTGGAGGAGAAATGAGTCGAGGATCGAACAAAGGGCAATATTTATCAAACAGGAAACTGATCGCGGTATTTATGTCGGTCGCGGCAATATTTGCAGTTCTTTTAATGCCGTTCAATACGCAAAAAGCGGCTCCGAACGCCGATCCGCTTGCTGCAATTTATCAGCGTCCGGCACCTGTGTTCGACCTGAACGTCTCGCGGAACATTCCGAACGCTCGCGCCGCGACCGCCGAACAGCTTTCGGCGATCACAGTATTCAAAAATGCGGTGAACGCGCCGAACATGACGGTGCGTTGGAACGATTTTGGCGGATCGCCGGACGTTATTTACGATTTCGCGAGTCCGTCATACAGCGGTACACCCGAACAAGCTGCCCGTGCTTTTCTCAGCCAGAATGCCAGGCTTATTCGCATTTCGGAGACGAACAATATCCGCCATTTCAACACGGTCGAAGCCGCTCGGCGGTTATCTTGTCCGTTTCAACCAGACGTTCAACGGGATTCCGGTGCAGAATGGTGGCATCGGCGTTGTGATGAACGCTAACAAACAAGTCGTGATGGTTTCAGGCCCATTTTTCGGCGGCATTGACATAGATCCCACGCCCACACTGACCGCGGCTCAGGCACGCTCGGCGGCGGATGCCGATCTCGCGCATTTTGCCGCCGGCGTACCGGCCGCGGTCGCGACCCTCCTTCAGCCGGCGTTGGACATACTTACGCAACAGGCTGCGCCTATCGCCCAGCTCGAACCCCAGCTTGGCATTTATCCGACAGCGGACGGTTACAAGCTGATCTGGAAGGTCGCGAAGTTTTCAACGAACCCGTTCGGGCTTTACGTTGTCTCGATCGACGCCCACACCGGCGAGACCGTCAGCCGTCGGGATTTCGTCAGCTACCAGCAGGCGCCTTCAGCCTTGCCGTTCACTGCCGATATTTACCCGAAATACCCGCGTATAACCGACGAATTGAAGAATCAGGGAATCATAAGCGTCTGCGGCGACAGGCCGTGCGATCAGGTGCGGGTTCAGCTTCGCAAGTTCGACCCTTCGAACGTCGTGACCGGCCTGAACGGAACGCTAACGGGTACGCACACTATCGTAAACAACGCGTTGGCGACAAAACAGCCGTTCGCGCAGGCGGCATTGGGCACGTGGCATTTTGCCCAGAACAATCCTGTCGGTTTCGAGGCACGAACAAACGAACAGGACCATTTTGCCGAACCGGCCGAGCACCAGGATGAGATAAACGCATTTTTCTTTACGACCTACCTGCTCGAGTATGTAGATCATCTCCATCGTGCCGGCGATGCCGGAACATTTGGCTCGACCGGAGGTTTTCCGGACGAATATCCGAACTCTTCGACGCCGCTTCCGGCAACTGTGCATATTCCCGACGTGATCACGCCGATCGCCGGAGGCTCGTATCCGCCGCCCGACGATCCGGAATTCGTCCAGAAGGTGCTCGGGCTGGACAATGCCTTTGCGTTGAATCTGACGCCGATAGTCGAAGAATTTACCGGAATGAAATCGCCGGTCGTCATTAACCCGACATCGTACGGCCACGGCTTTCTTTTCAACGATACGGCATTGGAAGGAACCGTGCCGTATCACGAGGGAATGCACGCTATCACCTCGCCGATCGCGGGCCTGGAAGGCACCGAAGGCAGTGCGCTGAACGAGGGCCAGGCGGACATGTGGGCGTTCACGATCACGGATAACCCTTCGCTCGGCGATTATGTGGTGAACGGTTATCGCCTCCGCCAGGCATTTCGCGACATCGGCCGCGACCCCGATTCGATCGGCTACATCCGCAGTGCCGGATCGACATTGAAATACTCGGACTTTGCGACCCGGATGATCGCCGGCCAGCCGAGCCTCGAAGAGCATTACGACGGCGAAATTTACATGTCCACGATGTGGGAATTCCGCGAGATGCTGAACCGGATGTACCCGCAGGATACGCAATTCAAACGCCCGCAGGCGAGCGACGGCCAGGCCGTAAAGAAGATCACCAAGGGCACGAATATTTTTGAACGGGATTTTCTCGGTTCGATGTACGTCCTCGGCACGACCGCACCCGACACGATGGTAAAGGCGCGTGACGCGTTGATCGTCGCGGACCAGTTGCTTTATCCGTCGAATTCAACCGATTCGTCCGCTCCGGGCTTGCATCGTGCTTTGATCGAACAGCTTTTTGCGTCGAAGGAACTCGGCGTTAATGCGCAGGAATTTTCCGCGGGGAAGGTGACGATCTCAACGCAGGTCACGCCGTTCGCCGGAAACCAGGCGGCACCGGCAACTCCGCGCGGCGTACGTACGGCACCCGCGTCAGTAAGATCGATCAACGTTTCGTGGAACAGCGTCAACGGCGCGGTCGCGTATCAGGTCCTGAAGCGGAAGACGGCACTGGCCGGCCAGCGTGAGCCCAACGGCCGCCGCGAGTTCATCGACGGCGACGATACGACCACGGGCTATCGCCACGTGGCCTATGTTAACGGCTCAACACTTACGTATGAAGACAAGGGCAAGGTGTCCGAGATCTTCACACCCGCAGGGCTGACTAACTTATTCGATAGTGAATATGTGGTCAGGGCCATCGGCGTGAATTCGACGGGCCAGGTCGGATTCTCCAGGCTCTCAGGATCGTCCCGGCCGCTGCAGAAACGCCAGGACCTGACGAAACAGGTCGACTCGACACTGTCGAACATCAGCTTTTCTGGAACGGTAACGGCGTTCGACAACCGTCTGACCAACGCCCGCGGGGCTTTCTCGACCGACAAGACGATCTACACGCCGATCGAATTTCAGGTCGTCAGCATCTCGAACCCGTCGGTGACGGTGCGGAACGCCGATGCGAACGGGAACACGTTTATCTTCAACCAGTCGCTCGCGCTCGGAGCGACCTCGGCTGCGAAGAGGATGGAGTTCAACAACCCGCTGCTGCAGCTGTTCACGTTCGATGCCCGCATCTACGGGAACGCGTTCGCGGGCAGTACCGTGGGCAATGGCTCGTCCGGCGGCGATGGGACCAGTGACCCGCCTCCGCCGACCGTGTACGCTTTGTATAATCAGACAGTAAGCGGACAGCTCCTGGCCGGCGAACCTACGGGAACCGCTGACCAAAACGCCAGCGTCACGTGGGGCAACCCGACATTTAAGGGAATAACGTGGGAAGACTATCCGATCACGACCAAGTCGGACGCGATCTCGCTCGAAGCGTTACTGACATCGCCGACCGCGGTGGATCTCGATTTCGAGCTGCGAACCGCGGACGGCCAACTGATCACGCGGTCGGCCGGTGCGACGGCACGCGAGTTTGTGACCTCCGGTGTCCAGCCGAACACAACGTACATCCTGCGTGTGCTCGGCTATCTGAACGGTCCGTCTACATTCACCATCGAAACGACTCAGCTCCTGCCCGAGAATTCGCCGAACGCAAATGGCGGAACGCGGACGAGCGGCGGATCGATATTGTCGGCGGTGACAAATCCGGTAAGCGGGCTTTTCCGGTTCACGGTCAACCCGATAACCCGAACGGTAACATTCGTACGGCTCCCGTAAGGGGTACAATCTTTGTCAACGATCGTTTGGCCGCCGGGCCGAACGAAGATAACGGGGCCGCCCAGGGCCCCGTTTCTATTGGCTCTCGAGGTTTCTCAAGAATTTCTCAATAGGCGTTCCGTATAATTGCTGCAAATGATAGGAACGCTCGGTTTGACGAAGAGTTGATCACGGGGAAGGGGTGGAAATTAGCCGCGGACCAGGTCGTCAGGGTCCGCGGCCTTTTTTGCCTATTCGCGAACGAACAGCCGTTCGGCATTCCATAACGAGTAAGGAAGGAACGGCGCCGGCGCAAAATTGCCGACCCGCGCATGGGCCGCCGAAACCGTATGACGGGACACGATCGAGATCACGGGTGTCTGGTCCGCGATTATTCCCTGGATCTCGTTGAAGATCCGCTTCCGCGCTTCACGGTCGGGTTCTTCTGAAATTCCGGCCGCAAGCTGGTCGATCTTTGCTTCCCACTCGGTCGCCGGAGATTTCTGTTTCGGATGCCACTGGTGAACAGTGCCCGAGCTTAATAGAAAAGTGGCGAACCCCGATGGGTCCGTTCCCGTTTGAGAAGTGCCAAACAGGATCGCATCGTAATCGAATGTGTCGGACCACCGGCCCGTCACGCCCTGCACATCTAACGGCGCGACCTGCATCGAGATACCCAGCTTTGACAGATCCTCCTGGATCACCGCGGCCATCAGTTTTCGCGGTTCATTTTCGGCCGGCACGATCAAGGTAAATTCGACACGGTTCCCGGCGGGATCGTATAACTCAGGCTTGCCGGCGTTGTCACGCTGCTCGAATCCCGCTTCTCTCAATAGCACTCGCGCCTTTTCCAGGTCGTACTCCTTCTTCGGCAGGTTCGGGTCGAGCCACGTCTTATTGCCTGCCGGCACGAATCCGTAGATCGGCGTCGCAAGGCCTTGAAGTGTGTTGGTCGCGATAGTCGCTCGGTCAACGGCGTGTGCAAGGGCATTGCGAAATCGTTTGTCGCTGAACCATTTGAATTTCGGCGTTGATTCAAGAGATTCGCCGGTTTTCTTTGCCTTATTCAGGTTGAACCAGATGTGATCGGTCCCGAGCCCCGGCCCCGCATCATGCGGTTTTACCTGCCCTTCACTTGTCTTCAAGGCGGCGAAGTCGGTCGGCCGGATCCGATCGGCAATGTCGATGGTGCCCTGCTGCAAACGGGCGAACGTATTGTTCGGGTCGCCCACCGTTTCTATAACTAGAGTGTCGAGATAGGGGAACTGCGCGCCGGTTTCGTCCTTTCGCCAATAGTTCGGGTTGCGTTTGAGAGTGACCTTTTCACCGGGCTGGACCGAATCGACGACGAACGGCCCGCTGGTTACGACGTTCTTCGGATCGGCCGTAATTCCCCAGCTCGACTCCAGCTTTCCGGCCTGAAAGTCCGCTTCCAACGCATGCTTTGGCAGGACGGCGAGATTTTCCAGGTAGTTCTCGAACGAAGCGACCTTTTCAGGAAAGATCAACTGCATCTTTCGAGCGTCGACGATCTTCGGCTCGATCTCTTTGTCTCCAACCAAAAGCGAATCGCGGAAAATAGGCGATGCGGTGCGCTTGTCGTAAACGGCTTTCAGTGTGAACTCGACATCGGCTGTTGTCAGCGGCTTCCCGTCGGAAAATTTCAAACCCTCCCGCAATGTCAGGTCCAGTGTCCGGCCGTCCGGCCCGGGCGTATAACTTTCGGCAAGCAGCGGCACATGCTCCTGTTTTGCGTGGTCGTACGCGACGATGCGGTCGTTCATTAAGAAAAGCGTTACCACGATAGAAGGCTCATCCTTCGCCGCAAAATAGCTGAGCGTATTAACCGGCCCGGTCACGCGATAGGTAAGCGAACCGCCGCGTTTTCCGCCGGTCATCTGCGAGGAATTATTCGTGCCGGTGGAATTGCCCGCAGGCGCGCCGCATGACGCTATAAGAAACAGGCAAGCGGCTGCCGTTAATAGGAGTGCAGTAAAGCTAAGATTTTTTTTCATATGTCCGGGACTAAAAAGAGTTGATCCGTGAAAAAATATAAAGGAAGGAAATCCGCGAAAAGTTTAAGGGCTTTCGTTTTGCAAATCAATCCGCAATGTTAAAGAATAGCGGTGCGCCCGCGACCCGTTTCCGTGCGGCGCGCTGCTTCATTCCGGCGTGCTCAAGCTTATCATAAGAAAACTTTTGCAAGGCATCATCATGCTGCTCGCGGTATCGGCTATCGCCTTTGCGCTATTGTCGTCCGCGGGCGGCGATGCGCTTTCGGCACTTCGCGAAAATCCTCAGGTTTCCGAAGAGACGGTCGAAAGGCTCAGGAAGGTTTACGAACTGGACAAGCCGCTGGCGGCGCGTTATATCTCGTGGCTTTCGACGACAGCGCGTGGAGATATGGGCGAGTCGATCGCTTTCAAAACGGACGTCGCGAGCCTTGTTTTCACGCGGTTGTGGCAAACGGCTAAACTCGGCGTGCTGGCCCTTCTGATCGCACTTTTCGTTTCGCTCGGCCTTGCATTCGCGTCTGCACGCTTTAGGTTCCGGCCGCTCGGATCGATCGTCGAATTCGTCGTTCTCGTATCGGCTTCAACCCCGCGGATAGTATTGGCGCTCTTCGCTCTCGCCCTGACAGTTTGGCTGTCAGGTTCGGCCGTCGCGATACAAGGAGGTTCGATATCGGCAATGTTCCTCGCGGCGTTCGTGCTCGCGTTTCCGTTAATAGCGCTTTTTCTGGCACAGGCCGACGGCGAATTAAGGCGGGCAATGAACGAGCCGTATATCCAGTTCGCACGTGCAAAGGGGCTGGACGAAAACACCGTGATCCTGAAACACGCATCGCGTGCCGCCCTTAATCCGCTGCTTACGATCTTCGGATTATCGCTCGGTGCGCTGGTCGGCGGGTCGGTCATCGTGGAAACGGTACTCGGCTGGCCGGGCATCGGCGCTCTCACCGTTGCCGCGGTCAGGAACCGTGATGTGCCGCTTGTCATGGGAATAGTCCTCATTTCGAGCGCCGCCGTTTGGGCGGGCAACACGGTCGCCGAAGTTCTGCAGATGGTAAACGACAAACGGATACGCGACCTGGAGACCGACCGTCTATAGTGGAGATCAAACCTTCAGGAAAAAAACAAAAGCGATCATTTGCCCGGCAGGCGGCGGCGGTGCTGATTATTTTGTTTGCGCTCATCGTCGTCTTTGCCGACGTCATCGCACCCGTATGATCATTCCGCCCAGTCACGCCAGTCCGTCTCGGCACCGGCGACAAATATCCGCTTCCGCGATGCCGAGGGAGATCTGCACCTCCGGCCATTCGTTTATGCAAAGCGTCTGGCCGATCCGCTAATGCTTCGGTACGAAGATGTTGAGACCGAACGGTTTCCTATCGGCCTGTTCGTAAAAGGCGATAGATACGCAATGTTCGGCCTTATCCCGGCCGAAAGACATTTGTTCGGAATTGTCAGCGAAAACCCGAACGCCCCGCGGATACACTTGCTCGGGACGGACGCTCTTGGACGCGATCGTTTTTCACGCCTAATGATCGCGATACGCTTTTCTCTGATCGTCTGCCCGATAGGAGCATTGCTCGCTGCGATCATAGGAATATTGATCGGAATGGTAAGCGGTTATGCGCATCGCATCCTCGACACGGTCCTGATGGGCGTTGCCGATTCGATGCTGGCACTTCCGACGCTCATCCTCATCCTTGCCGCCCGCGCCGCGTTTCCGCTTGAGCTGCCGCCCTTGAGCGCCGCAACTTTGTTATTGCTTATCTTCGCGCTGACAGGCTGGGCCGGGATGGCCCGGCTGACGCGGGGCTTGGTCCGTTCGCTTCGCGAAAAGGAATTCGTCCTTGCCGCCCGCTCGATCGGTTTGACGGAAGCCCGCGTTCTTTTCCGTCACATACTTCCAAACGCCGCTCCGGTTTTGGTCACGCAGTTTTTGATAATGCTTCCTTATTTTCTTCTTTCCGAGGCCGCCCTTTCCTTCCTTGGCGTCGGCCTGCAGGAACCGGCGCCGAGCCTGGGCAACATGCTCGCCGCGGCGGGCGACATCACACAGCTTACCCGCCAGCCATTTCTGCTGCTTTCACCGGCTATCGCGATCTTCTTGTTCGTTCTCTCCATCCGCTTGATTGCGCCCGCGAGCGACCCGATCCAGAGCGGAACGGCGACAGCTCAAAGGTAGATACTCCCCAAACCGATTTTTCTAAACAATTTGTGATCATGTACGTCCGCTTTCTACGCGTTGAGAAAGTGGCGGATCATTTTCGTCATCGATGAGCCGCGGCATACGAAATTTAGATCTTCAAAATAGAATATGGCAATCGAAAGACCACCAAAGAACGCGGCACTCAGTCTTGAAACAGTAAAATCCTATCGCCCGCCCGAGGATAAGGTTTACGTCTGGCACACCGTGACGAGCGGGATGCAGGAAAATTTCGGCACCATCGCGGCCCGGCACCGCGTGCCCGTGGACAAGATCATCGGATTCAATTTTCCCGGAACCGTAGAGAATGGCCGCGTTCAGACCGATGTCGTCAACTGGTACCTCCGCCATCACCGCGGATTCGGCGGCCCCGAAACGCGCGACCGTCGGAACCGGATGTTCAAAGGCGGCGAAAAAGTGGCGATCCCGTACATGAGCACGATCCAGACCGACGGCCCGATCTTTCTCGACAAGACGAAGCCGGTAAACCTGGACGAACCGGGCCACATCCTGGCATCGCAAAAATTCGTCTGGGAACGCAAGATACCGAAGGACAAGCCGGCCGAATCAGGTTATGTCGCATGGCAGGTTCGCATTTCGGGCGAGGGCGAGATAAACCAGACCGGCTTGGTCAAGACGCAGTTCAAGAAGGACCAGCTCAAGGCACAGATCGAAACGAGCCTTGAGAAGGACTTGAACATCGTGTTCTCGGCCAAGTTCGACGAAAAAGTACTGGAGGCCATAGCGAAGGGCGTCAAGGCAAACTCAAAGGAAGACGTTATGAAAGCAATAGCGTCCCCGCTTGAAGCGTCGTTGAAGCAGTATTACAAATTCGGCAACTTCACGGTCGTGCCCGAGGCCGGTTTCGAGGTGGCCGAGTTCCTCAAGAAGCCCGACCAACTGCCGACCCCGTTCGTCTTCCGAGTCGCCGGCGAGTATCAGGACGCGTTCCCCGTCGAAGGCGTGCAGCTGAAATGGAAGCTCGTCTTCAAGGCAGGCTTCAATATCGGCCTCTCGAAAAAAGGATGGGCGTGGGTGGCACAAAAGGTCGGCGGCGAGGCTCTTAAACGCTTTCTCGCGGCGTCCGGCCAACATCTTGCCCGGGTCGGGGCATACCTTGTCGCGGAAGGAATACTTGCTGCGGGCGCTGTCGTGGTGGGTGCAGTTGCGGCAGGCGTTGGGGTGACGGCCCTAACGGCGTGGCTGGTGGAGGACGCACGGCGCAAAGGCGAACTCAAAGGCCTTGCATCATGGTATTACACGGCATATCTGGCCAAGGTCTTCGGAAAGACGAGACCGACCGGGTTCGTCGTCGGCGACGCAAAAATGCGGGACGAGTTAGTGCTCCTCGGCGAAAAAGATGCCGTCAACACCGCGGTCGATATCGTCCGCCGGCGGAACGAAACAGCATCTTACCCAACGCCGCAAGCCGCCCTGGAACGCTATCGTGAGATCGCCTTGCACCTCTTCGGAAGCGAAGCTAACGCCGAAAGAGAAATGCAGAAGGCACTTCAAACGCATATAGAAAAGCAGGTAGGATTGTAAACAAAACGAACCCCGTTTCGATAGGTAAAGGCGGTGCAGACCATGCACTGCCTTTCTTGTTTGAGAACTGTATTAAGTGATCGCAAATCGGGCTGCTTCGTTATTTGCTAAATTGCAAGACTATGTCCTAAAATCCAGAAAAGCTTTCCCGAGCTTATATCCCCATAAAGGTAAATAAAAATGTTGAAGTTTTACAGTTTGATCCTGCTTGTATTTATTGGCGCTCTTTCGTCGGCTGCATCCGGCCAAAAGGTATTGGATAAACCGATCGACCAATGGTCGAGAAAAGATGCGATGGATATTTTGACGAGTTCGCCGTGGGCAAAGACCTATTCTTCAAATGAAGGTGCAGCGTCGGCCGCGGCCACGGAAGCCCTTCGCTGCTCAGTCCGACAACAGGCTAAGGGGCAGCGAGCGAAGCCGATCCGAGCGTGCCGGCGGTTTCCCGCCGGTTGTCTTCCGGTTGCATTCGGGGCTTCCTATTCGCCTTGCTTTGATCCGCCTGAACCAGATCGCGGCGAATTATGACAAGCTGGACGCTAAAGCGAGGACCGAATTTGATGAGTCTGCCAGGAAGCTTCTCGAATGTGCGGCGTGTCAGAATTACTACATCGTCACGGTAACTAAAGCTCCGAACCCCTCAGGCCAGGAGGTCGAGGAAGCGATATTCGAGGGGATGAAGTTGGAGCAAATGAAGGGGAATGTGATGCTCCGTAATGAAAAAGGCGAAATTCGCGAGCCTGTCCAGTTCATCGCACCTCTGAAGCGGGGTGATTCTGCTGTATTCGTCTTCGCTAAGAAGGATGATAAAGGCGATCTGCTCGTTTCCAAGGATAGTAAGAGTTTCAGTTTGGTTTTTAATTCGGCATTTCTTACGACCGCGAACCGCTTTGCATACCTATTGCCGAAATCGATGGACTTTGAGGTGTCGAAGATAACGGTTGCGGATAATGTAGTGTTCTAAAAAAACCGAAATTCCGGGTACTGAAGAAGCTCCGTAAGGGCGGCACGTTGACCGGCTTGGAACCGGCGCCGCTCCTTTGGAGCTTCTTATTCATTTCGATCGCGCTTCTGTAATTACTCCGCTCCCGGCCGAGCTCCGCGGCTTACCTCATTCACAAAGCTGAGTGACGACTATACGTTAATGTCGTGGGCGTCCTTGTCTTTCCAGATGCGTTCGACCTCCTGAGCCTCCGCGGCACTTCGCGGCTGAACGCCCAGGACGATGCCGCCTTCCTTGATGCCGGACTCGTAGCGTTTGACGGTTTCTTCCGGAATACCGTAGCCGATCAAAGCGCCGATCAACCCGCCCGCGGCTCCGCCTGCGCCTGCTCCGGCGATCGCTGCAGCTATCGGTCCCGCTACCACCAATCCGAGCGGCGGGATAGCTATTGTCGTGCCGACAGCGATAATGGCCGCAACTATCGCGCCAACCGCCCCGCCGACCGCCGCTCCGGCGCCGGTCCCTTCCAGAGCCTTGCTGCCCATCTCGGTCTTTGTGCCGGCGAATCGTTCCCGCGTGTCTTCGGACATCAAAATGCTGATCTGGTCACGCGTAAATCCGCGCTCGGTCAGCTCTTTATAAGCGCTTTCCGCGTCGCTCCAATCACGAAAAAGGGCTGTCATCATCTTCAAATTTCCTTCACTTTCCATTGTGTTACCTCCTGTGGGTCTGATCGTTTTGCGCAGCCGTGGATCCGGCGACGACGGGTTTCTTTAACTAGATCGTACATTCTGCCGCCATCGGTGGACGGTACAAAAGAGAACAGACAAAGTACGTTGCCGTAAAAAGGGCCGCTGCGGGCTGCCTCGGAAGGCAGACAATTGAGGCAGGTTTGCATTAATAGTTTTTTAGTATCCCCCTGTACAAAACCCGACTGGAAAGTGTCTTAGTGTGGGTAAATCCCACACTGTGGACAAGGAGGGTGAAGTAGTATGTATTGGAAATCGAACCGGGAGGGTTCCTCGCCGTCGCTTGTGTTTTTTTAGCGTTGGCCATAGCCGGCCTTTTCATTTTTCAATTCCCGCGGACGCCGGAAATATCAAGTGTTTCAGAAAATTCAGCCGACCAGACCGGGGAGCCCCATTCGCTGACACCGGACTTCGGAAAATTGCCGCTCAGTTTTGAAGAGAACGTTGGTCAGACCGACCAGCAAGTCAGGTATCTGTCGCGCGGTCACGGCATCGCGCTGTTTTTGACGGACAAGGAGGCCGTTTTGTCGCTGGGCAAGGTGCCCGCTGAAAAGCCCGCGAACTCGACGGCTTAGCGGTAGCGAATCCGACAAACGCCAACGTAACAATATCGCCGTTCCCGTTCGGCACCACCGATCCGGTGACCGCGACGTTCACGGTTCCCAACCCGGGCCAGCCCGTGGACTTTACGCTGAAGGTATCCTCGAGGCGGAACATTATCCTGATCAGAGCACAGTGCTCTGCCGCCGGTACCGTGTCAGCTAACTTTAGGATAACGCTGCCTGATCTTTCGTTCTGGCTGCCGACCGAGTCGATGAGTTCGTCATTGTTTCGTGAATTCAACTTCGCGGCTGCCAACGGGAGAGATATGAACGATCAGGTACATATCTCGGCAGCTGAATAAGCTGGCCAGTTAAATTCGTTGGACCAATTAAAAAGCGTCCGGGATGACAAGATCATCCCGGACGCTTCATATTTTGTCTCGTCCCGTGCTGGGCTGAATGTGCCGATCGAGATCGTGCGGTTATGCCGCCAAAAGGATTTCCTTGGGCAAGGCGATGAGGCAAAGAAGGGACGTCAACAGGACGCCCCTATTTTTCGGGAAAGTTGGTGCCGTCTACAAGATTTGAACTTGTGACCTATCGCGTGTGAAGCATGGATATCATGTTCAGAATGGATGAGGATGGTTGCGAAGCCCAGTAAAAATGGGGCTTTCAGCGTAAGGGGTAATTGTCGAGCCTAAGGGAAAATGCGGTAAATTGCCCCCAATTTGAGATGCTTGGGGGCAAACGTGGGGGCAAGAACTACGGGGGATGAGCGCGATCTATAGGTTGGGGAATTGTGGGAATTGGGGGGCTCTTTCGACTTTTATGAATGTATGAAGTCGCTTGCTGTGGTCCTGCTTGTTTTGGCTGGGGTTTATTCCGCGGT
This sequence comes from uncultured Acidobacteriota bacterium, assembly GCA_963763355.1. GTDB lineage: Bacteria > Acidobacteriota > Blastocatellia > Pyrinomonadales > Pyrinomonadaceae > OLB17. The sequence continues at coordinate 67,878 of CAVXOI010000008.1, forward strand.
TGCCCAGGGTGGTATGCGGTATGTTTCTTGTTTGGTTGATGTGCAGGAATATCCGAAGACGCCGCCGATGCCGCCGCGGTTGGTGAATGGGGTGTTTGTGTATCCCGAGCAAACCCGGCCGGTTTGGCGGGCTCCGAAGGCGGTGCCGTTCGTTTATAAGATCGGCGGCGGGACGATGTGGCAGATCCCGATCGTGATGCCGGCGGCGGGGAACTGCACCGGCAGCTTTGAAGGCGTACGATGACCGTGACGATGTGGCCGTTGCTGTGACTGACGCACTCGGCCGCTATATCAGGAAACAGCCGCCCGGCGATATCGAGATAATCATCGTCGACGAACTCGGCTTCGCTCATATGAACCGCGGGCAGAATTACGTCGCCTATTACAGTTCTAGCCCGACCAGCGTCGGATTTTCTTGAATAGGATCGTCGCTGGGCTCTTACCCTCGCCGCTCACAGAAGAATCTTGACAGCTGCAAAAAAAGAAGTACTAATTTGAAGAGTAAACAACCTAATAAGTGCAAAAACTTGTCACGACAACGTCGCAGTTGTACATGAGGCTCGTAATTTGATACGAATTTGCGAGACGCAGCATTCTAACTTTCGTAGGGGGTCGCCATGCCATCAGAACACGAGATACAGTTCCACCGAAGTTTCCTGAGTCTTCCATTGGCCCTTAAGATCTGGAACGAAGCCTACAACCATCAAAACTCTCCGGGAGGCCGCCCTCACGATCATCAAAGAAGGATGGATTCCGATCCCGTTTACGCGTACCACTATAACCAGGGTCCGCGCTGGCCGTCGAAGCCCCCGGGGGACCCCGCCGCGCGAGATAAAAAATACAATGCCATGGTGGCCCGCGCTGATGGAGCCATGTCGTCTTTGGTGATCACAACCAAAAGGGGCATGTCGGGTCAGAACTTCACCAGTGCGGCGACACCTTGGGAGCTCACGCACAGCGTTCTGTGCACCGGCGGGACGTTCAATCCTATCGTGAACGCCATGATGGAGGTGACGGGCCATTACAGGAATGTTAACCAGCAGCAACTCATTCATCCCAAAGGGATCAACTTCAGCGAGCCGTTGGAGTACCTCGAAAACGAGGTTCAGCTCTACTATTTGCCCGAAGCCCATGTCACCAAGAACACCGCGTGGGCCGGTTCCAACGGGAGTGTAAAATTCCATCCCGCCCCCGAGGGATGGGAATCATTTTCGGGGTATAACGGAGGAATTGATATCCTGGTTCTGCCGAATGGGGAAGTGATCGGGGCAAAAGGGTATCGTTTTAGTAGTAATAACGGTCATGCTGTATCGGTCATGTCTCCTCTCGACTTTTGGGCTCCGGGCTCTCGCTTGCTCGCATCCGGGATCAGGGCCATTACCAACAGAGTTAGCGCGGCAGCCGTGAAGGGACTTAGGGTGCTTACAGCCCCTTCGAAGCAATTGGCCGCATTGTCTGTGGCCCGGCTTTCGGGGAAGGCCGTGCCGGGAGTTGCGTCGCAAACACTTCCCGTAGCATTTAAAGGTAGCAGAGCCCTGGTCCTTGGGGACGACATGGCCGCCATAACTGGTAACGCGACTCAGATACCAAGCCAAACCGGATTGTTCGACGTAATAGTGCATGGCGACAAGACCAGTTTTTGGATCCTCCGGAATAAGGCTTGGGAGAAGGTGAGCGTTCGTGACGTTGCTAACGCTATTCGGCCCAAACTGGGCCCAAACGATAAGATCCGCTTGATAGGTTGCGAGACGGGTGTGCATGGAGGCCCTGCACAGCAACTCGCCGACGAGTTAGGACGTAACGTGTTTGCGCCGACCACGGCGGTTTACCCCGAACTGGGGACGTTCTTTAAAGCTTCTCATCGCCAGTTCAACCAGATTCAAGCGGGAACGGTTTACGAATCCGTTAAAGGTTATCTAACTGTGGTCGTGCCCGACAAATTTGGCAAATACGTGACCAGCAAAGGTGGTGAATTGGTGAAGCATGTGCCCGGAAAGAGCCTTGTGCCCGTAGATGGTGGCACCTTCAAGGAGGTCATCGCTCAGCGCGGTGCAGGGCAGTTGGCCGGCCAAGGCGGGAAGGTAGTTGGAAATGAGGTGAGCGGTGTGATCAACCCGGCCGCCAAAAAGGTGAATCAACACGTAATAAAGCGTGGCAAGTGAAGATGTCACTGTAGCTGTCCCGTAGCCGTGTGCAATCGGGAAATAATCTCATCTGTCGCTTTCGCGAACATCTCCACGCGTTCGAAGATGATGTCGGCGTCGGTGCCGACAAGTTCGATCTCGGCTCCGTCGGATGTGGTTATTTTGGCGATCGTCTCGGTTTCGGTGGATTCGTCCTCGATCTGCTTAATTAAAAACGATCGACTTGGGACCGGAATTTCGCGGATCTTTTCATGGTTTTGAAATCCTTAGGGGCAAATAAAGGGGCAAGAGCTTTTTCCGGCAAAATGAAAGGGCCCGAAAGGACCCGTATTTACTGGTGCCGTCTACAAGATTTGAACTTGTGACCTATCGCGTGTGAAGCGAGTGCTCTACCACTGAGCTAAGACGGCAAGCTGTCCGTTTAGGTTGATGGGTCGCTCTCGTTGGCCTTTTCGCCTTCCTTGGCCTTTATATTACTAAGCGACGAGCTTGTAAAGAAAAACCTGTTGCCGGTGGCGGTAATGCCGGTCGGCACTTGCGGATCGGCCCAGACCTTATATGAGGCCGGGGCAGAGCTTGTCGGATCGACTATCTCCAATGTGAATACGTAACCATTCACTACAGGAGCGTCGCCCGCATATGCGGCGTCGAGCGTCCCGTTCGCGATCAATTGGTCAAAGGTCCCGAATCGGCCCTTGTTCTTTGCAGCGTACTGGGCCTGGAACGTCCTCATCCTATCCAGAGTAGTGATCGCGGCGGCCTCGTTCCCGGACCTTATCATCGCGCCCCAGGCGATACTGCCGACGCCGATAAGCAGGCCTATGATCGCGATCACGATCATCAACTCGATCAGGTTAAAGCCACGCTGATCGTTAAAACGTTTACTTAAATTCATATAGATTAGGGCGAATACTCCAACGCGTGTTTCACGTCTTTCGCCGGGGTGAAGTTTCAAAATTTTAGTTGGTTTTACAGTAAATTTGCAAATGAGACTCTATTCCGAAGGTTCATATTGCCGTCAGTTTTAGCTGACGGGTCGGCATGCACAAAATTACCGTCAGCTTTAGCTGACGGATCGGGATCTAAAACACTCCGAGGGCTTTAGCCCAACTCCTGCGGCTAAAGCCGCTTGGATCCTATCAAATCTTTATCCGTTGCCTAAAGGCAACGGCAATAAGAGAGCGCAGCTCTAACAGAATCGAAACGGCAACTAGCAGGATCATGTTATCCGGCAAAGTTTTTGATGCGGCCAGCATCAATTATTTTGTAAGATATATTTGGCCGCGGCGGCCGTCCCGGTAAATGATGAGAGATTGGATACTTAACGAGACCCGCGTTGAGGGCGAGGAGATGGATCTCCGTTTCGACGCGCCCGCAAAGATCGCCGATCTGCAGCGGGCCGTAGAAACGGTCATCCGGGGCAAGGCCGACACGGTCAAATTTGCTCTCGTTTCGCTGTTCGCAAAAGGGCATTTGCTGATCGAGGACGTCCCCGGGATCGGTAAAACCACGCTTTCGAACGCGCTGGCCCGGGCTCTTGACCTTTCGATCCACCGCATCCAGTTCACATCCGACCTCCTGCCGTCCGATGTAATAGGCCTCTCCATTTTCGACCAGCAGAACAGCGATTTTATCTGGAAACCGGGGCCGATCTTTTCGAATGTGGTCATTGCCGACGAGATCAACCGCGCCACGCCCAAAACACAGTCGGCATTGCTCGAAGCGATGGCGGAAGAGCAAGTAACGGTCGAAGGCATCTCGCGCCGGCCTGCCGCTGCCTTTTATGGTCGTCGCGACGCAGAACCCGTCCGAACATCACGGCACTTACCCGCTGCCCGAATCGCAACTCGACCGCTTTATGATGCGGCTGCATATGGGTTACCCGAGCCAGGACGACGAGCGAAAGATGTTGTTCGACCGGGCCGAGATCAATCCGCTCGATCTTGTTCATCCGGTAATGACGCGGCTCGGACGTGCTTGAGCTGCAAAAGATGGCCTCGCATGTGCGGTTTGATCCGGCGCTCGTCGATTACCTGCTTGAGATCGTCGCCGCAACTCGATCATTCAGAAAACCTCGAACTCGGCGTCAGCCCTCGCGGCTCGCTCGCTCTCTACCGCTCCGCTCAGGCCCTCGCCATGATCGAAGGCCGCGATTACTGCATCGCCGACGACATCAAACGCCTTGTCCTCCCGTGCTTTGCTCACAGAATAATTATCAACTCACGCTCCGCCGGGCTAAAGAACAAGACCCGCGAGGCTGAGCAGATATTGAACGAGATTCTTCAGAAGGTGGCGGTCCCGATCTGACGGGACAATCGTTCCGATCCAGACCAGGATTTTGAGTCCCGAAGGGACGCCAAGAGAATAGCCCGATCAGAGTCCCGAAGGGACGCCACGTTAATAGCCCAGCGATTTATCGCTGGGTAAGGGCGAAGAAAAACACGAAGTCCCGTTAGGGACGGTTGACGATTTGAGTTTTCAGCCGTCCCTAACGGGACTTATAATCTTATCGGACCGATTCCCACCGATAAATCGGTGGGCTATTTTCAGATGTCCCTTTGGGACATGACCGAATCGCCGAATGAAAATAGGCACCCTTTCACAACTCTTCAGCCTCCGCGATATTCGCAATGCCGCCCTTGGACTGCTGGTCGTGGGCGGCGGGATCGGGCTGTCAGCGTTGACCTATTGGGCGCATTTGACGGGGAACAACCGGCTGGCGGGTATCGCGGCGGGTGTTTCGCTGGTCTTTGTTTTGCTGATCCTGATCTTCGTCGTCCCGCCGCTGGTGCGGAATGCCAGCAAAGAGGCCTCGCAGCTGAATCTTCCGTTCGAATTTACGGCGGGCGGGGCGGTGATGCTGGGGCTTTTGATGATCGTGGGGTTTTCGGCGTGGAACAGCGGCAATAACCTGCTGTTTCTCGTCCTGTCGTTTCTCGTGGCGGCGATGGTCATCGGCTTTTTTGCGGGCAGCATCTGTTTGAAGAAACTTGAGGTGAAGATGCGTTTTCCCGAAACGATCTTCGCCGGCCAGGAAACGCCGATCCTGGTCAGCATCCATAACCGCAAGCGTTTCTTTTCCAGCTATTCCGTCGTCGCCGAGGTGCGCGGCCGCGAGCGTGAAAGGTCGGCGATCGCCGATGACCTGAAAAAGATCCTCCCCGAACGGCTTGCCGAAAGGTTTTCCCGGCGCCGATTGTCCGCCGCACATTGAGTTATTTCGTCCACGTCCCGCGAAACGCGTTCGTAGAGAACAAGGGCGTTCACATCTTCCCGCACCGCGGGCACCTCGTGATAAAGGATTTCGAGCTTTCAACGCGTTTCCCGTTCGGGTTTTTCCGCCACCGCCGTCGGCTTGCGGCAAGGGAGACCGAACTGGTCGTTTTCCCGGGCCTCGAACCGCTGGGGCCGGATATCGAAACGACTGAGCTCGATGCCGGAAAGTTGGTCGCAAACAAACGCGGCTCTGGCCAGGACCTGCTGGCGTATGCGCGATTATCAGCCCAACGACGACCTGCGGCGTATCGACTGGAAGGCGACGGCGCGTGCCCGGAACCTGATGGTCCGCGAGTTTGCCGCCGAGGACGAGCGAAAGGTCACGATCTTTTTCGATACGCGAATGCCGGCCGGCGACGAACCGAAATTGACCCTGCGGGAAAAGATCGACGCCGAGAACAGCGGACAGGGTGTTGTCCGCCTCCCGCGTTTTGAAGAAGCCGTCAGCCGCGCCGCCGCGTTGGCTGCCCACTTCTGCAATACCGAGGCCGATGTTCGCCTCGTAACCCTGTCCGAAACCGGCGAATTCGGCACCGGCAGCCGCCACCTCCACGAAGCCCTACGCCGCCTCGCCGTCATCGAACCTGATTTTCACGATGATCCTGTCGAGATGGCGGTCCCGGACATGGACGAAATATTTACCGACACCCCCGAAAGCCACAATTTGCTGATCACAGCGACTTTCGATGAGAGTTTCACGCTTCCACCTGGGCACGCAGGTGATAAGGTACTGAAACGAAGGTTTTGTCAAATAGGTTAAGCTTGAAGAGCGGTCATCATTGTTACATTTTCTTCGTTGGCCATTAATTTACATCCTGGTTTTATACCGAGCTCGTCGAAACGAGATCGGGTAAGTCAATCTTCATCGTAACAGTGCCACGACGGTATCAATGTACTATTGGGAACATAGTAATGACGGCCAAACGAAAAAGGCCGCGAAAATTCGCAGCCCTGTTCGGATCAATTGGTGCCGTCTACAAGATTTGAACTTGTGACCTATCGCGTGTGAAGCGAGTGCTCTACCACTGAGCTAAGACGGCTAATGCTGTCCGTTAGATTGATGGGTCGCTTTCGTTGGCTTTTTCGCCTTCCTTGGCCTTTATATTACCAAGCGACGAGCTTGTAAAGAAAAACCTGTTACCGGTGGCGGTAATGCCGGTCGGCACCTGCGGATCGGCCCAGACCTTGTATGAGGCCGGGGCAGAGCTTGTCGGATCGACGATCTCCAATGTGAATACGTAACCATTAACTACAGGTGCGTCGCCCGCATATGCGTCATCGAGCGTCCCGTTCGCGATCAACTGGTCAAAGGTCCCGAATCGGCCCTTGTTCTTTGCAGCGTACTGGGCCTGGAACGTCCTCATCCTATCCAGAGTCGTGATCGCGGCGGCCTCGTTCCCGGACCTTATCATCGCCCCCCAGGCGATACTGCCGACGCCGATAAGCAGGCCTATGATCGCGATCACGATCATCAACTCGATCAGGTTAAAACCGCGCTGATCGTTAAAACGTTTACTTAAATTCATATAGATTAGGGCGAATACTCCAACGCGTGTTTCACGTCTTTCGCCGGGGTGAAGTTTCAAAATTTTAGTTGGTTTTACAGTAAATTTGCAAATGAGACTCTATTCCGAAGGTTCATATTGCCGTCAGTTTTAGCTGACGGGTCGGCATGCACAAAATTACCGTCAGCTTTAGCTGACGGATCGGGATCTAAAAGACTCCGAGGGCTTTAGCCCAACTCCTGCGGCTAAAGCCGCTTGGATCCTATCAAATCTTTATCCGTTGCCTAAAGGCAACGGCAATAAAAGAGCCCAGCTCTAACAGAATCGAAACGGCAACTAGCAGGATCATGTTATCCGGCAAAGATTTTGATGCGGCCAGCATCAATTATTTTGTAAGATATATTTGGCCGCGGCGGCCGTCCCGGTAAATGATGAGAGATTGGATACTTAACGAGACCCGCGTTGAGGGCGAGGAGATGGATCTCCGTTTCGACGCGCCCGCAAAGATCGCCGATCTGCAGCGGGCCGTAGAAACGGTCATCCGGGGCAAGGCCGACACGGTCAAATTCGCCCTTGTTTCGCTGTTCGCAAAAGGGCATTTGCTGATCGAGGACGTTCCGGGTATCGGTAAAACGACGCTTTCAAACGCCCTGGCCCGGGCGCTCGATCTTTCGATCCACCGTATACAGTTCACCTCCGACCTGTTGCCGTCCGATGTAATAGGCCTCTCAATTTTCGACCAGCAGAACAGCGATTTTATCTGGAAACCAGGGCCGATATTTTCGAATGTGGTCATTGCCGACGAGATCAACCGCGCCACGCCCAAGACACAGTCTGCATTGCTCGAAGCCATGGCCGAAGAGCAGGTAACGGTCGAGGGCATCTCGCGGGGCCTGCCGCTGCCTTTTATGGTCGTCGCGACGCAAAACCCGTCCGAGCATCACGGCACTTACCCGCTGCCCGAATCGCAACTCGACCGCTTTATGATGCGGCTGCACATGGGTTATCCGAGCCAGGACGACGAGCGCAAAATGCTGTTCGACCGGGCCGAGATAAATCCGCTCGATCTCGTTCATCCGGTCATGACCGGTTCGGATGTGCTCGAGCTGCAAAAAATGGCCTCGCATGTACGGTTTGATCCGGCGTTGGTCGATTACCTGCTTGAGATCGTCGCCGCAACACGTGCGTCCGAAAATCTCGAATTAGGCGTCAGCCCCCGCGGCTCGCTCGCCCTCTACCGCTCCGCACAGGCCCTGGCAATGATCGAAGGCCGCGATTACTGCATCGCCGACGACATCAAACGCCTCGTCCTCCCGTGCTTTGCTCATCGCATCATCATCAACTCCCGCTCCGCCGGGCTAAAGAACAAGACCCGCGAGGCTGAGCAGATATTGAACGAAATACTTCAAAAAGTGGCCGTTCCGATCTAGTTCTTAGCCCGCCTAGTCAATATTAGAAACAGATTCGTTTTTGATTATACCGTTTAGTGGTATAATCGTATTCGGATGGCAATAAGGTCTTTTATAGATAAGGTTTCCGAAGAGATTTGCGATGGCGTACGGTCTAAGCAGGCCTTAAAACGCCTGCCGCCTGAATTGCATCTCAAAGCGCAGATAAAACTCGCGCGGTTGGCAGCTGCGACGAATTTGAACGATTTAGCGGATCTGCGCGGAAACCGGCTTGAAAAACTCAAGGGCGACCGTGCAGGGCAGTATAGTATTCGCATTAATGACCAGTACAGGATCTGTTTCAGATGGCTCGAAACAGACGCATTTGATGTCGAGATAACGGACTATCATTGAGTTATGAGTAAAATAACTGAAAAAATGCACATTCCTTCGGTTCACCCCGGCCTCGTATTGCAGGACGAATTGAAGGAGATCGGAATTACGCAGACGGCGCTTGCTGGGCATATTGGTGTTTTGCCGAAGACAATTAACGAGATTTGTCGCGGAAAAAGAGGGATCAGTGCCGAAATGGCGTGGAAACTTTCGTATGCTCTTGGGGCAAGCCCCAATTTTTGGCTAAATCTGCAAAACAACTGGGAGCTTTCCGAGGTGGGAAGGAAAAACCTAACGAAACCTGAAAAGATCGCTGCATGAAGTTAGCGACGCTCTCACAACTTTTCAGCCTCCGCGACATTCGCAACGCGGCTCTTGGGCTATTAGTTGTATTCGGCGGGATCGGGCTGTCGGCTTTGACCTACTGGGCCCATTTGACGGGGAACAACCGGCTGGCGGGTATTGCGGCGGGTGTTTCGCTGGTCTTTGTTTTGCTGATCCTGATCTTTGTCGTGCCGCCGCTGGCGCGGAATGCGAGCAAGGAGGCTTCGCAGCTCAATCTTCCGTTCGAATTTACGGCGGGCGGGGCGGTGATGCTCGGGCTTTTGATGATCGTGGGGTTTTCGGCGTGGAACAGCGGCAATAATCTACTATTTCTCGTGCTGTCGTTTCTCGTGGCGGCGATGGTCATCGGTTTTTTTGCGGGCAGCATCTGTTTGAAGAAACTTGAGGTAAAGATGCGTTTTCCCGAAACTATCTTTGCCGGCCAGGAAACGCCGATCCTGGTCAGCATCCATAACCGCAAGCGTTTCTTCTCCAGCTATTCCGTCGTCGCCGAGGTGCGCGGCCGCGAGCGTGAACGATCGGCGATCGCCGAGGACCTGAAAAAGATCCTCCCCGAACGGCTCGCCGAAAGGTTTTCCCGCGCGCCTATTGTCCGCCGCACATTGAGTTATTTTGTCCACGTCCCGCGAAACTCTTTCGTAGAGAACAAGGGCGTTCACATCTTCCCGCACCGCGGGCACCTCGTCATAAAGGATTTTGAGCTTTCAACGCGTTTCCCGTTCGGTTTTTTTCGCCACCGCCGCCGGCTTGCGGCAAGGGAGACCGAACTGGTCGTTTTCCCGGGCCTCGAACCGTTGGGGCCGGATATCGAAACGACTGAGCTCGATGCCGGAAAACTGGTCGCAAATATACGCGGTTCTGGCCAGGACCTGCTGGCGTATGCGCGATTATCAGCCCAACGACGACCTTCGCCGTATAGACTGGAAGGCGACGGCCCGTGCCCGGAACCTGATGGTCCGCGAGTTTGCCGCCGAGGACGAACGAAAGGTCACAATATTTTTCGATACGCGAATGCCGGCCGGCGACGAACCGAAATTGACCCTGCGGGAAAAGATCGACGCCGAGAACAGCGGACAGGGCGTTATCCGCCTCCCGCGTTTTGAAGAAGCCGTCAGCCGCGCCGCCGCGTTGGCTGCCCACTTCTGCAATACCGAGGCCGATGTTCGCCTCGTAACCCTGGCCGAAACCGGCGAATTCGGCACCGGCAGCCGCCACCTCCACGAAGCCCTACGCCGCCTCGCCGTCATCGAACCCGATTTTCATGATGATCCTGTCGAGATGGCGGTCCCGGACATGGACGAAATATTTACCGATACCCCGGAAAGCCACAATTTACTGATCACAGCGACTTTTGATGAGAGTTTCACGCTTCCACCGGGCACGCAGGTGATAAGGTACTAAAACCAAGGTTTATGCCAAATAGGTTAAGATTCCAAATCTGCTTGAACAATGGCAGGAGAAGGCAAGACATTCACAATTACCCATATTCTTTTAGCACCGCTTCTTTTATTGGTTGGGCTTGTTGCTCTGCTCATTTTCGCCGTTTATTATCCGTTCTTCCTTGCCTACCGACAGTGGCTCAAATTTCGCTTTTGGCATGCACACGGTAAGCACGGAAAGTTCGTACTGTTCATCTACTCAGATAGTCCGAACTGGAAACAATATATCGAGGCAAATATCCTCCCCCGCATTAATTCTCATGCTGTTATATTGAACTGGTCGAAGCGGCGGGAGTGGGAGCGAAGCAATTCGTTTGAAGCTCGGGTTTTCAATCACTGGTCAGGGGAAAGAGAGTTCAATCCGATGGCTCTTGTCTTCTCTCCAGCAGGGGAAGTAAAGGATATTCGGTTCTGGCAAGCGTTCAGGGATTTCAAACACGGCAAAGAGGAATTGTTGAAGAAAGCAGAGGACCTTCTGTACAGTGAGGTCGAAAGAATTGCAGCTGAGAGGGATTGAATGGTTGGTGGCTCTAAAAAGTTCCCCTCCTTACGAAGGAGGGGTGGCAGCCGCTTCGGCTGACGGGGTGGTTCTCTGTCTCGTGGAACTCTCGGGACAATTCGCGGGCAAATCGTCCTCGGCATCGGCGTGGTCGCCAGGTCGCAACATGGAGAGAACCGCCCCCCGGCCGGAGCGGCCGGACCCCTCCTTCGTAAGGAGGGGAGCTAGACTTACTCCGACCAGCCGAAATTACTTCGAATAACGTCCAGGACCCATTCCGTATCCTCAAATATTCTTTTGTTCTCGAAACGGATCACCCTTATCCCTTGTGCTTCGATGAACAGCCTCCGCGAACGATCGTTTAGCGTTGCCGTGCCCGTATAGTGCCCTTCGCCGTCAAGCTCGATGGCCAGTTTCTCGGACGGGCAATAGAAATCCAGGATATAGTCCCCGACGCTATGCTGCCGCCGAAACTTTCGCCCGTCCAATCGGGAATTCTTTACGAGATTCCAAAACGCTGCCTCCGCGGGCGTCAAGCGTTTACGCAGTTTTGACCTGAACTCCGCGAGATGCGGCAGTGTGTGAATATCGGTTTTGCTTCTTTTATAGGCCATTTCGCTTATGTAGAGAACCACCCCGTCTGCTCGCAAAAAACGCGAGTCTTGGTTCCCCTCCTTACGAAGGAGGGGTGGCAGCGGCTTCCGCTGACGGGGTGGTTCTCTGTCTCGTGGAACCCTGGGATACATCCGTATGCAAATCGTCTTCAGCATAAGCGTGGTCGCTATGTCGCCACATAGAGAACCACCCCGTCTGCTCGCAGAAAACGCGAGCATCCACCCCTCCTTCGTAAGGAGGGGAGCTTTTGTTGTAATCTTATAGCGTTTTTTGAAAATTTGGCGAAACCGATCCGGCCGCGTGTGAGGAGGAAAATATTCGATGATCAAAAACTTTGTACTGGGGATATCCGTGATACTTGTGCTAAGCGGCTTCGCGGCCGGGCAGAAGGTGGCAGGAGCGTGGCGGCTGGATGAGATCAAAACGACCGGCACCGACCCGAAGACATCCAGGTTTAGCAACCCGAATATATATTTGTTTACAAAAGGCCACTTCAGCATCATCCGCGTCGAGGGAGACAAGCCTCGCCTCACGGACAGCTGGACGACGATGACGCCCGAGCAGGTGATCGACACCTTTATAAAGCAATTTACGGCAAGCGGCGGAACCTACGACATAAAGGACAGCACCCTGACCATGAAAACGACGATCGCAAAGAGCCCCGGCTTTATGGCGCGCTCCAATTGGATCTCCTATACCGTGAAGGTCAACGGCCAGACGATGACACTTACCGCCACGGCCACTAACGAGGGGCCCATAAAGAATCCCCAGATCATGACGCTGACCCGCATCGAATAACCGCCTGACCCCCAGACACAAACGAAGGTTTCTGTACGAGTTTCATTGTTTCATACCTCGGCATCAGGGCCCTCGGCAAGTTCGGTGTGGCTAGCCACAGTGTGCCAGGCATCGCGGACGGATATACTTCTCGTGAGGGCGAAAGAATAAAGGTTTATATCGACCTCTCCATAACTTATGCGAAATTGGTTTTCTTTCTCGTTGATAGGGATTCTGTCCTTCGTCGTGGGAGCGATCGTCGTCTGGGGAATTTACACGGGGAACGACACGGCTACAATCGAGCCCGCAGGATCATGATCCGGAAGTGTTCATATCAGTCCAGCCGGAACCGCCCGAACCGCCCAGAACAGCCGAACCGATCTCAGAGATCGACATCTCGAATCCGTATATCTTAGCGGACTCGCTAGACCGGTATAATGATGTTGAGATTGGGGAGCTATGGAAGCGGCTGAGGGTCAAGAGCGAGATGAACGATAAGTTCTTTACGAACTGCTCCGCATGCAGCGCAGAGGCGTTCGCGTTCAACCTGGACGATTCGCCGCAAAACGAGATAATCGTCCGAATCGCGAACAGCCTCGAAGAGTGTCGATATCTTGTATTCGGGGAAGTCGAGTCGGACAAAACGAAATACAAACTGATTGGCAACATCGATCACGATTTTGGTCGGTACGAGATGCCTTCGCACCACTTTGTCGTCAGCAACGGTCTAGCGTATCTAGTTGTCCGGGTCCAGACGGTATCCGGGAGCGGTGTGTCAGCGTATAACTATCGACTTTCCGCGTGAAAAATGGCCGGCTTGAGGAATTGCTTGAGTTTCCGGCTGACGGTCACCAATCACTGTCGGGTGCGGACCCAGCTCGAAATTGGTCTGTCCGTGTTAGGGAGGTGACCTCTCTCACGGACGGAGCAACACGCATCGAACTGGATCTCACGATCGACTACGCCGTATATGACTACGACGGAGACGGGCCCGTCCGAGATGGCCAGTGGACAAAACGCGAGCGAGCTGTTTATTTCAAACCCGCTGGAGATCAAGATGCCTATCTCGACAGGGGCAAATCTACATTGTCGCAGCACCAGTTAGACGCAGAGTACAACATCGATTCATTGGATGATGAGGGTCTGGTCCGCTACAATCGGACCCAAGTTCGTCGGGTCGGGTGGAAGCGGTAAAACAAAACGGTCTGTAGGTTTGCGTTTTCTGCTGTCACCGACGATGAATCGCAAACCTATGGAGTTTGATTGAACCAATCGCACGCCGATGGTTACTCTCCCACGCGTGAGACACGGACAAAACCAAGGTTTCTGTCCAGCGTATGTTAAGAACAACAAAAGTCCCCCCATTCGCACCTTCCAAATCATTCGTATCATCCAGATCATTCCTAGCGTGCGGATCGGCGTTTTAAGCCGCGGTGGCGGGGCTGTATACTTCGGAGGCGGTGGACCGCCGGTGGTTTTGGGGTCGGGCCGGGGATCTTTGAAATTGTTGAGATGGATGTGGATGGTTGAGGCCTTTGTCCGGTCTGTCCGGTGCGGGTTTCGCGGGGTGGGAGCGGTAAGTCGTGTGTTTGCAATCCTTAATATTTTCGGAAGCGGACAAATGGACCGGGTCAAACAAATGGGTCCGCTTTCTTTGATACTTTGAGCGATTGCCGGCACTTATTCGCCGCACGGACTAGCCGATCTGAGCGATCGATCTTCTGGGAAGCTTTACGGTCCTGAGAAAAAGTTTTGTGAAAAAAGCGGAACACGGGCTTTTTGTCGCTGCAACGTCAATGCTGTCAGGGGGTTGCACGTTCCACCACAGGCTGGAACATGCCGGAACACGCTCGTGGCCCGAGCGTTGCAAATCCTTTGAAACAAACCATTTAAGGATTCCGTCTTTAATAACGTGTTCCAACCGGGTTTCCCGAAACGTCTTACAAAAAGGAGGAGGATCGTCGAACGCTAACCTCAATCCCGCTAAACGGCATATTTTCTAAATAATTGCCTGCTAAAAACGGGCGATCTGTCATAAAATACAGTCCGGCGGTGTATTAATTTCGAAAGGCATTGATAAATGCTTAAAATGAGCGATTCGACGGAAATCTTTGTGGACATAATGTCCGACCAATCAGCGACCGCTGCCGCTACAGAGAGAATCGAGTTCGACGAGGCATTTACGCTTCACCATCGGACTGTCTTTCGCGCGGCACGATCGGTGGTGCACGATTGCGGGCTGGCTGAAGATGTGACACAGGAAGTGTTCATCAAGCTGTACAAGCACATCGATTCGATAAAAGACGCCGAAATGCTCCGTCCCTGGCTGATAAGGGTCGCCCTGAACGTGGCAAAGAACACGATCCGGGGCAATATAAGGGCGAACACAAGGGACGAAAATTACGTCAAAGAATCAGTTGAAAACAGCGTCTTTTCGGTCGAGAGCGAGTATGAACAGCAGGCCGAGATCAGTGAGATAAACAGGGCGCTGAATAAGATCAAAGAACCGCTGCGAAGCTGCCTTGTGCTAAAGCAACAGGGATTGTCGTACCGGGAGATCGCCAAAAGCCTCGACTTGAATGAAGCCAGTATTGGCACTTTTGTAGCCAGGGCCCGTCAGGAATTCATGAGGTTTTACGGAAAGATCGGGAGAGACGTGTTATGAACGATAAATGCATAGAAATAGGTACTATACAGGCCTTTTTAGACGGCGAGACCTCGCCCGAGCTATCGTTCACCGTAACCAACCACACGGCGAAATGCGATAAGTGCGCGTTGCTGCTTGCCCAGGCTGAAGAGGAAAATTCACTGGTCTTTTCAATGCTGGACCGCGAGATGAATTCGCTGGTCCCGACCCAGCGTTTGTGGAGCAACATCAGCGTTGCACTTGCCGAAGAAAAATCGAGAATATCTTTCTGGGACAAATTACGGTCAGGTGTGCTGGCGGTTTTCGGAAGCCCGTCGCTCGCGGTCGCGGCAAGCGTTTTGATCCTGGCTACTTTATTTGCGGCGGTTTGGACGCTGCGTTCGCCGGATACAGGCAGCGATAACTTAATTGCGTCCGATCCGGCAAATGGTTTCGGCCCCTGCACCTTCTAACCCAGACGCTGAGCAGCCGGTCCAATCCAATACCGGTCCAAAGCTCTGAGGTCGGCGTAACGAATTACACGCCTTCAGAATAAGGAAGTTGGCACAACGGGCGAATTCAGGCCGGAAAGCAGCGGTTAAGGCTGAACCCGCAGTGTAAAAACTGCAGCCGCGGAATATCTTCCCGGCGAAGAAAGCTACATCCGCACGATCTCGGACCTGAAAGAGAATGTCGACGGCCGCAAGGATGCGGTGATGAGCCCGTCGGTGCGGGTTTCGTTCGAGCGTGACCTGGCGGTTGTGGACGATTCGATCAAGAAGATGAAGGACGTGGTCCGTAAGAATCCGAAGAATCAAGCCGCAAAGCAGGTACTTTACTCTTCGTATCAGAACAAGATCGACCTTTTGAATTCGATCGCCGAACGCGAAGAGCTGATGGCCAGTATGCAGTAACCGAGCGCCATTATAATTGGGTAGATGACGACACACATTTCAAAATTTGGAACTATTACGCTGTTCGTGTGTCTCCTGGCCATGATGGCCCTGGCCGCGTCTGCACAAACGCCCGCGACCAGATCAACTCCTCCTAAGACCCATCCGCCGAAACCAGCTCCAAAAGCCGAACCGTCGAACAACCTGAACCGCCCGAAATCCCAAGGGAACATCGCGGCGGAAGCGAAAAAGCCCTCGCGGTCGATCCGAACGTCAATATCAAACTGCCCTGCATTTCCCAGGCGCGCGTGACCGTGAACGGCTGGCAGCGTGACGAGATCCGCGTATTCGTAAGGAATGGCGGCGATATCAGTTTCAAGGTACATGAAAAAGATCCCAAATCGGGCAAACCGGTTTGGGTGCTGATCACACAGAAGTTGCCCGGTGTTCGGGCGACGCCGTTATCTGAGTGCCTGTCCGGCGATCGTATAGATATTGAGGTGCCGTACGGTGCAACTCTGTCGATCACCGGCCGCGAAACCGAAACGCGGATCGACTCGGTGAAAAAGGTGAGCATCAAGAACCTTGGCGGAAACGTTGCCTTGCGAAATATTTCGGGCGGTATCGCGGCCGAAACTTACGAAGGCGATGTGTCGGTCGAAAGCTCGGGCGGCCAGATCTCGTTGAGAACATCTACAGGCAATATCATTGCCTATGGCGTAAGCCCGGGCCAGGTCGGCGACGTCTTTAAAGCAGGCACATCAAACGGCTCGATAACCCTGCAAAAGGTCGAGCACCGTCAGATCGAGGCAAACTCGGTGAGCGGAACGCTTGTGTTCAACGGAAAATTTCTTCCCGGCGGGCTGTATGCGTTCAAAACCTCGAACGGAACGGTCAGGCTTGCGATTCCTGAAGAATCGTCGTGCAAGGTTGTCGCGTGGTACGGTTACGGGACATTCAATTCGGATATTCCGATGAAAACCCTTACCGAGGATATATCGTCAGAAGGCGGAAAGAGATTCAGTGCGATCATGGGCGGGGGTAACGCGACGGTAAATTTGACGACCAGCAGCGGCAAGTTATTGATAACCAAACAATAACCCATTGTTCCGCCCTAAAATTCAACCAGGCTTTTACCGGTCCGCTGTTCGAAAAGGTTCGCCATCGAAGGCGTATCTTCGGTCCCTTCATCACGCATCATCCGCTCGATCCGCCACATCGGGAAAAAATAATCACTCATCGGCAGGTAGGGTTCATCGTTCACGATCGAACGGCACCAGTCGTCAAAATAAGAAAGGTCGATGGCCCGTACAAAAACTCCGGACGGCGTCAGGTCTTGAACCAATCCAAGCAGCTTTTCCCGCGGCGTGTGCAGCACTAAAACAACACTGTCGCCGATCTCAATTTTCATCAGTTTTTAGTATCCCAGTCGTCGAGGCTGAGAGCGAGCTATCCCGATCAGTTTAAGTCCAGCTAATAGCTGTTAGCTAATAGCTATTATCTATTTGTCCGATAAAGTTCAAAATTCGCTCGCAACTCTGTTTTTGAGCGGGACTATTCTAAAATTGAAGCATCTTATTAATTTCCTCGGACACGCCCGAGGCCGGGTTCTACAAGATGCATATTTCCAGGGTCGAACTTGAGAATTTCAAATCTCACGCTCACTCCGTTTTCGAGTTCGAAAGAGGCACAACTTCGATAACCGGCGAGAACGGTGCAGGGAAGACCTCTATCATCGAGGCGGTCGCCTGGGCCATGTTCGACACGCTCGATTATAAGAAAGAGGACATCGTTCGCCGCGGTTCGAAAAAGGCGACGGTCCGCGTGAACTTTGAAAGCGGCCTGGACGAACGCGTGTATACGGTTTACCGCGATTCCGGGACCGGTTATAACATTTACGACCCGCGCTTAAAAGTTCGGATCGCCGATAAAAAGGAAGAGGTGACGCGGTTCCTGTGGCAGCATCTCGCCATCGAGCCCGGCACCGATCTTGAATCACTTTTCCGGCACGCGATCGGTGTCCCACAGGGAACATTCACCGCGATCTTTCTCGCCGCGGCAGCGGAGCGGAGAAGGACATTTCGACACGCTGCTGAAGGTTGAAGAATATCGACGGAGTGCCGACGAGCTGTTGAAGACCGTTCGTTTTGTCGAACAGCGGATAGCCGATGTCAGCGTAAAGATCGCGAGGGCCGAGGGCGAGATAGCGCGGATCGATCTTATCGAACAGGAACAAAAAAATACCGAAACGCAGATCGGCGAATTGACCGACAAGCTTGATCAGCTACGGGCCGCAGCGGTCGATATACAGCAAACGGTAGCGAGAATGGATGAGGTCGAGGCCCGGGTGAGCGAGATGCTCGCGAACGTCGAAAAGCTTCGCGGCGAATTGGCCAAAGCTGATCTTGTGCTCAGACATCGGGAATCGGACCTTGCTCGCTCGCGTGAGGCGGCCGCACGGGTCGCCGAGGTCAAGGACGACGCCGGGGCATATCAGAGCGCCTTGGACCGGCTGGTGGAACTGGAGCGGCAGCGGGTTGAACGTCAGAAGCTTCGGGATGAGCTTGCCAGGACCGAGACCACGCTAACCTCCGTCTTTACCGAGCAAAAACACCTTCGCGAGGACATCGAAAAATTTCAACGGGCGGATTCCGACTTGAGATCGCTGGCGAAACTTTCGTCCGAGCAATCCAAGCTCGAACGCCAGTTAGAGACGAAGCGTCGCGAGCGGGTAAAGGCCGAAGGGGCCGCTGACCAACTAAAAGTGCTGGAAACGCGGCTCGCAACTCTTCGCGAGACGTACCGAAACACCGCCGAGCAGCTTGCCGCAGCGCGAGAGAAAGGCCTTGGAGCCGCCCAGCTTGATCTCCTGCAAAAACGCGATGCCGAGATCATTCGGGAGTTGGCAAACGCATCAGCTGCTCTTGAGCGTGACGAACGATTTCAGAAAGAAATAAAGAACGGCCTGTGCCCGATCCTTTCCGCAAAATGTCTTAACCTCCAGGAAGGCGAGACATTGGAAGCTTTTATCTCAAGCCAGTTCGGCGAGCTGAGAATACAGATAGACGTCCTCGTAACCGAGCAGCGGCAGGTTGGCGATGCACTTAAGGCCGCTCGCGAATCGGAACGTTTCGGGGCGGCAGGTGTCCATGCTGGAATCACGCGTCCGTGAGATCGGCGACGAAGGCACCGGGCTTAAAGCTGCAAAAGGCGGAGCTTGAAAAGGACGCCGGAAACCTGGAGCGGGTAAAGCAAGAACTCGAGCGGTTGGAAGCGGAGTTGAAGGCCCTGGATAACCCAAAGGCGAAGGTGTTCGTGCTTGAAAAAGTACTACGACGCGAAGCCGAGGTGCGGGAAAAAGTATCGCAGGTTGAGAAAAATATCGAACGGCTTGAGAGCGAACGGCGAATAACTGTCGAAAAACTTGAAAGTTATAAAGACCTCGACGCAATGTACGATGAAGCGTGCAGCTTGCGAGACCGAACAGCCGATGCCTACCGAGTTTTGGTTGCCAACGAGGCCGCGGCCGCGCAGGCCGCAGAAAATGAATCTTCGTTCGAGGCCGCGAAAAACGATCAGGCGGCTGCGGCGGCGGCGATGGCCGACGCCGACGCTGCGGCGAAAGTAGCGGCCGGCGATTACGACCGTGAACTGCACTTGGCAAAGCGTGCCGAGCTGGCAGCCTTGGAAAGGCAGCAAACCGAGAACGGCGTTATTCTGGAAGCAGCAAGAAAACGCAAAGCGGAGCTTGAAAGCGAGCTTGAGCGGTTGTCCGAAATAAGGCGGTCGATGCAGGACGAATTTCGTGAAAAGGAGCGGCTTCAAAAGGTCGCCGAGACGACCGATTTTATACGCTCGATGCTGAAAGAGGCTGCTCCACTTGTTGCGAGAAATTATGTCCATCACGTTTCGCTCGAGGCGAACCAGATGTTCCGCGAGATCAAGGGCGACGCCGAATGCACCTTAACCTGGACCGACGATTACGGTATCATGCTGGAAGAATACGGCTACAGCCGCCCGTTCCAAAGCCTTTCGGGCGGCGAGCAAATGGCCGCGGCCCTTGCTATTCGCCTCGCGTTGCTCAAACAGCTTTCGAACATACATATCGCGTTCTTCGACGAGCCGACGACCAATATGGACGCCGAACGCCGCGAGAATCTTGCGCAGCAGATCGGACGGATCGGGCATTTTGACCAGTTGTTCGTGATCTCGCACGACGATACGTTCGAAGGGTATATGGACCATGAGATACGTGTAGGCGATTGAACTGACGTAATGGGCAAACTCTACGACAGAAGCATTCAAAGCTGGATTTGTAGTGACAATTGTATCGTCTTCGTCCTGGCTAATGTTGTGAGTTATTCTATTGGCATCGTGATACGATATTACAAGATCTGGCAGAAGGTAATCGATTCTTTTCCGAAGGAGGAAGTCTCGACTTGGGGCTTTCCGTTTTACTGGTTTGGATACAGTTCTTATTTTTTCGAGACGGGTATTTCGGACTTGTTCTAAATGTTCGTCGACTATTGCAGTTACTGCGTTTGCTGTCGGATTGGCCGTGCGTTTTATATTCGGCAAAAAGTACTCGCGGAAGAGTTTCAATAATGAAACAAGTCACCATCGTCTGCGACGGCTCGAGCCTCGGCAACGGAAAGGGAAATCCGCGTGCCGCGGCTGTGGCCGTGCTTGGGTTCAAGGGGATCTGGAAGGCTTTCGGTACCTATCTTGGGAACGCGACAAACCAACAGGCCGAGATCGCCGCGGCCGCGCTTGGGCTGGAAAACCTCAAAGAGCCGTGCCGAGTCAGGCTGCTGTCCGATTCACGCTATGTCGTCGAAACAATGGGCGGCACCTGGAAGCGAAAGACCAATCACGATTGGTGGCAGCGCCTCGATAAGGCGGCGCAAAAACATCAGGTCGAATGGGAATGGATCAAAGGCCACGCCGGGCACGAGGTACAGGAAGTCGCGGATAAGGCAGCGAGGCAGATCGCAGCGGCAGGGGCGGTTGATCTTGACGTGCTTGATGAATTGGCGGCTGATCTGGGCGTTCAGGACTTAGAAGAAAGTGAGAAAGTGAGAGGGTGAGAAAGTGAAATCGTTGGTCCGAGATCAGATTATTAAGCATACTCGATCGCAGCTGCTGAGTACGGTTCCAATCTCGTTCGTCGCTGTATTTTCTCACTTGCTCACTTTCTCACTTTCTCACCATCTTCCTCACACTTCTCGCTTCATCCGTCATCGCTCAGCGCGGCGAGGAGGGCTGGATCTGGCAGAATCCTCGCCCGCAAGGCAATCCGCTTTTATCGGTTCATTTTGCAAAGGACAAGCTGAACGGCTACGCGGTCGGGACCGACAATACGATCCTTCACACCGAAGACGGCGGGTTCAAATGGGAGCGGCAACCGGGACCGCAGGGAATCACGCTTTCCGACGTTTTCGTGTTTGACCGAAAGAATGCTGTTGTTGTTGGGACTCGAGGTACGATCCTCGTGACATCAAACGCGGGCAAAGAGTGGAGATGGGCGAAAGCGGATGTGAAGGATCACTTGTACGGAGTGGCGTTCGCGGGCGAAACCAATGCGACCGGTTGGGCTGTCGGTACGTACGGACGCATCCTGAAGACGATCGATGGCGGATCGACCTGGACGTCGCTAAAGGCGCCGACAGACCAGCATATTTTGAAGGTTTACGCTCTGGACGAATCGCGGGTCGCAGCCGCGGGCGTCAGTGGTACTGTTGCGGTCTCGGCAGACGGCGGCGAGAAATGGGCGGTTTCGACGCCATGCGGAAACGTCGTTATGTCCGGTGCGAGATGGCTTGACGCGACGACGATAATTGCGGCCGGTTACGGCGGATGTGTTGTACGGAGCACGGACGCGGGTGCGACGTGGTCGCGTGTCGAGATCTTTAGCCGGGCCAATATTCTTTCGATCTCGTTCTCCGATGTCCGGTCCGGTTCGATGACCGATGCCAACGGCGTCATTTGGCTCACGGGCGACGGCGGAAAGTCGTGGCTGCCGTTTAGCGTGCGGACGAGCCCGCGGCTCGCGGCGAATTACTTCGCGGATAAATTTACGGGCTGGGCTGTCGGGCAGGACGGCCTGGTGGTTCGAACCGATGACGGCGGCTATACGTGGCAGCGATTGACCGACGGAGCACGCGACGACATAAACGACATTGTGTTCTTCGATAGTGAATACGGTGTATCGGCCGGAGCTAACGGGCGCATCTGGATAACGAACGACGCCGGAGCAAACTGGCTGCTGGTCCCTTCTCAAACTTCGGCAAATCTGAACGCTATTCATTTTATTAACGCCGATCGCGGCTGGATCGTCGGCGATCGCGGGACATTGCTGCTCACGACCAACGGCGGCGCAAGCTGGCGGAAGGTGCCGTCGGGCGTGGAGGACGAACTTCTTGCGGTACATTTCATCAGTAAAAGTACAGGGTTTGCGGTCGGAGCGAATGGAAAGATAATACGAACCACAAGTGCCGGGGCCGCATGGGAGATCATCGAATCGAGCACAACGCAGTGGCTTGAAGATATTAAGTTCACGACCGCGACGAGCGGCGTTATCGTCGGCGACGGCGGTACGATCCTCGCGACGCTTGACGGCGGGACAACGTGGTCGCGAGTCCGGTCGAACGTGAATGAGAATATTTATGCCGTCAGTTTTTACGACGAAAGAATCGGTACCGCGGTCGGCGGCAATGGGTTAATTCTGAGAACGATCGACGGCGGTTTGAGCTGGAACGATATGGAGTCGCCATCACGATCGAACCTGTTTGCCGTCAGCTCTTTTGGCCGTGACCAGGTTCTCGCGGTCGGCGAGCTTGGAACATTGATCCTGACGGGGGACGGCGGCCGGACCTGGGAACTTCAGCCGAACGTTACCGGTAAGATGTTGAACGCGCTCGCGTATCGCGGCGGTTCCGACGTTTGGGTCGGCGGACGCGGCGGCGCCATATTGAAACGATCGCAGCCGCTTGCTCCTTTTCGTGTAGCGGTCGGCGGAGGTTCTGCACCTCCCGTGCTTCGTCCGGCAAGCGGCATTCGGAAACCGCGTGTGCCGCTCCTTACCCTCCCCGACGACGGTGACATTCCGGTCGCAGCCCCGCCCGTCAAAGAAAAGCCTTAACGTTTTCGAACAATGATCGCTATCCACTCGCCGTCACGCATGATCTCGAATTGCGTTTCCGCCGGCAAGCTGTTCGTAACCGAGCCTTCTTGTTCCGAGAGTATCCCGGACAATATAAGAACCTCATGCGTTGCGTTCAGTATCGCGGGAAGGAGTCCGACGATGACATCGGCCGTAAGATTCGCACAGACAAAGTCGAACGGACCTTTGACCTCGCCGACAGATCCGGTCTTCAATTCTATTCGTTCGCCGACGCCGTTCCGAACCGCGTTAACACACGCGATCGCTACTGCTTCAGGATCGGTATCGACGGCCGCGACCTTTATGTTGCCGTCGGCGATCTTCGCAGCTGCGATCGCAAGAATGCCCGTGCCGGTTCCGATATCGAGGAACGACCGGTCCGGCAGATAGTGATTTGAGATCGCGTCCAGGCACAGGCGGGTCGTTTCGTGTGTTCCGGTCCCGAATGCCATATTCGGTTCGATGCGGATGACGGTCTTATCCGAATTTTCAACGTCGTGCCACGGTGCGGCGACCACAAAGCGGCCGATCTCGACCGGCCGCCAGTATTTTTTCCACTCGGCAAGCCAGTCCTGCGATTCGACGACCGAGTGGTTTAGCTGGAGATCGCTATCAAACGAAACGCCGTAGACACGGGATGCATCTAGAAACTGGTCTCGGATAGCGGCATCATCGGGCGTCGATGAAAAATAAGCGGTGACAGGGCAAAGCTCTGAGTCTTTATCGGAAAGCAGGTCGACCTCGGTACCGAGCGTGTCCATTCCGTTAAAGGCAAATTCGGCCGCTTCCGTTTGATCGCGTGGGACCGTGACCGAAACCGCGTACCATTTGTCGGGTTTCGTACTCATTCGAAAATACCTATCTCGTCAAGCTCGCGGCCGCTGTTTCGCCAATCGGCAACGACCTTTACAAAGAGGTGCAGGAAAACCTTTCTGCCGACAATATTTTCGAACGCAAGCCGGGCTTCGGTCCCGATCTTTTTCAACTTCGATCCGCCCTTGCCGATGATGATCCCCTTTTGCGATGACCGCTCGACGTATATGGCACAGTGGATCTCGACCGTATCAGGATCGCTGTCGTCGTATTTTTCCGTCACAACAGCCGTCACGTAAGGTATTTCCTCGCCGGTCGTTACAAGTATCTGCTCACGCACCATCTCGGCGACCAGCGTGCGCATCGGTTGGTCGGTCAACTCGTCTTCTTCAAAGATCGGCTCGCCCTCGGGCAGGTGTTTTACGATCTGCCGCAGCAGGTTATCGACCGCGTCGCCCTTTAGTGCCGACACCGGAACGATCTCCTCAAATTCGTATTCCTTCGAATAATGATCGATCAGAGGGAGAAGTTCACTCTTGTCCTTGATCTTGTCGATCTTGTTCAATACAAGGACGGCAGGCTTTTCCGACTCCTTGACCAGGTCGAGCACGAACCGGTCGCCGTTGCCGGTCGAAACGCTGGCGTCGCGCATCAGCACCAGGAGATCGACCGAAAGGATCGCATCATGAACCGCGGCCATCATACGGCGGTTGAGCAGGTATCCGGGTTTGTGAATGCCGGGCGTATCAACAAACACGATCTGCCCTTCCGGCGATGTAACAATGCCCTGGATCTTATGCCGTGTCGTCTGAGGCTTGTTCGAGACGGCGGCGATCTTTTCGCCGACGAGCTTGTTCAGAAGCGTGGATTTACCGGCATTCGGACGGCCGATAAGGCCGACATAGCCGCTGCGGAAATTGTCGTTGGACATTGATTAGAACTTAGCAAATTCGGCTCGGATTAACCACAGAGACACAGAGAGACAGAGATTAACGAATGCTTCGCTTTTCTCTGTGTCTCGGTGTCTATGTGGTTAAAATCATTGATCCTTCAGAAGCCGGGCTTTGGCGGTTAGCGCTTCGTCAAACGCTCCCTCAGGGACGTTGCCGATCTTGATGGCTTCTTCGTAGATCTTGAGTGCGTAGATCCTTTCGTCATAAAACTCGTGGATCTTTGCGAGAGCGACATACGTCTTTGAAAGAAGGGCCCGGTCGACGAGGTTTTGTTCGGCACGGCGAACGGCGGCGGTGTCGGCAGGGACCGTCTTTCGGGCCTTGTCGAGTTCGCCTATTCGCTGGATGGCCAGCTTGATGACCTGCTCATAGGCGGCCTTGGCTTCTACCAGCCTGGCCCGCTGCGGATCGGCCTCCGATTCATTTTCGGCAAGAATGCTGGCGACACGGCCGAGGCTGTACTGGATGCGGGGCTCGCCGGGGTTCTTATCGCGAAGCTGACGAAGCTCGGTTCCCGCCTGAGAATAGTTTTTCGTCTTGATAAGCTCCTCTATCTCCACAAGCCGGCTGGTGACAGGGTTCTCGACAATAATATTCACGGCGGCCGGGTTCGTCTTACGTGCCTCGCGAGCAGCGGCGGCGTTTTCGAGCTTCGGCAAACTGGCCCAGGCGATCGGTCTCTTTGGTGCCGTCGAAGGCGAGGATCATTTCCTTGAGCGAAGGTGCGATGTCGAACCCCGAATCCTCAAATCCCTTCAACTGCTCGGCAAAGTAGAACACAAGGATCGAACCCTTTTCATAATCTTCGGACATTCGCAGTGCCGTCTCGTCCGAGATCGAATTCTTCAACTTGTTCAGATCCTGGACAATGGCCCGCTTCTCGGTATCGGTATTCGCTTTGTCGACTCGCGAGCGGTAAAGGGCGGTCAAAGCTCTGACGCGGGCGTGCTCGGCCTGTCGCGAATCGATCGCGGCCACCAGTGAACGCGAGATCGTCAGATAAACGTCCGGCGATGTGGACGGATCGACCGCTCGCCTTTCGTCGAGGAGTTTTTTCACAGTCGGGCGGATTGTCTCGATCTCTTTTCCCAGCGCATAAACCAGAGGGTCGACAACGAACTGCAGAAAGCCGCGGCGGACATCCGACGAGCTCAGGTCGCGTTCCGCCGAAAGCTCGGCCGGAACGACGACGAAATAATCGTCCTTTATGTTGACAAAATTCACCGTCGCCACGGGCGCCAACAGCTCGGGAACCAGCTTGAACGACCGTTCCCGTTCGCGAACTTCGACCGTATTTAGCGTCGTCTTTTTGCTTTTCTGAGTTTGGGTCTTTACTCGCTCGGTGACTGTCGTTTGCGGCCGGGTATTCAGGTACGAGAGTATCTCGCTGACCATTTCGCGGGCCGAGGTGCGTAGGCGGCCGTCGGCGACCTTTTGATAGGTTTTTACATATTCGTTGATATTCCCGCTCATGTTCGACCGGCGGTAAAAATCGCGTACCAGCGGCGAAAAGTCGAGCACGTCCAGCAGGTTCCCGGGCAGCTCGGTCATCACCACCGGATCGTTCAGTTCCGGTGGCGGCGTCAGGGCGTATGCCATCGAAATGAACGGAGCGACCAGGTCGGCGTCAGAAAGGCTTGGGTACCTCTTTTTATGGGTGGTTACGAACAGCGAGATCCGCTGCCGCAGGTCGGCGGGCAATGCGGCCAGATCGCTTTTCAATAATTCGCGAAACCGGCCGCCTTCGGCCGACAGCGGCGTGCTGATAACCGGCACATCTTCGCCCGCGGCGTTCGTCGTCCGTGCGGCCTCAAGCGTGGCCAGCACTATCATCACCCGCTTGTCGGGCTGGATGGTCACGCCGTAATTAGAAAGGTCAAAACCCGGCGAAACGTTCTGCGCCAAGGCGTTTGTAGAAAAAATGCAGACGGTAAATAAAAGAAAAGTCTTAAACATCAAAAATCCTGATCATGAAAACTTGGAACCAGGCCCGGTCAGCGGGCCGGTGCGAGAACTACTTTAGATAAAGATGAATTTTAGCCCATCGGGGATGCATTCTGCCAGAGGGCGGGACCGGGTATGACGCGAAAGATATTGGCTGCGGATCGGCGCGGATAACGCGGATCCGAGAACTCCCGGTCTGCTCCGCATCATTCGCTTGAAATCCGCAGCTAAATCGCTGAGGAGCGGTGCGGGTTCTTGCTTCTATCTCGACTTAAACGGCACGATAATTGCGCGCCCTCAGTCCTGGAGGAGATCGCAATGAAAAATGTTGGGAAATGCTACGGCTTGATGATAACGCTGGCGTTCCTCTCGCTATGCGTTCACGCCCAAAGCACTTTTACTGCACCAGATAGGACCGTCATCTCCGACTTTGAAAAGCGTGTAAAGAATTATGTCAGTTTGCGCGAGCGGCTTGAAAAAAAATTACCCGATTTGCCGAAAAAAGCGACACCGGAACAGATAGAGACCCACAAAATGGCGCTCCAAAAAGCGGTACAGGCGGCACGCGTCGGGGAGAAACAGGGAAATGTATTCACTCCTGATGCCTCGCGATTGATAATTTCTATCATTAAGACGGAATTCAAGGGCCGTGATCGGGCAGATCTCAGGAAACATGTTTTTGAGGAAGGGCCCAAGGGCGTTACCGCCAAAGTCAATTTCAGCTATCCCGAATCGAAGGAGATGCTGGAAATGCCGCCGTCGCTGTTGTTGGCGCTGCCGCAACTTCCAAAGCAGCTTCGCTATCGGTTTGTCGGAACCAATCTCTTGCTGGTGGACCGAGAGAATAACGTGATCGTGGATTATATGCCCAATGCTCTCCCGTGATGGTGGAAGAAGCTCAAGGAGGAAAAGTTATGAAGCGGATGCACACTGTTTTACTAGGCGTTTTTCTTACGATCGCAACTCTTACTTCGTTCACCACGGCACAATCGCTCTCCGCGACCCGGAACGCCTCACCGACCGCTCCACGTGTTAAGCTCCCATCGCCGATCGTATTGCCGATGAGCGAAGGTTCGCTAAAGATCGCGGTGATCGGCGACACCGGCAGCGGCAAGCAGGGACAATACGAGGTCGGCCGGATGATGAACACCTATGAGATCGCATTCCCATTCACCGCCGTTATCATGGTGGGCGATAACATATACGGTGCGGACAAAGCGGAGGACATGAAGAAAAAGTTCGAGGAGGTTTATCAGCCGCTGACCAACAAAGGCGTCAAATTTTACGCCGCGCTCGGCAATCATGATTCGTCGAACCAGAGATTCTATAACTTGTTCAATATGAAGGGTGAGGAATATTACAAGATCGACGATAAAGGCGTGTCGCTATATGCCCTGAACAGCAACTATATGGACAAGCGCCAGCTCGATTGGCTTACTTCGAAATTGGCCTCGGATACCAACAAATGGAAGATCGCCTTTTTTCATCACCCGCCGTTCTCATCGGGTAAATTTCACGGATCAGCACAAGAAGATGCGCGAGGCTCTGCACCCGATATTCGTAAGATACGGCGTGGACGTAGTGTTCACGGGACATGACCATTTTTATGAGCGGATAAAACCGCAGGACGGCATTCACTACTTCGTGACCGGCTCCGGCGGCCAACTCAGAAAGGGCGGCGTTAAGAAGAATTCGCCGCTGACCGCTGCATACTACGACGCGGATATGTCCTTTACGCTGGTCGAGATCGTCAAAGACGAAATGTTTTTCCAGACCCTTTCACGCACGGGTCAGACGGTGGATTCGGGCGTGATAAAGCGACGTGAGTAATCGATCCTCCGCAGTCTTCAGTTAACTAAGGAACCGCTTTCTCGATACGCCTCGAGATCAAGGTTCGCGGTTGCATTTTCAACCGCCGGCTCGACCCGGTCTTAATGTCCTTTCGGTCTATTAACAGTTTCTGAGGTTGAAGGATCGTGCGGAGCTTGTTGAGTTCGGGGCCGAAAAAATCCGTATTCACATTGGATGACACTGGCTTGGTTGGCGTCATATTTCCTCTCGAGTTCCGCGTATAATGGGGAATCTTTGGGTGTGGACCTGTAGCGTTTCTCGAGTGGGATATCCAGGCCGCATTTTGCTATCAGCATTTCTTCGAACCAGGGCTGCCTCATACCCAGGTTGTCTATGTCTTCGCCGGTTAGCCAATATGTATCGGTTGAGGATGCCCCGTGCATTCGCTCGATAAGATACTGTGGAACATTATGCGAATTCAGGAATTGCTTTACGGCCTCTGTAAGGTAGAGGTATTTTCTTCGTGCTTCTTCGGGCGAAAGGTCCTTAAAGTAGGTTTGATCGAAATAGGCTCGATGGACGCCAAGACTGCCCAGCAAGGCGATCCTTCTATTGCCGCTTAGATAAAGATAAAAACACGAACTCGTACATTTGCCCTTAAGTACCTCTACGGTCACGTTCATTGAACGGAGCAATTCAGCGATCTTGAGAGCGTCGGTAACGTTCCCGCCGTTTGAATTAAGTACGACGACCCGCGAGGATGCCTTGTACTTTTCAAAGTTCTCCAACATAAATGTCCTGAACCGTTGATAGTCGCCGGGCCGGATGCTGCCCGACATGTATAGATACCCGTCGGATGGATAGTCGCGCGGGATCGGGTCCCCGCCCCAGGAGAACTCCATGCTGGATCCCGACACCGGAAACATGAGAATGCAGAAAAAAGCGCAAAAAACTGCAAGGTACGTCTTGTTGGGCCGAAGAAAGGGTTTCATAGTCTCAGGCGCAGGAATATCTGCCATTGTAATGCTAATTGACAGCGATACTTCCACTTGGTTGTGTTAACCGATTAGTACCTCAGGTGGGAAATACAGCAGTGAGATTAGCGAATCGACAAATGCATGTCAATCCACGTCGGAGGGCATCGCTCGAAGAAAGATCAGGGCTACTTGTGAGGGCGGCCCTTAATAATCGTAACATAATCCTTTCACTCATTCTCGAAAAAACACTTCACTTTTATTGAAATACTTTTTGCTTCCTGACATCAACACTGTGAAGGGCACGAAAGGCCCGATTAAATTAGAGGAGACTTAAACAATCTGAGGAGCTCAATATAGGCGGCCTACGGAAAGGCAGAGCATTCCACACATCGGAGGTCATAGCCCAAAGAAGGCGCGCCGCTATGAGTGTAAGTGATGTACAAATAGAGCTCATAGGTGTACGCTTCTGCTTCCGTAGGGACAACTTATGAAAAAAATATTTGTGTTAATGATGCTGGGGTTATTGTTTACGGCCGCGGCGTTTGGTCAGGGCGACGCTGAGAAGTATGTCGGGCAATATCAGGTGACGGGTGTTCCTTTGGTGATCACCGTGACGGCTGAGGGCGGGAAAGCTATGGCGGCCAGGCTACGGGGCAGCAGAAGTTCGAGCTCGAGTTGGTCTCGAGCGAAAACTATGCAGTTAAAGGAGCTCCGATAAAGATCTCCTTTCAAAAGGACGCGAACGGGAAATGTTACCGGATTGACGATCAACCAGTCCGGTACGGACATTTCGGCGGCCAAGATCAACTCGTCGTCTGAGGCGCCGCGTGACAAGTCGCCGCATAAGTCCGGGTTCGTCACGGCGAACGGGATCAAGATGAACTATCTCGACTGGGGCGGTACGGGCGAGGCGATCATCATGCTGACCGGGTTTGGCAACGACGCTCACATTTTTGACGAGTTCGCGCCGAGCTTTACGGACAAGTTTCACGTCATCGGGCTGACGCGCCGCGGGTTTGGCGAGACGGACCGGCCCGCTTCGGGATACGACACGGCGACGCGGGTCGAGGACGTGAGGGCATTTATGGATGCCCAGAAGATCACGCGGGCGACGCTCGATCGGGCATTCGCTCGCCGGGGATGAAATGACGCTGTTTGCGAGTCTGTACCCGAAACGCGTCAACAAACTGGTCTATCTCGACGCCGCCTATGACAGAACAAAAATGTTTACCTGCGCCGACGAGCTGCCTGCGGAAATAGCGCCGCCCGCGGCGATCCGTATGATGCGCGAGGCTATGAACTGCCCGGGCTGGGCCGATATCGTCGTCAAGGATATGCCCGCGGCCGATGTCTATAACGTGCAGGTTTCGACGATGAGGTCAGCGAGGACGTACCGCCCTGAATACAAAAAGGTGACCGCCCCGGCCCTTTCGATATACGCGGACCCCGAGGTCGCTCAGTTTTCCGCAAGCCTGACCGGACGAAACTCGCAAGAGACTGGACACCTATTGGAAAGAAAAGCGGACACCATTGTCGCGTGCCAGCATCGAGCAGTTTCGCAAAGAGATGAAAAATGCCGAGGTCGTCGAGATCAAAGGCTCAACGCACTATGTATTCGTCGGGCCTTACAAGGACCAGGTGATCAAATTGGTTAAGGAATTTCTGGCGAAGCCGACCAATAAGGATAAAGGATAAAGAATCCGACCCCTGCGGCGTTTGCCGGGCAAGGGTCGGATTCGTGTTTTCTAGCCTAAAATACTTAATTGTAACTGGCGAGAGCTTGTGCCTCGTCGTCGTAGACGTCGAAGACGGTTAGGAGCTTTGTAATTGCCAGCAGGTCCTGGATCTTTTGGGTCAGGTTGAGAAGCTTGAGCGTGCCGCCTTCTTTATTAACCGCCGTAAAGCTGGAGACCAATTCGCCGATACCGCTTGAATCGATGTAGCCGACACCGCCGAGGTTCATCAGGATCTTGTTTTTGCCGTCGCCCAATAAACGACGGATCGCATTGCGAAGCGCAACGCTGCCTTCGCCGATCGTGACCTTGCCGTCGAGATCAAGGATCGTAACATCGCCAGCCTGGCGTTCCGAGATAGTGATATCAGCCATTTTTGTCTCCTATGTAGTTAATTGTTTATGAAAGCAGATTTTAGAAAAAATCCGGTCCAAAGTCCAAAGTCCAAAGTCCAAAGTTAAAAGATCAAAATTCAAAGTCAAAAGCTGCCGGCTCGGTTATTGCCGTTTGGTCATTTTCACGATCAAACCGCCGTCCGGATGGCCGGCCCATTCGACCTCGTCCATGAAGGAACGCATGAACAGGATCCCGCGGCCTGAGGCTTTTAATAGATTTGCCGGGTCCGTCGGGTCGGGTATCTCGTCCCAGGCAAACCCGCTGCCGAAATCCCTGACGACGATCTCCAGACCCGTGGCGGAACAAACGATCGTCATTTCAACCTGCTTGGCGGCGTCAAATTTGTTTCCATGCTTGACCGCGTTGGCCACCGATTCGCGGACTGCAAGGTCGACGGCGGAAATAAAATCGTCGCCGAACCCGCAATCTTTAACAAAATGCTGGGCGTGAGACGCGGCTTCGTCCACCGATTCGATGCGGCTCGGCAATTTGAGTTCCGTAGTTTCAGACACGTTGTTGTGACAGTAACTTAATGTGTAAGCGTATGTTATGTCAAGACAAACCGCACGTGTTCCGGAATAGAATACTAAGTATGAAGATCAATCCGGCTGCCCGATTGAGGGGCGAGATCGTACTTCCGGGCGATAAATCTGTTTCACATCGGGCCGCTATTTTGTCGGCCCTCGCGGACGGCTCGGCTCGCGTTACGAACTTTGCAACCAGCGCCGACTGCGCGGCGACGGTCGATTGCCTGCGGACGCTCGGCGTTGAGATCGAGCGTGAGGGAAATGTCCTCCAGGTCAACGGGGTAGGCAAAGACGGGCTAAAGAAACCAGACGGGCCGCTGAACTGCGAGAACAGCGGTACGACCATGCGGCTGATGGCGGGCGTTCTGGCGGGCCAGGGTTTCGAATCTGTCCTGATCGGTGACGAATCGCTGCAAAAGCGGCCGATGAAACGCGTGATCGACCCGCTTGTTCGTATGGGAGCCGAGGCAACCGCTACGGACGGGCATGCGCCGCTTTATATTCGCGGCAGGCGGCCTTTCGCGGCCATCGATTATGAGCCGTCGGCGGCATCGGCACAGTTAAAGTCTTGTGTTTTATTAGCCGGGCTGAACGCAGACGGTGAAACTTCAGTGCTTGAGCGGACACCGACCCGCGACCATACGGAACGGATGCTTCGCTGGCTCGGTGTCGAGGTCGGCGAAAACAAAGGGCCGGACGGCACCTGGATAAGCATTTCGGGCACGTCACGGCTCTCGGCACGGGATATAGCGGTGCCGTCAGATCTTTCGTCCGCGGCATTTTTTCTGGTTGCGGCGGGTTTTCTCGATGGTTCCGAGTTGCGGCTTCCAGGCGTGGGAATAAACGATTCGCGGCGGGCCGTCACGGACGTGCTCGTGAAAATGGGAGTCGATATCGTTGTCTCGGACCCGAGAGAGCAGAGCGGTGAGCCGGTGGCCGATCTGATCGTGCGGGGAACCGCGGCCCGCGGATCCGGCGAGATGACAAGATTGAGCGGCCGCGTGATCGCAAACCTGATCGACGAAATACCGATACTTGCGGTTGCGGGAACGCAGCTCGAGGGCGGCCTTGAGATAAGGGACGCGGCCGAACTGCGGATCAAGGAATCGGACCGGATCTCGGCAATTGTCGAGAACCTTCGGCGAATGGGTGCGAGCGTTGAGGAATTTGACGACGGCCTTCGCGTCGAGCGGTCAAAACTCAGCGGTGCCGTGCTCGACTCGTTTGGCGACCACCGCATCGCGATGGCATTTGCCGTCGCCGGGCTTTTTGCGGATGGCGAGACCGAGATCGTAAATGCCGAGTGCGCCGCGGTCTCGTTCCCGGCGTTTTTCGATGAACTTGCGAGGGTAATATACTGACAGCGTGAAGGATCAGAAGATCGACAGGCAGAACGGAAGGGACGATGTTCGTATCGCTTTAACCGGCTTTATGGGCGTCGGAAAGACGAGCGTCGCGCGTCATCTTGCGAATCTTTTGAAATGTGAGCGTCTGGACCTCGATTCGATGATCGAGATAAGCGAGAAACGCCGGATAGTCGACATTATCGACGCGGACGGGATCGAAAAATACCGGTCTATCGAAACCGACAATTTGAAACATGCACTCGAGAAGGACGTGCGTATCCTGTCTTTGGGCGGCGGTGCATGGACGATGGAGGAGAATCGAAGGATGATCCGGGCTAGCGGCCTGGTAAGTGTCTGGCTCGACGCCACCTTTGACCACTGCTGGAACAACATTCGCCGTTCCCGAAAAGAAAGGCCGCTAGTGCGAAACAAAGAATTGACCCGAAAACTTTTCGACGAGCGGCAGGAGGTGTACTGCCTTGCCGATTGGCACTTCGTCGTTAAGCCCGATCTGACGTCTCACGATGTTGCCCGTCAGATCGTCGAAGAAGTGTTTTCGTGAGAATTTAGTGGATGCGAAAACCCGACCGTTAGGAAGGGCGATACACTCAACGGCCGGGTATCGCCCTTGCTCACGCGTGGGCTTTCGCAATTTGATCGAGTGCGTTCAAATTCCTACTGGCCGATGATTTTCGCCACGAATGCACGAATACTCTTTTAACAAGGTCTATTAGAACTGAAAGGCGCCCCATTTGTGCATTCGTGGCTGAACCGGCGTTGATCGATCCAGTTGAAAAATGGTTTCGAATCGGTCAGTATTACTTGATCTGATATATGTCGTGCGCTTTGTCCGATGTTTTTCGGGAGTAGGCATTTGACCGCGAAAACTCTAGGCAAGGCGTGCGATAACGAACAAGGTTTTGATTAACAATTGGGGAGGAAAAATGAAGATCAAATTCATAACCGTTTTAACTATTGCGATCGCGCTTTTCGTGCAGCGCCTGCGGCAAGAGCGATGCTGACGTGCAAAAGGGCGTTACGGAAAAACTGGCAGCGGCCGGCGTAACGGGCGTAACCGTTGCCGTTAAGGACGGCGTGGCCACTCTGACCGGCGAAGTTGCCGATGCAGCAGCCAAGAAGAAAGCGGAAGACACCGCCAGGACCGTTGAAGGTGTAAAATCCGTCGTCAACAGCACGACGTTGAAACCCGTTCCGGTGGCAACGCCTGCCGCTCCGGATCCGGCGCTTACGGGAAAGATAACCGAAGACCTTAAGAAAGCAGGTTGTACCGGCGCATCGGTTTCCGTGGCCAGCGGCAAAGTTACCGTGACAGGCGAAGTGCCGAACGCAAAGTATGCCGAGTGCGTGCAGGTCATAATGCAGTCCGGCATCACCGGCATCGACAACCAGCTTAAGAAGGGCAAATAAGCCAGGAGGGAATTCATATCATGTCAGTACAAGAAAAATACGTGTCGCTTCTTGAGCTTGCCAATCAGAACGGGACGACATATGAGTTAAGCGAGGGAAATGAGGGTACGCTAGTTGTTACCGGAACGGCACCGAGCGCCGAAGCAAAACAACAGCTTTGGGACGAATATGCACGGCTTGACCCTGACTTTAAATCAGGCGACCTCATCCTGAATATCCAAACCGCGGAATCTGCCGCGGCCGGTGGCGGAATGCACACCTACACCGTCGAGTCGGGCGACAATCTAACCAAGATCGCCGGCAAATACGGCATCCAATGGAAAGCGATCTGGGACCATAACCGCGATATTCTGAAGGACCCGGACAAGATCTATCCGGGACAGGAATTGAAGATCCCAATGTAGAACGCCGGTTAAGAGAAGCAAGGCCCGCCAAGTTTGGCGGGCTTTGTTTGTGAACCGCCCGGACATCCCTGAGACGGGGCTATTGCGTCCAAATACGTGCAACTTTCTCCGAACCTGACCGTGAATTGATGTGGTGAGGTGGTTTGAAGTCCGAATTTTACCTTTCGCAGGAGGCAGCACTTATGAAATTGTCGTTTTTCGTCGTACTCGCTGCTGTATTAGCCACGACAACATCCGCCCAGAACCCGGCTCTCCCTGAAGTTTTGCGGCCTGATCGGACGAGCATTGCTCAGGCCGAACAGTCCGGCGTCCACGTATTCAAACTGCTGCCGCGGGGGATGTTCAAAAGCGACAAGTTCACCGCCTACGAGGACGAGGAAAATCCACTGGGTATTCGTGAGGGCGGGTCATATTATTCGTTTTCCACCGGTGCTCATAGTTATAACAGGATCCCACAAATAGGCTACGAGGGCGGACTAATAATGGCCGGCGGATTTTATGGAGCGAATTATGGTTTTATCCGCGATCTTGGTGCGGGTTCGCTATCGAATGTTTCGCTCGAATCGGGTATTCCGAAGTTTCTGGTCGATTACAAACCACCCGTTTTGCATGACGTGATCAGGGTCGAGCAGCGGAGGAGCCACAAATATGAAACGGACGGAGGCGTTTTCACTAGCCCGAGTCCCGGCTGCCATCGGCCATGTTTATGTTCTACGATCGATAAACTTTGGTGAGGCCGATATCCTTGTGGCATTTCGTGTAGAGCAGATGGAAAAGGACGGCTCCCTCACGATCGGATGGAAAAAGATCAAGGAATTCGACGTCCCGAAACTTTTGTTTCAGACGGATGAAGCACTCCGCGCAAAAGTGGCTGATGTATTGGGCGATCCACGATACACGGATGTGGTCGCCGTCGTCAAGGATGATCGAGTTACCCTGACCGGCTCAGTCGCGAAGGACAGCTTTGACGCATTGTTGAAGGCTATCAAGGAAAAAGCTAATCCGCGCAGTTTGGAGAACAGGGTGGTTAAGCGCTGAGGGCGTCCGGCCTATGCGTGCGGGTCTGGCTCAAGATCGCGCTTCATCTTCGTCAGCAGTTCGACCGATGGTGAAGCGTACTGATTTATCCAGCGGTCGTATATCTCGCGGATCGGCGTCACGTCCAGATAATTCCAACGAAACTTTCCTTTCTTTTGCACGAAGATCAACCCCGCTTTTTCAAGCACGCCTAGGTGTTGCATGACCGTGCAGCGGTCAAGATCGCTGAAGCTGCTGCACAGGTCGCTGGTTGTTTTCGGGGCATCTTTGAGAAGATCCAGCAGGCGGCGGCGACGCTTGTCGGCAAGGGCCTTAAAGATTAGGTCGTGCGATTCGGAACTTGACATGTTATAAAATTATAACATATACTCAGCTCATAAAACAAAAAGGAGTATGAATATGGACCTCAAATTTCAGGTGCAATGCAAAATACAGAAACCGGTCGAGGAAGTATTTGACGCGGTCTACAACCCGGACAAATTGAGCGGCTATTTTACCAACGGCGGCGCAAGCGCTCCGCTTGTTGAAGGAACGACGGTCAAATGGGCGTTTGCCGATAACCCGGATGAAGAAAAGCTTCAATTTCCCGTGAAGGTGAAACAGGTCGTGCCGAACCGCCTGATCGTTCTGGAATGGGAAGGAACGAAAGGGCTCGATACCAAAGTGGAAATGCAGTTCGAGGCGGACGGCGACGACACGATCGTCCGCATCAGCGAAACCGGATGGCGCGAGACGCAAGCCGACCTGGACAGCTCATATCAAAACTGCTTCGGCTGGGGACAGATGATCTGCTGTCTGAAGGCCTATACGGAGTATGGCATCAACCTGCGAAAAGGCGCTTTTGAGGGACTCTATAAGTCATCGGACGTCGAGAGACAGTCAACGGCGGCGTAGGAATTTGCCGATTGTTGGGAAAGGAAAATGGATGATCCTTCATCAAGGATCACCCGTTTAGGAATGTATTTGGTGTTAGTCGCTATTTTGACGGCTTGCGTTCGGTCCATGTCCGCTCGACGCTGTCGTCCACCTTAGGTTCGGGCCGCAGGCGGCCGTTTTTGGCGATGGTCCAGCGTTCGAACCACGAGATGCCGCTGTTGCCGATATAGTTTTCAGGGAGCTTGTACGCCTCGTCCGACTGGGCCTCGGCCATTGTAACGAATGAATAACCTCGGCGTGCGATCATGCCGAAAAGCTCGTCGGCCGAATCGGCAACCAGCCGGCTTGGGGTGAGGACCAATGTCTGGGCGATGTCCCGGCGAAACATCTCACGCGAGTAGGCTTCGTAATGGTCGAACATTTCGCCCATATACCTTATGAATGCGGTCCGGACCTCCTTCATCGTATGCAGGTCATTGTCGTTTCGAGCCATGTCGTACGCGAACGAGTACATCCATTCGTTGTTGTCGATCGTGTACTTGACGGGAGACAGCCCTTTGCCCGAAAGCCATGATTCGAAACGGTCACGTTCTTCGACAGACTTGCCGGTATTGAGGTATGGGTAGCTGAAAAAGCGTAGCTTCGTTTTTTCTCCCAGGATCTTTCGTACCGCGACCTCGTTCTTCTCGACACCGGCCACGTAGTCTTCGTAAAGCGTATTGTGAAACCAAACGTGTCTGAAATTTCCGAGCCCGATCTCAAATCCTTCGGCACGCCACATTTTCACCATTTCCGCCCTGACAGGGAAGATCTTTTCACCATCGGAAACCGATCCGCCGTTAACAAATCCAATGGCCGGAACCTTATGGGCTTTGAGTTTTTCCATGAGGATCTGGGCCGTTGAAAAGGCATCCTTTGGCGGATTTTCCGAGCGGTCGACCGGCGGAATCGACACAAAGCCTATTGCCAGCTTTCGTTCCGCCTTACCTTGAGCATTGACAAGACCTGGCGTATTAACTGAAAATAACGCCAGTAGAACAGCCGGGATAAGTAAGAGAGCCAGACCAGCCGACCAAGCGGAAAGCTCGCTACTTGTTCCGGTATTTTTTTGTAAGATCTTTTGTATCCTTTGCATTAAATTACCTCCATTTGCCGCCGGCGCCAGCGCCGGCGTTTGTATCTTCGTCGAACGACGAATCTCTTCCAGGTCCGCGAGGGCTTTTGCGTAAACGACGCGGGAGTCCGCGAACATCTCGAGCACCGCCGCATCGGCCGCAAACTCACGTTCCAGCCGGATCCGCGACGATATCCACCGCACACCGGGGTGATAAAAGAACACTACCTCGACGACGTTTTGCAGGATGTTGACCAGCGTGTCGTGCCGGCGGATATGGATAAGCTCGTGGGCGATCACGGTCTCAAGCCCGCGCGGATCGATCTGCAAAATGGCGCTCGCCGGTACGATGATCAGCGGCCGCAGCCACCCGACAGCTATCGGTGTTTCAACGATGCCCGAGCTGAAGAGGCGGACCATTCGGCGGAGCTGCAGCCGTTCGCACAAGGCCTCAAATTTTGCCTGAAGTTGTTCGTCGACATTCGTGATGTCGAATTTCCGAAACGCCCGCAGTTGCCAAAGTCCGCCGATCATTCGCAGGGAATAGAACGCGATCCCGGCCAGCCAGAGCCAAACGGCAAACGGCAGAAACACGGGGAGATAAGTTTCAATGATCTGTTGAGCACCGGCAATACGTGAAGTGAGATCGATTCCTCCTGCCCTAACGCTTTCCACCGCATCCGCATAAGCCGAACGCTGCGGACGGACACGATCAACAGCCGCCCGGTCCGCTCCGGCAAGTTGTTCCTGAAATGCTTTATCAAAGGAGATCTGTCTGCTGTGAGGCAGCGGTCAATTGGTAAAAGGTAACCAGGCAAGATGACCGCAGCGGCCAGTACGGCGACCGAGACCGCGTATCTAACATTTGCCGAAACGTTCGCAAGAATTCTCAGCGTCAGGAAAAGAACGAATGCGACGATCGCGATCTGCCAAACGGAATGTATAAGCGTCCATCCGAGGTTCTCGATCAGGCTTGACTCCGTCTAACAATTGCATGTTCATTTACGATCTCCTTTTGCCTCAACCTCGCTTATCATTCGCTTTATTTCGGCAAGCTCATCCGGGCTGGCGGGTTTTGTCTCGAGTACATGCTGAACAAGTTTTAGGGCCGATCCGCGAAAGGCTCGGTCGAGCAGATCGTTGACGAGGCCTTTTTGCGTCTGCCGCTGCGTCTGCACCGGACGGTATAAATGGGCCTTAGCGCTTGCGTCGCGTTTCAGCATCCCCTTCTCGAACATAATCTGCATTGTTTTGAGAACCGAGGTGTATTTGACCGGTCTCAACTCGTTCAGGCGGGCATGTATGTCCCGGACAGATGCGGGACTTCGCTCCCAAAGTATCGACAGGATCTCAAGCTCGGCTTTTGTTGGTTTGTTCGTTGTGATCATCATCTACGAAGGCCTTCGTAGACAAACGATATACGAAGGTCTTCGTAGGTGTCAAGTCTTTTTCGATATTTTCTTAATAGCTGGTTTTCGGAAAGTTTCGACTTAGCCGCACGTTGTTTGCTAAAGTGAGCAATCAATGGCACTTGAAACCGATTTCATTGTGTTAGGGAGCGGGGTGGCGGGCCTGCGAGCGGCGATCGCGCTTTCCGAAGCAGGCGGCCGCGTGACGGTGCTGACCAAGGACAAGGCGAGCGAATCAAACACCGAATATGCGCAGGGCGGCGTCGCTGTTGTGCTTTCTGATGACGACAACGCGGAGCTCCACGAAGGCGACACGGTTGTCGCGGGTGCAGGACTTTGCGACGAGCAGGCGGTCGAAACGCTGGTTACCGAAGGGACAAAATACATAAAGGAACTTATCGAGTGGGGGACCGAGTTTGACCGCGAAGGCGGGAAGCTGGTCTTTACGCGTGAAGCCGCACATTCACGGCGCCGTATTCTTGCATGCTCACGGCGATTCGACCGGAAGTGAATTTGTCAGGTCGCTGATGGCGCGGGCAGCGGTTGAAACGAACATCAGCCTCCTGCCCTTCGCGGCGACCGTAGGTTTGATAGTAAATGACGGCCGGTGCGTGGGCGTGCAATATCTCGATCCGATCCTGCGCGGGCGGCGCGAGATCTTTGCCCGGGCGGTCATCCTTTGTACCGGTGGGGCCGGCCAACTGTATCTTCACACGACAAACCCGGCTGTCGCGACCGGCGACGGGATGGCGATGGCGTATCTTGCGGGTGCGGAGTTGGCCGACATGGAATTTATCCAGTTCCATCCGACCGCGTTGAGTGTCGAGGGTGCGCCGCGATTTCTGCTTAGTGAAGCAATGCGCGGCGAGGGGGGCGTCCTGCGAAACCGCGAGGGTTCACGGTTTATGGACCGGTACGATGAGCGGCTTGAACTGGCACCGCGTGACATTGTGTCGCGTTCGATCGTATCGGAAATGCGCAGGACGGGATCGCCGCTACGTTTTTTTGGATATGACCGCCTTGGACGGCGAATTTCTCAAGCACAGATTTCCAAAGATCGCCGAAACCTGCCGCCATCTACGGGCTGGACATCGCGCAGGACATGCTTCCGGTTTCGCCTGCGTCGCATTATTGCATGGGCGGCGTCCGCACCGATCTGCACGGCCGCTCGACATTGCCGGGGCTCTATGCCGCCGGTGAGGTCAGCTGTACCGGCGTCCACGGCGCCAACCGGCTGGCGTCGAATTCGCTTCTGGAAGGTCTGGTTTTCGGCGCCCGTGCGGGCGAGGCGGCGGCGGGGGATAGTTCCGGGTTTCAGGTTTCGGGTTTCAGGTTAAAAGAAAGAGCTGATGTACAAGAGCTGTTATCCGAATCCACGGTTTCGACGGCGGTAAAGAAAAGGGTGAAACGCGTGATGTGGGAGCGGGTCGGGATAATCAGGGACAAGGCCTCGCTTGAACGGGCGATCCCGGAATTTGAGCAAATAGCTTCGTCACGGCTTTCTACTTCATCCAGAAATTTTGTCTCGCTTGCAT
Source organism: uncultured Acidobacteriota bacterium (assembly GCA_963763355.1). Classification (GTDB taxonomy): domain Bacteria; phylum Acidobacteriota; class Blastocatellia; order Pyrinomonadales; family Pyrinomonadaceae; genus OLB17. The sequence goes on from CAVXOI010000008.1 coordinate 109,224, forward strand.
TGCTTGTATCCAGGGCGGCGTTATGGCGCGAGGAATCTCGGGGAGGACACTATCGATCGGATTTTCCGGAGTCGAAAGATGATTGGCGGCACCATTCGATCCAGCGAATGAATGCCGCCATTACGGCGTCCGAGAAGATCGATTTTTCGATTAGTTAGGCAGCAATTCGTCGAGACTCTCAAGCAGGTCGGCGCCGCGAAGATCCGGCTCATCGCGTTCCTGGCGGCTCATCGAGAGTATTTTTCCATCCGGCGAAATGAGAAACGTCGTCGGGAACGAATTAATGCGAAGACTGACCCTTAGAAAATCGACTACGCTGTCAAACCTTGCATTGGTCCAGAGCATACCGTTCTCCTTCAGGCCTTTTTTCATTGAGTCGACGGTAAAGTTCTCGTCTGTGTTAAGACCGACGATCTCGAGGTTTCGGGCCTGGAAACGCTTATAGGCTTCGCGGATATAGGGCAGCTCCTTTCGGCAGGGGCCGCACCAAAAACCCCAGATGTCGAGCAGCACAAACTTGCCGCGAAACTCGCTGATGCTGCGCTTTTTGCCTTCGAAATCGGTAAAGCTGAATTCGGGAAAGGGCTTTCCTATCGCGAGCTCGGAACGTTTGTAATCCTTTGCTTCGTGCGCTCGGAGGATGATCGTGTTTTTCGAAATATCGGCTTTCTTGGTGGAAACATAAACGTCTCCGACACGGAAGACAACGGATTCGGCATCGGCTTTAGCGGCCTCGGGCGAGAGGTTGTCCATATCAATATTTCCGTCGCCGTCCCCGTCGACCCCGAGCCAGCCTTCCTGCGGGTTTACCTTTTTCACACCGGCCGCCATAGCGTACTGAACGACGACGGGCCTTCCCTTAACGTCTACCGTACCGCGGGCCATGACCTCGGTCGACTGGGTGACCAGACGGTCGCCTTTGTCCATCTTTTCAACTTTTACCGACTTGAAATAACGGATGAAGATTGGTGCCTGGGTAAAAAAATCGCCTTTTGCGGCAAGCGGCGCGGTTCCGATCCAAAGATATGGATTATCTTTCTTTTCCAGTTTCAGGACCGCCTTTTCTGCGGGTGTGATCGTTCCGTCTTCGTTGAGGTCAACGAACAATACGGGATCGGTGCCGGCGTCTTCGACGAGGACGGTCATAACGGAAAACTTTCCGGTCTGCGGATGAACCAGCCGGCTGGCCGCGAATTCGGCGGTCGGAGAGAATTGACCGAGGTGTACCCAGGTCTGAGCGGCGCTTTGCTTAAGGACCACTCGTTCGAATTCCTCAACATTAGGCGCCAAGGACTTTTCGAACTGGCCTGTGAACTCGACACCGTCGGCGAAAATGCCGGAAAATAAACAGATAATTAGTGCGGGTACAGCGAAAGCTGGCGATTTAATACTCATTGATTTAATGCTTTTGGGCTAACCTTAGGAGAATTCTACAGCCGTCGGGCGAAACCTAGATTCTAGGAAAACCGCGACGGCAAGTCAAAGGATATTATGATTCTGCACCGCTCGGAGGTCGCGAAACCCTCTTTTTCATTTGCCTAAACGCTGTGTTACGCTTATTCGCAAAAGTTCTTCAGTTTTCAAGGCCGGACCGGCAAATACAATATTTGATATATGGAACCAAGAGCAACAACGCTCAACCTGGCGTCGATCGTCTCGCACCACGCGAGATTGGCGCCGCAGAAGGAAGCGATCGTTTGGAACGACGTGCGCATGTCTTATGGCCAGTTGGACGCGATGTCGAACAAGGTCGCAAACGCTTTGGTGCGGATGGGGATCGGGCACGGGGATAAGGTGGCCCTTAATTGCCCGAACCTGCCTTATTTTCCGATCGTGTATTACGGAATAATGAAGGCCGGTGCGGTTGTCGTTCCTACCTGTGTGTTGTTCACTCCCCGCGAGATCACGTACCAGCTTAAGGATTCTGATGCGAAGGTTTTCTTTGCGTTCGAGGGAACGCCGGAATTGAAGATCGGCGAATCGAGCAAGGCGGCATTTGACGAGGTAGATTCCTGTGAGCATTTGGTGGTCCTGCCAAAGGAGATGATGGGGCCGTCGCCATATGCCGAGCATAAAACGCTTACGCAATTGATCGGGGCCGAATCGGACAAATTCGAAATGTATCCGACGACGCCGGACGATACGTGCGCGATCCTTTACACATCGGGTACAACGGGCCAGCCGAAGGGCGCGGAGTTGACGCATCTTAACCTTTGGTCGAATGTCGTTACGACGTACAGCATTCACCTTCCTGAGCTGGATTTTACGGACGGCGAGCAGAAAACCGTCCTGATCACGCTGCCGCTTTTTCACACGACGGGGCAAACGGTGCAGATGAACACGAATATCTATGCGGGAAATCGCGTCGTTCTGCTGCCGAGGTTCGACCCTCAGGCGACGCTCGACACGATGGTCAAGGAAAAGGTGAATTTTTGGGTCGGCGTGCCGACGATGTATTGGGCGTTGCTGAAATATGCCGATGAGACGGGCTATGACATTAGCCGCATCAAAGAAAATATGAAGGTCTGCACCTCGGGCGGCGCTCCGATGCCGGTCGAAGTGATGAAGGAGTTTCAGGACAAATTCGGCGTGAGAGTGATGGAAGGATACGGATTATCGGAAACTTCGCCGCTCGCCACATTTAATCATTTCGAAAAGCCCTCGAAACCGGGCACCGTCGGCCAGGCGATTTTTGGCGTCGAGATCAAATGCGTCGATGACAACGATAAGGAGGTGCCTCGAGGCGAGCGGGGCGAGGTTGTTATCCGCGGGACCAATATAATGAAAGGCTATTACAAGCGTCCGGAGGCGACGGCCGAGGCATTTCGCAACGGATGGTTCCACACAGGCGACATCGGGATAATGGATGAGGAAGGATATCTCTCGATCGTCGACCGGAAAAAGGACATGATACTTCGCGGCGGATACAATATTTATCCGCGAGAGCTGGAAGAGGTCATCATGACGCATCCGGCCGTTTCGCTTGTTGCGGTGATCGGCGTGCCGGATGAGAAAATGGGCGAAGAGGTCGAAGGCCTTTGTGGTCCTGAAGGAGGGGCAGAAGCTATCTGAAGAGGAATTCATGGATTGGTGCAAGACGCAGTTCGCGGCAAACAAATATCCTCGCTATGTCGAGTTTCGCGATGCGCTGCCGATCGGGAATACGGGCAAGATCTCAAAGCTTTTGCTTAGAGAGGAAGTGAAGGTTTAGGGCGATCCGGCGGATGTTTAGAATTAAGTTTTTTGTTTTATTGATCTTTGCGGGCCTGATCGTTTGGGGCTGCTCTGGGTCAGGCAGAAGAAAGTTCGTGATCGCCGAAAGCAAGGCTTACGAAGCGTCGTTGTTCCGACAGAATTGCGCCATCTGCCACGGCCCCGAGGCCGAGGGCAGGACGCTCGAGAACGGCACCCTCATTCCGAATCTCCGCGAGGGCGAATTCAAGTACACCACCGACGAGCAGATCTACCGGCACATTACCGAAGGCGGTAACGGGATGACACCGTTTCGGAATCAATTGACCGAGCGGGAACTGCGGATGATGGTCGAGTTTGTTCAGCGCGATCTGCGCGGTGGAAAGTAAGTTCAGAGTTCAAGCTTCAGCTTGGTACCACAGGCTTTCTAGCCTCTCGCTGAACAGACTGGAAAGTCTGTTCTACCGAGACGAACTGAAACTTGAACTCTGAACTTCGGAATATGAAAATCCTTATCACAGGTGCGACCGGGTTGATCGGGATGGCTCTTCAGCGATCTTTTCGGGAGAAGGGCTATGAGATGCTGCTTGCCTCGCGGAGTGAACCGAAGAACGAACGGTATATTCGGTGGGATGTCGATTCAGGATTTGCGGATAAGGACCTTGCACGTCTCGAAGGGCTTGACGCTGTGATCCATCTCGCGGGCGAGAGCATCAGCGGGCTGCGGTGGACCGACGAAAAGAAAAAGGCCATCCGCGACAGCCGCGTTTTGGGAACACGTACCGTTATCGAGGCTTTCGCCCGGCTTGAAAGAAAGCCGAAGGTTTTTATTTCGGGCTCCGCGATCGGCTTTTATGGCGACCGCGGCGACGCGGAAATGACCGAGGCGAATGCGGCGGGCGACACATTTCTTTCCGACGTTTGCAGGGAATGGGAGGCCGAATCGCGGCGGGCTGAAGATATGGGGATCCGAACCGTGCTGCTGCGGACGGGAATCGTACTTTCCAAGGACGGCGGCGCGCTGGCAGTGATGCTGACACCGTTCAAACTCGGCGTCGGCGGCGTTGTCGGGAGCGGCAAGCAATGGATGAGCTGGGTCGCTCTGGACGAGGTGGTCGGGATCGTGAATTTTGTGCTTGAAAACGAGAACTTGCGTGGTGCTATAAATGTTGTCGCACCGAATCCAGTCACGAATGAGGAGTTTACAAAAACCCTCGGCTCTGTTCTTTACCGCCCGACTTTTCTTCCGTTGCCGGAGTTTGCTGTGAATCTTGTCTTCGGCGAGATGGGCGATGCTCTGCTCCTCGATTCGACGAAGGTCGTACCCAAACGACTGATGGACGCGGGTTACGAATTTCAGATTCACCGAATTGAAACCCGCGATCGGCAGCGTTGGCCTAAGACGAACGGTCAACGTGAACTAGCGAACATCAACTGATCAGAAGCGTTTCACGAATACAGTGAATAAGTGATTTAGTGATAACAGTGAACAGTTGTTTTGAATGAAAATATCTCTGATCAAGACCGATTCATCCGATGCCGACTTCATGAACCTGGTTAGTCGCCTGGATGCCGAACTTGCAGATCGCGACGGTAGCGGGCATGCATATTACGCGCAGTTCAATAAGATCGACAAGATAAAACAATCGTGATCGTCGCTTACTCTGACGACACGGGCCGTTTCGTGCGGAGCGATCAAGGAATTTTGCCCGGTGCAATGGAAGTTAAACGAATGTACACGCTGCCGGAGTATCGAGGGAAAGGTATTGCCGCCGCGGTTTTGAATGAGCTTGAGAAGTGGGCGGCCGAGCTCGGGTGCGGCCGATGCGTTCTGGAGACCGGAATGAAACAGCCCGAGGCTATACGGCTTTACGAAAAGAGCGGGTATTCGGTGATACCCAATTATGGGCAATATGCTGGTCTGGAAAACAGCGTTTGCTTTGAAAAGAAATTCTAAAAGCGGTTACTTTTTATTTAACGACCGCTCCAACGCGTGTCAGACCCTGAAGGACAGGAACGCTTTTTCCTGGCAGCAAACTTCTTCCCGATCTTAAGCCGGCAATACTGACGACGTATTTATTCTTTCCTGTCGCGGCGGCGATCAGCGAGCGCAGACGTGCATCTGAGAACCGATGGTCATCTATGTTGTTGCTTCGGAGTTCATCCCTTAGATTATCGACCGTGTTCTTTTTGTAATTGTAAATATCCGGATAGATCGCCAATTCGCCCGCTTCGACGACCATTGTGTCGTACGTGATCTCGACAGAGTACGGCCGGTTCGAGAGCTACGGGCAAAGTCTTCTTTGTCCTCTTTATTTCAAACAGCTTACCGGTCGGCAGCTGAATGCCCCGAGCCGCCATTATCTTTTCCGACAGGTCATAAAGATCTCGCTGCAGCACGCGGACGCAGCCGTGCGATACAAGATTTCCCATATCCTGCCGCTCCTTTTGCCTGATGTATCAGATAGCCGTAACCCAGCGGGATCTTTATCTTTCCGAGTGGATTGCGCGGATCGGTCGGCAGAATGATCTCGCCGGGCTTTACTGTGCTTGATCGTTCTATCCATTCGCTCGAAGGCGGTATCCAAACCGGGTTCCACTCTATCGACGTTGCCCGTCGAAGTCCGACCGGAACCGGGAAATCCACTTTTCCGGTTCCAATAGGATAAACACCGAGCTCTTTGCGGCCCTGCCATAAAGTCATCTGAAAGGACGGCAGGTTGATCGTGATCTTCATATCGCCGTCACCGGGCGACACCGCGGCCTTTGCGATCCGGCCGCCGGTAAACTTGTCTGAGCGTGCCGAGTCGCGGACGATATCAACGATATAGGTCTGGCCGCTGACAGCGGTCGCCGTCAGAAAGAATATTAAGTTGAATAATGCGAGGCCTTTCATTCGAAGATTTGTCGCGGGCACGGGGACAAAGGTTGTATGTTTTACGAGTTCAAAATCCCAAATAGCAGCGGCCGGCTGGGCGAACAGTCGGCCTCGAACGGTGCGATTTGCAAGTTCAATAAATATTCTCCATCCTCGACCTCATTTGGCACGTATATGAGCTCCGTTATGGTTGACGCTATTCGCGAACTTCGGTCCTTTTCAAAACTTCCTTGCTCGACATTCCAGAAGATCCTGTGATTCGACAGCTTTCCGTCGTCATACAGCCTGTCGATGGACGGCAGATCGACGAGTAAGTGCCTGACGCCGCTTTCGACAATAAATTCCATCGCTTCGGTCGTGAAATAGGGCGGGACGTTCGCACCCTGATAGCTCTGGATGAGTTTGCCGTCTTCGTTCGGCAGTGTTCGAACAACTAACGCTTCGAACCCGGTCGGGTCCGCGTCCATCGCGTCTGTCAGAGCGGAGCGGGTGATCAGCAGGTCGTCCATTGCCATCATCGCGGAATATCTCTCTTCAGTCTGGCGAGAAATCGTCGGCTGCACAGAGATCAGCCGTGCCCTCAAAAACGCATCCTGGAGGCAGTCGCGGACCGAAATACGCTCATTCGTGATATGGCCGATGCATTCGGTATGCGTGCCGTTGCAATGAGGAATGAATGTGTATCGTTCAAAGTTACAGCTTCCGCCGCGGCGGGTATCGCCGACCAGCGTGCCGTACTCGCACGGCTCGGATGTCGCCGGCTCGACACCGTAAGCGTTCGGCTGGGGGCCGTTGAAACGAAGCGGTATCGAGATGTCGATCGGGCTAGCTGCATCAAATTCGCGGAAAGCCCCGTCAGTGTCGAGCCTGAACTTCATTGTTTCTCATCCAGCTACGCGTGTTTCAGCCATAATCGCGTCGAGGTCGATCTGCTGAACCGATTTGATCTCGGCGCATTTTTTCATCAGAAGCGCATCCTGGGCATTCCCTTTTTCCTTTGCCACCAGGTAAGGCAGATCTTCGCGAAATGTGACCATCGAGTATTTCGAAAAATAATCCGGGTAAGTTTGTTCGAGTTTTGTTTCCAATTCACGCTTTCGCTGAAAAACAGGGTCTGCTACCCGGTCGCGCATTTCATAGAAGTTTTCCTGGGCCATGTCCTGGATGGCATCGGTGTTTGGTTTTCTCGACCGGGCGTATTTCTCAAATATCGATCGCCAATCGGGCCGGCCGCCCGCTGACGCTGGCGGTTCTGACAAGATGGAATCCAGCACCCGCACATCTTCGAAGGCACAGTTCATGCCCTGGCCGTAGAACGGCACCATTGCGTGGGCTGAATCACCGAGCAGCAGCACTTTGCCGTCGACATTCCACGGCCAGCATTTTAGGGTTCCAAGTTCGCCGGTCGGGTTATCGAAAAAGTCTTCTGTGAGGGTCGGCATAAGCGGCACAGCGTCGGGAAACTCTTGCTTGAAAAAGCCGGTTACGGAATCGGGCGTTGAGAGGGAAGCCATCTGTTTTTTGTCGAGAAACAGCGTACACGTAAAACTGCCGTCAAAATTCGGCAATGCGATCATCATGAACTGATGCCGCGGCCAGATGTGTAGGGCATTCTTTTCGAGATGAAAACCACCGTCGGGCTTCGGCGGGATGTGCAGTTCTTTATATCCGTGATCGAGGAAAACGGAAGTCGATTCAAATCCAGGGACCTGCTTTTCCACCGACTGGCGGACGGCCGAACCGGCACCGTCCGTGGCGATAACCGTGTCGGCCCGCCGAGTGCGGCCGCTGGCGAAAACGGCTTCGCCCGCTGGGGAGATCAAGCTCCACACACCGTTCGTTGAAAACGAACTGGACCTCGGGGTATTTTTCCGCCTCGTTGATCAGCGCGATATTCAGGCCGGCACGTGAGACACCGAGTTGATGTACTCACCCGTGCGGCCGCTGTATGGCAGCAGCTTTGTCTCGCCCGCGACGGAATGGATCATTCGGCCGTACATCGGAACAGCTTCTGAAAGCATATATTCGTCCATCCCGACCTCGCGAAGTGCGGCAATGCCGCGGTCGGAAAGGGCAAGGTTTATCGAGCGGCCGGCATCGACGCTTTCTTTACGCATATCGCCTCGCGCCTCGAAAACATCTACCTTGATACCGCGTTTGGCCAGATATATCGCAAGCAGCGAACCGGCAAGTCCGGCGCCTATTATGATGACTCGATCTTCAGACATCTCGTTCAAACAAAGCACCAGATAGCACGTTCAAGTTCGTCCAGCGTCAGGTCCACCGCGTCCGGCGAAAGGCGCATCGCATATCGCCGCAGGTCGCTAGTTTCATACAACATCGTCAGCATCATCAGGCGATGCCGCATTTCTTCGTTCAGATCGCCCTCTCCATATCCGTACGCACGGAAAAACTCTCGCTGCAGTTCGCGTTGGCCCTGGATCATGAGAACGCCGACAGCGAGGAGGTCGTATTCGTGATGGCCGCGGCGCGAATCGGCAAAATCGAACAGGCCCGAGATCTTTAACTTACCGCCAACCGGTTCAAATCTTAAGTTACCGAAATGAACATCGCCGTGCAAAAAAACTGTGGGTGTTCGCGGTACCGCAGGGAGATTCTTTTCGATAAATTCCGGCAGTGCGCCGATAATGCGGGAATTGACGCCATGAGCGATCTGCCGGTCGATGAAGGTTGCGGCGCGGTCATCAACGAACGCCGGCCAATCGTCGGCGAAGAATGAGGGATTGATATCGTGAATCTGCCGCAGGCCTGCCGCTAGTTCTGTGAGGACGTCGACCTGTTCGGTCGGGGGCAGCCGCAGAAATTCGGCTCTGCTGACGGCCTTACCCGGAATCCGGGTTGCCAGCAAATAATCAAAGCCTTCGAAACTGCCCGTCTCGACGATCTCGGGCGTCCTGAATGGCAGCCGGCCGGATGCAAATTCAAGTGCCTTTCTTTCTCGCTCAAAACAATTTCGTGACGGCCTGAAGATCTTCAACACTAACTGCTCGTTAATAAGGAATACGACATGATCGCTGCTGTCGGCCCGTTCAAGACCTGTGAAACCAATGTCGTGTTTCTCGCAAATCGCACGCGCCACATCAAACCAGGCGGGTACGGCAAAATGGTCGCCGAAATCGCGATCGGGTGAGCTCATGAAAGGGCTTCGCTCAGAACAGCGGCGAACCGGTGAACATCGGAAAACGAGTTGTAGAGCGGTACGGGCGCGACACGGATCACATCGGGCTCGCGCCAGTCGGCGGAAACGCCCTGGGAAGTTATTCGGTCGAAAAGCCTTTTGTCTGCATCCTTTACGCGGACCGAAAGCTGGCATCCGCGTTGCTGCGGATCGCGAGGCGTAATGACCGAAATACGTTCATCGTCGATCTGGTCGAGCAGCGATTCGAGATAGCCGGTCAATCGAAGCGACTTTTTTCGCAGGTTGGCAATTCCGGCCTCATCGAAGATCTCAAGCGAGGCGCGAAGCGCCGCAAGCTGGAGGATCGGCGGGTTGGATATCTGCCATCCTTCGGCGCCTTCAAGCGGTTTGAAATCGGGCCTCATAAGAAAACGGGTTTCCTTGTCGTGGCCCCACCAGCCGGCAAATCGTGGTAGGTCAAACGAACGTGCATGGCGTTCGTGAACAAAAATGCCCGCAATGCCGCCCGGACCGGCGTTCAGATATTTGTAGGAACACCATGCGGCAAAATCGACGTTCCAGTCGTGCAGCTGTAACTCAAGATTTCCGGCAGCATGAGCACAATCAAATCCTACGATACAGCCGTTCCGATGACCCGCTTCAGTGATCGCTTTCATGTCGAACGCTTGCCCCGAATAGTAATTGACGCCGCCAAGAAGGACCAGGGCAATGCTATCGCCGTGCAGGTCAATGGTCTCGAGAATGTCTTCGGTACGTAGGGCCGATTCGCCTTCGCGTGGAGCAAGTTCGATCAGAGTGCCTTCGCTCGGCGATCTTTCGGCGAGAGGCCAGCTATAGTTTGGACTTTGCTCCTCTCGACTCCCGCGCGGAGATCCTTCGGTAAGGGGCCAGCTATAGTTCGGACTTCGCCTCTCGAGATCCCCGACCGGAGATGCTTCGGAAAGAGGCCAGCTATAGTTCGTGATCACCTCATTCGCATGGTGAGCGTGAAAACGTATCTGCGATTCGATCGCATACTGGTCCGATGGAAACGCTCCTTTTTCTATGACGATCTTGTATCGTTCGTTTGTCGGGCGGTAGAACGAAACCATCAGCAGGTGCAGATTGACGGTTAGCCCGTTCATCGCGACGGTTTCGATAGGCTTTGCGCCGACCACGCGGGCCATCGGTTCAGTCACAAATTCGTGATAGGGAAGCCACGGGTTCCGGGCATGCAGGTGGCCTTCGACGGCAAGCCGGGCCCAGTCGTCCAGCTCTTGCTCAACGTATTGACGCGCCGTCTTCGGCTGAAGCCCGAGTGAGTTCCCAGTGAAATATACGATCTCACTCCCATCAGGCCCTTTGGGAAAGTAAAATCGCTCACGAAAATGCTTTAACGGGTCCTGAATATCGAGCTCCGCGGCGGCAGCCTGTGATGAAATGTTCCGTGCTTGTGACGAGTTCATATTTAACTTAATAGTTTCCGCGGGCCGACGAACCTAAACGATAGTTCGAGCGTCCTTTAGATTGCGTCAGACAAAGTAATTGTAATCGATTACGCTCGTTCGGCGTATCGGATATGCAGGCCGCGGGCCGCATCATCAATTGGAAGTACCATTCATACAACGAGGTTCTCATGAAAACAATTATTAAGGCTTTACTAGTTCTTTCAATAACAGTGGTGTTCGGAGCCACCTTCTCATTTTCGCAGACCTCCGCCACGCGTGTGGAGGCCGAGATACCGTTTGATTTTGCGATCGGGGAGAAACGTTTCCCGGCGGGTAATTACAGCCTTTCCGTGATCAGGCGAAATGGCGTAGTTCACTCTGTTTACCTTCGTGACGACAGGGGCAAAATGATCTGCAATACTGTTGCGGTCCAGAATGGAAGCACCACCTGGAACCGGTCGGTAATGGTATTTGCGGATACCGGTAACGGCAAACAGTTGGAAAAACTGACTACTCCGGAATTCGGTTACATTTTCAGCCGTTCGGGCGGCAACAAAAACGTGGCGGTTGCGGGCCGCGTTTCAGTGCCGGCTTCGACCGGTATGCCTAAATAACGAACCATCAATCGACAGAAAAATGCCTGGCTAACAGAAGGATCCTTAAACCCGGCGAGAGATCGCCGGGTTTACTTTGATACGATCTGAACGCAATGTTCGGACAATAGTTTCCACTTCTTGTTCTGCATTACGAATACAAGCCCGCAACGTTGGTCATCGTTTATCTCGTCTTTGCCGTAAGTGCCGCGGCCCTGCCATCGGCTGGTGACGACAGAAACGTTATCGGTTTTGGAGAGTATCTTGATGTCACTTCGGTTCGCGAACGTCAGCCCATAATCCGGCGAGCCAAGAAATGTCAGCGTTGCTTTTCTATCGGTCAGCCCGCCAGTCGAGCTGAAATAGAAATAGTCGTCCGCCAATATCCGTGAAACGGCGGCGACATCCTTCTTGTTCCAAGCCGTGTCGTAGTCTGCGAGAGATCTTATGACCGACGCTACTACGCTATCACCGGTCTGGGCGTGGCAATTTCCTCCAATCACGAATGACAGAAAAAGAAACGCGAGCACTAGATGGATTGCAAATCTCCTCATACTTGAAACACCCCCTTATCTAAATCGAGCCAGTTCAGGGCAGCTCCGTTAAACAGCATTTCCTTTATCGATTCGTCATACCCCATCGCTTCGATCATCTTTCCCGGCTCTGCCTCGCCAAGCGGAAACGGATAGTCGGACCCGAGCATGATCTGATCTGCGCCGACAAGCTTTATCAGAAAATCGAGTTTTGCCGGTTCGTGCACGAGCGAGTCGAAATACATCCGGCTGAGATATTTTCGCGGGCTGTGCGGGTTATCGACGGCGCAGAGGTCCGGGACGGACATTGAATCCGTGATCGATCCGCCCGAGCGTGGCCGGAAACGAACCGCCGCCGTGGGCGAAACAGATCCGCAAACCCGGACATTTCTCAAGTGTGCCTGAAAAAATAAGCGAACAGATGGCTCGCGAAACTTCCGCGGGCATCCCGACCAGCCAGGGCAGCCAGTATTTCTGCATATCGCTTTCGCCCATCATCTCCCAGGGATGCACGAAAACGGCCATGCGGGCGTCTTCGCAGGCTTTAAAGAAGTCAAAGAATTCGGCATCGCCAAGGTTTTTCTGGTTTACGTTCGTGCCTATCTGGACGCCGGCCAGACCGATCTGTTTGCAGCGTTCCATCTCGGCGATGGCCAGGTCGGGCGACTGCATCGGCACCGTTCCTAGACCGACGAACCGAAGCGGAAATTCTGTCGCGATGTCCGCGATATGGTCGTTGAGGAACTTAGCGACCTCCAAGCCGTGAGCCGGTTTGGCCCAATAGCTGAACATTACCGGAACCGTCGAAAGTACCTGAACGTTGACGCCTGTTGCGTCCATTTCATTTATCCGCCTGGCCGGTTCCCAACAATTCTCTTCTATATCTCGAAACTGTTTTCCGTCGTCACGGACCATATCCGCGGAGCACGCCTGGTAATGGTTCAGCGTTATAAAACCGCCGTAGCCAAAACGATCTTTCCAGTTCGGTATGTCCTTAGGAAGTATGTGCGTGTGGACGTCGATCTTGAGCATCACGACCATTCTAACGGAAAATGTCCGGATAGGAATTCCGGCAGGGCCAAAGCGATCGTTGCAATGCGGTTTGGGCTAACACGTGCGGATCATTCGTTTCATTCGTATCGTTCGCTTCATTCCGATCCCACGAACCGATGTTCGTTTCCGTCGAAGCTTGTGCGAGCATAGGAGTCCCGGAAGAAGGACTCGCGGTCCCCCGGTTCTTTGAAATTCCAGACGCCGACGGGTTGGTTTTGAGTTGAGACAACGGCCGGCACCTTGTCTCAGGCCTGTTGACGGTAAATTATGCAAACAGGCTACTTATGCCCAATTCGCCGGTTAGGGGCCGTTTCCTGTGCGATTGAGACAGTTTTCGGGGTAACCTCGCTGAACAAAAGGGTTTAAGTTGTCTCAAGGTGAGACAACTTTGTGACCAGGACGGAGACAAATTCCTCGCCATAAAGAAGCGAATAGGACGGAACGCCCGCCGTAAAGAGCTCCGGCTCACGGACCGGGGATAGCCAACATAAGCCGTAAACGGTAATATGCTAATAACCCACCACTCACCGCACAAAAGGAGAGTCAAATGAGAAACAGATCTCTAAGGTTTTTCGCAATATTTGGAGCGTATGTGCTCCTTGTCACGTCAGGTATTGCCCAGCAGCCGGCATCGGCGAGCGATGCGGAACTGAGAGCGCGGCGAAACGCTATTGAGGCCGAGCTGCAGTCCATTGCCGTTGTCGAGCGCAAGGTGATGGTGACCATGCGGGACGGCAAACGGATGCAGGCGGACGTTTATCGGCCGAAGGACTCGGGCCAGAAATATCCGATCATCTTTTCGCGCACTCCCTATAATTTCAACTGGTGGGACGTGCGGTTGGGTGCCCCGCGCGATATGACGACCGTGCTTGACGCCGTAAAGCGAGGTTATGCGTACGTGATAATGAACGAACGCGGACGCTATTTCTCGGAGGGGAATTACGACATTCTCGGGCCGCCGACCACTGACGGCGATGACGCCCTGACCTGGATGTCTTCGCAAGGGTGGTCGAACGGAAAGGTCGGCGCGATCGGGTGTTCGTCGACCGCGGAATGGCAGATGGCCGTCGCGGCCCGCGGTAATCCCGGCGTTTACGGCAATGATCGCGCAAGGGTTTTGGCGCCGGTGTTGGGACGCGTCGGGCCGTATTATGAGCAGGGCAATTGGTATCGCGGCGGTGCCGTTCAGATGCTTTTCATCGCATGGCTCTACGGCCAGCAGAATCAGGTCCGGCCGGTTTTTTCGCCGAATACGACACAGGAAGAGCTGGTTCGCGCGTCGAAGTGGTTCGACCTCGCTCAGCAATCGGCCCCGGTCGATTGGTCAAAGGCGTTGAGGCATTTGCCTGTAAAAGATATTTTCAAGGCGATCGACGGCCCGAAAGGCATCTTTGCCGATGAGATGCCCGTGCCGACCGGCGGGGCGATGATCAAGCGAACGCCGAACGATCCGGCATGGTACAAGGGCGGCCTGTTCCACGACAACATGAAGATCAATATTCCGGGTTTTTGGTTCATGTCGTGGTACGACGTTTCGACGGGGCCGAACCTTGCGATGTACAACCACGTCCGAAAGACGGCCAGCCCGGAGATCGCCGACCAGCAGTATGCCGTTATCGCCCCGGTGCTTCATTGCAGTTATACGCGGGCGACCGAGAACACCGTTGTCGGCCAAAGGAGCATGGGCGATGCCCGGCTGGATTACGCCGAACTGACGTATGGCTGGTTCGACTATTTCCTCAAAGGCCACACTGAAGGCAACGACATTAAGAAATGGCCGAAGGTCCGATACTTCACAATGGGATCGAACAAATGGCAGACGGCCGAACAATGGCCGCCCGCCGGCGCCGAGCCGATGACGTTCTATCTATCGAGCGGCGGCAAAGCGAACAGCCTGAAAGGTGACGGAACGCTATCTGCCGCACCACCGGCAAACGACGCACCTGACCGTTTCACTTACGACCCGATGGACCCGGTCCCGTCCTATGGCGGCAATGTCTGCTGTACGGGCAACGCGGTGCAAGGCGGCTCGTTCGACCAGAGCAAGATGGAAGAGCGAAACGACATCCTCGTTTACACCTCGGACGTGTTAAAGGAAGGCATCGAGCTGAGCGGCCCGATCGATGTCACGCTGTTCGTATCTTCGAGCGCAAAGGACACCGATTTCACGGTAAAGCTGATCGACGTGGACGAAACCGGAAAAGCGTGGAACCTGGACGAAACGATCCAGCGGATGCGCTATCGCGAAGGTTATGACAAACCGCTCGTCTGGATGGAACCGGGCAAGGTCTATAAATTCAAATTCCAGCCCATGACCACCAGCAACTATTTTGCCCCGGGCCATCGTATCCGCATCGAGATATCAAGCAGCAACTTCCCGCGTTTCGACCGAAACATGAACACCGGCGGGAACAATTACGACGAGGCGAAAGGAGTGGTCGCCAACAATGCGGTGCATCATTCGAAACAGTATCCGTCGCAGGTGACGATCTCGGTTGTTAGGAGGAAATGAACGGCTGTGGAGCTCAACTTCGCGGGGCACGAGCACGTTTCTTTTGTTCTCGAAGCTGCGCGGCGTCAGCATCCGATAATGGCTTTGCTTTCATGAGCGAAAGGCAAAGGTCCCGAAGCATATCGACCTGCTTCAACCTGGAGAGTATCGCCTTTTCCGACATGTCAATCTTCTTCATTCTCGATCCGGTGTATGTCCGCAAGATCTTGAGGCCTTCCGGCCAGATTTTTTAATTTTAGCAAACCCGATCGCGAAACGACACTTAAAACGCTGCCCTGGAAATCAACGTTTTGCCGCGTTTCCCAAACATCCTCCACCTGTGGTGTGACTAAGAGCAGGTCGAGGGAAAGCACATCTTCACCGATGATCTTGGAAACGCGTCTGATCTCAACTGCCCGCTCCTTGAAGGAGATGTCTAAACCATGAATATCGAACCCAAGCTCTTTCGCGATCGCAAAGGCTTTTTCGAGAGATTCGGGCCGGATTAGAATATCGATGTCGAGTGTTGCGCGCGGGAACCCATGGATCGCCATGGAGAGGCCTCCACAAACCGCATACTCGAGCCCCTCATCGTCAAAAGAGTCCGTTATATTTTTCAATTCGGGAACGAGATCATTCATCGCTACGAGGCAACCGGCGGCGGCTCCATCACTGTGTCGCATTTCTGGCACGTTCTTAACTCCTTAGAGTCGTAAAACTTCTTGAAAACGCCCTGGAATTGAGTCGTAATATCTTCAAGCTGGAAATACTCTTCGTATAGTTTTTCGTTGCAGTTCTCGCAGAACCACATCAGGCCGTCTTTTTCGCCTGCACGGCGTTTGCGTTCGATGACTAGGCCGACGGTGTTTGCGCCGCGGATGGGGTTGTGCGGAACGCGGGGCGGGAGGAGGAACATCTCGCCTTCGCGGATCGGCACCTCGACAGAACTGACCGTCTTCCTGGATATGAACCGTTATGTCGCCTTCAAGCTGGTAGAAAAGCTCTTCGCCCTCGTCCCAGTGATAATCCTTTCGCGAGTTCGGCCCGCCGACGACCATTACAATGAAATCGTCGTCATCATAAACGCACTGATTGCCGACGGGCGGTTTTAGCAGATGACGATTGTCGTCGATCCATTGTTTGAAATTGAATGGTCGTCTGATCATAGAGAGATTTTACCCACGAAAACGTACGAAAACCAAAAAATGTTTGTCCGCGAATCACGCGAATGGTGCGAATAGGAAGATTCAACTTCCAGCACGTTGATATTATATGCAGACAAAAATATTCACAGTTCTGCGAGCTTTTCGACCGTTCGCCAATTGCGGGCGGTCACGGCTGCCTTCAGTTTCTTTTCAAAAAGACCGCGGCCCAGAAAACTGTCCGCAACGCCCGTCGGCAGATGGCAGTAGATCTCACGGCCGCTCACCTGAAAATGTTCGCCTGAGGGTGTTGCCTCCGCTAGCCATTCTATCTGCTCAGCGGAAAGCTCCGATTTCAGAAAAAGCACGTGCATTTCCTTATGGCTTTGGTACTTGCCGGCGAACGGATTGTTTGCAACGATCCGCTCGATATCCGCCTGTTCGCGCACCATTACCTGGACGTTTTTCCCGATCAATTGCTCGACGGCCGCCTCGATCTTTTTGACAAGATTTGATTCGCCGGTTTTTCGGGCGTCGAATGCGAGATTGCCGCTGTTGATGTAGGAAACTACATGTTCAAAGCCAAGAGCTTCGAAGGCTTTTCGAAGCTCTTCCATTTTGATCATCGTGTTTCCGCCGACATTTATCCCGCGAAGAAGGGCGACATATCTCATATCAGCTTCTTACTCATTTTGATGCATTCGATCGTGACACCGTCTTCGAGAGGGACCGAAAAAGATTGGCCGCGATCGTATCCGCAGGCTTCGTATAAGTGGCACGCCGGGAAGAGTGGCCATCATTTCCGCGGAAGTAAAACCGGCGGCTCGCGTGCGTCGGTTTCACACGCATCTCAGGATCGCACTTCCTATTCCGTTCCTGGCGGCGTCCGGGTGAACGAAAAAAGCTCTGATCTTTGCCGCTTCGGTCGCCGGGTCCAGTCGTTCAGGCTCGCGGCTGTGAGCGTAGCCGCTTGCACCGTACAACGTCTTTCGAAAGCTCCATCCGCCGCATCCTACGATGCTCGCGTTGGCCTCGGCAACAAGGTAAGTTTGGTCGGCGATAAGTTGGTGGTCCACGCCGAACACCGAATGGATCGACAGTTCGATCTGGAGCTCATCATAGATGCCTTTTGCAAGGCCTCTAACAGAAGCGGCGATAACTTCCGCTATCGCCGCCTCGTCTTCGGAAATCGCTTTTCTTAACTGAAATTCAAGCACATCATACGGACTAGGCCGCCTTCATATCGATAACGAAGCGATACCTGACGTCGCTCTTTATCGTGCGGTCGTATGCTTCCTCGATCCGGTCGGGCGTTATCACCTCGACGTCCGCGGTTATGTTGTGTTCAGCACAGAAATCGAGCATCTCCTGCGTTTCGGGTATCCCGCCGATCGCCGAGCCGGCAAGGCTGTGATTTCCCCAGATGAGCGAGAACGCAGGGATCTGGGCCGGCTTTTCCGGCACGCCGACTATCACCATCGAACCGTTCACCTTGAGCAGGTTAAGGTACTGGGTCAGGTCATGGTCGGCCGAGACGGTGTCGAGAATAAAGTCAAACGTCCAGGCGTGCGGGGCCAGATTGTTCGGATCACGGGTCACGATAAAGTTATTCGCCCCGAGCGCCTTCGCATCCTGCTCCTTTGACGGCGAAGTGCTCAGCACCGTAACATCCGCGCCCATGGCGGCGGCAAGCTTCACGCCCATGTGGCCGAGGCCGCCCAGGCCAACCACCCCGACTTTTTGACCGGGTCCAACCTTGAAACGGCGGAGCGGCGAATACGTCGTTATGCCGGCGCAAAGAAGCGGGGCCACGCCCGCCAACGCCTGTCCGCCGTTAATTTTTAGGGCGTAGGCTTCGTCGACCACATATTTATTGGAATATCCGCCGTATGTCGGCGTCGACCTGTCCATCTCGGTACCGTTGTAGGTCATCGCCGAGCCTTTTTGGCAGAATTGCTCGACTCCGGCTTTGCAGGGCTGGCATTCGCGGCACGAATCGACAAAGCAGCCGATACCCGCCAGATCGCCAACCTTGAATTTGCTTACCTCGCTGCCCACCTGAGCAATGTGTCCCACGATCTCGTGGCCCGGAACCATCGGATACATCGCGGGCATTACGTCGGGCCACTCGTTCTTGGCCTGATGGATGTCCGAATGGCAAATGCCGCAATAATCGATATCGATAAGAATATCACTTAGGCCCGACCTCGCGTCGGACAAAATTGAACGGCTCAAACCTGGCCTCAGGGCCATTGGTTGCGTAGCCTTTCGTAGCTATTCCTTGTGTAGCTGCTGCTGTCATATGATTCCTCCTGCTGACCGTTAATGGTTCGGAAATACGCGTCGCGTCGGGAACCGCGCCGCTATATTATGAAAGCTTATTTCGTACAAGTTTAGCAGAATTCCGCACGAGGACGAAATTATCTGCGGCGGGTCGGTTAAGTTTTTGAAACGGTGCGGTTGACACATGCGATCTCGATTTTTTAAACTGCGACTATCGTAAAGCTCACAGCTTCCACGCCGGGGAAATTCCTTCGGTAAAACTGTGGTTTGAATCGATGCGCGGGCCTTACCCTCGCAAAAATTGCCTAGCCACGATTTTTCGGTCGTCCGTTTTTACGCGTACTGGCGTTTCAGAATTACCGCGCCTTACCCCAGCGTGAATTTGGATGACTCGTAGTAAATAACAAGGAGAAACAATGAAAAAACTAAACCACCGAGCGTCTTTCTTTACTTTAACGCTCGTTTTTACGATGGTTTTCGCCGGCGTTGCGCTGGCTGCTGCTACCGGTTATACGCTGTTCGGGACTGCGACGCCGGTTTCACCAGGGAACAACTCACCCACCGGCATTCAAACGTCCTCTGAAGGTCCGCTGGAAACCCTAACGGTCGGCGGGATCGATTTCGAAACTTCGGACGGCTTGACGTTCGAGGATCTGACAAAGCTGAGCACGGATTACAAGTTCACCGAAGGTACTTGCGGGGGCGGTTCCCCGAGGTTCCAGGTAAACGTCATCCAGGGTGGTGTGGAGAAAAATATTTTCGTCTATATCGGTCCGGAACCCAATTATACGAACTGCCCGACGGGTACATGGCAGAGTACCGGCGACCTCCTCGAGTCCGCCCGGTTGATAGACACCTCACAGCTTACGGGCGGGAATTTTTACCAAAGCTACGCTGATGCTCTTGCGGCGTTCGGTGATCTTGAAGTCACCGGCATTCAGCTTGTGACAGACGGCGGCTGGCAGGCAGATCAGACCGTCATTTTTGACAACGTGATGATCAACAACACGACCTACACGTTCGAGAGCAAAGATTCATGTAAAAACGGCGGATGGGAGAACTTCACGGGCGCCCCCGGTCCCTTCCGTAACCAGGGCCAATGCGTGAGCTATTTCGCACGCGGCGGACAATAAGAACCAAGTTCGGTTCAAAAGAAAGGGACGGGCACACGCCTGTCCTTTTCTATTTTCATCGAAAGTCGATCTACTTGCCGGGGTCGATCGTAGCGACCACCTTCAGCTCAATAGCGATGGGTGTCGGCAGGGAACTGATCTCGACCGTCGTTCGGCAGGGGCGGTTTTCGGCAAAGTATTCGGCATAGAGGCGGTTGTACGCTTCGAAATCGTTCTTCATGTTCGTGAGAAAGACCGTCACATCGACGATGTCGTTCCACGATGCACCTGCGTCCTCCAGGATGTATCGAACATTCTGAAACACGGAGCGACACTGCGTTTCGATGTCATAGGACACGATATTTCCTGACAGGTCTAGCTCGACCCCGGGAATCTTCTTAGTGCCGCGTTCACGCGGGCCGACGCCCGAAAGAAAGAGCAGGTTCCCGACACGCCGGGCGTGCGGGTAAAGTCCGACGGGCTCAGGTGCCCTCGATGAATTTATCGCGTGATTAGGCATCGGCTATTCCGCTTCGGGCCTCAGGCGTTCGCCATTGTAAACGGCATGAGCGCATTCGATAAAAAGGTCGAGATAATAATCGCGTGCCTCATCAGGCCCGGGGTTCTTGTTTTCCTTTTCGGCGATGAACTTCATCAGCTCGAACGCGACCTCTTCGCCGGTTTCGATTCTTATCGGCTGTGTTTCCTGTGCCATGTTACTGAGTTTTCCTTTCTCGGCCCAGATCTGGACAAGATTTACCAGCGTTTCGGTAGACTTTTCGAGACCTTTTCGCGAATTGAATTCGAGTTTGCCGTGAAAATTGTGCCCGCCGGTGAAAAGGTTCGGCGTCGGAAGGCCGCGGGCCGTCAGCCGTGAGCCGTCTGTGCCGCCGCGTATCGGCCTAAGCTTCGCAGTCAATCCCGGCGCGTTTTGCGGCTTCGATGGCGTAGTCGGTCAGCTGCGGATAATCTTTCAGCACCTCTTTCATATTCAGATAGCCGAGCGCCGCGCTGTATTCGATCTTGACGTTCGGATGCCGCTTTTGAACATCCGCTATCAGGTCCTTTATGGTCTCTTCCTGTGCCGCCAGACCGCTGATGTCGAAATTACGCAGCAGGATCTTTACTGTCGAGGTCTCAACGTCCATATTGCCGACATATGGATGCAGAAATCCCTCGCGGCCCTCGGTCGTTTCAGGGCGGTTCGGGACAGCCTTCGGAAAACTGGCGAGAAAATCACCCGCCGCGAACGACGAGTTGACCATTATGCCTTTCGCAGTGCCCGGATGCGTCGATTTGCCGCGGAACGTGACGGTCGCGGTGCGTGCCGACCAGGTTTCGTTCGAGATATCGCCGAGCTGCTCGCCGTCGACCGTGTAGGCGAACTTCGCTCCCCATTTCTCGATGTCGAAATGGTCCATCGGCCCGCCGACCTCTTCGTCGGGCGTGAATGCGATCGCGATGTTGCCGTGTTTGATCTGCGGGTTCTGTTTCAGGATGTCGATCATCGTCATGATCTCGGCGATGCCCGATTTGTCATCCGATCCGAGCAGCGTCGTGCCGTCCGCCGTGATGATGTCGTCGCCGATCAGATTTTTGAGATCCGGGTTCTGGTCGACTCTGATAACCTGCGTCTTGTCGTTCGGCAAGGTAATATCACCGCCCTGATAATTCTTATGAATGATCGCGTTCACGTTCGCACCGGAAACCGCCGGCGAAGTGTCCATATGAGCGATAAACCCGATCGTCGGCACCTTTGAATTGTCCGGCAAATTACCCGGAACCATGCCATAAACGATCCCTTGCTCGCTGATCCGCACATTCTGCACGCCGAGGTCTTTCAGCTCTTTCTCGAGCAGCCTTGCCAGCACAAACTGCTTTTCAGTGCTCGGAAATTTACCTGCATCCTCGGCGGACTGCGTGTCGATCTTCACGTAGCGAAGAAAGCGGTCCATCGCCGATTCGGTCGGCGGTTTGTTTTGAGCGAACACGGAAATGAAGAGAGAAGAGCGAATACGAATATTGAACTAAGACTTAATTTCATAAAAGTATTTAACCTCTCAAAGTCATTTGATAGGCTTAAAATCGTTGACGTCGACTGAATAGGACGGAATCGACTGGCCGAAAGGCAATTTTAGTGCTCGGAGCTACTTTTAATAGCAGCCAGCTCCAGACCATCTGAACCTTTGGAGTCGTTTCTTTGCTCGAGTTTCCCAGTCATAAATTGTGGCGAACTGTTCCAAAACAACGGTCGACGGGTCAGCCGCTGACGTCTTGAACTTCCACTGGCCGAGTTCCATCGACCAGATTCCAGTGCGGTCCCTTTTCGATTGAGTTGCGATCATCCATAAAGGCCACGGATATAATCGTTCGTCAAGGGCTGCTTCCTTAGCTTGAGTTTCTATTGACTATTTCAACCGAAGTCTCGCAGGACGTGCCAGCATGTCAAGATTCCGTTACCGACATATGTCCGCGACGACAAGGTCCATTTGATCGAACTTGGTCTTTCTCGATGTTTGAACCGGTGCTGATGAAAACCAGGAAGTAAAAAACAAATATTAAAGCAGTTCTCATTAGTAGTCTATTCAGACGATCAACGTGTTGGCTTGTATTCCTCGTAAAAGTTCCTGTATCCCACCAGCCTTGCCGTCGGCTCCATCATCACCCGCATGGCTTTTTGTACCACCAGCGGCGGGCCATTCGCTATCCACGAATCGGCATCGTCACCATAAACCGCAAGCTGCATGAGCATCTGCGGAACGCCCGGGCCTTCGGGGTAGCTGTCCATAAACCCGTACATCTGCGACAGGAAATAGCCGAATTTTACGGGGAGTGTTTTCGGGTCGTCGCTTTCGACGATGACGGTCTCGTTCGTTTCGTTGAACGGTTTATGGTTCGTCATCGGCGGTATCGAGATACTCTCGCCAGCCGTCAGCGTCCGTTTTTCGCCGTTGACTAGGATGCTGAGCGTGCCGCTTTTTACTGTAAAGTTTTCGGTAAACTCCTCGTGAAAATGCTCCGGCGGCCCGGGAGAGTTCGGCCTGACCTCAAGCCGCGTGTGCATCCAGTCGCCGTTCACAGCAAGCACCGTCTGATCGAAACCTTCGAACCGGCTTGCCAGCTTATCGCCGGGCTGGAAATAAGAATTGTAGTCGATCGGTGGCGGCGGAAAAATGATACGGCTTGCACCGATCCCGACAATAAGATAAGCAGCCAGGCCGATCAAGAGCCAAACAAATATCCTAAAGATGGTCTTCAATCCTGTCCTCATTTAAATAAGTGTTTGCGCGATCTTCGGTATAACATGCCGAAGATTCATACAGTCTGCGCAATGCCGGTCGGTGGCTGACACCCGACAATACATCTGTATTATCGCTGATCTGATCGATGCTGAAGATCAGCGGTTCTTCGATGCAACTTTAATTATTCGGTTTCGCCGGAACCTTCAGGACGCCAAGCTGCCACAAAAGAAAAGCAAACTGGTCGGCACGAAGTTCCTGCATTTGTGCACGCGTCGAGCCGGCCTGATCGTGTCCGGCGTTCGGATCTACACGAAGCAGGACGGGCCGGCTGCCATTCGACACTGCCTGCATCCGTGCTGCCATCTTTGCGGGCTGCCAAACATCGACGTTCGTATCGCGCATGCCCGTTGATATCAGTACCGAGGGATATCGCACGCCGTCACGAACGTGATGATACGGCGCTCATTTGGTACAGTTGTTCGAACCCGGCCTTTTCTTTGGTCGTGCCGAATTCGACTATGTTCGCTGGACCGTTCATTTGATACTCGGCCCGGAGCATATCGGTTGTCCCCACACTGATCGTGGCGGCGGCAAAAAGGTCGGGCCTTTCGGTGATCGAACGGCCGATCAAGATACCGCCCGCGCTCATCCCGCCACCGGCGAGTCTCGCTGGCGAGGTGTACTTTTTATCTACCAGATACTGTGCGGAAGCAATGAAATCAAGCCATGTATTTGGTTTTTTATCCTTGCTTCCGGCCTGATGCCAAGCTTCACCAAATTCGCCGCCGCCTCGTACGTGAGCAAAAGCTAGAATACCTCCGGCTTCGTACCAGGGAACATAAAGATTGTCGAACCCGAGGATCGCTCGTCGCGGCATATGATCCATAGCCGAGCAGATAGGTCGGGTTGGATGAATCGCGTTTCAGCCCCCGACGTATAAATGAGCGTGAGTGGGACCTCGACACCGTCATGGCTCCTCACTTTTAGGGATTCGACCTCAAGGTTGAGCAATGTTCCAAGCTTTGAAGGCGGCTGCAAGTTTGACTCGGTCCAACCGCGCCTGGGATCAAAATCATACATAACGGCGGGTCGCGTCCAGGCCGTGATACTTAATAAGCCACCTGTGTGAGCGGGCGACACCATGCGAAGAGGTGACCGAGCCTTCGATCGGAGGCTTTATCTTCTCGGCCTTTCCGTCATAACCGACCCGGTACAGAACTCCGGACGTACCTTCATTTGCGGCAACGTAAAGAGCGTCCTTTGCTGCCTGGACGTCTCTGATCGCGGGTTCGTTTGTCGGAAGTTGAACCACTTTCCCGGTCACTATGTCCTCGGTTGCAGCGTTAATACGCACTATCCGGGATAGCCGCCGCCATCTTTTCGAGGGACGGTTACGAAGGCCTCGCTGTTATGGAAGACTATCCCGGTCGCTCCATCTTCAAAATCCGCGATCTTTTTCCACGTTCCTTTGCCATTTATCATCTCCGTGCGTGGTGCGACGTAAAGCGCGTGACCCGTTCGGGCGCCGTCCTCGATCCAGACGGCAAGAAACTGTCCATCAGGTGTAGGAAAAACAAACGGCCAACTCGTCGGTTTCAAGACGAGCCCCCGGTTTTCACCCGGAGTAATGATCGGCTGATCGGTGGCCGAATCCGCGCCTACCACGTGGCGATACGAACCACTGTTGAGAAACGCTTCCGCGGGCTTCATATCGGGCCTGATCGGCGGCAGCTTGACGAGGTAAATGCTTTTGGAATCAGGGTCCCAGTCGAGCCCCGTGAAACCGAGGGCGTTTTCGACCGGCTGGCCGACAAGCTCGCCGCTGGCGGCGTCCATGATCAGGACCTTGCTGCGGCCCGTGGTTCGCATCAGAAACGCAACATATTTACCGTCGGGCGAAGGGGAAATTGCAGAAACCTTGGGAGGCTGCTGGCCCGGGGCACCGAGCTTTTCCGGATCGATCAAAACGCGTTCCGCGCCGGTTTTCGGATCTCGGACATAGCCTCGTGAAACACCTTTCGAATCTGTGCGGTAGAAATAGAATCGGCCCTGATCATCGCGGGCAAAACTTGATAAGGGCGGCGGTGTCTCAGAATCGAGCCGGCGCAGCCGGGCTAGGATGCTACTCCGTTCGGGTATGCCGTCGAGGATCGAACGCGTGTAAGCATTCTGATCGCCAAGCCACTTGAGAACTTCCGCGTCTTTAACGTTCTCGAGCCATCGATAAGGATCCTCGATCTGTTGGCCAAAAAAGTTTTCCTTAACGATTCGTTTTGGCGTTTTCGGTAGAGTTTGCGATTGCGCCGAGCAATCCAAAATTGACGCACGAGATCGTCAAAAACAAAAGAGTGACGAGGTTTTCCTTGATCTCCATATCTTCAGTTCCTTTCCGTCGCCCTGGAAGAACCGCATTCCGGAGCAATAGCATAGATCAGGAATTGTTTTCAGGCCACCCGCAAACTAGGTGAGGTTGATACGCAAGAGAAAACGTTTTAACCAGGCAGCCAGCCGTGGGCCGGTGTGCATACGTTTCCGTAATGCCTGTCATCCGATCTTTATACAAACATTCTTCTCTTCGGTGAAGAAACGCAGGGCCTCAAACCCGCCCTCGCGGCCGATTCCGCTGTCTTTTGCCCCGCCGAACGGCGTTCGCAGGTCTCTGAGCAGCCAGCAGTTTACCCAGACGATGCCGGATTCAAGTGCGGCTGATACGCGGTGAGCACGTGAAAGGTTTTCGGTCCAGAGAGTGGCGGAGAGGCCGTAGCGGACGGTGTTGGCATACGCGATGACCTCGTCTTCGGTATCGAAGGGCATTATCGTAACGACCGGGCCGAAGATCTCTTCGGTATTTGTGCGGCAGTCGTTTTGAAGGCCTTCGATGATGGTGGGCTCAATGAACCAACCTGTTAAGGCCGAATCCCTATCAGGCACACTCCCTACCGGTCGTATTTCCGACTCGTACTCTCCGCGTCTCTGCGTCTCCGCGGTGACCGATCTTCCACCGGTGAGGATCGTTCCGCCCTCTTCTTTGGCGAGCTCAATGTAGGACATTATCTTGTCGAAATGCTGTTTTGAGACGATCGCCCCGACGTCGGTCCCGGGGTCTTTCGGGTCTCCTACTTTCAGCTCAGAAACGCGGGCGACGAAGTCGGTCTTGAATCTTTCGTAAAGCGGACGTTCGACGAAGATCCGTGAGCCGCAAAGGCAGATCTCGCCCTGGTTTGAGAAGGACGAGCGGACGGTCGTGGCCAGCATCTCTTCGTAATTACAGTCGGCGAAGATGACGTTCGGGTTTTTGCCGCCGAGTTCGAGCGAGAGCTTTTTGAACATCGGCGCGGCCGTTCGGGCTATCTCTTCGCCGGTTTTCGTGCCGCCGGTGAATGAGATTGCCTTTATGTCCCTATGGGCGACGATTGCCGACCCGACCTTTGGGCCGGTGCCGTGGACGATATTCAGCACGCCCGCAGGCAATTGCGCTTCGATACACAGTTTCGAAAGCATATAAGCCGTCATCGGCGTAACCTCGCTCGGTTTGGCGACGACCGTGCAGCCGGCGGCGAGGGCCGGAGCTATCTTCCACGTGAAAAGATAAAGCGGCAGGTTCCACGGCGAGATACATCCCGCCACCCCGACCGGCTGGCGCAATGTGTAATTGATCGCCTTCACCCCTCCGGACATTGTCGTGTCGTGCGACTCATTTGCCATGTGCATCGCTGCAGTGGCATAAAAGCGAAAGTTTGCGATGGCCCGCGGAATGTCGACCGTTCGGGCAAGCGTGACGGGCTTTCCGTTATCCAGGCTTTCGGCTTGGGCCAGCTCTTCGAGGTCGCGTTCAATGAGGTTGACGAGACGCATCAATATCTCGAAACGCTCTTCCGGCGGAGTCGCGGACCACGAGGGGAATGCCGCCCCTGCCGCATCGGCCGCAAGGTTTACATCGCGATCATCTGAATCCGGGATCAACGAATACACGCTGCCTGTCGCCGGTTCGAAATTGTCGAGGTAGTCCCCCGACGCCGGGTTCACGAGTTCGCCGCCTATGAAGTTTTCGATCTTGAACATTTCGTTCGACATTGGGCTGATTTGATCAACAGTTATTCTAAAATTAGAACGAAATGAGATCGAAAGTGCAATTTCAGGCCAGGTTTTCGATATCATCTAACTAAATATCAGTAAACGCCGAGGATAACTAGATTCCCGGGGTACAAATATGGTCGAAAACAAAAAAGCCCAGGCCGAAAATCTGAAAAAGGACGAGGACGTTCGCCGCGCCCTTGAGCAGACGGCCGGAAACAAGCCCGATAAGAAAACCGTTGTTGAACCAAAGCAAAAGATCTGGATCGTCACCTACCTATTGCTTTTGGCCGGGTTGAGCGTTTTTTATTATTTGCTTCGCCTAGGTTATTTCGATTTTGCCGTGCGTTACATTCCGCCGCTTCAACGCCTGACGCTCGGTGCGATGGGAGTGGTTCTTGTTCTTTTCACCCTCAAACTCGTAAAGGTATATCTGATCGAACCGCTGGACAACGGCGCGGCCCGGTATAACCTGAGTCGTATCGCCAACCTCGTTGCCGGACTTATTGTCGTCTTTATCGCGTTATCGATGCTATTCGCGAACTGGTACACCGCGGTTGTTTCTTTCGGCCTTATTTCACTGGTTCTCGGTTTTGCGCTTCAGGCACCTATAACAAGCTTTTTCGGGTGGATATATTTGTTGGTTAAGGTGCCGTACCAGGTGGGCGACCGGATAAAAATGGGCGAGGCGGCCGGCGACGTGATAGACGTCAGTTATCTCGACACCACGTTATGGGAGGTCGGCGGGCAGCACCTGTCGACCGATCATCCGAGCGGCCGGATCATAAAATTTCCAAATTCGAACGTTCTTTCGAATCCGATCTTTAATTACTCCTGGTCGCTGTTTCCTTACATCTGGAACGACATTAAATTTCAGATCGCATATCAAAGCGATCTCGAATTCGTCGCGCGCGTTATGCGAGAGGCGGCTGAGGAAGAGGTTGGGGAAGCAATGATGGAGCGCGTATCTGTTTATCGCGAGCTGCTGGCCCAAACGCCGGTCGATCAATTGGAAGTACAGGAGCGGCCGGTCGTTGTTTTCCGCGTCGGCGAGAACACCTGGATCGAAGCCATCGTCCGCTATCTTGTCGAGCCACGTCTGGCGGGCCCGGTAAAGACCAGGCTAGTCAAGAAAATGCTCAAGGAGCTTAACAAAGAGCCCGAAAAGGTAATGTTTCCGAAGGCCGATATGCGGTAAGAAGCTCTATTTGATGCGGCCGTATTTTCGAAGGATGGTCAGCGTTTGTTCGATCGGCAGGGACTCAACAGTCCGTTTGTCCTTGCCTGTAACGGCAGTTGCCCGAAACAGGGAATTGTAGATCGCTTCTTCGGTCGCTTCGATCACGGCAAGGAAAAGCGGCGAGATCGCGTCGTTCGCGACGACCGGGCCGGTCCGGAGCTTTGCCCCGCCGGCAAGCGGCTTTATGCGGTTCTCGGCGGCCGTAGAAAAGGCGATGGCATAATCGCCGCTTCCGTTTGTCATAGCGGAACCGGTCCGTGCCAACCCCGACATAGAACGTTCGGCAAGCCGGTCGAGTTGCCGATGGTCGAGCGGAGCATCGGTAGCGATGACAATGATTATTGATCCGTCGGCCGATTGCGGATTGCGGATTGCGGTCTGCGGATTTCCGTTATCGATGTCCTTAACCGAACCGAGAGCATCCTTCAGATAATACTTTCCAAGTTCCTTGCCGACAGGAACGCCGTCGATCGAGAGAACGCCGCCGAAATTGGTTTGAACGAGAACGCCGACAGTGTAGCCGCCGAGATTGGCAGTAAGTTTTCGCGATGAGGTGCCGATGCCGCCTTTCCAGCCGAAAGCCACGGTTCCGGTCCCGGCTCCGATCGATCCTTCGTCGACGGCTCCGGACTTTGCGTTCTTGATGGCTGAAACGACGTCGTCCGACGCGATATGCCGGCCGCGAATATCGTTAAGAAACCCATCGTTGGTTTCGGCTACAAGAGGGTTTATCGATTGGACGTTCTCGTTGCCGGGGAGCGAAAGCATGTAACTGATCAGGTGGTCGGCGGTCCTCGGCACGGCGAGCGTCGAGGTCAGGACTATCGGCGTTTCGATCTCACCGAGTTCGTTCACCTGCGTCGAACCGGCGAGTTTTCCGAATCCGTTCCCGACAAATACGGATCCCGGTACCTTCTCCTGAAATATGTTGCCGCTGTGGGGAAGGATGGCCGTCACGCCGGTGCGGATGCTATCGCCGCGAAAGATGGTTGTGTGGCCAACCAGCACGCCCGGGACATCGGTTATCGCATTTAGCGGGCCCGTTGACAGGACACCGATAGATAGCCCGGTGTCGCGTGCACGCGGCCGGTTCAAAGGCGGTGCGGCCTGACCAAACATCTGTACGGCCAGAAAAAGAATTATGGATGCTGCTTTGAGCCGAATGGACATTGCTTAAACTTTCGCAAATGTAAGCCCCGTTTGGCCTTGATACTTGCCGCCGCGATCTTCGTAGCTAACGGCGCAGTCCTCATCGGACTCGAAAAACAGAATTTGGCCGATGCCTTCGTTCACGTAGACGCGAAGCGGGAGGTTTGCCAGGTTCGCGATCTCGACGACAAGGCGGCCGGTCCAGCCGGCTTCGAGCGGCGTCGTGTTCACGAGCAAACCCGCCCGGGCGTAGGTCGATTTGCCGAGCGCGACACCCGTCACATTTCGCGGCATCTTGAACGTTTCGACCGTCACGCCGAGGCCATAATGATGAGGCGGCAAGAGGTAATACTTTGCTCCATCGTCGGCGGTATGCAGCTCGGGTTCGATAAGCGAATATTGCTCGTCAAAACGCTTCGGGTCTATCTCTTTCGCGTGGACGGATGAAAAGATCCGAAAGCCGTCATCCGCTAGCCTCATATCGTAGCCGTAACTCGAGGCTCCGGCTGAAATGATGCGGTTACCGTTCGTTTCGCGGACAAGCTCGGCCAGGAAAGGCGTGATCATCCCGTGTTCGGCGGCCATCCGGCGAAGCCAGACATCTGATTTAATGGTCATAAAAAAGGCGATAAGAAATCTAAACTTATCACCTTAACAAACCAAATTTCAATTTGAGGCCGCAGCTAGGGCCTTTTCACCTCAGATATCTTTAATTGTCCGTCGCCGACGGTGAACTTGAGTGGAACCCCGCCGTTTCCCGAAACGGCGGCGATCGCTTTTTCCGTAAAGACGTCCTTGCGGCTGCGCGGTTTTAGGTTTGCGAATGAGTTCTCGATCGCTCCGCTGCGAAGAATTGTCGCGTCGAGCTCGGCGTTGAGGCTCGGCGGCAGGTTCACGTTCATAGTCCCGGCTGCAAGCTGAATATCCGCAAAACGGCCGCGCCAACTCTTGCTGGGGACCGTTACGTCAATTATGCCTTCGCCAAAAGTGGCAAATATCGCACCGCCGACCAGATCGAGCGTTGCCTTTGTGTCCAGATAATTGATCTTGATCGTCCCGTCGACACCGCCGACGAAAAGATCGCCTTTTCCGCCATCTATCTGAAGATCGCAGTATCGCGGTACCTTAAGAACATAATTGATCTTGAACGGAAGCCCGATCAGGGTCTTCGGGAATTTCTTGTCGACACGCTTTAGGTAAGCTTTATCGTGAGTGCCGACCGTCGTAATGTCCGTACGCCCCAAGCTTTCATCAAGGATAAAACCGGTCACCTTGTGAAGGATTTCGAGTTCGGCCTCGGTAGCGGCCTGGATCTCGATCTCGGCGTCTAGCTGGACCTGATTTTTCGCCCAGCCTTCGATCCGGATCGATCCGGCCGGAGCACCGACGATCGAGAGGCTGCCGCCGGGTCCGAAATCAAATGTATCGGACTTGGTCGTGGTGCGTTTTACCAGGTTCGGCTGCTGGGCTATGGCAGAAAAAGTGGTTCCCAGGAGAATAAAGGCGATGAACAGATAAAGAAGCGAAGCTTTTGTTTTCATTGTGGTTGGTGTGCCGAGGCGGAGAGCGAAGCCAACTACAGTTTAAAGCCCGAGGTGTCGGCGGGTCAATGTTTTTAAATTACCTGCGAAGGAATGAAATACTGCCGCGCTGGTTAGTGACCGTGAGTGTCGCATCCCCGCCGCCGGCCTGGCCGAACACTCGGCGGCCCTCGCTCAGAAAACGCATGTTTTCACTGCGGAAGGGGCCGAGATCGATATAGCGGGTCGAAGGGGCCGTCGCGACGAGCCTAAAGGAAGATTCGAAGGGAATGCGTAAATTGATGCTGCCTTTGGTCGAGGTGAAACGATAATGGCCGCCGCCGAGGATCTCGCCGTCGAAAAAGATGTCTCCGATGCCGTTTTGCGCGTCGACAGCATGGGCGGAAATGTTCGTCAGCTCGATGTCGCCTTCGGTCGTAATTATCGCCCGGACGCGGCCGCCGTTGATATTGGTGACCCGGAGGTTCCCGATCAACGTCTCGATATCGACAACGGCAGTTCGCGGAACGCGTATTTGAAAGTTGACGTTGCCGACGTTGCGGCCCTGATTTTCCTTAACCAGGTCCATGATTATGGTCCCGCTAAGGCTTTGAGGGACGAGCGTCGCCGAGGGAGCCTCCATGTAGGCCGAAATACTGATCGCCTGGCGGTCCCAGCCTTCGACAGTGATCAGCCCGGATCGGTTCAACAACTGGAGGCGGACGTTTTTGCCCGTCGGATAGGTACGGTTAAAACGCTTCTGGCCCGTAACGTCCAGGGCAGACACGCCAAAGAAAAGAACTACG
Source organism: uncultured Acidobacteriota bacterium (assembly GCA_963763355.1). GTDB lineage: Bacteria > Acidobacteriota > Blastocatellia > Pyrinomonadales > Pyrinomonadaceae > OLB17. Next base: position 141,119 of record CAVXOI010000008.1, read on the forward strand.
TTCATTAACAGCAGAATCGTAGTTCTTCGGGCTTTATGCATGCGCGAAAAATTAGTCAAACTATGGGCCATCGGTGAATTCAGCCATTATAATTCAGAAAATGCGCGAAGGAGGTTCATTTTTTCGTTCAGCGCACTGTCGAGCATTTCGCCGGACAGATCGTCCTGGGGGTCTTTTTCAAGGATCACGGTGTATTCGGTCACCGCCTGATCGATCTCGTTCAGGTTACGATCGAATGCGTCCCGCATCCGCGCGTCCCATTGTGCCTTTCTTTCCTGCACACGACGGTTCCAATAATCGATCGCGGCCTGCTGCTCCTGGAACCTTTTAAGACGGGCCTGCTGCGGCGTCTCTATCAAACCTACCTTGCTCAAGACCTTTTCAAAAGTCGTCTGCGAAGCGCTCGAACGCGACGTGTAATCCGCCCCGCTGGGCTCGAAATAGTTCTTTGTTCCAACGATCGTCAGAAGTGAACTGATCAAAGCGATGCCCACAACCGCGGTCGCCAACTGGCCGAAGGTAAAACCCCGAGCGAAAAATCCTCTGGGCTTTTCTTCGATCTTAGGCTCGGCCTTAATTTCGCTTTCTATAATGTTATTTATGCGGCACCAGAGGGCATTCGAGTTTGGAGGCAAAGGGTCGGCGATCGACGTTTCGCGGCAGGAATCGAGAATTACGGCAAAATCCTCGCAAACTTTTGCACATTCCGTACAAAGGGCAAGGTGGACCCGGATGGACGCTGACAGTTCGTCAGGCAGTTCATTGTCCAGGAAAAGACTTATATGTTCTTGACACTCGTCGCAGGTCATCACGCTCTCGGCAAAGGGACCGATACCGGGCCGCATCCCTTATAATAGGCCGCGGCTGCCCGATCCTCTATTGAACCATAATCAAACTAAATAGATTAAATGATAAGGGCGTTGGTTGCCTGTTAAGCAGAAGATTTTTGCTCCTTTTGCTGGATCAAAAGGCCGCGAAGTTTGAGGCGGGCCTTGTGAAGCTGAGATTTCGATGTGCCGACCGAAATATTCATCATTCGCGCCACCTCTTCGTGCTCGTATCCCTCAACGTCATGAAGGACGAACACATTCCTGTAACCGTTCGGCAATTGCGCGATCGCGTTCTTTAACGCTATGCGATCGACGACCTGCATCTTACGCGGATTTGCACTGCCAGAGACTGTCTGCTCCGGCATTTCGCCGTCGTCCGAGGTTTTTTCATTCTTGACGCTGCGGCGGCGGAAGTGCATGAGCACCTGATTGACGGTAAGGCGGTGGAGCCAGGTCGAAAACGCCGAATCGCCCCTAAAACTGCCTATTTTTCTGTATAATTGTATGAATACTTCTTGTGTAAGGTCTTCGGCCTCGGTCTGACTATTGGTCATCCGGAGCGTCAGGCTATAGGTACGCCGATGATATTTTTGGTATATGACCTCAAAAGCGCCGATGTTTCCGGCAGCCGCCAAACGGCAAAGCTCGAGGTCGGGCGTCGAGGCATCGAAAGAAAGGGTTTCCGAAACTGCCGACGGCTTGATCAGGGGAAGGTCAAGGCTTTCATCGAAACCGAACGGGAGATCCTGTTCGATCGCCGCTGAGGTTGGATCCATGATCACTCCTGGAAAGTTACCTGTATTTAGTAGATCGTCGGTGCTTATGATGTCAGACCTCCGGAACTTGGTTGCTTTGGTCAAGATCAATTTGTTCGGGTGACAAATTCGCTCGGCGAATAAATGCGATTCTAAGCCTAAATCGTTCAAAGGTAAAGCACTTTGTGACGACTCGTGCCAATTTAGGGACGATCGCCTTTGATGAAAACATCAAGAGACAGCTTCGATTTTGGCCTTATTTGAGCTACACTTCATCAAAATTTCGTCTCAGCCCAAATTAACCGTATATCTTATGCTCTTCCTCACACAGTCGGCTGCCGTTTATGGCATCGATGCACTCACGGTCGACATTGAGGTCAATCTGCGACGCGCTGCCGATGGCGATCAATCCCCGGCGGTCACGATCGTCGGATTGCCCGATACCGCCGTTCGCGAGTCGCGCGAGCGGATCCGGGCCTCGATAAATAACAGCGGTTTCTTTTTTCCGATAGAAAAAGTAACGGTCAACCTTGCGCCTGCGGATGTGAAGAAAGAAGGTGCAAGTTTCGACCTGCCGATGGCGTTGGCTATCCTCGGTGCAAGCGGGGATCTGGGCGACAAGGAAGACGCCGGGAAAACGATGAGCGTCGGAGAGCTGTCACTGGACGGACGCGTTCGGCCGGTCCGCGGTGCGTTGTCGATCGCCCTTGCGGCACGCGAGAACGGAGTACAGAATCTTTTGGTCCCCGAAGAAAATGCCGCCTGAGGCGGCGGTCGTGCAGGATGTGGATGTGTATCCAGTTCGCGATCTTCGGGAAGCCGCCCGGCTTGTAAAGGACCTTAGCTCAGGTCAGTTAACTCTGGTCAAACCACTGAAACTGGACCTCGACTCATTCCGCTCGAACGAGACGAAATACCGTGTCGATTTTTCCGAGGTCCGCGGGCAAAAGTCGGCAAAACGCGCCCTGGAGGTCGCAAGCGCGGGCGGTCACAACATTCTTTTTATCGGCCCGCCCGGTTCGGGAAAGACGATGCTGGCAAAGCGGCTGCCGACGATCCTGCCGCCGCTCGAGTTTGAAGAGGCACTCGAAATAACAAAGATCCATTCTGTCGCGGGCCTGACCGGCCGTTCTGGCCTTGTTCGGGAACGGCCTTTCAAATCGCCGCATCACACGGTCTCGCACGCCGGGCTGATCGGCGGCGGGTCGATCCCGCGGCCGGGCGAAGTTTCGCTTGCGCATCTCGGAGTGCTGTTTCTCGATGAGCTGCCCGAATTCGACCGGAGCGTGCTGGAGGTCCTTCGACAGCCGATGGAGGACAAGGACGTGACGATCTCGCGGGCCTCAAGCTCATTGACATTTCCGTCGAACTTTACGCTCGTCGCGTCAATGAACCCGTGCCCGTGCGGATATTTTGGGTCTTCACGCGAATGTAAATGTTCGCCGATGCAGATCCAACGCTATGTCGGCAAGATATCGGGGCCGTTGATGGACCGTATCGATATTCATATCGATGTGCCGGCCGTAAAGTTCAACGAGCTTCGCGGGAAAACGACCGAGCCGGCCGAAAGCTCGAACGAGGTGCGCGAACGCGTTATAAAAGCGAGGGAAATTCAGACAAGCCGACTAAACGGCGACGGGGTGTTCTCGAACTCGGCAATGACCTCAAAACATATCCGGGAATTCTGTGCCTTGAGTCCCGAGTGCGAGATGCTCCTTGAAAAGGCAATGGTGAAGCAGGGACTTTCGGCCCGGGCACATGACCGAATACTCAAAGTGTCCCGGACAATAGCCGACCTTTCGGGAAGCGTATCGATCCAGCCGGAACATTTAAGCGAGGCGATAAACTATCGTTCGCTCGACCGGAATTACTGGGCGTGAAGGTCAAAAGATCGACTGCCGGGAAGCATAACGATCCAACTACTTTTACTTCCAGCAGGTCGACTTTGCAAATTCGGGGTGCTGATCGAAAAAGGTCTCGTAATCACGAGCATAGTTCTCGATGTTCCGTTTTATCTTGTTAAAGACGTGACAGTAGAACGCCTCTTTGTTAATGCGTGCGTCAAGAAAAAGCATCGCGTTGACCTCGCTCCAATACTCGCGGCTTTCCCATATCTCGACTGGCGTTCCGCCCATCTGACTGGCCAGGTCCACCAGCTTGGTGTCCTTTGTATTCAGTCCGTTCTTCAAGAAGATCGAATTGTAAACAGGCATTAAGCTGTTCTGAAGCTGCAGAAACTTCATATTCGCTTTTGCCGCCTGATTTACATGGCCGATCTCGTGCGACATCTTCGTCGCCGCCAGCAAGCGCCCGCTGATCGCGTATGTTGTAGTATCCGGCGAAAGGGAATTCAGAACGGGATAATAGATCGGGTTAGGGTAACCTTCATCCAGATTTGCACCCAGCGTGATCGTTGCTCCGACAAAACGGCCCTTGTCGTCCCACTGTAATTTATCCGTCCCGGCCCCCCGTTTCCTGTCTCCGGAAACGGCGATCTTCAGTACAAAGGTGGTGTCATTCGCATAACGTTCCCATTGGGCCCGGCCATAGTCGGTCGATAACAGCTCAGCCTTCCATTTTTCGTATCGATCGCGGTACTTTGCCGGAATTTCCTCTTTTATCCCGCCGTCAGTCGGGGTTGGCACAATGCAGGTCAACACACCAGATCCACACGCTGAGACGAACGGATGGTCATGGAACCCTGCAGAATTGAGTTCCGCTCGTGGGAGGTAGATGTCAGGCGCAGGCATGCTCGCAGTAACGAGCGCTCCGCTGATCAGTATCGGGAGAAAAGAAGCGACGAGTCGAGAAAGATTCATCAACGGCGACCTCCAGTCTTACCTTTGTCAATGTTACCGATCCAATTAGAAATAAAGATGGAATTTCTAAGTTATATCAATGATTATTTTAGTGTCAAGATTAAGTTGCACACGGTATGCTAACGGACATTAGTCCGACCACGGTGCCGGCTTGCGGACCCATCGATGCCGTCGCAGCTTTTCCTGAAGTTCAGACGGCAGCGGCCCGGCATCGCTTGCCGATACGTTCGCTTCTACATTTGCGATCTTTCTCATCCCGGGAATGATCGTGCTGACCGCCGGTTCGTTAAGGATGAATCGCAATGCCATTTCCGCCATCGACGAGCGGTCCGGGATCAGCGGGCGTAAAGCCTTGGCCCTTTCAACGCTTTGGCTTAGATTCTCCGGCGAAAAATATGTGTGGCGCCAATCGTCTTCGGGAAACGTTGTCTCCAGGGTCAGGTTCCCGGTAAGCGTTCCTTCATCGAACGGCACGCGGGCAATAACCGCTACATCGTTTTCCGTACATGCCGGAAAAAGCTCGTCCTCGGGATTCTGGTCGAAAATGTTGTAGATGACCTGAACGGCGTCGATCTTGCCGCTTCGCACTGCCCGGATGCCGTTCCACGGTTCCCATCGGTTGATCGAGATCCCGCACGCATCGATCAAGCCGCGGGCCTTGAGGTCGTCCAATTTTTCGGACCAGCGAGGATCATCTGTCCATTCGTCGTTCCATGTATGAAGCTGAACGAGATCGAATCGATCAAGCCCGGCGTTTTCCAAGCTTTTATTGACGTATTCCTCGATGTGGTCGGGCGGATAGCAATCATCCAAGGTAAATTCAGCTTGGGCGGGCCATTGAAGATTTTTTGGCGGGACCTTTGTCGCCGTATACAGTTTGCGGCCGCTGTTCTCGCGGACAAGCCGGCCGAGCAGTGCTTCGCTTCGGCCGTTTCCGTAGGCAAATGCGGTGTCGAAAAAATTGCAGCCGAGATCGACCGCTCGTTGAAGAGACGTCATGGACTCGGAATCCTCCGAACCCGACCAGCTTGCCATTCCCCACATCCCGTAGCCGATCTCGCTGACCTGCCAGCCTGTACGGCCGAATCTTCTGTATTTCATTTTTGTTTTATCGTTTCTTTTTCAAGGCCTCCGTTATCGCCTTTTCGGCCAACGGGGCCATTATCTCGTAACCTTTGTCGTTCGGGTGAAGCCCATCGTTCGCGATATTGGGTCGCAGAAAGCCGTCCTTATCGACGCTCGGGGTAAAATAGTCCAGATAAACGTGGCCGCGTCTTTCGCAGAACTCCTTGATCCACTTGTTCAGCGTAAGAATTTTTTCCGGCGGACGGCGAACTGTCTGAACGATCTGAGCGCCGGCAGCATTCCGGTTATGGTCGCTTACGGGAAGGACCGACGCGATCACGACGCGGATGCCGTTTACGGCGGCGAGTTCAGCCATCGAAAGTATGTTTCCTTCGATCGCTTCGAGGCTGATCGGCCCGGTATTCCCCGCAATGTCGTTCGTACCGGCAAGAATAACGACGACCCCCGGTTTGAGGTCGATGACATCGGGCCGGAATCGTATCAGCATCTGCGACGTCGTTTGGCCGCTTATGCCGCGGTTTACGTACGGCTTGGCGGGAAAATACTTGTCGAGCTTCCAGCTATCTGTGATCGAGTCGCCGATGAACACCACTCTCTGTTCATTTTGGGCCGGAGGTCCGATAGCTGCATTTGCCTCCCGATAACGGGCAAAATTCGGAAAATCGTTCAAACGCGCCTGCAGCCTGTCAGCCCGCTGCTTTTCCGCACTCGCGTCCAGAGGCGCAGTTGGCGGGGCCTGTGAAAATGCCGCAACGGAAGTAAAATAGAGAATGAGGGCTAAAGTTGCAGATCTGGCCATCCATTGGTCCTCCAAACGCGAAACCCAAAATTTCGGTAGATTTGATTAACATTACGTCAAAACCTTGTTCGTTCGTCAAACTAACACCGTCATTTCAAACAGTTCGAGCAAACTCGGTGCTGCGCGCGCCGTCAATTCATGATTTCGGCGGGTCTCGATCGACACGCGTGCGCTGTCTCCGACTCGACATTGGTAAAACCCATATTGGACGCTGAAATAATTGGTCAAACACCATTGACAAACTGAATAGACCGTTACATAATACCGTCGCATCCAAAACGTCAACTAATCAGTGCCATTTGAGATTAATATTGAATCAACCTAAAGTTGGAGACATTTGCTCAGAAAATAAATTGGTGTTACCAATTGTGCGGATTCACGAAATTCTCCCCGGTCTTTAGGTTCTGAGGCACCCTGGCGAAAATAACAAGTTCATTTTAAGGAAGGCATCTATGAAAAGAGATCGAATTAATGGATCGATTCCATTTAACGTTTTGCTTCTTATCGCGATCTTCAGCGTTGCAGCTCTTGCCCAGGAATTTCGCGGTACGATCACGGGAACCATTTCTGATCCGAACGGGGCGGTGGTGCAAGGCGCGACTATAACGGTCAAAAACGTCGAGACTAACATCGTCACAACGGTTACGACGAATGATTCAGGAACATATACGGTGCCTTTGCTCCAACCCGGACTCTACCAGGTCTCGGCGACATCGTCAGGCTTCAAGACGTCGACCGTCGAGAACGTGAGTGTGCGTGTCGACGACCGGCTAACGATCGATGTTCGTCTGGAGGTTGGCGCCGCGGCAGAAGTCAATATCGTGGCGGACGCCGACATTATCGAGCGAGGTTCCGTAACGACGGGTACGCTAGTCAGCCAAAGGCAGATCGAGGAACTCCCGTTGGCGGAGGGCGCACCTTATACTCTGGCCACACAGGCCCCGGGTATCGTTTATACGGGGGATCCGAATTTCCAGGGCCCAACCGCAAACGGCAATTTGGCGGGCTTTCGCTCGAACGGGGCTGCTGGCAATCAGATAAACCTCGACGGTTCGCCGAATCTTGCCTATGACGGCCAGGTTGCTTTTACGGCGCCTTCCGAGGCGACCCAGGAGTTTAAGGTCCAGACCACCGCCTTTGACGCGCAGAACGGTTTTACGGCAGGCTCGACCGTCAACGTCGCTATCAAGAGCGGCACGAACGAGCTGCACGGAGCTGCGTATTTTTACGATCGTGATAAAAGCCGTACGGCGAACAATTTCTTCAATAATCGTGCCGGCCTTGAAAGGCCCGATCGCAAGTACAATCGATACGGCTTAATGCTGAATGGGCCGGTCCGCATCCCGGGCGTTTTCGACGGCCGTGATAAGACCTTCTTCCTGTTCTCCTACGAACGGCAAAAAGACAACGTCGCACAGCCGACCACCTATTCGGTTCCGACGATGTTGATGCGTGAAGGGAATTTTTCGGAAATATTGGCGACAACGCCGATCTACGATCCGGCGAGTGCCTACATGGGCAATGCAACTTGCGGAACCACGGGCACACTTACCCAGGTATGCCGCACGGCATTCGCTAATAACATCATTCCCGTAGGCAGGATATATGCCCCGGCCCGTGCACTTCTCCGGATGTTCCCCGAGCCCAATATGCCGGGCGTGACCGATAATTTCATCACCGATCTGAACCTGCAGCGGCCATATCGCTCGTATATGGCCAAGATCGACCACAACATCAATGCGAACAACCGCATTTCGGGTAAGTGGTATCACAGCCGGAACACCGAGGACCGATACAACCTGACCGGCGAGCCGGGCTCGATTTTCCAGGGGTTTGAGAATCGGCGTAACAACGGCGGCAACGTTATTTTTACATCGACGCTAACTTCGAGCCTCATTCTTGACCTTCGCGGCAGCTTGAGCCAGTTCAAGCTTCGGAGGTATCAGGACGGCCAGCCATCAGCCGCGGACCTGGGCTTTACGGGCATTCCGACGGACAGACAAGGATTTCTTTTTCCGCGGTTCGATTTCCAGAACTACCGGACCGTAGGTTCCGAGCGTGCCGACTGGAATGACGGACGCGAACGCCCGTTCACCCTGATGTCGATCCAGCCGACGCTGACGCAGGTATACGGAAACCACACCCTTAAGTACGGTTACGACTATCGCAGCCTGAATGAGGAGTTCTTTACGGGCGGATACGCCTCAGGCCGCTTTAACTTTAACGGGGCCTTCACAATGCGGGACCAGAATTCGGGCGGGACCGAACAGAACCGCCCCGGCCGTGATCTGGCTGCCTTCTTATTGGGGATTCCCTCGGGCGGGTCGATCGACAACGTACAGGAGTACGAGGTCTCTTCCAGCTATCACGGATTGTTTGTCCATGACGATTTCCGCGTTACTCGTAACCTGACACTTAACCTAGGGATCCGCTACGATTTCGAAACGGGCTATAGGGAGAAGGAAGGCCGAATGATCGTCGGATTCGACCCGACCGTTGGCAGTCCAATCGCTGCCCAAGCGCGGGCGAATTACCTATCGAACACGCCGGCGGGCGTTCCGATCGGCGCTTTTGAAAGTCTGAAGGGCGGACTGATCTTTGCCGGCGACAGCGATGCGGTGAACCAATCAGCCGATAAGAATAACTGGCAGCCGCGGATCGGTGCTTCGTGGGCGATCGACTCGAAGACGGTCCTGCGCGGGGGTTTCGGGGTCTTTACCGCTCCATTCCAGTTGATAACCCAGAATGTCGTCTTCCAGCCTGGTTACTCGTCGCCCACGACGTTTACTCCGACGACAAATAGCGGACTCACTTTCAACGCCACACTTCTGAACGCATTTCCGGGTGGTGTTATCCCGTCCCCGGGTGCGGCACAGGGACTGATGACGTTTACCGGACGCGATGTTACCGCAACGAACGCGGTTGGCCCGACAACGTTCATCCAGTCGTTCCAAAGAGAGAACGCAAATTACACAAGGTTCATTGTCGGGATCCAGCGCGAAATTTTTGCGGGTGTTGGTCTTGAGGCTACGTACATCTACTCGCGAGGGAGCAATCTTGCGGTCGTTCGTGACATCAACGCGGTACCGCGTCAGTACCTGAATGATCTGGAGGGCGTAGTTGACCCTGCGACGGTTACGACGGCTATCAATAATGTAAACACGTTCTTGAATTTCAATTTGCCGACGAATTCTAATCCGCTCCGCGGCCTGATCCCGGATGGCGGAGCGTGGAATGCCACGCGTATTCTGCGCGAGCGGTTGCTTGTTCCGTTCCCACAGTTCGGCTACATGGCCGTGACCGAATATAACGGGACGAGTGAGTATCAATCGCTGCAGTTCCAGGCGATAAAAAGGTTCACTCGCGGACTTTCCCTGAACTTTGCATACACGTTCTCCCGCGAGCATGAATCGACGCGTTACCTGAACCCGCAGGACGAAGAGCTTACAGAAATGGTCTCGCCGACCGAGCGGCCTCACCGCTTTACGTTCTCCGGCATTTATGAGCTTCCATTTGGAAAGGGACGAACGTGGGGCAACGACTGGCATCCGGTCGTGGACGGCATAATCGGCGGGTGGCAGATCCAGGGCGTTTACGAATGGCAAAGCGGCGAGCCGCTTATGTTCGGAAATGTCTTTTACCGAGGCGACCCGTCCCTGCTTGAGAACAAACTTGGAAAGAAGGATGAACAGGGACGCCGTTACGGGATCGACATTCCCGGCTGGGATGTTTCGGGGTTCTATCTGAACGGTATCCAGGGTACGGCAAACAATAACGTTCCGGCATTTGGAAACAACTTCCAGGCAAACGGGACGAACACGCTGAGATATTTTCCGCTTACGATGGGCCAGTTCCGCAACCAGCGTTTTTTGAAGTTCGACGTTGGTGTCTCAAAGAATTTCCGGATCCGGGAGGGTATGAAGCTTCAGGTCCGCGTCGAAGCGATCAACCTGTTGAACACGCCGTATTTTTCGGCACCTAACCTCGATCCTGCAAACGCTAACTTTGGCAAGAGTGTAGCTCCCGTTCGGCAGCCGCCGAGGGACATTCAGATAGGCGGCCGGTTCACTTTCTAAGTGTCTGCCATTTTTTCGGGTCTGACAGGCGCCGCGTAGGCGTAGAATTAACGATTCTTACGCGGCGCCTTTTTTAGCATCCAAATCGACGTTCGATATGGACGCTTTCCCAGCGACAATGAAGCGGCTGCTGTACATTCTTTTTGCGACCGTTTTGCTCTCGCTTGTGGGGAGGGCAGACATTGTTGTCGCGGCCGACGGGTCGGGCGATGTGAGATCGGTCCAGGCGGCGGTTGATAAGGTCTCGGAGAATAACCGGGCGCGGATCATTGTCCGCATCAAGCCGGGCATCTACACCGAGCAGGTGCGAGTGCCCGCGAACAAGCCTTTCATCTCGTTCATCGGCGAGTCGGCCGAGAAGACAAAGATCACATTTAGCTTGAGCAACAAAGCGGCCGGGTCCACCTCTGCCGCCTATGCCGTTTATATCGGCGGACACGATTTTCAAGCAGAGAACATTACATTCGAAAACTCGTTCGGCACCGGTTCGCAAGCGGTTGCTGTTCTTGTCGAAGCCGATCGAGCGGTGTTCCGAAATTGCCGTTTTCTCGGCTGGCAGGACACGCTATACGCCAAGAACGGGCGGCAGTATTATCGCGATTGCTATATCGAAGGGCACGTTGATTACATCTTCGGCCAGGCCGCAGCGGTTTTTGAGAATTGCACGATCCACAGCAAAGGCGACGGTTACATCGCGGCCCCGATGCGTTTTGCGGCTGACGAGCGGAGCGGGTTTGTGTTTCTCAATTCCACGTTGACGAGCGAGAACACGAGCAAGGGTATCTATCTGGCCCGTCCGTGGCGCGATTATGGCCGAACCGTATTCATAAACACAAAGATGGACGCGGCCATACGGCCCGAAGGCTGGCACCACTGGGAGCCGCACCGTGAAAAGACGGCTTACTTTGCCGAATACGGTTCAACCGGCAAGGGAGCCGACATGGATGCCCGGGTCGCATGGGCACGAAAGCTGGGTGACGCCGATGTTAAGCAATTTTCGGTCGAGTATTTCTTAGGCGGCCGTGACGGCTGGGACCCGTACAGAACTGATAACGCCTGGGCGGAAAAAACGCCGCCTGATTGGAAACTGGTAACGTGGAACGAGGTGTTCAAACAATCGCCGCTCTGGTACCAGACGGACGAAGCGGCGCGTATCGCGGATCAAGTAATTCTTTATCAAAAGGATAACGGCGGATGGGAAAAGAATACAGATATGGCGTTAATGCTGACGCATTCGGAAAAGGCCAGACTGGCCTCTAATAAAACCGACATCAGCGAAACCACGATCGACAACCGCACGACGTATCCGCAGATCGCCTATCTGGGCCGTGTTATTACGGCCAGCTTGCTAAAATCGTCGCCACCAAGCAATTTTCCTAATTACAAAGACGCATTTAACAAGGGGTTGGACTACCTGCTTGCCTCGCAATACGAGAACGGCGGGTTTCCGCAGTTCTTTCCGCTGAAAAAGGGATATTACTCACACATCACCTTCAACGACGACGCAATGATCGGTGTGCTGCGCGTGTTGCGGGACATTGCTCAGAAAAAGGACGACTACAAGTTTGTAGACGAGGAACGACGGCTGAAAGCCGAAAAGGCTGTGGCAAAAGCTATTCCGCTGATATTAAAGCTCCAGGTCGAGATACGCGGGAAAAAAACTGTGTGGGCGGCGCAGTATGATGAGAATACGCTGAAACCGGCCCCGGCGCGTGCATTCGAGCCGGTGTCATTGACCGCCGGTGAAAGCGTCGGGATCGTCCGATTCCTTATGCAGGAAAAACCGACGCCTGAGATCGTCGACGCCATCGAGTCCGCAATAGCGTGGTTCGAGGCGAATAAGGTAAAAGGCATTCGCTGGGAACGAAAGAACGGTGACAATGTTGTGGTCAAAGACCCAAGCGCACCGCCGATATGGGCACGCTTTTACCAGATGGAAACAATGAAACCGATCTTCATCGGCCGCGATGCCGTCATCAAATATAATGTTGCCGAGATCGATGCCGAGCGACGGAATGGTTATGCGTGGTATGTTTCAGAGCCTAATAAGCTGTTGAACGAAGATTATCCGAAGTGGAAGGCCAAGGTCAGTCCCGAAGTCATGAAAGCGGCCGCAGCAAAGTAATTATGTTTGACCGACGTGAATTTCTAAAGTCGATAGCTGCCGGTTCTGCCGGAGCGGTGCTTTTCCCTTCCGTCGCATTCGGACAGGCCGCTGATCCATGGACAACCGAATATCCAAAGATCCTCGCCCGGATAAAGCCGCCGACGTTTCCAAAAAAGGATTTCAGCATCGTCAAGTATGGAGCGAAAGCCGGCGGCACATTCGATTGCCGCGAGGCGATCAACAAAGCTATCGATGCATGCAGCAAGGCCGGCGGCGGACGTGTTGTGGTTCCGGCAGGCGATTATCTGACCGGTGCGATAAGGCTGCGTTCGAACGTGAACCTGCACGTTTCAAAAGGCGCGACGCTGAAATTTTCCACAGACCCAAAGGCATATCTTCCGATCGTTCATACACGTTGGGAGGGAATGGAGTTGATGCATATCTCTCCATTGATCTACGCCTACGAGCAAACGAACATTGCCGTTACTGGCGAAGGCACCCTCGACGGACAGGGCAAATCGTTCTTCTGGAAATGGCACGGCAACCCGCGCTACGGCGGTAACCCGGACATTATCAGCCAGCGGGCGGCACGGGCCCGGCTTTATGAGTTTATGGACAAGAATGTCCCGGTCGAACAGCGCATTTTCGGTGAGGGGCATTACCTGCGGCCTCAGTTCATCCAGCCGTACAAATGCAAAAATGTTTTGATCGAGGGCGTAAAGATAATCGATTCGCCGATGTGGGAGGTGCATCCCGTGCTATGCGAGAACGTTACCGTTCGCAAAGTTCACATCGCGACGCACGGCCCGAACAATGACGGCTGCGATCCGGAATCGTGTAAGGACGTGCTGATCGACGAATGCTATTTCGATACCGGCGACGACTGCATTGCGATAAAGTCGGGCAGAAATAATGACGGTCGCCGGCTGAATACCCCAACGGAGAACATCATCATCCGCAATTGCACGATGAAGGACGGACACGGTGGCATAACTGTAGGAAGTGAGATCTCTGGAGGCGTGCGGAACCTATTCGCTCACGACTGCAAACTGGACAGCGCCGATCTCTGGACCGCTTTGCGTGTAAAAAATAATGCATCCCGCGGCGGAAAACTTGAGAATTTCTTTTTTAGGAACATCACTGTCGGAACCGTTTCGCGGGCGGTCGTGGAGATCGACTTTAATTACGAGGAAGGTGCCAAAGGCAGCCACACGCCAATGGTGCGAAACTATGTGGTCGAAGATCTGACGTGCTCGACCGGCAACCGAGCGGTCGATCTTCAAGGGCTGGACAACGCTCCGATCTACGATGTCACGATGCGGAACTGCACCTTCGGAACGGTGAAGAACCCGAGCATAGTTAAGAACGTTAAAGGCCTAAAACTGGAAAACGTAAAAGTGGGCGGAAAGCTCGTGAACGGACTGGTATGAAAAGACGCGAATTCATTGAAACGTCGACCGCCGCGATGATGGGGGCCATCCTGGCAACCTACTCGAACGGAATGCCGGCTGGCGAAAAAGCGGATAGCTCTGGTCGGAACCGGAATTCGGGGAACTGCCTTGTGGGGCGACGCATTGAATCAAAAATTCGGCGATGTGGTCGAGTTCGTCGGCCTGTGCGACATCAATCCTGGCCGTGTCGAGTATGCGAAAGAGCGGATGAAAGTGTCGTGCCCGACCTTCACGGACTTCGATAAGATGATGCGCGAGGTCAAGCCCGAGATCGTGATCGTCACGACGACCGACAGCGAGCATGATAAGTTGATCGTCCGCTCGCTTGAGCTCGGGGCCGATGTTATCACGGAAAAGCCGATGACCACCGACGAGGTAAAGTGTCGATCGATCCTCGCTGCCGAAAAACGAACGGGCCGAAAGGTGCACGTCGCGTTCAATTACAGATTCAGCCCGTATTACACAAAGATCAAAGAACTGCTCGCGGCGAATAAGATCGGGCGTGTTACGTCCGTCGACTTCAACTGGTATCTGAACGTTCACCACGGCGCCAGCTATTTCCGCCGCTGGCATGGGATAAAGGCAAAGGGCGGCTCGCTGTGGGTGCATAAGGCGACGCACCATTTTGACCTGATGAACTGGTGGCTCGATTCGGATCCCGTTCAGGTGACAGCATACGGATCGCTGGATCACTACGGAAAGAACGGCCCGTTTCGCGGGCCAAGCTGCCGTGCGTGCCCGCATAAGTCGAAATGCAATTTTTTCTGGGACATCACGAAAGATGAAAACCTGATGAAAATGTATGTCGCCAATGAAAAGCACGACGGTTACATACGCGACGGCTGCGTTTTTCGCGAGGAGATCGACATCTATGACAAGATGTCGGCGCAGGTCATATATGCGAACGGCGTTACGCTTAACTATTCGCTGACAACTTACTCACCATACGAAGGCTTCCGGCTGTCGTTCAACGGTTTTGACGGAAAACTTGATACATGGGAAGGGATTCCTTATCAGCGCGGCAGCTTTGATAAGATCGACCAGGCAGAGCGGCACGCTCTTGAGATGTCGCAGATAAAGGATGAAAAGGCGGACGGTTTCGAGGAGCTGATGCTGCATCAGAACTTCAAACCGGAAGGTGAATCGATCAAGGTGCCAAAATACCGCGGCGGCCATGGCGGTGGCGACATTCGGATGCATATGAAAATGTTTCGCAACGACCCGGCTGCCGACGTTTACAAACACGCCGCCGGGACGCGTGACGGTGCGATGTCCATTCTGATCGGAATTGCCGCCAGGAAGAGCATCGAGGAGAAACGGACCGTGCGCATCGATGAGCTGACGGATATAAAACCGATGGCTAAGCGGCCGGTTTAGAAGATGAAAGTGATCGCGTTTATTCTGACCATCGTCTCGCTTGCCGTATTCGCCGCCGCGCAGAAACGGCCGGTGACCATATTCCTCGCGGGCGATTCGACAATGGCGCCGAAGCAAGCCGATAAACGGCCGGAAACCGGATGGGGCGAAATGCTTGGCCAGCATTTTCGGGAAGGCACGGTTCGGATCGAGAACCGGGCGATGAACGGCCGGAGCACAAAGACATTTATTTCCGAGGGACGCTGGCAGGCGATAGTCGACGATCTGCGCGAAGGCGATCACGTATTTATCCAGTTCGGGCACAACGACCAGTCCAAGGAGAAAGGCGAGCGTTATACACCGCCGGAAGATTACAAGAGGAACCTGGCTGGCTTTGTCGAAGAAGTTCGAGCAAAGCAAGGTGTTCCGGTCCTCCTGACACCGGTCATGCGGCGTCGATTCGACAAGGACGGCAAGTTCTATGACACCCACGGCGAGTATCCTGACCTTGTTCGCACGGTCGCCGCCGAAATGAAGGTGCCGCTTATCGATATGCATAAGATGAGCGAGGAAATTATCGTCAAGTATGGTGTCGAAGGCTCAAAGAAACTCTTTCTTCAACTCAAAGCCGGCGAAAATGTGAACTATCCTAACGGAATTGACGACAACACTCATTTCTCACCGCTCGGCGCGGAAGAAATGGCGAAGCTTGCGGTGGAAGGCATCGGCAAAACGAAGATCGCGTTGAGGAAGTATTTGAAGTAGGTAACGCGGGCTGTGCCCGTCTATTTGCGGAAAAGCTCTGCTTTTCCGTTGTGCGATTTGGGAACCCGCGGCTCTGCCGCTGGCGAAGCGGCGAACGGAGCCGCCCATCTTGAAAGGGCCTCTCCGGTGAAGCAGAGCTTCACCACAAATAGACCGGCAAAGCCGGTATCGATTCGAAATATCATGAGATTTGTTCTACTCACGTTATTCCTGACATTCACTTTGAATCTGGCAGGACAGACTGCGCCGATCTCCGAACGTCTCGCTGACACCGCGATGAACCGCATCTGGGTCGATCAGCGCAACCAGCCTGGGATTCCGCCGAAATGGAATTACGAGCAGGGCGTCATCCTAAAAGCGATCGAGCAAATGCAGTACGCGACAGGCGATGGCAAGTATTTCCGCCATATCCAGAAGGGGATGGACCACTGGATAGACGAGAACGGCAATCACAAGGATTATCATCTCGAGGAATACAACATCGACCACGTGACGCCGGCGCTCGGCATGATGACGCTGTATCGCGTGACCGGACAGGACAAGTATCGCAAGATGGTCGAGCTTTTTCGGTCGCAGCTGAAGACGCATCCGCGGACAAAGGAAGGGGGTTTCTGGCACAAGAAGATCTATCCGTGGCAGATGTGGCTGGACGGGCTTTACATGGGCGAGCCATTTTACGCTGAATACTCGGCGGTGTTCGGCGAAGATAACTGGAACGATATCGCGAACCAGTTCGTCTGGATGGAAAAGCACGCACTCGACCCGAAGACCGGCCTTTTATATCACGGTTGGGATGAGTCGAAAGAGCAGCGTTGGGCGAACAAGCAGACCGGTCAATCGCCGCATTTTTGGGGACGGGCGATGGGCTGGTACGCGATGGGGATAGTCGATACGCTCGAACATTTTCCGAAGGAGCATCCTCGCCGCGGCGAGTTGATCGCGATCCTCGATCGCCTCGCGGTTGCGATCGAAAAGGTCCAGGACCCGAAAAGCGGTGTCTGGTGGGACATTCTCGATCTCGGCGGCAAAGAGAAGAATTATCTCGAGTCGTCCGCTACGGCGATGTTCGTTTACGCGATCGCACGCGGTGTACGCGAAGGCTATCTGCCTGAAAAGCATATGAAAGTCGCAGTGCGCGGTTGGGACGGGATGAAAAAAGAGTTCATCAAAACGAACGCCGACGGCCACGCCGAATGGCATGGGACCGTCTCTGTTTCGGGCCTCGGCGGTAATCCGTATCGCGACGGTTCATATGAATACTATATGAGCGAAAAGATCCGCCTGAACGACGCTAAAGGCCTTGGGCCCGCGATTAAGGCGGCGCTTGAGATGGAGGCATACGAACGCGGCTGGCCGGGCCGCGGCGATACCGTCGTTCTCGACGACTATTTCAATCACGAAATCCGCAAGAGCAAAGTGACCGGCGGCGACGAAGTTTGGCATTACAAATGGAACGAAATGCCGGACGCCGGTTTTTATACGTGGGGAAAGATCTTTAATCGGCTCGGTGCCGAAACTGAAACACTTTCTGCCGCACCGACCGCCGCAAATCTCAAAGGCGCAGATGTCTATATCATTGTCGACCCTGACACCGAAAAAGAGACCGCGGCACCGAACTATGTCGAGCCGCAGCATGTAAAAGCCATCGCCGACTGGGTAAAGGGCGGCGGGGTGCTCGTGCTGATGGGCAACGACGGTCAAAATGCTGAATTGGATAAGTTCAACACACTTGCGCGCGAGTTCGGAATTCAGTTCAACAAGGACCGTAAGTTCGAAGTGATCAACAATGATTACAAGATGGGCGGCGTCGAGATCGCCCCGGGGAACGAGATCTTCAAGACGACGCGAAAGATCTTTATCAAGGAAGTTTCGACCTTGGCGCTTAGCGGAAAGGCCCGCCCGGTTTTGACCGCGAACGGAGACAATCTAATGGCGGTTGCAAAACACGGGAAGGGAACGGTGTTCGTCATCGGCGACCCCTGGCTTTATAACGAATATGTCGATGGACGCCGCCTGCCGCCCGAGTTGGAGAACTACAAGGCAGCAGAAGACCTCGCCCGCTGGCTTATCGCGCAAACACGAAAGAGATAGTTAAATTTATGACTAAAACATGCCTTCTGATCCTGGGTATACTCATTGCGACACCCGCCGCCGCGCAGACGCGGCAGCCGTCAACGCCGACACGGCCCATCGTCATTAAAACGAAACAGGCCCTGTCGGACATCGACGAGGCCCTTGAAAAACAAGGCGGAAATAAGAACGAGGACGTTTTTGCCGCGGCCGGGGCACAAATGCGTGTTGCCGTTTTTCACGATGAAAAGCGCGAGAACGACCTGGTCGAGGTGCACGATACTTCGGACGATATTTATTACGTTCTCGAAGGCACGGCGACGCTGCTGCTTGGCGGTTCGCTGGTCGACGCGAATGAAATATCCCCAGGTGAATGGCGGGCGAAAAGCTCGACCGGCGGCCAGAGTCATACGATAAAAAAAGGCGACCTTATCGTCGTACCGCGTGGAACGCCGCACCAGCGGACGGTTACCGGCAAAGGCTTTTCGATGGTGCTGATCAAGGTGTTCGAAAGTCAGCAGCCGTCAAAGTAGCGTGAGAGCAAACTTTTCGACAACGGACGGTGATTCGTCTAGAATCGTCGTAATCAAAGAATAAATGGCCAAAGCAAAGCCAAACCTTTTCAGGACGCTTAACTCGGAAAAGAAGGGAACGACCGCCGAGGAAGTGGTCGTGCGCCTTCGCGACATGATCCACAGCGGCGATATCTTGGCCGGCGACCGCTTGCCGCCGGAGCGCGATCTTGCAAAGCTTCTGGGCGTCAGCCGTCCGACTTTGCGTGCAGGGATACGTTCTCTTTCCACGGTCGGTATTTTGCAGTCGCGGCAAGGCGCCGGAACGTTCGTATCCGAAGCCGAGGATTCGCCTACGCTCGACGGCAGCCCGCTGCGGATGCTATCCGCACTGCACGGTTTTACATCCGACGAGATGTTCGAGGCCCGGCTCGCACTTGAAATGAGCATAGCGGGCCTGGCGGCGACGCGCGCGACAAGTGAGCAGATGACACTGATGGCCGAAGAGATCACCGGCATGTACGCCTCGCTGGCCGACCCTGAGCAATACCTCGTCCACGACATGCAGTTCCACCAAACGATCGCCGCAGCGTCCGGGAACCGTATTCTAACCTCGCTGATGAACATGATCGCGACCATCCTGTTGGACAGCCGCAGCAAGACCGTAAAGCGAGCAAAGGACCTAAAGCAGTCGGCCGAACAGCATCACAACATCTATCGCGCAATGCGCGAACGCGACCCGGAAGCCGCCCGAAAGGCGATGCACGATCACCTGATCGAAACACAAAAGGCCCAACGACTGGAAGAACTGCGAAAACGGCACCGGTGCGGGCCAAGTCAAAGAATAACTCGAGAAATATGATCAGGGTCCTGACAGCTTTGATCATTGCGGCTGCCTACGTGCCTGTATTCGCACAGTCGACGTCCCGTTCGAATGTCTGGGTTGCCGATAACGGCGACGGAACATACCGGAATCCGATCATTCACGCCGATTATTCCGATCCCGATGCCATTCGCGTCGGCGACGATTTTTACATGACGGCGTCGAGCTTTAACGCCGTTCCCGGCCTTCCGATCCTTCATTCAAAAGACCTCGTAAACTGGCGGCTTATCAATCATGCCATCCGCGAACTTGAGCCGCGGAACGTTTTTGCGAAACCTCAACATGGCGGCGGCGTTTGGGCTCCGGCGATCCGCTTTCACAAGGGCGAGTTTTATATTTTTTACGGCGATCCCGACTTTGGGATCTATATGACAAAAACGCGCGATCCCGCGGGCGAGTGGTCGAAGCCGTTGTTGATCAAAGAGGCCAAAGGTTGGATCGATCCCTGCCCGTTGTGGGACGACGACGGTAACGCATACCTTGTTCACGCATTCGCCGGCAGCCGTTCCGGGATCAAGAGTTTGCTGGTAATAAATCGTATGAGTCCGGACGGAACGCGTTTACTTGATGACGGCGTAATGGTATTCGATGGCCATGACACCGACCCGACCGTCGAAGGCCCGAAGTTTCACAAGCTGAACGGCTTCTATTACATTTCTGCCCCGGCCGGCGGCGTGGCCACCGGATGGCAGCTCGTATTGCGATCGAAGAATATTTACGGGCCGTATGAGAAAAAAGTTGTTCTCGCGCAAGGCAAAACTGCGATCAACGGGCCGCATCAAGGAGCTCTTGTCGACACTCCCGCGGGCGATTGGTGGTTCCTGCATTTTCAGGACCGCGGTGTTTACGGACGGATCGTGCACCTGCAGCCGGCAGTCTGGCGGAACGGCTTTCCGGTGATCGGGTCCGACGCGGACCACGACGGAACCGGCGAACCGGTCCTTACACATAAAAAGCCCAAGACCACCGGCATGCCCGCCGTCGAGACTCCACCTGATTCCGATGAATTCAATTTAGCGTCGATCGGTCCTCAGTGGCAATGGCACGCCAACCCCGAGGCCCGGTGGGCGTTTCCGTTTCCAGCAGCCGGCATCCTGCGAATGTTATCGGTCGAGCTGCCGCCGGATTACAAAAACCTGTGGGACTTACCTAACCTACTTCTTCAAAAATTCCCGGCCGAGGAGTTTACCGCGACGGCAAAGATCAGTCTTCGTACGCGGTTTGAAGGTGAAAGATTCTCGCTGGTTGTAATGGGGCTCGATTATTCTTTGGTCGGTGTGACAAACAAGGGTGGGAAGTTGTTCATTTCACAGGCGACCGCGAAGGATGCGGACAAGGGAACGCAGGAGACCGGATCGATCCCACAACCGCTCGGATCGAACGAATTTTACCTGCGTGTTTCAGTCGGCAAGGATGCGGTTTGCACCTTCAGCTTTAGTACGGATGGAAATAAATTTAGACCCCGTTGGCGGTCCCTTCAAAGCCCGCGAGGGCAGATGGATAGGAGCAAAGCTCGGCTTCGTATTCACAAGGCCGGGACGGTTCAACGATGCCGGATCGGCCGATATTGATTGGGTCCGGTTCGAAAAATGAAGCGGACAGTCGACTCGATGGTCGAGCCGACCTTATCCGGATTTCATCAAGTCGGTCCCGCCGGCTCAACGTTACTCTAAGCCGCTCGTACCGGTGATCCGTGCGGGCTCGAGGTTCGGCGCCAGCAAATGGATGATCAGTAACGCGACAAGATAAGCCGAAGCCGCGATGATGAAGATAGGAACATAGCTTCCGGTGGTTTGGAGAATATATCCGACAAGCGGCGAGATGCACATGCCGCCGATCGCTCCGAACATTCCGCCGATGCCGACCACCGATCCGACCGCCTGTTTCGGGAACATATCCGAAGCGATCGTGAAGAGGTTTGCCGACCAACCCTGATGAGCCGCGGCCGCGATTCCTATTAGAACTACCGCGAGCCACAGACTCGATGTCGTCGAAGCGATAACGATCGGTACACCGCTAAAGCACAAACGAGCATCGCCGTCTTGCGCGACCTGTTTATTGTCCAACCCATTCTTAATGAGTTTTGAAGAAATGTAGCCGCCGCCGATGCTGCCGACATCGGCAATTATATAGATCACGGCGATCGGAGGGCCAAAGGTCTTTATATCCAGGTCCGTGCTGCTTTTGCAGAAAATCGGGCAGCCAGAAAAGGTAGACCCACCAAATCGGGTCCGTCATGAACTTTCCAATGGCGAACGCCCAGGTTTGCCGGTGCGGGAACAACTTTGCCCACGGTATCTTAACAGCCGGCTCGGCCGGGTCACTTTGTATGTATGCGAGCTCGGCTTTGGAAAGCTTTGGGTGTTCTTCGGGCCGGCGATAGATCGACAGTGCCAGAAAGCAAGCCAGATAAAGCCGATCGCACCGGTGATGATAAACGCCTCGCACCAGCCCCAATAGATGACAATTAGAGGTACGACGAGCGGTGTCGCAAGAGCTCCGACGTTAGTGCCGGAATTGAAAATGCCCGTCGCCAGGGCGCGTTCCTTTTTGGGGAACCATTCCGCGACCGTCTTGATCGAAGCCGGAAAGTTGCCGGCTTCACCCAATCCCAATAGAAAACGGACAATAATAAAGCCGACGACAGATGCGAATGCGGTCGAGGTTCGATATGTAACCGAACCAATTGAGTGCTGCTGCCGCTCCGCACACCGATCGGCACCGCCCATGCGTGCAGCCATCGCTGCGATACTCCATAGCGTGATCGAATAAGCAAAATCCTTTTTTGGTGCCGAACCTGTCCATCAGATTCGCCGACGAACAAGAAGACCGATCGCGTATGCGGTTTGAAACGAGAACACGATCCAGCCGTAATCCAGTCTCCGTCCAGCCGAATTCTGCCTGAAGCGTCGGTTTAAGGATGCCAAGCACCTGGCGGTCGATGTAATTGACCGTCGCCGCAAAGAAAAGCAAAGCGCAGATCATCCACCGATAATGGCCAACACGCACCGTTGGGTCGCCCACGCCCGCGATCACGGCGCCGGTGGCCGAGGCGCCCGATTCTTCCGGTGCCGGCAGGAATTCACCGTCGTCCTGTTGTTTCTGGCTTTCGAGTATGTCCGATTCTTCGCTCATTTAGTGATGCTCCTTAGAGAGACAAAATTCCAGGAGAGTGATATGTAACACCGTCGATTTCAGTAACTATCGACGGATAATTCGCCGAAATCGTCAAGACGTCGATTCCAGTTTCGTTGGCGATAACCGTTTCTTCAACCTTGGTTCCACTGATCGACGGATTCCACGCAAAGGCCTGATTAGGCTGAACGACGTCACTGCAAGCCGGATGGGCGACCCAATCGCGCGTGCGGTAACCGGCGGCACCGCCTTGGTGATGCTTGTCGATCTCACCTTCAAACCCGGCGTATCGATATGCCTCCGCCGCAGCTTGATAGAGCTCGGCACCGCTTGTCCCGGGCCGAGTCCGGTGCCAGAGGTTGGCATTGACGAAAGCGGCAGCGTCGGTCCGGCGTATTAGGTCATCGGGAATACTGCCATTCGCTACCATCCGGCTCAGGCTTACTATCATGCCGGAACGCTTTGCGCAGGCAACCAATAGCAATGTCTTTTCCCAACGCTTCTTGCTCGGTACCGGGTGACGAAATCGCTGGATCCGTTCGTCCGCGGCGACCAGCGTCACAACAAGCGACATGCCGCTTCGCGAAAACTCCGTCCGCATTTTTTCGGCGATGTCGAGTTCGCGACTCACCGGGTGCGATCTGTTACGATCAACGAACTCATCGCTTCGCCGGCCGATCCTTGCCGAGAGCCCGAATTCTTTCGGTCTCATCAGCATGTAAGGCTCGCACGGCAGCCGGCAATGAGACTTTCAATATTTCGAGATCGCGCTTATAGATCCAGTATCCGAGGCGAGCGTGCCCGGCGAAACGCTTTCAGCAAGTTCAGATAACAACGTCGGTTGTTCCTTTTCCTGCTGCCAGCCGAATTCGATCGGCTCGAACTCGGTTTCGCTGATTTCTTCAGCGAGCATCCGCGGCATTTCTATATTATTCGCAATTAAATATCGACGGCCTTTCGCTGTTACGAGAAGAGTTGCAATACCTCCTTCTTTGCTCAGGTCGATACCGTTATTTCCGCCGGCGGTTAGCCAGGCAAAATTGTGCCGGGTGTTCAGCAGAACGCCGCCCAGCTTTTCGCGGCCAAGCATTTCAACAAGGCGCGCGGTTTTTTCATTTATCTCGGCCGACACAGGATATGCACTATTGATTGACGCCGCTTGCCAAAAAACCGCCGTCCACTACAAGTATCTCGCCGGTGACAAAACTTGCCGCATCGGAAGCGAGAAAGACGGCGGCCCCGGCCAACTCTTCGACTCTGCCGAATCTCGCGGCCGGCGTCCGGACCAGGAATTCCTGTCCGCGCGGCGTTTCGCTCAAGAGTTTTGTGTTCAGCGGCGTAATGAATACGCCCGGCGCGATAGCGTTCACATTCACGCCGTCCTTTGCCCACTCGATCGCCAAAGATTTTGTTAAAGAACCGACCGCGGCCTTGCTCGCCGAATAAGCGGCGACCTCGAGCAATGCGACATAGGTTGAAAGCGACGCGATGTTGATGATCCGGCCGTATTTTCGCTCGATCATATGCCGGCCGAACACCTGGCAGCCACGCAGCGTTCCGGTCAGGTTCGTGTCGATGATCGCGTCCCAGTCTTCGCCTGAAAAGTCGACGGTTGGGCCTCTTTTGGTCCGTCCCGCGCAGTTAACGAGAATGTCCACCTTGCCGAACGTCTCGACACATTCATCACGAAGGGCTTCAAGAGAGGCGAGATCAGCCACGTCCGACGTGATGCGCGCCGTCTTTCGGCCAAGCTCCTCGATCTCTTTCGCCGCGGCTTCGACCTGTTCGGCCCGGCGCGATGTGCAGACCACGTCCGCACCGGCTTCGGCAAGGCCGTGGGCGATCGCCCGCCCTATCCCGGATGTGCCGCCGATCACTACCGCGCATTTATCGTTCAATTCAAGTTTTTTATATGACATAAGCTGCTGAAGGCATTGTCTCCCCGAACCTTACTTGTAACGAAAAGGTAATACCATTTGTTATGCGGTTATTAAGTCTCCGATAGGTCCGCCGATCTTGTCAAGTCTTGAGATCATACGGATTCTGCTTGAAAATAAACACCTTTGGCGGCCCTCGTCTGCGGGTGCCCGGTGAAATGGATTTTAACGCTTGCGTTTAATTGGTTAAACCAATTAAAATAAAACAGCCGAACCATACTCAAGTATGCAGCCGCTTTCTCAGAGAACATTCAACCGCCGCGTATCAGCCGAAAATATCTGGCTTGAACGTCCGGGTGCCGGTGACATAACCGCCGACCTCGATCGGCCATACGAATACCGGGTCCTCGACACCGAAGAACAGGTCGGTGCGGCGATGTTAAACGAATTACTCGAATATTCCCAGACGACCTATCGGGATATCGTAATGATCCTACTCGGCGGCCGAGGCGCACAGGCGATGTATCGCTTGATCCGCGATAGGGCGGAAAGCGGTGATCTGGACGAGTTGCTTGGACGGCTGCACGTATTCACACAGGACGCGCTGGCTCCGATGCGGATGGATAATGGGCTGAGTTTCGTACGCGACTTTGAAAGGCTGCTTGGCGACGCCTTTTTCAGCCGTATCAAAAGCTTTACGCCGATGCAGACGGAAACGGACGATCTGGAAGGTTCACTTGCCGCATTCCTGGAGAAACTGGATTCGCTGGGCGGGATAGACATCTTTTTTCTGGGTCACGGGCCCGAGGCCGACGCAGCTTCGCATCTGTGTTACATAAAACCGGGATGCGGTGCACGCTTTGACGATGTTGCAGGGATCGTTCCGATCTCGGAAAGCATACTCGAACACCACATAAGCAAATTCAAAGCCGGCGGTAGCCCGATATCGGCCGAGGATGAAGAAGAATGCCGACGTGCGACACATATCCTTACGCTTGGGCCGGCGGCGATCCTCGGTGCTAAAAAAGTGGTCCAGTCGATCGTCGATGCTTCGACGGCCCCAGCCAAACGCCAAAGCTTTGCAAGATTTGTTTCGACCGGGCTTTCGGCGAACCGCGAGGAATTGGCAAAACAGCTCGATGAGAATCCCGGCCTTTGGATCAGGCTAAACGGGAATGTTACGTCATACATATTGCCGGACCTTTTGTAAGTCTTATGCCGGATACTTCGACAACCAATGCCACGGCGATCAGCGAATACGCGATCATCGTAAACTCGGACGACAACGTCGCGGTGGTTAAGACCGAAACGACGCCGGGGACGGTGCTTCTGCTTCCCGCTGGCGGGACGGTGACGATTGCGGGCAAACGATCCCGCCCGGCCATCGGTTTGCGACTAAGGAGATTGCCGGCAGGAGAGTTCGTTCGTCAATACGGCCAACCGATCGGTACGTCGCTCGGGATCGAAAAAGGCGAGTGGATCACACACGACAATATGACGGACGATGTGCCGGTCGTGCGCGATCTGCCCGAAAACATTACGACGCCGGCTCCGGATTACTTCCAGCCCGAACAGGTTGAGACATTCCGAGGGCTTTCGCCGGGCCGACGGCCGGGTCGGTACACGCAATTTCGTGTTGATCGTGCCGACATCGATGTGCGCGAGCCACGAGGCTCTGCAGATCTCGATGATGTCCGAGTTCATGCACTACAGCCGCGAGAAGTACCCGAACGTCGACGGCGTTGTCGCGATCCCGCACAACAAAGGCTGCGGCTGCCAAGACGGGTCGACGCTGGATGTAATGCTGCGAACGCTTTCGAATTACGCGGACCATCCGAACGTAGGCGGCGTCATACTGATCGATCTCGGCTGCGAAAAAACGAATCTCTCGCTCGTCGACAAATATCTGACAAACCGGGATAAGCCTATTCTCAAACCGGTGTTCAAGATAGGCATCCAGGATGTCGGCGGAACACAGGCGGCGATCGAACTCGGGCTCAAAGAGGTCGAGAAAATGTTGCCCGAGGTTAACAGCTGCGTTCGCGAGGAGTTTCCGGTAAGCGAACTTGTCCTTGGCGTAAAATGCGGCTCGTCCGACGGCTTTTCAGGGATCTCGGCCAACCCCTCGCTTGGATACGCCTCCGATCTCCTCGTCCGAAGCGGCGGCACCGTTCTTTTGACCGAGGTGCCCGAATTCTGCGGTGCCGAGCATATACTCGCCAACCGTGCGAAAGACGCCGAGACGGGACGGAAGATCTATGCAATGGTCGATTGGTACAAGGAATACGCGTCGAAATTCGGAGCGGTCCTGAACCAGAACCCGAGCACCGGCAACAAGGCGGGCGGGTTGCTGAATATCACGATCAAATCGCTTGGAGCTATCGTTAAGGCCGGGACGACGCGGATCGAAGACTGTATCGAATACGCAGAAACTCCGCGTGTTCGCGGGATCAACCTTATGCAGGGTCCGGGATATGACCAGGAGTCTACACCGGGCTTGGTTGCTTCCGGAGCAACGGTCGTCGTGTTTACGACCGGCAACGGAACCACGATCGGCAACGCCATCGCGCCTGTTATCAAACTCGCTTCCAACAACCGGGTCTTCGAAAAAATGTCGCAGGACCTTGATATATCCGCCGGGAATGTGATCACGGGGACGGAGAGTATTACTGAAGTCGGCACCCGATTGTTCGAACATATCCGCCGAGTGGCAAGCGGCGAGATCCTTGCGAAGGCCGAGATACTCAAGCACCGCGAGTTCCAGTTCTGGGCAGAACAGACCGTTTCGTTGTAAATTCGAATTATGAAAGAGCAAATGGAACTTGAAAAGATAAGGCGCGAGACCTGTGTCGTTAAGGAAACGCATCGGGCCAAGGGCAGGACCAATGCCGTTGCCCCGGGAGCGACAGCATCGCGTAACTTGTTCTACGGACGCATTCGAATGGATGCGGGCGACGCGGCGATCGACTTTGAGAACGGAACGCACGAGACCGGGTTGATCTGCCTGAACGGCAGTGCAACGGTTTCGACCGGCGAAACGACGTTTGCAATGAATCGGTATGACGCTCTTTACGTGCCGCGTGATTCCAATATTAAGGTCGAAGCTCCGGATGGCTGCGACCTTGCCGAGATCTCGTCGCCGGTCCAAAACCGTTATCCGCTGCAGTTCGTTTCTTTCGAAGAGATCCGTAAAGATCCGGCACTGCACTTTACGGCCGGAAAGCCGCCGACCGAACGCGACCTGAACATTCTGCTTGGCAAAAACATCGAGGCCGGGCGGATAATGGCCGGTGTCACTTTTTCGTCTGACGGGAACTGGACCTCGTGGCCGCCGCACGAGCATCAGGACATGCTCGAGGAAGCGTATCTCTATATCGATATGCCCGAGCCGCAGTGGGGCGTCCAGTTCGTTTATACCGACGCCAGGGAGCCCGAACTGGTCCAGGTTGTCCGCGAAGGCGATGTTGTCCTCATGCCGCAGGGCTATCACCCGAATGTTGCCGCTCCGGGCGGTTCGATAAATTTCCTCTGGATGATGGCTGCAAACAAAGAAGGCGAGGACCGCAAATTCGGTGTGGTCAACGTTCAGCCGGAATACGACACGGGACGCTCGGGCCTTGAGGCATCCCAGAAGTAACGCGAAGATATTGCGGAAGCCCGTGCGTAAGCAAGGGCGTAATGCTCAACGTACGCATTACGCTCTTGCCTACGCGCGCGGGCTTCAGCATTTGGACAGGCCTGTAAGCCATTGGACATACTTCGACGCTTTTGCAAAAATAAAGCACACCTAATATTGATATAACCTGACCGGCGCTTGGATTAAGCCTTGATGATCGCTGATAACCTCATCGGATTCGACACCATTCCGCAGACGATCCCGCACTTCTGCATCCAGTCATTTCGCACGAACAACAAGATGGACGCGCTTGCCTATAAGATGGGCGACGTCTGGCATCATTTGTCGGGCACGGAGGTGATCGAACGGATACAGACGTATCGCTATCGGTTTGGCGAGCCTCGGCGTAAAGGCCGGCGACCGCATCGCGATCATCTCCGAGAACCGGCCCGAATGGTCGCTGACCGACCTTGCGATCCTGAGCCTTCGTGCGGTAAATGTTCCGATCTACACGACCCAGGCCGTCGAGCAGATCCGATACATCCTCGAAGATTCTGGTGCGAAGATGCTTTTCGTATCCGGCAAAAAGCTTTTCAAACACGCCGAGCGAGGCGATACAGAGCGTCGAGCAGATCGAAAAGCTGATATTTTTTGACGACGACGCGAAACCCGACAGACAGCCGGGCGATGACGCTGGCCGAGGTCGAGACGAAGGGCGAGTCGTTCGAGAACGACACGGGCCAGACTTTCGACGAGCTGCTTGGTCAGGTTAAGAACGACGACCTGGCGACGATCATCTACACCTCGGGAACGACCGGCGAGCCGAAAGGCGTGATGCTCGACGCACGAGAATTTTGTCTCGAACGTCATTGCGGTTTCCAAAGGCCTGCCGATCAGGAACACCGACCGCTGCCTCGCCGTTCTGCCGCTTTCGCATATATTCGAGCGGACGGTTTTTTACGTGCTTTGCTCGAACGGCGTGTCGATCCATTATTGCGCCGCTTTCGACCAGATCGCCTCGCACCTGCAGGAAGTAAAACCGACGATCATGACCGCCGTGCCGCGGCTGTTCGAGCAGGTCTATCACAAGATCGTGAAGAAAGGGAAAGCGGCCGGCGGATGGAAAACCGGCTTTTCGATTGGTCGCTCGAGGTCGGCCAGGAGTATTGGGACGCAAAGGACAAGCACGAATCCGTTTCGCCCGTGCTCGCCGCAAAACACGCCCTGGCCGAGCAAGCTTGTTTTTTCAAAATGGCGTGAGGGCGTGGGCGGCAAGCTGCGGTTTTTTGTCTCGGGCGGGGCACCGCTTTCCAAAAAACTTTCCTATGCTTTCTGGGCGGCCGGAATTCCGATCCTGCAGGGCTATGGAATGACCGAAGCCTGCGTCGACCTGCGCCAACCGTCCGGACGACAACAAGGTCGGCTCGATCGGAACGCCGTTCGACGGGATCGAGATGAAGATCGCCGAGACCGACGGCGAGATCCTGATCCGCGGCAGAAACGTGATGCAGGGGTATC
Source organism: uncultured Acidobacteriota bacterium (assembly GCA_963763355.1). GTDB lineage: Bacteria > Acidobacteriota > Blastocatellia > Pyrinomonadales > Pyrinomonadaceae > OLB17. The sequence goes on from CAVXOI010000008.1 coordinate 170,774, forward strand.
TACAACAAGCCCGAGGAGACCGCCAAGGCCATCGACGCGGAAGGCTTTTATCACACCGGCGATGTCGGCTATAAGGACGAGGACGGCCATTTTTACGTCACCGACCGCATCAAGGACCTATTCAAGCTTTCGAACGGCAAGTACGTCGCTCCGCTGCAGGTCGAAAGCCTGCTGAAGCAAAGCCCGCTGGTCTCGCAGCCGGTCGTCGTCGGTTCGGGCCGCAAACAGGTCGGGGCGCTGATCGTTCCCGATTGGGAGGCTTTGAAAGAAGCTCTTAAAGACGACGGGATCGACACGCGAACGGCGAGCCGCGAAGAGCTTTGCGAAAATCCCCACGTCATCAAACGCGTCCAGCGGGACGCCGTCGAACTTACCCGCGAACTCAGCGATTACGAACGCGTCAAACGCGTCTACCTTCTGCCGCGCGAATTCTCGATCGACAAAGGCGAAATGACCCCGACGCTCAAGATCAAACGCAACGTCATCGACGAAAAATACGAAGAAGCGATCGACGAGATCTGCGGCAGCTGACGTAAATTTGTTCCACTCGCGTTCCGGCCCTGTTCCGCCCGTCGGTGGAACGTGTAAATTATTGAATTCACATCGGTTGGACGTTCAAAACGGCCTCGTTCCGCTAATTTTCAAAAAACTTTTTGACACACCGTTTGTATCAGATATGCAACGTTGTGCTACACAACGCACAGTGCGATCATACCTGTATTTGCTGCATTTGTCCAGAATTTCTTACTTGTCGTCAGAGGAGCGATTGTATCGGGGCAGGGCCGAACGTCCTCTCCGTCGAGGCTTAGGCTGGTTCGACGGTTCCGCCGCCGGGGGTGTTTCGATAGTTTTCGAAGTTTTCGATGTAATCGTCCAGATTCTCTTCGAGCATGGCCTGATACTGCTCTACAAAGTACCGCACGGTCTCGTCGCGTTTATCAGCCATTTCGGCAGCATTCTGAGACCCGATCCAGCTCACATACGCGTTAAACCGGGCTGTGGCATACATCATCGAAGCGCTGACTTTGCCGGGGTCGATGTCAGAAAGCTGCGCGTTCGAAAGGTGAATGTGGGCGTCGGCACGGTCGTAGAAAGTCGGATCGATCTTCAGATGTTCAGCCTTTTCCATCCTCCGATAATATACTTACTCACAACCTCGAAACCATCCGAGCCGCCGCGTTGAGGAGTGTGCTACCATTGGGACTTTTATGGAAGGTATGTATATCGGCGACCCCACGGCTAGTAGGGTCTTGACGGAGAAGCGGTGGATCCTGTTCGTATTCGCTCCGCTGGTGTGGGTGGCGTACTTGGTTTTCGGAATCATTTTCGAGGCGGATCGAGGGCTATCTCGAATAATCGACCTCATCGCGGGAATCGCTCTCAATATTCTGACTTTCGCATGGTGCCGAACCGATAGCGAGGAGCGCGGTTACTCACTACATCGCTTTTTTCCAATAGCAACAATTATTTTCGGGTTTTTGGCTCTCCTGTATTACCTTTTCAGATCAAGAGGCTTTCGTGGTGGAGCGATCTCTACCGGATGGTTCGCTCTGTACGCAGTGTGTTCTATTATCGCGAGCGGGATCGTGGCTATGACAATCCTGCTAGCACTCGTGATGACGGGGGCCGTTTCAGCCGACATCTTTTCCAAATAGCTGTAGTCGAGAGGCGGCAACAGCCCGTGAATCTTCTTCGGGCTGCGCCCGTCTATTATCGGAAAAGCTCTGCTTTTCCGATAATCGCTCTAAAATTCTTGCCGCGGCTCCTACGGAATGTTCCAGATCTCAAGAGACAATCCCGCCTATTACTTGACCTCCGTCGCCCACAAGCGCCTTCCGATATTTCAGAAGGACGAGGTTAAGAAGGTCGTTTGCAACGCATTCAACGAAGCCCGTATCTCGGGTGTCATATTGATCTTCGCTTATGTGATAATGCCCGATCATACGCATCTGCTTACGGACAACGGTCGCAGCATGGCGGACGTCCTGCGATTCATTAACGGCATCTCGGCGAAGAGGGTGGTCGACTATCTAAAGGCGGGCGGGTTCGAGAGTTCGCTGGCAAAGCTTCGAATTCAGGAGCGCGAGAAAAATATAAGCACTCTGTTTATGAGCATCATCCGAATGCGTTAAGAGTCAGTGGTGAAGATGCTTTTATGCAGAAGGTCAATTACATCCATCTCAACCCCGTACGGGCCGGATTGGTCGAGCATCCGGATGAGTATCTATACTCCAGTTCCCGAATTTGGCACCGCCGAACATTGGAAAATGAGCCGCTGGCGGTCGATGTCGACAAGATCAAATGGAGAGCGGCGGCGTAGCCGCGAAGAATTATTTAGACTTCCCGGTGAAGCACAGCTTCACCGCAAATAGAGCGGCGGAGCCGCCCGTTGGAAATGAATCGCGGGCCTGACCCTATTTACGTAGGATCGATCTTCCGAGCCGCCGCAAAAGCTCGGGCACGTCCTCGGCCGTTTCGAGCATGACCAATCCTGCCAGCACAGGCTTTCCTTTTTGTTTTTGTGGTCAGTCAAGCGGGAGGATCGGGCCGGATGTTATGTGCCGTTAGGCCCAGCCGGTGTCGGTCTCGGCCTGTATGGCCTTTCGGCGCCGCCGGGTAGTGGCCGGGACCCGGACATAAATGGTGGTTCCACTACCCGGGGCGGATTCGAGCTCAAGGGTTCCGCCGATGAGTGCGGCACGCTCTCTCATGCCGGTCAGGCCCATGCCCTGTGTTCGCTTCGATCTGCTCTTGAGCCTGAAACCGGCGCCGTCGTCGGTAATAATGAGGAGGATCATGTCGTCCCGACGTTCAAATATGACCTCTACGTTATTAGCTCCCGCATGCTTGTGGGTGTTATTGAGCGCCTCCTGCATGATCCGGTATAAATTTGTCTCGATCCTCGCGTTGAACCGGGCTCGCCGCAGTGATGCCGATCGTACCTCCGTTTTGACACCCGAATGGGCGGACCACTGCTCAACATAGTTTTCGATAGCGGCCGCCAGTCCCACACCCTCGAGAAACGCAGGGCGGAGCTCCCAGGCAAGAAAATCGACGCTCTTATCGATGCTCTCGGCTATTTTGCCGAGCTGCTCGATATGTCCGTTTTTCTCGCCCTGCGAATTCTCGCTCTTTGCACGTTCCAGGGCGAACTTTAGCGCGGTCAGTTGCTGGCCCAGCTCATCGTGAAGGTCGCGCGAGATACGACTGCGCTCGTCCTCCTGCGCGATGATCAGCCGTTGGAGGATATCTTTTTCGCGCGTTGCTTGCTCAGCCACCCGTCGGGCAGTGAGGTCGCGGGCGATAGTCGAGATGCCAATGATCTCGCCGTCCTTATTCTTTACCGGCGACACGACCACCTCAAGGATAAGGTGCGCTCCGTCTTTGCTCACCCGCTCTGACTCGAAAACCTCGACCTCTTTGCTGTGTCTTATCTTCTCAATTTTCTCAAGCAGCCGTTTGAAATCTTTGGAAAGCGTCAGTGACGTCAGCCGTTTGCCTATCGCTTCGCGGGCCGAATAGCCGTAGAGCAGTTCCGCGGCCTTGTTCCAACTCGTGATCTCCATCTCGAGATTGATCGTGATTATTGAATCGTTCGAATGCTCGACGATCGATGCGAGAAAATACGTGTCGAGATTGCGATTGGGCATACTTTGCCGGAATGTTTTGGCACGAATCGTGGAAGCTTATGAAAAATGTAGCACCAAGCGGTATGGTCCGCAAGAAAAAGGGCCCGTCGAGCGACGAGGCCTTTTGCTAATTACCACGCTTTGAAGCTGCGTGAGCGTCGGTTGCGTCAAATCTGCCTGCAAGTTTCGCAGCCGCAATCGCATGGTTCGTCTGTTGCGTCGTTACTGTTTGCTTCCTGGCAGTACTGGCAGCAATATTTTGAGTCGCCCTCGGTCGGGCAGGGGCATCCATCGTGTCCACATTTATTATCGTCAGCCATAATAACTCCTTGTTCTAATCAGATCATACCAGCAAAGTGAGAAGGCCGGCATTTCATTTACGGTTCCAGATCGAGCGATGCGATTCCGGTTTCCGGGTCGAAGGGTACCGAGGTATGCGAATGCGTGATCTTCCATCGGCCCTCGATCTTGCGGCAGCAAAGTGTCGCCCGCCAGCACATATTGACCATTACGCCGTCATTTTTTACGCCGATAACCCGATTGAGGCTGTGACAAAAAGCGAGGTAGTCGCCGGCCTCGACCTCGAGGTTGCTGATCTCAAATCCGAACGGCCCGAAGAACGAGGAGAACCAGGCAGTCAATCGTTGTCGCAGCATATCCGTACCTTTGTATTCCAACGGACCTACAACGTCGAACGCCAGGACGTCAGATAAGTAGTGCGACATCACAGATTCGATGTCCTTTGCACGCACGGCGATCGCCCAGGCGTCGATCATTTCGCGAAGTTCTCCGTTGGTATCCGCCGCCGACCTTTTTTCCATTGCCATTATGTTCTCACCTTTTTGCGAAAAGGGCTTCGCCCGTTGCCGGCCGAAGCCTCTCGAATTACAAAACAATTAAACTTCCGGGATTATATTCCGAAGCCCATCGTGCCGCCACGTCCTTGGGATAATCGCTTCGGTGACGAGCGGCTCCTGGTTACGTATTGTACATGAGATATAATCCTGTAGTTCAATCGATAGGCTATGAAACAGTGCCCCGAGTGTAAGCGGACATATGCGGACGAGACTTTGAATTTTTGTCTTGAGGATGGGTCGCGGTTGGGTTGGGCGGGGGAAGAGTCGCCGACGGCTTTGTTTCGGTCGCCGGGTGGGTCGTCGGGCGAGCGGGTTGAGGTTCGGCATCAGGATATTCAGTTTTGTACGACGGCGGACGGGGTGCGGATAGCCTATTCGGTGATAGGGTCGGGGCCGGTGCTGGTTCGGGTGTTGGGGCATTTTACGCATCTTGAGATGGAGTGGGAGTGGCCGGACCTGAGGCACTTTTGGGAGCGGCTGGCGGAGCGGTTTACGGTCGTGCGGTATGACGGGCGGGGCATCGGGCTTTCGGACAGGTATGCGGGCGAGTTTACGGAAGAAACGCGGCAGAGCGATCTGGATGCGGTGATGACGGATGTCGGGGCACGCGGCGCGTTACTGCTCGGGATATCGGAGGGCGGTTGGACGTGTGCGATCTATGCCGCCGAGCATCCGGAGCGTGTCGGGCGGCTGGTGCTTTACGGATCGTATTGCCGCGGGGCCACGGCGCGGCCGGGCTATGACGCGGAAGAAGATGCGGCGCTGGTGACGCTGATAAGAAAAGGCTGGGGACGCGATACGCCGGCCTTTCGGCAGGTGTTTACGAGCTACTTTTTCCGCGAGGACGCCGATCCGAAATTGATCGCCCATTTCAACGACCTGCAGCGCGCTTCGGCCGATCCCGAGACGGCGGCACGGTATTGGAAATCGATACACGACCGGGGCGACGGCCGGGAACTGTTCAGCAAGCTGAGCGTTCCGACGCTGGTCGTTCATTGCCAGGACGACATGGCCGTCGAGCGCCGACGAAGGGCGGCTGCTGGCCTCGACCATCCCGGGCGCGCATCTGGTGCTGCTGCCGAGCGGGACGCATTACTTTCCGACCGACCGCGAGGTGATAAGCAAGGTTGTGAGCGCGATCAACCGGTTTGTTGGGGGCTAACCCTCTGCGTACTTCGCGTTAAGCTTCGCGGCCTTTGCGGTTAAAACTTCTTACCGCAAAGGACGCAAAGTTTGTCGCGAAGGACGCCAAGTTAAGCCACGGCCATCGACGGCGTCAGGCCGGCAGAAAAGTTGTAAACTGATTCACTACCTTTTGTTGGGTTATCTTTACCGATCAGTCTTCGTCCAGCAGCCGGTCAAAGAACGCGTCGTCGCGCTTTTTTATGAGCAGGGCTTCGGCCAGTTCGAAGAGGGGTGTGGGGATCGAGCCGGGTTTGACGGTTTCTTCCTGTTCGGGCATCGGAGGGTAGCTTTCGTAGAATTCGACCTCGGCGGCACAGAACTCGCATTGGGCGAGATGGCGGCGGACGGCGGCGCCTTCGCTGACGGGCATATCGCCGGTCTGGAACGCGAGCAGGTCTTCGGACGTCGGACAATCTTCGTGTTTACAGAACTTTACCATTTGATAAATGCTATTCGCCGGCCTGTACGTAAGGCAGCGTCAGCCCTCGTCCACCCGCTTTTAAAGTCTTCTCTATATTAGAGAAAAATCCGCAATCGGCAGCTTATTCCAAAAGTCAGAAGGCTTTTTTTACTTTGTAATGATGCGGCGGCGACCGCCTATCTTATCAAAACGCCTATTTATGGGCTTTATCCAGAGTGTTTAGCAAATATACAACGATGCAAAAACTTGTTGCTCAAATTTGGGATTCTTGCTAGTATCTAAATGTAGGCAGTCACGCCGATTCGGACAGTGAGCCTATCCAGCCAGGTTACCGCGGACTCAGGCTTCGGAAACAGAACTTACCAAAACATTATCTTGCACATTTTGAAGTAAACGAAAGGTTTACTGCGACAGGCATCGAGACGCCGCCGGCCGAACTGAAACAGGTTCCAAGCCGTTAACAGACGTGTCTATAGATGCCGAAGGCCCGACACCTTCCACGACAGCGGCCTCGAAAGAAAAAGTCAGCCACAGGCTTAATTATGAAGGCACCTAACACACAGGAAAAGTCAGCCCGCCCGGCGCAGACCCGGCAGCATAAGGTAGGCAAATGGAACGAGAGCCTCAAATCGTCCGATGTCAACCAGATATGGCTGGAGCTGCACCGCATAGTCTCGTCGCACCCGCTGGTCAGGGCGTCGAAACGGGCCGGATTTCTTGTCGAGGAAGGGAAATACAACGCCTATACCGATCTTACGCAGGAACTGTTCGTTGCGTTGCTGACCAAGGAGCGGTTCCAGCATTATATCGACACCGGCATGACCGATGCCGAGGTCGAGGCCGAGATCAGCCAGATAGAGCTGACGAACATGCTCACGGCCGAGCTGCGGAAACGGTATCCGGAATCGTACCGCCTGGCACGGCGCATCTCGACGCTGATCCAATCGAGCGCGACCTTCAAACGTTTTGACAATATCCATAACCCTGATGCACATCGTCGGTTGGCGGACCGGCTCTACGGCCTGTCGGAGTGGAAGATCCAGAAGATGCACCGCGATGTTCAGGAAATGCACGAACGTGTAAAAGTTGTCGCCTTTCACAATCGCGACACGCGGATGGTCGGATGCACCGGGGACGCTCAGATCGTTATCAGTAACGTCGAGCTTGAGAAAGTTAATTATTCGCGTGTTCAAGGCGATCGATTCGCCCGTCGATGTTCGCTCGCTGCGATCGTTCGTGATGTCGCGTTTGCCGATAATGGACATTCACCTTGTCCCGGTCGGCGGGTCGGGCGACAGCGATGACGACGACAAGATGTCGTTCGAAATACCGGACACACGCGAAACGCCGGAAGAAGATTTCTTGCGGAATGAGGCGGAAACCGAGGCCGCCGGTTTTGTCGACGGATTCCTGGCGAGCCTGCACAAATCGGTCCGCGGCAAGGCCAAACAGTACGACCGCATGATCAGCGTTCTCTGGCACTGCTACCTGGTCTCGAACGGCGGCACGCAGCTCGAGGTGGCCGAAATGCTCGGCGTATCAGACTCGCTCGTCTCCGATTACCGCAAACGCATCGAGGCCAATCTTCAGCAGCTCTCGTTCGACGGCGTTAATGAGGCAAGGCAATTTGAAAAGGCATTGAAACGAAAAGTAAAAGTGATCCTCACAGCCGAAAAGAGGAAGTCGCCGTCTAAAATCGGTCGGAGCTGATACTAAGGCCTTCGCACGGATATTCCGCGCGAAGGCCGAATCGTTTTTGAATCTAAGCCTTACCGGTCCGCATTTCCGATCTTTGGAAAGGCTCGCCTAGTCTTTGCAAATAGCCGAAGATTACTGTCTCAGATCTGGGCACCGTATTCATTCGAGAAAAATTGGAGAAAAATTGGAAAGTTTTCTTAAGACATTTTAGGTGGAAATGGGATAAGGTTTGACAAATTCCCGATCAAGGACGAATGAAATGAAAACAAAAGATGTTTTACTCCTGTTGCTCGTCATGTTCGCCGTTTGTGCACATCCGTCTGTTTCGAATGGTCAGCAGGTTGGGGACTGGTCCGAGGCGATCAATCTCGGGCCACCGATCAATTCAAAATACGACGATTTGGCGGCGGTCATCTCGCCCGATGGGTTGACGATGTATTTTACTTCGACCCGGCCCGGTTCAGCTGGTGAGGATCTCTGGATCGCGCACCGTGCGAACCGGGACGCCGAATGGCGGACACCCGTGAATGCAGGCCCCGTGGTCAATTCTCCTTTTATGGAGAGGCTCCGAAGTGTCTCGGAGGACGGGCTCGTTATCCTGTTCCAAAGCAACCGGCCCGGAGGTCACGGCAGCAATGATATTTGGGCGGCTACGCGATCGACCGCCAAGGACGATTTCGGGTGGGAGCCGCCCGTAAATTTGGGGCCGGTGATCAACACGCCGGCCAACGAGATAGCAGCCAATTATTTGTTCGGCCAGGATGGATTCAATGACGAACTCGTTTTCGCCGAGCGCTCGGCCGAGCGGGTTCGGCGCCGGCGATCTATACAAGAGTTCGATCTTGTTCGGTGGCGGATTTGGCTCGCCGGTGAATATTACGGAGTTGAACAGCGAGTATAACGAATCTTGTATGTGGATGCGGGGTGACGGGTTGGAGATAATTTTCAGCTCCACCCGAGCGGGTTTGAATAACGATCCCATTGCTTTTGATCTTTGGGCGCTCGTCAGGCCTACTGTCTGGTCGATGTGGGCCGCACCGGTGAGGCTCGGAATAAATTCAGGCGTTTTGGACGTTAACCCATCCGTTTCGGCGGACGGAACGACCCTGACCTTCACATCCGAACGCGATGGAGGGCTCGGCGGCAGTGACGTTTATATGTCAACGCGGCGGAAATAGTAGCCTGGTGATCGTCGGCGAAGTGCGGATCATCTACTCGGGCCAAGTACGCGCGATGAGGGTGTCGAACCGCGGGTCGGAACGCAGTAAATCGAGATTCGGGTCCATCCGGAGACGGGTCACGAAAAGCTGTCCTATCGGCAAGGCCTTTTCGAGATAGGCGAAAGCCTTTTCCTTATCACCGACCTGGGCGGCGTAGTGCGGCAATTTCCCCGTAGTTTTGGGTGCCGTTCCGTTCTTTTTCCTCGGCGATCTCAAGCCTTCTTTTCAAAACGCCCGGCCAACCTGATCCCGCGTAGATCTGCTTGAACGAATCGATCTCCGCTTCACCCGTGCCCGTTAGCGATTCGAAAACCAGAAACCACTCAAGCGCGTTGTCAAAGTCGTCGTTCCTCTCGTAAGACATGAATAGATAACCGGTCTGTTCAAGAATATCGTTTTGATCTATCTGCCGTGCTTTTTTCAGCTGCTCGATCGCCTCATCGTAACGGCGTGCGTAGAAGAGGGCTCGGCCGAGCAGCCGTTGGGTCCAAGGCAGGTTCGGTTCGAGCTCGATCGCTTTTTCCAGCTCCGCGACCGATTCGTCGCCGCGGCCTACATTTGTCAGGTAGATGCCGTAAAACCGCCTTACAAAAGGAGAGTTGGGGCTCAGTTCCGAGCGCCCGCTGAAATGATCTTTCGGTCTCCGAACGATCCCCGATACATGACTGAGTGTTTATGCGCGGATCGCGTGGGCGTCGCCGAGGTCCGGGGCAAGCTCGATCGCACGTTCAACCGCCTCGCCGCCGGCGGGCAATGCTTTGCGCGTTCGCCGCCGTTTATGTAGGCAGTTTCATGGGCGTAGGCGAGCCCGACCCACGCGTCGGCGTACTCCGGGTCGATACGGACGGCCTGTTCGAACTCGGCCACTCCCTGCTCCGCGAAGCGTACTTCGCGCCTGTTGGTAAGGTTCGTGCCCTGGACCCAGTGGCGCCACGCGGCGTCGCTTGTTGTCCCCCGGTTTAGCACAGGCCTGACCGGGGCGAACTTAAGCTTTGCAAGAAGCTCCGGCACGATCTTTAAGACGACATTCTCGGCCGTTGTGTAGAGGTCTGAGCCGGCCAGCGAGTAGCTTGACGTTGCCTCGACAGAGCCGTCAGCTACGTTCAAAAGCCGCCACGTTCCGCGGACGCGGCCGTCCTCAACATGGTAGTTGGATTCGAACACATAGTTGGCCTTCTCCGCCCTCCCGATCGCGATCGCGTCTTGCTTAACGTCCCGGTAGTTGCGGATCGCAGCTGAGCCGGTCTCACCTGCAGACTTTCGAGCCATTGCTTAATTGAGTGATGAGCGAATCGGCGAAGTAAAGATCAAAGACCCCGTCGCTATTTGCAGCGTCGATCGGCCGGAAGGGCAGGATAACGATCGCCACAGGTGAGCCGTTACGCGGAGGCTCGGCCGACGCCCAGGTGTAAGCGAAATAGGACCCGAGTGAAACAAAAACGAGCACGGCAAGGCCGGCCAGCAAATACCGGGGCTGACTATGCGTTACTGGAGACTGCCGGAAGACCCGCGATCCGCGGTTCGTCCAGTACGGCCTCGATGGTGTTAGGCCAGGAGTCGGATGGTTTTTCGGCGGTCCTCCGGGTGGTTTCGGTCTCTCTCTCGACTTCGGCTACGAAGCGATAGCCTTTCTTCGCGACCGTCGCAATAAACTTTTCCCCATTCTGATTTTCGCCCAGGGCCCGGCGCAGCGTATGGACCGCTCGTGAAAGATTCGTGTCCTCAACGAACGAATCGGCCCAAACAGTCTGCATCAGTTCGTCCTTTTCGACCAGGTGTCCGGCCCGCTCGACAAGGATCGTCAGCACGTCGAACACCTTCGGCGTCAATGGGACCGGCACGCCGTTGTTCAGCAACTGACGCTCGTCCACATCCAAACAAAATGTTTTGAACCGGTAAGAGTGCTTCGTCCCGCTGTTCATTTCCTTCCTAAATATATTCTGGAAAAAATCTGGAGTTTTTTTCAAAGACATTTCACACCTCCGCCGAATAGCCTGATCACCGACGAAAAAGTTATCGCCGGCTGATGTGTGATCGCGGGTTAATGTCCTGAAAAAACTTGATCAGCATTATATAGCAGCCGGCGGCCAGACAAAAGAAAAAAGGGAGGACAAAAAAAATGCAAACGATTATAAGAAAACTGGCTGTCAGCTTATATTTTGCGGCCCTGATCATCATCACTCATTCGAGCGCGACTGCTCAACCGGCGGAGGATGTCGTTTTACAGTGGAATCGGGTGCTTAGGCAAACGCTGGCGGTTGCCGGGCTCCAGCCGGCGACGGTCATGGGCTCGCGAAGCTACTCTATGATGCATTTGGCGATGTTCGATGCGGTGAATTCGATCGACGGCACTTACACGCCGTATCTAACGGACGTCCCCGGAACTCGACATGCATCCCAAAATGTCGCGGCAGCCAAAGCAGCATATGACGTGCTCATGGCTTTATATCCGAGCAGGCAGTCCGTTTTCGATGCCGAATTGGCGATTTCTATCGGAGGTAGTCTTGCGAATCGCGATCGGCAGGCAATGAGAATCGGCGAGTTGACCGCCGAGGCGATCCTCGCTGCGAGGGCAAATGACGGCTGGTCGGCGACACCTCCGCAATTCAGTCTTCCGTCGGCGACCGGAAACTGGCAGCCGTCGCCGCCCGCGACGTTCACGACCGCATTCACCCACTACGGGAACGTGACGCCGTTCGGCACGACAAGCAGCCGCCAATTTGCTCCTAACCCGCCGCCCGCATTGGCCAGCGAACAGTACGCGGCCGATCTGAACGAAGCAAAACTACTGGGCAAAAGCGACAGTGCTGTACGCACCGCCGAACAGACCTCGATCGCATTGCGTTGGCAGACTCCACCACAAAGCGGTGCGACCTGGACGACACTGCTTCGGCAACTGGCTGTCAGCCGGGGAAATTCGTTGATCGAGAATGCTCGACTATTCGCCCTGTTCTATATGGCCAGTCACGATGCGTTGCAAACCTCGTTTACAAGCAAGTACGACGGCGGATTATGGAGGCCGATCACGGCGATCCGAAGGGCTGACGAGGACGGGAATCCGGCGACAGAGCCTGATCCGACCTGGAATTCTCTGTTCCCAAGCCCGCCGTACCCGACATACGCCGGAAACGCCGCTACCGAAGGAATGTCAAATGCCACAATTCTCGGTCTCTTTTTTGGGTGCGACGATATTCCGTTCTCGGTGAATTATCCGGGTCCGCCTGCCATTGCGCGAAGCTACCCGGGTTTCAGCGTCCTCGCAAATGAACAAGCACGAAGCCGAATATACGCGGGGATTCACTGAATTTGAAAACGAGAGGGACGATGACGAAAGGTCGTTCTTTTTGTTTGAAAACCATCTCCGGCCAAGATGTAACTGAAACCAGAATCCACCGGACACCCAACCAGAAACGAAAGAATTGAGGAGGCTCGACATGAACATACTTTTGCCAAAAATTAGATCGATCGGTGTAGCGGCGGTGTTTTCATTTGTGCGATGCAGGCGGCGGCTCAGGTGCTGGAGACGGGCGAGAGCCACAACGACGGCAATCTCGAACGCAGAAATCAGGTTGTAGTTTCAACGTGGACCAGCTTTACGCGGCGATCAACGATCCGCAGAATGCAGGACGACAGGTCGTCGCGTCACCTGGCGTATATATGCTTTCGGCGACAGACTCGAACGGCGTGCCACGGCCGAATGGAGGGAGGCTGGAATTTCAGGAGGATATGTCGTTGATGGGCGTGGCCGGCGATCGCTCGGCGGTGGTGATCAACGGGATAAACCTGCCAAGCTCATCCCTGGCGGGCGGCTTAGTGCCGCTGGGGGCGATCAGGCTCGGACGCGGGCGAAACTCGGTTGAATGGCTAAGCGTGCGGGACACGCGAGGGGGTCAGGGCAATATCGTTACCGGCCTTACATACCCGGGAACCCAGTACGTCCGCGTTGCACACGTGGCCTCAACCGGGGCCACTCCGTACAACCTTAGCCTTTTTAACTTTGGAACCGCGCCGACGCTTGAGGCCGATATTATCGATAACGACCTGTTCGCCGCGTTCGGCGGGATGAGAGGAGGCTTTCGGATACGCAACTCCTCACCCGGGGTGATCAATGTCCGGCTGACCGGGAACCGGGTGTGGGGCAACCAGATCAACTTCATCATCAACACTGGGGCGACGGGCGCGACGACCAACGTCGTCTCTGCCGGCAACAGTTACTTCGACAACGGAAATGGGCTGACAATCGTGGGCGGACTTAACTCCAGCGGCAATACGATCCATTTTCAGGGATTCGGCGACAGCTACACGAACAACACCGCAGGAAGCGTGCGTTCGAGAGGGGCGGGCTTGTGATAGTCGGCGCCGATAAGGGCGCACCCACGGCAGGCTCAACACCGGTTCCTTCGAACAATAACACGGTCAACGCAAGCTTGTTCTTCTGCCGTTTTTACGGCAACGATCTTTGGGACCTGGCCGGCATCGGGGCCCGGTCGTTCCCAGAAACGCTCGGCAATCCCGGCACGAACAATCACACGACGATCAATATGGTGGGCATACCAAGACGGCCGAGCTTTGTCGAATTTTTCGCCAACAGTGTTCCGGCTGAATTTTCAGTCACGAATTCAGTAACGGTAAACAGGTGAGGAAGGACGCTAACACCGGCGCCGCGTTCCCGCTCTTTAGTCGCCGTTATAGACCTTTGCCATTAATTCGGCAAAGCGCGGGTCGTCGCGGAGGGGGTTTAGGCTCTTGTCGTGTTCGAAGTGGGGTTTGTTTTGGTTGCCGAGTTTTACGGCGCGGTTTAGCCATTTGAAGGCGAGGTCTTTTTCGCCGAGGATGGAGTAGGTGGAGCCGACCCAGTAGGCCATGTCGTGGTCGGAGCGGGAAAGGTTGAGGGCGTCGTCGGAGAGTTGTGCGAGCGCGTCTTCGCGGCGGCCGGCACCGGCGAGGTAGATGGCGTAGAGCGGGCGGATGCCGTCCATTTCCGGGTGCTCTTCCAGAACTTTCGACATCAGCTTGATCGCGTCCTCGCGGTCGCCGCGATAGTAATAGACGCCCGAGCGGAAGATCTTCAGCATCGGGTGGTTCGGCTCGACCTTTTCGCCCTTTTCGATCTCGCGGATGGCGCTGACGTAATCGCCTTTATAGATATAGATACGCGCCCTGTTGTAGGCGGAAACCGCACGGGCCGCGGGGTCGAGGCGGGAGAGCTTTTCGAATGCTTTCAGCGACTCCTCGTACTCGCCGTCGAGACGGTGGATGACGCCCTTGACGAAATACAGCACGGCATCGTTGGGGAATTGCTTTTGAAGAATCTCTATCTCGGACCGGGCCTTTTTCTTTTCGCCGCGGGCCATGTAGATCATCGCCATCAGCATGCGGGCTTCGACGACGTTCGGGATCGTAGAAGAACGCTTTTGTGAATGCCGTCTCGGCCAGCGTGTAATCTTCCGATTCGCCCATGCCCTTGAAGAACCTGTTTGCGTAGCACGCCCCGAGGCCGCTGTATGCGAGGGCAAAATGGCTGTCGAGCTCGATCGCCCGTTTGAAATTCTGTATCGCCGCGTTGCAGTCTTCGATATCGAGCGTTCGAAAGATGAACCGCCCGAAATTGTCGCGGCCGCGAAGATATTCTTCCCACGCCTCGGCGTTGTCGGTAGCACGTTTTTGCAGTTTTTCCTGCTCGATATCGGTCAGCTCAAGCCGCAGGCCTTCGAGAATGCGCTGGGCGATGCTGTCCTGGAGGGCAAGAATATCCGAGCCCTCCGCATCGACGCGGTCGCTCCAAAGGATGTCGCCGGAAACCACATCAAGCAGCTGTGCCGTCACCCGAAGTTTGTTCTCGCCGCGCAGGAAACCGGCAGAAAGCACAGCGTGTACCCGCAGATCGCGGCCCGCCTCGCGAGGGTCGACCTCTTTACCGTGGTACTTAGCGATGACGGAACTCGGCCGGACGATTATCGAGCGTATCTGGGCGAGCTCGGTTATTACCGCATCCGCAAGGGCAAATTCATAAAAGCTGGCTGTCGGGTCGTTCCCGAGATTTTTGAACGGCAATATCGCGACACTCTTTTTCTCCTGCCCTGTCGACGTAAGATTTAGGTCGGGAACATACGACGGCGGATTCGAGGTGGAAGCCGAGCGGGCTGAGGTCTGTTCGGGCGTCGACTTGCCGGTAAACCAGTTAAGGGCGCGTTTGAAGACACCGCTATCGACGTGGCCAGGTATAAAGGTGTCGCCCTGCATAAGCGGAGCTCCGGCAATTTCCTGCAGCACGGCTCGTAGGTCGTCGCGCATTTTGGCGATCGACTGGTACCGGTCTTTCGGGTCTTTTGCAAGGGCCTTATCGACGATCATCTGAAGCTGCGGCGGCAGCGGCTGCTGACGCTGCTGCTCGAGCGGCTTCGGCGTTCCGTACAGTACCTGATGGCGAACGTCGATAACGGTCTTGCCCTGAAAGGCCCATATGCCGGTAAGCATTTCGTACAAAAGTACGCCGGTCGAAAAGATGTCGGACCGTGCATCGGCCCGTTCGCCTTTTGCCTGTTCGGGCGCGGCGTATGTGGCCGTCCCGTAGGGAATTCCCAGCTCGGTGATCTGTGTCTTGTCGACGCCGCGGTTGTTGTCGGCCATGTCGTCTTCGAGCAGTTTGGCGAGCCCGAAGTCGAGTATCTTTACCTGGCCCGTCGGCGTTACCATAATGTTGCCGGCCTTGATGTCGCGATGGATGATATTTTTCGAATGGGCGTAGGACGAGCGCATCGGTTACCTGTATCGCGATCGACAACGCACTCTTCAATTCGAGCGGCCGGCCGCCCACGAGCTGCCGGACATTCTTGCCGTCGACGTACTGCATCGCGATGTAAAATACACCGTTGGCCTCGTGAAAATCGTAGATCGTGCAGATGTTCGGATGGTCGAGCTGCGAGCAGAGCTGTGCTTCGCGTTCAAAGCGTTTGAAGTTAGCTGTCTTGATCGTGAGTTCGGGAGGAAGGACCTTGATGACTACTGTCCGGTTCAGTTTCGTGTCGAGCGCCTTGTAAACAGTCCCTTGGCCGCCCGAGCCGATCTTTTCCTGTATTTTGTACTGGTTGATCTGAGAACCGATCATACTTAAGTGCGGAATGCGGATTGCGGAGTGCGGATTTTGTCACCCGCATCTGCGCTCGCTTTTCCGAACCGACCGAAGCAACAAACAATTATAGTGAAGTTTTGCGATTCCGCAATCCGCACTACGCACTCCGCACTTGTTAAGGGCCGGCAAACTGCCGGTCAATCGGGCACGATCGTTCAGCCGCGGAGCGGGTTGCCCCATCCCGATTGAACATACTCTCCGTTCTCTACGATCGCCGGGACCGTCGGGTCGCCGCCCGTGAACTTGAGCATCTCACGCTGTCGTTCCTTGTCGTTCTGCGCATCGTACTCGATGAACGGAATGTTGTTTTGGTTATAGTGGTCCCGTGCCTGTTGGCAGTAGGGGCAGCCGGGTTTAACGTAGATGACCAATGACATTGTTTGATATTGCCGCCTTTTTGTAAGATATTTTATCGGAGTTGATTCGATCTTCCAAGCCAATGATGGTTACCTCCTGCGGATGATCCTGTTGTTCTCTCACTTGGCAAAATTTGACCGTTGTCGAACATCACCGTTGTGATCGATCTATCGGCAGCCCGAAAATATGGAAAATTTCGAGATCTTCGAACCGTTCGACAAGCTTGTCACGGTCAACATTTGCGGGCAGGAGCGGGCGGTTCCGGAAAACAACACAATTCTTCGCGGGCTTCAGTACCTTGAGATGGAAGGCATCTCGGAGGGCGAGTTTTGCTGGAACGGCGAATGCCTGAACTGTCAGGTATGGATAAGGAACGGCGATAAAGAGAAGGCAGTGATGGCGTGCCGGACGAACGTTTTAGATGGAATGGAGATCGTTCGCATCAGCCGCGAGATCGAGATCGGGCTGACCGATCCGGACGACTTTACGGACCGATGAACAGGATCCTGGTTACATTTACGCGAACTGGCGAGAAACGCTATCGCGTCTCCATCGATGGCCCGGGCGACAAACATTCGCATATGGAACCAGCACCGGGATACGACCCGCGGCTGCCGCACGACATGGCACATTTTGTTGTCGAGAACGAACTCGGAATTGCGGGCGGAATATTCGGCCAGCTCGCCGCGGGCGGCACCGCAAACACGTTTCAACAGGAAGACCCGAAGTCGAAACGAAAGGCCAGACGACGCGGGAGAGAGATCGCCGCGGCACACAGGTCGGAAGCTTTGCTTTCCGAAAAGATCATCGCCATCGCCTGCGGCCGGTGGAATTCAGACCCTCTTGCACCAACCGAAACGGGCGTCGTAACGGAGGCGAAGATCGAGCACATTTGCAGGGAATTCGACGCCGTGAGTGCTCGCTGGTCGAAGCTCGGGATAGGAGAGTCGATGACACTGGAATGGAAAGGCGGTGTGCCCGCCGCCCCGAGGCTTAACAAGGACCGGAAAAGATAAACGGGCTTTCGCCTAATACTTAGGCACGTTCGGGTCTACTTCGTTCGACCAGGCTGTTATCCCGCCTTTCAAATTCTTTAGCTGCCCGGTAAATCCCGCTTGTACCAATGCCTCGATCGCTTTTGCGCTCCGGCCGCCCATTTTGCAATGGATGACGGTCTCACGGGCCGGGTCGATCTCGCTTTTACGCCTGATCACGTCACCCAGAGGGATCAATTTCGCACCCGGTATCTTCGCAAACGCATTCTCGTCCGGCTGGCGAACGTCAATAAGCTGAATATCTTCGCCGGCATCCATTCGCCGTTTCAGCTCGGTAGCCGAGATCTCTTCGATCATCAAAAATTCTCCTTACATCCAATAGGATCTACCTTTAATAAGATTTTAGTGTAAGGCAAAACCGACATCAACGCGACAAGGGTCGCTGATGAAGTGTCACCTGCTTCCAAAGGGGTCCAGGAGACCGCCAAAATAGGCATTTCCCGTATATTTTTGATTTACAAAACTTTACAAAGACGCGGTTATCCTTTGCCTGCAAGTATTGTAAAATTAGCATCTTAAACAAAAGTCTTATGGCGAAAGCTCAAACAACGTCCGTACGGACGCCATTTTTATTTTTAGCACTGATAAGCCTCGCGGCGCTCGGGGTCCGCATGCGGTTCGGGCGGCTCGGCGAATGCGCGTACTGCAAATGCCAATTCCGCCGACCCGCCGCCGATCGCGATCACGGTGGCGAAAACCGAATCTCGAAACGTGCCTGCTTTCATCCAGGCGACAGGCAGCCTGTTAGCGGACGAAACATCGAACGTAGCCCCGAAGGTTGCCGGCAAGGTGGCGAACGTGACGGTCAACGTCGGGCAGTTCGTGGCACAGGGTGCGGAGATCGCAAAACTGGACGACAAGGACGCGCGACTTCAGCTTGCGTCGGCACAGGCCGGCGTTAAACAGGCGATCGCGGCGGTACGCCAGGCCGAGGCTCGGCTCGGACTTTCGCCTAACGGTGCGTTCAATGCGTCTGCAATTCCGGAGGTGCGGCAGGCAAACGCGAACTACGAACAGATGCTTGCCGAATTAAAGCAGGCCGAGGCTAATGAGAAACGCTATCGCGACCTGGTCGAGACCGGCGATGTTTCTATGGTCGTTTATGAACAGCATCGTACGGCACGCGATACTGCCCGGGCCCGGGTAAACAGCGCCCGCGAGCAACTTGAAGCGGCTAGAAACACGGCCCGTCAGAGCAACGCCGCGATCCAGAGTGCCGAGGCGGCGGTCGAGGCCGCGCAGACGCAGGTGGGAACGGCCCAGCAGGCGTTGGCCGATACGGTCATTCGAGCGCCGTTTTCAGGTTTTGTCAGTGAACGGCCGACGGCCGTCGGCGAATTTGTCACGTCCGCGAGCACGATCATCATTTTGCTTCGAACGAATCCGATGAAGATACAGATCAAGGTCTCCGAGGCCGATGTGCCTTCCGTCACTCTTGGCCGCGGAGTGACCGTAGAGGTTGATGCATACAAGGACCGGCGGTTTGCCGGAACGGTTACGGCGATCAATCCGTCGGTCGATCAGACATCGCGTGCCGCGACGGTCGAAGCTGCGATCGAGAATTCCGACAACGCGCTGCGCTCGG
The DNA here is from genome assembly GCA_963763355.1 of uncultured Acidobacteriota bacterium. GTDB lineage: Bacteria > Acidobacteriota > Blastocatellia > Pyrinomonadales > Pyrinomonadaceae > OLB17. The sequence goes on from CAVXOI010000008.1 coordinate 189,913, forward strand.
GTATGTTCGCCACAGCCCGTATAACCAAAGAAGGCGGCGGCATGGGCGTGTTTATTCCGAAATCGGCGATATACAACGACCAGGCGACGCAGTCATACCGGGCGTTTGTCATAGTTGAGGGTATCGCAAAGCTTCGCGTGATTCAGCTCGGGCCGGAAGAGGGCGATTTTCAACAGATACTTTCTGGCCTTGAACCCGATGAGACAGTGGCAACAAGTAATCTTGACCAGTTGTACGAAGGTGCGAAGGTTGCGGTTTAGTTCAGAGTTCAAGCTTTAGCTTGTTCTCGATCGCGAGAAAGACAAGCTAAAGCTTGAACTCAAAACGAGGATCTTATGCAGTGGTTGGCTGAAATTTGTGTTCACCGGCCGGTATTCGCCACCGTTATCGTTTTGTTCTTGACGGTCGTTGGCGGGTTCAGTTTTTTTACTCTTGGTGTCGACCGGTTTCCGAAGATCGACCTTCCGACGATCTCCGTCCGAACGTCGAATCCGGGTGCGGCTCCGGAAGAGATCGAGACCGAGATCACTGACATGATCGAAGGCGCGTTGAACACGGTTCCGGGCGTCGAGGAAATGCGTTCCAGTCTCCCAGCGGGGCAGCTCGAACGTCACGCTGACATTCAATCTCGAAAAAGACCCCGACGTTGCCTTTCAGGAGATCCAGCAGAAACTTATCAAATGTAACGAACCGCCTGCCCGAGACCGCCGATCCGCCGTCGGCGCAGAAGAGCGATCCTGATTCGCAGCCGATCCTGATGTACACGATCAGCGCTCCGCGCGACGTGATGCAGCTGACCGAGCAGGTCGAAAACCTTGTACAGGAACGGATCGAATCGGCCGACGGCGTCGGTGAGGTGTTCATGTGGGGCTCGCGTACGCCGCAGGTCAGGATGAACGTAAATCCGGACCGGCTTCGCGCGTTCAACATGCCGGTGACCGAGGTTTCCGACGGCCATCCGGTCGCAGAACCAGGAAATGCCCGGCGGCAACATCGTCGAGGGCCGCCGCACGCTCGGCGTGCGGACGATGAGCAAGCTGACCGAGGTCGAGCAGTTCAGCGACATCGTGATCACGACGCGCAACGGCTTTCCGATCAAGGTCAAGGATATCGGGACGGTCGAAAAGACCGGCGGCGAGCCGAGTTCGGCAGCATCGCTTGACGGCGTTCCGTCGGTTTCGGTCGGCGTTCGAAACAGGCCGGTGCGAACACGATCGCGGTCATCAACAACGTCAAGGCGCGAATGGCCGACGATCATTCCGACATCTTCCTTCGGACATGAACGTCGCCGTCGATCCGCGACCAATCCGAATTCATCGAGAATTCGCTGCACGCGATCGAAGAACACCTTGTTCTCGGCGGGCTGTTTGCCGCGATCGTGGTTTTCATTTTTCTTTGGAATTTCCGCTCGACGATCATCGCCGCATTGGCTATCCCGGTCTCGATCATTGCCGCGTTTCGCAGCGATCGCCGCGCTCGGTTATTCGCTCAACCAGATGACGATGCTCGCCCTAACACTGATGGTCGGCATCGTGATCGACGACGCGATCGTCGTGCTCGAGAACATTTACCGCTACGTTGAAGAGAAGGGAATGAACCCGTTCCAGGCGGCGATCGAAGGCACGCGCGAGATCGGGCTTGGCGGTTCTGGCGACAACACTGTCGCTGCTCGCCGTATTTATTCCGGTCGGATTTATGACCGGCATCGTCGGCCGGTTCATGTCATCGTTCGGGCTGACGGCTGCGGCTGCTATCGCCGTTTCGCTGATCGTTTCGTTCACGCTGACGCCGATGCTTGCCGCACGCTGGATCAAGCGGCCAAAGGATGAAAACGAAGCCCGAGGAGTTTCATCCCGACGCCGAGGTCAAAACGCAACCCGAGCCGGGCAGTTACCTCGAGGCCGAGGACGAGGAAGTACGTGATCGTTACGCAGCGAGAGAACCCGAAACTCAGCACGGTACACGGTTCCGATTCAAAGGCCGGTTGGTTTTACAGCAAAGTCGACGGCAGGCTATACGTGGCTATTGAAGAAGGCGATGCGGTTCCGATGGGCGGTCGTCCTGATCTGCGTTATTACGGTCGCTTCGATCGTTCCGCTTTATAAATTTGTCGGTATGGCGTTTCTGCCGGACGAGGACGAATCGCTTTTCCAGGTCAATGTTCGCGGCCCGCAAGGAACTTCGCTTTCGGCGACGCAGTCGATACTCGACCGGATCGCCCGCGATGTGAGGGCCGAGATCCCGGGCGTGAAGAATACTCTTGTGCTCGCCGGGTTCGGACGCGGCTCGGGGCCGAACAACGGTTTTGTGAACGTGGCGCTCGTGCCGGTTAGCGAAAGGAAAAAATCGCAGGCGGACCTGATAAACCAGACACGTCAGATTGTGAAGAAGTATTCGTCAAAGGATTATCAGGTCACAGTTTCCGCATCGTCATCGATCGCGGGCAGTATCGGCCTGGGCCGCGGCGGTTCGGGCGTCGGTATGTACATTGCCGGGCCCGACATGGAGAAGCTGACCGAATACGCTAACGCAATGGTCGAGAAAATGAAGAAGGACCCGATCTATCGCGATCCGGATACGTCGATCGAGATCGGGAATCCCGAGATCCGCGTGACCATCGATCGGACCAGGGCTGCCGACCTCGGCGTTCGTGCCGGCGATGTCGCCCAGGCGTTGAACATCCTTTCGGCGGGCCAGATCGTTTCTACATACAGCGAGAAATCCGAGCAGTATGACGTGGTCGTACGTGCCGAGGAACAGTATCGCCGCGACCGCAGCAATTTTAAGTATTTCACGGTCGGTTCCAGTCGAACGGCGGCACGGTCGATCTGGAACGCGTCGTCAAGATAGACGAAGGAGTCGGCCCCGATCCTCGATCAGCCGATTGAACCGTCAGCGTCAGGTTACGGTTTCCGCCGGATTGCCGCCGAACGCATCCGAGTCCGATGCGATCGCGAAGATGCAGAAATTCGCCGACGAGCTTAAGATGCCCGCCGAATACATGACAGGCGTCACCGGGCAGTCGAAAGAGCTTGCAGAAGGCGTACAACGCATTTCTTTACGCGTTCCTGTTGTCGTTCGTTTTCATGTACCTGATCCTGGCGGCACAGTTCGAATCGTTCATCCACCCGGTGACGATCCTGTTGACGCTGCCGCTGGCGGTCCCGTTCGCCTTGCTGTCGACGGCGATCGCGGGGCAGACGCTGAACATCTTTTCGGCGCTCGGAATTTTGCTTTTGTTCGGTATCGTTAAGAAGAACGCCATCCTGCAGATCGACCATACGAATACCCTGCGGGCACGCGGGCTGGACCGCTACGACGCGATCATCCAGGCGAACCGCGACCGGCTGCGGCCGATCCTGATGACCACGATGGCGCTGGTCGCCGGAATGATCCCGCTTATCTTGGGCAGCGGTGCCGGTGCCGCGACCAACCGCTCGATCGGCATTCTGGTCGTGGGCGGCCAGTCGATGTGTTTGCTGCTCACGCTTCTGGCGGTGCCGGTGTTCTATTCACTCTTCGACGACGCGGCCGACACGGCCATTGCTCGCGGTATCCGTAGCCGCATGAGTAGCGTCAAGTCCGCCGTTTCCGGCGTGTTCAAGCGACGCGAGCCCGCCCCTTCCACTTTGAAAAGGGACGAAGCGAAGGAGGCCGAGTCTCAGACCTAAAATTTCCGTCAATCTTGCGGCTGCTGTCTGGCACACGTACGGCCGCAACACTCCTCACGGGGCAAAGGTGTCACCATGAAAAGATCTATCATCATTTCCGCCGTTTTATTTTTTATTAGCACAGCCGTCTCTGCCGCGAGCGCTCAGGATCCGACTCCGTCGCCGTCGCCTACGCCGGTGGCTTTGCCGACGCCATCGGCTCAGGCTACGCCGCCGCTGACGAACGCGCCGCTGCCATCGGAGCCGCCGCCGATAGCGCCGAACTTCGAAGCGCCGCTGCGACCTTTGCCGAGCGCCGAACGGGTTGGTGTGGACCTGACGAACCAGCTGCCGCTGACGCTGGAAGAGGCGATAACGCTTGCCCTGAGGAACAATAACGATATCGACACGTCGCGAAACGATGTGTCGATCGCGGAATTCAATCTTAAAGGCGCCCGCGGCATCTATGATCCCGTCATCACGTCGGAGAGCTATTACGAAAGCACGACCATCCCGACGGCCTCGCTGATCGGCGGTGCGGTCAACGGTGCGGTGACGCAGACGCGGTTTTTCGGGAACGCGGGAGTTACAGGATTCACTCCGTGGTACGGCGGTAACTATTCGGCGAGGTTCGATTCGACACGCTCGACGACCAGCAACACCAACTCGTTTCTCAATCCCGCAGTATCCGACCGTGCTGAATTTCAGCTATGCACAGCCGCTTCTTCGCGGCTTGAGAATTGACAATAACCGACGGCTGATCGAGATCGCGAAGAAGAACCTGAGCCTGAGCGATTCGGAATTTCGCCAGCGGGCGATAGAGGTGATCGCTCAGGTCGAGACGGCATATTGGAACCTTGCGTTCGCTCTTCGCAATCTGCAGGTGCAGATCGACGCGGTGAAGCAGGCCCGGACACAATTGGAAAGTAACCAGCGGCAGGTTGATAAGGGCGTGCTTGCACCGATAGACGTCGTCGCGGCGACTGCGCAGATCGCAACCTTCGAGCAGGCAGTTTATGTCGCCCAGGAGGTCGTGACCAGGACCGAGAACACATTGAAGACGATGCTTCTTGCTGACCGGACGAACGCCGAGTGGGCTCGAGCGATCACGCCGGTATCTCCCATCAGTCTTGAGCCGCCAAGAGTGAGCCTCGATCTTGCTTTGAGCGAGGCGCTCAAGAACCGGCAGGAGATCACCCAGCTTCAGACGAATGCCGAAATAAACAAGATCAACGAAGAGTACTTTCGCGACCAGACCAAACCGCAGATCGACCTGATCGGTTCGTACACATCTCAAGGCCTGGCGGGTTCGGTGACGCCGAATGGCCTCGGCCGTGTGCCCGACAATCTGGTCGGCGGATATTTCAGCTCGCTGGGCAATTTGATCGCACAGGATTATCCGACCTATCGCGTCGGCGTGAGCATTTCGCTGCCGTTGGGCAACCGAACGGCGAAAGCAAATCTGGGCCGTACGCTTGTCGAAGGAACACGGATAGGCAACCAGCGGGCGCAGACCGAACAGGTCATCGAGGCCGAGGTCCGTAACGCGCTGCAGGCCGTTCGATCGGCCGAGGCTCTGCTCGCATCGGCGATAGCGTCACGCATCGCCGACGAGCAGCTCGAAGCCAGCGAGCAGCGTCAATTTGCCGCCGGCACGACGACCACATACCTTGTCCTCGAACGCCAGAACAATCTGCGTGCGTCGCGAAGCCGCGAGCTGCTGGCGCAGACCGCGTTGAACCGGGCGATCTCTGAATTCCAACGGGCCACAGGAACGACACTCATAGCGAACAACGTGACCGTTTCTACGACTGGTGACACGCGATCTGCAAATGGTGAAGGGCGTTTCACGGTTCTTTAAGTAAGGCGGGCGCCAGGCAGTCGGACCTGAAGCTCACCGCCGGTCCGTGTCAGAAGTGGGCGGATCTCAGCAACCGTTTCGGGGCAGTATTCTTCCACGCGGCCGCTAACGCCTGCCTGGCGGTGGCTTCTTCCGTGTTAGCAAAAGTCACCATAGTCGACCCGTTTCGACCCCAGGCGCCCGATGCAGGCTCGAAAGCGGCCGGTTCCGCACGGGTCAGTATCGCCTGCTGCTCTGGCGTCAGCTTTACCATTCCTCGAACACCGTCCGGTGCGATGGTCGCGAATATCTTTCCGCCGACCCGAAAATCGGGATGATCCATGTGCGAGCGTTCCTCGGCCTCGGGGAAACTAAGTGCGAGTTGTCGAAATTCGTCGGCATTCATGAAGAGGTATGTTATATTATCTCGCCGGCGCCCGCGTGTCCGCAAATGAAACTCTACGGGTCTCGGGTTTTCGCTCCATGATATTTGTTATCGCATCAGGAAGCGATGACTCGCCGGATTTCAAAATATACACCAATTTAAGCAGATCAACGAGGTAGACAACCTGCGTTTTACGTATGGGTTAGTCCGCCGGGCTTCAGGCATCACCTCAGTAAAAAAGCACTTTCTTAAACTCTTAAGCACTGTATTTTCAATGGCTTACGAATTGCGTGTTGGAGTATTATGTATATCCGCGTAGGCGTCAGGCAGGTGGCATATGGCTAAACCATTAGTGCTTTCGTTGGACGGGCAAGAGTTTCCCGTGAGGCTGACAAAGATCGACCGGGAAAAACTCTATGGAACGGTCGAGATCGAGGCCTTCGACGACAAAGGGAATCCTGTCGCTCTGCGGGTCCTCGCTTACGACGGCAAGACCGTGATCGATAAGGGCGGTACTGCATTGGCCACGGTAAATGAGTCCGGAAATTCGATATCGAGGAAAGATCTTGTACCGGTCAATTCCGACGGCGAGGAACTGGAGCCGGTGCCGTCTTCGTTCTCGGTGACGAATGAGCTGGAAACGGCGTCGATCGACGAATATCTTTCACTTTCCGTTAAGTCGGTTTATTCACTCGACTCGGAAGATGGCAGCGAATTGGATCTTTTGAAGGATGTTCTTTCGGACGGGCGTATTTATAAATTTCCGTTCAGCTACCGCGGCGGCATCGAGTACGACGCGGCATGCCTGCTTGAAAACCACGGAGATATTTTCATGGTGGTCGGGGTTCCGTCGTCGCTGCAATATTTGAAACTCGGGCAGGCGGCCGTGCTTGATACGGTCGAGGAACAAGCGGTGTCGGAGGAGGATCTCGATTTCGACCTGCTTTGATGATCTGCCTTGTGCAGAAGCCCGCGCGTAAGCAAGGGCGACATCGAATCGTTGAGCTTTTCGCCCTTGCTTACGCGCGGGCTTTTGCAGAGGTGTTATGCCGATAAATATCAGTAACGAAAATCATCGGGACGCCATGGTGGCGATGGAGGGTGTTCGACCGAAACGCGATGTTCGTTATGTCGATGAGGATCTGAATCCGGTCATAACGCGAAGGCTTTTGAAAACGGACGTGACGCATGACCTGCCGGAGCTGATGAAAAAGATGCCGGACATGGAAGACGTTTCGGAAGCTCTGGTAGATGGCGATCCGGAGATCGACGTGGAAAGTTTCGGGATGTTCCTGACCGAAACGTCGCGTGTTTATGTAAGTGAGGAAGGCATCGTCCATTCGGTCGAGGAATTTGAGGTTGTATTAAATCCGGACGGAACGGTTCGGGACAGGCGGCCGCGAAAGAAAGAACCGCAAAATGTTAATACAGACGTTCCGCTTAAATGGACAGGCAAATTCTTAAAAAAATCGGACGCCGTTAAGCGCTTTGTTTTTGCCACCAAAAAACAGCTTGCACACGTGAACGGCCTGACGTTCGACTTTTTGTTCGACATCGCGAAAAAGCTGCACGATCAGGACTCGCTGCTTTTGATGCGGGCCGGTGAGAACCGCGACCGGCCGCTTGTTCTATACCGCGGCGGCAGGCAGTACAACGCATTTCTCGAAGGCCGCGTGAAGGGCGATTCTTACTGCCTGATCCTGCACCTTTCGAATATGGAATTGAAGCGGCCTGCGATGTTGGAGGAAACCGCCGAAATAGCAGACGCGGCCGGAAGCAATGGTAACGGAGCCGGCGCCAAGAAGGCTTCGGCGGACGGAAACGGGAACGGAAACGGAACAAAGGCGGCAAACAGCCGAGCCAATGCAGGGACGAAGAAAGCCGTTGTCGCCGAGAAGGCCAACGGTAACGGTGCAAAAAAGACCAAGAGTACCGCAAAGAAAGCGGCCGCGGCCGATAAAAAACCGGCCACGAAAAAACCGGCGAGGGCGAAGAAATGATCAACCTCGAATACGACGAAGCGAGATTCACACGCAAAAAGGGCGATTACTTTACCGGCCCGGCGACGGCTCTTTCCGACCCGATGCTTTATGCCAAAACGGTCGAGTACAAGCGCCGTTTGAGCGGGCAAATGCGCCCGATCTCAGGCGAGGATGTCTTCAGAATTCCAAAGACGACCGGTTATTTCGGCACGCGGAAATACGATGGCGAATTCGCCCTGCTTGCCTTCGACGGCAAGGACCTGATCTCGATCAACCCCGGCGGCACGGTGCGTGGAGGCCTGCCCTGCTTTGAAGAGGCGGCGAAGCTGCTGACGAAGGCCAAGGTAAAGTCGTGCCTGTTAGGCGGCGAGATCTATTCGATGGTGGAGGCGGTCCAGCGCCATCGGATATACCAGGTGGTCAAGCTTCTGCGGTCCCCTGCATCGGAAGCTGACCTCAAAAAACTCGGGCTGGCCGTGTTCGACATTCTTGAGTTTAACGGCGGGCCGGTCGAATCGGCTGCGGACGTTTATTCGCTGCTCGAAAAATGGTTTGGCGGCGGAAAGCGTGCGCATCCGGCCGAACATCGCGTACTGAAAAACCTGGAAGCGGTGCAGGAGCTTTTTGTTGAATGGGTGGTAGGCGAGAACGCCGAAGGGATCGTCGTCCGTCACGATCAGGCCGGGTGGTTCAAGGTAAAGTCGCGTCACAACCTTGATGCCGCGATCATCGGGTTTTCCGAGGGCTCGGAAGACCGTAAAGGGTTGCTGCACGACCTGCTCGTAGCCGTGATGCGGAACGACGGGACGTTTCACGAATTTGCCCGTGTGGGCGGCGGCTTTACGGACGAGGATCGGCGCACGCTGGCCGACGACCTGCGGCGGCGTATCGTCCCGTCGGACTACGTCGCGGTCAACAACGATTACGTCGCTTACGAAATGACCGCTCCCGGGCCGGTGGTCGAGATCGCCTGTCTCGATCTTATCTCCGAATCTTCAAAGGGCGATCCGATCAACAAGATGGTCCTCGATTGGGACGGAAAATCTTACTCGGCCCTCTCGAGAATGCCGCTCGCCAGTGTGATCTCGCCGCAATTTGTCCGCGTTCGCGAAGACAAGGAAGCGAACCCCGAGGACGTCAACATTCGCCAGGTCAGCGACATGGTGCAGGTCAACGAGACCGAGAAATCCGCGCACGAGGCCGTCGCGCCGCCGAGCAAGATCCTTGAACGCGTTGTTTACACAAAAATAATGAAAGGCCAGAAGATGGTCAGAAAGCTTTTGCTCTGGAAAACGAACAAGGAAGACACGGTCGAATTTCCGGGCTATGTTGTTTACCTGACCGATTTCAGCCCGAACCGGCGAAATCCGCTCGAGCGCGATATGCGGATATCGAACAACGAAAAAGCCGCCCGTGCGTGGTTCGCGCAGCTTGCCGAGGAAAACTTTGTCGGAGGTTGGGAGAAAGCCTCCTAAAAAAATATGGCCGCACCGTTCAGCGAATTTGTCGGAAACCGAAGGCTGTTGTGGATCGCGCAGGAGTGGGACAAGAACTCCGATCAACTGGCCGAGTGGGCGATGGAACACCTCGTCAACCGCCGCGATGTGTGGGGACAGTACACGATGAAGGAGGGCGAGGTCGGATTTGTTACCCTGCCGATCCCGGAAAGGCGCGGCACGGGTTCCGACATGGTCACCATGCAAAAGTTGCGGCGGCATTTTTCGGGCCGGGCAGTTTCGCATCTGATCAGCCTCCATTCGATCAGCGATCATAATACGTGCAAGTGGTTCGCGGTCGATATCGACCTGCACGATCCAAATGTTGTAAATGCGGACGAAATCGCCGCCGCAAATCTTGCCGCCGCGCTGGAATGGGCCCGGCGCCTGCGCGAACAGCTGTTCGATCCGTGTGTGATCGACACCAACGGCCGCGGCGGTTATCACCTGTTGACGCTGCTGGACCACGAATATCCGCTAGCCGATGTTTACGACTATGTGAACGAACTGCGGTCCGATTGGGATAAATTTGGGCTGCCGAGAAAACCCGAGTGCTTTCCTCCGCGACGGGAAGTTGCCGAAGGGCATTTGCCGTACCCACTTCGAGTGCCGGGACGACATCACACGTTTCCGCATTATTCCCGCGTCTGGAATTTTGATGCCGTCGGCGAGAACGAATGGCTAGAAGGTGCCGAAGCGATAGAAGCGTTAATCGCGCTGCGTCCGGCAGAACTAAAGGTCGCACCGTCGGTTCGCAAAACGGCACGCACGCTGGTCAAGAAGAAAAAAGAGGCCAAACGCAAACCGCGCGTCTGCGTCGATCTCGACGGCGTGCTGGCAAAATACGAAAGCTGGCGCGGCCCCGATCAGATCGGCCCGCCGCTGCCTGGAGCGTCTCGAATTCGCTACGTCGCTTTCGCAGATCGCCGACATCGTTATCTTTACCACCCGCTGCTCGCAAGAGCATTACGGCGAACACTCAACGACGACACTGGTTTCGCCGGGCCGGTTGAAGATACGGATCATCGACTGGCTGGAAAAATACAACTTCCCCTACGCCGATGTCTACGTCGGCCAGGGAAAACCCCACGCCCTCGCCTTCATCGACGACCGCGCCGTCAACTGCAGCCCCCAAAAAGACCCCGACGCCTTCGACAAAGCCCTCGCCGCGGCAAGCGTTCTCGTGAATCCCCGGTCGGCAAGACAACTTCAGACGGCCACGGCCGCGAAACAACCTCGCAACGGTAAACCCAAACGCGCCTCGGCGAAGAAGGAATTGGTCGGACGATAGGTCTTGCCGAGGGCGGTCACGTCCGTCTTAGCCCGCGTAGCGGGCGACAGCATAAAGCCACGGGTGGTAACCCGTGGTTAGACGTCAAATTCAAAATCAGCCCGCGTAGCGGGCGGCAGACATCCGACAACATGCCAAGATCGTACACGAATTTGATCTACCATATTGTTTTCTCGACCAAAAACCGGCAGCCGTTGATAACGCTCGAGCGTGAAGAACGGCTCTACGAATATATCGGTGGTATCATTCGCGGTCTCGGCGGTATTCTACTGCATCATAAACGGCGTCGAAGACCACGTTCATATTCTCGTGAAACTCGAGGCCGGACAAGGCGCTGTCCGACGTGCTGCGTGGGTTGAAGGCGGGCTCATCCGGTTGGATGCATGAGGTGTTTCCAGATGCCTCTGAATTCTCGTGGCAGAACGGATATGGCGCGTTTACCGTGAGTGAGTCGCAAGTGGTGCGGGTCGCGGATTACATCGCAAAGCAGAAGGAGCATCACGCGCGAGAATCTTTCGAAAATGAGTTTGTTTCGTTGCTGCGGAAGAACGGTATCGAGGTCGATATGAAATATCTGTGGGCCTGAGCTCTGTCGCCGTCTACGACGGCTCGGACAAATTGTGTGCACGTTTCCACGGGTTTGCACCCGTGGCTTTATGCTGATACCCGCTACGCGGGTAGCAATATGCTAAGCATGCGTCTAGATCTTAAACCCGCCCTTCGTCAGCATCGCTTCAAATCCGACCTTCTCAACAGCCTTCAGATAAGCATCTCGTGGTTCGACCAGGCCTTTTTGGACGAGGTCGAAGAGGGCGTCGTTTAGCATTACCATGCCGAGGTTGCGGCCGGTTTGCATGGCGGAGGCTATCTGGAAGGTTTTGCCTTCGCGGATGAGGTTGGAGATGGCGGGGGTTACGATCAGGACTTCCAGAGCTGCGACGCGGCCGCCGCCTTTTTTGGGGAGCAGGGTTTGGGCGACGACGCCTTTTAGCGATTCGCTGAGCATGACGCGGACCTGTTGCTGGCGGTCGGCGGGGAATTGGTCGATGATGCGGTCGACGGTGGAGACGGCGGTCGTCGTGTGGAGGGTGCCGAAGACGAGGTGGCCGGTTTCGGCGGTTTCGATGGCGATCGAGATCGTTTCGAGATCGCGCATTTCGCCGACGAGGATGATGTCGGGGTCTTCGCGGAGCGCGGCGCGGAGGGCGTCTTTGAACGACATCGTGTGGTTATGCACCTCACGCTGATTGACCAGGCAGTTGATGTTCTCGTGGACGAACTCGACCGGGTCTTCGATGGTGATGATGTGGTCTTCGCGGACGGTGTTGATGTGGTCGACCATCGCGCAGAGCGTGGTCGATTTGCCCGAACCGGTCGGCCCGGTGACGACGACCAGGCCTTTTGAAAGATCGCAGAGGCCCATGATCGCCTTTGACAGGCCGAGCTGTTCGGCGGTGGTCATCTTGGCCGGGATTATGCGGAAGACTCCGCCCATCCCTTTGCGGTCCATGAAAATGTTGCAGCGGAATCGGGCGAGGCCCGGAATTTCGTATGCGAAGTCGCTATCGCGGCGCGTCGCAAATTCTTCCTTGTTCCGCTCGGGCATGATCGAATGAAGCAGCGCTTTCATTATCTCGTCGGACATTACCGCTTCATCGCATTCCATTTTCTGCATCTTCCCGTCTTTGCGGATCATCGGCGGCATGCCGACCGAAAGGTGCAGGTCCGAGGCTCCCGCGGTGCTCATCCCATGGAAGAGATTTTCCATCCGGCCCCGCATCTCGCTGTTCGACGCCGGGCGTTCTGAGGCGCGCCTGTCGGCCACCGGGTTCTTTATAACTTCTTCGGCCGGAACGTACGCCACATGATCGGCGGGCGGAACATAGATCGGAGCGGGAGTAATATCGTCGACACTCACTTCACCGAATGCAGGTACCGGCGTCGTTTCGAATATCCGTTCCTGCATGTTTTCGACTCGTACGTTGAATTCGGGCAGGCCGGAAACGGCCGATACATCCGCCGGTTCGCTGAGGGGGCCATCGAACGAAACCTCTGCCGTTGGAGCGGGCTCGTTGATCGGCTGAAGATCGATGGGCGGGAAAAAGGTCTCAGGCCCCATGTCCGATACCGGCTCGGGTTCACTGAACGTTTCAACTTGCGGCTCGGGTTCAGGTTGGCTGAAGTTTTCGACCATCGGTGAGCCGTTCGGCGCGGCCGGGTTGCCGACAGGCGTGACCGTCACATTGAATCCGGCTGCGGACTTCAGGACCGTAAAGTTGAATTCGCCAATATTACTCGGATATACGAATTGGACGGACGGTTTGTTAGGAAGCTCTTGTTTGACGTCGTGCGGGATCAGCGGAAACACCATCAGGCTGATCTGCGAACCCTGCAGTGGCACGTTTCCGATCTCGGTATTTCCTGAAGCGGACACCACGTACGGATTGGCGTTCGGCTCAAGGCGGAGCTCGTAGCTGGACGTAGCGATAAGTTTCTCTAAATAGTGATTGAGTTGGTCCATGGTGTGTTTTCGAGGGCGGCGGGGGGCGGAAGGTGAGATGTGAGCGGGGAGCTCAGATGGAATTATAACACTGGTAAACCGTGTTTGTCACGAGGTTTTCATTCCGGAGTTCGATCGATCGCTATTATCTGTTTCAAACAGTCACTGCCTCGCGATATTCGCCCCAAACCGAACGGAGCTTGTTGCTGATCTCGCCGACGGTGACTTCGGCTTCGACACAGGCCAGGATCCGGGGAAGCAGATTCTCGGTTCCCGCCGCTGCTTCGCTAAGCGTTTTAAGTGAGGCCTCGGCCGCTGCAGCATCGCGGCGGGCCCGTAAGGCTCGAAGACGTTCGACCTGATCTCGTTCGATCTGTTCATCGATCCGCAGGATCGGGATCGGTTCGGCCTCGTCGGTTTGGAATTTGTTGACGCCGACGACGATCGCGTCGTTCGATTCCACAGCCTTCTGATATTGATAGGCGGCCTCCTGTATCTCGCGTTGGACGTAACCTGTTTCGATCGCACGCAACATTCCGCCCAGGTCGTCGATCTTGCCGATGTACTCATCCGCGAGCTTTTCAAGCTGCGTCGTAAGTTCTTCTATTGCATAACTTCCGGCAAGCGGGTCGACCGTGTCGGCGACGCCCGATTCGTGGGCAATGACCTGTTGGGTCCGAAGCGCGACGCGCGCTGCCGATTCGGTCGGCAGCGATAAGGCCTCGTCCATCGAATTCGTATGCAGGCTTTGCGTGCCTCCAAGCACGGCTGCGAGAGCCTGTATCGTCGTCCGGACGACATTCACTTCGGGCTGCTGGGCGGTAAGCGTCGATCCGGCGGTTTGCGTGTGAAACCGCAGCATCATCGAACGTGGATCGGCCGCCTTGAACCGGTCCTTCATTATCCGCGCCCACAGCCGCCGGGCCGCACGAAATTTTGCGACCTCTTCAAGTAGGTTGTTGTGCGAATTGAAGAAAAACGAAAGTCGCGGAGCAAAGTCATCGACCTTCAGGCCTACGTCGAGCGCCGCCTGGACGTAGCAAATTCCGTCCGCAAGCGTAAAAGCTATTTCCTGTGCGGCGGTCGAGCCGGCTTCCCGAATGTGATAGCCGGAGATGGAGATCGTATTCCAATTCGGTACCTCGGCCGCACAGAATGCGAATGTGTCGGTGATCAGCCGCATGCTGGGTTTTGGCGGATAAATATAGGTCCCGCGGGCGATATATTCCTTGAGAATGTCGTTCTGGATCGTGCCGTTCACCTTGTCGAAAGCGACGCCTTGTTTTCGGGCAACGGCAAGATAGAGGCAGAGAAGCGTCGAGGCAGTGGCATTTATCGTCATCGACGTCGAGACCTGGTCGAGCGGGATGCCGTCCATAAGCACGAGCATATCGTCAAGACTGTCGATCGCGACACCGACCTTTCCGACCTCACCCGCGGCAAGCGGGTCATCCGAATCCAGCCCGATCTGGGTGGGAAGGTCAAATGCGACACTCAGGCCCGTAGTTCCTTGTGAAAGCAGATACTTATATCGTGCGTTCGACTCCGCCGCGGTCGCAAAACCCGCGTATTGCCGCATCGTCCAGAGCTTTCCCCGGTACATGCTGCGGCGCACGCCGCGTGTGTACGGAAACGAGCCAGGCTCGCCCAGATCGGTCTCGTGATCCGATCCGGCGGTATTTTCAGGACCGAAATCGTTCGGGAGTTCGATGCCTGACGACGTCTGAAATTTTTCGTCGCCGAAGTGCAGCCATAACAGCGCTTAGATTATCACACCGGCCGTGAAAGACGGATTTGGGCACGTATATTGCAAGGTTTTCATCGAAATTACAAGGAGGGTATTTACAAAACCATGGAAGCTGATGAAACAACAAAAAGTGCGATAAAAAGCCTCGTGAGCGCGATACAGATGTCCGTCGATTCGAGCCCGATGGTAGCCGGAGCCGTAGCAAATCTGCAGCGGCTGGGTTATATTCCTAATTTTAAGGTTCGGATGGACCTTGAGCTGCTTCGGCCGATGGACAATGCTCTGACCGATACAAAGGTCCGCATTGCCTGAGCCGCTAACGGCGACAAAAGGATCCCTCCCACCCTTCTTTTCAGGTCGCCTTGAATTACTTCAATTACTACACCGAGATCGAAGAAACATTCGTACGTCGGCGCGGGAAGAATCTGCTTCTTTCGCCGATAGACTGGGCATTGATCGACGGATGGCAGCAACGCGGCATTCCGCTGCACGTCGCCGTGCGCGGCTATTGAGAACGTGTTCGACGGGTACGACAAAAAGCCCAAAAGCCGTTCGATCAAGGGGCTTCTCTATTGCCGCGAAGAGATAGAAGCCCAGTTCGAGGAGTGGCATCGTTCGCAGACCGGCAAAGCTGACGGGTCAGCGGCAATAGAGGATGGATCGTTCTCGGCCGAACAGGTTTCGTCGCATATCGCAGACATGATCGAGTGCCTGCGAAAACTTGATGTAGCATGGTTAAGCGACGATCTGGAACGTGTTATTGCCCGTCTGCAGGAGCTCAACGCCAACCTGGGCCAGGATTTTGAGCACGTCGATAAGTCGCTGGCCGACATCGAGCATTTTCTCGACAACGGTTTGCTGACAAATTGCGATAAGACGCATCTAAGAAAACTAGAAGGTGAGGTCAAGGAGCAGCTTAGGCCGTACAAGGCCGGGATGGACGACGAAGCATTTTCGAAGACGTTTCAATTGATGCTGCTTAAACGCCTTCGCGAGGAATACAGAATTCCGCGGCTCACCTTGTTTTACTTATGATGAGATCGTTTGGGTTAATTGCCGTTGGACTTGTCGCGTGTAATATTGCATTTGGTCAGACAACGGCCGGGAAGAAAAGGACCGCAGCGAAACCGGCGTCGACAAAGCCCGCAGCCGCAAAACAACCTGCACCGGCCTCTATCGACAAAGGCTCGGTGTCAGGGCGAACATATACAAACCGCTCGCTCGGATTCGAGGTAACGTTTCCGGATACGTGGTTTATTCCGGGCGATGATTTCGAAGCCGAGATGAAAAAGGCCGGTTATGATCTGAGCCTCAAGGTTCCGGCCACGGTTCCGACGGCGGACCGTGCGAAGATGAATCGTGCGTTGAAACATGTAACGATCGCGATGACGGCCTTTCGTTCAATGCCCGGTTCGACCGAGAATGCTATCGTAAGGGTAACGCTGGAAAGTTTGGCCGCGAATCCGCAGATCAAGGACGCGATCGACTATTTTGACGCGATGCGGAACCAGTTCAAAACGATGACGCTTCCCAAAGATTTCAAATACTCGGAAACGCAGGCCGAACAGCTTGGGCGATGGCAATTCGCTTTTTTGGATTCATCCAACAGCGCGGGGAAAAAGCGTCTTTATGCAACAGTCCGGAAAGGGTACGCGGTCCTTTTTTCGCTTTCTTACACAAAGGATGAAGACCTGGACGTTTTCCGCAAGGTGCTTTCCGAAGGCAATTTTGCGTTTAAGTGACGACCGCGCAATTTCCCGGATCTCGTCTTTCCCGTCCTATTTGTCCCATGATCTAATTAATAATTACTAATTAAGTAATTATTAATTGATTCCTTGATAAAATGTCATTGCTCCTTTTACCGTGGCGGAAACTTCAACTGCACAAATAAATTCAGCTTATAAGGCAGGCGACATCCTCGAGGTCACGGTCGAAAAGATCGTCCCGGGCGGTTATGGGATCGCTTTCGCGCAGGACCTAACGGTTTTCGTTTCGCTCGCGGCCCCCGGCGATCGTGTCCTTGTCCGGCTTGAGCGGGTCAAAGGCAAGACTGGGTTTGCCGAGATCGAGTCGATCATCGAACCTTCTGCGGAACGCGGGGTTCCGCCGTGCAAATACTTCGGCACCTGCGGCGGCTGCGATCTGCAGCAGCTTCCGTATGAAAGACAGCTTTCGGCCAAGGTCGACATCATCAAAGACTCACTCCACCGCATCGGCAAGATCGAGATAGAGCAGATCCCGATGATCGCCAGCCCACGGCCGCTTGGATATCGAACCCGAGCACTGTGGCGGGCCGACACGCGGTCGGGTAAGATGGGCTACTACAAACGCAATTCGCACGATATCGTCGATGTGGACCATTGCCCGATCCTCGATCCCGCGCTTGATCAGACGCTGCAGAAGTTTCGCTCGGAATTGGGCGGCATAGTTGCGTGGGAGGAGAAGCTTGTCGTTGAGGCTGCGATGGGCCGAGACGGTGCCGTCTCTGTGTTTTCAGCCGATTCTCCTGAGCCGACCAACGAAATAACCGTGAATGCGGCGGGCGAAGTTCTCGCGTTTGATGCACGGATGTTCTTTCAGGGTAATCTGTCGCTCGTGGATAAGCTGGTAGAAACCGCGATAGGGAATTCGACCGGCGAATATGCACTTGATCTTTATTGCGGTGTCGGTCTTTTCTCGCTTCCGTTGGCACGACGGTTCAAGCACGTGGCCGGAGTCGAATCGAATGACCGGGCTGTTCATTTTGGTATCAGGAATGCGAAAAATGCCGGGCTTGATAATCTCCGCTTTTTCTCGGAGGGCGTCGCCCGTTTCTTATTTGACCGCGATCCCGGCAAGCCCGACTTTGTCCTTCTCGACCCGCCGCGTGCCGGGACCGAGAAGAATGTTATCAAACGGATAATAAGTATGGAGCCGCGGGAGATATCGTACGTCGCGTGCGACCCCGCGATCCTTGCCCGCGACCTTCGACGGCTTGTTGACGGAGGTTATTCGATCGACTCCGTGACCGCGCTTGACCTGTTTCCGCAAACCCATCATATCGAGACGGTGGCTCGGCTAACTCGTTCTTAAACAAAACTTTTTCCGCTCCAGTGTCGTTTATTTGTAAAGACAAAGCGGTTGAAGTATCGAGCCGCCGTGAATTAGAATCAACCTATGCCAAAAAAGAAAGCTGATGAAGGCGGATCGGACCTTCCCGCGAAAAGTCATTTTGTACGCTGCCGCTATTGCGGGCAAAAGAATTCGGTAAAGGCCGATTTCGCTAACGGGTCGGCAAACTGCGGCCGCTGCAAGCTGCCGCTTTCGAACGAGCCGCATAAGAAGTTCGCCGATCTTGGAAAACACGAATATGTTCACCCGCTGGACAGCAAAGCCCTGGCAGCCTTGAAGGCGATCCCGGGCATCGACAGCGCGTTGAAGAAGTTGCTGGAAGTGACCGGAGAGTCGGCGATCCGCGTGATGTTCCTGGCCAGCGCTGTCAAAGTTTCGCCCAAACAATGCCCTGACATCCACGCAAAGCTGCAGATAGCCTGTACAACGCTCGGGGTGGACATGCCCGACATGTTTATCCAGCAGAACCCGCTGGTCAACGCGTTCACGGGCGGCGTGGAGCGGCCAATAATTGTGCTGCACTCGGCACTGCTTGAACGCCTGACCGAAGAAGAAACACTCGCGGTTATCGCTCATGAGGTAGGGCATATTCACGCCGAGCATGTGCTTTACCTGACGGCTGCCCGCCTTATGGAAGCTCTCGCGAACGCCTCGGCCGCAAAACTCATTCCCGGCTCCGAGATCATAAAGTTCATCATCTCGGCGGGTATAAACAGCGCTCTTCTTGCCTGGGCACGCCGGGCCGAGCTTTCCTGCGACCGGGCCGCATTACTGGTCACCCAGGACCCGCATGTTATAGGCCGTACAATGATGAAGCTTGCGGGCGGAACATTTGCTTCGAAGATCGATTACGACGAGTTTCTTGAACAAGGCCGGGAATTTCAGAAGAACTACGAGGAAAAGGCGCTCGATAAATTCTGGGCGAATATTATCAACGCAGGGCTATCGCACCCTTTTCCCATCTGGCGCGTTTCGGAAATTCTTGAATGGGTTGAGGACGGGCAGTATGCCGAGTTGATGAAGAAGAAGTAGGTATCGATCTACATGAAAAAACTCTGCCTAACAACATTGTTTATGCTGGCTGTGGTCGCTGTCGCGTCCGGTCAGAAAACGGTCGATCGGGAACTTGCGAAACTCGTCGGGCCGGTCAAGACCGTTTCTGAACAGAAGTTTCGTTATTCCGGCGCCCGGCAGACCCCGGCGACACGGTGACTTATGATTCAAAGGGCAACGAGATCGAGCGGGTCATGATCAGTGACTTTGGAGAGTTGATGGGCAAGGACGTGCGGACGTTTAACCCTGACAGTTCATTGCGAGAGGCTACGATTACCGCAAAGGGCAGCGTTCAAAGGGTTGACAAATATTTATACGAAGCAGGACAACTTAGTCAGATCTTGGTGTACGATTCCAAAGGGATTCTCAGACAGAAGATTTCGAAGATCTACGATCAGGTTGGAAGAGTTACTGAAGAAACGTATTCGGATGCGGATACCACACGCGCGAAAACCGTTTTTCGTTATGACGAGATTGGGAATCTTGTTGAGACGGCTTTTTTCCTGATCGATGGACAGAAAGCAGTTGCGCCTATCGGTCCGTGTTTCGGCGCCCATCGAATAACCTACAAATACGACTCGAATAGGAGGGTTATCGCCAGCACTGCTTTTGAACCGGAAGGTGACGAAAAGAAGGCCTGGACCTATTCTTACGACGAACGGGGCAACTATTCGCTTTACACGATCAAGTCCCGCAGCTCGGTCACAAGAATCACTTATACTCACGAGTACGATTCGAGGGGAAATTGGACAAAAAGAACTACGGTTAGCGAAACCGACGATAATCTTCTCCAGCAGATGCTCAACGCAACGGGCAAAAAAACGACGCCAGATGAACTGCGGGCGATGAAGGAAAGCTCGAAATCACTGGTGTTACAATTCGCAAGATCACTTACTATCCTGTCGGGAACTGATGCTGGTAATCCTTTCAACAGTTCCAAGCTTAGACGAGGGCGAAGATCTTGCCCGCAAAATAATAGACATCAAACTCGCAGCTTGCGTACAGATTCTCCCGAAGATGACCTCGATCTATTTCTGGGAAGGAAAAGTGCAGAAAGAAGACGAGCATCTATTGCTGATAAAGACGCTATCGGAAAAGTACAACGAGTTAGAGGCTTTTATCAACGAAAATCACAGCTACGACGTGCCGGAGATCGTCGCTATCGAATCTTCGAACGTCTCTTCGAAATATCGGGAATGGCTTGAAAATTATCTTCGCTGACTAAATCGGTGCCGTTCTTCTCGCCGTCGCTCGCGGTCTTGATAATGAACTCGACCGCGTCTTTTGGCGAATCGGTCAGATGGATCAGGCCGAGGTCGTCGTCGCTGATGTTCTTTTCGTTGAGCATCGTCGAGGTCAGCCACGCCAGCAAACCACGCCAGTATTGCGAGCCGAAAAGAACGACAGGAAAGTTGCGGATCTTTTTGGTCTGGATCAGCGTAAGGGCCTCGAACAGCTCGTCCATCGTTCCGAATCCGCCGGGAAAAATGACATAGGCGTTGCTGTATTTGATGAACATCGTCTTTCGGACGAAGAAGTATTTGAACGAGAGCGATTTGGTCTGATAGGGATTTGCGGACTGCTCGAACGGCAATTCGATATTGCAGCCGACCGAAACTTTTCCCGCCTCGAACGCTCCGCGGTTTGCCGCTTCCATAATGCCGGGGCCGCCGCCGGTGATTATCTCGAAACCGTTTTCGGCGAGCAGCCTGCTGGTCTCGCGGGCGGCTTCGTACATCGGGTCGCCTTCATCGGTACGGGCCGAGCCGAATATCGAAATGCCGCGAGTGATCGTCGGCGAGCGAATCGAACCCGCCGACGAATTCGCCCATGATCCGGAACACACGCCACGAATCGGACGTTTTATATTCATCCTCCGGCTCGGGTGAGCGAAGCAGTACCTCGTCGTCCGTAAGCTGCCAGTATTCAGGAACCTCTTGCTCTACTTTTTTTGCCTCGGCAACCGTTTTAGGTTCCGCCGGTTTAACAGCGTCTTTTTTCTTTTTAGGCTTGTTCGCTTGTGTTTCTGCCATATCGGAACGCGGACTTTAGTCCGCGATTCGTAGCGGACTGAAGTCCGCGTTCCTTCAAACTCCCATGATGTTGTAACCGCAATCGACGTAGATCGTTTCGCCTGTTATTCCGCTCGACATATCGCTGACCAGGAACAGGGCCGTGTTGCCGACCTCGCTGGCCTGGACGTTTCGTTTTAGCGGCGATTTTTCGGCGACATAGCCGAGCAGCGAGCCCATGTTCTTGACGCCCCGTGCCGACAGAGTATTGATCGGGCCGGCGCTGATGGCGTTGACGCGGATGTTCTGTTTGCCGAGGTCGGCCGCAAGGTAGCGGGTCGATGCTTCGAGGGCGGCTTTTGCAACGCCCATGATGTTGTAATTGGAAACGACCTTTTCGGCACCGTAATAGCTCATCGTCACGATGCTGCCGCCGTCTTTCATCAGCGGCGAGGCGGCGAGCGCGACCTGCGTCAGCGAGAAGGCACTGATCTCAAGCGCCGTTCGAAACGCGTCGCGCGTAGTGGTGACGAACTCGCCTTCCAGCGCTTCACGCGGAGCAAAGGCGATCGAGTGGACCACAAAATCGAGCTTTCCGTATTTCTTGCCGACGGCCTCGAACGCCGCGTCGACTTCTGGCTGATTCGTGACGTCGCAGGGAACGACCAGCGAATCGTTCAGTTCGCCGGCGAGTTTCTCAACGTTTTCCTTCAGCCGCTCGCCCTGGTAGGTAAACGCCATCTTTGCACCCTTATCGGCACAAGCTGCGGCACATGCCCAGGCGATCGAACGTTTGTTCGCGACGCCGAAGATCATTCCTATTTTGTTTTCGAGCATAACTTTTTCAGTTTCTAATTCCAGAG
Source organism: uncultured Acidobacteriota bacterium (assembly GCA_963763355.1). Classification (GTDB taxonomy): domain Bacteria; phylum Acidobacteriota; class Blastocatellia; order Pyrinomonadales; family Pyrinomonadaceae; genus OLB17. The sequence continues at coordinate 211,843 of CAVXOI010000008.1, forward strand.
TTTCAAGTTTCGGGTCAGAGAATTCACGCTCGGAACTTGGAACTTGGAACTCGGAACCCAGGAACTACTCCGTCACGTACGTCTTCTGAAGCGATTCGAAATCCAGCAGTCGGATGTCGATATCGACCGGTGTTTCCTCGAAACGCTGTTTGCTCAGCACCGTACGGAGGCGGTCGTTGTCTTCCGGTGTGAGCTGTGTAACGAGGACCATCATCAGCCGGACCTTGAGCTGGATGCCCATCTCGGCGAAAGTTTTCTTGACAACGCCGATCTTTCGCATGATCGCGGTAATTTTTTCCTGACGAATGTCCGGTACAACCAGGAACGAAACGTCGATGCAGCTGACCACATCGGCCTTTACCATTACCGCCTCGAACGGCGCCTTGCCGATGGTCACGTGACGCAACAACGGTACGTTTTCTTCCTGCTGTATCTGCCTTAAGGCCAGGTCCTCGGCGACGATATAAGCTGATTGAAGATCGCTGATCTGTTCGGAACCGACCTCGAGGATCCGTGAAAGTTCAATGACCTCGATATTCAGGTTCTGCCGTTGGATGTCCGGCAGTGCTGTTTCCCAATCGATACGCTTTCGGTCTGTCCGTGCCGCGTTACTCGTGATACTCAGGAATTGGGCGGCTGTAAAGATCACCGCGGTTACAAAAGCGATTGCGACCAACGCGGCGAAGAGCCAGTTTTGCGCGGCGGCGGAAAGAATGAGCAGGACAAATAGCAATAGGACGACCACGCCGGACATGATCATCCAGACGAAGCGGCGATTCGCGCCGTGCAAAGCTTTCCAACGATGTCTCAAGCTGTTTGGCCACGCTAGATCGGGATCAGGCTGCGGAAACGGACCTTTCGAACGGAATATCGTCGAAATGCGTCATTTGTTTGAACGCCTTGAAACGCTGATTGATCTCAGGGTAATCGAGCGCGTCGACACGCTCGGTGCCGAATTTCTCGACATTGAACGATGCCATCACCGAGCCGTAGATCATAGCACGGCGGAGCGTTTCGTCCGTTATTTCTTTTTGTGCGGCGAGATAGCCCATAAATCCGCCGGCGAATGTGTCGCCCGCACCGGTCGGGTCGAAAACGCTTTCCAGCGGATAAGCCGGCGTGGCAAAATAGCCGTCTTTTGTGAACAGCGTCGCGCCGTATTCGCCGCGTTTGATGACTACCGCCTTCAGGCCGAAGTCCATTATCTTTCGGGCGGCTTTGTAGATGCTCGGCTCGTCGGTCAACTGCCGGGCTTCGGCGTCGTTGATGATGATGCAGTCGACGACCTTGATCGTTTCAATGACCTCGTCCTTCACCGACGAGATCCAGAAATTCATCGTGTCCATCGCGACGAACTTTGCATTCGCACATTGTTCGCTGACGCCTTTCTGAAGGGTCGGCTGGATATTGGCGAGAAATAGAAACTCGGCGTTTCTCGAGTTATCCGAGAGCTTCGGATCGAATGTCGCGAACACGTTCAACTGAGTATCCAGCGTGTGTGCCGTGTTCATGTCGTAATCATAACGGCCGCTCCAGAAGAACGTTTTGCCGTCCTCGATCACCTCGACATCGTCGGTATTTATGCTATGACGGCGGAAAACAGCCCACTCCTCTTCGCCGAAATCCCCGCCGACCACGCCGACCGCATTCACCTGCGTGAAAAAACTGGCCGACAACCCAAAGTGCGTCGCCGCACCGCCAAGAACCTTGTCGCGTTTCCCAAACGGCGACTCAAGCGCGTCGAACGCGACCGAACCTACAACTGTTAATGACATATTTTTCAGTGGACAGTGGTCGGTGGCCAGTGGTCAGAAGCTCTTCACTGACAACTGACCACCGACCACTGACAACTGCTCATTTTACACGCCACGGAGGATTTTTGCGATTGTCGCCGGCGTAAAAGAGGCAGATCTTGTTGCCATTGGGGTCTTTTAGATAGGCTTGGCGCCAGAGCCACGGGCGGTCGGTTGGATCTTCGTCGAAGTGCAGGCCGAGGGATTTGAGGCGTTCGACCTCGGCGTCCAGATCTTCGCATTCGAAGTAAAGTGTTATGTCGCCGAAGCGCACACTCCCTACCGGTCGTGTTTCCGCCTCGGTGGGATCAGCGGTGTTGACAGAAAGCGTTGCCTCTCCGTCAGGGCATTCGAGCCGGGCGTAGCGTGGCAGGGAATCGACTATCAGGTTGAGGCCAAGCTTTTTGAAAAACTCGACCGTTTCTACCGGTTTGTCCGAGTAAATGGTGACCTGGTTGAGGTTCATTTTACCGAGCGGGCGTCGATCGACCATTTACCGGCGCCGTTAATAAGAAGAAACAGGGAACCGAGAAGCATAGAAAAGTCAGTTCGCGATTCGTGGGCCATCTTCCAGAACCCGCTATCGAGCAGGATCGGGACCTTTGTGGATGAGATGGCCACCAGCATTATGAGGATCAATGGAATTACGGCCAACCGCGTTAACAGCCCAAGAACCACAAATGTCCCGCACACGATCTCGGTCACTCCGACGACCGCCGCTAGGGTTTCCGGCGAGGGCAACCCGATCTTCGCAAATCGACCCGCTCCGATCTAAGACGGGAAAAGGAATTTCTGAATGCCTTCGGATAGGAAGACCAGGCCTACCGTCAACCTGACGAGCAAGGTGGACGCAGGTGCAGCGGTCGATCGGATAGATGATAAAGAAACGGCCATCGCGGCGTTAAGTAGAAGGCTTTAATTGGGCCAGAACTTTCTTCGCTTCGTCCTTATACTGGCTTTCTGGATTCTTCTCGAGCAGCAAGGAAAGATATGCAACCGCATTTTCACGCAAGTTTTTCGGGCGCGAATTTATCCATTTCTTTTTTAGAATTCGGATTCACTTTCTGCTTGCCCTTGTTTTGCGAGAGGTAATAGCTGCTCATCCCGGCAAGATAGAGAAACTCCTCGATATTCGAGAAATCCGGGTAGGCAGCGTAGGTTTCTTCAAACCGCAGCAGCACGCCTTTGTACGCCTTCTTTAACGTGAAAGCCTGCCGGGCCACGTCGAGATTATGCTTTGCATCGGCCTCCAGGATCGGATCAACCGCCGGAGTTACGTTGCGCTGGGCTGCGGCATCTGCATGAAAGGTTAAGACTCCACAGATGAAGAACAAGGTCAGAATTAAAGCTTTCTTCATAACAAGTTAAAGATGAGCCGAATCGAGAATAGGTTTCCAACAGGTTAGAGTTACGCCTTTAGGCGTGAACCAACGCGTTGTGTTCGCAACGCGGCTTCACGCGTAAACGCGTAACTCTTACTTATACTTCCCGATGATCGCCTCCAGCTTCTTCGCCGTTTCCGCCGGCCAGTGGTCCGGAGCGGTGAAGATCGCGTTTTTGATCGCGTCGCGGTATTGGTTCGGCGTTTCTTTTGCCGCGACCCGTTGGACCGCATCTTTCAGGATCATCTGAGCATTGCGGACGTTTTTGTTCAGGTATTCGACGACCATATCGATGGTGACGGCGTCGTGGTCCTCGTGCCAGCAGTCGTAATCGGTGACGAGGGCGAGCGTGGCGTAGGCGATCTCGGCTTCGCGGGCGAGTTTGGCTTCCTGCAGGTTGGTCATGCCGATGATGTCCATTCCCCATTGGCGATAGACGTTCGATTCGGCCTTGGTCGAGAACGCCGGGCCTTCCATGCAGACGTAGGTACCGCCGCGGTGGGTTTTAACGCCGACCGATTTGCAGGACGCTTCGAGGATGTCGCCGAGCTCGTTGCATACCGGATGAGCGAACGTTACGTGCCCGACGATGCCTTCGCCGAAGAATGTCGATTCCTTTGCCCTCGCCCGCGTGCGGTCGAAGAACTGGTCGGGGATGACCATATCGGTCGGGGCATACTGTTCCTGCAAGCTGCCCACCGCCGAGACCGACAGGATGTACTCGACGCCCAAGCAGCTTCATCGCGTAGATGTTCGCCCGGTAGGGAACTTCCGTCGGCAGAAACTTATGCCCGCGTGCATGCCGCGGCAAAAACGCCACCGTCACGCCTTCCAACTCGCCGACGATGAACGCGTCCGAAGGATCGCCAAACGGCGTTTCAACCGTCTGTTCTCTAACATTTTGAAGCTCGGGCATTTGATAAAGGCCCGAGCCGCCAATTATTCCGATATTTACTTTTTCCATTAATGACTCGAGGTGAAACTATGCAATCTGATGTAGCCTTTATTTTTCCATCAACTCGATTCAAGCTTGCAAAGCGGGTGTTCAAGAGTCGTGATAGAAAACGCAGTCCCAGTTTTCTTCGATCGCTTGCGGAAGATTCGCTTTTTGAATTCCACAGTTTCGACCGGATAAAGGTCGTAACCCATAACCCAGGCGGGCGGAATGTGGTGGCGAGTCGGGATCAGATCAGCGAAGCCGTACATTGTTTTCCCGCCGCGTATCGAGCCGCCATGTTTGCATCGTTTCGGAGTGGCCGCGGACGGTTTGAATTTTTAGGCCGGGGACGGGTTCGTAATCGTCGGGCATCAGCTCTAGTTGTCCCGATCGTTCGATCGGCTGCCAGTTTTCGGGCAGGTAGCTTGCTCGGTCACGATCGTGCGGTGATTGAGCGTGGTCGAATTCGCTTTTTGAAACGAGATAGCGGGCGTTGAGGAATTGAGGCAACGGCGTATCAGAGAGAACCACCCCGTCAGCCGAAGCGGCTGCCACCCCTCCTTCGTAAGGAGGGGAGCCTGAGGGAATCGTATTTCCGCCGGCGTGGTCGAAATGCAGGTGCGTGTTGACGACGATCGAGATGTCTTCGGGGCGGCAGCCGGTTTTTTCAAACAGGGTTTCAGCGAACGGTTTTTCGCGGTAGATGCCGTACATTTCGATCTCTTTGGCGGACCATTTTTCGCCGATGCCGGTTTCGATGAGGATGCGTTCTTTGCCGGTGTCGATGAAGACACAGTTCATGTTTAGTCGGACGCGGTTCTTGTCGTCGGGCGGGCAGACGCGTTCCCAAAGAACGCGAGGGACGACTCCGAACATCGCCCCTCCGTCTAACCTGAATTCTGTGTCGGGAATTATTTCGACACGATAATCGCCGAATTCCATCTCGGTAATTTCTGAAAAAGAAAAGCGGCGGCAAACTTGCCGCCGCGTTGGGCCGGCCAATCGCCGGCATCGTGCTATTTCTTCTTCGGCTGTGCCTTCGCAGCCGTATTAGAAGCATTTTTTGCCGTGTTCGCAGCCGGGGCCGGCGGGCCGGTTTCGAGTTCGCCTTCCTCGTTCATCGGCGGCATTTGCTGCTGCATCTGCTGCTTCTTCATCATTTCCTGGATCTGCTCCTCGGAAACCTGCGGGACGGTGAAATCCTCGGGCACGCTTACGTGGTTCGCGGCGATTACCTCGTCGAGCACCTTCTTTTCTTTTTCCTCTTCGAGCTTATTCTTAACATAAGCCTTCACCGGCATCTCGCGACCTTCGGGATCCGCGGGGTCTTTGTAGCTGGTCGAGAACAGGATGTGCCTGACGTCATAGGTCTCGGTCGGCTGGCCGGCCGTATCCTTTCCTTCGCCTTTCCTTTCAAGCTTGATGATGTGGTAGCCGAAATCGGATACGACAAGCGTCGGTGCTACCTGTCCGGGCTCCAAGGCAAGAGCGGCGTCTTCGAACGGCTTGACCATCTTGCCTTTCGTTACGTCTTTGTACAATCCGCCCTGAAGCTCATCTTTTCCGCCTTTGTTGCCCGGGTCTTCCGTAAATTCATTCGCCAGCTTGGCAAAATCTTCGCCCGATTTGGCACGATTCAAGATCTCTTCGGCCTTAAGACGTTTTTCTTCGCCGCTTAGCTCGGGATGCTCCGCGATATACTTTGCAACCTCTTCATCGGTGACCTTAACTTTGTCGACAAGTTTCTCGGAATAAAGCCGTGCGAGGAACTGGGCCTGCTGCAGCTTGATCTGCAGTTTTACGCGTTCTACGAATTCCTTCGGCAGTTCACCCGCCCGTGCCTTTTCGTTGAACTCCTTCTCGTAAAGCTCGATCTTTGCAAAAAAGTCGCGTGCCTGGTTGCGTTGTTCCTCGTTGATCTCCGGCTCCTTCGCGTTCGGGTTGCTGGCTTTCATGATCGCAACCTTTGAATCGAGAAACTTTTGAAATGCGAGCTCGTGGTCCTCTTCGCCAAGACCGACCTTATTCTTGAGCGAGGTAAAGAAACCTGTTTCGCAGGTCGGGGCCCAAAATGCGTTCACCTGTTCTTCGGAGATAAAACCAAAAGGCGGCATCGGCCCCTTGTCTTTGTTGATCTCTTTGTCGTAATTGACCGCCGCAACCTCTGACCTGATATTCTCAAGCTCCTGGCGATTGTTCGGCTCGTTGTTCAGGCCGTCCTTTTGCGCCTGGCTGGCAAAGGCGAGAAGCTGCTTGAGATTCTTGAGCTGCTCCTGCTTCATTGTCGGGTCCTGTTCGAACCGCTTCAGCACCATCGGGTTTGTCTTTCCCAGATCGGCGAGAAGAAGTTCGATCTCTTCCTTCGTAATGCTGTTAAAAGAACCCGAAGAAGCATGGTCACCGACCTTGCTTTTCCAAAAAACCAAACCTGCTCCGATTCCTAGAATGACCAGCAGTAAGATCACTCCTTTTGCTAAATTGCTCAATGTCTATTTCCTCACTAAAGATTCTATGTTTGCCGCCGGCCGAAAATGCCAAACGAGCATAATAACATCGTTTAGCCTATTGACCAATGGCCCGGGCTCACTGTTTCTGAACAAGTTCCAGCAGCACCCCATTTGCCGAACTCGGGTGGACGAAAGCCACCATGCAGCCCTCGGCACCTGTACGGGGGGTCTCGTCTATCAAACGCATACCCCGCGCTTTAAGTTTCGCTAAGGCCGCTTCAATATCCGGCACCTCGAGCGCGATGTGGTGTATTCCGCCTCCGCGTTTATCAAGAAACTTTGATATCGGAGAATCGTCACTGGTTGGCTCTAAAAGTTCGATCCGGCTTTCACCCAGAGGAAGCATAGCGATCTTAACCTTTTGGTCGTCAACTGTTTCGGTGTGAACATTTTGAAGCCCGAGAGCGTCTTCCCAAAATTTCAGGGCTTCGTCGATGCCTTTTGTAGCGATTCCGAGGTGGTCGATTTTCATATTTCTACGTAAAACAGGCTCCCCAGCCTGTTGTTCAGACATAACTTAGAAAGCCAGGACATAGCGCGGCCTCGGCGTATGAACAGGCTGGAAAGCCTGTTCTACCGGTGGCTCGCCGCCGAATCTAATAATTCTTCAACTGCGGAATAGGGATCCTTCCTTTTCTCCGCAATTTCAAGTGAAAGTCTGTCCAGCTGGTCTTCTGCCCCGTTTCGGTCGATCAGATCGTTCAGGAGCCGTTCTTGCAGTAACTCAAGAAGCCGCCATTTGGCGATCGCCTGCCGGCGTGTCGAGGCTGTTTCAGCGTTCTTTTGAAAATCCCTGTAGCTTTCGATGGCTGCAGCAAGATCTTCTATGCCTTTGTTTTCGGTCGCGACCGTCTTGACGATGGGCGGCTGCCACATGTCAGGGCGGTGGGCGAGGGAGAGCAGCGCATCGAGCTCTTTCTGCGTTCGCAAGACGCCTTCGCGGTCGGCTTTGTTGATGACAAAGACATCGCCGATCTCCATTATTCCGGCCTTTATGGCCTGAATGTCGTCGCCCATGCCAGGTACAAGGACGACAACCGACACATCCGCAGTTTTGACGATCTCAACCTCATCCTGCCCAACTCCGACGGTTTCCACGATGACGTTGTCGAAACCCGCAGCGTCGAGGATCGCGACCGCGTCGACCGTCGCCCTCGACAGGCCACCGAGGTTTCCGCGTGTGGCCATTGAGCGGATAAAGACATTCTTGTCCAGCCCGAGCGTGGCCATTCGGATCCGGTCGCCGAGGATCGCTCCGCCCGAAAACGGGCTTGACGGGTCGACGCAGATGATGCCGATGCGTTTGCCTGTGTCGCTGTAGTGAAAAGCGAGCTTATCGACCAGCGAAGATTTCCCGGCGCCTGGCGCGCCCGTTATGCCGACGACAAGAGCGTGTCCGGTCTTCGGAAACACGGCCCTCATCAAAGCGGCCGCTTGATTGCCGTGATTTTCGATAGTCGTGATTGCCCGGGCGATGGTTCGCGGGTCGCCGCTGAAAAGTTTTTCGGTTGAAATGGACATCAAACGAAGATTTCGAACCGCAATTTTCTCATTTTCGCCATGAAAACGAAAACGGCGAGCCGTTCTGGCTCGCCGCGGTTCTTTTTGCAAAGTTTAGTTCCTACATCTGTCCTTCGTCGGCCGACGGCCCGTAAATAGATGGTACCGCAATATCGTTCAACCGAAGATAAACCGAAAGCTGACCCCGATGATGAACGATATGGTTCATCACGAACGACCGCATGCACGTTGCTTTTGGCATCGTAAAATAGACCTTTTCGCCGTTTCGCATCGTCCAGTTTTCCATGAAAACTTCGTCGGGCGTGTTACGCAGAACATCGATGGCCTCGGCTACGTTCTTATCGAGATATTCAACGAGGTCGGCCGTCGTGGCCGGCTCGTAGGGCTTGTAATCGAATTTGGAAAAATCCAGCTCGGGCTGCTGAAGCGTCGCGGCGGTCCAACTGAACATCTCGGCAATGTGCGTGGCAAGTCTGCCAAAAGCCATCGATTTTTCATGCGGTTTCCAATCGAATTTCTCCGCCGGCACCCGCTCGAGGCACGTTCTAGCGACCCGGGCCTCCTGTTCCATTTCGGCGATCAATACCGACGCGATATTGTTTGAAGTTGCTGCTGCTGTTGTACTCATAGACCTCATCTCCTTCGAATGTGAATTTACTTTGAGGAAAGCGATCATAGCGCAGTTGTTGCATAGATGCAACATGAAACAGCATACAGATGTTTCGACAGCGACGTTGATCGGCTCAGTCGGTAGCAAAGTTATTTTATGCCTTCAGAAGATTCTTGGCAATAACCAGCCGCTGGATCTCGCTGGTGCCTTCGCCGATCGTGCAGAGCTTGGAATCGCGCCAGTATTTTTCGGCCGGATAATCTTTTGTGTATCCGTAACCGCCGTGGATCTGGACCGATTCTTCCGAAACGCGGACCGCCGTTTCCGATGCATAACAGCTTCGCCATCGCCGATTTCTGCGACACAGGCTTTCCGGCGTCTTTCGCAGCCGCGGCCTGCAGGGTCAGCAGACGTGAACATTCGATCTGCGTCGCCATGTCGGCGAGCTTGAACTGGATCGCCTGAAATTCCGAGATCGGGCTTGCCGAACTGCTGGCGTTCTTTTGAATATTTTACCGCCGCTTCGTAAGCACCCTGTGCGATCCCGACGGAAAGCGCTGCGATCGAAATGCGCCCGCCGTCCAGCACCTGCATCGCCTGCATAAAGCCTTCGCCCTCGCTGCCGAGACGGTTTTCATCCGGGACGTAGCAATCTTCGAAAACCACCGATGCAGTTTCGGAGGCACGCATCCCGAGCTTGTTCTCTTTTTTGTCGGAGCGGAAACCTTCCATCGATTTATCGAAAATAAAGGCCGAAATTCCGCGGTTGCCTTTTTCTTTGTCGGTCACGGCGACCGCCACCAGAGTCTGGCAGGCAATGGCGTGCGTGATGAAATTCTTTGAGCCGTTCACCTTCCAGCCGCCGTTCGAGCGGATCGCCGTTGTTCGCGTGCCCGACGCGTCGGACCCGGCCTGCGATTCGGTCAGGCCCCAGGCGCCGAACGATTCGCCCTGCGCGAGCGGGACCAGATATTTTTGCTTTTGCTCCTCGTTGCCGAACATGTAAATGTGATTCGAGCAAAGCGAATTGTGCGCCGCGACCGAAAGGCCGACGGATCCGCAAACGCGGCCGAGCTCTTCGATGATCGTCGCGTACTCGACATAGCCCATCCCGGCGCCGCCGTATTCCTCGGGAAAAAGCACGCCCAGCAGGCCGAGTTCGGCAAGTTTGGGACGCAGCTCGTCGGGAAAATGCTGGGTTTCGTCCCACTCCATCACGTGCGGGCGGATCTCGCTTTCGGCAAATTCACGAATGCTGTATTTGATCTGCTGCTGGTCTTCGTTAAATTCAAAATTCATAAAGATTAATTATAACAAGATGTTATATTCGCATAACACCAGGCCATTTATCAAGATGTTCCGGCATTTTGGGCTTTAGGGTTTGTTCGATAAAATTGGAAAGATGGATTGGCGTTCGAACATTCTGACTACCGACGAAAAGGTCCGTGAACTTTTAGGCGAAACGAAACGGATCGCCGTGCTTGGCATCAAGCCGGAGTCACACGCGGGCCAGCCGGCCTATTATGTGCCGAAGTATATGGCAGATGCTGGTTACGAGATCGTTCCGGTGCCGGTTTATTATCCGGAGGTGACTGAGATCATGGGCAAGCCCGTCTATCGAAGCCTTTCCGAGGTTCCAGGCGAAATCGATATGGTGAACGTGTTTCGCCGTTCGCAGGACATCAGCAGACACACGGTCGATGTTCTCTCGAAAAAGCCGAAGTCGGTTTGGTTCCAATTAGGGATCTGGAATGACGAGATCGCGGAAATTTTTGCCCGGGCGGGCATCAAGGTCGTCCAGGACCTTTGCCTGATGGTCGAGCACCGCTCCCTGATGCGGAACGCCGCTTTTTAGATCGATCGACAGGTTTCGCTGTTGGGCGGCTTGAAGTGGACTTTGAGCGCGGTTTCTTTTGCGTAGACCGTTCAGGCCTTTTGTTTCTTCGTTCAGGAGAAGCGATGACGCCTTTGAAATTGACCGTATCGTTAACCTCCTCCGCAGAAAGCTTTCGATACGAACCCGAACGCAGATATGGATCGCGAATGTTTCCGATCGCGGTCCGCCGCAGTTTTACGACCGAGTGCCCGATCGCATCGAACATCTTGCGAATCTGCTGGTTGTGGCCCTCATACAGCGTGACCTCGTACCAGCCGTTCTTTTCGGTTGACGGCAGTTCGCGTATTTCCGCCGGAGCGGTCCGAAACCCATCTTCCAAACGCACGCCGCGTCTCAGTTTATTTATCGCCGCAGCCGGCGGCAATCCTTTTACCTTTACTTCATAAACTTTCGGGATCTTTTTCGATGATGCGACCAGATTTGTGAATTCGCCGTCGTTCGTAAGGATGATCAACCCTTCAGAATTGTAATCAAGCCGGCCGACGGGGTGGAGTTTGCCGAATCCTTTGACCATTTGCGTTACAAGCTTTCGCCCCTCGGGATCGGCGGCGCTCGAAAGTACTCCTTTAGGCTTGTTCAGCAGCAGGTAGGTGTTCTCGTGGGCTTTTAACCTTTGATTGATCAGCTTTCCGCGAACTTTGATGTGGTCTTTTTCCGGGTCCGCCTTGCGGCCGAGCTCGGTAACGATCTCGCCATTGACGGTGACGTCGCCCGCCCGGATCATTTCCTCGGCCCCTCGCCGTGAAGCGATGCCCGCCTGGGCGATGAGTTTTTGCAGTCTTTCAGCAGCCATAGATCAATAATACGGGTTGGCCATGATACTTTCTATCGTTCCCGGCGGCATATCGTCGAGCGTGCGGACAAAATCGCGCATCAGGCGAAAGCTGTTTGGCAGAAATTCGTCCGGTATGTCCGCAGCCCGCTCGACGAAAACCTTCATCTGCTTTGCGGCGAGAACAGCGGCTACGTGCGTTTTCGCCATCAGCTTGTCATGCGAATCCGGCGTGAAAGTTTCGCCCTTGTGATCGAGCCGCACGAGTTTTGAGATCTGGGAAAATCCATCAAGAAACTCCTTTTCCGCAGCAGCGAACGGGCTTTCGGGTGAAAGTTCATGGGTGACAATTGAACTGCGTCTTTCGACCGGCGTCCGCTGGCCGAATAGCGGGTGAATTCCCGTTACATTCGGCGTGTGTTTCAACGCCATATCCAAACTCGGCTTTTGAACACTGCAAACGTTGATCAAATGCTTCTCACGATTTGCAACGGCGACACTGTCGTAAGCAGAGATCGGGACCGCGAGGATCACCGTTTCGGCATTCTCGTCTATTTCGAAAACCGGCGGAAGAATCTCTTGTAGAAATGTTCCGAATGAGCCGTCGCCGATGATGTTGATCTTCATGAGCAGGGTGCCGCAATCGGAACAAAGGCTGATTCGGAATAAGTGATAAGTGATAGCTGATAGGTAATAATTGCACTTCTTAGCTATCAGATTTATCACTTATCAGTTATTCCGAAAACAAATAGCGTCCTTACTGACTGACAAGGTCCTCAAAATCTTCAATGCTCGGCAGGTCGGATAGGTCCTTTAGGCCAAAGTGGATCAAAAACTCCTTTGATGTTCCGTATTGCATCGGACGGCCGACGGTTTCTTTGTGGCCTTTGGTGATGATCAGGCGCTTTTCGAGCAGGGTTTTGATGGCCGAGGCGGATTGGACGCCGCGAATTTCCAATATCTCAGGCACGGTAACGGGCTGTTTATACGCGATCACCGCCAGCGTTTCGAGCGACGCGAGCGAGAGCTTTGCCGATGGGCGTGTTTTGAGCAGGCGACGGACGTCTTCGTGACATTCGGTTCGCGTGGATATTTGCCAGCCGCCTGCGATCTGGCGGACCTGCAGGCCGCCGCGGCGTTCTTCGTATGATTCGGCCAGTTCCTCGATCACCGATTCGATAAGGTCCCGATCCTCTTGCAGGACTTCCGCGAGAACGCGCGTGGAGATCGGCTCATCGGCCACAAAGATCAATGCTTCAACAGCACGCGAAAGGTCGGCCAGGTCGCGGGCCTGTTTTTCGTCAGGTTCGAGCTCTGCAACTTCTTCAATTACTTCGGTCGTTTCAGCCACGGTTTTCTGCTTTTAGAATAATATCCGCAAAGGTTTTTCGCTGGATCAGCTTTACGCTTTCCGTCCGTACAATTTCGAGCACGGCGACAAAAGCCGTCACAAGCTCGCGCCTGGTTTCAAGTGTTTCAAAGAATTCGGCGACGTTTAGCTCGCCGGCCGCGAAGATGCGTGTTTTAAGGGTGCGGATCATGTCCGACAGGGAGATCTCTTCGCGGTGGATCTCCATTTTGACCTCTTCCGTGTGGCGGGCGAGGATCTTTTGAAAAACATTCAGAAGGTCAAAGACCGTTGCGTTCACTTCGGCGTTGTGCTCGTCAGTCTCTATCTTGCCCCGGGCAAAGACGGCCTGTTCGATCGTGGTCTTTTCATAGAGCATCTCGGCCGCGGCCTTATATTTTTCGTACTCGAGCAGCCGGTCGACCAACTCCCTTCGCGGATCGTCCTCGTCAAATTCTTCCTCGACCGCAGACGGGTCACGCGGCAACAGCATCTTCGACTTGATCTCGATAAGCTGTGCCGCCATAACCAAAAAATCCGCCGCCACGGCAATGTCGAGGCTTTTCATCAGGCGGATGTAATTCAGATACTCGTCGGTGATCTTGGCGATCGGAATGTCAAAGATATTCGCCTGTTCCTGCCTGATAAGGTGCAGCAGCAGATCAAGCGGGCCCGCGAATTCCCCCATCTTGACCTTCAACTCTTCATGCGACTCGGCCACGATCTCGGCCGTTTCTTTATGAAAATCGAATGTGTATTGTTCCTGCTGTGTCTGCATTAAGAAGGAATGTTAACGCAACCGTGGAGATTTATCGAGTCCTCCGATCTGTGGCGTCATACTTTGCGTCTTGGCGACTTTGCGGGAAAGGTTTCAGATGTTTCCCGCAAAGTCGCAAAGGAGCAAAGAAGAAAAGAAAAGGCTGCAGGCCGTTCGGGTTATATATACTTTGTTTCTCTTAGATAAATAATGTAATCGATCTGCGGCGGTTCAAAGCCGTCCTCGCGGAGTTTCAGCATAATGTTGCCGCGGTGGATCGAGGAATGGATACAGCACGTGAGTCAACATTTCGCGAAACGTGTTCTCGTACTCGACGCCTTCGCTCGTCTTATAGCGGGCGTTCAGTGTCAAACCGTCTTCCTCAAAACGCCGGAGCAGTTTTTCATATCTCTCCGCGATCTCGCGGGCAAGCGTGCCGCATTCGTCCATCGATAGCTGCGGCCAGAAATCGAATCCCGTCGAATCTTTGCCGTAAAGGCGTTCGTAATATTCGTTCTCCGTTATCAGCAGATGAGCAAGGATCTTTCGTGCCTTTTCCGACGCCGCTGACTTCAACGCCACGATCAGGCGGCGATTGGCCCAATCGTTATAGGCGAAAAGATGGCGAAGGTGGTCGACGGTGTACATGATCAGCCGTTCGGAGTTCTAGCTTTTTGCTTGTCTTACGAGGCAAAGATAAGCTAAAGCTTGAGCTCTGAACTAATCCACTGCGTGACTCTGGAGATCCTCCAGCGAAACCACTGTCAACGCTGCCTCGTGCGTGGCTTTCAGATAAACTCGCGGAGCCATTCCGGCCTCCAACGCCTCGCGCCAGCGGAGCATGCAGAGGCACCATTTGTCGCCCTCTTGCAGTCCGGGAAATGCATACTGAGGCATAGGCGTTGAAAGGTCGTTTCCGGCGGCTTTTGAAAAAGTGAGGAAATCGTCTGTTGCCTCGATGCAGACCGTATGCCGGCCGGTATCGTCCAGTCCCGTCCGGCAAAAGCCGTCTCGATAGAACCCGGTCATCGGATCGCTGCAGCAAAGCTCCAACTCGCCTCCAAGGACATTTTTCGGTTTTGGGTTGTGTCCATTGCCGTTGCCGTTTACATTGCTCATGTGAACATTTTTACCACAGAGAACGCCGATGACACAGAACGGGAATTCGGGGAAACGTCACTTTAGCAATTCAAGAGCTTTTTCGATCGGCCGTGCAACGACGGCCTTGTCGCCGACCTCGACGATCGGCCGCTGGATCAGATTCGGATCTGCGACCATCGCAGTGATCACGTCCGCGTCGGGCGTTTCTTCGGTAAGTCCGGCCGCTGCGGCTCCCCGAGTCAATTTGATCGGCCGCTGGCCGGTCTTCCTGACAAGTTCGCCGAGGTTCTTTTCGGTAAACGCTTCGTTGAAGTAGTTGACCTTACTGTAATCGATGCCGTTTTCACGAAACAGCCTTGCAAGATTGCGGCAGGTCGTTCAGGTGGGTTTTTCGTAGACGGTTATTTTCGGTTGTGCCATAGCGTTTGATAACTGTTAACTGTCAACTGAAAAACTGTCAACTGAAAAAAACAGCGAACAGTTGATTAGTGACAGTTAACAGTCTTCTTAGGTTCCCGCGGCAAGAACACGGGTCGGATTGTGGCGACCGTTCCGCAACTAGGACAGGATGGCCGTTATCGCCGGGGTGGATCTCGGTCAGGTTCTGCGATTCTTCGTAAGTGAAAACGCGCGATTTAGTCACAAATCTCAGCCCGAGCGGGATCTCAAGCGAAAAGCTTGCGCCTCGGCCGGGAACCACGTCGATGGTCAGTTCTGTGTGCTGCCAGAATTCAAACTGGTCTTTGGCCATGTAGAAATCACAACCGGCAATCTCGCCCAGCCAAACGTCACTCCCGCCGACCATAAATTCGCCCTTCGGATAACACATCGGCGACGACCCATCACAGCATCCACCGGACTGGTGGAACATAAGCTCGCCGTGTTTGGCGCGAAGTTCGGCAATAACTTTTTTCGCGTCGTCCGTGACTTTTACCCTCGGAATATTTTTCACCTTTCTACCCGTAGTATTATTAGTCAAAAAATAAGCTCACACGCTGTCTTTGCAGGACACTCATTACAGTCATTTTTGCGAATTTTATTGATCGTACCGTTACCGGATCTAACGTAGCACAGAACATAACGAACGGCATTTTTCGGGGGTGGAGTTTTGTCGACTGCGGGTGGTGTTGCCGTTGGAGTTGATCTCGGGGGTTGCTCAGGAATAATTCTGGTTGTTGGCGCAGGGGTCGGTTGGGCAACTGTTTTCGGAGGTTTTTGTGTTTCCTTTCCAAGAGTATCTGAATTCGTTTCTGTATTTGCAGTATCCGGAATCGTTTCTGTATTTGTCTCGCCGGTTCCTTCCGTTGTAATTATCTTTTCTTCAACGCTCGGCGTAGGTTCGGGAGTCTGGGATACGTTTATGTTCTCGGCCGTTGTGTTGTTTTCTTTTGGCGGCGCGTTCTTCATCAAAGAAACGACGGCGTAAAGTCCGATGCCGCTTACGCCAAATACTAAAATTCCTATAATCACCAAAGGCAGAATATATTTGCGGGTATTACTTGCGGATCCTTTTTTTGCTTCAGCCGGTGGGATCCTAACGTTTCGCGATTCAGGTTGCTCGACGGGAAGTTTTTCCACTAAAAGACTGTTCGGCTAAATTGCCTGAGGTGGCCTCGAGCCGAAAAACCAGTATTGAAATCGGTTAACGCGAATTCTCTGGGCGTAAACGCGCCCGTTGCTCCAATTTTAACTGCCGATTCTGTCGATGAAGGAGACTGATCGGGAGAAGAAATTTCTTCTCTCGTTTCCTCGGGTTTTATCAGCCTTTCGGTTTTTGCATGCATCAATTCCTGTTCGCGGGTAATTAATGCCTCGTCCTGCTGGGCTTCTTGTAGCCCGATCATCGAAAACCGTTCTTTACTTTCCGCCGTGATTCTTTGCAGGGCTTCCTTCATTTCACTCGCGGATGCGAAGCGATTTTCGCGTTCAAACTCCATCGCTTTCATAAGCCATGCGGAAACACTCGGCGGAATTTCCGGATTTATTTCAGATGGATCTGCTAATTCGTCTGTTCCTTCTTCCCAGATTCCCAAAGCTCTTCGCGTCACATCAACCGGAGCTTGATTCGTCAAAAGGTGATAAAAGGTCGCGCCGACCCCGAATATGTCGCATCGAGCATCAGTATCCTGTTCAAGGAACCTTTCGGCTTTGTCCCGATGTTTGAGTAATATGAATTCCCGGAATACGGGAGCTATTGCACGCAAAACCTGCTCAAACGGTGCATAATTTAAGGTTGCAGCTAAAAAAGTGTGTTGCGAAAGGGTAGAGTTTTTATCGGTGCTTCTGGCGATACCGAAATCAAGTAGTTTGATTCTTTGCCATTCATTTAATTTCAGGTTTTGCGGTTTGATATCGCGGTGAAGTATCGGCGGCATCAAACTGTGAAGATACTCAAGAGCCTGGAGCAACTGATCTATCCAGGGCGATACCTCTTCAAACGAAAATGGTTTCCCGCGTTTTTCCAACATCTTTGCCAGATCGTCGCCTTCGATATATTCCATGACCAAAAAACGGCTTTCCCGTTCGGCGAAAAAATCCGTAATGTCCGGAACCGCTTTGTGTCTGGCTTTAACTAAGGAATTTGCTTCGCGTTGGAATGCTTTCTGTAATAGATCTCGTTGGTGCTCGTTGGCGGCAGTTTCAGATTCAAAGTACTACTTCCTTGATGGCAACAATTTTGTTAAGCCTTTCGTCAACCGCTTTATAGACCGCGCCCATGCCGCCTTGTCCGAGTTGATTGACGATGCGATACCGGCTTTGTAAAACTGTATCTATCGCAAGCATTTTGATTGTAGTGGGCAGAATATTCCGCCCATGGCATTATTCAATGAAATTACGTATAAGAGAAAGCTTCTAGGAACATCGGTCGCCCTCGGTCGAAGCATTTCTCCTAGTCGAAGTGAAAGTACTTCCAGTTCTCCTGTGGAAGGTTGACGACGCGGTGCCAGCCTTGTTGACGTATCTGGTCCGCGGGCGAGAGCTCGAGCCGGTCGGCGTTGTGGCCGTGCATTCGGTGCTCGCCCAACTTGTTGTACATCACAAACTCTCTCGTGCCTATCTCATTTGAAAACTGTTCGAAAAAAAGATTATACGCCTCTCCGTTCTGTTCGTAATAGTATCGCGGGATGCCGATCACGTTGGGGTCATAATCTTCCAACTCCGAATGAAGCGACTCAGGATATTGGCCCGTGCGTGCGTGATACGCCTCGATGGCTTGTATCAGCGGCCGGCTATTTTCGATAGCCAGATTTCGTGAAAATTCGACCGCTCTTTCAATGAACGCGATACGGGCAGTCAAAATAAGTAGCGGAATCAAGATGAAGTACAGCGGAATCGAATCGAAACGGTTGATTGGAATTTCTCGCCGCCAGCTCCATCCAACAAATCGAAAAGAAAGATACGCGCCGAGCATGAGCAAACCGATCGCCAGGTAAAAGCTGTTATTGATAGTCGCGCCCAGAGCGGCGGCCAATGTGATCACAGCCGACGCAGTAACCGCGGCCGACATACGAATTGCCCGATGACTTCCGAATAAAAACCAAGTGGCGCCGATCGGAATGAGCAGCACGGCGGCAAATCCGATTGTTTGGGCAATACTTGAAAGAATGATCGCAGTCGCGTCATGTGGACCCGGTAGGAAAGGAAGGAAGATGCAAGCGAGTAGGGCAATCGCGAGAAGACCGGCCTGCAATATGTACGGTAGCATATCTTCTGTCGCCCCTCTGGGGCTCGGATCGTAGGGTTTTCGTAACCCCGGGTTTCGCTTCGCTGCACCCGGGGCTACATGCTGTCGCTGCTCCGCAGCTAAGAACTGCGGAACTCGGCTTACAATCTAGAAGAATCCCATCGCGTTCTTATCGTAAGAGATGAGCATGTTCTTCGTCTGCCTGTAATGGTCGAGCATCATCAGGTGATTTTCTCGGCCGAAGCCTGATTTTTTATACCCGCCGAAGGGAGCGTGGGCAGGGTAGTTGTGATAGTTGTTAACCCAGACACGGCCGGCCTGGATGGCTCGGGGGACTCGGTAGAGTTCGTGGGCGTCGCGGGTCCAGACGCCGGCGCCGAGGCCGTATAGGGTGTCGTTGGCGATGGCGATCGCCTCGTCTTCGTCCTTGAAAGTGGTCACGGCGGTGACGGGGCCGAAGATCTCTTCCTGAAAGACGCGCATTTTGTTGTGGCCTTTTACGATCGTCGGCTCGATGTAATAGCCGTCCTCGAGGTCGGGATTTTTGTAAGCATTGCCGCCGGTCAGAACCTCGGCGCCTTCGTCCCTGGCGATCTGCAGGTAGTTGAGAATTTTCTCGTACTGGTCCTGGCTGGCCTGCGCTCCCATCATCGTCGTTGGGTCGAGCGGGTGGCCCATCTTGATCTGTTTGGTCCGTTCGACGAAGCGGTCGATGAATTTGTCGGCAATGTCTTCCTGGACCAGAACACGCGACGGGCAGGTGCAGACCTCACCCTGGTTCAGGGCGAAGAGGGTTGCACCTTCCAGGCACTTGTCGAAGAAAGCATCGTCCGCATCCATAACGCTCTTGAAGAAAATATTCGGCGATTTGCCGCCTAGCTCTAGCGTGACCGGGATCAGGTTTTGCGAGGCATACTGCATTATCAATCGGCCCGTTGTCGTTTCACCGGTAAACGCGACCTTCGCAATTCGTGCATTCGTGGCGAGCGGCTTTCCGGCCTCGACGCCAAAGCCGTTTACGATATTCAGTACGCCTTTCGGGATCAAGTCACCGACAAGTTCGGCCCAGACCATTATCGAAGCGGGCGTTTGCTCTGCCGGTTTGATCACTACGCAGTTTCCGGCAGCAAGTGCGGGTGCGAGTTTCCAAGTTGCCATCAGCAACGGAAAGTTCCACGGGATGATCTGGCCGACCACGCCGAGGGGCTCTTTAATAATGATCGAAAGCGTGTTTTGATCAAGCTCCGATGCGCTGCCTTCTTCGGCACGGATAACGCTTGCGAAATAACGGAAATGGTCGATGGCCAGCGGCAGGTCTGCCGCCGTCGTTTCGCGGATCGGCTTGCCGTTGTCCCATGTTTCGCACCGGGCCAGCAGGTCGAGGTTCTGCTCCATTCGGTCGGCTATTTTGAGCAGGATGTTGCTGCGTTCGGTGGCGGAGGTCTTGCCCCAGGTTACGAAAGCCTCGTGTGCGGCGTCGATGGCCGCCTCGATGTCCTGCTCGTTCGACCGTGCGATCTTAGTGAACGATCTGCCGTCCACGGGCGAGATGCAGTCAAAATACTCGCCGCTTTTCGGCGCCAGCCATTCGCCGCCGATGTAGTTTTCGTATTGCTCTTTGAATTTTGGGATGTCGTAGGATTTCTTTGCGCTTTCCATAGTTGCTCCTTGGTTGAGATCTTGAAAAGTAATGTCAGCTTCGAAGACATCGAAGCCTGATCGTTTCGTATAGGAATATCGGTATTTTAGCACCGTACCTGAGCCAATGGAACAACGCGGCCTGGAATCCACCGATAAAGAAAAATTGTTGTTGACAACACATATTGTAACTGATACGGTTACAGATGTGCCGAGATCGATCTGAATAACTAAACTCCTTCCGGCACAAAAATTTTTAGTTAAAACTGTAACACTTATTGTTACAAAATCAAGGGAGAATCAAAATGTCAGACAGAAAGATCGCACTTATTACGGGAGCAAATCGCGGCATCGGATTGGAAACGGCACGCCAACTCGGCAAGCAGGACATAAAGGTCCTGATCGGCGCGCGGAGCGAAGAAAAGGGAAAGGAAGCGGCAGAGAGTTTACGAGACGATGGCATTGACGCCGAGTTCATTAAGCTCGACGTGGATGACGAGGCTACCCACACCGCGGCAGCGAAAGAGATCGGCGAGAAATACGGCAAGCTGGATATACTGATCAATAACGCCGGTGTTTTTCGCGGGGAAGAGTTCGATGCGAACGGTGCTCCGGTACCCGCAAGTCAGACCTCGCAGGAAACGTTCAGGAAGACCTTTGACACCAACTTTTTCAATACGGTGTCGGTAACTCAGGCGCTGCTGCCATTGGTAAAGAAGGCGGAGGAAGGCCGGATCGTATTCTTGTCGAGCGGATTAGGTTCGCTGGGTTTGCATTCTGATCCTGCTTCGCCGATCTACGATTTCAAGGTGCCGGCCTATAACATCTCGAAGACCGCTCTAAATGGATACGCGGTACATCTAGCTCACGAACTCAGAAACACAAACATAAAGGTAAATACTGCCCATCCGGGTTCCGTGATCACGGATATGAACAAGAACGGGGAACTTCCCGTAGAAGACGGAGCGAAGACGTCGGTTGAACTGGCGACGCTGCCTGCAGACGGATATTCAGGCAAGTTCATACATCTGGGCCAGGAACTGCCCTGGTGATATGGGCCGCATTCGGGCGGCGTATCGGAGGGCAGGGCGCCCACCGATACGCTGTCCAGGCGGTATTACAATGCCTCAGCAGGCTTTGACGCCGGAAGCTTCTCGTTTAGATACCTCGTCAGCAGACTGAATAGATGCAGCGTCGTGCCCTCGCCTTCCGAAATGCTGTGGGTGCGGTTCGGGTAGGCCATCATTGTGAATGGCTTGTTGGCGGCGACCAGGGCATCGATCAGGTATTCGGTCTGCTGGTAATGGACGTTATCGTCGCCGGTGCCGTGAACGATGAGGAGATCGCCTTTTAGATTTTTCGCAAAGGTGGTCGGCGACGCGGTTTTGTATGCTTCCGGATCGTCTTTGGGCAGGCCCATATAGCGTTCGGTGTAGATGGTGTCGTAATAACGCATGTCGGGTGCCGGTGCGACGGCCATTCCCACCTTGTAGATATCGGGATAGCGGAACATCGCGTTAAGTGTCGCGACGCCGCCTCCGCTCCAGCCCCAGATCGCGACCCGCGAAGGATCAATATATGAGTTTTTCGCGAGGATGGCTTTTACACCATTCGCCTGGTCCTGCGGGTTTAGGGTTCCGATCTTTTTATAGATGCTCTTGCGAAACGCTCGGCCTTTTGGCGAAGGCGTGCCGCGGTTGTCGATGCTGGCGACGACGTAGCCTTGCTGCGTCAGCGATCAGGAACCAGAGATACTGTGCGCCCTGCCATTGGTCGTTCACCGTTGTTCCGGCCGGTTCGGTGTAGGCATAGAAAAGGACCGGATACTTTTTCGCCGGGTCAAAGTTCGGCGGCTTCATCATCCACGCATCGAGCGAGACGCCTTCGCCCACGTCAACTCTGAAAAATTCGTGCGGGCCTTTTTGCAATGCGTCGATCTTGGCCTGAAGCGCAGCGTTATCGACTATCGTGCGGACGATCGTTTTCGACCCGAGGTCCATGAGCGCGAATTTCGTCGGTTTACCCAACGAAGACGACGTCTGAATTGCCCAACGGCGGTTTGGCGAAATGTTGTAGCCGGTCCAGCCTTTCTCTGACGCCGGCGTTACGCGTTCTTCGCTGCCGGTGCCGTCGAGTTTTGCCCGGTAGAGATAACGCTGCGCAGCGTTATCGGGCGACGCGTAAGAAATAAAGCCAGCCGCCCGGCTCGATCGACGGCCTGGATGCTGATCATGTCGAAATTGCCTTTGGTGACGGGCCGTATGTCTTTGCCGTCGGCGGAGACTGAATAAGCATGCCGCCAGCCGTTGCGTTCGCTGACCCACAGAAAGCGTTTGCCGCTCGTCCAGCCAGACGCATATCGGGCAGCGTCAAGATCGATCCAGGCTTCGTCCTTTTCGGTCAGAATGTTCCGTACGGCGCCGGTCTTCGCATCCGCGGCCAGGAGCTGCAGCGTGTTTTGCAGGCGATTGAAATGCTGGAGATAGACCGAGTTCGAATCGGTGGTCCAATCGACCGAAACGATGTAGGTGTTTCGCGGGTCGCCGGGCGTTTGCATCCAGCGGATATCGCCGCCGTCGGCATTGATCACGCCGACGCGGACTGCGGCGTTCTGGGTTCCGGTCTTCGGGTAGGGAATTTTGGTCAGTTTCGGATAAAGCCCCTGGGTATTGTCGAGCAGTATGAAATCTTCGATCCCCGAGGCGTCGAACTGCCAAAAGGCGATCGACTTGCTGTCCGGGCTCCATCGCCAGCAATCGCGAAGGTCGAATTCTTCTTCGTTGACCCAGTCGGACGTGCCGTTGATCATCGTGTGCGAACCGTTCGATGTAAGCCGGGTTATCTTGCCGGTGTCGAGTTTTCAACATACAGATCGTTCTCGCGGACATAGCCGACACGCGTTGCCGTCGGGCGAGAATTTGGCGAACATCAGCGTCGCAGGTTTTGCGTCGCCGCCGAGCTTTGTCAGTTTTCCGGTTGCCGGTTCGAGCACCCAGTAATCACCGCGGGTGTTGAGCCGCCAGACCTTTTGCGAATTCGTGTAGATCAGGACGCGGTTGCCGTCGGTCGACCAGTCGTAGCCGTGGATAGCCAGCGGCTTTGTTTCGCCCTTTGGGATAAGCTTGTCGGCCGAGAGGAGGACGTCACGCTCGTTGGTTTCGATCTGATAACGGACCAGGTCCTGCGAGCCCTTGTACCGCGGCCGACGGTTCGAATCTGGCGTACGAGTTGCCGTCTTTCAGCCACCGGAAGCCGCCGAAACCCTGAGGTTGAAACTCGCGGCCGGCAAGATGCGCTCGACGGTAAGACGCGACGGGTCGGTTACAGGCGCCGGGCTTGGGCGAAGCCGGCGATTTGGCAAAATAGCAGGCCGGCAAGGATCAAAAGCCTGAAGGCGGACAAACGAGACATAGTGACATTGCGATCTGGATAGATTTTCATATAAATAGGGCGGCCGACAGGCCACTGGAATACTGTAATTACGTACGTTCAGGAGATTTGGTTTCGACCTCGATCGGCCAACTATCGGATCCCGGTCTTTGTATAGACGTCGGCGAGGGTCGCGGATGCGATCGATCTCGCCTTCTCGGCTCCGGCTTTCAGGATCGCGTCGAGCGCGTCGTCGTCAAACTGTTTCACGCGTTCCTGGAACGGCCGCAGAAATTCGATCGCTGCCTCGGCGAGCTCGGTTTTGAACTGGCCGTAGCCTTTGCCCTCAAAATGAGCGACGCATTCGTCTGTCGTTTTGCCGGTGAGCAGATGATAGATCGTCAGAAGGTTCGTGATCGCCGGCCGCGATTCGTCAAAGGTGATCTCGGTTCCCGAGTCGGTGACGGCCCGCTTGAATTTTTTCGTGATCGTGTCGGCGTCGTCGAGCAGGAAGATCGAACCGTTCGGATTCTCGTCCGATTTCGACATCTTCTTCGCCGGGTCCTGCAGCGACTTGATGCTTGCACCGACCGGCGGAATGTACGGCTCGGGCATCTTGAACGTTTCGCCAAAATCGCGATTGAAACGTTCGGCAAGATCGCGCGTAAGTTCGAGATGCTGCTTCTGGTCCTGGCCGACCGGGACGAGATCGGTTTGATAAAGCAGAATGTCGGCGGCCATCAAGAACCGGATAGGTGAAAAGGCCGACACCCGCACGTTCCGTGTTCCTTTGCCCTTGTCCTTGAACTGCGTCATCCGCTCGAGCTCGCCCATGCGCGCGATGCACGAGAGCACCCACGTCAACTCGGCGTGTTCGGGCACGTCCGACTGAATGAAGATCGTCGAGCGTTCCGGATCGATGCCGGCGGCGAGATAGATGCGTGCGAGGTCGAGCGTCTTTTGCCGCAGTGTCTGCGGGTCCTGCGGCAGCGTGATCGCGTGCAGATTGACGATGCAGTAAAACGCCTCGTACTCGTCCTGAAGCGCGACCCAGTTCTTCAACGCCCCGAGATAGTTGCCGATATGAAGCTGACCGGTCGGCTGGGCGCCGCTGAAGATGCGTTTTTTCATATGACTAGAACCAGGGCGTGATCAAGAGATAATTCGACGTAGCTGGAAGACCGGCATAGATGATCAGCCCGAACACGCCCGATATAGATCAGGAAGATCAGGATAAGAAATCCGTACTGTCTCGAGCATTTCAAAACCGGTTGGGCACTCGCCGGCAGAAACGTCGCGAGGATCTTGCTGCCGTCAAGCGGCGGAAACGGCAGAAGATTGAAGACCGCACAGCGAAACGTTCAGCAACATCATGATTACCGACGAAGTATTGCGAGCGGGCTTGATCGATCCCAGCAATCAATGTTGCTGGCGTTAATCACCTGCAGTCAGCAGGATCTTGAAAATGACAAAGCCGATCGATCAGCAAGTATCAGATTCGCCACCAATGCCGGCGATCGAGACCATCACATTCGCCAGTCTTATAATTTGTCCATTTCCGCGGGTTGACCGGCGTCGGATTGCCCCAGCCGATCAAGCGGAATACTGCCAGGGCCCCGCCGATCGAGCCCCGAAAATGAAGCTGAAGATCGGGATCAGAAGCGTCCCGATCGGGTCGGTGTGCGTGACTGGATTCAGCGTAACGCGGCCGAGCATGTACGCGGTGTCGTCGCCAAATTTGTACGACATCCAGGCGTGGCCCGCCTCGTGGGCGGAGATCGCGAGCAGCAGAACGACCATGTAAATGATCAGATGGCTGACCAGATTGGCTATATCGATATCGCCCATTATAATTGCCTTGCGGAGCAACGCTAACTTCACTGTTTGCAATCGCAAACACGGCCCATTAATTGTCTTTACCGTCGAATTGTGACATTCTTTTACTTACAAAATAAAACTTTCAGGGAGGAAAAGTCGTTGCTCAAAAATATCCTGTTTGGCGGCGAATCGGGGCTATCGTTTGCCGCGAACGCGGGGCTTGCATTGCTTGCGAATATTTACCGGAATTTCACTGGCCTTTGCACACGGAATCGGCAAAATTCCGCCCGGCGAAGGTTTGGTCACTCGAGCCGGCGAACTCGGATTCCCGATGCCGGCATTATTTGCCTGGGCAGCGGCACTTTCCGAGTTTCTCGGCGGTATCTTTTTGGCACTCGGGCTTTTTACCCGGCTGTCCAGTTTCTTCATTGCTTTCACGATGCTTGTCGCGATCATCGGCGTTCACGCGGCCGATCCGTTCAGCAAGCAAGGAGCTTGCCTTTATGTATTTCTTTGTTGCCATCGCCTTTCATGCTGAAGGGTGCGGGGGACTGGAGTGTTGATAGCTTATTTGAGAAAGTAGATGAACCAACCCCGTCATCCGGATCTTATGAAAAACCACATCGTCTGCATCGCGAGCGAACACAAGGGAAACGAGTTTCTGGACGAAGCTCAGAATGCCGGTTGGCACGTCACGCTGGTGACGCGAAAAAAGCTGCTCGACCAGCCGTGGCTGTGGACCGCACTCAACGATGTGAAGACCGTCGAGGACGATGCGTCGCAGGAAGATTATGTCCGTGCGATCACGAATATCGCTGGTTCGCGAAAGATCGACCGCGTCGTCGGGCTTGACGAATTTGACGTAATGACCGCGGCCCGGGCACGCGAGCATCTGCAGCTCGCCGGGATGAGCAGCTCGCACGCGCTGCGATTTCGCGACAAATTGTCGATGCGAAACATCGCGGACGTCGGCAGGGATCTCGTGCCCCGAGTTCACTGGTGTTTTCAACCAGCAGGCGATCAGGCGATTATCTCGAACGCGTGCCTGCCCCGTGGATCGTCAAGCCGCGGTATGAGGTTTCTGCATTCGGTATTCGAAAGTGCGAGTCGAAGGAACAGGTTTGGGAGGTGCTGAACGATCTGGACAACCGCAACAACTGGCGTGACCATCCGTCGCAATTCGTTCTCGAAAGATTTATCAAGGGAAATGTCTATCACGTCGATTCGATCGTCGAAAAAGGCAAGGTGCTTGCGGCCGGTGTAAGCAAGTACGGAACGCCGCCGTTCAGCGTGACGCATTACGGCGGCGTGTTTACGACTTCGATCGTTCCGTATAAGTCGAAGGAACGGAAGGAGCTGGAAGCGTTAAATAAGAAACTCCTCGAGGCGTTCCATTACGATCGCGGTGTTTCGCACGCCGAGTTTCTGCACAGCGAGGCGGACGGGAAATTCTATTTGCTCGAGGTCGCGTGCCGCGTCGGCGGGGCATATATCGCCAACGTTCTCGAGCACGCCTGCAACTTCAACCTCTGGCGGGAATGGGCCAAGCTTGAGACGTCGACACAGGAAAATCCTTACACGCTGCCGAAACTTCGCAAGGATTTCGCCGGCGATTGCCCTCGCTCTCGCCAACCAGGACCAGCCCGACACATCGCACTACGAAGATGACGAGATCGTCTATCGCGTGACCAAGCCTAAACACGTCGGCTTGATATTCTATTCAAAGAAAGCAAAAACGGTTGGAAGAATTGCTTGGTACCTACGCCGAACGGATCACAGCCGATTTTCTAGCGGTCGCACCGGCGAAGGAACGGTATGATGATTAAAATCCTGATCAGGTTAAGATTTAGCTATTGGCTGTTGGCTAATAGCTAATAGCCAATAGCTATCAGCTAATTCGCAAACCGGAGAAGCTCTAGTGTTCACGCTCGCTCGATAGACATTAGATCGGGCATTTTCGTATCCTACCGTTTTCTATGTCCCTTCAAATGTTGTTCGCCAATCCGGCCGCAGCTAAAATCGGCCGGCTGGAATTGCTGGAACACGATCTTAATAAATACTTTCCGGAACTGCTGAAATTTCAATCGACGGCTTCACTCGCAGCATCGCCGATCATTGAGAAAGTCCGCGAGGACGCGGAAAGGATATTGAATGCGGTGGTTGTTGAGCAGTCGGAACCGGAAGCGAAGGCGACCGGGGATGTTGGAACCCCGCCAGTTACCGCAGGTGGTACTGGCAAGATCGCCGCTCTTGCATGGAATATCGAACGCGGGATCGTGTTCGATGGAATAATCGATGCACTCCAGAATCACAACGAACTGAACAGATAAAGATCTCCTGCTTCTGACCGAACTCGACTATGGCATGGCCCGCAGCGGTAATAGGTTTGTTGCAAAGGAGATCGCCGAAGCACTTGGGATGAATTACGCGTTCGCACCGGTTTATATTGCCTTGCAAAAGGGAAGCGGGGTCGAAGCGGCGATGGAAGGCGAGAATACGCGGTCGATACACGGGCTGGCGATGTTTTCGAAATGGCCGATGCGGAATGTTCACGCGGTTCCGCTGCCGAACGGAAAGGACAAGATGTGGGGCAAGGAAAAGCGGCTTGGATATTTGCGGGCGTTGTTTGCCGATATCGAACATCCGACCGGCACTTTCCGCGCTGTCACAATTCATCTCGACGCCCACTGCTCGCGGGCACATCGGCGGCGACAGATGAAGATCATTCTCGATCATCTCGATACGCTTGACCCACTGCCGACACTTATCGGCGGCGATTGGAACACCACGACATTCAATTCGCAAAGCTCGACGCGGGCGATCATGGGTTATTGGCGGCGTGTATTTATGGGGCCGAAGAACGTGGCGAGCAATCATCTTCCGCATCCCGAGCGGTACTTCGAAAAGCCGATGTTCGACGATCTCGAATCTCGCGGATATCGATTCCGGCCTTTTAATAAGATCGGCACCGGTACGCTGCACTATCACGTCGAAAGCATCGAAAAGAACACGAACCTTCGCGACTGGGTGCCCGAATGGTGTTTCCCGTTCATCTTTTGGGCGGCCAATCGTGTGGGCGGAAAGGTGTCGGGCCGGCTGGATTGGTTTGCGGGCAAAGACATAAAACTCGCCGAAGGTTCCGAGCCGAAAACGATCGGCGGCCTGACGTCGGCCGACGGCACTCCGCTTTCTGACCACGATGCGATCTCGCTTGAATTCTCGTTAAAGTAAAAAGAGTTTCAATTATTGAGTAGCGTTTCGTAGACTCGCGGTAATATACTGAGCGGATGGAAGTCGCATTTTGTCAGACATTGAGTTTTAAGGCCGAGAACTTTGATTTCGAAGCGGTGGCCCACGAAAACGGGAACGCCACTATCATCAAGTTTCCGGTGGACGAGAAAAAGGTAAGCCCGGGTGACGTGGTTGTCGTCGTTTCCGGCGAGGACATCAGCTTTCACGGGCTTATCGGAAAGATCGAGGATGGTTATGCGTTTGCATCAGACCCAAAAGGATCGCTCCTTCCCGCAGGAGTTCAATAAGCTTCGGCCAAATTCGTGGTGCTCGACGACAGAGGCGAACATGCTTCTGTTAGGCGAGTTGAGGGAATTATTCAAGCCTGGAAAAACCGGACCGCCGAATGAAGAGCGGGCCGGTACGCGAAAGAAGGCAAAAGCTTCAACCGCCAAATGACCGGCTGAACGCTATGGCGTTTCCTTGACAAAGCCCTACCGCATTTTTACTATCAATCTTCGGCCGGGGATGTAGCTCAGCTGGGAGAGCGCTGCGTTCGCAATGCAGAGGTCAGGGGTTCGATCCCCCTCATCTCCACCACATTTGAATCAAAGACGGGCAAGTTCGAAGCTTGCCCTTTTTATTGGTGCACAAAAGCCGATCAATTAGCGGCGACGATCTTTGCCGTCCATGTTTTTGTAAATTCCGCGACGATCGTCTGATCTTTGTCCGAGGTAGGTATGCGAAAAACATACACGAACAGTAGCCGTTTGTTTACGTGAACAAGTGACATTGAACCAAAGATCAGCATTGGCCGATCAAAGATCTCGAGGTTCATCAGAAACATCGAGCTTATCGAATGGGGCTGTTTATCGAAATGGCCCAGCGTGCGCGTTTCTCCGATCTTTAAGTTGGTCTCGCCGCCCCAATGCCTGCTCAAACGCTCGCCCGTGTCTTTTTCACCGGATCTGACAACAGACTGAAGCATTCCCGGCGACTGTTTTTCGAACTCGGCAGCGACGGCCTGAAAATCCGACAGTTCTATATCAGCTGACTTTAATTGTTTCAGGACCGAGACCTTTGTATAGAACGGAAGGTCGAAGTCCTCGCGATTCCTAAGCCGAGGCAATATCTCGTCCGTTACGTGAACCGCGAGCACCTCGTTCAGCGGGCTTTCCGAGGCGATGAGCCGGCCGGCGATGCGGGGGAACAGCAGCATCGTGTCGGTAAAGTTGTCAGGTGCAGGAATTCGAATCGGACGGCCGCCAAGATCGACCGAGCCTGCCGGAACCGCAACGGTTGTGTCCTTCATCCCGGTTTGGGCCAACGACGCGACAGCCAAGATCGAGATCAGAAGAACAAGCAAAGTAGGGTGCTTCATAAAGGAAGGCGTCCAAAAAAATGGACGCCTCTTTTATAACACCGAAGTCTGTTAGCGGCAATCGTTCAAAAAAATGGACGCGGGTCATCGACGATCCGGATACGGCTATTCCTGGTAACCGTACATGCTTCCTTCATACAGATCGGGACGCGTATCCTTGTACGTTGCAAGGAACTCGGTCGCCGCTTCTTCGGTGCCGATGAAAACCTGTTTGGCTCCCTTATATAGACGAAACGCTTTATCGTGACCGGGGACCACGGCCGTTTCGACCGTAAGGCCGAAACCCTCGGCAATGTCTAAAAGTCTTTTCTGCATCATTGTTTTCTTAACGTTTTTTACGGACCAGTACACGACAAATTAACTGCATCCAGGTAAAAATGCAATCGGCAAGGCGGGCGGTTAACGTTTGTGAAACAAAAAAGGGAAGCGACGGACCGCTTCCCAATAGTCGTTTGATCCGATCTTGCGACCGATCAAAAACTGAATTTCGCACCGACGCGGAAAGCCGTCGGGTACTGGAACGCCAGGCCTGCACCATAGAACGGGTTGCTGACCGGCGGGATGCCGGCGACACCGCTGTCGACCTGGAAGGTCTGGTCGAGAATGACGGCACGCTGGGTGTTCGTCACGTTGAACCAGTCAGCCGTAAGCCTCAGCTGCATGTTCTCGCTGAACTTGATCGGGTAATAGAAGCCCAGATCAAGGTTGTAGGTCGTCGGCGTACGGCTCTTGCCGACAGCACTTGTGACACCGAACGAATTCACCCCGAGATCCGGGATAATGGCGGTGCCTCTGGGCACGCCAAACCCCTCGTCGTCGCCGTAAACTTCGTGCGGGACAAGCTGGTTGTACGGTATACCGGACTGGACGTAGAAGTTGCCCGAGATGACAAATCTCCACGGCGTCTCATACGTGCCGTTGAACTTGAACTGATGCGGACGGTCGTTCGGAAGGCGTCCGTACGTGTTCCCGAGCAGGCTGACCAGATCGAACAGCGAAGTGATGTTCGGGTCGGACTGGCCGTTGTCGTTGCGGAACAGGCCTTCGTAGTTTCCTATCAGGCTTGAGTAAACATAGGAAGTCTGGAACGCGAAATTGTTCGTGAACCTCTTATTCAGCGTAAACTCAAGTCCGCGATAGTAGCGACGGGCACGCCCGAAACATCCGATCGCAGGATTATTACAAGCCTGAAATTCGGTGTTGCCAAGCGGTCCGCCCGGTCCTTCGTGTAAGCGGCTCGCCGGGATTGAACAGGAAGTAATGGTCACCGTCATCGAATGATCCGTCTTCGATAACCGATCCCTGAGCCCTGTAGATCCCGCGGAAGCCGAAGGTAAGGTTTGCCCTCAACTCGTGCTCGAACCCGGCAGTCAATTCATTGACCGTCTGCGGCTTGAGGCCTTCATCGATCGGGGTCGGTGCGGCACCCAGATTGCGGGTGTTGAAACCGGTCGCGACCGTCGCACTCAGCGGTGCATTGACACGATTGACGTTAAAGTTCTTGTCCGTCTGGCTATCGGCGCTTCCGGCACGGACGTTAACGTCAAGCGGAATAGGCGTTTCGACAAACCGCGCATAGTTACCGAATATCTTCGTCTTACCCCTATTCCACGGGTCCCACGAAAACCCAACTCGCGGCTGCAGATTGTCGCCGTAGTTGTTGAGTTTAAGATAGGTGACACCGCCGTTGCCGCGGCCTGCTGGAAGTCGAACCTCACACCGAGGTTGATCTGCAGATTCGAGAGAGCCTTCCAGTCGTGCTGGAAGTATGCACTTTCGACGTCCGTTTGGGTCTGCGCGTTCAGCGTAAAATCGCGGACGCGCGTCGTCGTGCGAACGAGGAACGGATTGTTAAGTGCTTCCGCCTCGCTGATCGGGCCGATGGTTATTCCGGTTATTCCCGCGGGTAGGTTAGCACCGAGTCCGCTTAGAATGCCGGCTCCGATGCTGGCCCCGCTTGCGGCCTGAGTGACCGGGCAAACTATCTGTGTGCCGCGAGTCGTGCAAACTGTCCAGTTGTTGGTCACACGGAAACCGTTGACCGAACGGTTATCAAGGTCCGCCCCGTTATTCGCTCCTACATTCAGTGGGTTTGCGTATACATTGCTCGGGCCGGTCGAGGTCTGGAAGATGTCGTACGAGTTGCGGTAAAACTCAAACCCGTACTTGAACGTGTGGCGGCTGTAAACGTTCTGGAAACGGGCCGTTGCTTCCCAACGGTCGCGTGACTGGTCCTGGTAAAGGCCAAAGCCGTCGCGGACAAAATTACGCTGAAGCGATCCACCCGGCGAATAGATGTAATCGATGAATCCGGTATTTGTGCCCAACGTTGGGGTCGTCGTCGGCGTCGTGCCGGCGAGGGAATTCGTTTGGGTTACCGGAGCGACAGTTCCGTCGGGACGCAGAATTGCAAACGTATCGGTTATCAGAGCGATATCCGCAACCGACTGATCGGGGATAACGTTGTTCCGCTGCTTGTGAATACCGAACGCGAATTCGCCGATCCAGTTCTGGGTCATGTTCGAGTTCAGCCGGGCGGCATAGTTCGTGCCGCCTGTTTCGCGGATCCCGGCAAAACTTGCCAGGTTCGCACCGAAACCGGCGTCGATGTTGTTCTGGCCCGAGAACAGATGGCCTTCTTCCTTGGTAAAGTCGCCAAAGGTCGAAAAGGTAAACGTGTTGCTGTTGTTAATGAACCAGCTCAGCTTGCCGGAATAAAAAGGCGTCGAGATCTTACCTTCGACTTCCTGGCGGAAGGTCTGGGTCAGGTAATTGTTCGTGCGAAATTGCGGGTTGAATGCCGCAAAGAAGGTCAAGCGGTTCTTGATGATCGGACCGCCGATGGCTGCACCTGCGTCGACCTCGGAAAAGCCATTCGGTGCAAGATCCGTGAACGGGAAGTGTTTGGTCTCGCGGACAAAGTTGCTCGGATTTCCGTAGGCGAAGATGCTGCCGTGGAATTCGTTCGTGCCGGATTTGGTGATGACGTTGAAAACGCCGCCGGTCGACAGTCCCTGATCGGCGCCGAATGCACCGGTCTTGATCTCCACTTCCTGGACAAACTCGAACGGCAAATTGGCACCGCCGCCGCCGAATGCGGGGTCGGTCGTGTTAACACCGTCGAGGATGTAGCTGTTCTCCGGCCCTGACGAGCCCGCAACTGACGGGTCGCGGTCGCGTCCCGAGGCATCGCGAAGCCCGGAACGTGCGACGGTCGGGGCGATCGTATAAAGGCCCTGAACGGTGCGCGAGGTCGGGATATTCGAGAAAAATTCGGTCGAGATGTTCGAACCGGTGGTATTAGTGGTCTGGTCGATCTCCGGCGTAGCCGCCACGACATCGACTACCCCCGTTACGCCCTTTGCGGCCAGGACAATATTCACCTGGGTCGATTTGGACAGGTTGACCTCAACGTTCGTTTGTTCGAAGACGTCAAATCCGCTCGTGGCCTCTACTTTGACCGAATACTTTCCGGGCGGGACCTGGAGAAATCGATAGTTGCCGTTGGCGTCGGCCGCCGATGTTTGTGGACGCAAAAGTCCGGGGCCGCTGAGGACGACCGAAGCATTGGGAACAACTGCCCCGTTCGAATCCGTGACCACGCCCTCGACCGAACCGGTCGTTGAGGATTGTGCGGTTACGGATGCCGGCACTATGGCCAGTCCTATTAAAAAGAAAGCGGCCATTAAGAAGTTAACGGCTTTGCTCATATCTAAGTACTCCTTTCAATAATTAAGAATCAGAATGTAAAACCCGCGAGGGCTTTCCAGTACGAATAGGCAAGCCGTATTCCCGCACCAAAAGGCGCGATTTTTGCGTGCGAAAACTTAAAGGCTCGACGTGTATCGACGCTCCTGACCGGCTAAAGGCCTGGGGTGCAAGACGCAAAAACGGTAGACGGCGAGCGAGTCAGAACGCAGTAAACACAAGGGTATGAGACGAATAAGGGTGGGTGGCCGTTCTGCTTTTACAACCGGGACCGGATCCGTCGAAATCCGAAAGGTATTTGGTTTTTGCTTTCGGATCGACTTCGTTCGAAAGGGATGGAAATCATATTTGAAATCATCAAATCATAATTTTCATCATTATTTAGATTCCCTCTTTCCACGCCGTTACAAGCGCTGCGAAGATCCTGCATCTTTATTTGGTGCGAATGCATCTAAAGGCGCCCGGCCTACATCTTACTTGCAACTATCCGGGCTATCGCGGCGTACATTACTAATAGTCATTTCCAAG
The DNA here is from genome assembly GCA_963763355.1 of uncultured Acidobacteriota bacterium. Classification (GTDB taxonomy): domain Bacteria; phylum Acidobacteriota; class Blastocatellia; order Pyrinomonadales; family Pyrinomonadaceae; genus OLB17. The sequence continues at coordinate 245,826 of CAVXOI010000008.1, forward strand.
TTCTTCTAGTCTAACAATGGGCAGTTCCGGAAGTACCCGTAGAACAATGTTCGCATTTGGTGAATACGTGCTTATGCCGTCCGAGCGCCTGCTGTTACGTAACGGCAATCCTATCCCGCTCAAGGCAAAGGTGTTTGAAACGCTTCTCACCCTGGTTGAGAATCATGGCCGCGTTTTAAGCAAGGAAGACCTGATGAAGCTCATCTGGTCGGACCGGTACGTTGAGGAAAGCAACCTTTCACAATACATATTCATACTGCGCAGGATACTTGGCGAAAATCCGCGAGATCATCGTTTTATAGTGACGATCCCGGGACACGGTTACCGGTTCGTTGCGAAAGTTAACGAGATAACCGAAGAACGAAACGGCAGGCCGCACGCAGCCGCCGATGAGGCGCTCGGCAGACGGCGTATCAAGTCGATCGCGATCCTACCGATAACATTTCTCGACCCGGAACAGCAGGACGAGTTTCTCGGTCTTGCGCTCGCGGACACGCTCATTACGCAGTTGAGCACGAACAAGAGCATTTCGGTCCGTTCGACCGCCGCGATACTCAGGTATACCAACTCGGGAAAAGACCCGCTTTTGATAGCCCAGGAGATAAAGGTCGATGCGATCATGAGCGGTACCATATATCGTATCCGCGACAACCTGATCGTAAATATACAGTTGACCAACGTGGCAACTCAGGAAACCATATGGGCGGACCGCTTTGACGTAGCGGCCTCAGATTTTCTCGAGGTCCAAAGCAAGATCGCTACCGAGGTAGCGGACACTCTGGCGATCGAGCTTGATCACGATAACGAACAGGGGCCGCGCTATGCGCCTCGAAGCCAGGAAACCTACCAAAAATATCTAAAAGGGCGCTTCCATTGGGAGAAGAGGACCGAGGCCGGGTTACTGGAAGGCCTTAAGTGTGTCCGGGAGATAGTTGATCTCGAACCGGATTTTCCACTCGCGTACATCGGCGTAGCTGACAGCTATTTGCTTCTCGGCGAACATCTTTATCTGGCTCCGGAGGAATCGTTCCCGCTTGCCCGCGAGGCAGCCGAAAAAGCACTTACGCTCGATCCGAAACTGGCCGAAGGCCACGCTTCGCTCGCCGAATATTACCACTACTACGAGAAGGATTGGGCGAGGGCTGAAGAATCGTACGTGCCGCGCGAACCGGCTGAATCCGAATTATGCCTCGGCCAGGCACTGGCATGCGTGGGCGTTGATGTGCATGGGCCGCTTTGACGAAGCGCGCGAACAGATCGAACACGCACAGTTGACCGACCCGAGCTCGCTTGTTTACAGCACGAGCCGCGGCCTGCCATTTTATTACGACCGTGATTACCGACGCGCTATCCGGCAGTTCGAACTTGTGCTTGAGATCGAGCCTCGCCTGACGATAGCCCGATACTATCTCGGCGCGGCCCTTGTTCACTTTGGCGACCCGGTCGCGGCGATCCGGGAGCTTGAGATGCTTGTTGAAGAAGAGCCGCTTCAGCAGGCGATAGCGATCCTTAGTTTCAGCTATGCCGAAGCCGGAAGATCAGACGAGGCGCGGCGGCAGCTCGAACGCCTCGAAGAGCTGTCATTCGAACGATATGTTTCGCCTTACGTGCACGCGATGGCTCATTGCGGTTTGGGAAATGTCGAACGGGCCCTCGACCTTCTCGAACAAGCTTATGACGAAAAGGCCCCCTGGCTTGTCTTTCTGAGAATTGATCCGTTCCTCACTTGCCTCTATGGCGAGCCCCGTTTCGGCAAGCTGATCGAAAGGCTCGGCCTTCAATAGTTTGTCGTTTCACCGATCGTCCCAAATAAGATTTCAAATACATTAAATCAATTCCAATAACATTTGTCGGGAGACCTAAGCCTCGCGTCTTATTTCTTAGTCAAAGTCCATTTGCTGGAACATCGATGTTTACAGGGCTTTAATAAGAAGCCCATACGTCCGGCGTCAATGGCATAAGGCTTGAAAATTTATCGCAGTAACTCTTGCGTTTGAGCAATTCGAACGCCCGAGCACTACCCAAAAGGAGTTACTATGCGAAAATCTTTCTCGATCATTTTACTTGTCCTTGTCGCCGCCGCGGCAGCCGCCGCGCAGACGACAACCGGACGGCTTTCAGGGACGGTCTCGGGCCCTGACGGCCTGTTGCCGAACGCGACGGTCGTTGCCCGCGACAATACAACCGGCAAAGAGATCACCGTCACGACCACAGAGGACGGTGCTTTCCTGTTTTCACAGCTTGAGTTCGGGACCTACACGGTGACGATCACGTCGGCCGGATTCAAGACATTCATCGCCAACGACGTCAAGATCGACGTCGGGCGCGAGTACGCATTGAGTCCGACGATGGAGTTGGGCGCGCTTACCGAGAACGTCACGGTAACAGCCGGTGCGGACGTCGTGACCTCGACCACCGCGCAGGTCAGCAGTACGGTCAGCCCGCAGCAGATCATGTCGCTGCCGCTGCTCACACGCAACCCGCTCGCGTTGACCACGCTGCAGCCGGGAGTGCAAAGCAATGCCTTCCAGGAAACCGCGATCAACGGAATGCGCACGTCGTTCACGAACATCACCAGGGACGGCATCAATATCCAGGACAATTTCATCCGCCAAAACGCGACGGATTTTGCTCCTGGCCGGCCGTCGGTCGACGACACGGCAGAGTTTACGATCATCACATCCAACCAGGAAGCGGACCAGGGCTATGGCGGCGCGCAGATCAGGCTGGTCACGCCCCGCGGTACAAGCGAGCTGCACGGGGCACTGTTTGCCTACAACCGGAATTCCGCATTTGCCGCAAACAGTTTCTTTAACAATCGGGCCGGCCATTTTGTGGCGACCGATGCACTGGTCGTAAACGGCGTGGCAAATGTCGGCGATCCCAGAAATCCCCGTCCCTTCCGAAACCGAAACCAGTTCGGTGGAAGGGTAAGCGGGCCGCTGCCGCTTCCGGGTTTCGGTGACGACGGCGGGCCGCCTGTCCTCATGGACAAAGGATTCTTCTTTTTCGCTTACGAAAAGATCATCGATCCGCAATCCGGCGCACAGCAGAGAACCGTTCTGACCGACAGCTGCCCGCAGCGGGATCTTTACTTACAACCGAACGGCGGCCGGTGCCCCGATCTCGACACCTTTCGTGACTTGTCCGTCGGGAGCAGCGCAGTCCCTTTGCACCGTCAACATTCTGGGTCTCGCCAATTCGCTCGGTTTTGCTAACACACCGACTACGATCAACCCAATAATTCAGAGCCGCATCCTTTCACAGATGCCGCAGCGAAACTTCGCGGGCGGCGACTCGATCAACACATCGGTCTACAGGTTTCTAAGACGCGCGAACCTGGAGAGAACGACATACACCACGCGCCTTGACGTAGATTTTAACGATGCCAACACCATCAACGGAGTCTACAGCTGGGTGCTGGATCAAAGCGACAGCAATGCTCAGGACCCTACCGGTTTTACCCAGGCACCGCGCGGAAACCTTGCTTCGAAAAACAAGACACTTGCCCTCGCTTACCGGCGGATCTTTACGCCGACGATCATTAACGAAGTCCGCGGCGGCATCTTCTTCAGCGATGTTCAGTTCGGATCGTTTGAGAATCCGGACCTCTTGCTGGCCCTTCCGCTCGCTCTCAGCAATCCTGAAAACAACACGCTCAGCCAGGGCCGTGTCGTAAAGACTTACAATATCCAGGACAATGTCGACTGGATCGTCGGCAATCATTCACTTCGGTTTGGCGGTCAGATGCAGACCTTTAAACCGATCTCGACCGATAACTTTGGCGTAGTTCCGACGCTAAACATCGCAACCAGCAGTGCTACGCCATTCTTTACCTGTGCAAACGCGGCGACTTGCCAGTTCCCCGGCCAGATTAGTGCGGCGCAGCTCGGCACTGCCAACGGGCTGTTGGCCTTGCTTGGGGGATATGTATCGCAAGAAGCCCAAACGTTCAATCTGATCAGCCCTGACGAAGGGTTCGGACAGATCCCAAACGTCGCCCCGTATAGTTACGCAAACCACTCGCTTTACATTGCCGACCGCTGGTCTGCGATGAAAAACCTGACGATCACCGGCGGAGTGCGATACGAGCTGTTCCCCGCGATGAAGCAGACCAACGGTATTGCATTGGAACCGGTCATCAACGGCGACCCGCGGGCGGCTTTGCTTGACCCCAATGGAGTGAGCGACGTTATCGGCGGAAACGCGGGAACTGAGAACGCTTTTTATAAGACGGATTACAACAACTTTGCCCCGCAGATTGGATTTGCGTGGTCGCCGCAATGGGGCTCAGGTATCGGCGGATTCCTGTTCGGCGAATCGTTTGTGGTCCGCGGCGGTTACAGTCACGTCTATGGTAACGACCAGCTGGTGACATCGGTACTCCAGGCCCCAGGAAACATTGTCGGCCTTGCCAGTAGAAACGGCTTCGGGCTGACGCCGAGCGGGCAGTGCACTTTTGAACCTGAGGCTCGGCGATCCGCTGCCTGCGATCGTTACACCCACACTGAACCCACCGCCGCCGTACAGTTTTATCAGAAACAATACCCCCGGCATCGGAGGCGCTACCGTGAACGGAACCGTCTTCGGCATCGACCCGGAGCTTCAAACTCCGATGTACCAGCAGTACAGCTTTGGGATCCAGCGTGAATTCATGGGGAACACGGCGTTAGAGGTCCGATACGTTGGAAGCCGCAGCGACAATCTTCCGAGAGCGTCGAATCTGAACCAGGTAGACATTCTCAGCAATGGTTTCCTGGCGGATTTCAATCGAGCGTTGGCGAACCTTCGGCTGCCGGGAGCGACGACGGCGTTTTGTAATCCGGCAACTGTTACGGGGTGTCAAGCTCTGACGATCTTTCAGAACGGCGGCACGCCTGGACCAGGACATATTGTTATTGGAACAGGCGGCCTACCAGCTGCTACGTTCAACACATTGGTTCGTGCCGGAACGCCGGGGGACCTTGTTAACAACATTTTCCAACTGGGGTTCAACAACCATCCGACGCTTAATAACCCGAACGCGGTTCCTTTCGTCAACCTCCTTCCCAATCCGGCCGGGGGCACGATCGCTTTGCTGGAGAATGACGCGTGGTCGCGGTACAACTCGCTTCAGGTGGAGGTCAGGCGAAGGTTCTCGCAAGGGCTTTACTTCCAGGCGAACTACACATTCTCGAAGACGATTACCAATGCCGTCGGCGGCGACCAGTTCTATTTCGAGCCGTACCTCGACAACGCGAGGCCGGAACTCGATGAACAGCGGGCCGACTTTGACCAGACCCACGTGTTCAATTTCAACGGCGTCTATCAATTGCCGTTCGGCAAGGGCAGACGGTTCCTGAATAGCGGCGGGATCATGAACGCGATCTTCGGCGGCTGGGAGCTTTCGGGGATAATGCAATGGACCACAGGGGCCCCGGTAACGATCGTCGATCCGAGGGGAACGTTCAATACAGGCGGGCGTTCGGCCAGGCAGACGGCGAACAGCAGCCTCTCGGTCGAACAGATCCGTGCACTGACCGGTACCTTCGAGGCGAACGGTAATATTTACTGGATCGACCCGTCGATCCTCGGTCCTACCGGTGCACCGAGTGCCGGCTTCGGGGTGGCGCCGTTTGCGGGTCAGGTGTTCTTCAACAACGAGCCCGGCCAGACAGGCACATTGCCCCGAACCATCCTTAACGGGCCGCGGTTCTTTAACATAGACGCTGCGCTTCTGAAAAACTTCACGTTCTCAGAACGAATGCGAGTGCAACTTAGAATGGAAGCGTTCAATGTTCTGAATAACGTGAACTTCCTTAACATCACGCAGAACACAAGTATTAACGCTACCAACTTTGGCCAGCTAACAACCACTACCTCTGCTCGAACACTTCAGTTCGCGGCGAGGTTCGAATTCTAGTGCATTACAAAATGCTCTCGATCGTAAAGGCCCTTATGAAAATAAGGGCCTATTTTTTAATGGTCTAAGTTTGATCATCGAATGCCAAACAATATTTCGAATACATTAAATCAATAGCAATAACATTTGATGGGAGACCTAAACCCCAGGTCTTATTTCTTGATCATTGTCTATTGGCTGGAACATTGATTTTTACAGGGTTTTTGTAAAGATCCGGTTTGGCTGCATGACTGGCATAAGGCTTGAAAATTTATCGCAGTAACTCTTGCGTAGAGCAATTTTGAGCGCTCGAGCACTAACCAAAAGGAGTTACTATGCGAAAATTTTTCTCGATCATTTTACTCGTCCTTGTCGCCGTCGCGGCAGCCGCCGCGCAGACGACGACCGGAAGACTCTCAGGAACGGTCTCCGGCCCTGACGGCCTGTTGCCGAATGCGACCGTGGTCGCACGCGACAACAAGACCGGAAAAGAGTTGACCGCGACAACCACTGAGAACGGTTCGTTCCTTTTCTCGCAACTCGAGTTCGGAACCTATACCGTCACGATCACTTCATCGGGCTTTAAGACCTATGTCGCGAATGAGGTCAAGATCGACGTCGGCCGCGACTATACATTGAATCCAACGATGGAGTTGGGGAGTCTACAAGAGAGTGTAACGGTCACCGCGGGCGCCGATGTGGTTACCGCGACCACTCCGCAAGTCAGCAACACCGTCAGCCCACAGCAGATCCTGTCGCTGCCGCTGGTGACACGCAATCCGCTGTCGTTGACCGGCCTTCAGGCCGGCGTTGCACCGACCGCGGCCAGCCCGTTTCAACAGACGTCGATAAACGGGATGCGTACCACGTTGACCAACATCACGCGTGACGGCATAAACATTCAGGACGCCTTTCTAAGAGGCAATGCAACAGACTTTGCTCCCGGACGGCCGTCGGTCGACGATACCGGCGAGTTCACCATCACCACCTCAAATCAGGAGGCGGACCAGGGCTATGGCGGAGCGCAGATCCGTCTTGTCACTCCACGCGGCACAAAGGATTTCCACGGGGCCTTGTTCGCTTACAACCGCAATTCGGAATTTGCCGCAAACACTTTCTTTAGTAACTCTGCCGGTCTTCCTCGCCCCTTCAGGAACCGGAATCAGTTTGGCGGAAAGGTGTCGGGGCCGATGTGGCTGCCGGGTATCGGCGAAGGTACCCCGATCTTTCACAAAGACAAGGGATTCTTTTTCTTCAACTATGAAGGAATTCGCGATCCGGTTTCGACGCTGGTCAATCGGACGATCCTGACCCCGCTTGCCCGGACCGGCGGCTTCGCGTTTACACGTTCCACGGCCGGAGCCCCGACGCAGTTTTGTCCAAGCGGTGCGCAGAACACCGTTTGCACTGTTCCCAGCCTCCTGGCATTCGCAAACTCGCAGGGTCTGGCAGTCCCGACGACGATCGATCCGGTCTCGCAGACACGCATCATTTCGCAACTCCCGACCACGAGCAATTTCTCAGGCGGCGATAACCTGAATACCGCCGGATATACACTTAACCGCCAGCAGGACACGACGAGCAATCTATACACGATGCGCTTTGACGTGGACCCGACGGAAAAAGACAACTTTAATGTCGTCTACAGCTACGTAAACGTGATCAATCTTCGGCCCGATGCGGACGCGAACGGTTTTTCAACCACGCCCGGCGTGATCCAGGGGTCGAAGAACAAAACGTTCGTGGCCGCCTATCGGAGGATACTGTCGTCGTCGTTAATAAACGAAGTTCGCGGCGGCATATTTACGAGCGAGGTGCCGTTTGACCGCACCGACCCGCTGCCCGACTTTATGTTTGCGTCCGGAGCTACCGGCCTGTTGGCGAACCTATTTCAGGCAGGGGCGTTCACGGGCGGCTCGGTGAGTAATCCGGAAAACACCTTTATGGACCAGGGCCGTAATACCAAGGGCTTTAATTTCCAGGACAACGCCGACTGGACCATCGGCCAGCATTTGCTGAGATTCGGGGGCCAGCTCCAGTATTTCAAGGTTAATTCTTACAATGACGCACGCATCGTTCCACTAGTGGTGCTCGCGGCCGGCAACGGCACGCCGGCGCTGACCGCGGCGAATTTTGCCGCCGCCGGTGGAATAAGCCCGGCCCAATTGACCATCGCGAACAACATGCTCGCGTTGTTCGGCGGTCTCTACAATACCGGAGTACAGCGATTCAATGTGGAAAGCCAAACCTCGGGGTTTCAGCCTACCCAGTTGTTCAGTCCATATCGTTACTCCAACCACTCATTGTACGTTTCGGACAGATGGTCGCCGCTCCGGGGCCTGACACTGAGCCTGGGTCTTCGGTATGAGCTGTTTCCCGCAATGAAACTGGCGAACGGGCTCGCACTCGAACCTGTGTTCGACGATCCGGACAATTTCCTGCCGTCGCTTCTTACGACAAACGGGACGACAAACTTTATCGGCGGCAATGCCGGGACCGATAAAGCATATTACAAGACCGACTTCGACAATTTTGCACCGTCGATCGGCTTTGCCTACACGCCTAATTTCGAATCGGGCATCGGCCGCATGATCTTCGGTTCAGAAGGGAAGAGCGTGTTCCGCGGCGGCTATAGCCAGGCGTACGGCAATGACTCGATAGTCACGTCTATTAATAACGCGGCTGTGGGAAACCCGGGCCTTGGCTCGACCGACAGGACACTTCCGAATCTTAATGGGCGCCTGGGGGTAAGCGGGCCTGTCATTGCACCGCCGGCATTTATCCCGCCGCCCATCACTTACCTGCAGAACGCAAACAACAATAACTTTTTCGGCACGGTCTTCGCGATCGATCCGAATATCGATATACCGACGATCGAGCAGTACAGTTTTGGCTGGCAGCGCGAGTTCTTCGGCAATACGGCCCTTGAGGTCCGCTATGTCGGAAGCCGCAGCCTGAACCTGGTAAGAGGTATCGATATTAATCAGATCGATATCTTTAACAACGGCTTCCTTGCGGACTTTAACCGTGCGGCGGCAAATTATGCTCTTTCGCAGGCGGCCAATCCAGGCAACGCTTCGGCACAGACGCCGTTCTGTGCAGGCATCACACCCGGTTGTGTGCCCCTGCAGTTGTTCGTCAATGCGCCGGGCGCACCGGGTAATCTCGGCGTGGCGCCTTTCGGCTCGGGAAACATTACGGGCCGGTTAGGGTTCAATACTTTCGTAAACAACCTCACCAACGGATCGCCGGCCGACCTGGCTTTGGCGTATATCAACAACACCTTGAACCTGAACAACCATCCGTGCGCGGGTGCGCGTCCGGCAGGAACTCCAGCTTGTAACCCTGCGGCTATACCGTTCATTTCGCTCCTGCCGAATCCGGTCGCCGGTGCGATAGACGTGATGGTCAACGATGCTAGGTACAACTATAACTCGCTCCAGATCGAAGTCCGCCGCCGCTTTTCGCAAGGATTGTATTTCCAGGCGAACTATACTTACTCGAAAAACCTGACGAACGCCATCGGGACCGGCCAGAACTTATTCGAGCCGTACTTGGATAACAACAATACTGACTGGGATTGGCAGCGGGCCGATTTTGACATTCCCCACGTGTTTAATTTCAACGGCATCTACCAGCTGCCTTTCGGCCGAGGGAAGATGTTCCTTGACCACGGTGGTTGGGCCGACATGGTTTTCGGCGGTTGGGAGTTGGCCGGCATTGTCCAATGGACATCGGGGACGCCGATCACCTTTGTAGACAACCGCGGGACCGTGAACCGCACGGGACGCTCCGGCAGGCAGACGCCGCAGACGAACCTGACGGGTGAGCAGATCCGGGCTCTTGGCGGCGTGTTCGAACAAAACGGGACCTTCTATTTCATCAATCCCGATGCGATAACCAACCCCGTTTTCTTCCCGAACGCCCCGGGCCAGACCGGCAATACTCCACGGTCGATCGTCAATTCGCCGAAATTCTTTAACCTCGACATGGCGTTGTTGAAGAACATAAGGTTGACCGAAACGATGCGTGTGCAATTGAGGGCCGAGGCGTTCAACGTTCTTAACAACGTCAATTTCATTCCGCCTGCTACGGGTCAATTGCAGTTGATCACTTCGCCCACCTTTGGCCAGATCACTGGCACTACACCAGCCCGAACGGTCCAGTTCGCGGCACGGTTTGAATTCTAGAGTAACCTCTGACTGCAAAAGCTGCGGGTGCCGAATATTCGGCACCCGGTTTTTTTAATGCGTGCAGTAAATTGAAAAAGCACCGGCTGTGCGGCCGATGCTTTTCTTTTGAGTAATTCCTTTTCGGTTATTCGCTCAAGGGAAATGCGAGTTCCTTGATCTGATTGACCAATCCCAGGCTTGCTTCCCAATCCAGGGTTTCTTTTGACAGTATACGCAGCCCGCTGGCCGTCAACTCTTCCGGAGGGGGCAGCTCGCCGTTCCAGAACAGCAGGATCCGCCAGTCGAACAGTGCCGCGGCGACGCTGACCTTTGTGATCCATTCATGCCGGAGCGAAAAGGTACCGTCCTTCTTTTTCACACAATCCGTCGGGCTAAAAACAAAGATGCCTGCCTGGCATTTCTGCATTTCGTCGAGATCGTCGCTCGGGAGCAACCCGCTTTCGGATCCGGCGAAATCCACGGTCCGGTTTTCGAAACCGGCAAGAGCCAGCAGGGAATTCAGGTGCTCGACATCCTTGCGTGGCCCGGTGGTTGAAACCAGTACCTGCCTGATCGGCAAGCCGATCGCCTGGCGAAGGTGACGGACCGGTTCGCGTCCGCCGGAAATGTGAATGGCCGCCGAACGTTTCTTGTTCACCTGAAAGGAACGACGCGACCTGGCTGATATCTACACGCAGCCTTGCCGGCTGGCCGCGTTTCCCGACGGTAGACGTTCCCAGCTCAGCTGCGTGGCACAGGCTGAAAAAGCAGACCACCGCCGCTTCAAGATCGTGTGCGTTCGCATGAACCGAAGGAGGAATGGCATTCATATCTGACCAATAACGCAGAACGTCCAGATGAGTGGCGATGTCCAGGCCCTCTTCATAGATATTCCTTATCGCTGTCTGATACTCGGGAACGCGATGAAGGATATCGCGGTGCATCCTGCATTCGGGCCCGAGAGCTTCCGCCAGCTCTTCACCGAGCGGCGTAAGAATAAGGCGTTCGTTCTCGCGGCCGATTATCCCCCAAAATTCGTACGCCGCGATCTTTCGGGCGTCAAAGATCCGCCGCGGCTCAGCATTCATCGCTTCGACGATGGTGACGCCGTTCGGGCGTTTCTTTAGGAAACGTACCAACTCACGAGCATCGTTCGCGGTCGCAAGGATCGGAAGTGCCGTTGACGGGAATCTTGTTTCTTCAGTGGTTTCGTCCGGGCCGAACGATCGCTCATCCGGCCTGACGGAATGGATGAACCTGCTTGTCACGGGCCGCAGTCTGTGAGTTTCATATTCGGTGCGACTTCGTATTTGTAATGCCATAACTTCATCGCTCCTATTTCCCCACCGTTTGCTGCTGTCGTTTTCTTTCGATGTCGTAGCGTTTCAGCTTCGCGTGCAGCGTTGTCTTTTTTATCCCGAGGAGTTTTGCCGCGAACGACTGGTGCCCGTTGGTCAGGTAAAGTGCATGACGGATCATGTCGATCTCGAATTTATGCATTTCCTCGTCGAGCTTGAATCCCGCCCCAAAGTCGAACCGCTCCCGCTCGTTAAGGCTTTCGACTTCGGAAACCAGCTTTACCGCAAGTTGTTTAAGAATGCTGATACGCGGCGTCGTAGCCTGACGCCACATTGAACGTGCTATGAATGCTTCGTTGGGTTTATTTCGTGTGGCCATGTAATATCTACTTCCTTAATAAAAATTCAAAATGTTCAATCGAACATCTAAATGATGCAGGAAGTATGGTTTAGGTGTCTTTAATCACCCCTCAATTGTTATCAATTTTTATTGAACGTCCCGTCCCGCGAGAAGCACGGCTTGTCACAGAACGGCACGGTTCGTGTGACGAAATGGTGGATAAAAATGACCGGATGGGACGAATGGTCAGAATGTAGGGACGAGGAGAGGCCGGCGTAAACCTCAGTTTCTACCGCTGACGGTCGGTTTAATTAGTTGGACGCTGTTCAAAAGAGCGAAACCCTTGCGATGTCACTTCTCGTTCTTCCGCCGTTCATAGTTTTGAACATACGCCGGGATCGGGACACCGTCGACAAGCCGCGTGTCGGCGATCGGCTCCCCTGTGGCTAGATCAAGCGGAAGCACTCCGGCCCAAACGTCCATCGCATAATCCTCTTCGTCGTCCTTGGGTCCGCCAAGCCGAACCTTTGCGGACGCTTCGGTGATCGGCAGCTTTAGGACCGATGTTGCCTTCAGCTCAAGCTCGGTCGGCCAACGCACATCAGCCCAACGCCCCGGGACAATGTGTTCGGTCAACGCCTCGAGAGCTTTGTTCTTTTCATCTGCGTCCTCGACCAGTGTGAGCCTTGCCCAAAATAACCACCGAACGATAATTGATCGAATGATGAAATGCCGACCTCGCAAGTACAAGCCCGTCGATCAGCGTAACTGTAACGCAAACCTCTATGCCCTTTGATAAGTTCCGCAGCATTCGGCTCGCAGATGAACCGTGGATGTATAGATCGTCGCCTATCCGTGCAAAACCCGTCGGAATGACATAAGGCTGCCCGTCAACAACGAAACCGACATGGCAAATGAATGCCTCGTCAAGGATCGGAGTAGATCGTATCGCGGTCGTACTTTCCCCTATCCGGAAGCCGCTTCACACGCGTTCGTTCAGTTTTGGTATTGCCCTTGTCCATAAAAGGTCCGCACGCTTGAGTGTAACAGTTGCGGGTGTTAGAACCTGTTACGTTTGTTACGGTGTGACGGTTCTAACGATTGGCTATGCCTTGTTGAGGCATTCTCTTCGGCTTGCCGTCCGGTGTGCGGAAAGGCTGTGCCTTTCCGTAGCTGTTCCCAAGAAATCATTCGAGACCTCTGCCTCGGCATTTAGGACCCTGAGGCGGAGCCTCAGGGATTTATTGAAAGTGTTTCGGAAAGGCAAAGCCTTTCCGCACATCGGAGGGCGTAGCCCTTAAGAAAGAGTTGACAATAAGATCACTTCGCATTCATCCAATCATCCCCGACGCCGATCTCGGCGACCAGCGGGACGTCGAGCGTTGCGGCGGCTTCCATTTCTCGTCTGATGATCTCGGACGCTTTTTCGATCTCGTCGATCGGGGCTTCGAACAGCAGTTCGTCGTGCACCTGCATGATCATTTGCGTTCGCAGGCCTTCCTTCTTTAAGGCGTCGATGGACCTTGATCATCGCGATCTTGACGATATCGCTGGCCGTGCCCTGGATCGGCATGTTGATGGCTTCGCGTTCGGCACGGGAGCGGACGGCGAAGTTGCGGTCGTTGATGCCGGGGAAGTAGCGGCGGCGGCCGAAGAGCGACGTGACGTAACCCTTCTCGCGGGCTTCGTCCGGAATGCGGTCCATGTAGGCACGGATGCCTTTGTAGGTTTCAAAGTAATCGTCGATCACCTTGCGTGCCTCGGCTTTCGAGATGCCGACACGCTGCGACAGGCCGAAAGCCTCTACCGCATATGCGATGCCAAAATTGACGATCTTTGCGAGGCGGCGTTTTTCCTTCAGGTCCTTTTCGTCGGTCGCACCGAACACGAGCCTCGCGGTTTTGGCGTGGATGTCCTCGTTGTTCAGAAACGCCTCGAGCATCACCGGATCCTGCGTGATGTGGGCGAGGATACGAAGTTCGAGCTGCGAGTAATCAGCCGAGATCAGCTTGTTGCCTTTTTCGGGAATGAACGCACTTCGGATCCGCTGGCCGAGTTCGGTGCGGACCGGGATGTTCTGCAGATTCGGTTCGGTCGAGCTCAAACGGCCGGTCGCCGCGACCGTCTGGTTCAGCACGCCGTGGATGCGGCCGTCGGAGTTGATCATCTTTGGCAGGGCATCGGCGTAGGTCGCCTTGAGCTTGTCGAGCTCGCGGTAATCGATGATGAACTGTGCGATCTCGTAAATCGACGGCAAGCTCCAGCAAGAACGTCCTGGCTTGTTGAGATCTGCCCGGTCGCCGTTTTCTTGCCGGTGGCGATATTCAGTTCCTCGAAGACCTCGCCGACCTGTTTCGGCGAGCCGATATTGAATTCGCGCCCCGCGATCTCGTAGATCTTTTTCTGCAGCGATCGAAGCTCTTTTGTGATGAAGTCCGAGAAAGTTTTTAAGCGCCTCGGCATCGACCTTCATCCCGGCGATTTCGATATCGGCGATGATACGGTGCGACCGGCAGCTCGATCTCGGCGTAGACCTTCGTCAGCCCGTCCTCGACGATCCGTTTCGCGTAATAGTGGCGTGAGCTGCTGTGTCCAGTCCGCTCTGAACGCCGCTTTCCATCCCGTGTCGGAGAAGCCGTGCGGAACATCGCCGTGCGGGTAGGCGTTGAGATTATGTTGTGCAAGAAACTCGATCTCGTGATGCGGACGGCTGGAATCGAGCACGATACGACGGCGATCATCAGATCGTCCGTCACGCCGACCGAGCTCGATTCCCAGCTTTCGCGAGGACAGCAAGCTTGCATTTGTAATCGTGGGTGCGTTTTTTCGAGAAAAGGATTCGCGAACAGATCGGCTAAGCGGCCTCATCGCCGCTTCCATGTCCGCCTTCAAAGTTTTCGAGATCGATGAACGCCGCATCGCCCGGCGAGTGCGAAATAGCGATGCCGAGAGGCGGCACTTTATCGAACAGCTGAATGCCATTTAGCCTCGTTCGAATCGTCGATGGCGAAATGCAGAACTTCTCCTTTTCCCACAGCGTCCGGATCAGTTTGTCCAGTTCGGCACGAGTTCGTAATGACGTAGTAATTCTGCTCGATCCGCTGGTGCCGTCCGCAGGGCAGGCGAATCGAACAGCGGGGCCGAGTCGGCGAACTCTTTGGTCAGTGCCATTGAATTCGAGTTCGCGGAAAAGCTCGTAGGCAGCGTGCGGTCGGGCTCGCGTTCGTTTCAGCTCGTCGAGGATCGAGCTCGACCGGGACCTCGCAGTGGACTGTCGCGAGCTCCAGCGACTGGCGGATGATGTCCTGATTGTTCTGCAGGCTTTCGCGATAGGTCTTGTGCGTGATCTTGTCGGCGTTCTCCATCGCGGCCAGTCGCCGAGCCGAATTCCAGCACGAGCTTCACCGCACCTTTTTCGCCAATACCCGGAGCACCGGGAATGTTATCGACCGAATCGCCCATCAAGCCGAGCAGGTCGATGATCTTCGACGGCGGCACGCCGAACTTGTTCTCACCCACGCCTCATCCACCATTCGATCGGCGGAACCGGAACTTTGCGTTTGACGTTCGACGAATTCTGCCGCATCCCGACGATATGCGGGTCTTTGACAAGCTGGCAGAGATCCTTGTCGTTCGAAACGATCACCGCCTGCATCTTCTGCTCGGCGACCTTTTTCGCAAGCGTGCCGATAACGTCGTCCGCCTCGAACCCGTCGTATTTGAGGATCGGTATGTTGAACGCCTCGCACACCCGCACGATATAAGGGATCTGCGACGCCAGGTCGTCGGGCATCTCTTCGCGGTTCGCTTTGTAATCGGCGAACGAATCGTGCCTGAACGTCGGTACGTCCGTATCGAAGACGCGGCTATGTAATCAGGCTTTTCGTCGTTGAGCAGCTTTCGCAGCATGTTCGTAAACACGAAAACAGCCTGCGTCACCTGCCCCTTACTGTTCCGCAGAGGGTCCTGCCTGCGCACCCATCGGGGCAAAGAACGCACGGAAGATATGCGACATCGAGTCGATCAGAAATACACGTTTCATTTTGGAAAGGATAAAGGATAAAGGATAAAGGATAAAGTACGCAGGTTAAGTTAGAACCTGCTACACTCACGCACTTTTGACGGCACGCATCATTGCGGTTTTCGAGTCTGCGACAAACTGTTTCTGAAGATATCGGGCGTAAGGATAGCCAAGCTCGCGCGAGCGGAGTGCCGGGGACGGGAAAAGGCAATAGAGGTCGTACCAGACCTCGCCGGTTTCGGGTCCAACTCGACAGAGAAACGCTCTTCGCCGCATTCGACGTGATTCGGTGAGCGTGCCGTACGCGAAGCCGAAGCGGTTGGGTTCGTCGATCGTGTAAACGATGCGAGCGGCGTTCAGCGACCAGAATGCCGAGATGGCTGGCCATCATCGCGACGTTCCGGCCTTCCTCGATCGGCGTATCCGGCCAGCATGATGCTGCACCAGCGGCAGGTCGAACATCTTCCAGTTACGGACCGCCTGTTTGGCACGCTGCCAGTCTTCATCGCCCTGGCCGATATGATGCGGTTGTGGTCGCTGTCGGCGTAACCGAAGGCCGCTGAGCGATCGAGCGTGGCTCCGATCTCTGGATACGAGAAAGGTGTCGGAGCGGCGTCATCGAGAGGAATACATTCTATGTCGGCTCGTCGGGATGGTTTTGAAAAATCGGAACATCTGATCTAGCGCAAGCTGGCAAACGTTGCCGAATGTAACTCCGTAACAAACGTAACAGGTTGTAACACCTGTAACTGTTACACGCGCAACCAGACCATCTGCTTTCGTGTTTGACAACAAAACTACCGGAAAGTTATTCTAATCGTTCGCCTGAATGCGTCAGGTATTGGTTTAAGTAAGCGATTCCGAAACGGAAAGCTTCATGTCCGGTTCGTCTAGGGGTTAGGACACCGCCCTTTCACGGCGGCAACACGGGTTCAAATCCCGTACCGGATACCATCTTCAAACGCGGTTTATGCATCAAACCGTCGGGATTTCCAAATTCGCTTGCTCAACCAAGCGAATTTTTTGTTTTGGAGAAGAGTTAGCGTTATGCGTGAAAAGTCTGAGCGGGTCAGCGTGATATGATTCGACACGCCAATGATATCGAGTGCAAATGCGACGGGCTTCACGGCTAAGCCGTAACCTTACTACTGGTATGAAGCACGCATTATAGCGGTAATCTTGCTTTTAATGCGATGGGAACGGCACGCGGACAGGCTGACGACACGATGATGGTGCTGCCGTTCGAGAATACGTCCGACAAGCCCGAGTTCAACTGGGTCGGCGAAAGCTTTGCGTTGTCGTTGTCGGAACTGTTGCGGGTGCCGACGCTAAATGTCGATCTCAAACGGCGAGCGAAAGATAATTCAACAGCGGCTTCCGCATTCCGCTGACCACTCTGCCCAGCCTTGCTACGTCGCTGAAGCTTGCACGCGAAAGCGGTGCGACGCTGCTGATTATCGGGCAAGTACACCATCGTACCGGCACAGGGCGACACGGCCGCGACGCTAAACGTGACCGCCAAGATCATCCGCGTAAACGAAGGCCGATTTCTGAGCGAAGATGCTCGACGGACGCCAGTATCACACGCGACATCAACCTGAACGACGCTCTCGGCAATCTGCAGACAATGCAAGGGCAGATCGCCTATCAGATCCTTTACCAGCGTGACAAGGCACTGCCGTTTTCGCAGAACCAGATGATCGAAGCTGCCAACAAAGTGCCGTCCCGTGCTTTTGAGGCGTATATTAAAGGACTGCTGACGCCGCCGTCCGAGGCCCGCGAGAATTATTTCAAGAACGCTATACGGCTTTATATGGAAGTCACGCCCGACGGCACCTTTCGCCGATGCGGCGCTTGAACTCGGGCATCTTTATCTCGGCCAGCGGAAATTCACCGAGTCGATAGACTCATTTCGAACGCGTGGTTTCGGCGTACCAATGCCTGCCGAACAGGCCGCACGAGGCGAGAACAAGGTTGCGCATTGCAACGACGAGAGCTATGCCGAGGCGTCGTTCTACATCGGCTTGATCCGCTGGCAGCAGAGCAACTATGAACAGGCACTTGGCAGTGCTGCGGCCGCTGGCGGAGGACCTGAAGCTGACAAGCGTTTATAACACGCTGGGCTGCGATCGCCGTGCAGGCGTCGCGGGCGGAAAAGAAGAACGAGGGCAAGTCGGCCGCTTTGCTGAACGAAGGGCTGGAACTTTTAAAGAAGGCCAGCTGAATCGGCCCCGGACGATATCAATATCAAGTTCAATTACGCGATCGCACTTTACCTGGCTGGAAGGCTGCCTGAATCGGCCGAACTGCTGCGTGGAGTGATCGCGAAACGGCCGACGCGACGGCGAGGCATATTACGTTCTGGCCAAAGCCCTCGCCGGCCAGAACGACGCGACCGCCGCCACGATAGACAATCAGGCAAGGACGTATCTTGCAGCCGGAAACCGCTATGCGAACCTCGAAAAGGAATGGGCGAAGTCGAAGATCGCTTCCCGGAGGTCGATCTGCGTGTCGAACAGCCGCAGCGGCAGGATTTTGTAAGCGTTGTCCTGAGCCGAAAGGCCTCGGCCACCGCTGCGACGACCGGTCAACGAGACCGACAACCTGCTTGCCCAGGCCCGAAAGCAGTTCAAGAACGGCAAGGACGACGAAGCGATGATCACGCTCCGCCGCGTTCTGGCGAGCGAGCCGATGAGTGCGGAGAGCTATCTGATCCTCGGCAAGATCCATCTCCGCCGCGGCGACACGGATCAGGCGGTCAGTTCGTTCAAGACGGCGATCTTCTGGGACAACCGGCTGATGGATGCCCACGTCGCTCTCGGCAAGATCTATCTTGAAAAAGGCGATTGCCTGCAGGTGAAGAACTACGCGGCTTCGGCGTCGGAGATCGACTCCCGAGAACCAGGACGCCGTCGCATTGCAGCGTCTGGCTGAACGATGTTCCAAATAGTGTAAATGTTTGGGGTAGTACCAAAAAGTGCTTAAGCACTTTCCGGTAAGGTCCTCAACCGGGGCGAATACGGCTGGAACCTTTATATTTATTGGCTTTCAAGTCATCTTTGATCGAAGTTTTTCAAACGATAGGACAAGGAAGGGCCTGTGGCACGGGACGTGCTATAGGGAGAGTGGCTAGCTTGATGAAGTTTATCGAGACCCCGCCGCCACCACTTCTCCGAGCGCGGTTTGCCACTGTGCTTGATCACCTTCCGAGCGTTCCTACAGTTGTCCTTCCAATATTGAGCCCGGTCGACACCGACCGGGCTCTATCCTTTTAAATCGGCTTTTATTGGCCTTATTTATCTTTGATGGATTTTCAGTCAGCCTGGCAAACGCGTCTGTTGGCCCGCTGAACGACATTTCAAATTGACGGCTCATCGAAAGCAGGGAACCGGAAATGACAATTTCCGTCATTTGACCGATGACAAAATTTGTGCAGAGCGCTTAAGGGCAAGGTCAGAATGAAAACCGGCTCGTCAGTTTGACCAAAGATCCTGTCACGGGATGCCTGCGGTCCCGCAAGTTGGTTCGGCCACGATGTCAAACTGCAAGCTTTTGATAAGATTGTGGTCATGAACCTCCGAGCCGCCGCCCGGTTTTTGCCCGACTGGAAAAATATCGTGCTTGCCGTGCTGGCCTCGGTGCTGCTTATTCTGGCGTTTCCTCCGTTCGAGCTTTGGTTCACCGCCTGGTTCGCTCTCGTCCCGCTGCTGTGGGCGATCGAGCGTGAAAGGTTCGGTCCGTCGTTCGTTCATTCTCGGCTGGTTGTTCGGCAACATCTTCTTCTTCGGTACCTGCTGGTGGCTGACCTTCGCCCCGATCACCTACGCCGGCTTTCCGGCCACCGCTCGCTTATCTGCTGTTGTTTTGCGTGACCTCGGTCGCGGCCGTGTTTCCGGGAGCCTTCGCAGCCATCACGGCTTTTTTAATAAAGCGTTTAGGACCGACCGCGTTTCTCGCCGTGCCGTTTGTATGGGTATTTGCTGAGTTCCTTAGGTACTGGATAACTGGAAATAACTGGAACGCTATCGGTTATTCGCAAGCCTTTAATGGTGGATTACAGTTCTTCGCCCGGACAGGTGGAATGCTCGCAGTTTCGTTCTCGACCGTGTTTTTGGGGAGTTTCATTCTTGGGTTTGCCGGCTCTCTGAGACGCGAACGAACCAAACTGGTTTTTGCGGTGCCGTCATTCTTGACAATAGCTTTCTTGGCCTTCGGTTCTGCCCTATTCAAAAGTTCTGAGCCGTGGCCTCGGTTTGAGGACGAGCCGGTTCGAAGGGTCGTTGCTATTCAGCCGAATGTCCCAATGTCTGGTCTAAATCACGAAGGGTGGAATGAGTACCGGCGACGGCACGTTCGTCTCGCAGAGTCGGCTCTCGCAGCGATCGATCGAAATAAGGGTTATATCGTGGTGGCTCCCACCGTTATCTTTCCCGAATCGCCAATGAACTTCATGTACGAGGACGATCCGGAGACGAAGGAGTTCATTAATGGGTTTGCGAGGCGAAACAATGTCTCGGTGCTGTTCAATTCCGCCGAGCCTGACTCGTCGAACGGGAAGTATTTCAACTCCGCGGTGCTGGTCGGGCCGGACGGGAAGGAGGCGGCCCAGTATGATAAAATCTACCTTCTGCCGTTTGGCGAGGCCGTTCCGTTTCCGCTGGGGATCGTGATGCCGGCGTTTGTCGGAAGCTTTTCATACGGAAAGGAATACGATCTGCTGCCGCTCGGTGACGCGAAGGCCGGCGTGATGATCTGTTTCGAATCGCACTTCGGCCAGCTTTCACGCGAGTATGTCCGCAACGGAGCGGACGTGATCATTGAAATGACCAACGACGGCTACCTCGGCCCGACGCCGGTCCTGCGTCAGCATCTGGCAAATGCCGTGTTCCGTGCCGTCGAAACGAACCGCCCGGTGCTGCGTGTGACCAATGTCGGGATCACGGCCTATATAAACGAAAGCGGCGAGCGTGCTGGACGCGGCGGAGAGCTATGTAGAGGATACCCGCGTTTGGTCGGTGGCGAAATCGGACGGCTCGCAGACGTTTTATGTGAAGTATGGGGACTGGTTCGCGTGGTTGTGTTCGATATTGACGTTGGGTTTGCTGATTTTTGGTCTAGTCAGGCGGCGAGCTCCTTAATTGCCGTTGCCTATAGGCAACGGTTTAGGTCAAACACGATGCTCTTGGCTTTAGTCGAGGATTTGGGCTAAAGCCCGATCGAAATTAAAACGAGGTCCGTCGGCTGAAGCCGACGGCAATTAATGGAAACTCGTTCTCATATCCACGAAGAATCGTTTGACGCCGCACCGGACAAGATGTTCGATCTTCTGATCACGCCGTCGGCGATCAGGCGATGGTGGGGAGCTTCGCGGGCAATTGTCGATGCGAGAGAAGGCGGTGTCTGGACGGCGGCGTGGGGTGATGAGGACGACCCGGACCATGTTTCGACTGCCACGCTGGTCGAATTCGACCCGCCGAGGCGGTTGGCGATGAAATACGGCGGATACTATGCAAAGTCAGGTGCCCTGCCTTTCAAGTTTGCCGATGATGCGTTGACGATCTTTACAATTGAACCGAGCGGCAACGGGAGCATTTTGCGTGTTGAGCAAACAGGCTTTCCGTGCGACCCGGTAGCTGATGAATTTTACGCAGCGTGCCAGACTGGGTGGAAGAATACATTCGCCGGGATCAGGGAATATCTGAGTTGAGGCTGATCCGGAATAATGAATAGTGAATAATGTATAGCGAATAATTTTTCACTATTCATTACATATTCATTATTTCGAAGGGAAAAATGGAAATAATAGAACTGCAATCAAAACACGAAGAGCTGAAGGAAAAGGTTTCACGGCTCGGGAGGTTTCTTTGACGCTCCGGCGAAAGAGAAGGAACTTGAAAAATTAGAGGCACAGATCTCGGTACCGGATCTTTGGAACGATCAGGAAAACGCCCAGAAGGTGATGGCAAAGCGGAGCCGGATCGAAAAGGCTTTGCAGCAGCAAAAGGATTTCGAAACGGCTGTTTCCGATGCCGAAGTGTTGTTTGAATTTGCCGAGACCGATGCCGATTCGGCAAAAGAACTCGAGGCTCTGATCGCGAATCTTGGAAAGGAAGTGACCGCGGCCGAGATCCAGTCGCTGCTTTCGGGCGAGACGGACGCGAACAACGCGATCTGCTCGCTGCAGTCGGGTGCGGGCGGTACTGACGCGCAGGATTTTGCACAGATGCTGCTGCGGATGTATCTTCGGTGGGCCGAACGAAAGGGCTTTAAGGTCGAGATCATTGACGAACAGCCGGGCAGCGAAGCGGGCATCAAATCGGCTACGTTTCGCGTCGAGGGCGATTACGCTTACGGCCTATTGGCTACTGAGGCGGGCGTTCACCGGCTCGTACGGATGTCGCCGTTCAATTCGGGCGGCAGCCGCGAAACCAGTTTTGCATCGATGTTCGTAAGCCCTGAGATCGACGAGAATATCGAGGTCAATATTGAGGACAAGGACCTGCGTGTCGATACGTACCGTTCGTCGGGTGCCGGCGGCCAGCATGTAAACGTTACCGACAGTGCGGTCAGAATCACTCACATGCCGTCCGGCATCGTTGTAACATGCCAAAATCAGCGTTCGCAGATCCAGAACCGGGCGGTCGCGATGCAGGTGCTCCGGTCAAAGCTTTACGAACTGGAACTCGAAAAACGGCGGGCTGATACCGCCGATCTCGAGGCAAGCAAGATGGACATTTCCTTTGGCTCGCAAATACGGAACTATGTCCTTCACCCTTATAAACTTGTAAAAGACACACGGACCAAGTTTGAGCAGACGAATGTCGAGGCCGTCCTGGACGGCGATATTGACGAATTCATTAAAGAATTTCTGCTTTTCAAGAAGGGTGCGGCTGTCGCCGGATAAGGTTGTAACAGGTTCAGGTATTGCATTTGGTTACAAATAATAGCTTGTTACTGTTACACTTTCCGCGTAAACTTGTTTGCAAACAGCCCTCGCAAGGCCTAGACCATCCCCGCTTAGTTGAATGAAGATCTGCCCGACCTGTAAGAAGACGTACGAAGACGACGGGATAAACTTCTGTCTAGAGGACGGTGCGACCCTGCTGAAGAAACGCACCGTTGCAAAGGCAAAGACTTCGCGAACCAACGAGGTTGTGGCCGTCGCTCTGCTTGCGTTTGCGGTGCTGATGTTCCTTTGCCTTGTCTCGTTCGATCAGAGCGACCCGACCTTTAACACCGCGTCGTCCCAGAAAGTACGAAATTGGATCGGCATCGTCGGTGCAAACTTTGCCGAGCTGCTGATGTCGATAGTCGGCATAACATCGTACTTGTTTCCGGCGTTGATGGGGCTGATAGCCTGGCGGGTTTTCAAATCTGAGAGTCTGCGTCCGCGTGTGAGCCGCGTTGTCGGCTTTGTGCTTTTTGTTCTCTCCGTGGCCGGGTTGGCCAGCCTGGTCGGCTGGCATGGCGGATTGTCCGGTGCCTTTTTCTCGTATTACGCTGTTTACCTTTTGAGTAAGATCGGGGCGGGCATTTTGATGCTCGCGACGCTGGCCGCCTCGACGCTGCTGATCACGAACGTGTCGTTCGCCGGCTTTATCGGCCATTTCGAGCTGGCATGGGACAACATGATGGTCCACTTTAACGAGTGGCGGGCGAAACGCCATGCGGAACGGGCAGATCTGCGAGCCGCCGCCGTTGAGCGGAGCGGCAAGCGAAAAGAGATCAGGATC
The DNA here is from genome assembly GCA_963763355.1 of uncultured Acidobacteriota bacterium. Lineage (GTDB taxonomy): Bacteria > Acidobacteriota > Blastocatellia > Pyrinomonadales > Pyrinomonadaceae > OLB17. The sequence goes on from CAVXOI010000008.1 coordinate 269,271, forward strand.
GGAAAGAATGAGGACCTGCCGTCGACAATTGTTGCGGGTGAATCGGTCTCCACCTCAAAGGTACGCAAAGCCGCGGCCGGCGTGACGACGGCGGACGTTTTCACGACCGCACCCGATGCGGCTGAGGCACGCGACACTCGCGTCGAACCGGTCCTGCCGACAATAATCGGAAAGGACAAACCCGTTGCCGACGAAAGTATTCCGGATACGCTTGTTTCCGGCGACGAGATCGCGGCCGGGTCGAACGGTGACGGGCCTGCGGATGTCCTCGACGTACCGATCAAGCCTAAGCGGACAACGACCGATCTCGATGCCGCGGACCTGCCCGAGTTTGATGGCGAAGACGAGCAGCCTGAACCTCTCAAAAAGAAACCGACAAGCTACAGCGAATACGATCTGCCACACACTGATTTCCTGCACGCGGCCGATGGGCACGTCGAACAAAAAGAAGCCGAGCTGCAAAAGATAGCACGCGACCTGGCCGAAAAAACGAAAGAGTTCAACGTTGCCGGAAAGGTGATGCACATCTGCCCGGGCCCGGTCGTCACGACCTACGAATTCAAACCCGATCCAGGCGTGAAATATTCACGCGTGACCGGCCTGGTCGACGACCTTTGCCTTGCTCTGAAAGCGGAGAGCATCCGCATCGACCGCATCCCCGGCAAGGCCTTCGTCGGTATCGAAGTGCCGAACAAGAATCGCGAGGTCATTCGCCTGCGTGATGTGATCGAATCGAAAAAGTTCCGCGAGTCCGATTCGCTTCTCACCCTTGCCCTTGGCAAGACGATCGACGGGCTTAATTACGTCGCCGATCTGGCGAAAATGCCGCATTTACTGATCGCCGGTGCGACCGGTGCCGGCAAATCGGTGGGCGTTAATACGCTGGTCGTTTCGATCCTGTATAAGGCGAAACCCGATGAAGTGAAGTTCATAATGGTCGACCCGAAGCGGTTAGAGCTTGGCGTTTACGCCGATATTCCGCATCTGGCGACGCCGATCATCACCGATCCGAAGCGTGCCGCGGTCGCCCTCAAATGGGCGGTGACCGAGATGGAACGGCGGTACAAGTACCTTGCCGGCCTTGGCGTCCGTAACATCGACGGCTACAACATCGAGGCGAAACGCCGCAACGACATCGGCCACCTCGACGACAACGGCGAGACTTATCAAAAGCTGCCCTACATCGTCTTCATCATAGACGAGCTTGCCGATCTGATGATGGTTAGCGGCAAGGAGGTCGAGGAGTCGATCACGCGGCTGGCCCAGATGGCACGGGCCGTCGGCATTCATCTGGTGCTTGCGACGCAGCGGCCTTCGGTCGATGTCATCACCGGTTTGATCAAGGCAAATTTTCCGGCACGTATCTCGTTCCGCGTTTCGTCAAAGGTCGATTCACGCACGATCATCGACGGTAATGGTGCCGAAGGCCTGCTCGGCCGCGGCGATATGCTGTTCCTGCCGCCGGCAAGTTCACAAGTGCTCCGCGTGCACGGTGCTTTTGTGGATGAAAAAGAGATCGCCCGCATTGTCGACCACGTCAAGGCACAGGGCGAGGCGGATTACGACGAGACGATCACAAAGACCGATGAAGAAATGGACGACGCGGACGATCTGCCGGGCAAACGCGATCCGCTGTTCTGGGACGCGGTCAAATCGGTCGTCCACGCCAAACGTGCCTCGACCTCGCTGCTCCAGCGTCACCTGCGTATCGGCTACGGCCGTGCCGCCGCCATCCTCGACGCAATGGTCCGCGAAGGTTATATCGGCGATATGGACGGCTCCACCCGTGCCCGCCCCGTCCTCGCCAAAGCCTACGAAGACTTGCAGGATGTCGTCGAAATGGGCGAAGAGGTTTAGCTAATTGTCCACGTCCTAACGATGCATCGTCGAATATTTTTGACCGCGATGTTTCTGATCGTGACTGCGTGTAGTGCCGATACGCGCAGACCGCGTGAGTCGGTCAGTCAAATCGAACCGCCCCGGCCTGCCGTCGAATCAATAAACATTAACACTGCTTCAATTGAAGAACTCCAACGAATTCCACACGTCGGCGAATCGATGGCGCAACAGATCATCGAACACCGCGAAAAATACGGCCCTTTCAAACGCCCGGAACATTTAATGCTTGTACAAGGAATAAGCGACTCCCGCTTTCGGCGCATTCGGCATTTAGTTAGGGTAGAATAGACGCCCGAGTGCTGCCTGTTTCACGACGCCCACAAGTCTCAGCTGTACCGATGCTTTGGCTTGCCGCAATGTTTGCGGCGGGCATTGCCGTGTTAACAATCCTTCAAACCAGCCTACTTTTATTGTCGACTCTTTGCATCGTACCTGCCGCAGCCGCGTTCATTGCGGCGAAAACGAAATATGCAACGCTGTTAATATCGGCAGCTTTTTTTGTCGCCGGAGGCGTCGTGTATCAAGCTCATCTCGCGTCGATAACGCCCGACCGCATTCGGTCGATCTATGACAGCGGACAGATCGCCCCGAGCGAACCCGTGGAGATCACCGGCACTGTGAAACGCGATCTGGAATCCGCAGTTGACGGCGTTTTCATTCGCGTCGAGGTTGATTCGATCAGTTACGGAACGGGGACGCAAGCCGCGTCTGGACCCGTCCGATTGTTCGCACCGATCAACAGCGCTGAAATGGCGCAAGGTTACGAAAGGCTGGACCTTTATTCGGGCGCCCGCGTCCGGATTGCCTGCGAGCTAAACCGCGATGACGGCTTTCGCAATCCGGGCGTAGTTTCGAAGAAGACGGTTTTAGATCATCGGGAGATCGACGCCACCGGCACGGTAAAGAGTCCCTTGCTGGTTGAAAATCTTGGGTCTGGCGGTAAGGAATTCTCGGCATTTGTTTTCGACGTACGCGAACTCCTGATCGCAAAATTCCGTGAGCTGTTCAGCCCGCAGGTCGGCGGCGTGATGATCGCATCGCTGCTCGGAAACAAGCACTTTCTGGATAAGGAAACGGCCGATATTTTTCGAGAAGGAGGCACGTTTCACATTCTTGTCATCTCGGGCCTGCACATTACATTCATAGGCGGACTGGCCGCGATCTTCGTCGGTCTATTTACACGTCGAAAGATGGTCCAGTTTGTAATCGTTTGCAGTTTTTTATGGCTTTATACGATAGCCGTGGGCGGCGATGTTCCGGTTGTTCGAGCAAGCCTTATGTTCACTGTCCTCTGGTTTTCGTTCGTGATCCACCGGACAGGATCGCTGGCAAATGCCCTGGGCACATGCGGCTTGATACTGTTGGTGTGGCGTCCCGCCGATCTGTTCACCCCGTCCTTTCAACTTACATTTGTCAGCGTGGCCGCTATCGTCCTTGCAGGTTTTCCGTTGGTAAAAATTTTCAGGTCTATCGGCGAATGGACGCCTATCTCGTCAGAACCTTTTCCCGCACGTGTACCGAAATGGCTTAGCCGTTTTTGCGAAACTCTCTATTGGAATCCACAACGCTGGGAGATCGACGCCTCGCGAAACGTTTGGACGGCGAAGCTTTTCAAGTCGCCATTTTATTCATTCAACCGCACGGTACAGAAGTTTCTGGCATATCTTTTCGAGGGCCTTATCGTTTCGTTCATCGTTCAGATCGCGATGCTGCCGTTGGTGGTGCATTATTTCCACCGCGTTACGCCGGCTTCAATAGCGATGAACCTGTGGGCCGGCGTGTTCATTGCCCTCGAATCCTTTGCGTCATTGTTCGCGATCTTTTTCTCCTTGTTTAGCGAATCGCTTGCAGTTCCATTGGTTCTCCTGACCGAATTCATCCACTGGCTGCTCGTTTCAATACCAGGCTCTCTTGCGGACATGCGATGGCTCAGCTTTCGGGTACCGATATACGCCGGGTATGAAGGATGGTTGTACGGTTCGTATTTTATTTTCGTAACGTTCATTGCGGTTGCGATATTTCTATGGGACCCGTTCTCGATACGGCCGCGAAAACAAAACGCCTGGTTGTATTCAACTGTTCTATTCTTGTCCATCACGGGGGTGGTGCTTTTCGGTGCCGTCATCGTATTTCATCCTTTCAGCGAGCCCCGGCCCCACGGACGCCTTCACGTTGAATTTCTGGACGTAGGTCAGGGCGATTCGATCTTTATCACGTTCCCGAACGGCGAAACGATGCTTGTAGATGCAGGCGGCCGGCCCTCGTTTCGCGATGAGGATGAAGTGCCGTTCGAGCCGGACCTGCCGTCAATAGGCGAAGCGGTGGTCTCGGAATTTCTTTGGGAGAAGGGCTATTCGGAAATCGATATGATCGTCGCCACGCACGCTGACGCCGACCATATTCAAGGGCTCGCGGACGTTGCACATAATTTCAAGATCGGCGAAGCATGGCTAGGGACCGAAATGTCCGACGACGCTGACCTCGACCGCCTTTCAAACATTCTCAACGGCAATCGGGTACAGAAGAGAATACTAATACGCGGCGAAAGTTTTGAGATCGGCGGCGTTTTGATTGAGGTCCTTAACCCTCCGGCGACGGGTGCCGAAACACGTTCCGAGAATGACCGTTCAATTGTCCTGCGTTTAACTTTCGGCAGCCGCTCATTTCTGCTGACCGGTGACATCGAACGATCTGCCGAATCTGAGGTCGCAGCTCTCGGACAGAACCTTCGCTCCGACGTAGTCAAAGTACCGCATCACGGCAGCAAAACTTCTTCGACATCAGAGTTCGTAGAACTCGCCCGGCCTCAATTCGCCGTCATTCCCGTCGGCCGCCGGTCCATTTTTGGCCACCCGCATAACGAAGTTGTCGAACGTTGGCGGGCCGCCGGAGCTGCCGTCATTACAACAGGAAATGAAGGGACTATATCGTTTGGTACCGACGGGTACGATCTAAGTATCGGAAGTTTTATTCGGAATAATGAATAGTGAATAACGAAAAAGCTATTTATTCCGAACAGAAAAAGGCCGCCCGACGGACGGCCTTAAATCACTGAGTCGAAGCCTAAGCTGGCCGTTCAATTCCCGCAGCCAATTTCCATGTCCCGCCTTCTTTGACATAGATATTAGTACCCCAGAGCGTCTGGAGTTTTTGGCCGTCGCAGGTGCCGTCGGCGGCTCCCTTGAAGTTGAGGATCGCGACGTTTGGCGAAATCGTTAGTGCCGTACCGTCGGTCAGGTTTACGCTCTTGATATCGCACGGTCCGCCGGTCCACTGCTTGAGGGTTTCGGCCTGGTTCGCGGTGTAGCTGCCGAACGGGCCGATAAACCCGAGGTTCTTTGTTGTTATTTCTTCCAGCTTCTTCGCATCACGTGCCTTCCACGCTTCCCAGCCGGATTTTTCGACGGCCATCAATGCATCCAGATTTGGATCGGGTGCCGGTTTCGCTTCGTCCTTTGCGGCAGGTGCGGCCGGCGGAGGGGTCAGCTTGGGCGGATTCTTCGGGTCCGCTATCAGCGATTCGGAATGAAAGCTTCCTACCCATTTGTCGCCGCTGCGGGTCCATAGGCTGATGGCACGTGTGGGCGATTGGATCTTCTGGCCGTCGCAGGTTCCGTCGAAGGTGGCCTTATAGATCGTGGCGTAATTGTCAGCGTCGATCTGGTGCATCTGAGGCTCGTCGAGCGACCACGATTTAACATCGCATTTCATTCCGCCGACCATTTTGACCATATCTGCCTTGCCCATACGGCCGCCGCCTTCGAAGCTAACGAATTTATCGCTGAGCATGCTCTCAAAGTGTGCCGCGTCGGCTTTGAAAAAGGCCTCGTTTGCCTTCTTGTCCATCTCGACCAGCATTTCCTTTGTTGGGGCCGCTGCCATAGGCTTTGCAGCGTTCGCGTTGCTATTTGCGTTCGCGTTGGTGTTCGTGTTCGTCGCGTTTGTCGCGGGCCTGTTCTCGCAGGAAGCGGTCCAGATTACGGTAAAAGCGATCAAAGCTAAACAGAATACTCGTTTCATATTCCGGTCTCCTTTTTTTGAGATATTAATACCTTTAACGGATTTGTTCCGCCGGTCGAACTCTTCAAGCCGGGCCGGCGTTATGCGTAAAACTTGGGATTCGAGGAACTATGTCATAGATCGGCGAATGAGACAATGCCTCCGGAAGGGAATTTCAACTGTAGATAGCGGTATGAAACTGGCCGTCGGCTGTAACGAAACCGCGGTACATTCCTTCGCAGTTAAAGGGCAAAGCAACGCCGCCTTTTGAATCCACAGCTATTAACCCGCCTTCGCCTTTTATGCCGGTAAGGTGCTCGATGGTCTCACGAGCGGCGTCTTCAAGTCTGAGGGCTTTGTATTTCATCCGGGCGGCAAGATCGTATGCTGTGACCCCGATCATAAAGTATTCACCGTGGCCGGTGCATGAGACGGCACAGAGATCGTCGGCGTAATTGCCTGAACCGATGATTGGCGTGTCGCCGACACGGCCGAATTTCTTGTTGGTCATGCCGCCGGTGGAAGTTGCTGCGGCAAGATGACCGTTTTGATCACAGGCTACGGCACCTACCGTTCCGACTGGTTTTGTCTGGGCATGGGGCACCCTCCCTACCGGTCGGGTTTCCGCCTGGTGTGCTGCGTCGGTTTCTTCTATTATCTCGGGCTCGTCGGCGGTGTGGTCTAGTTGGACGACGCCGGCTTCGCGGGCTTTCAGCAGCTGCTCGTAGCGGTGTTGGGTAAAAAAATAAGCGTCGTCGCCGAAATCAACGCCCATCTCCTTGGCGAACTCGTTTGCACCGTCGCCCGCAAGCAGGACGTGCTCCGTTTTTTCCATTACGAGGCGTGCAAGCTTGACGGGGTTTTTTACGTTCTTAACAAAAGCTACCGAACCGGCCCGCAACGCCGCACCATCCATGATCGCGGCGTCCATTTCATTCTTGCCTTCGTGTGTAAAAACGGAACCGCGTCCGGCGTTGAACAGCGGAAAGTCTTCAAGCGAAGCGACAGCCGCCTCGACCGCATCCAGCGACGAGCCGCCGTTGCTCAACACATCCCAACCCGCCTTCAATCCCGCCTCAAGCCCGCTGCGATACTCCGCCTCCAGCTCCGGCGTCATCTGCGACCTAAGGATAGTCCCCGCCCCGCCGTGTACTGCCAACGCGATATTCGACATAAAAGAATTTAGCCACGAATGGCACGAATTACACAAATAGGAAAGAAATCTTCGTGTCATTCGTGCAATTCGTGGCTAGAGCTTTTGATCTCTTAGTCGTAACGCATTCGCGATAACCGAGACCGAGCTGAAGGTCATCGCGGCACTGGCGATCATTGGAGATAGCAGCAGCCCCAGGACAGGGAACAGAACACCGGCCGCAACGGGAACGCCGACCATATTGTAGATAAAGGCGAAGAACAGGTTCTGGCGGATGTTCTTCATCGTGCGTCGACTCAGATTTCTCGCTTTCAGAATACCGTTCAGGTCAGGCCTAAGCAGCGTGATGTCTGCTGATTCGATAGCAACATCCGTCCCGCTTGCGAATGCTATCCCGACATCTGCCTGAGCCAAAGCGGGAGCATCGTTCACACCGTCACCGGCCATTGCAACTATCTTCCCCTCGCTTGCAGTTCCTTAACCTTCGCAGCCTTGTCCTCGGGCATGACCTCGGCGAAGACCTGGTCGATGTTGAGCTCTTTGGCCACAGCCTCGGCCGTCTGCCGGTTATCACCGGTCATCATTATGACCTGCAGGCCTTGTTTGTGAAGCGTATCGATCGCGGCTTTGGCGGATGGTTTGATCTCATCAGCTATCGCTATTAAACCCGAAAGCTCATCGTCCACAGCCACGAGCAATACGGTCTGCCGCTTCTTCCTTAGTTCTTCTTCTTCGCGACTTTGCGTCTTTGCGGGAAACATCCGCCGGCTGCCGACAGCGACCTTAAGACCGTCAATAACGCCTTTAACACCGGTGCCGGTTATCGATTCGAATCCAGTAACGTCTGACAATCCAACGCCGCGTGACTCGGCCTCTCTCACAACCGCGGACGCAAGCGGGTGTTCGCTATGACGTTCCAGCGAGGCGGCAAGCTGGAGAACCCGATCGGCTGAAAGGCCCCGGCCGCTACCGCTCCCGGGACTGACAGGAACAATCGCCTGCACAGTCGGCCTGCCTTCGGTAAGTGTGCCGGTCTTGTCAACAACTATGGCATTCACCTTCTCAAGCGTTTCCAACGCCTCGGCCTTTTTGACCAGAACGCCGTTCTTTGCACCGTGGCCGGTGCCGACCATTATCGACATCGGCGTGGCGAGGCCTAGGGCACACGGGCAGGCGATGATCAGGACGCTGACCGCGGCAACAATTGCGTAGGCGAGGCTGCCGAAGACGAGCCAGACGACAAACGCTATCAACGCGACGAAAATCACCGCCGGAACAAAGTACGCCGAAACTACATCTGCAAGCCGCTGGATCGGAGCCCGCGAACGTTGTGCTTCGCCGACCATCTTTACGATCTGTGCGAGCAGCGTTTCGCTGCCGACACGTTCGGCTTTCATTAGAAAGCTGCGGTTGCGTATTTATTGTCCCGCCGATCACTTTGCTGCCGGCAGCCTTTTCGACGGGAAGAGATTCGCCCGTGACCATCGATTCGTCGATCGAGGTGTCACCCCGTCGATGATCACTCCGTCGGTCGGTACCTTTTCATTGGCCTTAACCCGCAGTGTCTGACCGGCATGGACATGCCGTCAGGTCGATCGATCTCTTCGCTGCCGTCCGGATAGACGACGGTCGCTGTTTCCGGTGCGAGCCTTAGCAGTTCCTTTATTGCCGAAGACGTTTGCGAACGTGCACGCAGTTCCAGCACCTGACCAAGAAGGACGAGCGTTGTTATCACCGCAGCCGCTTCAAAATACCCTGGAACGATGCCCGAATGTGCGTCACGCATTTCGACAGGGAACAAGCCCGGGACAAACAACGCAGCAAGGCTGAGCAGATAGGCCGCTCCGGTACCCATCGCGATCAGCGTGAACATATTCGGACTGGCATTCTTTATTGAAGCCCACGCTCGTTCAAAGAACGGCCATCCGCCCCAGAGTACGACCGGTGTCGCCAAAAGGAACTGTATCCACATCGATACAGTCGCGGCCCTGCCGTGCGGCCATGCCGGCACCAAGGCGTTGAAGTCGACAAACATCTCGGCCATCGCAAGTACGAAAACGGGCAGTGTCAGTACCGCCGAGATCCGAAACCGCCGCTTCATATCGAGTAAACTCAGGGTCAGGCGTATCGTCGAGACGTGATCTCTTTCGGCTCCAAAGCCATCCCGCATATCGGACAGGAACCCGGGACCGATCTGTACGATCTCAGGGTGCATCGGGCAGGTGTATTCGATGTCTGAACCACCTGCGATAGCCGGTGGTTGAAGATCCGGGTCCTGGAATCCGGTTCCGTGATGATGTTGCGTTAAACCATCCGCTACCGCGGACGGTTCTGACAAGAAGCTTCCCGGATCGGATGCAAATCTCGCCTTGCAGCCGGGATTACAGAAGTAATAGATAATGCCGTTGTGTTCGTATTCACCTGCGGCCGTCTCGGGCGTGACGAGCATCTTGCAGACCGGATCGATATGTGTCTCGGGCATCGGCTCGGCTTTCTTTCGGCCAAGTTGGACGAGACCTGGTGATGGCAAATTTTCGTGTTTCATAGTCGGTTATTCAACCTCCACTATGATGTTACAACCTGAGAGCAGGTGTCAGGTCAAGGGCTATATTGAAAACATCTGTAACAGCTTGTAACACCTGTAACTGTTACACCCGCCTATTTCGCGGAGTCGTTAAACGATTCGATCAGCCGGCAGACGGAATGCCCGTCAGGCGTTGAGTTCTTCATTCCCTTCCACCTCTCGGCAGCCGATTCCAGACGCTTCTGCAAGCGTTTCAGTTCGCGGATCTTCTGTTTGTTCTCATCGATACGTCTTTCCACGATCTCGCGGACCATTGGACACGGCGTTTTGTTGTGGGCGGCGTGGTCGAGTATGCCCTCGATCTCGGCGAGTGTGAACCCAAGCTCCTTAGCGGCGGTGATGAAACGCAGACGCTCCCTATCTGAAGGCCGGTAGATCTTGTAACCATTACGCAGGTCACGCGAAGGCTTCAGCAGCCCGATCCTCGTATAGTAACGAACCGTGAACAACGGTACCTCTGCACGTTTAGCAAGCACGGAAGCGGTCATCGGTGTCGACATGATCTTTCTCCCGGAACAATAAGTCGTGGATATCGAATACGACCTATTCATTCACTATCCACTATTCCGGCCCGAATCTGGAAACATACCCCGTATCTCAATCTATTTAAATAGGAGAACCTGCACGAGTTCTCCAACCTTAACCGAAAAGGCAATCGCCCGAGGGCGATCGCAAAGCCAGGAATTCTAACGAATCGTCCGGCTACCGAAGTGAGGTCAGATGCATCTTAACCGCCTTCTCTCTGTCACATTAACAGCCATATTTACAGCAACGGCCTTTGGCCAGGCTGGAATTACGCATTCGCAGATGAATTTGCGGCCGGCGGCCGGTATGGAACGGCTTTCGGCAGGCGAAACCGTGTCGGCATCGGCCGTCAGGGCTATGGAGCGGGATGCGTTCGACCTGATAAATGCAACGCGGGCAAATGTCGGGCTTCCCAGCTTGAAATGGAGCGATAAGGTCGCCGAGGTTGCACGGGTCCATTCGAATAGCATGGCTGACCTTAACTTTTTCAGCCATCGCGGGCTCGACGGTTCAATGGTCGACGACCGTGCCGCACAGCTGAAAATGGGAACCTGGAACGCGATCGGCGAGAATATCGCTTTTTTGAAGGGATTTCCGAACCCGGTCGAGATCGCCGTTGAAAAGTGGCTTAAGTCAACCGCCCATAAACAGAATCTGCTTGACCCCAGCTGGACTGAAACCGCCATCGGGCTAGCCGTATCAGCGGACGGGAAGTATTATTTCACGCAAGTGTTTATCCGGTAGCCTCGTTCAAATTGTAACAACGTAACATTTGTAACAGTTCGTAACACCTGTAACTGTTACAGCCTGCAACATGCTCTTTGCCTTTAGAAGGTAAGGGGCTTTTGTTTTATCCTGTTGCGGTGAATTCGTTTACGCTGCCTTCGTTCGCTAAGATCAATCTGATGCTGCGTGTCCTCGGCCGGCGGGACGACGGCTTTCATGAGCTGTTCACGGTGTTTCAGACGGTGTCGCTGCACGATGACATTACGTTCGGCGAAGGCGAGGGGATCGAGCTTACTTGCCCGAATAAGAGTATCCCGACCGATGAACGGAACCTGATCGTAAAGGCAGCCCTGCTGCTTGGCGAAAAGTACGGCACCGATCGAGGTGCGGTGATGCATCTGACGAAACGCGTTCCATCGCCGGGCGGTTTGGGAGGCGGATCGTCGAACGCGGCCGTTGCGTTGATCGGTTTATCGAGGTTGTGGGAGCTGGACGCCTCCGTTGAAGAACTGCAGGCCGCTGCCTCGCAACTGGGTTCCGACGTTCCTTTCTTTTTATACGGAGGTACCGCTATCGGAACGGGACGCGGGGACGAGATCGAGCAGGTTCAGGACATCGAGGCAAGGAATCTGCTTATCGTTACCCCAAATGTCCGGGTTTCCACTCCTGACGCCTTCAAACGACTAGGTGCCCAAAACTTGACATCCGCGGACGCGGAACGTATTCTCATTGTTTGCCGTTCAGAGGCTGAAAAGCTCGATCCGAGACAATCGGACCTTGATGAACGACTTTGAAGCTGCGCGTATTTGCAGCCCATCCCGAGATCGAACGCGTCAAACGCACTTTGCTCGACCTGGGAGCGGCCAACGCGATGATGAGCGGCAGCGGAGCAAGCGTTTTCGCAATTTTTGAAAAAGAAGAGACACGGCAAACAGCATTAAAAGCCCTTGACAACGAGGTCAACTGGCGAAAGTTTGCCGTAGCGGCTATTTCGCGGGATGAGTATCGCGAGAGACTGGGAATTGCGGACTGAAGTCAGCGTTCCGATAGCCGTTTCCGATAGTTTCTGAAATTACGCATTGGGGCGTAGCCAAGTGGTAAGGCACCGGTCTTTGGATCCGGCATTCGTAGGTTCGAATCCTCCCGCCCCAGCCAATTTTAATATCGGAACGGCTGTCTGTGAACGGGCGGCTTTTTTAGTTGTAAGAGTCGGTCGCGTTAGTCTCGTTGTAGATTTAGTAGCCAGCATTCACGTAGCGTAACTTACCGAATGAGCGTAACAGGCAACATCAAGATATTTTCGGGCAATGCTCACCCGGAGCTGGCGGAAGAGATCTGCGGCCATCTGAGTGCGATCTCGGCAAGGCGAGCACCGACAGGTTTTCCGACGGCGAGTTCAATTTCTCAGATCGGCGAGAACGTCCGCGGGTCCGACGTTTTCATCGTGCAGCCGACGTGTCCGCCGACGGACCAGCAATCTGATGGAGCTGCTGATCATGATCGACACGTTCGTTCGTGCTTCGGCGGAACGGGTAACGGCGGTGATCCCGTATTTCGGTTATGCGCGGTCGGACAAAAAAGACCGTCCGCGGGTCCCGATCGCCGCCAAGCTGGTCGCGAATTTGATCACGACGGCGGGTGCGCAACGGATCTTGACGATCGACCTGCACGCGTCGCAGATCCAGGGATTTTTTGATATTCCGGTGGACCACCTTTATGCGGCCCCGATCGTTGTTGATTATTTCAAGAACAACCCGATCGAAAATCTGATAGTGGTCGCGCCCGACACCGGCGGTGCCGAGCGTGCCCGTGCCTATGCGAAACGGCTTGGAGCCGGCCTGGCTCTCTGCGATAAACGTCGCGAGCGTGCGAACGAGGCCGACGTGATGAACATCGTCGGTGACGTCGGCGGCAAGAATTGTTTGATCGTTGACGACATGTGCGACACCGGCGGCACGATCTGCAAGGTCGCCGAGGCACTGCACAAGGCCGGTGCGAACGAGATTTACGCCGTGTTTTACGCACGGCGTTCTTTCGGGCAATGCGGTCGAAAACATCAGTCGGCGTCGTATTTGAAAAAAGTGATCGTGACCAACACGATCCCGCTCGAGCGAAATGGCAAGCCGCTGTCGGAGAGCGGAAAGGTCGAAGTTTTGAGCGTCGGCAAGCTGCTTGCTTCGGCGATCAAGTCGATCCATGACGAGACAAGCGTTTCGTCGCTGTTTATTTAGTTTCGAGTTCCATGTTCAAGTTCCGGGTTTTGATTTGGAAAACTCGGAACCTGGAACTGAAACTGGAACTTGAGGAAGTTATGGCTGAAAAATTTACTGTAAAAGCTGAAAAGCGTTCGGCGCGGCAAGAACGATATCGCGTCGTCTGCGGGTGAAGGCAAGATTCCGGTCGTCGTTTACGGCGGCGGGACTGAGAGCGTTGCGGCGGTGGCTGAATTGAAAGATCTCGCCGCGATCCTGCGTACCGATTCCGGCGTGAACACAGTGTTCTCGCTCGACATCGCCGGCGAAGGCGATCAATGACGTGATCTTCCAGGACCGTCAGATCGATCCGATCAGCGGCCGCCTGATCCACGCCGATCTTCGCCGCTTTGCAAAGGGCGAAAAGATCGAGATGACGGTCCCGATCCACTTGGTCGGGGAACCGGAGGCGTTGAAGGAAGAAGGTGCGGTGCTTTCGCAGGCGATGCGCGAGATCAAGGTCCTTTGCGAACCGGCCAAGACGCCCGACTCGATCGAGGTTGATGTCTCGCGACTTGACAGCGGGACATGCCGTCCACGTTTCGGACTTGAAGGTTGGCGAGGGCATCGAGATCCATGACGCACCGGAAACGGTCGTCGCGTCGATCGTCATCGTCAAGGAAGTCGAACTTGAGCCGCAGCTTGAGGAGGGTGCCGAGCCTGAAGTCGTAGGCGAGGAAGCCGACAGCCGACCGAAGAAGGCGAAGGCGGCGGCGGAATAAGCCGACGTTTGGACTGCTGTCCGATGGAGCTAACTGGCTGATCGTCGGGCTCGGAAATCCGGGTGCCGAGTACGAAAGGACGCGGCACAACCTCGGGTTTATGCTGGTCGATCTGCTGGCTCGCGAGGCGCAGACGCAGGTCAAACGCGACGAATGCCGGGCGTTGATCGGGCGGGCGGAGATTGACAAACAGAACGGTCGAACTGGCAAAGCCGCAGACTTACATGAACCTGAGCGGCGAGGCGGTGAAATGCCTGCTCCAAAACCGGAGCGGAGCGTCGAAAGGCTCATCGTGATATCGGACGATCTTGCTCTGCCGTTCGGCAACGATCCGGCTCAGGCCGCAAGGGCACGCACGGCGGACAGAACGGGCTTGAGGTCGATCATCGACTGTTTGGGAACGAACGAGTTCATACGGCTGCGGATCGGCATCATGCCGGAGCATCCGATCTCGAACGCAAAGAATTTCGTGCTCGAAAATTTCTCGAAAGGCGAGCAGCGAAAAGGTTGAAAAGGTATTGGAAACGAGCGCCGAAGCGATCCGGACCGTCATGAACGACGGCGTCGAAAAAGCGATGGCGGAATTTAATTGATCAATGGTCATAGAATTACTAATTACCTAATTGTTAATTATAATGGTAGCCGGATCACATACAGATACCCTTCTTGCTTCAACCACATAGGTTGAGGCTTGAAAGCCAAAAGGAGGAAAGTAAATTGGCAAACAGAACATACGAAGTAATGTACATCGTCGATCCGGAAACGGCCGGTCGACAAGATCGACAAACTGAACGAAGCCGTCGGACAAGCTGATCGAAAAGGAAGGCGGCACGGTCGTCCGAATGGACGATATCGGCCAGCCGAACACTCGCGTATCCGATCAAGAAAAAGACCGAAGGGCATTATGTGCTTTTCGAGATCGACGGATCGGGCCAGGAGATCGCTGGAACTCGAACGCCGTATGCGCGTCAACGACATGATCATGCGCTACATCACGGTCCGCGTCGACGAAGACCGCAAGAAGGCGGACAAAATGCGTCTGAAGCGTGAGAAACGTACAAACCAGCGTGCGAAATTCCGCGCAGACTGAAGAGTCCGCCGAACCGGCACGCGGAGGCGGCAGGCCTAAGAGAGAGGAATTATGGCTGAAAACGAATTGGATAATAGACGAAAGGGAACCTTGTGCAGGCGTCGGCGATGAAGATGTTTGGCGATAAGGCCCCGCGACGCTATCCAGCGCCGCCGGCCGCGTCAGGTCGTGCCGGATTATGTGGATTGGAAGGACGTCGATTTTCTGCGGCAGTTCATTCCGGAACGCGGAAAGATAATGCCGCGCCGCATCTCGGGCATTTCGGCCAAAGACCAGCGGCGTATCGCGACGGCGATCAAACGCGCACGCTCGATGGCCTTGCTGCCGTTCGTGTTGGCGACGTAGATCAAGGCGAGGCGAGGGATTTAGATACATGGCAACAACAACGTTTTGTTAAGAGAAGATATCGATACCTCGGCGGCCGCGGCGAGGTCGTAAAGGTCAAGGCGGGATATGCCCGCAACTACCTGCTGCCTCAAGGGCTGGCGACGCTTGCGACCAAAGGCAACGTCAAGCAGATCGAACAGGAACGCGCCGCACTTCTAAAAAAAGCGGCGATCGAAAAAGCGACGGCCGAAGCGCAGAAAGAACAGATGGGCGTCATCGCGCTCGAGCTTCGAACGCAAGGCCGGCGAAGGCGGAACGCTTTTCGGTTCGGTTACGTCGATGGACATCGCCGACGCTCTGCAGGCGAAGGGTTACGAGATCGACCGCCGCAAGATCGTTCTTCGCGAACGCGATCAAGGAAACGGGCGAGTACACGGTGAAGGTAAAACTTCACCGCGAAGTGACGCTTGAAGTTCCGGTCACGGTAACAGCCGAAGGCGGCGAAGGCGGCTGCGAAGAGAAACCTGCGAAGAAAGGAAGGAAAGCCAAAGCCGCGACGGATGAGCCGGCACCGGCTGAAGCTGCCGACGAAACGGCTGTGCCTTCAGACGAAGAGACCGAAAGCTAGTTTCTACTATAATTTGAAGCCGCATCCGCTTTGGGCGGATGCGGTTTTTCTTGTGCAAAAGTTGTGGAAATCGGCCCGAAAAAATCGAAAAAATAACTTTGGCAGCACGCTCTCGTTTGAAGCTATCATCTAACACGTACTTCTTTCCATGGCAGCATTTCCCGAAGCACGACGAGAACAATTTTTAGAACGCCCGCTGCCGAGCAGCGAGGACAGCGAGCGGGCAATACTTGGGCGCCATCCTACTCGATAATGCGCTGATCACGCAGGCCGTCGAAAGGCTAAAGCCCGAGGATTTTTATTCGCCGCTGCACCGCCGCATCTACGGCGCGATGATCTCGCTTTTTGAAAGCTCAAAGGTATCGATCCGATCCTCATCGGCGAAGAATTGAAAAAGGAAGGCTCGCTCGAATCGATCGGCGGCGTCGCGACGATCACGAACCTCACTTACGGCCTTCCGCATTTCACCGACTGACGGATACATCAACGTCGTCCGCGACAAGTCGATGATGCGGAACCTGATCCGCACGTGTAATCAGATCACCAGCGAAGCGCTTGAGGAAGAGGATGACGCTAACGTCATTCTCGACCACGCCGAGCAGATGATCTTCGCACTTGCCGAGCATCGGAGCGGCCGAAGGGTTCTCACACGTGGCAGCCGGTGGCCGAAAGAGTTCTTGCAAAGGTTAAAGAATACGCAGAACGTGAATCGCACGCATTGACCGGGCTTAGCCACAGGATTTCGCGATCTCGACGAAATGACGTCGGGCCTGCAGCAAAGCGACCTGATCATCATCGCGGCGCGTCCCTCGATGGGTAAAACAGCTCTTTGCCTGACTATCGCCCAAAATGCGGCGATAAAGGAAAAGGCGGTAGTCGCGTTTCTTTTCGCTCGAAATGTCGAAGGAACAGCTTGTCATGCGTATGCTGGCGTCCGAGGCAAAGGTCGATGCGTCGCGGTTCCGCACGCGGTATGTTGTCGCGCGATGAATGGGAGCGGCTGGCCGAAGCGATCGGGACACTCGCCGAGGCAAAATTGTTCATCGACGATACGCCCGGCATCTCGGTCCTCGAAATGCGTGCGAAAGCCAGGCGACTCGCAGCCGAACAGAAGCGTCTGGATCTGATCGTCGTCGATTATCTTCAGCTGATGTCCGGCGGCTCGTAACGGAAAATCGTCAGCAGGAAGTTTCGCAGATCTCGCGCGAGCTCAAAGGCCTGGCGAAAGAGATTGAACGTTCCCGTGATCGCCCTGTCGCAGCTTTCCCGTGCGCCCGAGGCCCGCAACCCGCCAAAGCCGATGATGTCCGACCTTCGCGAATCGGGCTCGATCGAACAGGACGCCGACGTCGTTGCGTTCATCTATCGCGAGGATTACTATAAGCCGTCGGACGATAACGACCGGAATCGCCGAGCTTATCATATCGAAACAACGAAACGGCCCGACCGGTACCGTCAAGCTGGCGTTCCTGAAGGAATTTACAAGGTTTGAAAGTTATTACGGCGGCTAGGCCGGAACGCAGGCACCCTTGCCTGCATGAGTGCGAAGCACGAAAGCGCGCAGTGATATTTTGAGTTCGAAACTCACTGCCCGACTCGCCGTCAAAAGACAACGGCGTGCAGGCTGGAGAGCCTGCGTTCCCAGGAGTACCCAATGACACAACCATCAAAAGAACAAGATCTCCGCTACCCAGTTGGCAAATTCGATCGCGAAGACGCAACGCCGCGATCCGAGAATATTCAAACGATCGCCGAGCTTCCGGCAAAATTAAAGGCCGCGGTCGACGGCCTGACCGACGAGCAACTTGATACGCCATACCGCCCGGAAGGTTGGACGCTGAGGCAGACTGTCCATCATATCGCCGACAGCCATATCAATTCGCTCTGCCGCTTTAAGCTCGCCCTGACCGAGGACGAGCCGCCGACGATCCGTCCGTATTACGAGGACCGCTGGGCCGAGCTGTCCGACAGCAAGATGCCCGTCGATGTATCGCTGGCGATCGTCGAAGGCGTTCACAGCGCGGTGGGCCAACCTCTTAGAGTCAATGACCGATGAGGATTTCGGACGCGAGTTCATTCATCCCGAAACCGGGCCCTGGACCCTCGAGAGGGTGCTCGCTCTCTACGCATGGCACTCGCGTCATCATCTCGCGCACATTACCGGTACACGCCAGAGGAACGGCTGGTAACTTTTCTTTCGGGATAACGAATAGCGAATAACGAATAATACGGTTCGTCATAATACGCTCTTCGTTATTCGCTATACACTATTCCGGAAAAAGCCGCTTTTATGTCGGAAATCGCCGATCAGCCACGTATCGTATCGCTCGACGTGTTCCGCGGAATGACCATCGCCGGGATGGTGCTGGTCAACAATCCCGGCACGTGGTCGGCGATCTATGGGCCGTTGAAGCATGCCGAATGGCACGGCATCACCCCTACCGATTACATCTTTCCGTTCTTTCTTTTCATTGTCGGCGTCGCCATCCCAATTGCGCTTAGCAAACGCATCGAAACCGGCATCACGCGCGATGTATATTTCAAGATCGTCACGCGTTCCGTCCTGATCTTCGCCCTCGGCATTTTGATGTCGGCGATCCCATTCTTTAACTTTGCCGAAACGCAGATCCCATGGCTGCTTAAGGTCCTGATCGTCCTCAGCTATTCGGCGGCGTTGTTCCTTTATCTGTGGGACAAGACCATTCCGGCGTTGATCGTCGCGGGTGTTACTGCCGCGATCGTCACAGGGTTTTTTCTTGCCGGCTCCGTCGTTGCGCCGTACAACATTGCGACAATGCGGATTCCCGGCGTGCTGCAGCGGATAGCGGTTTGTTATCTGGTGGTCTCGCTGATCTACCTGCATACAAACTGGAAGCAGCAATCCGTCATCGGCATCGCCCTCCTCCTTCTTTACTGGCTGTTGATGACTATCGTCCCGGTTCCAGGCTGTGAAGTGTGGACCGTAGATGACAAGGCATGTAACCTCGCCGCATGGCTCGACCGCACGATCCTGACGGAAGCTCATATGTGGCGATCGGCGAAAGTCTTCGACCCGGAAGGAATTCTGTCGACGATTCCCGCGATAGTCACGACGATCTCTGGAGTTTTGACAGGAACGTGGCTGCTTCGAAAGGATAAAGGAGAAAGGATAAAGTATAACGATCCTGAGAACTCCGCAGTCCGCAGTCCGCATTCCGCACTTGAAAAGGCTCTCGGCTTGTTCTTCGCCGGCACGGTCCTTCTCGCCGTCGGCTGGTCATGGAGCCTCGTTTTTCCGCTCAACAAATCCCTCTGGACAAGCTCGTATGTCGTTTATACGTCCGGCCTTGCTCTCCTGACACTGGCCTTCTGTTATTACGTCATCGACATCAAAGGCTACAAACGCTGGGCGAAACCGTTCGTCATCTTCGGCGTCAACGCGCTCGCTCTTTTCGTCTTTTCCGGAATAATGGCCCGCCTGATGGGCATGATCCGCTTTGCCGGGCCGGACGGTAAGGAAATCTACGCTTCAGCAGTGGATCTTCAACAACATCTATCTTTCGTTTCTTGCTCGCCGCTCAACGCCTCGCTCGCCTATGCGGTCAGTTATATTTTATTCTGGCTCTTCCTGATGTGGCTGCTCTATCGCAGGCGGATATTTATCAAGGTGTAACCTCACCGCCTGCTTCGTCTATGGCAAGCGGCCCTCGCCTTAGCCCTTCGATCCAAAGTCTGAGGTTCTCCTCGTCATAAGACCATACAAGCAGCACGGCGAGAGCTCCGTAGATCGGCAGGTGGCCTACCAACTCGGCCCAGTTGAAAATTGTCAGCGTCATATTTATCGGTATCCATGCGATCAGGATGATCTCGCGATTGAAAATGCCCAATAATATCCACAGCCCGACAAGCAGCTCGACCGAACCGGCGCAAAGAATGAATGTCTCGTTCGACATAGGCATACCGAAAAAGGGCGTGAAATTCAGTTGATGCTCGCTAAGGAACTTTTCGGCGAGTGGCTGGTTGGCGAGCTTTTCTGTGAACGCCACGATCGTCAGGCTTAAACCGACGCCGACCCTAAGGCCTGTTATCGCCCATTTCATTAGGTTAGCGGGAGGCTCGAAACGCGGAATAATAAGCCGATCGATGCTTACGGGGCCTCGCCCGGCGAGAAAGAAAAACCCTGCGAACCCGAGATAAAAAATATTGTCCAGCATCGATTCCACACCGAACAGAAAAATTCCGAAAACCCACAATATTGCCAGCGTGACGGCGGAAAAACGCGTGAGCCCGCCATAGAAAAACGACAACGCCAACCCGGTGAGCGCAAGGCCCACAAAATAGATCCAGTGTCCCGTCAGTTGATTGTTCGGAGAGAAAAGGTGTCCCTGAACCGACCCTACGAAAAGCGGAACCGCGAGATGGATGCCCAAAATTGCGGGTACAAGACCGTAAAATGCGGCCCTCCGCTCCCGCCTGGCACCAAGTTCCGGCGGGCCGGGAACGAAACTTTTCTTTCGCTTGTTCCAATAGAACCAGGCGCCCGCGGTTATCGCGAGGATGGCGCCGGTAAAGATCAGCGGCATCGGGCGAAAGAACAGGTCCCAACGCAAGTGATGGCCCGCGGTTTCCATGAACCACTTTTCGTGGCCAAAAACGTTCGTAGAAAAAACAAGCGTGGCCGCGGCCGGCGGGACAAGATTCATTATCCGTTTCATAGCGAGATAATAGACCTCTTTACGAGGCTTGTCAGTTCGGTTAGCGAGCGGGAGAATTGAAAACGGCCCCGATCGATCGCATCGGGGCCGTCAGCGGAAAGACGATAGATCGGAGCTATAAAATTAGAATTCGGCGTTTGCCGCCGAGACGACTTTTTCCGCGGCGTCGTTCATTGTCGTGGCGGGGATGATGCCGATGTCCGGATTCGTGCAGGACGCGGCGGCCTTCTTCGACGTTGGTGCCTTCGAGGCGGGCGACGATCGGGATCGAGACGCCGAGGTTCTTGGCCGCGGCGACGACGCCGTTGGCGACCATGTCGCAGCGGACGATGCCGCCGAAGATGTTGATCAGAACGGCTTTGACGTTTTCGTCGGCAAGCAGGATCTTGAACGCCTGTTCGACGCGTTCCTGCGATGCGCCGCCGCCGACGTCGAGGAAGTTCGCGGGTTCGCCGCCGGCGAGCTTGATGATGTCCATCGTCGCCATCGCGAGGCCGGCACCGTTGACCATGCAGCCGATGTTGCCGTCGAGCTTGATGTAATTGAGATCGAATTTCGACGCCTCGATCTCGAGCGGCTCTTCCTCGTTCAGGTCGCGAAGCTCTGCGTATTCCTTGTGACGGAACATCGCGTTGTCGTCGAAATTTACCTTGGCATCGAGCGCGATCAGGCGGTTGTCCTTGGTCAGAAGGAACGGATTGATCTCGACCAGCGACGCGTCCATCTTTTCGTAAGCTTCATACAGCGAAAGCATGAATTTCGCGGCCTGGTTGACGAGATCATTAGGAATGCCAAGGCCGAAAGCGAGCTTACGTGCCTGAAACCGCGCAGGCCAACCGACGGGTCGATCGTTTCTTTCAGGATCAACTCGGGCGTTTCTTCCGCGACTTTTTCGATGTCCATTCCGCCGGCGGACGACGCCATAAAAACATTGCGGCCGGTCACGCGGTCGAGCGTGATGCCAAGATAAAATTCGCTGATCGATCGGCAGGCCTTCTTCGATCAGCAGCGTCTTGACCTCGCGGCCCTCGGGCCCGGTCTGGTGCGTGACCAGCATCATCCCAAGTATCTCGGAAGCGATCTCCTTCGCTTCAGCCGGGCGATTTCGCGAGCTTCACGCCGCCGCCCTTGCCGCGGCCGCCGGCGTGGATCTGGGCTTTTACGACAACGACGTCGGTGCCGAGTTCCTTTGCAGCCGCTTCGGCTTCTTCAGGCGTTCGGGCAACAATGCCGCGCGGCACGGGAACGCCGTACTCCTTCAAAAGTGCTTTGCCTTGATATTCGTGAATCTTCATAAACAAATACGCCGGATCGTGCGCCGGCAGCGAGATTTTTTGAAAATCAAATTGTATCAGAACAGTTAGCACGGGGCTAACAGCCCGGGAATCCGTTATTTAAGAATGAGCTTTAACAACTTCATTTTGCCAAACATATAAACGTATTCGTATTCGAACTCGAGCGGTTTAGGCTTCGTGGCATATTTGCCTTTTACCGTGACGACCGGCACTTTGCCTTCCTTTCGGACCGATGGCGGTTCGGTAAATTCAGGATCCATGTTGACGAGGCTTGCCAGCATCGGAAGCAGAGCGCGCTTGTTCTTTACGGCATCTGCAAAGACCTCTTTTGCCTGTTCAGCGGTGTATTTTTCCTTGAATTCGTCAGAGGCGTTGTCCCGGAGGGTCGTGAAATCCTCGGTGCTTATGGCGTTGGCGAACTGGGCGGTCGTTAGTTTGACGTTTGCTTTGAGCACCGCATCGTCCGGCATATCAGAGGCCTTTGAATCGGTGGTCGGCCCGTTATTTGCATTTGACCTTGAATCGTTCTTGCCTGTGCAGCCGCCGATGATCATCAAAAGAATGACAAGTCCGATGGAGCAGTTAAGAAGCGAGTTTTTGCCGCCAACTGAGCATGAGATGAGGTTTGACATACTGTTATAGATCTCTCTCCTGTGTATGTAGACGAGAAATAGACGAATTTCCGGACAGGTTTTGCTTCGGTAGCGCGGTTGACGGGCGGCCCTTGTATGCGACCTGAAGTAAAGAAGGCGGCCATGACGGCCGCCTTTGCTGGAAAGAATGTCGAAGTAGGGCTACATATTCACAATGAGTTTCAGCAGCTTCCACTCGCCCGCCCGTTTTACGTATTCGTATTCGAATTTTACGTTAAGTGGTTTCGTGGGAAACGTACCGTTCAGCACCAGGATGTCCAAGCTCTGTTCCTGGCGAATTCGAGGGGCCGGCGAGAACTCGGCGGTTGTATCGCCCGCCTTGTTCAGGCTCGGAAGAATAAGCCGTTTCTTGTCGACGAACGTCTTAAAGACATTCTTCATTTGGTCCTGCGTGTAGGTGTTCTTAAAGTCGGTCGACGATTTTTCGTAGATCTCGCTGAAATCGTTTGTGTCGATCGCCTGGGCAAAATCCGCCGTCGTTTCCTTTACCATCGACTGCAGCGTCGAATCGGACGGAATGCCATCCGTATCGGTGGTTGTTGAATTGGATGTCGATGTGCTATTCGAGCTGTTCGATGTGCCGCTATTGGCCAGGTCCTTAGGGCAAGTGCACCCGAGAGCGATGGCGGCGACAATACCCAGAGCGACAAGTCCGTTAAAAAGTGTGTCCTTCCCAAACAGCAGATCGGTAACAAATTTCTTCATAGTTATCTCCAATAAGGACGATGGTCCCGGATCAATTCTTCCGCCACGGCTCAAGCAGTTTTATCCAGCTGTCGACAGCCCTTTGATATTCACCCTGACATCTAACCGCACGTTCTTTGGGGAGGTATCCGTCGGCCACAATATGGCCATGTTCGGCGGGGTCCGACCCATAGATCATGCAAAGCGAATTATAAAACCTCTGTTCGCGAAGCAAATGTTCGTCCGCAAGATTGCGTCTTGAATTGTCGCTTTGTTTTGATTCAATGGCAAATGCATCTGCCGCCGCATAGACGGCGCGAAGGCCGTCGTCGCCGAGCTCCTTTAAATTGATGTAGGCCGAACAGCGGTCGGCTGCATCTTCTTCGTTCCCCGCGACCGGCAGCTTGTATTGATCGATCAGCGCATGGCCGATCTCGTGCAGAAAAACGAAACGGACCGCGTCGTTCATTTTCCCGTACGCCTTGTCGTCCGGCATTCCGGTTGACTTGAACGTCTGGTAAAAATGTTCCATCAATTCGTAGCACATCGTGACCGTGCGGTCGCTCGCATCGTAAAAGGCATTTACTTCTTTGCAGTCCTTGGTCCTCAGCACGATGTCGTGGGGCAGGATAAGCGCCCGGTTCAGCTTCTCGGCCGCGTCCTTCAAGAGCCGCGCTTCCCGCACCTGCCGGTCGATCTCTTTATAACGCGGAGTCTCTATCTCTAGATGTTCGACCAGGAAATCGCCTTCGTCCTTTTTCTTCCCCGGCGCCGGAGCGGCGGAATTTGACGGCGGTGCCGAATTCGCATCGTCAACATAAACATCGGAAGAATTAGATTCGGGCCGTTCCGAGCTGCAGAAACACGCCGTTGCCGCTATCAGCACTCCGGCGGCCAGGCAGAGGTTAACGAGATTTGGACGAAACAATGGAACCATTAACTGTGCTGCGAGAACAAAAGAATATCGCCGGCCGACCGGGTCCGGCCCACAAACAGACGAATTATTTCATTGATTTTGCAGAAAAAATGGCTGATAAACGCAAAATTTACCAGCCATTATTGAACATCCGTTGATTCTTGTCTATTGACTCCGCTCGACAAGCGATATAAGCGTCCGAATGGCGACGCCGGTCGGCCCTTTTGCCTGGTGCGGGCGAACGGAATCGTACCAGGCGGTCCCGGCAATATCCAGATGCGCCCATTTCGCCTTATCGACAAATTCCTGAATAAAAACGGCACCCATGATCGTCCCGGCTTTTCCGCGAGGGCCGATGTTCTTGATATCGGCGATATCGGATTTGATCTGCTTGCTGTATTCCTTGCTCACCGGAAGCTGCCAAAAACCTTCGCCGTTCTCTTTCCCGAGCGAAATGATCTCGTCGACAAGTTCCTGGTCGTTGCCCATGATCCCGGTGTTCTGGTCGCCGAGAGCGATGATCACGGCCCCTGTGAGCGTTGCCATGTCCACGATGCGGGTGGCTCCCTGCTTTTCCGCATAAGCGACCGCGTCGGCGAGGATCAGCCGTCCTTCGGCGTCCGTGTTCAGTATCTCGATCGTCTTTCCGTTCGAAGCCGTGACGACATCGCTCGGACGCGACGCCTTGCCGTCCGGCATATTTTCGACCGCGGCGACGATGCCGAGGACCGGTACCGTCGGTTTTATTAGGGCGATCGCACGCATCGTTCCGATAACGGTCGCTCCGCCCGACATGTCGTACTTCATCGCATCCATGCCTTCGCCAGGTTTCAGCGAAATGCCGCCGGTGTCGAACGTTATTCCTTTGCCGACCAGCGCAAGAAGATCGCCCTTTTTCGCTGTGCTCTTTGCCGGCGTGTATCGAAGCACGATCAATTTGGCCGGCTGTTCCGATCCGATCGAAACGCTGAGCAGCGAACCCATCCCGAGCTTTTTCATCTTCGCTTCGTCCAGGACCTCGCATTTCAAGCCGACTTCCTTGGCCATCCGCTGTGCCCGCGATTAGCCATTTCCGTCGGCGTCAGAATATTCGGCGGTTCATTGGCAAGGTCGCGGGTGAAATTCATCGACTCGCCGATCGCCCGGCCGCGTTTTAGTCCCGTCTTTCAGCCCGGAACCATCGGCACCGTCGACACACACCACCAGCTTGTCGACGTATTTATCGTTCTTGTCCTTGGTTTTATATTTATCCAGCTCGAACTGGCTGGTAACGAAACCCTGGGCCGCAAATTGACCGACCGCGGCCGCATCGCTGTTGTGGCGGGGAAGAAATGCAAAGCTCTCGATGTTTTCGAGCTCTCAGATACCTGGCCGCGGCTGGCCGAAGCGACCGCAACCTCGGCCGGCTTGTAATCCGTCGTTTCACCGACGCCGATCAGCAGCAGTGAACGGGCCTTAACTTTTCCTTTCGGAGCGAACCGGAGCAGGGCGGTCTGCCCTTTGTCGCCTTTGAATTCCTCGGACCTGAAAACCGCCGCTATCCCGTCCGCCCGTTAGTTTGTCCAGCTCCTTTAGCGGCCCGGTCGTCGGCTTATCACCCTTAAAAACGGCCACAGCAAGCGCTTCGACGTTCGCTTCGGAAAAATTCCCCGTGATTCCCTGAAACTCCATTAATTACCTCGATTATAAATTGCCTACTAAAAGCTTGTAAATGTCGTTATAACTTAGCTTATCTGGCCTTTTCTTTCAACTGCTGGCGGGTTTCTTTGTCGATGGTCTTTCTCATTTCGGTCTCGCGTTTATCGTAAAGCTTTTTACCCTTTGCGACGCCGATCTCGAACTTTATCCGGCCGTTTTTCCAATAGATCGACGTGACGACAAGCGTCAATCCTTTCTGCGTGGTTTCCTTTTCAAGTTTTTCGATCTCTTTTCGGTGCAGAAGCAGCTTTCGGGTCCGTAGCGGTTCGTGATTTTGCTGATTTCCGTGCGAATAGTGCGAAATATGGGCATTCAACAGCCAGACCTCGCCATCCTTTATTGTGACATAAGAGTCCTTCAACTGGATCCGCCCGGCCATGATGCTCTTGACTTCGGTCCCGACAAGGACGATCCCGGCCTCATACTGATCGAGAACGTGATATTCGTGAAAAGCCTGGCGGTTATTGAGGATCTCCTTGTCAGCCGACATAAGGTTAAAAGGTAGGAATTAAAAGGAGAAAAGTCAAAATAGAAATAGTTCAGCGTTCAAGCTTTAGCTTGCATTTCCTCGGCGATCAGGCAAGCTAAAGCTTGAACTCTGAACGCCCTTCCTGTTTGACAAATCTTCGTTTCGACACGTAAATTATTACTTACGCTGGGAGATCGTCTAATGGTAGGACTGCAGTCTCTGGATCTGCCTATCGGGGTTCGAATCCCTGTCTCCCAGCCAAATAATTAGTGGTCAGTGGTCGGTGGTCGGTGATCAGAAAAAGTAATTCTGAAACTGGCCACTGACCACTGCTCACTGACCACTGTTTATGGACGGCTGGCATGAAACCGAGATCCGCGTCCGTTACGCCGAAACCGATAAGATGGGTATCGTTCACCACTCGAACTACCTGATCTGGTTCGAGGCCGGCCGCAGCGATCTTTGCCGTGCAAAGGGGTTTTCCTACAAGGAAATGGAAGAGAACGACAAGGCACTGATGGTCGTCGCCGAAACCTACGTCCGTTATAAATCACCTGCATATTACGAAGACGTATTGAGCGTGCGGACGCGCGTCGCCGAGATACGCAGCCGTTCGATACGTTTTATTTACGAGATCGTTCGACCGTCGGACGAAGCTCTGTTGGCCGAGGGTGAGACTCTTCATCTGGTGACCGATATGTCTAAGAGAGTCCGCCAGATCCCCGATTCCTACAAAGAACTTTTGGCTGTCGAAGATCGCGAATTGGCCGAAGCTTTTCCCGCCAACCAGGCCCCTAGTTAGACCGGCATCGTTACCGTTCCCTTGAATCTAAAGTTTGCGCCGCCTAAACTTGTCGCATGTCCACATCGGCGGCGGCAGAGATCTATTTTATCGGAGCGATGATGATCCTGATCCTGGTGATCAGTTTCGTCACGGTCTTTTTCTTTTTTCGCCAATATAAAAAGGAAATGCGGGACAGAAAGACCCGGGCCGCGGCGAGGGAACAGACGCCTGCGACCGAGGTTGTCCCGGTTCGGATCAGGCGGACGAGAAAGGCTTGTCACTATGAACCATAACCAAACATTGCGGATCGAAGATACAATGCTGTTGATCGTGGACGTCCAGGAGGGGTTTCGCGATGCGATGGGAAATTTTTCCGTGCTCGCGGCCAATATTGCGAGGGCTGTGGCCGGTGCTCAGCTTCTTGGCGTTCCGATCGTTGTTACCGAACAGTATCCAAAAGGCCTGGGCCCCACTGCAGAAGAAATAAGATATTCGCTGCCCGATGATCTGGCGCCTATTGAAAAGCTGGAGTTCAGTTCGTTCGGCTCGGCGGATTTTAGACAGCGTTTGGAAAAACTTGCGACGAAGCAAGTTATCCTCTGCGGCATCGAAACTCATATCTGCGTAAACCAGACGGCACACGACCTTATTGCCAACGGCTACGACGTGCACCTGTTGACCGACTGTGTCGGCTCGCGTTTCGATCATGACAAAGCCGCGGGCCTTGCAAAGATGAGTGCAGCCGGCGTCGTTCCCTCCAGCGTTGAATTGGCGATGTTCGAGCTAATGGTCAACGCCCGGCACGAAAAATTCAAGGAAATGCAGGCCCTGGTGAAGTAGGACGTAAACCTTCGGTCTCTCCTCTTTGACCCACACCTTTTGAGCAACTAGAATCAAAGGTACCCGTTCATCATGGATCTTCTCGCTTCTCTAAATCCTCAACAGGCAGAGGCTGTAAAAACCACCGAAGGGCCGCTCTTGATCCTCGCGGGGGCCGGCTCAGGCAAAACGCGCGTAATTACGGTGCGGATCGCTTACCTGATCGCGGAAAAACAGGTCCCGCCGCACAATATTCTTGCCGTAACGTTCACAAACAAGGCCGCGGGCGAGATGCGGTCGCGCGTCGAGAGCCTATTGAAAGATCAAAAGCTGAATTCGTTTCCGCTGATCGCGACGTTTCACAGCCTGTGCGTGCGCATTCTTCGCCAGGATATCGACAAGCTTGATGAAGGCTATAATAGCTCGTTCACGATCTACGATACCGATGATTCGCAAAAGGTAATTAAGGCGTGTATTAAAGACCTTGGGCTGGATGAGAAACAGGTCGTACCGCGGGTTGTTCGCGGAGCGATCAGCGCGGCCAAGAACCGCGGCGAGGATGTAGAGCTTTTCACTTCGTCCGTCGAACAAACCGACGAAAAGCGGGCCGCTTATGCAAAGATTTTCAGGCTCTATGAAGATCGGCTGCGGACGGCGAACGCACTCGATTTTGACGACCTGCTGATCAAAACGGTCAAGCTGTTGCGCGTTTCGGCCGAGACGCGAGAAAAATATAACAACCGGTACAACTACATTCTCGTCGACGAGTATCAGGACACAAACTCACTTCAGCTCGCCCTGATCACGTTCCTGACGGAAAAGCAGCAGAACATCTGCGTTGTCGGCGACGACGCGCAGAGCATTTACGGCTTTCGACAGGCCGATATCAGGAACATCCTCGAGTTCGAGAAAAGTTTCCCGGATGCCAAGGTGATCTTGCTGGAACAGAATTATCGGTCGACACAAACCATCCTTGACGCTGCCCACGCGATAATCGATAACAACGTAAACCAGAAAAAGAAAAAGCTTTGGACCGAAAACACGGGCGGCGAACGGATAATGTATTTTCAGGCGACGGACGCCGAAGGGGAAGGGCGGTTCGTGGCTTCGCAGATAGAGGACCACAGGCGTCGGGACGCAAGCAAGAGAATAGCCGTCCTTTATCGAACGAACGCGCAATCGCGCGTATTTGAGGAAGCACTCCGGCGAATGCGGATCGACTACAATATTGTCGGCGGTTTTTCGTTCTATGAACGGGCCGAGATAAAGGATGTCGTCGCCTATTTAAAGCTGATCCTTAATCCATCCGACGATATCGCGTTATACCGGGTCATCAACACGCCGCCGCGGGGTATCGGAAAATCATCTCTTGACGAAATACAAGCGGTCGCGAGGCGCAACGCCTGCTCGACGTGGGACGCGATCAATGCGATCGCCGAAGGCGAAAAGAGCGCTGTTTCGCCGCGGTCTCTGAAGGCTTTAATTGCCTTCCGCGACCTGATCGAAAAACTGCGAAGCAAAGCCGAGGCTGCCGCTCAATCGGAAAAGGCGGTATCAGATGTGGTTATTTCTGTGATAGACGACAGCGGCTATTCGCTGATGCTGCGGAGCGAGAATACCGATGAAGCCGAAGCACGGTTGGAAAACCTTGAAGAGTTGGTCAACGCTGCGGTCGATTATGACCGATCGCCGGAGAACGGACTTCGCGATTTTATTGATCACGCGGCCCTGACTTCGGACACGGATAAATACGACCGGAACGCAGGCGTCACGCTGATGACCGTTCATTCGGCAAAAGGCCTTGAGTTTCCCATTGTTTTCATCGTCGGCCTGGAAGATGGTGTTTTTCCACACTCGCGGAGCCTTAGCGAAGCGAAGGAGCTTGAAGAAGAGCGTCGTCTTGCGTACGTCGCTATAACCCGGGCCGAAGAGCAGCTTTACGTTACGCATTCAATGCGGCGTCGCGTCTACGGTGAAGAAATGGCCGCCGAGCCGTCGCAATTTCTAAATGAGTTTCCGCTTGAACTGATCGACGACCTGTCGCGCGGGCCCTCCTGGCTTTCGTTCGCCCGAGGTTCGACCGCGCAGGAAAGCCGTTATGCGGTCGCGGCACTCCGCGGACAGTCTACGCATCAAGAGAAGCCGAAAAACCTCTATACCGGAAAAACTTACAACAGCGCGGATGCGATCGCCGAGTTTTTCCAAAAGAAAGAAGTCACTCCAACAAAAAACGCCGAGCCGAAGGATCGCCCTTTATCAGGATTCGATAAACTTCGCGCGCTTGCATCTGAAAACGTCAGGGAGCGAAGAATTGAACCGGACGAAGACCAGCCGATCACTCCGGGCTCTCACGTCCGCCACTCAAAATACGGCAAGGGGCTGGTCCTCAGGCGAGAAGGAAGCGGCGATAATACAAAACTCACCATCAGCTTTCCCGGCTTCGGTCAGAAAAAACTCATTCTCAAATTCGCCAACCTGGAAAAGGCATAATTCTTGCTCTATCATTATCGAATGTCGTAGTGTATTAATTCAGTTCATCGGAAAGGAGATTTCTGTCATGAAGGGTGTTTATAATCTGATAATTGCCGGAATTTCGATGGTGTTAATAGGATGCGGACCGGCGGTGAATTCTAATGTTGCCGTTTCCTCGAATGTTAATACAAGGTCTAATGTCGCGAACACGGCCAATACGAATACCGCGGTCGGGTCAAGCGTGGAAGCAAAAGAACCTGACCGTTATCAAGCTAAGATCGATCTCAGTTTCGAGGCCATAGGCGACACGCAGAACGCCGCCCTTCCGGTGATCACCGCGCTGGTTTCGAGAAGCGGCGCTGACCGGCGGATGGAGTTTACTTTGCCGAGCGGGGAAAAGGTGGTCTATCTGGATACGGCTAATACTAATTACCTGATCCTTCCGAATCGCCGCCAGTATGCTGAATTGTCCAAGGAAGCGTTGGGGTTCGATGTAAGGCGTATGATGATGCCCGAACAGATCGTCAATCAGGTCAAGGCGATCCAGGGAGTGCAACCGGCCGGTGAAGAGACGGTCAACGGCCGTAAAGCGATGAAATATCGCTATTCTTCAACCACTAACACCCAAACCCAGGCCGGCCAGGTCGGGACCGAATCATTTATTCTGGTCGATTCAGAAACAGGGCTTCCGCTTCGATCGGAAACGGTGTCACAATCAACCACCGGAGGAAATGTTCAGGGTTATAAAGGCGTAAAGATCGTGACCGTAATGTCCGACATCCAGCTTCAGCCGGATCAGAGTCAGTTTACGCTTCCGGCTGATCATGCCAAGATCGACGCTGAGCAGGTGAAGGCCCAGGCTAATCTGATCTTCAGTGCTGTAGCGGCCCTGGTGGGACAAGCGATGCAGCAGCAGTCACCGCAGCCGGCCGTTTCGCCGACGCGTACGCCGTAAAGGGGAATTATTGAATGTCGCGCTTGATCATAGGATTTCTGATCGGTCTGGTGCTCGGCGGCGTACTTGTTTTTTACTTGTTCGTCGGCGTGCCAAAGGCGGTCCACGCCCCGGGCACGCCGATATCGCCACCTGATCCGGCCGGCCAACCGGCGGGTACGGCACAAATAGTTCTTGGCCAGGATTTTTTCAACGAAGTGCTTGGGACGATCCTCACGGAAATGAACCCGCCCACGTTTCCGCTTGCAATGGGCGGGGCCGGCACCGACGGTCAGCCGTGCGCAAGCCAGCTAACGACGCTCCGGGAAGGAAGCGGCACAACGACGGCTGTACGCTTTGACAACAACAAGCTTTCGGCCCCGATCGCGTTCACGGGCAGCTATAATTCCATGTTCGGCTGTTTTCAATTTACCGGATGGGCCCAGGCAAATCTGGAACTTCGATACGACGCATCGCGGCAGGCGGTGTTCGGCCAACTCAATGTCGAGACGGTCAATCTCGACGGGGTCAATCCCGTGATCGGCGGGATCCTAACGCCGCTCGTTCAATCGACGCTGAACGGCCGGGTGAACCCGATCCTGCTGATCGATGGGCGGCAAATAGCCGTAAGTTTGCCTATAGCTGCATCGAACGGAACGCTTCAGGCGGCGGTCAAAGACGTCCGCGGAGAAGTAAGAGAAAACGCCCTTCATTTGTATCTCACATACGATTTTCAAGGCGGGCCCCTTCACCCGGTGCAATAGGGACGCGATCTGCAACGCCGCTTTGGTGGCCAACAGCCTTCAATTAATATTTCGACGGACCTTGTTAGGAGCGCATACGCAATGAGAAATCACGTTCAATTTCTTGCGGTAGTTGTCATTGTGATCTTCGTCGGCCTTGGATGTAGTTTTATCGGAAACGACTCGGCTACCAGCTCGAACTCGAATGCCACATTGACTGATAAGGCCGTCGATAAGACGGTAGGGAAGTCGAACATCGGCATTCCCGAATGCGATGAAGTGATAAACGCCATCGACGCCGAGCTAAATAATCCCGACGACAATTTTGTCGTCAAGGCAGCGAAAGCGACTGTCCTTAATCGGATCAAGGACAGCATTCGGGAGAGCATCGAGCAAAACCGCGAACGACAAAGCCGAGCTCGCGAAAACATGTAAGGAATTCAAGGTTCAGTTTGAAAAGTACAAGCAGGAGGCGCAGAGCAAATAAAGAGCCGGAAGGAGAATTCAAATTGTTATCAATGCTTACCGGTCGTTGTTGGCGTGCGGATGCCTCAGACAATTTACCAAAATTAATCAATTAAAACAATTTCGGCAACGTCAACCGCCTGTGAGATCAGGAACTGAAACAGGAGTTGCAAAATGAATTTCCATCCAGACACGTTGCCGCCAACCGTTCAGGCGGCTTACAAGAAGGGGCCGACATTCTGGCATCAATGCCGTAACCAAAGCCCTCGAAGCAACTATATTCGAAATAACCAGATTCACTGAAATGGGATCTATTTGACATGCATCATCCGGACCGAGTTGGAAATCCACTAAAGCCAACTGAAAGCGAAATTGATCTTAATGGAGTTGTGAAAGTTTGCCGGTTCGACTGATCACATCCATGGGTGCAAAGGGAAGAAAGGATCTTTAATACGGCCCAGCCCGGTGTTGGTAAGCTAATTGTGAACGGAATACAAGTTAAAGGCACTGACCGTGCCTGGTCCTCTGAACATTGTAAGAGCATTCGAAATTAACAACCCTACGTCTAGGGAATTTTCCGCGAGGTCGTCTTATCACGAGCGAATAATTCGTCTATACGCTCATGATCTCGTTCTCCTTGTTCTTCGCGAGTTCGTCGATCTTTGCTGATGTAGGTATTCGTGAGCTTCTGAACCTCTTCGAGGCCCCGTTTCTCGTCGTCCTCGGATACTTCCTTGTCCTTGAGCATCTTCTTCAAGACGTCGTTCGAGCTGTGCCGTATATTTCGAACGGCAACGCGATGGTCCTCGGCGATCTCGTGGATCTGCTTTGCAAACTGTTTGCGGCGTTCCTCGTTTAAGGCGGGGACAGAGAGGCGGATGATCTTGCCGTCGTTAGACGGATTTAAACCGAGGTTGGCCGCGAGAATGGCCTTCTCGACGGCACCGAGCTGCGAAATGTCCCACGGCTGAACGGTTAGAAGCTGCGGTTCCGGCACGGCAACCGAGGCCATCTGGTTCAGCGGCGTCGGCGTGCCGTAATAATCGACCACAACAGGATCGAGAATTCCAACCGTTGCGCGGCCCGTGCGGACATTACAAAGCTTGCGCTTGAAGTCTTCGATCACGGCTTCCATTTTCGGCCTTGCTGCGTTCGTTACGATGTCTACGCTCATAGTTTCGATCGATCTATCTCAGGAACCGGCAGTCGTTGCATTTCCAGTTACCGACACAAGTGTGCCGATGCCCAGATCGCCCTCGACGGCCTTAACGATATTTCCCGTCTCGGTCATATTAAAGACCATGATCGGGAGGTTGTTGTCCATACAAAGCGAGATGGCGGACGCGTCCATCACTTTTAATTGCTTTTCAAGTACTTCCTGAAACGAGATCTTTTCGAACCTGGTTGCGGTCGGATCTTTTACGGGGTCGGCGGAGTAAATCCCGTCGACTTTCGTCGCCTTGAAAATCACCTCGGCATCGATCTCACAGGCCCGTAACGCCGCGGCGGAATCGGTGGTGAAGTAAGGATTGCCCGTTCCCGCGGCAAAAATGACGACACGTTTCTTCTCAAGATGCCTGATCGCCCGGCGGCGAATGAACGGTTCGGCAAGCTGCGGGTATATCGATCGCCGACATCACGCGCGTGTACACGTCCAGCTTTTCCAGCGCGTCCTGCAGGACAACGGCGTTCATTACGGTCGCGAGCATCCCGATATAATCGGCAGCCGCCGCGGTCCATGTTTCCGGCGGATTTCGACACCCCGCGGAAAATATTTCCGCCGCCGACAACGATCGCGATCTCGACGCCGAGGTCGTGCACCGTCCTTGATCTCGCGTGCAACCGATTCGGCCACGGCCGTATCGATCCCGTAGTTCTGCGAGCCCATCAGGGCCTCGCCGGAAAGTTTAGCAGGATGCGCTTGAAAACTGGTTTCATAAACAGTGGACAGTGGACAGTGGACAGTGGACAATTGCTTTTGCTGACAACCGACCACTGACCACCGACAACTGATTTTACCCAACCATCGACGCGACTTCGGCCGCGAAATCGTCTGCCTTTTTCTCGATCCCTTCGCCCATTTTGAAACGGGTGAAGCGGCGGATCGTGATGTTTTCTTTGATCGACGCGATCTTTTCGGTGACCAGCTCGCCGATCGTCTTGCTCGGATCTTTGACGAACGGCTGGTCGACGAGAACGTTCTCTTCGTAGAACTTGTTCAAGCGGCCTTCGATGATCTTGTTGAGAACATCTTCGGGCTTGCTGGCGTTTTTCGGGATCGTTCTTGAGCTGTTCCAGCAGGATCTCGCGTTCCTTGTCGAGATCGCCCGGCTGGAACATCGGCGCGTGTCGCGTATCGCGGATCGGTCGCGGCGATGTGCATCGCAACGTCTTTTACAAGCTGCTGAAACTCTTCGCCGCGGGCGACGAAATCGCTTTCGCAATTGATCTCGACCAGAACGCCGACCTTGCCGCCCATGTGGATGTACGAACCG
Source organism: uncultured Acidobacteriota bacterium (assembly GCA_963763355.1). Lineage (GTDB taxonomy): Bacteria > Acidobacteriota > Blastocatellia > Pyrinomonadales > Pyrinomonadaceae > OLB17. The sequence continues at coordinate 304,297 of CAVXOI010000008.1, forward strand.
ACAGCGCCCTCAGCCGTTACGCGGCCGGCTTTTTTACCGGCGGTCGCCATGCCTTTCTTTCGCAGGATTTCGATCGCTGCATTTTCGTCGCCGTTCGCTTCGACCAACGCGTTCTTGCAATCGATCATTCCTGCACCCGTTTTTTCACGCAGCGCCTTAACTGCACTTGCTGTGATTTCTGCCATTATTATTGCTCCAATATATAACTGTCTTTACAGAAAAACGCAGCCTCTTCGTTGATGAACGGAAACGAGCTACGCTCTCAAGAATTGAAAATAAATCTTAGCTGCTGCTTCGTTGCTTCTCGTTCAGTAGCGTCTTCTGCCTTCTTCGTCGGGCTCGCGACCTCTGCCGGCGTCTTCCGCCTCGAGCGGCTTCGTTCCGGCGATCGACCTCTTTATCTTCTTCGGTCGTCGCTTCAAGTTCAGGATGTCGTCGCTTCCGCCGTCGGCGAAAGACTCGACTCAGCGACCTGGATCGTCAGGCTCGGCCGGTGCGGCGCAAACTGCCTTCAGCTCCTTCTTCCGCCTGCTCTCGGCCACTGCAACGCGCGCCTTCGGTGCCACCTGCTGTCCTTCGAGAATCGCGTCAGCGATACGCGACGCGAAAAGGCGGATCGCACGCAGAGCGTCGTCGTTTCCGGGAATCACCTGATCGATGCCTTCGGGCGAGCAGTTCGTATCGACCACCGCAACGATCGGGATGCCCAGACGATTCGCTTCCTTTACCGCGATATCTTCCTTGCGAACGTCGATAATAAAGAGCATGTCCGGCATGGCCGCCCATGTCCTTGATGCCGGCAAGGTTCTTCATCAGGCTTTCGTGCTCGCGGTCGAGTTTGAGACGCTCTTTTTTGGTGAGCATCTCAAAGCGGCCGTCTTCACGCATCGCTTCGATGTCTTTGAGCTTGTTGATCGACTTTTTGAACCGTTTGGTAGTTCGTCAGAAGGCCGCCGAGCCAGCGGTTGTTGACGTAATACTGCCCGCAGCGTTCGGCTTCTTCTTTGATAGCGTCCTGCGCCTGGCGTTTGGTGCCGACGAACAGGACCTTTTGATTCGGACGCTCGGTCAGCGACTCGGTGACGTAGTTCAGCGCGTCGCGGAAAAGTTTCTGCGTTTTCTGCAGGTCGATAATATAAATGCCGTTGCGTTCGCCAAAGATGTATTCCTTCATCTTCGGGTTCCAACGGCGGACCTGGTGACCAAAGTGAACTCCTGCTTCGAGGAGTTCTTTCATCGTAACTGTAGCCAAAACTTATATCTCCTTACCTATTGGTTTATGTACTCGCCGGAAACTTATCTATAAACCAAGGAGTTCCGGCGATGGATTAGGTATTGTGAGTGTAATGCGTTTAGCAGTTCGTTACTCGCAAATGCCTAGTTACAACTCACGACTCAAACTATTGTATTAACGTTTCGAGAACTGGAATCTCGCACGGGCGCCTTTCTGTCCGTATTTCTTACGTTCTTTCTGACGCGGGTCGCGGGTGACCAGTCCTGCTTTTTTCAAAGTCGGACGCAGGTCCGCGTTAAATTCCATCAAAGCACGCGTGATGCCGTGACGAACCGCACCGGCCTGGCCGGCCGTTCCGCCGCCGTCGACGTTCACAAGGATGTCGAACTTGCCGCCGTGTCGGTCAGATCGGAGCGGCTGGCGGATGATCATCTGCAATGCTTCGTTCGGAAAATACGCGTTGAACTCACGCTTGTTGACCATGATGCTGCCCGCTGCCCGGACGCAGGTAAACGCGTGCTGTCGAGGTTTTTCTGCGGCCAGTGCCGTAATACTGAATGTCTGCCATAAGATCAGTGGTCGGTGGTCAGTGGCCGGTGTTCAGAATCTTATCTGACCACTGACCACTGAGCACTAAATGCTTACTGTTTCTGGTTTCTGTGCCGAATGTCGGTGGTCGCCGTCGGCGTACACTTTTAATTTCTTTGCCATCGCTTTGCCGAGCTTTGTTTTCGGCAGCATGCCTTTGACCGCGAGTTCGATGACCTTTTCGGGTTTCTTTTCGAACATTTCCTTGACGGTCGTTTCACGAAGTCCGCCCGGATAAAGCGTGTGGCGATAATAGATCTTCTGATCGTTCTTGCTGCCTGTAAACTTTGCGTGGCGGGCGTTGATCACGACACGTGATCGCCCATATCCATGAACGGCGTCCATGCCGGGTTGTTCTTACCCGACAGCATCCGGGCCACTTCCGTCGCCAGCCGGCCTACCGTTTTGTCTTTTGCATCGACGACGAGCCATTTACGGCCGTCCGCCAAACCCTTTCCGCTGGGAAAATAAGTACTCATACTCTACTCACACTGATAGCCATTATTCGCAAAAAAGCGAACTGAAAGAGTATCGAAAACGGCTGCGAAGGTCAAGTAAAGAACGGCGATAACTACACTAGCGGGATTTGCCTTCTGGATTCACAGGCCATTTGATGAGGTTTTCTCGCCGCGGCCGATCTGTCTCAACCGGTGTCTCACGGTGAGACAACCTAGGTCCTTTCTTCTGTTGCGTTTAGCCGCGAATTTGTCTCACTTCGGAAGGAAGCCGCGTCGATGAGACGGATTTCCCGCTAAATCCATCCCATACAACAGTTACGTCCGGCCAGCCTGAGACAGTTAATCGCCCCGGGCGTCTCGCTTTGTAATCACTCGCGGCCACAGATTTTCAAAGATCAGTGTGGGCTATGCCCTCCGATGTGCGGAAAGGACTGCCTCGTCCCCAGCCCCATCAGCGCTGTTCCGCACATCGGGCGGCATAGCCGGAAGAAACATGGTACCCCACTTCCGTGCGGGCACAGCTTCCACCCTGACACAGCCTCCCATAGTGACAAACGGCAATTCGCACGGGAGGAATGAAACGAACGATACGCACGATCCGAATGGAGGGAATGATCTTCGTTATTTCAGCCACGGAGTCGCGAGAGTGTCATTGATATTCCTATGATGGTTTTTGCGTCCTCTATCTCACCATCGAGAACCATGTCGCCCAATCTGTCTAGCGAGAACCGCTCAACCGTCAGCAGCTCATCATCTTCGAGATCCTGCTTTGTGGCCGTAAGGTCGGAGGCCACGTAAAGATGCATCTTCTCCGTCAAGAAACCCGGCGAAACCCAGAACTCACACAGTTTCTCCATCTTTCCCGCCCTGACGCCGATCTCTTCCTCAAGCTCTCGCCTCGCTCCAGCTCAGGGTCCTCGCCCGCATTGAGCGTCCCGGCACATATCTCGAGCAGATGCTTTCCAGCCGCATGCCGGTATTGCCTGACCAGAGCTACAGTTCCGTCATCAAAAACCGGGTATCACGACCGCACTGCCCTTGTGAACGACGATCTCGCGTTTGTAGGTGATGTCGCCCTCGCGGATCTCATCGACGCGGATGTCGAAGATTTTGCCTTTGATAGATTGTTCGGAGCCAAGAGATTCAGGAAGTGTTGCATTAATCTGATGGTAAACAGTGAGGGCACGGACGCCAATGCGGCGGAAACCGTAATCCGTAAGGCCGTTTTGCGAAGTAGATTGGAATCTCGACCACCTTCGCCCCGTTCTTTCCGAGCAGTGAGGCGAGTTTCTGGTCGGACGATTGCGGCATTCCGAATTTCTCACAGGATCTGTCGAAGGCATGACGCAGTCGGTCGAGAGCGAATTCGCGATCGGCGAGTTTATGCCCGCGGGCCTGAAATTCACCGAGAGCGAAGAGGATCACCTGTTCAAGCGGGACAGGCATTGTCGGCCGATCGAAAAGCGATGGCTGTGGGGCGATTTCCATTGGTCGGCTGATGACTCGCAGCCGCGATTTTACCATAGTTCTGCGGCCGTTTTGGTGTAGAATTGCCGGGTCTTACCAAGTTTGAGGTTTTGTGATTTTCCCCGTTGTCCACATCCGGAGGTGAAGCGCATGAGTATTCGGTCTCGTTAATTGTGTTGCTGGGCGCGGTTCTGTGTTTTTCACTGATTTCGCGGGCAGGTGACGAGATGTGCCGGAGTTTGGCACCATACCTTCGATGGACTCGCCGTTCGCTCATGTGCCGTATATTTTCGGGCGGCTCACAAAACTCACAGCCTTCTTTGCATGGGCTTAGTCCACGATTGATTTTCCCGCGTTAGCGGTTAACCGAATTTAGCTCGGAGGGCCGCGATCTACGAAAACAATAGTTGGAGTTCTCCTTATCGCCCTAGTTGGAACGCTGGCCTGCCAACTGGTGCCCGCGGGCCTGGAACTCGCCGAGGGCGAGAGGATCACTTGTTCGACAGACACCGCGCTGGGGGCCGTATCGAAAAGCGATGGTTGGGCGATTGATTCCATTGAAGCGTCGGTAGACGATTGATATTACTATTTTAACACGGCCTTTTGGCCCGAATATCAATCGTTTGAACGAGTTGCTTGTGCGAAGGTTTTTCGATTAGCCGTCAGATCTTGGCTTCACGACAGGACCATCCGGAATAAGTGATAACTGATAAGTGATAGGTGATAATTATCAGTTATCAGCTATCACTTATCAGCCTATTCCGAAGATAATTTTGCCGTAGGTAATCTGCGGATCTGATATAGAATACGGCGATCATGAAAACAATATTCGACCCGAACACACGGGATGAGTTGATGGAACGGATAGGACGGCTGCAGCCGGATGCGGAGCGGCAGTGGGGCAAGATGTCGCCGGTGCAGGCGATGGAGCATACCGCCCGCGTGCTTGAGATGGCGACAAGCGACGAGCAGCCGATACAGCAGCTCTTTCTTGGCAAAGCACTGGGCTGGGTATTTAAGGGGCATTTCCTCGGCGAGAAGCCGTTTCGCAAGAACGCCCCGACCGGGCCCGATTACGTCATCAAGGACGAACCGGATATGGAACTGACCCGCGAGCGTCTAAAAGAGTTGATCACCAAATTTCACACCCTCGGTTCCGACGCTCTCGACGGCAACGTTCATCCCTTCTTCGGCCCTCTCACCGGGAAACAATGGGGCGAGACGCAGTATAAGCATGTGGATCATCATTTGAGGCAGTTTGGGTTATAGGCCGCCTACAAAGGCCCTATTCCACGCCCCTGTTGATAATCGGTTCAGAGGTCACGGTAAAATCACCACTCCCATCCAGAACGAGGTCGCCAAGAGCTTTCCATCTCGATTGCAGGCTTTTGAGAAACCCTTCACCCTTCTCGTTTCCTTTCAAAGAAAGATGATACTGGAGCTCAAATGCAGGATATTCGGAACGGGCCCGTGCCTCCTTCAGGCTCTTACCTAATTTCACGTCTATTTCATAACCGGTGTCTAGTGTGACAACTTCGCGAAATTCGTGATAACTTCGGGGCTCAATCATCACGAATAAATCGGCACCCGGTACTGGAAGGTCTATCCGCTTTATAAAAGAGGCAATGGGGTCGTAGTTGCCATAGTACCTAGAAGGACGGCAATTATCGGTGCGAATGTCTTTGACCTGGATTCTTTCCGATTCTTTGTCCGTTGTAGACGGAAGATTTCGGAGAAAGTTAATCCGAGTGGTACCCACTTCCCCGCCGAATATGTAAGGCCGAACATTGTGGGGCTTAAAAACAATTAACCGCCGATCGCTACCGTTTCGAAACTGCATCGAGAGTTCAGCTTGAACTAATAGGCGTCCCTCCGATCCACTGCATTCAGCTACAACGTTCAAACCGACAATTGAACCGGTCAGGTGGAGGCCACCACTTTTGTGGGCCTGACCGTTCAAGCAGAGAGTGCTGAACAGGATTACGAGGGAAAGTCTTAAACTGCTTTTCATTGGGTGCAACTCCTCGCGAGAGCTCGAATCGAGGCGGCTCTAGTTGTCCGCCTCGTTACACTCGCACGACTTACCATCGTTCTTATTTTCCCCGAGCGTGCAAACAATTCTATTCGCCTTTGCAGGAGCGCTCGACACGACGAGAGATTGAGCGAATTTTACCACGGATTCTGATAGCCGATTGGTGTAATATTGCTCCGAGACTATGACCAAATATCGAATAGGTTTGGGCGTGACCGGCGGGATCGCGGCTTATAAGGCGATCGAGGTGATGCGGTTGCTGCAGAAGTCGGGGTGCGAGGTTAGTGTGGCGATGACGCGGCATGCGACGGAGTTTGTGCGGCCGCTGACGTTTCGGGCGCTGACGGACAAGCATGTGATCGTGGACGATTACGACCCGGAGAATCCCGACCCGATCGCGCATATCAATTTTTCGCAATCGATCGACCTGCTGCTGATCGTGCCGGCGACGGCGAATATTATTGCGAAGTTCGCGAACGGCGTCGCGGACGATTTTCTTTCTTCGACCTATCTGGCCTCGACGGCCCCGGTGATGATCGCTCCGGCGATGAACATGACGATGTGGGAGCAGGCGGCGACGCAGAGGAATATCGAGCGGCTTCGGAAGGATGGGGTGCGGTTTGTTGAGCCGGTGGCGGGGGAGCTGGCGTGTAAGACGGTGGGGACGGGGAAGTTGGAGGATGTGGAGAATATTGTCTCGCAGGCTTTGAGGCTTTTAAACGCAGAGACGCGGAGACGCGGAGATCTGTCGGAACCGGGAGTGGTAGCGACCGGGGCCGTAACGTCCGCGGGAGAGAACCACCCCGTCCGCCCAGAGCGGCGGCCACCCCTCCTTCGTAAGGAGGGGAGCTTGGTGGACCTCGCGGGCGAGCAGATTTTGATCACTGTCGGCGGAACGCGGGAGGCGATCGATCCGGTTCGGTTTATTTCGAATCATTCGTCGGGAAAGATGGGTTTTGCGGTGGCTGAGGCGGCGCGGGAGCGGGGGGCGAAGGTGACGGTTGTTGCGGGGGTGACCACTGCGGCTGTTCCGGAGGGCGTTGAGATCGTAAACGGCGTTTCGGCGGAGGAGATGCATCGAAGCTGTGATGGGTGGCTTCCGAACGCGACGATCTTTATCGGTGCGGCGGCGGTGGCGGATTATCGGCCGGCAAATTCGGCCGAGGGAAAGATAAAGAAGGGCGGGCGGGATTTTATGATCCTTGAGCTGACAAAAACGCGTGACATTTTGGCGGACGTGTCGAGGAACAGGAACGCGGGAATGATCGTGGTCGGCTTTGCGGCGGAGACGAACGATGTGGTTGGTTACGCCCGTTCGAAGATGGAGAAAAAGGGTTTGGACATCGTGGTCGCGAACGATGTCACGAAAGACGGTGCAGGGTTTAATACCGACACCAACATCGCGACAATATTGACCCGCTTTGGCGGCGAGATCTCGCTGCCGCTTATGTCAAAACGCGAACTGGCTGATAAGATATTGGACGAGATCGTCAATCTGAGAAAAGCCGTTCCCGTCAATGCCGCAAAATCAGGAACTAACTGAACTTATCGCCGACGTCAAGGAGCAAGTCCTGTATTTACAGGAGCTTGGCGTTGAAACATTCGATATAGAACTCGCCGCGCCGCCGGTTGAACGACCGGCCCGTGCGATGCCCGATATGGCAATCGCCGCGTTGCCAGCCATTACTTCCCCTGCGCCGCCACGCGCCGTTCCAGCCGAACCGCCTGCACGACGCCCGGCTGGTTCACGGCTCGCAGCGCTTCCATCACTCGCAAATCGTAAGACGCCGGTTGTGAATGCAAGCGGTGCGACAAGGTTCCGTCCGAAAATAGCGAGATCGTAAACGTGAAGATAACGCTCGATGCGACGGCTAACGGTCCGGTTCAAGAGCCGACGCCGGAAGAATTGTTGTTCGGCGAGATCACGCCGGCATTGCCGGAGTCTGCCGATACCATTGAAACGATCCGTGCAGACATCGGCAACTGCACGCGTTGCCCGCTGTTCGAAGGGCGGACGCAGGTTGTGCATACGACGGGGAATTTCGACGCGGACCTGATGTTCATCGGCGAGGCACCGGGTGCGGACGAGGACGCCCAGGGGTTTCCGTTCGTCGGGCGGGCAGGGCAGCTCTTAACAAAGATCATTGAGAGCATAGGCTTTAAGCGTGAGGAAGTGGCAATAGGCAACATCAACCGCTGCCGTCCGCCCGGCAATCGTGCACCGACGCTGCCCGAAGCACACACGTGCCGGCCGTTCCTGCTTCGCGAGATCGCGGTGATCAGGCCGAAGGTGATCGTCGTGATGGGCAATACGGCGCTGCATAATTTGCTGGACACAAAAGACGGGATCACCAAGGTCCGCGGCACCTTTCAGGATTATTTCGGCGTCAAAGTGATGCCGACATTTCACCCCGCATATTTGCTTCGCGACCCGCATAAGAAGCGTGAGGTGTGGGAAGACATGAAAAGAGTGCGGGATTATTTGAATTCGCAAGGATCGTAGTTAGTGAGGGTGGTTTCTTAACACGGATCGGGGCGGATACGGACTGGTTTTCACGGATCTGAGCTTTTTGTATCGGCGTTTCAGATCCGTTTTTCTTCCGCGTTTATCCCGTAGGATCCGTGTTAAGAAAACCTTGATTCACAGAGTCATTCCTATGAAAAATCTACTTGCCCTTCTTCTGATCGCTTCTTTTGTTTTCCTGCCGAATTCCGCCGTTGCACAAAAGCCGGCTCCGGCACAGGTACAGCAGTTGACCGGGCCGCAGAATCCGCGTTTGGGGTTTGTCATTCACGGCGGTGCGGGCGTGATCACCCGTGGGTCGCTGACGCCGCGCGAGGAAAAGGAATACCGGGCAAAGCTTGAAGAAGCGGTCGTGGCCGGTTACAAGGCGTTGCAGGCCGGACGTCCGGCGCTGGATGCGGTCGAGATCGCGATACGAATTCTTGAAGATTCGCCGCTGTTCAATGCGGGAAAGGGTGCCGTATTCACTAATGACGGCAAGAACGAGCTTGACGCCTCGATAATGGATGGAAAGACGCTCGGGGCCGGGGCTGTCGCAGGGCTTCGCCGGGTGAAAAATCCGATAACGCTTGCCCGCGCGGTGATGGAAAAAAGCGAACATGTGATGATGGCCGGTGAAGGCGCCGAAAAATTTGCGGCCGAGCAGAAGATTGAACTGGTCGATGCGAAATATTTCTGGACACAGCATCGCTGGGACGCGCTCCAGAAGATCCTGAAGGAAGAAAAGGAAAAAAGTGAAAAGGAAAAAGTAAAAGGCCAAAAGCTCGGGCCGACCAGTGACGGCAAATCCGCAGTCCGCACTTTGCAGTCCGCTGTTGAAGAGCCGTACAACAAATTCGGCACGGTCGGTGCTGTTGCGCTGGATAAGGACGGCAATCTTGCGGCGGGGACGTCGACCGGCGGGATGACGAACAAGAAATACGGCCGCGTGGGCGACGCGCCGATCATCGGGGCCGGAACTTATGCCAACAATGCGACCTGCGCGGTCTCGGCGACCGGATGGGGCGAGTTTTTTATCCGCCTTGGCGTTGCTCGCGATATTAGCTCGCTGATGGAATACCGGGCATTAACGATCCAAAGTGCGGCTGACCAGGTGATCAAGCAAAAATTGCAACAACTCGGCGGCGACGGCGGGGTGGTCGCGATAGATAAATTCGGGAATATCGGCATTTCCTTCAATTCCGAGGGGATGTATCGGGCTTATATCAATAGCGAAGGAAAGCCGGTCGTAGAGATCTACAAGTAATGCGCGATTTTTGCCCGCGAATAGCGCGAATCTCCGCGAATAAAATTTTTATTGCTGCCTATTAGCGTTCATTCGCGCTATTCGCGGGCAAAAATGAGCTTTCCCGTATTCGGCGCGCCAGCTTCTTATGAAAACGGCAGAGATCATCGCGGTCGGATCCGAGTTGTTGACTCCGGAGCGGACCGATACCAACAGCTTGTGGCTGACGGCCCGGCTAAATGAGGTCGGCGTTCAGGTAATGTTAAAGACGATCGTCGGCGACGACGAGGCGCGGCTTGAAGAAACGATCAGGGACGCAGTGAAACGATCGGACATCGTCATTACCACCGGCGGGCTCGGGCCGACCGAGGACGATGTGACGCGGCAGGTTTCGGGGCGGGCTATCGGCCGGGAACTGGTTTATCACGATGACATCGAACAGCACTTGCGGGAGCGTTTTCGAGCCTGGGGCCGCGAGATGCCCGATATCAACAAACGGCAGGCGTGGGTGATCGAGGGAGCCGTGATACTTCCGAATCCGAACGGTTCGGCCGTCGGGATGATGGTCGAACTCGATGGAAAACTGCTCGTTGTCCTGCCGGGTCCGCCGCGCGAAAACCAGCCGATGTACCTTGACAATGTCGCGGCAAAGGTCCGCGAGATGGCGGGCGAGGTCAGCGTCAAGCGGCGAATAGTACGCGTTTCCGGAATTGGCGAATCGGCGGTTGATGAGCTAATTGCCCCGATATACAAGGCATATCCTGACGTTCAAACCTCGGTCCTTTTCACGAAAACCGAGATCGAGATACACCTCGCGGCGGCCTCTCGCACGGAAAAGGAAGCTAAGGCTGTTCTGGAAGAGATCTCCGAAAAAGTGGCGGCAGCGCTCGGAATGGCGGCTTTTTCAACAAACGGCGAGACTCTGGAAGAGGTCGTTGGGAAAATGCTTAAGGAATCCGGCAAGACACTGGCCGTGGCCGAAAGTTGTACAGGCGGGCTGATCGGAATGAGGCTGACCGATGTTCCGGGTTCGTCGGCTTATTATCTGGAAGGTGCGATCACATATTCGAATGAAGCCAAGGTCCGAACATTGAACGTGCCCGAAAAAATTATCGCCGAACACGGGGCCGTCAGTTCTGAGACAGCGGAAGCGATGGCTTTGGGCATCAAAGATCGTGCTAAAGCTGATTATGGCCTCTCGGTAACGGGCATCGCCGGCCCGGACGGCGGCAGCGATGAAAAGCCTGTAGGCACGGTGTTTATAGGCTATGCCGATAAAAACCAGGCCCGTTCGGTAAAATTTGTTTTTCCCGGCGATCGTGAATTGATCAGATGGCGGTCCAGCCAGGCGGCACTGGACTATCTTCGGCGGCGGATGCTGAAAGCGGAAGCTGCCTGAAATGTGATATTTAACGTCCGAAGTGTTCCTGGCCGCACCGGACGGCACCGAAATGCGCTTTTGCTGTAAATATTCGCAAAAAGCTTGCATTTCACTGGCTTAAATAAGAGAATTAAGGTTGCCGTCTTCCGCGGCCCCCCGACACACGATATTTTTGAAACTTAGAGAGTCCTTCCGCGTGTAAATTCTCGTAAACAGGCATTTAACACGACGAAACGCTGACCCGAAAATATATGAAAAGCGCAATGCGAGTCCGATATTTGCTCACCTTCCTGCTTATTTTTACCATGCTGTCCCCCACTGCCGTATTAGCTTGGGGCGACGGTAAAAAGCACTTTAACGCCGGGATGAAGCACGAGATCGCTGAAGAATGGGACAAGGCGGCCGAAAAATTTGCTCTGGCTGTCGCTGAAAACCCGAGGAATGCCGAATACAAGCTTCACCTCCAGCGATCGCTCTTTCAGGCATCGCAGATGTATATGAGAAGAGGTGCGGCTGCGGCCGAGCAGAAGGATTACGAGGGTGCATTTATTGCTTTTCGAAAGTCTTACGCGTTCGATCCGGTGAATGAGCTGGCAAAGTCCGAGATGGCGCGGATGGTTCGCCTTCAGAAGGAACTGGTCGATGGCGTAAAGAACGGCAAACCCGTCGATGACGCCAAGGTAAAGCTTGTGCAGACCAGCTATACCGGCGGCCCTCAGGCTGGGTTGCCGGATCGAGTTCCGCAAAAGCTGGAAGTCCTGAAACAGCTCCCGTTCCCGAGCGGCATACCGCTTCAGCAAATAGTTAAAGATCTCGCCAAGGACCTCGATCTGAACGTGCTTTTCGACACTGAATCGACGGCTCGAACAGCGTATCGTCCGCATTGACCTGCGAAACGTGACAGCGGCAAAGGCGTTGGATTATATCTTTCTGCAGGAAAACCTGTTCTTCCAGAAGGTCGGCCCGCGGACGATCCTGGTCGCGACGGGCATGAGGCGTGTGAATTTTCAGCAGTTGGTGTTGAGGACGTTTTACCTCGCGAACGCCAGCCCGAAGGACGTAAAAGCGATCATATCTACCGCGATCCCGGCACAGCCCGGCCGCTCGCAAACGATCGTTCTCGAAGACCCGGCGACGAACAGCATTACGATCCGCGACACAACCGAGAATATCCAGTTGATCGGAAAACTGATCGAGTCGCTGGATAAGGACCGGGCCGAGGTCGTGATGGACGTTTCCATCTTCGAGGTCAACAAAAATGACCTGTTGCAGTTCGGAAACCAGGTCGGCACCGCACAACAACTTAGTAATATCGGCGGTGCAGGCGTTCCCCTGGTAACGCAAGGTTCTACGCAGCCGATCACGTCGGCCCTGCCGTTCGCAAACGCCCTGGTGGACATCGCCAGTATCGCCGTCGGTCTTCCGATCAGTAATTTCGCCGCGTTCCAGAGCAAGCTGAACACAAAGCTTTTGGCATCGACGCAGATCCACGCGTTTAACAACGAGGATTCGTCGGCGCGGATCGGCCAGCGTGTTCCGGTTAAAACGGCTTCGTATCAGACGGGCGGCAATGTGAACCTCGGCGGCGTTGTTTCGGACGTCATCAACTATGAGCAGATCGGTTTGACGCTGAAGTTTAAGCCCATCGTGTTTCCGAACCAGGACGTCCAGGTCCTGATGGACATCGAATCCAAGGACATCGTTGGTGTCACGGGCGGCGGATCGAACAACCTGACGCCGACGTTCACTGAACGAAAGATCAGCGGAACAGCACGCATTCAGAATAACAAGACCCTTCTTTTGGCCAGCGTTGCGACCGAGGTCCAGGCGAATGGCCGCCACGGGATCCCGATTCTCGGGTGGCTCCCGTTCATTGGCCACTTGTTCACCGCGCCGGTAAGAGATAACCGTCAGATCGATATCGTCATCGCTATCACTCCGCGGGTCATTCGTGCACCGGCGATTCTGCCGGAAGATATTATCGAACGGCCGACGGGAAGCCAGCAAACACCGACCAGCGGCTCGCTCGAGGCGATGATCTACGAGGAAGAAAGAGAAGAGCTGCTTGCCTCGGCACGCCGGATCCCGACAAATGTCCAGGTCCAGCTTCCTGACCAGCCTGGGAACGATGCCCCGAAATATGTTCGTTCGGATAGTACGTCGTCGGTAGATAACTCGACGGCGGCCAAGGTGAACGATACGGCAACCGCCGAATCGAAACCGGCCAGCACTCCTCCGGTGAATCCGGCAGCGGACGCTTTGAATCTTAAGCCGATCGATACCGGCGTAAAGACGCTGCAGATAACCGAAACTTCGGACACCTCCGGAGCGGGAACGGCAAAACCGGCACCCGTACCGCCGGCCGAAACAATGAAGACTGCTCCGGCGCCTTCCGTGCCCGCGGCGGCGGATAACGCGAACTCGCTCTCAGAGCTTCTTCTTCCCAACGCTTTGCCCGAACTTAAGAAGGGCGAAAAGGCGAAGATAGCCGTTGCGGTCAAGGGAACATCGACATTCCATTCGGCGGTGCTGGGCCTGAAGTTCGACGACAAACGGCTCGCAGTCCGCTCGGTGACAATGGGCGAAATATTTGGGCCCGATGCGGCAAAGACACTGGTCGCACCGTTCATCAATACCAACGGCAAGATGTTCATCTCGCTTGTTCCGCCATCGGGGAACATAATCTCGACATCGGGAATATTGGCGATCGTCGAGGTTGAAGCGCTGGCGGACGGTAAGGTCGAGCTTGCCTTCGAGAAGGACGTGATCAGCTTCCTCGCCCCGGACGGCAGGACCGTGGCGATAAAGTTCTAGGCGGAGCTGCTTGGCAAGGAAGCGAGAGATGGAATTCATGAACAGATTTCGGACAGCGGTAGGGGAACGCGGATTCTCTTTGTTCGAGCTGGTCATCACCCTCTCGGTCCTCTCTATTCTGATCATGGGAACGATCCCGCTGGCCCAGAACGCAGTAAGGCGGCAAAAGGAGTTGAAGCTTCGCGAAACGCTCAGGCAGGTCCGCCAGGCCATCGACGAATTCAAGCGTGACACGATCGGGGCATGTCCTCTCGGGGCGATCACTACCGGCAACCCGACACGGCCTGGCAGCTTTAACGTCCCGACCGATCCGCGCAGCCGCGTTGTGATCGACGACTGCACGATCTTCGATACGCAGAACCTCGACCGCTTCCCGCCGTCGCTTTCGACATTGGTTGACGGCGTGGCGGTACGCGAACGAGGGATGAGCACGATAGCCGGAAGCGGCATCCGCGACGGCTCGACGCAGGCGACCGACCTGGCCGAGATCGAGGAACTATCAAAGGTCTATCTTCGCCATATGCCGGTCGACCCGATAACGGGCGAATCCGATTTCAAGCTGCGCTCGTCCTATCAGGCGGCTGATGATGAGAACTGGGACGAGATCAACGTTTACGATATTCGCTCCGCATCGACCGACACGGCGTTGGACGGGACGAAATACAGCGATTGGTAAGGGAAGTGCGGAGTACGGACTGCGGAATTGTTAATGTTTAGATTTAGAATAAATTACCGGGTTTTTAGCCCGAATAGCCTATCAGGAAACGGAGCCGGCGAGTCCGGAGGATCCCGCACTCCGCATTCCGCACTCCGCAGTCATCTCGGGTTTTCATTGCTTGAATTGATGATCGCGATGTTCATCATGATCATTCTGATCTCGGTCGCGGTCCCGTCCTATCAGACGGCCGTTCAGAATGCGCGCGAATCGGTGCTGAAAGAGAATTTGTGGCATATGCGGCGGGCCATCGACCAATATAACGGCGATAAGGGCAAGCCGCCGCAATCGCTTGACGACCTCGTGAGCGCCAAATACCTGCGTGAACGCCCGGTAGACCCGATGACCGAAAAGGACGATTGGAACGAGGTGACGGAGGCCGACCCGGCAAACCCCGATGCCGAACCGGGCCTGACCGATATTAAAAGCTCGTCCGAGGGCGTCGACAGCGAGGGAAGGGCGTACTCCGAATACTAGTTTCTAGTTTCTGGTTCCAAGTTTCAGGTTAAGATCTATGCCCTCGCAACTCGGTCCCGATTTTCCAACTTGAAACCTGAAACTAGAAACCTGAAACCCAAAGATCTACATGTTATCTTTTTTAACTCAGCCTAACTTTCCAAAAGCGGCGATCGGACTTCAAAGAACCAGCGTTACCGCTCTGAGTCTTCAACGCGAGGGCCGCAATGCTTTTGGCATCAAGCAGGCCGCGACGGTCGACCTGCCGGCCAATTTGGTTACTCCGAGCTTTCTCGAGCCAAATATTTCCAACCCGAAGGAATTTGCAGTCGTTTTGGAAGATGCCGTAACGTCCGCCGGGCTTTTGTCGCAAAAGACATGGTCGGTCTCGCTGCCGAGCAATTCGGCGCGGCTCTGCCATTTTGACGCTCGAGAATTCGTCGGCAGGCAAGGACGAATCGGAAGAGATCCTGGACTGGAAGGCAGAACAGAGCTTTGGTGCTCCGGCGGCGGATCTTCGGATTACACGTTTTAAGATCGCTCCCGACGCCGATGGCAGGCCGCGTTACTTTGCGTCGGCTGTCAAGCTTTCGGTGATCGATGAGTACGAGACAATATTTGAGAATTTCGGCTGGAAGGCGGGCCTTATTCTTCCGCGTGCGGTGAGTGAGGCCAAGTGGATCACGAATGAATCCAACCAGGCCGATTCGATGCTTATCAGCTCGCAAACCGACGGTTTCAGCGCCATCTTGATGTGCGAGGGAGAGCCGGCGGTCATTCGTTCCGTGACCTGTACAACAGAGGAACAGGACGACGAGATCTACCGGCTGTTGATGTTTTACAACGACCGGTTCGCGGCGGTCAGCAGGGAGAAGCTGCTTCAGCGGATCCTGCTTATCGGTAAGAGCCTGCTGCCCGCAAAGATCCGCGAGATATCCGAAGAGGCCCTGGGGCGCACGCTGAGTATTCTGGGACCGGCGGAGATCGGGTTGAACCTTCCGGCAAGTTCATTGAGCTTTGACGAACTGGCGGCACCGGCGGGCCTCGCCGCTTTAGGCTGGCGTTAAGCCGAATTTCGGCCAAATTTTAGAACAAGGCACTGCTTACCGGGCAGTGCCTTTTGCTTTGGCTTTCGCATAGGCTCCATTTGTCGTCTCGGATAATTCCCCAATTCCGCTCGTCACTTTGTCCGTTCTTCTCGTCACATTTCGCATTTGTATTTAAAAGGTAGGCATTATCATTGCCCAACTCGGTAATTTGCGCCTGTTTGAAAGGTTGCCGACGTAAGCGAGGTTTTCAGTTTCCCATGCCCGCGATCGCGTTAAAACAAAAGAATATTCAAGTGTTCACGGATGTTGAGCTCATCGCGAACGTAATCGGCGGCCGAGAGGACGGGTTCGAAGAACTGGTCCGACGCTATCAGAAGCCGATCACCGGCTATGTGTTCCGCATCGTCGGCGATTACGAATCGTCGCTGGACGTAACACAGGAAGTCTTCATCAAGGTCTACAATTCCATCCATCGATACAGCTCCGATTACAAATTTTCAACCTGGCTGTATCGCATCGCTCATAATGCGGCTATCGACCACCTTCGCCGCAACTCGATAAATCCTCAAAGTCTCGAAACCGAAAATGCCGACGGCACGTATCAACTACAGATCGAAGCCCCGGGCCGCTCGCCCGAACAAGATCGTGAGATCAGCGAGTGGCGGGCAGAGATCGGGCAGGTCGTCAAACGGCTTCCGGATGCGTACAAGCAGCTCATTTTGCTGCGGCACGCAAGCGATCTCAGCTACGACGAGATAGCCGAAGTGACAAACCTGCCGCTTGGAACGGTCAAGAACCGATTGTTCCGGGCACGCGAGATGATGCGTCAGATCATGATCGAACGCGGTTTCGACGGGATCTGAGCCTAAATTACGGCTTTTACGGATAGCGGGTGAACGAAAATTCAGCAACAGAAGTGTGTCCGCGCGACGACATTGCGGCGTTCGTTGACGGCGAACTGTCGGAGACGCATAGGACAAAACTCGAGCAGCATGTTTCCGATTGCGAGATATGCAGCCGCTCGCTGATGGAACAGCGGCAATTTTTGGCCGCCCTTTCTGCATCGCTTGACTGCAGATCGGGTCTTCCACTGCCGAAAGACTTTACGAAAAAGGTCGTCGCGTCTGCCGAAAGCAGCGTTCGGGGCATTCGCCAGCCGGGCGAGCTGTTCACGGCCATTTTCATTTGCGCAGCGCTTCTTATTTTTGCATTGTTCGCACTCGGGTCCGAGAGCTTTGGGTTTACGTCGGCCGTCTACAGCCTCGGAGAGAAGCTTTTTGCATTCGGTTTGCTGGTCTTTAAAGTGATAAACAGTCTCGCCTTTGCCGCGGTGGTAGTTGTCCGCTCGCTTGCTTCCACGTTGGACGCCGGCAGTTTGTTGGCCGTGGCCGCCGTGATCTTTGTTTCGGCAATACTATATTTCTCGACAAGACGGGTCCTAAAAAGAAGAAGCGCTTAGGCTTTCAGAAATGATGACATTGACGCTGAACTCACCCCCGGCCGCCGCGGTACTGAAAAGTCCGCCGCAAAGGTTTTCCATCTCGCCGGGATTTTCAGCATTTGCGCTCCTGCTTGTCTTGTCGGTCCTATCCTTCGGCCAGTCTTTCTCCGGTTCGGATGAGTCAACGATCACGATCGACTCGGCCCCGGATATGGAGGTCATTTCGTTCTCTAAGACCGTGATAGTAAAACGGGAAGCTAAAGGCGTGCTCGTTTTCGGCGGCGATGTGATCGTCGAAGGCCGTGTTGAGGGTGACGTTGCCGCGATCGGCGGGTCGGTATTTCAGCGTGAGGGATCGTACATCGGCGGGGATGTGATAGTAGTTGGCGGAAAGTATGCCCCCGATTCGAAAGAGCCGCTGAGGGGCGAAAATAAGGAGACAATGATCTTCGCCGCTTACGAGGACGAAGTTCGAAATTTGGCTCAAAACCCGTCGCAGCTTTTCGCGCCGTCGTTCTCGGTCGCGTTCGTTGCCCAGCGGTCGGTGTCGGTCCTGTTTTGGTTCCTTATCTCGCTCGGATTTACGACGATCGCACCCGGGGCCGTTAGCCGTGCCGTTTCGCGAATAAACCTGTCATCGGCAAAAGTATTTGCGGCCGGTTTCTTTACGTTCCTTGGGGCGAGCATACTGTTGATCGCAGGCTTTACGGTTTTCCCGAATTACATAAATGCGGTATTGGGAACGATGGCCTTCGTCGTTCTTATTCTTGCGTATGTTTTTGGCCGCGTTGCTCTTCACGTAACCTTCGGGAAACTAATAAAGAAGCAATTCTTTTCGGAACACAACCGGTCGGAGGCCTTAACTATTCTGTTTGGCGTCCTTTTGTGGACCATTTTTCTGTCCGTTCCATATCTTTGGACGTTTGCCTTGCTGGCTGCCTTTTCGGCCGGGATCGGGCTGATATTGACGGCCCGGTCGACCACCTTGTGGAATACCCGATAAAACCGCATCTGCTGTACTGACAAATCTTTACATTTAAATTCAAACCTACGTTATAAAATCTACGTCTTATACTCTTGGTAGCATATTCGGCTATCAGTGTGTACACATTATTGAATTCATAGCGTTTTATTGAACATGCGAAGGACAATTCTATTTTTATATACCTTGATAGTTGCGGCCGCGTTCTCCATTTCGGCGATCGCCCAGACGCCGTCGACGTCACCTAAAAACTCCGTCGTCACCGGCGACGTGGTCAGCATCGATCCGGCTGCTGTGGTCCTTAAGACCGCTGACGGCGAGCTGAACGTTTCGCTTACTGACAAAACCGAGTACAAACGCGTGCCGCCCGAAAATCCCGTTCTTAAAGCTGCGGTTCCCGCGGTCCTTACGGATATCGGCGTGGGCGACAAATTGCTTGTTACGGGAATGATGTCGGCCGACAAAAAGTCGCTTCCGGCGAAGTCGGTATATCTGATGACAAAATCGGATATCGCCGGGCGTCACCAGAAGGACAAAGAGCGATGGGCAACGCGCGGCATATCCGGACGGATCAAGGCGATTGACCCGAATACAAAACAGATAACCGTAGAAGTTCGTGGCCTCGGGGCCGCGACAAGTGTCGTTCTGACGCCGAAGGAAAACGCCAAGTTCCTTCGCTATGCCCCGAATTCTGTTACGTACAGCGAAGCGGTGGCGAGCAAGGTCAGCGATATCGCTGCCGGCGATATGCTTCGCGCCGTGGGTGACCGCAGTGCCGACGGAGCAAGCTTTGCGGCTGAAGAGATCGTGACCGGTGCGTTCCAGACTCACGCCGGGACCGTTAAGTCGGTCGACGCCGCAAAGAACGAAGTTGTAATAACGGAACTCCAGTCCAAAAAGGACGTGACAGTATCGTTGGCGTCGACGTCGGTTTTGAAAAAGTTTCCCGAGCAGATGGCCCAGATGATGGCGGCACGCCAGGCCGGAGGCGGAGCGGGCGGACCGGGAGCAGCAGGCGGCGGCCAGATGCAAATGCGTCCGGCCGGCGGAGGCCAGGGAGGCCCAGGCGGACCGGGCGGAGGACCGCGAGGCGGGATCGACGAAATGCTCGAGCGGTTCCCGACCATTACGGCTGCTGATCTCAAAGTCGGCGAGATGATCGCGATTTCGAGCTCAAAGACGGCGTCTCTCGACCGCATCACGGCAATAAAACTCCTTGCCGGTGTCGAGCCATTCATACGAGCCGCTCAGATGAGCGCCGCATCACAAGGCCGCGGCCAGGGCTCGCCGAGCCTGAGCATTCCGGGACTTGACGGCTTTGACAATCCTTAAACTAAAAAGATTTTGATCGCCTCTTGGAGCGGGCGGAAATATCAAGCTCCTGCTTTATTTAATTTATTCGTAGTAGGTCATTTTGAAATGAGATCATCCAGGTTAGTGATATTGAGCGGATTGCTCGCATTATTGCTAAATATACAAATATTCGCCCAGCAGAACGGAAGCTTGACCGGCCAGGTCGTTGATTCGCTCGGGGCGATCGTTATTGGTGCTTCGGTTTCGGTCGTTTCCTCGACCGGTGCCGAAAAGATCGCGACCAGCAACTCAAGCGGACAATACACCGTGAACGGGCTGGCTCCGGGAAAGTATACGGTCCGCGTTTCGGCTCCGAAATTTGCTCTTTACGAAAACACGGAAGTCCAGATCGCCGCCGGCACGAAGGAAGAACTGATCATAACGATGACGGTCGAGGGCGTGCAGGAGCAGGTCGACGTTTCCGCCGATACCGGCGTTTCGACCGATCCGGCGAACAACGCGGGTGCGACGGTCCTGAAAGAAAAAGAGCTCGAGGCACTGCCGGACGATCCGGACGAGCTGGAAGCCGCGTTGCAGGCACTCGCGGGCCCTGCGGCCGGGCCGAACGGCGGCCAGATATACATCGACGGTTTTACAGGCGGGCGCCTTCCTCCCAAAGATGCGATCCGCGAGATCCGCATCAATTCAAATCCGTTCTCGGCGGAGTTCGATCGTCTTGGTTTTGGACGTATCGAGATCCTGACCAAGCCGGGTTCCGACAAATGGCGCGGTAACGCGTTCATGAATTTCAACGACGAGATCTTCAACTCGCGAAATCCGTTTGCTCCGAACCGTGCCCCGAGCCAGACGAGGGTCTTCGGCGGAAACATTTCAGGCCCGATCCAGAAAGGGAAATCGTCCTTCTTCCTCGATATCAATAACCGCGACATCGATAACAACACGGTCATAAACGCCATCGTTCTTGATCCGTCATTGAACCCTGTTCGCGTTTCCAACAGGAGGTCCAGGTTCCGAGCCGGCGGTTTTCGATCAGCCCGCGTTTCGATTATCAGATCAACGAAAAGAACACGCTTGTTGCTCGATACAGCTTTGACCGGTCATCGCTGGAAAATCAAGGTGTCGGCAATCTTTCGCTTCCTTCGCGGGCTTATGACAGTACCAACATCGGCCATGAGATCCGGCTGACCGAGACGATGATCATTAACCCGACGACCGATCAACGAGACTCGGTTTGAATACCAGTGGCAGAAACGCGAGCAGAACGGCGACAACTCGATCCCGACGGTCAATGTTTCCGACGCATTTATCGGCGGCGGTGCCCAGATCGGCCTGAGCTTTAACAAGGCCCGTACGTGGGAACTTCAGAACTATACGACGACGACGGCGGGGCCGAACAATTCGCACACGCTCAAGTTCGGCGGCCGCGTTTTTAACACGACTATCAACGATCGTTCGGAAAGCAATTACGGCGGAACATTCTCGTTCCCGGGTAACGGGAAATTCGCAGCCCGGCTGGCTGCACACCGGTCGGGCCGGGATGTACGGTAGTGGTTCCGGGACTTGCCCCGCTTGAGCAGTATCAAGCGCATCCTTCAGAACCCTAAGTTCGGTTCAGGCCGACGCAGTTCACGATCACGACGGGCGATCCGCTGGAGAGCATTTCGCAGACGTCGTACAGCTTTTTCGTAACGGACGACTGGCGTGTAAGTCCGGCGTTGACCTTGAGCTTCGGCCTTAGGTATGAAAACCAGACGAATATCAGCGATAACAGCAACTTTGCTCCGCGATTTTCGTTCGCGTGGGCTCCGGGGGCCGGCGGAGCAAAGGCACCGAAAACCGTGTTCCGCGGCGGCGTAGGTTTGTTCTATGAACGGTTCAGCGAGAACAATGTTCTTACGGCTGAGAGGTTCGACGGAGATGGACGGCCAGCTGAGCCTGGTTGTCAGTGCGAACGAGACCGACCCGGCCCGGCTTGCCGCGGCTCTTGCTTTGCTTGGACAGCCGGTATTTTCGCAGGACGGCGTGGCAAATGTTCCGACGGCTGCAGCAGATCTTTGCGGTCCTGCCGCGTCGAGCACGCTCCGTCAGATCGACGACGGCCTTAAGTCGCCGTTGATGATCCAGGCCGCGTTCGGTGTCGAACGCCAACTGCCGTGGAAAACGACAATGGGAGCCTTCTTCGTCAGCTCAAGGACCACGAACGTTTTCCGTTCACGGAACATCAACGCTCCGGTCTGTCCCGAACAGGTCGGCTGCTCTAATGCTCCCCGGCCGGACCCGACATAGGGCAATATTTACGAGTACGAGTCCAACGGCGTACCTTAACCAGAACCGGTTGAATATCAATTTCAGGAATATGTACAACCGGAACTTCTCGTTTTTCGCAAATTACAGCCTCGGTTTTTCGAATGGCGATTCGGACGGTGCGGGAAGCTTCCCGGCATATGCCTATGACCTGTCGGACGAATATGGACGATCGAGTTTCGATATTCGCCATAACTTCGTGATCGGCGGAAACTTTAATATTCCGTGGGGTATTTCGCTGAGCCCGTTCATAATTGCGAACACCGGACGGCCGTTCAATATCACTCGCGGCCTCGACCTGAATGGCGATGCCTTGTTCAACGAGCGGCCCACATTCGGCGATCTGGCAGCACGATGTCGCGAACTTGGGCTGACGGCATCATATTGCGATGTTTCGGGCGAGGACCCGAACGCGATTTTGCCGAGGAACTACGGCGAAGGCCCGAAATTCTTCAGCGTCAACCTGCGTGTCGGCAGGAACTTCGGTTTTGGACGGTCGCCTGAACAGGCCGTGGCTGCTAATAATGGCCAGGGCGAGGGACAGCGTGGCGGCGGTCGCGGGGGCCGGGGCGGCGGAGGAGGCGGTCGTGGTGGCCGTGGCGGCGGCGGAGGCGGCGGCCAGATGGTTATGGCCGGAGGCGGCGGAGGCGGCGGCATGATGATGATGGGCCAGGGCGGCGGCGGTGTTCGCAAGCCTTACAACCTGAACGTCAGCGTAAACTTTCAGCAACCTGTTCAACAACGTCAACTTCGGAACCCGATCGGTAACCTTAACTCAGGCCGATTTGGTCAGTCGACTTCGAACCGTCGCGGTTTCGGCGGCTTTGGCGGCGGCGGCGGCGGGGGTGGAGGTGCTTCCGGGCAAACCGACGCATCGAGTTGCAGGCCAGATTTAGTTGGTAAGCATTCCGCAATGCAGTATGCTAGAAGGCCGTGAAGAGGTAATTCTTCACGGCTTTTTCTTTGGAGTTAATGATGAAGGTAGTATTCTAGGACCGTTCTTATAGTTTTGATCTTGTCGCGTCAGCCAGTTCGCGCAAAAGGCGACCGAAAAGGCTGCGGCTGTGCCGGAAAAGAATTTTGCCGCCGAGATCGAGCTGGCAAAGCAAACCGTGGCTGCACACGGCGGCGACAAGCTGACGAACATGAAGTCGCTCGTAATACGCGGCTCGGTCGACGTGACCACGTCCGCGATCGCGCAGACCATTCCCGCAACATTCGTGACGATCTTTGCCGGTGAGAAATACCGGATAGAGATAGCGAACCCCTTCCAGCCGCTAAAACAGGTTTACGACGGCACGCAGACATCCACTACCATCCGCGGCGGTTTTACGCTGCCGCCGATAAACCGGCTTGGGATTTCCGCTGCTGCAGCAGTTGGGAAAACAAGGCTTTGTCATCACCTCGCTGCCCGCTGACAAAAAGAAAAAGATCGGATTCAGGATGACATCGCCCGAGGGCTACTATACCGATTTCTATCTGGACGAAAAGACGCACCAGATCAAGGGTTTTGATTCAAGCTACGACATCAACGGCCGAAAGGTAACGACGTCGGTCGAGATAGACAAATGCCGCGTCGTCGAGGGCGTCCTGGTGCCGGAAAGATATGCACAGCGGTTCGACACCGAACAGTTGACCGTTTACGCCAATTTTAAAGCGAAGGAAATATTGGTGAATTCGGCGATCGAGGATGGGGTGTTTTCGGTTGGTGAATAAGAACGAAGCAACGATCTTTTGAGTCCTATCTCAGATGCCTTTGTGTTAACGGTTTCTTAACGCAAAGGTCGCAAAGGTGAAGACGCAAAGGACGCGAACGAATTCAAACTGGCCGCGATCGTCAGTTAGCGAAACGGCTTGACCGCCACCATTCGATGGTCCGCCGAAGCCCTTCTTCCAGGCCCACGAGTTTTTCATATCCCAGGCATTCGACCGCGCGTGAATTGTCAGCTTGAGAGTGCTTAACGTCACCCCGCCTTTCGTTATCGAATCGTGCTTCGATATCTTCCTTTCCTGTAAGCTTTTTTAATACGTCAAGCAGCTCGTTCAGCGATACGCGTTCGCCGTTCGCGACGTTCATCGTTTCGCCGAATCCCTTGTCGGCCTGGGCGGCCTTGATGTTGGCGTCGACGACGTTTGCGATGTATGTAAAATCGCGGGTCTGTTCGCCGTCACCGTAAATAAGGGGCCGTTCGCCTTTCATCAATGCATCGATAAAGCGTGAGATGACACCGGAGTAAGTAGAGGAAGGATCCTGCCGCGGGCCGAAGACGTTGAAGTAACGCAGCGAGAACGTCTGAAGGCCGTAGACGCTGTTAAAGACGGAACAATAATATTCGCCTACCAGCTTGGCCACCGCGTATGGCGAGAGCGGTTCGGGACGCATGGATTCGACTTTCGGCAGAGTTTGCTGATCACCATAGGCGGAACTGGACGCGGCGTAAATGAACCGTCTCACGCCGGCTTCCTTCGCCGCAACGAGCAGCTTAAAGGTCGCGTTAACGCACGCATCGTGGGTTTCGACGGGATCGTTGACGGAACGCGGGACGCTGGGAAGGGCTGCTTCGTGAAAAACGACTTCGACACCTTCTACCGCTTTGCGAAGTTCCGGCTCGTTATTTAGATCGGCTTCGATAAACTCGAAATCACCCTTGATCGCGGCCAGGTTCTCGCGCGAACCCGTAACGAGATTATCGATAATAGTGACCTTTGCACCCTGGCGAAGTAATTCATCGGCAAGATTTGAACCGATAAATCCGGCACCGCCGGTGACCAGGCATTTTGTGGTTAGAGACATTCCTTTACAAAGAAAGTGAGAAGGTGAGAAAGCGAGAAAGTGAGCCCCTGTTTTAGCGATCTCCTCGATATCCGGATGGCATAACCCACGGCTTCGGGTTGTTTCCCATCGTAACGAGGATCGATATTACTTCGTCGTATTCGACAAAAAGGCTCCTGCCTGATTCTCGCTCAAGATATTCGCATCTCACCGAAAACTCGAGCCATGTCTGTGTTTCCGCTGCTTCACCTTCTGCGTCGTTAAGCTTGCTAACAAAAGCTGCCTGATACCGACGCTTTCGCCACGCTTCTGCAATGTTCGAGGCGACTGATCGTGATGATCGGCGGAGCTGATCAGTGAGCGAGTAAGTTTCTTCCCTCGGGAACTTTTTTGTGAGTTGGAAGCTCTCCATCGCAGCAGTGAACGCCTTCTTATAAACTTCTAGATCTTGATGCCGTGTTATCTTCCTGCTCACCCTCTCACTCTCTCACGTTCTCACCCTCTACCGACCGACGCCGACATATTCGAAGCCAAGCTCGCGCATGTCGTCGGGCTCGTATACGTTTCGAAGGTCGGCGATCTTAGGCGACCGCAAAAGCTTCTTGACGCGTTCCATGTCGAGAGCACGGAACTGGTTCCATTCCGTGATGATCACCATCGCGTCGGCACCATCGATCGCGTCGTATTCGTCCGTGGCGAATTCAATTCCATCGATGCAGTGCCTCGCCTCGTCCATCGCGACCGGATCAAAGGCTTTGACACTTGCTCCTTTTGCCTTTACGGCGTTGATGATATCAACTGCCGGCGATTCGCGCATGTCGTCGGTTTCGGGTTTGAAGGAAAGGCCGAGGACGCCGAGCTTTTTGCCTGACAGATCGCCGACGAGCTTTTCGATCTTCGGGATCATCGCATCACGCTGGCGTTCGTTGGCTTCGATCACAGCATCGACGATCCGCGTTTCAACGCCGAACTGGTCGGCTACAGTTGTCAACGCGCGCGTGTCCTTCGGGAAACACGAGCCGCCATAGCCGGGGCCGGGATGCAGGAACTTACGGCCGATGCGGTTGTCCATTCCCATTCCGCGGGCGACGTCGTGAACGTCGCAGCCGATGGCGTCGCAAAGGTTCGCGACTTCGTTTATGAAAGTGATCTTGGTCGCGAGGAAAGCATTCGCGGCGTATTTGATCAGCTCGGCGGCTTCGAGCGAAGTGATGACGATCGGTGTTTCGATGAGATAAAGCGGCCGGTAAAGTTCCTTCATCACTTCGATCGCGCGTTCTTCGTTGCTGCCGATGACGACGCGGTCGGGGCGCATGAAATCGTCAATCGCCGCACCTTCGCGAAGGAATTCGGGATTTGAGGCGACGCCGAACTCGGTCGGCGTTTTAAGATTCTCATTGACGAATTCCTTTAGCCATTTTCCGGTGCCGATCGGTACGGTCGATTTGGTGACCAACACCTTGTAGCCGTTCATCGCGTCGGCGACATCCTTTGCCGCCTGCCGGTAATAGCTCATGTCCGGCGTGCCGTCGGGTTTGGGCGGGGTGCCGACCGCGAGAAACACGACGTCGGCCTTCTCAACCCCTTCACCTATATTCGTAGTGAAATGAAGCCGGCCGGCCTTGACGTTCTTTTCTACTATTTGATCGAGCCCCGGCTCGTAGATCGGAATAATACCCTGGTGAAGTTTTTCAATTTTTGTAACGTCGACATCGACGCAGGTCACGTCGACACCGAATTCCGCGAAACATGCACCGGTGACCAATCCAACATATCCGGTGCCTATAACTGCAATATGCATAATCCTAATTAACGGAAATTAACCTTCTAATATAAGTAAAAACCCTATTATGAAACAAAATTATGCGGGCCATATTTCGAATGAACATGACCCGCACAGCATTCTAAAATTATAAGAACTGTTCGCGACCTTTCCGGCAATTAGCGAACCGGGCTAACAACCACGGTTCCACCGCCGCCCTCGTTATCGCTGTCGCCCAGGAAGAAGCGCCGCAGCGGCAACACCGCCCGCGATAAGAAGCAGCCACGGCCATCCGCCGATCGGGACCGGAGGTGCCGAATTGGGACGAAGACACGGCGGACAGGCCGTTTGTGCAAGGTTTCCGGCGGTTGCCGAGGTCCCGGCCGCGATCTGTTTGTCCGAAGTGCCCTCACGCATTGTCACGAGGCCCGCAAGAGTATCAACGTGCGTGTGCGAGCATTCGACTTCGACTGTAAAATTATCCGCCTGGCTGTTGTCGGCGATCACCGTGACGTCTTTAGTGGCCACGGTCGTTGCAACTCCGGCAGCATTCGAGAACTTAGCCTTTCCGGCAACAAGATTTGCAGTTATGCCGTTGTCGGAAAAATTCAGGATAATATTTGAGTCCGCCATCACCTCGATCCGGCCAGCCTTTCCAAGGCTGATAATTGCGGTCGAGACCGGCCCGGTAGCCACCGTGTTGCCGGAAATGATGGTCGAATTGGAGACGGCTGCTTGACCGTTAACGGTAACCTGCCCGGTTACCGTGATCTCACCGGCAACATCTTTGGTTTGAGCAAGGACTATCGAGGACGAAACGCAAAAGACTGCTGCGGCAGTGAATGAAGCGATAAGCTTACGAAAACAATTTTTGACAAGCATTTATCAATATCCTCCTGAATCAATTCTTATAATACAAGCATTTACCCATTGTAGCAACGGGAAAATGAGTCAAGTAACAGTAAGAACACAAATTATCGGTTCGGACTGACAACGTTGTCATCGTTATTCGAAGCAGCCACAGCTATAAGAACCGCCGCCGCAACCCCCCCCGCAACAACGACCCAGATCCACCAATTGTCAGACCCGGTTTGTCGTTTCGCTGCTGCCTGGCCGGAAGCTGTTATCGAATCTCCTGCTTGCAGGGTCGTGATCTTCCCGTCGTTCGTCCTAACCTTTACAGTACCCAATGAACCAACGACCGTCAATTTGCCGGCGGTCAATTCCGCGTTGACCGTCTTATCGTCAAAAATGACGTTAACCGTTGTTTTCGGGTCCAACTCTAAACGCCCCGTTCGGCCTATATTCAGGGCCGCGGTCGTCTCTTCGGGCGTTTCGATCGTGCTTGAAGAGAAAATGGAACGTCCGTTCCTGGACGGTTCACCATTCACGAGAACAACCGGAGCTTCTCCGTTCAGTGCCTTACCGGAAACGGTAAGTTCAGCGGCGACGCGCCCAGGGCCCGCCAAAGCGACCATCGAAGTGGCCGTAAATACAGTGATAAGGACGCAAGCAGACAAAGCCTTGCGGATCCAAAGTTGAAAAACCATAAAACTCCTGATGTCCTTTCGGTAGCGTTGATCTAAAAACAATCAAGCTGAGAAATTTTTGCACGAAACCCCCTTTGCTGTCAACAAAAAGCGATTTCTTGGGCCCCGAAACACAAACTTCCGTGGTCGGGGCAGAAAAATCTCTTAAGCTCAACTTTAGTAGAAAGATATATCACACTTTAGGTTCCAATTTAAAGGTTTTTCTGTCGGCGCGGCCAAATGGAGAATTCAGCTTCCGGTCTTGTTCGTGTTGACGGGCCGGTACGGTAGTGTGGGGCTCCGTGCCGGCCTAACGGCGGCATCCCCAGTTCAGCGGCCCTTTTCGGCTCGGCCTTTGCTGTAAGTGGTTTTTTCTGGTTTAATTTTCTGGTTCTTTCTTATTTCCTAGGAGAGGTTTTTATGAAACTACGTTTCCTCATTACCGTGATCGCGGCAGCGTTCATCTGCGCGTGCGGCGGAGGCCAAAACCAACAGGGCGGGACGAATACCCGTACCTCGGACCCGTCGAAAAAGCCGAAGATCGGATTTTCGATGGCGACCGTCAAAGAAGAACGCTGGCAGCGTGACCGTGACGCTTTTGACGCACATTGTAAGAAGATCCAGGTCGAATGCGTCATAACTGTCGCGGACAACAGCACGGACCGCCAGGCCAATGATGTCGAAAACCTGCTGACCCAGGGAGTCGACGTTCTGGTCATCGCACCGGAAAACGCGACCCAGGCGGCTTCGCTCGTCAGAACGAGCCAAGGCGCAAAACGTTCCGGTGATCAGCTATGACCGCTTGATAGATTCGGACAAGCTCGATCTCTACATCTCACACCAGGTGCCGGTCATCGGGCGAAAGATCGCTGAATACGCTCTCCAGCATGCCCCGGAGGGTAATTATGTAATGGTTTACGGCTCAAGTACGGACAATAATGCTCTGATAATGAAGGAAGAGCAGTTGAAAGTTCTCAAAGCCGGCGATCGACGGCGGTAAGATCAAGATCGTGGCAGACCAGTTCATTCCTGGCTGGAAAGCGGAAGAAGCCTTGAAGATGGCCGAGAACGCTCTTGACGCAGAATGACGACAACATCAAGGCCTTTGTGGTTTCGAACGACGGAATGGCCGGCGGCGTCGTTTCGGCCCTGGAAAAACGCGGCCTTGCCGGGAAGATCCTTGTCACCGGTCAGGACGCGCAGCTTGATGCGTTGCAAAGGGTCGCAGAAGGCAAACAGTCGATGACCATTTACAAAGCGATCATCCCGCTCGCTAGCGGCGCTGTCGATGCGGCCGTAAAACTTGCTAAAAAGGAGCCGTTGACGACGTCGCCCTTTAGGAATGTCAATGGAAGGGAAGTCCCGGCGATCCTGCTGGAAGTCGTAACTGTCGATAAGAACAATCTTATGGATACTGTCATCAAGGACGGGTACGCGAAATACGAGGACGTTTACAGGAACGTGCCGGAGGGCGAACGGCCCAAGCGTCCTTGATCTCGGGTGCCGCAATGCTATGAATAAGTTCGTTCTGGCCGGTGACCTGGGCGGCACTAATCTGAGGATAGCTGCCGTCGACCAGACCGGACGGCTTTTATTCCGTGAGGAGGCTGATCACACCCAGACATTCGGACGAGACCAGGATCGTCGAAACAGCGGCAGCCCTCGCCGCGCGGTGCCGGGAACAGCTTCATTCGGAACCGCTCGCATTCGGCTTCGCTATTCCGGCGATAATGAAGGCGGACGAAGAGCTTATTTACAGCTCTCCGAACCTGCCGGAACTGGGCGGGACACCGCTGGCACGGTCGCTAGAAGACCGACTGGGGCTTGCGGTTATCCTGGAAAACGATGCCACGGCGGCCGCGATCGGGGAACATTGGCTGGGCGCGTCGCGGGAATACAGCAATTCCATTTGCGTCACGCTAGGCACCGGCGTCGGCGGCGGGATCATCCTTAACGGGAAACCGCTTCGCGGGCCGGACGGCACCGCGGGCGAGATCGGCCATATCTGCGTCGAACCCGAGGGCGTTCCATGCGGCTGTGGAAGTAACGGCTGCATTGAACAATATGCTTCGGCAAGTGCGGTCGTACGGATGGCAAAGGAGCTTTTGCCTGAGTTTGCCGGAACGAGACTCACAGAGATCACGAAACCAGATGCTTCGACCATTTATAAGTACGGGATCGAGGGCGACCCGTTGTGCCGCGAGGTTTTCCGCAGGGCAGGGGCATATCTGGGAATCGCCCTCGCAGGTTTGATCAACGTACTTAATCCGGAAGCCATCGTACTAGGCGGCGGTGCGGCCAACGGCTGGGACCTCTTCATCGAAGCAACCCGCGGCGAAATCAGGAAAAGAGCGTTCCACGAACCGGCGGAACGTGCTAGAATCGTTCGCGGCATTGCTCGGAAGCGACGCGGGCATCGTCGGTGCGGCGTACCTCGCGTTCGAAAAGAGCGGTTGTCTCAGCGGATCATAAACCCGATAAGTTTAGTTATTTCAAAGACTAGAGTATGGACGTTTACCATAAGATCCTGACCAGGATATATGAGGTCACCGGCGGCAAGGATACCGTTGAGGTGGACCTCAACGACCTGCTCAAACAGGAAGGGTTTTATTCGAACATCGATAACATTTCCCAACATCTGACGACTGAAAGCTGGGTCGCCGAAACCCCGCGGCCGCGCGTTGTAAAGATCACCCATTGGGGCACCGCCGAAGCCAAACGCGTCCTGACAAACACGCCTGACGTTCAGCGTGAGCTTTCAAAGGATGCGAACCGCCTGCTCGGCGAGGGCCGCGAGCTATTGATAATGTTGGAGGAATTTGCGACCTCTCCCGTAGGGCCGAAATTCGGCCCTATTCAGAAGAAGGTGGACGAACTTGCGTCGATCCTGTCCAGGATAAAAGACAAGGTATAAGGTTTTTGCTTGCTTAAGCGCGAACGTTTCGGTTATAATAATCGTTTCGTGCGAGTCATAGGACGAGTCTAGTGGGTTTCGCACCCACTTTTTATTTTGGGTTCAAACAATGGAGAACGCTTCGCTCGAAGGGCGAATTAAACAGATAGCGGCGGCGGCCGCAGGGGAGAACGGGGTCGAATTTGTCCATTGCGAGATCCTCGGCGCGAAAAGGAATATGACCGTCAGGGTCTTTATTGACAAGCCCGGCGGAGTAAGCGTTGAGGATTGTGCCCTGGTTTCGCGGAAGATGGAAGAGACGCTCGACGCGGACGACCTGATCCCGTCGGCTTATCTGCTGGAAGTATCGTCGCCGGGGCTGGAACGCGAGCTTTACAGCGTGAATGACTTTCAAAAGTTCGCGGGACAAAGGGTCAAAGTTAAATTGGCCTCGCCCGTTAACGGGCAAAAGGTTTATGTAGCAAAGATCCAGGGAGTTGAGGGCGGCGACGTTATTCTCGAAGACAAGGACCAGGGTGAGATCAGGTTCCCGTACAGCGATGTGGTCAAAGCGAATTTACGCGTCGATCTGGAGCAGGAATTCAAAAAGCGGTAATTATGACATCAACGATCGGACAGAGCATAGATGCATTGTGCAGTGAACAGGGACTTGATCGCGAAATGGTGATCGAGGCGATGAAGGACGCCGTCAAGGCGGCCGCTCGAAAGCAGTTCAGAGGACAAGACAGGGACAGTATTCAGGTCGAGTGGAACAGCGAGGAAGGGGACGTCGAGGTATCGGTGCAGAAAACTGTTGTCGAAGAAGTCGAGAACCCGACCGCCGAGCTTTCGCTTCAAGAAGCCCAGGAACTGGCCGGCGACGAGATCGAACTCGGCGACATGCTCCTGATCCCGCTTCCGCGTGAGGAAATGGGACGCATCGCCGCCCAGACCGCGAAACAGATCCTCGTCCAAAAGGTCCGCGAAGCCATCCGCGAAAAAGTTTACGACGAATACATCGACCGCAAGGGCGAACTGATCAACGGGACCGTGAAACGATTCGAACGCGGCGACATGATCATCGATCTCGGCAACAACCTCGAGGCGATACTTGCCGCGACGCGAACAGTCGCGCGGCGAGATGTGGAACCAGGGCGAACGGATCCGCGTCGTTATCGTCGATGTCACAAAAGATCAGAAGGGCCAGCAGATAAGGGTCTCACGTGCCTCCGCCGAACTGATCAAGCGGCTGTTCGAGATGGAAGTTCCTGAGATCTATGACGACACGGTCGTCATCAAATCGGCCGTCCGCGAACCGGGCGACCGGGCAAAGATCGCAGTGACCTCCAATGAGAAGGACGTCGATCCGGTCGGCGCCTGCGTCGGTATGAAGGGATCGCGCGTACAGTCGATCATCAAGGAACTTCGCGGCGAAAAGATCGACATCATCGAATGGTCGGACGAGCCTTCGGTATTCGCGGCGAATGCGTTGTCGCCGGCAAAGGTTTCGCAGGTGCGCATCACCGACATCAACAAACGAAAGATGGAAGTGATCGTCGGTGAAGACCAGCTTAGCCTGGCGATCGGCAAGAAGGGCCAGAATGTCCGCCTCGCGACGCGGCTGGTCGGATGGGACATCGATATCGTCAGCGAAGAAGTGCTGAAGAAGGAGATCGCCCAGCAGATGGGCAAGATGATCGCTTCGGGCGAAGCGGTGCCGGTCTCTGCGATCCAGGGCGTTACGCCCAATCAGGCAGAGACTCTTGGCGAGAAGGGTATCAAGGATGTCGAGGCATTGGCGCTAGCAGCGTTGATGACCTTGTGGACGCCCTTGACGTCAGCCTTGACCAGGCAGAAGCAATGATCGCGTCGGCAAAATCGATCGTCGCCAGTGCCGCCGAAGCCGAGAAGGCCGAAAGCGAAGCAGCGGAAGCCGTCGAAGCGGGAACGAGCGTCGAACAAACGCAGACCGCCGCAGATGAAGGATCCGCCGCGGTCGAAGAGGCCGCAGCCGAAGGTTCTGAAACAGAGCCGGTGGAAGAGGTAGCCGAGGACCAGGAGCGACGGCCGAAACCGACGTTCCGGAAGTTGCCGAACAGGCGGCAGAAACTGCCGACGAGGTTCGGCTGCCGGCGACCGAAGAAACTTCGGAAGTTGTCGCTGAAGAAGTATCGGAAACCGAAGGTGAAGAGCTTGCAGATGACGAGCCTTTAGTTGAAAATGCCGAGCCGGAGGCGTCGAGCGAGCAAGATTTAGCTGAAACGAGCGAAACGGCCGATGCGGCGTCGGACGAAACGCCGGACGAACGCGGGACCGAGTAAATCGATCGCGAGATCTGGTTGAATTCGTCCGTTGTCGGATTCGGGTGTAAGGAATAAGGGATCTTGTTGATCCGAGCCGCTTTTTGATTGAATATGCCAATCGGTAAAAAAATTAGGATCTACGACCTTGCACGCGAGATGAAACAGGACGCGAAGCGCGTAATGGAAGACCTGCGCCGCGAGGGTGCGGACGTCAGCGTCCCGTCAAATTCGGTCAGTGCTGAATTGGCGGAAAAGATCCGAACGAAATACTTTCCAAAGCCGGACGCCGCTCCGAAGCGCGCGATCAAGGTGATCAAAGCGTCCAAGAAGGACGAGGCGCCGGAGGCGGAGGAACACGTTGAGCTGGAGGCCGTCGAAGCGGAGGCTGTCCCCGCCGTAGAAACAGAGGCCGCAGTCGGAACCGGCGGTCGAGCTTCCTGAGGAAGAAACGGCCGTTAAACCGAGGACTTACAAGCTCCAGAAAAAGGCCGCCTGCAGCCGATCGAGGCAGCCGTCGCGGACGAGACGGTTGAGCTTGAAGCGGAAGCAGACGAGGCCGAGGACCTGTTACCGACCGCCGAAGAAATTCACGCAGGCGAAGGAGCCGGTCGCTGCCGAATCGAAGCCGACGCCTCGAATACTCAGGCCTTCGGGGACGCAGATCAAACAGCTTACGCTCACGCGGGACGCTCTGGAAAAGGGAGTCAAGCCGGGTGAAAGGGTGGTTGCACGAAGCCCCGACGCAAACCGGCAAACTTCTTAACGACAAGCAGCCTGAAGCCGGCCGTGACGTTCGCGGCCGAAGGCCAGATTTCCGCGGGACACCGGGCGAGACCGCCGCTCCGCAGATGACCTATACGCCGCCGGCGGACAATCGCCGCCGTCCGGGCCGCTCGGGTGGACGTAAAGGTAAGGACGTTAAAGGCCGGCAGGTTTGCGGAACGCGAGCAGGATACGCCGCGGCTTCGCACGATCGAAGAGCGTGTTCTGGACCAGGTCGGTCGCGATGCCGCGAACGATCTCAAGCCCGTTCGCCTCACCGAAGGTGCGACGATCCGCGAGTTTGCCGAAGCTCTCGGCATAACGCCGCGTGACATCGTTCAGCTTTTGATCAAACGCGGGGTGTTCGCCACTCTCAACCAGCCGATCGGCGAGAAGATGGCGGTCGAGATGGGCATCGATTTCGGCTTTGACGTCAGCTTCGTTCCTTTCGAGGAGATGGTCATCGAACAGGAGTTCGAAGAGCTGATCGCCGCCGACGCGGATGACGTCGAAGGTGCCGCGTGCACCGGTCGATCACCGTCATGGGCCACGTCGATCACGGTAAGACTTCACTGCTCGACGCGATCCGTTCGGCCAATGTGGCGGAAGGTGAAGCAGGCGGTATTACGCAGCATATCGGTGCTTACAGCGTTTTTGTTCCGAATCCCGAAAATGGCGACGAACAGCGCCGAGTCGTATTTCTCGATACACCTGGCCACGAAGCGTTCACAATGATGCGTGCTCGCGGTGCCAAGGCGACGGATATTGTAATTCTCGTTGTCGCGGCGGACGACGGCGTGATGCCGCAGACGATCGAAGCCGTTGAGCACTCGAAGGCGGCCGGCGTTCCGATCATCGTCGCGATCAACAAGATCGACAAGCCGGACGCGAATCCCGATAAGGTCAAGCAGGGCCTCGCCGGACTCGGCGTTCAGCCGGTCGATTGGGGCGGCGATGTGGAAATGGTCCCGGTCTCGGCGAAAACAGAGAAGGATCTGGATACGCTGCTCGAAACGGTTCTGCTTCAGGCCGATATCCTCGAACTTCAAAGCAAGCCCGACACGTCGTGCTGTCCGGTGTTGTCCTCGAAGCCAAATTGGACAAGGGACGCGGTGCGGTTGCGACGGCGCTCGTTCAGCAGGGAACTTTGCGTGTCGGCGATCCGTTCATCGTCGGACAGTTCTACGGAAAGGTCCGTGCGATGTTCTCGGATCGCGGCGAAGCGGTGACCGAAGCGGCGCCGGCGACGCCGGTCGAGATACTCGGCCTGCAGGGAGTTCCGCAGGCGGGCGACACCTTCCAGGTCGTTTCCGATATCGAACGTGCACAGACATCGCCGGTCAGCGGCAGATGCAGGCCCGACAGGCGGCGATGCTGAAGACCACCAAGCGTGGTATCGAATCGCTCGGCCAGGCTGAGATCAAGGAACTGCTCGTCATTCTCAAGGCGGACGTGCAGGGTTCGGTCGAGGTGCTCAAGGGAACGCTCGAAAAACTTTCGACCGAAAAGGTCAAGGTTCGCGTCATTCGTGCCGGTGTCGGTGCGATCGCCGAATCGGATGTTCTGCTCGCCTCGGCAACGCAGGCGGACGACGCTGTCGACGGCGGTCGTCATTATCGGCTTCAACGTTCGGCCCGAGGCCCGCGTTGCCGACATCGCAAGCACGAAGACGTCGATATCCGGCTGCACTCGATCATTTACAAGGTCGAGGAAGAGATCAAGGCCGCGATGATCGGCATGCTCGACGCGATCGAGAAGGAAGTGATTCTCGGAAAGGCCCTGGTGCAGGAGACATTCAAGGTTTCGAAGATCGGCACGATCGCCGGCTGCCGCGTGACCGACGGTCTCATCACGCCGACAGGCAAAGGCACGGCTGATTCGCGACGGCGTTGTCATCTGGGAAGGCGATATCGCCACGCTCAAGCGCTTTAAGGATGACGTCAACGAGGTCAAGCAGGGCTTCGAGTGCGGTATCAGCCTGGTCAACTTCAACGACATCAAGGTCGATGACGAGATCGAGGCATTCGTGATCGAGAGGATCGCGGCGACGGAGTTGTAGGCCGATCGGGTATTTAAGTTAGTGATGAAACGGCCGGAGCGGTTAGCTGAAGCTTTGAAGGAAGAGATCGCCGAGGTAGTCGGTTTCGAGCTGGAGGACCCGCGGGTCGAATCGGTGACCGTGACCGACGTGAAGGTCACCGAGGACCTTCGGGACGCAAAGGTCTATGTCGCTGGTCGAGGGCAGTGACGATGAGATCGAAAAAGCCCTCGACGCGTTGCAGCACGCTGCTGTTTACGTCCGACAGCAGGTGGCATTGAATTTGAGCTTCGGCACGCGCCGCACTTACATTTTGTCCGCGACACAGCTGAGGAGAACGCCGCACGCGTTGGCCAGATCCTTCAGGACCTGGCGGTCAAGGGTGAATTTAAGGACAGAAAGGAGAATGAAGGGTAGATGAGGGATCGAGGGTAAGATCTGTCGACACGATCTATCTTTCTATGTTTTGTCGTTAATCCTTTCTTGAGCGTGTTAAGTCAAGTAGTTGAGTTAATTGAAAATAAGCAGAAGTTCGCGATCACGACACACATCAAACCCGATGGCGACGGCGTGGGTTCGTCGCTTGGTCTTATGCTGGCTGCTGACGAGTCCTCGGCAAAAACGCGGAGGTCATCGTCCGCGGCGACATTCCGCCCGCTTACCGCAATCTTCCCGGTGCGGACGACGATCCGCGATATCGAGCGGGTCGATTCGATCGTATGATGCGGTTTTCGTGATCGAATGCTCGGACCTCGAACGGCCCGGCATCGGGGCCTCGATGCGGAATTTACGGTCAACATCGACCATCACGCCACAAGCGGACATTTCGGCACTATCAACTGGATCGATTCGACCGCGTCGGCCGTCGGCGAAATGATCTACAACCTGTGCAAGGCCATCGGCGGCCGGGTCACGAAAGAGATCGCCGAATGCGTTTACATGGCGCTGGTCACCGATACCGGTTCCTTCCATTTTTCCAACACAACAGAACGAACATTAAAGGTCGCTTCCGAACTGATCAAGGCGGGTGTAAAGCCCGCGGAAATTTCCGAAGCGGTTTACAACAACTACCCATGGTCGCGGATCGAGCTGATGCGGCAGGTGATGGGCACCGTTAGACGTGACGAGAGCGGCAAGGTCGCTTCTCTTCGTCAAACCCTTAAAATGCGTGAGGCCGCAGGAGCGGTCGACGGCGACAACAACGGTTTTGTCAATATTCCGCTTCCGTCTCGTGAGATACTTGCCGCTGTTTACATGCGGGAGGTCGGGGAGAACCGGTACCGCGTTAGCCTCCGGTCAAAAGGCGATATCAATGTCGCGAGGGTCGCCGAACAGTTCGGCGGCGGCGGCCACCGCAACGCGGCCGGGCTGCAGATCGAGGGCGACTGGGACGAGAAGGAAGCAGAATTGGTCGCGGCCGTTAAAGAAGCGGTCGACCATGCCGAATCGGTCAACGCGGGCGACATAACGATCGCTCCGGATGTTCTCTAGCGGGAGTTCTTTCGAGAATAATTATTAGAATTACTAATTATGCTCGGGAAGAATTTCGTCGCCAACCGTAAAGATCAATTGACTCTCAATGCCCGAGAAAAAAGAGAAACGCTACAAGTGGCGTCGTGAGGACTACCGTGAAAAGACCAAAGGCCTCTTAATGGTGAATACCGGCGACGGCAAGGGCAAGACGACCGCCGCGATCGGCGTTCTCGTCCGTGCGGCGGGCCGCGGATTGAATTGCTGCATGATCCAGTTCATGAAGTCGAAGACCGACCGTTACGGCGAGCACGAATCGCTCGAAAAACTCGGCGTCGAGATCCACACCATGGGCGACGGCTTCACCTGGGACACCAACGACCGCTCACAGGACATAAAGACAAGCGAAACACGTGGGCGCTCTGCGTTGAAAAAATGCGGAGCGAGGAATACGAGCTGCTGGTTTTCGACGAGCTTGTTTACGTGCTCGATTACAAGTTCCTCGACGTGACAGAAGGTGCTCGAAGAAATAAAGGCCGTCCGCGAAAAACAGCCGCACCTGCACATCATCGCTACCGGCCGCAACGCCCCGCCGGAGCTGGTCGAGGCCGCCGATCTCGTTACCGAGATGAAGGAGATCAAGCATCCGTTTCACGCCGGTATTTACGCCCAGCAGGGAATCGAGTTTTAGGCGCCGGTCCGGAATAACGAATAGCGTATAGTGAATAACGAATAATGGGCTATTCACTATACGCTATTCGTTATTCGCTATTTCGAAAATGAAAACCGCTATCGAAAGCCGAAAGCCTGACGGGGCTGCTCGACTATTTTTCACTGTGCCCTCACGACCTTCGGTGTCGGTTACCTGCCGCTAATGCCGGGCACGTTCGGTTCTGCGGTCGGAGTTGCGATCTATTTAGGCTTCTCGCGTCTTGACGTTTCGTGGGAACATCACTGGGCACCGCTGCACCGCGTTGTTCCGGCGGAGGCCCAAGCGGTCTCGATCGCAATTGTCTTGACCTTCTTTCTTTTGTTCGTCCTGCTAGGGATTTGGGCTGCGGGCCGATCGACCGAGCTGCTTGGTAATCTCGATCCGCCCCAGGCGGTTGTGGATGAGGTTATCGGGCAGCTGATCACATTTCTTTTTGTTCCGTTCACGATAGGATGGCCGTTCGTTCTCGCCGGCTTTCTTCTTTTCAGGCTCTTCGATATTTGGAAGCCTTATCCGATCGATTATCTTCAGGTCCTGCCGGGCGGCATCGGCGTTTGTGCGGACGATATCCTGGCCGGGGTTTACGCGGGAGTTTGCCTTTCGGTCATCTACGCTATTAGTCTGTCAGTATGAATGTACACGTGCTGCCGGGTGATTCTCTGGCTGCCGAGTTCAGGAAAACAGGTCTCGACGGCGAGGTCGTTGTTTGCCGCGAATGCCTGGTGACCGGAGATAAATCAGGAACGACACTGGAAGAATTTTGGGACCGGCGTTCGAATTTTATCGCGCTCGAATACGGCGGCGACCCGATCGAGTATCAGGAGAACGTTGCGTACGAGCTTGAAAGGCTGATCGGACTGCCCGCCGGAACCGAGGTAAATCTTTGGTTCGAATACGAGCTTTTCTGCCAGGCGAATATGTGGTTTTGCCTGGACCTGCTGAAGGATTCAGAAGCAGCCGTTTTTCGCGTTGAGCCGCTGAACGTTTCGCCGGACGATATCTGGAAGGGGTTTGGCAAACTCGACGCGGCCGATCTCGTCAACTGTCTTGAAGGCCGCACGCGGTTTTCCGAGGAAGATATCGATGTCGGTTCGAGGCTTTGGGCCGCCTTTCGTAATCACAACGCTATCGAGCTGCTCAGACTCGGCGAGCATCGTTCGCCGTGTTTTCCTTTCTTGAAGGAAGTGTGCGAGGCGGCGGTGGAGATAGACACGCGGCCGATAGACATTGTTCGGCAGCTTAAATCAGCGGGGAAGGAAGATATTGAAAACGTTTTTCCCGAGTTCCAAAAACGAGCAGGCGTGTACGGCTTTGGCGATCTTCAGGTAGAGCAGTTATTAAGAAACGCCTGACATTCGCATCGCCCGTTCACGACATATCCCATTCGCTCCCGCTGTCGTTCTTTTCGATCACCTCGGATTTTTCTTCTCCCTGGAATATCCATCCGCGACGCCAGAAATAGATCAACAGAACAATTGCGACCACAGCCATCAGGCCGAGCGTGGCAAAGTAGCCGTACGGGCGTTTTCAGCTCCGGCATGTTCTCGAAGTTCATTCCATAGATACCGGCGATCAGCGACAGCGGTAGAATTATCGACGAAAGAACTGTCAGCGTTTTCATCACGTCATTGTTCCTGTTCGCAACCACCGAAAAATGTATATCGAAAAGGCTGCTGACCAGGTCGCGGTAGTTTTCGGAAAGGTCCGAGATCCGCAGCAGATGATCGTGAACGTCACGATAGAAGGGAAGTATATGCTCGGGTATCTGCGGAAATTCGCCGTGCGAGATGCGGTAGAGCACC
Source organism: uncultured Acidobacteriota bacterium (assembly GCA_963763355.1). Taxonomy (GTDB): domain Bacteria; phylum Acidobacteriota; class Blastocatellia; order Pyrinomonadales; family Pyrinomonadaceae; genus OLB17. The sequence goes on from CAVXOI010000008.1 coordinate 344,325, forward strand.
TCCAGCTGCCGGGCCGAAATTCGCCTTAGCCTCGAAACGCTGCGGCGAAGGTCCATGATCTCTTCAAGGACCGCGTTGTCACCCTTCTTCAACGCGAAAACACGTTCTTCAAGCAGGTTTATCTCGGCGTCGAATTCATCGACTATCGGCATGTAAAGGTCGACAATATTATCCAGGATCTGATGCATCAGATACGCCGGGCCGCGTGTGCAAGCGAAAATACTCGCACGTATCTGCTGCTTGACCGTTTTAATGCTTCGAAAGCGCTGGTCGTGATAGGTGACCACGAAGTTCTCGCCCAGAAAGCCGTCTAGCTCCTTTGTAACGAAATTGCCCGGACCGGTCTCGCCGGGCTTGATACCGTGGACGATGAAGTAAACGTAACCCGGAAACGGTTCCACCTTTGGCTGATTGCGCGTTTCGAGGCAGTCTTCCACATTCAGATAGTGAAACTTGAAGATATCGAGAAGGATCGATTTCGCTTCCTCAACTTGTTCGGGCGTTTCGCCAAGCAGGTCGACCCAGACAAGGTTGTCCTCATCGTCAAGTAACTCGGGCAGGTCATTTGCGGCAAAGCCTTCCTCCACCACTTTCGCGCCTTTCCTATAGACGAATATTTCCATATTTGCGACCCGAAAAACTATACACGATTGCTCCTCAACCGAGAAAGGCGGGGCAATTCGGGCCGCACGATCTTCCGAACAAATAAGAAAGGCCCGCAAATCGCGAGCCTTTCATTAAGTCCTCAGATTGTTCTGACGTTTGTTCGTTAATAACGCCGTCGGCTGTAAAAGCCATCGTCGTAGCCTTGCAGATAACCCTGGCGATAGAGGTAATCATAGCTCGTAGGATCGCCGCTGTTCGGGGCCGAGCCGGTGTTTCGGTATACATTCGACTGGTTATACCTTTTCTTACGCCTGTCGAATTCACCTGCGATCAAACCTTGCTGATATCCCATGCTGACGGCATTGTTCAGGCCCGCCGAGCTGGATCTGCGATCGTTAACGTTACGGCCGTTTCGGTAGCGTTCACTCTCATAACGCTGCTGCTGCCTTTCGGCCCTCTCTCTTTCCCGTTCGATCTGTCTTCGCGTTTGGCCGTTTGCTTCCGCAGAAAACAGCCCGGCAAACGCGAATACAACCGCCGAAAGAATCGTAATTTTCATTATTGATCTTACTTTCATTATTCCAAATCCCCTTTTTTTCCGAATGATCTACATCCGGGCACTACCATTTGCAATGCAAAACATGTGCCGTTCGCGGTAACGGCAAATTCGGCCTGGTCCGCCGCCATAAGGAACGAAAACGGATGAAACAATACTGAATGGGGCAATCGAGCCGGTAAACGAATGACTGAATTGCAAATAACCGGCATCACAAGCGAAAATGTACGCACGATGGGAGATGTACCTGGATCGGATGTCACACTAAGAGTTTCGAACATAACCAAGCGATTCGGTGAATTTACTGCCGTCAAGGACTTGAGCTTTGATGTCCGGGCCGGCCGAGTGTTCGGTTTTCTCGGGCCGAACGGTGCCGGAAAGACAACGACCATCAGGATGATCGTCGGCATCACCGCGCCGGACGAGGGGTCCATCGAGCTGTTCGGCGAGCATATGTCGCACGCGCTCCAAAACAGGATCGGTTACCTGCCCGAGGAACGCGGCCTTTACAAAAAGATGAAGGTGGCCGATCAGCTCCGTTACTTTTCCGAGCTTAAGGGCGTACCTCGAAATCAGGCAGAGAAAAAGATCGATTTTTGGCTGGAACGGATGGGCCTTTCCGAATGGAAAAATAAGAAAACCTCGGACCTGTCAAAAGGAATGCAGCAAAAGATCCAGTTCGTCTCGACCGTCCTGCACGACCCTGACCTGCTGATTCTGGACGAACCCTTCTCGGGCCTCGACCCCGTGAATGTCGAGTTCATGATCGAAGTGCTTTCCGAGTTTCGGACCCAGGAAAAAACGGTCATTTTTTCTACTCACCTGATGGAAACCGCTGAACGGCTCTGCCATGACATCATATTAATAAATAAGGCAGAGAAGGTTTTTGGCGGAAGCTTGCGGCAGGTTAAGGAAAGTTATGGCAAGAACCTGATCTCGCTCAGAGGGGAAGGTTTTGGGAGCGTTCTCGAGGACCGGACTTTGATCTCAAAGGCAGTGTCGCATGCGGACGAAATAGAGGTGCATCTCAAGAATGGGACCGATCCGCAACAGCTTTTAGCCAAACTGCTTGAGGGCGGGGCACGTATCGACAAATTCGAGCGGGTAGAACCCAGCCTTAACGATATTTTCATCGAGAAAGTAAAGAATGCGTAAATTCCTTGCCGTCGTAAGACACGAATACAAAAAGGTCGTTTTGAAATGGTCTTTTGTGATCGGCACGCTGCTCCTGCCGTTTCTGGCCGCGTGCTTTGCGGTCGTTCCGATGATCATCTTTTCATTCAAGGGCGAGCCGACACGGATAGCCGTCGCCGACCCGACAGGTAAGCTCTTACCCCGGATCGAGAAGAACCTTTCCGCGGAACGCATGGTCGAAAAAGCCCGGAAGGCGGCCCGCGATTCGATGGTCAACCTGGATGCTTCGCAGGAAGAAAAAATGCGGAACAACGCCGCAATGTTCATGCAGGATTTTGCCCTCATTACAGTTCCGCAGAGTGAGAGCGTCTCGGCCGATCTTCGTGCCAATCTTCTTAACCGGATCCTTGCCGACGAGATCGACGCTTTTCTTATCATCCCGGAAAATTTCAGTTACCCCGACGCCCGTTTCGAATACCGTTCGCGGAAAGGGGCCGATTTCATTTCGAACGATACCTTTAAGGACGCCGTCAACGACGCGGTGCGTTCGCAGCGGCTTGCCGATGCAAACATAAGCGAAGAGAAACTCTCGGAGCTAAGCGCGGCTGTCAATTTCGATGCTAAGGGCATCGACGAAACAGGCGAGGACCGTGACGATGAGGGCATTTGGGTAGCCTCGTTCGCGATCGGGTTTATGATCTACCTCACCCTGACGATCTACGGCCAGGCGATCATGGGTGCGGTGGTCGAGGAAAAGGAAACGCGAATTGCCGAGATACTCTTTTCGTCGGCCCGGCCGTTCGAACTGATGCTAGGGAAATTGGTCGGCGTCGGGCTTGCGGGGTTGACGCAGCTTTCGATATGGGTGGTATCGGCGGCGGTCCTGCTCGGTTTTCTTGCCTTACAGGCCGAGCTGCAGCCCGTCCTTGCGTCGGTGCCGGCGATCACGCCGTTAATGATCGCTTGTTTTCTGATCTTTTTCCAGCTCGGCTTTTTCCTATACGCGTCGATCTTTGCCTTGATCGGCTCGATGGTGACCAGCGTGCAGGAAGGCGGCCAATTCGCGTTCCTGCCGGTCATGATAATGCTCGGGGCCTTTTATTGCTGCTTTGTCGTGATCCGCGATCCTAACTCGTCGCTCTCGTTCTGGGTTACCATCGCGCCCTTCCTCGCCCCGATAACAATGCCGGTCCGGATCCTTGCCGAAACACCGCCGATTTGGCAAATACTTCTATCGATCGTAGTAAACGCGGCTGCCATCGCGGGTCTGGTCTGGGTCACGGCAAGAGTTTACCGGGTCGGGATGCTGATGTACGGAAAGCGGGCCACGATCCCGGAAGTGTGGAAGTGGATAAGACAGGCGTAGAAAGCCAGGCAGAATTGGCGCCGCTTTTAGCACAACTTAGTTCGATCGTGCGGAATTCTTTTCCAGAAGGTCCAGCAGGTCCTGGATAAGCAGATCGTGCTCGAACGGCTTTGTTCGATACTTGTTAAATCCGAGTTCCAAAGCGCGGCGGCGGCTTTCTTCGGAGGTAAAGCGCGCTGAGCGCGATCGCCGGTATCTTGCCGCCTTCCTCCGGCGGGAAGTTTCGTATTTTTTGTATCAGCGAAAACCCGTCCTCGTCCGGCATGCCGAGGTCCGAAATGAGCAAATTAGCGATCGGAGCCGGGGACGACGCCCAATCGGCCAGTACGGAGCGGACCGAATCAAAGCTTTTAACGCGCGCGCCGTTCTGTTTAAGAAATAACTCGAGCACCTCACGCGAATCGGCGTCGTCTTCGACGATCACTATCGAATGACCTACAAGGGGCTTGTCGCGAAGCACGGTTCTCGGCGCCTCGTTCTCCTGCAGTACGACATCCGCTTCGCTTAACGGAAGCGTAACAGTAAACCGCGAACCCTTTCCTTTACCTTCGCTTTCCGCATGAACGACGCCGCCGTGTTTTGATACAAGGATCTTAACGATGGACAGCCCCAGCCCAAGGCTGTGGGTCATCTTTACGTGCTCAAGGTCACCTTGAGAGTAATGTTTGAAGATGTGCGGAAGCTCGGTCGGTTCGATACCCTGTCCGTTGTCGATCACGTGCACCTGGACCGATTCGGGGCCGGTATGAACATGCACCGTTACGCGGCCGCCCTCGGGAGTGAATTTGAGAGCATTCGATAAAAGGTTGCCGAAGACCTGCTGCAGCCGGTTAGAATCGCCGAACAGCGGTATCCGCTCGGAATCGGTATTGAATTCATAGTCGATGTTCTTGGCCTCGGCCAACGGTTTCTGCGCCTGGAATGAATTGCGGACGATGTCGTATAAATTGGTCGGCTGATATTCAAGCCTTATCCGGCCAGATGCAACGCGATGAGAATCGACCAGATCGTTGATCAACTTAAGCTGGAACTTTGCACTTTTTTCGATCGTTTCAACCGCGGTTTTCGATTGGTTATCGTCAAGATCTCGTGTAAGCAGCAGCCTTGCCCAGCCAAGTATCGCGTTGAGCGGCGACCGAAGCTCATGGGATACGAACGCTAGGAAAAAATCTTTCGACCGGTTTGCCTCGACGGCCTCTTCCCTTGATCGTCTTTCCTTTTCGTGGACCCTGACTAGCTCATCGGCGGCGACCTTTTGCTCGGTGATCTTCTGTACGACGCCCATCATCCGGGACGGGGCGTCATTCTCATCAAGGAACGAGCGGCCTTCCGCCGATATCCATTCCACTGAGCCATCGGAATAAAGAACCCGGAATTCTTCCTGGTACTTGGTCCCTTCGGTCCGCGATGCACTAAGAAAACCGTCGACGAACTCTCTGTCTTCGGGATGTATCGCTTGCCGATAGTCCGCGTAGGTGAAGCTATCATAGGCCGGCAGGCCGAAGAGCTCGTTGCATCGCGGCGTTGCATATATCCGGTTTTCCTGGAAGTCCCAATACCACAGGCCGATCGCGGCATTTTCGGCGGCGAACAATAGCTGTTCACTTGCACCGCGTGTTTGGGCCAGCCCGCTCACCGCCTCTTCGAACGATCGCCCGCAGATAAAAACGGACCTGTTTTGTTCGGCGTCGTCCAGAAACTGGACCGAAACTTCCATCGCCAGTTTCTCATCGGCACTTATTCGAAAATCCAGGATCAGTTTTGAATTCTGCCCGGCGGCGGCTTCGTCAATGGCCCTTTCGAGAAGCTTCGAAGTGTTTTCCGACGATTGCCAAAAGACCGTCTCGGCGAACATCTGGCCTGCAAGCAATTTAGGGTTAGTGTTTGTCCTTTCGAAAATACTGCCTTCGAGCCGCAGGACACGGCCTTCGGTGTCCAGCGTACCGAAGAAATCGAAAATATTCCCAAAGATCGCCCGGTCCCGGTCTGAAAATTCCGTGTGCGGATCTTCCTGAATAGCGTTCTTTGGTTCCATATACTGAGTCGCTCGTCAAAGCGACAGGCAAGCCTGAGAAAAGGCGTGCTTGAAAAAACCTCGAAGCGTTGTTACGCGTCGAGGTCTAGTCTACCAAAAACAAATTAATTTTTGATACGGTCGCGAGATAACAAGGCTTTCAGGTTGTTCTTCTCGTGATTATCATTCGCACCACAAACAATACAGCCGCCACAACAAGCAGAATCCACAACATTCCGCCAAGGCTTTGTCCGGAGATCATTCCGATCAGCCACAATAGCAACAGAATAATAATTATCGTTTCAAGCATTTTATTCCCCCTTGTCGTCCCCAGGTGAAAAATTCAGATGAACAGTGATGCAACTCAACGCAACGGGCGTGCCAAGATGCATCCACCGGCATAGGTATCGAGAAAGTAGTGTTTTGGGCCCGTCGAAACTCGTTCGACAAGCGTCGGCAACAAGAAGTGTACGAAAACAAGTCGAAATTGCGGGAAACTTCATCCCATGAGGAGGCCGTTTTCCCCGTATGAAAATAATACAGTACAATCGGGCTGTATGAAATTTGCGTCTCTAACTGTTTAGTTTACCTTGATTTAACTATGGGGTTCTGAGGTGGCACGTATGTTGCACCTGAAAAATAAATAGTCGATTCACCGTGCTAGGGAGGCGGATAATGATGCGCCACAGTTCGGCACGAACCCCTATTAGTGTGATTCGGATCAACTTGATAAATGTCCCAAATTAATACAATAATGTATATTCCGACGAACATTTCCAATCGAAATCAATGACAACAAACAGGGCATTAATAATAGACGACGACCGCCTGGCTCTCGAGCTGTTGACCTTTCATCTGACGTCCGACGGACTTTCGGTAGACAGTGCCGAAAATGGGGCCGCCGGGTTGGAACTGGCTAAATCGAACGAGTACGACGTCATCCTTACCGATCTTAATCTTCCGGACCTCAACGGCATCGAAATGGTCCGGCGATCGAAAGAGATTTCGCCTGCAACTGAGATCATCGTCGTAACAGGTGAAGATTCGGCCGAAAAGGCGATCGAGGCGACAAGGGTCGGGGCCTTTGGCTATATCGTTAAGGACGGCAACTATCAGGGGTTGATGGTCGACGTCCGCAACGCGATCGAACGCAAGCAGCAGACACTTATCAATTCACAGCAGGCACGCGAGATTGAAGAGCTGCGTGGCCGGCTGACGAGCCGGACGTCATACGAAGGCGTAATAGGCGGTGCGCGTTCGATGCAGAATATTTATGAGATCATCGAGAATGTTGCCGAGTCGGACGCGAATATTCTGATATTGGGTGAATCGGGCACCGGTAAAGAAGTGATCGCGAACGCCGTTCACTATAAGAGCCATCGTTCCGGCAAGCCGTTCGTCAAAGTAAATTGTTCCGCCTTGCCGAAAGACCTCATCGAATCGCAGTTATTCGGACACATCAAGGGTTCTTTCACCGGCGCGAACAGCGACAAGGTCGGGTTCATCGGACAGGCGGCGGGCGGAAGCCTTTTACTCGACGAGATAGGCGAGATGCCGATCGACCTTCAGCCAAAGCTGCTCCGCGTTCTGCAGGAAAAAGTGTTTTACAGGGTAGGCAGCGACAAGCCGCAGGAAGCCGATTTTCGACTCATTTGCTCGACCAACCGAAATCCTTTCGAGGCGATCCAAGACGGAAATCTTCGCGAGGACCTTTATTACCGCGTAAATACGATCGAGATAAAGATCCCGTCGCTTCGCGAGAGGATGGAGGATGTGCCGATGCTCGCGGAGCATTTTCTTGAAGTGTACAGCGAGAAATATAAACGCGGCACGATGAAGTTCTCGCAGTCGGCGTACAATCAAATGCTCAATTACTCCTGGCGTGGTAATGTTCGGGAACTTCAGCACGTTATCGAACGCGCTATCCTATTGAGCCGCGGCAGTACTATTGACAAGCTCGACATACGCATCGACCCGAACGCGGCTGTGCCGGAGATGATGGACCTGGGGCTCGCACGTGCGGCAGACGCGAACGGAAGTTCTTCGGTCTATACGTCGAGTGTCGGATCGGTCCAGTTGGATCCGAGATTAAGCGGCGACGCTTTGTTCGAAGAAATAGGAAAGCTCGTTGTCGACAGCCTTGAAGAGCCCGAGGACTGGCGCGATGCAGAACGACGTCTTCAACGGCATCGAAAGCGGTGTGGTTCTGGCAGCGCTAAAACGGACGCGTGGAAACAAACAGGCCGCGGCTAACCTGCTGGGCCTCTATCGCCCGCGCCTGTACGGAATGATCAAGCGGCATAATCTGGAAGAACGCGTTTAGTGAGAAAGACCAAACAAAAAAACGCCCGCCGATCCAGGCGGGCTTTTTTAATAAATTTACAATACTGCTAACGAGAGGGTGCCGAGATCTCAACATCTATATCGTGCTTTTTCGAACCCCCCAAAAATCCGCTGTAATACATAGCGCCCACGATCATCGCAACGATAATAATTGCTGCGAGTGCCCAGATGACATTGCTTCCAGTTCCGTTTTCTTCAGCCATAATAGTTTCTCCGTCAAAATAGATTGTGAATACTCCTCACGCTCTAATAAGAGCAATCGCCGTGCCTAATCGGAGCGACGCTAAGTTTCATTAAACACGGGGTTTAAACGGGTTCGATGGCATTCTGTCGGCCGGTCAAAAGAGGGCTCACGTATCAAATCAGTACAGCCAAAATAGGAGGCCCTTCCGGCAAAGGCTCTGTGGGGTAAACAACCGCTTGTGTAATCTCGCCGTAAGGTGTAAAAGAAAGATATTCAGAATAGTTAGGGCGAATATCAAAAAGGAGGGCGTTATGAATTTAATTTGGCAGCTTATTGTTGGATTGATCGTCGGCATTCTCGCGAGGTTTCTTTTACCCGGAAAGGAAGCTTTTCCAGCCGGGGCACTCGGCTGGCTCTTGACGGCCGTGCTCGGTATTGCGGGTGCATTTCTCGGTACGTTCATCGGTGGGGCATTATGGGGCGGTGAAAATTACGCTGCAGGTTGGATAATGTCGATCCTCGGTGCGATCCTTCTCTTGCTCCTTGTTCGGCTAATAATGGGGCGACGCAAACACTAACACCGTATAGTTTTATTGATCTTCAAATCTAAAAGGGCCCGCGATATCCGCGAGCCCTTTTTTAATTTTCGCTTTTTGCCATTCACGAGCAGCCCGGATGGCCGCAATCGCATGCGATCTCGACAATGTCCTGATCGACCGCATCGCGGCAATGGTCGCTGCAGTATTCCGTCTCTCCCGCCGCGCTGCAACTGCACATCGGATGCTTGCATTTTCCTTCGTCCGCCATGTTCTACCTCCTTGTAATTTACCTCTAACGGCGTCTTAGGTGACGCAGTCCGCGTCACCTCAAGTTCCTCATTCTGCCGATACTCACATGATACCACCGTCCAGCCGGCCGAGGGATAGTTTCTTCCAGAAATTGGCCGTCCCCTCAGATGCAAAATACCGGCCGAAAACGTGTTTTCCACGGAAGTCAGGCCCGATTCGCCGTTTTTGATAACAAAATTCTACCGGATTCCATGCCCCCGGGCGTGGATAAAAAGGCGGCGGCTGATTTATTGAAGAGAAGCGATCAGTCGCCTCCTTTTTCGCCTTTTGCCAGTGCCATTTTTATCAATCCTTCGAACTGAACGTGATACGCGACGCCTTTTACCGGCACGGACATTTCTTCATCCGTCGTGCCGGTGGAGTTTGCCAAGCCGACACTCGCAAAATAACACGAGGCACCGTGGGAAGCAGCGTGCCGCACTAGGTTGTCGAAAGCCTCCTGCCCTTCTTCGAACCGTCCACGGCCGGGATAAAGGCCGGCCCTCACGATAAAATGTGCCAACTCGCCATCCTTATTGCCGATGATCTGCGGCCACGTCCGGATATCGGCCTCGACGTCGGCCGACTGGATAGTCCACCCGTCCTTCTCAAGCTGCTTGCAAACTATCTCGACGCCGAAAGCGTGAATGTCGGCTTCGGACATCAACTCTGTTTCTTCCATTTAGTTAGATGGTAACGACCGGGCCTTTTTCGGGCAAGGGGCGCAGGCTGGAAGGCCTACGGCGCGTTTAAGCGATCAGTGTTATATTACCTTTCATGAATCCACAACCGGCTGGCGAACAGCAAAACGCCCTGAATATCGATACCATACGGGAAGCGCGCGAGCGGATCGCTCCATACGTCAAGCGTACACCCTTACAGCGAAGCGACGCTCTCAGCAAGTATCTGGACGCCGAAGTGTTTGTTAAGTACGAGCTCTTTCAAAAAACAGGGTCGTTCAAGGCACGCGGGGCGTTCAATAAGATGCTCAGTCTGTCTCCGGATGATCAGGAGCGCGGCGTCGTGGCCGTCAGCGGCGGTAATCACGCTCAGGCAGTCGCATACGCGGCAAGTATCCTCGGAAAAAAGGCCGTGATCGTGATGCCGCAATCGACACCGCAGGTTTATGTCGACGCTACGCGAGGCTATGGCGCCGACATCGATCTTCAGCCGACCATCGCGGACGCTTTTGCAAAAGTTGAAGATTACCGATCGGATGGAATGATCTTCGTTCACCCATTTGACGATCCGGTTGTGATGGCCGGGCAGGGAACGCTCGGGTTGGAGATCGTCGAAGACCTTCCCGATACGACCGATGTTTTGGTCAGCATAGGCGGCGGCGGGCTTGCTTCGGGTGTTGCTACTGCGATCAAGTCCACGGACGTGCGGATCCGTGTATGGGGCGTGGAAACTGAAGGTGCCGATGCGATGTCGCAGGCCCTGGCCGCCGGCCGTCCGGTCGAACTGCCTGCGATCACGTCAATAGCCAAAACCTTGGGTGCCCCGAGCGTATCCAAAACGACGTTGGACTACGCGCAGCGATACCTTGAAAATGTCACGGTCGTGCCCGACAGTGCGGCTGTCGACGCGCTGGTCTTTATTCTGGAAAGGCTCAAGGTAATGACCGAGCCGGCGGCCTCGTGCACTTTAGCTGCGGCGGAGAGACTCAAAGGGAATTTCGGTCCCGACGCAAAGATCGTTCTTATTTTTTGCGGAGGCAATACAGGCGTTCGCGACTTGTGCGGATTTGTTGAGAACTTTCAAAAGCAATAAATGCCGCGGTCCGGGTTCAAAATATCGGCGTATAAGAAGATTTGCCGACGATAAGGTGTCCCTGTGAGGAGCGCAGGTTAACGCGGATAGCTCGTTTGCGGCCGTCACGGTTCTTGTTAGATGGATAATAACCGATGAGATAACGCTGGTTCATCTCGTCAAGGACGCGTCGATACACAACATTTGCCCGTTCGGGGCTGTCGAGATATTGTGTGATACCGCCGCTCAGTTCCGATATTTTCTCGATTGCCGCGGCATCACGAAGCCTTCCTTCTTCCCAGATCTTCAATGCCCGTTTCGAATAATTGAATTGCGGGCTGCCAAGAACGGTCCTTTTAAGCTTTGCCTCGCGCCGAACTTGTTTTTCGAGGTCAGGCATCGACGGCCCGAATTTATCGTTGTAGGAATCATCGAGGCGGATACCGGGGATAACCGAATAAACTGTCGTGCCGGCTTTTTCCAACGCCTCCTGAAGATCGTCGAAGCTTCTGGCCGTGCCGGGACAGGCCCGTTGGTGGCGGCGACGCGGCCAGAGTGCCAGTTCGGCAAATTCGTCACCGTCCGACTGTAAGATCACGACGGGCCGCTTGTCACCGCCGCGAAAAGCTCGGAAACCGCTGCATACAGCGCCGTCAACTGACGGCTTTTGCCGACCTGGCCTCTCAAGGTGCGGAACTTGAGGTTATCAAGCTGTTCCTTGAGAGCAACTTTATTGGAGCTGAAATCAAGCAGCAGCTCAACATCGTCTGTCACGAGTGCCATTCGATCGTTCGGCTCGAGCATGTCAACCAGAACTTTTGCGGCCTCGATACTTGTTTCGATATAGGGAAGCTGACTCTGGCTGTAGTCGATGATAAGGATGATGGAGCGGTTTATACTGGAGCCCTTTCCGTATGAGAAAACTTCGATAGCCTGTTCGACGCCGTCCTCCTCGATCCGGAAATCCGGTCCGTCCAGTCCAACAACGCGCTTTCCTTTTTTATCCCGGACATCGAACTCGGCAACAACAAGGTCCGTATCGACGCGGATCACGCTTTCGTCCGAAGAGGCCGGTGCTGATGTCCGGGCGGAAGATTCGACAAAATTAGCCGCCACATAGCCGCTCTTTAGTTCCAGATGCCGGCAGCTGTCCGTCTTTGCTCCCAGACCTTGAGCGGCTGCCCCCATCGGGGCAGTTATCAGAGCAAAAACGATCATCAGATGAACAAGGTTCCTCATACCGGGTCCCCGTCGAAATGTATGCGTGTAGAAAAACATACTCCCAAACGTACCGGTATGCAACAAATAATGCTTTCGGTTGTTCTTCTTTTTTTCTTACGTTTTAATCGCAGCTGCTAAGTACAGGCGAAAAGCCTGGTCCGAACGGCCCGCCGGAGTTCGGCAACGGCAGGCTGTCCGGACCGCTAGGAAACGATCGCCGATCAGGCTGTGGCCGCGGCACGTTGTTTTGCCGCCGGAACTTTTTTGCCTGTGGCCGATCGTTTCATATATGTCATTTTCTCTTTTTCAAGCCGCTGACCCAATTTTTGAAGCGCGGGGTCACCGATCTGTTCGCGTATCATCGGGAACATCTCGTCCTCTTCTTCCTTAACGTGATGTTCAACATCCTCCATCAACACTTTCAACTTTGCCCGGAATTGTTCGGTCGTTCCGGACAAACCGGCCAGGTCTTCCAGGAACATTTTTATCTGCTTATGTTCCTCGATGCCTTCGCGAACTATGCGGTTCAGCTCCTGGTCGCCCCGCTCGAGAATAAACGGGTAAAATACCTTTTCCTCGATATGCGCGTGGACGTCCAGTTCCGTCCTTGATCTTTTTAAAGACCGGAGCATTATTACCGTCCTCATTCGCCTTGGCCTTGCTGAAAAGGCTGTCCACCTTGCGATGGTCCTTTTTCAAAAGTTCGAGTGCATCGGGCGCGCCGCCGGAAAGCATCGAGCCGACGGCCTTGACCGCCCGGGTTATCAAACCGTCATTGCTCTTCTTTGCCCCGCCGGTCCGCGAACGGGAAGTTGTCGCCTTCTTAGAAGTTGTCGCCTTCTTAGAAGAGGCACCATTTGAGCGAGAGGATGCTTTAGCCGACGTGGAACTCGCGGTCTTGGCCTGCTTTGATTTGGTGGACGAGGCTTGTTTCGAGGCCGTGCGCAATGTTCCGCCCGAATTGGTCTTTTTCGATCCGGCGCCTTTTGCCGAGGCCGCCTTGCTGCTCGACCCGGCTGAACGGGCACTGCTTGAACCGGAACCTTTCGCTTTACCTCCGGTCGATCTGGAACCGGCAGCGGCCCCTTTTTTTGACCCTGTGGTTTTTGTCTGCTTCGTTGTAGCCATTAGATTTCGATGCCTCCCTTTTTACGGTCGTGTTTTCGAGACTGAATTTTTCCGCGGCTGATCTATGCAGCGGTCGCGAGATCAGCGTGACACTAACATTCTCGTTCGTTATGCGCTTAAAGTATGTACACACAGGAACATTCGTTAAGTATCGTGAAGCGCCCGCTCAATTATTTTGAGGTGCAGAATCGGCCGTGAAAATGCATAATAAATAGGCGTATCTTGATTTCAGGCTTCGGCCTGAAATTTTTTTCGCGGTATATCTATGAAAGCTTTTGTATTTACGGTATTGACGGGCGTCTTTGCGCTGGCTGCGGGTGTTTCGGAGGCTAGGGCTTGTGTTTGTTCCAACTCGCCGACGGTCCTCGACGAATTTTCGAAAGCGCCTATCGTGATGACGGCGAGGCTGGATGCTTTTGAAGAGCTTGACCGCAGCGTCGCGGGGACGAATGTTTACCGCACAATGGCCGCGGTCATGACCGTCGAGAAAAGCTACAAGGGGACGATGAAAGCCGGCCAAGTAATGAAAGTGCTGGACGGCGGCGGCGGCGATTGTTCGAAGGGGTTTTTGCGGGAGCAGGTCGGGGCAGAAATTCCTTTTCTTCACCAGCCCTGCGGTAAAGAGAGGAAATTTGCCGGGCAAGCTTTTCTGGATAAGCGCGTGCTCGCGTACGGCAAGGCTGGAAGACGCCGGGCCGGACATTGCATATCTTGATAACAGATCGAAACTCCTGGGCAAGACGCGTTTGTCCGGAATGGTTAAACGCTTTGGCCCCGAGCCGCCTAGCCTTGCGAAGATCAAAGTGACCGTGTCGGGCAAGAACTTCGAGCAGTCGGCCGAGACGAACGATCAGGGTTTTTTTGAATTGTGGGACCTGCCGGCGGGACAGTATCGCGTCGCGTTTCACGTCCCGAGCGGTACAGGCATTGGGGCCTATAAAACCTCGCCGGAACGGGCCTGGCGTCGGATCAGCCCGCCCGACAATACGATCCAAACCGCGATCGCCGCCGGCAAGCACGTGGAGATAACGATAGGTTTGAACAGCCGCTCGGCACAAGGTCAATGACCAGGTAAATGATGTTCGTAAATCAGCGATCTTGAGTCAGCTTCTTTTCCATAACGATAAAGTGGTAAGGCATGCGTGCCGACGGCACTTGCTCTACCTCTTCGAGGCGGGCAACGCGGTAGCCCAGTTTTTCATAGAACGGCGGAAGTTCTCTGCGGTGGTTGAGAACGCGGATCTGCATTTTTGAACACCCGGCGGCCCGGCAAAATTCCTCGGCTTGATCAACTAATATTCTGCCAAGCCCACGGCCCTGGCAGTCGGGGTCGACTGAGAGGAGCCCGAAATAGCCCGCACTGCCGCGAAGCTCGACGTAGTTACAGCCTGCAAGACGGCCATGGTTTTCGGCGACAAGAAATGTGCCTTTTTTCAGATGCTCCAGCGTTTCGGCGAGGTCGATCCGCTCGGTCGTGAAAAACTGCGACTCAACCGCAAAGGCGCGGTTTATCAGTGGTACCAACGCTTCAGCATCTGCCTCGCTGGCAGTCCTGTATTTGAAACTATCCATGATCAACGGTCGATTTTAATCACAAGCGCCTAATATTCGAAGGATAGAAACGCAAATTCGACGCAGCCGTATCGATCGAGGCACATTTTGAACCTGCTGCAACGTCGGGTATATTTTCTGAAACAGGAGAAAATATGGAACGAAAAACCGCAGACGAATATCCGCAGGAGTTATTGGACCTTTTTCACGAATAGCAGCACGGCGATATCGACCGCCGGTCCTTTCTCGACGGCTTGGCGAAATTCGCCGTCGGCGGTCTGACGGTCGCGGCGATCTTTGAGAGCCTTAAGCCCAATTATGCGTGGGCACAGACGGTGCCGAAGGACGACAAGGAACTTAAGCTCGGTTACGAAACAGTTCAATCGCCTGAGGGCAACGGCTCGATCAAGGGCTATCTTGCAAAGCCTGCGAAAGGCAAGAAATTCGCTTCGGTGCTTGTGATTCATGAGAACCGCGGGCTCAATCCATATATCGAAGATGTCGCCCGGCGGCTTGGGAAAGCGGGTTTCATGGCGTTCGCTCCGGACGGATTGACCTCGGTCGGCGGTTATCCCGGCGACGAACAGAAGGGAGCCGCGGCGTTTCGCACAGGTCGACGGCAAGAAGATGACCGAGGATTTTGTCGCCGCCGCCCGATGGCTGAAAAACCGGCCGGACAGCACGAAAAAGCTCGGTGCGGTTGGCTTTTGTTTTGGCGGCGGAATGGTGAATCAGCTCGCGGTTCGTCTCGGCAGCGATCTGAACGCCGGCGTTGCATTCTATGGACGCCAGGCCGGCGTCGCCGACGTGCCGAAGATCTCAGCACCGCTGATGTTCCAATACGCCGGCAACGACCGCGGCGTTAACGCCGGTATCGCGGCTTACGAAGCTGCCCTCAAAGAAAACAACAAGAAGTTCGAGAGCTTCATGTACGAAGAGAAACAGCACGGTTTTCATAACGACACGACACCGCGATACGACGCCGAGGCGGCCAGGCTTGCCTGGGAGCGTACGCTGGATTTCTTTAAGAAACATTTGAAATAACCTCGCGGCCCCGATGACAAAAGAATTTCAGATGCTTGCGGAAGATCCGGACCTTGAAGCGGAACGCGGGCCGGCCGGAACGCTTATCATTCTCGACGGCGGCCAGTACTGCGTGATCGGCCCGAAGTTCGTTAGTATCGAAGAAAGCGACTGCTATGCTTTCGGCTCGACAAAAGACGAAGCGATCGCAAATTACGCGCTCACGACCGGAAAATAAAGGCGTGCTTCGGACGCCGTACCGATGATATGAAAAAGCTAATAATTCCAACATTCTTTACGTTCTGCCTGGTACTTCTTAGTGCCGGCAGCATATTCGGCCAGGGTGCAAAGGTCGCGGGCGAATGGGACGGATCGATCAATACCCCCGGCGGCGCACGTCCCGTAAAATTGGTCTTCAAAGTTGACGGCGAAAAGCTGACCGGAAGCGCCAAACGCTCGAGCGGCGACGTGCCGCTGACCGGTACGGTCAAGGGAAGCGACATTTCGTTCAGCTACACCGTCAGCTACAACGGCAACGACCTCACCCTCCTGTTTACCGGCAAGGTTTCCGGCGACAGCATCACCGGCACCGTCTCGTTCGGCGGCCAGGCCGAAGATTCGTGGAGCGCCAAACGAGCTCCGGCCGAAAAGCCAAAGACGGATTAAGAACCGACGCGATCGTCCAGCTCCGTCTAGCGGGCTGCGGGAATCTTTCCCGTATCCCGCTGTTCCAGTTCCACTCTTGTTCCAAAGTACAGCGGAACGTGTAAACCGCACATCTCGCAAGCCTTAGCGTCAAATCCTCGCCGTGTTCCGCAAATTTTCAAAAAACTCTTGACATACTTGACGTTTCAGGTATGATACGTTGTGCCGTACAACGTATGGCGTGATTATGCCAACAACCGTTGGAGATGTCCAGAAGTTTTTTCCTTGCCGGATCACTGATGAGTAAAAAGAGTTCAAGCGATCAAAAAGATCATGCGTCGAGGCTGCGGCGGGCGGGGGATTTTCTGGCTTCCGAGATCGACCGGTATCCGCCGGGGCGGATGTTCGACTCGTTTTGGCGCGCGGGAGAGGTGGCGTTGATGTTCGGTCCGGCGGGCGTCGGGAAAAGCCTGCTGGCGATGCAGGTGGCCGACGCACTTCGCGCGGGCGGCCAATCGAAGGGTTCGAAATGGCGAGGTCGCGGCGCAAGGTTCTGTTTGTCGATCTGAAACACTCCGACCGGCAGTTCGCCGAGCGTTACTCTTACCGAGTGCCGGTGACCGCGCCTGGGAAGCGTGCTGAAAGCGTGCAAGTTCGCCGAGAACCTTTACCGCTCACGCCCGCCGGCGAACGACGAGCTATGCGAATGGCTGGCCGGGCAGATCGGCGAGCACGGATTTAACGTGGTGATCGTGGACGACCTGACCGCGCTGAAAAAGACGCACGACGGCGTAAGGGAAATGCTGGCCGCGATGCGAAAGCTGAAAAAGCTGTGCGACGAGATGCGAGTTTCCGTTTTAGCGATCACAGGTTCGGAAGAACCGTGTTCGGCTAAGGCCGTCAGCGAAAGCGACCTGAAACGTTCAAGCGTGCTGTGCGGCGTCGCGGACAGCGTTTTTGCCATAGGCCGCGGCCGGGCTGACTGGCGGTACGTCATTCAGACGCGCTCCCGCAACGCTCCCGTACAATGGACCGTCCACAACGCCCCGTCCGCACAGATCGCCCGAGCGGAGAACGGCTGGCCGGGATTTGCTTTCGACGAACGCTTCGCTGCGCCGATCGACCCGCAAACCCGCGACGCCATTTGCCGCGTCAGGGCGATGCGGCAGGCCGGCAAAACCTGGCGGGCGATATCGGCGGAGCTTGGAATTCCGAAAACACGTGCGGTACGTTTGTTTCAGAAATGGACACCGGAGATGGGTGAAGAGGAGTTTGTAGCCGAATACGCGGAGCCTTCGGCAACTGAAGCGGAACTGGCGAAGGACCAAGCAAGCTCCCCTCCTTACGAAGGAGGGGTGGATGCTCGCGTATTTTGTGAGCAGACGGGGTGGTTCTCTCAAGCGGGGGATGATCCGGCTCTTGATAACGTTGAGTCCGCATCAAGCGGCAGAGAACCACCCCGTCAACCGAAGCGGTTGCCACCCCTCCTTCGTAAGGAGGGGAGCCGGAGCAGGTCTCCCGATCCTCCGCGGCCTTACGGCCCAAACAGAGTTTCGGTCTACGACCTAAAACGCGGCTTTACCCGTGACGGCGAAGAGATATTCATCGAGATCGAAGAGGAAGACACCCGAAGGCCAAAGGTGTGGTACAAATTCGACCGGAAAGGTACCAAGTTCAAGTCCGTCCGCGACAGTTTGGGTATCACCAGCACTCGGCTGGGCCCGACGGAGTTTCTGTAGCATCGGTCTCCGTGTCGTCCGCTCCACAGACTCAAAAATCGTGGAATCGCAGGCCTGACCCAGGTCTTTCCTTAGGTATTGGCACAAAGAGGTGACGGGTTGCAATGAACTTAATGCCGATAATAGCTTAGCTCGCTTCCTCCGCTGACGATCTCTGTCCAGAGTGCCTCTCAGGCTTGCCTGAGCGGTCGGGGGCCAAAAAGAATTCTCCCCGGGTCGGCTGGTCAGACCCAGCCGACCCGGGGAGGGGATCGGGGTGCCGTCGGCCGGCGAGGCGAGCCTCGCCAGCTTGCATTGCGGTGGAGCAACGAAGAATCGTAAAACGTAGGCCTGACCCGAGTCCGTTTTGACCCGAGTCCGTTTTGGAGTCCGTTTTGTAAAGACGTTGCCGTAAGCGCCCAAATGAAAAGGCTGCCCTTATCCGGACAGCCTTCGAATTTAGTGCGAGCTGCCGACCGGCAGCAATCAACACTATCCTCAGGTATTCGGTGCACACATAACCCCCTTGTAACATCCTGAGCCGACCGGCTTCCAAAATACTTCATACTCGGTCCAGTTGTCTCCTCCGGGGCCAACGCCCGCCACCCCATGCAAACTTGCCGCCCGGTTTTCCGGGAGGCTCCTTACGTCCTGCTCCAAAGGCAAGAATCTCCTTTGCTTCGATACCTACAACCGAGCAGGCGATTCGCCCACCGGTGTCAAAGATGCGGCCTATCCAGCGTCCCTCGTGAGGCGACGACTCGCCGCCCGGAACAAAGTCAACAAACAAGTAGTAGGTCCCGGGTTTTAGAATCGGCATTATGCCAGGCTTTCCTGTGATTGTGATCTTAGATAGAAGCAGACCATTCGCC
This sequence comes from uncultured Acidobacteriota bacterium, assembly GCA_963763355.1. Classification (GTDB taxonomy): domain Bacteria; phylum Acidobacteriota; class Blastocatellia; order Pyrinomonadales; family Pyrinomonadaceae; genus OLB17. The sequence goes on from CAVXOI010000008.1 coordinate 363,265, forward strand.
ATTACGTCTTGCATGCCACCGTCAATTAACTCGCGGGGCGTGAATTTAACTGCACCGGTATCACGGTTAGCTTCGACGCTCCTCCTGTCGAGGAATTTCGTTTTCTGTGCGAGAGCGATGACCTCGCGACCGGACTTGAGCTTCGGCCGTTTGCCAACAAGGTATAAGCTTACTGCCCCGGTATGCTGTTCGTAGTTTCGTTTAGCAGTGGTATGTCCCATATCCCTCCTCTTATTTGTTCGGTTGCGAGTAGTCTAAGCCATATTCTCGATTTGGCAAAAAAGCTGACCTATTGTCCTCGTTGTTCGGGGATGGTTTTGTGTGAGGACGAGGCAGGAGCAATCCGGCCATTTCCTTTTGGTCCGGGTAACCCGACCGCACTGCATTGCTGCGGAGCCGAGTGAATCGCAAATAGTAGGCCTGACTCTGACCGTCTCATCCTTCTCGCGACGGGTCCCGAGTTCGACCCTCGTCGCCTGCTCCAATCCTAGAGGATAATGAAATCGAGGACCTCGATCGTAAGTTTCTTCAGCTGCCACCAGACAACGGCATTGATGTGTCCGTGCATATCATTCAGATAGCTTGAAATGTTGACCTCTGAACCCACGACGACCCACATAATGTCGCCTTCGGGCCAGAACTCACCGGTTTCGACACTGTAGATATAGGGCTCGGCGTTGTCGATCCCGACAAATGAACGGTCGACATCGGTCCCCCCAGGCGCAATATACCCGTTCCCGTAGAGTGTTGTCGGAAGGTGGGTGACTCCCGGCGGCCGGATCACGTCGATGAACAGATTCAGGTCGAAGAGGAGTGAGGCCGACGAGAAACCGAAATTGTCTCGGAGCGAGAGCATCACTTTGTTGTAGGCGTTCTGCAGAGTGGCCGTTATACGCAGGCGGCCGCCCCGGGGCATTGTAAAACGAACCCCGCACGATACGATCGACCGCACGTTATGACAATCAGGATCTGTAATCGCGGCGGTAGTCCATGATTCATGCTGGTCGTGATCGAATACGATGTTGTTTACCAGGGTGCCCGAGTCCGGAAGAACGAATGAATCATCCTTAACGATAAGATGATTCGGGTCGACCGTGTGGACGTCGAATATAGGGTAAGGATCAATGAAATCGTATGTATCGAGAGCGGCCAGGACAGGGAAATCTTTCCAGTGCAGACCGATCTCGCCGACGGGCGGCCCAGCCATTGTCGTTTTGACCACTTTCTCGTGGGCCTTGCCGAACTGGCGGCTAAGTGATTTGAGCTCGCGGTAATTTGGAAGCACTTTGCCCAGCTGGCGGTCCAGATCTTTGAGCGCTGCGTTCTTCAGATCCGTAACGCTTTGGTAGTCCCCGATGGTCGCCAGGCTTTTCATGTAGAAATCGGCTTTGACCTCGTGGGCCAACTTTGAGGCTACACGGGCGTCGGCAGCGGTGAAGAGGCTTTTCGCCTTACGCTTGTAATCGGCAGTTATCTTTTGAAGCGGCTCTTCGTGCTCACGCGTGAGTTGGGCCCTGTGCATCAGTAGTGCGTTCTCGGGCACGTTCGAACCGGTTTCTGCTCTGGTGTCTTTTATGGGATACGCCGTTGCTCTGCATTGCGTTCTCATTTCTTCGCCTCCTATTCAATGGAATGAAACCATGACGTTGTGAGAATCACTTTTTTGCGGCGGAGCCAGAAAAAATCTCAGTTGACGAGAAAATTCGTTGTGGACGGCATCCTTTTTGTGCAATAATTCCAACCAAATCCCAAAGATGAGACGTGAGGGTCAGGCCTGATTTTACTCAAAGTCGGGAGAAACCGTCTTTATAACATCAGGCCTGACACTGATTTCTCTTGATTCCTGATTTCTCTTGATTCTCGTTTGAACCTTGGGTGCCTCATCGCCACACGCCTCTCAGCTTAACTTCTGACGAAAGTCCGTCCTTTATAATTGTGGTACTTCGCAATCGAGCTGAATGCTCGCAGTATTGTTTCAAAATGGCAATGTCCTCATCAGAGAAACTAGCAACTAATTTCGCTGGTTCCTCATCGTCGAAAGACATCATCATTTTTACTTCTTTCATAGTCTTAACCAAATATCTCCCTGATATAGGATAAACGAAAGGCTTCGCTCTTTCGAACGAAGCCTTCCGTGGTTAGCTAGAGCGAAGCAGGGGAAATTACATTCCCATACCCATGCCGCCCATGCCGCCGCCCATGCCGCCCATTCCGCCGTCGCCCTTTTCTTCCTGGACGTCAGCGATCATGGCTTCGGTGGTGAGCATGAGGCCGGCGAGATCTGCGCAGGTCTTTCTCTCGTTAGATCTCCAACTCGGGATCATCGTGCTCAATGGTCGTGGTAACGGTGATCGCATCCAGGGCAGCGGTCAGCAGCTTCCTGGGTCCAAAAGACGTGCCTTAAGGTTTTGTTGCCGTTGCCGTGGTCCAGTTCGTAATAAGAGCTCCGGCCGTTCGCGGATTGACTAACGAGCTGTCCCCAATTGTGGGGAGCGTCCGGGTCATCGCCAAACGGGTTTACCGCGAAGGCGGACAAGCCTATCGTAGTCGTGGTGTCCAGATGCTGGTATATCGTAGCAAGTTGCTGGTAGTCGTGACTGTTCGGGCTCGGGTTGCCGAGATCGTTCGAGTAGTCCATGCAGGTGTTCTGGTCAGAACCGTCCTCACTGGTGTGGCCAAGGCCGATGGTGTGACCGAGTTCCTGGCACATCACATGCCGGCGGTTCGTTGCGGAATAGCCGCCGTTGTTAAAGTATGAGTCGTTCATCTTTGACGAACCCCGGGTTATGTGGACACCCCCCGTGATATTGATAGAGGCCAGTCCCAGCCATCCATTAAAACCGTAGGCGGCATTGCACGAGCGAACCTGTCCGGTGACCATCGCGCAACGCTTGCGGGTGTTTTGTGCATCGCTGCCCGACTCCCACACCATATCGAGGACCGTCGTTTGTGACCAATCCGCCAGCGCCTGGTCCAGGGCAGTGTCCCAGCCCGAACTGTTGCTGTCAACAACCCTAACTGCGAAAGGGTTAGACGTTCTGGCCCAATGATAGTTTCCCCACGAGTGGGACGCCATCGTTCCGAGCGGGAAGCTTAACAGGGCGAAAAGCGCTATCGCAGAGACGACCGCCGCGTACTTTCTTGATTTCATTCGGTACTCCTTTTTTGTGTTCTATTTACAGAATGGACCACCCGGGCAGGGCCGTAACATTATGCCGCGATATAAAAACGATCGAAGCTCGTGAGAGATACCAGATAGTTCACTCGAATTAATATAAAAGCTGATAGGAGTTATAAGGAACTAAGAAAGATTAGGCGAGAAGCTTTCGATTGTCAACAAAAAAGCACGTTTCTTTATAAGAAAGAAGGCCGCGGCGATTGCCGAGGCCTTCTGGTGTACTGATAAGCAGGCCAGCAGCCTGCGGGCTTGTCTTACATTCCCATGCCCATGCCGCCCATGCCGCCGCCCATGCCGCCCATTCCGCCGTCGCCCTTTTCTTCCTGGACGTCAGCGATCATGGCTTCGGTGGTGAGCATCAGGCCGGCGATCGAGGCTGCGTTCTGGAGAGCGGTAGCGGGTGACCTTTGCGGGGTCGATGACACCGGCTGCGACGAGGTCTTCGTACTTCTCGGTCGCGGCGTTAAAGCCGTAAGCTGTCGTCGCCTTCGCGGACCTTGCCGACGACGACCGCGCCTTCCTTGCCGGCGTTCTGCGCGATCTGGCGAAGCGGCTCTTCGAGAGCACGGCGGACGATGTTGACGCCGATCTGTTCGTCGGTGTCGTTCTGCATCCGTCTTGAAGTTTTCGAGAACGCTTGCCGGCACGAACCAAGAGCGACGCCGCCGCCGGCGACGATGCCTTCTTCGACAGCCGCACGGGTTGCGTGCATTGCGTCTTCAACGCGGGCCTTCTTTTCCTTCATCTCGGTCTCGGTCGCGGCACCGACCTTGATCACCGCAACACCGCCGACCAATTTGGCCAGACGCTCCTGCAGTTTTTCACGGTCGTAGTCCGAGGTGGTGTCTTCGATCTGGTTGCGGATCGTCTTGATGCGTCCGTCGATGGCCTCGCCCGAACCGGCACCTTCGACAATGGTCGTGTTTTCCTTGTCGATGGTGACCTTTTTGGCTTTGCCGAGGTCTTCGAGCGTGATGCGTCTCGAGCTTGATGCCGAGGTCTTCGCTGATGACCTTGCCGCCCGTGAGGGTCGCGATGTCTTCGAGCATTGCCTTGCGGCGGTCGCCGAAGCCAGGAGCCTTAACAGCAGCGACATTCAACGTGCCGCGGAGCTTGTTGACGACCAGCGTCGCGAGAGCTTCGCCTTCGACGTCTTCAGCGATGATGAGCAGCGGACGGCCCATCTTGGCAACCTGCTCGAGGATCGGCAGAAGATCGCGCATGTTCGAGATCTTTTTCTCGTTGATCAGGATGAACGGCTCGTCGAGAACTGCTTCCATGCGGTCAGGGTCGGTGACGAAGTACGGCGAGAGATAGCCGCGGTCGAACTGCATACCTTCGACAACCTCGAGCAGGGTGTCCATCGTCTTCGATTCTTCGACCGTGATGACGCCGTCTTTGCCGACCTTGTCCATCGCTTCGGCGATGATCGTGCCGATCGTCTTGTCGCCGTTGGCCGAAACCGTTCCGACCTGTGCGATCGCGTCACCGGAAACCGGCTTGCGAAAGCTTTGCGACCTCGGCGACAACTTCGGCAACTGCCTTTTCGATGCCGCGCTTGAGGGCCATCGGGTTTGCACCGGCGGCAACCGTGCGGACGCCTTCCTTGAAGATCGCCTGTGCGAGAACCGTCGCGGTCGTGGTGCCGTCACCGGCGACGTCGCTGGTCTTGCGAGGCGACTTCGCGGACCATCTGTGCACCCATGTTCTCGAGCGTGTCTTTGAGCTCGATCTCTTTAGCGACGGTCACGCCGTCCTTGGTGATCGTCGGCGAGCCGAATTTCTTGTCGATAACGACGTTGCGGCCTTTCGGGCCGAGCGTAACTTTTACCGCATCCGCAAGCTGGTTGACACCGCGCAGGATAGCGGAACGTGAATCTTCTCCGTGAACTACTTGTTTTGCCATGATGTGTTATTCTCCTCCGTAAAAAGTTTCTGGTTTCTAGTTTCTGGTTTCTGAGTTGCTGCGGTTTCAAGTCTCTATTCGGCCGTCAAACGACATACTAGAAACTCGAAACTCGGAACTAGCAACTTATTTAGCTGCTTGCGCCTGCGCGTGAAATGATGCCGAGGATCTCGTCTTCGCGCATGATGAGGAACTCTTCGCCGTCGAGCTTGATCTCGCTGCCGCTGTATTTGCCGAACAGAACGCGGTCGCCTGTCTTTGACGTCGAGCGCCTGACGCGTGCCGTCTTCTTTATACTTGCCTTCGCCGGCGGCGATGACTTCGCCTTCTTGCGGTTTTTCCTTTGCGGTGTCCGGGATGAAGAGCCCGCCGGCGGTTTGGTTAACGTTGAATCTTCGATCCGGCTTGAATGATCACGCGATCGTGAAGTGGTGTAATGTTTGTTGCCATTATTTGTTTACTCCTTTATGAAATTGAAGTTTGAAATTAAAATAGCCGCCGTGTGCCAGATGGATAGGACAGAATTTAGCACTCGACGCGTATGAGTGCTAGTATAGACAAACCGGGTTTAACTGTCAAGCGTGTAATAAAACATTTAGAAAAGTTGATAATGGTATTGTCAAGTCTAGGATAAAGTTTTGAATCAGCTCCGTTAGGAGCGATATGTCTATAGAAATACGCGTGTATTGATGGGCGAGCTCCGTAGGAGCGAAATAGATGCCGCTCCTACGGAGCTTTTGGTTTTTTTGACCTGTCGTTTCTATAAACAGGCCGCTCCTAGCGGAGCTTAGCTCAAATCAAGGTCACGAATCGTTGCTTATGAAACTGTCTGAGGTCAACATTTATCCGGTTAAATCTCTGAAAGGCATTGCTTTGGCAGAGTCGGTTGTCGAGACGCGCGGGTTGCGATATGACCGGCGTTGGATGCTGGTCGATGCGGACGGGCAGTTTATGACCCAGCGGGAGTTTCCGCGGATGGCGTTGATCGAGACGAGCGTGAACGGTAGTGGGTTGAAGGTGTGTTTTGATGGCCGGGAATTAGCGGTGCCGGACGAGGCGGCGGAGGGGCCGGTCGAGGTCGGGATCTGGGAAGGGCCCGTGGCGGCGGCGATGTTTGGCGACGATGTGAATGGCTGGTTCTCGGATGTGTTGGACGTGGAATGTCGGCTAGTGACGATGCCTCAAACGACCCGGCGGCGTATTCCGCCCGAATTCGCTGTCGATCCGGACGGGGACCAGGTCAGCTTTGCCGACGCTTATCCTTTTTTGTTGATCGGCGAGGCTTCATTGGGTGAAGTGAACGCCCGGCTTGGCGTGCCGGTGCCGATGAACCGGTTTCGGCCGAATTTGGTGGTTTCGGGCTCGGAGGCTTTTGCGGAGGATAGTTGGAAGAAGATCAGGATCGGCGAGACCATATTTCATCTTGTAAAACCCTGCGCCCGATGCGTGCTGACGACGGTCGATCAGGCAACCGGCGTGAAAGACGGAAAGGAGCCGTTGAAGACGCTGGCTTCGTTCAGGACGTTTGATGAAAGGTGTTGTTTGGCCAGAATCTGATCGCGGAGAATCCGGGCGGGGTTGTAAGAGTGGGTGATGAGGTCGAGGTTTTGGAGAGGCGGAAGGAGTAGCCCGCGATTATAACTGAATCTGACGGAAAGACATAGCGTTAGGCACATTCGCGCATAGTTCGCGATTGATTCACGGCCGCACATAACTCTTATTTCGTTAATGTCTAGAGCTCGTCGTCCGGTCAGGCGTCGTAACGCTTCCAGATATCTTTCGGTCGTGGCCGCGGCGACTTCTTCGGGCAGTGCTGGTGCGGGCGGCTGCTTGTCCCAGTCGAGCGTTTCCAGGTATTCGCGAACGAACTGTTTATCGAACGAGGGCTGAGCACGGCCGGGTTCGTATTTATCGGCCACCCAAAAACGCGATGAGTCGGGTGTCAGTACCTCGTCGATCAGCAGGATGTGGCCATCGTCGTCAAGGCCGAATTCGAATTTGGTGTCGGCGATGATGATCCCGCGTTCGAGCGCGTATGCGCTGGCTTCGTTGTAAATTTCCAGGCTTAATTTCTTGAGCTTTTCGGCCGTATCGGTGCCCACGATCGCTGAAACCTGTTCTTCGCTGATGTTCTCGTCGTGGCCCAGGGCAGCCTTGGTGGCCGGTGTAAAGAGCGGTTCGGGCAGCCGACTGCATTGTGTTAAACCCGGCGGGAGCTCGTGGCCGCAAACCGTACCGGTAGCAAGATAATCCTTCCAGCCTGAACCTTCCAGATAGCCCCGAACGACGCATTCCACCGGATAAACGCTGGTTTTCTTTACTACAACCGTGCGCCCGCGAAGCTCGGGGTACCTGATCACTTCGTCCGGCATCGCGTCGAAATCGGTGACCAAAAGGTGGTTGTCGGCGATCGTTTCGAGCCGTTTGAACCAAAAATTTGAGAGAGTCGTCAATATCTCGCCTTTTCGCTCGATCGGGGTGGGCAAAATGCAGTCAAAGGCAGAAAGCCGGTCCGTCGCGACGAGCAAAAGCCGTTCAGAGTCTAACTGATAAACATCGCGCACCTTTCCGCGATGCAGCAGTTCGAGGTCGGAAAACGAAGTGTTCGAAAGAGGTGTAGTTGCTACCGTCATTTGATATTACCGAGTTAAAACAATCTTAAGCGCCGGTTCGGGCAAGGTAAAGTTTCCCGGGTAAGAAATATTCTGGAACCGTTGTGGTGTTGTACCTGTATTAACACGGTTGTTATTTGCAATGACAAAGCAGCCTTGAATATGCATAATAGAATAGGGCGGTAAACTCTCCAACGACCACGCCACTTCCGTCTCAGGACCAAGAACATTTCCACAGCCATGAAATTCTCACCCACAACTGCCTTTGGCGCTCTAAAGTCAATTTTAGTAGCCGCTATTTTCGCCACCGAGCTATACGCCCAGAATCGTGCGGGGACGATGTCCTCGGCTTCCGAGTCGTCGATATTCGGCTCGTATGGTCTTTATCTTGGCATTCTGGCGATCGGGATCTTTGCTGCGGTCGTCATCAAACTCCTTGGAAAGAAAGCTCGGGCCGAGAAGCTGAGAGACGCGGTCCCGGAGGACGCTGGCCGCCTGATGTCCAAAGGAATGGACCAGGCGGATAAGGATAAGAGAGCCTATGCCGGCAAGGACCGGGAATCGATGCCGACCTATTCGCCGTCTCACACGCACACTGGTTTTACGGCCCTTCCAATCAGCAGTTTCGTAAGGCTTCCGCGGACGAGTCCTTATCTTCAGCTGCCTCGATCGTCGGAGCCACAGTTGAAGGATGCAATAGAAAAAACGAACGAAGATTCCGAATGCGATGTCGTTGAGCGTACGAAAGCGTTGCGGGTCCTTATGACATATCGAACGCCAAATTCGATCGCGGCGGTCGCGCAGGTGGCTTTGTACGACCTGTCGACGAAGTTGAGGGCTGAGGCCGTTTCGGCCCTTGCCGAGCTCGACCACGAATCAGTTTTTGAAACGATCGTCACCGCCTGCGCCGACCCGAGCCGCGAAGTTCGCGCCGCCGCTGCCCGTTCCTTCGTCAGGATAAGATACGACAGGGCGGAATCGTGGACGCGTATCATTGAATCGGGAGATATAGGCCGAATGCGGCACGCGGCTCGTTCGGCAATAGAAGGCGGCCTTGTAGCTCGATCGTTCGACCGCCTGGTACATACGGACCGCAACGTAGTTTATGAAGCTTATGCTCTGACCGCCCTGCTGATCCGTTCGGGAGAGACCGAGCCAATATATCAGGCATTGGCCTCGCGTCGCGACGAGAACGTAAAGCTGGCCCTCCTGCATGTGCTGCAAACCATCAAAGAAGATTCGACGCCCGACCAACTCGAGGCGTTGATCACCCGCGTGACCCTGACACCGGCCGTCGCCGCAAAAGTGAATGAAATAATGGGATGCCCGGAGCTGACACACGCGTGAACACTTTCGGTGTTTGCGTGCACAACCTCGTACTATTTTCAGAAAAAGATATGCCTCGGTCTCCGGATCGACGCCGGTCGAATTGGTTTTAGTTCTTAAGGTGAACCCTGCGGCACGTACGGGTCCGGAACGACCCGTTCAAAAACCGCAACCGTTTTAAAGGGCCCCTTCAAACCCAAACCTTCCGTCGTGGCGGTCAGTGTTCGACCGTCCTGGGAAACTTTGTATGTTCCTTTGCCGAGTACTTTCCCATCTGCCTCCGCACCGGCTTCGATGGTATGCGGGTCCGGTTGACTTCCGAAGGACATAGCTCCGGAGGGAACACCCTGGATAGGCCTTCCGTTAAGATCGAGGATGGGGCGCCGCCGCCCGTCGGTGATGATAGGTGTCGGACGTTCTGCCACGGCTTGTCCGTCCTTGATCCCATACGCCACAAGAAGATAACCCTCGTCCGTTGGTTCGAATCTCAAACAGGCCTGTTCCGGAGTATAGTTTGGATCCCACTTTGATTTGTCGTTATTAGCTTTCCAGGTTCCTTCAAATAGGTCATCAGTCATAATTATCTCCCCAAAAATACCTGCCCATGCAGCAAGATATTCTGTTGGCAGGCGAAGGCCGAGGTCTGCAAAACAGCGCACGAGGCCCAGGAAGCCCTGCTCCCGCCAGGCCAGCGGCACTATATCTGCTCCGAGCTGCTCGAGGCCGTCACCGCATATAGCGCGAAACTCGCGCGGAAATAAACGAGCTATCCGACGGTATAGTCGATCGCAATATATCAGCCACCGGTTCACGATCTCGCCTCCTCCCGGCGCTTAACCTCAAGTATCCGGACCAGGTCACGAAGTCGTTGGCTCTCGAGATCGAGGACGCGATGCCCCAGTTGCGTAAGTTTGTAGTAGCGTCGTCGGGAATCGTCAAATTCAACAGCCGGCCGCTCGCCGGATTCAGCGATCAGCCCGTTCTCAATAAGCCGTTTCAGTGAGCCGTAGAGTGTCGCCGGCCACAGCCGCACTTTGCCTTCCGTGCGTTCAAGCACGTCCTGCATGATGCCGTAGCCGTGCTGCTCGCCCCCGGCAAGCGAGATGAGAATGTGAAACCAATTGCTCTTGAGCGGCAGAAACGCTTCCGCTTTCCTTCTAGGCATGCAATATATATATCAAGTAATATATATATTAGTCAAGACTATTTTGCCGTACCTTAGCTGGCGACGGCGGTTCGTGCCATAAGCACTCTTACTTCAAGATTGGATAGTGGTGTTGGAGATCACTCCGTGAGTCGGTGGTTTCAACTTCCACGTCTAAAGCCCGTTTGTTACCGAGTTCCGGCTATTGGCAGTAGATTTAAGCACGGATGGCAAGGCTAGCGGTTCTTTTCCGAAATACTTTGCACTATCCTGGCAAAACGGTCATCGCTTCGCAGATTCGCCAAGGCCCTGTCATTAGTAAACAATTGTTGATCTTCTAGTCCTAGTTTCACCGAACGTGCGAGCCACTCAAAAGCCCTTTCAGTTTGTCCCAAAAGAGCGAAAGCCGAAGCAGCCCAATATGCAAGATCACAATCTGCCGATGCCGTTCTCAAAATACTTTCGTTGAGGTGCCCTTGTGCTTCGTCGGCTTCACCTTGAGCCGCAAGTACCATTGCGAGTAAGGGACGAACGCCCTCCAGATGCGGATTCTGTTTTGTTACTAGCTTCAGTATTCTAGCCGCTTCATTAATGTCTCCTTTGTTATACAGGATCTGACCTTTGAATACTTGTATGAATGGATGGTCGGGTTCGAGAGCAATACCGTCTTCGATTTCCTCTATTGCGCGCTCGTGTTGCCCCTGCAAGGAGTAAAGACGAGCGCGATTCCAATTGGCGATTACAGTGGATCTCGGGTGGAGCCTCTCGAGCCTGTCCCAGGTTTTCAATGATTCATCATATTCGCCATCAAGACGATGTAATACGGCCTTTAAGAAATACGGAGGACCTTCGCTCGGAAACCGACTGACAGCATACGCCGCTTCGGCGCGTGCCCTTTTCTTTTCACCCCGCGAAAGATAGACGAAACCCATCAGGACCCGGGCCTCCGTGATATCGGGATCGAGCTCCAGGGCCCGCCGGAATGCACCTTCTGCGTGGTTGTAATCTTCTGCGTCGCCGAGCGCTCTGAATACTTTATTTGCGAAACACGCACCCAAACCGCTCCACGCTAAAGCAAATTTTGGATCAATTTCTATCGCAGCTCTAAAACTGACCACCGCTGCCTCACAGTCAGCCGGCAAGAGTGTCCTGAAGATAAAACGCGCGAACTTGTCGCGTCCGCGCAGGTACTCTTCATAGGCTTCATTACTTTTAGTTGGCCTAACACCAAGACGCTCCTGTTCGCCGATGGACAAATCAAACTCCAGTCCATGAATAATGTGGCGGGTAATTTCATCTTGCAACGCGAAAATATCGCTGGTTTCACAGTCGATTCGGTCGCTCCAAATTATCTCTCCTGAAGACACATCCAAGAGCTGGGCTGTAACGCGCAATCGTGTATCGGAATGAAAAAAGGCCGCCGACAAAACGGTAGTAACCGACATTTCAATGCCGGCTTCACGCGCGTCGTAAGACTTACCTTGATATTTCGCGATCAAAGATGATGGCCGGACGGTCAACCCTTGTAAACGAGCAAGCTCAGTTGTGACGGCATCCGCAAGGGAAAACTCGTAAAATTGCGATGCGTTATCACCCGTCAAATTCCGGAAAGGCAAGATTGCGATCGATGTCTTCTCGCGTTGACCCGGGTTTATAGAAGAATGCTTAAGCGTGGACTGATCGCTAATATGCGAATCTGATGGATAGGCCGATACAGAACCCGCGTATATATAGCTCTCCAGATTTCGCTTCATTTCGGAAGCAGATTCGTACCTATGTGATGGGTTCCTTGCTAGGGCCTTTTCAATTATCTCTCTTAACATGCCGGGAACGTGAGGAGGCAGGGGCTTTGCCTCTTGTAGAATTATCGACGCTATCAATTCCGGAACGGCCTCAGACGAGAACGGCAGGTTGCCCGCAATCATTTGGTAAAGCACAACACCTACCGACCACAGGTCGGTTTGAACTGTGCGCTTTCCGTCGAACGCTTCCGGCGCCATGTAGCTTGGCGTGCCAGCAGCAGTCAGACTTACCGAATTGCTTCTTAATAGCCTGGAGATACCGAAATCTGAAAGGCGAGGTATTTCGCCCTGGAGCAAGATATTGGCAGGTTTCAGATCTCGATGAATGATGTTTTTCGAGTGAAGAAACTCCAAGCCCGACAGAACACCTATCGACAACTCAACGGCACGCCTAACAGGAACTGAACCCCCCATTTTTCTGAGAAGATCTTCCAGTGACCCGTCGGGCGCAAACTCGCTGACGATCATAACTTGCCCGTCGTACTCATCAGCTTCTATAATCGACAACACATTAGGATGTCCGCTTGCCCGTTCCCAGATTTCGGCTTCCTGTTTAATCAAAACATAATCTACTTCTTCGTCGAGCGGCAATTTTACAGCGACTCTTGTTGTGACGAACCTTGTTCGGCGTTCAGCAAGCCATACTTCGCCAAAACCACCCCGCCCGAGACGTTTAACGAGAAAATAACTACCGATTTGCTGTCCAGCGCGAGACATTCTTTTTTAGGCTCAATAATAAGGCGAACATCGGGAATAGGAAAGCCTCGAGAAGTTGAGTCCGGCTTTTAAGAACCGTTTATTTCAAGTATGATCAAAGGATGCAATTCCGTCTCATTAGTGAAAATCAGCCAAAGGGTGATCAGCCGGAGGCGATAGAGCAATTGGTCCGAAATTTGAACGACGGTGCAAGAGACCAGGTGCTGCTCGGTATCACCGGCAGCGGGAAGACCTTTACGATCGCGAACGTGATCGAACAGGTTCAGCGGCCGACGCTTGTGATCGCCCACAACAAGACGCTGGCGGCGCAGCTTTATCAGGAGTTCAAGACTTTCTTTCCCGACAACGCGGTCGAGTATTTCGTTTCTTATTACGACTATTACCAGCCGGAGGCATACGTTCCTGCCTCCGACCTTTACATAGAAAAGGAAGCGACGATCAACGATGAGATCGACCGTCTGCGGCTGGCGGCGACGCGGGCGCTGTTCGAGCGGCATGATGTGATCGTGGTTGCGTCGGTTTCGTGCATTTACGGCCTTGGCGATCCGGACGCTTATTACGGAATGCTGGTTTTCATCGAGCCGGGGCAGAAGATACAGGCGGGAAGAGTTTCTGCAGAAGCTGGTCGACCTGCAATACGAGCGGGTGAATATAGATTTCGACCGCGGCGTTTTTCGGGTACGGGGTGATGTGGTCGAGATTTATCCGAGCTATCAGGACCAGGCCTATCGGATAGAGTTTTGGGGTGACGAGATCGATTCGGTCTCGACGATCGATCCGCTGCTTGGGCGAGGTGATCGAGAAACATGACGTCACGCGTGCCGATCTATCCGAAGACGCACTATGTGATGACCAAACAGACTATCAAGCGTGCGGTCAAAACCATTCAAGTCAGGAGCTCGATCAGCACGAAGAGTTTCTTGGTGAACGAAGGCAAGATCGTCGAGGCGCAGCGGCTGCACCAGCGGACGATGTACGACCTTGAGATGATCAAGGAAATGGGCTTTTGCCGGGGTATCGAGAACTATTCGCGCCATCTGACGGGCAAGCCGCCGGGAGCTCCGCCGCCGACGCTGCTGGACTATCTTCCGTCGGACGCGATGATGGTGATCGACGAATCTCACCAAACCGTGCCGCAGCTCGGAGCGATGTTCAAGGGCGATCAGTCGCGAAAGGGAACACTTGTCGAGTACGGTTTTCGATTGCCGAGTGCAAAGGACAATCGGCCGCTGAATTTTGAGGAATTTGAGGGGCGGCGAGGTCAGACGATATATGTGTCGGCGACGCCCGGGCCATTATCGAGCTGCAAAAGACCGAAGGCGAGGTGATCGAACAGATCATCCGGCCAACGGGCTTGCTTGATCCGATCATTGAGGTCCGGCCGGTGAAAGGGCAGATCGACGATCTGTTGGAGGAATGTCGTCAACGGGCCGAGCGGAACGAGCGTGTGCTGGTGACGACGCTTACCAAACGAATGGCCGAAAACCTGAGCGAGTATTTCCTCGAGGTCGGGGTCAAAGTTACTTATCTTCACAGCGAAATATTGACGCTCGAGCGAATCAAGATCCTTCGTGACCTCCGCCGAGGGGAGTTTGATGTGCTTGTCGGGATCAACCTGCTGCGCGAAGGCCTTGACCTGCCCGAGGTTTCGCTGGTCGCGATCCTCGACGCGGACAAGGAAGGCTTTTTGCGATCGGAACGTTCGCTGATCCAGACAATGGGCCGCGCCGCACGTAACGCGGATGGAAAGGCGATCCTATATGCCGACAAAGATCACCGACTCGATGCACCACGCGATCGACGAAACCCAACGCCGGCGGGCGATTCAGGAAGAATACAACACGGGAACACGGCATTACGCCGACGACGATCGTGAAGTCGATCGACGCTATGTTGGTCACGGCTTATGAAGCGGATTACTTCAAGGTGCCGCTCGAGATGGACAAGTTCGAGGAATACTCGCCAAAGCAGCTAAAGGAGACGATCGCCCAGCTCGAGATGCGACATGCGCCACGCCGCGAAGGAGATGAAATTTGAACAGGCCGCCGAAATACGCGACCGGTTAAAGTATCTGCGCGAGAGAGAACTCACAGTCCGATGACCGCAAGGTGACACAAGTATTTTCAGGATAGGCTGCGAAAGGAAAAGTAGCTTGTTTTGCTATAATCTGACGGATGCAGGTCAAGACGCAGCACGACGGATCTGCAGAACTATCTCACCGACGCCAGCAATATGCCGGGCGGGCATGCTGACAAGCTATTCATTCCGGAGAATCAGGACGAAGTTGTCGAGATCCTGCGCGAGGCGAATCAGAAACAAATTCCGGTGACAGTCTCAGGTGCCAGAACCGGTACCGTCGGCGGCGCGGTGCCGTTCGGCGGGTATGTGATCTCGCTTGAACGGCTAAATAAGATCAAACGGATAGATAAGAAATCGATGCGGGCCGTCGTGGAGCCGGGCGTTATACTTGCCGACCTTCAGAAAGCGGTCGAGGCCGAAGGGCTGTTTTATCCGCCGGACCCGACGGAGTGGAGCTGCCAGATCGGCGGCACGGTGGCGACGAATGCTTCCGGGGCGAGGAGTTTTAAATACGGTGCGACGCGAAGATATGTGGAACGCATCAGGGTCGTGCTGGCGGACGGCGATGTTCTTGAGCTTCGCGCGAGGCGAGAACCTCGCGTCCGGATCGGGAACGGTGGTCCTCAAAACCCCGGAAGACAAAATGATCGTCATTGAGGATGCCGACCTATCGAGCGTCCAGACGTGACGCAAGAACGTGAGCGGTTATTTCAACGGAACCGGCATGGACGTCGATCGATCTTTTCATCGGCAGCGAGGGACGCTGGGAGTGATAACCGAGATCGAATTATCGCTGCTTGCCGAAACCGAAGGGATTTTTCAGCGGGATCGTCTTTTTCAAAACCGATGCAGATCTGATGTGGTTCGTGGACGAAGTGCAAAACGGACTCGCTCGCCACGCGGTCCGGTGAAGGTCATGAAAACGTCTCGGGGCCGATCGATGCGACTCTCATCGAATATTTCGACGAACGGGCATTGAGCTTTATTCCGAGAAATTTCCGGAAACACCGCCGGGAATGGCGGGAGCGATCTTCTTTGAGCAGGAGACCACGCTCTGAAAATGAGGACGAAGTACTTGAAGGCTGGAACTATCTTCTGGAACAGCACAATGCCGATCTGGACGCGATCGTGGTTTACGACGACCGAGCAGGACCGCGAGAAGATGCGGGCGTTTCGCCATGCTTTGCCTGTTTCGGTGAACGAGCGCGTCGTGCGGAACAAGCAGAAAAAGATCGGGACCGATATGGCGGTGCCGGATGAGAATTTTTCGGCATTTTTTGGGTTTTACAAAGAAACGCTGGATGCGAGCGGGATCGACTATGTGATCTTCGGGCACATCGGCGATTGCCATCTGCACGCGAACCTTTTGCCGAAGGACGATGCCGAGGCGGAGCGGGCCCGGCATTTTTACGGCCGGTTCATCGCGCAGGCGATAATGCTCGGCGGGACTATTTCGGCGGAGCACGGGATCGGTAAACTGAAGAGCAAGTATCTGAACGTGATGATGGGCGAGCGATATCTGAACGAAATGGTTGAGCTGAAGCGGGCGTTCGACCCGAATGGGATACTCGGCCGCGGGAATATGTTTGGCGGCGTGTACTAATGGGAAAGACCAAAGGGGCCTATATTGCAGAGTTTCCAGTTGGCACTTGGGTACGTGTAGTCGAGCGTGAAAAGCTTGAGGAGTTCCAGATAAATTGGTAATGGCACCATCCGCTGGAGCCATCTCAAAAGGAGTTCGCAGGAAATCGAGGCCAAGTCGAGGGGCGTAACCTACTATCACGGCAGTGAGGAGTTGTACATATTGAAGGATATTCCTGGTGTTTGGCATGAGGGTGCCTTGAAATGGACACTACAACTACTGAACTGAAGAACCATGATCAAAGCACTTTTAATGGATTTTAACGGCGTCGTGATCAACGACGAGCCTATTCAACACGCGGTCTATCGCGAGTTGTTCTCGGCCGACGGCATCGAGGTGACGGACGAGATGTACTACGCTCGGCTCGGGATGGATGACCGGACGTTCGTTGCATCGATACTTGAAGAAGCGGGGAAGCCGGCCGGTGCGGATAGGGTCATCGAACTTACGACGGCCAAGACGCAGAAGTGGCGTGACATAATCACACGCGAAATGCCGCTGTTTCCCGGCATTGATAATTTTATCCGCAAATCCGCGAATGAATTTGCGATGGGCCTGGTCAGTATGTCCCGGCGCGAAGAGATAGACTATGTTCTCGACGCGGCGGGGCTCGCCGATCATTTCAGCGTGATCGTGAGTGCCGAAGAAGTTTCGAACTGCAAGCCGGACCCGGAATGTTATCGAAAGGGTTTTGAACAGATCGACCTTGTCCGCATCAGTCAGGGCCACCTGCCGATGACACATGCCGAATGCGTGGTTATCGAAGATTCCCCGCCGGGTGTGATGGCCGGAAAAGGGGCGGACCTTCGGGTGCTCGGCGTCGCCAACACGGTTTCGAAAAACGAGCTGCGAAAGGCGGGCGCCGATTGGGTCGCGGATACTCTGGACGATTGGTTTCCCGCATCGTTCCGGCTTGCCTTTGCGGCGAAGATTTAACCACGTAGACACAGAGACACAGAGAGAAGGGTAATGTTCTCCTGCTTCCTCTGTGTCTTCGGTGCCTCTGTGGTGAAACTATTCTATGTCTGAACACTTTATTTCACGCGACGACGCGGAAACCGACCTGCTTGCCTGTGCGGCCTATTTGGCGGAATCGATAGAAAGCAATGAGGGCCGGGCGCAGGCGATGATATCGGTCGTACCGCGATATTTGGAAAAGGGCGACGTCGATCTGGCCGCCGAGTTGGCGAATACGGTCGACGATCCTTTCGTCCGCGACCGGCTGCTGATCGCCGTGGCGGAAACCTGCGCCGCGAGGGATGACGATGAATATGCGCTGCAATTGGTCGATGCGATGGACGATCCGGGCATGCAAGCGCAGGCGCGCGAAAAGATCGGGTTGACGCTCGCGGCGACCGGGAAGGACGAAAAGGCCCGCGGCGTCGCGGACCTGATGGACCACAGGGACAACGTGCTGGCCGGGATCGCTATCCGTCAGCATGCTGATGGTTCAGTCGCTGACTCTCTTGCTACGGTCGGCGAGATCGGCTTTCCGGCGGCGGCTTCGCACGCTATGGTCACGATGGCCGCGGCGAGTCTGGATAAGGATGATGCTGTACAAGCTGTCGATCTGCTTGAGCGGGCGCTCGGGCCGGCGGACGAGATCGAGCATGAGGAAGAGCGGATCAGGTCGCTGGTGGATATCGGAAATTCGTTTATCGCTGCAAAGAGAAATGACCGGGCTATCGAGACCTTTGAGCTTGCTCGTGGGCACGCAGATGTTCTCGACAACGTTCATCGCGACGGCTTTCTGGCGGCGATCTCGCTCGGGTTTTTACGGGCCGGGAGCCTCGATCTTGCCGATCGCGCGCTCGACGCGGTGCAGGACAAGACGCAGATCGCGACCGCATTGCTCGGCTTTGCACGCGAGTTTTGGCGGCGGGAGGAAAGATCGGAGGCGGCCGACGCGTTGGACGAGGCCTATTCGATCCTGAAGTCGCAGCGTGAAAGCGAGACGCGCGACAGCAAGGCCCGGTTTGCCGCGATACGCTGATATCGCTGTGCAGTATGCCGCGTTCGAAAAAGGCGAGCGGGCAATGGAAATTGCTCACGAGATCGTGGACGAAGAGCTGTCGATGAAGGCCCTCGGGCAGATAGCCCAGGTCATGACCGTTCAGGAAAACGAAGACCTTCCGCGGCAGGCACTCGCAGCGATCCCTGACGATGCTCACCGGATGTTTGCATTGATCGCATTGAGCGATACCGTCGCGGCCCAGCGGGAAAAGGCGATCGCGTTTTTGGACGAAGCTAATCGCGCTGGCCGAAGAGGTGCCGCAGTTCGCCTCGCGCTCGTCGGCATATGTTGAGATCGCGCGGCGGTTCGCAAAATTCGAAGAGACGGGCCGGCTGAACGCCGTCGTAAAGAAAAGCCTTGAGACCATCGTTGCGATCAAAGACGAAAGCACCAGGGCCGCGTCAATGGCCGAACTTTCCGCCTTGGCGGACGAGATCGGATTAACCGTGCAAGATGAGGATCGTGGAATTCTGAAGACGATCATCCTTCGGACGATGCAGCAGAGTTTTTAGGGTTGCATTTCCGATAGTTTTTCTCCGCGATCTCCGCGAAATCTCACCGCTGCTCTCTGCGTTGAAAAGATTTTTAACGCAGAGGACGCGGAGGACGCAGAGCAAACTGAGAAGGAATTGCCGGCTTGATTCAGGTATCCCTATCCACTAAATCTTCAAAAGTTTCCCGTTTCCTTATTATCGCGATCTCCCGTCTTCTTTTATCAAGACAACAGGCGGCAGAAATCGTCCGTTGTATTGCATACGCTTGAGCGAGCGAATAAGCTCCACAGTTGAGCAGGGCGAGGACTTCGCCGGGTTCGACATTTTCCGGGAGCAGGCGATGATCGGGCAGGCGGTTGTGGCCTTCGTGGTCGAAGTAGACGTCGCCGCCGTCGCAGAGGGGGCCGGCTAGTTTGTAGGGCGTGGCGTGTTCGGCGTCGGCACGTTCGGCGGAGATGAGGTGGTAGTACCACTTGTAGGTTTCCATCGAGAGGAGGATGTTGAAGCCGGCATCGGTTAGCAGCCAGGTATCCGAGTTAGGAGTTCCGGCTTTACTTGGTTTGTTGTGGTCGGAGAGAACCACCCCGTCAGCCGAAGCGGCTGCCACCCCTCCTTCGTAAGGAGGGGAGCTTTGCGTGACGGGCCTCGATTTGTAGTTTCGGACGGTCGTCAGGCAAATTCCGGCGTCGGCGATGATGCTGCGGCCGGGTTCGAGGAGGACGGTCAGGTTGTCGAGAAGGTGCGTGGCTCCGCAGTCGCGGGCGAAGTCTTTGACCTCGGCCCAGGCCTGGCCGACGGCCGTTGCGGGTTCGAAATCGGCGGAGAACATTTCCAGCTGCTCACGCGGAAGCTCGCCGGCGTGCGAGCGGTCGCGAAGGTAATTAACGGGGAAGCCGCCGCCAAGATTGACGTGTTCGAGTTTTATTCCGGCCTCGGCGTCGATCCGCATCATGCTGTCAAAAAGCATCCTGAACGCGTCGGCGTAGGCGTGTGCTTCGGGGTTTTGCGAGCCGATGTGAAGATGGATGCCGGACAGGTTCAGGTTCGGTGAATTTTTGTATTTGATGAACGCGTCGAACGCTTCGTCGGGCATCATTCCGAACTTGGACGTCAGCAGGGCGGTCTGCAGGCCGGAGTGCGTGCCGGTTTCGATCTCGGGTACAAGGCGGAGGCTGACGTTGGCTTTTTTGCCGAGACGTTCGGCGGTCTGTTCGATCAGCGACAGCTCGTAAAGCGAATCGACCTGGATGGCGTAGATCTCGTTCTCGATCGCCATCTCCAGTTCCCAGATCTCTTTGCTGTTGCCGTTGAAGTTTATCTGCTCGCCGGTGAATCCGGCTTTCAAAGCTTTCCACAATTCGCCGCCGGAGTTGACCTCGATATCGCAATCAGCGTCTTTCACCGCACGCAGGATGCCCATCGTGGACATCGCTTTTGCCGCGTAGCAAAGCTTGAGCGGGCGGTCGATCTGTTCGGCGCGCCTTTTTCAGACGTTCGATGTTATGGCGAATCCGCGGTTCGCTGTAAACGAACAGCGGCGTGCCGTGTTCGCGTGCGAGTTCGACGGCATCGACGCCGTTGATGTGCAGGCGGCCGTTTTTGGTTTCGAGGAAATCCTCTATTTCCCAGGTTGCAGAGTCATAATTGAAGAAGATTAGCGAGGCTTCCGAACAACGTAAGGTAGCTGTTGCAGCAGGTCTCGGTCAGACTGTCTTGAAGCGATAGATCAATACAGTAGCAGACTTTAGACCTAATCGAACTCGAGATCTGCGGCAGCCGATCGTTACTTAATCAGGATGTCCGGAACTGCTGAGCCGAGGCCATTTGAATCATCGCAACCTCACGATACATCACCTGCACTGAGCACGAGCACGAGCTGAACGGCGGCTTCGGAAATGATGTGGTTTTCGGAAACTTGATACTCAATCCGGTTCCGCGCGGATGAAGGCCGGGCAGCGAGATCGGCAGTTTGCCGGTGATGTCCTGCATTCCGAGAACCGAGCGGGCGGCGGCACGTTGGAGGCTGGGCATGTCGCCGTACGCTACGAGATAGGTTTTCATCTCGGGGAACGAGCCGAGGACGTACGGATTGCCGAAGCTGATGCCGATGACCTTTTTGTTCGCGGCCAGTGCTTCTCTGAAGAATAGCGGCTCCGTTCTCGGGAATGCCGACGCTGTTCTTGGCACCGGAGCGGACGCGGCCGTATAGGCCGAAGACAACAACGTCAGCTTCGTTCATCGCTTTGCGGGCGGCATCAATTTGCTGCTGAAGAGAATTTTCCTGAATGTAGCCGCGAGTGAATTTTAATCCGGCCGAACTAAGGCCCCCAGCGAAGCTGTTCATTATCGAGCCGCCGTCGAAGCCGTTTGAGATGCCGATTACGGCGATCCTCTTTCGATCTGTCGAGCGGGAGGTCGCCGTCATTGCGAATCAGCGTTATCGCTTTTGTCGCGATCTCGTCGGTCAGCGCGACGGTTTCGGCATTGCCGAACGATCCGGTCGATGTCCTCGAGCGGTGTGATGCGTTCTTTGAATAGTCCGAGCTCGTGCTTCCACGCGATCTGCCGCGTGACCGATTCGTCGAGCCGTGACATCGGGATGCGGCCGCTGGCGACCGCGGCTTTCAGTCCGCGGAGCATCGCGTCGACATCCGCCGGTTTTTCGAGAATGTCCGTCCCGGCGAGAAACGCGCGGACGCCGGCTTCTTCCTGGGTGAAATAGATCGTCAGGCCGCTCATCGACATTGCGTCGGAAACGATCAGGCCTTTGAAGCCCAGGTCTTTGCGGAGGATGTCGGTCTGCACTTTCGCCGACAGCGTCGCGGGGATGGTCGCTTTTTGATTGACGATCTCGGCCCCGTGTTCGGCGTCGCCCTGGATGAAATTCTTCAGCGGCTTGATCTCTTCGCCGTCGATCTGCGGCAAGGCGATGTGGGCGATCATGACCGAGCCGATGCCGTCGTCGATAGCTTTTTTGAAAGGTGCGAGTTCGAGCGAATCAAAACGAGCACGCGGGCAGTTCGATGATCGGAAGGCCGCGGTGCGAATCGACATTGGTGTCGCCGTGGCCGGGAAAATGTTTGGCGGTCGCGATTACTTTTTGGCTCTGAATGCCTTGGGCAAACGCGGACGCCGAAACGAGCCACATCGTCCGGGTCCTCGCCAAAGCTGCGGACGTTGATCACCGGGTTGTCGGCATTGTTGTTCACATCCAGCACCGGGGCATAAACGTGCTGGATGCCGATCGCACGGGCTTCGCGGCCGGTGATGACGCCCATGCGTCGGGCGTATTCAGGGTCGCCGGTCGCCGTGACCGCCATTGCCCAAGGGAAGTTCGTCGCGTCTTCGAAACGCATACCGATTCCGGTCTCCGCATCGAGCGACATCAGCAGCGGGATCGACGCGGCTTCCTGCATCCGGTTGGCGATGTGCGTCGTTTCGTAGATCGGCGCGCCGAAAAAGATAATGCCGCCGATCTTGTTCTCGACAACGTGACGCCGCAGGTCTTTGAAAAACGCGCTGTCCTGATTCGCGAATCTAGCGTTGATGCCGACGTGGACGAGCTGGCCGACCTTTTCATCGACGGACATTTTCCGGACCTGCTTTGCCGCAAAATCCCAGGACTTTTTCGAAGGCTCGAGCTTCTGTGACTGGACAGGGATTTTTAACGCAGAGACGCTGAGACGCGGAGTCAGAACGGGAAGCGGTAGCAACCGGTCTCTTTCGCTGGCAGCCAGGAGCGGACCGGAAAGCACGGCGAATGAGAGTAATAGACTAAGGAATGACTTCATCATTATTATTCCGAATAAAAAGTGTAGCCGCGAAGGCGACGGCGAATGTCGTTAGGCTCCCGATCAACGCGTACCAAGGCCAGGCGATCCGCGGGCCCGGCACGTATCCGTTGAATGCCAATAGGATGTAGATCATCAACGCCATGCTTGCCAGCATTCCCGTCAGGGCGTGAATTTCTTTCGCTCGTTTCAGGAAGGTGCCGACCAGGAACACACCGAGCACCGGGCCGTTGAACAGAGATGCGACCGAGAGAGCAAATTCGAGCGCCGATTCGCCGGTTGCCATGAATGCGATAGCTACAACGATCTGAATGATGCCGATGACGACGGTCAGAATGCCCGACAGTTTCAATAGTTGACTATCGGACACTGTTTTCGCTAACGGCTTGTAGAGATCGTTGATCGCGGTTGCGGCGATCGAATTTAATGACGATGAAAGTGCGGCGGCGAAGATGGCGGCAACGACCAGGCCGGAAAGCCCGGCGGGCATATGCTCAGTAATAAAATTGGGGAAAACCTGGTCCGGTTTTGCGAAAGGGAAAGTGCCGGGGACGCCGCTGCCGGCAATACCCGCCTGACCGTATTCGGGAGCGTTAAACGGAGCGTAAAAGGCGAACAGTAGCGCGCCGATAAACAGGAATCCGATAAACTGGGCCAGCACGACCGCACCGGATGTAAGCAATGCGGTCGATGCCGACGTCGGCTTGCTTGTACAGAGATACCGCTGAACAAGATACTGGTCGGTCCCGTGCGTGGACATCGTCAGAAAGCAGCCGCCGAGCAGTCCGCCCCAGAATGTGTAGGTTTTGGCAAAGTCGAGGTTGAAATCGAACACGTCGAATTTGTCGAACTGGCTGTCCGACTCGAAAGCACCGTTGAAAATCCGCCGTCGATGTTCTGGATCAGCACGACCGCTGCGGCGATCGCCCCGCCGATGTAGATGACAAGCTGCACGACCTCGACCCAGATGACCGCTTCCATCCCGCCGTAAAAGGTGAACACGATCATCACCAGCCCGAGCAGAACGATCGACCCGATGATGATCGGGGTCTGAGTCGACGCCGGGATTGAACGATGTGTAAACGGCCGCGAGCACGATCGCCGTCAGCAGCAGCCGAATGCCGTCGGCGATGTTTCGCATCACAATGAAAAGCCCCGAGGCGAGCATCTTTACACGCGTTCCGAACCGTTCGCCGAGCAGCTGATATACGGTCTGCAGCTCGCCCTTGAAATACAGCGGAATGAAGATAAGCGAGATGACCACCCGCCCGAGCATATAGCCGAAAACAAGCTGCAGGAACTGAAAATTGCCGCCCTTTGCGAATGCGACTCCGGGCACCGAAACAAACGTGATCGTGCTAGTCTCGGTCGCCACGATCGACATCGCTATCGCCCACCACGGGACCGATCGCGAACCGACGAAATAATCCTCGGTCGTCTCCTGCTTCCCGGCGTACCAGATGCCGAAGACAGTAATGCCGATCAGGTAACCGAAGATTATGATCAGGTCGATTGTCTGCATTAAGGATCCACGGGGAGGCGCACGTCTTGTTTATTTCGGTGCCAGGGTTATCGCCATCTTCTCATTCTTTATAGCGGAACCCGGAATGGTCTTGCCTTCGTAAAGTTTGCCGTTTACGCGAGCGGAGATCACGTTCGAGAGAGCGGAGCGAACATTTGTGCTTGTGTAATAGGCTGTTCCCGCCTCGCTTGTCGCGGGCGTCAACGGTTGACCGTTCACCCTTGGATCCTCAACCGGAACAGTCTGCTGCGGAGGCGAATCCTTGACGCCGGCGGCCACCGGGGCTGAGAAATAGAAGACGACGTCTACCCTCGAGGCACCGGACTCTTCTTTAAAGGCAATATCGGCACGAATGTCGGCGTTTGGGGGGATCACCACCTGCTGAGGCGTTGTACCGCCGCAGCCGGCGATAAATGCGAAGACGAGGATAAATAAAAGGATCTTCATAGAATTAGTTCGCTAATCGTTCCACGGCGTCATCGACGACGAACGCATTTTGCTTCAAGGCCTGCTCAGCATCAGCCGGGCTTACCTTCGAACGATGCATTACCAGGGCGACGCGAAGGTCTCCTGCCCTGGACAGCAGCTCGGCCGCGCCGTCTTCGTCCAACCCCGTTTCCGCCATTAGAATACGCCTGCTGCGATAACGAAGTTTTTCGTTCGATGCTTTCATGTTCGTCATCCGGTTGCCCTTGACGTACCCGAGCCGCACCATCGCGACGGTCGAGATCATATTCAGCACGAGTTTTTGGGCCGTTCCGGCTTTCATACGGGTCGATCCCGTGATGGCCTCGGGACCGACAACGGGGACGATGGCCACGTCGACCTTTTCGGTGATCGAGGAGTCCGGGTTGCAGACGATCGCCGCAGTGAAACATCCCAGCGAGCGTGCGTATTCGACCGCACCTATTGTATACGGAGTGCGGCCAGACGCGGCAATGCCGACGACTGCGTCCGCCTTATTCAAACCGCGTGATCGCAGTTCGGCTATCGCTGCTTCGCGGTTATCTTCACTTGCTTCGGTCGCCTTGTAAAGCGCCGTCATAGCCGCCGGCGATCACACCCTGAACGAGGTCATACGAAACGCCGTAGGTTGGCGGCACCTCAGCAGCATCCAGAACGCCCAGCCGGCCGCTTGTGCCCGTGCCGACATAAAAAAGGCGCCCGCCGTCCTCAAGCCGTTCGACGATACAGTCGATAGCTTCGGCGACCTGCGGCAATACCTTTTCGACGGCAGCGGCGACGAGCTTGTCCTCGTTATTAATGAGCTCTAACGCCTCGGGCGTCGATACTTCGTCTATATTGGACGTATTCGGATTTTCCTGTTCGGTGATTGGAAGCATGTTTGCTGACTAAAAGAAAATATTATGGTTGAGATGGTAATACTGTCAATTTATCTTATGGTTTCTTGAACATCGTTAAGCAAAACCTATGTATTCGTGGGGTAGGCGGGAAAATTTTGTGAAAAAGTCGTTGTCAGGCGACCGCGACAGGACTAGACTCTATTGAAAATCAAGACAAAAATCTGGAAACCGTACGTCACCACAGAAAGGCAAGGCCCGGAGGATAAGGCAATGACGCAAGAGAACGACGACCCGTTCGCGGAAACTCGTGATACGAGGGTATTTTATGTGTCTTCGGAACAAACGGAAGTCGATCCTCAAAGCGTAGGCCTTGGCAGCCCTACTACGAATGCATTCGATTCGACCGATTCGGGATCGTACAACCGTTTTACCAGCTCCGCGCTCGATGTTTGTCCATCGATCGCGGGTTTTCGAATCATTCGAAAAATCGGCGAAGGCGGAATGGGCATTGTTTTTGAAGCCGAACAGCAGCGTCCGCGCCGCCGCGTGGCCCTTAAGGTTATCCGCGGTGGACTTTACTCAAACAAGTTTTATCTCAGAATGTTTGAACGCGAGATCCAGACGCTTGCCCGGCTCGAACATCCGGGGATCGTGTCCATTTACGAGGCCGGCCGAATTACTGACGGTCAGGTTTATTTCGCGATGGAATTGCTTAATGGGCGGTCCCTGCTGGATTTTGTCGAAGAGCTCGGGCTTCACGGGAACGAAGCCCTCTCTGTGACTGAAAAGCTAAAGCTTTTTCTGCGCATTTGTGAAATTGTGAGTTATGCCCATCAGCACGCGGTGATCCATCGTGACCTTAAGCCGCAAAATATTTATGTTCTATCGGACGCGGGCTCGACTGCGATCAGCGAGTCTTCGTTCGAAAAAGTAAGGGTCAAAATACTCGACTTTGGACTTGCGCGAATAACCGACCCAGAATTCGCCGAGGGAACGGACGTGAGCCAGTTCGGCCAGATCAAGGGCACCCTCACATACATGAGCCCCGAGCAGCTCACGGGAAATCCAGCGGACATAGATGTGCGAAGCGATGTGTACACTCTCGGACTGATCCTGTATGAGATGGTCGCAGGACGCTTGCCGTACGAGGTGAGAAACGTTCCGGTCCCCGAAGCGATGCGGATCATCAGCGAGGAACCGCCCCAACCATTGTATAAATCGGTTTCGACGTCGATCGGCATCGGCCGTAGAAGTTCGGCGCGTGTAGACAAAGACGTAGAAACGATAGTCCTAAAATCACTGGAAAAAGAACCTGAGCGCAGGTACCAAAGCGTGGCGGCAATGATCGACGATGTCGAGAGATATCTGAACGACCAGCCGATCGGTGCCCGTCCGCCGAGTGCTCTTTACAATTTTAGGAAGTTAGTTCTGAGACATAAGGTCCTTTCGGCGTCGGTCTCAGCGATAATCCTGATGCTGCTTGGCTTCGGAATCGTGACGGCCTCACAACGGCCCGAGTCGCTGACGAGCGCGATAAAGCAGTCGCGGCTGAACAAGAAGCCGAAGAGCGTCGAGTCGAGGCTGAAACCGCTCGCGGCAATGAACAACGGCAGCGGGTGGAGGCTGAACAGAATCTTGAACTCGCTATGAATGAGCGACGCCGGGCCGAGGAACAGGCGAATCTCGCAGAAGCCGCGCGCCGCTCGGAGGCCGAACAAAGAGAGATCGCGGAACATAATCTCAAAGACGCCAG
The DNA here is from genome assembly GCA_963763355.1 of uncultured Acidobacteriota bacterium. Classification (GTDB taxonomy): domain Bacteria; phylum Acidobacteriota; class Blastocatellia; order Pyrinomonadales; family Pyrinomonadaceae; genus OLB17. The sequence goes on from CAVXOI010000008.1 coordinate 390,549, forward strand.
ACGCCAAAAGGCCGTCGCTGAAGAATCAACCCAGCTTGTGCCACAGCAACGAAGCATCGCCGAGCAACGTAAGAAGGAAGCCGATGAACAAAGGGCCGCAGCTGAGAATGAGATTGAACGCAACCGCCGTTTGGTCTATGTCTCTCAAATGAATCTTGCACAACAGGCCTGGGAACATTCCGACATCGCCCGAATGGACGAATTTCTCGAGAATCAGATACCAAAGCCTAACCAGACCGATCTTCGCGGCTTCGAGTGGTATTACCTTTGGCGACTGGGACATCAGGATCGCTGGTCACGTCAGATAATAGGAAGCCGCGTCAGCGCGGGTTTCTCACCCGATGGAAAGGTCCTTGCAGTAAGCGAACTGGAAGATCCGTCTGACCCGGGCGCCCAAAACCCGTTTATGGTGACCAGGTTGCTTAACGCGGCTACAGGAAGGGAGTTGGGTAAAATTGACGATCAATTCATTCTCAACTACATGCCGCAGGGCAGTATGCTGACGATAAATAAAGATGGGGGGATCAACATAGTCGATACCGAACGAAAAGTAATCATTCCCACGGGAATACCGGATTATCTTAAAAATCCGGGAAAGATCTCACCAGACGGAAAATGGATCGCAACGGTAAGCGGTGAAAATGTGATAGTTCGGGAGATATTGAGTGGAGCAGATGTCGTCAAGATCCCATGGTCGCCAGGAAAGACCTCTGATCGGTTCAAGCCTTTGGTTACAGATTGGTCTCCCGACGGAAAAATAATAGCCATTAAATACCGGTCCGACGAGCCTCTAAGGTCATCAATGGTGCTCTACGAGATCGCAACGGGAAAGAAAGCCCTTACGAAATTTATACCAGAAACCTCGGATGTCGTCTTTTCACCCGATGGAAAGTTGATCGCGACAACAGAAGCTGATGATCTTAAGATCTGGGATTCCGCGACGATGACTGAAGTTGGAGTGTTAAAGGGACTCGGAAAGTCCGATCCGGTGTCGCCTCGTTTTAGTATAACCATTTCGGCAGACGGTAAATTCCTTGCGGTAGGACGTGGAGCCACCGTTGAAATTTATGATTTGAAAACTAAGCAAAAGCTTTCAACGATAAAAGGACACGAAGAATTTCTCCGTATGTTCCGGCTTTCGCCAGCGAAGGGTGAATTAGTGACTATCGGCTTTGACAACAAGCTCAAATTCTGGCGATCTCCGTACTCGGAACAGTTTGCTTATCTCGACAAGATGGGCAGATCAACGATAGCTCCAAACGGTAAAATAATCGCAACGACAGGTCGGGACGGCGAAATCGGATTTTGGGACCTGGACTCAAAGCGGGTGCTTAATGTTGCGATTCCAAAGGAGATCGGTCCTGAGCAATTGTTTTCTATCCAAGCAAAGTCGAGCGCGGACATTATTAAACGGATCACAGGAGCTTCAACCCCGGAATTTTCGCCCGACGGAAAGAGCCTCGCTCGGACCTCTCGCGAAGGCATCTTGGAGATCTGGGACGTTGCTAAGCGTGAGATGTCGGCCATAACGCCCCCCGGGATCGTAAGCTATGCATTTATGGCCGAGTCCGATCGCGTCGTATCTGCAACTCGCGACGGAAAGATCGCTGTTTGGAATGTCTCGACAAAGAAGCTCGAATCTTCGTTCGAAGCTACCGAAAACGCGAGCCCGCCTCCGGCCAGTATCTTGATCTCCCCCGGCGGCAGAGTGGCTGCGGTATTGATCGCTGCTCCATCGCCGGCCATAAGATTAATGGACGTAACCACAGGGAAGCAATTGAATCAAGATTTGAAGTTTACGGAGAGACCAGCCTATCTTCGTTTCTCGCTTGACGGTTCTCTTCTCGCGTACACAATTGGCCGGTCAGTTAAGATAATGTCAATCGCAACTGGTCTAGAGGTCCCAGTCTCTTTTTCACAAGCGGTATTTACTTCAACAAAGGAGTTTTCGCCTACCGGGCAAACACTGGCGGTTGTGGCAGGGCCCCTGACCGGCAGAAATGTGATTTTGATCGACACGTCAAGTGGAAGGGAAATCGGAAGGCTCAAAGGCCACCGCGGAGTGATCGTGTCGATGAAATTCTCAGGTGACGGAAAGCACTCGGTTACTTCGAGTGTGGATGGAAGCATCAAGATCTGGGATGTTACCTTGCAGCAAGTTTTGATAAGTTTACAGTCCGAGGACTATTTCCCGTTCTTTACACCCGATGGCCGAACACTTATTACATCGGGTTCGACTGGAACTCGTATTTGGACCGGGGCAAGCGATGCTGAGATCGCTGCGTATAAGGCGGGCAGATAGGCCGACGTATAAAACTGATCGGCGGTGTCCTGGCATTCGGCAATTGGGATCGCCGTCCGCAGATGGAGAAGTCGTAAAGTAGACGCTGTCGGGAAGCAAAAGGCATCGACCCCGTTTTGCGGTCGATGCCCTATTCTAAGCCGTAATTACAGGTTCCTTGTTAGCAGCTAAACTTAATGGCTGTGGTCGCCGCGGCGGGCGATCGAATAGGCCAGGCCTGCTCCGAGAGCAACCGCCGCACCCGCCGCAACGGTACCAGCCAGAACCGGATGCAGCGATGCCTTTGTATAGAGGCTGCTTTCGGCGACGTGCCCGCCGTAGCCGCCGCGTTCGGTCAAAGTTGCATCGCGAGACTGCCACAGGCCTTCTTTCGAATGGCCGTAGTCGGGCTCGTCCGATTTTTGCGAGTCGATCATTACCTTTTCCATATAAACGTCCGTTAGACGCGGTGCAAATTCGCCCATGGTAGACAGCATCTTTCCCCCGCCTCCGACAAAAACATCGCGGACAGGATTTTCCGCGCAATACAGTATCGTTTCGGCAGCGGTTTCGGGTGCGTAAACCGGCGGCGGATTTTCGGGCTTAACTAACAGATAGTTCTTTGCATGTTCCTTGTAAGGCGTGTCGATCGCGCTCGGTTTTACCAGCGTGACCGAGATAGGAGCATCTTCCGCTTCGAGCTCCATCCGCAGCGCATCCGTAAAGCCTTTTACCGCGTGTTTCGACGCACAGTACATCCCCTGCAGCGGGATCGCCCTGTCGGAAAGCGTGCTGCCGACATTAATGATCGCGCCGCCGTAAGCTTTTAGATTTCTTGCCGCTATTAACGAACCATATACGACGCCCCAGAAATTCGTTTCGAACAGACGGCGAAAGTCGTCTGTGTCGATATCTTCCATGCGGCCGTAGATCGAAACGCCGGCGTTGTTCACCCAGGTGTCGAAATTCCCAAATCTGGTGATGGCCTCGGACGCGATCTTTTTGACATCGCCTTCTTCGCCAACATCTGCACGGACTGCCACGTTCACGCATCCGTTCGCCGTTAACTCCGAGCTTAGTTCATCCAGAGCTTCGCGGTTACGGGCCGCCAGTACGAGTTTTGCACCTCGTTCCGCCGCCATTCGTGCGGTCACCAGGCCGATACCGCTCGTCGCTCCCGTAATGACCATTACCTGCTCTTCAAGCGGTTTTAGTTTGATCGCCATTTTTGTACCTCCTTATGATTTATTCGCCGTGACACGGGCCGAATGGGCGGTCGAATGCGACAGCGAGCTTGGAGCGTCGAGGTGAGCTCCGTCGTCGACGCCGACACCGAGGCGTTCTACAAGCTCTCCGCCAAGCCAGCCGCCGACCAACGCCAGGACCGCACCGCCCAGAGCTATGATAAAGGCAAGCGTTGTAGGTCGTTCTGGACGTCGTAACGCATCCACCAACTGACAAAAAACAACAGCAATGCCGTCACATTTGCGAGTGCGTGCGTAAGTCCGATCGATTTTGCCCTGGTGTTCGACGGTATCGCCAGCCAGTCCCAAAGCCCGAACGGAGCGGCCAGCAATCCGCCGATCAGCCCCGCGGCCAGCATCCAAAATGCGACGGTCGCGAACACAGCCCCGCCCGTTATCAGGTACACAACATCGAAGACGACCGCTGTCGCCAGCAGGCCGAGCGGAAAAACTATTAGGATCGGATGAACCGCGTGACCTAAGATCTTTGCCCTGCTTTCCATGTTTACTCCTCCAACTGATTTGTTCGACGACGATGTCTGAAATTGAGACACACTTCGGTTAATACCCTTCATTTTTGCAATTGTTATGCCGGGTAGAGTGTTCCTGAATAGTTGGAGTTGAAGGATCAGCGGCGGGAGCCGTTGTTTGATGTCGATACGCTCTGCATCGCCATGAGGGCTGCCGCGTGCGCGGGAGGCGTTAGCGGTTCGGTTAGGTACGCTCGCGGGGCGACAGTGCGGACGGTCTCGATCATCGGTTTTGTGAGCAATTCGCCGGCATTGAAAACGCTGCCGACGCAGCCGATAGGAACCTTTGATTTCGCGAGCCCGAGTTTTTCGATCACGGCGCAAGCGGCGAGGCCGAGTTCGGAGCCGGCTTCCTGCATGATGCTGACCGCGACCGCGTCGCCTTCCTTGGCGGCATCGACAACGAACCGTGCGAATCCCGCGATTCGGCTGTTGTCCACCTGCGGCGAATAGATCGCGACGATAAGATTTTCGGGGCCGGACGCACGAAAGTATTCCGCGGCACTGTTCGCTCAAGCCGTTGGGATGCCGCGGCCGTCCGAGGCTTTTGCGACTGAGTGAAGCGCCGTCTGTGCGATCCCGACCCCGCCGCCTTCGTCGCCGGCGAGCGGGCCCCAGCCGCCGGAGATGGCTATCTCGCCCTTTTCGTTCTTGCCGAGGCAGATCGAGCCGGTACCGGCGATCACAACCAGGCCGGGCTTTCCCTGCGTGGTCGCATACAAGGCGATCTCGGCATCGGTGAGCACTGTCGCTTGGCGGATCCCGTACTCTTTGTGAACCGCTCACGGACACGTTGACGAAGATCGCCTCGCCGAACGCCCGCGAGCCCGACGGTCGCGGCTACGATGTCGCCGCGAGAAACTGCACCCGTATCGCACGCTTCGTTGATCGCCTTGACGATGTTGGCCACGGCCGTTTCGACGCCGACCCTTAGCGGGTTAGAAGGCCCGGCAAAACCTTCGCAGCGGACCTTCCCGTCAGGTGACATAAGGGCAATATGCGTCTTGGTGCCGCCGCCGTCCACACCCAGATATAACTGGTGCGGTTTGGCGTTCTTCACGGATTTTGCCCTTTTTTCAGCCATCCTTTTAGATTTTTTTCAAATTAAGGGTCTCTATTCTTAGCCAAACTTGACATATAATCAAATTTAACAGATTTTATGTATTCAATAAGTTTGCTTGATATGCTCCCCGGTCAGATTTTCGCCTTTTGGCAGCAAACACCTCACCACCCATAGATTCGAGAGGGCCGCCTGACGGGCGGGACTCAATACAAAATATGGAGATCAGACAGCTTAAAGCTTTTCTAGCTATCGCCGAGGCGAAAACCTTTACTGCCGGCGCCCGGCGCGTGAACGTGACCCAGGCCGCGATCTCGATGCAGATCCGGCAGCTTGAGGACGAGGTCGGCTTGCCGCTGTTCACGCGAACGCCGCGGCGGGTGATCCTGACCGAGGCGGGCGAGTATCTGCTCGAGCGGGCGCGGAAGATACTTCGCGAGCACGATTCGGCGTTGGCCGAGATCGCCGAGGTTGCGGGTGCCGAATACGGCCGGCTGCGGATCGGCTCGGCGTCGGGCACGTTCGCGATGAAACAACTGCCCGCGATAATCGGCAGCCTTCGACGAAAAATTCCCGAACGCGGAACTGACCGTTTCGTCCGGCACGAGCCAGGCCCTGGTCGAGAAGATGATGCACGGCGAGCTGGACACGGCGTTCGTGTCCCTGCCGGTGGATAACCTGAATGTCACGACGGAATCGATCTTTTCGGACGAGATAGTCGCGATCGCCCATCCAAAGCATCCGCTGGCGAAAGAAAAATTCATCAGCGCCGCGGCGCTGGCCGGCGAGAAACTTATTCTCGGCGAACGCGGCGGCAACACGCGGCGGATGATCGACGAATTTTTCCAGGCGGCGAACGTGAAACCGAATATCACGATGGAGCTTTCGCGGCAGGAAGCGATCAACCAGATGGTCGAGAAAGACCTCGGCGTCGGGATGGCCGGGGCGAAGTCGCGTCGCCAAGCGAAATACAAGGACGGCAGGCTGATCTCGTGGTTCATCGAAGGAGCGGAGATCAAATGGGAACTCGGCCTCGCCCGGCTGCGCGGCGGACACTTTTCGCCGATCGGGAAGGAGTTTTCGCGGCTGTGTAAGGAGAGCTTTGCTGAGCGGGAAAAGGAGTTGAAAGCGAAGAGATAGTTTCCCGCAAAGTCGCAAAGACGCGAAGGAAGATAAGAAAGCATAAGAGATGAAGATTTACGTTTCGAAGTTTCGGAGATCGGTTTTCTAAAGTCTTTGGCTTTGCTTTGCGACTTTGCGTCTTTGCGGGAACTCTTTCTTTGATCACCGCAGCCCAAGGCTTGCCGATGGCGGCTCCGCAGTCGGTCGGGATGGACCCGCAGGCTTGACGCAGATCGATGAGCGTGGTGAACGCCGACATCGCCGACAAGAAACTGCCCGGGGCGGTCGTGATAGTCGGGCACAAGGGGAAGATCGTTTACCGAAAGGCGTTCGGCAACCGCTCGCTCGTGCCGACGGTCGAGAAGATGACGGTCGACACGATCTTCGACGTCGCCTCGCTGACCAAGCCCGTCGCCACCGCCACGTCGATAATGATCCTCGTCGAACAGGGCAAGCTCCGCCTGAACGACACCATCGGCAAGTTCATCCCCGAGATCGAAGACGAACAGGCAAAACGCGTCACCATCCAGCAGCTTCTCACGCACACTTCCGGCTATCGGCCGGATTTCGATCTCGGCGAAAAATGGACCGGCCGCGAAGGGATGCTCGCGGCTTTGAAAAAGGAGAAGCTGAGAAATCCGCCGGGGACGAGGTTTGTTTATTCGGATATTGGGTTCATTGTGCTGGGGGAGATCGTTCAGAGGTAGCTCGAAGGCAGCCTCGAAGTTTGCCAGATACAGATCTATTTGCGAGTTTAAGCACGAGGGATCACACAGTTTCGATGACTTTCGAGCCCTGACAAGGATCGCTTGCGCAGCAGAGAACGTAATTCCGTAGACTTGCGGACCAGCTCGCTGAGAGAATCGCGCCAACCGAAAACATCCGTGGTCAGAAAAGTTATCTCGGGGCCAAGTTCGAAGGCGATGAAATCGCCGGCAATGAAATACTCTCGGGGCAAGTTCACGATCCGACGGCGTCTCGGATGGGCGGCGTTGCCGGCCACGCCGGGCTTTTCTCGACCGCCGACGATCTTGCCCGCTACTGCCAGATGCTTCTGAACGGCGGCGTTGTGCCGGCACCCACAGGCGGAAACCTGAGCGGTAGCGAGGGTGCGCAACGTCGGAAAGGTTCAACATCGCGCACCCTCCCTACCGGTCGGGTTTCCGCCTCTGGTGAGCGGCGTATTTTGTCTGCTCAGACGGTGGCGCGGATGACGGCGCCTTATGTTGTTTCGGAGACGGCGCGACACGCGGGCTGGGGTGGGACATGAACACTTCGTTCTCGTCCAACCGCGGCGAGCTGTTTCCGCTGGGGTCGTTCGGGCACACGGGTTTTACCGGCACGTCGATCTGGATCGACCGGGTTTCGCAGACGTTTGTCGTGTTTATGTCGAACCGCGTTCACCCGGACGGCAAGGGCGATGTGACGCCGCTGCGGGCAAGGGTTGCGACGATCGCGGCTTCGGCGATCGAGGACACGCCGATCGAGAAATTATCGATTGGCGGAGAGCGAGTATCAATGCGCAGGTCGCGGCGCAGATCCCGAAATTCAGGGAGCAGGTAGAAGCGGCACGGCGAGCAACACAGATCGTGAATCATCCATGCCGGCAAGTCTACCGTAGCTGGATGGCATGCGACCGGGAGTGGCTCCCGCGGCGTTCTTAACGGCATCGACGTTCTGGAAAGAAACGGCTTCAAGGAACTTGAAGGCAAGCGAATCGGGCTTGTGACGAATCACACAGGCCGGAACCTGGCAGGGAAGCCGACGATCGACGTTTTGTTCGAAGCGAAGAACGTAAAGCTGGTGCCGCTCTTCGCACCCGAGCACGGCATTCGCGGCGAACTCGATATAGAAAAGATCGACGACACAAAGGACGAGAAAACCGGCCTTCCCGTCTATTCGCTTTACAAGGACGGCATGCGGCGGCCGAAGCCGGAGCAGTTGAAGGACCTGGACGCGATCGTTTACGACATCCAGGACATCGGGGCGCGGTTTTACACCTACACCGCGACGTTGAAGAACGTGATGGAGGAAGCCGCAAAATTGGGCAAACCAGTTTATGTGCTCGACCGGCCGAACCCGATCAACGGCAACGACGTCGAGGGCTCGCTCGCCGAGGAAGACAAGCTTTCATTCATCGCCGCACACACGATACCGGTCCGCTACGGCCTGACGATCGGCGAGCTCGGGCAGATGATGAACGCCGAGCGAAAGATCGGGGCCGACCTGCGCGTGATCAAGATGGAAGACTGGTCGCGCGCGATGTGGTTCGACGAGACGGGGCAGACGTGGGTGAACCCTTCGCCGAATATGCGTTCGCTGACCGAGGCGACGCTGTACCCCGGCATCGGCTTGCTCGAAACCACAAACCTCAGCGTCGGCCGCGGCACCGACACGCCGTTCGAAGTGATCGGGGCACCGTGGCTGGACGGGCAGAAGCTGGCAAAGTATCTGAACGAAAGGAGTTTGCCGGGCGTCCGATTTATTCCCGTGCGGTTCAAACCGAACGCTTCCGTCTTTAAGGACGAAGAACTGGGCGGCGTCAATATCGTTATAACGGACCGAAAAGCTTTTCAGCTCGGTCCGGACCGGCATCGAGATCGCGGCGGCGCTGCGGAAACTTTATCCGGCCGAATGGCAGGTGGACAGGTACGGGCGGCTGCTGGTGAATGCGGAAATTCTCGAGCTTGTAAAACGGGGCGAGTCGCCGGAGGCTATCGAACGAGCAGTGGCAACGCGGTATCGAAGAATTTGCTCGCCGTCGGGCATCATATTTGCTTTACAAATAGTCAGAAATCAAGTTACAACGATTCTGAATTAACGCTTTGGCAACATGTCATTTATTTCCAGGGGTTTCGACAAATCCCCAGGGATTGTTCCGTAATGATCGATAACGAAAATTTGGATAAATCTCCAAATACGTAAAGGATTCTTATGGATTTGAATTCAAATATCTTGAAATTACTGAAACGGAGAGGGACGAAATGAGGAATCTTTCAACAGCCTGGATTCGCTTAATTGGACTTGTGGCATTGACTCTAACTATCGGCATCGCCACTCAAGCGCAGACCGTCAGCGGAACGCTGCGAGGTAACGTAACGGACGCAAACGACGCCGTTGTTCCGAACGCCAACGTCGTTGTTCGCAATAAAGAAACGGGGTTGGAACGGACGGTCACGACCTCTGAGGATGGAGTTTATAATATCCCGTTCCTGCCGATCGGTGAATATGAGGTCGAAATATCGAGAACCGATTTTAACAAGGTCACGCGGTCGAATGTGAGAATACGCCTTAACGACACAACGGTCGTTCATGCTCAACTTAGCCCGTCGGTGGTCGAAAATGTGACCATAACCGATCTGCCGCCGGCCATAAATACGAGCGATGCTCAGATCGCCGGTTCGCTGACGAACCAGCAGATCCAGGACCGCCCGGTCGCAAACCAGGGGAATTTCCTAACCCTTGCGGAAACCTTTACGGGTTTTCAGGAGAATCCGACCTCGGGACAGAATAATCCTACCGCCTCTTCGGGCTCGTCGATCAACTTCAACGGTACCGGTACCCGCGGGGCGACGTTCCAGATCAACGGCGTGAATAACGACGATTCATCCGAAAATCAGAACAGGCAGGGCGCCTCGCTCGCGACGATCAAAGAATTTCAGGTTATAACGAATAACTTTACGGCTGAATTCGGCCGCGGATACGGAGCGGTCGTCCTGGTGCAGACGCTTTCGGGCACGAACTCGTTTAGGGGAACAGCATACTGGTATCACAACAATCAGGCCCTTAACGCCAAGTCATTCTTCGCACACGGTAAGAAGCCGGTCACCCGACGCAACCAGGCGGGCGGGGTCTTCGGTTTTCCTATCTTAAAGGACAAACTCTTTGGGTTCGTTAGTCTTGATGAAGTAAGGAACTCGGGTGCCAATACCTTCACAAGAGACCTTCCACTGCCGTTTGAACGGAATCCTGCAAACTGGTTCCTTACGACGCCCGCGAATGACACTCCGGCCAATCGGGCGTTCATACAGTCGGTTTTTGATCGTTTTCCGACGGACCTTATTCCTAATGATTCCCGTTCTCCGCGGACATACGTTGGAGCTCAGCCGTTCAGCTTTCCGGCAAACGATTATTCGGCGCGGTTCGATTGGAACGTCACGCAGAAAGATACCGTCTTCGGCAGATGGCAGTATACGCGGCAGATCTTCCAGGCGGACGACATTATTCTCGGCGAACGTGCCGATCAGAACAACAAACAGCAGAATTTCGGATTGAACTGGACCCACGTTTTCAGTCCTGAGTTCGTCGGTGAGTTCAGGTACGGGCTGGGGTTAAGAAACACTCTTGTCAACATAGCCGCCGGTAACGACACGCCGATCATTCGTTTTCAGAACCCGCATACCGTGACGGGAGGTTCGATCATCGGTAACGCCGGGGCGTTTCCGATCCAGAGATATCAGACCGACCATCAGTTCGTTTACAACCTTTCGATGATCTTCGGCGGCGACCATTTCGTTAAGGTCGGTACCGATATCCGACATCAGATACTTGACGACCTAGCAGACAATTTTTCGCGTGGGTTCTATACCTTTAACGGCGCTTGCGGCGGCGTTACTTACCGCGATCCGACGACCGCCGCTCCCGCGAATGGAAATTTGGGAAATCCGTCCGGTTTTCACGCCTTGATCAACGGCTGCGTAACAACGTTTCAAAAGGGTTACGGGCCGTTCTTTCTTGAAAACCGCATCGGTGAAAGTAACTTCTATGTTGAAGACAACTGGAAGCTCACGCCAAATCTGACGCTGAACCTCGGCTTCAGGTATGAGTATGTCCAGGCACCGAGCGAAGCCGGCGATCTGATCGATTATGGCTTTGAGGATGACACCGACAACTTTGAGCCGCGGATCGGCTTTGCGTATAGTCCGTCATTTGAGGGCGGATTTCTAAAGCGGTTTTTCGGCGGGCCCGGCGAAAGCGCGATTCGCGGCGGGTACGGCATATATCATGGACGGCTGTTCCAGTCGGTCTTTTCTCAATCCGGAGCGACCGTCAGGTTCAATCCGCCGAACGCCCTGTTCTATAACCAGACCGGTCTGCCGACGACGACCTTTAATCCCTTCAATCTTCCCGATCCAACGAACGGCTTCGTTTTCGTTCCGGGGCCACAGGCAACGCGGCATACGATCACGAAGATCGATCCGAATCTCGAAATGCCGTACACCCAGCAGTGGAATCTGACGTTTGAGCGGCAGTTGCCCTGGCTGACCTCGCTTCGCATGAGTTATACCGGGAACCGGGGGATAGGATTAGTAAAGCTTGGCCTGGACAATCTGCCGGTTCACGATCCCGTCAACGGCGTCTTTGTTGTCGACCATCCGAACAATGCAGCAGCCCAAAGAGGACAGATAATTCGTCCCGCCGCCGATCTCTTCTGTGCGGGTACCACGGCGACGACTACAACCACTCTTTGCCCTGTAGCTGTACCCATCGGAACACTTGAATACAGCCGTATCACACCGAGAACAAACGAACGCCGGCCGGATCCGCGTTACGGATCGAACATTATAGTCAATAATTCGGCGTGGAGTTATTACAACGGGCTGCAGGTCGAGTTTATCAAACAGCTCAGCCAAGGCCTGAATTTTTCGGCAGCCTACACCTGGAGCCAGTCGCTTGACACGAACTCGGACGCCACGTTTCTCGGGGCAGGTGACAGCAACCAGAACGGAAATGACGCTGCCGTTTCACGCGGGTACTCGCGATTCCATACGCCGCATAGATTTACATTCTTTGGGACATACCAGCACCCGTTCTTTGATAAGGACACGGGCATCCTCGGTTACCTGCTGGGCGGATGGAGGACGTCTCTGGTCTTCAGGTGGGCGCACGGTACGCCGTTTACTGTTACGGGTACCGGGATCGATCTAAACCTCGACGGATTTGCGGAAACCCGTCCGAAGCTTCTGGATCCGTCCATTCTGGGCAACAACATTTCCAATCCTGAAACTTCGCAGCAATTGCTGCCGATAAGCGCGTTTACATCGCCAACCTCTACGGCGGATTTCAACTGCTGCATACTGGGCCGCAACACGTTCTTTATAGACGGTACGAAGAATGTCGATCTGGCGTTCTCAAAGGAATTTCGGATGCCGTGGGAAGGACACAGTTTGACGCTGCGGGCCGATATGTTCAATGCATTCAATAAATTTCAGTGGGGATTTCCGAATGCTACGTACACAAGCGCAACCCTGGGTGTGTTGAGCACCCCGGCGACCTCGTATGCGCCGAGGACGATCCAGATGTCGCTGAGATATATGTTTTAGTTTGTCGGTCGAAAACCAGGATGCCCGCGGACGGTTAATACCCCGGGTCGCGGGCATATTTATTGTCATAAATCGATGTACAAATTATTGTACCGCATCAGGAAAAGCGGCAGGTATCGTGTAGGCAGTCGATAGCGGTATTGCGAACACGGAATTGGGCGGCACGCTAACGCTTCCGACCGTGAGAGTTGAAGTGCGTCGGGCATCCAGTTTGCTTTACAAACAGGCGGTTTACAGGTTATAACGAATCCTGTCTTAATACTTTGGCAAATGTCTTTTGTTTTCAGGGATTTCACCATTTCCCTTGGGACATCTCCGTAAGAACCAATAACGAAAATTTGGATAAACGTCCAAAAACTTAAACAATTCTTATGGATTGCAATGCATTGAATTTCATTTCTCGGGAAGAAAAAGAGGACGAAGAATATGAGCAAACATAAATTGATGTCGATCCTGCTCGCAATCGCGATCTGCGTTTGCGTCGGCTCAACGGCATTCGGACAAGAGATCACGGGCTCGATCGTCGGCAGCGTTAAGGACGCCAACGGGGCCGCGGTACCCGGGGCAACAGTTACGGTCAGTGACCCGTCGAAGAACGACCTGGTCATTCGGACCGTGACGACCAACGACGACGGCACCTTCTCGGTTCCAAACGTTCAGATCAGCACATACACGCTAACCGTCGAGGCCGCGAACTTTAAAAAGTCGGTCAGCACGGACGTTAAGGTCGACGTCGGCCAGCGTCGCGAGGTGAATATTGCACTGGTGGCCGGTAAGATCGATGAGACCGTAACGGTAACCGCTGATGCTGTGGCGGTTGAACTCAGTACGCCTACGGCTGGAACGGTGATAAGCGGCGACCAGGTACGCGAACTGTCGATCAACAACCGAAATTTCGTCCAGCTCGTTACACTCGCCCCCGGCGTTTCCTCGAATCTGGCAGACCAGGTATACGTCGGAACGACGAACCCGGAAGGCCAGGCCAACACAGTGCCGATCTCGGTCAACGGTTCGCGCAGCAGCTCGAACACATGGACGGTCGATGGCGCGGATATCACGGATCGCGGTTCAAACATTACGATCCAGGCATATCCGAGCGTTGATTCGATCGGCGAGTTCAAGGTCCTTCGCTCGCTGTACCCGGCTGAGTCGGGTCGAAGCGGCGGCGGCCAGATAAACGTTATCACCCGAAGCGGCACCGACGAGTTTCACGGTTCGGCTTTCTGGTTTGTGAGGAATGAGATCTTCAACGCCAGCTCGTACCTAAATAATCGCAATTTCCCCCTTGGCAGGGACGAAGACGGCAAGGCACGCCGTCCGCCATTCCGTTATAACAACTTCGGCTTTACCATTGGCGGTCCGGTCTATTTCCTGAACTTTGGTGAGTTGGACCCGGAAACGGGCGTTTTCGGAAAAATGAAGAGGACCTATTTCTTTTTCTCTGAAGAGCAGAGACGAGACCGTCGTTTTCCGACCCTTGTTGCGAACGTTCCGACCGCCGGAATGCGGCAAGGTACTTTTTCAGTACCTGTCTGTTTGAGCGGAACTATCACCGGTACGGTGAGGACGTGCAACCAGATCTTGCCGGCAGGAACGCCTCTTCCGGCCGCGTCGATCAACCCAACGTCGGCTGCCTACCTGACCAATATTTTCCAAAAAATGTCCCGCTTCCGAATAACCCCCCGTTCGCGTTTACAAATTCGCCGGATAGCGCTAAGGCAGACTTCCAGCAAGAGATCATTAAGATCGACACTGCTTTCACGGATAACTGGACAGCTTTCTACCGCTACCAGCGTGACAAGATCCCGACGATCGATGTTAATTCGCTGTTCTCCAGCGGCTCGGGTATTCCCGGCGTTTCCACGTCGGTTACAGATTCACCCGGGCGTACGCATACGTTCCAGACCACCTATGTATTCAGTCCGAAGTTTGTCGTTGAGGGACGTTACAACTATTCCTACGGCGCCATTCTGAGCGAAAGCACCGGGTTACTTGCACAAATCGGTCACCTCGATCCCAGCCGTCCTGCCCTATCCGGTCACGGATGATCGCAACCCGCATCTTACAGTTTCCGGTTTGAACGGACTAGTGGCCTTCGGTCCTTACGACAACTTCTCGGACAAGCACGAGTATGCCGGCAATGCTACATGGATATTGGGAAACCACACGATGAAGTTCGGCGGCAGCTTCTCGAAATACCGCAAGAACGAGAACCAGCTTGGCGGCACGAACATGGGGGCATTCAGCGCTTTTAACAACACAACCGCTGCAAGTGCCACGCAGGGCCTGGTCTGCTTGAGTACCGGTCTTGGTACGCAGCCTCCGTTGAATACGCCGATCGCATGTCCGGCGGGCCAGCATTCGACCGAGCAGAGCTTTGCAAACTTCCTCTTAGGAAACAACGCTACGTTCACGCAGACGAAATACGACCTGACCGCAGACTTTCGACAAAGGAATTTTGAATGGTATGCCCAGGACGAGTTTCGAGTTCGAAGCAATTTGACGATGTACCTTGGTGTAAGGTATTCGTTCTTCGGTGTCGCCGATGGACCGAAACGGCTTGCTCACAAATTTCGACCCCGCATTGTTTAACAGGGCCCAGGCTCCGCAGGTTAGAGGGGATGGCACCCGTGTAGCCGGTACCGGTAATTTCTGTAATGGTATCATCGTCAACGCACAGAACTTCCAGACCGGGCCCCCGGCTTACAACTGTACGCCGACGGTCTCACCCTGGGGCAAACGCGTATACAAGTCGCCAACGAATAATTATGCTCCGCGAATAGGATTTGCCTGGGATCCGTTCGGCAAGGGCGAAACGTCGGTCCGTACCGGATACGGTATTTATCACGAGCAGACGCTTGAGGGTAATATCGAGCTTCATCATCGGCGCAAATCCGCCGTATCAGGAAACGTTACCGTAAGCGGTGTCAATATCAGCAATCCGGTTCCGGGTACCGCAAACGTAGTGGCCTCGGCAAGCCCTCCGGGAGTTATCCGCGGTGTAGATACGGATTACAAAACACCGTACATGCAGCACTGGTCATTGGATATACAGCAGCAGTTGACCAAGAACACGATCGTTACCGTGGGCTACTATGGCTCGAAAGGAACGAATCTGATCGGCGTCGTCGATCTGAACAATCTTCCTGCTGGTTACGCGGCCACACAGCAAAGCTGTGCGGTCGGCGCATCAACGACTCCGTCAGCTCCGTGTCATGCACGCGACGCCTCAGGCAACCTGATACCGTTCACCACGGCGGCCCAGTCGCTTATCCTAGATCAGATCCGCCCGTATCGGGGATACCGCGCGGATTTTCATGGTTTCGACCGCGGTTCAATTCGAACTACCACAGCCTTCAGGTATTCGGTCAGCACCGCTTCACCGGGGCATCGCAGATCAATGTCGCGTACACGTGGTCGAAGAACCTGACGGACAACCAGACAGATCGTTCAACGGCCCCGATGAATACTTATGACACAACCATCGAGTACGGACGTGCCCAGCTCGACCGTCGACATATAACGACGGTGAATTACATCTACGAACTTCCATGGTATGACCGGCAGCATGACTTTGTCGGCAATATCCTCGGCGGCTGGCAGGTTTCCGGAATTGTTACGTATCAAACGGGCCTCCCGTTTACGCCGACTTTCGCCAGGTTCGACCCCGCGGGCCTCGGATTCCTTAACCCCAATTCGCCCGCGGGTGGCAGACCGTTCGTTTTTGGAAACCCCAATCAGGGTGGTAACCAAACATTTGAAGAATGGTTCAATTATTCTGCTGTTTCGAAGTTCCCCGGCAATGGTACGGCCCCGACGACGTTCCCGGCTGTGGTTGCTACAGCTGGCCGCGGAATAATCGAAGGGCCGCCGACGTTCCGGGTCGACTTTACTTTGACAAAGAACATCCGGTTCACCGAGGACATCCGGCTGCAGCTCAAAGCGGAAGCGTTCAACTTGCTAAACCATACGAACTTCAACACTTTGTCGCTCGCAGCCTCGACACCGCATGCGGTCAGCGCTACCGGTGTGCACTCCGGTTTTGGAACGGTTCTCACCACCCGTGATCCGAGGACAATGCAGCTTGGCATCAAGCTCATTTTCTAAGGGTCAGAGAGTGAAGTGATACATAAACCCGCCGGGTGTTAAAGCTCGGCGGGTTTTTCGTTAGCGGAATATGTGGAAGAATTGACCGATGGCCTCAACGATACTTTTGAATGTAAAGCCCGCAGGCGGCTCTGACGATGTGCTCCGCTCGATCATTATCGACTCGGGCATTATACGCAAGATCGGCGGAATTGTGGCTCCGGATGACAACGACCGCAGATCTCGGAGGTGCAACAGTGCTCGTTCCCGGCTTTCTCGATATTCACATTCATGGGGCCGTCAGGGTCGATGTGAACGAAGCGGACGTCGACGGCTTTCTGGCAATAGCTCGATTTCTGGCGAGAAACGGCATTACGGCCTGGATGCCGACACTGGTGCCGGATTCGGATGAGAATTACCGCCGGGTGATAGGCGAGATCGACCGGTTGATGGAGATTCAGGACGGGCGGCCGGTAGCACAGGCGGTCGGCGTTCATTACGAAGGCGTTTTTGCCAATGAGAAGATGTGCGGCGCTTTGCGGCCGGAATTTTTCAAGAAGTTTACGGGGAAGGAGTTGGACGAACTGCCTCGGTTGAAGCGTGGCGTGCATATGACGACCTTCGCTCCGGAGATCGAGGGCGGAGTTGAACTGGCGGCAGCGCTGACGCAGCAAGGCTGGGTTGCGTCGATCGGCCATACGAAGGCGGATGTTACAACACTTGATGCGGCATTTGCGGCCGGGGCCAGGCATATGACGCACTTTTTCAACGCGATGACGGGCATACATCATCGCGATGTTGGGGTGGCGGGCTGGGGATTGGCGAAAGAGCGAGGTGACGTTCGATATTATCGCCGACGGAATTCACGTGCACCCTCAAATGCTCGAACTCGCGTGCCGGGCGAAATCGCCTGACAAGGTCACGCTTATCAGCGATTCGGTCGCACCGACCGGCCTCGGCGACGGGGAATTCGAGATCTGGGGTGAAAAGGTTTCGGTCCGAGACGGCCGCACCTGTAATGAACGCGGCAGCATCGCGGGATCGGTTATAACCATGTACGATGCGTTTCGTCGAATGCTTTCGCTCGGGTTCTCGCGCGATGATGCGGCAAAGATGGCCTCGACCAATCCGGCACGGCTGCTCGGATTGGACGAGTCGCTCGGTTCGATCGAGGCAGGGAAACGGGCCGATCTGGTGGGCCTGGATGAGGACGGTGCTATCAAGTTCGTTATGATCGGTGGGGAGTTTGTCGATCTGTAACTAAATGCGAAAGCCCGCGCGTAAGCAAGGGCGAAATGCTCAACACGCGATATCGCCCTTGCTTACGCGTGGGCTTTGGCATCGGAACGAAACGAAAAAGAGGCCGTGGGATGGCCCCTTTTTCTTCCCCCTTGACGTGTTAGCGTACAGGCTATTCGCTAACCTTCTCGGCTTTGGCGGCTTTACGCGCTTTTCTGCGTTCGCCCGCCTTTGCCTTCATATCCGCTAGTTTCGCTTTCTGCTCATCGGTAAGGACTGCGAACAATTGCGACCTCATCCGTTGACGCTCAACGATAAGTTTTGCCTGCAGGCCGGCCCGCTCATTGGCAAGTGCGGTGACCTGTGCTTCGTCAAACGCCCCGTTCGCGGTCAGCGTCCGCATTTTTTCGCGATTCGCTTTCAGTGCCTCGCGCACCGGCTTGATGTTTGTCCGGTTTGCAGTGCGAAACTCTTTGAGCTTTGCCTTCTGGTCTTCGGTCAGGCCGATCGCCTTAAAAGCCATCCCGAACTCTCGATGACGACGACCGTGTCTGCCTCGGTCTTTGCCGCCTTCGGTTGCGGTCTGCCCGACGGCGAAAATAACCCCGGCGGCCAGTACCGCCAACGCAAGAATTGCAATAAGTGCTTTTTTCATCTTTCAATAACCCCTGTTCTATCAATTTCCCGGCGGCAATTATGGCCGTCGAAATAGTTAGACGATAAATAGCACGCGGCGAAACCGCCGGTTTTGTGAAGTAGTGTAAAGAATTGTAAAACCGGGCGCACGAAGGTTTGTTTTCACGTAGAATGTGAGCAATGGACCGAGTCCTGATCATTGACGATGACGAAGAGCTTTGCGACCTGGTATCGGAATACCTGACGGTCGAAGGCTTTGATACCACTTGCGTTCACGACGGCGCAGAGCGGCCTTGAACGGGCGCTCTCCGGCGATTTCGACATGGCGATTCTCGACGTGATGCTGCCGAAAATGAACGGTTTCGACGTTCTTACGAAAGCTGCGTGAGGATTCGGACGTTCCGGTGCTGATGCTGACCGCCCGCGGGGACGATATGGAAAGGATCGTCGGCCTCGAGATCGGGGCGGACGATTACTTGCCGAAACCGTTCAATCCGCGCGAGCTGGTCGCAAGGCTAAGGGCAATTCTGCGGCGCGTCTCGAGCGACGATGAGAACGGCTCGATGCCTGAAAAGGTGCAGGTCGATGATCTGGAGATATCGACGACCTCGCGTTCGGCAAAGCTTGAGGGCTCCGAGGTGGGGTTGACGTCTGTTGAGTTCGACCTGCTCGTAAATCTCGTTCGCCAGGCTGGCAGGATCGTCAAAAAAGAGGACCTGAGCGAAAACGTGCTCGAACGCAGCCTTTCGCCATATGACCGGAGCCTTGATATGCACATCAGCAACCTGCGAAAGAAACTCGGGCACAGGGCCGACGGCAGCGAGAGGATCAAGACGGTCAGGTCGGTCGGATATATTTACACGGTATGAATTTGTTCTTAAAGATATTTCTCTGGTTCCTCGCGGCGATAGCGTTGATGGTCGGCGTCGTCGTTTTTTTAAATTGGACCGTCCAGACCGAGCCGGTCGTCAGCCGGTGGCGGATCTCTGTTCGGAACCAGACGAACATCTACGCCGAAACGGCGGCACAAAATTATCGCGATCACGGCGAAAAGGGGCTGGCCGAATTCCTCGACCGGGTACGGAAGCTTGATACGATCAGCGAGGTCGATCTGATCGGTGAGAACGGCCGGGTGTGGCTTTCCGAAGGCGTGAGCGCCGACAGTTATCGCGATCTTATCTCAAAGGCTTTGGGCAGCGACAATGTCGAGATCGAGAATTTAACAGAAACGGCGCTATCGGCCCGGCAGATGACGCTTGCCGACGGCGGGCGGTATGTAATGATCCTGAGGTGGGAGCGGCCGCGAATGACGCCGTTCTTTGGCGAATCGCCTTTGCGGTATTTGAGATACGGCGGGTTGCTGCTTACGGCTCTTTTGTTGTGCTGGGCACTTGCTCGATATCTTGCGTCGCCGATAGGAAAATTGCGGCGTGCGACGCAGAAACTGGCCGACGGTGACCTTTCGACACGTGTAGCAGACCAGGTTGGGAACCGCCACGACGAGCTTGCGGCGCTGGCAAAGGATTTTGATCTGATGGCTGAGCGGATCGAGTCGCTCGTTACCTCGCAGCAGCGGCTTTCGCGCGACGTGTCGCACGAGCTTCGCTCGCCGCTAGCGCGGATGAATGTTGCACTCGAGATCGCTAAGAAAAAGATGAACGGCGATACCGGACCGGTGCTTGCACGGATCGAGGCCGAATCACAGCGACTGAACGATATGATCTCGCGCCTGCTGACGCTGTCGAAACTTGAGACGGGATCGAAAGATTTTGACCGCCGCGAGCTAAATCTGCGCACGCTTGTCGAGCAGGTCGCGTCCGATGCAGACTTCGAGGCCAATGCAAAGGGCAAGTCCGTCAAGGTCCGATCCGCCGTTGATTGCCGGGTGATAGGAAGCGACAGCCTTATCCGAAGCGCTGTCGACAACATTCTCCGAAACGCCGTGCGTTACACCCGCGAGGGAAGTGAGGTCGAGGTGTCGCTTTCGAACGGTAATGGAAGGGCTGTGCTGCGGGTGGTTGACCACGGCAGCGGCGTACCCGAGCCGGAGTTGAAGAACCTGTTTCGCCCGTTCTACCGCGTCGGCGAGGCCCGCGACCGCGGCTCCGGCGGCACCGGACTTGGACTGGCGATCGCCGAGCAGGCTATCAAGCTTCACGAAGGATCGATCTCTGCTCGTAATACGGTCGACGGGCTCGAGGTCGAGATCATACTCGATTGCATCCGCTAGTCCGGCTTATCCGGCGTTGCTTCGCCGTGCAGCCGCGAACGAGCGGATCGCAAGGATAATAAAGATCAAACAAACCAACGCCGTCAGCGCCTGTGATATTACAGCTGGTGTCGCCGTAAGCTCACTTAACCGCGAACCTAGCCGGCCGGCCGTCGCGATAAAGCCGAGAAGCGCGATAAGGACCGCACCGTGCATCAGGTGTTTTCGGAGGCCTTCGTTCATATTGGAAACAACGCCGAGCACTGCCAGCACGAGCCCGATAAATGCCGGAATAAGGGCAGTGATGCTGGCCTTGTCATTTATCACGCCGTTAACGTAACCGAGGAAACCGATCAGGATAAGCACGATACCGCATCCGATCGCTAAGTTTGGCATAAGTTTATTTGTTCGAGACGGGCAGAATTATTGCCGATGCATTTTTGCCGCCGAAGTAAACGCGCTGTGTAGCTTTCTGAAAATCCTTTTCCGTTCCCAGCTTATAGTTCGTCATGAACCGCTGCGGGTTCCGAGCTACCAACGGGAACCACGTGCTTTGGATCTGGACCATTATCCTATGGCCTTTTTTGAAAGTGTGCGCAACGCCCGGCATTACAAAGGCCAGTTTCGTGACCTCGTTCGGTTTTAGCGGTTCAGGCTTTTCAAAACCATTCCGGAAACGCGCCGGCATCGGTTCGCCGCGGAGGAGCATTTGGTAACCGCCCGGCTGGAATACTCCGGACGCATAGGTCTGAGGTGGTTCGATCCGTTCAGGCTGGCCGTTAGGCAAGGTTTTGCCTGTTGTCGGTAAATTGTAGTCCTCGGGAAAAACGTCGATCAGCTTGACGACAAAATCTGAATCGGTCCCGCTCGAAGCGATAAACAGGCTAGGTTTGATGTCGCCGGTCACGGTAATGTCTTCGGTCAGTGGCTCCGTTTGAAAGACGAGTACGTCGGGCCTGTTCGAAACAAAACGCTGGTCCTCGGTCATGAACTCACGAGGATAATTCGAAGTTACCTTTTGTGTATATGGGACAGGTTTCCACGGATCCGAGACATACTCTTCAAATCCGCTGCTCCCGTTCGGCGAGCTAAATGACAGCCCACCGTTTGCCGTCAGGTATAGAGCGGTATCGGTCCCAACGGTTGGCTCGTAATTGTCAAACGACCGCCATTCGTACGAGCCGGTGTCGTACAGATTTACTTCCTTAATGGCGGAAATATCGCCCTTATCCTTTAGGAAATGATTAAAGAACGGGATCTCGATCTTCGTTCGGTAATAGTCGCCGGTCTTCGTGCCGAAGTAAGCGGTCCCCAGCCAGTCGCCGTCTCTGCGCGACCAACCGCCGTGGTCCCATGGTCCGACGACGAGGACATTGAATATCTTCGGATTCTGTTTCTCGATATACTGGTACGTTTTGAGCGCGCCGTAAAGGTCTTCGTTGTCAAACCAGCCTCCGACGGTCATGGTCGCACAGCCGATGTTCTTCAACTTGGGCAGAATATTGCGGTCCTTCCAATATTGGTCGTAATTCGGGTGGGCCATCATTTCGTCCCAGAACTTTATCCTCGTGCCGACACCCTTTTCATAGTAATCGGCCACTTCCTTGAGTCCGCCGAGATCGAGAAAGAAATTGTAAGCGTCGGTTGTCGGGCGTCCGGCCCATTGCTTGATGTAGTCTGGCTTGTCGGTCGGCCGGGGCGCAGTTGGCCCATCGACCGGAAGAAAGAATAATTTTGGGCAAGGAACAACGCTCCGTTGTGGTGCATATCGTCGCCGAGGAACCAGTCCGCAATAGGGGCCTGAGGCGAACAGGCCTTTAGCGCCGGATGGGAGTCGATCGATCCTGCCGATGCATAAAAACCTGGATAAGAGATGCCATAGATGCCGACGCGGCCGTTGTTGTTCTCGACATTCTTGATCATCCAATCGATCGTGTCATACGTGTCGGTCGATTCGTCGATCTCGCTCGGTTTAGTGTTGGCAATATCCGGCCGAACGTCTTCCCACACGCCTTCTGACCTCCACCGTCCCCGCACATCCTGATAGGCAAAAATATAGCCTTCCTTCGCGAACAAAAAATTCGGCCCGATCGCTTGTTTGAAATTGTCGGCACCATACGGCCCGACGGTATAAGGCGTGCGGTTGAGCAGGATCGGGTATTTTTGCGACTTGTCCTTCGGTTCGTAAATGACCGTGAAGAGCTTGACTCCGTCTCGGACCGGGACCATTACTTCGCGTTTGGTGTAGTTTGACTTGATATAGGCCGCGATCTCAGCCTGTGCCTCGGGTGACGGCTGAGCAGAGATGAAGGCTGTGAACGTGAGAATAAATGCGAAACAGACAGGAAACTTTGATCTGACGTACATAAGATGACACTCCGGTAAGCGTGTAGGGTTCGGAATGAACTTATTTTCTCTTAAGGCCAGAACAATGACAAGTGCGTTTAGATAGCAACCTCGACTATCAGGACGACCTGCGAACGAACATCCAGCGGCCCTGCACTGACCGGTGTGGTGACGGTCGCTTTTCTTACGCTGAGGCCCGCCGATGTGTTCGCGGAACTGCTGTAGTCGGCATCTATCATCTGCGGCGGCACGCCTCCTTCAACCGTTTGAACGACGCGAACTATCTTACCGTTCAAGGATGCGGCGGCGGCTTCTGCCTTTGCCATTGCCTGTTTTGTCGCAAGCGCGAGGGCTTCGCCCTGAGCCGGACTAGCCTGGCCGACGACGAACTGAATACCTTCGACGCTATTCGCACCGGCCGTCGTCGCGGCATCGATAATGGCCCCGACCCGGTCGAGTTGGTTTGCGGAAACCGTTACAGTGTTCCGCACCTCGTAGCCGAGAATTTTCGGCATTTTTCCCGAGTAATGATCCTGTTCTGGACGCAGATTGTAATTACTTGTTTTGATCTCGGCTGACGTGTCGGTAGTGATCGCCTGAACGGCCTTTTTCACTGCTTCACTTTTTGCCGCGTTCTGTTGCTGCGCGTCGACAGCGTGTTTCGACTGCGTAACCACGGCGAAGGTGATGATCGCGGTATCCGGCTGTATTTTCGATTCGGATTCGCCTACGACCGTGATCCTCGTCAGGCGTTCGTCGTTAGGCCGATAGATGTAAAGGGCCGCCGCGAAAAGAAGCAAGAAGGCCGCGAGCGCGATTATCTTGAAAACATTTGTGTTCATTTGAATTCTCCGGTACGGGTTTAGACACAGAACGATCCGGGTTTGTTCCTGTTGCAGGTTATTTTCGCATTTCGTCGATCATGGATGCGATCTGGTTCTTAAGGTGGGCGGTAACTGCTTCGTATCTCGCATCGCCGTTGGCGTCCCGATGTGAAGGCACGATACCGTTAGCTGCAGATGACAGGACATCCCTAGCATAAAATGCATCCCCGAACCGAACCTTTACCTTAGAGAGTCGGATCTTTTTCGAGCGCCGGGCCCACACCTTGTGCAAGCCGTCGATCGCGACGGGAACGATCGGAAGGTCGAGTTCCGTGGCGAGTATCGCGGCACCCTTTTTGAACTCGTGGAGGTCGCCGTCATAGGCACGTTCACCCTCGGGGTAGATATTCAGGACCTTGCCTCGTTTGAGTCCGATGGCCCCGGCCTTCATTGCCTTCATTAGCTGCGTGTCGGGGTCCACCGGGACGACACGGAGCAATTTCAGCAGCCAACTGAGGAAACGGCTTTCAAAAAATTGGCCGGCGCCGACGTGAAAGGTATTGCGGAACTGGTCAAACGAAAAGTTCGAGCAGACCACGAACGGGTCGAGAAAACTCTGGTGATTCGGGCAGACGATAAATGGACGTTCCATCGCTTTAAGCCGTTCCACGCCTTCGACCTCGAGCCGGAGAAAGATCCGGCAGAAAAACTTGAAGGTCTTATAAACGGAAAACGCGAACGCCAGGAACAGCGGCTGCCGGCGAAAGATGTGCTGGACCTCGGGCAGATCGTCGTCGGTTTCCGTCAGAATCCGTGACCAGTTCAGTTCGGTAGAAACCGGCTCGAGCGCTGAGCCGCCGTGTTTTTCAATCAGAGCGACGGCATCACGGATAGTGAGTGCTCTTGCTGCCTCGTCGCCGTCGAACTCTGTCGAAAAAGCATGTTCGAGCGCCGCAAAGGCTTCGGCCCGGGCAAGCGAGTCCAGCCCGAGATCGATCTCGAAGTTCATGTCCGGATGGATCTCTTCGACATCCTTAGCGTTCTGCCGAACGGCGGATACAACTGCCTTTCCGATATTTCCGCTGATCAACGCGGTGTCTTCGGATGAGAACACCCACTTCTTTTCCTCGCGCGGTGTTCCGCCTATCGTTCCTGCCTCGATCGCTTTTTTCAGTTCGAAGCGTTTGATCTTACGCGTCGCGGTGCGAGGCAGAGGTTCGGCCCGGATGATGTAGTCGCGGACACGCTGATATTCGGGAAGTTCGCGTCCGAGGTCATCGAGGGAATACCGGACGGCTTCCTTCGAGTTGGCGATGTTCGAAAGTTTCAGGTACTCAAAATCCGGCACGACGACCGCGGCCAGCCTCTCGGCCCCGGCCCGCTGTTGGCCATCATCTTTAAGGCCGACAATGGCCAGCTCTTCGACCATCGGAGATTTTAGATAGTGGACTTCCAGGTCCTCGGGATGAACATTCTTGCCGGATGGAAGAACGATCACATCCTTTGCCCGGCCGACGATGTATAGATGGCCATCTTTGTCGAGTTTGCCAAGGTCACCGGAGCGAAACCAGCCGTCAGTAGTAAATGCTTCGGCGGTCGCGGCGTCGTTCCGGTAGTAACCATTAAAAACTACGCCGCCGCGGATAAGGACCTCGCCGACGCCTTCGCTGTCCGGCTCGTCTATCTTTATCTCGGTCCCGCGCATCGGCTTGCCGACCGAGCCGACGCGGTTGTCGGTTTCGAAGGTGGCCGTCGCAGCTCCGCTAGTTTCGGTCAGGCCATAGCCCTGGATAATCGTAAACCCGAGCCGATGAAAATCGACCGCGACGCTTTCGTCGAAGCGCGAGCCGGCCGAGATCGCTATTCGCAAGCTGCCCCCGAACGAGTCATGCACCGGTGCGAAAAGCCGGTGTCCCAAATTGATGCCGAACGTATCGCGCATCGTGCCGTTCAGGGCAAGCATTCTTCGAAAAAGAAATCTGACAGCACGCGGTTTTTCTTCGACCGCGTCAAATATCTTTTTGTGAAATAGATACCAAAGCCGCGGCACCGTGGTGAGTATCGTCGGCTTAAACTCTTTCATCGCCTCGCCGAGTTCCGCCGGTGTCAGCGTCTTAAGATATCCGACCTCGCAGCCGACGGTCGTCGCGACCCAAAGATTGACGATCTGAAGATATGCGTGAAACAGCGGAAGCAGGCTGAGGATCCTTTCGTTGTCCGTGAACTTGAGGACGTCGTCAATGCCGTCCAACTCGGCCAAAATATTTCCGTGCGTGAGCGGAACACCTTTAGGCGTGCCGGTGGTGCCGCTTGTATAGATCAAGCAGGGCAATGTCGTCCACGCCGATATCCGGCCGCTGCTCTGAAGGCTCGATACCGGCCTCGGGCACTTTCCACGATTCGAACGGTTCAAAACCGTTGCTCGAAGTTTCAAGGCCCCAGACAGCGGCGGGGACGCGTCGTCCTATCCGTTCCTCGATCTGCTGGAACTTTTCGACAAGATCTGACGAAAGAAAAGCGAATTTAGCTTCAGAGTTTTCGATGAAGTTCGAAAGCGTTTCGATCTCGCCCTGCGGATCAACCGGAACGCAGACAGCTCCGCGATAAAGCGTGCCTAGATATGCCAGCGCCCAACAGGGATGGTTTTCCCCGATCAGGGCGACGCGGTCGCCTTTGTCGATGTAGTTCGAACGGAGCCGGGAAGCGATCGAGCGTATGGCCGTGAGACTTTCGCCGAAGGTATAGGCCTCCGAATCGTCGCCGACGATCCGCATTGCTATGCTCGAAGGCCGGGCCTCGAAAGTGTCGACGAGCCGGGTGATGAATGAGTCTGGCATAAGATCGGCTGGTCCGCGAGGAGGCGTTCCGCCAAGTCCCGGGCTTGGGCGCGTATCTCAGGAATCGCCGTGGTTTCCCATAACGTGCCCTTGAGGGCCGTACCAAGCGTGTAGATCATGCCCGAAGCTTCACCATTTTGGCCGACAACGCAACCGTTTGGCAAGGCGTCGATCCCAAAGTTGAGTGCGTCATTTCTGACGAACCCGCGTGAATACAAGACTTCGGACGAACGCTGAATCGAGCCGTTCGAAATTACTTTCCGAACCGATGCAGTTAACTATCGCATCCGCCTCGATATGCATTATATCGCCCTGCGATCTATATTCGACGCCGAATCGAAGGTCGCCGTTGATGGTTTGCAGGCGGCCTTTTAATATCGCTAATTTTCCTTCGTTGGTGAGACGGTCCAGCACGGCGGCAGCCTCCGCAGGCATCCGGTGGCGGGCAACGTTCCAATAACGGCTCAGGTGCTGCATAAAGTAGCGTTTCTCCGCGACCGGAAGCTTCAGCCAAAGTTCCTGCGTAACTGGCCGCAGGCTGTCGATAACGCCGCGCCAGTCTGAGCCATTTTCCTCGGCTTGTTTAATATGCCGCCGAACAGCCTTCAGCATGTCGGTCACGCGCGTCATCGGCCGCAGCTCGTCCGCGAACGACGTATACGTAAAGCCGAGTTTGTGAACTGCCGGTAACAGACCGCGGGTCGAGATGGCAATGATCCGTCCGCGATGCTCCAGTCTGTCGAGCTTCAAAACCACGTCGACCATCGAAAGGCCGGTGCCGATTATCAGGACAGTATCGTCGCGATCGATCGCATCGAAAACGTCTTCCTGCCAGGGACTGCGGAAGTATTTCGGATGTGCCGTAAATCCAAGATCGCGAACCGATGGCTGCGGCGGCAGGAAATTGCCGAATGCGAGAACTAATTGTTCACTGTAAATATGCTCGCCCGAAGCAAGGATGACCTGAAGCTTGCCGCCGTCCTGTATGACATCGACGGCATCGTCCTCAAACAAATTCAGCCTAATGTTCTTATCTTTAGTTTCCTCCGAACGATTTAGCGTGTCGCGAAGATATTCGCCAAAGATATTTCGGGGAACGAAAGCGTTCGCATCGAACCTGTATCCGTTCTCCTGTAGCCACTGATGGAAATGACCGACGTTGTCCGCAAACGCACCCATCCGTGCTGCTGGAACGTTTAAAAGGTGAATATCGTCGGGCGTAGAATAGGCAACGCCGCGGCCGATCGCCGAGCGTTTCTCGACCATATTCACCTCGACCGTTTCGCTCGATTTGCTCCTAAGCAAATTTACCGCGAGTAATGTCCCACTTGCCCCGCCCCCGATGATCGTTATTCGTTTCATAGTTATCAAAAAAATCTCCTTTACAGCACCGCTCCTGCACGTTCGGATGCAAGCGGAAAACTAGGCAGCACACGAAATCGGACGATCCCGGCCGTGACCTGATGGCCCGCCTCTAGCGGCAGGATCGTCGTTTCGGTTTTCGGTCGTGTGACTATTACTGTCTGTCCCCGCCCTATCTCAAGCCGGACCACTATCCGCTCAAATGCACCGACAAAACTAACTTCCTCGACGATACCGTTGCCTAACGCCTGATAATGCTGGCTGAGATTTTCGGGCTTTCTAAGAAAAATATCCTCGGGACGAAAGACAAGCTTTGCGGCCTGGCCCTGCTTGAACCCCGGAGCATCCTCAAGTTCGATCGACACGCCCTCGGCTTCGAACCGCCCGTCACGAATGACCCCGACAAGAAGATTTGCGGCACCGAGGAATTTCGCAACGTACTCGGTCTCCGGTTTCATATAGACCTCGTACGGCGTTCCGATCTGCTCTATTCTGCCGTTATTCAGGACCGCGATGCGGTCGCCCAACTCGAGTGCTTCTTCCTGGTCGTGCGTGATAAAGACCGAAGGGACCTTGATCGATTTCAGCAGCGAGCGGATCTCTCTACGCAGCATTGTCCGGATCTGTGCATCAAGAGCCCCGAACGGTTCATCGAATAACAGCACCTCAGGCCCATATGCAAGAGCACGTGCTATCGCGACACGCTGCTGCTGGCCGCCCGACAACTGTGAAGGGAATTTGCGTGAGTGTTCGTTCAAATGGACAAGTTCTATCAGCTCCTTGACGCGTTTCTCGATCTCCGCTTTCGGACGGCGGCGGATCTTTAGCCCGTAAGCGATGTTGTGTTCGACATTCATCTTCGGAAACAGGGCGTACGATTGAAAGATCACGCCGGTGCCGCGTTGGCGTGCCGGCAGGCTGGTGACTTCGCGGCCGTGAAAAGCGACGGTACCTTCATCGGGGGCCTCCAGCCCCGAAATAATCCGAAGGATCGTCGTCTTTCCGCTGCCTGAGGCTCCCAACAGGACAAGTATTTCGCCCTCATTAACATCGAACGAAATATTCGACAGCACTTCCGCGGGGCCGAAGCTTTTGCTTACGTCCCGAACGCTGACCGCGATCTTTTCCGGATCTTCCTTCATCTAGTATCGTTACTCGGTCTCGAGCCAATCGCGGGCGAAAAACAAGATGCTGAAAATGACGAACGAGAAAACGGCCAGCACGATCGCGACGGCGTTGGCCGCTTCGACCTGGCCTTCGTTGAATTTTGCGAAAATGTACAGCGGCGCGGTCTGGGTTCGGCCTGAAAGGTTTCCCGATACAAGGATCGTCGAACCGAACTCGCCAACCGATCGTGCAAATGTTAAGCAAAGCCCCGCCGACGATGGCGCCACGCAGGCTGGGAAGCGTCACATGCCAGAATGTCTGCCATCGTGTCGCACCCATGGTCGCCGACGCCTCTTCGAGCGACTTGCTCATCGTTTCAAGGACGGGCATTATCACGCCGAAGGCAAGCGGGAACGTAACGAAAATATTCGCCAGGATAATTGCGTAAGGCGTGAACATTATCTGCATATCGGCCGGCAAATAACGGCCGAGCAATCCATAAGGGCCCCACAAAAGCAGGAGGGCAAAACCGGCCACGGCCGTCGGGATGGCGGTCGGTATCGAGATCAGAACGATGATCGCGTTTCGGCCCCAGAACGAATAACGGGAAAGTACATACGCCGCAAAAAGCCCGAAGATCACGTTAAAGGCTGTAGCCCAAAAGCTGGTTACGAACGATAGCTGCAGCGCAAAGATCGCATCGGGAGTGGTGAGTGCGTTCCAGAAACTCGGCAGGCCCGCACTCATTCCGAAAATGAAGATCGACGCAAGTGGCAGAAGAACGAGCGGCAGCATCATCACCAGCATGGCGGTGACGCTCAACGGTTTTACGATATCAAAACCGCGGGTGTGCCGAACTGTCGAAAGGTTCGGATTCATTATTGCCCTTTGACCTGATCGCGAAAGACCTTTTCGATCACATCTGGATAGGCCTTTTCCCATCCTCCGAAATAATGGACCGTGAAAGGTATCTCAATGTTGACGAAATGCGCATTGCCTGCGTTGAAAGCGTCGTTGGTGGACGATCGAAAATTGTTGCGGACGAATGCTTTCTGTGCGTCATCGCTCCAAAGGAAATTTCGAAATGCGTAAATAAGGTCCCGTTCGTCGGGTGTAACGTTCCTGTCGATCACGACGCCGGGATGCTCACTGAAAATGGTCGCCTTGGGCACAACAATATCAACCGGCGCGCCTGCTTGCTTCATCAACAGGCCCTCTAATTCGTACGTTATGAGTGCATCGCCGTACCCCGTTTCGAACTGGGTGCGGGCTTCTCGAGCCGACCCGGGGGTTGAGATAACATTTGCCCAAATCGGCTTCAACGTGCTCAGCGCTCTTGCCGCATCTGCCTTTCCCGTTTCCGCCTCGGATTTCTTAAGCTCTGAGCCATAGATCGAAAGGATCGACCATTGTGCTCCGCCGGAGCTGACCGGATCGGGATGGATCAATTTTACTCCGGGCTTTCCGAGGTCAGCAAAGTCCTTGATGCCGAGCGGGTTGCCGGAACGCACAAGTATCACGAACGGAGTCTTGTTCACAATGCCGCGCTGTTCCGTCACCCACCAATCCTGCGGAACGTGGCCGGCCTTTATCAATCGCTGAACGTCTAGTTCGATGGAAAGGATGGCGACATCCGCAGGAGCCCCCTGCAGGATCTGATTGGTAATGGTCTCAGAGCCCGCGAACGAAGAATTAAAGCTTACGTCCTCGCCGTGCTCCGCCTTCCATTTCGCGGCGAACGCAGGATAAATATCGCACTCAAGCGATTCCTTCATTATCGAAAATGCGTAAACGGTGATGGTCCGGTTGCCGACCTTTGTTGTCGGCCCCGGCAAACACGCCGTTAATAAAATTGCGCCGATGATCGCCAGGGAAATTATGCCTTTCACTGATTGTTACCCTCCTTACATTTTCACTCGCCACGTTACGCCCATCACGTGAAGGTTGCCGGGCCGCGAAAAGCGGTCGTTCTGGCGAAGATAATAAATATCGACGGACAGTTGTTTTGACAGCCCTTTGTTGATACCAGCCGTAAATCGGTTACGCGAAATTCTATTTAGGAGCGAGTCATAGAACACTTCGTCGCCGATAAATGCCTTGGCCGACGAAAGGAATTTCTTCGGCAGCTCCTTTTCCACCAACATCCCAAAGCGGTAACGCCACGCGGTCAGCGGCCGGCGGGAACGATACTCATAGGTACTGCGATGGATAAGTCCGAACTGCTTTATCGGAAATCGGTACGTGGCACGGACGCTGAGGCGATTTTCGGTCCTGAACTGCCCTAACGCATTCCGCATCTTGATATGCCAATAGTACGGAAGGATGTGCAGGGACTTGGTCGGCTTCCAGCCAAATCCGATCGCGTATCGCCCGTCATTCATCCTCGTAACATTCCCGCCAAGACGAGCAGTCGCAGCTGTGTAGAACTCGAAATGCTTGGTCAGAGGGACTGTAAGCTGAATTTCGTTCCACAACTGAGTATCGTCCTGCGGCTGCAGTGTCTGTGCCGATATCTCCGACATTAGGATGCTTCCGCCTAATACTATAATCAAGATCGCTTGTTTCATCGTCCCCCTCGTTTGCGAATCAGCCGATACAAATAGGGGTTGTGAAGCACAGTTCACAACCCCCAATTGCGGATGATTCGTGTCCTCCTTCGTTAATGCCTACGAGGTTAGCTGTCGGGCTGGAAGCGAAGAAGTCTTCTTCTGAAATTCAGATTCGCCCCGGTCCTGCATACTGCAGAACTTTGGTTCCCCCGTGCGGGCTCATTATGGGCCCACTTCGGCAACTTGATTTTGAGAGAGTTTAGCGAAAAGGGTTCACGTAACGCAAGGTTTTTTTACGCAACAGGATCCGCGTGCAGGCCGAGGAGTTATTAATGGCAGGGTCCCGGAAAGCGAAATACTTTGCTAAAGATCCAGTCGCCACACTGTTCCGATGCCGTTTACAGTCCGCGGGAATGAGAAGTTGTCGCCTTGGCGGAAGTAGAAGATGTCCACCGAAAGATGTTCACTCAGCGATTTGTTGACGCCCACACCAAGCCGGAAGCGTGAGAATCGGCCGGATAACGAATCGTAAAATGGCTCGGCAGCGGCGAAGATCTTCGTGCCCTTCATCCAGCTTTCCGGCAGCGGCTTTTCGGCCGCGACCGACGGCCGGTATCGCCAACTATTTCGGCCGGGACGAAATCGATATTCGAACTGGCTGCGATGACCGAGAGCGAAATGCTTGAACTGATACTTGTAAACCGCCCTAACCGCCGGCCTGTATTCATATCGAAAATTGTTCAAGATATTTCGGTCTGACATAAAGGTCATAAAGGGTGTGACGGCAAAACCTTTGACGGGCTTGACGGTCACGCCGACGCCGAATCTTACATTGTCGACCTTCGAAATATTGTCGTGGACCTGAAGCGTCGTGACGGTAAACAGCTCCAGGTTCTTAGTGATCGGGGCGGTAAACTGCAGATCATTCCATGATTGGATATCGCCATCGTCGAGTATCTGGGCAGCGGCCGGAGCGTTGGCTGCAGCTGCAAGGAAAATAAGCGCAAGAAGAATGTAGGAAGATCGTCGCAAAGCCAAAAATTTTAATTTGTAACCAAAAGCAGGTGTTACAAAAGTGTAACGAAAATGTTACGGACTTTGCAATTCGGCGATAGGAAATGCGGCTTATTTTTGAGGAACGCGGATGCTAAGTGCGTTGGGAACTATTTCAAAAACGGCAGGAAGCTTTCCCGGCAATTCGCCGTCGGTTTCCAGATGAATTTCGACCGACGGGTCGGCCGGCGATACCTCTATCCGCTTTGCGAGCGAGCTTTTAACCTCGGCCATCTCAAGATGTGAGCCTTTGTACAGGGAAGTAATGTTTAAGAGTATCTTGGCGGTCCGGATATCGCCGATGTTGACGACATCCAGCAAGCCGTCATTTAATTTGGCATCGGGCGCGATCATCATGCCGCCGCCGAAGTATCGGGCGTTGGCAATACAGCAATTTATCGTTTGAAGCGGCCGCTCTTCACCGCCGTCGATCTTTATTTTAACCGTCACCGGATCAAGGCTCATTACCTCCTGGAGCGTTGACAACGCAAAGTTGGCTCGGCCGCGAACGCCGCCAAGCGGCAGCCATTCAAGGGTTTTGTTCGCCTTAACACGTTCGATTATGGATGCGGCCAAGCCGAACGAGGAGACATTCAGGAAGTAACGGCTAACGGGTTCGCCTTTATGACTCTGGAACGAGACTCGTCCGACGTCGATCCGCTCAGTCCGGCCCTCGCGCAACGCACGGGCCGCTTCCCGCGGTGATTGAGGCAATCCAAGGCTCCGCCGGAAATCGCCTCCTGTACCGGACGGCAGCACACCAAACTCTACATCCTGCCCGCTTTCCAGAATGCCATTCGCAACTTCGTTGATCGTCCCGTCCCCGCCGCACGCGATGATGAACTGACGCCCGGATTCCGCCGCCGCCCTGGCCAGCGTTATACCGTCGCCGGCCGCCTTGGTAAAAGCGACCTTGAACGGCCCGAAATGAGCCCGCACGTCGCTGGCAATCGCCGACCAATTGTCGCGAGTAGAACCGCCGGCCGATTTTGGGTTAACAATTATGAGAGGAAGCATTTGTGAGGCAATTATGCGAAGCAGGCCGCATCGGTGTCAATTAGGCATCCAAATGCTAAATGGTGCAAATCAAAAAGAGGCCGCCAAACGGCGAGCCTCTTTTTGTGCGGGAGCTTGTGCTTTATTCAGCGTGTGAATGCCGCTCTTCATTCCGATATCCGCTGCGGATCGTTACTCCGCTCGGATACGGCGTTCTGTTTGAAACAGCAGAAAGAGAGCCCGGATCCAAGCCAAGAAATACCGTTGTCGGTACGGTCTTATTCAAGGATGTCCAGTTGAACTCCTTCGAAGCCTTGGCCATAAACGCCTCGATGTCGCTGATCTTTCGCGGCAGTTTCGCGGTCATCCATTCGACGCCGGTTTCGGTGACGAGCATGTCGTCCTCGATGCGGACGCCGATGGTCTTGTATTTTTCGTATGCCTGTTTGATCTTTGCCTTGAATTCTCTGTTTGCGGGGGTGTCGGGCATGTAGTCGAGAGCGTCCTCGCGGATGTAGATACCGGGTTCGTTGGTATAGACCATTCCGGCCTTGAGCGGAGCACCATAATCTCCAACATCATGGACGTTCATTCCAAGCCAATGGCCTAGGCCGTGGAAGTTCCAGAGTTGTACCTGGGGCACATCGACCAGCTTGCCTTCGCGATTGGTCATCTGGTAGGTCGCATTCGGTGCAGTGAGAAGGCCCAGCTTCGCCAGACCGATTTTGATGACGTCGCGGGATGTGGAGTTCAAGCTGCCCCACGAAACTCCCGGCTTCGTCGCCTTCGCCACCGCTTCCTGAGCGTCATAGACGATCTGATAGATCTCGGCCTGCTCCTTCGAGAATTTGCCGTTGACCGGGTAGGTTCGCGTTACGTCTGCTGTGTAATGTTCGTATTCGGCCCCGACATCCATCAACAAGAAGCTCGCCTTTTTTGATCGGGCTCTGCGATTCGACATAGTGCAGCGTCGTTGCATTCGAGCCGCAGCCGACGATCGACGGATAGCCCCAGAAATCGGCATTTCGGCGGCGGAAGGTGTATTCAACTTCGGCGTGGACCTCATATTCCCATTGGGCTTTGCCAACCATCGCCATTGAGCGAAGCTGGGCCTCGGTCGTGATGTCGATCGCGTGCTGGAGCATCTTTAGCTCGTACGGAGATTTAATATGACGAAGCTCGGCGAAGATCGGCTGCGCGTTCTCGACCTTATATTCGGTCAGGGCTTTTGAGAGCTCTTCCTCCTGGCGAAATTCGCGTTTGCCGGCCTCATCGTTGGCTCCTTCGGACATTAGCAGGTAAAGCGTCGGCGCGCCGCTGATAGTGATCGAGCCGTCTTTGGCCGTGAACGTTCCACGGCTCTTGACGGCCTGCACCATTGCATCCTTCTCCGACGCGTCGACGATCCGTTTCAGGCCCGATATCTGTGTCGCGTGCTCACGCGAATACATCTTTCCTTCCCATGCCTCACGAAGGGGAACGCGTTTCGGCAGGAAGAGCGTTTCGGTAACCACGCCGCCGTTCTTTGCGATGACCAGCGTGGCTCCGTTCTGTTTCAGGCCGGTGAGGTAGTACAGGTTGTTCTCCTGCCGGTATACATAATCGACGTCGTTCGTGTAAAGCTTCGGCTCGGCGCTGAACAGGATCATGATGCTGTTATCGGCCATTTTCGCGGCGACGGCAGCGCGGCGGCGGGCAAGCTCAGCGTGACGTTCGGCATCGGTAAATTTCGGAGCCGGAGGCGTGCGGGGAACAGGATCGGCGGCGGGGGCCGACGACACGATCACGGCCAGGCCGGATAGAACGAATGCGATCAATAAGATCCATGTAATAATACGTTTCATTTTGCTACCTCAAAACTGATGTCTTTTGAACTTGTATTTCGGAAATGATCGGCTGCAAACACCCGCAGTACGTACTCGCCGGCGGCGAACTGTGCCGGGTCGAGAAAGCCTTCGCTGAACGCCTCGCCGTTCACCTTGTTCGTAACGATATAGCGAAAGATCGTCTCACCGGTCGGGCCTGATCTGCTGCCGACGGCGTAAGCGAACTTAACGGCCTCCGGTGCAGGGTTGCGGTCGAAGCTGATATTCCAATTGACATCGGTTACGGCCGAGTGATCGCGGTTCAGGACCTGGTAACCGAGCCGATAAACTCCCAAACGCCTGCGTTCGGGATTGCCGTCCATGCGGTCGAACGCACGGACAACCACGCGGGTGTTGCTCGCAAAGGTTATACGTTGCGCGGGGCCTTTAGTTTCGACCGGAAGCCAGTTTTGGTCAAAAAATTCCACGTCCTCAATGGTCGGAGGGATCGTATCCGAAACGCCAGGAAGTATCAATGCACCGAGCGCATTCATCTCGTCCCCGATCGGGCCGGCGATCATGTGAATGTGGTTCATCGCGTTGAGCGTACCGATCACGTCGCCCGCCTTGAACTCGGTCCCGCGGCGAACGCGGACGTCGGTGACGCCCGCGACCCCGCCCATGTCCAACATATCGAATTGGAATCTGGGATCGCCTAGCGGGCGGTTTGCGGAGTCGCGGCCGAGCCGGATGTGGATGTAGCCGACCGTCGGCAGGCGGATCAACTCGCGGAGGGTATCGAAGTTTTCGGCGGACATCGGATTGAGGACCTTTTCATCGCGAAGAAATCGTGCCTTCTCCCCGTAGTTTCCCGCGATATCAAGCCCGTTATGAAATCGCGGCCGCGAATTTTCGTCCGAGTATACGTCCCGAATTTCGCCTAATGTGCCGGCGATGTCGCGTTTGGTTTCCGGCGGATCGTACGGCCAGCGGGCCGGCTGACGGGTGCGGAACTCGGCTGCGTCCGTCCGGTTTGTCCTGACCAGGAATTCCTTCTTTGCTGTTTCCGGTTCCGCGTATATCCGGCGTACCGCGCGATTATCGCTGTCTGCAATAAAGACCTCGTAATCGTCGGTGATGGCGATACCGGAAATTCGATTAAACCGGGCGATCGGAAGCGTTCCGTCAGCGAATCCCCGTCGTGTATCGGAGATCGTCTCGACCCACGGGATCGGGCTGTTCTTTATTAACCGGACCGTGTTGTTATCGCCGATAAAAAGGCTCCCATCGGGAGCGACGGCTATGGTAAAGGGCCTGTAGAACGAGGCTTCAGCGAGGTTTCCGTCGGCGATGCTGTGCTCAGATCTGCCTGCGATCGTCGTTACGAGGCCGTTCTGTGCGATCATGCGGATGCGAGAGTTCATCGTGTCCGCCACGAGAATACTTCCGTCGTGCCATGCGGTCACGCTGCAGGGCGTATCGAACTTGGCATTCGCCGCCGTGCCGTCGGCAAACCCGCGCGTCGATCCGGCGACGGTTGTTACCAGGCCGTCGCGGATAAGTCTTATCTTGTCGTTGTAGGTGTCCGCGACCGCGATCATTCCGTCCTTCAGCACGGCAACGCCGACAGGAGCATTAAAGCGTGCGGAAAGTGCCGGCCCGTCGGTGTCCCCAAACTGACCCGCTGAACCGGCGACGATAGAGACGGCACCGCTTTTGTCGATCTTCTTGATAGTGTGCGACCCGGTATCGGCGACGATCAGATCCCCGTTTTTATCGAAGGCGATCGCGGACGGGGTCGAAAGGCCTGTTGCAAATTCGACCGGTTCCTTTCCGGATGAAAGCCGCCATATCTTGTTGTGCAGCCCGTCCGACACATACACGTCGGGTCCGGCGACCGCGATGCCGAACGGTTCGCCAAACTCGCCCTTTAGCCCCGCAATGGTGGTGACAGCGGTCAGAGGCCCGGCCGGCCGCGAGCCGAATCCCTCGAAGACATTGAAATAAACGGCTACGAGCAGCGAAACGGCGGCGAACAGCGCGATTCCGGCGACGACTGTGAGCAAGACGAGACGGTTACGATCGGGCATTGAAAATCGTTGTTGGACGGGTGTGCGTCTGATACCATAATTGCACAGTTTCAAAAATCATCAAGAGGGGGAAGAAAAAGTATGTTTTCACTACAGGACCTGCTCGGGCAGCAACAGGGAGCGGAGGCGGTCGAACAGATCAGTCAGAATGTCGACGCGGAACCGTCGGCGGTAAATAGCGCGATCCAGGCGGCACTTCCGATGATACTCGGCGGGCTTGCGAACAACGCCGCGACGCCGCAGGGTGCCGAAAGTTTGAACAATGCTCTTGAACAGGATCATGACGGCAGCCTGCTCGGCAACCTCGGCGGTCTTGGCAGCCTTATCTTCGGCCCGGAAACCACGCCGCGCCAAGCGGACGCCGGCGGGATCCTGGGACATATCTTCGGCGGCAGCCAGGGACAGGTCGCGCAGGAAGTCAGCCAGCAAAGCGGCCTGCAGACTGGACAGGTAGCGCAGATCTTGATGATGCTTCCGCCGATCGTGATGGGCTATCTCGGTCAAAAGAAACAGCAAGAGAACGTCAGTGCCGATGGCCTCGGCGGGCTTCTGGGCGGGTTGCTGGGTGGCGGTTCGCAGGCGGCCGCGGCACCGTCGTCCGGAAATCCGATGATGGATATGGCCTCCGGGGCTCTTGACCGTGATGGCGATGGCAGCTCACTCGACGATATCGCGTCAATGGCGTTCGATTACATCAATAAACGCTAAACTTAGCGGAATTAGGGGACCTTGCGGCCGTCCGGCATCGGACGGCTTTTATTTCGCAAAATATTCAAAAATATAGTCACAAATTTCCCGACGGCGGTGTTTTCTCTGTGAAGACCCAGTTCTACATTCCACGGAGAAACCTTATGAGATCACATTTCCTATACCTTGTTAGGCGTTCATCTGTATTAATTCTCTGCACCGCATTTGTATTGGTCTTTGTTTCGGAGGCTTCGGCATTCGTCGAGGAGGTTACCGAATTTGAAGGGATGGTCGAAGTTGAGCCTCTTATCATCGAAGGCGAATGGACCGCCCAATTGAGCAGCAAGGACGGCTCGCGGATCCAGCTTAGCTTTACCCGCCGCTCGGAAAAGGGCGGCTATAGCCAGAATGGAAACTCATATAAGTTGGCCGATCTGCAGGGACTACCGTCCGACGTGCTTGCGGCGACGAAGTCGGATGTGAGTTTCAGGCTTGCACGCGAAGCCGGCACTATCAACTGTGAAGGGTTTTTCCAAAGCGGGCGCGGAGCTGGCCTGTGGACATTTACGCCGAACGCGTCGTTTGCCGCGTCGATGGCCTCTCGCGGGTATCGCGAACCTGACCGAGGAAGACATGCTTCGGGCGACCTTTCACAACCTGAGCGTGAAGTATGCCGACGAGATCAAAGCCGCGGGGTACGATCAGTTGACGTACGCTCAACTTTCACGGGCTGCGTCGCACGGCATTTCGCTGGACTACATTCGCGAGCTGCGTAACTCGGGTTTTGACAACTTGACAATGGACAACGTCGTCCGCGCAAGCAACCACGACATCAGCGCCGCCTATGTAAAAGAAGTGGCCGCGATGGGTTTCGGCAACCAGCCGCTGGATAAGGTGATCAGGCTGAAAAACCACGATATTTCGCCGGCGTACATTAGCGAGCTAAAGGCAGCTGGTTTCGAAAATCTTACGCTTGACGAAGTGATCAGGATGAAGAACCACGACATCAGCGCCGATTTCGTTAATCAGATCAAGGGCGAAGGATTTTCGAACATCTCATCATCCACGATCATTAGGTTGAAGAACCACGACGTTGACCGCGAATTCATCCAACACGCCAAGGCCCAGTATCCGAACGCTTCGCTGGAAGAAATGATCAGGCTGAAGAATAACGGTACAGTCAAATAAATAGGCCCGAACGAATATATCAACGGCACACGGCATTTGAATTCAGTGGTTGACTGAAATGCCTTGTGCCGTTAAACTTTTTTATTACAACGTGGTGAGTTAGAGCGACTTGCGACCACGATAAAAATCGCTAAAAAGCTAAGAGTTCAATTGAATATTTTGAAGAAACTCTGTGCTTTGCGGCACGAGTTTTTCTATGGCATTGTGGGTCAATGAAGAGCGCATCCGACGAAGTCAGCTATGAAACCAATCGCCGAAGAGTTCGACGCTTGTAATGTGCTTAAAGAAATCGTGTCTTCGGGTTGCAAACATTTCACAGGACATCGTTGCTTGAAAAGTGTGACGGACGCTGACTTGCTGGCATGGTACAGATCGAAATAAGAGCCAGCTTTCTGAGTATCGTAAGCTTTTCTATGGCATTGGTCTGGAAGCACGCATCGAAGGCTCAAGAGACGACCGCGTTTTGCATCGATAGGGATTGTCTTCACATGGATCTACGAAAGCCGTATTGTATACGCTAGTGCTAACGATTTTGCGAGTACAGTCGTATCTCGGTCGACAAAATGTGAAGGACACTGATTAGCGATGGCAGCCGAACCGTCGCGGTCGAAATAATCGCCGATGCTAGGATTTCGAGGCTCGATATCGAGCTTGGTGGGTGCTAGCGCGATCCTGCTAACTCTGATGACGAGCTATAACGTTAGAACGTATCGGCAAAGAATGGGCGAGTATCGCGATTACTATTCATCCATATAGGGACGTCTGCACCAGGGCTCGAAAGGAGATGGTGCTATACTCGACTGAGAAATTCCGTATAGTGTGAGAACGAAATCGATATTATGTTCATATATGGAGAACGTGATTTCATAGCTGATTCCAAAACGATTCGTTTCGCAGATAAGCACCGACTTGCGGCCACGTAAAATAATCGGCTAAACAGCAAAGAGTTTAATGATTTCTACAGAAACTCTGTGCTGATTTGGCACAGAGTTTTTGTTTATGACGTCATTTCTCGATCTATTAAAGGAAAAGATCATCGTCTTTGACGGTGCGATGGGCACGTATCTGCAGTCGCTGAATCTGTCGATCGACGACTGGGGCGGGCCGAATTTTGAGAATTGCTCGGAGAATCTGCTTTACACGCGGCCGGATGCGATCGAGACAGGTGCATACGAGCTTTCTTGATGTCGGCTGCGACGTGATCGAGACGAACAGCTTTGGCGGCAGCGAGGTGGTGCTGACGGAGTTTGGCATTGCGGAGAAGACGTACGACGTAAATCTGAAGGCGGCGGAGCTGGCAAAGCGGGTAGCGAGCGGATTATTCGACGCCGGACAAGCCGCGGTTTGTCGCCGGCTCGATCGGGCCGGGAACGAAGCTGCCGACGCTCGGGCACATCACTTACCGCGATCTTAAGGAGCTTATCGCGAACAGGTCCGCGGCCTGATCGACGGCGGCAGCGATCTGCTGATCGTCGAAACCTGCCAGGACCTTCTACAGACCAAGGCTGCACTTGCGGCGATCTTCGAACATTTCGAGAAAAACAAAGATCCGAATTCCGGTCATCGCTCAGGTCACGATCGAGACGTTCGGCACGATGCTGAACGGGACCGAGATCGGGGCGGCGTTGACGGCACTTGAACCGTTTCCGATCGACGTGATCGGGATGAACTGCGGCACCGGGCCGAAGCAGATGGCCGACAGCTTTCGAGTATCTGTGCGAGAATTCGCCGATGCCCGTTTCGCGTTCTGCCGAACGCCGGACTGCCCGAAGTGAAGGACGGCAAGCAGCATTACGACGAAACGCCCGAGAGCTTTGCGGCACAGGTCGAGCATTTTGCAAAGGATTTTGGCGCGAACATCGTCGGCGGATGCTGCGGAACTTCGCCTGAGCATATTCGAGCAGGTTATCGAACGGGTCGGCGGCATTTCGCCGAAACAGCGAGACGCGAAACTCGCTCCGTCGGCTTCGTCGATCTATTTTCAGCAGCCTTACACTCAGGACGCTTCGTTCCTGATCGTCGGCGAACGCGTCAACGCCATCGGGTTCAAAGAAGATGCGCGATCTGCTGGAGGCCGAGGATTGGGACGGGCTTGATCAATCTCGCGAAGTCGCAGGAAAAAGAAGGCGCGCACATCCTGGACGTAAACGTCGATTTCGTCGGCCGCGACGGCGTTGCCGACATGCACGAGCTGGCGTCGCGGCTGGTGACGAACGTCAAGATCCCGCTGATGTTCGACTCGACCGAGTGGGAAAAGATGGAAGCCGGCCTCGAGCACGCCGGCGGCAAATGCATTCTCAACTCGACCAACTACGAGGACGGCGAGCCGCGGTTTCTGAAGGTGCTCGGCCTTGCAAAGGAATACGGAGCGGGCGTCGTCATCGGCCTGATCGACGAAGAGGGAATGGCGCGCACGGCCGAGGACAAGCTGCGGATCGCCCGTCGTGCTTATAAACAGGCGACCGAAAACGGCATTCCGGGCCACGACATTTTCTTTGACCCGCTTGCCTTGCCGATCTCGACCGGCATCGAAGAGGACCGCAAGAACGCCGACGAGACGATCAAAGCAATCCGGCAGATCCGTGCCGAAATGCCCGAGGCGAATATTATCCTTGGCGTTTCGAACATCTCGTTTGGCCTCAACCCGGCTGCCCGCGTCGTTTTGAATTCGGTTTTTCTGCACGATTGCGTCGAGGCCGGAATGAACTCGGCGATCGTTAATGCGTCGAAGATCTTGCCGCTTGATGCGATTCAACGAGCACGAGATCGACACCGCCCGCGATCTGATCTACGACCGTCGAAAGTTCGACGGCGATGTTTGCACTTACGATCCGCTGACCGAGTTCACGACGATGTTCGAGGGCAAGACCGCACAATCGATCAAGCCCGACATCTCGAACCTGCCGATCGAAGAGAAGCCTGAAGCACCACATCATCGACGGCGAAAAGATCGGGCTGGAAGATTCGTTGAAAGAGGCGCTTGAAGACATATCCGCCGCTCGAGATCATCAACAATCATCCTGCTCGACGGAATGAAAGCCGTCGGCGATCTGTTCGGTTCGGGGCAGATGCAGCTTGCCGTTCGTGCTGCAATCCGCTGAGGCGATGAAGGCGGCCGTGAAGTTCCTCGAGCCTTTTATGGAAAAGGTCGAGGGTCGACCAATAAGGGCACGATGGTGCTCGCCACCGTAAAGGGCGACGTGCACGACATCGGCAAGAATCTCGTCGATATTATCCTGACCAACAACGGCTACAAGGTCGTAAATCTCGGCATCAAGCAGCCGATCGACGACATTCTTACGTCCTGGGAAGAAACAAAGGCCGATGCGATCGGGATGAGCGGGCTGCTCGTCAAATCGACGCTCATCATGCGCGACAACCTCGAGATAATGAACGAACGCGGCATCAATGTTCCGGTCATTCTCGGCGGTGCGGCTCTGAATCGCCGGTACGTCGATAACGATCTCATACCGCTTTACAACGGCAAATTATTCTATGCTCGCGATGCATTTGATGGGCTGCACGCGATGGATCGAACTTACTCAGAAAGGCGGCGTCAACGCGGAGCACGCAGAGTCCGCAGAGTCAAAGCCAAAGCAGCGGCCGCGAGCGCACAGGCAGAAACACGACCGGTAGGGAGTGTGCCCGAAGACATTCAAACTGTCATCGATGCCGAGGACCTCGTTGGCGAAGACGCCAAACTCGGCAAGGCCGCGGCGAGAGTTTCGACCCGTTCTGCCGGAGACACCGACTCACACGACTCGTTCGGAGATCTCGACCGACGTCAATATTCCCAAGGCTCCTTTCTACGGTTCAAAGGTTGTCGAGATCACTGATCTGACAAAGGTCTTTGCCTTCATCAACGAGACGGCATTGTTCAAAGGCCAGTGGCAGTTCAAGCAGGGACGAAAGTCCGCGGAAGAATATGACGAGATCCTGAAGGAAACGGTTTATCCGAAATTTGCCGAGATCAAGGCAAGGCGATCCGCGAAAAGCTGCTCGAGGCGAAGCTTGTTTACGGTTATTTTCCGTGCCAGTCCGACGGGCAACGATCTGATCATCTACCAGGACGATGAGAAGACCGAGCGGCTGCGATTTACGTTTCCGCGGCAGCCGGTCGAACAGCGAGGCGGCAAGAATCTTTGTCTCGCGGATTATTTCGCTTCGGTCGACTCGGGCAAGATCGATGTCGTCGCATTCGATCTCGTCACAATGGGCCGCCGGGCAAGCGAACATTCGGCCGAGCTTTTCAAGTCCGACAATTACCAGGATTATCTTCTGTTCCACGGCCTCTCGGTCGAATCGGCCGAGGCGCTCGCCGAGCTGTGGCACAAACGAATCCGCGAAGAACTCGGCATCGCCGGTGCGGACGCTCCCGAACTGGCCAAGCTTTTTCACCAAGGCTATCAGGGCTCGCGATACAGCTTTGGCTATCCGGCCTGCCCGAACATCGCGGACCAAACAAAACTATTCGAACTGCTCCATCCCGAACGGATCGATGTTGAGCTGACGGACGAATTCATGCTTGACCCCGAGCAGTCGACATCGGCGATCATCGTTCATCATCCGGAAGCGAAATACTTCAATATCGAATAATGCCGCGGATCGTTTGTCTCTCGGATACGCACAACTGCACAAATGAGATCGATGTTCCCGACGGTGACATTCTTATTCACTCGGGCGACGCTACCATCACCGGCACGGTCGAGGAGGTCAAACTATTTAATGATTGGTTCGCCGGCCAGCCTCATAAAAACAAGATATTTATTGCGGGTAATCACGACTGGCTGTTCGAGCGGGATAATATGCTGGCACGGTCGCTGCTTGATCGTTCTGTCG
The DNA here is from genome assembly GCA_963763355.1 of uncultured Acidobacteriota bacterium. GTDB lineage: Bacteria > Acidobacteriota > Blastocatellia > Pyrinomonadales > Pyrinomonadaceae > OLB17. The sequence goes on from CAVXOI010000008.1 coordinate 434,962, forward strand.
TTTATTTGCAGGATTCATCGGTTGTGATCGAAGGGTTGAAGATCTACGGAAGCCCTTGGCAGCCGAGATTTTATGATTGGGCTTTCAACTTGATGCGCGGGGCCGAGATCGCCGAAAAGTGGCGGCTGATTCCGAACGACGTTGAGGTGTTGATCACACACGGCCCGCCCCACGGAATTCTTGACTGCGGTTCCGACGCGATGGGGCGTCGAGAATGCCGGATGCGAAGAACTTAGAAAACGGGTCGAAGATCTGGCCATTCTAGACAAATTAAAACTGCACATTTTCGGCCATATCCATTGCGGCTATGGCACCCACGAGGAAATGGGCGTTAAGTTCGTGAACGCTTCGAACTGTGATGAGCAGTACAAACCGATCCAGCCGCCGATCGTGATCGACATATAAAAAAGGGAAGAAGGCAAAGCTTCTTCCCTTTCCTCTTTTCAAGACACTTAAGAAGAAGTGCCTTGTTTGTTTTCCGGCGATCAGTTCGTCGTAAAGTTCACGTCGGTCGCCGCCGAGTTGTGGCTGCGCTCGATGCTCGTCGGATTGAAGGTCGTACCTTTCCGCCGCGGCGTGATCGTGTAGGTCTGGCCAAAGGCGATCTGTTCGAAGTTAAAGTACCCGAACCCATTCGTCATTGCCAGCCTTGGAACGGAAAGCCCGCCGCCGGACAATACCACGTAAACACGCCCGATCCCACGGCCGCTGGCGTTCGTGATGCGCCCGCCGATCGCGCCGTCGCTTGCCGCCGTGCTGGAGATCGCAAAGTTCGTATCGCTAACGTCGAAGAAGACATTGCCTATTGGTTCAACACGGATCCTTGCGGTCGAGGTGTTCAGGCTTGGGGAAACAACCGCCTCGGAACCGTCGTTAGGCGTGCTGGCAACCAGAACCGTCGGGAATGTGGCCCCACCGTCGGTAGACAAGAGAATGCGGACGTTTGCGGCGTTGATCGGAGCGCCCTCGGAACCGCCGGTGCTCCATGTCACGACCGGGTTCGAGTTGAGGAACCATGTCACATTTGAATTCGGCGAGGTCACCTGGAACGGTCCTGTGGCCGTGACATTTACCGTCGCGGTTGCGGTGTTGATACCTCCGCCACCCACGCGGTTATCGCGGGCGATCACCTGAAAGTTCATCGTCCTTGCTATCGAAGGCAGCAGCTCGCCTGTCATGAAGCCGCCCGTCATATCCGGTGGAACATTCCCGTTGGCGAGAATGAACTGGTTCTGCGGAAATGTCCGTGAGGGATTGGACGAAGGGCTATAAGCACGGAAGATCGGCCGTGCGCTTCCATCCGAGTCGCTGTTCGGTACCGACGTAAGTGCGGGCCCGAGGTCGTATTGCTGCCAGTCATAGGTGATGGTGTCCCCATTGGCGTCCGTTGCGTTCGCTGTCAGCGTGAACGGCGTGAGACGCGGGAATATTGAACGCGGGCCCGCCTACAATGTTCACCGTCGGAGGGGTATTCCCGGTGGCCGTCGGTGCGGCGCAGGTGTTTCCGGCCCCGGTCTGGCTGAAGGCGACGATATCTTCCAAGCTCTTTACATGGAACGAATCTATGCTGCTCCCGGCGAGGTCCTGATCATCGCAGATACCCGCGTAACCCATGATGGTTATGCCGCTGCCCGGCTCATATCGCGCTTCCAATGGAACGATTGCCGCCGCATCCGCCCGAAGTTGCGTTGAAAGAATGTCGTCGCCCCCCACTGATGGCCAAGTTCGTGGGCTACAAAATCGATCGCGAAAATGTCGCCGGTAGGGTTCATCAAGCCGGTCACGCCGCGTGCTTTATTGCTGCCGCAGGTTACTCCGGGTGTCGCGACGCCGCCGCCGCCAGTACTGAAAACGTGGCCGATGTCGTAATTCGCGGCCCCGATAACAGTGTTCGTGTTGGTGTTGTTCTGGGCCAGCATAGCGATGCCGTCGGTGTTCGTGTACGGATCGTTACCCGGGGTGCAGGCAACGCCGGCGCACATTTGGTCGGCCGAGTAGATCAAAAGATTGTTATTCGCGATAACGACCATCCTGATGGCAAGCTCGCACTCGTAAACTCCATTGACCCTATTCATTACAACGACCTGAGCAGCAAGCGTGCCCGCGATCGTGTTGCTGCCGACCGCCACTGCGTACTCGTTGGTGGCGGCCAAAGCGAGCCTGTAGGTGCGAAGCTGCGTGCCTGAGGTTACCGAGGGGGCAGCCAAGGCCGAAGCGGCGTCCGGGATAAGCGATTCGATCCCGCCTTTTTTAGGCTTGGTCATCTTGCTGATCGCATTTTCGCTCTCAAAGTCGCAATGAAAGCCCGACGTGCGGGCAACGTCGCGTTTGTAGTAGCTGACGTACGTTGACGTTTGCCCCTTCGAATAAGGGTCTACCATCACAGTACCCTGCGGCGAGAGGATCATTGAGTGAAAGCCGTTCGGCATAAGGTCGAAACGAACTGTCGCCATTGGATCATCAATGCCCTGGCCTCGGAAAGTAAGTCCCAATTCGGGATATTTCTCAATGAGTCCGGGCTCAACGATCAAGGAACGCTCGATCCGGAAACGCTGAAAGGAACCGTCGGGCATCGGCAGGGTCATTATCGTGTTTGAAATGCCGAAAGTGTCGGAGAACTCTTGCGGTGCCGATTCAAGGATCGTCCGAAGCATCGTCTTATCGAGCCCGTACACACGATAATTGTCGGGAACGACCGCCCGGTCCGTCGACCGAAGGGCCGACGTTTCACTTATTTCTCGCCAGACACCATCGCCGGACTGTCTCGCGAAGATCTGGCTCGCTAAACGTAACGGCTATGAGGAACAAGAAGAGGGGAAAAACATTTCTCTGGAACATTGAGAGGTACTCCTTAAAAGTTTTGTTAATTATTACGTTCAGGCGAAAAAGAAGTTAAAAACACACAAACAGCGGCATGGTCCTTTTGCGGTATTAAATTGCGAGGAACAAAATGCCGGGGCGTCTACTTTAAAACAACACCCTATGGTAACGGAAAAAACGATCAATGTCTACAAATTTCCTGTGCTTGGCAGGTTCGGCGTCATCCGGCCGGATGCTAAAATCAAATCGTGGAAATGAACGAGATCGATACCCAAGCGGCGGTCGTAAAACAGCCAGGCGAACCGCTTACCGAGATTGTGCCGACAAATGAAGAGCTTTCGGTCCTCGGCCCTATTGAAAAGCTCGGTTTTTACCTCGTACGGGCGATGAATCGCGGCGGGTGGAAGAAATTCTGGACCTTTTGCCAGCGCCACATAGGATCGCTGTGGATCTACCTCGCTACCTATAACCTGATGAATGTTCGCGGGATCGAGAATGTCGAGATGACCGACCCGCGTAGGCCCCTTATCCTGGTCGCAAATCACCGCTCGTTCTTCGATATGTACACGGTCTCAAGCGTGTTATTCAGACAGACCGACAGGCCGATAACCCTTTATTTTCCGGTACGGGCCAAATTTTTCTACGATAACCCTGTCGGCTGGTTTGTTAACCTGATAATGGGCTGGTGGGCGATGTACCCGCCGTTCTTCCGCGAACAAAACGAGGCCGTAAAACGGAACTTCGATAGATTTTCGATGCGCGAGCTGGTAAGGCTTTGCAGCAGCGGTTACGGCCATGTGATCGGCTTTCACCCGGAAGGAAAGCGAAACCTGGACATCGATCCGTACAGCTTTTTGCCGGCACAACCGGGCATCGGCAAGGTCATCTTCGAAGCCCGGCCGCAGGTTGTACCGGTTTTCATCGCAGGATTGCGAAACGAACTCGGGCGGCAGGTCCTGGGAAATTGGACGGGCGGCGAAAAGGTCAGGATCTGGTTCGGCGAACCCATCGATCTCAGTGAATTTTATGGGAAACGAGACTCGCTTCGTACTCACAAGGAGATCTCGGACCGGATAATGCGGCGGATAGCGGAGATCGGGGAATTGGACCGGTTCGAATTCGGTGACACGGTGGACAAGGGAACAAACAATGGGTGATTCAGTCAAGGGCGGGACCATGTTCGCTGATCGGCCGCTGCTTGAAATGTCGAAAAAGCGCCGCTGGGCTGTGACCGCCGGCGTTCTGACCGGAATGTTCATCGCCGCTCTGGAGGCGACCGTCGTCGGCACCGCAATGCCGACCGTGATAGCGACGCTAGGCGGCCTGAGTCACTACAGCTGGGTTTTTTCGGCTTATCTCGTTACGTCGACTGTCACGGTGCCCGTCTGGGGCAAACTGTCGGACCTTTACGGCCGGCGGTTGATGTACCAACTCGGTATCGGAATGTTCCTGCTTGGCACACTCCTTTCGGGCTTTTCCGAGACGATGAACCAATTGATCGTTTTCCGGGCCATACAGGGCCTTGGCGCCGGAGCGCTGGTCCCGCTCGGAATGACGATCATCGGCGACACCTTCACCGTTCACGAGCGAACGCGGATGCAGGCTTTGTTCAGCGGTGTTTGGGGGCTTTCCAGCATAATCGGGCCGATCGTCGGCGGTTTTATTACCGACCAGATGTCGTGGCGATGGGTGTTTTGGATCAACCTTCCCGTGGGCGTTCTCGCCGCGTTGATCATCGGTATCGCGCTAAAAGAGCCGAAGCTCGATCGAAAACCGACCATTGATTACGCCGGTGCAGCGCTGTTGATGACAGCGATCAGCTTGTTGATGTTTGCCACGGTCGAACGCGGCGCCGGGACGAGCATCCTATCGCTGCCAAACCTGGGCCTGATCCTTATTTCGGCAGTTTTGCTGGGCATTTTCGTGCAGGTCGAAAGGAAAGCGCCCGATCCGCTGATCCCGTTCGAACTTTTCCGTAACCGGACGGTTTTTATATCGGTCGTTGCCGGATTTCTTGGCGGCGTGGCAATGTTCGGGGCGATCTCGTTCATTCCGCTCTTCGCACAGGGTGCGCTGGGTTTTACGGCGACCGAGGCGGGTTCGCTTGTTAACGCCGCTAATGCTTAGCTGGGTGACGATGTCGGTGGTCGGCGGCCGCCTTATGCTGAGGCTCGGGTACCGCAGTATTACGGTCTTCGGTTTCGCCGTGCTCACGATAGCCTTTATTTTGCTCGCGATGTTTCAGCGCGATACTCCGACCTTTTTCCTTTACGCGAATCTGGTCCTTATCGGCACCGGCCTGGGGCTTACGATGCTGACGCTTTTGATCGCGGTCCAGCAAGCGGTCGAACGGCCGAAACTCGGTATTGCGACTTCTTTGAATCAATTTTCGCGTTCGATCGGCGGAGCTCTCGGCGTCGCAATTCTTGGAGCGATCCTGACCGTCGGGCTCGCAAATCAACTTCATTCCGTCGCCGGAAACGGAACGAGCGGATTTACGCACGACCAGGCCGAGGCATTCGCCGCGAATCCTAACGCGATCATCGAACCGGAATCGAAGGCTGCCCTCGAGCCCGAGACCCTTGCAGTCCTCCAAGAGGCGATGGCAGCGGCCATCCATCCGGTCTTCTGGGCCGGTGCCTTAATGTCATTCCTGGCCTTAATTATCGCAATGTTTTTACCGAAGCCGGTTTCGCCAATAGGCGAGGTCGACGGGGAAAGAATGGTAATGGCCGAACAAACGAACATCAATGCCAGGAACCAACCGCGGGCCACGGGCGAGCTGGATGTTTCGTGATCACTTGCGTTTGCCGAGTTCTACCGCTCGTTTATACGCCCCGTAAATGGCTTTCGAAAGCACCGTTCTCAGGGCTCCCTTTTCCATCTGGTAGATAGCTTCCGCCGAGGTCCCGCCTGGCGACGTGACCATGTTGCGGAGTTCGGCCGGGTGTTTGTGAGATTCCATCGCGAAAAGGACGGACCCGAGCATCGTTTGCTGAACAAGCTCTTTGCGATACCTCACGAGAAAAGCCGAGATGCACGCCGGCATCCGTCATGGCTTCCATCACCATGAACGTATACGTCGGCCCCGTAGCACTCAGGCTGGTCGCCATGTCGATCATGTTCTCGGTCTCGACGAACAGTTCTTTTCCCAGCGCGGTAAAAAGCACTTTTGCCAGCCGCTTGTGCTTTTCGTCGACACTGCCGGAGCAGGTCCAGGCGGTCATGCCCTTCCCGATCTGCGACGGAGTGTTTGGCATCGCACGGACCACGAATTTGTTTTTCAACGCATCCGAGATCGTTTCGATGCTTGTGCCGGCGACGATAGAGATCACAAGGTTTTCCTGTCCGACCGCTTCAGCAAGCTCTTCTAAAACATGGCTGCTTCGTTGCGGTTTTACGGTGAGAACAACGGCCGCGTTCGGACCCGAAAAATGAGCTGCGGCCTCGGCATTCGCGTCGAACATTCTAATGCCGTACTTATCCTTGAGCTCAGCCCGCCGTTCGGCTCGCGGATGGCTCCCAACAACCTGATCGGCCCGAACGATCTCTTCGCGGAGAAGCCCGGCGATCATCGACTCAGCCATTACGCCGCATCCGATAAAGGAAAGGCCGGTTCCGTCCATTTCTGTTTTTGCCATTGGATTCAAGGTAAGGGGACGTCTTTACCGAATTCGAAACTAGGCCGCAAGCCTTGTTTGATCTGCCCTTGCCAAGCCTTCAGGCTTTTCAACTCGACGGCGTACGATTCGGGGTATGCCTTAAAGTTCGAAAGGTTTTCGCACATTTGAAGATACTCCAAAACGATATCTTTCTCACCTTTGGCGAACAATTCCCTTGCAAGCTCCAGGTCGATATGGGAAAGGGAAGCATATTGTTGTCTCAGCGGTGCCCGCAGGGCGACGAGCAGGTGACGTTTCGCGACCGCCGTTTCACCGCGACGCAGTGCCACCCGGCCCAGGATCACGTTGCCCAGATGGGTGGAATCGTCGAATTTCCAGCCCGACTCGTACTGACCGAATTCGAGGACGAGTTCCGTCGCCAATTCTTTAGCACGATCCATCTTGTCCAGTTCAAAGACGGCGGGAACCAGTTTTACAAGCAGACCGTTCCGTTTAAGGTCGCCGCTCGGCCGAGCGGTTGGACTTTAACCGCTGGAGCGCGATCTCGCCGTACTGCTCTATGGACCGCAAGATCTCGGCACGCTTCTCCGCCGGCGTGTCCTTCGGAAGTTTGCCGATCGAGGAATCAAGTAGTTCCGTAAGCAAGAGGGCGAAATCGTATCGTTCCGGATGCATCGAAATTCCGTCGATAAGGATCTGTTTCGATGACTCGATGTCGTCATTTGTATTGAAGAACGCCGCGGCATTGAGACGTATGTGGCCTTCCGTCTTATGAGATGCGATCTGGGCCAGCCATTCCGCTCTCAGGGTCTCGTATTCTGCGCGGGCAAACCGGTCTACCCCGTCGTGAAGCACGAAACCGTATATGGCCTCCATGTTCAGCCCGGGATGGTTCTTGGTGAACCAGAGCCGATGTGCCGCATAACGAGCTGTCAACCTGGGCGTCTTTTTGAGCTCGTGCGAGGAATAGTGCCGAATCAGCGATTGGCGTGTTTCGAGGTCGTCCGGGGTGATCTTCAAGCGGTTTTCGTGTCGTGTAACCTCGGCGGGCGAGAGGCGAGAAGACATCGACCCGTCCGGAACTTTGTTCAACGGCCAGGCGGGCCGTTTTGCTGCACGATCCGCCTCCCGCGCTTTGGCCTTGAGCAGCGATGGGTCGGCCTTGTAGGCGATCTCGACGCTATGGCCCTCAACTGCCTTTTTCACAAGCTCGCGGACCTTTGCATAATCAGCCGGCGTGATCACGTCCTTAAACAGCACCATCTCGCGGGTGACGTGCACGGCCCGGTCGACGAGCTTGAACTCGCTCCGATACCGGCCCGTGGCATTCGTGAGATCGATAGCTGCAGGCAAGGGCTCCACCGAAACGGTTTCGGGCACTTTGACGATAAATTTTTCCTTCATCCGCATTGCCCCGGCAACGAGATTCGTCTTGCGGGACTCCGATCGGACGAGTTCTGCGAATTGGAAAGTGTTCATCAAGTTGATCCCGATCGGCAGCATAAATTTCCCGGATGGCATAAACGTCGTGAAACCCGGCAATTCGGTTTCGATCTCAAGGGTAAACGGTTCGCCGACGCGAAATGGGTCGCCGATCTTCCTGATCCTGCCGGAACCCTCGACGCCGTAATATGAAAGAAGGGCCTTAATGAAGAGCTCCGAATTGTCACGGATCAGCGATTCTCCAAACATCGATCGGAATACCATTTCCATCCGGCCCTTATACGTATTGCGAGAAACTGCCTTTAGTGTTCCGTCGGGCTGCATTTCGATGTCGACCTCGCTCAACATCTCGTTGTCGTCGGGGTTGTCTCCGGGCACCTGCATGATACCGGTTCGATCACCGGATAGGACCGCTTTCTTGCCGACCAGAGTCTGCGGGATGAGGCCAAGCCGCGTGTTAGGGGCGGTCGCATCGGCGATCAGGTCAAGGCTTGGGATATATAGAACGGCATGATTGAAGTAATCGGGAGTTGCGACCTCAGGGAACCAGTTGCCAAAATCGGACCTAATGAGTACCGGCGTACTCTCTATCGATCTTGCCTTTAACAGCGCGTATATGATCGTCGTGTAGTCTTTGCAATCGCCGTAACGGTTGGCAAGTATTTCGCTCGTACTATGAGGGCTCCAGCCGCCCCGGTCCAGAACGACAAGCAGATATCGAATATTCTTGTTGACCCAGTCATAAATGGCGTAGGCCTGCTGTTTCGGGTCGGCGATACCTTTTGTGATCTCGTCGGCAAGGGCCTTGACCTCGGGTGTTACTATTGCTTTTGCTTTTACGTTCTCCCAAAAGGCGGTGCCCAGTTGGTTGTAATCTTTAAAGCTCGTAGCCGCAAACCGCGGGCTGGCGGATACGATGTCATACATCGCCGGCTCCAGCTCGAGCGCTGCAAGGTTCTTTTGCCGCCATTGTCTACGTACACGCCCGCTTTCCTCCACGGGTTCGCCGCCCTTGAGGCCCCGGGCCTCCGTATGCAGATCGTATCCCTTAGGCGCCGACAGATTGATCTCAATTGACTTCCAATCAAATGTCTGCGGAAACAGTTCCATCGTGTGGAATTGATCGTTGAACATTGGCTTGGTTGTCGAGATTCTTATCTTGAAAAGCGATGATTCGCCCACCTTCAGGCCGTCAAAGACAATGTCTAACTCATGGAGCGACGAGAATGCGGTGGCAGCTTCCGCATGCGGAGTCGGCCTTAATTTTATCAGCGGATGCCGGCAGAGCAACGCGTTTGCCATCGGGTTTGACGATCGCGGCCTCGATTACGTCGATCTTTTCCAGATCGGCGTTGTAGGTATAGTTGAGCCGTTTTGCGACCTCAAGACACGGAGTGCTCGAGCAACGCCGTTCCATTTCCCATATCTGCACCGCAGTGCCGTCCGAGTTCACGTCGTAAGAACTCACAAATCTTTCGACCGACAGGCCAAAAGTCTTTGGCGCCTCCTCGACCCGCTGGACGATCTCTTTCCTTGCCGGAGGACGTACAGTCTGGCGCCGTTTCGTCTGAGCATCGGCGAACGGGGCAGTCGTCAGCAAGAGCAATAAAAAACAAATAAAACGGCGCATAACTATTAAGGCTGGCGGTGAGGTAATATCTATTCGTAGCTTAGCGCTTCAACGGCGTCGAGACGTGCGGCCCGCATTGCGGGGTAGAGGGCCCCGACGGCGCCGCCGATCAGGCCGACTACAACCGTCGTCGCGATCACGACGGGGCTAAGCTCTACCTCGAGCGTCATGAAGCTTTTGAGAATTTCGCGAAGGGCGACCGTGGAAAATATCCCAAGAGCAATGCCCAAAATACTTAGCAGAAGAGCTTCCTGCGTGATGGTCCAGCTTATACTGCCGTTGCTCATCCCGAGCGATTTCATCACCCCGATCTGCCGCGTGCGCTCGGTGACCGTCGTGTACATCGTCAACAGAATTACCAAGGCGCTGATCACCGCAGCCACGCCGATGAAGACATTGAGGAAAATATTCATCGCGGGGAAGCCGGCCATATAAAGCTCTTCCAGGTCGCGAGTGAGGATGATCTGGTTATCGGGAAACCGGTCCTGCAAAAACTGCCCGACCTGATCGGCCGTATAGCCCGGCTTTATTGCGACGAGCACCGACGAAACCTTGCCTTCGCTGCCTAACTGAGTTTGCATGGTGGCAAGCGGGATCTTCATTCGGGCACCGCCGGCGGGTTCATACGTCCCGACGATCGTGAACGGCCGATCATAGAGCTGGATCGTGTCCCCAACGTTGTACTTCTTTTGCTTTTGCCATGCTGTGTCAATGACGGCCTCGTCCTTTCCGTCGACGAACGGCCGACCTTCGACCAGATGGAGCCCGGAAATAGCCGCATATTCGTCAAACCTGACACCGTCGACGATCCGTTTTCCCGTATTAGTGTCGCGAGCATCGACCGAGTTCTGCCCGAGCCCGACTGCAGCACGAACGCCTTCGACCATTAGTATTTCATCAGTGATCGAAGCCGGTACGCGGAATCCGTCGGACCCGCCCATCCCGATAGAGCCGGAAGCACGAAAAAAGATCTCAGCGCCTACATTCGCTTCTCGCGATGCTTGTTCGCGAATGGAGCCATTCGCCAGACCTACCGTAAATACGATGAGTAAAACGCCCACCGCGATCCCGACGACACTTACGATAGTGTGCGCGGGGCGATGAAACATGTTCGAAAAAACCAGGCTGTTCATTAAAGCTATTTGTTCTTTTGTACGAGCGCCGACGTGTTCGTATTAGAGTTCGTATTTGCGTTCTGCGCGGTTTGAGCTTCTTGTTGCAGCACTTCCGCCGACTTCCAACCGGCTCGTTTCAAAAGCTCGATCGCAAACTTGATCGGCACGGCCATGTTCGAGGCGGTATTTTCGGTAAAAACGCCAAAGTTTACGCCGATAACCTTGCCAGTTTGGCCAAACAGTGGAGCACCGGAACCGCCTTCAGCCGTCTTAGCGTCGTGTACGATACGGCGTGTATCGAGGTCGGTTATCGCGCCCTGGGTCGTGAGCGGAACGATCTTTCGCGATTGCGCGAGAAAATTGATCAGGTTCTGTCGGGAATTTCCGAACCGTTGATTGATGGACCTGGCCTCGTTCTCATCTACCATCGCCACAAGGCGGTCAGGCCCGTTCGGGTAGCCGATCGTCACGACTGTCTTTCCGATGGTTGCGGCGTCGGATTCGTCCTCAAGCGGCAAAGCTGGAACATCCGCCGGCAGCGCCGCGGCATCGATAGACGCCACGGCAATGTCTTCCCTCGGGCTCAGTTCGCGAACGCGAAGAGCGAACGGCTGAGGGTAATTTGGAAAATAAATGACGAGGCGTTTGATGCGGGCACGGCCGTTCGATGCGGCCATCATCTGCTTCACTACGTCGTCCTCGGTCCACGGCTGCAGCACATGTCGGTTGGTTACTACGTAGCCGCCGCCGACGTGAAATCCGGTACCGATAAAATCGTATTCGACCGGGCTGCCGCTGCCCTCGGTCGTGAGGCCGGCGATCGCGCCGGGCTGTTTTGTTGCATCCTCCGAGGTCGGCTGTTCGAACGGCTCCGCCCGGAAGCCTTGCGGATCAGGATAGCGAAGCACGCGTCCGCTGCCTCGGTCCACCAGGTCGTAAACGCCTACGATAAGGCAAACGCCGTTGCCGTATTCGACCCTCACATTCTGTGCGAGCGACACCGTTTTGAACAGGTCCCTGTTCGATTTATCCAGCTCAGTTAGTTGGTCGCTGGCGTCACCGAGCTGCTTTTCGAGCCGCTCGATCACGCCCGCCTGGCGTTCGGCGACCCCGCGGCTTTCCCGCAGCTCGCGGTTTACCGCGAAACCGAGGTAAAGGATACCGGTAATAAAGCCGATGGCAAGGACGAGGACGATCAACTTGGTCGTGAGCGAGATCTCGCGCGACAACTCGCGTGTGAACTCACGGAGGAAAGTTTTGGCGTCGTCACGCTTTGGCGAAACGGCCGATTCAAGCGCCGCTTCCTCGATGAACTGCGCGATCATCGGCTGTTCGCGATTTGTCGTGATTAGCGCCGATTTTTCGGAAAGCGAAAATAAGGAGAACGAAATGTCGGTGTTGTCGATGCGAAGGATGTCGCCGTCCGAGACGGCTATGAACCGGCGTACCGGTTTTTCGTTCAACCTTAGTGCGAGTTCCTGGTCGTACTGGGTCACGCGAAAAACGCCGTCGGTGTTCTCGAGTTCGAGCCACATGCCGGTAGCCGCGACCTGTTTAGTGTGAATTTGAAGATCACAATTCTGGTCCGCGCCGATGCTGACGCGGTCTTCGGTGAAAAACTCAGTCCGTTTTTCAGCCCCGACCGTAATGTGAATTATGATCCCAACTGCCATCTACCAAGCAAAATCGCACCTGCGGCGAACAGAGATTCTACCATAATCGCAATCTTCTTCGATGCTAATGCCCAAGGTTTCGTGGCAAAATATACGCAGATGGCAGAAAAGAAGTTCATTGAAGACCGAAAGCAGCTAGAGAAGCTGGCGCCGATGCTGAAGGCGCCGATAAACCGGCAGGTGTTCGTATGTACCGGCAAATCGTGCACGGCGGTAGGTTCGGCAGAGGTGAAGGCCGAGTTTGCACGTATATTAGAGGAAAAAGGCCTCCGGCAGGGGAAGGAATCAAAAGGACGAAACCCGATGGGCCAGGTGCTGCTGACCGAGTGCGGCTCGATCGGATTTTGTTCGATAGGCACGGCCGTTATGGTCTATCCTGACGGCACTTTATACGGTCAGGTCACGGCAGCTGATGTGCCGGAGATCATCGAAAAGCATATCAGGAACGGAAACGTTGTTCGTCGGCTGGCGCTTATGGAACTGCCTTGCAGCAACGAAAAATAGGCATCTGTAACAGAGACGATTTACATCTTAATTCTGATCTTCCTGCCCAATTAGTGATCTCTTATCTTTAGGGGGTTTTCTGAGAATGCTTAAAAGAATCACATTTTCATCACTTTCACTCGCTCTCCTTTTTGTACTATCTGCCGGAGCCGACCTTTACGGGCAAGGCCGCGGCCGGGGCGGCGGCTCGGGCGGCGGGCGTCCAACGACGAGCCCGGGCGGCGGTTCCGGCGTTGATCGAGGACAAGGAACAGCTTCGAGCCGATCGGATGGACGCTGCCAATGACGGTTGGAACACTGCTTCGGACAAATCGAACGGTCGGCGGGACGAAGGTATCGAGCGGGCCCGCGCTCAGAGCGCGAACCGGGACCGTGCTTTGAAAAATGCTCCTGACGGCAATGAACTGAATCGATATCGAGGGATCTCGAAAAAGCTTGGAACCACGCCTGAGGCATTGCGGGCGCGATACGTCGCGGCGGCAACTGCGAACCCGGACTTGAAGTTCGGACAGTTCGTATCCGCAAATGTGGTCGCCGATAACCTGCGGGGCCGGTATCCGGGCGTAACTACGTCCGCGATACTGACGGGTCTGCAAAACGGTGACAGCCTTGGGCAAACATTAAAAACTTTGAGAGTACCCTCTGAAACGGCGAAGCGGGCTGAGAAAGAAGCGAAACAGCGGATCAAGGATTCGATGCCTCGCTAATTCACTGCCAGTTTGATAAACGAAAGGCCGGATCAACTTCCGGCCTTTTTCATCTGATAAAGCGGCCTTATTTCTTTGTCCCGATCACTTCCAGATACTCGCTTTTGACGTGAGTTTCATTTCCGTCGGCCGTGTTGTGCTCCGACCATAGTGCTTCGAGATCGCTTCGGTAGGCCTCGTGATTTTCAGGTGGGATCGCCTTGAAGGCCATCACCGTCGGCCCGAAGTAGTTTCTGAAAAGATCGACGACCCCGGCAGGCGGCATATCGTATTCGAACTCTGCCATCCGCGGCGTCATTTTCAGGTCGGTAAGCTTGTCGCCAAAACGCTCCTGCACATTCTCTGGCACTCCCCACAATACCGGCGAAGGCATATCCGGCGGCGGGATGTATTTTGTCGCCAGCTTGAACATTTGCCCGGCAAATCCCGACGGCGTCCAGTTAGCCATAGCAACCGTGCCGCCCGGTTTGCAGACGCGGACCAACTCGGCCGCCGTAACATCAGGCCGCGGAGCGAACATTGCTCCGTACATCGTCATCACAACGTCGAACGAGTCGTCATCATAGGGCAGAGCCTCGGCGTCGCCCTGTTCGAATTTGATATTCAAACCCAGCGATTCAGCCCGCTTCTTTGCCGCCTCGACCAGATTATCTGCGATATCGATGCCCGTAACATCACGCTCCTTTCTGTGCCGCAACAACCGCCAGATTCCCGCTGCCGCACGCCACGTCAAGGACTTTCATTCCCGGTTGAATATTCAACCGCCCGACAAAATCCTCCGCCACGTTTTCGATATGCTTCGCGATCTCAGAAAAATCGCCCGCTTCCCAAGTGGTTTTCAGGCGGGATTTTAAGTTTTCCATTTCAGGTGATGGTGCAGTGCTCATCTGTCAAACCTCCAGTTTTTGCCCGAATCATAGTGCAGAAGCCCGCGCATTAGCAAGGCCAACAGACAAAGTGCGGAGCAACCAAACAAGCAGGCGGAGTAACGCAAGCGAGCGTGCGGAGCACGCGACCATAACTGTAGCTACACGTGGAGCCGAAGCGTTAACCTTTAGACGCCTTTTCTAATTTCCTGTTGGTCAAGCCGGTCAAGGACATTTTCTGCTCGCTTCAGCGATCTCTCTGCATTGCGAAGAAACACATTTTTAACCCAATCTCGGTGCGGCGGCATTTCTTTACCATCCTTCAGTTTTTTTACAAAAAAAGGACGAAATCCTTCCCATTGTGCATGTTTACCGCTTTTCAGATACTCATTCGCTCGGACGATGGCTTCTTCCAGGTGTTTGATTCGCTCAACGACGGCCTTCCTTTTGGGGTTGAAACTCATATTTATTCTTCCCGGCCTCCCGTTGGCTACGCATCCAAAATCATGCCCTCATTGCGGTCAAAATCTCATCCACAACCTTCTTCGCGTCGCCGAACAGCATCAACGTGTTTTCCTTATAGAACAGCGGATTATCGACGCCCGCGTAGCCGCTGGCCATGGAGCGTTTCATGACGATGACGTCGCGGGATTCCCAGACGTGGAGGACGGGCATGCCGGCGATCGGGGAGGCGGGGTCGTCGAGGGCGGAGGGGTTGACGATGTCGTTGGCGCCGATGACCCAGGCGACGTCCGTGCCGGGGAATTCGTCGTTGATCTCGTCCATTTCGAAGACGATGTCGTAAGGAATATTGGCCTCGGCGAGGAGGACGTTCATATGTCCGGGCAGGCGGCCGGCGACGGGGTGGATGGCGAATTTGACTTCGGTGCCGGCTTCCTTGAGGATCTTGACCACTTCGGCCAGCGAGTGCTGGGCCTGGGCGACCGCGAGGCCGTAGCCGGGAACGATGATGACCTTTTTCGACTGCTGCAGCATTGCGGCGGCGTTCTCGGCGTCGACGGAACGAACTTCACCCGCGGGAGCCGAGCCGGCCGCGGCGGTAGCTCCGCCCTCGGTTCCAAAGCCGCCGAGCATCACGCTGACAAATGACCGGTTCATCCCGCGGCACATTATGTAGCTGAGGATCGCACCCGAAGAGCCGACGAGCGCTCCGGTGATGATGAGCAGATCATTCGACAGCATGAACCCCGCCGCAGTCGCCGCCCAGCCGGAATAGCTGTTGAGCATCGAGACGACGACGGGCATATCCGCGCCGCCGATCGCCATGATGAAGTGAATGCCCGAGAATGCCGGTCAGCATCGTCGCGATCAGCAACGGCCATTGTCCGGTCTGCTCGTCGGGCGACATAAAAAACGCTACGCCGAGCCCGATCGTGATCGAGCAGCATGATGAGGTTGATCATGTGCCGGCCGGGCAGCATCAGCGGCTTGCCGCTGATCGAGCCGCGAAGTTTGAGAAACGCGATCACCGACCCTGTGAACGTGACCGCGCCGATGCAAACGCCGATGAAGATCTCGACGAGGTGCAGGTTCTTCTCGGCCGCCGTCATGTGCCCGTGCGGCCCGAGATAGGTCGCAAACCCGACCAGCACCGCCGCCAGCCCGACAAAGCTGTGCAGGATCGCCACAAGCTCCGGCATCGAGGTCATCTGCACGCGCGACGCGACAATCGCGCCGATGATCAACCCGGGATCAGCGCTCCCGCGAGCAGCGGCAGCCCGCCGGTATTCATCGCCGCCGCCGTCGCCACAAGCGCGATCAGCATTCCGATAATGCCGTACCAATTCCCGCGACGCGCCGTCTCCTGCCGCGACAATCCGCCGAGGCTCAAAATAAACAACGCACTCGCGGCGATGTATGCAATTGTGATGAGGCTGGTTTTCATTCAGTAATTTCTGAAAGTAATTATTCGATACCTTTATTCTTCATCCATTCACGCTGTTTTTGCGCGATCGCCTGCTCATTGAGCGCCGCACGGTCGGGTACTTTCGCTGCAGCCTCGGCAGCCAGCATGATCGCCCCGTAACGCGGAACGGCCCGCTCATCAAGCTGGCCATCGATAATTGCCAGAGTGAGCGCAATGTCTCTGGTTGCGCGGTATTCCTGTAATTGTTTTCCATATCGCGCATCGGCAATTCGAGGAGATCCGACGTAGCCCGGCCATGTCTGCGTTTGAAACTGGGCAACATCGCTCGGGGCGTTCACGGTCATAGGCGTAAGCCGCTTGTACACCGCATCGACCAGATCAGAACGCAAAAACATCAGACGGCTCGTCTCTTCAAATCCCGCATGCAGGTCAAACACGCCGACCTCTTTCTTGACCGCGTCTGAGAGACCGAGTTGGGGCGGTGTAAGCTTAAGTTTATCGAGCTGTTCCTTTGTGGGCTGCAGCCCTCTCAAATGAACCATTCTTCCGTCGTATGTGTCTCGGAAATAGTCGCCCGCCTGGTCAAGCATCAGATTATGGTGCGGAGCGCCATGGCCGTGAATTATGAATACCCAGCGAAAGCCCTGCTCTCCGAGTTCTCCCGCAAGGTCCATGAAGACGGCCCGAAGCGTACTTCGGCGAATCGCATATGTGCCTGGAAAGACATGTTTCCCACCGATCTCATTTGCTCCGCCGTGACCCAGCGGTATCGTCGGGAAAACAAGTACAGCCCAACCCGGACGCGCAACTATACCCTCAGCCAGTTTTTGCGTTACCCACTCGTTCGAGTATCCGTCGGTAAAAGACGGAAGATGCGGCCCGTGCTGTTCGAGAATACCGCCCGGAAGGATGACGACGGTCTTTTGCTTATCGAGCGCACGTATCTGCTCGACATTCATTTGAGCTACTCGATAAATTTGGCCGCTTGCTACATAGAACGACAGCAAAACAAGGACACCGACAAGCAATAGTTTATTCATTGGTTTTCCTTAGCGTGCGTCTCACGGATGCCGCGTAGCGGCTGCTCGAATTTAGCCGTGGGTTTCAACCCACGGAAACGAAAAAGATCAGAGGGTCTCGTCGCGTAGCGACGATTCGAATTATCCAAGCAAATATCGCTCGTCAAAATCGATCTCGTGTCGTTCCAACAACTCACGATATTCGCATTCAAATGTCTTCGACGAATGATGCTCACGCTGCCGTTTAATATAATCCACCACGCTCGGGACGATCGATTTGTTTACGGTAAAACGGAATATCCGTCCTGCCATGAAAACTTCGCTAGATGTTGGAATTCGGTATGGATCCATTTCGATGACTCACCTTTAATAAGCTGTGCGATCTGGCTTGGGGCTATCGACGGCTTTGCCAAAACCAGCACGTGAATATGATCTTCAATACCGCCGACCATAATTGCCGTCATGTTATGGTTCTTCAGTATTCCGCCGATGTATGCCCAAACTCGCTGCTCGATGTCGGGCGAGATGAACTTCACGCGTTCTTTGGTGCTGAAAACAATATGGTAAAAACATTGTGAATATGTATTTGCCATTAAATTCGTGCGTCGATCACGCGACGCGGATTCGTTTCGTTCAGCCGTGGGTTGAAACCCACGGCTAAATTCGGTCAACCGCGACGCGGTTTGGCCTGAGCATTCCTGACAACATGTGTTTCAAATATTCGCCCATGTAGCCACGACCATGAAAGCGGGCATGAATTTCCTTCTCGATCTTCGTCTTTAGGTTTCTGGTATCGTTCGACTCGCCAATCAGGTAAGTCCAATCAGCAAACAACAGACTACATGACTCCATCTTCGCGGCCTCTGAGAAGAACCGCCGCGATCTAGCCTGCCATTCCGCTTCATTTCCGAGTCCGTAGGCGTAGGGCCCATGGCCAAGAATTGCACCAACGAACCGTGCTTCGCCGGACAAATGATCCTCGCCGCCAAAGTCGGCCAGTAGCGACTCAACTGAAACTCCTTTTAGTTCAAATTTGTCCAGACCCGTTAGATAAGGCGGCTCTGTCATTCGGTACCACAGCAGGAACACTAATCGAATAAGTGTTTCTTCATCTTTCAATCCGAACCGCCAACGTTGTAACAAGGCGCTTGCGGCGAAACCCAACGTCGGCGCCCCTCCGTGCGAATACGCTCGTTCAATTTCGTTGATTTCTTGAATCGATAAGATTCGGTCTTGCATCTCGACCTACTTCCTAAACATCCCCAACATCCGATTCGTCACCAGAAATCCGCCCGCGATGTTGATCGCTGCTATCAGAACGGCGATTGCCCCGAGGATCACGGTCACGTTCAGATCGGACGAGGATGTTAGCTGCAGCATGCCGCCGACGAGGATGATGCCGCTGATGGCGTTTGTTACGGACATCAGGGGCGTGTGGAGCGCTGGTTTTACGTTCCAGACGACCTGAAAGCCGATGAAGATGGCCAGGATGAATACGGTCACGTGGCCGAGGAAATCACCGCCGGCGGTGGCCGGTTTTGGCGGAATGATGAATGCCAGGCCGAGCATGATCAGGCCGGCAACCGCGAGCAGCCAAGGGCTGACGCCGGTGCCTTCGTCGTGGCCGTGGCCTGATGCGGGTTTGGCGGCGGCTGTGCTTTTGGTTGGAACGCCGGGTTCGGGCGGCGGCGGTTGATCTTTGACTGGAGCCGGCCAGAGCATTTTGCCTTCGTGAAGGACGATAGCTCCGCGGACCACTTCGTCATTGAGATCGGCATGCAATCGTAGGCCTGCCGATCCGGGGATGTCGGTGGCGCCCTCCCTAACGGTCGGGCTACTGACACTGGCCTCACTCGCGCCGTTGGGCACACTCCCTACCGGTCGTGTTTCCGCCTGTGTGGCTATTACATCGCTCCGATCGATAAGTTCTTCTAAAAGGGCCGTAACACATGCGCCGTAAAGTTGACTGGACATCGACGCCATTCGCGACGGCAGGTCGGTGTAACCGATTATCGTAACGCCTTTGTGGTGCGTAACAGTTCCGGGAACGGTGAGCGAACAGTTGCCGCCTTGTTCGGCGGCGAGGTCTACGATGACCGAGCCGGGCTTCATGGATTCGACCATGCCGGTCGTTATGAGTTTCGGCGCAGGCTTTCCGGGGATCAGGGCGGTCGTGATAATGATGTCGACCTGCATCGCCTGCTGGGCAAAGAGGGCCATTTCGGCTTTTAGAAAGGAATCGGACATTTCTTTCGCATATCCGCCTTTGCCTTCGCCTTCTTCTTTGACGTCTAGCTCGAGAAATTCCGCTCCCATCGAGGCTACCTGATCTTTTGTCGCCGAACGGGGGTCGAATGCGCGGACGATCGCTCCAAGGCCTTTTGCCGCGCCGATCGCGGACAGCCCGGCTACTCCTGCTCCGATGACCAGAACCTTTGCCGGATCGATACGGCCGGCCGCTGTTATCTGGCCTGTGAAAAACCGGGGGAAATGGGCGGCAGCCTCGATAACCGCCCTATAACCCGCGATATTTGCCATCGCCGAGAGCGTGTCCATTTTTTGCGCACGAGTTATGCGCGGGACGCTGTCCATCGCAAAGACCGTCGCCTTTTTCCGGGCAAGGCGGTCGACGATCTCGCGGTTCTGGCCGGGCCATACGAACCCTACCATCCAGCCGCCTTCCCGCAAGAGATCGGCCTCGTTTTCCTCGGGCGGACGGACCTTCATCACGACGTCCGATGTTGCCCACAATTCGGCCGCATCGGCGACGATAGAGGCTCCGGCTTCCTGATATTCGGCGTCGGCGGCGTTGATTTCGTGCCCCGCACCAGCCTGGACCGCGATATCAAAGCCGAGCTTTTTGAGTTTTAGAATTGTTTGCGGGGTGGCAGCAACGCGCTTTTCACCTGGGTGTATCTCTTTCGGAATTCCGACCTTTGCCATATTCGATAAATTAAACAAACGGCTAGCTTTCGCGCCAGTTGTCGAAATTCTAGTCGAAAACGGCAAAGCCTGACAAACCGGTCAGTGATGGAAATTTGTGGGAGCCAGGGACCTAAGAGCGAATCAGGTCACATCTTCTGCATCGCAATGCTGACCATTGAGTCGTCGCCCACTATCTTGTTATACGAGATCCAGTAACCAGCTTTCGGATAACGGACCATCTTAAAAATGCCGCCGCCCGGTTTCGGGGCAACATCTTCTCCGAAAATGTCCTTGGCGGTGGGTGCTCCCGTGAGTTTTCCGGAGAACGTCACCATTATTGCGGTCACCTTTTTGTTCGCGTCATAAAGAAACTGTGCAGATTCCTCGTCGCTGAAAACAAAGAGGTCCTGCGGGTCGGACTTATCCCTAGGGTCGCCCAGTTTTTTACGGACCTCATCGGCTGAAGCACCAAGCGAAATGCCTTTGTAAAGATATTTATTCGCGCCCAGGTCAGGGGCGGCCTGAGCATTCAAATTGCTGCTGGTTCCCGCAAGTCCGATAAGGATCACGGGCAAAACAACAAGACAAACTTTTCTTAAAATCTTGGGGATGTTCACGTAAACGTACCTCCATTTGAGCTATACCGGAGGCGTTTTTTGGAACTGACGCGGCGGGGTGACAAACCCTGAAATTCAAGTCTTGGAACCGGTCAGCCCATGTCCCGCGGGGAGAGGTCGATCTTGCGACATGGAAACCTCCAGTGCAACGTCGTCGATGATAAGTATTTCGGCGGCGGTAGTCTGTCTGATTATATACCTATTACAATTTCGCGTGCAATTTTTTGCACGTCTTCAAAACGGCCTCGTCACGCCCCTCACTTTCGCACTTCAAACACGCGGTTGAACGGCGTTTCGGTTGCGCGTCGGAACTGCGTAAACCCAGCCGAAGTAGCGACCTCGCGCAGCGTGTCTTCATTAGCAACCGCTCCCAACGCAGGCCCGCCGAGAGCCAGAGAGTTGGCAGTGCAGCATAGCGTCGAAGCACCCGAAAATGTCCGGCCGACCGGGTTAAAATTCTCCTCTACAGTGTTGCCGGCCATGGGTTCCACCAGCAAGACACTACCGTCGTCGGAAAGCGTCTCAAATGCGCGTTTCATCGCGCTGTGCGGGTCGCCCATGTCGTGAAGGCAATCGAAAAAGCAGATCAGATCATACTGGCGGTCGGGCACCGATGCAGCATCCGACACCTCAAATCGTACCCGATCGCCAAGGCCGTCCTTGTCGGCCTTTGCCGAAGCGTGTTCGATAGACGCGTCGTGATTATCAAAACCGTAGAACTCGGCATTCGGATACGCGTTCGCCATGATGATCGTCGACGCTCCGTGTCCACAGCCGATGTCGGCGACCTTTCCACCGGCCTTTAGCTTTTCCTCGATGCCCGTCAACGCCGGGATCCACGAGCCGGTCAGATGGGCAATGTAACCCGGCCTAAAGAACTTTTCGACGCCGACAAATAGGTCGGCATCGTTGTCGCCCCACAGCAGGCCGCCGCCGTTCTTGAACGCCTCCGTGATACGCGGCTGGGCATTGGCCATCGCTTTGATGACGTAAAATCCGCCGCCCACGTAGAACGGGCTCGATTCATCCGTCAGGGCTACTGCCTGCTCGGGAAGCATCGAGTATTTGCCAGTCGCAGGATCGTAATGTACATACTCGCCCGCCGCCTGATTTACCAGCCACTCGCGAACATAGCGCTCGTTCGTTCCGGTTTTCGCGGCCAATTCAGCCGGCGTCATGGCGTCGGCTTCGGCAAGTGCTTCATACAAACCGAGCTTGACCCCGATATAGCTCAGTACCGAGCTGAGGCTTGCGCCGAAATCGGTCACGACCTTGCCCAAAAAGGCGTTCATTTTGTCTTCGTTTATTTCACGGGAAGCAGCAGCTTGCGACATAGAAACCTCCATAAAAAAGTTTCGTCGTCGATGGGAGGATCGGCGGCGGTTTGAATTTGTCGGGGATTATATACCCAAAATGACGGCCTGTGCAATAAGATGGACAGGTCAGAGGAAGAAACAAAAGAAAGCTACTTTGCTTCCATGATCGATTTAAGCGATGCCAGGCCTTCGCCGAAGTCCTTGCCGACCTCTTTATCCATATCCATAACTAGCATGACCATATTCAGCGGCCGCGGCATTGACCCGGTAAAACCCCATCGGACCTTTGTCTGGTCGGCGGCCAACGGTTCAAGGACAAGATAGGCATCGGCGGCCGATTCGAACGGCTTTATGAAACGTAGCTGTGTATCGATCTGCTTGTCAGGTACCAGCCGTTTTATTTCCTGCTCGCCCTCGCCGGTCTCGTCCTTGGTCCCTTTCCAATGGACCACGAACCCGACCTCACCGTCGGTGCCTCGAAATTCCTGCTGCATCGTGGGTTCTTTCTTATGCCATGGGCCCCATTCATTCTGGTTCTTCAGCAATTTGGCATACGAATAGATCTCGGAGGCGGGTTTATTGATCGTCGTTTCGCGTTCGACCCGGAAATCTGTCGGGGCCATAAAGGCAACGGCGACAACCGCGCCAATCACAAGAACGACAACCACAACCAGGGCAATGAGTATTTTCTTGATCATTATGTATTACTCCTCTGGTGAAGTTTGACCGCCCTTGGCCCGAAAGGATCGCTTAACGAATTGACACAGTGAGCTTATACGAAGCGTTCCCACGGGTGCCGCCAACAATTATGCGGTAGTCACCGCTTCGCGGCAGCGTAACTGTTAGGTTTGTCGCGTCGTCCATCTCGCCCGCACCCTCGAGATAATCGCCGTCGGGCCCCTTGATCTGAAACGCCGCGTTATTCTCAAGGGCGGTAACTTTGACTGTCATCCGTTGGCCGGACTTGGCTCCCAGAACATAAGTGTCAAGATTCGCCGCGGATAACGGCACCGCTTAGGGTGACAGAAGACTTACCCTTCGCGAACTTAACCCTCTTTGTTATTCCGTCCCGGGGCCCGGCCGCGAGAACGGTCATCGCGAATATCGACAAAACTGCGCCAAACACTATCTTCTTCAACATCAATATATCTAGCTGATCGGTGCCGATCCTTTAGTTGCCTCCGTAGGTCGTTCGCTGCGGAAGCCGAGCTTCCAGCCTAATTTTATTCTCAGTAATGCTTCTGTGCGGGCCGGCGCCCAATCCTACCGTGGCCAATTCTTCGATCTCAACCATCCCGTTCACATTCATTGCCTGCCCTCCCGGGCGTCCCTTTCCTTTAAGGTTGTAATAGGCATGGATCAATTCGTGTGCTAAACCGACCCACGACGGCCGCCTTCCATCCGGGGTAAGGATCATGTTCGCATTATATTTGATCGACGTTACCGAGGATTGCCCCGGGGTCGTCGCGGAGGTCTCGTTTCCGCGTTTAGCAACATTGGTGCCGACCCATTTAGTAACGCAGCCCGGGTCATAGGTCATGTCGGCCCGCATGATACATACCGTGTATCCAAACTTGGCACTTCCGACGCGAGAGGATATGCCGGCAAGCAATTTTCGGCCCGTTGCGTACCGATTGATCTCATCCAGTGCCTGCTGGACAAGGGTCGGGAACATAACACTATCTGTGGCAGAGTTCATACGAATTATGATCCCGGGAAATCTGGTAGGGGTATCGTGTGGCATTGATCTTACTTTCTCCTTTCGCTTGGGTTTCTGTTCGGTTTCGATCAAACATCGATCGCGGCTAGTTACAAAGTTACGGAAATTTGACCCGGCTGAAAGGGATTCCAGCCGGGCAAGAGATCGTTTTTACAAAGGCTTCACCGAGAAAATACGCCGGTTGCTAAAAAAAGACAAGTCAAACTGCAGCCCTGATCAAGGTATCCGCATCCTGTTTCCATCGAAGCACCGGTTTTCGCGCGGCGGTGGCTTCGTCGAGGCGGCCGATACGTGTCGAATGCGGCGCGTCGATGACAAGCTGCGGGTTCTCCCGGGCTTCGCGGTCGATGTCCTTCATCGCTTCGACGAATGCGTCGAGGTCGGCGCGGCCGACGGATTCGGTCGGCTCGATCAGCATCGCACCTTCGACGACGAGCGGGAAATAGATGGTCGTCGGATGAAAGCCGTAATCGATCAGGCGTTTGGCGATGTCGAGCGTATGTACGCCCTTGTTCGGTCTGGTTCTTGTGCGAGAAGATCGCCTCGTGCATGCAGTCGGACTCGTAAGGCTTGTGAAACGTGTCCTTAAGTTTTTCGCGAGATGTAGCGGGCGTTAAGGACGGCCGCTTCGGTCGCTTCCTTCAAGCCTTCGGCTCCGTGCGTGTAGATGTAGGACAGGGCCCGGACCATCATTCCGAAGTTGCCGAAGAACGCCTTTACACGGCCGATGGAGTTCGGGACGTCGTAGTCGAGACGATAACGTGGCTGGCCGCTCGCTACCAGGCGTTTTCGACACGACGCGCGGTACCGGCAGAAATTCGGCAAGCTCCGCGGTGCAGCAGCACGGTCCGCAGCCCGGGCCGCCGCCGCCGTGCGGGGTCGAAAAGGTCTTGTGCAGGTTGAGGTGGATCACGTCGACGCCCATGTCGCCGGGCCGTGCGACGCCGACGAGGGCGTTCATATTCGCGCCGTCCATGTAGACGAGCCCGCCGGCCGCGTGGATGATCTCGCAGATCTCTTTGATGTTCTTTTCGAAAATGCCGACCGTGTTCGGGTTGGTGAACATCACGCCGGCGACACCGCCCTGATCGCAAAGCTCGCGAAGGTGATCCATGTCGGTCAAGCCCTTCGGCGGTCGAGCGGATCGTCTTAACCGTGAATCCGGCCAGTGCGGCCGAGGCCGGATTTGTCCCGTGGGCCGAGTCGGGGATCAGCATCACGCGGCGGTCTTTCGAAGCTTCGCCGTCACGTTTATCGAGAAACGCACGGATCAGCATCACGCCCGTCATCTCGCCCTGCGCACCGGCGGCGGGCTGCAAGCGAAACGCCGGGCAGGCCCGTGATCTCGGCAAGATCTTCCTGAAGCTCGATAGATCAGTTCCAAAGCACCCTGCGATTCTTCTTCGGGAGCGAGCGGATGAAGATTGGCAAACCCGGCGATCCGCGCGACCTTTTCATTCAGCCGCGAGTTGTACTTCATCGTGCACGAGCCGAGCGGGTACATTCCGAGATCGATGGAATAATTCCACGTCGAGATGCGCGTGAAATGGCGGACGACATCGACCTCGGAAACTTCCGGCACGCCGTCGAGATCATCGTCGCGGCGGAGTTCGGCCGGGATGATCTCGTCGAGTGTTCGATTCATCGACATCGAGCTTCGGCAGACGATAACCAACGCGGCCGGTCTGCGACCGCTCGAAGATCAACGCTTCGTTCTGTGGTGGGATGCTGTGTAACTTTCTTGATCGACATAAATAACTACCGTCTTAATGCTTGATCTCAATTCTTCAAAATCTTCGGTTCGCGTCAGCTGCAGCCAGGCGTTTTTAATTCTTCGGGCGGCTCGATCAGTTTTCGTTCTTTCAGCGCAAAGCCATCCGCCGATGCTGGTGACGCGGGCGGCTAGCTACCGTCGGCCTTGTAAATATTGTTGACGACGCGAAACCGCGAACCGTCTTCGCTGAGTCCGCCGTTTTCCATCGTGACGCGCAACTTTTCGAGCATCACGACTCTCGCGGAAATACTCCGACGAAGTCGCTTTTGATCACCGGCCCGAATCCGTGCCTCAGAAAATTCTGCGGCGGAAATCCGCTAGCGAGCGAAGAAGGCGATCCGCGTATCGACCGCATATCCGAGATACGACCATATTGGCGACGATGCCCGTTCGGATCGACATCCGTCCAGCCCGCAACGATAATGTTTTTCAAAGATCTCGCTCATCAGGCTTTCGGCAACCCTTTCTTCGCGACGTCCGCGACGACGTTGGAAAACCGGTCGAGTTCCCAGAGCGTCGTGTAAACATTCGGCGTAATGCGTATGCCGGTAAATTCTTCGTGCACGATCGGGGTCGTAAATATCTTGTGCTTCGACATCAGATAGCTGCCGAGTGCGACCGGGTCGACGCCGTCGATCTTGAAATTCGCGATCGCACAGGACTGTATCGGATCGAACGAAGTGTTGAAACCGACCTTCGGGACCGACTTCAGATTATTCATCCAGTATCGCGACAGATAACGAAGCCGTTCTTCTTTTCGTTTGCCGCCGATCGCGTTGTGAAACAGGATCGCCTCGCCGATCGCCAGCCGCATCGCCGCCGAATGCGTGCCGATCTCTTCGAATTTGCGAATGTCGTTCTTGTTCTTGTCCTCCGCCGCCATCAACGCCCAGACCTTCGGGATCTTGTCCTTCTTGACATACAGCATCCCCGTGCCTTTCGGAGCGTAGAGCCATTTGTGAAGGGAAGTGCCGAAGTAATCGCAGCCAGATCGTCGCGTTTGAAATCGAACTGTGCGAACGAATGCGCGCCG
Organism: uncultured Acidobacteriota bacterium; assembly: GCA_963763355.1. Lineage (GTDB taxonomy): Bacteria > Acidobacteriota > Blastocatellia > Pyrinomonadales > Pyrinomonadaceae > OLB17. The sequence goes on from CAVXOI010000008.1 coordinate 461,635, forward strand.
TCAACGATCGTCTCGATGCCGCGTGCACCGGGCCATATTCGCAAACCTTTTTCACCGGATTGATCTGGCCGGTAAGGTTGATCTGATGCGAAACGAGGATCAGCTTCGTTTTCGGCGTGACCGCGCGTTCGAAAGCCGTCGCGATGTCGTCAACATTCGTCAGGAGCGATCGGGATCTTGATGAGTTTGAGCTTCAGGCCCTCGCGGAGCTCGCGCTGACGCAGCGTCGTGAGCATCCGCGGATAATCCTGCGTCGTCGTCAGAATCTCGTCACCCGATTTGAGATCCAGTCCCATCAGCAGGATCTCGAGCGACTCGCTTGCGTTTCGGGTGATCGCGATCTCTTCAGCGATCACAGCCGAACATCTCGGCAAGTCCGGTGCGGATCGTTTCGGACTGCGGTTCGAGGATCTGCCACATCGTGTAGGCGGTCGCGTCTTCCTGCTGCCACGTGTAGCGGACAAACGCCTCGGTCACCAATCCGCGGGCTCGGGCTGACGCCGCCGTTGTTCAGATTGACGATGCCGCGAGTAACCGAGAACGCTTGTTGGATCGTCGCCCAGATAATCTTCGTCCGCCGCGGCTTCGATAGGCGAAAGGTGATCGACTCGTTTTGCCGCAGCCTGAATATTTTCAAACAGCGAACCGACAGCCGCCGAAGACAGCGGCCATCAGGCCGAGGCCTTTGCCGGCCGATGACAGGAACGTTCGCCGATCGATGTCATTTCCAAACCGTCATCATTTCTTATCCTTCTTCGACGGGAGACTGTTCCAAAGCAAGCCGAAGAAAACGAGCGCAATGATGAAAAAAACCGGGACGAAACACAGGATGCCTTCGCCGTAATCATAAAGAATGCTCATCGGTTACAACCGAGTTTCGGCAACCAGCTCGCGGGAACAGAACCTGCAAATATATGCTTCGGGGTTCAGCAGCCGCCGGCAGTGCGGGCACTTGATCTGCCCGAACTCGCGTTCCCGCCGGGCCAGCATCATATTCTGCGCCGCCAGGCTTAAGCCGATCGTCAATATGATCAGCATTGCAGGTACAAGACAAAGCAAGATTTCGAGCGGTCCAAACAGCATTCGCTCTACGGCTCCCTCATTATCACGTAAGGGCTTCGGCCAATTTATCGATATCCTCTCGTGGCATTGTTTCGGTCACGCAAACAAGAAATTCGTTGTGGCGGCCATCAAAATATTTCGACAGCGCAGGCCGCCGATGATCCCGTGATTCGTTACGAACCGAGTCTCAAGAACCTCCGTCGCCGGCCGCGGTCCACGCACAACAAACTCATTGAACGTCGGAGCCGAGAATGCGATCTGATAACCGGTCAACTTCGCGATCATCTTGAGCGGCATACGCGGCCTTCTGCGCATTTTGTATCGGCGACTTCCTGCAGGCCTTTCTTGCCCATCGTTTCCATGTAGATGGTCGCGGCGAGTGCGATCAGGCCCTGGTTCGTGCAGATGTTCGACGTCGCTTTTTCGCGGCGGATGTGCTGTTCGCGGGTCGAAAGCGTCAGTACAAATCCGCGATTGCCGTTCTTGTCGTAGGCGACGCCGCACAGGCGGCCCGGCATCTGCCGGACGAATTTTTCCTGCGTCGCGAAAAGGCCGACATGCGGCCCGCCAAAGCTCATCGGAATTCCGAACGATTGCCCTTCACCGACGACGATATCGGCACCGCATTCGCCCGGGCGACTTGAGCAAGCCGAACGAGATCGCTTCGGTCACGACGACGATCGAACAAAGCACCGACCGCATGCGCCGCCTCGGCAAGACGCTCGAGGTCCTCAACGCAGCCAAAGAAGTTCGGCGATTGGACGACCAAGCGCGGCGGTCTTATCATCGAGACCCGACAGATCTGACAATACGTCCGGTTTCTTCATCAAACTCCGACTTCGACGATCTCAGCTCGCCGTGCTGCGTATAGGTACGGGCGACCTCGCGATATTCCGGATGGACCGAATCGGCGACAACGATCTTGTTGCGGCGCGTGACGCGCTGCGCCATCAGGTAGGCTTCGGCCATCGCGGTCGAACCGTCATACATCGAGGCGTTCGCGACCTCCATTCCGGTCAACTGGCAGATCAAAGTTTGAAATTCGAAGATATACTGCAAGCGTGCCCTGCGAGATCTCGGGCTGATAAGGCGTGTACGAGGTAAAAAACTCGGAACGCTGGATCAGATGATCGACGATCGTCGGCGAGAAATGCGAATAAACGCCCGCCCCGAGAAACGAAGGTTTTGTCGCCGCCGTGTTCTGCGCCGCCATCTCTTCCAACGCCGCCGATTACTTCGGGTTCGGCAAGGGGATCGGTGATTTTGAGCGGCCGACCAAGCTGGACGTCCGTCGGGATCGAGCGGAAACAGCTCGGCCGCATCAGAAAGCCCGATCGATGTCAAGCATCTCCTGCACGTTCTTCGGGCGAATTTGGAATGTAACGCATTTCGATTTTGGATTCGGGATTTTAGATTTTGGATTCGATCTCAAATCCAAAATCTAAAATCTAAAATTGTATTAGCCTTGGCTCGAGAGATATTCTTCGTACTCTACCGCAGAAAGCATCGCGTCGGCCTCGACCGGGTTTTCCATTTTGACCTTGATGAACCAGGCGTCGCCGTAGGGGTCGTTGTTGACCTTTTCAGGGGCGTCGTTCAGACCGTCGTTAACCTCGACGACCTCGCCGGCGATCGGGCGTAAAGATCTCGGAAACTGCTTTTACCGATTCGACCGAGCCGAACGCTTCGTGCGTCCCGAACTTGTCGCCGACACGCGGCAGATCGATATAAACGACATCGCCGAGCGAGTGCTGGGCGTAATCGGTGATGCCGATGCTGACGCGACATCGCCGTTCGACCGACACCCATTCATGATCTTTGCTGTAACGTAAGTTTTCAGGAATATTTGACATCTTCTTCCTTATTGAATTCGTGCTGTGTTAAATCGACCTATTTCTGACGCTTGATAAAACGGCGTCGGATAACTGCTGCGGCTAAAAGCTTTTCCTCTTACATCAATTTTAATTTCTTGCCCGATATTTGCAAACTCTACGGGCACGAATGCCAGACCGATATTTTTCTTCAGAACGGTGCCGGGCTGCCCGATGTACATATCCGACTTTTTCGTCGTCGACGTAAACGTCGAATCCGTCGCGGGCGATGCCGGGTTCTATCATTTCAAACCCGACAAGTTTTCGCTTCAGGCCTTGTTCCTTTAGTTCGCTGATCGCGTCGCGGCCGATGAACTCGCCTTTCTGAGGCTTGGTTATCCAGCCGAGATTGGCTTCGAGCGGCGAAATGTCGTCGTCGAGCTCGTGTCCATAAAGCGACATCGCCGATTCGAGCCGAAGCGTATTTCGCGCGGCAAGGCCGCAGGGAAGAATGCCGTCATCGTCACCATTTGCCCGTTTCGAGAAACTTGTTCCAGAGCTGCTCGGCAAACTCGGCCGCGGCATAAACCTCGAACCCGTCTTCGCCGGTGTAACCCGTACGCGAGATGATCGCTTCGACCCCGTCGACCCTGCCCGTCGTGAAATAGTAATACTTGATCTCGTCGAGGTCGATGTCGGTCAGCGACTGCAAGATCGCATACAGCCTTCGGCCCTTGAATGGCGATTTGGCAGTAGTCGGCACGACGCGTTGGTCAAAACGATGTCCAGTCATTTTTGTGAGATGTGATCCAGTCCCAATCCTTGTCGGTCGTCCCGGCGTTCACAACGAGAAGAAGCTTTTCAGGCCCGAACCGGTAAACCAGAAGGTCATCGACCACGCCGCCTTTCTCGTTGGTCAGAGCAGAATAGTGGGCCTGGCCGTCGACGAGCTTCGTTACATCGTTGGTCGTAAGGCGGTTGACGAAAGAGATCGCGTCTGTCCCTTCGACCCAGATCTCGCCCATGTGCGACACGTCGAAAAGGCCGGCGCGCGGTCCGCGTCGCCATATGCTCTTCGATCACGCCGGCCGGATACTGCACCGGCATATCCCATCCGCCAAAATCGACCATCTTACCGCCTAGTTCACGATGCAGCCGGTTCAGAGGCGTCTTCTTTAATGCCGTTTCCGTCATAGGTTTTGCATCCATGCTTTAGGCTCCGCCACCGCTAAAGAATGCAGCGGCGTTATCAACGTTCAAAATAGTGAATGCCGAAACATCAAATGTAAATTAGACGGAGCGAACGCTCAAGTTGGGAAGGTGAAAAGGGAACGGAGCGCGCGGGCAAGCCGAATATTAAAAGGAAGGTTGTTTGCGAAGTTAGCCATCGGCTCCAGAGGAGCCAAATGTTTGTAGTAGAAGGCAATTAGAATTGATCGAAGCTCCGTAGGAGCGACATTTGTAGCGGATAAACAAAGCTCGGGTCGCTACTACGAGCTTTGTTCGCGATTCCGTCCGAAATCTACAAACAGTCCGCTTCTACGGAACCCAGACTGGATCTGATCTTCAAAAAGATCCTCTAATTTTTATCCTTCTTCCCCTCGGTTTTTACGTCGGCCGGAAGTTTTTTGACGGCTTCCATGATCTGTTCGCAGAGATCGAGGGTGCTGATGATCAGTCCTCGTTCCGCTTCGTTGGTGGATCGATCGAGTTCGGCTTTTAACGGTCCCATATATCGATCTGCTCCGGCGGCCAGGTTACGGACGGCTTTCGGGAACCGTTGATGGTCATTCTTGGCCCGCTTATCACCCTTTTCGCGGATCGGGGCTGCGGTGGGGTTCGACGAAAGGTTGTCGATATCGTCGACTGCCTTTTGAACGATCTTCTTAATGTCGCTGAACAGATCGGCCCGCGATCCCTTCGGCAGCTCGCCCCAAACATCAGATGTCTTTGCTGCGTCCTTCCAACCTTTTACGTCGATACCGAGTACATTGAACCGGCGGTCAGCCATCCGAAGAAGCACGTCGATACGAATGTCAATGTCCTGTGCTTCGCGGACGATCTCGACTTCGGCGTCGGTCAAAAAGTCACGCCTCTGCGCCGAGGCGTCAGCGGAAACGAACATCAAAAGGAAAGCAGTTAAAAGGCCGGAGGTGGCCCGGAAAAAAGAAATGGTCATGGTTTGTTGCGAGGAACGATGGTGTCGCTGAAAAACGGTTCGACCGCTTTGGCCCTTGCCTCGCGAAGATAAATGATCAGGTTCCGAACGTAGGCCTCATATCTGACGGGAATGTCGCGCCTGATAAGTTCCAATCGCGGCCGAAACTGCCGCAGGCCCAGTTCGAATTTCTTATAGTTGTTTAGTACCTTTCCGCGGCTCTTGTCACTGCTATCGAGAAAGGCCAGCGTGTTGTCCATGATGCCGTGAAATCCGCCCAGCTCCTTGTACATCTCGTCGAGTTTGTCCTGGGTTCCGAGGGTTTCGGCCATTGTCAGCCGTTCGGACATCAGATCGAGCGCCGTCTGGGTCCTTTTTTTTACGTCGCCGGCCGCTTCCAGCCGCGCGAGGTCGGCCTTTGTTACGAACTTTAGCGGCGGGGGCGCAGGATCGTCACTATCGACCTGGGCCGCGGCACCGATGGCAAGAAATGCGAAAAGAGCTGCACCAGCAATAAGTCGGAGCAAATCATTTGATCTCGCAATTTTCCGGAACATCTTCATTAACTCTTCCTGCCCTTTTTCTCCTTTATCTGTTTTTGCAGTATCGGCAGCCGCAAATTTACTTTTTCGATCTCTGTCCTATTCTTCTCCGGGTCGGCGTGGCGAAGAAAAAGCTGATAATTCGCCATCGCGTCGAGATATTCAGCCAATTGGTCGTGCGTGATTCCCAAAAAATAGTAGCCAGCGGCCGAATTAGGCTCTTTTTCGGTTATCCACCGGTACTCGATCTTGGCTTCGGGATATCGCTTTAGCTGGAAAAGAGCCGTCGCAAGGTTCGCCCGGATAGTGAGGTTCTCTGACGAAAGGGCCAGAAGGCGTCGAAGAAGTTCGACAGCCTCGACATACATCTTTGCCTGCACGAGGGCGGCGGCAAATCCTATCGCATGATTCAAGTTCGTCGGTTCCGCTTCCGACGCCCGGCGGCACATCGAAAGGGCCTTTGGCGGGTCGCTGGCCCGGTAAAGCGAACATAACCGTCCGAGAATGTGCGCATCCGCCGGGTTCTTTTCGAGCTGTTTTTCCAGCGCAGGAGCGTTTTCGTTCAAGCTTACTTTTATTCTATCACGCAGTTCGATCGTTTCCGCCGTCGGGTTTTCCAGTGACTCGAGCTGAGCCAGTGACTCCTCAGCTTTTCCTGACGAGTACAGAAGCCGGGCTCGTAAAATTTTGACTTTCGGCTCCTTCGGATATTTCGACTCGAGCGTACGGATGATCGCTTCCGCGCCTTTTGTATCGCCTTCGTCCAGCGCCAAACCGGCTTTTGAAATAAGGGCGAACTGATTGTTCGGGTCAAGTGCGATGGCCCGGTCGACGCTTCGGCGGGCGGCCGCCTTGTCGCCCAGGGCGGTCTCGAGTGCGCTCCGCGCCGTCCAGGCGGATGCGGTCGGCTTTGCGTGTTCCGTCAGAACGGTGAGCCGAGTGAGCAGATCTTTTAATTCATCTGGTTTTGCTTTTGTGCTTAGACGCAATTCGGTCAGGGCGGAATATGCGAGCGTATTCTGGTCGTCAAGAGAAACAGCTTTTAATAGTACCTTTTCTGCCTCGCCATACTCCTTCCTTCCAACCAGGAGCGATCCCAGATTCGCAAGCGCAAGGGTCCATTCGGGACGAAGCTCGACGGCACGGCGAAAGGCCTTTTCCGCGTCGCTGTTTCGGCCTAAAGAGATCAACGCGTTGCCGCGCTGGAATTCCGCCTCCGGAAACTCCGAGATCGCGGCTATTGCCTTCTCATAAAGCTCGATCGCCGCCGCGTACTCGTGCTTTTCATGCGCATCCTGGCCCTTTTGAAACAGTTGGATCGCTTCGGCTGAGGGCGACGGTTTTTCATCTTCCTCCTGAGCAAAGGCCAGCGAAACTAGCAACAGCGTAGCAATGGTCACTGCCGCGAGCATTCGCAAGCCGGAGACCGGATCGCGATTTTGAGATATCCCTTTTACTACCATTTATCGAATGCCCAATCGTATCATCTGCCTGTCGGGAGTGCGAATTTTCCATCCAGTACCGAGAAACGAATTATCGTTCGATGGTTTGCGTCACTTAGAACGCAAATAGTAAGATTTTTAATTCGTGCTCTGTCCACAGTTTACCGAGTAACTGGGCGAAGAATGATCGCTTTACCGAAAAACCTTCGAGTCGGGGCCGCAGGATCGACCGCTGAAGAAAAGGAATTCGAACTGCGCCGTTTGATGCGTAAATTTGGACGTGTGTTGGTTGCTTACTCGGGTGGGGTCGATAGTACCTATCTAGCCTTCATCGCGAAAAGCGAGCTTGGGGATGAGTCACACTGCGTGATGGGTGATTCGCCGAGTGTCGCTGAATTTCAACGGGAGCAAGCCTTGGATTCCGCTGCGTCCGGTGGTTTCAAGTATGAGGTGATCAAAACGTTCGAGCTTGATGACGGTAACTATGCCGCAAACGGTTCTGATCGCTGTTATTTTTGCAAGAATGAGCTTTACCGCCGGTTAACTTCTATCGCCGAAGAACGAAACAACCTTATAGTGGTCGACGGAACGAATGCGGATGACATGCTCGACCATCGTCCCGGCCGACGGGCTGCTCAGGAGCTTGGTGTAAGAAGCCCGCTTGCCGACGCTGGACTTTCAAAGAATGAGATCCGTGAGCGAAGCCGGTTCCACGGATTGAGATCGTGGGACCGTCCGGCTTCGCCGTGCCTATCGTCACGGATCGCCCACGGCGTGCCCGTAACTATCGAAAAGCTTTCGCGCGTCGAGGCGGCCGAGAATGTCGTTCGTGAAGAAGGGTTCGTAGAGTTTCGAGTCCGAGTTCATAAGGACCTGGCAAGGATCGAGTTAGCAGGAAATGAGCTTGAGCGAGCGCTCGATCGGCAGCTCCTGGACAGGATCCAAAAGAAAATAAAAGATCTTGGATTTAAGTACGTCGCCCTGGACCTGGAAGGCTTCCGGTCAGGTTCGATGAATGAGGTCCGCCAAACCCGCAACGGTTGGAAAGAATAGCGAAAAGAAAACTGGAGAGATCATAAGAAATGGCGAATCCGATGGCCGACGAAATGCGGCGTTTCAAGGGAAGTGACGAGAAGAACCCGTTCGAGGCGATGAGCGAACGGTTCGACCGCGCGGCCCAATTACTGGGGCTCGACCCGGACCTATACGCGGTCATGCGTGTTCCGAGCCGCGAGATCAAGGTCTATGTGCCGGTGAAGTTGGACACCGGCCATATCCAGGTGTTTGAGGGTTTCCGCGTTCAGCACAATTTTGCACGCGGGCCGGCAAAGGGCGGCATCCGGTATGCGCCGGACGTAACGTTGGATGAAGTAAAGGCTCTTTCGGCCTGGATGACCTGGAAATGCGCTGTCGTCAACGTCCCCTTCGGCGGAGGTAAGGGCGGTATCATCTGCAACCCGCAGCAGATGTCGCTCGGCGAGCTCGAGCGGCTTACTCGTCGATATACGGCCGAGCTGATCGATTTTATCGGGCCGGATAAGGACGTGCCGGCGCCGGATATGAATACTAATGAGCAGACGATGGCGTGGATCATGGACACCTACTCGATGCACGCCCGGCACACGGTCACCGCCGTCGTGACCGGAAAACCGGTCGCGCTCGGCGGATCGCTCGGGCGGCGGGAAGCGACCGGCCGCGGTGTTCTGTTTTGTGTAAACGAAGCCATCAAAAGATTTGATCTCACGCCTGAAAAAACATCTGTGGTCGTTCAGGGCTCCGGAAATGTCGGCGGGATCGGCGCTCAGTTAATGTACGAACAGGGTTACAAGGTGACCGCTATCTCCGATATCGGCAGCGGGATCTATAACCCGAACGGCCTCGACGTGCCGGCTGTGCTGGCATACCTTCAGAAAAATCGGACGCTCGAGGAATATCCAGAGGCCGATCAGGTTTCGAACAAGGACCTGTTGGAAATTCCCTGCGACGTGCTTGCACCGTGTGCGACCGAGAACCAGATCACCTCGGAGAACGCGGATAGGATCAAATGCAAGATCCTGGCCGAAGGAGCCAATGGGCCGACGACGCCTAAGGCCGACAAGATCCTGCACGATAAGGGGATATTCGTCATTCCCGACATTCTTGCGAATGCCGGCGGCGTAACGGTCTCTTACTTTGAATGGGTACAGGACCGCATGGGCTATTTCTGGCCTGAGAGCCAGGTGAACTCGCGGCTTGAGGAGAAGATGGTCGCGAGCTTTAACGAGCTTTCCAGCTTTGCCGCAAAACACGGGGTGGACTCGCGGACGGCGGCGTACATGATGGCCATAGACCGGGTTGCCTACGATACCCGGATGCGGGGCATTTACGCGTGAAGAAAAATGAGCTAATGTGTTAAAAACGCTTGATTTTGAGGTTTACTTACGTTAAGGTCTTAAAAAGGGAAGAGCGGGCGTTTTACAACAGCCGAAGGCTGCGCCGCATTTTCCTATCTATTTGCAGCTATTGAAACTTCTTTGCGATACGCCGGTTCCGGACGTGTTTTGTAGTCGAGTTTCCGGCGTGAGTAATAATTACGTAGCTTTTGAAAACGGTTTAATGCCAGTTTTATCGGCTACGAACTGAAAATTTTTTTATCACGGCGGAGGAAAATGATGAAACTCGCTTACAGAGTGTATATTGCGACGTTGGTCTTGTTGGCGTTCGTGGTTGGGGCTACGGCCCAGACTGCCACTACCACCACGGGCATGAAGAATCCGAGATCGACTGAGGATCCCAGGAATGTTGCACCGACTGTTGGTACCGGCGGCCCGATGGGTGGACCTACAGGGCTATTTACCGTCTACGATGGACAAGTCCTGCGAAGAGGCGAGTTCACCTTTAGCGCAGCTTACAGCAATTTTGACAGGGATCCGGGCAATGTTGATCTTACCGAGTTACCTGTAAGTTTTCAGGTCGGGGTTACCGACCATATCGAATTGTTCTTCAATACGGACGCTTACCGCCAAGTGAAGGTCAATTCACCGCGGAATCTTTCTGCGTTCTACCTTCCGAATTCGCGGGTCTCGTTCAACGGGATCGTGCAGAGTCCGGCGGCAATTGTTTACGCTCCTTCCGGTCCTGGTGCCGGACCATTTGAGGGGCTTGCTGTCTATCGTCCACCGGGTTCACAGCCGTTTGTGCAGTTCCCGTATGTCGGCGGGTCGGCAGGAACGTTCGGGCTGCAGTTCTCGGGTCCGACCTTCGGTTTTCCTGCAAATACCAATGCAACATTGGGACCGCCTATCGCAGCCGGTGAGGGGGCTGACCTCTTCCCGGGCATAGGTTCCGTATTCGGCAGTATCCTTCCTGGTATCGTTTTCCAGACCGTTTGCACGAACGGGGCGGCGACCTGTAACCAGCTTGCCACCTCGCCGAGCGTATTCACCACCGCTCCGAGTTATTTGCCGGACGCTCCGTTCATCAATCGAACGTTTGGTGAATCCGCTTTCAGCACATATACGGTGGGTGGAAAATTCCGCTTCACGGGCGTAAATAATCCGGTCGGTTTCGGTATCGTCGGTTTTTATCGTTTTTACGGCGACACGGCAAGCGATATCGGCGGGTTCAATATGCTGCAACGCGGCGCGAGCCCGGGCGGAAACTTTGGTGATTTTGGTGCGTCGCTTTTCCTCGACGCCCGTGTTGCCAGGTGGGTGAACGTTTCAGGTAACCTAGGTTATAACTTTAACGCAGATGTTAAGGGTGAGTTTCCCGGCGGAACGTTCACCCTGCTCGACCGGCCGGATGAATTGTTGATCTCCGGCGGAGTTGATTTTCCGGTCAACAGATGGTTCCAGCCGATCGTTGAGTATCGCGTTCTGAAATATATGGGCGGCCGGACGCCGAACGCCTTTGAGAACGATCCGCAGGACTTCATCGCTGGTTTCCGTGTGTGGCCGACCCGCTGGGCGGGTTTTGGATTTGCTTATCGCTACCACACGAATCAGCAGGATCAGGATAGCTTTGACGAAGACGATGCAACGACCGGGACGGCGTTTACACCGTGCGTGGCCGGTACGCCGGGTTGTACACCGTCGAGAACCACCACGTTCTCTGGCATCCCGCCAGGCTTCCAGATCTCGCAGAATCCGCACGGTGCGATCATTCAGGTGTTTGCAGGCCGCCGCAATCCGCGTCAGGGACCCATAGTCAATATCCCGGCGAACGTAACCGCGCTGGCTCTCAGTGATACCGAGGTAGTTCTGCCGTGTCCCGCAGGGACGATCCCCGCGTCGGGCGTAGTTTGTGCTGACAACACGACGATCAACGTGACGACGACAGCGACCGATGCCGAGAACGACGTCTTGACCTATAACTACACGGTTTCGGGCGGACGCATTGTCGGTACGGGAGCGAATGTTCAATGGGACCTGAGCGGCCTTGCTCCGGGTTCATACACGGTCACTGCGGCCGTTAACGACGGCTGCGGCTTGTGCGGAGCTACTCAGACCCAAACGGTCGTTGTAGCTGCTTGCCCGAACTGTGTACGTCCGTGCGAATGTGCTGTGATCTCGGTGACTGAGCCGGCTGGCATTACCCAGCCTGGTGACGCCATGACCTTCACGGCCAATGTTTCTGGCGGAACCGCCTCGAACCTGACCTACAACTGGACGGTCTCGGCCGGTACGATCGAGTCCGGACAGGGTACGCCAAGCATCACGGTCCGCACGACGCGTGAAATGGCCAATACTAATGTGACCGCTACGGTTACGGTAGGCGGCCAGGATCCGGCTTGTAACTGCCCGCCGACTGCGACTGGATCTGGCAGCGTTGCTCCGGCCCCGCAAGCGGTATTGGTTGATGAGTTCGGTAAGATGCCGAATGACGACATCCGCGGACGCCTCGATGCGTTCTTCGCTGAACTGTCGAATAACCCGAACAACCAGGGTTACATCATCCTGTACGGTACGGAAGCTGAGATGAACCAGCGTGAACGGTTGATCACCAACCACATCACGTTCCGTAACTTCGACAGGTCGCGTATCACCATCGTAAGAGGCGGAGCACATCCGACCGGAACGGTATACACAAGGCTTTACCGTATCCCGCCGGGTGCTGAAAATCCGGCTCCGTAAGGATGGCATTAGCTTCACGCAGTTAGTTTAGCGTGAACATCAAAAGACAAGACGAGGGCTTCGTTCCGAGGCCCTCGTTTTTTGTTGCAAGTTTTCGTCTCGAACGCAGTCGCCTCATTTTCGGGGGCTTATTTCGTCCTTCTAAATCGTCTAGATCATTCCGTTCATTCCTATCTTTCCGATCAGCGTTTGTTCTCGTCGATGTTTGTGTCAACATTCGCATACAAGGGCCATGATCCGCCTGGCCCTCGCTGCTCTTTGATACCCGGGCACGGAAGGGAACGGTTTAGGACACGCGAACCGGATCGTCTCACGCGTATGCAGCCTAAGTGTTGCAGAAGAATGTCTTACGCCGACGCCTCCCGAATCGGCGGCACTCGTCTGAGAATGAGACATATTTCGGTCTAAATTCCCGAAGATAAAGGTTTTAAGTTGTCTCAGGTTGAGACAAACAGTGACAACTGAATGCTTTGCAAGACCAGGATGTCGGGAATCTACTGTTGTGTAAAAAGTTTTACATAATCGCCCGAATTGTGTAACATTACGTCTATTGTGTGCGTTCGCCGCTCATCCTTCCCAGACAACTGGTAGTTCAGACGGTGCATTGAGAGTGCAAACCATTGGCTGTCTCCTTCATCTCAACCTCGGGCTTTCAGCCCTGCTTTGACCGCCGCAAACATAATCTTAGGAATATGATCGAACGAGATGTTATGCAAGATAAACGCCCCTCATTTTCACGATTGGTCCTGGGTTACCTGCTTTTGACGGCCATCGTAGCGGCGGGAAGCGGGCCGGTGGTCGCTGACGACAATGTTTTCATCGATCCCAACAGCGCTACCCAGTGGTCCGTACTTGGGCCGAACGGGGGCGACGTTCGATCGGTCGAGATCGACCCGCGCGACAAGAACAAGCTTTATATCGGTACGGGTGACGGCCAGATCCACGTTTCGACGGATGCAGGCAAGTCGTGGCGGATGCTTGTAAGTTTTGAAAAACCTCAGCTTAATCTCGAACAGCTTCTGATAGACCGCCGCGATTCAAGCATCATTTATACCTCCGGCCATCGCGGAAATCTTCCGGGCGGGTTTTACAAATCCACCGACGGCGGTAAGAGCTGGAAGGAAGCAAAAGACCTTCGAGAACAGGCGATCCACGCGATGACCCAATCGGCGAGCGACCCGAATACGCTTTTTGTCGGCACAAAGAACGGTATTTTCGTTTCAAAAGACTCGGGCGACGACTGGGAACCCGTCGCGTCGGAGACAATGCCGGTAAACGTGAACTCGATGGCCGTCGATCCGCGAAATATCAACACGATCTATGCCGGCACGACCTGGCGGCCGTACAAATCGACCGATAACGGCAAGAACTGGCGGCTGATCAAGACAGGCATGATCGACGATTCGGATGTTTTTGCGATCACGATCAATTCAAAAGACAATGATCACCTTGTCGCCTCCGCCTGCAGCGGAATTTACGAATCGTTGAACGGCGGCGAACAATGGAGAAAGATCCAGGGCATTCCCTCCACGTCACGACGGACCCGCGATCTCGTGCAGCATCCTTCCGTTCCCGGAACGATCTACGCCGCAACGACACAGGGTTTTTGGATGTCGGCGAACGGCGGCAGGTCGTGGAGCATGACGACGCCGCGGACCGTCGAGGTCAATTCGATAGCGGTCCATCCGGAAGAGCCGAACCGCGTTTTTATCGGCACAAATAATTTTGGTGTTCTTGTCTCGACCGACGGCGGGCGCAATTTTGTTCCGACAAATAACAGTTTTACAAGCCGCTTTACTTACTCGGTCACGCCCGATAATGTCGACCGAAGCCGCGTATATGCGATCACCCATAACACGAGCACAAGCGGAGGATTTCTGTTCTACAGTGCCGACGGCGGCACGACCTGGCTGGAAAGCAAAGGTATCGACATCAACCGTATCTCGCCGTTCTCGATGCTTCAGGACCGGGCCGACCCGAATCTTATTTATCTCGGTACAAGTGCCGGCTTGTTCAGGTCGGTCGACCGGGGCGTTTCATGGAAAGCGGTAACAGGGCCGCCGCCGGTCAAGAAGGCACCGGTGAAGAAAACTCCGGTCAAAAAGGGCAAGGCCGCTCCGCCAGCGAAGGCACCTGAAAAACCGGCACCGATAATTGACCCGGTAACCGGCCAGGAGATCACGCCTGTCCTGAACGAAAAGATCAAGGTCCTGGCCCATACGGAAGATGAGAAGAACGGCCTTCTGGCCGGCACAGACTCTGGCCTCTATCGAACATATGACGTTAACAAGGGATGGGAACGGATCAGCTTTGGCGAAGGGCTTAATCAGAGTGTTTTTGCGATCGCTTCGACGCCGAATGTTCCTGGCACGATCTGGGTTGGCACTGCAACCTCCGGCGTCGTCGTTTCACGCGACAATGGCGAGACATGGGAAAAGCTTGGCGGGGCACCCGAGAATGTTCCGATCACCTCGATCGCCATCGATCCGAAACGGCCGAACTACCTGTATGTAGGTTCCATCCATTCGCTCTACCTAAGCCGCGACGGCGGCCGCACCTGGAACAGGCGGGGCGGCGGCCTGCCGCTTGGCAATTACACGAGCATCCTGATCGACCCCCGAAACTCGGACGAGATACTTGTTTCGAGCGCCCTGGAAAATGACGGCGGCGTTTATTATTCGAAGGACGCTGGGCAGAACTGGAAACGTATAGACTCGAAGGACCTGAAACTGCCAAGCAGGCGTGTTTGGGGGATGGCTTTCGATCCCGGCGACGCCGACCGAATTTATGCCGGTAGCCATTCTTCGGGCGTTTATGTGATCGAACGGCAACCGGGGCGGGCCTCGGCCGAAAAGCCGGCGAATTCGGTCTCGACGAACTAGAAACGATCCGCTTATATAGACTTACCTAAATCGACGGCGCTTCGGTGCCGTCTTTTTATTGTTGACTTGGTACTTGTTCCCATCCGACCTTATAATCGAAACCACGCGGGAGCCCGAACCTAACGATGAATGATAGCGGCTGTACACGACCGGTCATCGCTCGCACGATGCGAACTGAAAGCCTGCCGTGGTCTTCGTTACCGTCTATCAGCCGCCTTTTTCTCGATTATCAAACCGACGCGACTGCCTTGCGGCGATTTTATCCCTCGGCCGTCGACCGTCCTGGGGATGTGGCCAATAGAGCGGGCGAGGTTTTGGCCGCGTACGGCCAGGATCGGGACCAGCTTTGCGACCTGCTAAGGGAGCAGAATCTTTCTTTTGACGCGGGAACCGAAACTCTGGCCAGTATTGAATTGCTTCGGTCCAGAGATACGGTCGCCGTACTGAGCGGACAGCAGGCCGGCCTGTTCAGCGGGCCGCTCTATTCGGTCTACAAGGCGCTTACCGCTGTTAAAATGGCCGAATGCCTACGCTCGCGCGGCATTAACGCTGTTCCGGTTTTCTGGATGGCGACGGAAGACCACGATCTCGCCGAGGTTTCGAATGCTTTCGTCATCGACGGCGCGGACAAATTATTCGAGTCGAGATTTGAGCCTAAAGGGTCGGATAAAGGCCTGCCGGTCGGAAACGTAAAACTGAACGACTCGATCGCGGCCATGATCGACGGGCTTTTCGAAAGCTTGCCTCGTACCGAATTTTCGCAAGAACTAAGTGCCGAGCTTCACAGGTGCTGGAAGCCCGGCCGAAACTTTGGTGAAGCATTCGGTTCGTTTCTGTGCCGTTTGCTCGGCAAGTTCGGGCTCGTTATCGTGGACCCGCTAGATCCCGGACTTAAGCGGATGGCCGCTCCCTTGTATGTCGACGCCATTCGTAAAAGTAAGGCGATCGTCGCGTCCCTGACAGATAGAAGCAGTGAACTGACGTCCGCCGGATATCACGCTCAAGTCATGGTCGAAGACGATTATTTTCCGCTTTTTTGGCATTCGGATGACGGCGTTCGCACCGCGCTGCGACGGACAGCCGACGGGCGGCTTAGGGCAAAGGGGCGTTCGGAAAGTTTTACTGAAGACGAGTTGGTAAAGATCGCCGAGACCGAGCCCGGCTGTTTTAGCCCCGGCGTAATGCTGCGGCCTGTTGTTCAGGACTATTTGTTTCCCACCATCTGCTATTTCGGCGGGAGCGCGGAGGTTGCCTATTTCGCCCAGAACAGCGAGGTCTACCGTATGCTCGGCCGTCCGGCCACAACTATTCTTCACCGGCAGAGCTTTACGTTCGTCGAACCGAAGCATGCGAGGACGCTGGAAAAATACGGTCTGAGTTTCAGCGACCTTTTCGAAGGTGAGGATGAGATCATTCGCCGGGTGATAGACGAATTCGTTGACCCTGAGACCGCTTTGCTATTCTCCGAAAGCGCGGAAAAGGTCAATGCCGAACTAGATCGTCTTGGCACAGCCATGTCGAAAGTGGACATTACACTTGCGAATAATCTTGCGACGCGGCGCCGTAAGATCAATTATCATATCGGGGCCCTACGAAAGAAATATTATTTACGGCGTGCGGTGACCGAAGAGGTTATCGACCGGAGGATAAAAGCAGCCTTTACGGCTTTGCTTCCTAACGGCCTATTTCAGGAACGAACTGTGAATGTCGTCTCGTTTCTTGATAGATTCGGCCCGGGATTCGTTGACTGGGTTTACGACTCGATCGACCTTGACGACAAGGGGCACCGCATAGTTTTTATCTGATGAACAGGATAAACATCTTACCGGACAATCTGGCGAACCAGATCGCGGCCGGCGAGGTCGTCGAACGGCCTGCGTCGGTGATCAAGGAGCTGGTCGAGAACGCGATCGACGCCGGTGCGACGCGGGTCCGCGTAGAGATCGAGCTCGGCGGCCGCCGGCTGATGAGGGTATCCGACGATGGTTCGGGAATGTCGCGGGACGATGCCGTCCTTTCGTTCGAGCGGCATGCCACTTCAAAGATCAGGACGCTCGAAGATCTGGCGATGATCGGCACTCTGGGTTTTCGCGGCGAGGCGCTTGCATCTATCGCTTCGGTCGCAAAGGTCGAACTTGTCACGAAGCTCGCTGACGAACAGGCCGCGACACGCGTGTTGATCGAGGGCGGCCGGCTGATCGACGTCAAGGATGCGGCACGCGATACCGGCACGACCATTTCAGTCCGCGATTTATTTTTCAACACGCCGGCCCGACGGAAGTTTATGCGTTCTGAGGCGACCGAGAATTATCATCTCGCGGGGATCGTGACGCATTACGCTCTCGCACATCCTGAGATCGCGTTCACGATGACGAACAACGGCCGAGAAGTGCTGGCCGTTTCGCCTGCCCGGGACCTGCGCGAACGGGCGTTTCAGATCTTCGGTGCCGGTATCCTTGAAAGCCTGTTGCCGGTATCGGGCGGCCGTGAGTACGTTGCGAAAGTTTCGGGCTTCGTCTCTGCCCCGCGTGAACGACGGACCACTCGCGACGCCCAGTATTTTTTCGTAAATCAGCGATTCGTCCGCGACAAGACGATCGCCGGAGGCTTGATCGAGGGCTATCGTTCGGTGCTGCCTCACGGCGTGTATCCCGTAGCATTTTTGTTTGTCGATGTGCCGGTCGAAGAGGTCGATGTAAATGTACATCCGGCAAAAACGGAGGTCCGGTTTCGACGGAACGAGGCGGTTAAGGACGTCATCGCCGAGGCCGTTCGTCAGTCGCTTTCCCGTGCAGGGATAGTTGCTGAAGTTCAGCCCGAGGTGGCCGATCAGGCTGACTCGGTCACTATCCCTGACCGAGCGACCGACTTTAGCACGGAGCATCAACCTTCAATAGGATTTCATTCAGCGGCCGCAGCGGAACCGGGTCTGGGATTTGCGCCCGCCGCCGAGCTTCGATCAGGCGCGGGTGAGGTTGCCGGTGTTGAACGGCCAGAAGGATTGGCGGCCGAAGAAAACCAGCAAGCCAACGGCTTCGAAACGGGCGGCGTATCGACTGAATTTGAACGGGCCGTCGAGGATCTGTCGGCGCTTCAGCCGTGGCTCGAAAGCGGGGGGATTCGCCCGCTCGCTTCGGAAATTCCAGTTTCGTTGCCTCCAATAAATTCGGCAGCATCGCTTGTCCGAGAAGTCGAGGTCGACAGTCTGTCCTCGGGCCGCATCAGGCCGTTGGCACAACTTCACGAAAGTTTCATTATTGCGGTCGATGATGAGGGGCTGCTCCTTGTGGACCAGCACGTCGCTCACGAACGCATCTTATTCGACAAATTCCGCCGCAAGGAGACGGACCGCCCGGTCGAGTCGCAGAACCTTTTGCTGCCTGAGACTGTTGACCTTTCGCCGGCACAATCGGAGGCGTTCAGGCTGGTCGAAGACCACCTTGCCGAGCTTGGCTTCGGCCTGATGCAGCTCTCAGGCCGCACTGTCGCTATCAAGTCGATACCGACCGATGTTCAGCCGTCGGAGGCGCGGAATCTTTTTGCGGAGATACTCGATGCTGTTGAACTCGAAAAACGCGGCACGGCAAAAGCCACATTGCGGGACAGCATAGCCGCCAGCCTGGCCTGCAAAGCGGCCGTAAAGATAAATATGAAACTGACGCCTGAAAAGATGGAGTGGCTGATCGACCGGTTGCTCCTTACATCTTCGCCGACCACCTGTCCGCATGGGCGGCCCGTCATCCTTCGGCTGAGTATGAAGGACATTGAGCGAGGCTTTCACCGAACATGAATTATGAATGAGTCCGACGATATAGACGTTCCCGTTGAAAAGCCTGCATCGTTCTGGAATCGGGTGTACATCGCGGTCGTCGGTGTTACGGTTGTCGTGATCACAGCACTGTGGGCGTTCTCAAAATACTTCTCCTCCTAGATCCATCACATGAGACTTCTCGACTGGGCCATCGTCGTCGCATACCTCATCTACGTGATATGGGACGGCATAAGGATGACAAAGCACAGCGGAAGCAAGGAAGGGTATTTCCTTGCCGACCGCAGCCTGCCGTGGTGGGCCGTCGGGCTGTCCGTGATGGCGACGCAGCTTTCTGCGATAACACTTGTCGGGACGACGGGCCAGGCCTACAGCGACGGGATGCGATTCATTCAGTTCTATTACGGGCTCCCGTTCGCGATGATCATCCTGTGCGTGACCGTGGTTCCGTTCTTTCACCGTGCCAGGGTCTTTACGGCGTACGAGTATCTCGAAAAAAGATTTGATGTAAAGGTCCGCACGCTGACGAGCTTTTTCTTCCTGATCTCCCGCGGCCTCGGCGTGGGAACGATAATCTCGGCACCGGCGATCGTGTTGTCGATCGTTTTCGGCTGGAATCTGATCGCGACCATATTTGCGATAGGAATGTCGACGACCGTTTACACGGTCTTCGGCGGCGTGCAGGCCGTAACGTGGACGGACGTGAAGCAGATGCTGGTCATTTTCTTCGGCCTTGGGGTTTGCCTGGTTGTTATCATGTGGAGCTTTCCGCCGGGCGTGACGTTGACCGACGGCCTTCATCTGGCCGGAACGCTCGGCAAGTTGAACACGGTCGATACAACGTTCAATCTTCAGGAAAAATATACGATCTGGTCGGGCCTGATCGGCGGGTTGTTTCTGATGCTGGGTTATTTCGGCTGCGATCAGAGCCAGGTTCAGCGGTTCCTAACGTCCAAGTCGGTGGACGAAGGGCGTGTGTCGTTATTGATGAGCGCCTTCCTGAAGATCCCCATGCAGTTTTTCATACTGCTGACGGGCATACTCGTTTTTGTCTTTTATCAGTTTACGGCACCGCCGATCGTTTTTAATTCGGCTGAGGTGGCAAAGGCGGGGCAGCACCCGCAGTTTCAACAGATCGTTCAGCGGTATGAAGCGGCACATTCCGCGCGGCGGGATGCGGCGACAGCATTTTCCAACGATCGGATGCCGGAGGCTCGCGACGCATACGTAGCGGCCGATAAGGAGTTTAACGAGAGTCGCAAAGAGGCCGTTGCGTTCGTCCGCGCCACCAGCGACAAGAGTTTTAACGACGTGAACTACGTGTTCCCGACGTTTATTCTCGAGAATATGCCGATGGGCGTGATCGGTCTGATGATCGCGGCCATATTTGCTGCGGCAATGTCATCGATCTCGGCGGAGCTGAACGCCCTGGCAACCGCCACGACGATCGATTTCTACCGTCGCCTGTTCGCGCCCGAAGCGACGGACGGCCATTATGTCGCGGTCGGGCGCATTTCTACTTTTATTTGGGGCATTTTCGCCTGCATTGTGGCGATATTTGCGACCAATCTCGGTTCGCTGATAGAGGTGGTCAATAAATTCGGCTCGTTCTTTTACGGCTCGCTGCTCGGCGTTTTTGTCCTGGCATTTGTCGTAAAACGGGCCCGGGCACGCGGGGCATTTTTCGGGTTGCTGTTCGGGATCGCTTCGGTGTGGATCGCGAGCTGGTACACGAATATCGAGTTTCTCTGGTTCAATGTTATCGGCTGTTTGGTAACGGTGATCTTTGGTTATCTTATCAGTCTGACCGTAAGAGACGATTTTAAACGCGGAGACGCGGAGACGCAGAGTTTATGAGATCTAGTAGGTCTAATTGGCATAATCTTTTCATCGTCAGGAGTCTTACATTCTGCTTCTCTGCGTCTCCGCGTCTCTGCGTTTAGAGGTACGCGCGCAGATCAGGCCGGTTTATGATCAGGGAGCTCTCGGGCTAGGCCGGCTGCTGAAACGGTTGAACACATCCGCGAGCGTGATGATGATCGGCGCCCATCCGGACGATGAAGACACGGCACTGCTTTCATATCTTGCCCGGGGTGAGAATGCGCGGACCGCCTACCTTTCACTTACCCGCGGCGACGGTGGGCAGAATATCATCGGCACCGAGATGGGCGAGGCTCTGGGTGTGATTCGGACCGAGGAACTCCTGCAGGCACGAAAACTGGACGGTGCCGAACAGTTTTTCACGCGTGCGTATGACTACGGATTTTCGAAGACACTTACCGAGGCGAAACAGAAGTGGGATGAAAAGATAATCCTCTGCGACGCGGTGCGAGTGATCCGGTCCTTTCGCCCGCTGGTGGTGGTTGCGCAATTTACCGGAACGCCAGCGGACGGCCACGGGCAGCATCAGTTCGCCGGATATATCACGCCGCTTGCGGTAACCGCCGCTTCCGATCCCGCCCAATGCGGCGAAGCGGGGCCAGCATGGAAGGTAAAAAAACTATATGTCCGGCATCGCGGTCAGGGCGAGCCCCGGCTGAGGATAAATACCGGTCGATATGATCCGATGCTCGGCCGCTCCTATTTTGAGATCGCGATGGAGGCTCGAAGCCAGCACAGGTCGCAGGAGCAGGGTGTTCTGGAGTTGAAGGGCGAAGCATTTTCAGCATTGAATCTGGCCGGTAGCGAGGCGAAGGAATCATCCATCTTTGAATCTCTCGACACTTCAGTTCGGGGTATCGCGGCAAACACCGGTGAATCGTCCCCTCGTTTTGTGGAACTCGCCGACAAGGTCGGGGAGGCAGCCAAACGTGCGGCTGAGCAGTTCGACGTACGCGACCCCGCGAAGATCATCCCTATTCTCGTTGACGGTTACACCGCCGCCTACGATGCCGAGTGGAGCGTTCGCTCGCCGGCCCCGAAGGCTTTTATGGTGCAAAAGCAAAATGAATTTCTGGCGGCCATCCGTTTGGCCGCGGGCATTCAGTTTGACGCGATCAGCGACCGGGAAACGGTTGCGCCCGGTGAATCCTTCAATCTCGCTGCGCGTATTTTCTACCCTGCAAATGAAATAGTTAAGGTTAATGCAGTTTCCATCAAAACGCCGTCGGGTTGGACGGTAACACCGGCGGAACAGTCCACGCAGCCGCAAAACCAATTCAGACGCGAGACCCCAAATTTCGCCGCGGCTTACGCGGTAAAGGTTTCCGACGACGCTCTGCCGACACAGCCATATTGGCTGCAAAAACCGCGGACTGGGTGACCTATTTGATTGGAAAAACGCGCCTGATCGCACGTTGCCGGTGCAAGCACCTGAGGCCGTGGCCGAGGTCAAAATATCGATAAGCGGCAAAGAGCTAACGCTTTCGCAGCCGGTAGAGTTCAGATATGCCGACGACATTCGCGGCGAAATACGACGTCCGATCGTCGTCGTGCCACTCGCGGCAGTTGCGCTCGACCAGGACCTGATGGTCATTGCACGCAGCCCGAAGGAGTTACGCAAGAATCTTGCCGTTACGGTTACGAACAATTCGTCGGCCCCGATCGCGGGAAGAATAGCATTGAAGCTGCCAAACGGATGGATCGCTACGGCCGGCGATCCGGATTTCAGCCTTGCGAAAAAGGGAGAAAGCACTTCGGTTCAGTTCAGCGTGAGAGTTCCCGCGAATACGCCGGCGGGTAATTATTCGGTCACGGCTTCAGCCGCCGTGGGTAATACGGCCTACTCGCGGACGATGCGGACGCTGTCATATCCGCATATCCAAACTCACCGTGTATACAGTGATGCAGCCGCGAAGGCTAACGTGATCGACCTGAAAACTTCGCCGGTCAGAGTTGGATACATCCCGGGAAGCGGTGACCGTGTCCCGCAGGCTATAGCACAGATGGGATTGGCCGTCGAAACTATCGATGAGCGGACGCTGGCCTCGGGCGATCTTTCGCAATTCGATGTGATCGTCGTCGGGATCAGGGCTTATCAGGTTCGGAACGACATCGTTGCGCATAACAAACGGCTTCTCGATTTCGCGAACGGGGGCGGAACGTTGATCGTTCAGTATCAGCTTTCGGCGTACACGCAGCAGAATCTTGCGCCGTTTCCTGCCCAGCAGGGCCCGCGGGTTTCGGACGAGTTTGCCAAGATAACGGTCCTCGTGCCGGACCATCCAATACTTAATTTTCCGAACAAGATCACAGATGCGGACTTCGAGCGGCTGGGTACAGGAGCGGAATCTTTACAACTTTTCGACGATGGACGCTAAATACGTTGGCCTTATTGAAGCACACGATCCAGGCGAGGCCGAGAACAAAGGCGGTTTGGTCGTCGCCGACGTGGGAAAAGGGAAGTATATTTACTGCAGTTACTCGCTCTTCAGGCAGTTACCGGCGGGCGTGCCGGGAGCGTATCGCCTGTTGGCGAATATGTTGGCTTATTCAGGAAAGAGCCCCCGGCTGACGCAGAAATAATTGAGGCCTAGGTCAGGACCGGGTCCATAAGCGATTGCTTGACGCGGTTCTCCACATCCATTAGATACAACACCATATCGTGATTTTCTTGCGAGTTGTACTTTTCGGTCAGATCGGTGAACAGATGCTCCAACGAGTTCAGAACCATCTGCTTAACTTCGTTTTTGTCGGTTTCAGAAAGTACCATATATTTCTCCTATTAGGCGACGAACGTCGTAAGGCAGGCCGTTTTGCGGTGAGTTCATCGCCTGTTGTTTAATTAAGCTGTGCGAACAGAATTCAAGGAACCGGCTGAATCGAATTGGCGTCACAAGCTTTACGAGATCGTCTTTGAGGCCGAAACCCCTGTCGGGCGGGCGTTCGATATTACGGTTATCACGTTGATCCTGTTAAGCGTGATCACGGTTTTTCTGGAAAGCATCCGTGGGATGCGAGACGTTTTCGGCACCGAGCTCCGGGTCGCGGAATGGACGTTTACTGTACTTTTCAGCATCGAGCTGATGTTGCGACTGATCGCGGTCAAACGTCCTATCCAATATATTCTGAGTTTCTACGGTCTGGTCGATCTGATGGCCGTCCTGCCGACCTATCTTAGCCTCTTTTTCCCTGGAACACACTATCTGCTCACAATCCGCATACTGCGCCTTTTGCGGATATTCAGGATCATGAAGCTGACCGCCTATGTATCGGGCGGGCGTGTCATTCTGGCGGCCCTGCGGGCAAGCAGGCAAAAGATCAGCGTTTTCCTGGCGGCGGTCCTCACGATCGTCACGGTTGTCGGCTCCCTGATGTATGTCATCGAAGGCGAAGAGCACGGCTTCACCGATATCCCGACCAGCATCTACTGGGCGATCGTTACGATGACCACGGTCGGCTACGGCGATCTCTCGCCGCAGACGCCGTTGGGAAAGCTGCTCGCGTCGGTCGTGATGATCCTGGGATATGGAATTATTGCCGTGCCCACGGGTATCGTTACGGCGGAGCTGACTCGCGGATCACGACCGACGTCAACCCAGGTCTGCAGCGAATGCCATGCGGACGATCATGAACTGGACGCAGTTCACTGTAAATACTGCGGAACCAAACTGTAGGTTATTCGATCACAACAAGGACGTCTCCGGCAGAAACGGTCGAGCCTTCCTCGACCCTGACATCCTTTATAGTACCGTCCTTGGGCGCCCTTAGCTCGTTCTGCATTTTCATTGCTTCGACGATCAGGACGCCCTCGCCTTTTACGACCGTTCTTCCTGCCTGCAGAAGGATCGTGACAACCTTGCCAGGCATCGCCGCGCGTATTTCGGCAGCTCCATCGCCGTGGTGGTCTCGCCCAGCGGTACCGCGCAGCCGTCTTGGATCGACGAGTTTTATCGAGAAGGATCTGCCGCCAGCTTGCACGTCGATAGGGTCCGCGGGATTCGTTTGCGGCGACGACACGAAAACCTCCGTCACCTTGCCGTTACTCTTGAAAAGCAAAACACCCGGTTCCGGCTCCGAAACGTCAAGCTCGTATCCACGGCCGTCGACAGAGGCAAAGACCTTATCACCCTCACGGCGAACCTCGACCTCGTGTTTTTGATCGTTGAGTTCAGCTTGGAGTTTCATAGATACAGGCAGAAACACGACCGGTAGAGAGAGGCCCTCCGATCGTGTTTCATCTACAGGAAAGACCCCGGTCGCTACCGCTCGCGGTTCTGACTTTATGCCGACGTCGACTCGCCTTTCACCTTATTAGGCTGCGGCGTAATTCGCAGGTAAGGCTTTAACTTCCTTCCAGCCTGCGGGGAATTTCTCCTTCGCCTCTTCGTTTGATACTGCCGGGACGATAATACAGTCGTCGCCGTCCTGCCAGTTTGCCGGCGTGGCGACGCTGTATTTCGCGGTCAACTGCAGCGAATCGATCACACGCAGGACCTCGTCGAAATTTCGGCCCGTGCTCATCGGGTAAACGATCACAAGTTTGACCTTTTTATCCGGTCCTACAACGAACACGTTTCGCACGGTCATATTATCAACGGCCGTCCTGCCCTCGGATGATCCTGCAACTTCGGCGGGCAGCATGCCGTAGAGCTTCGAGATCTTCAGGTCCGTGTCGCCGATCATTGGGTAGTTGGGCGCGTGCCCCGTCGCTTCGCCGATGTCCTTTGACCAGCGCTCGTGATTTTCGACCGGGTCAACACTCAATCCGATGACCTTCACGTTGCGCTTATCGAACTCCGGCTTGAGGCTCGCCATATATCCAAGCTCGGTCGTGCAAACAGGTGTAAAATCCTTAGGATGCGAAAAGAGTACGCCCCAGCTATCGCCGAGCCAATCGTGAAAATTGATCTCGCCCTGGGTGGTCTGCGCCGTAAAGTCGGGAGCATCATCACCAAGTCTAATAGCCATATTTGTTCCTCCTTTTTTGGGATTGGGCAAGTATATCAAATGCCAGGGACGAAACGAATCTAGGCCGCGGCCGTCTCGTCGGCGGGTACCCCTGCGGGTTCGGCCCGGCGGATGCGCAAAAGGCCGATGCGTTTTTCATCGGCCCTTAGAATCTCAACGTCAAGCCCGTAAACATCAAGCTTTTCGCCGACCTTTGGAACATAGCCGGCTTCGCTGGTGACCAGGCCGGCAATGGTCGTGAAATCGTCATCCTCAATTTCAAGATCGAATAGACGCTCGATCTTGTCGATCTCGGTCGAACCGAGTACATCCCAGTAACCGTCAGTTCCCTCAACTATCTCGATGATCTCATCTTCTGCGGTATCCTCGTCCTCGATCTCGCCGACGATCTCTTCGAGAATGTCTTCTACGGTCACGATGCCCGCGACGCCGCCGTACTCGTCGATGACTATCGCAAGTTGGACGTGGTTAACCTGCATGCTTTTGAGCAATTCGGCCGCTGTCTTGGTCTCGGGAACGAAAAACGCATCTCTGAGGATGCTTTCGATATTCAAATGCTCCTTGTTCTCAGCCCACGCTTGAAGCAGGTCGCGGACGTAAATGACGCCTTCGATGTTGTCGATGTTGTCGCGATAAACCGGTATTCGAGAGTATTTTTCCTCGACCATCATTTCGCGGGCGGCGATTATGGTCGAATCGATCGGCAGGGCACAGATCTCGGTCCGAGGAGTCATTATCTCGGCCGCACGCGTCTCATTGAATTCGACGACGGATTCGATAAGTTCGCGTTCGCCTTCTTCGATAATTCCTTCCGCCTCGCCGACTTCCATCAACGCTTGAAAATCGTCGTCGTTGTCATCGGACCGGTCGTCCACCTGTTCAGGCGTTAGCGTTACGTCAAGTTTTGACGGCTCCTTTGGGCCTAAAAATGCGGCGAACGGTGACGTGATCGCGTAAAGCGGGCGGACAAGTGGGAGCAAGAACAACAACACGCTTTCGGGATCGTTTCTAACGATCAATCGCGGCAATATCTGCCGGAAGATAACGGTCGAAGCAATGCCGGCGAGTAGTGCGAGAAGAAGAACGTTGGAACGGTCCTGCGAGTATCTTAGGACTATCATTGTGATCAGCACGGATACGCTGATCATCAGTATTTGTATGACCCAGGACAACGCAAAACGAAAACGCGGGCGGTCGTCGAGGACCGATCGAAGCAGTTTCGTCGATTTAGGTTTGCCGTCCTCTTCGATATCGGTCGCCAACCGGCGCAGCCCGAGATCGGAAAGCTGAGAAAATGCCATGTCCACTGTTGCAAGAAATACCAGCGCAATTAGGAGGGACGCGGCGATGACTATCTCCAATTCCATAAGATACGTGTTCAAATGGTATTTTTACGCAACCGGAAAAGCAAGTGTTTGGAAAGGTGACGCGGGCTGGGCATGGTCAATCGATCGTGTTTTTCCACGAGCGGTTATCGGCACTTAACAGCTCATCCGATCTTTCAGGGCCCCACGTGCCGGCCGCGTAATTGGGGAAATCGTTCGGCGGCGAGGTATTCCACGCATCAAGGATCGGCGTAACTATCCGCCAACTCGCCTCGACCATATCCGCCCGCTGGAACAGGGTCGCGTCTCCTATCATGCAATCGAACAACAGGCGTTCATAACCCGTACTGATCTGCTCGCCAAAGTGGTCGACGTAATTGAAATCCATATCAACCGCCCCGACCTTTACTATCGGCCCCGGGACCTTGGCTCCGAAATGCAGTGTAATGCCTTCATCAGGCTGGATATGGATCTCTATGCGGTTGGTCCTAAGCCTTTCGACAGGCGTATCGCGGAAGAGGGTGAACGGAGCCTTTTGAAACTGAACGACGATGCTGGTATGTTTTGCCGGCATTCGTTTTCCGGTACGAATATAGAAGGGAACATCCGCCCATCGCCAATTGTCGACAGAAAGTTTCATAGCGGCAAACGTTTCGGTGCTGGAGGACGGCGAAACCTTTTCTTCACCGCGATAAGCAGCAAGAGTTACGCCTTTAGGCGTGAGATTGTCTCGATGCTCCGAGTCGTCACGCGTAAACGCGTCACTCTTACCTTCGCCGTACTGGCCGCGAACCGCTTTATGAAGCGCGTCGTCAGGCGAGAAGGGTTGAATTGCCTGAAGTATTTTTGCCTGCTCGTCGCGCACGGCGTTGGCCTCGAAAGAGACAGGCGGTTCCATCGCGGTCAGCGTAACAAGCTGAAAAATATGGTTCGGGATCATGTCCCGCAGACGCGCCCGCCGAGTCGTAATAACCGCCCCGTGCTTCGACACCGAGCTTTTCAGCGACGGTTATCTGAACATGATCTATATAGTTTCGATTCCAGATAGGCTCGAAGATGCTGTTGCCGAACCGAAAGACCAAAATGTTCTGGACCGTTTCCTTGCCGAGATAATGGTCGATGCGGTAGATCTGGCGTTCTTTGAGTATCTTTAACAGATCGCTGTTCAACTTTTGCGCCGATCCGAGATCGCGGCCGAAGGGTTTTTCGAAAATGAACCTTCGCCAATGTCCGCCTTCTTCTCTCCCGAGACCGTTCTTTACGATCTTTTCCGCAACGTTCGCGAAAAGATCGGGCGGGATCGCCATGTAGTAAAAGAAGTTTTCCGGGATGTTGTTCTCCCGGCAGACGTCGCGGAGCAGGTTCTTCAGATCAGCAAACAGCTTTTTGTCGTCATCGAAATCGCCGCCGGTGTAATAGGTGCGGCCGCAGAACCACTTGATCCTTTCGCCGTCGGCCTTTGCTCCGGCAAACTCCCGAAGGTCGGCCATGATCTGCTCGCGAAACTCGTCCAAGTCCATCTCCTGGCGGCCGACACCGACAATCGCGAAATTCTCAGGAAGATGGCCTTCTCTTGCGAGGTTATAAAGGGCGGGGAACAGCTTGCGTTTTGTGAGATCGCCGGTTGCGCCGAAGATCACCATCACACAAGGGTCGGCGGTCTTTTCGGAAGCGGGCATATTTGGCGAAAGCTTAGCACAACAATAATTAATCGGCGATCAAACGGACCGTCGGTCAACTTGGAAAGTCAGCCCTGAATGTGAAGCTCTTTTCGAAGCTCCAGCTCGCGAGCGTTCATCTCGCCGCTGTCGGTATCGTGATCGTAGCCGCATAGGTGCAGCACGCCGTGCAGAATGAGTTGCTTTATCTCCAGCTCTAAGGTTAGTTTGTTATTCTTTGCCTGGTCCCGGGCCCGCTCGGCTGAGATAACGATGTCTCCGAGATTTGACCGGTCCGTCTCGAATTCGTCGGCGTTGTATGGGAACGACAAGACATCAGTTGTAGAATCCTTTCCGCGAAAGAATTTGTTCAGCTCGGTCATCCGCCGATCGGAAACGAGGGCGACAGTAAAGCTTCGGCATTCGACCTCCCGAATCGCGGATCGCAGAGTTACGACGAAAGCGGTAAAAATGCTGGCGTCCAGCTTGACCTTGCGTTGAAGATTGACTACATCGACCATCTGAAAACTGCCCTGGGTCCGCTTAAGTCCGGCTATACTAGTCCGGTCTCTCTTCCGATTGTGCTTCGTATGCTTTTACTATCATCTGCACGAGTTTATGCCGCACAACATCCTTCTCGTTGAAATAAACAAACTCGATCGCGTCAATATCCTTGAGCACGTGCTCGGCTTCCTTAAGACCGCTCTTTTGCCCGCGGGGAAGATCGATCTGTGTCTTGTCGCCGGTGACAACGGCCTTTGAGCCGAAGCCGATGCGTGTGAGGAACATTTTCATCTGTTCGCTCGTGGTGTTCTGGGCTTCGTCGAGGATTATGAAAGCGTCGGCGAGCGTGCGGCCGCGCATGAAGGCGAGCGGGGCGATCTCGATGATGCGTTTTTCGAGCATCTTTGTAACGCGTTCGCTGTCGACCAGGTCGAACAAGGCGTCGTATAGAGGCCGAAGATACGGATCGACCTTGTCCTGGAGGTCGCCGGGTAGAAAACCGAGCCTTTCACCCGCCTCGACGGCGGGTCGAGTGAGAATGATGCGGCTGACCTGCTTCTTAAACAAAGCATCGACCGCCATCGCAACGGCCAGGAAAGCTTTTTCCGGTTCCGGCGACGCCGATGCCGAATACAAGGTCATTCGTTGCGATCGCGTCGAGATATTTGCGCTGGTTTGCGGTCTTTGGTGCGACCTGCTTTTTGCCTGACGGGTTAAACCTTGCCTTTCAGGAAATAATCCTTCAGGCTATACGCGCGGTCGTCCGCGATCTGCTTGAACGCATCGCGGAGCTCTTTGTCGCTGAAGCTGTTCCCGTCTGCAAAAAGATCAGTGAAATCCCCTAGTATTTGCTCGACAGTCCTGATATCGCGCTCGTCGCCGTCTATGAGAAGTTCGTTACCACGCGCTCCTATATTCACGTCAAGAAGCGATTCCAGGTATTTGATGTTTTGGTCCTGTACACCGAAGAGAGTGTTGAGGCCTTGAGGCGGAAGTTCTAGTTTTCGAAGGTTGCTCAAATTCTGCAAATCCTTTTTTCGGCTGATTTTATACCTCTCGAGGCTACTAAAACGTGGAAGACGTGTCAATGAGTTCTCACCTCAGGGGGGATGCGCAATTTCAAAATGGCACAGGTTTTGCCGATAGGAGCAATGTACATGAAATTGTATCGGAACAGTTCACCAGGGGAGGAAAAAGCAGATATGTTCAGGATCTTCACAACCGACAGTGCGATGGAATTCACGACGATCATGCTGGATCCGCGTGCAGCAAGCCCGCGGCAACAAGCGTCCTCGATCGTGCGAAACGATCAAAGCCAGGACGGCGACCGCCGGGAAAGCGAGATCTATCACCGCGCAAGGCAGATCTATTATCGTGGACGACGCACATCGGCACGGCGCGGTTCGGGCATTATTTAATTAAGGGGGGTTATTATGCCGGAAAGAAAGGACGGAACAAGTAAATATACTTCGAAACAGGAGCGGAAAGCCGATCATATCGCTGAAGGATATGAAGAGAAAGGCGTTTCCAAGAAAGAAGCGGAAAAACGGGCCTGGGCGACGGTGAATAAACAGGACGGCGGCGGTAAGAACCCGGGCGGATCGGGAAGGAAAAAGTCCAAATAGGTGCTTTTTCACAAGGTCAAGGAGGTATTAAATGAACGGTATATTGAAATTGATCGCGGGCGCAGGCATAGGCGCATTGCTTATGTATCTTTTCGACCCGAAAGGCGGCGGACGGCGCCGGGCTCTTATTCGCGATAAAGCGGTAGGCGTATCGCATGACATTCGTGACACGGTGTCTGCAAAGAGCAGAGATCTGGGTAACCGAGCGAAGGGCCTTATTCATGAGGCTAAATCTATGATGCCCGAAACGGAGGCCGACACTTCCGAGCAGGCAGAGCGCTTTGCCTAAGATCGTATAAAGCGGCTGAATGGTGGTCGAGTTTTTGACTCGACCCGGACCGGCCGTTTTTTATTTACAGGTGAACCGATGAAAATATCAAATTTGGTAAAAGAACTCGGCTCGTTCGAGCCCGATGGTTATCCGTTTCTGAGTATCTACCTTAACGCCGAGCCGAGCGAAACGGGCCGTGATACTTTTCAGGTCTGGCTCAAAACCGCTTTTTCGGACAAAAAGACAGGAATATAAGGAAAACGATGACGAATCCGCAAGGTTCGAAAGGGTGGCCGAGCAAATAAACGAATTTATCGAAAATGACGTGGAGCCTTCGGCGAATGGGATCGCGATCTTTGCGAGCTTGGGAGATACTGCCTATTTCGAAACAATGCAGCTCGACGTCGCATTTCCCGAAAATAAAATGTATGCGTACGATCGGCCGCATATCTTCCCGTTGGTGCGGGCACTGCATTCCAATCCGAAATATGCTGTTCTTTGGGCGGACACGAACAAGGCGGATATCTATGTTTTCGGAGGCGAGAACCGGATCAGAAGCGATAACAACGCCGCAGACAAGGTCGAAGCGATCGAAAACACGGTCACCAACCGGACCCAGGTCGGCGGGTGGTCACAAAGCCGGTATCAGCGTCACGTCGAGAACTTTCACCTTCAACATGCGAAAGAGGTTGTGGACGAACTGGACGACCTTATGCGGAAGAAAGAGATCGAGTATCTGGTCCTGTGCGGCGATGAAACGACGATCATGCCGATCCTGAAACCTCAGCTGCCCAAACCGCTTGCTGAAAAGGTTGTTGGAACGATCAACATGAGCCAGTACGAATCGGTGGATGAGATCCAGGCGAAAACTCGCGAGGTTATCGGTATCGAAAGCTCTGTTCGGGACAAGGCCGCGATCGAGCGTGTACAGGATGCGGCTAACGCGGCGGCGGGACTCGGAACGCTCGGTTTAGAGGACACGCTGCGGGCCCTTGCGAACGGCCAGGTCCAGGAGCTTGTGATCAGCTCGGACCTGGATGCCGTGGATTATGATCCCAATGAAGTAAGGACCATCATTGAGGAGTACAGGCCGAACGACGAGCACGCCCCGGTCTCGGTTCCGCCGATCGCGGATATCGCGGGTGAGATCGCCGATCAGCTTATTCTCAGGGCTATAAATACCGATGCCCAGATAACGGTGATCGATGATGCATCGCTGTTGAAAGACGCCGGGGGCGTTGGGTCGATCCTTAGATATAATATGAACGCGAAAGCGAGCGGATGATCGTTCGACCCTCGAAGCAGTTAAATCCGGCCCCTCAGAAGGACCTGCTCCTCTGGGATAATTCGGCCGAGAAGCTTACGGTTACCGGCAGAAATAACAGGTCGGCCGGATAAGAAGTGGCGGCGGCAGATGCTGTCTCATTTATTTACCTGGAACTTATTTGTAGACGCGCTTCCGGAACGGCCAGCACTGAGCCATCCCTGGCGGTTGGAACAACAAAGGACATTATGCTAGACTTTCTCCTTTATTAAACCCACGATTTTCGTGTCTATATTGGGAGCACTCTGTAAAAATGGCCGCTAATAATGGTAACGCTCAGATCGGGCAGGTCGTTCAGATCATCGGTCCGGTCGTCGACGTTGAATTTCAAGGATTATCTTCCGCCGATTTATCAGGCCCTTCGTATCACGTCCGAAGGATTTGACGTCGATACCCCGATCGACGTCGTCGCCGAGGTCCAGCAGCATCTGGGCGAAGGCCGCGTGCGTGCGGTTTCGATGCTGCCGACCGACGGAATGGTCCGCGGAATGAAGGTCGTCGACCTCGGCGGGCCGATCACGGTTCCGGTCGGCAACGCGACACTTGGCCGCGTAATGAACGTCATCGGCGATCCGGTCGATGAACTCGGGCCGTTGAACGCGGACGCGAAACAATCGATTCACCGCCACGCGCCCATCATTTGACGAACAGGCAACGACGCTCGAGATGTTCGAGACGGGGATCAAGGTCATCGACCTTGTCCAGCCGTTCCTTCGCGGCGGAAAGATCGGCCTGTTCGGCGGTGCCGGCGTCGGCAAGACGGTTCTGATCATGGAGCTGATCAACAACGTCGCGAAAGGCCGCGAAGGTTTCTCGGTTTTCGCGGGCGTTGGCGAGCGCACGCGTGAAGGGAACGACCTTCTTCGCGAAATGGTCGAGTCGAAGGTCATCACCTACGGCGACGAGTTCACGCAGCACTTGGAAGAAACCGGCGAATTCGACCTGACAAAGGTCGATATGGAGGCGATCAAGGATTCGAAGGTGTCGCTCGTTTACGGGCAGATGACCGAACCGCCGGGAGCGCGTCTTCGCGTTGCCCTTGTCGGGATTGACGGTTGCCGAATATTTCCGCGATCAGGGCAACGACGTGCTCTTCTTCGTCGATAACATTTTCCGCTTTACGCAGGCGGGTTCCGAAGTGTCCGCACTTCTCGGCCGTATGCCTTCGGCGGTGGGTTACCAGCCGAACCTGGCGACGGAAATGGGCGAAATGCAGGAGCGCATCACCTCAACCAAGACGGGTGCTATCACATCGATCCAGGCCGTTTACGTGCCGGCGGACGACTACACCGATCCGGCACCGGCGACGACGTTCGCTCACCTCGACGCTGTTACGGCGCTTTCGCGTCAGATCGTGGAGCTTGGAATTTACCCGGCGGTCGATCCGCTCGCGTCGAACTCGCGAATTCTCGATCCGCAGATCGTCGGCGACGAGCACTACAACACGGCCCAGGAGGTCAAGCGGATCCTGCAGCGTTACAAAGACCTGCAGGACATCATCGCGATCCTCGGCCTCGACGAGCTTTCGCGAAGACGACAAGCTTACCGTCGCCCGTGCCCGTAAGATCCAGCGTTTCTTCTCGCAGCCGTTCACGGTCGGCGAGCAGTTCACCGGTTTGAAGGGCGAATACGTGAAGGTCGAAGACACGATCAAGGGCTTCCGGGAGATCCTCGAAGGCAAGTGCGACGATATGCCCGAGCAGGCGTTCTACATGGTCGGCACGATCGAGCAGGCCCGCGAAAAGGCCAAGAAGATGGCCGCGGCGGCCTAAGGCCGCAGTTTCGGGTTCCGAGTTTCTGGTTTCTAGTTCCGTATTGTCGCTTGAAACCAGAAACTAGAAACTAGAAACTAGAAACCAGAAACTTACGAAAATGCTAAAACTTGAGATCGTAACCCCGGAAAGGCGTGTTGTAGACGAGACAGTCGAGTCGGTCACTATCCCGACATTGTCTGGCGAGGCGGGCATCCTGCCGCAGCACGCGCCGCTTGTATCCGCGTTGAAACCCGGAATAATAAGCTATACCAACAAGGGAAATACCGAAAGATTGGTGGTCGGCGGTGGTTTTGCCGAGGTCAATTCGGACAAGATCTCGGTGTTGGCCAACCTCGCGGAAACGGCGGCCGAGATCAACGTTGAACAGGCGCGGGCTGAGAGGGAAGATGCGGAAAAGGCACTCGCTTCTTCTGCCAGTTCGTCGCTCGAGGAGACCGAGGACCTCAGAGACCGTCTTGATTTTGCCAACGCCCGGCTGCAGCTTGCCGGCCGCTGATCTGGTATCCCATTTCCTGGGCGGGCCCAAAGCCACGGGTTCGCCTTTCCCCTTAGTTCGAATAAACTTCCTTTCCAGAAATTAATCGTTGCGTATCTAAGCTTTTCTTTGCTACGATTTAGTGCGGAACCTAGTCGTATCCAACCTAATTCCATCTTCCGGTTTCAGCGTTGATAATTTAGCCGGAATAGATTTATTGCACCTTCGTAAGTGCAGCCAAAGGGGCTCGAGATCACTGCCCCGATCGCGCGAATCGCGAAAGTAGAGGATGCCCACTTAAACTACTTTAGGTTACTTTGCAACTTTGTCTTTTGACTAGCAGGCATTGAGTGGACCAATTTCCGACCTCAGGGCGGTATTCCGAAAGACCTGTCCGTCGTAATGCTTTATTGGTATTCCACACCTTTCATTGGCCTGGATCGGGAGGTTTAAATATGAAAATGTCGTTCCGAGTCGTAGCCGCGGTAGTATTAGCGGTTTCTCTAGGGGTCTCAACTTACGGACAAATTAGTTTTTCTTCGTTCGGTCCGGGCGGAGCATATAATCAAAATTTTGACGGTCTCACCACGGGGACCGTGCCCGTCCAGGACAATCTTTCCTTTTTGGGTGTATATTCTTTCCGCACGATAGGCGACGCGCCGCCGAATCTGTTCGTAGCCGACAATGGGAGCATTAAATACCGGTGAGTTCAAAAATTACGGACTCAACCTGGATACCGACCGTTGCTTTGGAAGTCTGGCTTCTAATTCCACGGGCGATATGTTTTACGGGATGAGGTTCCAAAACGATACCATCATGAGCATCGCAGCGCTCCAGATAACTTATACGGGTGAGCAATGGCGAACGGCTGGTACTGTCCCGGGAAGCCTCACATTTTCGTATCGAGTATCCCCCTTCGACATAACGGACCTGACTACTGGCACGTACACAAATTTTCCGGCGCTTAATTTCACTACTCCGACAAATACGACTCCGCCGGCGGCACTCAACGGGAACTTGCCGGCGAACCGTGTAACAGTGACAGCAGTACTGCCCGTTTCGGTACCTCCACTCCAGGAGATAATGATCCGCTGGACAGACAACAACGATCCCAGCACCGACCAAGGCGCATGTATCGACGACGTGACCGTGACTGCGAGCGCTACTACGACTGCTGCGGACGTGAGCATCGGCGGCCGTGTAAGGACCGCTGACGGCCGGGGCATCGGACGTGTGACTGTAGTATTAAGCGGTTCGCTGGCTGAGCCGATGGTCGCATTAACAAATCCTTTCGGCTACTACCGATTCGATGGTGTGCCCTCGGGTGAATCCTATGTACTTAGTGTTCGCTCAAAAGTACATCGCTTCGAAACTTCCTCGATATTCATCAACGTGGGCGATGAGATGACGGACCTCGATTTCATCGCAGTTCCGTAGGTCACCCGCTAATACGGGCTTGTGATAAGAGGCACTTGTACTTCCAAGTGCCTCTTACGTCTTGTATGGCTCTTGAGCACAGTCCGAAACGCCTCCGTGTTACAATCGCAGCGGATGGATAGCCCATTGTTCGCATCGTTGTTCGACGGTCAGGAAGAGCGGTCGTTGTCGGTCTCGCAGCTTACTTCTCAAATAAAAGCGGCGCTGGAAACCCGGTTCTCAGGCGTTTCCGTCGAAGGCGAGATATCGAACTTTACGACCGCCGTGTCCGGACACTGGTATTTCTCGCTTACCGACGGCGAATCTGTATTAAAGGCTGTTTGTTTCCGCGGCCAAAATTACAGGATACGGTTTAGGCCGTCGGACGGCCTCCACGTTCGCTGCCGCGGCAGGATCACGACCTATGAAAAGCGCGGTGAATACCAGCTTGTGGTCGACTCGCTCGAACCGGTCGGCGAAGGGGCTCTTGCCGTCGCCTTCGAGCAGATCAAGGCCCGGCTGTCCGCCGAAGGCCTGTTTGACGAAACACTCAAGCGTCCCGTCCCGCCGTACCCTCGCCGTATAGGCATTGTCACATCACCGACCGGGGCTGCGGTCCATGACATCATGACCGTGCTCGACCGCCGGGCCCGTTCGATAGATATCATCATTATCCCAACATTGGTGCAGGGCGAGATGGCGGGACGGCAGATCGCAAACGCTATTCGGCTCGCGAACGAGTATTGCGACGGATGCCTTGAGGACGCTCGGATCGACGTCCTGATCGTGGGCAGAGGCGGCGGGTCGTCGGAAGACCTGTGGGCATTCAACGAGGAACAGGTCGCCAGAGCGATCAGGGCCTCGAAAATTCCCATCATTTCCGCCGTCGGGCACGAGGTCGATTTTACGATCGCCGACATGGCCGCCGATCTTCGGGCAGCTACGCCGTCCGCCGCAGCCGAGCTCGTGGCCCAAAGCGAAGCAGAAGTGATGCGCCGGATCGGGCAATTGACCGGCGACCTGACACGAGGAATGGAATACCTTATTCTGGCAGCTCATGCCGACCTTCAGTCGCTTGAGATGGCTCCGGTATTTACCGCATTTCCTTCGCGGATCCGCGAGATGCGATATTTTGTGATTGATCGGACCGCAGCTGCCGGGGACGCACTTCACGATCTGATCGGCCGACATAATGAAAAGCTGCGTTCGGTGACGCAAAGGCTGTCGCCCGCGGAGCTTTCGGCTCGCGCTGCAGGAATATCGGAGCGGCTTTCGCTGCTGGAATACCGTTCCCGCTGCGCTGCCGCTGAACTGACGGCTGACCGTCACAGTGACCTTGAGATACAAATGGCCCGGCTCGATGCTCTTTCACCTCTCGCCGTGCTGACGCGTGGTTATTCGATCACGCAGAAAGCGAGCGGCGAAATTATCCGAGATCCGCATCAAACCGATGTGGGCGAACACGTGAATATACGGCTTGCCCGCGGAAAGATAGAAGCCCGGGTCACAAGCGTGGCCGAAGTTACGGAGTAGATACAAGCAGTTGGGAAAATACGTTGTAGAGATCGACAAACAGCCGTTCGCGACAAGCGTTATGGCGCCTGCTGCCGCCGAACAAGCGCTCCCTGCGCGGAAGCGGACCATTCTTAGGACCGTCGCCGCCACCGCACTTGTTACGTTTCTAACAGTCGCCGCAATAGCGGGCGTGGCTTCTTATCTTTATTGGCGGCATTTGAAAACGACGCCTCAGTATTCACTTGCGCTGATGATCGACGCGGCCAAGCGAGACGATACGGCTAAGGTCGGTGAGCTTGTCGACATCGATGCGGTCGTCGACGATTTTCTGCCGCAGATCACCGGAAAAGCGATCGAGCTGTACGGGCGTAATCTTCCGCCGGACACGATACAACGTGTCGCGCGGATCGCGGCTCCGGTCATGCCTGCGGTAAAGGACCGTGCTCGTGATGAGCTGCCGGGAGCTATACGGCAAAAGACCGCCACGTTCGGAGACGTGCCCTTTCCCGCGATGGTCCTGGGCGCTGAGACTTACCTGGACATCAAGGTCGATGGTGAGAAGGCCACTGTTAAAAGCAGGGACCCGGAGCATAATTTCGAGGTCCGAATGGTCCGCACGGGCGGCCTATGGAAGATCGCCGGCGTTCGCGATGAAGAACTCGCCACTCGTATTGCCCAGCGGGTCGGACAGGAAATACTGGCTATCGCCGTAAACGGGGCAGGTTCAAAGCAAAGCCGCCTGGGCGTAAAGAATATCAACGAGCTGCTTCGTCAGGCGGAAGAGCTCTTTAAGTGATACGACCCTGCTTTCCGAATTGGGTGATAATTGATAAACAATGAAACGGGACGATCGTTCTTAGTTATCACTTTTCACTTTTTTTTATCATTTATCGCCTGTTCCGGAGAGCGGATCCGGATATAGAACCTTTATGACGAAAACCTTCGAAGCCTCGCTCAACGAGCTTGAGCGAATTGTGAAGCAGTTGGAAGACGGCGACATGCCGCTCGAGGAAAGCCTTAAATTGTTCGAAGACGGTGTCCGCCTATCGCGTGAGTGCCGCGAAAGGCTCACGAATGCAGAGAGACGAATTGAGGTTTTAATGAAGGAAGCAGACGGGACGATCAATCTCGAATCGGTTTCGCAGGAATAATGGGATCTTGAAATTGCGGATTTCCATTAATAATTAGTAATTAGCTAATTACTAATTATTAATGGAAATAAATTGTTTTATCGCGTTGCGAACATAAGTAAGCCCAAAGCCGCGAACATTACCACGACAAAGCCCATTATTACGACCGCGACCACCGCGGTATAGATCACGATCCCTGCCGTATTGTCGCGCCCGGATTTGCCATTATAGGCCTTTCCGCACTGAGGACACTTCACGTGCGTCAGGACCTTTGGCCCGAGAACGCCGCCCCACCAGGTGAAGCGGACCTTTTCAGCATTCTCCCCGCCGCATTGAGGGCACGGCGCATATGCGTTCATTGTTTTGGAGCGGCGGCCTTCTTTTTCAGAAGAGCATCGCAGACCTGGTAAGCACCGGTCGGATCGATCGCTGTATTGCCGACCTCAACGTGCTGGATAATGCCGTCCTTATCGATCACGAATGTGCCGCGTCGGCCATAGCCCGAAGTTTCGTTATAAAGTCCGTAGTCCTTTGTCGTTTTTCGTCCCCAATCGCTAAGTAACGGATACGTCACGCCGATCTTTTCGGCGTACGCCTTGTTTGAGGCGAAACTGTCCATCGAAATTCCAAATATTTGGGTCTCGGCTGCGTCGAATTTGGCCAGATCAGACTGATAGGCCTGGAGTTCCTTCGTTCAGCCGCCTGTGAAGGCCAGAACATAGAAGGCAAGAACGACGCTCTTCTTTCCTTTAAGGTCGCTTAGCTTGACCTTTTTTCCCGCCGTGTCCGTAAGCTCAAAATCCGGAGCGGCCATTCCGACCTTCAGGTGGGTCGCGGGCGGTGCCGGGTTCTGTGCAGCAACGATCATAGAGAAAAGGCCGGTGATCGCTGCGATCAACAATACTCGTTTCATAGGATTACCTCTAAATGAGAAATGCCGCCGCAGGAAACAAGTCCTTGCAGCGGCACTAGCTTAGCGCAATTTTATCAATCGCGTGAACTGAAGATGGTCAAAATGTACCAGAAAAGAAGCGCGATGCTGGCAAAGAGCGTCAATGCCGCCGCTACGTGCTGGTTGGTGTTGAACCTATGAAGTACGTTAGATGTCTCGTATAGGATCGCCGTTCCGGCAAACGCGACCATGACGAACGCGAACACGGTGCCAAGAGAAAAGCCGAACAAGGCGCTCGCGACGATGAAACCAAGTGCGGCGAAACCGCCGATCGCCAGGATCGGGCCGAGGAACGAGAAATCGCTCCGCGTGATGAAAACGGTTGCCGTTATACCGAGGAAAAGCCCCAGCGTGACCACACCGGCTTTGAGAAGTACGGTCGGGTCGTCGGCGTAATAAGTCGATATCATGATGAGCGGCACGAAGATGACCGCCTCAGCCACGATAAAGATCCCGAGCCCGAGAAACTGGGTCAGCTTCGATGTTTCTGACGTGGCCCAGCGGTTCGCAAGGAACGAAACGCCCATGAACAGGCCAAGCACTAACAGCCAGCCGATCATGCCGCCGCTGAAGATCACATTAGCGATCAGCCCGGCAGCGCCCGAAGCAAACAGGAACGCCTCGACGCCAATAAATGCAAGGATCGCGACCGCGAGCAAAAGGTACGTTTTGCGGATAAATTGTGCCCGTTGGGCCGGCAAGGCTTCCGCTGCCGAATTGCCGAATGTTGTTGTGAATTCTTCCATAGCTGTTCCTTATTAGATTGGCCGCCGCGAAAAAAGTTTGCACGGATTCGCCAAGGTTCCAATGATCGGATTATACAGTAAACATCAAAAAAGGGCGGAAGTTTCCCGCCCCTTGTCCTTATCTATTTTGTATCTATTCGCCCTTGGCAACAGCCCTTGTCTCCTCCGCGGGTTCGGGCCGCGGTGTTGCAAGTCCCAGTTCCGGCGAACGCCAGAGATTCGAAACCAGCAGTTCGCGGATGAACGTCATTTCCTTCGGCAGGCGGTCGTAGAGTTTGAAGAAGAGATCGTCGTGCATCGCGATCTCTTTGAGCCACATGTCGCGGTCGAGGTTCATTACCTTTTCCAACTGCTCCTTCGTGAAATCGAGCCCGCGCCAGTCCATGTCTTCGTAGCGGGGCATCCAGCCGAGCGGCGTTTCGACGCCTATCGATTTACCGCGGGCGCGTTCGACGACCCATTTCAGGACACGCATGTTTTCGCCGAAGCCGGGCCACAGGAATTTGCCGTCCTCGTCCTTTCGGAACCAGTTGACCGAGAAGATGCGCGGCGGTTCAGGGATCTGGCGGCCGAAGTCGAGCCAGTGCGCAGAAGTAATCGCCCATGTGATAACCGGCGAACGGAAGCATCGCGAACGGATCGCGGCGGACCTCGCCGATGTTGCCGAACGCGGCGGCGGTCATTTCCGAACCCATCGTCGCGGCCATATAAACGCCGAACGCCCAGTTGAACGACTGCTGAATGAGCGGCACGACCGAGTTGCGGCGGCCGCCGAAGATGAACGCCGAAACCGGTACGCCCTTCGGATCGTCGAAATTCTCGTCGACAACCGGGCACTGCGTGATCGGGGCCGTAAAACGTGCGTTCGGGTGCGCGGCTGGCTTTTCGCTTGCCGGGCGTCCAATCGTTGCCCTGCCAGTCGATCGCGTGTGCCGGCGTTTCGCCGTCCATGCCTTCCCACCAAACGTCGCCGTCGTCGGTCAGCGCCACGTTCGTAAAGATCGTGTTTTCCTTGATCGACTCCATCGCGTTCGGGTTCGATCGAATAGTTCGTTCCCGGTGCGACGCCGAAAAACCCGGCTTCAGGATTGATCGCGTGCAGCTTGCCGTTCTCGTCCGGCTTGATCCAAGCGATGTCGTCGCCGACCGTCGTGATCTCCCAGCCTTCTTCCTGGAACGGCTTCGGCGGGATGAGCATCGCGAAATTCGTCTTGCCGCACGCGGAAGGAAACGCGGCGCAGACGTAATCTTTTCGCCCATCCGGCGAT
The DNA here is from genome assembly GCA_963763355.1 of uncultured Acidobacteriota bacterium. Classification (GTDB taxonomy): domain Bacteria; phylum Acidobacteriota; class Blastocatellia; order Pyrinomonadales; family Pyrinomonadaceae; genus OLB17. The sequence continues at coordinate 503,248 of CAVXOI010000008.1, forward strand.
TTCACGCCGACGATCAGCATATGCTCGGCCAGCCAGCCCTGCTCGCGGCCGAGCGTCGAAGCGATGCGAAGCGCAAGGCATTTCTTCCCGAGCAAGGCGTTGCCGCCGTAACCCGAACCGTACGAAATGATCGATCGTTCCTCAGGGAAGTGAACGATGTACTTGTCCTTCGGATCGGGCGAGCACGGCCAGGCGACATCGGCTTGGCCCTCCGCCAGCGGCATTCCGACCGAGTGCAGACAGTGGACGAATTCACCGTCGCCCAGCGCGTCGAGAGCCTTCTGGCCCATCCGCGTCATGATCTTCATATTCACGGCGACATAGGGCGAATCGGAAAGCTGCACGCCGAACTGCGAGATCGGCGAACCGATCGGGCCCATGCAGAACGGAATGACGTACATCGTCCGGCCGCGCATCGAGCCGCGAAATTTCGGCGTCAGGAGTCGCCTTCATTTCACGCGGGGCCATCCAGTTGTTGGTCGGGCCGGCATCGCCCTTTGCACGCGAGCAGATGTAGGTGCGGTCTTCGACGCGCGCGACATCCGACGGGTGCGAGCGCGCGAGGAAGCTGTTCGGCCGTTTTTCTTCGTTCAGCTTGATGAACGTTCCGGCGTCGACCATCTCCTGGCAAAGCCGGTCGTATTCTTCCTGCGAGCCGTCGCAAAGATAGACGGCGTCAGGCTCGCAAAGCTCGGCCATATCGGTAACCCAGCGTTTAAGTTCTTCGTTTTGGATATTTTCGGGAATTGTGTACTTGGCCATAAGTGGATCAATAAATTTTCTAAATTATTTCGGTATTGCGAAGCGACCGAAAATACGGTCAATTATGTTTAGTATCCGGAAATTTTATCATACGTAATATCCAAAATGAAGCCGGAGGAAAAAATAATTGGTATTACCAATTTTCGATAAGTCGAGCTAATGGAACATTTACGATGACTGAATTTGGCGTCAGTTCGAGGTTGCCACGGGGCGGCGGGCATATTGTCGGATCGTGTGAACGGCGATCGCAGTAATTATTATCGCCCCGCCGATCAGTGCTTCGTTTAGCGGCCTTTCGCCTACGAAAAGGAAGACCCAGACGGGATTCAGCAGCGGTTCAATAAACCCGATCAGGCTTGCATCCAGCGGCCGTGTGCCGCCGCGGACGCCTTTGATAAATAGGATGTACGAAATGCCTATCTGGAAAATACCGAGGAACGTGACGGCAAACCAATCCATCGGAGTCATCGATGGCAATCGCGGCAATTCCTGATGGAGCGGTCAGTAATGCCAGCAGGAAGTTCCCGTAGATAACAGCGATCGCCGGATTAAATCCTTCGGCCTTCGGATGCCGAAGAAGCATTATGTATAGGCCGAGGAAAATGCCCGAGAATAACGCCGCGATATTTCCCTGATAATCCTCCAGCCGTAGCTGCCCGACGAAAAACAGGCTCATCCCGCCGAGTACGATCACGACGGTTACAAGATCGCGCCAGTGGAATTTTTCGCCGATGATGAACGGTGCCAGCACCAAAATGTAGATCGGCGCCGTATATTGCAGAAATATGGCATTTGCCGCGGTCGTCTTTTTTGTCGCCCAAACGAACAGAAAGAGCAGCAGGGCGTAGATTATCGAGGTAAGAATCCCGAATGCGTTGATCCTCAGCCCGTCCTTTCGTGTCAGGATCAGCACCGTTACCGCGGCGAAGAGCGAGCGGAAAAAGGTCACCTGATAGGCGTCGATCGTCGTCAACTTGATCAACAGCCCGCCCGTACTCCAAAGGAGAACGGCAAGGACAACAAGGAAAACAGGATTGATGCCACCCGCGCGCGCTTCGCTCATAAGAAGAGGAAGTTTAAGCGGATGTTCGATTTATCTCAAGGTGATGATCGAGAGGCAACCGGTACGGTCGCCGTAATGCCCATGAAGAACTGCGGCTCAGTCACCGTTTCGCATTTGTGCGGAAAGGTGCGGATACTGTGTTTGTCGAGAAGGTGCCGCAGGGAACGAACCTGCATCTGCAGAAGGTCGGCCGCTTTGTCTGGTTGCCGGCGGTCATGCGAAGAGCTTCGATCACGTAGGTCTTTTCGAGATTTTCCAGGTGTGCCGACAGGTTCAAGCCGTCGACGGGCAGTTCGAACTCGGCCTTGATGCGGTCGGGGTTGTAATTTGTAATGTGCTCGGGCAATCGTTCGGGCTGGATCTCTTCGGTGCGCTCGAGCGCGACGGCGCGTTCGATCGTATGCTCAAGCTCGCGGACATTTCCGCCCCACATATAGTTCTCGAGCAGGTGCATCGTCTTTGGCGACACGCCGAGGTTGCGGCCGCTTTGATCGCAGAACTTGCCGACAAAGTGGCTCACCAGATCGGGAATGTCCTCGCTTCGCTCGCGTAGCGGCGGCAGGTGTATCGGGATGACGGAAACGCGGTAAAAAAGGTCTTCCCGAAACGTCCCTTCGACCGACATCTGTTTCAGGTCGCGGTTTGTGGCGGCTATCACGCGCGCGTCGACCTGCAACTCTTCGTGAGCTCCCACCGGGCGCACGCGGCGTTCCTGCAGAACCCGTAAAAGTTTGACCTGCATTGCCGGCGACATTTCGCCGATCTCGTCCAAAAAGATCGTGCCTTTATTCGCGGCCTCGAATAGGCCCTTGCGGTTTGTATTCGCACCGGTGAACGAACCTTTAACGTAACCGAACAACTCCGATTCCAGAAGTGTTTCCGTAAATGCACCGCAGTTGATCGAGATGAACGGCTTTTCCGCCCGCGGGCTCATGTCGTGAATGGCCCGGGCGACCAGTTCCTTACCTGTACCGCTTTCGCCGGTGATCAGGACCGTCGATTGTACTTCGGCGACGGTTTCGATCATCTGGAAGATGGCGTTCATCTTCTCCGAAGTTCCAACGATATTCTTGACGCTGCCGCGTTCACGCTGAGCACGCTTGAAGGCACGGTTCTCATCGATCAACGCCTGTTTTTCAAGCGTCTTTTTGACGATCAGTTTCAGCTCATCGACATCGAAGGGTTTCGTGACAAAATCGTCCGCCCCGAGTTTGAACGCTTCGCGGGCGGCCTCGACCGAGGCGTGGGCCGTCATAAAGACGACGCCCATGTCCGGCAACGATGCACGTACGGTCCGGAGCATTTCGATGCCGTCCATATCGGGCATTCGGACATCTGAGATAACAAGGTCTGCCGGCTCTGAATTCAAAAGCTCGACGGCCTCGGCACCATTTGACGCGGCGCGGATGCTGTGCCCCTCGCCTTCGAAGATCAGGCTCAGAAGCTGCCGGTAACTTTGTTCGTCATCGACGATAAGTAAGTTGGACATTCTTAGTTGGTGCTGGTGGTTAGGTCGAGGGAGGCAATGTGAAAACTCATACCCCAGCTACTATTTTCCCAAATGGAGCCTACATAATTCAAGCAGAAACATTTGAATCCGAATTTTTTACTTGAAGCAGGTCTTTCAGGCGGTTCGGCTCGGCGGATTCGTGCATTTTATCGCCGTTTTCGGGCTCGCATGGCCGAGCTTCTGAAGGCAATTCGACAGTGATCGTGGTACCCTCGCCCTCACTGCTTCGTACGTTTATGCTTCCGTTATGGTCACGGATGATCTGGTACACGATCGACAACCCCAGGCCTGTACCGCCTGACGTTGATCTCGCAAAGGGCTCAAAAAGCTGCTCGACACGTTCCGGCGGCATACCTTCGCCCGTATCCTCAAAAATAATGCGTATTCGATGCCGACCGATCGTCTCAAGCGTTATGGTCAGCCTGCCGCCGTTTTCCATTGCCTGGATCGAGTTTCTCGCCAGGTTCCAGAATATCTGCTTGATCTGCGTGCTGTCCGCCGAAATAAAGACCGGTTGTTGCGGCAGAACTTCGGCCAGCGCATGCCCGGGGCCGATATCAGGACTATGGCGAAGAAGCGTGATGGTTTCACGGATCGCTTCGCAAATGTCCATTTCGGTATAATTCCCGACCTTTGGACGTGCATAACTTAGAAAATTCGTGATTATGCTGTTCAGCCGGTCCGATTCACGAAGGATAATGCCCATCAGGTCCGCCTGGATCGATTCGCTGGGAGTATTTGCCTCAAGCACCTGAATGGCTCCGCGCATTGCCCCTAGCGGATTACGTATCTCGTGAGCCAGGCCGGCCCCGACGCGGCCAACCGCGGCCAACCGCTCCTTGCGTCGCACACTCTCTTCCATCGAACGTATCTCGGTCAGATCCTGAAACGTTACGATCAGGCCGGTGGCGATGTACTCTTCCGACAGCAATTGGGAAATGCTGTATCCGATCCGCACGGCAAAGCCTTCCGGTGTTTGAAGCTGGGCCTCAAAACGGGGAAGCTGGTCGCCCTTTGCCGCGGCATCGATCGATTGTTCGATCTCCGGCGAAATATCGCCAAAGAGAGTTGCGATATTCTGACCCTCCATCTCTTCGGCCCGAAAACCCGTGATCTCGGTGGCCGCGGCGTTAAACGTGTAAATGTTTCCCTCGAGATCGGTAGTGATCAGTCCCGACCTGATGGATTCGATGATCCGTTCATGAAGGGCGCGAAGGCTAGCAAGTTTCTTGGTTGCTTCCTGGAGGCTTTCACCCGAGAAATGACGGTCCGAAAGGCGTGCTGCGAGCATGCCGACCACGAGAAAGGCGACAACGTGGAAGCTGATCCCCTGGATAATTTTCGCCGTCGAAAGCACGGCACCTGTCGAGGTTATCAAACCCGCGCCGGCGAGGACCGAAATGACGATAAACAAACTGACGCAAATGAATGCCATTGCCACCGTTCCGAACGGTTTTAGAAAGAGGCTTGAAACGCTGATAAGTACAAGATAAAGAACAATAAACGGCGACGACAGGTCGCCTGTCCGCCATACCAGCCATGTTATGAGCAGGGCGTCGAGGAAAAATTGAAGGCGGACCTGCCAGGATAGCCGAGAGCTAAGCCGAAGCAGGAAAAAATAGACGATCGTCAGCCCAACCGAAACGATAAACCCGAGGAAAATGCTCTGCGGAAAATCTTCGAACGATAACGTAAGGCGGCCGCTGAGCCATATCCAGGTCGAAACGAGCAGCAGAAATATAACAACCAGGCGCCCCAGGATCAGCGTCTGCACCGTCATTTGTCTAAAATTGGCTACCCGGTACTTTTCGTTTAGACTGAACATATCCGGCCGGAGAAAACTATGGAGTTTGAAGTAAGTGAGATCGGTGCAGAGCGTTTCGAACAGCGTCCATGGGGCAGTTTTACGATCCTCGACGAATCGGAAAGCTACAAGGTCAAACGGATCGAAGTTTTTCCGGAAAAACGACTCAGCTACCAGCGGCACAAATTGCGTTCAGAACACTGGTTTGTCGTTCAAGGCACTGCTAAAGTAACATTAAACGGCACGGAAATTCTAGTCAAAAAAGGCGAATCGGTCGATATCGCCGCCGGAACCGCCCACCGCGTTGAGAACCCCCATGCATTAGAAAATCTGGTCTTCATTGAAACGCAGACCGGAACATATTTTGGCGAGGATGACATTGAAAGGCTTGAGGACGATTTCGGCCGGGTCGAAGCCTAGGTCTTGAGAGAGCCATCCGCGAATACCGCAGGTTTGCCATGCGCCTGACTTTCGAGCGAAAGCTGCCGATAATTCTTTTCTTTGTATTCCTGATGCTGACTATCGTCGGCGTCGTTTTCTATCAGACAACATCGTCCCTTCAGACGGCGATCGAGCAGCAGAAGAGCTCGCAGGAGGTTGTTAGCAGGGTTGACGACACCATCGCCGCCGCGTTCGAGATACAGATGGCGCTGAACAGCTTCTTGCTCGTCGGCAATTCGACCTATCTCGACCCGGTTGATCCGGCACGGCAGCGGATAAGGGGGAATCTCGAAAGGCTGAGAACGCGGACAGCTGCAAATTCTTCGCAACAGTCCGAGGTGAATCGGATCGATCAGGTGCTAAAGGAATATAACGGTGAGGTTTCAAGAAAGATCGATCTCCGTAAGATGGAAGGTTCAAATATCGATCCGGCCGAACTTCCGTGGCACGATGGCCAGAAAAAGCTCGAAGAGGTAAGAGCCGCAGGCGACCGGATCAAGCAAATAGAAGTTCGCACTCAGGAGGCCCGTGACCAGAGTTCTGATTGGCGGCGTGCCGTTACGGTTTGGATCCTGATCGTGAGCAGTCTCGCCGGGATCATATCGCTCGGGTTGGCCAATTTAACGGTGCTTTCTGAGATCAAGAAGCGTCGGACCGCGCAGAACGACCTGATGGAACTGAACGAGGGCCTCGAGCGCAATATCGAAGAACGAACACTTGAGCTGAAGCGGGCAAACGAAAAGCTTCTCGAAGTTGGGCTCGAACGCGAATCTATTCTTTACAGCGAAAAAGAAGCGCGAAAGGAGGCCGAGATCGCAAACCGGCTCCGCGACGAGTTCATGGCGACAGTTTCGCACGAACTTCGCACTCCGCTGAATTCGATCCTCGGTTGGGCCCGGATGATGAAGGGGGGCAGCCTCGACGAATTGCAAGTTGAAAAGGCGCTGACGACCATCATAAAAAATTCGGAAACGCAGACACGGCTGATCGAGGACCTGTTGGATGTTGCACGCATTATTTCAGGGAAGCTACAGCTCAAGATAGTAGACCTTCATCCCGGCGAGATCGTCTCGGAGGCGATCGAAACGGTCCGGCCCGCCGCCGGCCACAGGAATATGGCTATCAACCTCCATATAGAACCAAAGGCTCAAAAGGCGGTTATAGAAGGCGACCTCAATCGGTTAGTTCAGGTCTTTACAAATCTTTTGGGAAACGCTATCAAGTTCAGCCCCGAGGGAGCGGCGATCGACGTCGATGTCGCTGTTGAGGATTCGAATGCGCGAGTCAGTATTCGCGATCCGGGCAAAGGCATAAAGGCCGAATTTCTTCCGCTGGTTTTCGAACGTTTCCGTCAGGATGCGGCGGCCGAGTCCAGAAACGGCGGCCTCGGGCTGGGCCTTGCGATCGTTCGAAACCTTGTCGAAATGCATCACGGTACGGTCAAGGCCGAGAGCGAAGGCGAGAGTCGAGGCTCAACTTTTACCGTTCTATTGCCGCTCAAGGCCGATCAGCGGACCGAGGTTTCATAGCGCAATAATATTTGTTCTACCGCGTCGAGAAGATGTTCGGCAACGACATCCGGCGTCCGCTCCAACTCGAGTTCGTGCACACGGCCGTATCCGGTCCGGACCATCGCCGAGCTTATCCCGGCGTTGAATCCGGTTTCGACATCGATCTTCTTATCGCCTATCATCCATGAGCGTTCCATATCGATCGCGAACTCGCGTCCGGCGGCTTCGATCATTCCAAGATCCGGTTTTCGGCAGCGGCAGCCGTCGCAGGGAAGATGAGGGCAATGAAAAAATGCGTCTATCGAATTTTCGAGCTCGTTTTGGATCTCGTCATGGATCGATCGCATCGCGGCCTCATCGAAAATGTCGCGGCCGATGCCTGATTGATTTGTCACTACAATTACAAGAAATCCGCTCGACTTTAACCTGCGGACGGCCTCGGCTGTAAAGTCGAATAGCCGCAGGTCCTCGACACGGCTAAGGAAATTGACCTCTTCGATCAATGTGCCGTCGCGGTCGATAAATGCGGCGGGCCGTTTTATTTGTTCAGCGTTCATTCGGTTGGTAGCGGATCAGATAGCAATCTGCGGCAAACCTCCAATACACGGTCGACGCTCACGCGGGTCATGCACCGGTGGTCTATCGGGCACTCTCTCAGCATACATGGTGAACACTCGACCTCATGCCTTATCACGACCGCCTGGTCTGAAAAAGGGCGGGTGGCAACCGGATTTGTCGGGCCGAATATAACCGCCGTTCGCGTTCCGACAGCCGGTGCGACATGGGCAAGCCCCATGTCGTTCGCGACCAAAAGATCTGCAACGCTCAGTATCGCGGCGGCCTCGGCGATATTGGTCTTTCCCGTTAGATCCAACAGCGGAAAGCCTGCCGCTTCCTTGATCTCACCTGCGACATCGGCCTCCGATTCGGCGCCGACAAGAAGGATCTGAGCTTCGAACTCATCATGCAATCGTTCAGCAAGATCCGAGAAATTTTTAGTGCCCCACCGTTTTGCCATCGAATTGGTCGAACCGGCGCCGACCGCGACGACCGGCTTGGAAAGATCGAGCCCTGATTCCTGCAACCGCTGCCCTGCGTTTTGCTGTCGCTCTTCGGAAATGCTCAACGAAATATCGGGCTCGAAAGCGCCGACCGTGGAAGTTCCGAGAAAGCGCCGCTCTACTTCGGCGATCAGGTTCAAATAGTAAAAAACCTCGTGCCTCTTGTCCTTCCACTCGGGAACCGCGATCGGTTCAGTCAGAAGCAGCCCCCGCAGGTCCTTGTTATAACCGATACGCCGCGGAATGCGTGCAAGCCTTGTCGTCAGCGCGGATTCGAATGAGTTTGGGAACAAGATCGCGAGATCGAACTCGTTATCGCCGAGAAGATCCGCTTGCGCAACCGTCCGTTTGATTCGCGACGATTGCTTTTCGACGGGCAAAATCCGGTCGACGAAATCGGCATCCCGGAACAGCCCTTCAACCATGTCCTTTGTATGAAGAACGATCTCGGCATCGGGAAAAAGCCTGGAAAGCTCCCGCATCGCCGGCACGGACATCACTGCGTCCCCGATCCAATTGGTTCCGCGGACCACAATTCTTTCGATCGGGGCAGCGGATCTCATCGTGCATTTACCGCTTCATTGTTCCTTATCGAGGGAACAGGCCTGAACAGCGTTTCGATACCCGATTCGACACTTATCGCGGGTCGCCAGCCGAGTTCCTGATCGATGAGAGTAAGGTCGGAAACATAATTCATCGGGGCCGGGTCCGGCAGGGGACTTCCGGTATCGACTATCGCCTGCAGGCCCGAAACCTGCTCCATCGACGCGACAAGCTCCGATAGGCTCATTGCATTTGCCCGGCCGCCGCCCAGATTGTATAGGCCGTGTCGTATCACCGATTCTGCAAAGGCCGAACACGCGGCCGCGAGATCGTCGACATGCAGAATATCCCGCCGTGGCCGACCGCCGCCCGGCAGCCTGATCCGTTCTCCCTTGTTGATCGCGTCCGCGTAATGACCGACAAAGTTAGGCTGATTGCCTTCGCTCGGCGGTGCATAAACAGTGGACATGCGGAAGATGCACGCACGAAACCCGCGTTGATGAGCGTAATATTCTACATATCGTTCCGCGATCAGCTTTGACCACTCGAGGGCCGATTGGCCCGCGTAGAGCGTCCTGCACCCTTCGGGAACCTCCCCATGATTGTCAGCGAACCGGCCGTAAACGTCTTTGGTGGAGGCGAAGATGAACGCCGCGTCTTTGCGAACATTTTGAAGAAGATTGATAGTTCCCTGAACATTGGTCTCGAAAACATCCTCGGCCGCGTGAGGGTCTTTGTCCAAATGTGCGGCGAGGTGAATGATCAGGTCGTAATCCGCCGCGGCCTCAACGTCGATGACGCTAAGAACATCGCGTCCCGAACGGCGCGACAGGTCGTCCGCGTTAAAGTATGCTCTGACATGCGTGCCCAGATAGCCGCTGCCGCCCGTGACAAGTATCTTCATCAGGATTATTTGCTAGACATCGATCGGCGAAACTATATAGAATTTTACAGGGCAACCTGCGAAAACCAAACCCTCACCTAATTCGCGTACTTTCACGCTTAAATGCCGATCTCAAACCAAAACAGGAGGATGCGCTCAAAGACGCCGCCGAAAGGCTGGATCAAACAGCGGCGCGTTTCTTCATACCAGGCACCGCCCGTATCGAAAAAGCGCCGTCTTCTGGGGTGGGTATTCAACGGATGGACCGCCTCTGTGGCCGCGTTGTTCGTCCTCGCCGCTTTCTTGACCTTGACTTACTTTTGGTTCGAATTCTCCGACAGGATCGACCGTAAGCTGTTGAGCGGGGAGGTGTTTACCCCTTCGGCCGGCATTTACTCGGCACCGAAGACACTCCGCGTGGGCGAAGAGATCACCCGGACCGGCCTGATCGATTATTTGAAAACCGCGGGCTATGTCGACAAGAACGCAAAAGCCGATCTTTCGCAGCAGCCGATTCAGTGTCGACGAAAAAGGGATCGGGATCGAACCCGGAATAACCGGTGTGATCGATGGCGAAAAGATCTACCCTGCCCTTACGGTTTCATTCAGCAAGGACGGCAAGTCGGTCGCAAAGATCCTGAACAGGACCACATCGGGCGAACTTCAGAGAGCGAATCTTGAACCAAAACAGCTGAGCACGATAGCCGCCGAGGGCGACGGACGACGGAAAACCGTAAATTTCGACGACCTGCCGGCGCATCTTGTAAAAGCGATCACCGTCACCGAGGACCGCGCATTCTTTGAACATTACGGTGTGAATTTCCGCGGTATCGCCCGCGCTCTTTGGCGGCGTTACGAAGGTGAAGAGAATTCTCCGCTGGCGAACCAGGGTGGCTCATCGATCACTCAGCAGCTCGTCAAGAATCTTCTACTTAGCAACGATCCGACGTACGAGCGTAAGGTGACCGAGGCCTATATGTCGGTCATCCTTGAGACACGGCTGACCAAGAAAGAGATATTTACGCTTTATGCGAATCAGATCTATCTTGGACAGCAGGCAGGAGTATCGATCTACGGTGTCGGCGAGGCCTCGAATGCATATTTCGGCAAGGATGTGTCACAGATCAATCTGGCTGAAGCAGCATTTCTCGCCGGGATAATCCGAAGCCCGAATCGTTATAATCCCTATAAAAACCCGGACCGCGTCCGCGAACGGCGAAATCAGGTACTTCAATCAATGCTCGAGGCGGGCGAGATCTCCGACGCAATGTACTCGCAGGCATATGCCGCACCGGTCGAATTGAAACAGGTCACGCGTTCAAAGGACCTGCAGGGAATGCCGTATTTCTCGCAATACGTGATCGACCAGCTGCCGAGTGTGGTTAGCGATCCGGAAGCTCTTCAGCATTTGCGCGTTTACACCTCTATCGACCCCGACCTCCAGAAGCTCGCCCACGAAACGGTAGTCAGCCGTCTGGAAAAGCTCGATAAATTTTTCCCGAAGAAACCGAAGGGAAGTTTGAATGCGGCGCTTATCGCCGTTCGGCCGAAAACCGGCGAGATCGTAGCGATGGTCGGCGGCCGGGATTTTTACGAAAACCAGTTCAACCGCGCCACTATGGCGATGCGGCAGCCCGGCTCGGTCTTTAAGCCGTTCGTTTACGCGGCCGCGTTAAACTCGGCGTACGACACCGCATCGAGGGTTTTTACGGCCGCGACCGTAATGAAAGACGAGAAAAAGGTCTTTACATACGGGAACGAAAGCTATGCGCCGAACAATTACGGCGACAATTTTTCGAACCAGGAGATAACGCTTCGCGACGCATTGGTAAAGAGCAAGAACACCGTCACGGTCGATCTGGCAATGAACGTCAATGTCGGCAAGGTGATGAACCTCGCCCACAAGGCGGGTATGCCGCGGGTGGAGAAGGCCTATCCATCGATGGCTTTAGGAACGGCCGAAGCAACGCCGCTCGAGGTAGCGACCGCTTATACGATCTTTGCGAACCTCGGCGACCGCGTTCTGCCCGCACCTATCTCGCGGGTCACCACAGGCGACGGAACGACCGCGGCTGCACCAAAAAGCGATAAAAAGAATGTTATCCGCCCGGATGTCGCCTACATTGCAAACGACATAATGAAGGATGTGATCAATCGCGGAACGGCTGCACAGGCGCAGGCGTGGGGTTTTAGGAACGTTCCGGGTAAGTCGGCGATCGCCGGCAAAACAGGAACCTCGCGCGATGGTTGGTTTGCCGGTTTCACGCCGGAGATAGTTTGCGTTGTGTATGTAGGGTTTGACGATAATGACGATCTGGGAATGAAAGGCTCCGATTCGGCAATGCCGATTTGGGCCGATTTTATGCAGGGAGCGCTTAGGCTTCATCCTGAGTGGAACGGCGATTGGCAGATGCCCGCGACGATCCGAAAGGCCGAGATCGACATCAGGAACGGCGCATTGATACGAGAGCTGGATGGTACTGAGAACGCGACGATACCAGCAGCCGCTACACCGACACCGACGCCAAAGACCGATCCGGAAGATGCTTCACTTGCACCGTGGAAAACCGAAGACCATCCCGAGCCAAAGGAGGTCTACGTGACCGATGTCCCGGCGGAGTTTCGCCGTACTGAGATCTTCATTGGAGGAACTCTTCCGATCCGCGCGATGCTGACTGCAGAGGACGGCGTGCCGCTTGAACCCCCGTCCGTGCCCGAGCATTCGCCTACTCCAACCGGAACACCGATCGACGAAACGTGGCAGGATTCGGTCGAGCCGCCCGGCAGGACGGGCGACCGGCGTCAAAGCAATCCCGCTCGGAGTCGTGGGAGCATCAACGTGATCGTTTGCCCGGTGACCAATATGCGGGCCACGGTTAACTGCCCTCGTCGCGAAGCTCGGCCGTTCCCGAGCGGCACTGAACCGAAGGAGTTCTGCCCGATCCATTCTCAGTCGAGCTCCAAACGGAAAAAGGCCGCCCCGATCGAGCGGCCTTCTTATCTTCGAACGGTTAGAGGTCAGTGCTTTACGTTCACACCCAGACTCTTCACAAGAAATCCGTAAATATCGGCCTGTTCCTGGATCACCTTGGCGGTCGGTTTGCCTGCACCGTGGCCGGCTTTTGTCTCGATCCGGATCAGGATAGGAGCGTTGCCAGCCTGAGCTTCCTGCAGCGCCGCCGCATACTTGAAACTATGGGCCGGGAACACACGGTCATCGTGGTCCGAGGTCGTGACAAGGGTCGCCGGATACTTGGTTCCCGGTTTGATGTTGTGCAGCGGCGAATAGGCATAAAGCGCCTTGAATTCCGTCGGGTCGTCGGGCGATCCGTAATCGGATTTCCATGCGGCGCCGACCGTGAATTTGGTGAAGCGGACCATGTCCATCACACCGACAGCCGGAAGTGCAGCACCGAAGAGATCGGGCCTTTGATTGAGCACCGCACCTACCAACAAACCGCCGTTCGATCCGCCCTGAATAGCGAGCTTTGGCGTGCTTGTGTATTTATTAGCGATCAGCCATTCACCGGCCGCTATGAAATCGTCGAAAACATTCTGTTTCTTTAACTTGGCACCGTTCGCCCACCACGATTTGCCATATTCGGCACCGCCGCGGATATTCGCAACAGCGTAAACGCCGCCCATTTCAAGCCACGGCACGCGGGCGACCGAAAATCCCGGCGTCTGCGAGATGTTGAAACCGCCGTAGCCGTAGAGAATGGTCGGGTTGGTGCCGTCGAGCTTGAGGCCTTTTTTGTACGTCAGGAACATCGGCACGCGGGTGCCGTCCTTGCTGTTGAAAAAGACCTGTTTTACTTCGTACTGCGACCCGTCGAATTTTACCGCCGCCCTGCGGAACAACGTGCTCTTGCCGGTTTTCATATCGTAGCGATAGATGGTCGGCGGCGAGTTATAGCTCGAATAGCTGTAAAACGTTTCGGTGTCCTTCTGCTTTCCGCCAAAGCCGCCGGCCGAGCCTATGCCCGGAAGTTCTACTTCGCGGACGAGCTTTCCGGCCTTGTCGAAGATCTCGATCTTCGTGTAAGCGTCTTTCAGATAGTTGAGCACGAACTGGTCGTTGATCATCTGAACGCCGTTTAGCGTTTCTTCGGCCTGGGGAACTATCTCCTTCCAGGTTCGGTCTTTCGCCGAAACGTCAATGCTCACTAACCGGCCTCGTTCGGCCTCGTTGTCGGTGCGGAAATAAAACGTCGAGCCGTCGTTTCCGACAAACGAATAGCTGTTCTTCCGGTCGGTCACCAGCGGCAGGATCGGGGCTTTTTCCATGGTCAGATTCTTGACGTAAACCATGTTCATTCGCTCGGTGCCTTTCGCGACGGAAATGATCAGCCAATTGCCGTCCTCAGTCACACCGCCTCCAACGAACAATTCGCCATCATCGGGCCGCTCGTAAACGACGTAGTCTTCCGACTGCGGAGTTCCGAGTTTGTGAAAATAGAGTTTCTGGAATTTGTTTGCTCCCTTGAGCTCGACACCCTGTTCGGCATCGGGAAAACGGCTATAGAAAAAGCCCGAATTATCCTTCAGCCATGAAATGCCGCCCTGGCGATTAGGCCGAAGCGTGTCGGGCAGGTACTCGCCGGTCTCGGTGTTCATGACACGCCATTCGGTACGGTCCGAACCCGACTTGGCTATGCCGTAGGCCCAGAGCTTTCCGTCGTCCGTGAACGATGAGCCGTTCAAGGCGGCTGTGCCGTCGGTGGTCAGTTTGTTGGGATCGAAGAAAACACGACCCGGATCGGTGATCGACGAAGCCCGGTAAAGGACACTTTGATTCTGAAGGCCGTCATTCTTGGAATAAATATAAAACCCGTCCGTGATCTTGTTCGGAGCGGAGTAGCGTTCATAGTTCCACAATTCCGTCAGGCGCCTTCTGATGGCCTCGCGTTCCGGAATCGTCTCGAAATAAGCATCCGTGAGCTGGTTCTGGCTCTCGATCCACGCCTTCGTGTCATCGTTGAGCGGTGCATCTTCCATCCACCGGTACGGATCGCTGACGGTGGTGCCGTGATAATTATCAACTTGTTCGATCTTTTTCGGTTTCGGATAATCCAGCCTCTTTTGTGCCGGAACGGCCGAAACGAGAAAGGAGAAGATCAACAGGAACAGGGAAAACTTCCTAATCATTGCGCAATTCACCTCATCGAAGATTTTCGACAATTATAGACGTGAACTGCCGATAAGCAAAGGTCAAGCGACAGACACAAAAAAAGCGGCCCGCTGCCGCATGTCCGAGTGCAAAGTCCGTCAACGGATCAATGGATGGAAGGCTGGTCCACCACCGGCACTTCATCACGCGAATGGCCATTTACTTCCGCTACGTTTTCGCTCGGTATCCACTGACCGCGTTTATATAGAAGCTCTTCGGTTTCCTCAACACACTTAGGTTTTGCGAGGTAATAGCCCTGGCCATAATCGCAGCCGAGATTTTGAAGTACCGCAAGCTGCGGGGCAGTCTCGATTCCCTCGGCGATGACCCGCATCCGGAGGTTCTTGGCCAGCGAGATAACGGTCTGCAGGACCTCGGAATCCTCGCCGTTCTCGCCGACCCGGCTCACAAAAGAACGGTCGATCTTCAGCGTATCGAACGGAAGCCGGTGGAGGTAACTAAGACTCGAATACCCTGTGCCAAAATCATCGATGCTAAGCTGCACGCCGATCTCTTTCAGCCGGTTCAACAGACTGATCGTATGCTCGGCATTTTCCATCGCCGTGCTCTCTGTCACCTCTAGTTTCAATGTTTTCGGCGGAACGCCTGTATCATGCAGTGCGCCCAAAACATCATCGATCAGATCATTTTTCGCAAGATGCTTGCCTGAAATGTTGACGCTTACGATCAGGTCGGCGTACTCCGGCCGGATACGCTGCCATTCGGCCAACTGCCGGCACGTTTCATTAAGGATCCAAACCGTTATCGGCTGTATAAGGCCGGAACCTTCCGCAATAGGAATGAACCGGAACGGCGGGACCATTCCTTTCTCCGGATGATGCCATCGCAGAAGTGCTTCAAAACCCATGAGCCGGCCGTCGCTCAAGCAAACGATAGGCTGATAATGAAGCGCAAGCTCATTTCGTTCGATAGCATCGCGAAGGTCCATTTCGAGCTGTATCGTTTCAAGGAACTTGGACCTCATGTCCTTTGTGAAAACCGCCGGGCCGTCGTTGTTTTCCTTCGCGAAATGCATAGCGATATCGGCATCGCGAAGGATCTCTTCGGGCGTGTCGTATTCAGGGTCCGACGGGGCTATTCCAATATTCAGATCGATAGTGATCCGGTGATCGCCGAGAGAAAAAGGCTGCGTAAGGCTCTTATAGATGCGGCGGGCAACCTTTTGGGCCTTCTCGACGGTCGAGAGATCACGCAGGATGATGGCGAATTCGTCTCCGCCGATCCTCGCCACAGTGTCCGTCGGATTCAAGGTTCGAGCGAATCTTTTTGCCGCGATGACCAGAACGCTGTCGCCCGTACTGTGGCCGAGCGAGTCGTTGATGTTTTTGAAGCTGCGGATGTCGACGAAAAGTACCTGATATACCAATGATGGATCTTTTTTACTCGAGTCGATCAACCGGCGGAGCACATCACCGAACATTTTTCGGTTTGCCAGTCCTGTTAGGGAATCGTGCAGGGCTGCGTGCTGAAAATCTCGTTCGCTCTTGCGAAGCGCAATGTTGGCTTCCTCGACCTTTTTCAACGACTGCTGCAGCTGGCCCGCGTGCTGCTCGGCCTCGACACGGCGTTCCCGCTCCGTTTCTGCTTTGGCCCGTTCAGCGTCTTCAACCTGCCTTATGGCGGTATTGATCTCTCCTATGGACTGGCGATAGTTTAGAAACGCAACCGCTATCGCAACGAGGGCTATGACCGCCGTCACCAGATCGCCGTAATTGACCAGCTTGAAAATTATTCCGGCCAGCCCCGCTCCTACTATCTGCGTCATCGAGCTGGAAAAACAATACTTCTTCCAGGTCGTCCACAAACTCATACCGTCTTTTAGAACATGGAGAACGGCCGCAAAGAACGATGAAACGACAAACTGCGACAGTGCCAGCACGCCGAGTACCGAGATCAGGTGCTGGGTCTTGGTTGGGTTGAAGTTTGACCCGGCAGAGCTTTGGATGAAGATGAGGACAAGGTATGTCGCCGCGGTAGCAATGACGTTGTTCGAAACATTGACCGGGATCATTAACTTGCCCCAATGAAATCCCGAGCGGCGGAGATAAATGCAGTTCGCGAAGGTTTCCACCGCCGCAAGTATTATCGCCCCTTCGCCGCCGTAAAGGAGAAAGGCAACAAAGATGAGCCGCATCCGAAAAACTGATCGCGAATTTCGAACGCGGCAGCGTCAAGGTCATTCGCGGTGAAACGAACGATCCGAACAAGACGACTAGCAGAAAACCGAGTGTAAGACTCGACTCCGGTAATCTGATAAGCGCATAACCGAAACAAAGCGCACCGAAACCAATAACGGCCGTCTTAACGGCGTTCGAGGTTCGTTCCCGGCTAAGGGTTTCAGATGATTCGATGGCGGCTTCTGTCATTCGGCGAGGGGGCAATGAACGAACGTGGCGGGAGCACGCAAAAACGCTAAACAAATTTTAACACTTTCGAAATTGAAATTCCAGTGAAAAATCGACGATCGACTACGCATCCCCCATCACAAAATGGGCCTATAACATTAGTGCGATGTATAGAAAATATCCACCTCGGCCATGTATATTGAATATACAAGTTTGTAAACCGTCTAAATATAGAACTTAGCTCGGTTCGGCTTTCTGATTGGCAACGAAATATACAGTTCTCGCGTTTGATGATTTACACGGTTCCAGAAAAATCTTCACCTGTAAATACCTGATAACATAGTAGTTAGAATTTAGTTTTTCTTGGAGGCCGCTTTGGCACATCGGTTGTTATTAGAGGAGCAGCAAGAGGCGGAAAGCTTCTAGAAAACAGGAGAAGAAAAATGAAAACCATCAAAAACATCCTCGCAACCCTCGTAATGGTTACGGTCCTCAGCGTCAGTACAACCTTTGCAGACGGCATCCTCGTCGCGGGCCGAAATGAACAGCCGACCAAGGGCAGGACTAACGTTTGCAGCACGAAATCGACCAAGAACTCGGGAATTCTCGTCGCAGGCGGAATACTCGTCGCGGGTTTCACAGGTATCCTCGTAGCAGGTTTTACGGGCATCCTGGTTGCCGGAGCAACCGGTAACACGACAACGAATTGCGGCATCCTAATATCAGACTAGGACCGTAATATCCAATGGACTTGGGTAGATGTCGTCCATGGACCTTAAGCCCGTCGAGCGATCGACGGGCCTTTTTGCCCGAAGTAATTTCAAGGGGAAATGCAATGAATTATGTATCGAACATTGCAGAGTCAATACTCTCACACACGCGTAAGTCAGTAGTTTTAGGTCCCGAGTTGTATACCGCGATCGCGGAATGGGAAAAGCGAGAGATCCCGGTGGCCGTCGTCCTGATCTCGATCGACGAGGTTTACCGGCAGGCGAAGGAAAGCTTTAACGAGCGGCCCCCGATCGACGTGCTGCAGGATACGGTCCTGCGAAATTTCACAACCTGGTTAGCTTATGGTGGCGAGAGAAGAATGATGGATGCTTAACCGGCATGCCGGCCGGCTTTTGAAGGTGCCAGGCTGCGGAGGGTTTGAACCGATACCGGAAGGACGTCCAGCACCCGATCCACATCCTCCGCCGTGTTCCCCGGTCCGAAGCTGAATCGGATCGCTCCGCGGGCAAGTTCATCGCCCCTGCCGAGAGCGCGAATGACAGGCGAAGGCTCGAGCGAGCCGGACGAACAGGCAGATCCGGTAGAAACCGCGATGCCCTGCATATCCAGGTTAATAAGCAGCCCTTCGCCTTCGACCGCACTGAACGAGATGTTTGAGATGTTTGGCAGCCGGCGTCCGGTGTTCCCGTTGACCGACGAATCCGGAATGTTCTCGAGGACCGATGATTCAAAACGGTTTCGCAACGCCAAAACCCTTTCTTTCTCCTTTGAAAGCCGGTTACCGGCTATTTCACACGCGGCACCCAGGGCCGCGATAAAAGGCACAGACTCCGTGCCCCCGCGCACTCCTCTCTCCTGGCGTCCGCCGATGCTTTGCGGATGAACGCGAACACCGCGGCGAACATACAATGCCCCGACGCCTTTCGGGGCATTTATTTTGTGGCCCGATAATGAGAGAAGGTCGCAGCCGATCTCTTCAACATCGACCTCGATCTTGCCGACCGCCTGGACGGCATCCGTGTGAAACCATATCTTTTTGCCGCCGGACCTGATCTCTTTTACCAGCTGGCCTATCTCCTGAACCGGCTGAAGCGTGCCGATCTCGTTGTTTGCCGTCATTATGGAAACAAGGATGGTATCCTCGCGGACCGCATTCCGCACGTCTTCGACCCGTACGATCCCGTCTTCGTAAACCGGCAAATAAGTAACCGAGAAACCTGACTTTTCCAGGTCTTCGCACACATTCTTTACGGCCGGATGCTCGATGGCAGAGGTAATTATGTGCGTTCCATATTTCCGGTTCGTTTGAACAAGGCCGCGGACGGCAAGGTTGTTTGACTCGGTGCCGCCGGAAGTAAAGACTATTTCGTTCGGCCGGGAGCTGATCAAAGCCGCCACCTGATGCCGGGCCTTGTCGACAGCGGCCCGGGCCTCCTGTCCGAAGTGGTGGATGCTCGAGGCATTGCCGAACTTCTCCGTCAAAAACGGCAGCATTGCATTCAAAACTTCCGGGTCAACCGGGGTCGTGGCCGAATTGTCGAGATAAACGCGTCGGAACATACTATCGATTTTAGCCTACCGCCGTTGAAAAGTGCGAAGTGTTTGGCCGTGGGATGCATCAAAGCTATCGTGCAATGCCTTTAACGGAACTTACCTTGCCGAAGGGCCGTAAGCTACGCTAAAGTAAAAGGTTGCGGAGAAGCCAAAGATGGATTTTACAACAAAAGAAATTTTCAAGCGTTACGCAAGCATCATGGTCGGCCGGCCGATCTCGCCGGTGTTTCTAAACATACTGGTTACAAGCGTTTGCGATATGCGGTGTACGCACTGCTTCTTTACCGAGGAGCTGGACGACCGTCCGCGAAAAAACTGCAGATGAAGGCCGACGAGATCGCCAAGATCTCGGAAACTCTCGGCGGCAATCTCGGCGTGCTGGTCCTCGCGGGCGGCGAGCCGTTCACGCGAAAGGACCTGCCTGAGATCGTCCGGTCGTTTTACGAGAACAACAAGCTCGATTCGGTTTACCTGATGTCGAACGGCCAGATCCATCCAGCGGATCTTCCCGGACGTAACACGTATTCTGGACGAATGCCCGAACCTGAACGTCACCGTCGCACTCGGCATCGACGGGATGAAGGAAGCTCACGAAAAGATCCGCCGCAAAGAGGGAAGCTGGGACAAGGCGATCCATACCGCGCGCACGCTGCAGCAGATGAAGCACGAGCAGTATCCGCAGCTCGATATTCAGACCTGCACCTGCGTGATGCATTCGAACGAGGACACGATCTTCGATTGGTACGATTTTCTGAAATACGACCTGAAGCCGGACAAGGTGAATATCAATTACATTCGCCCGCCGTCGGCCGATCCGAACGAACTTGAATTTCGACCACAATCGGTATGCGCGAGCTGTCGCACATGATCCTCGAGGACACGAAGAATGCCGCGCTCAAGAATAATTACGGCGGCAAGTCGGGATTTTTCAAGGCGGCGGTCGACATCTACATGCACGACCTGATCACGAAGACGAAGGAAGAGAACAAGGCCCAGCTTAAAGTGCTACGCCGGCAGTGCCGGTGCGGTCATTTATGACAACGGCGTCCTTTCGTCATGTGAGAACAAACCCGACGTACTGAATCTTCGCGATTACGACTGGAATTTCCAGGCGGCGTGGAACACCGACCTGATGAAGGCGCGCCGGAAAGAAGCCGGTGCCGGCTGTTTCTGCACGCACGAATCGAACTGTTATCTACCCGTCGCTGCCGTTCAATCCCGGGCATCTTGATCAAGATCAAGAAGCTTGAGAGGCAGATGAAAAAGGCGGCGAAAGACATGTGGATTTGCTGCCGGCACGCGAAGTTGCGTTAAAGGCCTAAGTAACTAATCTCTAAATGCAGCCGAACACTCCCAAAGATCCTCATCATCTCATCCGATACCGGCGGCGGGCACCGCTCGGCGGCGCAGGCGTTGGCCGAGGGCTTCGAGAAATTCTGGCACGGCGAATTCGCCGGTCGTTCGGACGATCAAAGCGGTCGAGGAATCGCATCATATCAACGGAAAAGCTGGTAGGTGTTTACAACTGGGTGCTGCGAAACAAACAGCACTGGATGAAGTATCTGTACTGGGCGGTAAACCGATTCCGGCCGGAAACACGGGAGTTCTTTCATAGACGCTGTATCGGTTTCTGTCAAGACGCATTTTGAAAAATGGTGCCCGCACGTCGTCGTCAGCGTTCATCCGTTGACGCAGCACATTTTTGGCCGCATACTTGAGAGAACTCAATTTAGTCCGACCAGATCCCGCTCGTAACGGTCGTGACCGATCCTTGTTACGGTTTTTGGAAGGGCTGGGCGTGCGACGACGTTTCGCTGTACCTCGTCGCGAATGATGAGGCCCGAGCGCAGCTGATCGATTACGGCGTTTCGCCGAAAAGATCAAGATCTCCGGCCTGCCGCTGCATCCGAAATTTCGCGAGGTCGAACGAGATGGATGCTCAGAACGCGCGAAGGGCGTTTGGGCTTGATCCTGAACAAGTTCACCGTTTTCGTAAATGCCGGCTGGATCGGCGGCGGCAATATCCCAGAGATCTTTCGCGAACTGGTGCGCGGCGAACTGGATGTTCAGGCGATTTTCCTCGCGGGCAAAAACGAAGAGCTGCGCCGCGAGGCGGAGGAGATCGCGAAATACGCCAAGTTTCCGGTTAAGGTCATCGGCTATTCCGACGAGATCGAAAAGCTGATGCAGTCGGCAAACGTGATGATCTCAAAACTCGGCGGCCTGACGACCTTTGAGGCTTGGCCTGCCGTCTACCGATCATCGCCGACACGACCACGCCGCCGATGCCTCAGGAAGCGGGGACCGTCAAGCTCCTTAAAACCCGCGGTGCGGGCATCCTGCTGAAAAAATCCACTGACATTGTTCCCATGATCCAGTCGCTCGTCGGAAACTCGAGAAGATACAGCGAATTACGAGCGGCGACCGCAGGTATGACGATGCCCGGTTCGACGGGATGCGATAATTCGCGAGATAGCCGCACTGCTGCCAAGAAACACCGAGGTTCCCGAATCGTCGCCGGCCCGTGTCTCCGCTTAGTTTCCGGTTTTGCGACTTGTCAGATCAATGCCTTTTCTTTAACCTTTTCTTTTGCTTACGTATTTCAATCTTACATTGGAGAGCTTGATTTGAGTCTATTACTTGAAGGAAAACGTGCGTTCATTTCCGGCGGAACGCGCGGTATCGGGGCCGCGCTTTGCGAGGTCTTCGCACGCGAAGGGGCAGATGTCGCTTTTAACTATAATTCGCGGGACGACCTGGCGGAAAATGTAAAGGCCAAGGTTGAATCGTTCGGCCGCCAGGCTCTTTCCTTCAAGGTGTCCGTTACCGATCGATACGGAATGAAGCACATCGCTCGCGAGATAAAGGACGCCTGGGGATCGATCAACGTGCTTGTGAACAATGCCGCCGTAAACAAGCCCGACAATTTCGCGACCACGACCGACAAAAGCTGGGACCGCGTTGTCGATACGAACGTCAACAGCCTGTTTGCCGTAACAAAACCCTTCTACAAGCAGATGATCCGCGAACGTGTCGGGTCGATCCTTAACATCACATCTGTCGGAGCTATCCGCAGCCTGCCCACGTCGGTCCACTACGCTACTTCAAAGGCGGCCATGATCGGCTTTACCAAATGCCTTTCACGCGAGGCGTCAAATTTTGGTGTAACCGTTAACGCGATCGCTGCCGGGATCTTCGATACCGACCTGGCTCATACTCTGCCCGAACGCCTTCTTCAAATGCACGATTTCTGGGTCTCAAAAGGCCGCCTTGGCCGGCCTGGCGAACTTGCCGAGTTTGCCGCGTTCATGTGCAGCGACCGCAACAGCTTTATGAATGGCGAGATAGTTATCGTCGACGGCGGAGCCGTAACGTAGAACAGGCTTTCCAGCCTGTTCTTTCCGTAAACAGAACGATGGAACGCCCGTAGATGTAGACCTGCCCGACAGTCTGGAAAGCCTGTTGTACGTCCTGAAACTGAAATTGAATTTCATTTCTAACATACTGAAAATAAAGAATTTAGCTTGACTTGTTCAATCCCTGGGTCTATTCTTTGGATAGGTGGAACGCGCCAATACAGGAGAACTATATGGCACGCACGGATTTGATCGATAATTTGAATCAGGCTTTGAGTTGCGAACTCGCGGCCGTGATCCAGTATTCGCAGCACAGCTACCTGGTCACCGGCCACGAACGCGAGATATTCAAGGATTGGTTTCGCGACCAGGCGGAAGAAGCTCAGGACCACGCGGAATCGCTGGGTGACAAGATCGTAGCGCTTGGCGGCGTTCCGACCGTAGAACCGGCTACGATCAGACAATCGGTCGAGATCTCGGAAATGCTGAAACAAGATCTCGAACTCGAACGGGAAGCCATCAACGTTTATATGGCCGCATGGGCATCGTGCGATGATAACGATCTGCCCCAGAAATTCTGGCTTGAAGGCCGCATCTCCGACGAGCAGATGCATATTGAGGAGCTTGAGAAGCTGACCTCTGAACGTAAATCTAGAGTTGATTCAGAGAAGATCGTTTTACGAGAGGTCAGTTGAACAAATTTCTGATCCGTAGAAAAAGCGGGCATCGGCCCGCTTTTCTTATTTGCGATAGATAAGATCTTAATTCGTTATAGGAAAGTCGAGGACCCGTCGAGCAGCTTCTACGTTTCCATCCAACTCTTTCTGACTTCGAATCCGAACCCTGGCTGCTCCGATCATTTTGTGCAATACATCCAGCATCTCTGGCTCGATCGAGAGGGTCTTTTCACCGCACCAGCCCAGGCCGTCTACCCATGATGAGAGTTTGATCGAGGTCAGATCGCCGTCGATGGATAGGTCGATCCGTTTTTCACCCGCTTCGGCGGGTGCGAATTTCGTTGCTTTTTGAGTATTCCCAGCGGCCATAAAAGAAATTGAAAATCAATTTCAATAAGGAGTATATCAGAAAAATCAACCCCGTCAATATGAAACGCGAAAAAACGGAACGTAAAATGTCAAAGAACTTTACCGTGCCGCCCGGGTCTTACGTTCTCTCAAGCTTTTCCTTTGCACGGTTTATAAAGACCCGGACCGCTTCCCCGATCTTCTTGGTCATTTCGTTGCTGATGATCCGCTCGCCCACAATTCCGGCAAGCATATGCAGGTCGCGGGCCGAGCGGCGGCGAATCTCGACCATCTGCGAAAAGCGGACGGTCGTAACATTCTTTGCTTTTTCGAGGAAATCGGCCGAATATCGCAGAAAATTCTGGGTTTCGGCCGTCAGTGGGAACCATTCGATGCGGTCTTCGGTGTTCTCGGCCAATACGACGGCGAACTTCTGCACCATCGGTCCAACCACTGGAATGCTCGCCTCGATCTTCCAATGGGCGATCCCTTTAGCGTCGGTGTGAATGCTGGCGATGCCCGGCATAAAAGCGGCGAAATTGTTCACGTCCGCAAAGAACTCGCGCACTTTTTCGATGCTGCTTTCAAACTCGATATCGTAGCTGGAACCTGCTTTTACAGTGAACATAATCTACAGATTAGACTATCAAAATACGTATATCAGTTGCATTAACAATAAATAGCCGATCCAATACGGGTTCCTAAAACACGCCGCCGAACAGGATCGAGTTAAAGAACGTCCGCGTCGTCGACCTGAACAACCCGCGGAAGAACGGGTCCTCAGCAAATAGAATAACATGCCCGCGGCCCATGGATTCATCAATTACATATGAAGTTCCTCTTAACAATTCTTCGGTATTTCCTTCCCAGACAAAGCCCGAGATGGTCAGCGGCTTCTTAGGCTTTGCATCAAAAACGAGCGGCATTTGTTCCTTCTTTTGAATACCGGAAAAAATAGCCGCTGGCGAGAATGACGGGTAGCTCGTCCTGATCTACGCCGTAATTTAAATACGTCGTCCGGTCGACCGTTGCCCTCATCAGAGAGCCCGGCAGGGCTTCGGGAACCTTGTTGGCATTTGCCGACGGCGAAGCGATCGGCGGGAGCGACGGTGCTATGCCCGATTCCCGGTCGGTTTTCGGCTCGGCGGCCTGGTCCATGTCGGCTTCGGTGACCTGGCGGCGGTCGCGTGGACGCGGGGTCGGCGAGGGCGATGGAGAAGCCGCCGGCCCGGGTTCTTTTTTTTCTTCCGTCTTGCCTTTCTGGTCGTCATCGTCGCTGCCGACAAGTTTTGTCGAGGTAAGAGCTACATCTTTTAGTGCGGCGAAAACCGACGCTCCCCGAACGGTAATTATCGTCCCGCCGCCGGACACCCAATCCTTCAGGGCCGTTACGCCGCTCGCCCCGAAGGACCGGAAATAGGCGGCCGCCGAGCCATCCGGAAGTATCAGAACGTTGTAATTTTTCAACCCGCCGCCGCGGATGTTGGCGATGGTCATCGGCGTGAAAGTGATGCCGTTTTGTTCCAGCGTCCACCAGATCGAGCCGTACGATTCCTGATCGACGCCTTCGTCCGCGGCGATCGCGATCTTCGGATTCTGGAGCGAGAGCACCGCTTCGCCGCCGATGCTGGTGTCGCCCTCGTCGGAATAACCCGAGTCGACGGCGATCACGTTCACACCCATTTCGGATGCATATTGGGCGACCGTGTCGTGGATCGGTCGGTAGATTTCGCGAAACGCGAATGACAAATGTTCCCTGGCGCCAGTTGCGGCCGCCGGCGTTTAGCGGGCGGGTGGCGACCGCTACTTTATGGCCGCCCTGCAGCAGCCTTAAGACAAAACCGCCAACCGAATCGGTTTCGTACGGAATGACATACGCGATCTGTGCCCGGCCGCCGCTGACCGAGCCTTTTTTCGCGTTTTGCACATATTCGCTCGTGACAAGCGAACCCGCGAAACTTCCCGTGTCCTCGGTCCACCAGGCGTTGACGCCCAGCGCCAGCGGCAGCGACCAGGCCGTTATGTCATAAAATCCGTAATCTTCCTTTGGCGTGCCTTTGCCGCGCATTTGATTGCGGCGAAAGCGGGCCATGTTGTCATCGACGAACGCCTTGTCCTGCGGCGTGTCCTGTTCAAGGATCGACTTGATAAAAATACGCTGGGGCTGGTCGAGATCGATGATGTAAGAGCCCGCCGGGAATGTGCGTGTCTGAGCCGGGGCGTCTTTTTCCATGTACGAGTGCGCTGTGTTCGAGGTGAACGACGAGCCGGCAACCTTTACCTCGATGTTCGAACGGTGAAGTGTCTCGACCATTTCAGCGGCTTTGATGCGGTCAGTGTCGGGCACAATGATGACCCGTTTTATTTTTGACTTTGCATGGTCGGCCATCCCTTTAGCTCGAAATGCGTAGAAATCCCGCAGCCGGTCCGTTTTGTTCTTCGCGTTCGCTTCAAGCGTCGTCATCGAGGCGACAAAGTGTTTCGCTATCGAAGACCGGAACGTCACGATCGTCCCGTCGTCGCGGGTCCATTTCAGGCCCTTCGGCCCGCCGCCGTCGGTCTCGTAGGTCATCCCGATCGCGCCGTTGAGCGAAGGGTACATATCCCAGTAGCCCGGATAAAAAGCATCGAAAACGTCGCGGACGTAATAGTCCCAATTGTTCTTGTCGAACGCGGCCGCGTTGGCCTTGCCGTAGATGGCTTCCCATTTTGTAAAGAATTCCTGCGGCAGGTTCGGGTTGTGCGGCAGCGAGGTCGGCGGGAAAAAGTATTGCGACGGCTGCCCGTGATGGTCGACCGCGAGCTGCGGGTTCCACTCGGCGTAGGCCTTCTGCATGTTCCGCGTTTCTTTTTGCGTCATCGCCAAGGTGTCGCGATTCAAGTTAAAGCGGTAATGGTTCA
The DNA here is from genome assembly GCA_963763355.1 of uncultured Acidobacteriota bacterium. GTDB lineage: Bacteria > Acidobacteriota > Blastocatellia > Pyrinomonadales > Pyrinomonadaceae > OLB17. Next base: position 529,930 of record CAVXOI010000008.1, read on the forward strand.
CGCGGCCCCAGATCGCCCACGGTTCGCGATGTTCGATGGCGAGGCGGTCCGGGCTTCCCATCGCGACAGAGTTGTACCAGGTCGCGAACCGTTCGTGGCCGTCCGGGTTCTCGCCGGTAACGATCAGCACGACAGTGTTCTTTAATATATCCAGCGTGGCCGGTTCGTTCGAAGCGGCGAGCTGGTAGATGACCTGCATCAATGCTTCGAACGAGGCCGATTCGTTCCCGTGGATGGTGTACGCCATCCAGGCTGTAGCGGGGTTGATTCGCGCTATCTGTTCTGCGTCTGCCTTAGACGTCTTTCGCGGATCGGTCAGGCGGGCCGTGCCTGCTTTGATCTCATCGAGCCGCGAGATATTTTCCGGAGCGGAGATGGCGACGACGTGCTGCATCCGGTGTTCGTTGGTCGTTCCGATGTCAAAGATCCTCACACGGTCCGACGCCGCTTTTGCGATCTCCTCGATCACCTTTTCCATTTGGGCGTAGGTCGTATGATGATCGCCTACGTCGTATCGAAGAAGGGTTTGAGGCGTCGGCACGTTCGTCCGATATGGGCCGCGGGTGTAGAAGTCGAATTTGGGCTCCGTCTGCGAAGATGCAGCCGCGGTCGTTAGAAGCAGCGCAATTAAACTGAGTAAAGTTTTTCTCATTTGATGGGTGCCTTTATGCAAAAGCCCGCGCGTGGGCAGGGGCGTAACATTCAACTTACCATTACGACCTTCCGACGGCCGGGCTTCTGCGATTGACGTGAAAATACTAAACTGAAAGGACTTTAGCGCACAAATCTGATGCAGAACTTTGAACCGAAAAAAGCGTGCCCGCGTTGCGGGAAACCGGGGCTGAAGGGTTGGAAAGACCTTGACGAAGAAGAAAGAATGGCCGCGGCCCGCATGCCTGCTTCCGCTGAGTTTTCGGTTGAAGAAAGAAAAAAACATAGGTTTTGTACTCGATGCTGGTTCGAGGAATCAGCCCGCCCGGAAACCGCCTGATCTTGCCCTCTTCTCGTTTGTGTTCCGAGCGTTGGTCGGAGCTTCTTATCGGCTACGCCGTCCGATGTGCGGAAAGGCTTGCCTTTCCGGCAAGACTTTCAAGGTTTCCCGAGGCTGTGCCTCGGTCCCTGAGGCGGAGCCTCAGGGTTGGTTTAGGCCGTTCGGAAAGGCAGAGCCTTTCCGCACATCGGAGGGCAAAGCCCGGGAACGTGGAATACGTCCATAAGAGCCTCTGAATTATTAAAGAACCAATCCTCACAGCTGAAATTCCACGATCAGAATGAAAACATCTTGCTCCCTTTCTTTTCAAACATTGAGACGGCGAGGCTGACGGCGTCGACCTGGTCGTCGTATTGGCCGCCGGGGAAGCTGCAGATCTCGTCGAGGAAGGCCTGGTTCCAGGGGCCGCGGACGAGGATGACCTTGCCTTCTTCGGCCAGCGGCGCCCATTTCAGGGCCCGGGTCAGTTTGTCGGCGGTGACTGTGACGCCTCGCAGGATCGTTCCGCGAATGGCCGGGTCCCACCGCAGGTCCTGGATTATCGCCTGGCCGTGGAGAGCCTTTTCGATCCCGTGCTCGGTATCTTTTTCTGCCAGAAGCCGGTCCACGATGTATCGCCTTTGGTCTGGGAACTCAAGACGCTTTCGGAAGCCATCGGCGATGTACATGTTTCCTGAGGCGTCATAAGCAACGCGGAAACTTGACGTGTAGCAGGATGTCGTTTTAGTTGAAACCGCGAGGTCGTAGCCGCGTTTCCATTTCAGATCATTGGGAGCCCGGTCGACAAATCTCGTGAACCAGACACGCTTGAATATCCCGCCTTCGGCTGGAGTTGGCCGCTGTTGGTAAAGAGCGGAGAACGCGTAGCCGCCGAGCTGGCGTTTTATTTCTTCGAGGGCTTTCTCGTCGAATCGTTCGGGACAGAGTGCGGCGCCCAATCTTCGTCCCAGGGGATCGTCGTCCGTCCGGCTCCCCTCCTTACGAAGGAGGGGTGTCAGCGTTTTTTGCTGACGGGGTGGTTCTCCTTCACATGATAAGTGGTCATCTGACGATTCGGCCTGAATGCCGGCTGAAGGAGAGAGAACCACCCCGTCCGCCGAAGCGGCGTCCACCCCTCCTTCGTAAGGAGGGGAGCCGGAGCCGTCGCCTCTCTTACTCCTTTTCTCCACTGCTTCCCCAGTCTCTGACAACGCCGGCAGGCTCACTACTTCCCACTGGTCGCCGCCGTTTTGCATTTCTTTTAGCAGGCGGCCGGCGAGGTCGTCTTCGTGCCAGCGGGTTTGGATGAGAACGATCGAACCGTTCGGTTCGAGGCGGGTGTAGAGATCGTTTCGGTACCAATCCCAGATGCGTTCGCGATAGGTTTCGCTTTCGGCCTCGGCGCGGTTCTTTACCGGATCGTCAATGATAACGAGCTGGGCGCCGAAACCTGTGACGCCCGCTCCGACGCCGACCGCTTTGACGCCGCCGCCGACGGCGGTTTCCCATTGGGATGTCGGTGTTGATAGTCCGCGTGCGGGGAAACATCCCGGGGATTTGCGATTTTCGATTGTCGATTTGCGATTGGTCGGAGCGTAATGCGGTTTGGATTTGGCTTGGTTCTGCGGCTATGCCGTCCGGTTTGCGGAAAGGCTGTGCCTTTCCGTGGGCCTGATAGTTATTATCTGCGGCTATGCCGCCAGTACATCGAGGGTGATCGCAGGATGGACGGACGCGAGCACCGGAGGCCGAGCCTCCTTTTTCATTTTGGGCAACTTCCGGAAAGGCACAGCCTTTCCACACATCGGACGGCGCAGCCGCCGGAGAAGAGTCAGTGCAACCTGCTGCTGCAACGCCGACTGCTTATCCTCTTCCTCGCTCAATAGCTTCCGGATCGATCTTGAAAATTTATCGGCGAGTTTCTGGTTATAGCTGCTGACGATGATCTTCATTTTCGGATCGTTCCATAATCTCCAGCCCGCGTAGCGGACGGTAACAAGTTCCGATTTTCCGTGACGCGGCGGGAGGAAGATCATCAGGCGTTTGTTTTCGCCGTTGGTTATGCGTTGGAGGTGGCGGTAGATGTATTGCTGGTGTTTCCAGGTCCAGGTGTAGTCGGGGGAAACTTGTTTGAGCCAGGCGGGGAAGCCTTCATTCGGGCTTTGCCCGTATGATGTGCGGAAAGGCTGTGCCTTTCCGGACGGGTTGGAGGAATGATCCGCGGCTTTGCCGCGGTTGATCGGAGCGGAGGCATAGCCTCGTGATTCCTTATTATGGTCTGTCGGAAAGGCATAGCCTTTCCGCACATCGGGCGGCATAGCCGTAAGAAGTTGTTCCCGCCAGCCAAATTTTTCGATCCAGCCCGCTTTCCAGGTCCCGTTTTCCTTTCGGCCGTAAAGAATGCGGCGGTGGAAGTCGGCAAACCCGAGAGCACGCATTTCGCGTTCGATCTGAGTTAATTTTCGTCCGGCGTATCTCTTATAAAGTTCGAAACACGCTTCGTATCGTTTGCTTTGATCTTCCTTCATAGTCGAGGCGCGGTCCGCCAACTCGACAATAAAAGAAGTCGCTATCGCGAGAAATAGCAATCTGGATGGAAGGAATGATTTGAATGAAATGGATGAAATTTGTGATCGGAACGATTTGGAAGGGCGGAGCGGAAAATGTACGAGGGCGGATGAAAGAGGCCGGCTTCCCTGGGAAGGCGCCGGCCTTATGATCTTTATCTATCGGATCGAGGTCCTGAATCAGCTGATCTATCTTAGTTAGGGGACCATATTGACGCCGAAGTCGAAGAACTTGGCACCGACGCCGGCACTTGTGTTCGAATTGCCGGAGTTGACAAGGAAAAAGCCGTACTCGCCTTTTTTCAATTCGGCCGCGGGGGTTACGCGGAAGATCCCGTTACCCAGGTCTTCGGTCTTGAACTCGACGACATACTCGTCGGACAAGCCGCCCTTCGCTCCGAATACATTCGCTTTTCCGATCGTCACTTCCCGGTTATCGCTTCTCTGGTTAAAGCGGATGAGCGTAAATTCCTTGGGGTCGGACGGAACGCCGCTGGCCGTGTTCAGCCCGCCGCTGGTTATGTCGAGATAGAAATAGAACACGGGCGAAGTGGTGGTCAACTGCAGATCCGCGTTTCGTCCAGGCAGGTTCGTCTTGGTCTTGACCTTGCTGATGCCGTATGTCAGCGAGGATGCAAGCATGCCCCCGGTCCGGTTTTCCGCCGAAACGTTCCCCTTTACGGGCGTCATTTTTCTGACTCCGTCCTTTTCTTCGTAAAAGTAAATGCCGTAATTGTGTTTCGACATCGGGTCGTTCGGATCGCCGCTGACCGTTACAGATGCCGCGCCGGTTGAATTTACACTGGGCGCGGTGCTGATCGGCTTGCCGCTTTTTGCTTCGAGCATCGCCGCAACAACATCGTCTGTAACTCCGGATTGTTTTAACTTGATAAGCGAGTCGGTCGACAAGTCGAAATTCGTTTTCGAGGTTCTGATCTTTCCGACGATAAGTGTCGGATTGAGGCCGGCCTTGGCGAGGGTGATAACCTCGTCGTTGTTCATTACCTCCTGGGCAAGAGCCGGGAGCGCTAAGCCGAAGATGAGCGCGGCCGACAACAGGACAACTGTGAGCAATCTTGGTCTTTTCATGAAAATATCTCCTGGAACGAGCCTAAAAATTATCTATTGATAGGGCGGGAGAGAGTAACGGTGCGGTTCGCCGTCGGTCAGCGTCCTGTGAAACGTTCTTTTGTACGAATGTTCAGATCGGGACGATAAACGCGGACCTTTATGTCGAACGAAGCGCCGCTTTCCCGTTCGCTGCTTGGATAATACCCCAAACTGTATATTTTGCGAAGCTCATTTGCGATATTTGCAAAGGCCTCGTCGAGGTTCGTCGTCGACGAAACGTTGTACATTCGGCCGCCGGTATCCTGGGCTATGGTCTGAAGAAACTCCTTCGCGAATGCGTAATCCTCCTTATTTTCTCCCTTTGACCGTCCGGTTTCGACCGTGTACGGGCGGTCGTTATCGTCATACTGGATCGGCGCGGTGTTTCGGCGGTTCTTTTGAACATCGTCGAACGTGTCGTACCTGATCGGAAAGATCGAGCGCGTCCGATTCAACCGTGTCCTTCCCGACGCTTGCCGCGGTCTCGAGCTTGCTGCTTGTATCGACTCCGTCGCTCAAGAGCACGACGGCCTTTCGTCCCTCGATCGGGCGGAGTTTTTGATTCAACACCATGTCGAGGGTTCGATACAGCCCGGTGCCCGATGCGATGCGGGCACCTTCGATGGCGATGTTCAGAATGCGGCGGTCACCCGTGGCCTCGCAGAGCACGATCGGTTTTTCGGCGAACGATATCACCATCACGCGGTCGGCGGGCCTGAGAAGTGAAACGAATTTTTTCGCGGCGTCCTGAATGTCCTTTAGCTTGAAGACGCTCGAATAGCTCATATCGAGCACGAGAGCGACAGTAAAGGGCTGATCAATATCGGAAAACCAGGCGATGTCGCGTTCTTCGCCGTTTTCAAAGATCCTGACTTCCTGCTGTTTTATGTCGGTGATCGTGCGGCCGCCTTTGTCCGTCACGCGGAACGGGACGATCACGAGGTCGGTCTCGATCTTGATCACCTCGAGCTCGGGCTGTTCGGCGCTTCCGGCGGTTTTCGATGGGGCCGCGGACGTTTGCGCGGAGCTGCCGGCGGCGGATGGCGTTGCCAGTCTTACCCGCTGAGTCGTCGCCCGGCTTTCGGAATAGGTCTTTGTTCGGCCGGATTGAGCAGCAGCCGACGCGGCCGCCAATGCGGCGGACAACATCATTAAAACGATCAGGGTCGGGCGGCGTGCCATTTCCCGACATTATACAGCGCATTTCAAGCTTTGGGCGCAAACTTCGCGTTTCTCAAATCGAGAGTGAGCCGCGAATGCCGCCGCCGTCTCCGCGAATGTACGGAACATTACAAAAGCTTATAATCAATATAAGTTTTGTGTTGAACTTTGGCCTGTCCGGTTGTATAGTTCAGACGATATCTACCAAACGAAGCCGGTCGACGCGTTCCCATGGACGCGACTATCGGCACTACTCCATTTACCTGAGGGGTGAAACTATGAAACGTTACTTGATCTTGGCGGCGGTACTCGTGGTTTTGATCGGCGGGGCCATTGCACTTCCGCAGGGCTTTGGAAATCCATTTGTCGGAATGCTTGAAGGCTATCAAGAAGTTCCTGCGGTCTCAACTACGGGAAATGCGGACTTCAGGGCTGAATTGAGCCCTTACGGCGATAGGGTGAATTGGACGATGACCTATCGAGACCTTGAGGGGCAGATAACACAGTCGCATATCCACTTTGCACAGAAAAGCGTGAACGGCGCTATTGTAGTATTCCTCTGTTCGAATCTCGGCAATGGGCCGGCTGGAACTCAAGCTTGTCCGCCTTCGCCGGCGACGATCAGCGGATCTTTTTCGGCTGCTGATGTCGGAGGCGGGGCCAGTGCCCAGGGGATCGGGCCGGGCCAGTACCAGGAGTTTCTAAGGGCGATGCGCGCGGGTAAGACGTACGCGAACATTCATTCGAACATTTGGCCTGGCGGTGAGATACGCGCTCAAATACATTTTCAGAACCAGGTGTTCGAGACCCGAAATGGTGAGCAGTCCCGCGGTGACGGCCACAGCCATTGATCCGGTCCGAAGGGGTTGATCTTAATCTTGCTCCGAAGGCAGCCGACACGAGTTAGCCGCGCATTGGGCGATGAATACCCTCCGAGCGCGAAAAGAAGCGGAGCTCTGTTTGTAAACTGAGCTCCGCTTTGCTGCCGCTAGACGGCAACCCCTACGATCGGCGTTTCTAACTCGGCAGCTTTTTATTCAAGTATCCTTTCAAATGCAGTTCGTATGTTGATGCGGTGGACCGCAAGCTGTTCGGTCAAGTCTTTCACTGAACCCAGCCTCATTCTATCGGCGATCCGTTCGAGGGCGGCACGATTGGCGCGGGGAAATCGGGACGAGCGTCCGATCACGAGCCGAATATTGTGGTCGAGTTCCGTGAGAAAATCATGCCCCTCGCGAAGTGCGGAATAATTTTCTGATGAAAGAATGCCGTACCGTTCAAATTCATCCAGCTTGGCCGCGGTCGAGCGAACATCGGCACCTATTTGAGCGATCACCGTCAATTGCAGGCAGCGTACGACGAAATATACGTCGAGCAGGCCTCCGCCGCCGAATTTTATGTCTATTTCGCGGCTGCCCCGCGGACGGCCGTGCAACTCTTCAAGCCTGAGCCGCATTTCTCGCGACTCGCGTTTAATCCGATCAGTGTCTTCGCGTGCTACTCGAATGGCCATTGCCTCGCGGATCTTTTTTTCAAAGCGACCGTTGGTTTCCGGGTCGCTTCCCACCGCACGAAATTGGACATAGGCGAGCAGCTCCCAAACCGAGGCCTTGTTCACGATGTAGTCGCACAGGGCTTCGAGGGTGATGACATTCGGGCCGTTCTTCCCATGCGGCCGCAGACGCAGATCGACCCGGTAAAGATTTCCGTCGCGGGTCATTGCCGACAGGAAATTCACGAACGAATCTACTCCGCGGCCATAATATTCGCCTTCGCTCAAACCTGAATGTGCGTCCGCCCGCCCATCGTAAGACATGATCACGTCGAGGTCCGAATCGTAATCGAGCGTTCCGCTGCCAAGCTTTCCGAGGGCCATCACTACCGGAGCAAAGGAAGAAAAATCGAACCGCTTCGCAAGATCATTCGCCGCAGCCCGCAGGCCGATCCGGATGCTTGCTTCGGCTAGTTTTGTTTGCCGGGCCCGCGACTCGCCGGTTGAAATGTCCCCAAAGATATCGGCTACGGCGATCTGAAGAAGCAGGCGCGACCACGCAAATCGAAGTTCGGCAAGGACCGCAGGTAAGGAGCCGTCAACGTCGACGGCGCCGGCCAGTTCAGTATCGTAATCGGGCTCATCGGCGTTCGGCTCTTGTCGTTTCAGGTGTAACGCAAACCAGGGTTTTGAAATGATCAGTTCAGCAAATTTTGGAGAAACGGAACTGATCTTTCGGATCAATGATATTTGGCCGGGATCGAGCCTGGTACCACCATCGAGGGTGTGGAAAGACGCGATGATCTGTTCCTCGAAATGTGCGGCCGCAGAGGCGGGGGCCGGTACTTGCCTTGCGGGAACGACATCGTCTTCGAGATCGTCGATCTGCGTCCGACGACCCCGAAGGATGGATCCGGACCGCGTCAGTTCCGAAGACGCGAAGAAACGTCTCGTGAACATTGTTTGTATGTTCGCTGATCGCGGCCTGAAATTCATCCGGGCCGCCGCACCGCATTTTTGACGCAACCACGGCCAGCCGCGCGGGATCGGCGGGAAGCGAATGGGTTTGCAGGCCGTGTTCCATCTGCAAAATGTGTTCGAGGCGGCGCAGAAATTCATACGCGTTCGAAAGCCTCGACCTTTCGTCTTCGGTCAGGTATCCGCGGTCGGCCAATCTGGAAATACTTTTGAGTGAATGCCCGACGTGGAGCCAGCGGTCCGAACCGCCGTATGCGAGCTGGAGTGCCTGGGCAATGAACTCGATCTCGCGAATGCCGCCGCGGCCTAGCTTCACATCCAAAAAAGGACCGCTTCGGTGAGCATCGTCGATCTTTTCCTTGGACCTTAATACGTCGCGAAGCGCGTCCGACGGGTCGCATCCCGGCCTGAAGACGACTTCCTCGACGCCGGTGAAGAACTTTTTGAATATCTTCGCGTCTCCGGCGCTTGCCCGCGAACGGATCAGCACCTGTCGTTCCCAATTTCTGGCTTCGGTCAGGTAATACCGCGTCGTTTCTTTTAACGAGAGAGCCAGGGCCCCGACACGGCCGTGCGGACGAAGGCGCATATCGACCCGATAGGCTGCGCCTTCGCCTGACTGCCGGCCGACCAGTCCTGTAACGGTTTCGGCCAATTTCGAAAAATATTCCCGATTTGTGACACTTCCGCGCGTGCCGGTCCCGGTTGTCGATCCGTCGGCGGAATAAATGAACAGCAGGTCGATATCGGATGAGTAGTTCAGCTCTTTTGAACCCAGTTTGCCGAGGGCGACGATGCAAACATCCGACGGGCGTTTGCGGCCGTTCTCGTCGGTTTCCATCGGGGCACCGAAGCGGTTGTCCATTTCCTGCCGGGCTATCCGCAAAGCGTTTTCGAGGATCGTATCGGCAAGGTTCGATATCTCTTCGGTGATCTCGGCGATCGTGCCGAGGCGGCGGATGTCGCGCAGGAAAATACGCAGCAGTTCGCACCGGCGGAATCGGGCGAACAACACGTGAGATTCGAGAGACGAATTGATAAGGGCAAAACGCGCCAACGATTCGAGCAGTGCCTCTTTGCCTCTGACAGATACGTCGGTCCGCTCCTTTTCGAGCCATGCCGCGTACTCGGGGGATTGCGTCAGCGTCGTGCCGAGGAGCGGGCTGTACGACGCCAGTGCCAGTACATCCGAAAACAATGCGTCGTTCTTTAAAAGCTTTTTTGTCTGGCTAGGATTTCGTTCGGAAAACTGATCGAAGAACCGGCGGGCGGCTTCCGGTGAGGGGAGATCGGAAATTAGTTCTTCGAGATCTTTCATTGGCGAAAACGAGAAGCATCGATCCCAAGGTTTTTGATCTTATAGCCGACGATCCGTTCGGTCGAATCGAGCATTCTTGCGGCCTTTGCGACGTTCCCGCCGGTCGATTTCAACGCGTCCTGGATCATATCGCGTTCGAATGCCTCGACGGCCGTTTCGAGCGAAAGCGTGGTCACGGTTCCCGAAACTTCGGCCGTTTGCAGCGACGGCGGAAGGTGGTGGCCGTGGATGACATTCGAATCGCAGGCAAGCACGGCACGTTCGATCGCGTTCTCGAGCTCGCGGACATTGCCGGGATAGTGATAGCTCATCAGCATATCGATCGCGGGCGTCGAGATACGGCGTATCCGCTTTTCGTGTTCGGCTTCGTATTTTTCGAGAAAATGTTCGGCCAGAAGCAGTATGTCGGATTTCCGTTCGCGCAGCGGGGGAAGATGGATCGCAAATACGTTCAGACGGTAATAAAGGTCCTCGCGAAAGCTGCCGTTCGCTATCGCTTGTTCGAGATTTTTGTTCGTGGCCGTTATCAGGCGAATGTTCGATTTTATCGTTTCCGTTCCGCCGAGGCGTTCGAACTCGCGCTCCTGAAGTACGCGCAGAAGCTTGATCTGCGTTTGCAGCGGAAGATCGCCGATCTCGTCCAGAAACAGCGTTCCGCCGTCAGCCAATTCGAACCGTCCGCGTTTCTGACGCTCGGCGCCGGTGAAGGCGCCGCGTTCGTGTCCGAACAACTCCGATTCGATCAGCGTATCAGGCAGGGCCGCACAGTTTAGTTTTACGAACGGCCGTTTGCTGCGAAGGCTGTTGTAATGTATCGCGTTCGCGATCATTTCCTTGCCGGTGCCGCTCTCGCCGCGGAGCAGCACGGTCGCGTTCGATTTCGCTACCTGGGTCACCTGGTCATAGACGAGCCGCATCGCGTTCGAATTTCCGACGATATGCGAAAAATCGTACTTTTCCTTAAGCTCCTTTTTCAGGTGAAGGTTTTCCTCGCGAAGCTTTTCGCGTTCGCTGAGGACCGCCATTTCCACACTGAGGCCCTGGCCTATCATTGCGGCGATCAATTCCAGTAGACCATTCTGATCGTTTGCGTCGTCCGGTTGCCCGTTCGGCTGAACACACAGCAATCCGATACATTTCTTGCCGCTTTTGATGGGAACGATCAACAGCGATCCGGCGCCATCGCCATCGTCAAGAAAGGAAAGCGAAGGTTCGTCAGCGATTTTTACTGTGACCGTAGCTTCGGGCCGGTCGAAAACGTCTCGCAGTACGCCGGTCTCGGTACGCGTGTCGAGCTTGCGAAAATCGGCGATGTTCAAACCGCTCGAGGCCGAGGCAACGAGGCTCTCGGTGTGCGGCCGGTACAAAAGTACGAAAGCCCGCCGATATCGCAGGCCCTGCACGAGACGCTCGACGACCGGGTTTAGGTTGACTGTGCTGGTCGAGTCGAGAGCGAGGAGGTCTGCTATCTCTTTGACGGTCGAGATAAGGCTGCTGATCTGCGGCATTACAAAAATGTAGGCACTCGTCGTGTAGTTCTTGTTGCAAATTCTACCAGAAAATCAATCCTTAACACCATTCTACGGGGAAGAACTGGTCGAAATAATGACGAGATATGAATCGATACGAGAAATCCTACACAAATGTCGCCAATATTGCTTCGCAATTAGTCGCCTCCGGAAAGGTGCTTAGGCTAAACATTGCTATTTCACGACTTAGCGAGTGGGTCTCCGCTGGCACGCTTTCTGCATTTACTTTTCCAATTCTAACGGAGCTCTCAATCTATGCACAAATTGCGGATCACGACCGTCCTAATGATTCTACTGGCGCCATTGGCAGTTTTTGCTCAGGATCTGATCCGATCGAATCGCCACGCTTGAAAAAACAGCCGCGGCGGCTCAAGCGAGTGCAGACAACGGGTGGGTGCTATTCAGCTCGGCCCTCGTTCTGTTGATGACGGTCCCGGGACTGGCCCTTTTTTACGGTGGGCTTGTCAGGCAGAAGAATGTGATCTCGACAATGTTGAAGAGCCTTATCTGTGTGGGTATCGCTACAATTTTGTGGGCGCTTGTCGGCTACAGTCTCGTTTTTGCCGAAGGAAATGCATTTATCGGCGGCCTGGATTTCGCAATGCTGCGAAACGTCGGTGCGGAGCCGAACGCTAATTACGCCGCAACGATACCGCAGCAGACGTTCATGATCTTTCAATTGATGTTCGCGATCATAACGCCGGCTCTCATAACCGGCGCGTTTGCGGAGCGGATTCGCTTTCCGGCCAAGATCGCCTTCACGTGCTTATGGTCGGTCGTGGTTTATTATCCGCTGGCACATATGGTTTGGGGTAAGGGTGGATTTCTGAATGCGGCGTTGGGCGGCACATTTCCGGCCCTTGATTTTGCGGGCGGTACTGTTGTTCATATTTCCTCTGGAGTTTCGGCCCTCGTATGTGCTTTATATCTCGGCCGACGCGTCGATTACACGAACGAACCCACTCCACCGCACAGTACGGTGTTGAGTCTGATAGGCGCGGCGTTGCTCTGGTTCGGATGGTTCGGTTTTAACGCGGGCAGTGCCTTGTCGCCGAATGCTCTGGCTACGAACGCGTTCGTCACGACGCATTTCGCGGCGGCCAGCGCGATGCTGGCATGGATCATGATCGACTGGTTCCGAAGCGGAAAACCGAGTGCGATAGGGGCGATCTCCGGGGCCGTCGCGGGATTGGTCGGCGTTACGCCTGCCGCCGGATTCGTTACGCCAATGTCGGCGATCGTGATCGGCCTTATCGCCGGCGGAGCCTGTTATGTGATGGTCGTCGAGGTGAAGAAACTGTTCGGTTACGACGACACGCTGGACGTTTTTGGAATTCATGGCGTCGGCGGGACGGTAGGCGCAATTGCGACGGGCGTCTTTGCCACGAGCCTGATAAACCCGATCTTCAAGGACGCTGCCGGAGGGCCGATGCCGATCGGCCTGCTGGAAGGCAACCCGGAGCAGGTTGTAAATCAACTCGCCGGCATTGCCATCGCGGTAGTTCTCGGCGCGGGTGGGACCTTCGTGATCCTCAAATTCGTCGATCTCCTGATTGGGCTTCGAGTATCGGCAACCGAGGAGATCGCCGGGCTCGATGCGACACAGCATGGTGAGATCGCCTATGTTTTCGACGAATTATCGCCGATCCATACGTCGAATGACCGTCCCCTGAAACCGGTACGTGGTGCTATCGAAGACATCCTTCCCGGAGCGGCGACGATGGGAACCTGATCCGTGCATTTTTCGAGTCCGACATTCGGGACGTGGTCGACAAGCGGCTGCGTCCCGCCTTTTTGCGGTAAAATGTGGATATGGACCAATGGATCGGGCTGACGGTACGGCCGGATGAGAACAAATGGCGGCTTGAGGACTTGCTGTTCGATAGGTTTCGAACGTTGAGCAAGCTGTATCTCCGAGAGATCGTGAAGACTGAACGATGCGAGGTCAACGGCCGAAACGAGAACCGGGGCCATCGGCTGCGGGCGAATGATTTTATCGAGATCGTGCTTGACCCGGACCGGCAGAACTCGATGGTGCCGGAGAATATTCCGCTGGATGTCGTTTTTGAGGACGACCAGCTGATCATTATCAATAAGAAGAGCGGAATGCTCTCTCACCCGTCGCACCGCGAAAAAACGGGGACGGTACTGAATGCATTGACCTATCATTTAAATAAGGACAACGGCACCCATCATGTCCGTCCGGGCTTGATCCATCGGTTGGACCAGGACACTTCGGGGCTGCTGATCGCGTCGAAAAATACTCGGGCGCATGCGAAGATCGGAAGGCAGTTTGAGAAGAAGCGGGTTGAAAAGCGATATCTGGCGTTGGTGGACGGCGATGTCGCGGGCGAGAACGGAGTGATAACTTCGCCGATCGGCCGGTACGCGGAAGAAAAGCTCTGGTCCGTGAAGCCCGACGGGAAACAGTCGGAAACGCGATATTGGGTACGGGAAAGATTCGGCGACGCGACGCTGTTGGAATTGGAAGCTGTTACCGGGCGGACGAATCAGTTGAGGATACACTGCGCCGATATCGGGCACCCGATCGTGGGCGATACACAGCGTGGCGGGCGGGAATTTAGCCGGCTGTGCCTGCATTCATTCCGGCTGTCGCTGGACCATCCCATTACGCGTGAACGCATTTCATTCCAACGAAACATCGATTTCGGTTATCACGGCCGAAGTTTGAAGGCGATATCGGAATAGATCCTGACCGTGACCGTGATCTTCGCGTTATCCTGCGACCGCTCCCGGTTGACCAGCACGAAACCTCGGCCGATATCAAAAGTTTCGGTCGTATCCTTGCCGGGCCGGTAAAAGCTTTCCAGATTCGTTACCTTTTTTCTGAACAGGTCGGGCAGCGGGGCTTCCAACGCGGTTTTCGCTACGACCTCGGCCAGGTTCGCGAAGGTGTTTCGATAGGTGGTTTCGTTGGCCACGGCCGCGTCGGCGGTGTAAGTCAGCTTCACCATCGAGGCGCCGTCGCGAAGGCCGGTGGCGGAATATTCGACAAGGATCGCGCTGCCGGCGTCACCGGAGAGCTGAACGACCGGAGTCGAGCCTACGCACTCATAATGAGGATCGGCAGCGGTTTGATCGGTGGGCGACCACTGTCCGCCTCCGAGCCTGCGGAATAAACTTCCGGGCGCCGATTGAGGATAGTTACAAGCCGATTCGGGAGCGAAGAGTGATGCCTTTTGTTCGGGTTCAGGGTCTGCCGGTTTCGGTTTTACAGCCGGGCAGTATGAAGGCGAGACACGCAAGAAGGGCCAGGCGTAACGCAATAGATGGCCTTCGCTCTGTTATTCGGTGGCTGTTCAATCCTACTATTCGGTCTTTCCTTGTCCAAAAAGCGGGCGTCCGGGCATGCTGCCTGTGAGGCGGTTTCCGTCGAAGACCAGTTGGCCATTCACGATAACGGACGTAAATCCTTCGGCATATTGGTGCGGTGATTCGAACACGGCTTTGTCCGCGACCTTCTTATCGTCAAAGATCACAAGGTCGGCGGCAAAGCCTTCGCGGATCTGGCCGCGGTCGCGGAGGTTGAAAGTTTGCGCGGGGAGCGATGTCATTTTTCGGATGGCGTCTTCGAGTGAAATGATCTTTAACTCCCGCACGTAATGCCCAAGAACGCGGGCATTGTTGCCGTATCCGCGCGGGTGCGGAACGCCCGAGCCGAAATTTCGGACGCCGCTGTCTGAGGCGATCATCGTGAACGGCTGACGCATTATGTTCTGCACGTCTTCTTCGCTCATCACGCGATAGACCATCTGGGCGCCGCCGGCCTGGTACATTTCGAGGATCTGTTCGATCTGTGCGTCGAGTTTTTTGCTTCCGCGGGCTAGTTGCGTGATCTCGGCGATGTTCTTGCCCGCGTATTCAGGTTTGGCCCGGTGGCTGGCGACATAGGCGAAGCTGTAGTCCTTGAACTTTTTCTTTTTCAGCTCTTCCTTCATATCGCGGACGATCTTTTCCTTTGTTGCCGGATCGGCGAGACGCTTTTTGCCTTCGTCGCGGCCGCCGGCGATCGCCCAGGTCGGCATTCGGGCGTCGAGCGAGGTGGATGAGGCCGTATAGGCGTATTGATCGACCGTAACCGAAAGGCCGCGGGCACGGGCGGCTTCGACCAGGCCGATGGTGGTCGGCGTTTGGCCCCAGAGAGCCTTGCTGGATATTTTGAAATGAGAGATCTCGACCGGCATGTTTGCCTGTTCGCCGATGTTGATCGCTTCGGTGATCGCTTTTGCGACCTCGGTGCCTTCGTCGCGGATATGGCTCGCGTAGGTGCCGCCGTATTTCGAGGCCGCTTTTGCGAGCTGAACGACCTCCTCTGTTTTCGAGAACGTGCCGGGAACATAGATCAGTCCCGTCGCGAGTCCGACAGCTCCGTCCTTCATTCCTTTCTCGACAAGTTCATTCATCTTTGCCTGCTCATCGGCGCTCGGATCGCGGTTATCCAGGCCCATGATCTTTGAGCGGACCGAGTTGTGGCCGATCAGCGTGCCGAGGTTGACGGCCAGCGGTTTCGTTTTGAACCTGCCGAGAAATTCGCCGACGTCCGTTGCCGAACCGCCGCAGTTGCCCGTGATCAGCGAGGTCACGCCCATCCGGACAAAATTCTCCGCCGTGGGATTATCGAAGATGTCCTCGGTGTGTGCGTGGACGTCGATGAAACCGGGAGCGACGATCTGGCCTTTAGCGTCGATCACGTGTTTCGTTTCGGCGTTCGCAAACCGGCCGACTCTTGCGATCTTTCCATCCTTTAACAGCGATCGACCCGCGGAACCACGGGTTGCCGGTGCCGTCGACGATACGCGCGTTGATGATAACGAGGTCGTAGTTCTCGCCCGCGTCCACGGCACCGGCCATTGGGCTGACCGATATCACGGCCATTATCAGGAGACTCAATACTCTTTTCATATTACTTTGATCCCTCGGGCTGCCCGATCACTTTGCTCTCATCGTCGGCCGAAAATCGGGCATGAAGGTCGACCGGCTTAAATCGTTTCCGGAGACGGAGGTTAAGCATTTCGACGAAGACCGAGAAGGCCATCGCGAAATAGATGTAACCCTTCGGTATCGTCTGATGGAACGCCTCGGCGACGAGCATTACGCCGATCAAAAGGAGAAATGCCAACGCAAGCATTTTGATGGTCGGATGACGCTGGACAAACGCTCCGATCGGGCGGGCGAAGAGCATCATCGCGATTATCGAAATGACGACCGCCGCGATCATTATGTAAATGCCGTTCGGACCGTATTGATCGCTGATCATGCCGACAGCCGTGATGACACTGTCCAGGGAAAAGACGATGTCGAGCAGGACGATCTGAATTATAACGCCGACAAAGCTGGAATAGGTTTTTTTGGAATCGTGGCCTTCTTCGCCTTCGAGGCTGGCGTGGATCTCGTGAGTGCTTTTAGCTATCAGAAACAGCCCGCCGATCAAGAGGACCAGGTCCTTGCCCGCAAAGGAATGTCCCCAGACCGAAAACAACGGATCCTTCAGGCCGATCACCCACTGGATGGACATCAGAAGTAGAATTCGGATACCCAACGCGAGCCCGAGGCCGATGTAGCGCGCCTTTTGCTGCTGTTCCGGCGGCAGCTTGCCGGACAGGATCGAGATAAAGATTATATTGTCGATGCCAAGAACGAGCTCAAGAAGCGTGAGTGTTGCAAACGCGGCCCAGACATTCGGGTCAGATAGCCATTCCATTAAAAGTGGTCTCCCGGAAACTTAAATTGTTTTGAAAACGGAACTTTGGAAGATTATACGGCAGGCGGCCTGTTTAGCGGTAACTGCACGGCCGCGATGCCGAATTGTCGGCTGCCCGCCTTGCTTCGAAGTTGTGCGAGCGGGTCGGCTTTAATGCCTCGGTGACGCAAATTTCATCTTTCGTGATCTTGATGACGACCAGGTAAGACGTGATCTTAGACGAATCCTCGGGCACTTCGCTTACGTTGAACCGCACGATCAATGCCACCGGCGTTTTGCCTTTCATTCGCCATTCGGCCTGCTCGCCGAGGCTTGAAAATCCGCCCGAAATGTTCCAAAGGCTCAGCTCGGTCTTTTTCCGCTTGGGATCGATGATGTTTATCGACTGCCGCAGATCGCCTTCGAGCAGGTGGAGCTTATAGCCGCCGACGCCGGGGCATTCGCCAAGATACGAACCGCCCTCGTCCGGGAACGATTTCAGCGTTTTGCATTTTTTCTCGGTGAGATGGGTATAGACGCTTGTGTTTTGAGCGGTCGCGGCAATTGACGCAAACATCGAAAAGACGACGAGGATCGCTATTTTCATGATCAACTTTTCTTCACAGGTGGCGGAGGTGCCGATGACCTTAATCCGCCCGAATATGTTCGGCGATATTCGACGATGTCATCTGCCAGCTTTGAGTTGAGTTTTCTCAGCTTCGCCAATTCATGATCGAGGATCTTGTTCTTATCTTTATAGATATCCGCCATCTCTACGTAGGCCTTGCAGATCGCATGCTGGGCCTTTGCAAAATTGGGCTTCAATTCCAGAGCCTTCTTGAAATAGACGATCGCACGTTCCCATCGGCCGTCTACTACCCAGGAGTCGCCATCCATTGTCGCAAGCCCCATCTGCAGAATTGCTTCGGGGTCATTTGGGGCTTTCTCATACGCTCGTTTCGCTGCCGCAAGCGTTTCTGCTCGTTCGAGGACGGTGATGAAATTCGGGAAGGTTCGGTCTTCGTCAGAAGTGCGTCCGTTCCAGATCTCTCGGGCTTCCGCCAGACGGCCTTGTTCGACCAGCAACCTGCCGAGGTGGAATCTGCCCGCCATCGTCTTCGGGTCGATCTCCATCGCAGTTCTGTACGCTTCCTCGGCCGACTTTTGGTCCTTTTTCACGCCATCCAACTGCATCCCAAGGGAGACGTATGCTTCCAAGAGTTTTGGATCAAGTTCGATAGCCTTGCGGAATGCGGCCGTTCGCTCATCCTCTTTCACAAGTAAGTCTCCGAGCAACAGATAAGCCTCAGCATAGTCCGGCCTGAGTTCTATGGCTTTGCGAACGGAGACCAGACCCTCATCCTTCGCATTTCGAAAACGGTCCGCACGTGCCTTCATATAGTGAAGTACCGGGTTTTTCGGGCTGAACCTTATTGCCAACGCGAACAGGTCTGAGGCTTCCTGCGTTTTCCACTGTGCCAGGTGTACTGCTCCCGAAAGGGCATACGGCCGGTTGTCAGACGGGCGAAGTTCCGCAGCCTTTTGAGTGGCCGCGAGGGCTTCTGCGTATTTCCGTTGTGTGTAGAATGTGTAGGCTTCGACGATCAGCTTATCGAATCCATCGTCGGCAGGTTTCGAGCCCTGCCCCATTACAGGAAACGTGAGTGTACAGAACGCAAGGAAACCGAGAATGGTTTTTGTCATGTCTTCGAAATTGCTAACGCGCTAACGAACCAGTCAATCCGCCTTGTGTATAGACGACTCGTCCGCCGATGAAAGTCGCGACAACACTGCCCTGGAATTCCCATCCGTCGAACGGCGAGTTCTTTGATTTTGAACGCGAATCGGCGTTGCGGTAGGTCCACGCCAGTTGCGGATCGATCACCGTGACATCCGCGATGGAGCCCGGTTTCAAGGTTCCGCGGCCTTCGAGTTTTAGTATCCGGGCCGGATTTGCGGAACACATTTCGACCAGCCGTTCGAGGCCGATCACGCCTTTATGAACAAGTTCGTTAAATGCAAGGCCGATGCCTGTTTCAAGGCCCGTGATGCCGAACGGGGCTCGGTCGTATTCAAGGGATTTTTCGTCGGCGTGATGCGGCGCGTGGTCGGTCGCGATGGCGTCGATCGTGCCGTCTTTGATTCCTTCGATAATGGCTTCGAGATGCTCTTCACTTCGCAGCGGCGGGGCCATTTTGGTGTTTGTGTCGTAGCCTTCAACTGCTTTGTCGGTCAGCGTGAAATGGTGCGGCGTTACCTCGCAGGTAACTGCGATGCCTTCGTTCTTTGCGCGGCGGACGGCTTCGATCGCACCTTTGGTCGAAACGTGCGCGATGTGGATGTGCGTGCCTGTTTCCTTTGCGAGGATGATGTCGCGCACAACATCGATGTCCTCGGCCAATGCCGGCATTCCTTTTAGCCCGAGCAGCAGGGAAAGCCTGCCTTCGTGCATCACGCCGCCCGACGACAGCGATTTGTCCTCGCAATGGTCGATCACCGGCAAGTCGAAATCGCGTGCGTACTGCATCGCCCGCCGCATTATCCCGGCATTCGGAACCGGCCGTCCGTCGTCCGAAACCGCGACCGCCCCGGCCGCCTTCATTTCGCCCATTTCGGCAAGCTCGGAGCCGTCGGAGGATTTCGTGATCGCGCCGATCGGAAACACATTCGCCAGCCCGGCACGTTCGGCCTGTTCGATCATGTAACGCGTGATCGCGGCGTTGTCGTTGACTGGGTTCGTATTCGGCATCGGGCAGACGCTCGTCCATCCGCCGGCAACCGCCGCCGCACATCCGCTGGCGATCGTCTCTTTGTGCTCCTGCCCCGGCTCGCGCAGGTGCACGTGCATGTCGATAAAGCCGGGTGCAACAAGCAGCCCGGCCGCGTCGAAAATTTCGCAGTCTTTCGGCCCTTCCTCACCCGGCCCGAGCCACGCGGAAACACGCCCGTCCTCGATGAGCACGCTCATGCCGGTATTTTCGGGCGCGGCCGGGTCGATCAAGATGGCCGTTTTTGATCAAGAGTTTCATTCGTCTATCGAGACAATGTCCTAAGAGTCAGAAATGATTTCCGCACCGTTAGGAGTGGAATGTTTGTAGACCTCAGGCTAGATTGCTAACAAAGCTCCTTAGGAGCGACATGTGCTCTGTTGTCTAATGAGTGTGTCGCCCCTACGGGGCTTCGACCGCCTTTAATCGCTTTCTTCTATAAACATTTGGCTCCTCTGGAGCCGAATCGAACGACCTTTCAGGAAGCCTTCTCGGCTCTACTTCTTCGGATAATTCGGATCGGCCTTTACTTCCTTCAATTGTGCAAGGTGCCGTTCACTGTGGCCGTTCATGAAAAGGAACCATTGGAAGCCATCGATAGTTCCCATCGGGCCCTGGCCGAACGAACTGCGAAGATCGGCCTTGTTGTTTTTCATGAAATCGATGGTCGTATTACGTGTTTTGTCGAAGCTCGCGAGCAGGTCTTCGCGCGTTTTCCACCTGCCGTTTGGCCGCACCTGTTCGGGGGCAGTGAATTTTTGGGAGCGGTTGGTTACACCCAGAACTACGAATGGGTCAGCGATCCGAAACGGCTCTTCGCATTTCGG
The DNA here is from genome assembly GCA_963763355.1 of uncultured Acidobacteriota bacterium. Lineage (GTDB taxonomy): Bacteria > Acidobacteriota > Blastocatellia > Pyrinomonadales > Pyrinomonadaceae > OLB17. The sequence continues at coordinate 550,351 of CAVXOI010000008.1, forward strand.
CGACGGAGCCTTCATCACCTGATTGGTGATCATGCCGAACAGAGCTTGCTCGACCACCGTAATATGCTCCGCGATCTCGGCGATCGTCCAACGGCCTTCGCCGGAGCGGAAGTTGAGCTGAGCGTCGGAAATGCCGGTGAGCTGTTTTACATAATCTTCCTTCGTATCGTTCATGATACTTCAGAGCGAACTCGCGGTCTTTTTCAGTGAACACTACGGGAGCCTTGTCGCAGCGGGAGCTGAGCTGCGACGACACGGCTGACAACCGCTATAAGAGCAACAATGAAAGAATTGAAGGTTTATCTTCATTCCTTACACTTTGATTCTCCTAGGTTAATTAAGTCAAACTAACTGGCCATGCTTCCGCCCGTCGCAAGGTAAAGCACCGCCATCCGACGGCAACACCATATTTTACCTGATCCAGTATCAGCGACCGCGAGCTGTCCGCCACGTCCGAGCGAGATCTCGATGCCGCGGTTCATCGGGCCGGGATGGAGGACGATCGCGTCTTTTTTTGCAAGGTCCAGCCGGTCGTTGGTCAGGCCGTAGTGGATCGCGTATTCGCGAAGCGTCGGGAAGTAAGCCGAATCCTGACGCTCGCGCTGGATGCGGAGGATCATCACGACGTCGGCACCGCCGATCGCGTCTTCGACATGATCGCAAACCATTAATAACGACTCGCGGGCAGTCGAGGCGGAAACACGACCGGTAGGGAGTGTGCGCTTTGTAAAAGACGCTCCAGCTTGCGCACCCTCGCTACCGCTTGGGTTTCCGCCTTCGGGGTCGATCAAGTATTCGAAGTCCTTAGGGACCAAGGTGCCGGGGCCGGCGACTTTGACCTTTGCTCCGAGCTTTGTCAGCAGGTGAATATTCGACCGGGCGACGCGGCTGTGGAGGATGTCGCCGACGATCGCGACGTTCAGGCCTTTGATCTTTTTCTTGTGCTCGCGGATGGTCATCGCGTCGAGCAGTGCCTGTGTCGGATGCTCGTTCGCGCCGTCGCCGGCATTTACGATCGCGGCTTTGCTGACCTTTGCGAGTTGATGCGGTACGCCGGCGCTGGAATGGCGGACGACGATGCAGTCGGGCTGCATCGCGTCGAGATTCAGCGCCGTGTCGAGCAGAGTTTCGCCCTTGGTGACGCTGGACGACGAAACGCTGATGTTTACCGCATCGGCGGAAAGGCGTTTTGCGGCGAGTTCAAAAGATGTGCGTGTTCGGGTGGAGTATTCGAAGAAAAGATTGATGACCGTCTTTCCGCGAAGAGCCGGGACCTTTTTGATCTCTCGGGTGTCGATCTCGCGGAAATTTTCGGCCGTGTCGAGAATACCGTTGATATCGTCCGCCGAAAGGTCGCGAATGCCAAGAAGATCTCGTCTGCGGTAGGGTTTTTCCATCGTGTCGGTAGCCCGCACGTGAGTGAGGGCTCAATGAGGCGTGTGCTCAACGTTGAGCCCTTACTTACGTGCGGGCTACTGACACTATCCTCTTAAGGCCGTTCAAAAATGCCGACGGCCTCGACCTCATCGTATTCTTTCAGCATCACCCTGATGATCTCGGCCTGCTTGGTCGGCACGACTTTGCCGATAAAATCCGCCTGGATCGGAAGTTCGCGATGTTCGCGGCCGCGGTCGATCAGGACGGCGAGCTGGACCTTTTTCGGGCGGCCGAAATCCATTAGCTGGTCCATCGCGGCGCGGATCGTGCGGCCGGTATAGAGCACGTCGTCGACGAGAACGACGATCTTGCCGTCTATGTCCTCGTTAAGCTCGGTGCGGTTTACTATCGGGTTCGCCCCGACGGTCGAGAGGTCGTCGCGATAAAGGGTGATATCGATAATACCGTAGATCGGGCGGACGCCTTCGAGCGATTCGATCTTGTCGACTATACGTTCGGCCAGCGGCACGCCGCGGCGGCGGATGCCGACGATATAAAGCTCTTTCGCACCGTGGTTTTCCTCTACGATCTCTGACGCCAGCCGTGAAATGGCCCGTTTCATGCGGGCGCTGTCCATTATTCGGGATTTTTCTACCAGGGTGATTTCATCTGCCATTGGATGGAAATCCTAACAGAGCGCCGCTGAAAGTTCAAAGAACACCGCCTGGGTTTAGGTTCCGTCGCGGAATTCCTTTAATATAGCGGCTTTGGCATGTCGAAATTGTTCGAAAGATTGCTTCGTCCGATGCTGTTCCGCCTCGATGCCGAGACGGCGCACGAGGCGGGAATGAGCTTTCTACGGAGCGGCCTGGGCACGGAGGCGGCGCAGCGAATAGCTTATAAACTCTATGGTTATGAGTTTCCATATGAGATCGAACGGTTCGGGCTGAAGTTCAGGAATCCGATCGGTGTTGCGGCGGGTTTTGACAAGAACGCTCTTGTCGTAAATCAGCTTGCGTCACTCGGTTTCGGTTTTGTCGAGGTCGGAACTGTAACGTTTCGTCCGCAATCCGGAAACGAGAAGCCAAGAATGTTCCGCTTGCCGCAGGACGGGGCGCTGATCAATCGATTGGGATTCAACAATGACGGTGCCGAGGCAGTTGCCGAACGTCTTTCGAGGTTAGATCGGAAATGCGCGGTTGGCGTGAACATCGGTAAGAACAGGGACGTGCCGAATGAAGAGGCGGTCGAGAACTATCTGGCGACGTTCGACCTGGTGCATCCGGTGGCGGATTACATCACGGTCAATATTTCGTCTCCAAATACACCGAACCTTCGCGAGCTGCAACGGGCAGAAAATCTTGATGAGCTTCTGGGTTCACTGCAGAACCGCAACCGCGAGCTGGGAGTCGAAACCGCTGTTGGTGAAGATCGCTCCGGACCTCGACGATGCAGGCATCGAGGTGGCGGTGGATGTTTGCCGCCGTCACGAAGCCGCCGGAATGATCGCGACCAACACGACGGTCTCCAGAGACGGACTGAGATCGCCCAATATCGCCGAGATCGGGGCCGGCGGTTTGAGCGGACGTCCGCTGGCCTCTCGTTCGACCGAGGTAATTTCGAAGATATATCGTTATTCGAACGGCACGATGCCGGTAGTTGGCGTAGGCGGAATATTTAATGCTCAGGACGCGTTCGACAAGATCGCCGCCGGGGCGTGCTTGCTGCAAGTTTATACAGGCTTCATTTACGGCGGGCCATCATTTGCACGAAACATAAATATCGGACTCGCGGGCCTACTGTCACGCAAAGGGTTCAAAACACTCGATGATGCCATTGGATCGGCCTGAATTGGTTTGACACCCAGAGTTCAGCCGGTATAATTAGAACTTTTGCTTTGAGTTGTTTGAAAGAGCGTTTTATCCTTTTAGTATATGGTCGTCGATGTGACGAAGATCGAAGATGCGGTATTGCCGTTCAGCTTTCGGGCCCAAGGCGGCGAGCTTGACCTGGATACGCCGAATTACCGGGTTATAGGGGACGTTAGCGTAACTGGCGAGGTCGAGAGGCACATCGCGACCGTAGGCGTTAAAGGAAATGTCAGCGGAGTGGTTGAGATCGACTGCACGCGGTGCCTTCAGCCGGTCGAGCAGCCTTTGTCGATCGATTTCGATGTCGAGTATTTGACCGAAGGCGGTTTGGGAAGCGGTGGTGAGCATGAGGTCCATACGTCGGACCTCGAAACCGACGAACTGCCGGGAAACAGCCTCGACCTTAAGCATTTGGCCCGTGAGCAGATATTGCTCAACGTTCCGGAACAGTTCTTTTGCCGTGAAAACTGTAAAGGGCTCTGCGAAAAATGCGGCGAGAACCTTAATTTGGTAGATTGTAATTGCGGGGAAGATGAAATAGACCCGCGTTGGGCCGCTCTTAAAGATTTGAAAAAACAGAGTTAAGCCACGAATGCACGAATAATAATCTTTCGTGCATTCGCGGCAAAATTAGAATTAGCAACTTAGGTTTAATATATGCCAAATCCAAAACGACGACATTCACACTCGCGCACCCGCCAGCGCCGGGCTCATGATGCGCTGAAAACGCCGCAGTTCTATCTCGATAAAGACACCGGCGAACGCGTCAGCCGCATCGCATCGACCCCAAGACCGGAATGTACAAGGGCCGGCAGATAATCGACGTCAAAGAAACCGAATAGAGTTTTGAAATTTCAATAATTTTTAAGTTCTAATTCTTATCAATGACTAACCACAACGCGGGCATCATCGGGATGGGGCACGCCTATCCGGAAGGCATTTTAACGAATGCCGATCTGGAAAAGATGGTGGAAACGTCCGATGAATGGATAACCACGCGCACGGGTATCAAGCAGCGACACAAGGCGGCCGATAACGAGTACACCTCGCAGTTCGGCACTACCGCGGCGAAACAGGCCCTTGAACGAGCCGGCCTCAAACCCGAAGACATCGACATCATCGTCTGCGCGACGACCACGCCTGATCAGATAATGCCCTCGACGGGAGCCCTGATCCAGGCGCAGATCGGCGCGGTCAATGCTGCCGGAATGGACGTATTTGCGGCCTGTTCCGGTTTTATCTATGGCCTGACGATGGTCGAATCGATGATCCGCACCGGGCAGATCAAATACGCGTTGGTCATCGGGGCCGAGGTCCTGACGAAATACGTCGATTACACCGACCGCGGCACGTGCGTGATATTTGGTGACGGTGCCGGAGCGGCCGTGCTCGGGCCGGTCAATTCGGAGGCAAGGGAATTCTCGCGACAAAGATCAAATCCGACGGCCGCTATGAAGAGCAGCTTTATGCTCCCGGCGGCGGCACGAAGCTCGGCACGACCCACCAAACGATCGACGACGGACAGCATTTCTTTAAAATGAAGGGCAACGAGCTTTTCAAGGTCGCGGTGCGCTCGATGGCGGAGATCTCGGCGGAGATGCTGGAGAAGGCCGGTTACACCGTCGACGATGTCGACATTGTGATCCCGCACCAGGCGAATCAGCGGATAACTGATGCGGTCGCGTCGCGGCTCGGCGTGCCGGAAGAAAAGGTTTATTCGAATATCGCCGAGCATGGCAATACATCGTCGGCTTCGATTCCGATCGCGATGGATGAATGCATCGAGTCGGGCAAGATCAAAGAGGGAAGCCTGGTGCTTCTGACGGCTTTCGGCGGCGGCGTCACGTGGGGCGGAACGGTGTTGCGATTTTAGATGTTGCAGAATGCAGAAGCCCGCGCGTTAGCAAGGGCGTAACATTCAAGCTTGAGCATTTCGCCCTTGCTTACGCGCGGGCTTCCGCATTTACGATGGCGAAGATCTGCATACATTTTTCCCGGCCAAGGCTCGCAGGCCGTCGGGATGGGAAAGGATCTCTTTGACAATTTTGCTGCGGCGCGTGAGGTGTTTGAAGCAGGCTGACGAGGCACTCGGTTTTTCGCTTTCGGAAATGTGTTTCGCAGGAGACGAGGATGATCTGCAGCTGACGGCGAACACTCAGCCCGCGATCCTGACGACGTCGATCGCTGCGTACCGCGCGATGGAGGCTGAAGGGTTTGCGAAGCCGGAATTTGTCGCAGGCCACAGCCTTGGCGAATATTCTGCGCTTGGTTGCAGCCGGCGTGCTCGATTTCGCCGACGCGGTACAGAACGGTGCAGGAAACGCGGGACGTATATGCAGGAAGCTGTTCCGGTTGGCGTCGGCGCGATGGCGGCGATCCTCGGTTTGGATGTCGAAACGTGTCGAGGAAGGGTGTGCCGAGGCGGCTCAAGGTCAAGTTTGCAGCCCGGCGAATATTAATTCGCCTGCGCAGGTTGTGATCGCCGGGAACGCGGAAGCGGTCGACCGGGCGTGCGAGATATTGAAAAGCAAGGGAGCAAAGCGGGCGATAAAATTGAATGTTTCCGCTCCTTTCCATTGTGCGTTGATGATGCCGGCCCAGGAGAAGCTGGCGGACGATCTTGAATGATTTGAGTTACGGTGGATTCGCTTTTCCGATCGTCCACAACGTCGACGCGGCCGCGAACAGTGACTCGACCGCAGTCGCAGGAAACGTTGACCGAGCAGGTTTCGTCGCCGGTCCGATGGCTGCAGACGATCGAAGCGATGGCCGGTGCAGGGGTTGAAACAGTTTATCGAGGTCGGGCCCGGGAAAGGTGTTGACCGGGTTTGGTGCGGCAGATAGAGCGAGACGCTCGTATACGCGAACGTTGAGAATACGGAAAGTTTGAGAAATACTTTAGAAATGCAATAAAAATTGAGAGGAGAAACTATATGTCAGAAGTTCAGGATAAGATCAAACAGATTATTGTTGACGAATTGGGTGTAGATGAAGCGGAAGTAACTGAGAATGCACGCTTCATCGAAGATCTCGGTGCCGATTCGCTCGATCTGGTTGAGCTCGTGATGCGTTTTGAAGAGGAGTTTGATATCGAAATTCCGGACGAAGACGCTGAAAAGATCCAAAGCGTCCGCGACGCCTATGCGTACGTCGAGCAACACAAAGGGCTAGTTAACAATGGACAATGGATAATGGACAATGAACCGATCGGCTGTCATTGTCCATTGTCACATTTTCCATTATCCATTGATTTATGAAACGTCGAGTAGTAGTAACAGGACTCGGGTTGGTTACGGCGTGTCGGGAACGATGTGCCGACGACTTGGGCTGCGATGATGAACGGCGAGAACGGGGCGGACTATATCAAGAAGTTCGACACCGAAAAGTTTTCGGTCAAGTTCGCGTGCGAGGTCAAAGGATTTCGATCCGTTGAGCTTTCTGGATAAGAAGGAAGCCCGGCGGATGGGTGCGTTTACGCATTTTGCCCTGGCGGCCTCGGACGAGGCGATGAAGCGACAGCGGGCTGGTGATCGACGAAAAGAACGCCGAGATGGTCGGAACTTATATCAGTTCGGGCATCGGCGATTTCTGGGCGATCGAGCGCGAGCATGAAAAACTGCTCAACTCGGGCCCGGACCGCGTTTCGCCTTTCTTTATCGTTTCGGCGATCGTGAATCTCGCCTCGGGCAACGTTTCGATTCGCCACGGAGCGAAGGGGCCGAACTCGGCGACGGCGACCGCTTGTTCGGCCGGAGCTCACGCGATCGGCGACAGTTTTCGCCTGATCGAACGCGGCGATGCCGACGCGATGATCTGCGGCGGAGCCGAAAGCGCGATCACGCCGATGTCGGTCGCGGGTTTCGCTTCGATGCGGGCCTTGTCGACGCGGAACGATGATCCGAAACATGCTTCGCGGCCGTTTGATGCGGAACGCGATGGTTTCGTCATCGGCGAGGGTGCCGGGATCATGATTCTAGAGGAACTCGAGTTCGCGAAGGCCCGCGGTGCAAAGATCTACGCCGAGATCGTCGGCTACGGCATGAGCGGCGATGCATTTCACGTGACGATGCCGGACGAGACCGGCTCGGGTGCGATCCGGGTGATGGAAAAGGCGATCAAGGATGCGGGCATCACGCCCGAGCAGATCGGCTACGTCAACGCCCACGGCACGTCGACGCCGTATAACGACAAGTTCGAAACACTGGCGATCAAAAAGGTCTTTGGCGATCACGCGAAGAACGGCCTTGCGGTCAGCTCGACAAAATCGATGACCGGCCACGCTCTTGGAGCGGCCGGCGGGATCGAAGCGGTCTTCTCCGTCCTGGCGATCCATGAAAAGAAACTGCCGCCGACGATCAATTACGAGTTTCCCGATCCGGAGTGCGATCTGGACTACATCCCGAACGCCGCCCGGGATGCCGAGGTCGAATACGTACTGTCGAACAGCTTCGGTTTTGGCGGAACGAATGCGTGTTTGATCTTTAAGCGGTTTGCAGAATAAGCGGCTTTTCGAAGTTTGCGTTACCCCCTCGTGATGTCCTAAGAATTTCGCGCCATGTGCGATGGAAACACGGGAATGAGAAAATCGGATCTAGTAAAGGCGTGGGGAAGGATCCTCACGGGCCGGTATCCGACGCTGTCGATAGAGATCACTCGCGAGTGTCCGCTGCGGTGTCCGGGATGTTACGCGTACGAGCCGGTGCATCTGCAGGGAACCGGGCAGACGCTGCGGTCTGTCGCCGACTATAAGGGTGACGAGTTGGTCGAGAAGGTCCTGGCGTTAGTTAAGAAATATCGCCCGTTGCATCTTTCCATCGTGGGCGGTGAACCGCTTGTAAGGTTTCGGGAACTCGATATTCTGCTGCCGAAGTTGAGCAGGATGGGCATCGCGGTCCAGGTGGTTACGAGTGCAGTTCGGAAAATTCCCACTGCGTGGAACGAGATCGACGACCTGTATCTGGCCGTGTCGATCGACGGGCTGCAGCCTGAACATGACGAGCGCCGAAAACCTGCGACCTACGAGCGCATTCTGCAAAATATCGCGGGCCAACGAATAACGGTTCACTGCACGGTTACCTCGCAAATGACGCAGCGTGAAACTTACTTCGAAGAGTTTCTGGAGTTTTGGTCGGAACGGGAAGAGGTGAAGAAGGTCTGGTTCAGCTTGTTCACGCCGCAGGTTGGAGCCGCCGATGAAGAAATACTCGATCCGAGCCGGCGAGCGTACGTCATCGATAAGCTGGAATCTTTGAAGCCGGTCTTCCCGAAACTTGATCTGCCGCGTAAGGTCATCGAAGGATTTCGAAAGCCGCCGACTTCGCCGGGCGAATGTATATTCTCGCGGACGACCCTGAACCTGACGGCTAACCTCGAAGATAAGGTCGTGCCGTGTCAGTTCGGGGGCACGCCGGATTGTTCGCAATGCGGATGTTACGCGTCCGCGGGCCTAAATTCTCTTGGTGAGTACAAGGTTGTTTGGGATCGTTCCTATTCGAAGGATCTATAATGTCTCTGATAAGATCGGCAAAGATAGTTCATAAATCGACGCACAAGGAGTCGCGGGTTGACCGATGAAGACCGTTGAATACACATTCTGGACGGACGGCGAATTTTTTCTCGGCTACTTGAATCAATATCCCGATTATCAAACTCAGGGATATTCGAAGGAAGAATTGCAGGAGAACCTGAAAGATCTTTTGCGCGATATTGAATCAGAAGAAATCCCTTATATCCGAAAAGTCGAAGAAATGGCGATTGCCGAATGAAGCGGCGCGAACTGATAAAACGGCTTGAAGAAATGGGTTGTGTTTTGGTTCGACACGGCGGCAACCACGACTGGTATTCAAACTTGAAGACCCGGCAGTCACAGCCAGTTCCTCGCCATAATGAGATCAATGAACGGCTGGCAAAATCAATAATTAAGAAACTCTCAGACGAATAATGAAGATAATTGTCCTGATGAAACAGGTCGCCAATAAGGATGCGGTTCTACGCATCGGCGCCGATGAGAAATGGATCAACGACGCGGACGTCGCCCAGCAGACGAACGAATCTGACGGCTACGCTTTGGAAGAAGCTTTGCGGATGAAGGAAGCGAAGGGCGAAGGCGAGGTCGTTGTTTGCTCGCTTGGGCCGCAGAGTGCAAAGACCGTGATAAAAGACGCTTTGGCTCGCGGTGCAGACCGCGCGATCCATATAGTGGCTGAGGATTCGAAAAAACTGTCGCCTTATCAGATCGCCTCGACCATCGCTGACGCAATTCGCGGTGAGAACGCCGACCTTGTTTTTACCGGGCTTCAGTCAGACGATTCGAGCTTCGGGCAGACCGGCGTGATCCTTGCCGAGCTGCTCGGAATTCCGCATGCGACACTGGTGATCGAAGTCGACCGGTCTAAGCTCGAAGGCAGCGTGCGGCTCAAGCGCGAGCTCGAAAGCGGATGGTATCAGTGGTTCACTTATCAGACACCCGCTCTGTTGACTATTCAATCCGGCATTTCGCAGATCACGGTACGCGTCGCTGAAAGGCATCATGGCCGCGAAGAAAAAAGAGATCGCTGAGGTTACGCCTTCAATATCGGAATTTGCCGGCGGGCAGAAGATCGAAAAGGTATACATGCCTCTGAAGACCAAGCAGACACAGATGCTGGGCAATGGTGATGCCAAGGCAGGGGCCGTCGGAATTCGTGGAAAAGTTAAGGAGCGAAGTAAGGGCCTTTTGATCTTCTTTGCGTCTTTGCGACTTTGCGGGAGAACAGGTTTCCCGCAAAGTCGCAAAGACGCAAAGGAAGACTAAAAGTACGAGTAATATGATCCTCGTATTCATCGAACACAAGAACTGCGTTCTGAACAGAACCTCCCTCGAAGCCATTGCGGCGGCACAGGCGATAGGGAAAGATCTGGGGCTGAGGGCAACGGCAGTGATCCCGTGCGGCGGCGAGTGTCCGCTTGCGCAAGAGATCGCGGGTTACGATCTGGAAAAGGTCATAGTCGTCAAGAATGACAAGCTCGGGACGTATACTCCCGACGGTTATGCAGACGCATGGGAGCAGGTCATCAAGGCGACCAACCCGAAATACGTCGTGATGTCGCACACGTACCAGGTGCGCGATTTTGCTCCGAAAGTGGCGGCCAGGCTCGGGCGTGAGGTCGTTGGCGATGTGATCCGTTATCGGACCACCCGTCCGCCGAAGCGGCGTCCACCCCTCCTCAGACAGGAGGGGAGCGGCTTGTTCTTACCCGACGCATATTTCTGGGTAAGCTTGACGCGGACGTTACCGTTGGCGGCGATGGGCCTTACTTCATTACTTTTCAATCGGGTGCGTTCCGCGGCGACAATGCTGCCAAGGGTACCGCGGCGGTCGAAACGATGGACGTGCAGGTCGGCGATATTCGGATGACGCCGGAAGAGCCGTTTCAGGAAGCGAAGGCTTCGGTCGACCTGACGAAGAGCGATATAATCGTCGCTGTCGGACGGGGAATAAAATCGCAGGAAAATATCGCGGTCGCGCAGCAGTTGGCCGACGTGCTCGGGGCCGATCTGGCGGCGTCGCGGCCGATCTGCGATAACGAATGGCTGCCGATCGACCGGCAGATCGGCTCATCGGGGCAGACGGTCGCGCCTAAGGTTTATATCGCTTTGGGAATATCGGGTGCGATCCAGCATATCGTCGGGATGAAGAATGCGGGGACGATCGTCGCGGTCAACAAGGACGCCGAGGCGCCGATCTTTGATATCGCTGATTACGGAATAGTTGGAGACCTGTTTGAAGCGGTGCCCGTAATGATCGAGGAGATCAAGAAAGCGAAAGGCTGAGGAATTCCCGCGGGACCAATGTATTGACGGCCGATCTCGAGGGGTCGGCTTTTTTAGTTTGAAAACTCTGCCTGCGAATAATCGTTGCCGGCGGTTTCGCTATTGAAGACCGAATCCTTGATGAGGTCGGCCCAGTCGGGTATGGCGGCGATCATCGCCTCGACGCCGCTAACGGTAAGAGGTCGTGAGAACAGATAACCCTGGCCGTATTGGCAGCCGAGGCGGCGGAGGTGTTTTAGCTGCTCAACATTCTCAATGCCTTCGGCGACCACGTCGAGTTTAAGCGAATTTGCCAGCGCCATTATCGTGGTTACGATCTCATCACTTTCCGAAGATTCATCCATCGCGCTTACGAATGACCGGTCGATCTTTAGTGTGTCGAGCGGGAAGCGGCGTAGATAACTTAGGCTGGAATAGCCGGTACCAAAGTCGTCGATACTGAGTTTTACTCCCAGATGCTTTATTTCCTTTAGCTTCTCAATTGCCTTTTCGGCGTCCTCCATTGTCGAGCTCTCGGTGATCTCGAGCTTAAGGCACTGCGGCTCGATGCCGCTTTCGTTCAGGATCAAACCTACCTGTTCGACAAGCGAAGCATCGGAAAAATGCTTGCCCGAAAGATTGACGCTCATTGTCAGATAGCGAAGGTCGGGATATTTCTGCTGCCACGCCACGGCCTGCTCACACGAGGTTCGAAGTACGTGAAGGGTCATCGGGATGACCAGTCCCGTGTCTTCGCTAAGCGGAATAAAATCACTCGGCAGGATCAGCCCGTTCCGCGGGTGATTCCAGCGGACCAGGGCTTCAAAACCGTAAAGCCGCATCGTATCGAGATCGACGATCGGCTGATAGTACATCTCAAGCTCGTTACACACGATCGCATAGCGAAGGTCCGTTTCCATCTGCTGCCGCGATTCGGCGTTGGCACGCATCGACCTGTCAAAGACTGCCCAATCCTGGCGGCGGTCTTTAGCGTAATACATTGCGATGTCAGCGTCGCGGAGCATGCTTTCGGCCTTTTGATGCGACGGGTCGCGCACGACAACGCCGATGCTTGCAGTTGTATAGACCTGCCGGCCTTTGAAGATGATCGCTTCGGCCACACGCTGGGCGAGCAGGTCGGCAAACGCAGTCGCTGTATTGCAGTCCGAAATACCGGTCAGGATCACAACATACTGGTCACCGCCAAAATGGCCCACTATCTCGCCGGATACGGCCATTTCGCTCAGACGTTTTGCAAGATGTTTGATCACGCGGTCGCCTGTTTGATAGCCCAGGCTGTCGTTTATCGACCGAAAGCGATTCAGATTCAGAAGAAGGACCGCAAATTTTGCGTCGGTTTCAGGACCGGTTTTCGTAAGAAGCTGTTCGATCAGCTCGATGATGTAGGTACGGTTCGGCAGGTCCGTCAGCTTGTCGTGATACGCCGCGTGCCTGAAGCTTTCGCGGCTTTCCGACAATTCGTCGGCGGTCTTTTTCAGCTCATCAACAAAATGGTTCAGCTCTGAGATATGTATTTCGGATTCGCGGGCACGGGCGACCTCGGACTGCTCGACCTCGGTTGCCGTCTTGCGTACATCATCGGTGTAGCGCTTGTATGTGAAGTAGATCAGGCCTAAAAAACCTGCGGCCAGAGCGAACTGGACCATGTCAACGTGCTGCACCGCCTTGGCGCCGATGCCCGCCATGACCGCGCCGCTGCAAAACATCGCCAGCGCATTGAAGCAATGCTGATACCATACGTCCAACAGCCGAGCACCCGTTTTGAGCGAAATGTATGCTGCCGCAAGGATCGTGTTGGTCGCGAACTGCGACAGCGTCATTACGGCGAGCAGGAAAGCGAGTTGGGTGTTAGTACCGTTCTCCAGGATCAAGCTTGGGGAACCGAATAGGGCCGAAACCAGGAGCGCCGTACCAAAGGTCGCGATCCCGGCCGCCAATACATTGATCAGGACGGCCTTCCAACCCGCCCGGCTCCGCCGTCCGCCGGCCGGGTTGAGCTTCAGTGTAGAAAATCCTGCCTCCAGCATCGCAAGCAGAACCGCCACACCGCCGCCATAGAACAAGAGGGACAGAAAGACGAGGCCGTCAGATATCGTCAAATGCAGCTTGGCCCGGGGTATTTCTATCCGAAAATACGCGCTGAAAAATACGGTGACCAGCGTAAGCAACGCAAGGCCGCCGTTCATCTGGTCGAACGGGAAATTAAAGACGGCCCAGACAACGGCCAAAAGGCATATCGGTACCATCAGGCACAGACCTATATTCAGGGTTCTTTCTGAAGGCGTCATTGCAAGTTCGGGTATCTCGCGTTGAAAGTGGAAGGAATCCTGGGAGGGAATGGGGGCCGGACACAACCGGTGAAAATACTATATGTTAAAACCTGTTATTTTTCAAGCTTTTTCGCGCCTATCAGGCACAAGAAACCAATTCAACGGCTCGCAAAAAGGAGATATCTCAAAAGTCAGGCGTGATCCAGCTCCGTGAGGAGCGAACTGTCTGTAGATTTCGGACGTTAAGTGACCGAAGCTCCGTAGGAGCGACATGTGCGTTGTTTGCCCGCGCCAGGTCGCCCCTACGGGGCTTCGACCGATTTGATTGAGCTCGACTACAAACATTTGGCTCCTCCGGAGCCGATAGGTTGACTTTTCTCACAACCTCTTAGACCTTCCTATTCGTACCGGCCCGCATCATGCTTTGGCCGATTCCGCCGAGTCTTTTTCGAGCAGAACGTCAAGCTTTTCGTAGCCTTCCGTCACGCCGCGTTCCATTCCCGATTGCACCATTCCGTCGCGGTCCTCAACTGAGAAAAAGACCGACTGGTGGACCACTCGCGAGCGGTTGTTCGGCAGGTCTTCAAACACGGTCTTGCCCATAATGACGTGACCGCGTTCGGGCAGGCCGTCGAATTCGAAGGTGCCGATTATCCGTTCGGGAGCTTTGACCTCGTGGCTAACGCCAAAAAAGGCATACTTGTGGCCGTCGCGTTCGTGGGTGTATTTGTATGATCCGCCGTCGACCATCTCGAACTTCTGGATCGTCATCGTCAGGTCGCGCGGGCCGACCCATTGAACGTAAAGCTCAGGGTCCACATGGGCACGGAATACAAGATCACGCGGCACGTCAAATTCGCGCGTAATGAAAAGTTCCTGTTTGCCCGGTTCTGCAGTAACTATCGTTTTATTTGCCATTTGATTTTCTCTCCTTATGTTTATTTATTGCTTCTGTGACCTCGGATACGTCCGACAAGCCTCAAGACAATCGGAGGCTTATTTCGACTATGTTGTCGGTTCCGATTTTAAGACGTCGAGAACCTTATCGAGCGCTTGATACCTCGTGTCCATTTGTTCGGTGAAGATCTTTATCCATTTTTCAAGTTCTTTCATAGGCTTGGGGTTGATGTAGTAGATCCGCTTTTGAGCGAGTTTCTCGACACGTACCAGATTGGCGTCACGCAGTACCTTCAGATGCTGCGAAACTGCCGGCGGCGTGGATTTGAAATTCTTGTAAATCTCTGTCGCCGAAAGGCTTCCGCTGACGGCCAGCATTTCCATGATTCGCCGCCGATTTGGCTCCGCGAGTGCTACAAATGTGTCCATAGCCGATATAATAAAGTATCTGCTTAATTAAGTCAAGACGAAAATATAGTTTGTAATTCATTCAGTGACGGGCCGCCAAGATCGAGCATGGCAAATCGTCCCGGGCAAGCAAAATTTCCAACGGGTTCCGTCCCTATCAATAGTTGGAATTTACCAAACGAGCTATGCCGGTTCATGCACGTGGCCTGCTCAATTTCGATTTTCGTTTGGGACGCTATCGGAGGAGACACGAATGTTAGCAGCCATTTTAAATGCAATGTTTTTTAAGGCGGACGGCCCTTACGTCCTTACCTCTGTCAGTCATTGGTGATACGCCGTTGAAGGTCGAGGATCTAGCTCACAGTCTGGAAGCCTTTAGAAGCTGAATTCTATCTCGAACTCAATGCGGCGGTTGCCGGCGCTTGATCCTCCTCCTCCGCCGAAACCGGATCCTCCGGCGCTGGATACCGACCGGCCGAAGAATACCGAACCCAGATTGCCAATGGGTGTTCCGCCATTGGTGCGGTTGAAGAGATTTGTTATCGCGACCGAGAACTCGATCTTGTATGGGCTTTCGTCGTCGTCATCGTTCCCGCGGCTTTGGCCCCCGCCGCCTCCGCCGAAGGGGCTGTTGATACCGCCGCCGCGCCGTGAGCCGCCCTGCCCGCCGCCGCGATCCGAGGAAGCTGCCGCGGAGCCGCCGTTGCCTTTGCCGCCGAAGCCAAACTCTTTTGAGAGACGCAGATTGGTCGAGAAGAAATCGGGGCCGCGTCCGTAGTTGCGGGGAATTATCGTTTGCCCGGCGATAGGCTGCCGATCGAAATCACCGAATTCGGTCCGCACAACGCAGGGGCGGAGGATCGGGTTATCCGGAGTGCCGAAATCGCATATGCGGTCGAGGTCGGTCGCGAAGGCGGGCCGTTCGGTGAATAGCGAATCGGCGTTCGAATCGATACCGGTCGTGATATTGAACGGTACCCCGGAACGGTACGTTATGAACGGGCTGACGGTGATGCCGAAGGGAATTTCGAAACTGCCGCCGACGGCAAATCGATGGCGAATATCGAGTGCCGCGTCGCCGTATTCGCCCGATAGATCGTACGAGTTGGCCGGAAATGTGCCCGCGCCGTCCGAATCGCTTCTTGCTTTTCCGAAAGCATAGTTTGCGAACACGGATATACCGTCCGAAATGTTGGTGCGAAAGTTGAAAACGAGCTGGTTCTGATCAAATCGTCCGGTCGATTCGTACTGCAAGATATTACCGGCCGAAGGGTCCGGGCGAACTCCGTTGAGAGGAGCGTTTATGTTTCGCGACCGCAGCAGGCGGCGTGTGCGCGCGTGAATATAGGAGATGCTCAACGTGCTGTTGAACGGAAGCTGGCGTTCCACGCCCGCGGCTGCCTGCAGCGTGTACGGCGAGCGAAGCTCGGGCGAGACGAGCCGCGTCGTCTGCGGCAGGCCCGTCAGCGAGGAGATAGGCGGCACGCCCGACACTCCGTTCTGCGTGAACACGATCGGATCCAGGATCGCCGGGTCGGTAACGACGAACAACTGTTGATCGACGCCGTTAAAGCGGTTGGCCTGGAGCGTAAAGCCTTCTCCAAAGCCGCTCGTAAAAGACCCCAAATCCGCCCCGGAAGACGGTCTTAGGCCGGTTGTTTCCGCCGGCTCCGGGTGCATAAGCGACCGCAATACGCGGGGCTATATCGCCGTTGCTGGAGATGTTCGTCTGGCGTTCGTACCGCAGGCCGAATGACAAGGTCAATCCCGGCCCGACCCGCCAATCGTCAAGAATGAAAAGGCCGATATCGGTTTGCTTCACACCTGCCTCAGGCTCGCCGCCCGCAATTGAGAACTGGGTTGGGTAGGCGCCCGGAAGGTTGAGGATAGTGTCGCGATATTGTGTGAGCGATGTAAACGTAAAGGTGCCGGCGAAATTGCTTGGAGCAGAATCGCGGAAATTCACGTGGCGAAAGCGGCCGCCGAATCGAACGATGTGCTTGCCGTGGACGACCGAGGTCGTGTTGATCAGTTCGAACCGGCGTTCTTTTGAAAAGGCGTCACCTATGTTCGCTCCGCCGCCCGTGAATGCGTCAAGAACGCGAACCGTAGGCGAATTGTCGACGGCCTGCTGCCGGCCGCTTCGGTCGATGTACTGAAATCTCGTTTCATTGATCACCGACGGGGAAAGTACGGCGGTCTCCGTTAAGCGGAAAGTGTGCTCGGTTTGACTGCGGCCGAAGGCGCGGGATGGGAGGTCGAAACCGCCGAGGCCGGAGTTGGAAGCTTTTTCCTGTTCAAATTCGTAGCGGGCGACCAGTGTGTGGTTTTTGTTCAATTGAATATCGAACCGCGGGCTGAACTCGATCTCGGTTTCCGGGGCGACGACGGCGATCGAGAACGGGACGGGTTGCAGCGAGGGATCGAGCACTACGGCCTTGATCAGGGAATTGTTGTCGGTGTGATCGTATTCGGCGCTGGTGAAAAAGGATGCCCGCTTTTGAAGTATGGGCCCGGAAAAATTGCCCTCGATCGTTCTTTTCTGAAAAGGCGGCTTGTTAGTGGCGAACGGATTCCGGGTATTGAACACGTCGTCCTCGAATTCGAACTCCAGCTCACCGTTAAACTCGTCGGTCCCGGGCTTGGTCAAGATCTCTATGCGGCCGAAGCCGAGGCGGTCGAATTCGGCGGAGAATGGGTTTTGATTTATGCGGATCTCGCGGATACTGTCGCGCGGCGGCATCCGTCCGCCCGAGAAGCCGTCGATAAAGATCTCGCCGCCGCTCGGGCCCGCCCCCGGGCCGGCCAGGGCCCGCAGTGCAGCCTCGAGATCGGCCTCGTTATCGGGCAGGGCCTGGATGTCTTTGGGCTTTAGGACGATGGCTCCGGCCGAGGCTTCCGGGTCGGTGCTGACACTAGGCGTGTCCCGAACGGTGACCTGTGTCTCTTCGATCGTGACACCGAGCGTCACATCAAGCGTAATCGCACGGCCTGCGAGGACGTTTACGGCAGCGTTCTCGTAGGTCGCGAAACCGCTTTTGGTGACGCGGACGGCATAAGAGCCCGGTCGCAGGTCTCCGAACAGAAACCCTCCGTTTAGTCCGCTCTGACCGGTCCGCCTGTTCCCGTTTGGATCCGTAAGGACGACCTCAGCCCCGACCACAAGAGCTCCCTGCACATCTGCTACATTGCCGCGAATACTTCCCGTACGTGGTGTCTGAGCTTCAGCCTGGACCGCGCCGATCAACGCCGTCCACGCTAAAACGCCGATCCTTACAAGTGCCCTGAAATATTGCGAGAACAATGTCATAGGCGACGAGACAAGCAAACGCACGACCGGAGGTCTAGGCGCAATTCTATCTAATCGGACTGTCTGAGACAAATTTTGAGTTGTTTTGAAGGTCGATGAGGGAAGGCGTGTCTCGACGGTATCATTTACCGTTGAGGCAGCCCTTGATAGGCGGTGGCCGACGGCTTTTCCTGGATCCCGAACCAAATCTTGCTGTGCCTTGGCAAAAAGCTTTGACTGCGTTCGTATATCCCATATAAGAGATCCATCGGGTCCGTAAAAGGGAGTTCGCAATTATATGAGCAAAAAGGTCTATCTCGCCATTTATGTTGGAAGTTTGGTTATAGGGGTGGCAGCGTTCGTGGTGGCGCTGATCGTAGGGATTGTGATCGAACAAATGATGACGTCGGGAGCGGTTTCGCCGTCGATCAGATCGAGTTTCCTATACCAGGGTGTTTCGGTATTGTTGGGTCTCGGCCTCCTTCAGTTCGGTATTGTGATGACGGTCTACCCGTTCGTGCTACTCGCGAAAATGTGGGGTTCGATCCAGGACGGAATAACTACCGTCACGCCTGGAAAGGCGATCGGATTCATGTTCATTCCCTTCTTTAACCTTTATTGGATATTTAAGGCATGGGGAGGATTTGCGGAGGAGTACAACGGATTCGCAGCCCGGCACCGGCTTAACGTCGTTCCCGTTTCGAGCGGAGTGTACATTACATACGCGATATTTGTACTTTTGGGTGGAATTTTCATTCTTCCGATCATCGCAGTCCCGTTTATTCTGATACCGCTGATCGCGAAGACGTGCGATGCGGTCACTAATATAAGGATAGCGGCGCCGGCTAGGGCATAAGAATGACGCGAGGGCGGCATAAACGCCCGCGCGTCTTCATACCGAATCGCGGTCAAGGTTAAATGCTCGCCGCG
Source organism: uncultured Acidobacteriota bacterium (assembly GCA_963763355.1). Lineage (GTDB taxonomy): Bacteria > Acidobacteriota > Blastocatellia > Pyrinomonadales > Pyrinomonadaceae > OLB17. The sequence continues at coordinate 569,206 of CAVXOI010000008.1, forward strand.
ATGGCTTCGTCGAAGATCTCGAGCGCGACGTCGACATTTTCCTTCGTCAGGATCAGCGGCGGCGACCAGCGGATGGTGTTCGTTCCGCAGCCGAGGATGATCAGGCCGCGTTCGTAGCAGGCGTATTCTATCTTGTCGCGGAGTTCGGGCGCCGGTTTCAGCGACTGTCTGTCAGTGACAAATTCGACGCCGAGCATCATCCCGAGGCCGCGGACGTCGCCGATCACGTCGTATTTTTCCTTCAGCTTATTCAATCCGTCTTCGAGATAAGCGCCGACCTCGCGGCTGTTATCGACAAGGCCGCCCTGGAGCAGCTCGATCGTTTTTAGCGCCGAGGCGAGTGCGACGGGGTTTCCGCCGAAGGTCGAGGCGTGGGCACCTTTGTGCCAATCCATGATGTCGGCTTTTGCCGTACAGGCACCGATCGGCATGCCGGAGCCGATGCCTTTTGCCATGCAGACGATGTCGGCTTTCACGCCTTCGTGATGATCGAGAGCGAACATTTTGCCGGTGCGGCCCATGCCTGACTGCACTTCATCGACGATGAGCATAATGCCGTGTTCGATCGCACAATACGGCGAAGCTCCTTGACGAACGCGGCCGGGGCGGGAATGTAACCGCCTTCGCCCTGTACGACCTCGAGGACGATGCCGGCGACTTCTTCGGGCGGCGTCGTCGTCTTGAACACGCGGTTTTCGATCCAGTTGATGCACGTCGCGTGAGATCGTTTCTTCATCGGTCGGAAGGTCGTTGGCAAAATGGCGAAACTTGTTCGGGTACGGAACGTGAACGACGTCCAGGGCCTGACGCATAAAGCCGAGACGCTGTGCGGTCTTGCTCGACGTGAGGCTTAACGCTCCCAGCGTTCGCCCGTGGAACGAGCTGAAAAACGAAATGAACTTCTGCCGCCGCGTGTGATACATCGCGAGTTTGAGCGCGGTTTCGATCGCTTCGGCACCGCTGTTTGCGAAATGCGTTTTCGTCGGGCCGTCGATCGGGACGATCTCGTCGAGCTTCTTGCCGAGCTCCGGCATGTGCCGGTAATAGAAATCCGTGCCGCAAAGATGGATCAGTTCACTCGCCTGTTTCTGGATCGCCGCGACGACCTCCGGGTGGCAATGGCCGGTCGAACAAACGGCGACGCCGGCGTTGCAGTCCAGAAATACATTTCCGTCCGGGTCGGTGATCCAAACGCCGTTTGCGTGGTCGGCAACAAGTTTGTAATCCGGCCGGGGATAGCTCGGGGTTACATACTGAGCATCGGCATTGATGATCTCGAGGGACTTCGGCCCCGGCAGCGGCGTTTTGATAACGGGTCTCTGCAATTCCTGAGTAGGTGTCATTGTTTTCTCCAAAATAGCTTGCTCCGCCATTGGCGGAAAATGAACGTTGTCGTCGCCCCTATCTTAGGACGGTTAAGTTTCAAGCTCGAAGAAAAAAGTATTAGTCGCCGCCGAAGAGGTTTGCGCGGTTAACAGAGGGCCTGAGCTGTGCAATGCAGCGAGGTGTCATATCGTACTAAGAATATATCCGATTTCGGGCGTAAACGGAAGATAGGTGTTTTGTCCTCATCTTATTCGGCGACTGAGGTCGGCGCCGGCCTGATCGGGGCGATGAACTCGACGGGGTCGTCGCTACCGGCTCCAGTAGGAATTACAGTTCCTCCGGTCCGAAGATCGGCCCATCGAAGCGGGCCGTTTACGCCGTGCAGCAGGAACCTGACACGCTGCGTCGAACGCTCGACGCGGACTTCGAGAAAACTCTGGAAGAACGGCGCCCGGTTGAAATCGAAAGCCGCCTGAAACCATTTCGCTGTCGAACGGATAACCGCCGAAAAGGCGCATCCATTGGAGGAACGGCTGCTTCCAAAAGGGCGTTTCGCGGTCCAGCTTGGCGTTGATGTCTTTTGTCGATGGATAGAACGCGAAGTCAGCTGAGTCCGGATCATCGGGGAAAGCGACCGAGGTTCCTATGCTCAAATACGCGCCGCCGCCGCCGTTCACGAAATGCAGCATTTCCTGCTCGCCCTCGCTTGTTGCGAAACGCTGTTTGTAAAACTCGAAATTATGAGTGTCGCCGGCCATCGTGACGTCGACCTTATACCTTTTCAACAATTCATGCATCTCGCGAAAATTCGCGTCGGACGATGCAGTGTAACGGCCCGCTACGTAAAACGGATGGCCGAGAATAACAAGTTTGAAATTGCTGCCGGCCCGCTTTAATGCTTCCTCGAACCATAGTTTTTGTTTTTCGTCAAAGGAGCGAAGGATACCGGTGTCGCCGGCAATGATCGAAAAACCGGGCGAGTGCATCTCGAAATAGGGTGCCCGTTGGAGGCCGTTTTGGACCCTGTAATAATTGCGCAGCCGATCGGCCTCGTCGGCCATGCCGTTGAACTTCTCATCCGTTTGGATCAGGTCTGTTTTCAGATCGGCGAGCAGCCGGGCCCGCAGTGTCGTGATCGCGGAGCCTCGTTCAAGGAAGTTTGCGGTAAAACCTTCGTTGGCGTCGAACCAGTCGTGATTTCCGGGGATGGCATATAGCGGTTTTTCAAAGCCTTTGAACGGCAAGTAGAAATTCCTTTCGTAATCCTTCATTTTCCCGTCCGGGTAGATGACATCGGAGGAAAGGACCAGAAACTTTACCTCGTCGCGTTTTCCGGCGGCGATAAGCTGGTCGCGGAGGATCATTTGCGACGGGTCGCCTTCGCCTGTGTCACCGATGACGATAAAACTGAAGTCGCCGCCTTCGAAAGCGCCGGCGGGCTCGATCGCGAATACCTTTTCGGGCAGTATGCCCGCCGCCAGCGCGTCCCGCTCGACGTCCTCGGCGGCCCGCTGGCGCCAGGCGTCTATGCGGCCTTTCATTATTTCCTGCCAAACGGCCGATGCCCAATTCTCGGAATTGAAGTACCAGCTAAACCCCCATATTGAATTCACCGCGATAAAGAGGGCGGTAAGCGGAAGGCCGTAGCGCAGTAATCGCCAGAACGCGTAGTTCAGCGAATAGCGCATGTGACGCAGCTCAAGGTCAAAGCGCATCCTGAATCGAAGCCAATACTCGAGTCCGCGCTCGAGCAGTGTCGGATCGTCTCCAATGTTGCGAAGATGGAGGAACCGATACCACGCCGCCCGCTCGACGGGGCGGCAGAAGCTTGCGAAAAAGGAGCCGAAGCGGAAAGACGACGGTTAGTCCTAATATGAGCGCGACGACGGTGTCGCCGACAACGGCCGCAAATGGCGAAATGAATCCGATGAAAGACCATTCGGCATCGGTCCGCAAGAGGTGAATGACGAAGAAGAGAGCTATAAATTTCAGGCTGAAGAACGCATTATAGGTCGTTTCGATGTCGTGGTGCCCGAGGAGCGGTTCCTGGACTCCCTTAACGATATCGCTTGGCTCAAGCCCGAGTCCGGAATCGGGGTGGACACGGGGGTCGTCACTAACCTCGTCGCCGGTCAATGCGGCACGCTCCGGCATCAGCATCATCGTCCAGCCTTCGAAGGTGAGCCAGAGGCCGAGTACGATACCAATGGCCGCAAATCCGAGGTTTGCCGAAAACAGAAAAATGATCAGAGCGCCCAAAAATATAGTGAACCCACCGTTCAGGATGGCCCACCATCGTTCGGAACCGGAAAGCCTGAACGCAGAATAAACACGGACCGCCCCATCGACCCAAAGCGCGAGCATCAGGGTGATGAGAACGCCGAAGAGGGCCATTGTCGGGCTGAGGAAGAGGATACAGCCGATCAGCACACATATTGCTCCCGTTATATACGGCGCGAACGAGGCAAAACGGTCGGGCGAGCGCAGAACATGGATGAACTCGAGCAATCCGGCCCCGAGGAACACAATTCCCAACAGTGCGATGATCCACGAACCCATCACGATCGGCGCGAACAATACGCCGACGCCGAGCAGCATGGTCACCAAGCCGAGCCCGCGGTGTTTAGTGAACTGCTTCCAATCCGGCTTCTTCATATTTAGACTGACCAGGGTTTTTAGGTTTATACCAGACGGGCCCGGTTTCTTCTACTCTTCGAGGCGATTATTTGTGACCAGGGCATCCGGCGTGAAACAATGCAGGTATGCAGGCAACGAGCGAACATTCGAACAAATTGATCGGCGAGACCAGTCCGTATCTGCTTCAGCACGCGCACAACCCGGTGGATTGGTATCCGTGGGGAGACGAAGCATTTGAAAAGGCACGGGCCCAGGACAAGCCGGTTTTGGTCAGCATCGGGTACTCGGCGTGTCACTGGTGTCACGTGATGGCGCACGAATCGTTCGAGGACGAAGCGACCGCGCGCGTGATGAACGAGCACTTTGTGAATATCAAGGTCGATATGGAAGAACGGCCGGATGTGGACAAGATCTATATGAACTTTGTCCAGATGACGACCGGCCGCGGCGGGTGGCCGATGAATGTCTTTCTCACGCCGGACAAAGTACCGTTTTTCGGCGGCACTTATTTTCCGCCGTCGCAGCGGTATGGGATGCCTTCGTGGCAGCAGATCTTAATGAGCATTGCCGAGGCATGGCGCGAGCGGCGGGATGAACTGATGCGTTCGGCGAACGACATCTTAGGCGAGCTTCGCCGAATGTCGGTCACCGAAATGGCGTCGGGCGGCATAGACGAAAGTCTAATGGAAACGGCGTACAAACATTTTGTGAGATCGTACGATGCTGCAAACGGCGGCTGGGGCGGAGCACCTAAATTTCCGCAATCGATGTCGATGGAGTTTTTGCTGCGTTACTGGCGCCGGACCGGTGACGAGGGCGCGCTTGAGATGGTCCGTGCGACCGCAGAGAAGATGGCGAAGGGCGGAATATACGATCAGCTTGGCGGCGGCTTTCATCGGTATGCCGTGGACGCGATCTGGCTTGTCCCGCATTTTGAAAAAATGCTGTACGACAATGCCCAACTTATCCGGACATACATACATCTGTATCAAATCTCAAAGGATGAGTTTTTCAGGCGGGTTGCGGTTGAAACGCTAAAATATATCGAACGCGAAATGCTCGATCCGGAGGGCGGTTTTTATTCCTCGCAGGATGCGGACAGTGAAGGTGAAGAAGGGAAATTCTTTGTTTGGACGCCGGATGAGATCGTTGAGGTGTTAGGTGAGCAAGATGGCCGTAAGTTCAACGAACAATATGATGTTACGGCGGAAGGGAATTTTGAAGAAAAAAACATTCCTAACTTAAGAAAGACTTCGGGTCCGGACGGTCCGATCGGTGACCTCGACGAGATGAGAAAGAGACTTTTTGCCCACCGCGAAAAGCGCATAAAACCCTTCCGCGACGAAAAGGTACTGACCGCGTGGAACGGCTTGATGCTGGCCGCATTTTCGGAGGCCGCGGCGGTTTTGGACGACGAAAGATACCTGGAGATCGCAAAACGAAATGCCGACTTTCTTCTCAGTCAGCTTGTTGAAGGAAATATCGTCGACGAAAACGGAGGACACGTTCGCGTGCTTCGGACATGGAAAGCGGGCATGGCGAAGCTGAATGGTTATCTCGAGGACTATGCAAACCTTGCCGACGGTTTGATCGAGCTATACCAGGTTTGCGGAGAGGTCAAATATCTTCGGGCGGCCAAGCGGTTGGCCGATCTTATGATCACCGAGTTTTGGGACGAAGAGAATGGCGGCTTCTTTTTCACCGCCAATGATCACGAGGAGCTCATCGTGCGAAACAAAGACCTGTTCGATAACGCGAGCCCATCGGGCAATTCGGTGGCGGCGGATGTGCTTCTAAAACTTTCAAAATTTTATCTGGATGAGAGATACGAGCGGTTCGGAGAGGCAGCTATTCGTGCAACGGCCGATCAGATCCGGCGATATCCGCAAGGGTTCGGGCGGGCCCTCGCGGCCGCCGAATTTCATCTGGGATCTCCGAAAGAAATTGCAATTGTCGGCGAGCGTGGGAACGAGCTTGAGAGGGCGATATGGAGCAGCTACTTGCCGACGAAGGTGGTAGCTGTTTCGGCCCGCGAGCCCGGCGAGGCCGCGGAGCCGCCGCTGCTTAGTTCCAGGAAACTGGTCGACGGCCGGCCGGCGGCATATATTTGCGAACGGTTTGTCTGCCAGAGACCTGTGACCAGTATTGAGGACCTTAGAAACGCTTTGGGCCAGTAACTGGGTTAAGCCGTGCAAACGTTATCCGGCCCTAACTTCTCTTGATCCTTTCAATTTTCAAAGCCTTATCCCCAACCGAGCCACGAGGCCAGATAAAAAGAGGCCGCCAATTCAGGCAGCCTCTTTAAGATAAAACCGAAAACCAGACTACGGCCTTCTGTTTGCGTTCGCGTTCGCGTTTGCGTTCGTGTTCGTCGTTGCAGGTCTGACAGCGTTCGAAACCGCGTTCGAAGCTGCGTTAGTAGCATTCGCAACCTGGTTAGCGGCGTTCGCCACAGCGTTGTTCGCCGTTTGCATTGCGTTGTTGGCAGTTGCCATCGCATTGTTCGCCGTACGGTTCGCATTTGCATTTGAGGCGGTGTTGGTGTTCGCAGCATCGCCGCAAGCCATTCCAAGAGCACCAAGGGCCAAAAGGCTTGAAAGTGCAATAATTTTTCTCATGTTAAGTTGATCTCCTGTCTTCTTCAAAGAATAAGTTTACTTATTTTACCTAAGGACCGTTGTTACACAGCCTTGTCCCATCCCAATTTATTTTTGGAACATTGGACAATATAAAGAGCCACGATGGGTTAGTCAACTCGAGAATCATCAAAAAAATCGATTTTTAGACAAATAGTCGTTATTTTTTTTGAAATTTTTCATATACCCCGCCGCGTTTGAAAATTCGTTCGCTATTAATAATGTATTGACTTAGGGTGGTTTGGAGCAGTATCTTCAATATTGCGGGCCCATGCCGCGATCCCTCAGATCACCTTCCGTTATTCTCACGAAACTAGCCCCAATATGAAGAGTTTTGAGCCCTCCGGAATTGTATCGTCACGTCCTGGACCGCTTTTTAGCAAGCAAAATATTCCGATATTTGCCGGGATATTTGCCATCGCGCTGACCTACCTGGCCGCGGTGCCGGAGATCGGCGTGTTGACGGCCGCATATGCCGGAATCATTGGTGTTGCGTTCCTTTGCGTTTGCCTGCTTGCGAGCTCCCGGGGTCGAACAACGACCGGAGATCATGGACGAAGCGAACGATGCAGCGAACGTCCGTTTCGACGGAGTCGAGGACCGTTTGATAGCCCTGGACGAGGCGAATGAATTTTTTGGTTCGTCGCTGAATGCAGCCGATATGTTCCGGCTGGTTTCTCACCGGGTAAGCGAGATATTTCCATTCGCCGCCTCGGCACTCGTCGTCCCGGGAGCTAATGACAAAACGCTTACTTTCCTCCATGTGGACGGTACCAATTCGGCACTCATCAGCGGGTTCGAATGTCAAGTAGGGCAAGGTTTGTCGGGGCAGGCATTCAAGAGCGGTGAGATCAGGATCGACCGGAAACTTTGGGCCGACCGGGCAAGTCTCGGCCGCGCACAGGTTGACCGGTTTCGCGGCGACGGCCGCGCTGCCGCTGGTCCATGGCGAGGAGCCCTTCGGTGTCTTTCAGCTTTTTACGACCGAACAGATAGACAACGATGAGAACACCGTGAAGCTGCTCGAAGCGATCAGCGACCACGTTACGCCGATCTTTCGCCGTTCGCTGGCATTTGAGCGATCACTCTCGAACGCGCTTACCGACCCGCTAACCGGGCTGCCGAACGAGCGTGCTTTTTACATGGTCCTTGAGAATCAACTTGCCGAATCGCTGCGGAACCGCGAAGAACGGCCGCTTTCGATACTGACGATCGACATTCGCGATTTCGGCGCCGTTAATTCGATGCTCGGACATGCGGTCGGCGACAGGATGCTGGAGTTTGTCGGGGCACGGATAAGCGAGCATCTGAGAAAAATGGATTTTCTTGCACGCACGATCAATGACGAGTTCATTGTTATCTTGCCGACGGCGGAGGAGAGGACAGCGCTTGAGATCGTCGACCGCATTAAGCAGCATTTTGCTCGCAATGAGTTCGATATTGCCGACGGCGAAGGTGTGGCGGTCGCCCTGAATGTAGGCTGGTCCACTTTCCTCAAGGACGGCGAAACGGCCGAGCAGCTGCTGCGTGCGGCCCAGCAAAGAAAAAGGGAAGCCAAATCGGAACTTCCCGCCGGCGTCCTCTGGTTTCCGAAGGAATATGTAAATTAACAACTTGGCAGAATCGAAAATCCGTCCTAAACTCGCTTCGAGCACTCTAAATCAAAGCGAGTTTTGGGCGGATCTTCTTTTTTGGATGAAATGTAAGTCAGACGCCTGTCGGTATTTCCAGCGAAGATACGGTCCTTGTTTTTGTGTGCTCATAGCGTCGTTTCTCGGGGTCCTGTCGTTAACGGCCCAGGAGCAGGCAAAGCCGGGTTCCCAGGCAACGGATAGTGCAAGGATCCATCGGCGAATAGCTCAAACCGAAGTTCGGGGCCGGCGGGTTCAGCTTGAAGTCTTTGAACGGTGCCCGGTTATTCGTCGGTCCGGGCGTCGATCCGGACAAACGCGTTCCGTTGATAATTCATTTCCATGGAGCGGCGTGGCTGGTCGAGACTCACATTTCACGATCGGTGCCCCAAGCGGCACTCATAACTGTTAACCTCGGGGCAGGTTCGAGTGTTTACGGCCGTCCCTTTGAACGCCAGGATGCGTTTATTGAATTGGTCGCCGAAGCCGGTCGCGAACTAAGCCTGCGTAAGGGTTGGTCCTCGATCACATTGACCGGCTTTTCGGCGGGGTACGGATCGATAAGGGCGATCCTACGGCACGACAAAAATTTTGAGCTCGTAGATAATGTTCTGCTCCTCGACGGCATTCATGCAGGTTATGTCCCGAAGGGACGGCCGCTGGCGGAAGGCGGCGTTGTCGATCCTGTTGACGTCGATGCTTTCGTCAAGTTTGCCGCTGAGGCGGCCCGGGGCCGAAAGAATTTTGTGATCACGCATTCAGCGATCGTACCCGGCACGTACGCAAGCACTACAGAATGCGTGGACCATCTGCTTAAAAAAGCGAACGTAAGCCGCAAACAGGTTTCCTTGATCGGCCCCGCGGGAATGCATCAGCTGAGCCGCGCCGATAAGAAGGGCTTGCATGTACGCGGTTACGAGGGAGACACGGCGCCCGACCATGTAGACCATCTGCATGAGATGCCTGAATGGTTAGGATTGTTGGGGCTGAAACATTAGGACCGAGGTTTTCGAATTAAAAATATGAAAAAGTTATACATCTCATTTCTTCTTTGCCTGGTCCTGACGGCTGCCGCCATCGCCCAGCCTTCGGTCGAAGCGTTCGACCGTTACGCCGAAGCGGCACGCACGACGTGGAATGTGCCCGGTATGTCTATCGCGATCGTACAGGACGGCAAAGTGCTGCTCGCTAAGGGATACGGTGTCCGTGAGATCGGAAAGGAGACGCCGGTCGATGCCGATACATTGTTCGGGGCGATGTCCACTACCAAGGCAATGACCGCGGTCACGATGGCGATGCTTGTCGATGAAGGCAAAGTCTCGTGGGACGATAAGGTCGTAAAACACCTTCCCGATTTTCGCGTGGCCGATGCGTACATTACCGCCGAGTTGAGGATCCGAGATCTTTTCACCCATAACGCCGGTATGGGAAATGCCGACTTTCTGTGGTCGCGGACGCCTGAGCTCCCCGCCGATGAGATCGTGAAAAGAATGCAGTACGCCCGGCCGGCCTATCCTTTCCGCGGCGGCTATACCTATCAAAACATTATGTATCTCGTCGCCGGCCAGGTGATCGAGAAAGTGAGCGGGACGCCGTGGGAACAATTTGTCGCGACGCGGCTGTTCGCACCGCTTGGGATGAAGAACACGTATGCGAGCTACAATGCGTCGACCCCGTACCAGAACCGCTCATCCTCACATTATGTGATCGATGACAAGACAACGGTGATCCCGGAGATGACGGCCGACCCGGTGGCCCCGGCGGGATCGGTCCAGTCAACGGCGAACGACATTACAAAGTGGGTCGATTTCATGCTCGGCAACGGCACGGTGGACGGTAAGCAACTGTTAAAGCCAGGGACAAAGCACATGCTGCTCACGCCGCAGATCGTCGTCCCGCCCGGAGATTTCTATCCCACGGTTGTTCTTACGAAGCCGCATTGGACAACATACGGTATGGGCTGGTTCCAGCATGACTATCGCGGCGAAATGGTGAATTTTCATACGGGAAGCCTGGCGGGCCGTACGGCAATCATCGGGCTTATCCCCGACAAGAAATTTGGGATCTACATTTTCGGAAACATCGATCATGCTGAAGTTCGGCACGCGCTGATGTACAAGGCGTTCGACACGTTCGTTTTCGGCGACAACGGCCGCGATTGGTCGAAGGAAATGAAAACGCTTTTCGATGGCCTCGAAGCTCAGGGTAAGAAACGAGCTGACGCGTCAAGGTCAAAACGCGCCAAAGACACAAAACCGAGCCTTTCGCTTGCGGCATACGCCGGAAAATATGCCGATCCATTCTACGGCGAGGTCGAGGTTACGTTTGCCGACGGCAAGCTCAGGATGGGCGTATCGAAGCAGCGGATCGCTGAACTCGAGCACTGGCATTACGATACCTTTCAGGCAAAGTGGGGCCAGAAATGGCGAGGGGAATCGCTCGTATCCTTCACGTTAAATTCCGTGACAGGGGAAGTCGACGCGATCAATCTTGGCGGCGCTCAATTTCGTCGTGTCGCGAGAGCGAACTAACATCCATTTGCTTTAGAAAAGTTCGGCATATCATCGCTGTTTGTGTGGTCGTGTGCACCTAGCCGAGAGCCGGGACCGGATATGAAACTTTCGAGTCCTGATCGAACGCGGCGTCTCCGTTCGGTTTGGTCAACCTTCACCGACTCCGGCGTCTTCCGTATTGACGCGTAGGCCAAAAGGTGGAGTGACAGCTAACATTAGATTCTCACCGTAAGACCCATTCGTTAAGAAAATAACGTTTAACTGTTAAGCGTCGCATAACACAGATCGGGCGGCACGTCCGCCGGCTGGAGTCGTTAAGTTGCTTTTTTCGACCGGTTTCCAAGTTGGCTATAAAGATAAATGAAGTATAATTCCCGTGCCCTTATCACCTGCTAAATGAAACGCTGCCCTGAATGTCGGCGAGATTATTTCGATGATAGTTTGCTTTACTGTCTCGATGACGGGACCGCGCTCCTTGAGGGGCCGGCGACGGCCGATGAACCGGCGACGGCGATCTTACACTCGACGGCGGGTTCGGGCGAGGCTGCGACGCGGGCTCAGATATATACGACCGATCAGACAGCGGTTCATCCATCCGGCATCACCGCGGATCCAAAGCCCAAAACCTTCGATAAACGCCTGCTGCTCGCGCCGCTTGCTCTAGCGGGGATCGTACTCGGCGGTTTTTTCGGTTACCGATATTTCAACGCCGCTGACACCGAACAGGTCAATTCGATAGCTGTGCTGCCTTTCGAAAACCGGAGTGGGAACACCGATACCGAGTACCTGTCTGACGGGCTTGCCGATTCGCTTATCTATCGTCTTTCGCAGTTGCCGAACTTGAAGGTGAGTCCGACGAGCTCCGTGATGCGATACAAGGGAAAGGAAACGGAGGTCGCGCAGATCGCAAAAGAGCTTGCGGTCGATGCGGTGATGTCTGGACGACTTGTCCAGCGGGGTGATGATCTATCGATCAGTGTTCAGTTGATCGATTCCCGCACCGAAAAGATCATATGGGCCGAGCAGTACGATCGGAAAATGGCGGAACTGCTCACGACACAACGTGAGATAGCGACAACAATAACGCAAAAGCTGCAACTGAAACTGGGTGGCGCCGATACGAAGGGGATCGTCAAAAAATACACCGACAACAACGAAGCATATCAAGCGTATTTGAAAGGACGTTATTACTGGAGCCGGCGTACGGCAGAGAATATCAAGAAAGCGATCGAGCAATTCAAAGCCGCGACTGAGAGGGACCCGAATTTTGCTCTGGCTTACACCGGTTTAGCGGACTGCTATGCTGTCGTGCCGGAATACGCCGGAACTCCGCAGAGCGAAACGCTAGGAGATGCAAAAAAATTCGCGGAGCATGCGATTGAGATTGATGAAGGTTTAGCTGAGGCACACGCATCGCTCGGACTCATCAATAGTAAATTGTGGCGGTGGACCGAATCCGAACGGGAATTCAAGCGCTCTATCGAACTAAACCCCAACTATGCATCGGCGTATCACTGGTATTCCCATCTTCTTAGAGCTCTCGGGCGATATGACGATGCCGCATCGATGATCCAGCGTGGACATGATCTTGATCCTCTCTCAAGTATTATCAGCGCCAATGCTGCGGAGATGTATCGGCTTCAAAACAACCATCAAGCCGCCATTGACATGGCACTCAAGATAATCGAACTCGACCCGAACTTTTCATACGCCCATAACAATTTAGGATTATCGTACTCGAATCTCGGACGCCATTCTGAAGCCGTCGCAAGTCAGGAGAAAGCGACCGAGCTCAGTAACAGGGCAAGCTTTTCACTTATGAGCCTGGGTTACGTCTATGCCGCTGCGGGAAACGCGCGGAGGCGAACGCAGTTGCTTTGGAATTGGAAGAGAGATATGCAAGAAAGGGAACTCCGGGAACATTCATCGCAGGTGTCTACGCGGGATTGGGCGACAAGGACAAGGCATTTCACTGGCTGGAAAAGGATTTTCAAGAAAAAGAAGATCTGGGATTTGTCAGATGGCGGGCCCAGTTCGAATCTCTCCGTGACGACCCGCGATACAAGGATCTCCTGAAACGGATGGGTCTGCCGGAATAGCTTATGAAGAAATGCCCGGAATGCGGCCGAGAGTATGACCTTTCGATGAGCTTCTGTCTGGATGACGGAGCTGAGTTGCTGTACGGCCCGGCGTCCGTGGATGAGCCCGCGACCGCAATTTTGTCAGAACCGCGTGAGTCAGCTGGCGGCCAGTTCTCTGAGTCAGCTACGCGGCCTCAGATCTACACGACCGCGGGGGCGCCGCCTCGGGGAAGTTTGGAACGTTCAACGGAAAGGCAAAGCGTTCCGGCACCAGGCCGCGGCAGTGTTGCGGGAACGCCGCAACTCTCCGCACATCGGTCGGCAAAGCCGATGTTGGCCTCGGGGTTCGTCATTCTGCTTCTCGCAGCCGGCTTCTTCGGGTATCGATACCTCAATACAGCCGGCGGCGATCAGATCAATTCGATAGCTGTGCTGCCGTTCCAAAACCGCAGCGACGATGCCGACACGGAATATCTTATCGGACGGCCTCGCGGAATCGCTGATATTTCGATTGACGCAGCTTCCGGGATTGAAGGTCAGTCCGGCGAGTTCTGTTCTTCGTTACAAGGGCAAGGAAACTGACATTGCTAAGATAGCCGCCGAACTTGGCGTTGACGCGGTGATGACCGGCCGTCTTGCCAAACGCGGCGACAACCTGAACATCACGGTCGAGCTTGTCGATGTACGTAACAATAAGTCGTTGTGGGGCGAGCAATACGAACGGAAAATGGCGGACCTGCTTGCCACCCAGCGTGAGATAGCCGCGACGATAACTCAGAAGCTGCAGTTAAAACTTGCCGGTGACGATACAAAGGCATTACAAAGAAATACACGGAAAACAACGAAGCCTATCAGCTCTGGCTTAAGGTGCGTTATCACTTTACCAAGCGCACCAAGGAAGACCTTTTCAAAAGTATCGAGATCTCTGAACAGGCGGTTAAACTCGATCCGAAGTTTGCTCTTGCGTACGTCGGCATCGCCGAATCGTGGACGGTCATTCCATCGTTTCCATACGCGTCGCCCGCCGAATGCATTCCGAAGGCTAAGGCTGCAGCCGAAAAGGCCCTTGAGCTTGACCCTGAGCTGCCTGAGGCTCACACCGTTTCGGCAATGATCGCCGCGACCTATGATTGGGACTGGGGACGGGCGGAGGCCGGTTTCAAACGGGCGCTCGAGCTGGATCCGAACGCCTCGATCTCGCATTACCGTTACGCCTGGACCTATTTGAGCCCGATCGGGACGGCACGACGAAGCGATCGCCGAAATGAAGATCGCGATGGAAAAAGAGCCGCTCTATTTGATTCAAGGAGCAAACTACGCGGCGGTGCTGATGTATGCAAGGCGTTTCGATGAAGCGGTCGAGCAGGCTAAGAGGACTTATGACCTCGATCCCAATTTTATTGGCGGCAGGAATTGGCTGGGTCATACATATGCCGCGAAAGGAATGTATTGCCGAGGCGTTGACGTTGGTGGAAAAGCATCTGGACTCCGACATGCCTTTACTTGCGACAGCCGGATACTCTTATTCCAAGGTGGGGCCAATCGCGACATGGCCCTCCGGATCATCGAACAATGGAAGGAAGCCGAAAAGAAAAAGTACGTGCAGAACTATTGGGTCGCGATCACATACGCCGCTGTAGGCGACAAGGACGGCGCATTTGCCGAGCTTGAAAAGGCTTACCAAAATCGCGACTGGTTCCTCCAGCGTATAAAGGTCGATCCGTTTATGGACCCGTTGAGGAACGACCCGCGTTTTGATGAATTAGTAAGAAAGCTCAATTTCCCTCACAGCCCATGAAACGATGCCCGGAATGCAGGCGAGAGTACGACAATACAATGATGTTCTGTCTCGATGACGGAGCGGAGTTACTCTACGGGCCGGCTGCGGACGAGCCGGCGACAGCGATCCTGAATACTGCCGGAGCGGCTGGAGAAGCCCCGACCCGCCCGCAAATACATACAACGGCGCAGACGCCGGTCCGCGACGGCGACAGGGCTGATTCATCCACGGCGAAGACGTTCGACAAGAGGTTCATTTTCGTGCCGCTAGCGATTGTTCTCTTTGTTGTCCTCGCAGTTGCCGGGTACAGATATTTTCGCTCGTCCGCGACTCCCGGCTCGATCAACTCCATCGCCGTACTTCCGTTCGAAAATCTCAGCGGAAGCGCCGACGCGGATTATCTTTCTGACGGCTTGACCGATTCGTTGATCTTTCGTTTTTCGCAGCTTCCCGCCTTGAAGGTAAGTCCGACGAGTTCTGTTATGCGCTACAAAGGCAAAGCGGCCGACATCGCTGAGATCGCGAAGGCCCTGGATGTGGACGGGGTGCTTTCGGGGCGGTTGATGCGAGTGGGCGACAGTCTAGGCATCAGCGTTCAACTGATCGATGTGCGAAATGGAAAAGTTGTTTGGGCGGAACAATATGATCGCAAGATGGCGGACCTTCTTGCCACTCAGCGGGAGATCGCGACAACGCTGACGCAGAAGATGCAACTGAAGCTGGGCGGCGATGAGCGCGGCATTGCAAAAAAGTACACGAGCAGCAGCGAAGCGTACCAGCTTTACATGAAGGGGCGGTTCCATTATGCAAGGCGTGTAAAGGACGACATGCTGAAGGCGATCGACAGCTATAAGCAGGCGATCGACCTCGACCCGAACTTCGCTCTTGCGTTTGCTGCAACGGCCGAAGCGTACAACTCGATGGGGAAAAATCCGGATGTTGCACCTAAAGAGTGCATTCCGCTTGCGAAGGCGGCTGCGACCCGAGCACTCGAGCTCGATCCGGATCTTGCGCAGGCACACTCGGCGCTTGCGGATTCACTCGCGATCTACGACTGGAATTGGGCGGAGTCGGAGAAGCATTTCAAACGTGCGATCGATCTTGATCCAAATATCGCGTATAGCTATGTCGCTTATGCTCTCGCGAACCACCTGGCGGCCGGCAAAACCGGCGAGGCCGCTCGCGAGTTGGAACGCGCCGTCGAGATCGAGCCATTGTCAATGATCAATAATGCGGTCCTCACAACCGGTTACATCCATGTGCGTCAATACGACAAGGCGCTTGTCGCAGGCAAAAAGCGCATACGAGCTCGATCCGGGATTTCCGTTGGCTCGGCATTGGTTGGGCATGGCATACATCATTAACGGGCGTTATGACGATGCTGTCGCGCTCGGCAAACAGGTGCCTTTGGAGTCGTCCTGGGGATGGATGTCGGTCGTTCTAATAGCTCAGGCTCACGCGGCGTCGGGCGACAGGGCCAATGCCGAAAAGGAGATCGCTGTCCTTCGCGAGTTGGGTAAGGCCCGTTATGTCCGTACCTACTACATTGCATCGATCTATGCGGCACTTGGTGATAAGGACCGGGCATTCGCCGAGCTCGAAAGATCGTTTGAAGAAAGGGATTGTTATCTTGGCCGTATGGCGAGCGATCCCTTCATGGACCCCCTGCGCGACGACGCGAGATTCAAGGACTTGATGAGGCGAATTAATTTGTCGAACTAGTTTATGAAACGCTGCCCCGAATGCATGCGGGATTATTCGACGGCCCGCTTTATATTGTCTCGAAGACGGAGTAGCGATCGTAAAAGGTTCAATGCCGTCGCCTGACGAGCCACAGACGATGAACTGCGTTGGAAGGGGAGTTGTAAATTTTCAGACAAGGGAGGCGAGAATAAATGGAACGTATTATCGAGAGCGTGCTACATCCAACCGATTTTTCGGAAGGAAGTAAGGTGGCCTTTTATCACGCACTGAAGGCGGCTTTGCTGGCAAAATCGAAGATCACGCTGCTAAACGTATCGCCCGACGCGTCGGCTCGCTGGTCAGACTTTCCGGGTGTACGTGAAACACTCGAGCAGTGGGGCCTTTTGCCTAAAGGCAGCTCGCGGGAGGCTGTAGGTCAGCTTGGTATTGACGTGCGCAAGGCGATCACGCAGAAAAAGGATCCTGTTGACGCGGTCGTTGATTTTCTTGAGGAACATCCCGCCGAAATGATAGTTTTAGCTACGCATCAGCGGACCGGGGTCGCTCGTTGGCTCACGGGTTCTGTTGCCGAGCCGATCGCACGGCGTGCCACCGAAATGACGCTGTTTATCTCGGCTGATAGCCACGGCTTTGTTTCGGCCGAGGATGGATCGGTTTCTCTTGATAACATTGTGATACCAATCGCCAAAACGCCCCGTCCTCAACCAGCCGTCGAAGCCGCGGCCCGGCTCGTAAAAAGCCTGAATCTCGGGCACGGGACGTTTAACTTGCTTCACGTTGGAGACGCCGGCTCGATGCCCGCCGTCCGTCCACCCGACGTTCCCGGTTGGAACTGGAACGAAGTAACACGGTCCGGCGATGTCATTCAGACGATCATCGACGTCGCGAATCAGACCCGGGCCGGACTTATCGTGATGTCGACCGACGGGCGGAACGGCTTCCTGGACGGATTACGCGGAAGTCACAGTGAAAGAGTCCTGCGGCAAACCGGGGTGCCGCTTCTCACGGTTCCTATGGGCTCTTTTGTGTCCGACGCGATCGGGTGACCGGATGCCTGTTTGATTGAACGCTTTATGAAACGCTGCCCTGAATGCGGCCGTGAATATGATCTCAGCATGAGTTTCTGTCTAGACGACGGGGCCGAACTGCTTTACGGCCCGGCGTCAATGAAAGAGTCAGCGACGATCGATCTGCCGAATAGTGATGAAGTACGCACGGCGATTCTTTCGGGTCCATCTTTGCCGTCTGCAAATGTCCAAACCAAAAGCCAGCGGTTGCCGATGGCCATCGGTTTTGTATTGCTCGCGGTCGGCGGAATCGGATTCGCTCTCTATAAATATCAATCCCCAGAAGAAAAGCCTGCCCAGGCGATAAAGATCGAGCGGCTGACGACGAACGGTAAATCCGTCACCGCGGCCATTTCGCCTGACGGTAAATTTTACGTTTACACGCTGGATGAAGGCGGAAAGCAGAGCCTTTGGGTTAGGCAGCTTGCGGCGTCAAAGGATGTTCCGATCATCCCGGCTGAGGAGGACGTCTATTATTGGGGACTCTCGTTCACGCCGGACGGCAATTACATCAACTTTGTAAAAGTACAGTTCGAGAAGAACACGGACTGGTCGCTCTATCAAATGCCGGTGTTTGGCGGCACTCAGAAAAAACTGATCGATGATGCGGACGGCGGCATAAGCTATTCGCCGGACGCAAAGCAATTCGCGTTCGTTCGCGTCGGGTATCCGACGCCTGACGAGAGTTCGCTGATGATCGCAAACGCTGACGGATCGGGCGAAAGGATCCTCTCTTCGCGCAAGAAACCGGAAGCATTCAACTCGCGCGAAAGCAGGCAGGCATGGTCGCCCGATGGCAAGACGATCGCCTGCATCATTCGCGACGAAGGCGTCCTTCTCGGTGGTTATTCCGTTGTCGAGATAAGCGTTGACGACGGTACGACTAAACCGATCGCGACCCAGGAATGGAATTTTATTACCGCAATAGCCTGGCTCCCAAATAAAAGCGGACTCCTCGTGATGGGCTCGGAAAGGTCGACAAAAGCTTTCAACAACCAGCTATGGCACTTCTCGTATCCCGACGGAAAGCGACAGAGAGTAACCACCGACCTAAGCGATTATTCGAGCATCGACCTGACCGCGGATGCCCGTTCGATCGTCACCGTTCAATCGAACACGGTAACAAACATTTGGGTCGGGCCGAGCGGCGACGCAAGCCGTGCGGTCCAGGTAAAGTCCGGTGGCAGCAATCGCGAAGGTATCATGGGCCTCGGGTGGACGCCGGACGGCCGTATCGTTTATAACTCGGCGGCGAGCGGCACCGAGGATATATGGGTAATGAATGCTGATGGAAGCGGTGTTAAGCAGTTGACCGCCGATTCGGGGCTGCACAATCCGACTGCGGTTACGCCGGATGGCCGCTACCTGGTTTTTTTCGCATTGCGCGATGAGAAACTAAATCTCTGGCGGATGGATGTGGACGGCGGAAATCAAAAACAGCTGACCAGCGAGGGTACGAATGACTTCCGTGCAAGCATTTCACCCGATTCCCGATGGGTGATCTATACTGCCGAAAGCGGCGGCAAGCCCTATTTGTGGAAAGTCTCGATCGACGGCGGTGAGGCTGTTCAGTTAACGAACACGTTCACAAACGATCCGAAGATCTCACCGGACGGCAAATGGATCCTTTGCTCATATCTCAAAGACGAGAATTCGACGTGGCGATACGCCATCATCCCGTTCGAGGGTGGAGAACCGACAAAGGTCTTCGATCTTATCGGAAAGAACGGCACATTCCGCTGGTCCCCAGACAGCCGCTCGCTCTACTATCCGCGAGACACTCACGGCCGTATATCGAACATCTGGAGATTCCCACTCGATGACGGAGAGCCAAAACAACTTACCGATTTCAAGACTGAATGGATCTACAATTTTGCCCTCTCAACTGACGGCAAACAGATGGCTTACACCCGCGGTACTACCACTAGTGACGTCGTCCTGATCAGCGGATTTAAGTAGCAGATGTGTTCAGCAGCGGCGATAGCGGATCGCGAGCATTTTCTACCCGAAGTCAGCGAAAGCGGGCACAAAGCTCTAATAAAAGCAGGCGAGTTTAATTAGAGGCAATGTTACAATTCTCTCCGTTCGCCTTGGAAGACAATGAAACGGTGCCCAGAATGCAGGCGAGATTACTACGACGAGACGCTCTTGTACTGTCTCGATGATGGTACCCGCCTTCTGGACGGTCCGGGTGCGCAAGACGAACCGGCGACCGCAGTATACTCGGAAGTTCATACAACAGAAGAGGCGCAGACCAGGACCTTTGAAAATGACCCGCCAACTAAGGCTTCCACGCCGTCATCGGCCGGCCCTAGACGTTCTAACCGGAACCTCCGTGTTGCCGGTGTCGCAGCGGTTTTGATCTTGACCGCACTAGGTATCGGAGCTTATTGGTACTACGGACGCGCTCAATCGCAGATCAGTTCGATCGCCGTTATGCCGTTCGTAAATGCGAGCGACAATACTGATATCGAATATCTTTCGGACGGCATGACCGAGTCGCTGATGAACAGCCTTTCACAGCTTCCGAATCTTTCTGTAAAAGCCCGAAGCTCGGTGTTTCGGTACAAGGGAAAGGAAGTTGACCCGATTGCGGTCGGGAGAGAACTTGGCGTACAGGCCGTTTTGAACGGCCGTGTAGTCCAGCGGGGCGAGCAATTGACACTCAGCCTTGACCTCGTGGACGCCCGGACCGGAATCAGATCTGGGGTGAACATTACAATCGAAAACTCGGCGACCTTGCCGCCTTGCAAACCGAAATTGCACGCGATGTTTCTCAGAAACTGCGTCAGCGGCTTACCGGCGCACAGGAAAAAAACGTAACCAAAAACCAGACCCAGAATACCGAAGCCTACCAGCTCTATCTGCAGGGACGCTTTCACTGGAACAAGCGCACAGATGCGGCAACAAACAAAGCCATCGAGTATTTTCAGCAGGCGATCGAGAAAGACCCGCAATACGCGATGGCCTATGTCGGACTGGCCGAATGTTACGTCACAGGCGATCTATTAAATCGCGACGCCGGACCAAAAATAACAGCGGCCGCCCAAAAGGCGCTCGAGATCGATCCGACGTTGGGCGAACCGCATGCCGCCCTGGCGACCATAAAGGATGGAAATGAATTCGACTGGGCGGGTGCCGAAAAAGAATACAGGCGGGCGATCGAGCTTAGTCCGAACTACGCTACGGCTTATCATTGGCTTGCCGAATCGTTGGCGATGCAAGGCCGGTTTGACGAGAGCTTTGCGGAATATAAACGAGCTTTGGAGATCGATCCGTTGTCCCTCGCGATCGGCACCGACCTTGGCATGGCATATTATTACTCTCGCCAGTACGACCGTGCGATCGATCACCTCAAGAAGCTTATCGAGATGGACCCGAATTATGTAAGAACACATTTTTATTTGGCACGAGTATATGAAGAGAAGGGAATGTTTGAAGAAGCTACAGAGGAGATCAAGAAGGGAGTTGTCCTCGAGGGCGAAGATCCGGCCGAGTTCGACAAAGGGAAACGGAAAGTTCTCGACGCATACAAGGCGTCCGGTGCCAGGGGTTACTGGCAACAGATCCTGGAATTCCATAAGGAAGATATACGAACCGGAAGGAGTCCTCACGGGTTGGACATGGCAAGGCTCTATGCTCGCCTCGGAGAACGCGATGAGGCATTCGCGTGGCTCGAAAAGGTGTTTGATATCGGGGAAGCGGCGGTGGTCTGGCTTAAAGTCTCGCCGGAATGGGATAACTTACGCGACGATCCCCGTTTTCCCGAGTTACTCAAGAGAGTTGGTCTTCAACAGTAACATCAGGTTGATCCAATGAAACGATGTCCTGAATGCAGACGCGATTATTTCGACGACACGCTGCTCTATTGTCTCGATGACGGCGGCGCGTTCGCTTGAAGGCCCGGCGTCGATCGACGAACCGGCCACGGCGATCCTGCGTGAAGCGGATGTTTCGGGCGAGGACGCAACACGGACTTTCGACCCTGGGAACAATAATTTGCGTGCGAAGCAGGTGCGCATGCAACGCCTGATCCTCGGAGTAGCCGCTGCGGTCGTGGTAGTCGCGGTTCTAGGTTGGTTGGGCTACAGATACTACGGCGGCAGCAAGATGCGTCAAATTGAGTCGATAGCGGTGATGCCTTTTGTCAACGAGAGCGGTAATCCCGAGGTTGAATATCTTTCCGACGGAATGACAGAAACATTGATCGCGAGCTTGTTGCAGTTGCCGGATATAAATGTAAAGGCCCGCTCGTCGGTGTTTCGATACAAGGGTAAGGACACGAATCCGCAAACCGTCGGGAAAGAATTGAACGTACAGGCGATCTTGAACGGGCGCGTCATCCAGCGGGGCCAGGATCTGATCCTCAATGTCGAACTTATCGACGTCGAGACAGAAAATGCCTTGTGGACGGAGAACTATACCCGCAAGATGTCGAATCTAGTTTCTCTGCAAAATGAGATCGCCCGCGATCTGTCCCAAAAACTGAAGACAAAACTATCCGGTACAGACGAGCAGAAACTTGCCAAGAATTACACTGAAAACGCAGAGGCATACCGGCTTTACCTACTGGGAAAGTCATATTGGAACAAGCGTGGCCCCAAGAATATCGAAATAGCCATAGGGTACTATCAGCAGGCAATCAACCTTGATGCGAACTTTGCGCTCGCTTTTGCAGGCCTTGCCGAAGCGTACGCACAGCCATCTCAGCAACCGCCGGGAATGGCGAAAGCGCGGTGCGGCGGCTCTGAAGGCCCTCGAGCTGGACGACGGCTTAGCCGAAGCTCATGTCGCTTATGCAAGGGTACTGTCAGACCACGATTATGATTTTTCAGGTGGAGAACGCGAGCTCCGAAAGGCTATCGACCTAAGTCCCAATCACGGACCGGCGCGTATCAGGTATGGGGCACTGCTTGCAAATCTCGGCAGATTCGATGCCGCCCAGGCCGAATATCGCCGCAGCTTAGAGATTGAGCCCCTTTCGCCAGTATTTAACGCTGGCCATGGTCTGATGTTAACAAGGGTCCGACGTTACGACGAGGCCATCGCACAGCTTAAGAAGGCAGTTGAATTAGATCCGAATTTCTTTCTGAGTCACACTCTTTTGGGCGACGCCTATCAATTAACGGGTGATTACGCCGCCAGTGTCGAAGAGAGGGCCCGTTCCGCTGATGCCAATGGGAATCCGCAATACGCTGCTCTGATCCGTGAGAGTTTTGCGAAAGGCGGTTGGGAGGGGTTTCTGCGGGCCATGATACAGGAGTCGGCCTCCTCGCGTGAGGGCCGCATTAATTTCCTCATAGCTCTCGGTGAAAAAGATAAGGCGTTCGCCGAGCTCAATAACGCGTATGAGGATCGATATTTCGGTATGGTCTCGATGAAGGTCAACCCGCTCTATGATCCCCTCCGCGACGATCCGCGGTTTGCCGAATTGCTTAAGAAAGTCGGGTTTCCGGAGTAGTATGTGAGAGGCCTGAACTTATGAAACGATGCCCCGAATGCAGACGAGATTATTTCGACGAGACGCTGCTCTACTGTCTCGACGACGGCATTGCGCTGCTCGACGGTCCGGCGTCCGCGGACGAGTCTTTGACGGCGATACTGTCAGAACCTTCTGCGGAGGCGAAGGGTTTAACGCGGCGGGGTGAGAAGTCAGAGTCTAACACCGTAATACTTCAACCGCCTGTGACCGCGGCCGGTGCTGACGCGCGGTCACTCGGTCGCGGCCTCGACAAACGCCTCTTGGCTTTGCCTCTGCTGATCGCCCTTATTGTTTTAGGTTTCTTTGCCTATCGATACTCGGGCCCCGGATCAAGGCAGATCGAATCGATCGCGGTGATGCCGTTGATCAACGAAAGCGGCAATGCGGAGATCGAATATCTTTCAGACGGAATGACCGAGACTTTGATAACCAGCTTATCGCGGATCCCTAAATTGAGTGTTTCGGCCCGGGCATCGGTTTTTCGTTATAAGGGCAAGGAAATGGACGCCGGGGCACTCGGTAAAGAATTAAATGTGCAGGCGGTGTTAACCGGTAAGGTTTCTCAACGCGGGCAGGAGCTGTCGCTGTACGTCGAGTTGGTGGACGTGGCGACGGATAAAATAATCTGGAGCGAAACGTACGATCGGCAGATGAGCCAACATCGCCGGGCTGCAGAAAGACATCGTTCGCGATGTATCGCAAAAATTGCAAACCAAGCTGTCGAGCGCGGATGAGGCAAAGCTTGCCAAAAATCACACCTCGAATGCCGAGGCGTACAAACTCTATTTGCAGGGACGCTATTATTGGAACAAAAGAACGCCCGGCGAAAATGAAAAGGCGCTCAAGTATTACGAGGATGCCATCGCTCTCGATCCAACGTATGCGCTAGCTTATGCTGCTTTGGCGGACAGCTACCTTCTCCAGCTATTGTCGACGCATCGTGCCGAAAGGTTACCCAAAGCCCGGGCCGCGGCGATAAAGGCCCTGGAAATTGACGATACTCTCGGCGAAGCCCATGCCGCACTTGCGGAAGTCGAAGTCTCGGAGTGGAACTGGCCGGCCGCCGAACGGGGATTCAAACGAGCTCTCGAGTTAAACCCGAACTATCCAACCGCACACCACTGGTACGCCGAATACCTTTCGCGTTTTGGGCGCCATGATGAGGCGATCAGGGAAATAAGACGTGCACAGGAGCTCGACCCTCTTTCCATCCCGATCAGCATGATTGCGGGGAATGTATTGATGATGGCGCGTCGCTACGACGAAGCCATTGCGCAATTCAAACAGACGATCGAGATGGACCCGAACTTTCTTCTGGCACGGGTATTTCTATCCCAAGCCTATATCAAAAGGGGATGTACGAAGAAGCTCTCACCGAAGCTGAAAAGCGCGTCATGCGCCAACAGGATGCTCCTGAGGGCCAGGTGGCCAGGCAACTGGAGAACTTTGCGGAATTTCGCGGCAGCTTACCGGCAGTCGGGCGCAAGAGGTTTTCATGAAAAATGGCTCGAGAGACAAGGGAGCAGGCAGCGAAAGGGCGTACAGAAGGCGGGACACTATGCCCAACTCGGCGACAACGACCGGGCATTCGAATGGCTCGAAAAGGCTGTCGAAAAGCGGGACGGCGACGGTTACCTCTACGTGGATCCGCAATTTGATCCAATCCGCGGCGATCCGCGTTTCCGCGAACTGCTCAGGAAAGCTGGTTTTCCTAATTAGAATCGGATCTGTCTGAATGAAACGATGCCCTGAATGCAGACGGGATTATTACGACGACTCGCTGAGTTTCTGTCTGGCGGACGGTACCGAGCTTGTCTATGGCCTTTTGGACGATGAACCGGCGACGGCGATCTTGTCAGAACCGGAAGCATTAGCCGCCGAGCTCCCGCACAGTGAGTCACCCACCCGCCCACAGATCCACGCAACCGGCCGGGCCGCCGTATTGCCGACTCAAAACCTTGCCAAACGGAAGAATTCGTTGATAGCAGCAGTCGTAGGCATACTGCTTGTAACCGCTCTCGCCGTCGGAAGCTATTTCTATTATGGACGCGGTTCGGGCGGCCAGATCGAGTCGATCGCCGTAATGCCGTTCGTAAACGAAAGCGGCAATCCCGACCTCGAATATCTCTCGGATGGAATGACCGAAACGCTTATCGCCAAGCTTTCACGCCTCGAGAACTTGAAGGTAAAGGCGCGAAGTACGGTTTTTCATTACAAGGGGCGAGCAGGTGATGCGAAATTGATCGGACGAGAACTTGCCGTTGAAGCCGTGCTGCTGGGACGCGTCGTTGCCAGAGGCGACCAAATCACTCTCGGCGTTGAGCTGGTAAATGTCGAGACGGGCGATCAAATATGGAGCGAGCAATATGTCCGCAGCCAACCCGATATAGTAAAGCTTCAGACCGAAGTCGCCTTGGACGTTTCGAAGTCCCTCCGCGCTAAGTTGTCCGGAACCGAAGCGCCTGGCCTAACGAAGGATTATACGCAAAATGCCGAAGCCTACCGGCTTTATCTGCGCGGCCGGTATCAAATGCTGAAAACGACTCGCGCCGACATAGACAAAGGGATCTTTTACTTTCAGCAAGCTATCGAGATCGACCCGTCATACGCCCTTGCTTATTCAGGACTTGCCGACGCTTACCGGTCTCTTGGCCTTTCCGGTGAACGGCCGCCGAA
The DNA here is from genome assembly GCA_963763355.1 of uncultured Acidobacteriota bacterium. Classification (GTDB taxonomy): domain Bacteria; phylum Acidobacteriota; class Blastocatellia; order Pyrinomonadales; family Pyrinomonadaceae; genus OLB17. Next base: position 594,739 of record CAVXOI010000008.1, read on the forward strand.
TGAAGTAATGCCGAAGGGAAAGGCAGCCGCTGAAAAAGCGATCGCCCTTGACGATAAATTGGCGGGCGCTCACGCAAACCTTGGGTTCATTATTTACTGGTATGACCGCAACTTTGCCGCAGCCGAGAAGGAGTTGAAGCGGGCGATCGAACTCGATCCGGAGAGCTCTGATGCGCATATCTTTTATGCACACGTGCTGACAACCATCGGAAACAAAGATCAAGCTCTAGCGGCGGCGCGGCGGGCCGGCGAACTGGAACCGCTCAATTTGAGAAATAACGCTCTTGCGTCTCAGCACTACTCTTTCGTAGGGGAATTTGATGAAGCCCTCGCCCAGGCGAAAAGGGTTACTGACCTGAATCCCGATTACTGGCTGGGCCACCATATGGCCGCAATGGCCTATACCGGAAAGGAAATGTACGATGAGGCGGCTACCGAAGCAAAACGCGCCAGCGAGCTCAATGAATTCAGCTCGGCTCCGCGTGCGTTTCTTGGATACGCCCTTGCGAAAGCAGGAAGGCGTTCCGAGGCCGAAGCCGTTATCAATTTACTTTTAAAACAGTCGCAAACCGACTTTGCTTCCCCGTATAATATTGCGTTGATCTACAACGGCTTGGGTAAAACCGATGAAGCGTTGAATTGGCTTGAACGCGGCATCGAGACTCGCGACCCCCGGCTGGTATGGCTTTCGGTCGACCTAAAATGGAATAACCTCCGAGCGAACCCGCGGTATCTGGCCATCCTGCATCGGCTGGGCTTGCCGGAATTACGTTTATGAAAAGATGTCCGGAGTGCAGACGAGATTATTTCGACGACACCCTGAGTTTCTGTCTGGATGATGGCTCGCATCTTGTAGACGGACCCGCGGCCGGCGAATCTTCGACAGCGATATTGTCGTCCGTCGATCCGGTCGGTGAATCTCCGACGGCAATTTTGTCGGAAGGTCCGGCTACCGTCGGCGGGCCGGGCCCAACAGGGACATCATCAAGCGCCGAGTTTCTTTTCGGCGAAATCAAACGCAATAAAACGGTGCTCGGCATTGGCGCTCTGGCGCTGTTGTTGCTGGTCGGCGGCGTGGGTTTTGCAATTTATAAATTTGGATGGCCGGCAAAAGGAGCCGCTGCCGGGCCGTTTCAGTCCATAAAGATCGAAAAGCTTACCTCGAACGGCAAGGCGACCGATGCTGTCATTTCGCCGGACGGAAGGCAGGTGGTTTATGTGCTTGACGACGGCGGGAAGCGAAGCCTCTGGCTGCGTCAGGTGGCGACGTTGACGGACTTGCAGCTACGCGAGCCGGACAGCAAGGTTGTATATCGGAGTTTGACCATTTCACGCGATGGGGATTTTCTTTATTACGTTGATGACGGCACCTCACTTCGCAACCGTATCCTGTATCAAATGCCGCTTGTCGGCGGCAGCCCTAAGAAAATCGTTGATGACATCGGGACCCCGATAGGGCTGTCGCCGGACGGTAAACAAATGGCCTATGCCCGGAGCCGCGAAAAGGAGAGCGTAATGATCATCGCGAACGCGGACGGGACCGGCGAGCGCGAGATCGCCAAACGGCCGGGCAATAGATCATTCGGAAGCCTCTTTGCCGGGGGCATAGCATGGTCGAACGACGCAAAGAAGATCATTTCAGTTTCCGATACACGCGATGCTGGAGGAAGATTTCACAGCTTCGTGGAGATAACTATTGCAGACGGGTCGGAGCGAATCATCACCCCGAACAGATGGCATGAGATCGATCGGCTGGTAATTCTTGCAGACGGCAGCGGCCTCGTGTTCACCGCCGCGGAGAACGCTTCGGAAAATCGCTCGAAGCAAGTTTGGTATCTGCCATATCCGGGCGGCGACGCTCGAAAAATTACGAACGAGTTGAATCACTACACCGACCTGAGTTTGAACGCTGACTCAAGCGCTCTGGTAACGGTACAAGAGAACATAAATACAGACATTTGGGTCGCCCCGGATGGCGACGCGGAGCGCGCAACACAGCTATCGTCTGTCCTAGGAAAGCTGGACGGTTGGGATAGCGTGGCCTGGACGCCGGACGGCAAGATCGTTTACACGTCTGTGGCGGGCGGTGGTAACGATGGCATCTGGATAATGGACGGTGATGGACGGAACCGAAAACGGCTGACATCCGCCGAGACAGTGGCCTATCTGGCCGTCGGTCACATCGGACGGGCGTTTCATTTTCTATAACGTCGAGCTCGGACGCAATCGCAGCATTTGGCGAATGGACATCAACGGAGGCAACCAGACAAAGATGTTTGCCGGAAGCGGTCCGAAAACCGCCGCCGGGTTTTTGTACTATGGGGCCGGCGGCATCAGAAAGGTTGCGATCGACGGAGGCGAGCCCGTGAAGATCACTGAAGGGGGCGGCACCGAAAGGCTGCTGCAGAATATCGGCCGACGGAAAATTGTTCGCCTGCCAGTTCGATCCGCCAGTCGACGCCCCAGAGGCCGCGATAAGGGTCATATCAGCCGAAACGGGGGTAGCGGTCAAGGATTTCGACGTTAAACTGGATCTGCCGGGCCGCATCCGCTGGACCCCGGACGGACGAGCAATCACCTACGTTTCGCGCGTCGATGGCCTGAACGACATCTGGAGTCAGCCTCTCGACGGCGGGCAACCGAAAAAGATAACGAACTTCAAAACCGATCAAATATTCTCGTTCGATTGGTCGCACGATAACAAACTCGTCCTCTCGCACGGCAGTGAAAACTCGGATGTCGTGCTGATCAGGAATATCAAGCAATGAAACGATGCCCCGAATGCAGGCGTGATTATTTTGACGATACGTTGAGTTTTTGTCTGGCGGATGGAACGTCGCTTGTCTATGGTCTGTCCAACGATGAACCAGCGACGGCGATCCTCTCAGAACCGCCTCCGTCAGCAGGCGGCCGGTTTTCCGAGGGCCTGACTCGGGCTGCAGGTTCACACCACGGAATCGGAGGCGGAACCTCGGGAAAGCCTGGGAGACTCGCCCGACAGGCAGACCCTTTCTGCAGATCGAACGGCAAATCAGCGTACGGGTACGATGCGCCGGATCGGAACAGCCGCCATACTTCTGGCTGCGCTCTGCGGAGTCGGATTTGCGATCTACAAGTTCGTTTGGCAAGGCACGCTGGTCGCGACTTCCGTGCCGTTTCAGGCGATGAAGATCGAGCGGCTGACGGATAACGGCAAGGCGACGCAGGCTGTTATCTCGCCCGATGGCAAGCAGGTCGTTTATGTGATCGATGACGCAGGTAAACGAAGTCTTTGGTTGAGACAGGTTGCGACGGCGACGGACGCGCCGCTATTAACACCTCACGCAGGTGCTTTCTATTTGAGCCTGACAATCTCGCGTGATGGCAATTTTCTTTACTATATTGCCCGCGGCACGCTCTGGAACCGCGAACTGTATCGGATGCCTCTGATCGGCGGCAGCCCGAAAAAGGTTGTCGATGACATCGGCAGCCCGATCGGTATTTCTCCGGACGGTAAACAGATCGCTTTTGTTCGGATCCGGCCGGAAGAAAGCTCGATGATGATCGCGAACTCGGACGGGACCGGCGAGCGTGAGATCGCGAAACGACCGGGCCAACAGGCATTCGGCAGCCTTGTGTCGGGAGGAGGAGGCGTCGCATGGTCGCCCGACGGCAGGAAGATCGTAACCGTTGCAGGCAATCGCGAGGCCGAAGGCGCATTTCAAAATGTTGTGGAGATCTCGGTCGAAGACGGAGTGATACGGCCGTATACTCCGAACAGATTTTATGATCTTCAAGGCCTCGCAATGCTCGCGGATGGCAGCGGAATGCTGGTGACCGCGGCGGAGAAGCCGTCGGAATTAAGCGTGCGGCAGCTATGGTATCTCCCGTCCTCAGGCGGCGCGGCACGAAAGATCACACAGGAGCTGAATAATTACACCAGTATCAGCATGACGGCCGACTCGAGCGTTCTGGTAACGGTTCAGGCAGATGCGGCTGCGAATATCTGGATCGCTCCCGATGGCGACGCGGCCCGCGCAACACAAGTTCCCTCGGTATCGGGCAAGTCGGACGGCCAGCACGGTGTGGCCTGGACGCCCGACGGCAGGATAGTTTATACGTCGATGGCGGGCGGCAGCGAGGCCATTTGGATAATGGACGCCGACGGGAAGAATCGTAAACAACTGTCCGCGGGCGAGGGCGCGGATTTCTGGCCATCGGTCTCGACGGATGGGCGCTATATCGTCTTTACGTCGGAGCAGCAAACCCGACATCGGAGCCCCTGGCGGATGGATATCGACGGGAGCAATCGAAAACAACTGTCTGATCGAGGCGGCGGCGGCCCGCAGGCCACCGGCGAATGGGTCTTCTTTGGCCCTGCCTTGAAGGTTCCGATCGACGGGGGCGAGCCCACCCGCGTCACTGAAGAGCGTGTGAACCGCTGCGCGATCTCACCCGACGAAAAGCTTCTGGCCTGTCAGTTTGACCCGCTGGATGGAGCACAGGCAAGGATAAAGGTCATTTCGATCGATACCGGAGCAGTCGTCAATGACTTCGAAGCGAAGATGGAATTGCCGGCCCGTATCCGCTGGTCGGTCGACGGACGCTCAATTACTTATATCTCGCGCGTCGAGGGGCTTCGAGACATCTGGAGCCAGCCGATCGAGGGCGGGAAACCGAAAAGCATAACGAACTTTAAGTCCGATCAAATATTCTCTGTTTAACTGGTCGCGCGATAACAAACTCGTCATCTCGCACGGCAGCGCAACATCGGATGTCGTACTGATCAGGAATATCAAGCAATGAAACGCTGCCCTGAATGCAGACGAGATTATTTCGACGACACGCTATTGTATTGTCTCGACGACGGCAATGCGCTGCTCGAGGGACCGGCATCGGAAAGCGAGCCGGCGACGGCTATCTTGGCGGGTGAAGAAGCAGCGACACGGCCCTTGGTTACCCAAACGGACGGAACCGAGCGTCCTACTTCGAGCGCGGAATATCTAATCCGGGAAATGAGGAACCATAAGGCTGGAGCACTCGTTGGCGCTGGATTTTTACTCGTCGGTCTTATCGCCGGAGGTTGGTGGATATCCGGAAGAGTGTCGCCCAAATCAGATCCCGGCCCGCCCAAAGAAACCAAGTTCGTACCGCTGACAAGCGGGGGCAAGGTGGGCGACGAGCCCATTATTGGCGGGACGACGATCTCTCCTGACGGAAAGTTTGTGGTCTTTTGGACCAATGCAGGTCTCGGAAAGTGGTCGATCTGGCTCCGGCAGGTTTCGACAAACAGCTTGCAGAGAATTTGGGGTCCGTTTGACGCTGATTACTCAGGCTCAACGCTTTCGCGCAATGGAGAAATGCTCTATTTCGTAAGCACCGACAAGGCTAATCCTCAAGGTGCCCTGTTTCAAATTCCCATCCTGGGGGGCGTGCCGCCAAAGCGAATTCTCGAAGGGGTCTCGAGCCCGGTCACGTTTTCTCCCGACGAGGAAGAGATCGCATTCGTCCGTGAGGGCAAAGGTGAGTCCTCGTTGGTAGTCGCGAACGCAGACGGAAGCGGAACGCAGCGGATCATCGCCACGAAAAAGTTTCCCGAAAACTTCTCGGACGGCGGGCCAAGCTGGTCACCGGACGGGAAGGTTATCGCGTGCGGAGCGGGTACGATCGTACCAAGCATTCAAGCTTCCATAGTGGAAGTTCCGGCACAGGGCGGCGCGGAGCGGGCTATCGCTGCAGGGAAGTGGTCAGCCCTCGCCAGGGTCCTTTGGCTGCCCGACGGCAGCGGGTTGGTGGCGAATGGATGGGCGAATCCGGGCGCCATTGGTACGCAGATCTGGCACGTATCCTATCCCCAAGGTAATGCCCGAAAGATAACTAACAATCTGTTTGGTTATGGCGAAGCGAGCCTCGGACTCACTGCGGATGGGAGCACGATCGTTACTGTTCTGCAAGATTCCTCTCGGCCTATCTTTGCTGCGGCACCAAACGAAGACCCGGCCCGGGCCCGACAGATCGCACACGGTAAGCATGAGGGGAAGAAAAGTCTGGATACGACACCGGATGGCAGGATCGTTTATATCGACCCTTCTCCTGACGGTAACGAGATCTGGATAATGAACGGCGACGGCAGCAGAAAGCAACAGCTGACCAACGACCAATCAACGAAAGCCCAGGCCAGCGTTTCGCCCGATGGCCGCTTTATCGCATTCACTTCAAATCGCTCGGGCTCTATAAACATCTGGCGAATGGATATCGACGGCGGCAACGTCAGGCCGCTTACGGACGGTACGTTTGACGAGAGGCCGCTTGTCTCTCCCGACGGTAAATGGGTCGTCTTCGTGTCTCGCCGATCGGGTTCGAACACTCTCTGGAAGGTCCCGATCGACGGCGGCGAGCCCGTGCAACTGTCTGAAAAGCGCGCTTGGGGTGCCTCGATCTCACCGGATGGAAAGCTCATCGCGTGTATCCTTCCACCTGAAGGAACGGCTCAAACGGAAAGCATCGGTATATTGCCATTCGAAGGCGGCGAATTTGTCAAAACGCTCGATCTGCCTCCGTCAGCACATTCGGGCTTGGCCTGGACGCCGGATGGTAGTGCTATCACCTATCTTGATAATAGTGATGGCACGACGAACATTGTCAGCCAGCCGCTCGACGGAGGGCCCGTGAAGCCGCTAACGAATTTCAAATCGGATAAGGGATATGGCATCTCCAACTTCGCCTGGACGCGCGACGGAACAAAACAGCTTATCTACTCCCGCGGCCCGTTCACTGTTGATATCTGTGTTGATAAAAGACTTCAGATAATAACTTAACCAAACGCCCACTTTTGAGAGTGGCACGATAGAGTCCAAACATGAAACGCTGCCCCGAATGCAGGAGAGATTATTATGACGAGACGCTGCTCTACTGTCTCGACGACGGCAGTGCACTTCTGGAGGGGCCGGCTACGCGGCAATGAATCGGCGACGGCGATCTTGCCCGATGCACATACGACCGGGAGAAGCTCGGACCCGCACATTCGGTGCCGGGCCAGCGATCCAGACAAGGCCCTCGAAACGCAACTCGATCATCGCGGGTGTGCTGGGAATTTTGCTTGTTACTGCGCTCGGGATAGGAGGCTACCTTTATTACGGGCGCGATCAAGGCGAGATCAGTTCGATCGCCGTCATGCCGTTCGTCAACGAGAGTGGAAATCCGGAGATCGAATACCTCTCCGACGGCATGACCGACACGCTGATCAACAACCTATCCCGCATACCGAAACTTTCGGTCAAGGCCCGCAGCTCGGTTTTTCGTTACAAGGGAAAGGACGTTGAACCTCAGCAGGTCGCGGCCGACCTGAATGTTCAAGCGGTCGTTAATGGACGCGTCATGCAGCGGGGTGACAATCTGACGCTGAACCTGGAAATGGTCGACGCACGCTCCGGCGACCAGATCTGGGGAGAGCAGTATATTCGAAAGACCGGCGACCTTTGACGCTGCAAAGCGATATCGCCCGCGACGTGTCGAACAAGCTGCGCCAAAAACTATCCGGTGCGGACACCGAGCGCGATATCGAAACGCGGCACCGAAAACACTGAAGCCTACCAACAGTACCTGAAAGGCCGCTTCCATTGGAACAAGCGCACCATCGAAGACATCAACAAGAGCATTGAACACTTTCAAAAGGCAATCGAGATCGATCCCTCATACGCTCGCGCGTACGCAGGCCTGGCGGACAGCTACGCGGTGATCCCGAGCTATTCAAACAATCGCTCGAAAGAGGCGTTTCCGAAAGCGCGAACAGCCGCCCTGAAAGCGCTCGAGATCGATAACTCGCTGGCGGAAGCCCATGCAACGCTGGCGAGCGTGCTCAACGAGTTCGATTGGAAGTTCGAGGAGGCAGAGAAGGAATTCAAGCGGGCGATCGAGCTCGATCCGAATTACGCGACGGCGCATCACTGGTATGCGGAGTATCTTTTGACCATGAACCGCGATGACGAGGCTCTTACTGAAATAAAACGTGCCCAGGAATGCGATCCGCTTTCGCTGATAATCAACTCGATACTCGGCCTTATTCATGCGCTGAAGGGGGATTTCGCTGAAGCTGAGAGCCCAACTAAAAAGGACGATCGAGATGGATCCGAATTTCGGCCGTGCGCATCTTTTTCTTGCCGGCGTTTATGAGCAGCAAGGCCGGTTTGACGAAGCGATCAGCGAATATGAAAAACATGCCGCTACTGTCGGAATGCCGGCTGAAATCATCGCAAAGAGGTCCGCGGCGTTAAGACAGGCGTATAAAACGGGCGGCCCAAAGGGCTACTGGCAGGCACTTCTTGACTTTGCAAAGAAACGTGCCGAGATCGATCCGAAATCCGGGCCGCCTTTATTCGTTTGGCTGGATTACATGCTCAGGTAGGCGACAAGGACCGGGCATTTGAATATCTGGAAAGATCTTTTGAGCAACGCGATGTTGATATTTTAAAACTAAACGATCCGATGCTCGCCCCGATCCGCTCGGACCCGCAATTCAAAGATCTGGTAAGACGGATCGGATTGCCGGAATAGATTTTATGAAACACTGCCCGGAGTGCAATAAAAACTACGCCGATCCCACGTTGAGTTTCTGTCTTAACGACGGTTCTCCGTTGGTCTACGGGAAGGCTGTCGAGGAACCGGCGACAGCGATTTTGTCAGAAGCAGGGGAGAAAGAGATGGTGTTCCGTCGAACCGACGTAACGGGCGAATCACCCACCCGTATATTCGACGCTTCGGATCCGGAATCAACCGAGCTCTCTCATCGCAAAATACCATCAGAGAGAAAATTCATCATCGTTGCGGTGCTGCTGATGATTGCAATTGGCATTGGCGGTTATTGGTACTACGGCCGAGGTGTGGCAAAACAGATCGAATCCATTGCCGTAATGCCTTTTACAAACGATGGTGGTAATCCTGAATTTGAATATCTGTCCGACGGAATGACAGAGTCGCTTATCCAGAGCTTATCGCAGTTGCCGAGTCTGAATGTTAAGGCTCGTTCGTCGGTCTTTAGGTACAAAGGAAAGGACGCGAATCCGCAGACGATCGGCAAGGAACTGAATGTGCAGGCGGTCTTGAACGGGCGTGTTATTCAGCGTGGCCAGGATCTGATCCTAAATGTCGAACTGATCGACGCCCAGACCGAAAATATTTTGTGGACGGAAAACTATAGCCGAAAGATGTCGAATCTTGTCTCTTTGCAAAGTGAAATTGCCCGGGATCTGTCGCAAAAACTGAAGACAAAACTATCTGGTGCAGACCAGCAGAAACTCTCGAAGAATTACACGGAAAACGCAGAAGCATACCGGCTTTACTTACTGGGAAAGTCCTATTGGAACAAGCGTGGCCGCGAAAATATCGAAATAGGGATCGGTTACTACCAGCAGGCGATCAATGTTGACCCCAATTTTGCCCTCGCCTTTGCCGGCCTTGCCGATGCTTATGCTCAGCCAACCCAGCAGCCGGCGGGAATGCCGAAAGCACGTCAAGCGGCTCTAAAAGCCCTGGAGTTAGATGACGGCCTGGCCGAAGCTCACACGGCTTTTGCAAGGGTCTTGGCCGGTCACGATTATGATTTTGCAGGCGCCGAACGCGAGTTGCTGCGCTCTATCGACCTGAATCCCAATTATGCACTGGCCCACTCCATTTATGGGACACTTCTTGCGAATCTTGGCAAGTTCGAGGCTGCGGAGGCGAAGTATCGGCGGGCTTTGGAACTTGAGCCCCTTTCGCTACCGTTAAACGTTGGCTACGGGCAAATACTAACAAAGGCCCGGCGGTATGATGACGCGATCGCTCAGCTGAAAAAGGCGCTTGAATTAGATAAGAATTTTTTCCTAACTCACCTTGCTTTGGGGGACGCCTATCAATTAAAGGGTAATTACGCGGCCAGTGTCGAAGAGCGGGCCCGTTCTGCTGACGCTGTTGGAGATTCGCAATACGCTGCTTTGATCCGTGAAAGTTTTGCAAAGGGCGGTTGGGAAGGTTTTCTCCGCCATGACACAGGATAGCCGGGTGAATGAAAGCGACATTACCTTCTTCATTGCTGCTTGGTGAAAAAGATAAGGCGTTTGCCGCACTAAATGAATCGTACGAGAATCGACTTTTCAATATGGCCGCGATAAAGGTCAACCCATTCCTTGATCCTCTCCGCGACGATCCGCGGTTTGCGGAATTGCTTAAGAAAGTCGGGTTCCCGGAGTAGTATCCGAGAGCCCTTAATTTATGAAACGGTGCCCGGTATGCAGACGAGATTACACCGACGAGACATTGAACTTTTGTCTCGACGACGGTAGCGCACTGCTCGAGGGGCCGGCGTCGGCGGATGCACCGATGGCCGCGATCCGTACACGGCCGGGAGCCGACGCAGATGGGTCGCCGGCCAGTGAATCGCCAACCAGGCGGCAGCTTCATACCACGGATGAGACCGCTATTTTCCCGAGCGAAGCAGACCCTAAGCCTAAAAGTGAGTCAGATGGCGTTTCGAAACTACCGGTATTCGGCCACAAAAAGCGAGCGACTGCGCCGCAAGGCAAGAAAAATAAGCTGTTGGCCATTTTTGGTCTTATTATATTGATTCTCGCTGGCGGGTTTCTCGCCTTTCGTTATTTAGGTTCAAACAGCAAACAGATCGAATCCATCGCTGTTTTGCCCTTTGTCAATGAAAGCGGTAACAGCGACGCGGAATATTTGTCTGACGGTATGACCGAATCGCTGATCAACAGTTTGTCGCGGCTTCCTAAACTTGCAGTCAAGGCCCGCAGTTCTGTTTTTCATTACAAGGGCAAAGGCGTGTTGCCGCAACAGGTCGGCGACGAACTGAACGTGCAAGCAGTTTTGAGCGGGCGTGTCATTCAGCGGGGCAATGACTTGACACTGTATCTGTCGCTGATCGATGCGCGGACGGGGGATCAGATCTGGGGTGAGCAATATAATCGAAAACAAGCTGACCTCGTTTCATTGCAAAGCGAGATAGCCCGTGATGTGTCACAAAGGCTCCGAGTGCGTTTGTCGGGCGCGGAAGAGCAGAAGCTGGCGAAAAACTATACGCAAAACGCAGAAGCCTATCAGGAATATCTCAAGGGGCGCTACTACTCAACAATGTTCACGGAGGACGGATTGAAGAAAAGCGTCGAACACTTCCAACGCGCTATTGAGTTCGACGGAAATTATGCGCTGGCCTACGCAGGGCTTGCAAGCGCTTACTGGTATGCCAGCGACCTTCAGTTTTCACCGACGGATGTGATGCCTAAGGCAAAAGTGGCAGTAAATCGAGCGTTGGAGATCGACGATACGCTTGCGGAAGCACATGCCGGGTTAGGTATTTTCAAGACGGCTTATGACTGGGACTGGAGCGGCGCAGAAAAAGAGTTTCGCCGAGCTCTCGAAATCAATCCCGATGACGCGACGACGCACGAGTTCTACGGCTGGCATCTGGCCCTAATGGGCCGGCACGATGAGTCTCTTGTCGAGATGAAACGGGCGCAGCAGCTAGACCCGCTCTCGCTTAACATCAATAGCAACTTTGGCCGGACGCTTTACTGGGCGCGTCGATATGATGAGGCTCAGGAGCAGCTGCAGAAGACGCTGGAACTCAACCCGAGTTTCTGGCTGGCGCGCAACTACCTCAGTGAAGTGTACCTGGAGATGGGACGTCATCCCGAAGCCCTCTCCGAGATCCAGAAGGCGCGCGACATTGATGACAACCATTATGTTCTTGCGAGGCTCGGACTCGTTTACCGCGCGGACGGGCAAACGCACCGATGCGTTGAGAGTAATAGAAGAGCTGAAGGAACTGTCGAAGCGCAGTTACGTTTCGGCGCACAGCGTGTCCGTTATCTATGGTGGTTTAGGTGAAAAAGACGAGGCCTTCAAGTGGCTGGAAAAAGCCTTTGAGGAGCGAGCGGAATCGGTCGGCTGGCTGAAGGTCGATCCGCGGATCGATAGCCTTCGCGACGATGCGCGATACAAGGATCTGCTCAAACGAACCGGCTTGCCGGAATAGAATTTTATGAAACGATGCCCTGAATGCAGACGGGATTATTACGACGAGACGCTGCTCTATTGTCTCGACGACGGTACTGCGCTGCTTGAAGGTCCGGCGAGTGGGGAAGAGCGGACCGAGATACTTTCGAGCGAGCTTAAAACACGGCAGATCTCCCAAAGTTCGGGCTCGCAAGCGGCAGCTCAGATGTCGAGTGCCGAGTATTTGGTAAGCAGCGTCGGTCGAAATAAAGCTACCGTTGTTATCGCGGCTATTGTCGTTATCGTCCTGTTTGCCGGCACTGGATATTATCTATACCGTGGTCGCTCCGTTACAGAGGTAACGCCGCGATCGATCAAGATCGAAAAGCTGACGACCGACGGTAAAGCTTTCAGTGTAGGTATGTCTCCTGACGGTAAACACGTCGTTTACAGTGTTGACGAAGGCGGTGCTCAGAGCCTGTGGACGAAACAAGTCGCCACCTCCAGCGGCGTCCAGATCGTTCCGCCCGCAGAAGGCGCAGAGTACGCGGGCATTCAATTTACACCGGACGGGAATTTCGTGACTTTTCTCAAACGGGACAAGACTTCATCGCTTTACACGTTGTTTCAAATGTCGGCATTTGGCGGGACGCAGAAAAAACTCGCCACGGATGTCGACGGCGCAATTAGTTTTTCTCCTAACGGGAAACAGTTCACTTTTATCAGAGGCAATTTCCCTGAGATGGGAGAAAGTTGCCTGATGGTCGCAAGTGCGGATGGAAGCGGCGAGCGGATTCTTGCAAAGCGGCAAAGGCCGGAGACTTTTCCGTGGTGGCGCAGCATTGGCAATGTTGCCTGGACGCCTGATGGCAAAACGATAGCTGCTATCATAGGCGGTCCGACCACGGGTAGCGGCCTCATGGATGTTGTTGAAGTAAGCGTTGACGATGGTTCGATGAAGCCCATAACAAAAACGGGTTGGTACGATATCCGGCAGGTCGCGTGGCTGCCGGATAAGAGCGGACTGCTGGTTATGGGTGCCGAGAAGGCTTCTGATTATTTTAGGCAGCAAATATGGTATCTGTCGTATCCGGATGGAGAATCCAGAAGGATAACGGCCGACTTCAATAACTACATTGGAATGAGCTATGCAGCAGACGGAAAATCGCTCGCGGCGATCCAGAGCAATCGAATTTCTAACATTTGGATCGTACCTAACGCCGACTCAAGTCGCGCCGTACAAATTAAGGCTGGAGGGACCAACCAGGAAGGGACCGACGGACTTGCGTGGGCACCGGACGGACGCGTCGTTTTTTACTCGACGGCCAGCGGAGCGGACGACCTCTGGATCATGAATGGCGATGGGACAGGTGTGAAACAGTTAACTGCGGACGCCGGAACAAATTATGATCCGGTTATTACACCCGACGGACGCTACATTGTTTTCATTTCGGAGCGTAGCGGTCAACCTAACGTTTGGCGAACGGATCTGAACGGGGGTGACGCCAGACAGTTGACACACGGCAAGAACGAGACAAACGTCTCGGTAACTCCCGATTCCAAATGGATATTCTTTGACTCCACCGATGTTGGATTTCCAGGAATATGGAAAATTCCGATCGATGGCGGCGAGCCGGTTCAGGTCACAACGAGGTATGCCGAAAATGCCGACGTTTCGCCGGACGGAAAGTTTTTCGCATCTGAATTTCGCGAGAACCGGACCGCGTCATGGAGATACGCGCTTTTCGGTATAGATGGCGGCGAGCCTATCAAGGTGTTTGACCTTCCCAGCGGCCCGGGAGGTTTTCGCTGGTCGACGGATAGCCGCTCGTTTACATATGATCTCACCAATAAAGGCGTGACAAATATCTGGAGCTATCGGCCGGATGGAGGTCAGGCAAAGCAGTTGACGGATTTCAAGAACGACCAGATCTTCAACTTCAGATGGTCGCCCGACGGAAAAAGCCTTGTATTGGCACGCGGAACAGTCTTGGCCGACCTGGTGTTGGTTCGCGGGTTTTGAATGAAGCAATGCCCTGAATGCGGGCGTGACGAGTAACACAGTATTCAGCACGGTTTGGAGAATCGAAGTTCCGGTTTAGGACGTTCGAACTGTTTGGATAGCAGTTATCAGGTATGGCAAAAATAACCTTTTACGGCGGTGTGGGTACGGTCACGGGGTCGAAATATCTTTTGGAACATAACGATAGGCGGGTTCTTGTTGATTGCGGCCTGTTCCAGGGAGGCCGGGAACTTCGCGAAAGGAATTGGCAGGACCCGGCGTTCGACGTGGATTCGCTGGATGCGGTGATCATCACGCATGCGCATATCGACCACACAGGTTTTTTGCCGCGTCTGGTAAAACTCGGATATCGCGGGCCGGTTTTTACGTCGAGGGCGACGGCCGACCTGCTGAAGATACTGCTTCCTGATTCGGGCCGGCTCCAGGAAGAAGATGCCGATTATCGAAACCGCAATCAGTTGACCCGTCACGCTCCCGCGTTACCGCTCTATGACGAAAACGACGCGAACGAAGCATTGAAGCTGCTGCAGCCGGTCCCGAACAATGGCGTGGCCGTGGTTGTGTGTGAAAATTTTCGGGCAAGCTTTCAGGTCGCGGGGCATATTATTGGCGCGAGTTTAGTACTGGTCGAAATGCACACAGGCGGAAACCCCAGCAGCAGCGAGGGTGCGCAAGATAGTACGTCTTCAACCGAGCGCACACTCCCTACCGGTCGTGTTTCCGCCTCTGGTGCGATCCGCTTTCTTTTTTCTGGTGACCTCGGACATTATGATCAACCGATAGTAAAGGACCCGGCTGTACCTTCGGACTGCGACTATTTGATGGTCGAATCTACATACGGTAACCGTCTGCACGGCGAGGTCGATTCGGCTACACAGATGGCCCGGATTATTAACCAGGCGGCTGAACGAAACGCGGCCGATCCTCATCCCCGCTTTCGCTGTCGGACGAACGCAGGAAGTGCTTTATCTGATCCGCGAGCTCGAGGACGCAAAACGAATTCCGGTCTTGCCGGTCGTGGTCGATTCGCCGATGGCGGCGCAATCGACGCAGGTTTACAACCGGTGGCACGAAGAGCACGATGAAGATTACGCGTCGATACTCGCAAAGAAACGCCACCCGCTGCGGACCGCTTCTATGAGCACCGCATCGAGCCGGGAAGAATCAAAACGTTTGAACGCGATGCGTGGACCGCGGATCATTATTTCGGCGAGCGGTATGCTTACCGGCGGACGCGTAATGCATCATGCCCTCCGGATCTTGCCTGACGAGAATGCGACCATCGTGTTTGTCGGTTACCAGGCCGCCGGCACTGTCGGCCGCAGGGTCCAGGACGGCGAAGCGGAGGTCCGAATAATGAAGAACTTGGTGCCGGTCCGCTGTTACGTTGAAAGGGTCGAGGGATTCTCGGCCCACGCCGACTGGAAGGCCGTGATACGATGGCTCGAAGGGCTGCAGACGACGCCGAAGACCGTCTTCACGACCCACGGCGAACCGGACGCCGCGGCCGCAATGGCCCAGCACATTCGCGATAGGTTCGGGTGGGACGTGGTCGTGCCGGGCTATCAGCAATCAATAGAACTCTGAGCATGGAATATCGGGAGCGACAACCCTCATACAAGCTTGCACGCCATATCAAGCGCTTTTGGTCGCTCGAATATGACCCGGCGGGCGTTGCAGCCGAGCCCGAAACCGTCCTGCCCGACGGCTGCCCGGAGATCGTTTTCAACCTTTCCGACAGGTTCCGGCGGATAGACTCAGGTACGGACGAAATTCAGCCCGCGACACTTTTTGCCGGGCAGATGAGCCGCAATATCGCCATCCAGCCGACTGGTGCAGTGCGGCTTTTCGGCGTTAGGTTTCATCCGGCGGGGGCATCTCCGCTCGGCGGATTTCCGATGTGCGAATTGACAGATCAGGTGATTGGCATCGACTGCGCTCTCGGTCGGGGAGGTCCGGAGCTGGAAGCGAAAATATGGGAAGCGAACAGTTTTGAACAACGGATCACCACTTTCGAAGAATTTTTCTTAGATAGACTTGCCGCCCAGCGCGCGTGGAGACGCGATCTCGAACTATGCGGCCGGACTCATCGTCGACAGCGGCGGTCTGATCTCTATTTCACGTTTAAGCGAAAGGCTCGGCGTGTCAGAACGACGGCTTGAACGCAGGTTCAAGGCCTGTATCGGAGTGTCGCCGAAAATGCTTTCCCGGATCGTTCGATTTCAGAGCGTCGTCAGAATGATCCAGAGAGCGGAAACGCCTAATATGCTCGACGCAGTTCATGAGCTTGGATACTTCGACCAATCACATCTCATCCGCGACTTTCGCGAATTCTCGGGCTGATACACCGCTCGGCTATTTTGAAAAGAGACACAACATCTCGGATATCTTTACGGCTTCGTGAAGTCGCTGACGCGAATTCTCCGGAATAACGAATAGCTAATAACGAATAGCGAATAGCGAATGAAGCTTTCGGATAGAACTGACGGATTTTTACAATACAACTCGCCCGACATTTTCTAATATTCTGGATGTTCTTAGTTCATCTGAATTCTGGAGAATCCTTCTTATGAATTTTTTTGTTTGTGCATTTTTCGCCGTTTTATCGTTTGTCCTGGTTCCGGTGTCCGCCTTCGGACAAGAACAAAAAGCCTCTACCGACGGCCTTGGGTGGATGGCGGGATGTTGGGAATTGACGGCGCGGAACGGAACGATGGTCATTTCGGAACAGTGGATGAAGCCGGCCGGCGGATCGCTGATCGGGATGAGCCGTACGGTTAGCGGTGGTAAAACTGTGGCGTGGGAGTTCATTCGCATTGTGACCGACGCTGACGGTATTAGCTATGTGGCCAAGCCGCAACAAAACAAGGATGAAACCGTTTTTAAGATCGCAAAATTTTCACCGAACGAACTTGTATTCGAGAACCCAGCTCACGATTTTCCCCAACGGATCATTTATCGCAATCCCGGTCCCGACACACTTTTTGCCAGGATCGAAGGAATGAGGAACTGGAAAGCTCTCGGGAATGGATATTCCGATGAAGCGCGTAACCTGTAATTGACCCCCGGAAAATCACGCCTCGGAAAAACAACAAATAAAAAGAGCCCGGTCACTGACCGGGCTCGTAACATGGACTCGAACCGCCCCACACTTTAAGGGAAATTTACCTGAGCCATGCCGTTCGCCCTTAGCTGGATCGACTTGAACGCCGGCCCCCCCTGGAACCACTCGACCCAATATGTTGCCTGCGAGCCGGTGTGCTTGTAATTGATAAAGTACCAGCCGTCTTCGTCCGTGGTCGCAGTGAGTCCGACCTGGACGCCAGTCTGGGTCAACTTTCTTAACTTGACCGTCTGACCCAGAATTGGATTATCCAAACCGTCCACGATCAGGCCACCGACACCCGGGTTCTTCTTGAAGCTGTTTATGCTTTGAACAACCTGCGTGCCTCCGTTCGAGAAGGTATACGACTGACAATCAGGAATATCGGGCCCATCTAGGCTCTGGATCGCATTATTCAGATTGCCGATCACCTGTTTGTTATATCCGGTCGTACCCTTCAAACCGTAATCCAGATGGATATTCACGTATGAGAACCCGTCAGGAACCGTGACACTAATGCTTGTCGTCGTGGTACCCATAACGTCGGATCGTCTCCGTAATCATCCAGCGTGATCTGGTCGTGTTGATTCGAATATCCAGTACCCGGCATCAGGCAAACCGTCGACCCGTTCGTCTGAGTGGTAACACCGGTATAAACGTGCACTGGTGTCGCACCGTGGGTTACGAACGGATACGGTATGTTCATCGTCACCGTGTCCTCGGGCCCCGACCCGGCAGGATTGTAATGCAGCACGTTGTAGTAGTACTGACCAGGATTACTGGCGTTTAGTTTGTACACACTGTTGCTGTTGTCAGGCGTGAACAGAAGCCGGAACTGGTTCCCCGGCTTGCTCGAATCCACGTCGAACGTACAAAGCGACGAGCTCGTGACAAAGCCGGTAAGGTAAACGTTGGTGATCGTACATATCTGCTGACCACCAAGCGGAATGTTCAGATTCGAACAGTTATCGTACGAAGTAACATACCCCGCGAACGCATCCTCGACGACATTATAGACGCCGGTGTTCACCTGATATGAGTTTTCTCCATCCGCTTCGAAGTTGACGGACGTAGCCGCGTTAATGGAGAACTTGAAGTCGTTCACCGTATCGGCGGCTATCGGCGTGAACAATCTCTTGCGAACGATCAGTGTTCCCGGCAAATCGCGGTTTGTTAGCGTACAGGTCTTCGACTCACCAAGAGCAACGGTCGTAGCTCCACTCCCATTGCAGCCACCCGTAAATCCGTCAAATGCGTAGCCGGCTATCTGTGTCTCGCCCGCCGTGTAAGTTCCCGGATTTACCGGGACCGCCACGCCGCTTGAAACCGGATTACCGCCCAACGTAAGAGCGAAGTCATTCGGTTGTGCCGTTCCACCGTAGTTCTTATTAACTACCTTGACGACAGTGATATACGCCTGCTGGTCGTTGTTGGTGATCGTGCAGGTCTCGGTCTCGCCGAGCGAAACCTCGACGTTCGCACAGTTGTTATAGGTGGTCGTATAGCCCGTGGCCGCATTCTCGACCACGCTGTACGTCCCGGCACTGACCGTCGACGAGTTCGACGCATCGGCCTCGAACGGTACCGATGCACCGCCGTTGACCTTGTACGAGAAGCTCGTCACCGGATCGGTCCCGCCGTTGTCCTGGGTGAGCACCTTGTTGACGACGAGCGTTCCCGGCTGGTCGTCGTTGGTGATCGTGCAGGTCTCGGTCTCGCCGAGCGAAACCTCGACGTTCGCACAGTTGTTATAGGTGGTCGTATAGCCCGTGGCCGCATTCTCGACCACGCTGTACGTCCCGGCACTGACCGTCGACGAGTTCGACGCATCGGCCTCGAACGGTACCGACGCACCGCCGTTGACCTTGTACGAGAAGCTCGTCACCGGATCGGTCCCGCCGTTGTCCTGGGTCAGCACCTTGTTGACGACAGCGTTCCCGGCTGGTCGTCGTTGGTGATCGTGCAGGTCTCGGTCTCGCCGAGCGAAACCTCGACGTTCGCACAGTTGTTATAGGTGGTCGTATAGCCCGTGGCCGCATTCTCGACCACGCTGTACGTCCCGGCACTGACCGTCGACGAGTTCGACGCATCGGCCTCGAACGGTACCGACGCACCGCCGTTGACCTTGTACGAGAAGCTCGTCACCGGATCGGTCCCGCCGTTGTCCTGGGTGAGCACCTTGTTGACGACGAGCGTTCCCGGCTGGTCGTCGTTGGTGATCGTGCAGGTCTCGGTCTCGCCGAGCGAAACCTCGACGTTCGCACAGTTGTTATAGGTGGTCGTATAGCCCGTGGCCGCATTCTCGACCACGCTGTACGTCCCGGCACTGACCGTCGACGAGTTCGACGCATCGGCCTCGAACGGTACCGACGCACCGCCGTTGACCTTGTACGAGAAGCTCGTCACCGGATCGGTCCCGCCGTTGTCCTGGGTGAGCACCTTGTTGACGACGAGCGTTCCCGGCTGGTCGTCGTTGGTGATCGTGCAGGTCTCGGTCTCGCCGAGCGAAACCTCGACGTTCGCACAGTTGTTATAGGTGGTGGTATAGCCCGTGGCCGCATTCTCGACCACGCTGTACGTCCCGGCACTGACCGTCGACGAGTTCGACGCATCGGCCTCGAACGGTACCGACGCACCGCCGTTGACCTTGTACGAGAAGCTCGTCACCAGATCGGTCCCGCCGTTGTCCTGGGTGAGCACCTTGTTGACGACGAGCGTTCCCGGCTGGTCGTCGTTGGTGATCGTGCAGGTCTCGGTCTCGCCGAGCGAAACCTCGACGTTCGCACAGTTGTTATAGGTGGTCGTATAGCCCGTGGCCGCATTCTCGACCACGCTGTACGTCCCGGCACTGACCGTCGACGAGTTCGACGCATCGGCCTCGAACGGTACCGACGCACCGCCGTTGACCTTGTACGAGAAGCTCGTCACCGGATCGGTCCCGCCGTTGTCCTGGGTGAGCACCTTGTTGACGACGAGCGTTCCCGGCTGGTCGTTGTTGGTGATCGTGCATATCTTCGTCTCGCCATTCGATATAGTTCCAGTGCAGTTGGAATACGCCGGCGAATAACCATTGACTGCCGGTTCGACTACGCTATAGGCCTGGCCGTTCCCGACCGGGAAGCCGATGATATTCTCGCCTGCCAGAGTATTTCCGCCGTCCTGGGTAAACGGTGTAGCGGCCCCCGCATTTAGTTGGAAGGAAAAATCTGTCGCGACCTTCGTTCCGCCGTTGTCGTTGACCACAACTTTTCTGACGATCAGCTTGCCCGGTATGGGTTCGATCTCGAGATCGGAATCACACATCGGCAGCTCCGGGTGGACACGTCGGCGGGCTGCATGTGGTCGAATTGTCGCACGCAATTGCTGTATTGTTTACAGCACCCGCGTCGATGTCGGCCTGAGTAATTGGGTATGTCGCCGAGCAGGTGATCGACTGGCCTGGTGTCAGTGTGATCGAGCCGTTCGTTTGGCCAGTGCATGTAATTGCCGAAAGGTTCGGAAGCTGGTCACTGACAGTAATTCCGTTGAGCGTTGCCGCGCCGGTGTTAGTTACCACAAACGTATAGGTAATGACGTCACCAGGATTTGCGTAGCCGTTCGTCCCCAGGTCCAGCGTGCCGGATTTGTCTATCTCGAGCCGCTTTAGTTTGTTCGTGAAGGTACAAACCACATCAGCTCCGGCAAGCAGGCTGACATTTCCGCTAGTCACCGTCACCGCCGAGTTGTCCGCGCGGTTTACGCAAGCCAGCGTTGACTCATAGAAATTAAGGTTGGTCGTTCCGCCCGCGGTTTCGCTCAGATTGTAGGTGCCGGAATTCAGCGTCGTCCCGCCGGCGCCCGTCGTCCCGCCGTCGCCGATGCTTAACGCAGAAGCGACTGTTGCATTCGTCGAATCTTTAACAAACAGGTTGAACTGCCCGCCGTCGGTCGTCGGTACTAACGCTTTCTTAAGTTCGAGTTTTCCGGTGGAACGTGTGTTTGTAAATGTACAGATCGTTTCGATACCGAGACTGGATCGTAATGTTGTCCACACCCGTTGCTGTCGGCGTTCCGGTGGCCGCGGTCGGTTGTGTTTGAAGCACGCACGAAGCTCCGGAAAGGCTATAGCCGCTCGGAATTGCCTCGCTCAGGTCAAGGGCTGTACCGGGCGCATAGGAAATCAACTGAACACTTCCGCTGCCGGTGATATTCCAGGATGAAACATTGCCCTGTGAAGGAACCGTGGCATTGATTGTGAACTGTGAAGTATCTCCACTTGGCGCGGCCTTGACGATCGTCAAGGAACCGTTGTTGGGAGCAAACACGCAGTCGGACGGATCAGAGTTCGGCTCCCGAGAGGGGAAGCTACAGACATTCAACACTCTTGCCGCCGAAGCTCCGCCGACATCGCTCAATTGCAAAGTTACATTCGCCACGGTATCCGCGGTCAGGCAATTTGCAGCATCGCAGTCGTTTCCATCGTTATGATCTCCCACTCCAACAAAAGGATCGGAGTTGGGAACGACGCTCGCGGTTGACGTCGATGTAAAAGTAGGAATTTCAGAGGGGCCCGCACAGCGATCGGTTCTCGAATCAGCCGTACATGCATAAAGTCTGTTGGAAATCTGACTGGCAGGATTCCCGTCCGCGACAATGCAAAAGGCATAGTTTGCGAACCCGTCAGCGTCAGTGTCCACAAGCGTACATGCGTCGCCGGTATTTCCACCCAAATTGCCAAAGCCGGTGTCGTCCCAATTCCAGGTAATGCCGACAGCGGTCGGACCGGGATCGAACGTGAGAGCATTAAGATCCTTTTGGTCCGGGTTGGTCGTCGGGGCCAGCGTCATCGACGACAGACACTAACACGTCAGTGAAAGTCGATGTTGCGATCAGTCCTGAGCCTGGCCCAGTAGCAGTCAGGCGGAAGATGCTGTCAAGCGAGTCATCCGGATTCACGTACCATGTCGTCGAGATCGCTGCCATTACGTTCCCCGCCACGGCTTCAAAGGGGAGTGACCGGCCCCGGAATTCATTCCGTTAGGAATGCTCGACAATAATCGTCACTGTCTCGCCCGGCCGAAAGCCTCGAACCAGTGATAATCGCCGTGTTGCCCGGTTGGTAGTCGTATCTGTCAGTGCCGACAACCGCTATACGGCGGAAAGCAACCGACGGGAGCAATCCTCCGCTCGATACCGAAGCGTTAAGCACGAAGCTGTTTCCGGCGTCTTCACGGAGCACCCAACTGGCAGCGATCGTGCCGTCTGAGCCTGCCGTCGCATTCGTGGCGGGTTCCGTATTGCCATCGGCACGGGTCACCTGAAGAGTGACTACATCGCCCTGAACGAAGCCGGCCCGCTGATCAAAACGGTCTCGCCGGCAAGATACCCGGTCTTATCGGTCGTCAATGTCGGATCGACAGTGGTTAACGCCTGAACCGCAAGCGCAGAACCACCAGCCTTGGCCGCCGAAGGGCGAAAGGATGCTCGAATACGCTAAATTAAAAAAACTATTAAGATCGCCGTTCAAATTGCTCGCCATCGTGGCAAGTGTTCCAAACAAAATCAGGAACATGGATAGAAGGGCAAAACGTCGAAGGGATTTGTGGGCAAAATGGACTTTCATTATTTATGGACTCCAAGCCGGGGTGGGGGATACCCGTGGGCATGCGGAAAAAAAACGACCCGCGCAGGGTAAAAAGTGATCAGAAATACCGATATTGTCGTCCGTGATCTGGCCCGGCTCCCCGGGGGCGGGGCATTCATTTATGGCTCAGAAGTGGCGACTACAGTATTTCAGATCGTGATGTGCGAAGACTCGCTATATTGCGAACCGTCCGCTTGATCTTTGTATTGCCTTTTGGACCGTGTGCATTCGACGGGGGGTTCTGCGGCACTCGGCCTTTAAGATGATGGCGGAATTTGTCAAACAGCATTTAACATACACAGGCACCGATAAACATAATCATATCAATGCTTTGCAGTTGTAGTTAGGTGAATTCCGGCGATGTTACGCGTTTATAGGTCCCTTGTCAAGCAATTCTTTCAGCTAACGGACACGCAGCAAGATCGCATTTACACCAAGCCGCTGAAGCGGCTACACAACTTTATCCTCAGTGTTCGGTAAAGCCAGTCGCCGTGTTAAACACTGTTGGACAAGTACCTGATTCCAGGGCCTTTATAGCAACAAACTAGGTGAACGGTATTCTTATATCACTATAAGACGCAAATATCCACTTTATATTGCAACGAACATCAGAAAAACACACAAATTGTTGCAGCGATACCATAAGCCAAAGTATTTAACAATTGCGTTAAAGGCCATATTTAGCCTTTTTCTGCTTCGTGGCATTCCAAGCCGAGCGGGAACTTCTGCAACAGATCTCGGTTTTACATCTACTAATGTACGGAATCGACAAAACCTTACGCGTTTTTTTCGGGGCCGAGAAAAATGTCTAAAAATCGAGCGCTAAAAAGGCCACCCTTCGAGGCGTGGCCTTTTTACCTAAAGCGTAAGCTGTCTCGATCGACCTACTCGTATCGCAGACATTCGATCGGGTCGAGATTGGCGGCTTTTCGGGCCGGCAGGACTCCGAAAACCAAGGCCGATGCCGACCGAGACGGCAAGCGACAGGATGATCATCCAGGGCTCGATCTTTGCCGGAAGCGACGGTATCAGCATCAGTATCAGATTACTTATGCCGACCGAGATCGTAACGCCTATCACTCCTCCCAGTAGTGTCAGGGCCATTGCTTCGGCCAGGAACTGAAAGACGATGGCACCGCGGGTCGCACCGATGGCCTTTCTGATCCCGATCTCTTTTGTGCGTTCGGTCACGGACACAAGCATTATGTTCATCACGCCGATGCCGCCGACCATCAGGCCGAGACAGGAGATCGCGATTGCTGCGGCGCCGATACCGGCGATCATGCCGTCGAACTGTTTCATGAAATCGTCAGCGGTCTTGACATCGAAATTGTTCGGATCGCCGGTCTTTACTTCGCGGCGGACACGCAGGATACCTTCTATCTCCTGGACCGCTTCGTTCAGGAAGCCCGGCTTGGCTTGGGCGATGTGCAGGACCGCGTCTCGGGTCGGCGCAACCTTGCGGGCTGTCCGATAAGGCATAAAGATCTTGCTGTCTTCTTCGTTCTCGCCAAAGAACCCGGCTTCTCGTTTTTCCAGCACGCCGATGATCTCCCACGAATCGCCGTTCATCCGGATCGTTTTGCCGATCGCATCCTCGGCGTCGCCGTTGAACAGTGCTTCGACCGAGTTTACGCCCACGACCAGCACATTGCGGCGCTCGTGATTGTCCATTTCGGTCAGCCATCGGCCGGTTTGCAGCTTTACATTGGCGATCTCGAGATAGTTTGGCGTCACGCCATCAGTCCCGGCCCAACGATAATTCTTGTTCTTGTAGATCATGTTATCGTCGAAACCCGTTCCCCATGATCCGATGTTGATCGCGACGGTCGCGATATCGTGGACGGAAGGCGCTTGATTGAGAATTGCGTTGGCGTCGTCCAGGGTCAGGGCCTTGCGGTTGCGTTCGTCGCGGTTGCTCGGCCCGAAGCCGGTCGAGAGGTGGAAGAGATAGATGTTGTTCGTTCCGTAATCCTCGAACATCTTCACGATACTCTGCCGAAATCCGGTCAGGATGGACGCGACGACAACGGCCGTAAAAATTCCGACCACGATCCCGAGGATCGTCAGGAACGAACGAAACTTACTTGCGACGACGCTGTCATACGCCATCTTCAAAACTTCGATCGGCAGCGATGTGGAGAATCTCATCCCTAAAACTCCTTAAACCTTCTGTAAGGCCACGATCGGATCAAGCCTTGCTGCTTTCCACGCCGGGTAGAGCCCCGCGACAATACCGATAACACTGGAAACACCAACCGAGATAACGATGTCCCGGGGCAGGATCGTCATCGTCATGCTGAGCAGATAGCCGACCAGGCTCGTGGCTCCGAACGACAAAAACAGGCCTAGGATCCCTCCGACCACACACAACAACGCCGACTCGATCAGAAACTGGAGAAGGATCTGCTTTTGCGTCGCTCCCAGAGCTTTCCGCAAGCCAACCTCAAACGTTCGCTCAGTCACAGACACTAGCATTATGTTCATTACGACTATCCCGCCGACAACAAGGATGATGCCGGTGATGGGAAGAACGATCGCCGCGATCGCCCCGGTTACCTGGTCCATCGTCTTGTTGAACTCGTCGACGTTGACCACCGAAAATGTGCTTTCTTCACTGCCGAGAAGCTGTCGCCGGTTGCGAAGCATCAGCTCCGCTTCCTCGATCGCCGCATGGAAGTTCTCCTTGCTGAGCGTTTTCCCGTGGACCTGCATGTTGTTGGCGCGGTTGAAGATCTGCGCGTGAAGCGTGATCGGAATGTAAACATGCCGGTCCTGCGACTGGCCGAAAAACGAGCCGCGTTTCTCCTCGACGCCGATGATCGTCACTTGGGCGCCGCGTATCTTTAATGTTTTTCCGATCGGCGAGGTGAACTCGAAGAACTTGTCCTTCACATCCATCCCGATAATGCCCACGGCGGCGGTGCGTTCCACTTCTTCCTTGGTAAAGAAACGGCCTTCGACCAGCGTCTTGTCCTCGATCTCGTACATGTTGTCGGTGACGCCGATCATGCGGACGGCGGGCATCTCGATGCCGCCTTCCTGCAGGTCCGCTCCCGCGCTTCTCTGGGCACCGACGTAGGTCGAGAGTTTCAGATTATCGCGGAGAAACTCGTATTCCTCCCAGGTAATGTCTTTGTTTCGCCGGTTGCGCCGCTCGAATTCCTCATCGGACATCCGTCCCATGCTCGCCATCCGCGTCATCATGAAATGGTTGGAGCCGAGGACCTTTGAGATCTGATCGATAACGTACGTTTTCAGCCCCGCGATCGACGCTCCGACGACAATGACCGCAGCCACGCCGATGATAATGCCGATCAGCGTCAGAAAGGCGCGCAGCTTATGCTCGAGGATCGATTTAAGGGCGATCCAGAACGCATCGGAATAGAATGAATAGAGCTGTCTCATAAAGGCGGAAAAATGGCTATGTGATGCCGATCTGGAACGGTCGGTTGGCTTTGTTACGAAACCTGCAGGGGTAAAGTTCAGCTAAAGTGCGGTTTTTTAGACTTTTTAGTATCTATTTCGGCAGTTCTGGTGAACACAGGTCGGCGTCTCGTGATTTTGGCGAACGACCGGGTATTGATATACTCACGTCTTGCACAAATTAAAGAATAATTGAGGTAAAAGCTTTGAGCGTTCTGGTCGATAAGAATACACGCCTGATCGTACAGGGGATCACCGGCAAGGAAGGCACTTTTCACACGCTGCAGATGGTCGATTACGGCACGAACGTGGTCGGCGGCGTGACGCCGGGAAAGGGCGGGACCACGCACGAAGGCATTCCCGTCTTTAATACCGTCGCCGATGCCGTCAAGGAAACGGGTGCGAATGCATCGGTCATCTATGTTCCGCCGGCATTTGCGGCCGACGCGATCATGGAAGCCGCGGACGCCGGGATCCCGGTCGTGGTCGCGATCACCGAAGGAATTCCGGTCGCGGATATGATCAAGGCAAGAGAATTCCTGCGTGACAAGCCGACCCGACTGATCGGCCCGAACTGCCCCGGCATCATTTCGCCCGGAAAATGCAAGATCGGCATTATGCCCGGTCACATCCACAAGGAAGGGCGGATCGGCGTCGTATCACGCTCCGGCACGCTCACCTATGAAGCTGTCGGCCAACTCACCGCGCTCGGCCTTGGGCAGTCGACCGCCATCGGCATCGGCGGCGACCCGATCATCGGCACGACGCACACCGATGCGCTCAGACTCTTTCAGGCGGACGACGAGACCGACGCCATCGTGATGATCGGCGAGATAGGCGGCACGGCGGAAGAGGACGCGGCTGAATACGCGAAGGAAAATGTAACGAAACCGATCGTCGCATTCATCGCCGGCCAAACGGCACCGCCCGGACGCCGAATGGGCCACGCCGGTGCAATCATCTCAGGCGGCAAGGGAACGGCCGCGGAGAAAATGGAGGCGCTCACCGACGCCGGAATTCGCGTCGTCCAATCGCCGGCCGACATCGGACAGGCCATTGTTGAGGTTCTGGGCTCGGGTGCCGCCGCGTAGGTTCGTTGGAATGTCGCACGCGCTTGCATAAGCCCGAATTGCGAAAGAAAAAGTGAGAAAGCGTGCAAGGCTGGTTACGAAAGCCTTGCCGAACACGACGTTATCGAGTTAAACTACTCCCCCGCCCCGCAACGGGCATTTGATCCAGCCAGGGCAGTCAAAATCTAGACCACAATTTTTCCACCCATGAAGTCAAACTCGGCTTTTCTCTGGTTTTTTATCATCGTCGGTTTCGTAACGGCCGCGGTCGGCATGGCTTATTTCGCTTCAGGCGAAGGTGCCCGCTCGACCGATCAACAGAATTACACCGTTTTTCTTCAGATCCCGATCGGCCTTGTTGCCACGCTTTACGGCCTTGGCAAACGCTGGGACCTGAGCCGCGAATAGAACCGTTGACACTCCGTTGTACTATTATCCTGTTCTACTAATTTCCGGTTTCTACAGGAGGAACTATGTCATCGGAGTATCCCACGCTACTGCATCGCTGGTTCGACGAGGTTTGGAATCAAAAGAATACAGCCGCCATTCGCGAAATGATGCGCGAGGACACGCTAATTCACGGCCTCTCCGGCCCGGGCGGCACACCCGTCCGCGGGGCGTCTGCGTTTGCGAATTATCATTCCGCCTTGATCTCGGCATTTCCCAATATACACGTCGATGTTGATGACGTGATCACCGAAGGCAACAAGATCGCCGGACGCTTTACCGTAACAGGCACACAGACCGGCGACCTGCCGGAAATAGGTGCGACCGGCAAAAAAGTATTGTTCACCGGCTCGGGCATAGCTACGACCGAGAATGGTAAATTCGTGGAAGTTTGGAACGAAGTGGATTTTCCGAAGATGCAGTATGACCTCGCCCCCGACACGCCCGACGTCGAATGAAATTCTCGCACTCGTTCCAGGTCACGCTTGATGAGATCGATGAGCAGGGCCACGTCAACAACGTGGCCTATTTGAGATGGATCCAGGACATTGCCGTCGCTCATTGGCGAGAAGCTGCAACCGAAGAGATGCAGACGAGATACTCCTGGGTCGTGCTTCGGCACGAGATCGACTATAAAAAACAGGCGTTCGAGAACGACCAGATCACGGCTGCGACCTGGGTCGGGGAATGGACAAGGATTACGTGCGAACGTTTCACCGAGATATCTCGCGGCGACGATCTTTTGGTAAAGAGTAGAACTCTCTGGTGCATGGTTGGTCGGGAGACGGCGAGGCCTGCAAGGATCGGAAATGAATTGATCGAGTGTTTTGTGAGATGATCGCAACAGGATATCATGGCGTTATTGTCCATCTTGGCCAAACATTGACAAAGTAGGACATCGAGGATATCCTGAGGACGATATGAATGTTAATCTGACCCCTGAGATGGAAAAGCTTGTGAACGGGAAGGTGGCGAGCGGGATGTACAATTCGGCCAGCGAGGTTGTTCGCGAAGCACTTCGCCTGATGAACGAGCGAGACGAATTGAAGCGGCTCCGTCTGGAAAATCTTCGTGCAGAGATAAAACGGGGAATTGACGCCTCTGACCGGGGGGAGATTTCCGACGGGCCAACAGCTATGGCTCGGATTAAGGAAAAAATAGGAATTTCGTAGGCTTAACCGAATGGCTTCCTATTTCCTGACCGATCCTGCCGAAGACGATCTTACAGAAATTCTCTCATACATTGCGGCTGACAACATTGAGGCGGCCGCGTCAATGTATTATCGATTCCACGTCCGCTTCGAGATGCTCGCCGACACACCGAAGGCCGGTAGGGAACGAGATGAGCTTGCGGCAGGCCTGCGTAGTTTTTCCGAGGGAAGTTATACTGTTTTTTATCGGATCGTTTCCGAAACCGTGGAAATAACAAGAGTGCTCCACGGAGCACGCGATATTGAGAACTTGTTTGAACCGTAGAATATATAGAGGAAGCTTAATTTTTGATGAGCACATTAACATTCGGAATCATAAAACCCGACGCGGTGCGTGCCGGGAATCAGGGGAAGATCGTTGATCGTATTTTGGCCGCGGGGTTCAATATCCGCGGGATGAAGCTTATTCATCAGACCAGGAAAATGGCTGAGGGTTTTTATGCCGTTCACACCGGCAAAGGCTTTTTTGAGGAACTAACCGAGTTTATGTCCAGCGGGCCTTGTGTGGTGCTGGCTTTGGAAAAAGAAGGCGCCGTAAAGGCCTGGCGTGACCTGATGGGTGCGACGAACCCGGCCGAGGCGGCGGACGGGACCCTGCGAAAGGAGTTCGCTTCATCGATCGGCGAGAACGCCGTGCACGGCTCGGATTCGGACGAGAACGCGGCGATCGAGATCAGCTATTTCTTTAGCAAACTTGAATTAGTATAAGGCTAAGGGTATAAAGTCTTGTTCAGAGTTCAAACTTTAGTTTGTTTGGCTGCATTGGCTTGAACTGTGACAATAATGAGGGCAAGCTAAAGCTTGAACTCTAAACTAAACCTGTATGAAAAAATGCCCGAATTGCCAGCGGACTTTCGAGGACACAATGCGGTTTTGCCAGTCGGACGGAACGCCGCTTGTGGATGACGTGCCGGCCGTGGATCCGTACAAGACGATGGTTGCGTCCAAAGATGAGATCGCCGCCGCGATGGGTTCGCCGGCCGTCGGTGCGTCCGATCCCGAACCGGCCGCGAAGGTCGACGAAGAGGTTTTGCAGCTTCCCAACGAGCTCGATCCGAAAAAGACTATGTACGCGTCGGAGTCCGAGATCCGCAAGGAAATGGCCGCGCACGATGATCAGGTCGTCGATCTTCCGCCGCTTGCACCGGAGCCGCCGAAGTTCTCGGAGCCCGACCTCTTGCCGCCGGTTTTTGGCGATTCACCTCCGGCCACGCCGCCTCCGTCTCCGTTCGCGGCACCCGGCGACCCGATAGCGAATCCGACGGACGACTCGAGGTTCAGCAAGACGACCCCGCCGATTCCGTCGCCGTTCGACAAACCGAAGCCGTCGACATACGAGCCGTCTCCGCCGCCCTTTTCAGCGGATCCGCCTGCGGCGTCATTCGATCCGAAACCTTACGAACAAAACGAACCGGCCGCCGCGTGGACACCACCGGCGCCGATCGAGGCCGCGGCTTCCGGCCCGGCCCAAAATTGGGAGGCAAACGAGCCTATGCAAAACGCACCTGTTTCAGCTGCCCCACAGGGACAGAGCCAAACTCTCGCGATCGTTTCACTTGTCGCTGGCATCCTGGGCCTGACAGTATGCTGCGGCGCTGTTATTCCAAATCTGCTGGCGATCGTCCTGGGATTTATGGCTAAAAGCAAAGCCACCAATGACCCGGCGAACTTTGGCGGACGCGGGCTTGCGTTGGGCGGGATCATTACAGGATTTTTGGGCCTCGTGGGAACCATCATCATGTGGATCTTTGTCATTTTCTTTAACGGTCTAGCGCTTTTGATGCAGACGGCCCAATAGGGCTCGATCCTGCGCTTTGGAACTATGTCACTGATCACCGATGTTCTTCAATCGACGGTCGCGGTCATCAAGGGGATGAAGCGTACGCTCTCTGAGATACCCGCGTGCGAAATGGACCGTCCAATATCCGGATGTTCCGGTCACGGTGCAGCCGCGTTATCGCGGCCAGCATTTGCTGCACGTCGACGAGATGGGCAAGGAAAAATGCGTGGCCTGTTATCTGTGCGCCGCCGCCTGCCCGTCAGACTGTATCTATATCGAAGCAGAAACCGACCCGCGGCCTTACGAAGAGCGGATCGGACGCGACGAACGCTATGCCAAGGTCTACAACATCGACTACGGCCGCTGTATTTTCTGCGGCTTCTGTGTCGAAGCATGCCCAAAGGACGCCATTACTCACGGTTATAACTTCGAGATCTCGGTCTATAACCGAGCCGACCTGTTAAAAACTAAAGAAGACCTATTAATAACCCGCCAAAAACAATCGAAAGGCTACCGCGTTGCTCTCTCGAGCGAAGATGTCGATTCAGAATTCAAAGAAGTCTAGTTCAGTTGGCGGTCGGCGATAGGGTAATTCGTCCGCGGACAACGGCCCGCAATCCGCCCACGTTTTATGGACTCTTCGGAAATACCTCCAACTCAAAAAGGCCGCCATTATGAGATCAGGGCCCAGGGTCTTCGGGAATTCGCCGGCTTGACAAACGACAGCCAGCGGCTTGATCCGTTCGGCCTCGCATCTTATGCCAGGCTTCTGGTGGTAAGTCTTGAAGATGTTGAGGGGCTCTCAGAAGAAACCCGTAAAGAGTTGCTGGATAACAGCAAAGAAAAATGGTCAGGCGGTGCCGCGTCGAAGCGGCTGCCGGACGGACAGAAACTGATAATCCTCAACCCGACTCACGGAAAGAACCGTCACAGTGCTACCCTAATGGAAGAGATCTGCCATGTTTTTCTTGGCCACAAGCCGAGCAGGCTCGAAATAAAGCGGCGTGACAAGCAGGGAAATGTAATCGCCCGTGACTATAACGCCGACATTGAAGAAGAGGCCTACTCGACCGGGGCCGCCGCTCTCGTGCCTTACCTCGGCCTAAAGGAAATGATCAAACATGGCAAGACAGCCGCTCAGATCGC
Organism: uncultured Acidobacteriota bacterium; assembly: GCA_963763355.1. Classification (GTDB taxonomy): domain Bacteria; phylum Acidobacteriota; class Blastocatellia; order Pyrinomonadales; family Pyrinomonadaceae; genus OLB17. The sequence goes on from CAVXOI010000008.1 coordinate 626,535, forward strand.
TCGGCACTACGGCGTAAGCAGGGCGCTTGTCGAATATCGCATTAAGGTCTCGCGGTTGTGGGACGAATATCAAAAGAACATTTTCTCCTGAACTTATCGATGGACCCCCAACACGAGCGACCCCAAACGCCCGACCCAAAACTTTCTACCGAAGATAAACTCCGGCTTCTTCTGGACATAACCAAGAAGATAAGCCGGTCGATCGACATTGACGAGGTGCTTAATCTCGTAATGGACACGCTCGGCTCGCTGCTTCCATACGATGCTGCGGGCATCTATATCATCGAAACATCGTCCGAATCGGGTAGCCCATATATATTCAAATCAAAAGTGATCCGTGGATACGAGATCAGTTTTGAGCTGGTGGAACCAAGGCTAAAAATGGGAGAGGGCTTTTTGGGCCAGGTCGCTCAATCGGGGCAGTCGATCATCTCTCCTGACGTCAGTAAGGATCCGCGTTACTTCGCTGCCCGTAAGCGGACCCGGTCCGAAATGGTCGCTCCGATCATCTCGAACGACCGGGTTATCGGAGCTTTCGACCTGGAAAGCGACGAATTGAACGCTTATTCAGAAGACGATCTTTCGATCCTCCAGCTGTTAAGCAGCCACGTCGCGATCATTATCGAAAAGGACAGGCTTCACGATCAGGTAGCTGAAAAACAGCGGATCGAGACACAGCTTGAGATCGCACGTGCCGTGCAGCTTGAACTGCTGCCCGACGACGACCCGACGATCGAGAATTTCGATATAAGCGCGTACATTTTTCCGACCGAGGAAGTTTCAGGCGACTATTACGATTGGGTCACTGTGTTTGACGACCAGATCGGAATAGTAGTCGCCGACGCGGTAGGCAAAGGCATTCCGGCCGCCTTGCTTATGTCTTTTCTTCGGGCCAGCCTGCGGGCCGGTGTCCAGATCGGCTATGCTCCGCATATCGCTTTTTCAAAGGTAAACCAGCTGTTGTGGGATTCCGTCGAGGAACATCAGTTTATTACCGCCATACACGGGATCCTGGATACAACCAACCGCACTTTCGTTTATTCGAACGCCGGTCATAACCCCCCCTTGTTGATCAAGCCTAACGGCGAATATCGTTTTGTCGAGTATGGCGACCAGCCGCTCGGGATGTTTTACGACACCCGTTATCACCAGCACTTTATCCGGTTCGAGAAAGATCAGGTAATGGTGATCTATACGGACGGAATAACCGAGGCAGCAAATTCCGCGGGCGAAGAATACGGGTTGGGGCGTTTTGCTTCGCGGGTGCTTGAGGGGATCGAGCTGCCGGCAAAGGAATTGATCGATTTTATCCGAAAAGGGGTTGCGGACTTCACCGAACGTAAATTCCTTGATGACGACGGGACCTTATTCATAGTTAAAGCGCTGTGACGCCGGGAGCATTTCAATAGCTGCCAACCCGATTCGTAACCTTTTCGATTCGTTCTTTTTCGAGTTTTTAAGAAGTTTCCCGCAAAGTCGCAAAGCCGCTAAGGAAGATAAGAGAGTATTCTCATATTTAAAAAAGGAACGCGGAAAGTTCCTTGATCTGCCGATCACCTTCCGCGTTCCTTTTTGTTGTGAAATGAAACTTTTAGTGTGCCTTCAGGGACGAATGCATAGTGTCGCCGCCAGGTACTACCGGCGTTGTGTAATCACCGTAGTTGATCGTCTTGTTCTCGGTTGAAAAGGCGTAAATATCGAAACCGAACGCGTCGAGCAGGTCCGTGAGCTCGTTCGTTTTAGTCATGTAGAGATTTTGCGTGAAACCAAATTCGTTCCTTATTTCCAGCAGGCGTTCGACCACCTCAAGCGGTGCGAAGCATTGTGTCGGATCTTTAAAGGTCGCCATATTCTACAGCCGTCTCGCTATCCAGGCCCCTCGCGAGTACCCGGACGAACTGTTTGATTGCTGCGTTCGGCTAAAGGTTGTTCCTTATTTTTTGGGCACCGAACGAGGCGGCTAAGCTATATATTAGAAGGAAAATAAATTGATTTTTGCCTAGAAAGGGAATACTATCTGAAAAACTCTTCCCGAGGACAAAATATGAAAAGCCCCATTCTGCGAATCGTTCTTGCTATCGCCGGGACAGCGTTGCTGGCTATCTCCGTTTCAGCTCAAAGGGATACGATCTCGGCGGCCGCCGGTGATAAGTATGTCATATCGGCTAAGGCGGGAGGAGTAAATTTTGTTTCAGGAACGGTTGGCGTCGTCCGTGAGGGCGGCAGCGGCTATTTACTGAAGGGCGACGCCCTCGATATCGGTGACCGTGTTTCCACCGGACAAGACGGTAAAGCTGAGATACTGATGAATCCGGGCTCGTATCTTCGACTCGGGCCGAATTCGGCCTTTGAGTTCAAGACGACCGATCTGGACGATCTTCAGATAAGGCTTGACGCCGGAAGCGCGATCTTTGAAGTGTTCGCAACGCCCGACTTTGTCGTGACGGTGAATACGCCGAAAACAAAGCTATCTCTTATCGATTCGGGAATCTATCGGATAGACGTCGCAGCGGACGGGATCGGCACGGTATCTGTTTGGAAGGGAAAGGCCCAGATCGGCGATGATGCGGCCGCGATCGTTAAGTCGGGCCGTGAAGCGACCGTAACCGGCGGCGAGGTCGCCATCACTAAGTTCGACCGCGGTGACAAGGACGAATTCGAGACCTGGAGTAAAGATAGGGCGAAGGAATTGGCAAAGGTGACTGCCCGATTGCCCCGGACCAACATGCGGACCGCTTTGATGCGGTCGTTTCTCGGGCGTCAGTGGAATATGTACGATTCCTTTGGCCTCTGGGTTTATAACCCGTCATGCCGATGCAGTTGCTTTCTTCCGTTCGGCTGGGGATGGGGCTCGCCGTACGGATACGGTTTTGGCAACAGTATCGGTTATTACAACCTTCCCGTTGTGGTCTACTATCCTCCGGTTCAGCCGGGTTCGAATGGCACCGTCCGGGAAACCAAGAGACATCGCGAGCCGCTGGTTGAACGTGTTTCTCCGCCGCCGTTCGTGCGGGCCCAGGGGAGCAGCAACGCTACCGGAAGTTACGTCATGGAAACAAAGCGGAGCCGAGGTGGCGATTTTGAGCCGTCCTCCGGCTCTGACGCCATCAGGTCGTCGGGCGGTTTCTCTTCTGCCGCGAGCGCCGCCTCCTGCGTCGTCGGCACCCGCCGAGTCGAAGCGCCGTCCGTAATATTAGCTTAGACTGTGATCTCGTCCACGGGTCGGCCCTTTTGCCGGCCCTTTTTCATTATTTGGCGAGACTAAGAATGCTGGAAACCACTTCCTCTTTTTTCAGCGGCCCGACGTACATTTCCGCGATCAGGCCGATCGCCTGGATACCGTTGAAGAGAGTATGCAGGACTACACACGGCCATAGATTATTTGTCAGCACCCTTACGGCGGTAAGGACAAGGCTCAACACCGAAAGGAGGAGAAGCGTTGCGGCACTCTCAAAATATTGCGGCACGTGGACGAGTATGAACAGTCCCGTGACGATCGCGATAGACAGCCAAACGCCGACGGTCCTTTGCAACGCCGAATAGAGAATGCCGCGATAAATTACCTCCTCGACCAACGGGGCGGTAAAGGTCGCCATGAAGGCTACAAGGAACACGGCATACCGAGAGCTCTTAAGTATCCTGGTTAACTCGGTCTCCTGTTCCGGGACGATGCTTCCCACCACCCAGGCCAGCCCGAAGAAGGCGATGAGGATCAAAACGTAATGCCACCAACGCATTCCGCCGCTTTCCCAGCCAAGCGTCTCCGTAAAACTATATTTCCGGCCCTGCGTGATCAATATCCACGCAAGCAGGATAGTTACGAGGTGGGCCGGAATGACCGCGATGACTTGCAGCGCTATAGCAACCGGGTCGGTCGCCAACGCCTTGACCAGATCTTCGGTCACCGGAAACTGCCCTGCGATCGAGACAGCATAAGGCGCCAGAAAAAGAGCGGGTATAAGCACGATGAGCAAAACGCTCGTGACCCACATACCAAAGGCTGCTCCGATCTTCCACGGCGGATCATTCGGAGTCGGTTTTAGCGGCCGGATCGGCTCCATCGGTTCGGCGGGAGTGAAATGTTCGATCGTGGGGCTTATTGGTTCCTGCACGTTTGAGAGTGTAGCGAAACACCTGCGAACTTCCAAGTTTTGTCCGAACCACCTTGATAAGCGGCTCAAAATGACTATATTCTAGAATCCCGTGGAGCAGCACGGTGAAAATCCCCGAAAAAATGTGATCGCGGTAATACCAGCAAGGTACGCATCGACGCCGCCTGCCGGGTAAGCTGCTGCTTGATATTTGCGGAAAGCCTTTGATCCTGCATACCGTGGGTCGTGCACTAAAAGCGAAGACGGTCGAACGCGTGATCGTGGCGGCCGACGACGAACGGATCGTTGACATGGTGACCGCAGCCGGTCATGAAGCTGTCATGACCTCGTCAGAACATGCGTCCGGGCAGCGACCGAATCGCCGAGGTGGCGGAAGGGCTGCCCGAAGGCTCGATCATCGTTAACGTGCAGGGCGACGAGCCGATGATCGATCCGGAGACGATAGACCGCGCTGTACGGGCATTGCTTGATGACCCGGATGCCGAGATCGTGACGGCGTCGGAGCCGATCGAAAGTCTGGCCGATCTGCTGAACGGGAATGTCGTGAAAGTCGTTACCGGCGACGACGGCCATGCATTGTATTTTTCGCGTTCGCCGATGCCGTTTCCGCGCGAAGCGTCATTGAAATATGACGGCGACCCGAACGCTGCGATCGCGAAGAGCCGGAGTTGATGTCGATCTTTCGAAAGCATACGGGCCTGTATGTTTATCGACGGGAATTTCTGCTCAAATTCACAAAAATGCCGCCAACGAAGCTGGAAAAGATCGAAATGCTCGAACAGCTTCGGGCGCTGGAGAACGGGGCGCGTATAAGGGTCGTGGAGGCCGCCGGGCGGTCGATCGGTGTCGACACGCACGAAGATCTCGAAGCGTGTGCGCGAATTGATGGCGGCGGATTCGATATACGATACGCAATGCCGTTTCCGGCGATGTGCCGCAGATCGCGAAGGTGCACGTCGAATCATGGCAGCGATCGTTCACGGGAATCGCCCCGGAAGAATTTCTGCAGAATATGTCGGTCGAAAAACGGCAGAAGGTTTTCGAGAAGCGGCTTGAGGAAAACGGTTACCGAATGCTGGTGGCGGACGATGCGGAACACGGCGTCGTGGGCTTTATCGATTTCGGCAAGCCGGATTTTGATAATTTCGGTTACGACGCCAGAATCTATTCGTTTTATTTCCTGCCGGAGTTTCAGCGACGCGGGCTGGGCACAAGACTTTTCAAGGCCTGTGTCAAGAAGGTGGCGGATGATGGATACGGTCGCGTTTGCCTTGATACGCTAAAATTAAGCCCGTATCGTGGTTTTTACGACAAGAAGGGCGGTCGTGTAGTGGCGTATGACAAGCAAAACTCGGGAAAGAGGAGTTTGAGACGGTTATATACGGTTGGGACGATCTGCGAAAGGTATGAGTGATTGGTCGGATTGGGATTTTTTGTTTTGCTTATCGTCGGCGTCGTCGTCGGCCTGAAGCTGCTTTCGAAGCCCAGGACGCGGACGGCCGAAGAATTTGAGCGAAACGCGGCGGAGGATACGACGATGCTTGGCGCATCGATGAACGCCTTGCAGGAACTGATGAATCCGGAAGCGGCGAAAGCGAAGGAAACGATCACGCAGATGAAGGAAGGGCGGTATCAGAAGAAGAAGCGGGAAGGGAAAGCCGGAGGTTCGGCCGAGACCGACTCGATGACGAGGATACAGACGACGAGCGGGAGCGAAATGAATAGTGCATCTAGGAGAATCAAATGGTCGAGAAAAAAACAAAATACATTTTCGTAACAGGCGGCGTGGTTTCGAGTCTGGGTAAAGGGCTTGCGGCGAGTTCGATCGGGTGTCTGCTCGAGGCACGCGGGATGAAGGTTCAGATGATGAAGCTCGACCCGTACATCAACGTCGATCCGGGCACGATGTCGCCGTTTCAGCACGGCGAGGTGTTCGTGACCGACGACGGCGCGGAGACCGATCTCGACCTCGGCCATTACGAACGGTTCACCACGCGAAGCTTTCGCAGGCGAACAACTGGACGAGCGGCCGGATCTACCTTTCGGTCATCGAAAAGGAACGCCGCGGCGATTATCTCGGCAAGACGATCCAGGTGATCCCGCACATCACGGACGAGATCAAGAAGGCGGTCCGGGTGGTTGCCGAACGAGCATGAGCCGGATGTGCTGATCGTCGAGATCGGCGGAACGGTCGGCGACATCGAGTCGCTGCCGTTCATGGAAGCGATCCGCCAGATGGGCAACGAAGAAGGGACGCGGAACGCGATATTCGTCCACGTCACGCTTGTTCCGTATATCGCCGCCGCCGGCGAATTGAAAACAAAGCCGACACAGCACTCGCGTCCAAGAACTTCGCGAGATCGGTATCGCTCCGGATATTCTGCTTTGCCGCTCGGACCGGCCGTTGTCGATGGACATGCGGCGAAAGATCGCTTTGTTCTGTAATGTGCAGGAGAATGCGGTCATTTCGGCTCTCGACGTGCCGACGATCTATGAGGTGCCGCTCGCGTTTCACGAACAGGGCCTGGACGAGCTGATCGTCAAGGACCTCGAGCTGGCGGAACAATTTCCGCACGTCGATCTGAAGAACTGGCGCGAGCTTGTGTCGACGATCAAGGACCCGACCGGCGGTACGGTGAAGATCGCGATCGTCGGAAAATATGTCGAGCTTGAAGATTCATACAAGTCGCTGCGCGAAGCGTTGACGCACGCGGGCGTCGCGAACGATCTTCGCGTCAACGTAACGTGGATCGAATCGGAAAACCTGATGAAGGACGATTACGAGAACGAGCTGCAGGATTACGACGCGATCCTTGTGCCGGGCGGATTCGGCAAACGCGGCATTCCGGGAATGCTGCGGGCGATCAAATACGCGCGAAAGTCGGGAACGCCATATTTCGGGATCTGTCTCGGAATGCAGACGGCCTGCATCGAATTTGCGCGAAACGTTTGCGGCTTGCGCGACGCCGATTCGACCGAGTTCAACGAAGAAACGCCGTTCCCGATCATCTTCAAGCTCCGCGATCTGGTCGGCGTCGAAGAGATTGGCGGAACGATGCGGCTCGGCGCATGGGCGTGCGATCTGAAGGAAGGGTCGCTGGCCGCAGAGACGTATCACGGTGAAGCGGACAGATCGGCGAACGCCACCGGCATCGATTCGAATTCAATCCCGAATTTCGTGAGGTGCTCGAAAAGGAGGGCCTGGTGTTCAGCGGCGTTTCGCCCGACGGCAAGTTTGTCGAGATGGTCGAGCTGCCGCGCGACACGCACCCGTTTTTCATCGCGTGCCAGTTCCATCCGGAATACAAATCGAAACCGCTCGGCGGCGCATCCGCTGTTCGCTGCGTTCGTGAAGGCAGCGTGGGAGAACCGGCTGAATAGCGAAAACCTGGAGCACGATGTTCACAGCGACCGTCAGCCGCAAACTCCGGCGAGCGAGGCGATCAAAGAGATGGCGTAACCGTGCGAAGCTAGGATCGATAATGCATGCGCGTTATCCTTTTAACGTACGGCGGGGCCGACCTGGTAATCGACGCCTTTCTTCGATAGAAGGTCCTTGTTAAGGTTTTCATTGAAACCGAGATGACACCTGAAAGGGGGCTTTGTCGAGAAATTGAAGCGGTCGCTGAAATATGACTGTGTTGCCGGAATTGCAGGCGAAGCTTAAGGAATATAGTTGAGTAATGAATTCATTCGATGTAGGAAAAATCCGTTTCGGCTCTGGCGAACTATCGTTTCTCCTTGGTCCTTGCGTCGTCGAATCGTATGAACACGCGTTTTCATGGCGCGGGAGATAAAGGCGATCGCTGAACGCGTTGGTGTAGGTTTCGTTTACAAGTCTTCTTTTGATAAAGCGAACCGCAGCTCGATCGAAAGTTTTCGCGGGGAGGGATGGAGCGGTCTGGAGATCCTTGCTCAGGTGAAGAAGGAAGTCGGCGTTCCGGTCATTACGGATATCCACGAACCGTGGCAGGCGGAGAAGGCGGCGGAGGTTGCCGATATACTTCAGATCCCGGCGTTTCTTTGCCGGCAGACCGATCTGTTGATCGCCGCGGCAAAGACAGGCCGGGCGGTGAATGTGAAAAAGGGCCAGTTTCTGGCGCCGTGGGACGCAAAGAACATTGTCGAAAAGCTGCGGGACGCGGGCTGCGAAAAGATACTTTTGACCGAACGCGGGGCGAGCTTTGGTTACAACAATCTTGTTGTCGATCTGCGGCAGTTTTCCGATAATGCGATCGTTCGGCGTGCCGGTCGTATTCGATGTGACGCACAGCCTGCAGCTTCCCGGCGGATTAGGAAAAGCAACGGGGGGACAATCCGAGTACATCGAACACTTTGCCCGGGCAGGCGTCGCGTGCGGCGTGGACGCTGTTTTTATGGAGGTCCACGACAATCCGGCGAAGGCCCCGAGCGACGGGCCGAACCAGTTGCCGCTGGCACGACTGGAAACGCTGCTGAATAAACTTAAAAAGATCCACGAAGTCATTCGTGAAAATGAACTGAGCGCCCCGGCGGCGAATTAGTAATAATGAAAATCATTCGAAAGGCGGCCCCCGCCCTTTTACTATTAAATTTTGTGCTTCTTGCACATGCCCAGGACGATACACGGCCGTCCGCAACATGGCAGGTGCAGAGATACGACATTTCTGCGACGCTGCCGCAAACCGATTCCGACCGAAACCTTACGGTAAAGGCGAAACTCGATCTGAAGAATGTTTCGCCGCGGCCGGCTTCGACCCTTACGTTGCGTATCGGTTCGAGCGCCGAGATAACGGCGGTCAACGTCGGCGGCACGGCGATCGATTTCACGAAGGCCGAGGAAAAGATCAATTCGGCCACAAGCCTGCAGCGGATCGTTCTGCGGCTTACATCCGTGCCTCCGAACGGCACGGTTTCGGCAACGGTCGATTACAAATTCAACGTAAAGGACAACAACGGCCTGAACGCCATTGCACCGACCGGCGCACAGTTCCTTCCGACATCATTTTGGTACCCGACGCCGAATAGCTGGTATTTCGCACGCGGGAACGACAACGCTCCATTTCGCATCCAGGTACAGGCTCCGGGACAAACGGTCGTTTCATCCGGCGCCGAATCCGGCGGAGCATTCGATCAGAAATTGGGAGGGCAGCCGTTTTTCGCGTCGGGAAATTGGGATGTCGTTAATACCGGAAATGTCGCCGTCTATCTTCCAAAAGGATCAGGTGCTGAAGAACAAAAGCGTGCAGCCGAATTGGCCGCGATCGCCGCGGAGGCCAAGACGTTTACCGCCACGCTTCTCGGCAATGCACCCGATGTTCCGCTGCGCATCTTGACGGTTAAACGCGGCGGTGGATTTTCCGGCGGCGGTACGATCTTTGTTGAAGACGGGGTTCTCAGGCGTTCTAAACTCGATCCGCTGACCGTTATGAATATTGCGGACGCGGTCGCGAAGCTGTGGATCGGCAACGCCGTTTCCGTCTCCGGCGATGGCTTCGGGTTTATTCGCGAAGGCCTGACCAGATATATCGCGACCTTGTTCCTGGAGAGTAAGTATGGCAAAGAGATCGCCGATCTTGAAAGGCTTCGGCAGCGGACGGCGTATTCGGCCATAGTAAGGCGAGACGCTCCTCTGAATATGGCTTCTCCGCTGGACGATTTTTATTATCCGGAAGTCACGAACAAGGGCGCGATGATCTGGCGGCTGGTCGCAAAAAAGTCGGGCCAGCAGGAGCTCTTTAACGGCATCCGCAGCCAGATAGTCGACGGCAATTATACGGTGGCTGAATTCAGGGCATCGAATTCGGCCAATAAGGAACTCATCGATAATCTGCTCGACCAAGTAACCGACACCAACCTGATGGCTGGACTGCCGACACAGTCCGGGCGGCGATTGGAAGGTGGCGCTGAAAAACTCGGGGCCGCTTGATGTGACGGTAAATATTTCGGCGCTGCTTGCCAACGGCGAACGTATGGTTGCGCCCGCAACGGTCCGAGCGAAGGAACTTTGGCGATGTTGTTTTCCGAACGCCGCAAAAGATAACCCGCGTCGAGATCGATCCGGAAAAGTTCTATCCGCAAACGGATTATTCCGACGATGTCGCTCCTCGCGAGGTCACGGACAATGATCTCCTTCTCGCCGTGAAGCGTTCTTTCGACAAACAGGAATTCGCGGCGGCCGAGGCGACGGCCCGCGTTGTGCTGCGCGAGTTTCCGCGGTTTGACGACGTTCGGATATTGCTCGGCCGGGCGCTGCTTGCACAGAACCGGACGGCCGATGCTGAGCGCGAGTTTCGCGCAGTTCTAGATGAAAAACTGCCGACGGCACGCAGCCTTGCGTGGGCGAACGTCGGGTTGGCGGAGATCGCGGCCAAGGGCGGACAAAATGCACCGGCGGCAAAATTCGCCGAAGAAGCAATTAAGATCGACGCCGAATACGGTGCCGGCCTTGCCGCCCGTGCGGTCCGTAACCGGTTGAATGCTGCGTCCACTGTCGATGAGTCGGTCAAGGGATTCTTTGCACAGTTCGACAAGGCGGCCGTTTCGAATCGAAAGGCCGAGCTTGAGGCGATCTCGGTCGCCGGAGATGTTTCGCGGTTTATTTCCGGCATAGCCGGCCAGGCGGTTGAATGGAAATCCAATGTCCTTCACGTAGACCGGATGGACCCGAACAATGTGTGGGTCGAGACGAACCTCACGATCAAAATGCTCAATAAGGAGCCCGAAAGCGGTACGGCCGTCTTTCGCCTGGCAAAGGTCGGCTCCGGCTGGAAGTTGAGCGGCGTCGATATATTCGAAGTGCGTTAAGAAAATGGTTCCTGGACCGATAAAAGAACGTGCCGCGAAGATCGAACTCTTGCTCATGGATTGCGACGGAGTCCTGACGGATGGCCGTCTTTATTTTTCCGCTGCCGGCGAAGAGATGAAGGTGTTCCATGTTCGCGACGGCCAAGGCATCGTCTTATGGCACAAGGCGGGTTTTCATTCAGGCATAATCACCGGACGTGATTCGGAGAACATATTGAAAATTCGAGCGGACGAACTTGGGCATGCGATTTCTGCGGGTCCGATCGGACGACAAGATAAAAGATCTCGAATCCATCCTCGACGAGACCGGGCTTTCGGCCGAGCAAACGGCGTATATAGGCGACGACGTGGGCGACCTTCCTTTATTGAAGTTGGTCGGCCTGCCGGTCGCCGTTGCCGACGCAGTTCCTGAGGCTGATTGCTGCCGCTGCGTATGTGACCAAAGCCAACGGCGGGTACGGGGCCGTCCGCGAGGTGATCGATCTACTCTTGGACGCCAAGAAAGGCTAATTGTGAAGCAAACCTAACCGGGCAAAATCGCCTAGTTTTGCGTCGACGAGTTCAGGCAGGTGCTCCAACGTTTCGGCCCGCTGAGTATCCGGAAACTCGATCCTTTTCGCGAGTTCGGCAGTCAGTTCGCCCCGGGTACGTGTTCCGTCACAAAGCAGCAACAGCAATTTCATCAGATCGCTGTCCGGCCTCAGATTCATTCCCGAAAGAGCGGTTATGTCCGCGCATTTTCTCCTGATCTGCCATTGAACGAAGCGGCTCGCCGTCGGCCTTTCGCCTGCCTCGGTTGGGAAATCGGGTTTGAAACGGTGCAAGTAAACGAAACCTTTTTTAAACAGATCCAGCAGGCGGGCCGTAATGGTATCGATGTCGATACCATCGGCTCCCGATATCGCAACGGCTTGCTCGACCAACTCATCGAACGAAGCTGAACTTGACCAGATGCTTTGCAAATAGGACAAGGCCGCTTTTGTCATAGGATCATCTATCTCGATGGTTTGGCCGTCCGGTGTCTTGAATTTTTCTGAGGATGACGAACTCAGGTCCGGCTGGTCGGAAACCGGTTCCACTTGCGAGGCAAGATAGAACGAACGCAATATATTCGGCGGCGGATCGCGGTCGAGCTTGATCGGATCGCGACAAACAAGTGAACTGCGAAACGGCCTGCCCTTTATGAAATCTGTGAATTGTTCCTTCCTGATGACGTCGTCACCCAGTTCATCCAGTTTCGAAGCGATCTCCGGCCTTAGCTGTGATTCCGCCCAATAAGCGTCGACCTCGGAAAGGTACTGCAGGCCCTGCTCTTCAAGCAATGCCGCGAATTCATGAAAATAGAACGGCTGATTCAGCGGCGAAAAATCGTCGTGAAAGATGTTCTCGGCGGTCCGCTGCGAGTATTGTGAAAGCTCGCTGTTGATCAGGGTTTGATACGCGGTTTCCTTTTCAGCGGCGAAATTCAGGAAGTTCAAATACTGAATGCCGCCGGCGACCTTCTGCATCGGATCTTCGATCGCCGTCGGTGTAATACTTCATCATGTCCCACAACATTTCGCGTGTCTTGCAGCCCGGATATGCGTTAAAGCTGATGTGCCCGACACCCTGCGGGGTCAGGCATTCCGCGTAGATTTTCAGTATCTTTGTACGGACAGCTTCCGGCACCCAGGAGAATAGGCCGTGGGCGATTATGTAGTCGAACTCGCCGTAACGCTCGCGGCTGAAATTCATCACGTCCTCGCAATGAAATTCGAGATTGGTCAGCCCCAGCTCTGTTGCGGCATTTTTTGCATCCTCGATATGACGTTGGCCGAGGTCGATCCCGACAAACCTGCTATCAGGGAGGATGTATGCGAATGAGATCAGATTCGTTCCGTCGCCGCAGCCGAGTTCAAGCACACGGCATCTTTCAGGCGGTGCGGGCCGCATACCCAAAAATGCCGCAAGCGTGGCCAGCCGGTCCGGGCGCGTTTGCGGAAACGTAAAGCTCGAATAGGGAACTTCGTCGTACCCGAATTTTGGCTCGCTCATATGTCCAGTACGTCCTCAGGTTATTACCGGCGCCGACCATTATATATCCAGTTTGAGATCTGGCCGCAAAAGTGGTGGAATCAAGCGAAAAGTTGTGTCATAATCCCGGTGATCCCAAATTCTCCATATGAGCGGGCGTAACTCAGTGGTAGAGTGTCAGCTTCCCAAGCTGAAAGTCGCGAGTTCGACCCTCGTCGCCCGCTCCAGTTCGAAACTGTTTATCGTCTTAAGAGAAGTTACACGCTGATACGATCACGTTTGAATTGTAATTAAAGTGGCCTCACGATATATTACACTTAAGAACTTAGCGAACCTCACGCCCCTGAAAGTTCGGCGCTGCCCTCCCGCAGAAAGCCTTCAAGTCTATCGTTTCCGCCGGCCGGCGCACCGTGTCTCGCACCGGCATCGAAACAGGAATGTGGCGTCCGGTTCAAATTATTCCTTAATTTGAAAGTGGCAAAGACCAGGCGAAACAAAGGACAGACAGTTGACGTCGAGATGGCCGAGATCGAATCGGCCAGGCTTGCCGCGATCGTTGAGTCGTCTGACGATGCCATAATCGGCAAAGATCTTAGCGGCACGATCGTTAGCTGGAACAAGGCGGCGGAAACACTCTTTGGTTATTCCTCAGAGGAGGCTGTCGGTAACCCGGTTACGATCCTGATCCCGGAAGACCGATTCAACGAGGAACCCGAGATCCTGGACAAGATACGGGAAGGTAAGAAGATCGATCATTATGAAACCGTGCGTCGCCGAAAGGACGGCTCCCTGCTCGATATCTCGCTTTCCGTCTCGCCGATCATCGACAAAAGCGGACGGGTCATAGGCGCGTCCAAGATCGTGCGGGATATTACCGAAAAGAAGGCGGCCGGCACCGATCGAAGCCGCCTCGCGGCAATTGTAGATTCGTCCGACGACGCGATCATCAGTAAGGACCTGAATGGAACTATCATGAGTTGGAACCTCGGTGCGGAAAGGATCTTCGGATACACCGCTGATGAGGTAATTGGCCGGCCCGTCACGATCCTCATTCCCGAAGAACGCCATCACGAAGAACCGGGCATCCTCGAGAAGATCCGGCAAGGCGAAAGAATAGATCATTACCAAACGGTACGACGCCGCAAGGACGGTTCGCTGCTGGATATATCGCTTTCGGTTTCGCCGGTCATCGACTCGAGCGGCAAGATCATCGGTGCCGCAAAGATAGCGCGTGATATTACCGGCCAGATCCATTCTAATAGGATCGCTCGCGAATCCGAGATAATGCTCAAGGTGATCGAGGCCCAGGAATCTGAGCGTTATCGTATCGCCCGTGATATTCACGACCATCTCGGCCAGAGGATGACCGGGCTTCGATTCAAACTTGAGGCATTGGCCGACGCGATCAACGACGATCCGGAACTGAAGAAAAAGGCCGCCGAGATCGGTGAAATGGCCTCCCGGCTGGACCAGGACCTTGCCTTCCTTGCGTGGGAACTCCGGCCGACCGAGTTGGAGCATCTGGGTTTGGTCGATGCCCTTAGGAGCTTTGTGCGCGAATGGTCGAATCAATACGGCATCAGCGCCGAGTTTCACGCGACGGAAGTTTCTGAGGCATATTCCGACTGTCGGCTGTCGCGCAATGTGGAAACAAACCTCTACCGGATCGTTCAGGAAGCTCTGAACAATGTCATCAAACATTCGGAGGCGACGAGTGTAGATGTCGTTCTCCAATTGCGGGCAAAGGACCTTGTATTGACCGTCGAGGACAACGGAAAAGGATTTGATCCTGAGGCCGCTTCATCGAGCGACCGAAAGTTCGGCGGCCAGGGACTGATCGGAATGCGCGAACGAGCGGAGTGGATCGGCGGTTCGCTTGAGATCGAAAGCACGCCGGGAAAAGGAACGACACTTTGGGTCCGGACGCCATGCGAACGCAGTAGCTCGGCCGCCTCGTAGCTTTGATATATTTCCCGTTCGAGACCGGAAGGCCCCGTGTATATTCCTTAAACGGGCCTTCTTCAGATGCGAAATTTTCTGGCAACTCTAAACCTTGCTCGGGCGTCTTAACTCGCTCGATCATTTGTCGGCTTGGCCGACGGATCGAAAAAAAAGTTGGCAACCGTAGTCATACGCTGGTCATCTTAACTAGCTCGCCTGAATTGAGGCGAGAAATTCCACGGTGGTAAACCGGTGCTCTTAGCAAGTAAGTGAGAGGGCCGTTTTTTACGCCCCGGAGTTTGAAAAGTAAAGGTTCTTTTACATACTGATCTTTAATGCGGCGGAAGTTACTCAAGTTCGTTTGTGCGGGCTTGACAACCATGGCCGGAATGTAGAGAATCATAAATTGCCTCTCAAGCAAGTTATTTAAAACGTCATAACGAAAGTTAAGAAAGTTAAAAAATATTGCTGAGTGTGCTTGACAACCTAAAACGGTTCTGTATAATCGGTAGTTTCGCTCAGGGATACCAAAGGCGAACGATGAACAGTTGATATTTGAAAACTAGATATGTAGGTCCATGTGTTAATTCGTACGTTTTTCACAAAACGTACAACGAACAACAAAAAGTCCGAGGAATGAAAGTTCTTCGGCAAATTGAAGCTAGTAAAAACTTTTTAACGAGAGTTTGATCCTGGCTCAGAATCAACGCTGGCGGCGTGCCTCAGACATGCAAGTCGAACGATTAAACTCTCCTTCGGGAGAGGTATAAAGTGGCGCACGGGTGAGTAACACGTAAGTAATCTACCTTCGAGTGGGGAATAACATCGGGAAACCGATGCTAATACCGCATAATGCAGCGGCATCGCAAGATGACAGTTGTTAAAGGAGCAATCCGCTTGAAGAGGAGCTTGCGGCAGATTAGCTAGTTGGTAAGGTAATGGCTTACCAAGGCTACGATCTGTATCCGGTCTAAGAGGACGGTCGGACACACTGACACTGAATAACGGGTCAGACTCCTACGGGAGGCAGCAGTCGGGAATTTTGGGCAATGGGCGAAAGCCTGACCCAGCAACGCCGCGTGAAGGATGAAGTATTTCGGTATGTAAACTTCGA
>CAVXOI010000008.1:647500-669697 GCA_963763355.1 uncultured Acidobacteriota bacterium
ATGATACTGCAGCTTTCAGTTGTGGGAAAGTAGGTAGTCGCCGGATTTAATTAAAGAAAGCCCGCTCAGATAATGAGCGGGCTTTTTCGCTGTCATAATTAACACCGTTGGAAGCCGATTGATAGATAGACAGACTTGAACTCGAAACCAGAGTTTTGGCACTGTAAAGAATTGTTTAGACAGTAATTTGCCCTGAACCTATAATCAAAAAAGGTTAGGCCGTGCACCTTTTATCAGATGAAGCCCGAGAAACTTTTCATGACCCTATCGTATACGACCGTGTTTTGCGGTTTTTTGGCGATGTGGGTGTCGGGGACATTCGGGGTCGTCGGAACGGGTGTTTTTATGGCGATAATGTTGGGCGGATGGTTTCTGGAAGGAACCCGTTGGCAGTTATCGGAGCGGCTTGGGACGGCTTTGATCATTGCGGCATTGCCGGTTTATTACGCGGCGTGGCGGTACGGGTTCTTTCAGTTTCCGGATAGCGGAGCGATGGTTGCGGGCCTTTTGGGGCGGCTTATTTTGTCGCTTTCGGCGATCAAAATGCTTCAGCGAAAATCCGACCGCGACTGGATCTTTCTTTACCTGATGGCATTTTTCGAGGTACTGCTCGGGGCCGGTTTGAGCATCAGCCGCATTGTATCTTGGGTCTTTCGTTCTTTACATATTCGTCATGGTCTGGACGATCATTGTGTTCGAGATCAGAAAGGCCGGACGTTCAACAAAGGCAAAAATGTCGCCGGGTGGGAAGCTCGAGAAAGACTTCGAGCCGGAGAACCTGCCCGGACGCCGCTTGCCCGCGGCCGCGGCAGGCCTGATCATTTTCATCATTGTTCTGGCCGTTCCGCTATTCTTTATGCTCCCGCGTGTAGGTGGGGCCGGCCTGGGCGGGAGCCAGGGCGGCGTGTCGGCGCAGTCAGGTTTTTCGGACAGGGTCACGCTGGGCGGGATCGGGAACATACAGCAAAACGACGAGGTCGTGATGCGTGTCCGCATCGAGGGGCAAAACGGCAGAGCCGGCGGGATGAAATGGCGCGGCGTCGCGCTGGATACTTTTGACAATAAGTCATGGAGCCGCAAATCAGTTCCGCGTGAGCCGAGAACGAAAGGCGAGCGCGAGATCATTGATATCGATAATGCGACAGACCGCGAAGGGCTGACCGTTCAGACAGTCTATCTTGAGCCGTTAGATGCGCCGGTGCTGTTCGCCCTTCCGCGGATGGTCCGCGTGCAGGGAAATTTTCCTGTTCTTTTCAAGGACAAGTACGGCTCGGTGTCGTTCAACCGCGTCGGTGAGCGGATAAGCTATAAAGTTCTCTCCGACCGCTCGATTCCGACAATGGCCGAGCTTCGAGCGGACCGGGCACCCTATCCGGACGGTCTCGAAAACTATCTTCAGCTACCGCCCGACCTTGATAGCCGCATCATTCAGTTGACCGAACAGGTCACGGCCAATTCGCGCAGCCGGTATGACGCGGCCCGCACGGTTGAGGAATATCTTCAAAACAATTTCGGCTATACGCTCGAACAAAAAGCTCGGGCGGCCAGCCGCTTAGCGATTTTTTGTTCAATGTCCGCGAGGGCCATTGCGAATATTTCGCGACCGCGATGGCGGTGATGCTGCGGACCGAGGGGATCGCAACGCGGATCGTCAACGGTTTTTCCGAAGGCGAATATAACGAAACTGCCGACGTTTGGGTGGTCAAACAAAGAAATGCACATTCCTGGGTCGAGGTTTATTTCCCGGGCGAGAATGCGTGGGTGCCGTTTGACCCGACGCCGTTTTCGGGCCAGTGTGCCGGGCGACGGGAACAGCGGCATCTCGGCAAAATTCGGGAAATATCTGGAAGCTTTGGAAACCTTCTGGATACAGTATTTCGTTGCGTTCGATAACCAGGAACAGCGGTCGCTATTTACCTCGGTACGCCGAGGTTTTGCTGAATACTCAACCAGGACCTCGGCTGGATGAAACAGATCAGCGATCAGGTCGCCGAATGGTGGGCCGAGGTGCGAGGCGACGAAGGGTTTGGAAACCAGCCTGTCAGCTGTCGGCCGCGGGGTCGTGGTTCTTATTGCGGCGCGTTATCGTCATACTCCTGTTTGTCTGGCTGTACCGCAAAATAGTAAAATTGAAAGTTTGGCAAAGGCTCTGGGATCGCCTCTTTGGGCAGACGGCATGCGTCGATCGTGGCGTTCTACGAAAGGATGGTCGGAGTGCTTGAGGCTAAAGGATTTGTACGAGAGCCGCATCAAACGCCGCTTGAGTTTGCCTTTGCGGTTGGCATGCCAGAAGCGGTTAGGATCACCGAGAAATATAACCGAGTTCGGTTCGGCGAAAGGCATCTGACCCACAACGAATCGACCGAGATCGAAAGCCTTTTGGGAAGTTTGGAAGCCACGAATTACACGAATGGCACGAATAAGAAGGAAAAGTAATTCGTGCCATACGTGTTCATTCGTGGCTAAGTCTTATGAAAAAAGTTGGATTTGTCAGTCTCGGATGTCCGAAGAACCTCGTCGATAGCGAGGTAATGATGGGCACGCTTGACCAGGCTGGCTAGGAGATTACGAATAACGCCGACGAGGCCGATACGGTCGTGGTGAACACCTGCGGCTTTATCGAATCGGCGAAGCAGGAATCGATCGACGCGATCCTCGAAGCCACGAGCCTGAAGGCCGAGGGTAAGGCGAAACGCGTCATCGTTGCCGGCTGTCTGGTCGAGCGCTATCGCGACGATCTGATGAAGGAATTGCCGGAGGTCGATGCCTTTATCGGTACGTAGCAGGTGAACGAATCCTTAAAGCCGCGGACGAGACGAAAAAATTCCGCGAGCTTCCGATGCTGCCGATCGGAAATAAATCGGCTACTTATCTTTACGATTTTGACACGCCGCGACATCGTGCGACCGATTCGCACACGGCTTTTATCAAGATCGCCGAAGGCTGCGACCGGCCGTGCGCGTTTTGTTCGATCCCGTCGATGCGCGGGTCGTTCCGCTCGCGTCGGTTTGGTTCGATCGTCGAGGAAGCGAGGAATCTCGCGAAGCAGGGCGTGAAAGAGGTCGTGCTGATCGCACAGGATTCATCGCGATACGGCGAAGACCTTGGCGAGGTTGATGCATTGGCGGCGTTGATACGGGCGCTCGGCGAGATCGAGGAGCTTGAATGGGTTCGTGTTATGTACGCCTACCCGACGCATATCTCCGACGCATTTCTTGCCGCGATCGCCGAAACGCCCAAGGCCGTGAAGTATCTCGATATGCCGCTGCAGCACGCTTCGCGAAATGTTCTGAAGCTGATGAAACGCGGCGGCAACCGCGAATCGCTTGAAAAGCTGATCCGTCGCGTTCGCGAAAGAGTTCCCGGCATAACGATCCGCACTACGTTCATCACCGGATTTCCCGGGCGAGACCGAGGAAGATTTTGAAGAGCTGATGGCGTTCGTCCGAAACTGCCGATTCGACAACCTCGGCGTGTTCACCTACTCGGACGAAGAAGGAACTCCGGCCTTCGATCTGCCGGACAAGGTCGATCCGAAGATCGCCAAACAGCGGCGAACACGGCTGATGAAGGAACAGGCGAAGATCAGCAAGAGACTGAACAAAGCAAAGATCGGCAATACATACAAGGTGTTGTTCGAAGGTTTGTCGCAGGAATCCGACCTGCTGTTTCAAGGGCGGCTCGAAGGGCAAGCCCAGGAGATCGACGGGTACATTCTGATCAACGATATGCCCGAAAATCTCGATCCGCAGATCGGCGCCATTTACGACGTCCGTATCACTGAAGCCCACGAATACGATCTGATCGGCACTATCGTTTAAAACTCGTCCTAAACATTCGGCTTGCTTATCCCGAAGCGTTCATCCAGATAAGGCGGCGTTGCGTTTGCGGCAAAGTTTGGATAGCAGTGTACGTTGAAAAGCGCCGTGTCAAAATCCATACGATCATAGGCAGGGCCGCTGTTACCTGCGATATCACGGATACGTGAATCGATGAAATGTGCGAGCTGGTGGATCATGACGGCCGCTTTGCACTTCGGGCCGATCGGCGGAAAATCGCTGGTAAAAAAGATCGCTTTCATCGAGTAAGTATAAGCTGCGACCGTAAAGCCCGAGCCGAAATATCCGCGCGTACTCTTTGCCGCGGTTTCATCATCTGCCGATTGAAAGATAGAATCGCTCATGTTCAGGTATCGCAGCATCGAGCGAAAATTTGCCTCCACAAGCCTAACGGCGTCGAGTTCGGTGATCGAACGGCGTCGTTTGTCAGTATGAAAATGCCGGCGGACTATTTCGATAGCTAGCTTGTTTCGCGGGTCGAGTTGAACTCCGGTTTCGATCGCATTAGCGGCGAAGTACAGCATATCGACAGCGCTGGAAAGCCAATTCAGAGCCAAGGGCTTTGCCGCGTCCGCCGCCGTTTTCGGTTCAACGACGAATGAAATAGCGAGCTCGGGAAGCTCTTCCAGCCGCGCGGTGACCTGCTCGCCGCTGCCTGGCGGTTCATCGGCTTCGGGTGAACGTTCTTCTGGGACAGGATCGTCCATGGTTATAACCGGAAAAGAGCCTCCGGCCGCGGGTACCGGATGGTGATGCTCACCATCGGGGCTATTTGTTTATTTACTGCGGTCCTTATCGCGATCGCGTTTTGCCGCGTCACGAGTCGGCATGACGACGCCGCATTGACGATTGAATCGTGTGATCGATCGGTCGAGGGCACTCCACATTCGGATCATGGAGGCGTAATCCAAGGTGACGCCGTCGTCATACCGGTCAATCGAAGCAAAACTGCTCATGTAAGTTTCCATAACGCCTCCTTTTGGCTATCTGCGACCGAGCTACGATCAAGCGGCCGCGCCATTTCATAAAAAGGGACGTTTCCAGGTTGAAAAATTGCGGAAGTTCTTTACGAATCATCCGAGACCTGGCTATCTTTCTGTTCCGATCTTAACTTGTCAGCTTTCGCTGAATCAGATAAGCCGGCTTTTATTTCAAAATAGTGAAGGACCGACAGAACGATCAAAGTAAGTACTACGCCCACAGCTGCAAAACCGACTCTTCCTAATCCGGCGGTAACGCCCACCGCAGCCGTCATCCACAGGCCGGCGGCCGTTGTTAATCCGTGTATCTCGAAGTCGTCCGTGCGTTTGAGGATCGCTCCGGTGCCGATGAAGCCGATCCCGGTCGCAATACCCTGAATGACCCTCGATAACGGATCGGGACCCCATTCTGCTGCGGTGCACGCGATGACGAAAAGTGCCGACCCCATCGAAACAAGTATGTGGGTCCGAAATCCGGCGGGTTTGTTTGCGTGCTCACGCTGAAGGCCGATCGCGGCACCAAAAACCATTGCCGCGATCAGGCGGATCATTACTCGAGCAGCATGCTCGCCACCCTGTAGCCCGGCCGTTATCTCACTCCAAAGAATATCCATATCAGAATTAAAGGGAATCGCGAGCTTCATCGCGTCAAGCGATAGATAAGGAGCATGGCGCGTTTTGTCAGCATCGGCATCGTGTCTACTCGGGCAGCCTCGCCTTTGGCGTGCGAGTTCTCGCCGCCGCCGATGCCAATACCGTCCAGGCCAGGCAGCAAATGTGAAACATATGCGATGTCGCCTGCTCCGCGGTCGCCGGGATCGAGGGCCTCCACGGGGCCTAGGCCAAGATCCCGGCTCGCCTGATCGAGCTGTTTTAGAAGATCGTAGTTACCCTGGACGGGAGTCATCGCGGGAATACCGTCCTTGAATTTGATCGAAGCTTTGGTTCCCGCCAGGCTCCGGGCGACGATCTCACGCATCTTTGCCCGGGCCGCTTCTTTTTGCCGCCTCGCTTATAAATCGCAGGTCGCCATTTACAACGACCTTCGCCGGAACCACATTATCTTTTCCGCTGGCCGAGCCGGCAGCATCGTTCACCTCGACACTTGTGCCGCCGACGAACAACGCAGGATTGAAAGTAAGGTATTTTTCATTGCCGAGAGCCAGGCGAAATTCATTCAAGATCCGTGCCGCCTCAAAGATCGCTCCGTTTCCCATGCTCTCGCGAAAGATCTGGCTGGAATGGCCCGTTTTCGCTTCGATCTCAAGCGTCCACGAGCTCGATCCCCGACGTCCGACCGTTGCCGTATTTCGAACCGTCCCTTCAAAGCTGAGTGCGAGATCGCTCCGTTTCGCCGCAGCGATCATGTCGCCTCGACACACAGTTACGGGCTCGCAGGAGTCTTCTTCGTCGCCCGTCAACATCACGATCATTCGCGTGTCTTTAAGCAGGCCGGCCGCGTGTAGCGCCTTCAGGGCGTACAAAAGGATGACGTTGCCGCCTTTCATATCGGCGACTCCGGTCCCGAAGACCTTATCGCCTTCGCGCCTAAAACCTTCACCTTTTAGTACCGTGTCAAGATGCCCGAGCAGCAACAAACGCTTTCCTTTCGATCCCGAGGTTTCGGCGATCAAGTGACCGGCTCGTTTTGCTTCGGGCGGCATATCGATCCATTTCACGGCCATCCCTAACGCCTCGAACTCCCTGGCGTACAGCGATCCCACTTGCCTTACACCGGCGATGTCCTCGGTTGGACTACTGACGTTTACGGTCTTTTCGAGAAACGAAATGGCCGCCGGCATATTTGCGTCGATGTGTTCGACAAGCCTTCGCTCTTCGGGGCTGAGGCCTTGCGCATTGCCGATCGTCGCCAAGATGCAGATCGAGAGGAATGCTTTGAAATATTTGTGAGTTTTCATCGGAGCAAAGAAAAAGGAACTCTGATCATTCATCGTAAATGTTCGTTCCCGCAAGCGGTTCTACAATGACAGCGGTCCCGTAAGCCAAAACCTCGCTTGCACCGGACATGACCTCCGTCGCATCGTAGCGGGCGCCTACGATCGCGTTGGCCCCGAGCTCGGAGGCGTGTTGGATCATCAGTTCGAACGCATCGGACCGTGTATCTTCGCAAAGCCGCGTCCACGCTTTGATATTCCCGCCAACCAGCGTCTGTAGCCCGGCACCGATATTCGCGATGATCGATCGCGATCTTACGATGATACCGCGAACAACACCGAGGTTTTGTACAATACGAAACCCCGGCAGCTCGAACGCCGTCGTGACCATTTGGTGCGAGACAGAATAACGCGGTTGGCTGACGCGGTAACCGACGTTCTGTGAGATCTGATTGTCCATATGGGCGCTAATGATAGCGTCAAGCATTAGAAAAATCCACCACTTGGTTAAAGATGGGCCCCGCAAGCGATCTCGTCCATTTTCTAAAACACTTTTCCTGTTGTAACGTATATAAATACACGGATCTAACGCCGCTGTTGTTTCGGCACGGAGATCGGCGGCCATGACTCACGATCGGTAGCCGATCATCGGCAACCAAATACAACCATGAAAATACTTAGAATCGGAAGAAATGTTCTTGCGCTTGTGTTTTTGCAGGCGCTCCTTATGCCCACCGTTCTTTTTGCTCAGGAGACTAAGAATGGCCAGGATATCTATGCCGCCATTCGGAAAGAAGGGATGGAGAATTCAAAAATAATGAACACGATGCATTATTTTTCGGACCTCTACGGCCCGCGCCTTACCGGTTCTCCGAACCATGTAGCCGCGGCGAAATGGGGTGCCGCCGAAATGAAATCGTGGGGCTTCGACAACACGTTCCTTGAGCCCTGGGAATTCGGCCGTCCGGGCTGGGTCAACGAACGCAACACCGGACTTATCGTGGCACCGATGCAGGACACGCTCGTTTACGAGGTGCTTGCGTGGACACCGTCGACAAAGGGTATTGTTACCGCTGATGCGTTCCATCTCCAGTACCCGCAATTTCCCGCGGCCGAAAATCCGCGTGTGATGCAAAACCCGACGCAGGCGGAACTGACCGCTTATTTCGACAGTATCAAAGCCGCGGTCGCGGGTAAGATCGTTCTTGTTGGCAGGCCCACGTTCGTGGACCAAACTACGGCACAGGCGCCAAAGCGGATCGCGGACGAGGTGCTCAAATGTCGGATGGACCCGGCCAAAACGCCGGCGGATTGCGCCGCTCTAGGCGGCCCCGGCGGGCCCGGCGGCGGACCGCGTCAGACGCCGGTAACGCCGCGTCCGAACGCACTGAGCGGACAGCAGATCGGCGATCAGATCGATGCGTTTCTTCTTGCGAATAACGTGCTGGTCAGGATCAATGAATCACAGCTCGACCGCGGCCTGGTCCGCGCTTTCAACAATCGAACGTTCGACGTGACAAAGGTCGTTCCGACGGTCGTGCTGCGTAATGAAGATTTCGGCCGCATTGCCCGGCTGCTTGGCAGGAAAACGCCGGTCAAACTGGAATTCGACATTCGCAACCGCATTATTCCGGAGGGCACGACGAGCTATAACATGATCGGCGAGATCTATGGCTCGGACAAAAAGGACGAGGTAATTATGCTCGGAGGCCATCTGGATTCGTGGCATTCGGCGACCGGCGCGACGGACAATGCTGTTGGCTGCGCCACGATGATGGAAGCAGCCCGTATTTTGAAGGCGATAGGCGTTAAGCCCCGCCGGACGATCCGTGTCGCTTGCTGGAGTGGTGAGGAGCAGGGCTTGCTTGGCTCGAGGGCTTACGTCAAGAAACATTTTGGAACTGCCGAAGCTCCGACGCCCGAGTGGGCCAAGTTTGGCGGCTATTTCAACATCGATAGCGGCACCGGGCGGGCACGAGCCCTAACGGTTTTCGGGCCTCCCGAGACCGCGGGGATATTACGTGAGGCCCTTTCGTCTTTCAACGATCTTGGATTTGCCGGCGTGGCCGCGACCGCGAGCCGCGGGCTTGGCGGCACAGACAGCACATCGTTCAACAATGCGGGCTTGCCGGGTATTAGCAGCCAGCAGGACCCGATCGAATACTTTGCAGGTTCGTGGCATACGAATATAGATACGTACGAACGCATTATCGAAGACGACGTGAAGAAGTCGGCGGTGATCTTCGCGGCGGCCGTCTATCACCTGGCGATGAGGGACGACCTTCTGCCTCGCTTCGCATCGGAGAAAATGCCTAAGGCTCCGCCGCAGAATTGATCAGATCGCTTTCCGAGGCTGAATCCTCTTGTGGCCATTTCGACAGCAGGTAACGTGCTGGCCGGAATGGCCACAATGAATTGTGCCCGTGTACTTTCCTGAGAGCGAAATTGTTTGGTCGCATCTATGTCAATGCGCAACTCCATTTGACCCCGGTTAACCGGTTTGATAGCCTTAATTTATTCGCATTGCGAAAATATTTCTATTTAATTAATTTCCTACACGGTCTTTTGTACTTCCCTCCGGGACCGTGGAACTCCAGTTCAGTTTTGGCAGATCGAAGTAATTACCATGGATTTCAGTGTAGTTTCGACGGTCGAGTCGGGTCATCTCCGCTTGACGGTCCAGGGCACGCTGTGCCCGCTGAAGATGTTCGAGTTCATAGACTATGTTAAGTCGGCGTCCGAAAAGGCCCGTCTTAACAAGGTCTTGATCGACTGTCGTGCAATGGATGGTTCGCTTTCGGAAACAGACCGTTTTCACGGCGGGATCAGGATCGCGGAGGTGTTTGGTTCTACCCTCCAGGCAGCCCTTGTGATGCCGCAAGGGCAGGTAACGAAACTTGGCGAGATCGCAGCCGCGAACCGCGGGGCCGTCCTGCTTGTGACCGAATCGATCAGCGAAGCTAACGAGTGGCTGCGATCCCCGTAGCCTCGAAGTAAACCCTCGACGGACACAGGTCGGCCAGAACGCACTCGCGGCACTTTGGCCTCCGTGCGTTGCAGATCTGTCTGCCGTGGAAGATCATCCAGTGAGGAAACATTATCCAGTGTTTCTTCGGGACGATCTCGATCAGGTCCTTTTCTATCTTTTCGGCCGACGTCTCACCGGTTAACCCGAGCCGTTGGGAGAGACGCGAAACGTGCGTATCGACAACCACGCCCGCGGCTTTGCCGAATGCATTTCCAAGTACGACATTTGCGGTTTTCCTCGCAACGCCGCCGAGTGTCAGAAGCTCTTCCATCGTCCGCGGGACCTCGCCCCCAAATACATCAATTATCCGCCTGCACGCTGACTGTATGTTCTTTGACTTGTTTCGGAAGAAACCGGTCGAATGAATATCCTTTTCCAACTCACGCTGATCTACATTCAAGTAGTCCTGCGGGTTGCGATACTTTCGAAACAGGTTCGCGGTCACAATGTTTACCCGCTCGTCGGTGCACTGTGCCGAGAGGATGGTCGCGACTAGCAATTCGAATGCGTTTGTATGGTTAAGTGCACAGTGGGCATCCGGATAGGCCTTTTTCAGCCTTCTGATGATCGCAGCGGCACGCTTGTTCTTATCCTCGGTCATTGGGGAACAGGCTAAAAAAGCCGAGACAAAAATGCAAATTCTCACGAGCTTCGCTAGAATAACCGAATTGATCTTGAGCGGTACACCGGGTTGCCGCACTTCCTTTCAATTAGAGTTTGAGTTCGTCTCTTGCAGTCGTGTTACGTCCGGTCATAAAGATGAAAGTTCCGTTACTTGACCTAAAAGAACAGAATCAGCTTCTGCGTTCTGAGATCGAGGCCGCACTCGGCCGCGTGCTGGATACGAACGCGTTTATTCTTGGCGACGAAGTGGCGGAACTTGAAAGGGAACTAGCGGAATATTGCGGTGTCAAACACGCTATCGGATGTGCGTCGGGCAGCGATGCACTTCTTCTGGCGATGATGGCCGTCGATGTCGGCCCGGATGACGAGGTCATTACCACGCCGTACAGCTTTTTTGCGACCGTTAGTGCTATTACGCGGCTTGGTGCGAAACCGGTTTTTGTCGACATCGATCCCGAAACTTATAATTTGGATGTCGGTGCCGTCGCCGCAAAGATCAGCAAACGGACCAAGGCTGTTCAGCCCGTTCATCTTTACGGGCAATGTGCCGAAATGGAGCGGCTGAACACTGTCTGTAAGGAGAACTCGGTCCCGGTAGTGGAAGACGCGGCACAAGCGATCGGAGCTGAAGAGAACGGACAAAGAGCCGGTGCAATGGGCTTGGTTGGATGTTTCTCGTTCTATCCGTCGAAGAACCTGGGTGGGATGGGCGATGGCGGATTTATGACGACGAATGACGACTCGCTCGCCGAACGTTTGCGAGCTCTTCGCGTACACGGTTCGAAAGAACGCTATTATCACAAATGGGTAGGAATTAATTCGCGGCTGGACGGCTTTCAAGGGGCGGTGCTTCGGGTAAAACTGCCGCATCTCGACGCCTGGTCCGACAAACGAAAAGCCAATGCCGACCGTTACCGCGAATTGTTCGCGGAACACGATCTCGAACAAAACTTGTCGCTTCCGTTAGAGCGGCTGGGCGTTCGGCATATTTATAACCAGTTTGTTGTCCGCGTTCCCGAGGTGCGGGACGAGCTGAAGGAATTCCTGACGGCCGCAGGTATCGGGACCGACGTTTATTATCCGGTCCCGCTTCATCTTCAGGAATGTTTTGCATATCTCGGCCACGCGAAAGGCGATTTTCCTGAAGCGGAACGGGCCGCGAGGGAAACGCTAGCCCTGCCGATCTATCCCGAACTCAGTCAGGAGCAACAGGAGTATGTCGTCGAGCGGACTGCAGCATTTTTCAACCGTTGAGGTAAGTATATTGTCGGAACATACGATCGGTATAGACGGAAAGAGCATGACGGGTCGGCTTGTCATTTTGGGCGGCTTAATAGCTGCCCTTTCCCTGGCGTGGTTCGGTGTTCGATGGCAGGTTGGAAGCATGTTAGCCGAGCTTACGCTGCCCTCTCAGGAAAACTCGCTCGAGATAGCGAACGCGGCGGCCGGCCTGGCCCCGGGTGACCCGCTTCCGAGGTGGTTGTTGGCTACAAAGCAGAAGGAAGACTTTACGCCGGAAAGCATTGAAGCGTCTATCAGGAATTTCGAAGAGACGGTTCGACGGTCGCCGTGGGATTTCCGTTGGTGGATCGAACTAGGCCGAGCTTACGAACAGGCAGACCGGCCGGTCGAAGCAGAGAAGGCCTTTAAGAGGGCGGTCGAGCTTGCCCCGGCATATACGTTTCCGCAATGGCAGATCGGCAACTTTTATCTCCGGCACGACCGTTCGGACGAAGCATTCGCCCACCTGACGCGGGCCACCGAAAAGAGCCTTATCTACCGAGAACAAGTGTTCGCACTTGCCTGGGACTATTTCGACAAAGACCCGGCCAAAGTAGAACAGTTGGCGGCGAATACACCGGATGTTCGTATCACTTTGGCCCATTTTTATGCTCAACGCGGTGCCGCGGCCGATGCTCTCAGGATATGGAGCAGCATTCGGGAGGAAGATAGGATACGGTACCCGGCGATATTAAAGAGCATTACTCAACACCTTTATTCGAAGCGGTTTTTCCGGCAAACTATCGAGTTCGCCCGCCAATCGGGGTACGATCCCGAGGCAAAGGAAGAGGTCATCTCGAATCCGGGGTTTGAAAAGTTCATGGGCGACGCGGAGGCAACGCTTTTCGGGTGGCGGATAAACCGCAGCGACAGCAAGCTCGAGATCATCACCGACTCGGGCGTACGCACCGAAGGGCAACGGAGCCTGAAACTTTCGTTCAAGGCATATGCAAAGCCCGACCTGTACAATGTAACGCAACTGGTCGCCGTCGAGCCGCGGGCACGTTACCGGGTCAGCTTTATGCTCCGCGTGGAGAATCTCAGGACGGGCGGCGAGCCGCTGCTGGAGGTTGTAGATGCAAAGAACGATGTGTCGATAGCCCGCAGCGAGCGTTTCCCGCTGGGCTCGCAGGACTGGCAGCAGCGGACGCTTGAGTTCACAGTGCCCGAGAATTGCGATGGGATAACGATCCGCACAACCCGTGAAAGCTGCGGCGAGATCTGTCCGATATCGGGCTTTATCTGGTATGACGACTTTAAGCTTGAACGTTTATAGATCGCGAATGGACCGCAAGCCTTACTGAGCTCCCTATGACCTGGCCGAACCGTATCGCATTTTTCCTCATTATGCTTGTGATCGTCGTTACGACGGTTGCATACGGTGCTGTTCATCAGCCGATCCTCGCCTTGTTTTACGTGTCGGTTGCGGCAATGGCCGTGTTGTGGGCGATCGACAGTTTTCGTTCCGGTGTGGTGCAGTTGAGTTCGTCCAAGCTCCAGATACCTTTGTACGCGGCAGGCATATACGGGCTGATCCAGATCGTACCATTCGGCAGTATTGCCGAGATAGCCGGTGTTTCTGGCATACCGCGGACGATCTCGCTCGACCCGTTCGCGACGCAGACGTCGGCACTGCACTTCTTCGCCCTGGCCCTCTTTTTCTCGGTATCGCTGGTGCTGACCGATTCAGCGGCACGCATACGCCGGCTGGTTGTGCTGATCTCCGTCTTCGGCTTCATATTCGCATTCTTTGCCATTCTGCAATCAGTCCTTAGCCCAGGGAAGATCTACGGTATTTACGAGGTCCGTTTCGCTGCTCCGTTCGGGTCGTTTGTCAATCGCCATAATTTCGCGGCGTATATGGAGATGACGATAGGGCTGCCGCTCGGGATGCTGTTTGCAGGGGCGGTCGCCCGCGATAAACGGCTGCTTTACGTTACCGGCATCGCCCTGATGGGCGTGGCCTTGGTAATGAGCGGTTCACGCGGCGGGTTTGTGGCCTTTCTGGCACAGTTGATCCTGCTGGTGATAATGACGACCGGTGCAAAGAGCCGCGGACGCCTGTTCCTCAAGGTCGTTCTCGCCTCGCTGCTGATTGCGGGAATCGTGATCGGATCGTTCTTCGTCGGCGGCGAAAACTCGATCACCCGCATTACCGAAACCGCCAGCTCGAACGATGTCATGACCGACCGCGACCATATCTGGGCGGTCACTACAAAGGTGATCGCACAGACGATGCCGCTCGGTGCCGGGTTCGGGGCACTAGGCGTCGCGTACACGCCGTACGACAGCCACAGCGGCCTCGAACGCGTCGAACAGGCCCACAACGATTACCTCCAGGTGGCCGCCGATGCCGGTGTGGTCGGGGTCGTCATCGGGCTTTTCTTCCTGTTCACGCTGTTCCGAAGCGGCCTGCAAGCCGCAAATTCCGACAACACCTACCGCCGAGGCGTAGCCATCGGGGCCCTGGCCGGCTGCTTTGCCGTCCTGGTACACAGCATCTTCGACTTCGTCCTCCACACCACCGCGATCTCGCTGCTGTTCGTCACCCTAATGACCTTGATCGTAGCCTGCCGCGAGCAATACGATGACGACATCATCCTCCCAGACCTCGAAAAACGCCGCCCGTATACCGTGCGTTAGACCCCTACCAGCGGACGTGACCCTCTTACCGGCTACGCCGTCCGATGTGCGGAAAGGCTTGCCTTTCCGGCCGACTCTACTTTTGGCCTGAGGCTCCGCCTCAGTTCCGGACATTGAAAGCCCGAGGCCGAGCCTCAGGGGCCGGTGAGGCCGATCGACGGAAAGGCACAGCCTTTCCGCACATCGGGGGCATAGCCCTAAGAAGGTAAGCTGCCCGGTTTAGGGCTCAAGGTCCTGCCAATACTCGACGGCCTTTTCCACCCGGGTGACCGAGTCCTAGCTTCGTTACGCATCCATTCAAAAACACTTCAGCACCCTGAACATAGTCCTGTACGAAGCCGGCCAGCACGGATAAAACCTGGCGTTCGATGTCATCTTTCGGCCGAGTGATCCTATAGACACCGGGTTGCGGACGTCTTTCGTCTTTTACCATAAACCCATCGATTACAGGGCAAGTTCGGGTTTGGTCGAGGACGACGGCATGTCCGAGTATGTCGAGGCCGCGGAGTGCCGTTGCGGTTTCGGGATCGTCCGAAATGACGCGGAATTCGGGTAGCACAAGTTTGTGGACGGGTTTTGGGTCGATGTTGCGTTCGGAGCCGGTGAACATTTCGGTTAGGTGTTGGAAGTGCGGGGCGTCCTTGTAGATCTCTTCGTAGCGGCTGATAAGCAGGGCTGATTGGTTGACCAGGCGGCCGAGGACGGCGTTTGGTTGGCGGAAGGTGTAGCCGGGCAGATCGCGGTCAGCGGCGAGGTCGCGGACTTTTTCCATTACCAGTTCGAAGGCGTTCAGCATTCTTCCAACCTCTACCATCGCGGTGAAGTCAGCGTCGTTTTGCAGTTTCGCGAATTGTTCTTTCGTTATCTTGAATATCAGGTCTTTTTGCTTTTTCATTTTTGTTCCTCTGTATGTCTTAGCCCCATCGGGGCGGCCTGTTTGTAGGTAGCGAGGTCAAATGTTCGTCCTAGCCCCGTAAGGGCGGCATGATGTCGCGGTAACAGGTCGCTCCTAACGGAGCTGCTGTGAATGGTTGGTGTCCCGTTCTATAAACAGGTCGCTCCTAACGGAGCTATTCGGAAGTGTCTCAGGCGTTTCAGCCGTTCCTCTGGATGCGTCCAAGACGGTGAGACGGTCAGCGGTTCGTTATAGAAAGAAGGTAGTTAGTTATTAGTTATATTGTTATTTAATAACTACTTATATCTATTATTAACGTACCGTCTCACCGTTTCGGTGCGTACACGTGAACCGGCTAAGACGCCTGAGACGGTGCTGCTTCGTCTGAACGAACGTATCTGTGAGCGGTAGCCTTTGAGATACCTAACGCTTCTGCTATCGCGGAAAGGGTGTAGCCTTTTACGGACATTTCTTTCGCTTGTGCAACGACCTTATCCCGGTCCTTGTCGCTCAGCGTTTTTAGGTGTTCGCGTT
Source organism: uncultured Acidobacteriota bacterium (assembly GCA_963763355.1). GTDB lineage: Bacteria > Acidobacteriota > Blastocatellia > Pyrinomonadales > Pyrinomonadaceae > OLB17. The sequence goes on from CAVXOI010000008.1 coordinate 663,220, forward strand.
CGGTCGAGGTTCCCTGAAAGCTAAAGTGGAGAAATGCGTCCGTCTTTTGAACACTTGCCAACAGGACGTTCTCGGCGTGGTAGATGATCGCGGCGTTGCGGGACTTTATTTGCTTCAAGTAACGCAACCCGACATCTTTGTGGCTCTCGCCGATAGCAAAAGACGAATCGCAGAAGTTGATTAGCATCTTCGAGCCTTGCAGGTCGTTGCGTCCGAGTGGTTTTGAGCTGTCACGTTTCGGAGTGTGTGCGAGTGCGAGGATGGAAATGTTGTGCTTCTTCTTTAGCTCTTTCAGGTACTTCATCAACGGCAGGGCGTTCCGGGCGTTTTCGGTTTCGTCCCGGAGGTAGGTGAGGTTGTCTACTATCAGGACCTCAGCCTTGTTGTCAGTGATGGTGCGGTCGAGAGAGAAGTTCAGGAATTCTTCGAAGGTGTTGAAACCGCCGAGATCGTTCGTTTCGGGGTCGAGTTCGGCACGGAAAAAGTTATCGTCGAACCGGTAATGGTTGACGAGGCCTTCGGTGCCTTCGGTCCGTTCGGCTACACGGGATTCGAACTGTTTGTCTGTTAGCTCGAAATCGAAATACACGACCCGTCGCGGTTCGCCTTCGACCTTGCACGAGGGGTCGCTTGCGGCCTGGCCTCTTGAGATCGCGTTGCCTATCTGAACCGCAAGAATAGACTTTCCGACGTTCGTATCGGCAAACAGGATACATAGTTCGCCTTCGAACCAGAATTCACCAAACAGCATCTTCGGGCTTGGCCGGAGTCTTGCCTCGTCAACCCACCTATTCGCAGTTTTCACCACGAATACGTTCGGCTGTTTGGCCGAATCAACGTCGTACCAGGGCTGAGCGTCACCGGCCATAGTTTCTATCCGCCGTGCAACCTCTTCCCGTGACATTCCTTCGGCCTTGACGCATTCGACGATGTAGTCGGTCACATCTCGCCCGTGCTTTTCGGGAATATCGAGGTCAGCCCAAACGTCGAGCACCTTTACCCGCTCCGCAGCCTGGCTGATGATCCGTGCGGCCTCTTCCGCTTGAACACCGCCGGGCAAGTCGTGGTCGCGAACGATGATCGCGTTTGTTCCGGTGATGTATTTGTTGAACTCGGCTTTCCAGCCCTTGAAGCTGGTCGTGATGAATCCGAGCTCGGCAAGCGAGTCGGCGTCCTTCTCGCCTTCGGTAAAATAAACGTCAGAGCCGAAACGGACGTTGTCTGCCAGAGCCTTGAGCCTGTACGGCACTCGCTCAACACCTTGCAAGTTCCAGATCGGTTTACCGTCAGGGTCGAACTGCCGTCTGGCGAAAATCCTTCGGTTCAAAACGGACGTTCTCGTACAGCAGTTTTCCGTTTTCGTCGGTGTACGGGTAGACGGTCTTTAGCTTCGCGGACGAGGAAGCAAAATATGCTACACCGCCGCTCGAATGCGTCTTAGGAAAAGGTTTCGGGTCGTTCTGGAACAGGTCCTTCCATTCCAGTCCCAATGCGTTCAATATTTGTTCAACCGTACAACCGGCAAAACAATTGAACAGTATCCGATCAGCGGTTCTGCCAACCGCCAGGCTTTGTTTGTCGTCGTCGTGTGCAGGGCATCGGGCAATAAAACCGGCTTGGCTTTTTCGCACCCCGCTAAGTTGTGAAAGTATTTTTTCTAGCTCCATATTTGTTCGAACGCCCTTATGGGTCGGGCGTGGCGAACAATATCTCAGGCTTTGGAGCTATCCGGAGGGGTGCTTGGAATGATGCGAATGAAAGGAATGATTTAGAAGAAACGAATGGTTTAGACGGTTTTAGGCCCTTGTCCAAATAAGAGGGTTCACCGAGCATGGGAATCCCTGTTATTCTTTTAGATATGAGAAATATTCGAATGCTTTATTGTTTAGGTCTGTTGTTGGTTGCGGCTGGTTCTTTTGATTCCCACGCTCAAACACCCGATGCTCCGCCGGCTAAGGAGGCGGAGAAGGTTGAGAAGGTTGAAAAGACAGAGAAGGTCCCGGTGGCCGGTAAACCCGAGGTTATCTGCTCGGGGGCAGTGAAGAAGGCCCGGGACCGCCGTCGGGCCAAGCCCTCGAGGCCGGCGCGGTCCTCGGCAAGGTCACGGCGAGCGGCGAGTACAAGGCGTTCGACCCGGCCGCCGTCGACGGCTCCGAAGCGGCCGCGGGTGTCCTGTACGGCGCCGTCGATGCCTCCGCCGCCGATGCCGAGGGTATGGCCATCGTCCTGTCCTCGCGCTCGATGCAGGCTTGGTGCGGGGGTGGCGCGTCAGGCCGCCTTGGAACCTTCGCGGTCGACCTGTTTGCCGGTACGGGTCGCGACCTCGGCCGGGAATGAAACCACTTCCGCCTGCGCCACCTGCGGCCGGCGAGGGCGGAATAGGTCGCGCAAAACCTCCACCAGGGAACGTGCAGGCTTGGAGTTCGTGCGCGCGGGCTTCGAGCTCGTACGCGCGTACAGGTCGTACTCAGACCGTCGGCACATGGCTCCCTCCTATATGGAATGCCCGACGTCGTAGGCATGATGATTGCGCGAAAGCTTCCTCAGGGCAACGCGCAAACGCAGGCTTCCAGGCTCGACCGGCGGAACTGAGCCGGGGCCCGCGCCAATAATGATCGGCTCGACAACCAGCATCACGCCCGCACGACGTAGGCCGCCATGAAATTGGTTGCCGCTCTCGCCCGCTCTCTGCAGGCGGACATGCAGGTGGAGCTGCGTAACATCGAACGTGCCGTGACGACCGGCACCCGCATGCGGGCCGCGGCCTCAAGACCGAGCTTCGCCGTCAAGTCGGGAGCGCCGGGCTCGGCCAGCGGCTCGCCAACAGCTGGCGCGACAAGCATTACCCGAACCAGCGGCTCGACGCCGCCAATCTGGTTTACACCAAGGTGCCGCAGATCATCCGAGCGTTCGACGAGGGTGCGGTGATCCGGAGCAGGCGCGGGCGCTTTCTGGCGATCCCGACCGAGAACGCGCCGAGGAAGGGAAACGACGGCAGGCCCGTCAGGCCGAGCACCTTCCCGGAGGATCGGCTCGGGCCGCTACGGTTCGTACCCCAATCAAGCGGCCCTTCGCTCCTGGTCGTGGACGGGTTGCGCGCTTCGTTCAGCCGGCGAGACCGGAGGACTGCGTGGCTTCCGGCGTGCGACCGAGCGCGCCCGGGGCAGCGGCCAGGGTTTGACCACGGTGGTGATGTTTCTGCTCGTGCCGCAGGTGAAGCTGGAGACCTCCAAAAACCTGGGCGAGAGCGACGTGATCTGATCTACTGTGGCGTGGGTCGCAGGGAGGATCGGATGGTTCGGCAGGTCGGGATGTTCGACGTCGAGGATCGGCTGGCGGGTCTGTCGAAGAAGGGCGACGACCTCGAGCGGCTGGCGGCGGTGGTCGACTTCGAGCTGTTCCGGCCCGAGCTCGAGCGCGCCGTGCCACGCGCCGACCGCTCGAAGGGCGGCCGGCCGCCGTTCGACCACGTCCTGATGTTCAAGGTCCTGATCCTGCAGACCCAGAACAACCTGAGTGACGAGCGCACCGAGTTCTACTTGCGCGACCGGCTGACCTGGATGCGGTTCCTCGGCCTCGGGCTGGGCGATCCGGTGCCGGATGCGAACACGCTCTGGACCTTCCGCGAGGCGCTGACCAAGGCTGGCGCGATCGAAGCCCTGTTCACCCGGTTCGACCAGCAGCTGCGCGCCCAGGGCTACCTCGCCATGTCCGGGCAACTGGTCGACGCGAGCATCGTCGCCGCGCCCAAGCAGCGCAACACCAAGGCCGAGAAGCAGGCGCTCAAGGAGGGCCGGGTGCCGGAGGATTGGCAGGCCAAGCCGGCCAAGCTCCGCCAGAAGGATCGCGATGCGCGCTGGACCGTGAAGACGACCAAGGCGAAGCCCCGCGAGGGCGAGACGCCGCTGGTCGACCTGGCGATCCCCGCGTTCGGCTACCAGAACCACATCAGCGCCGATCGCCGCCACCGGCTGATCCGCCGCTGGCTGGTCACCGACGCCGCCGCCCATGCCGGGGCCCGGCTGGCCGATCTGCTCGATCCCGGCAACACCGCGAGCGCGGTCTGGGCCGACACCGGCTATCGTTCGAAGAAGAACGAGGAGCTCCTGCGCCAGCGGATGCTGAAGAGCCACATCCACCGCAAGAAGCCGGCGGGCCGGCCGATGCCGGAGCGCACCGCCCGGGCGAACGCGAGGAAGTCGGCGGTCCGCGCCCACATCGAGCACGTCTTCGCCGAGCAGAAGGCCAGGATGGGCCTGTTCGTCCGGACCATCGGCCTGGCCCGGGCGACCACCAAGATCGGGCTTGCCAACCTGGTCTACAACATGCGCCGCCTGCGCTGGCTGAAACGCCAGCCGGCCCTCGCCTGACGGTCCTGCGGCTCATCCCAAGCGCTGGCCACCGCCCACCGAAACCAACCGCACTCCCGCAACCGATGGCCGCGCCCCTTCCGCGCGCCACCTTACGACCTCAACCTCGTCGAAAACTGCGGTAGATGGAGGTCTCCAGCTGCGCAAGCGGATCGACGTTGCCCGCGCGGCCGAGCGCTGGTCGACGCAGCTGGCGGCGTTGATTGAGGGGTCGATGCAGCGAGATTAGAGTTGCTTTCAGATAGCGCTCCCTCGAAGCTGCGCCACCGTTTGTTTGGGCGCTTTCCGAGAAGAAGCGAGGCTCGAGCGGGATCGCTCTAACGCCGCTAATGGGGATTGCGGGGAACATGCACATGCCGAACAACATCGCGGCGGCTGCGTTCAGAGCTTTCCTGTTCGATTCTCTGCTTTCAAGCGGCCCCGCTTCAGTCGGGTAAAGCACATGCGCAAACCTGCGAGAACCAGCCGTGCGATTGCAACGGAGTGCTTCTAAGGCCGGATCGGAGCATAAACCTGGGCGAAATAGAGCAAAGCATCGATGCGCACCAAATATGGCTGTCCGATAGAGGTGGCGAACCGGAGCCGTGGACACTGGAAGAGCAGACTGAACAATATGATCCTAAACACAATACTCCCGGCAGTGATGAAGGCAAATATTACTGTAGCGTTCAAAAAAACGGCGAGCACTTTCTTGCTAAGCTTGACTATCGCAACATTGCCGCAAAAACTTTGCTGTCTAGCGCCGACCTAAGCGGTGCCTGCTTCCGAAAGTCTGACATGAGGAACCTGACTCTGAGACAAGGCAAATCTGCGGAGGGCGAATTTGTATAAAGCTGACCTCTCAGGATCTTCCCTTGTTGAAGCGGATCTAACTGAGGCAATCATGGACTGCGCAAATCTTCGTGGAGCCGATCTTACGGGAGCGACACTGACCAAAACGAACCTGTACAGAGTACTACTCGGCGGTGCCTTTCTGAACCATGCGCAACTCGACGGGGCGCGCTTCCAGCCGGTTGAGCTGCCACCTGTGCGAATCTTTGGGAGGCGCAGGGTCTGGAGGAACTGCGTTGGGCACAGAACCCGAGCGGATTATTCGCTTTACGGGAGGAGTTTAGAAGGTCGGGGCAGGATCACCAGGCGCAGCGGCTGACGTACGCAATTGAACATCAAAGTACCGAGGAACGTATTGCAAGATCGTATGACGACCCGGTGTCAGCTCTTGTGGGCGTCCTTAGGGTGGTGTTCATCGAGTGGACGACGGGTTATGGACTTTACCCCTTTCGGGCCATCGCCATACTGTCCTTGATGATCGGCATTTTCGCCATCGCATACGCGGTTCCTCTGAACTCCTGGAGTGGTGGCGGAATATACCGCATATGGCTGGAGAAGAGTCTTCAAGACATTCGCCTCTTGGACACCGAGGAGGTTGAGCGACTTCGCCCCTGCGGGATCGCAGTAGTAGGTTATGCTCTCTGGTTCAGTTTGCTCACAGCCTTCCACTTCGGCTGGCGCGAACTAAACGTGGGCGACTCGATAGCACGACTGCAAACTCGGGAATACGCCCTTCGGGCGACTGGTTGGGTGAGGTTTATTGCTGGGGTTCAATCGCTGGTCGACCATTTATCTCGTAGCGATTTGGGCATTGACTTACTTTGGGCGTCCATTTGGCTAAACGCGCGGATGTCAAAGCCTTATGCCGGCGAGCAAGTCCGAGCAGGTCCTGGACGCGCTGGAGGCAAGCTAGAGGTGCCGAGTGCCACGGTCGAGCGCAACAACGTGCTGCCCGAGAAGATCCCGGACGGTGGTCTCATCATCCTTCGCGATGGCGATCCGGCGAGCCCGAGCAGGCGCTCGGCGGCTTCGGGAACGCCTACTACCAGCATGCGGTCGAGATCGAGGTCTACGTCGAGGAGGGCGATGCGGCGGCGCGTGATGCTGCCTTCGATGCCTCCTCCAGCAGATCGGGGCGGCGCTCGAAGCCGACCCGACCCTCGGCGGCCTCGCCTTCGGCCTGACCTACGGCCGGCCGGAGCCGGCCATCGAGGCGGTCGCCGGTGCGCCGGCGATCAAGATCGCGACGCTCACGTGACCGTCGACTACGAGAGCGA
>CAVXOI010000009.1:0-80960 GCA_963763355.1 uncultured Acidobacteriota bacterium
AGGGCCAAAACGCATCGCCTCATTGTTGTGATGTACGCCAAAGAATCGCTACTGCAACCGAATGTTGTTGCTCGATCTGGAGTTGTAGGGTATTATCAGGTGACAACAATTCCGTTCGCGTGCCTTAACTTCACCTCATGCGGGCGGTACCTGCAGAATCAATAGATCGACTTAATTAGGCCCTAGATTTGAACAATATGAATCCCCACACCGGCTACCCGTTCGTCCGTTTTACCTTAACTGCAACCTTAGTATTTCTATTTGTGATCGCTCCGATCGGCGGAATCCAGGCCGACGCGTCCGGTCCGAAACCGTCAGATAATTTTCTGCCAGCCCCCTCGATCCGGGAGTACGCCAGACTCGACAGGAGTTTCAACGGCACCGGTTTCCGAACAGACGGCTTCGGAGGGGGGCGTGACAGCATTGGGGCCGCGGCGTTGCAGCCGGACGGCAAAATTGTCGTCGCCGGTTCCAGCGGAAGGATATTGTCGGGTTCTGACGTTGTAAATGATCTTGTCGTCACGCGTTACAGCGCTGACGGTACCCAGGACACAACGTTTGGAACGTCGTGCCGGCTGCAGGGATCGCCGCCTTTCTCCGGATACGGGGTGTCCGCGGTGGCTGTCCAGGCTGACGGCAAGATAGTCGCCGCCGGCTCAAGCACCCATGCTAACGGTACCGGCATCGGGAATGCCAGCAGCATGATCGTGATTCGGTGTAACGCAGACGGCTCTATAGATAGGACAATGGGAGTCGGCCTTGGCCGTTTCGGCTCAGCCCGGTCGCTCGTAATACAGCCTGATGGAAAGATCATAACGGCCGGCACGTCACAGAATCTCAATCCGCCTACCATACATTTGGCCGTGGTGCGATTCAATGCGGATGGCACCCCGGACACGTCTTTTGACGGCGAGGGCATCGCACTGTTGGCGGGCATTTATGGAGGGCAGGCAGCCGCGTTACAAGCCGACGGGAAGATCATCGTTGCGGGAGATGCCGATGAGAACTTCAGCCTCGCTCGGCTTAATGCTGACGGATCCCTGGATACAACATTCGACGGCGACGGACGAGTTTCGACCCCGATCCTCACCGGCATGGATAGGATCACCTCACTGGCGGTCCAGCCGGACGGGAAGATCGTGGCTTCCGGCCATACTTTTAACGGCACAGACGATGATTTCGCCGTTGTCCGTTACAACCCTGACGGTTCGCTGGATACGTCTTTCGATACCGACGGCAAGGTAGTGACACCGGTGCTCCCGGGAAAAGACAAAGCCCGATCAATGGTCATCCAGCCTGATGGGAGGATCGCCGTTGCCGGCGGTTCGAACAACGATTTTTCCCTCGTCCGCTACAATACCGACGGCTCGCTGGATACGTCATTCGACACTGACGGAAAAGTGACGACACCGTTCCTCGGCAACGATAGCGCAGGCGAGATCCTCCTCCGGCCGGACGGTAGATTGATCGCGGCCGGTACCACAGCGAACGAAATTCTGTCGGATTTCGCACTGGCGGGGTACAACACCGACGGATCGCTCGACTCGTCCTTCGGAATGGACGGAAAGGTAACTACCGATTACGGTACTCAATCGGCAGGAGCAAGTTCGGTAGCTATCCAATCTGACGGGAAGATAGTGGTCGTCGGCTTCGCGATCGGGGCGAACCTCGACTTCGCCCTTACAAGATACAATCCGGACGGCTCGCTGGATCCAGGTTTCGGGGTCGGCGGCAAGGTGGTAACGCCTATTCTTTCACTTAACGATGCAGTGACCTCGGTCACTATTCAGCCCGACGGGAAGATAGTGGCCGCCGGTTACGCGGTTACGGATTCGAATTCAAACGACGCGGATTTTGCTCTGGCCCGCTACAACACTGACGGCTCGCTCGACACTACGTTCGATAGGGACGGCAAAGTGACGACGCCTATTCGGTCGCAGGACGACAGAGCGAACTCGGTTGTTATCCAGCCCGACGGCAAGATAGTCGCGCCGGGATATGCCGAGATACCCAGCGGCCCCTACGACTTTGCCGTGGCCAGGTATAACACCGACGGTTCGCTGGACACATCGTTCGACAACGACGGAACAGTCACAACGCTTCCGGCCCCGGCCAGGATCAGGTATATGCGGTTGCCTTTCAGTCAGACGGGAAAATAGTCGCTGCAGGTAGTTCGAATCTTGGATTCACCTTGGTCCGGTATAACAGTAACGGATCGCTCGATACTTCGTTTGACGGCGACGGCACGGTGACCACTACTTTTCCCAAAGGTGGTGGCTCGTTTTACGCACTCGCCCTTCAGCCGGACGGAAAGATCGTCGCGGGCGGGGCTGGGCCGGGCGAGTCGGGTGCCGATTTCGGATTGGCACGCTACAACCCCGACGGTTCGCTCGATACATCATTCGACGGTGACGGCAGGGTAATTACCGAGGTCAGCCCTACAAGCGAACAGGTCCGTTCGATCAGTGTTTTGCCCGGCGGCAAGATACTGGCATCAGGCGGCACCGATTCCGCCCTCGCGGCCCTGACAGCGGCTTCTTGTTTGCCCGATATAACGCTAACGGCTCGCTGGACACGACATTCGATCGGGACGGTATGTTTTCATTGGCCGTGGCGGGCGGGCGGCTGCGTTCGGCGGCGGTGGACGCGCAAAATCGTATTGTAGCGGTTGGTGAAAATGGCAACTTCGCAAATGTCGGAACGTTCGTTGCGGTCCGGGTCAAGGTCAACGGCTCGGTCCCGTTCGATTACGACGGAGACGGGCGAGTCGATTATTCGGTTTGGCGGCCTTCCAACAGCACGTGGTACATCCAATCGACCGTCGCGTACCGTATTCAGGAGTGGGGAGCCGAGGGGGACAAACTTGCGCCGGCCGACTACGACGGCGACGGGAAGACCGACCTGGCAATATACCGGCCCTCCAGTACGGGATGGTACATCATTCTTTCCGAATCCAGCACCTTTCAGTTCTTCACTTTTGGCGAGGCCGACGATATGCCGATACCGATGGACATTAATGCTGACGGAATACCGGAACCGGCATTGTTTCGGCCGTCGGATAACTCCTACTATTTCCGAAGTCCGAATGGCAGCATAAGACAGACGCGGAATTCCGGGACGCCGGGGGAGAAGCCGATAAGAGGCGATTTCGACGGGGACGGGAGAGACGACATCGCGGTCTATAGTCCCGGATTCATCTGGACCTGCGAAAGTCGGGTGGCGGCAGTCCGGTCATCATGGTTTGGGGCCAGGCGGCCGACGTTCCTGCCCCAGGCGACTACGATGGCGATGGCAAGACGGACATCGCGATCTGGCGGCCGTCGACGGGACAATGGTACCGGCAGCGGAGCAGGGACGGCCTGGATATGTTCACTGGGGTGTACAAGCGACGTTCCGGTACCCGCCGATTACGACGGCGACGGTCGACTGATATGGCCGTCTTTCCGCCCGTCCAACAGGACCTGGTACATCATAAATTCGTCGACGCACCACATAGTCCTTCGCCAGTTCGGCGTAACGGGTGACATTCCGAGCCGGGTGCTTATATCTATGATGCGGGAGTTTCATACGAAATCGGGAGCAGGCCGGGCCATTCGAAGTCTGGCTGCCTTCGCGCCTATCTTCAACCTTTAAATCCCTTCATTGCGTTCGCGTGGATGTTGAGCATTCGTGTCGATTGTTCGGGATTTACTGCCAGCGACCAATCGCCTTGATCGAAGGTGCCGCCGAGGATGATGCCGTCGGATCGGGGGAACATATAGCCGGCACTGACATAGCAGTAATCGACCTCGGGCTGGGGGAGCAGGACGACCAACTGGCCGCGGGCGGGGACGAGTTTTTCGTCGCCGAACAGCTTGTGTGCTCCGAGACCGGTGCAGTTGAAGATCACCGGTTCGGGGAGACGCATTATCTCCTGCCTGTCGCGGAATTCCTTTACGACCAATTTTCCGCCGGCGTTATAAAAATCGTGGAGAAGTTTGGCCAAGTAGATCGAGGGTTCGATCAGCATCGTCGAGAACTTGTACACGAACGGGGACGCGAATTGGTTTTCGGCGTCAGTAAGATAACGCTGGTCCGGATAGAGGTCGTTGCCGCCTGGAAACTCTGTCATACGGTTCTGTTTGGTTTGGTGGAATTCGAGAGAGTCGATCCAGCGGACGCCGTATTCCGGGCCCATCAGCAACTGGAATGCCCGATTGGAATAGCGTGCCGAGGCGCGAAAACGTTCGAGGAATTTCGGCGTCACTGCGGCCGAATCATAAAGCGAGGTCGGCATCCACCATCCCCCCGCGATATTCGATGTCGTGTCGGGCGGCAGATCTTTTGCGTAGATGGTCACGGTGCCGGGGCCATCCTGGTAACGCCGCTGCAGCAGGATAGCGGTGGACAGGCCCATGACGCCGCAGCCTATTACGGCAAAGCGGCGCTGGACAGGTCTTTTAAGTTTGCGGCCGACTGCCGGCGGTTGAAAATCGCGGGCAAGCTCAACAGCCTCGGACGATGTTCCCCACGACATCGTGATCCCCGCACCGCCGTGGCCGTAGTTGTGAATGAGAAGCTTGCTGCCGATCTTTTGCGCTTCGACAACGTAACCTTCATCGCGGTACGGCCTGAGCCCAACGACCTCGCGGATGACCCGGTCGCGGGCGACCTTTACCGGAGCGAATCGGCGCTGAGTTTCGGTGGGAACGATTCAAACCCGTCACTTCGCGCGTTAAGGCGAAACCCGCCGCGGCTCCTGCTCCACGCAAAAATCCGCGCCGGTCGAGCAAGTGCTTGTGTGGATCTGTATGTGGGAGGCTGTCTTTCATTTCGCTGCAAGGCGGTGATTTTCTTAACCGCATCGAGCATAACGGAGAATTCGCATAAATGGTATCTCTTCGCGATAGGAGATCACCTAGACTCGTTTTGATGATCAGACGAGAGAACAAATAGTTCAGAAGAAAGTTGAAATATCTTAGGCGTAGCTACACTAAGTCTAATGCTCACTAATACTTAAATGAATTTGTTTTACTTTTCGCGCGTGAAAGAGTAATATACCAGCAAACGGCGATACAAGAAGCGGAACTTTCAGTTCGCTTTTGAACCGGCGCACCTGCAACCTCATAATAGAAAATCTTCGGTTTTAGAACTGTGTTTAGGTAGAGAAGCATTATGATACGACCTATCCTCAACCCCCTTCGGTCCCTAAATGGCCTTGTACGCGGAAAGCGGCTTTGCAGCTTGCGATTATTAGGCTCCGCGTCGGTGGTGTTCCTGCTATTGTTCGCCTCGGTGATGCAAGCCGCCGGTACGGGCCGGTTCCTGTACAGGAACGATCTTTTACTCGCAAATACGCTCACTTACGACACGTTTAGACGGGACCTTCAATTCGACGGGTTTTCTTACCGACAACTTTTGGCTCGACCAACAGCCAGTCGGCCTCGGCTGTTGTGGTGCAGGCGGACGGAAAGATAGTCGTTGCGGGTATGGCCGATCTCACAGACCATCGGGCTTATACGGTATAACGCAGATGGTACCAGCGATTCGTACATTCGGGACCGAGGGAAAAGTTGTACAGGAGCTTGCCGAAATCTCAGCCATTAGCTGGTCAATGGCCTTGCAGCCGGACGGGAAAATAGTCGTAGCTGGATCGCACCAGTCGTGGGGGACAGGACCGAGCAATGAATTCGCCTTAGCTCGCTACAATCCGGACGGTTCGCGTGACTGGTGGAACCAGCGTTTGGGCGTCCGTGGCCGCACTGCGGTACGCCATTAAGTTGTCAGGCTAGTTACATGTTCAGTTCTGTGACGCGGTTGCGGTACAACCGGGCGGAAAGATCTTCGCTGCCGGCAATGCGGTGTTTTCGGTAAAATATCCCTGGTGGAGGACACAAAGGCCGATTTTGCCCTCGTGCGTGTCAATCCGGACGGGACATCCATCCGACGTTCGGAGTGGGAGGCGGCCTCAGGCACCGTGTTGCTGCGGATCATGACGTGATAACCGAGATCACGCTTCAGCCGGATGGGAAAATAGTTGCGGCCGGCTACGCAGGTCGGGTCCGAACAGCATTTGGCATTGGCCCGGTACAACGCGAACGGTTCCGTCGACACGACCTTTGACGGCGACGGCAAGCTTACGCTTCCTTTCATGGGTAGTGCTAGTGATGTCGAGAGTCACAGTCCGATGGAAAGCTAGTGGTGGCCCGGGTTACGCTCCAACGGTTCCTATACCGAGATCGCCTTGTCACGGTTGAACCCGGACGGATCTCTCGACCCGTCCTTTGGCGGAGATGGCGTTACAACCGTTGATTACTACGGGAAGTCAGCCAATTCGGCATCCTTGAAGTTTTTGCCTGATGGAAAGATCGTGGTGGCAGGAAACGCGTCAATGGATCGAACGAGGACATTGCTCTCGCCCGTTTGAATCCGGACGGCTCACTGGACAAGTCATTCGATGTCGACGGCCGGGCAATGCTCGACCTTGGTGGCAGTAATCGAGCGAGCGAACAGTTATGGCTGCTTACGATGAGGGTAGGCTGGTAGTCGCGGGGTATCGAAATAACCAGTTAGCGGTTGCCCGCATCTCGACCGACGTTCCGATAACCTCAACTCCTTTCGATTTCAACGCGGACAGCCAGGCCGATCTGGCCGTGTTTCGTCCGTCGGATAACACTTGGTACATACAAACGGCCGAGGGTTACTCGTTTCGTGCGTGGGGACAAGCCGGCGACGAACCTGCACCGGCCGATTACGACGGCGACGGGAAAACGGATCTTGCGATCTTCAGGCCGGCGACCGGCGAATGGTACGTTATTAACTCAGCTACGCAGACTTTTCAGGTAACGAATATGGGGAGAGGACGGCGATATACCGGTTGCGTCCGACATGAACGCCGACGGCCGCGCCGATCTGGTCCTGTTCCGTCAGTCGGACAACACGTGGTACACACGGTTCGCGAGCGGCGGATTTTTTCCGACACTGTACGGCGGTGCTGGCGACAAACCGTTGCGAGGTGATTTTGACGGAGACGGCGTTCCCGATCTCGCAACCTTCCGCCTCTAGGACAACACGTGGCGGATTAGGAACTCTTCGGGCGGGACCATTGAACAAACTTGGGGCGAGAGCGGCGACATTACAGTGCCTGCTGATTACGACGGCGACGGCGCGACCGATATCGCCGTGTGGCGGCCTTCTACGGGACGGTGGTGGATCATCGGCACCTCATGGGGTTGGATTACCTGGAATGTTTGGGGCGAGCAAGGCGACGTTCCCGTGCCCGCCGACTACGACGGCGACGGGCGAGCTGACATCGCCGTTTTCAGGCCGTCGAATGGTACCTGGTACATCGTCAATTCTTTCGACCAACGGCATGTACACACGTCATTTTGGCGAAACAGGTGACATCCCGATGCCGGCCGCTTTTATCTATTGAGATAGGGTCTTATCATAGAAGGTTCGGGGCAGGGCAAAGATTTCACCTTATCCCGGTCTCTTGCGAATAATGACTATCTCAAAAGCCCGCGAAATTTTAAAACATCAGTTCGGTTACGACTCCTTTCGGATGAACCAGGAGGCGGCGATCGGCGCCGTGCTTAGAGGGAAGGACTGCGTTGTGTTGATGCCGACGGGCGGCGGAAAGTCGCTTTGTTATCAGATACCGGCGTTGATGCTGGACGGGCTGACGCTTGTTATTTCGCCGCTGATCGCGTTGATGAAGGACCAGGTCGATGCTTTGCGGGCGAACGGGATCGAGGCGGCGTTTTTGAATTCGACTCAGACAGCCGCCGAACAGGTACAGGTTTTCAGGGACATCCGAAGCGGAAAATTAAAACTGCTTTACGTCGCGCCCGAACGCTTGTTACAAAGCGGCGAACAGTTTCTCGATTTCATCCGCAGCACGAACATCTCGCTTTTCGCGATAGACGAGGCCCACTGCATCTCAAGCTGGGGACACGATTTCAGGCCGGAGTATCTGAGGCTCGCGGTGCTGAAGCGGGAGTTCCCGCGGATACCCGTCATCGCGTTGACCGCGACAGCAGATAAGCTTGTCCGAAAAGACATTTTCGAACGGCTCGCCCTCGGCAACGCCGAACTTTTTCTCTCAAGCTTCAACCGCCCGAATATCAGTTACACTGTCGAGCCGAAACGAAACTCCTACGGGCAGTTGCTGAATTTCCTTTCCGACAGAAAAGACCAGAGCGGGATCATCTATTGCCTCAGCCGAAACTCGGTCGATTCACTGGCCGCGGACCTGCGCGGCCGAAGGGTTTAGCGCGCTCGCCTATCACGCCGGTTTGGAGAAGGCGGTGCGTGAACGGCACCAAAATGCGTTCCTCACCGACGAAGCGAAGATCATTGTGGCGACGATCGCGTTCGGGATGGGCATCGATAAATCGAACGTGCGGTTCGTCGTGCATATGGACCTGCCGAAAAACATCGAAAGCTATTACCAGGAAACCGGCCGGGCGGGCCGCGACGGGTTGCCGAGCGAAGCACTGCTTTTCTTCAGCGGTGCGGACATCGTAAAGCTAAAAGGCTTTGCCGAGGTCGAGGGCGACGCGCGGCAGACCGAAATAATGCTGAAAAAGCTGGACGTGATGGGCAAGTTCGGCGATCTGAAAACATGCCGGCGGAAATTTCTGCTCAATTATTTCAGCGAAGAAATGGCTGAAGACTGCGGCAATTGCGACAATTGCACGAAAGTTTTTGAACGTTTCGACGGCACGGTCATCGCTCAAAAAGCACTGAGCGCCGTTTATCGCACCGGCCAGCGGTTCGGGATGAATTACGTGATCGACATCTTGCGCGGCTCGCAGGCACAGACGGTCCGTGACGAACATAAGAACCTGAAGACCTACGGCGTCGGGGCCGACATTTCAAAGCATTGCTGGTTTGAATACTTCAAAGACCTGGTCGCGCAAGGATATCTCGCGCAGACCGAAGGCACTTACCCGCTTATCGTCCTTACTGAAAAGAGCAATGATGTTCTGACCGGCGGCACAAGGGTCGAATTGATCAAAGTTGTCGAAAAAGAAGAGAAGCCGAAGAAACTGGTTTCGAATGTTGAGACACCGCCTTACATCAAAGAGCTTTTCGACCGCCTCCGCGATCTTCGCATGCGATTCGCCCGCGCCGAGAATGTGCCGCCTTACGTGGTTTTCTCAGACGCGACCCTTGCAGAAATGGCGGCCTTATCTGCCGCATACCGATTCGGAAATGCACATGATCTCGGGTGTCGGCGATCTGAAATTTGAAAAGTACGGAGCAGATTTCCTGCAAGCTATCCGCGAATATTGCCGCGAAAATAACCTCGGCTCGCGTATCTACCTGAAAGTTCCTAAACGCGAACGCCGCCCGCGCACAAAACGCGATTCCGACGGCCGTGATACTTATTCGATCTCACTGGAAATGTTCCGCGAGGGCAGATCCATTCCCGACATAGCCCGCGAACGCGGAGTTCAACCCAGCACCATCGAAAATCATCTTGCCCGCTTCATTCCGACCGGCGAGATAGTACTCGAACAACTCGTCCCTGCTCACAAGGTCGAACCGATCCGAAACGCGGTCCTGAAATTCAACGAAACCGGTGCCTTGTCGCCGATAAAGGAATACCTTGGCGACGATTACTCGTACGGCGAGATCCGCGCGGTTATCGCGTCAATGTGAAATGTTTTTGTCATATTGGGGCGGGCCACGGTGTATCCAGGCAGCGATAGTTTTCGAAAAATTACATCTATGCTAAAACGATCTTCCACCGTTTTCCTGGTACTTCTTTGTTTCTTCACCGCAAATGCCCAGACGACCTCGCCTGGTTCGGGAGCGACTCAGCCCGCCCCGGCGGCCGACCACCATCAGCACGTCTTCAGCCCGCCGATGGCCGTGTTTCAAAAGATCGCGCCGATCACGGCTGCCGACGTGATAGCTCTGCTGGACACGGCCGGCATCCAACGCGGCGTGTTGCTTTCGACCGCTTATTCCTACGGCCGTCCCGGACGAGAGCCGCAGGATGAATACGCGAAAGTAAGAGAGGAAAACGACTGGGTAGGCTCGCAGGCCGCTCTTTTCCCAAAGCGTCTGATCGCATTTTGCGGTTTCAACCCGCTAAAACCGTATGCCCTGGAGGAGCTTGCCCGATGTGCGAAGAACCCGAATTTGCGTCGCGGGATCAAGCTGCATTTCGGCAACTCGGACGTTCAGCTTGAAAATCCGGAGCACATCGAAAAGCTGAAGAATATTTTCAAAGCCGCGAACGCGAACCGAATGTCGATGGTGATCCACATGCGGGCATCATTTTCGCTCAACCGTCCATACGGCGCCGAGCAGGCCCGCGCATTTCTCGACCATTTGATGCCGCTTGCGAAAAATATAACGGTGCAGGTCGCGCACATGGCCAGCTCCGGGCCCGGTTATAACGATCCGAAGGTCGATGCCGTGTTCGATGTGTTTGCCGAAGCCTTTGCGAAACGCGATCCCGTCGACACGCAATCTGTGGTTCGATCTGACGACCATCGCCCACCCTAACAATCCGCCGGAGCGGTCGGCCGTCGATTGCCCGCCGCATCCGCCAGATCGGGCCGGACCGTATCTTTTACGGAACTGACGCCGCACTCGGCTCGAACCTCCGCCCGAAAGAATCGTGGGCGGAGATCAGCCGCATAGGGTTAACGCCGCGGGAAATAGCTGCGATCGCGAAAAACCGGGCACCGTACCTTCGCTAGCACGAAACACGTCCGATCAAGCCGGAACCTTTCGCACACTTTCGCGCTCCCAGTTGCGGTGATTTGCGATAGCCGCGATAAAATCGCCGGCGGCATCGGCGGGTTTGGCGGCGATGATCACCGCCTCGTCGTTTTCCGCGTCGGCGGCGAAAGTGTTGTCCAGGAAGACTGCCGTGTCGCCGGTCGAGCAGATCGCCTTGCAGTGTTTATATGCCTCGTTCACAAAGTGATAGGCGTCGGCATTTGCGGCGAGCTCTTCTACGCTGGCGGCACCACCGGGAATGTACACTGCGTCGAAAAGTACGGAGGCCGTGGTGAGCAGGCTGAAATCGGCGGCGACCGCTTTGCCGTCAGCGGTTTGGACCGTGCCGAGATGCGTGCCGACGGTTTTCAACATAGCGCCTTCGGCCATCAGGGCCTTTTTCATCGCTTCGAGATGCTTGCCGTCGAAGCCGTCCGCGATCAGCGCCGCGACCTTTCGTGATTTGATCGTGTCCTTAACCGTGTTGGCCATGCTCAGCGGTTCCGAGGCTTCGATGGATGAAGTTACTTTCTTCGGCTGGACCGATTTGGGGTCGGTATCGGCTCCGAAGGAATGGTTCATCGGCAGTTCGGGTTTGGGCACCGGAATGCCGAGGCCTTCGGCGACGGCCGACGCCAGGCCCTTGTCGACCTGGGTCAGGATGCCGACCATTCGCGATCGGATCTCGGGTATCTCTACCTTTCCCAGCTCAAAGCGAAAGGCGTTGATCAAGTGCCGCTTTTCCGGTATCGGACTGGCTGTTGTAGAACAGCGTCGCCTGGCTGAAATGGTCGTGAAAGCTCGGGCTGCGTTCCCGAACCTTCTCGGCGTCGATTCGTTCCTCGAAACTCGCGAAGCCGCCCTCCTTCATCGCCGCCTGGAACGGGCAGCCGCCCGCGAGCGAGTTTGGCTCATAGCTGACGCGGCCCTGGTTTATCGTCTGCCGCATGTGCCCGTCACGCTGGTTGTTATGCACCGGGTGCAACGGGACGGTTGATCGGGATCTCGTGAAAATTGGGGCCGCCGAGCCGTTTAAGCTGCGTGTCAAGGTACGAGAACAGCCGCCCCTGCAGCAGCGGGTCGTTGGTAAAGTCGATGCCGGGAACGACGTGGCCGACGTGAAACGCGACCTGTTCGGTCTCGGCGAAAAAATTGTCGGGGTTGCGGTTCAGCGTTAGTTTGCCGATGCGGCGAACGGGGACAAGCTCTTCGGGAATGATCTTGGTCGGGTCGAGCAGGTCGAATTCGAACTTATGCTCGTCCGCCTCCGGCACCAACTGTACGCCGAGCTCGTATTCCGGGAACGCACCCGTCTCGATCGCTTCCCACAGGTCGCGGCGGTGAAAATCCGGGTCCTTGCCGGAGATATTCTGCGCCTCGTCCCACGCGACCGAGTGGACGCCGAGCAGCGGCTTCCAGTGAAATTTCACGAATGTCGATCTGTTCTGTTCGATTGATAAACCGAAACGTGTGCACGCCGAACCCTTCCATCATCCGGAACGAGCGCGGGATCGCCCGGTCGGACATCAGCCACATGATCATATGAGCCGATTCGGGCATCAGCGAAATAAAATCCCAGAACGTGTCGTGGGCCGAAGCCGCCTGCGGCATTTCGTTATGCGGTTCGGGCTTGACCGCGTGGACCAGGTCGGGGAACTTGATCGCGTCCTGAATAAAGAACACCGGCATGTTGTTTCCGACAAGATCGAAGATGCCTTCGTCGGTGTAGAACTTGACGGCAAATCCGCGCACGTCGCGGGCGAGGTCGGTCGAGCCACGCGAGCCGGCACGGTGGAGAATCGGACGAACACGGGCGTTTCACGTGTCGGGTCCTGCAGAAATCCCGCCTTGGTCACTTTCGCCATCGACTCGTAGACCTGAAAAACACCGTGGGCGCCCGAACCGCGGGCGTGCACGATGCGTTCCGGGATCCGCTCATGATCAAAATGCGTGATCTTTTCACGCATGATGAAATCTTCCAGCAGCGTCGGGCCGCGGTCGCCGGCTTTTAGCGAGTTTTGATTGTCGTTGATCCGGACGCCCTGGTTGGTGGTCAGGAATTCGTCGGCGCCGTCCTCGCGGTTCAATTCGAGATCGGCTTGTTTTTTGCTTACGTTGGTGTTCTTTTTTTTCGTTGGCATCTTTTCCCTTAGTGTTCGGTATAAGTTGGTTCAAAGGCGACGCCTCACGCGTACGCCGATTCCGCCGAAGATTGAAAGCGGTCCTTTTCCGCCGCCATCTGGGTGCCCCACGTTTCGAGTGTTTCCTCGTCAAACTGCTCTTCCACCATCGGGAACATCTCGCCTTCTTCCTCCTCGACGTGGTGGCGAACGTCCTCGATCAATTTGATGAGAAGCGGCTCGAATTTTTCGCTGTCGGAAGCCGACGACCGACAACTGGCCGAGAAAGGTTTTCATCTGCATATGCTCCTGAATCGCCTCGGCGGTCAGCTCTACGAGCTCCTCGTCCCCGTCCGCCTGAAGTGATGGGTAAAAGACTGTTTCCTCGATGTGAGCATGGACCTCCAGCTCCTGTTTGATCTTCTTAAAAATTGCGACATGCTCTTTCTTGTCCGATTCTTCAACTTGAGCGAATAGACGTTCGACGGTTTTATGATCTGCCTGTAATAGCTCAATTGCGTTCATACTGCCTCCTATCCTCGGTGAAGAACCACAAGTTTAGAACCCAGGCGGGTAATCCTTTGTCCCTGCTTGTACATATGGGCAGTGGTTCCAGGCTGTCGTCCGGCCCCATGACACGGAAAGCGGAAGGTTGGGCCCGTGGGCGATAAAACTTGATCACACATTTCAGTTACGTACAAAAAGCCTTTATAATTTTGCGAAATAACGATTTATTATTCTTGTAAAACATCAGGAGCCATTCAATGAAGATCGGATTACCGAAAGAGATAAAGGACAACGAATATCGCGTCGGGTTGACGCCGGCGGGTGTGCATGCGCTGGTCGGGGCGGGGCATGAATTGTTTGTGCAGAAGTCCGCGGGCGAAGGTTCGGGGTTTGCGGACGAGGATTATGTAAAGGCCGGGGCGAAGATATTGGACACGGCCGACGACGTCTGGCAGACGGGCGACATGATCGTCAAGGTCAAAGAGCCGATCGCGCCCGAATATCCGCGGATGCGCGAAAATCAGCTGCTTTTCACCTATCTGCATCTCGCACCCGAGTTCGAGCTGACAAAGCAGATGATGGAGCGAAAGGTGACCGGCGTCGCTTACGAAACGATCACCGACAAGCAGGGCCGGCTGCCGCTTTTGACGCCGATGTCCGAAGTTGCGGGCCGAATGTCCGTGCAGGTCGGTGCAACATATCTTGAGAAGATGAACGGCGGCCGCGGCATTTTGCTCGGCGGCGTTCCGGGAGTTCCGGCGGCTAATGTCGTTATCATCGGCGGCGGTGTCGTCGGAACCGAAGCGGCGAAAATGGCCGTGGGCCTGGGCGCAAAGGTTACGATCATCGACCGAAATCTCGACCGCCTGCGCCAGCTTGACGACATTTTCCTTTCGAAAGTGCAGACGCTTGCCTCGTCGCCGTACGCGATCCAGGAAGCGATCTCGCACGCCGATCTTGTTATCGGTGCGGTTCTGGTCGTGGGTGCCGCTGCCCCGAAATTAGTGACCCGTGAAATGCTTAGCCTTGTCCCGAACGGGGCCGTGCTCGTCGACGTCGCGGTCGATCAGGGCGGATGCTTTGAGACCACTCACGCAACGACCCATTCGAACCCGACCTATTACGAAGAGGGCGTATTGCATTACTGCGTCGCCAATATGCCGGGAGCGGTTCCGCGAACTTCCACATTCGCATTGACCAACGCAACGTTGCCGTATGCTTTGGACCTTGCGAACAAGGGTTTCGAAGCGGCGATCCGCGAAGACAAGGGCTTGCCGAAGGTGTCAATACTTACGCCGGCAAACTGACCTACGAGGCCGTCGCCGAATCGCAAAGCCTTGAGTACACGGCGCTTGAATCGCTGATCGATCTCAAATCGGCGTCGGCGGGGTAATTCAAGAAAGCACCCCTCCTACTGTAGGAGGGGTGCCCGAAGGACGGGGTGGTCAACCGCCCGCGAGGGCGGAGAGTCGCTCGACAATCGAAATCTCCTTATCTCCAAACAATTTCAGCCTCTCGGCTGATTGACCACCCCGTCAGTCGGACAAAAAGCGTCGGACTGCCACCCCTCCTTTAGAAGGAGGGGAGTGTTTTTCTTCGCCCTCCGTCGTTCCAGATTCATGCTATAATTCGCGAAATACAGCCAAATTCCCAGGGGTGTCCGCGAAATACAGCATGCAGCCTGAACGTCTCGAAAAGGTCAAATCTTTGCTGGCTTCGGCACTTTCAGTGCCGCCGGCAGAGCGTGAAGCTTTTCTGAGAGGCGCCTGCGCCGGCGATCCGAGCCTCAGGCATGATATCGACAGCTATCTCGGGCACGGCGACAGGACCGACCGTTTTTTCCACCAGGCCCAGACCGTCCCTAACGCTCATATCTCGTTCGAGAACCCATCTGCTCAGGTTACGATGCAGATCCCCGTCGACCCGCGCATCGGCCAGTACGTCGGCAAATATC
Organism: uncultured Acidobacteriota bacterium; assembly: GCA_963763355.1. Taxonomy (GTDB): domain Bacteria; phylum Acidobacteriota; class Blastocatellia; order Pyrinomonadales; family Pyrinomonadaceae; genus OLB17. The sequence goes on from CAVXOI010000009.1 coordinate 15,304, forward strand.
ATATAAAGAACCGGGTCGCCGAGGGCGGAATGGGTGTGGTTTATCTGGCGACGGACACGCAGCTTGGGCGTGATGTTGCCGTCAAGGTCCTGCCCGAATTTTTCTCGATGGACCGCGAGAGGCTTTCCCGATTTCATCGCGAAGCCCGTGCGACCTCGCTGCTGAATCATCCGAACATCGTAACCGTGTTCGAGATGGGCCAATGGGAAGGGTGCGAGTTCATCGTGACCGAGTATATCGAGGGGCGAACCTTGCGCGACCTGATGCGTCAGGGTCAGATACCGTTCGTCGAGATGCTCAAGATAGCCTCGCAGGTCGCCGGCGCCCTGGCCGCCGCGCACAGGGCGGGCATCATCCACCGCGACATTAAACCCGAAAATGTGATGATCCGGCCGGACGGTTATGTAAAAGTGTTGGATTTCGGTCTGGCAAAGCTGACGGACACGACTCGAAAGACAAGCTCGGGAAGTATCGAATTTGCTCCGAGTGGGATAAATCACACCACGCCGGGTATGATCATGGGCACGGTCTCGTATATGTCGCCCGAGCAGGCCGAGGGCCTTGAAACCGATGTTCGCACCGATATCTGGGCGCTGGGCGTGATGCTTTACGAAATGATCGCGGGCAGGCTGCCGTTCAAGGGGCCGACGCCGAGCCATACGATAGTTGCGATCCTCGAACAGGCACCCGAACCGCTGCAAAACGCTTCACCCGAGCTGCAGAGGATAATCTCGACTGCGCTGCAAAAGGACCGGGCCTTAAGATTTCAGACAGCCGAGGCGATGTCCGCTGCTATCGACGAGTTGAAGCAACGGCTCGGTTATATCAGCGACAAGAACATCACCGGCCCGGCTCCGACCGCGAGAAGCATCGCGGCTGCCCGGCCCGAGACGCGGGGGCCAAGTCCGTATCGAAAATTTTTATGGCTTGTCCCGGCCGCGTTCGCGGTCCTTTTGATCGGTACGATCGCTGTTTATTCGCTGGTGCCTTGGCTTGGCTTGCTGCTCGAGAGGGCTCGACGAGGTTCTCAGAATGCTCCGGTCGTGAATGACGGTTCGCCGACGCCGGCCGCGACGGTCGAGGCGACGCCGTACGTCTTTGACTACCCCGGCACGCCAACGCCCTCACCGGCGGTGGTTTACGTGGATCCGACACCGCTTCCGACACCTGACGAACCCGAACCCGAAGACCCCGTCATCCCGCGGCCGACCGAACGCCGTCGGCTTCCTGAAACGATCCGGACACAGCCGGTGCCGCGGCGGACCCCGGTAAAGAAGCCGCCGAAACAGGACCCGAACTGCGTCTTTACGAACAGCTGCAAATAGCGCAAAATGCTGGCGGACAGATCGTCAGACTTCTTAGAAGCGGGACGGATAGAGTTGAATTTGCAGGGATGATCTTGAATCGAAGGGCAATCGTCGTTTTGTTGGCCACCGCCGTTTTGGCGGGCATCCTTACGTTTGACGCCGCGTCGGTTCGCACACACGCACAAGGACAGCTGACATATCCCGAGCTTATTACGGCGCTGCAGACAAAGCTTCCAAACCAATCGTTCCGCACGAAGACAGAATTGACCACGTGGCTTATCGGCCAGATCAAACGGCGGAAGGTGGACAAGCCGTTGACGAAGGACCGTGAGGACGACCTCAGGCAAGCGGGTGCGACGGATCTGATGATCCTGACGATAAAGGCAAATTCGCCGGCCCCGGTCGAACCTACGCCTACGCCCACGCCCGCACCGGTCGATCTTGGGGAGCTGAATATTCGGGCGACGAATCTTGTACGGCCTGAATACACTGAAGAAGCTCGTCTGGCCAAGACCTCCGGCGAGGTCAAGTTAGCCCTCGAGCTGGACGAAAACGGCCGGGTTATCGCGGTTGCGCGGCTGACGGTGCTGCCGAACGGCTTGACCGAAAATGCGATAGAAGCGGCACGGCGATCGACGTTTCGGCCGGCGTTGCGTGACGGCAAGCCTGCCCGCGGCACCGGCATTTTGAAATACAATTTCAAGGTAAATGTGATCGATGTCGCAGCGACGCTCGCCGCGGCGCACAGCCTTCGCGAAAAGCGCGATTTTGACAACGCGATACTCGAATACACCCGCGTCCTCGACGCCGATGCAAAGCATCCGAGGGCCCTTCAGGGACGCGGTATGTGCCATCTCGGAAAGGCCAATTACGCTCTCGCTGTGGCTGACCTTCAAACTGCAGCGACATTAGACCCTCAGAATGCGGACGTGCTGGTCCTGCTTGCGATCGCCCAGGATTTCCGGGGTGAAACCCGGGTAGCGGCCGAAAATTACGGCAAAGCCCTGGCACTCAGGCCCGCATTGGACAACCAGCCTGTTTTCGACTGTTTGTACATCGACAGGCGGCAAATGACACCGGAACAGGCACGTGCCGCCGCCGGTGCCATCGTCAACTCCTGCAACCAGGCGTTTCGCTCCTCGTCGGACCACTTGTCGGGGATACTTTATTACAAACGCGGCATTGCGTACCGGATGCGAGGCGAATATGACAAGGCGATAACCGAATTTGAGAGCGTTCTGCAGGCAAATCCGAAGTTTACGGCTGTTAACATGCAGCTTCAGATAGCATACAACAGCCGCGGCCTCGAGGCCTTTAACAAGAAGGATTACAAAAAGGCGTTTGACGATGTGTCGCTTGCCATCCAGGCCGACCCGCGGAACGCTACGCCCTACATAAACCGCTGTGCGATATACCTTTATGCGTGGAAACAGTATGCCGAGGCAATAAACGACTGTTCCGAAGCGATAAAGCTCGCGACGAAGTCTTCGATGGCGTACAACCATCGCGGCTACGCTTATGAAATGTCGAACAGCCGCAATGAGGCGATCGCCGATTACAAAAGAGCCCTTCAGATCGACCCGCAAAATCAGACCGCACGCACCAACCTCAACCGCCTGCAGCCGCAGTCTCCGAGTATGAAGAACTGAACCCGCGGTTTTTCCGGATCCGCTATTTTGCTTGCCAACCGATCCACCCAAAACATACACTAATCATTTCGCTGTATGTACGAATTCGCAGTAACACCGGCTGTAACGCAGCTTCGCCGCCCCGGCGTGATAATTACCGAGATAACTCCCGGCGGGCTGGCGGACGAGCTTGAGCTGCGTCCGGCCGACCGGATAATTAAGGTCAACGGCCGCGCGGTCCGCGATTATCTCGATTTCCGGTTCCAGACGGCCGGTGAAACGGAACTGACCTTTCGCGTAAAAAAGCCGGACGGTGAAACGCTGGACATCGAGTTCGACCGTGAAGAAGGTGAGGAGTTCGGCCTCAACTTTGAACAGATCGTTCCGCGGCAATGTGCGAACGAGTGCCTGTTTTGTTTTTGCAAGGGGAATCCGGCCGATGCGCGGCCTTCGTTGTTCGTCAGGGACGAGGACATTCGGCTGTCATTCCTGTACGGCAATTACACCACGCTTTCTTCGATCACCGACGATGAGATGAAGCGGATCGTCGAGCAGCGTTTGTCGCCCCAATATGTTTCTATCCACGCAACCGACCTGAAAACCCGGGCCTATTTGCTTGGCGTCAGCGAGGAGCGGGCCGATATTTCGGGGAAGCTGAAAACGCTGCTCGACAACGATATCGAGCTTCACGCTCAGGTTGTGCTTTGCCCGGAGATCAACGACGGAGCGATCCTGGAAAAAACGCTTCGCGACCTGGCGGCGCATTATCCTAAGGTCGTTAGTACCGCGGTGGTCCCGGTCGCACTGACACGGTATAACACCGACGATCGGCTTACGCGCGTAACGCCGGAATTTTGCCGGCGAACGATCCGCGAGGTCGAAAAACTCCAAAGGGAATTTCGCAAGACCCTCGGCGTGACGTTTGCCTTTTTAGGCGACGAGATCTATCTAAAGGCCGGCGATGGACGTGCCGAGCCGCCGGCATTACGGCAATTATCCGCAGATCGAGGATGGCGTAGGAATGGTGCGGTCGTTCCTGAACGGGTTTGAGAAGGTGTTGAAACGCAGAGACGCAGAGACGCAGAAGCGGGAAAACGTTAGGACTCATGAGTTCGCGATCAGGCCCCGAGAGGTGTATTCAGAAGATCCGAGATCCGCGATCCGGAATCCGCAATTGGAGGGCACGATCCTCACTGGCGAAATGTTCGCCCCGATCCTCGGTCGGAATATTAAGGCGTACAACCGTCTCAACGGTTCCAAGCTTCACGTTTTGGCGGTCCCGAATACATACTTCGGCGGCGACGTGGCCGTGGCCGGCTTGTTGACCGGCCAGGATTACTTGAAGGTTGTGGACAGGTTGAAAGGAGACTTTGTCATCATTCCTAAGCACACGATCAAATCGGATGAACCGATTCTTCTGGATGGAATGATGTTCGAAGACCTTTGTTTGAAATTCCCCGTGCCGGTTTTCGATCTCGATACGCCGGGGTTGATGAATTTCCTTGCCGAGAACCGGAGCCCGGACGAGAATTAGGCTCCGGTTCACATCGCGGCTGCGGCATCAGCGTTTGAAGTTGTAGATGATCACCCCAGTTACCTTTACCGGAACTTCCGAAAGGTACGTCGTGCTGAATTTTGCTCGCCATGCGGCCTTCTCAGCCTCAACTTTAAGGAACGGATGGCCGTTGATCGCCTTCGCCGAGATCACCTTGCCCGACTCATCGATCGTTACCTGAACATTAACGACGCCCTGAACGCCGCTCCGCCTGGCAATTTCGCGGATATGGCGGATGCGGCAGCGATGTTGCCGTGCCGTTGATGACGCCCTTCGAGATAAGCGTAGTTCGTTTTGGCTTTTCGATTACCGGTGGCGGTGGCGGGACTGTTTCGGCCGGAGGCGGGTTGGACGCCGTTTCCGAACTCGATCCGCCGGGCGAGCCTGATATTGCCGCTCGCCTGCGCCGGGTCGATCCGGGCCCTACCGGGCCGACGTTATCGATGCCGTTTATCAATACCGCTCCCGGCGGACGTGAAAGATTTTTGTTCGGCGTCACCGATATCTCGGTCGGAACGGCGGTCGGAACTTCTTCCGGCCTGAGCATATTTTCCGCTCTGCTTTCGGGCTGGTCCGGACGGGACTGACGCTGTTGGTTCGGCGGATCTTCACGGGGCGGCTCGGGTTCTGTTGGCGTGACAGGTGCCAGCATCGTCGAAAGCTCAAAGCTGTCACTGCCCAAGCCGATATCGGCCGCATAGAGGCTGAACACGAGTGCGGTCACGAACAGCACTCCAACAACCGCGGTCGAAACCATAAAATATCTGCTGCGGCCTTTGAACTCGGCACCCTGCTCGTCGGAAACGATCAATTTGTCAAACATTTTCTCTTTCCTCCTGATCGAGAGCGGTGCCAACCGTTCGATATGTTAGACACCAGGAAGGAGGAAATGTTCCCAGGCGAGTTTGGGCCGATTCAACTTGCGTGCTCGGCAGCGATGACCCATTTTTTGTTTATTCGCTTCCAAACCATGCTCGTAACCCCACCCATTGTTGTTCGGCCATTTGACTCTATCTTCCACCTGATCACCAAAAAGACACAGTCTCTGCTGAGCCTGTCAGTATGCAGGGGTTCGTAGGAGTAAGTACCCATTCTGGACCGCTCTGCGGGCGTTCTTTGGTAGGAAGCACGGACCAGATCATATCCTTTTCTAATGCCGGTGCGGTTAACCCACAGCATTTCCGGCGAATCGTAATAAACGGACGTTGCCTTGTCCGGTGCTCCGGCGTTCCACCCAGAAACCTGAGCATCGAGCGTCTGCCTTAACCTCGGCAATGGCATCGGGTTTTGTCTGAGCGAGCGTTGACGAAACTGCAAGGAGAATTACGAGAAATAAGAAGGGACGACTTGCGATGGGAATGAGTTTTTTCATAAGTATCACGACCTCATGCATTCTTAACTGAAATTATCTCGGCCGCGATAGAGACCGCGATCTCTTCAGGTGAATGCGAATTGATCGGCAGGCCGATCGGTGTGTGGATACGAGATAGCAGGCGTGCGTCAATTCCTTCTTTCTCGAGCGACTTGAGCAATATCTTCATTTTAGCCGAACTGCCGAGAACTCCAAGATATTTTATTTCTTTATCCACGAGGCTGCGGATCGCGATCTCGTCCGACGCGTATCCGATAGTCATTATAACGACGTAAACGTCCGGGCCTTCGGTTACGAGATCGCCGATGTTTTCGTAACTCTCGATGATTCGTATTTCGTGTGCGAAGCGGTTCTTTTCGATCGTATTGAGATCAGGACGATCGTCGAAAATGGTGACCCGGAAATCGAGCTTGGACATCAATTCGGAAAGAGCAAAAGAGCAGTGGCCACCTCCAATGATGTAAAGGTCGTTTTGAGGGCCAAGAACCTCGCTATAAGTAAAGTTACCCTTCGAGGACCGCTCGAATACGGGATCTCTTTCAGCCGGACATTCGGGTATGCCCGCGGCGAGAACGTCCGGCGTGATGATCATCAACGGGCGCTCGCCGTGAGCAAGCAGATCGATGATCGCAGCTACCCGATCAGCTTCGTTCGGGGTCAGGACCTTCATGATCACCGTCTGACGGCCCGAGCAGATCATGCCGGATGAATGAGGTGAGTTCTTTTTATGAACTTGTTCGATGAGCTGCGGTGGAGAAGAAGCCGGTCGCCGCCGCGCTCGGTTCTGACAGGAGGGCTCGGCTTTGTTCGACAAGATTTACCTCCATCACTCCGCCCCCGATGCTGCCGATCAAGTTTCCATTGGAATCGACGGCCATCTTATAGCCCGGGCGACCCGGGCTGCTGCCGCTGCTTTCGGCAACGACGAGAAGCATTACCGGATCCCCGTTGTCCAGGCTTTCAGCGACGAATTGCCATAGCTCCAGGTCCTTGTTCACAAGACGGATTGTACAGCAATGGTAACGAACGGAGGAGAGAGGATGTTGGGTAATGCGCTAATAGCTATTGGCTATTATTTCACGTTTGATTTGCGTAGAGCTCGAGCAGGACCTTTTCCGGCGTGAACGGTGCGTCAAACGCGGGCGAACATTCGGTGAAAGCACGGATCGCGTTCCTGATCGCAAAATACGCGCCGATGCCGTACATCAGCGGCGGTTCGCCGACGGCTTTTGAATTGAAGACGGCAAGATTTTCGCGTGTCGGTTTCGAGCGGAAGGATAGCGATCTCTTTCGGGACGGAATAAATGTCGGGAACTTTGTAGGTCGAAAGTGCATTCGAACGCAGCTTGCCTTCAGCGTCGTACACGACCTCTTCCATCGTCATCCATCCGATGCCCTGAACGATGCCGCCTTCGATCTGGCCGTTGTCGACGCGGTGTTCATCGACGAGCCGAAATCGTGGCAGCATTTCACGTAATCGACCTCGTAACGGCCGCGAAGGCAATCGACCGTTACGCCGACGATCGCCGTTCCGTAAACGTGATAGGCGAACGGATGCCCTTTCGCGGTTCCCCAGTCGAAATTGATTCCGGGCGTCGCGTAGTGAGCATGCTCGCTCAGATTTACCCGCTGAAGATGGGCATCCATCACAAGCGTTTGCCATTCGAGACTGGTGCTTTCGCCGTTGCGATAGACGAAGCCGTCGGCAAGAGTGAGGTCTTCAGGCGTTTCGGCTTCGACCAGAGGCTCTCGCAACTTCCAAAAGCCGGTCGCGGATCGTTTCGCAGGCCATCTGCGTCGCTTTGCCGTTCAGATCGGCGGCGGCGGAAGCGGCGGTCGGCGACGTGTTCGCGATACGCAGCGTGTTGGTCGTGTGAATCTTTACTCGTCTCGATCGGCAAGCCGAAACATCTTCGCTGCGACCTGCGCGATCTTCGTATTCACGCCCTGTCCCATCTCGACCGCGCCGGTCGAAACCGCGACCGATCCGTCGGTGTAAACGTGCACCAGCGAGCGAGCCTGGTTCATCGGCGTTTTTGTGAACGAGATGCCAAAACACACCGGCATCATCGCGACGCCTTTTTTGAAATATTTCGATGACGCGTTGAATTCGTCCGCTTCTTTTTGCAGCTTTGCGAAGTCGTATTTCTCGTCGCCCTGCGTCCACGATGTGATCGCGTCGCTCTCGGCTATTTGCCCGTATGGGAATTCGTCGCCGTCGTCGATCAGATTTTTTCGCTGGATTTCGGATGCGTGGAACGCCGAGTTTTTCAGCCGCGTGAGCGATCGCACGATTCGATCACGAACATCCCCTGCGGCCCGCCGAAACCGCGAAACGCCGTGTTCGGCGGCAGATTCGTGCGGCAGCAGTAGGCGGTCGCCGTGACGTTCGGGATGAAATAGGAATTCGTGCAGTGAAAAAGTGTGCGTTCCAGCACCGGCGGCGAAAGGTCGCACGACGCACCCGCGTTTTGATAGAACGTCACTTCGTACGCGACGATCTTCAGATCTTTATCGAGGCCGATCTTGTAGTCCGACGAATACGGATGGCGCTTGCCGGTCATCCGCATGTCTTCCATGCGGTGAAGCGCGTATTTCACGGGCCGCTTGGTCAACTGCGCCGCGACCGCACAGATCGCCGCCCACGCGTTCGCCTGATCTTCCTTGCCGCCAAATCCGCCGCCGAGCCGCTGCACATCGACCTCGACCTGGTGCATCGGCAGACCGGTCACGCGGCAAACCGCACGCTGAACCGCGGTCGGTCCCTGCGTCGAGGAATAGACCTTCAGCCCGCCGTTCTCGGTCGGCAGGGCGTAGGCACCCTGCGTTTCGATGTAAAGATGTTCCTGGCCGTTCTGCTCGGTGCGGCCTTCGAAAACATGTTCGCAGTCTGGCAAAGGCAGCGGCGGTGTCGCCGAGCATGAATTTCTTGGGCGGCACGATAAGACTCGCCGTTCGCGGCCGCGACACGCGGGTCGGTGATGACCGGTCGAGCGGTTCGATCTCGGCGGTGATCTTTTTCGCAGCCTTGCGGGCGAGCTCTTCGACTCGTCGCGACAACGATCGCGATCGGCATTCCCTGAAAATGCACTTCGCCTTCGGCCAGCAGCGGCTCATCCGGAACGATCCCGCCGATCTGGTTTTCGCCGATCAGGTCTTTCGCCGTGATAACTCGAACGACGCCCTCGACTGTTTCGGCTTCGCTGGTGTCGACGCTTGTAAGCTTTCCGTGAGCGACCGGCGAATCAAAAACACACGCATACAGCGTCCCCTGGACGAGCGGAATGTCGTCCAGATAAACGGACTCGCCGCGGACGTGGGATGTTGAGTCGAGATTCTTGATATTCACTCGCGTACTATGGTCGAACCCCATCCGTCATATTCGCCGTTTGCATCGTGGGCTTTCTGCCATAGATAAAGTACATACTCATCAACCCTCTGAGGATCAACCGGATCGTTACGCCTCAACAGAACTGACCAGCTATACCCTTCAAGTTCCGTTTGTTGCTTGCCCACCACCTGAAAACCCTTGCCCTTGATCTCGTTGAGAAACCGATCAATGTCCGTCTCGCTTTTGAAGTAGATCATATGGTCGACAGGCCGCTTTTTCTCCAACTTATCTCCACTTTTCCGCAAGTGATCGACGACCTTCTGGTTGTGAATACTCTGCATCTGGATCGGCAACGGATATAAAAGTTCCATATAGGTCTGCCAATTGTGTTCCTTATCTAGCTGAACTTCATACCGATGGTTTCGATAATTGTCGAACACTCGTGTAACCGTCTCCTGAAATGACGAGGTTTCTCCGAGATAAAAATAAAGCGAAAGCGTACCTTGGCAGAATAGGTGCCCAGCGAAAACAGCGCCGGCACTTGATTTCAGTTCGTGAGCGAGCTGTTCTGAGAGGCGGCCCAATAGTTCATGTTCGTCCGCTCCAGGCAGACCGTTTAATGAAGGTTCATTAATCGCAACATTGATTCTCAGTCGCCGGTCCTTCGACATGATAGGTGCTATAGCTTTTAATCCAAGATCAACCAATATCGAGCCGGCCTTATCGTTATCGATCGTCGACATATAAGCCGCCCAATCTTCTTGATGTCCAGGTGTGAACGAAATCTCGGTATTTACTTGGGTTGGCTGACCTCGAAACAGCTTTGTGAATAGCCCCATAGCAATAAACGTAACCACAATCGTCAGAATCAATGCAACGACCCAAAACTTGAAAGCGATATGCTTGCTACTGTCTTCGGTCGATGGGTTTCTTTGGGCCGGACACATTCTTATTTAACCAGGTTCACTGCGCGTCAAACAATTCGACAAAATGAGCTCGAAAAAGCTGCTTAAGTAGCAGGCGTTTGTATTCTTCGCTTCCTCTTACATCTGAGATCGGCGAGATCTCAAGCTGGATGATCTCGTCCGCTTTCTCGATGGTCTCTTCGTTTATCGTGCGACCGACTAGGAAAGACGAAGCTTCTCTCAAATAGAGCGGTATCGGTGCGACGCCGCCGGCGGAGACGTGGGCATCGAGGACCAGGGATTCTACACTGTCAGTGAGAGAACCACCCCGTCCGCCCAAAGCGGCGGCCACCCCTCCTTCGTAAGGAGGGGAGCTTGTACCCGGCCCCGACAACGCTGGCGGGGTCCAGGTTTTGCCGGGGAGCGATTCGCATTTCAACAGGATCGCGGTGTTTACGGTTGCGATGTCGAGATGGGTCCGCTTGGAAACTTTCTCGAAGTTGAAATAATGGTCGGCGGTCGGTTTTTTGAAACGGACCGCGGTTATATATTCGTCCGGGGATTTTTCGAGTTGCTTGTAGCCGAGGAAAAGGCGGCGAAGCGGGATGGTTCGCGTTGTTTTCTCGCCTTGCGGCGAGGCAGGCAAGGGTGCCTGCGTTCCCAGGGTGATCTCGGAGTTTAGCGCAAGGAACCAGATCGTCATGTCGCCGATCGGCGATGCGTTGACGAAATTGCCGGCCAGCGTTGCCATGTTGCGGATCGGGGTTGATGAGACTAGTTTCAGGTGCCTGTAGAGATTCGGGAAAGCGGCGTTCATCACCGGCGATTCGAGCAGGTCGGTGACGGTGGACGGAGGCTCCGATCTCGATAGTGTCGCCGAGGTCGCGGATGCCGCGGAGGTTTTCGTCGTAGAAGACGTGGGCGGCTTCGGACCCGGTTATCTCGTCAGGTTTTTGAACGTAAATATCTGTTCCGCCGGCCACGAAGGGCACACTCGCTGCCGCTCGTGTTTCCGTCTGTTTGATCCGGCTGTTGAGTTCGGCCAGGCGTTCTTGGATCTCCGCAAAATACTTCGGGACATACTGCCGACCGCCATCGGCCAACTGCTGACACAATATACTCGCCGCCCGCTCTATCGACTTATACCCGGTGCAGCGGCAGATGTTGCCGTCGATCGAGGAGATAGCGTCCTCGAGTCGCAGCGAGGAGCCCTTACTTACGTGCGGGCTACTGACACTGACTGGACTACTGACACTTTGCGGGGTGCTGACGCGGTCGAGGCAAAACCCGGTCAGCGACATTACGAAACCGACCGTGCAAAAGCCGCACTGCGTGCCGTTCTCGTCGATGATTGCCTGCTGTACCGGGGTAAGCGATCCGTCGGACGGGTTAATGCCTTCGATCGTGACGATGTGTTTCCCGGCCGCGTTGGCAAGCGGCATCAGGCAGGATGTCATTGTGCGGTAAGTGACCGCACCGTTCTTCAACTCGCCGATAAGTACCGTACAAGCTCCGCAGTCGCCTTCTCGACAGCCGATCTTGGTCCCCTTAAGGTTTTTGTAATAGCGGACGAAATCGAGCACCGTCATGCCGGACGGCTGGTCGGTGGCTATATCCTCATTGTTGAGAATGAACTCGATCATTAAGTGGCAGACGATCAGAAGTTCGGATTATCGTTATAAGACAGTATTGCTAAAGAATATTTCCCGCAAAGCCGCAAGTCGCAAAGAAGAGTTAGTACTCGACCTTGTCCGGTTTCGCCACCCAGTTTTCGAAGACCTTCAACGCTTCATCTCGCAAAAGCGTTGAGATCGGGACCTTTCGATTCTCAAGATCAGACCCGCAAAGCTCGTCGTAGATGAACGCGTCATCAAACCCGGCGGCGGCCGCATCGTTTCGATCACAGGCAATGTAGATGCGTTCCGGGCGTGCCCAGTAAATTGCGCCGAGACACATCGGGCACGGCTCGCATGAAGTGTAAATGATGCAGCCGTTAAGTTGAAATGAGTTCAAGTTTCGGCAGGCATCGCGGATGGCGACAACTTCGGCGTGTGCCGTCGGATCATTTGTGGAGGTGACGCGGTTGCCGCCTTCACCAACGATCCGGCCGTCAAGGGCGATGACGCAGCCGAACGGGCCGCCTTCGTTCGATTCCACGCCTTCTCGGGCCAATTCGATCGCTCGCAGCATAAGCTGCTTATCATCCATCATTTAGCGTTGACTTTAATCTCGTACAGCCGCGGCCAGTTCTTGCCGGTAACAAAAATGCGGTCGGTTGCCGGATCGTGCGCGATCCCGTTCAGGACGTCGGTCTTTTTGTTCTTTTTCCTTTCTTCATCCGTGAGAGTATTCAGGTCTATCCGGCCAAGAAGCTTGCCGGTTGCGGGGTCGATCCGGACGATCCAGCCGGTCTGCCAAACGTTCGCCCAGATCTCGCCTTTTATGAATTCGAGCTCGTTTATCTCCATCAACGGGTTGCCCTTTTCGTCATTGACAGAGATCGTACGCACGGTCGAAAAAGTTTCAGGATTCACGAACCGAATGACGTGTGTCCCGTCGCTCATTATCAAGTTTGTGCCGTCGTGTGTCAGGCCCCACCCATCTCCCGAATACCGCACTTCTCTAAGCAGTTTGAAATCGTCCAGGTTGTAAACGAACCCTGTCCTTTCCTGCCAGGTGAGCTGATAGATCTTGTCGCCCAGGATGGCGATGCCCTCGCCGAAGAAATCGCGGGGCACGTCGTATTGCTGAACGACCCTGCCCGTCTCGATCTCGACCTTCCGCAGCGATGAAGAAAAATCGTCGCCTCGTGCCGGTTTTCCGCCAGTCCCCTCGTAAAGAAACCCGTTGTGAAAAACGAGTCCCTGTGTAAAGGCCTTCGGGTCGTGAGGGTGCGTCGCGACGATCTGTACGGAATATTGCGGGACAATATTCAGCTTCGAGTTTGCGTTCGCTGGTTTCAAGTTCGTCCCCGAATTATTACGCCCGCCGGAACTGTCGCCGCAGGACATGGCAAACACCATTATCGAGAGAATAAAAAGAGAGCGGCATAAGAGAGGTTATTTTGACGCCGTCCGGCCCAACGTCCGGTCGACCGCACGCCTGAGGGTGTCGAAAGAAATGTGATGTACCCTCACGCCGTTCACGAAGATCGTCGGCGTGCCGCGAGCCCCGAACCTAAGGCCGTCGGCCATATCCTTCCGAACCTCGGCGGCGGCGTTTTCGCTTGCTAAGTCTAACTCAAATTGCTTGATGTTCAAACCGAGTTCCTGTGCGTATTTTCTCAGCGAAGCGTCGTCGAGGCTGCTCTGATTCGAGTAAAGTACGTCTATATATTCAAAATATTTTCCCTGCGCCCGGGCAGCATTTGCCGCGAGTGCCGACCTGAAAGCATTCGGGTGGACCGATTCAAGCGGGAAGTCCCGAACGACCAATCTAACCGTGTCCGGATAAGCCGAAAGCAGCTTTTTTAGTACAGGATGCGTCGCCGAGCACGCGGAACATTGAAAATCGCTGAACATGACAACGGTGACCGGAGCCGCAGTCTTTCCGAAGACGGGATCGTCATCCGGCGTAACTGCATGAGCGACAGGTTCAGGTTCCTTGAGCAGGATCTTTACCGAGTACTTTTCAAAAAGCTTTTTCTGCAGGGCTTCCTCGAGCTTGACGCGTTCCTCGTCGGAAAAATCACGCAGCTTGTTCGTGACCTCGACAGCGATAAGGTCGCCTGCCTCGATATTCCGCGCGCGGGCTTCCTGGGCGACGAGCGCGGAGAAGATCGAGTTCTCAAGGTCGTGAACAGTTTCGTCGTACATCTCGGCACGCACATCGTAAAAATGCGCCTTAAATCGCGCATCGAATTCGCCCGCCGTGTATGGCCGGCCCGCCGCCGTAAAAAGTACCTCAGCCGGTTTGAGGCCCGGTGCATTCGCGTCCTTGCCGGGAATGAACTTGTGTTTTGTCTTAAGCCTTTCGACCAACTCTTTTAGAGCATTCTGTTCTGCATTGTTCTTCAAAAATGCAACGATCTGCGGCTGGACCTGAGCAAGCGTCCGGTCGCCGAAAGGCCGCGCGGTTTGCGTCGAAAACGGTCTTGATCTCGGCGGCCGTCGGAGCGGGGACCTTTTTGAGCTCGGCGGCGATCAAAGCCTCGGTGGTCGTTCCAGCCGCCTTTGCTTCTGCTTCGGTCAATACTTCGCGGACCAGCGTGGCCAACGAGTTCTTTCTTTCTTCCGCGATCAACTCATTCTGCGAAAGATAAGCCTTTCGTATATTTTCGTTCAACGCGGCGGGTGTAAAACTAAGGCCGACCGCGGTCGCTAAAACATCATCCGCCTTCTGAGCGGGCGAATGAACCGACAAGGTCAAAAAGAGGGCAAGTGAAAGAATCAACTTCATATCCGGCCGTATCTATGATGCAAAATAATGAGAACAGGACGCTTTGAGGAATCTATCATAGCGGCCCGCGCACTTAAAATCGTCACGAGGGCAGGAAAGGAAAAAGGCGGACCCATGAGTCCGCCTATTGAGCTACGGAAACAACCCGATCAGCCATCGATCAAGCGCCCGCCCTTGAGACCTCTTGAACAACCTCTGCCGTCTTTCGCTGGTCGGCGTTCACGGCGATATCTGCCTGGGCAACGATCCCGCAGCAGGCGCCAGAGTTGTCAACGACCGCTACGCGGCGGATCTGATTATCCTCCATGATATTGCAGCATTCTTCGACTGTCATATCCGGAGTAACCGTTATGACATTGCCGGTCATAACGTCTCCTGCTGTTAGATCGAGCGGGTTTTTACCTTCCGCCACGGCCCGACAGCAGATATCGCGGTCGGTTACGATGCCGATCGGCTTATTGCTGGAAGTGTCCTCGACCACCGGAATGCAGCCGCAATCGTGGTCGACCATCATTTTAGCTACTGACTGCAGATCGTCATCCGCCATACAGCATGCCGGGTTCTGCGTCATAATTTCTTTCACTTTCATAACCTTTCTCCTCTCTCTTAAGTGCCGCTGCCTGGAAGAAGGCAGCCTTTAATGTATGCTTTCAACACACGTTCGTGCGTTTCTCTCGAACACGGCATTAATACGCAAGCCCTGTACCTTTGATCGGTGAAGCAGACAACGGAATGAAAGTAAGCAGGGAATTCTTTACCCGGGAAGATACTCTTGTGATTGCTCGTGAGCTGTTGGGCAAGCTACTTGTCGTGCCCGACGAAAACGGAGATCGCGTTTCCGGAATGATCGTCGAGACCGAAGCTTACCTGGGTATCCGGGACAAGGCCGCGCACAGCTACGGCGGACGTCGAACGGCACGCAATGAGGTCACCTACGGCCCGGGCGGGCACGTCTATGTTTTTTTCGTGTATGGAATGTACTACCAGCTAAATCTCGTTACCGGGCCGTCCGATCATCCTCACGTCGTTCTCATCAGGGGCATTGAGCCGGTAGAGGGGGTTGAGATCATGCGTGCCCGCCGAGGTCCGATGAAGGATAGGAATTTAACGTCGGGGCCGGGCAAGCTTTGTATCGCTTTCGGAATAGATCGGGGCCTAAATGGATCTGATCTTACCGGAGGGCGGATCTGGGTAGAAGAATATCTCTCTATTCGAGGCGACGACATCGAAGCGGGACCTCGAATAGGCATCGATTATGCTGAAGAGTTCGCAGATATGCCATGGAGATTTTTTGTAAGGGGTAATTCGTATGTGAGCAAGTTTAGTCGGAACCGGGAGCGGTAGCGACCGGGGATCGGCTGCCCTTACAACCCCGGTCGCTACCGCTCGCGGTTTTGACATTGCATCCTCATTCCAAACTTCGGCCGAAGAGTGATCATCGCGCTCATTCCGATCTTCTGGTCCGGTAATAGATTGAGCCTCCACGTTCGCGACAAGGTAGCTAGAAGCAGCACACTCTCCGTCCAGGCGAAACCTTCGCCGATGCATCGGCGTGCTCCGCCGCCGAAAGGGAAGTAGGTGTACCTTTGGCCCGCCTCTTTCACTGAGTGCACATCCCAGCGTTCCGGTATGAAGTGCTCGGGCTCGTCCCAAAAACGAGCATCTCGATGCGTGATATACGGGCTCAATAGAACGAGCGACTTTTCAGGCAAAAAATAGCCGCCTAGCTCGTGTTCCGTTAATGAAAGTCGGCCGATCGCCCATGCAGGCGGATAGAGCCGCATGGATTCGGCAAGGACAGCCTCCGTATATCTTAGCTGGGGGATGTCGTCGAAAGTCGGTGTTCGACCGGCGAGTACATTATCCAGTTCAGCGTGCAGAACGGCTTGTTTCTCTGGATTTTGGGATAGCAGATACCACGTCCATGTAAGCGCGTTCGCGGTCGTTTCGTGGCCGGCGAGGAAAAGCGTCAGGGCTTCATCGCGGACCTGCTCGTCGGTCATCGTCGTGCCGTCGTCTTCGTCCTGGGCGTGGAGCAGCATTGAGAGCAGGTCCTCTTTGTCCTCGCCGTCGGCCCGGCGTTCGTTGATTATCCGATAGATGACCGAGTCGAGTGTATCGCGTGCTCGGGCGAAGCGTCGCGATTGCGGCAGCGGCAGTTTTTGCAGCCATTCTGAAAAAGGCAGCAAGAGATAATTGAACATCTCGACTATTGTGGTCATCGATGCTCCTATCTCGTCGGCTTCGTCGTCAACGTTCGAGCTGAAAAGCGTTTTGGCGACGATCTGCAGCGTCAGGTGCATCATTTCCTTATCGATGTCGCAGACCTCACCGTCACGCCACGTCGCGGACCTTCGTTCGGCGTACTCGGTCATCGTTCTCGCGTACTCGGCTATGCGTCCTCTGTGAAATGCCGGCTGGATCATTCGTCGCCGGCGCAGATGAGCTTCGCCCTCGTTTGTCAGCAGCCCTTCGCCGAGCAAGCTCTTCGCCCGCTGCAGCGCCCGGCCTTTCTTGAACTTGTGGGCATTCACTACAAGGACGTCCCTTATCAAATCAGGGTGGTTGATGAAATAACCCTGAATCGGTCCCATCCGAAATGATGTAACGTCGCCGAGTTGAGCCAATCTAGTCAGGAACGCAGGTGCATCCCGCCGAAACGATCGGAAATGGCCGCCGAACAGATCGGCCTTCAGCGATGGCGGCAGAACGGCTTGGGCGGAGGGCTTCATGTGTATATTTTATCAAACTGCTGACCTGCTGGTCGGGCATTGTGACACTTTCCAATCGCGAGCTGAATACCGCACCCGCTACCGCAGGTGGTACTGACTACTCTCGGCCCGCTTCGAGATTTCCCGGCAAAACTGTTATTTTATATCTTTATGTCTGAAGCAAAACCAAAGAAGATAAAACCGGATATCCGGGCAATTACCCGTCTTGTTCCGCCCAGCGGAAATCTCGTTCAGGGTCAGTCTGAACTGCCTATTGACCCGCAGCTCGCTGCGGAGGCCGCCGCGATCATCGCTGCCAGCCAGAACCATTACGGCGGCAGCGAAGGCGACGCCGGTTTGAGAAAGGCTGTTGCCGAAAAGATAGCCAAATACAACAACATTGCCGTCGACCCCGAAGCTCGTCCGTTCGAACTGATGATAACTAACGGCGGGACTGGAGCTTTGATCGGCCTGACGCAGGCATATCTTCGCGGCAAGTCGGCTTTGGTCTTTGAACCTTATTACCCGTATCACCGCCGGATTCTCGAGGAATTTGGCGGCAAGACCGAATCGTTCGAACTGGACGAGAACCTGCTCTTTGAAAAGGAGGCATTGCTTGCCCGATGCCGCGAATTGAAGGACCGGGCCGAATATCCGCTCAAGGCGATCATCGTCTGCACCCCGTCGAACCCGACGGGCAAAGTGATGTCGCAAATTGAGCTGGAGGCGATCGCCGATGTTGCTAAGGACCTCGATCTGCTGGTCATATCCGACGAGGTTTACGAGCATTACGTGACCGGCGAGAACCCGCATACCCCGATCGCGTCCTTGCCGGATATGCGCGAACGGACCATCACGGTCAACTCGTTCTCTAAATCGTGGAACATCTCCGGCTGGAGGCTTGGATATTGTTACGGGAAGGGCGAATTGATCGCTCCCATCAATAACGCCGCTAACGTCATCTACGTTTGTCCTGCCACGCCGCTGCAGGCTGCCCTTTCGA
The DNA here is from genome assembly GCA_963763355.1 of uncultured Acidobacteriota bacterium. Classification (GTDB taxonomy): domain Bacteria; phylum Acidobacteriota; class Blastocatellia; order Pyrinomonadales; family Pyrinomonadaceae; genus OLB17. The sequence continues at coordinate 33,514 of CAVXOI010000009.1, forward strand.
GAGTATTGATGGCAAACGGCGATTATTATTCCAACCTTCGCGACAAGTTTGATGAGAAACGCCGCCGGTTTTCTGAGGGCATTCGTGAACTCGGTTTCGACATTTATGATTCGGGGTCGGCTTTTTATCTGTGGGCTAGGATCCCGGAAAGTTTTTCAGACGCGATCTCCTTTAACGAGATGCTGATGGAAAAAGCAGGTGTAGGCATGACGCCCGGAGCCGCGTTCGCCGACACTGATCTGTGGGACCCCTATGTCCGGATCTGCATCGCTCGTGAGGATTCGGTTCTCGACGGTGCGATGGGAAAACTTCGAACCGCGCTGTCGTAAACGAATGAATTCGAATGTCGTTAAAGAGAGCCGAATGTGATCACATTCGGCTCTCGCTATTAGAAATTTGACCTCGAACTAACTCAGGCATTGATCAGATCCCGATCATTCCGGACACGGACCCGGGGTGTCACCATGTGCCAGATGGACTGCTACTTCGGGTTCGCTGACGGTCACCGTCTTTACCGTCGCCACATGACAAACTTGGGTTTCGACCGTCACGACGACGTTGTCCAGCGCAGGACCGTAAAAGCCCTGGATCAGGCTTGTAAAACTTAGAAGTGTCGTTGGATATTCCGCCGTAAAGTGATAGGTATTGGGTGCCCATTGCATATCCACTCTGGTATTGCTGCCGATCGCAAACAGATAACCCCTGGCCGCCTTTTTGTCCGCACTCACGGACATGAACTTTGAGACAGGGTTGCCGTCGGGATTTCCGGACATATCGAACGTGACCTTATAGGTCCAGCCGGCGATGGTCGCCAGTTCCTGACTAACCTGACCTCTCTGGCCGTTGCCGTTCAGGTCTAGGCTTCGGCTGCCGTGGGACGCCTGCCAATAGCTGCCGATATAATCGACGCTTCCGAAGTCGACCGACCAGCCGTTAATATTGGTTTGGCCGGCGAAAACGGTACTAAAGCTCCCCGGATTGGTCCCGGTCTCGAAGCTAAGATTGACCTGGGCCGAAACTGTATGGCCGAGGGACAAGAAAATACTAAGAACGGTTGGGGCAAAAATAAGTAATTTTTTCATGGAAACTCCTCTATGTATTTCAATGGTCAAGACGCGTCGTCTTCGTGATTTTGCAATTTTTGCTATAATTTCCGTCACCTTCGGAATTTTTCCGGCAGTATTCAATCGACGAAATTACGGCACACGACGATTCTTGCTTGAGGCGTTTCGGAAAGTCCTAAAGTTATCGGGAATTTTTTCCGAATGTTTTCCGAAGAGGCGAAAAAACCGTATGCGGTATTCCTGGGAAGAATATGAGGGGTCGAAACCGTGTACTATATTTGATACGTATTAACACGTTTTCGGCGTTTATTCAGGGCTTGTAAATTGGATAGGCGACGGACTTACCGGCATCCTTCAAAAACTTCAGATCATCTCAGTGTGAATTATGAAAAAAGTATCTGCCCTTTTACTACTCGTTAGTTTCCTGATGGCCGCACCGGGCTTTCGCGCCGACGACGGCATGTGGACGTTCGATAATCCGCCGTTGAAGCAGTGGAAGGAACGTTACAATTTCGAACCGTCGAAGGAGTGGCTGGACAAGGTGCGGCTTGCGTCCGTCAAGTTTCCCGGGGCGTCGGGCGTGTTCGTTTCGCCAAACGGCCTGATCGCGACAAATCATCACGTTGCCTCGGGCTTTATCGAACGCCTGTCCAGCAAGGAACGCGATCTGCTCAAGAACGGCTTTTACGCGAAGACGCAGGCCGAAGAGTTAAAGGTCCCGGACGGGAACGTGTCGATACTTGAGTCGTATGACAACGTCACCGAACGAGTGCACAACGCGGCAAACGCCGGCACGAGCGATGCCGATACCGCGGCAAAGCGGACCGCCGAGATCGCCGCGATAGAAAAGGACTGCCCAACCGGCCTGCGATGTGAGGTCGTGTCGCTTTACAGCGGCGGCGAATACTGGCTTTATCGGTTCAAACGGTACACGGATGTTCGCCTGGTCATGGCACCGGAAGAACAGGCAGCTTTCTTTGGCGGCGATTTCGACAATTTTGTCTATCCTCGTCATGATCTCGATATTACGTTCGTCCGCGTTTACGAGAACGATAAGCCGGCCTCAACCCCCAATTACCTTAAATGGTCCGCGACCGGAGCTCCGGACGGCGAGTTCGTAGTCGTGCCGGGCTATCCGGGTTCGACCGCTCGGCTGCTGACCCTCGCACAACTTGCTTATCAACGCGACGTCGGCAATCCGCTTCAGGAGAAAGTGTGGAAGACGCGGCGCAAGGCCCTCGAAGACTATTCCAAGCGAAACGCAGAAGCTTTGCGACAGGCGAATCAGGGAATGCGTTCGCTGGCTAACTCGCTGAAACGTCTTGAAGGTCAGCAAAACGGCTTGCTTAATCCCCGCAACTTTGCACGCAAGGAGGCCGAGGAAAAGGACCTTCGCGATAAGCTCGCGGTCAAGGCCGAACTCAACAAGCAATACGCCCCGGCGTGGGACGCGATCTCAAAGGCATATGCAGAACTGCCCGCGAAGGCCAACCAGCTCGCTTTTTCCAGCCTTGCGTCCTCGCGGCTCGCGACAATTGCCCAGCAGATCGTGACCTATCACATCGAGGTGCCAAAGCCGAACGGCCAGCGTTATCCTGAATATCGCGACGCCCGGCTGGACGCGTTTCGTTCGTCGCTGCTGTCACCGGCGCCGATCTATCCTGAGATGGAAGAAGCCGCTCTGACCGCGTGGATGGTCGAAGCCGCGAAACCTTCTCGGCGCCGATGACCCGTTCATCAAAGCCGCTCTTGGCGATGCCGAGCCGGCCGAGGTCGTGGGCCGCGCGGTTCGCGAGACAAAGCTGGTCGATCCCGCCGCCCGCAAAGCTTTGCTTGAAGGCGGCGCCGCTGCCGTAAACGCTTCGACCGATCCGATGATCACTCTCGCTCGCCGTGTCGAACCGGTCATTCGTGCGCTTGCGTGCGTGGAACGAAAAGAACGTCATCGACATCGAAACCGCGAACGGAACCCGGATCGCACAGGCCCGGTTCGCTGTTTACGGCAAGAGCATGCCGCCCGACGCCAACTCGCAACTTCGGATCGCCTACGGCGTTGTCCGCGGGTATGACGAGGACACGACGCTTGTGCCGTACAAGACGACATTCTTCGGCCTTTACGACCGCAACCTTAGCTTTGACGATAAACCGCCGTTCGACCTGCCGCAGCGTTTCAAGGACCGCCGCGACAAGGTCGACCTGTCGACTCCGCTCAATTTCGTCTACACTGCCGACACCATCGGCGGCAACAGCGGCTCGCCCGTCATAAACCGCAAGGGCGAGGTCGTCGGCCTTAACTTCGACAGCAACAACCAGAAACTCTCGAACCGCTACTGGTACATCGAAGAGAACGAAGGCTCCCGCGCCGTCGGCGTCCACAGTGCCGGGATCATCGAAGCGTTGCGGAAGATCTACGATGCGAACGAACTCGTAGCCGAATTGCTCGGAAAGTAGTTCCCTTCGCGAACTTTGCGTTCTTCCTTAGCGTCCTTTGCGTTAAAATATCGTTTTACCGCAAAGGACGCTAAGTTTTCCGCAAAGTTCGCAAAGACCTTCTTCTATGCACTACCATCTTATCGGAATATGCGGCACGGCGATGGCCTCGCTTGCGGGGATGCTGCAGGCGAGCGGTCATAAAGTGACCGGGTCGGACCAGAACGTTTATCCGCCGATGTCGACGCAGCTTGAGGCGTTGGGGATCGAGATCCTGAACGGCTACAAGGCCGAGAATGCCGACATCGGTGCCGACGTGACCATCGTCGGCAACGCCGATCAGCCGCGGCAATCGCGGAGCTGGAAGAGGTCCTGAACCGTAAGCTGGTGTACCGGTCGCAGGCTGAAATTGTCAAAGAGGAGTTCATTCGCGGCCGCCGTTCGCTGGTGGTCGCGGGGACGCATGGTAAAACGACAACGACCAGCATCGCCACATGGGTTTGCGAGGTCGGCGGGCTCGATCCCGGCTTTCTGGTCGGCGGCATCGTGCAGAATTTCGATGCGAGCTTTCGCGTTACAGAGAGCGATTATTTCGTCATCGAAGGCGACGAGTACGACACGGCTTATTTCGATAAAAAGCCGAAGTTTATGCACTACCTGCCGGAGATCGCGATCGTCAACAACATCGAATTCGACCACGCCGACATCTACCGCGACCTCCAGGAGATCAAGTTCCAGTTCTCGCGGCTGATGAATCTCGTGCCCGGGAACGGGCGGCTGATCGTCGGGATCGATTCGCCGGTCGCGGCCGAGGTGCTCGACGAGATGGAGGGCAAGCTTTACACGACAGTCGAAACGTTCGGCCTGACCGACGATGCCAAATGGCAGGCCCGCTACATCGATTTCACCGGCGACGTGACCCGCTTCACCGTTTTCGCGACGGCACTTCGTGGGGCGAGTTCGAGACGAACCTGATCGGCGAGTTCAACGTCCGTAATTGCCTGGCGGTGATCATCGCCGCCGACGCGTGGGGCATTTCCAAGAGAAAAGATCCAGGAAGCGTTTCGACACGTTCAAGATCGTCAAACGCCGCGTGGAGGTCCGCGGCGTCGAACGCGGCGTGACGGTGATCGACGATTTCGCCCATCACCCGACCGCCGTCGAGGAAACCTCAAAGGCCCTGCGGATGAAATACGACGGCAAACGCCTGATCGCCGTCTTCGAGCCGCGTTCGTGGTCGTCGCGGCTTGCCGATTTTTCAGGAGCCTTACGGCAAGGCCTTCTCCTACGCCGACTACGTCATCATCGCCGGCGTCTACAACACCTCAAAGGCCAGCGAGCTCGGCAAGGTGCTCGATGTCGACGAGCTTGTCGGCGACATCGAACTGCAGGGCAAACCCGCCATGGCCTTCCCCGACGCCGACGCGATCGTCGACCATCTCACGCCCGAAATGAAGCGACGGCGACGTCGTCGCGATAATGTCCAACGGCGGCTTCGGCGGCATTCACGACAAGCTGTTGAATGTGTTGAAGGGATAAGATTCGTCCGGTCTTGTCCGCGCTTGTTCCGCCGGTTACTGGACATGTAAACCTAACCTGGAATATTAGACTTATAGCTTTTCCTACCTGATATTCCGTCAAAATGAACAAAACTTTTGACGAAAAAACTAAATGCGGCAGGTGAAAGGGTTAGCACGACAGTCGGGGTTTTCGGTGGACGGCCGGAAACCCCGCTGTCTTCCTGACTCGTTCCCTAGATAGCCTAAAAAGGCCGATCTCATTAATTTTCAAAGAGCTTGTTGTTTTCTCCCAAGCCATCCAGGGCGACTTAGACGTAAGAGTCTAGCATGATGTTGCAGCGATGGTCACAATTGCATGAACGACACAGCGAGCGCCGGTTGCGACCCTAACACGCGAACATAGTGTTCAAAAATGTTTGACGTTGAGTTAAGGGGCGAGATATCCTTTATTTGCCAACCTTCTGATCCTCAAGATCTCTAGTTTTAGCCTTCTTCACCACAATGAAAAACATCGCCTGCTGCTATTACTTTTCTATTTTGTGTTTCGTCCTGCTTGCGGCGGTCGTTGCGGCCCAAAGTCGCATTACCAACGCTCCGGCCAAAAGGGACAAGACCGCGGGGTGACCGTCGAGTCATACTCCGGCGTCCTGAATGTCGGGGTAAACGAAGAGATCACCTCTCTAACGAATCAGAACGGCCTGTTGCCCGCCTGAATGACGGCACAGTCAGCGGAAATCTCATTGTCAACATAACGAGCGACTGACCAGCGAAACCGGTACAGTAGCGCTGAACCAGCAGATTGAAACCGGCCCGGGCGGTTACACCATTCTGATACGGCCGTCGGGGGCTCCCCGCGTTATAGAAGGTCGGAGAGTGCAGCAAACAATATTCACGAGCCAGATCCCGACAGTTCAGGAATCCGACGGGGCGAAAAGGGTTAACGCTACGAAATACCGACAAGGACGGCGGGGACGCGATCGCTTTTCTGAGTGATGTCGATGAGAAATTCGATGACGGGATGTGTTATCGAAAGTACCGGGCAGTGGCCCACCGTCGGTGCCGTCTGGCAGTGCACGGGATCGATAAGCCGGCCAGGAACACTTCGTACTGATCTAAGAGTATCACGATCAGCGGTCGGAGATCCGAGACCGCGTTTACGACGGGCCTCGCTTTTTTGGGCTCGTTTCGTCGCGTGTCGGAGCAATGCAACATGTCAAACAAAGGGACGGAAAAGCATGTGGGCGAGGTGAACCGGCCGAGGCGCCGCGCATTCGAATACGCGGCGCCTCGAATGGAACTAATTGACCGCTCGATCGGGGATCCTACTCAACATTTACATTCACCGTAGCACCACCATGACGACCGACGGGGTTGTACTGAATGGTATTCAAGCCCTGGACGAGATAGGGTGAAATGTCTATGCTCACGGTCCCGGCGGCCAAGTCCTCTTCGTCGAGGACAATGTCGTACGTTTCATTGATGTGAACGACCAGCTTTTTCAGGTTTTCCGGCCGGACGACCAACGTGCCGACGGCATTCGGGGCGTAGAACTCCTGACGCAGGGTCGGCGGGCCTGAGCCGGGTTCGCGTCCGATGCTGATCGGATACGAACCGACATCGACGCCGGTGTAATAGGCCTTCAGGATCTGCAGGAAGTTCTGGTTCGCACGAGCGCGGCCGTGAGCTCCGTACTGGCTCATCCCGACATTGTGGCCCCAACCGCCGCCCCAAACAACTACGTCGGTAAGATTTCCGCTGCCGTCCCTGGTTACGTTTATGACACTCGGGTTATTGAGTGTGAACGCAGAAGGGATCGTGCCCGTGCCGCAAAGGCGTGGTGTTGTTACAAACGGCCGGAAGAAGACGCGTAACGGATCCCAACCACTAACCGTGATCACCCGGCCGGTGGATGTTGTCAAGACTACCCGCGACGCCCGGCCCGATGCGGCCATGCGCTGCGTGATCTCGACGTTCGTAACGGTTTCGGTACTGCCAGCGCTGACCTTGGCCCGCAGCTGTGCCTGGGTTAGGGTGAAGCGCCATCGCGAGAATGTATTACCCACTGTGCCTGTTGGAGTTGTCGCGGTGCGAGCGCAATCGTCAAAGGTGTCCGGTGCGGTCGTTCGTTGGTAGAAAGCTGTGACGTCGGCCGGGAAGCTTGGAGCCGCTCCGTCACCGTCATAAATGCCCCGGAGATATGGGAGCGGCGAACCGGCGAAGATCGCCTCATTATTCTCCGTAGCTCCGCCCATCGATGACGAGTAAAGCGCCTGAATTATGTTTCCATTATACGAAGCGACCAAGCCTATCGTCTCCCTGCTCGACTGCACGGCACGCGGGTGTTCCGAGATCACGCCGCGATAGACCTGGGAAGTGGTGGAATCGACGATATCGTAAGGGAAACTCGCTCGAAAGCGGCCGATATTCGCGATGGCATAACCGCGAGCCGCGATTGCCTGAGCTTTTAGTGCCTCCATATGGAAGGAGGCGATCGATTCGTTCGCTACGACGCCGGGAACATAGTCCTCGATCTCGATAGTGTTGACTATGTTGAGCGTGTTCACAGGCGTTCCGGATCCGTGCGCCAGTTCGATCGCGCCGCGATACCGCGGGACAAAGGTTCCGCTGAACACGCGGCGAATATTCTCGACCCGAAATTCGTTAGTTTCATCTGTAGGTTCGAAATAAAGCGGTCCGGCGAACGTACCGGCATCAACGCCGCCGATCGTTACATGGTAACCGCTAGCATCGCGGGTGGCCCGCACGATCGTACCCGGAACGTCCAGGTTGATGACCGTTCCGCTCGCACGGTCTTTCAAGTAAACGAGCCCGACGGTATGGCTGATCTCCGCGAACGTGAAATGGCGGTTGGTACTGATCTCGGTCGCCACGGTGCCGTTCGCATTAAAGGTCGTCGTCGACAATCCGACACCGATCACCTTATGCGCGGTTGTGGGGTTGCCGATGATCACGGGGCCGAGATCATCACGGGCTCCGGATGCGTGCGACTCGCCGTTCTCGGCCTTTGACCGGATAAATTCCTCTTCGAGCATTTCATCCTCGGTCGGGGGTTGCGGGTCCTGTGCCGCCGCCGGCAGAGCGGCAAAAAGGCACACGAATAGCAGCAGGGTATGGATAATTCGAATTTTCATTTAAAGGACAGTCCTCCTGGTTGTGGGTCTTCTGATCTAAAAACCGGGGAGTAATATCTATCGCTTGGGCTTATTGAAAAACTGTATCAGATAATCGGGAGTTATGGCAATCAAATTGTTTCGTCCGTATTGCCTCGGTTTGAGATCGAAAAGGACCGTCAATGTATAAGCCTGTCGCGGGCGGTGTTAAAGTTCAAACTGAGTCACTACCGGTTCGTGGCCGCTTTTTGCCCACAGGTGCAAAAAACATCAACCACGAAGACGAAAATGCACGAAATTGGCCACTGTGCCTATGCATTTGAATTCATAATAGACCAGCCACTCGCGAATCCGTTGACGCACGCTTGAGTTCCGTGCGAACATTCGCAATTGCATATGAGCTGGTTCACTCCCAAATGCCCGGTCGACAAGGAAACCAGGGAATGGATCGAAAACGCTTTTGGCTGGCTGGTTGACGAACTGGGCATCGAAACGCTTCGTGAGACGACGGTCGTACTGCCGACGGAGGAGTTCTTCCCGGACGTGTTCGACGGGTCGCGCTCGAGCATCAGAAAAATGGTCGACCAGTCTCGCGCCTGGTAGCAGGAACACCCTATTGCATCATCAGCTCGTACACCGCGGTCATTTGTTTTAGTTGGGCTTGGGGGTATGAGTTGCGGAAAAAGCCGAGGGCTTCTTCGGCTTCGGCTTTGCTAGCGCCGGCGTAGATGGCGAGGAAGTTGCCGATAAGCACGTTTTCCTTTTTGGCGTCCCATTTGCCGGCGAATTCATAGCCGACGGCGCCCATGTTGGGGCATTGGTAGGCGGCGAAGACCTTGCGGTCTAGCTGGTTGGCCTGTTCGCGTTTGCGCTCGGCCTCGACGGCCTCGATATACTCGCCGCCGTCGCAATCGTCGCCCATCGGATAGGTTTTGAGGATCACGGCATAAAAGGGAGCTGACTTGACCTCTTTGTTCGGCGGCAGTTTGGGCGGCATTTTGAATGAAAGCTCCCAATCGTCAAAATGCTTTTCCTTGTGATGGCAGGGTTTTGCCGGATCGGGGCAAACGGCGTTTGCGGCCGCGGCCGGTTTTGGCGTAGGTTCGGGCGCAGTTGCGTTCGACGGAGAGAGATTCTCGGTCCGGGCGCGGTCGTTGGCGGCCCGGTTTTGGACGTTCTCAGCGGTGGTCGATCCGAGCTTGCAGCCGAAGGCTACGACGAAAATAAAACCCAATATAAAAAGGCGTTCTTTCATACCGTTATCACGCGTAATAGCGAAAGTTATGGTATCACAGGCGGTCGGGGCCGCCGCCTGGAAATTCCCTCTGCGAATTCCGCGTTCTCTGCGTTAGGAATGGGCTAAACGCAGAGTCCGCGGAGGACGCAGAGGAGACGCGAAGAGTCGGCAAATTTTTGCTTGCCAATTAAGCCGAAAAAGTTGGATAATTCCGACTGTTCTGGCTCTCGAATAGTGTCTCGACAGATGCTCCCGACCTCCGATATTTAGCGACTTTTGGTTCGGATGAGAGTTGTACCCGTGGCAGATGAAGCTAAATAATTGAGTAGGGATGTCGCCGATCGCCGGTGCTGGTTCGCTTTTTCAGCACGGGCCCCGCCTGCCGTTTTTTGCTTCCATAAAATTAAAGGGCTAACGATGAGTAATAAATTGTATGTAGGCAATCTGTCCTTTCGTGTGACAAGCGAGGACCTTCAGGAGTATTTTGCAGGGGCCGGTGCTGTGGAATCGGCAAATGTTGTTTTTGACCGCGAGACGGGGCGTTCACGCGGGTTTGGGTTCGTCGAGATGGCGTCGGCCGAAGACGCTAACAGCGCCATCGCTCAATTTAACGGCCAGGAATACGAGGGCCGCAATATAGTAGTTAATGAAGCAAAGCCCCGAGAGGACCGCGGCGGCCGTGGAAACGGCGGTGGTTACGGCGGCAGCGGTGGTGGATGGTAGTTTCTAAAAGGTGGAAAGGTGTAAAAGTGAAAAGGTGAAAAAGAAAATAGGTTTCTCCCTTTTCCACTCTTTCACTTTTCCACATTTTCACTTTTTAATCGATCTTTCCGTTGAACCTGGCAAGGCTGAGGACGATGTCGTCGATCATTGAGGTGCGGTGGCCGGTTTGGGCTACGCCGTTGACGACGAATGAGACTATAAGCTGATCGCCGCCGGCTGTGGTCATATAGCCTGAGAGGGCAGATACCTGATCTATAGTTCCGGTTTTCCCTCGAATATTTCCTGCGCGGCGGTTCCCTTAAAACGGTTCGCCAACGTTCCGTCTACTCCGCCGATCGTTAAGCTGTCACGCCAGACTTGCGGATATTTGCTTCTTGCCATGTAGGAATAAAGCTGCACGACCGCTGCGGGCGTTATCAGGTTGTGCCGCGAAAGGCCGCTGCCGTCATACTGGATGACGCCGTCCGGAGCGACACCGATCCCGGTCAGGAAACTTTTTACTTCTGCGATGCCGAGGTCGGCACTGTCCTGTCGCCGTGCCGGCGCGGCTGATGAAAGCGTTGATTGGGCTTTTCGTCTTGCTTCTTCTCCAAGCGTCCACAACAAAGTCTCGGTATACATGTTCTGACTCGGCTTCATCGTCTTTGCCGCGATAAGGCTGAGCGGCGGCGATTCCAGCTTTGCTATCTCGATCTGCTCGGCGGCGGGCACGGCCGACGACGCCGAGCGTACGGAATATTGTCCCGTCACCGTGACGCCTTTTAGTTCGAGCCGCTGCTTCAGGAGAGCGGCGAACAGCTCGGCCGGCCTTGAGACCGTCACCGAACCGCTGAAACCGGCGTTGCCCGCGGGAAGCGTCCCGCTTATCTCCAGCTGATTTTGGCCGAGCTGTTTGTCGATCTTAAGCGTTCGCGCCGTGCCCGCGGCCGTCGTCAGGCAAAGGTTCTTTACGCGATAGACGGGATTGAACGGCGAGAGCTTTACCGAACACGGGTAACCGACCGGGACCGGGCGTGACGGTCAGATCGACGGCGTTATCGTTCAGCGGCAGGGCCGAAACTTCGGCGCCGTAGTACCACTGAAGATCGTCCCACTCCCAACTCGCCGGGATCGGGTTGCCGCTGAAGTAAGAATCATCCGCGACGATGGAACCTTCGATGCGTTTCACTCCGGCGGCAGCGATTTTGTCCGCGAATTCGTCCAGCTTTTTGTAATAGTTCCCTTCGGTGAACGCGGTCGAGATGGAAACATCGCCTCGGCCGAAAATGCGGAGGTCGCCCTTTATCGTACCGTCCGGATCGGGCAATGCCGTCGCATAAACGCTGGTCACGAACCGAAAGTCGGGTGTCAGTTTTTCCAGCGCCGCAGCGACCGTGAAATTCTTCATGTTCGAGGCCGGCATGAAATATTTTTCGCGTTCTCATCGAACACGACCTTGCCTGTGTTCAACGAGACGACCTTGATCCCGACCTGTCCACGCCGCAGCTCAGACCGCAGAAGACGGCTGCGGATCTCGGACTGCAGTTCTTCGACCGTGCGAACGCGTACGCCCGTGGAACTGGTGTCAAAGCTGTCGTCTTGACCGCGTCAGGTTTGACGTTTTGGTCCTGGGCGATCGCGACTGTTGTCGGCCAGAGCGTGATAACGGCGAGCAGAGCGGCAGCGAAAGGCTTAACAACCCGATGCACTTTTAACCTGGCGAATCCCATAATAAATACCCACGATCGATCACTACTTTTGATGCATAAAAGAGAAAGGCAGCAACAAACATAATGTCGTTACTGCCCTTCAAATTCAAATCGGCTTCCTGTCTACCAACGGACCGGACGCAGCGTCGGCCCGACGATATGCGAGCCGGTTATAACGTTCGGTGCCGCCGGGCGGCTCAGGTCGTCACTCCGGGTTTGATGTGCCGCGTACCAAACCACGACATCCTGGCTTGTCATCGCTTCACCGTTTACCCATGGGTTTATTCGGGCTGGAGATCCTGCATGTTGCCTGCGTCATCGAGCTCGCGGGCGAATCGGCTGTTCCCTTGAAACGCATCAGCCAAAAATCTCCGGCCCCGAACGTGTCGGTCAAGTTGCCGTTATTGTCGGTCACACTGCCATCGTTCGTGCCGGGGACGAGCTGATAGGCCTCGTCGCCAGTGGCGTTCTGGATCATGAACATTCGATTCGTACCCGGACGCCTAAAAAACGCCGACTCGGTCTCGATTAGCTGCTGATATCGTCGGCCGCGGTCCATCAGGTAAACACGGTTGTTGGCGCCGACCACGTCGAAATCGAAACGCCAGTAAACGTGATGGGTCCGTTGGATGCAGATACAGCTATTCGGCCCAACCGAACCAAAACCGTACCTGGGACGAATTGTTCGTCAGTCGCGAAACGCCACTCCATTATGTAGCGGTACCAACTGGCGTTCAGCTCGGTCACGAGGACAACTTCTTGGCCGTTCTCGGTATTTTGCGTGTAAATGGCAACGCCCCGGAAGTTGCCAGTATCATTCCTCGTTTCCACGACCGTAGTCGCGACCTGTCCGGGGGCGAGAATACGGATAGCCGAGGCGGCTCGGGTCGGACGATTTTGAGAGCCAGCCTCGGGAGCGTTGAAAAACTCCTCGGAAAACTGCCAATCTCGGAACGGGCCGCAGCCGTTGACATACTTTACGTTGAGTATCGGCACGTGTGCGCGTTTCAGAACCGATTTTACCTTTATATCCAACATCGCGAATTTCAAGACCTGAACGCTCACGGGAGCACCGGACGAAGACGAGGGCCGGATTATCAACATTTCCCACAAAGGGTTGCCGCCTGAGTCGTTCACCGTCAAAGTTGCCTGGCCAGCCAGCCCCTCCTGGGTCGGAGCTTGTCCGGCATTCACAATGCCGCACGCGTCCGGCGTAGCAAGAGCGGTCGGCGGCGGCATTATTTGCGTATTTGACGAGCTTGTTGTTCTTGAAGCTAACGCCGACGATTTGGTTCTCGCCGTTGCCGGATCCGCAATGCCGACGTTTATCAAACGTTCACCGTGATCAACGGTCGTTGGCGGCATAGCCTGAAACATTCCGTTGATGACCTTGGATGTCATTTTTATGCTCGGGTCCTGTTCGACAACGCGGAACGCCGCGGTCCACTCGGCTTCGCTGACACCCGGAATATCTTCTCCCAACACGCCGTTATCGGCTCGGTCCCGGCAAATCGCCTTCTACGATGAGGGCAAGGTCCGATGAGTAGTTGTAATATATACGCGAAAACGCCGCGGAGGCCGAGAGCCTGGCCTTTCGTTCGATCCCGTCGTAAAGATATTCGAACCCGACCTCGCGGTATTTCGCAGCCGTTGAGTTCGCGGCGGACTACATCGCTGTTGGCGGCTCGCTGGCGGGCGGCGTCGACGTCGGCCTGTGTCGGCCCCCAAGGGACCACTTTAATACTTAGTTTCTTGGCGGCCCGCTTTGAACGGGCAGTCGATCTTTCGTTGTCCGACGACGCGAATGCCGTCGTGATCGACAGACAGTCAGTGTGAGGGCTAACAAAAATTTCCTGGACATTGGTACTCCTTAGAGGCGCAAATTAGGCCGGTTGTAGAAGAGAAACAACTAATAGAAATACACTTTAAGGACGGCGGGTCAAGAATTTGGGGTGGTCAGTGAAATCCGTGTCAGTGCTCAGAAGTCAGAAGGGCGTGGCTGTTCGCCGGTCAGTGTATCGGAGCTTGCTTCGCCGTCTTCACGCACTGTTCGCTGACCACGCTCGGTCACGTACTTATTTACATTTCGAATAGCCGCAGTCGCGGCAGAAGTCGCAGCCGGAGGCGTGTTCGAGCTGGCCGCGGCATTCGGGGCATTCGCCGATAAGCGTCGCCATTTGCGGGCCGTCGATCGGCGAGTCGTGTTCGGCCTTGGTAATTCGCGGCGATTCGGGCAGGTTTTTCAGGCGGCGTTCGACCATCAGCAAACATTCGGCGACCGCCTGTTCGGGCGACGTTAGAAGCCGTTTATTGAACCAGACCGCGTGGGTCGCCGTGACCTTGTTCAGGCTTCGGGCGACCTCGTTTACATCGAATCCGCCGCGAAGCATCTTTGAAGCCAGCAGCCCCACACCGGCGCTGATCGGGCCGGCGGCGAAGACTTCGAGTATTCGTTCTCCGTCGTGGTTGACGGTTACGTAGAGGTTTTGATTTTCGAACGGGATCCGCCAGGTGGAACCTTGCAGCTCGCGGGGTCTCCGTTCGTGACGGTGAGACTTGGGTAGAAGGTGAGAAGGTGAGAGAGTGAGAGGGTGAGAAGTCATTTCCTAGAATCTCACTTTCTCCCGAGCTCACTTTCTCACTTTCTTTCACGGCTGCCTTCATCGTATTAAGCACCTGCCCTTCGCGGCTGCCGTCGCGGTAGTAGCTGACGGCTTTGCAGCCGAGTTGGCGGGCGAGGTGATAGAGTTCGTCGACTGATTCGACCGTATCGTCGGCTGCGCCGTTGCAGGTTTTTGAGATCGAGTTATCGACGTGCTTTTGGGCGGCGGCGAGGACCTTTACGTGGTCCACCGAACCGATCTGCATCGCTGAAATAAATTCGGGCGGCAGCTCGTCCTGGTGTTCTACGACGTATTGCGCGGCGGCCTTTATCGAGTCCTCGTCCGTCTGGTCGACCTCGATGCCGAGGGCCTCGGCCGCGAGCGTGTGGACATAGGTCCGCGTGCCGACCGTGTCCTGGCGGACGTATGCCCACGAGAAATTCGGCTCGATACCGGACGAAGTTTCGGCTACAAGCGAGATAGTGCCGGTCGGAGCTATTGTCGTCACCTCGTAGTTACGCGGCGTGATCGCTGTTTCTTCGGGAATTCCGATCTCATCGCGAAGAAATGCCGTATAAGCCTCGCGGTTCGCCTCAAATTCCGGAAACACGCCCTTTGCTGCACCAAGCTCAAGCGACGCAAGCCATGATTCACGGCGAACAAATCCCATCACGCGTTCCATCAGCTCGAGCGAGTCCGGCTCGCCGTAAGTTACGCCGAGCTTCAGGCAAAGATCGGCAAAACCCATTATCCCGAGGCCGACGGGCCGGGTGTTTTTGACCACCTTGTCGATCTCGGGCAGCGGGAAATAGCCGGCATCGACGACGTTATCGAGGAACTGTATCGAGCGATGAACGCGTGTGCAAGGCGTTCCCATTCGATGTCGCCATCGCTGATAGAATTTCGCAACATCGATCGAGCCCAAATTGCACGAGTTATTAAAGTGAAGCTGCTGTTCGCCGCACGGATTGCAGGCATAGATCGGGCCCATCGACGCCATCAGGTGATTATGGCGGTTGACCTCATCGATAAAGATAATGCCCGGCTCGGCGTATTTGTGTGCCGAGGCGATAATGCGTTTCCAGATGTCGGGAGCGTAAACCATTCCCGGCATAGGCGGTTCTTCGGTAGTGCATTCCGAAAGGTCCGCCGTCTCGAATGCGAATTTGTCGGCAAAGGTTACAAACGAGCCGTCGGGCCGGCGATAGAGTACATAATCGCCGCCGGTCACCGGATCGAAAACAGGCTGGGTCCAGGGTTCGTCCTTAAATTCGGTTTGGAACCACAAGCCGCGGTCGACGGCCTCCATGAACGCGTCCGTGACGGTCACCGAAATATTGAAATTCGTCAGGCTGCTCTGGTCATTCTTTGCGTGGATGAAACGCAGGATGTCGGGGTGCTCGACCGCCAGGATGCCCATATTTGCACCGCGCCGCACGCCGCCCTGCTTTACGACCTCGGTCGTCTGGTTGACGATGTTCATAAAGCTGACAGGCCCGGACGCGACGCCGCGGGTCGAATTGACCATCGATCCCGCCGGGCGGACGAACTGATAGGTCATTCCGGTGCCGCCGCCGGTTTGGTGGATAATTGCCACGTTCCGCGCGTGCTCCATTATTCCTTCGATCGAATCGGGCACGTCCAGAACGAAGCAGGCTGCAAGCTGCCCTTTAGGCTTTCCGGCGTTGACGAGGCACGGCGTGTTAGGAATGAATTCGCGATCCAGCATGATCGCCGTCATCTCATTGAGAAACGATTCGCGTTGATGCGGGTCGGTCTCTGCGGTGGCTACGTGGCCGACTACGCGATGGACAATGTCGCTCCAACTTTCAGTCGGCTCGCCATGCTCATTCTTGGTCGAATATCGTTTTGCGACAACTTTTTCCGCATTTAGTCCAAGCGGTCTCTGGTCACGTTTGTCAGCGGTTTCGTTTCCGTTTTTGTCGACACGCGTTTCAACGGCTGCTGATTCGAAAGCCTTACTCATTCCTATGTTCTCTCCTGTGGAACCGTTATCAAAAACGGGAACGGTTCGCAATTGTTTATCTATTTTACCACCTGAGGCCGTTGTATTCGAGGCAGCAAAAGGACTGTCGGGAACGACTTCGGCCGGGGGACATATAGAGCACTAAGACGCGGTATGTCACTTCATTATACCATATATTGGGGCATGATCGAAGCAACATCAACAGATGGTGGTGTCTCGGAAATATTGATGTTGGCACAATCAGAATTCCTTATCTTTCACGGTACGCCTCTGCGACCTTTGCGTTGAACTTCGCGATCTTTGCGATAAAAAAGAATTTAATCGCAAAGGTCGCAGAGTTATCGCAAAGTACGCAAAGTTAGTCGGGTCCTTCACCGACCAGCCAGCAGACAAGTTTTCAAACTACATGAAAGACGATGTGTTTGACTTTTTGGGCGTCGTTTTCGAAAACTAGATGGTGATGGACAAGATGATCCAAGGTACGGCGGCGGACGGGACTATACGGGTTTTTGCCGCCGTTACGACGAATGTTCTACGTGAGGCGATGCGGCGGCATCAGACCTCGCCGACCGCGACGGCGGCGTTGGGACGTGTGCTGACAGGCACATTGCTGCTGGGCTGCCACTTTCAAGGACTACGACCGACTCACCATAAAAATAGACTCCGACGGAATGATCGGGGGCATTACCGCCGAAACGACGGGCGACGGCTATGTTCGAGGTTATGTAAAAAACACGGATGCCGAACTGCCGCCGTCCGGGAACGGGAAGTTTGACGTCGGCGGGCTGGTCGGAAATGGCACATTTTACGTGATCAGGGAATCGGGGTTCGATATCGGCTTTCATAAAGATCCTTATGTCGGCTCGGTGCCGCTGGTTTCGGGCGAGATCGCTGAAGACCTGGCGTATTATCTCGCGAAATCCGAACAAATTCCGTCCGCGGTGCTGCTGGGTGTTCTGTTGAAAAGCAGCGAGCCCTTCGCGGCCGCATCCGGCGGCGTGCTGATCCAGATGCTGCCCGGTGCAAATGAGCACATCATCACTATGATCGAGGACACGGTGCGGCACGCTCCTCACGTGACCACGTTGATAGAAGCCGGTGCCGGGCCCGAGGACCTGCTGCGAGAGGCACTGGGCGAGGTCGATTTTGAGGTCCTGGAGGAAAAAGAGGTCGCGTTTCGCTGTAACTGTTCGTTTGAAAGAGCGAAAGCATTGATCGCCTCGCTCGGCAAGGCGGAGGTCAGATCGATGCTCGAAGACGACAAAGGAGCGACGATGACTTGCGGGTTTTGTAACGAGACTTATCGATTGTCGGAGGCGGATCTGGAGGAAATGCTTGGAGCTTAGATTGAATTTTGGATCGCTGATTTCGTTTTAAAAAAACCGAATCTGAAATCCGAGATCTAAGACCCAAAATCGAGTAAGGATGTCCTAACAGCAGAGTTGATCTGGGCTCCGTTAGGAGCGGACTGTTTGTAGATACCGGACGGAATATTTTGAACAAGCTCCGTAGGAGCGATATGTTTTGTTTGCCGATCCACCGGTCGCCCCACAGGGCTTCAAGCGATTTTCATTGCCCCTGCCTACAAACATTTGGCTCCTCTGGAGCCGATGAGCTGACTTCGCAAGGCCGGACCTTTTACTTGCGTCCGACCATAACCGGCTGCGTCCACGCCATCTTGCCGTTTGATTCGATGATCTTCGCACGCACGTAGCCTTCGTTGCCTTTGATCGTGTATGTTGCCGGGCTCTGGGTCGCTTCTGAGAGGACGCGGCCGCCGGTGCCGATAAAGGTGATGCGGTATTTGCTATGGCGCTCTTCTTTGATCGTCATCTTTATCTGTTCTGCGGATGCCTGATAGTCTGATAGCTCCACACCGGTCGACGCATAAAAATCGCCTTTTTTGATTGAATCTAGGATGGCCTTGGTAGTTAGTTCCGGAGCTCGAACATAGATCCAACCTTTCCCGGGTGTCGGGAAGGGTAGGGTCGCCGATGCGTTTGAAGTAGTGCGAATCGTCGTCGGCGATGCCGAAGACAAGCTTGCCGCTAGTAAGCACGCTGTCCCAGATGGATTCCGCCGAGGGTGAACCGCCGCCGCCGAGATTGTTCACTAGCGGATGGCCGTTGTGAATCTCGAGAAGCGTGTAGTTTCGCAATTGAATAAGCTGTTCGGCCGTTAACGCCCAAATGTAGTTGGGATGATTTATCTGGGCGATCCCGCCCGCCTTAACAACATCGTCGATATTCTTTTGAAGCGTTTCGACCGCGCCCGAAAGCTTGTTTGGCATCACGACGGACGAAATCCGAGGCCGTTCATATGAAGCGGTTTGCCGCCGAAAGAATCGGTCACCTCTTGCCCGCTGATCACGATGAAAACGCCAGGCTTTCCGTGAAGATCGTTTAGCGGGGCGACATTGGTAACATGCTCGTGGTCGGTGATGAATAGAAAATTGTAGCGGTTCTCGCGATACCATTCTGCCACGTCAGCCGGCGTCGAATCGCCGTCGCTGTTTAGCGTATGCGTGTGCGTATTGCCTTTGTACCAGTTGAGCGTTTGTGCAAACGCCGGGGCTACAGAGAGGACGGTTGCTGCAAACAGGAATAGATATCGGATGAGCTTTTTCATATGGTTATCACCTTTTACCTATCACTTATCACTTATTCCGAGAAAGGTTTCTCCGGAATAAGTGATAACTGATAAGTGATAAGTGAAAACTGGATCACGCGTTCTTGCGAACGGCTAGCGGCTTTAGTATGCGTTATGTCGAAAGCGCTCGGTAGCCTCCGCGAAAATAAAGTATCGGGTCTCCGTCGTGTATGGTGGCTTTCTCGATCTCGCCGACAAAGATGGAATGGTCGCCGCCGTCGTAGGAACTGGTAACGCGGCATTCAAGGTTTGCGATGCAGCCGAGCAGCATGGGAATGCCGTCGAGGCCGGCTTCCAGGTCCATCCCGTCAAATTTGTTCTCGATCGTTGATGCAAACCGTTCCGACATTTCACGCTGGCTCTCGCTGAGCATATTTACGACGAAGGCCTGCGATTCGAGCAACGCTTCGTGGCTGCCCGTCGTTTTTTCAATGCAGATCAGCACCCGCGGCGGTTCGAGCGAGAGCGAACAGAAAGCCGAGACAGTTATGCCGTGAAAACGGCCATCGCTGTCGCGGGTCGTTACCACGGTAATGCCGCTCGGAAAGCGGGACAGGGCGGAACGGAATTCATCGCTGGTGACCGGCATTGGATACGTAACTTGCAGAAGCCCGCGCGTGAGCAAGGGCGATATGAGAACGTTGGGCATATCGCCCTTGCTTACGCGCAGGCTTTTGCAACGGACTCACATCGAGAATTTAACCTATCGGCCGGCCTTTCGCAAAAATCGAACAATGTTGAATTGCCGCAATGATTGAACGATAATCCTCGACAGGTGAGTAATTTAGACGAATTTTTGAGCAGGTCGGCGAGCTTTGTCGATGCGTCTTTGGACAAGTTGATCCCGTCCGCCGGCACCGAGCCGCGGCGGCTGCATGAGGCGATAAGGTGGAGTGTATTCGCGGGCGGAAAGCGCTTTCGGCCCGGACTTGTGCTTGCCGTGGGTCAAGCTTTTGGGGCCCCGTTCGAAAAGCTCGAACGAACGGCGGCGGCTGTGGAGATGATCCACACTTATTCGCTGATCCACGACGATCTGCCATCGATGGACAACGACGATCTTCGCCGCGGGCGGTTGACGTGCCACAAGAAATTTGACGAGGCGACGGCAATTCTTGCGGGTGACGCGCTGGAAACGCTGGCGTTCCAGGTGATCGCCGAGGACGAGTCGTTGTCGGCCGAAACACGGATCAGGCTGATCGGAGAATTCACGGCAGCGGCCGGAACGCCGCTCGGAATGGTCGCGGGACAGCAGCTTGACCTCGAAGCGGAAGGAAAGCCGGTGACGATCAATGAGGTTGAGCAGATACATCGTTTGAAGACAGGTGCGCTGATAACGGCGTGCGGCAAAGCAGGTGCTTTGATAGGCGAAGGAAGCGAGGACGAACTTCGGATAATTACGGATTATTCAATGCGGTTGGGCCTGCTTTTTCAGATAACCGACGACCTTTTGGATGTAACTCAGACGACCGCCGGGCTTGGGAAGACCGCCCGCAAGGACATCGCAGCCAATAAGGCGACATACCCAAGTCTTTTTGGTGTAGAAGAGACCGCGGCTCTCGCGCGAAAACTTTGTGAGGAAACCGTCGCGATCCTTCAACCGCTGGATCGGCCGAAAGAGATGCTTGAAAGCATCGCGAGGCATATACTGAATCGCGGTTCGTGAACAGCAGGCATGGGTTGCTTGTAGTGGGAGAGAAAGGTTTCCCGCAAAGTCGCAAAGACGCAAGGGAAGCCAAAGAAAGCATCACTGAATCGGGAATTTGGGTAGTGGACGCCCGAAGCACAAGACGCTTTGACGATGTGACACCTGCGATGGCGGCGAACATCACCAAATCAAGTCTGGAGTTTGAAAGATTTGCTTCAAGCTACGAAAGATGTCTCAGCCCGGCTCGGATAGTGGTGTAGAATGTTTTCGTGACATACCGCCTTGTAAATCTCGCTTTTTTCTTACTCGCCTTTTCGGTCGGAGTCTTCGCATCAATTCTCAATTGGGCTAACATCTTAGCGTCATAATTGGATACCCTGAAGTTCGAGTAGTCGCTTGTCCGTAAGCCAAGGAAACACAGCACCACTACTTTAGTCCACTATCGGAATTGCTTGAGCCGGCCGAAACTTGACATCATTGGGGCGGTTTCGTACGATGTCTGTTCGCCCTTTTTTGCGAAAAAGGCGCGTTTTTGTTTGAGAATTTTGGGCACGTACGTCAATTGGTAGACAGCCTCCCTTACAAGGAGGAAGTTAGGGGTTCGAGTCCCTTCGTGCCCACCAGTTTCATTAAATCTCTTTGCGGGGTCGTAGTTCAGTTGGTTAGAACGCCAGCCTGTCACGTTGGAGGTCGCGGGTTCGAGCCCCGTCGGCCCCGCCACTAAAAATTAGTAGTTTCAAACCAAAGAGCCGGACATATGTCCGGCTCTTTCGATTTTTGTCGTCACCTGTTAGCCGGCGAGGGTTGAGAGGCCGTCAGCATTACCGCGTCGGTCATGATCTTGACGCGCACAGCGGCGAACCGAGTGCCGTCCCGGGAAAATGTAAGGTCCATAATGTCGTCAGGCTCGGTCGTCAGCAGAAGTTTCGGTTCACCCTTTTCCGGGTCGATCTGAAAAACCTTGGTCGAAAGGCCTTCGCCCTGCTGCGATTCCTGGTAAAAGAGGCTCTTGCTGTCGGGCATCCATTTGAATAGCCACGTCGGGCGGATATTCAGGATCGCTTTGGGCGACGAAGAATCAACATCTCTAACGACCACTTTCATCGGCGCGGCGTGATCACCACCCGCGGTAAATGCAATAGTGCGTCCGTTGGGAGACATTGCCCAATAGTAGGTGAATGCGTTCGGCAAATAATCAAGTCCGACGACGGCCCCGCCGTCCACGGGGACCTGGCCCATCGGCGGAGAACCTTCCTTGTACCATCGGAACACGACAGTTTTCCCGTCCGCTGCGAATTGCGGCATTTGTGTTATACCCGCGGTATCGGCGAGAAGTACCTGGTTGCTGCCGTCGACGTCCATTCGCCAGATCTGATTATATCCGGCACGCTTTGACGTAAAAACGATATAGCGTCCGTCGCCGGAAACACGCGGGGCGGAGTTGTCGGAGTCCCGGCGGAGTCAGCTGCAAGGGATTTCTACCGTCCGCATCTGCTATCCAAACCGAGAGCCGGTCGTTTTCGAATACGTCAAAGACGATCCGCCCATCGGGCGTCCAGTCGGCGGCGAGGTGGGCTAGCGGCTCGCGAGTAAGCGGCGTCATCGATTTGAGGTCCGACGTCGCGCCGACCCACACACGCGATTCATCCGTTCGCTGAGCGGCGACGATGTGGCGGCCTTCGCGGTCGATGCTCACGCCTATGTAACTATTCAGGTCGTTCGTTATGCGGGTCACGTCTCCGTCAGGAAGCGAGACGTAAAAGAGTTGTCGGCGATTCGATACCTCATCTACCGCGTTGATCAAGAGCCCCGCGTCACTTTGGAACCCGGCGATGGCTTCGATTCGCTCCTTTTTGCGGATCACCTCCCGCTCAGCGCCGTTCAGCAGGTCGAACATAATGATCGACCAAAACTCGGTGCCCGCCAATTCCCGTTTAATATAAAAGATACGCTTGCCGTCTGACGAAAATCTTGCCTTTCGGATGATCGATTCGCCGATCAGTACCTTTAGGACCTGCTCGTCGCTTCCGTTTTCGGCATTAGCGGAGATAAGTTTCGAGTCGGTGACGTTCACGGACGTGTCCGGCGCGGGGTCGCCGTATCTCACAAAGAGTATGCGCTTGCCGTCCGGCGAAAGATTGCCCAGGTGGTTTACCTTTTCCGCCACCTTTCGCGGCTGTCCGCCGAGTGACGAAACGCGAAACAGCGTTCCGTGCGTTCCGAACCGCGGTGCGGTTATGAAGTAGATGTATTCGTTATCGTTGCTGAATCCGATGTCCCAGAAATGAACGGGCTGAGAAGGCAGGATTTTGATCGCATTTGCATCGCTGACACGCCGCAGCCAGAGTGAGCGGCCACCATCCCTTTCGTAAGTTACGTAGGCAACCGACCGGCCGTCCGGTGCGATCGCCGATAAAGCGACATCGTTCGATTGCGACAGCTTTCGTATCGATATCCTGTCGATGCTGAACGGGGACGAGGGCGTCGGACGTGAAATGAAGTACCAGCCGCCGACGGCGAGCACCAGGACCGCAACCGCGGCGGCCGCGAGCCAAAGCCTGGAGCGGGAAGTTGCTTCGATATAAAACCTGCGTACGAAGCTATCCGTCGATATTCCGGCTTCGCTCGCGGCACGGCTTTCTTTGAGTATCGAGTGTACCTCTTTTACGGACTTGAATCGTCTTTGAGGCGATTTTTCCAGGCACCGCGTCACCATGCGTGCGATCACGGTCGGTACGTCAGGCCTGAGCCGCGCTAAAGGCTCGGGTTTTTCATAAAGAACGGCGTGGACCGTTGCCATCTGGTTAACGCCGCGAAACGGCCGCTGCCCGGTAAGTGCTTCGTACATCAACACGCCGAGGCTGAAAATATCGCTGCGGTGATCAACCTCTTTGCCTTTGGCCTGTTCGGGAGACATGTACGAAGGTGTTCCGATAACCTGGTCCGTACGCGTTATCGTCGGCTGTTCTACAGATGCTGAAATGGTCTCGGCCTGAGCCAGGCCGAAGTCGAGTACTTTCGGAATTCGTCCGGTCGTGACCATCACGTTGCCGGGCTTTATATCGCGGTGGATTATGCCCTTTTCATGAGCGTGGGCGAGAGCGTCGGTTATTGGAATGAACCATTCGAAAAATGTCTTGAGCTCTATGCCGTCTGGATGCAGAAATTCGTCGAGCGTCTTGCCTTCGACATATTCCATCGTAATGAACTTGTGACGGCCGGCGTCCTCGACGGAATAGACGACCGCAACGTTCGGGTGGTTCATCGCGGCGGCCAGGCGGGCTTCGTTCTCAAAACGTCGAAGGTGGTCCGGGTGTTCGGACATCAGCCGCGGCAAGGTTTTCAGGGCGACAAGGCGGTTAAGCTTCGTGTCCTTTGCCAGGTACACCTCGCCCATACCGCCGGAGCCGATCTGGGAAATGATCTGGTAATGTGCAACGAATTGTCCTGACCAGGATTCGATCGAGCCGATCGCGGGGGTGGAAATGAAATCGCCCGCGGCCTCTTCCGCCGCTAGCAGCGTTTCGACCTCGCGGAGAAGAACCGCGTCATCACCGCATTCGCGTTCGATGAACTCGGCACGTTCGCGGCCTTCCAATTCGAGGGCCGCGCCGTAGACTTCGGTAATTTTCTCCCAGAGCTCGGGTGTCATACGCCGCTGCTTAATTCGCGGTAGAGCCAGGCCCGGGCAACGGCCCAGTCGCGGCGGACGGTGCGAGAAGAAAGGTTGAGGGCCGCGGCGATCTGCTCATCGGTAAGGCCGGCGAAATAGCGAAGCTCGACGATTTGCGCCTGACGCGGGCTGAATTCGGCAAGGCGTGTCAGAGCTTCGTCCAACGCCACAACATCTTCTTCCTTTTCGACCGGCTTTTCGACACGTTCGGTCAAGGTTATCTGGATGCGGTCGCCGCCGCGTTTAAGGCTGTTCTTTTTGCGGGCGAAATCTACCAGGATACGCCGCATCAACTGAGCGGCAGATGGCAAAAAAGTGTGTGCGATTCTGCCAGTTCACGCGGCTCGAATCGATGAGGCGCATATAGGCTTCGTTGACCAGGGCCGTCGCTTGAAGCGTGTGGTCAGGGCTTTGACGGCGCATGAAATTACCGGCCATCCGGCGCAGCTCTGTGTACACGACGGGCATCAGCTTTTCAAGCGCCTGCTCGTCGCCTTCGCCCCAGCCGATCAGCAGTTGTGTAATTTCCGGCGGTGAGTTTTCACTCATCGGTATTTTGGCCTTCGAAGAACTTATTAGTTCATACGTGAAAAAACGCGCGTCAGTTTAGCATATTTTATTTATCCTTCCTGATTTTACGGCGGTGTCCGCTTTCGCCGCGATCTCGCGTCATATGTTTCAGAGAGCGTAAATAGGATGCTCGCGTGATCATTCCCGGCGGGCGGCAGTGGTTGCTGCCCGCTTTCGCCATTATTGCGACCCGGAGGTAATGAAAATGTCAGATACAGCAACGTTGGAATTTCAAAATGACGAGTTCGTGCCTCGGTCCGAGGCGGTCCGTGTCGTGGAAAAGATGGATATCGCGGCCGCGATCCAGGCCGTTCGAATGGGTTTTGCGACCGATCCCGTCGCGCGGTGGGTATATCCGGACATCACGGACTATATGACCGTTTTTCCGGATCTCATCAACGGGCTCGCAGGTCGATCATTCCAGGAGGGTACCGCGTATATTTCAGCGGGAAACGCAGGTGCCGCACTATGGCTGCCGCCGGGTGTCAGTTCGAACGAAGAAATTCTGGGAGACGTTGTCGAGGAGACCGTTTCGCCTGCTATCAAGACAGACCTTGATTCAATTATGGCCCAGATGGCCTCATTTCGCCCTGCTGAGCCGCATTGGTATCTGCCGATGATCGCGGTCGATCCGTTTCGCTTTGGCCAGGGCATCGGCACATCGCTGATGAGATACGCGCTTGAGAAATGCGATGAGCAGGAACTGCCGGCGTATCTCGAGTCCTGGAATCCGCGAAGCATCACCCTCTTTCAGCGGTTCGGTTTCGAGATCGTAGGGCTGATCAGGGCGGGCGGTTCGCCGCCAATGTTCCCGATGATGCGTCGGCAGCGAACGTCGTAACAAGGGGTTACAAAAACTAATTCGTTTTCATATTTCAGCCGGCGATCCCGGCCAGGAGGAATTTAATGTTAGGAGCAACTTTATTGACCGGAGATCTTAAGAAGGCAAGCGAAAACTATGAATACCGGGACACCATCGTCGCGTCGCAGAAGGTAAACTGGCGTATCGAAGATATAATCGGCGGAGATAAGAAACTTGATTTTTCAAAGCCGTTCATGCCGGAATCGCTCGCCCGCGTTTCGGGCCTTTCGTTCCTGAACGAGGACGAAAAGCGTGTTCTCAACCAGATCCGCGCGCACGCATACCTGGCGATCTTCGGACTGGCGGAAGAATTCATCCTGCCGTTCGTGATCGACCATGTGAGGCCGACCCTTGATGACGATGATTACCGCGTCCGCGCGTTCCTGCAGTTTGCGAGCGAGGAAGCAAAGCACATACAGCTCTTCAAGGAATTCGGAGCCGAGTTCACGGAAAACTTCGGGACCGAATGCAAGGTCATCGGCCCGCCGGCCGCTATCGCGAAAGAGATACTTTCGCACGGCCCGCTCGGCGTGTCGATCGCGATCCTCCACATCGAGTGGATGACGCAGCGTCACTATATCGACAGCGTAAAGGACGACGCGGCACTCGACCCGCAGTTCAAGAGCCTGTTGAAGAATCACTGGCTCGAGGAAGCTCAGCACGCAAAGCTCGACTCCCGAATGGTCGAAAATCTCGCATCGAACCTCAACGCGGGAGAGATCGCGAAAGGCGTCGACGAGTATCTCGCGATCGGCGGGTTCCTCGATGACGGAGTTCGTCAGCAGACGTTGTTCGACCTTGAGGCCTTCGAACTTGCCACAGGGCGGACACTAACCGACGAAGAACGCGACGAATTCATCGAGGTCCAGCACCAGGCGAACCGGTGGACGTATCTGGGTACGGGAATGACGCATCCGAAATTCCTCGAATCGATCGGACGCCTCAGCCCGGAACAGCGAGAACGGATCGAGGCGATCGCCCCGATGTTCTGCTGACCAGGCGACTTACATAAGATAAGCTCGATCGGACATAAGAAAGGCCGCCGTGCATGATGCAACGGCGGCTTATTAATGATTTGGTGCGACTCCTATTCGGAGATCAGTTGCGCCCTGGTCTTTCCGTTCAATTTCATTGTGAGTACCGTCGGCTCGTCAGAATCCCCGAATTTTATTCTTATCTCGACGGCGTTTGCCTCCGACGGGACTTTGAACGTGAGACGGGGATTCGCAAAGTCTTCGACGGGCGTTTTCGGTTTGGATGCAAGGTTCGAAGCTTCCATGAACGTGGTTTGGATCAATTTAAACTTCTCCTCTCGTTCGATCTTCAACGGCTTGACGGATATGCTGTAGCGCTGACCTCGTGTCGACAAACCGATCGACAGGGAAGCCGATACATCATCCAGACGTTCCGCGTGGGCAATAACAAAAAACTGCTTCTTGCCGTCAGTCTTCGGGGCCGCTTTCCATTTCTCGTACGTGGCCCGGACGTCGTCCGCTGACTCTGCCTGCGCGTACGAACCGACGACAAATGCCGACATCAAAAGCGCACAAAGGAGCACAAGGTTCTTCATATATTTTGACTGGATGAAAGAAGGTGTTTTAAAGCCGATTTGGAAGTCAGCTTTTTCTAAGTTCTGTAAGGACCTGTTTCGCGACGGCCTTCAGCGTATCAAAAACGCCCGTTCCGTCGGTGGCAACTGCTTCGAAAACCGGCTCGCCTTTGCGTGTCAGCTCGCTTGCGAGGTCTTCGAGCGGAGTAACATTGGGCAGATCGCGTTTATTGAGCTGCAGCACGTACGGTATCTGCGCCAGATCGTAGCCCTGTGTTTGCAGGTTTTCTTCAAGGTTATAGAGCGACTCGATGTTAGCGTCCATACGCTCATCCTGGCTGTCGGCAACGAACACAACGCCGTCCACGCCCTTCAATATCAGCTTGCGTGACGCGTCGTAATAGACCTGGCCGGGGACCGTATAAAGGTGAAAGCGTGTTTTGAAACCGCGGACCGTGCCGAGCTCGAGCGGCATGAAATCGAAGAACAGCGTGCGGTCCGTTTCGGTTGCGAGACTGATGAGTTTTCCTTTCGCCTGGGGAGCGGTCGAATCGTAGATGTACTGCAGGTTGGTCGTCTTTCCGCACAGGCCCGGCCCGTAATAGACGATCTTGCAGTTTATCTCTCGAGACGCGTAATTTATGAATGTCATAGCTTTTGCCGATTATTCTATATCAAGGTTTATTAACCGAAAAGACTGTCGATATCCTCATCGGTGATCTCGGCAAAGACCGAGGAACTATTCATTGAAAACGTAGCAGATTCGCGGACGGCCTCATCAAGGATGGATGCGACCTCAAAACTAGCTTTTTTCGTCCTGAGTTTTACAAGGCCAAGTGTCGAGCGTTCGTCGAAAACAACCACGAGCAGGCTTCGGCCGATAACGCTGATGAAGATGCTCTCACGCTCGCCTTCGTGCACAACGGCCGGGAATACGTCCTCGCCGATCAGCTTCGCCATGCTGCTGGTCGCAGCGACATTTCCGGCCGCAAGCGACGAAAAGCTCATCGTGTCCATGTCGCCGATATCGCCATGGAACGCGATCGTTTGCCCGTCGCGGTCGACGAGAAAAACGACACGCGATGCGCATTCAACGCACAAGCGCGCCAAAACCATCTTTAGCCGCTGAAACTGGTGTTCTTGTAAAATAAAAGGCGACTGAGCCATTTGATATTCTCTTTAACTGAGTATAACTATAGCGGGAAGTTTGGTTGAGGCGAAATGAAATGAGCGATGCGAGGCAAGGATTCCTGGAAGAACCTCGCCATTAAATCTAGCATATGTTCAACCACGGCTTCAAGTGTTTTTTCGTGGCCAACACATAGAGCGTTTTGAAAGAGAAACCGCAAAGTTCGACAGCTCCCATCAGCCACGATATCCTTTGTACTTTCATAAACATACGTAAGATCATCTCGAATTGAGAACTTTCGCGTCCAACAACCTTAACTTTGTCGCGATCGGCGGCGGGACGGGCCTTGCAACTCTGCTCTCCGGGCTGAAAACGCACGTCGGAGCCGATGGGCCGTGCCGGATCGCTAACCTGTCGGCGATAGTCGCGGTATCCGACGACGGGGGAAGCTCGGGCCGGCTCCGCGACGAGCTGCAGATGCCGCCGCCAGGCGACATTCGAAACTGCATGGTCGCGTTGTCGGAAGACTCGAATCTGCTTTCGAGACTCTTTCGGCACCGGTTCAGCGGGATCGGCGATCTCGGCGGGCACAATTTCGGCAATCTGTTTCTCGCGGCTATGTCGGAGATCACCGGTGATTTTGCCGAAGCTGTCCGGTTGTCGTCCGAGATACTTGCCAGTAAAGGACATATATATCCGGCCACGATCGCGGATGTTCGCCTCGCGGCGGAATTGAATGATGGCTCGACTGTCCGCGGAGAAACACAGATCGGGAAGGTCGGAAAGGACCTCAAACGGCTTTTCCTCGAACCGGCGGATTGTCATCCGCTGCCTGAGGCACTCACCTCGATCCTGGGCGCCGACATTATTACCCTGGGGCCGGGATCGCTGTATACCAGTCTTTTGCCGCCCCTTCTTGTACATGGGGTTCGAGAGGCGATAGCGGCTTCCCGGGCTTTGAAGATATTTGTCTCTAATTTAATGACCCAGCCGGGCGAGACCGACGGGCTGACTGCCAGACGTCACCTTGAGATCGTTCGGCAATATGCACCCGAGATAAACTTTGACCGGATAGTAGTTAACAGCCAGCCGATCTCTGAGTATCAGCTATCACTTTACGAATCGGAAGGGGCGGAGCAGATAGGCGTCCACGGCTCGATATCAGGCGAAGCGATTGAAGGCGCAAGGATCGTTTATGGTAATCTACTAGCGGCCGGGGATAAGGTTCGCCACGATCCAAAAAAACTTGCCGATTGCGTGCTTGAGTGTGCTGCCTAGGCCCGCCCGCCGCTCCCATACCGCATTATGTCCGAGGGTTCCACAGAACAAAGATCGCTTAGCGTTTTGATACTTGCCGCCGGTCTCGGTACGCGAATGAGGTCGGACCTTGCCAAAGTGCTGCACAAACTAGATGGCCGTCCGCTGATCAACCACGTCAGCCGCACCGCTACGGCGCTTGCGCCCGAAAGTATTTATGTCGTGATCGGGCATCAGGGCGACGAGGTAAGGGCTGCCGTGTTAAGCGAACTGGATGGCCAAAAGGTCGTATTCGTTACGCAGGAGCAGCAGTTGGGTACCGGCGACGCGGTCAACGCGGCCCGGCCTTTTTTAGAAAATGACGATTCAACCCTGGTTATTCTTTCGGGCGATGTGCCGATGATCAGGCACGAGACGCTTGCCTCTCTGGTCCAGCACCATCACCGATACCTCGACCGCGGTGCGGCGTGCACGATCCTGACCGTGCGGTTGAACGATCCGTTCGGCTACGGCCGGATCCTCCGTACTGACGAAGGAGCTTTTGACAGGATCGTCGAACAGAAGGACGCGAACGAGGACGAACGACAGATCCCCGAGATAAACGCGGGCATCTATTGTTTCGATACACAGAAACTCTTTTCGGCGCTGAAGGCAGTAAAGAACAACAATTCGCAGGGCGAATATTATCTGACGGATGTTCCGGCCCTGTTAAAGGACGCCGGCGAGGATGTCGCGATCTTTCAGCATAACGACCCGCAGGAGATAGAGGGCGTGAACAACCGTGTTCAGCTTGCGGATCTGGAACGCCTGCTGTGCCGCCGGACGATCTCGCGGTTGATGCTGGATACAGGCGTGACCTTTATCGATCCTAAGAATACTTACGTTAGTTCGGACGCGATCGTTGGGCGGGATACGGTGATCCACCCGAACGTCACGATCGAAGGCACGACGGAAATAGGCAGCCGGTGCGAGATCCGCTCGGGCTCGCGGATAGTCAACGCGAAGGTCGGAGATGATGTGGAAATTCGCGATAATTGCCTTATCACGGATTCTGAGATCGGCAGCGGCGCGACGGTCGGACCGATGGCACACCTTCGCGGTAATGCCGTGATCGGCGCTGAAGGGCGTATCGGTAATTTCGTCGAGGTCAAGAAATCGAAATTGGGCCGCGGCACAAAGGCGAGCCATCTGACCTACCTCGGCGACGCAACCATCGGCGAGGACACGAACATCGGCGCCGGTACGATCACCTGCAATTACGACGGCGTAAGAAAACACGAGACGCACATTGGCGACCGTGTGAAGATCGGCTCGGATACGATGCTGGTTGCCCCGGTTTCCGTCGGCGACGATGCGGCAACAGCGGCGGGTTCGGTCGTGATAGAGAACGTTCCGGCCGAGTCGCTTGTTGCGGGGGTACCTGCGAAGGTAAAAAAGTCGCTAAGATCGACTGAAATCGCCAATAACAGTTTTGAAAAATAGCTAATAGCAATCAGCCAGCAGCTATTAGCTATTTTCCAACCACTTTCGGACGAGATGAATAAGCGATCGATCAAGAAGTCGAAATCCGATTCGCCCGAACAGGTTTCGGCGGACGAAGCATTAAAGCGGATGAAAAGCTTCGCCAAGCGCAAGGAGAAATTCGTTGCCGCTGTCAAAAAGAGCAAGAATTGAGGTCTATTTGCCCGAGCGAGGCGACAACGCGTACGGGCGGCTGCAACGGGCTTTCGAGCGGGAATTCCTGCATACTTTCGGCGGATGTACCGTTGTCAAGAATAATAAAGGGCTGTACCTGGGCTCGGACGGAGCGGCGGATTTCGACAGGGTAAGCGTTATTTATACGGACACGCCTTTCGATTTCGACAAGAATTTCGAGGATATTTCGAATTATACCGACCTGCTGCGCGAGGCTGGGTTGGAAGCGACGGATGAGGAGTCGATACTGATCGTGGTACACGCAATTTATCATTCGATTTAGGAAGAAAAGTTGCCGGCATAACGCCGGCGTTCCAAGATTATGTGTGGAATTGTTGGATACGTTGGAAATAAGCAGGTCGTGCCGTTGATCATCGACGGGCTGCGGAAGCTGGAGTATCGCGGGTACGACTCGGCGGGCATCGCTGTGGTCGATGACAATCAAGCATCTTGAACTGCGGCGGGCGGAAGGGAAGCTGCGTAATCTGGAAGAGTGCATACGGCTGAACCCGCTGGACGGGAATTACGGTATCGGCCACACGCGTTGGGCGACGCACGGGCGGCCGACCGAGGAGAACGCCCACCCGCATCGCGACCAGTCCGGCAAGATCGTCGTCGTTCACAACGGCATCATCGAGAATTACCTGCCGCTGAAAGAACGCTTGGCTTCGAACGGCAGCACGTTTAAGACCGAGACGGACACCGAGGTCGTCGCGCATCTGATCGGGCATTACATCGAACGAAGGGCTCGGTTTCGCTAGAGAAGCGGTGCGGAAGGCCGTAAAGGAATTGAAGGGCATCTTCGCGTTGTCGATCATCTCCGTCGACGAGCCGGACACGATCATCGCGGTTCGCGAAGGGCCGCCGGTCGTGATCGGTTTGGGCGACGGCGAGTTTTTTGTCGCGTCCGACATTCCGCCGATCCTGCAGCATACGCGCGACGTGTTTTTCCTCGGCGAAAGCGAGATCGCGGTTCTGACGAAAGATTCGGTGCGCGTCACCGATTTCGACGGCAACGTCGTCGAGCCGAAGCAGCAGCGGATCACCTGGGACCCGATCATGGCCGAGAAGGGCGGGTTCAAGCATTTCATGCTCAAGGAGATCTACGAGCAGCCGCGTGCCGTTCGCGACACTGTCGCAGGGACGGGTTTCGCTCGATACGGGCAAGGTCTATCTCGATCAGATGGACATCTCCGAGGAAGATCTGCAGGCGGTAACTTCGATCAAGATCGCGGCGTGCGGAACCTCGTGGCACGCGGGGCTTGCCGGGAAGTACATGATCGAAAAGCTCGCGCGTGTGCCGGTCGAGGTCGATTACGCTTCGGAATTTCGTTACCGCGATCCGGTGCTGAACGAAACCGATCTGCTGATCGTCATCTCGCAGTCGGGCGAGACGGCCGACACGATCGCGGCGATGCGCGAGGCAAAGCAGGCAGGATGTAAGGTGCTCGCCGATCTGCAACGTTCAGGGTTCGATGATCCACCGCGAGGCGGACGGGACGATCCTGACGCACGCGGGGCCGGAGATCGGCGTTGCGTCGACCAAGGCCTTCACGTCGCAGATGGTCGCGCTGTATCTGTTTGCGCTCATATCTGGGCGAGATTCGCGGCGTGGTTGACGGTGAGGCGGCGAAGAAACTCGCGCAGGAACTGGCCGAATTGCCGTTGAAGATCGAACAGCTTTTGAACGACGCCGACTCGATCGAAGAGCTTTCGAAGGAGTTTTTCCGCGTTCAGGATTTCCTTTATCTCGGCCGCGGCATCAATTTCCCGGTCGCTCTCGAAGGCGCGTTGAAATTAAAAGAGATCAGCTACATTCACGCCGAAGGCTATCCGGCCGGCGAGATGAAACACGGGCCGAACGCGCTGATCGACGAAAAACTGCCCGTCGTGATCATCAATACTCGGAAGAGGGAAATGACGCGGCCAGCGAGCTGCGTTACGAGAAAACGCATTCGAACATCGTCGAGGTAAAGGCGCGCGACGGCATCGTCGTCGCTGTGCTTACCGAGGGCGACGGGATGAGCTCGAAGGTTTCGGACCACGTGATCGAGATCCCGCAGACATCCGACCTGCTCGGGCCGATCCTCTCGGTCGTGCCGCTGCAGTTACTGTCGTACCACATCGCCGTCCGCCGCGGCTGCGATGTCGACCAGCCGAGGAATCTGGCGAAATCCGTGACTGTGGAGTAATATCTTCGCATTATGAAATGGCGAGTTGTACTTGAGAAGGACGAAGACACCGGCGAATGGGCCGCCATGGTGTCCGGAACTCCCCGGCTGCACTAGTGCCGGCACGACCGAAGAAGAAACACTTGAAGGCATTCGCGAAGCGATCGAACTTTATCTAACTTGAGTTCAATTGCCTCCAGCTTTAGCTGGAGGTGTTTGGAATTTTGAGTCGGGGCTTTAGCCCAATTGGTCAATCTGATTTGTTGGGCTGAAGCCCATTTTCTTTTTGTACTGATTCCTTCAGCTAAAGCTGGAGGCAATTGATATGAACGCAATAGTCGTCCATGAATACGGCGAACCTGAGGTGATGAAGGTCGAGGATGTCCCGAAACCAGAGCCGCAAGGTGCGCAAGTCCTGGTTAAGGTCGAGGCGGCCGGGGTTAATCCGGTGGACACTTATCTGCGGACGGGGATCCATGCGCATGCGCCGAAGCTCCCTTATACGCCGGGGAAAGATGCCGCGGGTATTGTCGAAGCGGTCGGCGAGGAAGTCTCAAAGTTCAAACCCGGCGACCGTGTTTATACTGCAGACTCTCTGACGGGAACTTACGCTGAATATTCACTTTGCAACGAAATTCAACTCGGCCGCTTACCCGATAATGTTGGCTTCGAGGAGGGTGCCGGGATCTGGACGCCGTATGCAACCTCCTACCGCGCGTTATTTCAGAAGGCGGGCATAAAGCAGGGCGAGAAGGTGCTGGTTCACGGGGCATCGGGCGGTGTCGGGACGGCGGCGGTCCAGTGGGCAAAGCATGCGGGCGCGACCGTAGTCGGAACGGCGAGTTCGGACGAAGGCAAGCAGCTTGTTCAAGACAATGGTGCCGACGCGGTTTTTGACCATACGGATGAAGACCATTTCGAAGAAGTACGAAAATTTGCCAATGGTTCTGGCATTGACGTAATAATCGAAATGCTTGCCAACGTAAATCTTGAACGCGACTTTGAATGCCTTGCGATGTTCGGGCGGATCGTCGTCGTCGGCAATCGCGGCAGTATCCAATTCACACCGCGGCTCGCGATGACGAAGGACGCGACGATCTATGGAATGTCGCTTTTCAATTCTTCACCTTCAGATCGTGAGGAGATACATAACGCGGTGTTCCGGGGTCTTTCGACCGGTGCGCTGAAACCTCATATAAGCCGCGCATTCCCGCTCGCCGACGCCCCGCTGGCACACCACGAGATCATTGAAAGTAAAGCTCAAGGTAAAATAGTCCTCTCCATTAGTAATTAGTAATTAATTAATTATTAATTACTAATGGAAAATCGATGTTTGTGACGGCAGAAGAATATGTCCGGGCGATAATGCTGGATGAGAGCGATAGGTGGATCCGCGAGACTCCAGTCGTTTATGAAAATGCGCGAATCGAGCGGGAGTACGAGTTTGCGGACGGTGCGATCATCATGTACGAGTGGCGGGATGTTTCGGTCGGCGACTTTAACCACCGATTCACGCTTGTGAAGGCACCGAATCCGAATCCGGAAGGGCTGGCGGAAGGCCTGATAACCACTATCGACTACTGAACCGTTGCCGCCTCGAGTTTTCCGCCCCGAAATTGTTCCAGCACTTCAAAGACCTGCAAGCGCGTATTTAACGTTTCCGAACGGAGCCGAAACCTGCACGCCTGCGATCACGTCCCTCACTTCCGTTAAGCGATTCACGCGCGATGGCGATGCCTTCTTCGCGGGCGTGTTCTTTGCTCTTGTTCCGAGGCGATTCGCATTCGCTCCAGGATTTCCGGCGTGACGTTCACGCCGGGGACTTCGTTGTGCAGGAACTCGGCGTTGCGGTACGAGATCAACGGCCAAATGCCGGCGACGATCGGGATCTTGACGTGCGAGATCTTGTCCAAGAAAGGTCACAAGCTGTCCGGTGTCAAAAACCGGCTGCGTGATCGCGTATTCGGCCCCGGCCTCGACCTTCCATTCGAAACGGCGGATCTCTTCTTCCAGATTTACCGCACCGGGATTTACGCCGACGCCGATCGAAAACGCCGTCGGTTTGCCGATCGGGTTGTTGCCGATATCGACCCCGTGATTGAGTTTGTTGACCATGTTCGTCAGGCCGATCGCGTCGATATCGAACACGGCGGTCGCGTCCGGATACGGGCCCATCTTCGGCGGGTCGCCCGTGATGATGAGCAGATTGTGCAGGCCCAAGGCGGCCGCCCCGAGCAGGTCGGACATCATTCCCAACAGATTCCGGTCGCGGCAGCAATAATGCAGAACGGCCTCGATGCCGATCTCGCGTTCGACCAGAACGGCGGTCGCCTGCGCCGACATACGCGTTTGCGCTCGCGGGCCGTCGGGGATATTTACGCCGTCGACGCCGGCATCTTTTAACAACCGGATAGAATCGAGCGTTTTCTGAGCGTCGCAGCCTTTTGGCGGGAGTACTTCGACCGAGGTGACGAATTCGCCGCGGGCGATTTTGCGTCCCCAATTCGAACGTTCTTCGGCAGGCACGACCTGTACATCGACGGGCGTCAGCTCGGCGACCCTCACGCGCTGTCTTTCGCGCTTCGCTGATGGCCTGACGCGGGCTGACCGAACGGATCGCGTCGGCGATCAGCTTGATATGCGTCGGCGTCGTGCCGCAGCAGCCGCCGACGAATTTCGCCCCGGCCTGGACAAACCGCCGCGAGAATTCCGCCATATATTCCGGCGAGCCCATATAAAACTGGCGGCCCTGCACATCGCGCGGCAAGCCTGCGTTTGGCTGTGCGGACAGTTTTTTCGACGTCAGCGGGCGCATTTTTTCGAGCGCCGTCAGGACGTGATTCGGGCCCATGCCGCAGTTCAGGCCGATCACGTCGACATCGAGCTCGTCGAGCCTCGCGGTAAAGCTCTCCGGCGTAGTGCCAAACGTGGTCTTGCCGTCCATCTGGATCGCCATCTGCGCGATGATCGGCAGATCGGTCAACTCGCGAACAGCGCGGATCGCCTGTTCAATGACGGGAAGCTCGGAAAAGGTTTCGAGCACGAAAAGATCGACGCCGCCTTCGAGCAGTGCCTCGGCCTGTTCCTTGAACATATCTTTCGCTTCGTCGAACGAGGTCGGGCCGAACGGTTCGATCCGCAGGCCGAGCGGGCCGATAGCTCCGGCAACGAAAGCCTTTTCGCCGGCCGCCTCGCGTGCGATCCGGACAGCGGCGAGGTTCATCTCGCGGATCTTTGTCTCAAGGCCATACGGCTGCAGTTTGTGCCGCGTCGCGCCGAAGGTGTTCGTCTCGATGATCTCGGCACCGGCCTTGACGTATTCTTCGTGCACCTCGCGGACGAGGTCGGGCGCGGTCAGATTAAGCTCGTCGTAGCTCCGGTTGATATAAACGCCCTTGTCGTAAAGCCGCGTGCCGACCGCGCCGTCAAAGACGTAGACATGTTCGTTTCCCAATATTTCGCGAAAGTTCTTCATAACGAAAAAGCCTCGCCAAACAGCGAGACTTTTCAAATTCGATTTGTCATGCAGCTGTTTAGCGGTTTATTTAACGTGGTCGCAAGTCGCATTAACTCACCACGAAAAGTCTTTCGAAATAATGGTCTTTTCCCCTTTCTGTGTCAAGCCCTCCGTCCGAAACCAGAGCGAGTAGCAATTGAATTGTTACAAAATCACTGTGAATCCACGACGTCCGCAGCGACCCGGCTCTCGGATCGTTCAATAATGAAGTTGAATGCGCCGGCGGCTTCCGGTGACAGTTGATGCCCGAGGGTTGTTGCACCTAATGCGAGAACTGGATCGAGCCGGTTCGCCAATGCTTTCTGGGTCGGAATGACGGCGAAATCCGGAGTTACGCCATTCTTCTCGATCCGGCTTCCGTCTTTCATGACCAGGTCCGCCACCGTAACGCTCATACCAAATTGTCCGCCAAACACTGTAGTGAACTGATCCGTGTTGGAGCTGAGCCCGACAAAAATACTGGTCATGACCGATCCTGAACTAATGTCGCCAAAAACCTTTCCACGCTTCTCGATCTGGATCACTCGTGCAAATACTTCTGATGCCGAGGCCGACTCGCTATCAACAAGGACGGCCAATTCACCGGTAAAGAAATCCTTTCTCCATCCCTTCGCGGTCCGCTCTTCAGTTTTTTTTCGAGATATCTCGTCGCCCACTTTCACATCATTTTCAAAAAAAGCTCCGATCAAAAACATCTCAGTAGAAACATATCCGCCCGGATTGCCACGGAGGTCAAGGATAAGTTTCTGGTATCGAGCCGCCTCCTTCATCATCTTGGTTATTACGCCTTGATCGACCGAAAACGTGCGCAGTTTGCAACCAAGTATTGCAAGACTTATAGGTTTACAGATAAACGGCTTAAACTCGCCCGCTTCCCGTCGCTTCTTTAGTGCTTCTTCAAACTGTTTTCGAGTTCTGGTTGCCGCTTCGATCAATAGGACCCTGCTTGACCCGTCTGGCTTTGTAACTCTAAGACCGACCTCTTTATTCGGAGCGAGTCTGTAAAGAACATAGAGAATTTTCCATAAGTCGCGACGCGTCGGAGTATGCCTGCCGATGGCGTCTATCCGATCGCCGACTTGCAGACCCTTCCCTTCTGCATCACTGCCCGCATCTACTGAAGTCACCAAACACTCGGTTCCGATCATCTGTAAGTCAAATCCATACGTAAGGCGGTCCGCACGGGGCGGTAGAACGAAGTAGGTGTGCGAATCATCAAAATCAAGCAGGAATTGGGCTAGCACACCGTACATCTCCCTGTTATAAGTCAGCGTCTTGATGCGATTTCGAGCCGATTCAAGCTTTGATTCAACGTCGATCCCGCCAAGTGATTTGTCAAAATAAAGATCCTGCAGAGTGTTCTTGATGCTGTTCAGCACAGCAAGCGACTCATATCGATGCATCGCAGTTTCAGCTCCGCCTTTGTTTTTGGTCGAAGGTTCCTGAGCAGCGACAGGGTAGCCACCAAATACAATCAAAAAAAGGAGCAGGTGAGGTACAAATCTGTCCATATGTTTTACGGTGATTGCGGGAGTAAAGCTAGCCCAGGTGCATTGTGAGGCACTAGGCTTTACTAGGATATTCAAAGAAAACGGTGAAGTAAACTTCTGTTCGAATATAAATCCGAGCCTAACAACACAAGGGACCGCTTCGAAACCTCCGGAGGTCACTTTTTGGCCGCGTTCGGATTCTCTCCCGACGCGAGTTTGCCGAAGAACGCATAATCCGCACGCGGTCCGTTTATCTCAAGCCGCCAGTGTGTGAGATCGGAAGCATTGTCGCATCCGTTACCCCGGCCCTGAAAGACGAGAAAATAGGTCGTGCCGCGGACGAACCCTGGCCGGGCGAAACCGGAGGCGGAAGAAAGGCCGCCCTTGAAACGGAACTCTTTATAGAGCATCGGGCCGTTCGGACGATCTTCCTGGTCGTGAATATCGACCTTGTAAGTGACCATCTGCGCCGGCATCGGAAGAACGAACGACGCGGACCTGCCCTTTGGCGTTTTCAAATTGAATGTCCAGAGCTTTCCCGTGAACGACGCCGCAAGATCAAAGCCGCTCGTCGATGTCCATTCGCCGGATTCGTATTCCGCTTTGATCGGATCGAGCCCTTTGATCATGTCGAATCCAGCCTCGGTCATAAATAAATTTGCGGGTTTCGAAAATTCAATATCGCGAATAACATCGAGCGAGTAACTACTCGGCTTACCGGTACTAAGAAAGTACTCGCCCGGTTCGGCGCAGCAGGCACAGGCAAGGACAGTGATCGGGCTGAGTGCGATACAAAACTGAAGGGCAAAAAATAGGGCGGCAGTTCTTCGTATCATTCAATTTCCTCCGTTTAGTAAGGCGTAACAAGGCCACAAAAACTATCTTTGGCACTTCGGGCAATAGTAGCTCGAACGGGTACCTTGCCTAATTCTTTTGATCGCTGACCCGCAGCCTCGACATGGCAGGCCTTCGCGTTCATAAACACGCCAATCGGAACTAATGCCGTTCCCATATACTCCCTCGCCAATGTTCACCGGATCGGGAATCTTCATCTCACCTATGGCAAGTGCTTCGCTCAGAACACTTCTAATACTTTCAAAAAGGCCCTGGACGCGCTTGCCCGGAACATTTTTCGCACGTCGGCGCGGACTAAGGCCGGCGTGGAACATGGCTTCGGCCGCGTAGATGTTCCCCAGGCCGCAGACCTTTGTTTGATCGAGGAGAAATTCTTTTAGACTGCGGGCGGAGCCGGACAGGACCGCGGCCAGATAATCCGCGGAAAATTCGTCCGAGAAAGGTTCGGGGGCCAGCTTTGCTATGGACGCATCACGCGCCAGGTCCGATGTCTTTATCACTTTCATCAAGCCAAAATGCCGCTGGTCCTCAAAGACAAGCCGTGAATCCGGGTCAAGATGGAAAAGAGCGTGCGTGAATTTCGGGTCGGCGTCGTCCGGCGACAGCATCATGAAACGGCCGCTCATCCGCAGATGTGTCAGCAGCGTCCGGCCGTTATCGAGATCGAAAAGTATATTCTTTCCGCGGCGATGGACATGATTTATCCGGGTTTCATGCAGATCGGCCGCGAACCGGGCCGGGGTCGAACCGGGCGCGAGGCGGGGCCGCAGCAGTTCGGAAGATCGGATCAGGCGTCCACCTACAGCCTTCTGCAAAGCTCTTGCGACGATCTCAACCTCGGGCAGTTCAGGCATATCGAATCAAATGGTTACGCCCGTGAATAATCGGGGATCGAGGCCTTATCACCCAGGACGGTCCCGGCAGTAACGGTAACATTTCGGCCAATATAACAGTTCCGGCCGATCACCGCGTCGCGTATCTCTGCGGCCGCCGAGATACGCGCGTGCGGCCAAATGACCGAACCTTCGATCACCGCTTTTTCATCGACGTGCACGCCAGGCCCGATGGCGGAACGGGTTATTCGGGCGCCGGGTTTTATGACGCATCCCGTGCCGATGACCGAATAGTTATCGACCGAAGCGGTGGTGGCAACGTCCGAGGCCTCGGCCCTTTCAATCGAAAACGTGCCTATTTTGCCGTCGAAAAAATCGTGATGTGCTTCGAGATAACTTTTCGGGTTGCCGAGGTCGCGCCAATAAGTATCGGTCATTACATACCCGAAAAACGGCAGGTTCCTGTTCGATATTGCCGGGAAGACATCATATTCAAATGAGCGGGCTTCGCCTTCAGGAATGAGATCCAGGATCGACGGCTCTAGAACGTAAATGCCAGCGTTTATAGTGTTTACGTCGCTCGGCCCGAACGTGTCAGCTTTTGGTTTTTCGAGAAAACGCAATATGTTCTGTTGATCGTCAGTTTGGACCAGGCCGTATGCGGTCGGGTCTTCGACGGCCGCGAGGGCGATCGTGGCCGTTGCCGACCGCTCTCGATGAAAATCGATAAGGCCTGAAATATCGATATTGGTCAGTATATCGCCGTTGAGCACTACTACCGCTTCCCGAAGTGTGTCGGCCGCGAATCGATAGGCGCCGCCGGTGCCCATCGGGCTCGGCTCGGTAATATAGGTCAAATTGACGCCGTGATCGGACCCGTCGCCCAACAGGTCAGCGATCTTGTCGGGCTGATAGCTCAATGAAAGAACGATGTCCTGGATACCGGCTTTGGCGAGGACCTCGATCTGATACAGAAGAAACGGCCGGTTCATGACCGGGACGATGGGTTTGGGCGTGTAAACTGTTAAGGGACGGAGCCTTGTGCCTTTACCGCCGGCGAGGATAAGTGCCTGCATATAAAAACTATAACGAGCAGAGTTAGACTAAATGAAGTGACGCAAAAAAGGCAAAAACCGGCCATTTCCAAGTGCCAGTCCGGTGTAAACAATGGCAAAACTTGTTGACACCAGCGAGATTTGCGTGTTACCTTAATCGGTGCAGGGCTGGACATAATTTCGCCTGTACACCCGTCTTCATTCACGCACAAAACTCGCACGTCATTTCAACGCTAAAGTTAGCAGTCAAAGAACTAACGATGACTTTCGACAAGACAAAGGCAATGCGGAATGCCGAAAAATACCTTTCCCAAGGCAAGATCCGCTTGGCTATCGGCGAATACGAGCAGGTCGTAAAATTTGATGCGAAAGATTTTGGAACGATAAACATGCTCGGGGATCTGTATTCAAAGAATACCGACGTCCCGAATGCCATCCGCTGCTACACGGCGGTGGCGGAACATTACAGCAAACAGGGTTTTGCCCAAAAGGCCATCGCCGTCTTCAACAAGATCTCGAAACTCGACCCGGATTCGGTTGCCGTATGGCAACGGCTCGCAGAACTGTATAAACAAAAAGGTTCGATCGGCGATTCGCGTTATCACTACCAAAGGGTAGCGGCCCATTACGAAAAGGCAGGAAGGAAAATAGAAGCCCTCGCGATCTGGAAAGAGATAGCTTTGCTTGATCCGACGGATACCAACGCGTACCTAAGCCTCGCCGATTCGTATTTGCAAGAATCTCAGCTTGAAGAAGCTCTGGAAGCCTATACCGAAGTTGGCGAGCGATTTGCTGCCAAAGCTTCTCACGAACTGGCAATAGGATCGTTTGAAAAGGCATTAGGTATCAACAAGGCCGATCCGAGGGTATTGGCCGGGTACGTCCGATCGCAATCGGCAGCTTGGACGCGCTGAGGAATCGGCGGAAAAACTGACCGCTATCCTTGACGAGTTTCCCCACAGCCGCGAGATCCGTTTTATTCTTATCGACTGCCTTATCGAATCGGGGCAATTGGCCGAAGCTGAAAAGGCCGTCATCCGTCTCGTCGAGATGGAGCCGGCGAACTATCCGAAATTTCTCGAGCTTGCTCAGCTTTACCTTGAAAACAGCGATGTCGTTTCGTCGACACGGATACTCTCGATGTCGTCCGAGCACATGCTGGTGGGCGGGCAGGCCGAGCAGTTCAGCGTCCTCGTCAACGCTGCCCTCGAGCTAGAGCCGGAAAATCTTGAGGCGTTGCGGCTTCGTGCACGATACTGTTCGTGGCAGCGGGACGAAGCGGCTCTCTGCGAATCGCTGTCGAAATTGGCACGTGTGGCCAGGGACGCCGACGCGGTGGACGACGAGAGATTTGCTCTGCTGCAGCTCACGATGATCGTGCCGCAGGAGTCGGAATACGCGGACCGGCTGCGTGAAATAAACGAAAAGCACGGTTTCGAAGCCGGCGAAACGGAAGAGAACCTTTTTGATAAACGATTTTTAAAGAACGGCAAGAACACCGGTGCCAGCATACAAGTACAGGTCCACTCGGCGGACGAGTCTCTTCCGGAAACGGCGGCCGTTCAGATCGAGTCGATCGATGACGAGGCTATCGGTGACGATACCGGTTTCGCATTTGCCGGGGCGGTGGAAGAGATCACCGAGATACAGGCAGAAGCGATCGATGCGGGGGGGACCGTTGACACCGCCGCCGAACTATTGAGGCTGCAGAAAGAGATCGAAAGCATTCGATTTTACATCGACAACGGCTATTTTGAACTCGCTGCAAAGGCGGCAGTTGAACTCCAAGGAGAGTTTGGCGACCGGCCGGAAATATCCAGGCTGGTAGACGAAGTTCGCTCTCTTACGGCGCCAACCGATGAAAGCACTGTCGAAGAAACAGCGGCTGCGGCGGTAGAACCGGAACCTGAGCGGCCGGCAGAGCGATCGACGAACGGTTCGAAGTCATTCGATCTTCAAGACCTTAGAGATGAATTGGGCCTCGAGGAAGCATCCCAGAACGATTCGGATTACGAAACGCACTTCAACACGGCGACCGCGTACAAGGAAATGGGTCTGGCGGAGAACGCAATAAAGGAATTTCAAAACGCGGTCTCGCTGGTACGCCCGAACGACGGTACGCGCAGGTTTTTTGCATGTGCCAATTTGCTTGGACACTGTTTCATGGAACAGGGAATGCCTCATCTCGCCCTGAAGTGGTTCGAGCGCACGTTGGAGACGGAAGATCTGACGAAGGACGAAAAGCAGGGTGTCTGGTATGAACTCGCCATGGCGTACGAGGCCGAAGGCGACCTCGGACATGCCGGAAAGTTTTACGAACAGGTATATGCGGAGAATGCAAACTTCCGGGATGTCAGCGAAAGAGTAAAGAATCTCGCTGTAAATCATTGAGGTCGGGGCAATTTGTTTGTTTGCCCGTTCGCGAAAGAATATAATCTGACGGTATGGTTGAGAGACTGACCGTCATTTTTTTTATTATTCTCTGCCTTCTGCTGGGCTTTTATCTCATCCTCTCGCCGTGGGACACGTTGTTTGGCAGGTGGGACGAAAACTATCTGTTGGTCCTCGTGTCTGAAGGAGCCGGACTTCCGGTGCTTCAGCGAACCGTCACGTCGAATTGGTTTAGGGGCGCCGTGACGGGCCTGGGCGTGCTGAATCTCGTGATCGCGTTTTGGGAGATCGCAAACTTTGAGCGAAGCGTCGCTCTCTTACGCGAACACGATAAAGGTTCGTCAAAGTGATAATGCCTCTCGTAAGGCCGATCATTTACGCGATCACTGAGGGCCGCGCCGAGCACGCAAACTTTCCACAGCAAAAAAGCGATATCATTGGAAAAGCACGAAAGGCGGCTGAGTGCGGTATAACGCATTTGCAGGTACGCGAAAAGAAACTGCCGGCTGCACTGCAACTGGAGTTGACGAGCGCCGTCGTTGAAGCGGCTGCCGGAACGGGTCTGAAAATTCTCTTGAACGGACGATTCGACATAGCGCTGGCCGCGGGTGCCGACGGTGTTCATTTGCCCTCGGACGGTTTGCCGGTCGATGCGGTCCGCCGACGCGTACCGGACGGATTCCTGATCGGCATTTCCACGCACTCGGTCGAAGAGGCCCGTAACGCAAAAAGCGGCGGAGCAGATATGCTCCTATTCGGTCCGATCTTCGCGAGCCCGGGCAAGGCCGACGGCGTGGGCGTTGAAAAACTGGGCGAAGTGTGCAGAGCGGCCTCTCCGATTCCCGTTTTAGCGCTGGGCGGTATCGATGCGAACAATTTCCGTATGACTCTCGATGCCGGAGCGTCGGGTTTTGCGGCGATACGTTTTCTGAATGAGCTTATCAACCGCGGAGAAGGTTTCCCACCTAAAGAACATGGCCGCTGACAACGATCCGCAAAAAGTTTGCCTTACCATTGCAGGGCTCGACCCGTCGGGCGGCGCCGGGATCATCGCCGACATTAAGACCTTTTCGGCATTTGGTTGTTTTGCAGCAGCTGCAATTTCATCGGTTACATTTCAAAACACTACGGGCGTTTTCGGGGCGGTGCATCAGGACGCGGAATCGATACGCGGACAGGCCGATGCTGTTTTCGACGACCTTGAGGTTGGCGCG
The DNA here is from genome assembly GCA_963763355.1 of uncultured Acidobacteriota bacterium. Classification (GTDB taxonomy): domain Bacteria; phylum Acidobacteriota; class Blastocatellia; order Pyrinomonadales; family Pyrinomonadaceae; genus OLB17. The sequence continues at coordinate 78,452 of CAVXOI010000009.1, forward strand.
GTCAAGACAGGGATGTTGCCGACGCGAGCGGTTATCTCGGAAACGGCGGCTATTCTAAATGAACGTTCAGTAGTGAACCTGGTTGTCGATCCGGTAGTTCGTTCGACTTCCGGGTATGACCTGATCGATGATGAGGCACTTGGCGTTCTTATCGAGAAACTCTTTCCGCTGAGCTTGGTCGTCACGCCGAACACCGCGGAAGCGGAACGGATCTCGGGTATCACGATCAGGTCACGCACCGATATCGAGAAGGCGGCAGAAATTATTTTATCTATGGGTGCGGCGAATGTCTTGATGAAAGGTGGCCATTTTCTCGATGCGGATACTCCCGAAAAAAAGGCACGCGATATTCTATTCGCTGGTTCCGGCGGGTCCCAAACATTCGAGGCAGAATATATCGAAACCGACCGCAACACACGGTACAGGCTGCACGTTGGCCGCGGCAATAACAGCTAATCTTGCTCTGGGCAAAGATCTGGCTGAAGCGGTTTCTATTTCAAAGCGATTCGTCACCCGGGCGATAGCGACCTCGGAACATTTGGGGCGTGGCCATTCGCCGATAAATATTCCGCAAACTGCAACCGGCTAGATTAGTTTCCTATCGCTCCGTTTCGTCTTTCGTCATTTGGACATCGACCCGGAAAGTTGGCAGAATAAGGGCTGTCTTTGTTCGATCCGTAATTCGTCCGACCGCGGTCCCGCTGGTTTCCGACCCCGGTTTTTCCCGCTAAATGGAGTTGCAGAACCGTCCAAAAGATCAAGGCGAACCCGGAAGCCTGCGTCTCGTGCCAGGCAGCAAGGGAGTGCGCGAGCTACCGGACGTGCAGAAACAGTTCGTCAACTTTATCTTTTTTCGGGTCAATCCGTTATGGCGGAAACTGGACAACGAAAGCAAGAGCATTTTTAAGCAGGAATTTCAATCGGTCCACGATTCGTTTCAGGATGATTTTCTGCTCTACAGCTATTCGCTCGTCGGTTTTGACTCGAAAGCGGACCTCATGCTTTGGCGTATCGGCCATTCGCTCGACCTGGTCCAGGACATGACGGCGAAGCTGTTTCGCACAAGCCTTGGCAGCTATCTTGAAACCGCCGAGAACTATCTGGCCGTTACGAAAAAGATGACCTTCATTCCCGAGGACGGGTTGGGCGATCCGCAGAGCAGGCAGCACGTCATTGCGGGAAGCGGGAAATATCATTTCGTATATCCGTGCGCGAAACATTCCGATTGGTACGACAAGACGGGCGATGAGCGCGATGCGTTGATCCAAGAGAATTTTATGGTCGGGCAAAAATTCCCGAACATCCGTATTCATTTGACCCATGCCTTCGGTTTCAGCGATCAGGAATATCTGATCTCTTTTGAGACGGACGAGCCGCGCGATTTTCTTGCCCTCGCCGAAGAACTGCGGCAGACGCCGGCGAGCAAGCTTACGCTTCGCGGGATGCCGGTTTATACGTGCCGTCAGCGGACCTTGCGGGAATGCCTGGACGCATTGGGATGACGATATCTAATTGATGGTGATCGCGAGAAAATTCCTGCTTAGCGGGCTTGTTCAAGGGGTGGGATTCAGGTTTTTCACACAGCGTGTCGCGGCCCGTTACCAGGTGCGCGGTTACGTCAGAAACCTTGCGGACGGCCGCGTTGAAGCCTGGGCACAGGGCCCTGAAAAATCGGTCGAAGCGTTCAAGCACGACATTACGGCCGGTCCGCGGTATTCGAGAGTGGACGAGGTCGAAGAGATAGTTTTGGATCCGAGCAGCGAATATTCCAGTTTCAGGATAGAGCGGTGAAATTCGTCGGAACCGGTAGCGATAGCGACCGGTGAGGTAAGACCCCCCGTCGCTATCGCTCGCGGTTCCGACATCATGACATTATGGAGAACTTACGGAAATTGGTAAGAGAGGTGCCCGATTTTCCAAAGCCGGGCATAAATTTTTACGACATTACGACCTTGCTGAAGGACCCCGAAGGTTTGAAGCTTACGATCGACGCGTTGTACGAGCTGTGTAAAGACGAAAAGATCGATACGGTCATCGGCGTCGAGTCGCGCGGGTTTATTTTTGCGACACCGCTCGCGTATCGTCTGGGCGCAGGTTTTGTGCCCGTCAGAAAGCCAAAAAAGCTGCCGGCGGAAAAGGTCTCTATTTCATACGATCTTGAATACGGGCAAGACACCCTCGAGATCCACAAGGACGCCGTCGGTTCGGGACATCGTGTGTTGATCGTCGACGACCTGCTGGCCACGGGAGGTACTGCCAAAGCGGTGGTCGATCTTGTCCAGGGCCTCGGCGGGGAAGTTGCGGGCCTGCTTTTCGTTGTAGAACTGAATTTCCTCAACGGCCGTAGCAAGTTCAACGGCCACCGGATCGAGTCGCTGATCCGGTATGATTCTTGACAATCCCAGATCCGCGATCCAAAATCCAAAATTGACAAGGTCCCGTAGCTCAGCTGGATAGAGCGTCCGCCTCCTAAGCGGAAGGCCCCGCGTTCGAATCGCGGCGGGACCAC